>NZ_CP120674.1:987500-3773607 GCF_045011005.1 Nitratireductor sp. L15S-10
GCGCCAGCTCGCGTGGAGCCATCCTTGAAATACCACCCTTATCTATATGGATGTCTAACCGCGGTCCGTTATCCGGATCCGGGACAGTGTATGGTGGGTAGTTTGACTGGGGCGGTCGCCTCCTAAAGAGTAACGGAGGCGCGCGATGGTGGGCTCAGAACGGTCGGAAATCGTTCGCTGAGTGCAATGGCATAAGCCTGCCTGACTGCGAGACTGACAAGTCGAGCAGAGACGAAAGTCGGTCATAGTGATCCGGTGGTCCCGCGTGGAAGGGCCATCGCTCAACGGATAAAAGGTACGCCGGGGATAACAGGCTGATGACCCCCAAGAGTCCATATCGACGGGGTTGTTTGGCACCTCGATGTCGACTCATCGCATCCTGGGGCTGGAGCAGGTCCCAAGGGTATGGCTGTTCGCCATTTAAAGCGGTACGTGAGTTGGGTTCAGAACGTCGTGAGACAGTTCGGTCCCTATCTGCCGTGGGTGTAGGAATATTGACAGGATCTGTCCCTAGTACGAGAGGACCGGGATGGACGTATCTCTGGTGGACCTGTTGTGGCGCCAGCCGCATAGCAGGGTAGCTATATACGGAACGGATAACCGCTGAAGGCATCTAAGCGGGAAACCGACCTGAAAACGAGTATTCCCTGAGAGTCGTGGGAGACCACCACGTTGATAGGCCGGGTGTGGAAGTGCGGCAACGCATGGAGCTTACCGGTACTAATAACTCGATCGGCTTGAATCATTCTCATTGCTTATGCTCATCTGGGCTTATGCTCATCTTGAGCGCTCACGCGGGTTTGCCTTGCAAACCGCTGCGCGTGCGCGGCGCATGAGCGCCGACGGCCAGTCGGCCTTGCAGGCTTTGCCTGTATTCTGGCCTTGTGGGCTTCGCCCGAAGGCGAGCAATCAATGACCGGAAGGTCAACCAGCGAACAGTGAGGCTTGAGGCGCATTCTCTATTCGCCATTCGCTACTCACTATTCGCTTTTACCAGCTTCTCGATTACATGCGTTTCGCCGACCTGGTGGTTATGGCGGGGCGGCTGCACCCGTTCCCATTCCGAACACGGCCGTGAAACGCCCCAGCGCCGATGGTACTTCGTCTTAAGACGCGGGAGAGTAGGTCGCTGCCAGGTCTGCTAAACGCATGGAAAGCTTCTCAAAACAAACACAAAACTCCAAAAGGCCGCAAAAGCGGCCTTTTGCCATGAAAACTGGCAAAAAACGCAAATAAATTGACGCGGGGTGGAGCAGCCCGGTAGCTCGTCAGGCTCATAACCTGAAGGTCGCAGGTTCAAATCCTGCCCCCGCAACCAAATATACAAAACCCCGCCAACCCCACGGTTCGCGGGGTTCTTTTGGCCCGCAAAACCACCCAGCCGCAAGGTCAGTAGCAACAGAATCAGCATCCTTTGAATCGTGCCGGTCTACGCTCCCTGAACGCGGCTTGGCCCTCCCGATAATCTTCGCTGTCGAAGGCGTGAGCGATCAAACTCTCCATTTCGTCGGCGCGATCAGCGATGCTACCATCGGCGATCGCATTTAGGATCGTCTTGTTTCCAGCAAGAGACAGCGGAGCGGTCTGCGCCATGCTGGAGGCAAGAAGCAGTGCATGCTCAAGGGGATTGTCGCGACACTTGTAGTCCACGAGACTGAGGCCCTCAGCCTCCTCGAGGGAGAAGAGCTGCGCACTCATGAGAATCTGCTTCGCGCGGGTCGTTCCGACGCGTTCTGTCAGAAGCCGGGAATCGAGCACACTGTAGACAAGGCCTAATCTCCCCGCAGGAATGCCCATTCTCGATGTTTCGTCTGCCACCCGAAAATCGCAGGCAAGGGCAAGGCTCAATCCCCCACCCACTGCCACGCCCGAAACCGCCGCAAACACTGGACGCGGGCAGTCGCGAATAGCGAGCGTGGTTTCATCATTGATGCGGTCGTATTCCAACCCCTGTTCAGCCGTGGCGCGGACCCGGGGAAATTCCGAAATATCTGCACCGGCGCTGAAGTGGCCGCCGGCCCCCGTCAGAACAACCGCGAGGATATTGGCATCCGTGGCCGCCTGACGAAACACGTTACCCAGTTCCTGCCACATGGCCAGCGACAACGCGTTTCTCTTTTTGGGCCGATCGATCGTCACGATCAGCACGCCGTTTTCGTCACATGTCGAAAGGATGTGGCCGGTCGTCGGGGAGGGCGCGGCATCGCTCATGAATCGATCCTTTTAATCTCTGCGCGTGATTGACGTTATCCGAACTTTCAGTCAGAAAGAACACAGTATACAAAACACGAAGCATGGAGAACAGCAAGATGCAGGCGCTTGAAGGGCTGAAAGTTCTGGAACTGGCGAGCTTCATTGCGGGGCCGTATTGCGCGATGATGCTTGCCGACCAAGGGGCAGACGTGATCAAGATCGAGCGTCCCGGTGTCGGAGACGAAAACCGTACTGAACCGCCTTTCGTTGAGGGTGAAAGCGCGCCGTTCATGCTATGGAACCGCAACAAACGATCCTTGACGCTGAACCTGAAGGATCCGGAAGATAAGAACGCCTTCCTGCGGCTTGTGGATGAAGCTGATGTCCTGGTCGAGAACTACCGTACTGGGGCGATGGAACGCCTTGGACTTGGCTATGACGAGCTTTCACAGCGCAATCCCGGACTCATCTACGCTTCGATATCCGGGTATGGCCGCACCGGTGAATACGCGACCAAGGGCGGCTTCGATCTTGTCCTCCAGGGTTTTACGGGACTGATGCATCTTACAGGTCCGATCGACCAGGGGCCGCACCGCATGCCGATTCCCGTATGTGACATCACGGCCGGCCTGCACCTGACCATTGGCATTCTCACCGCCCTTCAGGCCCGCAATGCCACGGGGCAGGGACAGCGCGTTGAAGCTTCACTGTTCGACGCAGGGCTTTCCTTGCAGCTTTACGAGGCTGCAGGTGTGTTCGCCACCGGCGAAGCACCTGAAAAGCTTGGTCAGAAACATCGCGGCGTGGCGCCGTACCAGGTATTTTCTACCAGTACGGATCACATTACAGTCGGAGTTGCCCAGCAAAATTTCTGGCTCGCGCTGTGCAAGCTCATTGGCCGCGCGGATCTTGTTGAAGACAAGCGCTTCATCAGCAATGCCGATCGCGTTGCCAATATCGATGAGCTTGTGCCGCTTGTCGAAGAGCAGCTTTTGCAAAAGCCCGCAGACTACTGGCTGACCGCACTGGAAGATGCTGGCATTCCCTCCGGAATTATTCAAAGCACCGACCGTGCCCTGGCTCATCCCCATGCCGTTTTCCGCGAGATGGTCGTGCCTGTGCATCATCCCAAGGCGGGTGCGCACAAGACGCTCGGCATTCCCATCAAGCTCTCGCACACTCCAGGCTCGGTGCGCAGCCACGCGCCTCTGCTCGGCGAACACAATGACCAGATTGACGAGATCTGGGCGCAGGCTCCGCTCAAAAAAGCCGCCGGCAAACGGTAGGAGGTACGGATGCTACAGCCAAATTCAAACCATGCGCGGGATGTGGCATACATGCTGCATCCCTACACTAACGCCCAGGCCCATTGCGAGGCTGGACCGCTGATCATAAAGCGCGGTGAAGGCGTGAATGTTTTCGACGATCAGGGGAAAAGCTATATTGAGGCAATGGCTGGCCTGTGGAGCGTAGCCGTCGGTTTCGGAGAAGAGCGGCTTGTCGAAGCGGCAACCGCACAGTTGAAAGAGCTGCCCTACTACCACACCTTTTCCCACAAATCGAACGAGCCTGCGATCAATCTAGCCGAGCGTCTGGTGCAAATGACACCGGATCGCCTTTCGAAGGTGTTCTTCACCAATTCCGGCTCGGAAGCCAACGACACGGTCATCAAGCTCCTCTGGTACTACAACAACGCAATAGGCAAGCCACAGCGTAAAAAATTCATTGCCAGGAAGCGGGGCTATCACGGTATCACCATCGGGGCGGGCAGCCTTACGGGACTACCGGTCAATCAGGCATGTTTCGACCTGCCGCTGCCCGGTTTCCTCCACACGACCTGTCCGCACTACTACCGCGAAGGAAAACCTGGCGAGAGCGAGAGCGATTTCGTGCTGCGGCTCGAGCATGAACTTGAAGCCCTGATCGCCAGCGAAGGCGCTGACACCATTGCCGGCTTTATTGGTGAACCATTGATGGCTGCCGGCGGCGTCGTTCCACCGCCCTTCGGATATTGGGCGATGGTGCAGAAAGTGTGCCGCAATCATGGCATCATGCTCATCGCCGATGAGGTTATCACCGGATTCGGTCGCCTTGGCACCATGTTTGGCTCCAATTTCTATGATATCGACCCGGACGTAATGGTTCTGTCGAAGCAGCTGACATCGTCCTATCAACCGCTGGCTGCCGTATTGATCAGCAACGAGCTATTTGCACCAATCGCTACACAAACGGCGGAGATCGGGGTGCTTGGTCACGGGTTTACCGGCAGTGGACATCCTGTGGCCACCGCCGTTGCACTGGAGAACCTCAAGATCATCGAAGAGCGGTCTCTGGTAGAAAACTGCGCTGCACTCGCCCCAAGACTGCAGGAAGGCCTGCGCGTTTTTGCAGACGATCCGCTGGTCGGTGAAGTGCGTGGTGAAGGTCTGATCGCCGCAGTCGAGCTCGTGGCCGACAAGGAGGCCCGGGCGCCATTCGATCCGGCGGGACAGGCGGGCAGGATTCTCAACCAGCATGCCCACGACAATGGCCTTATCATACGTGCGATCGGAGATACCATCGCCTTCTGCCCGCCGCTCATTGCCACCCAGGGCGACATTGACGCGATACTTGAGCGCTTCGGCAAATCTCTCGATCAAACGAGGGAAGACCTGGGTCGCTGAATGAAAGCCTGACTCAAGCAAAGAGGTCGCCCTGTAGCGTGCAGGGCGACCTCGTTTGTATCTGCAGGCTCAACCTGCGCTATTTTAGCAGGCGTTCTACGATATAGGCACCGATGGGGATTGAAGATGTCGCAGCAGGTGAGGGCGCATTGCATACGTGCAGACTGTGCCGGGTCTCCACGAAATGAAAATCGTCCATCAGTTTGCCATCGCGTGAGATCGCCTGCGCACGGATGCCGGAGCGGTAGGGCGCAAGATTCTCCAGCCTGATGGTGCTGCAGTATTTCTGAACCTTTTTCAGATAGCGCGACCGCATAAGGGAGGCGGACAGCTCGTCCACTGCGGGCCCCGCATTGCGCGCGATCACGCGCCAGAAGCCTGGATAGGTGAGGCTGTCAGCCAAATCGCGCAGATTGAGCGACAGCCTGCCGTAACCTTCACGAGCAAACGCCAGCACTGCATTCGGGCCCACGGTAAAGCCGCCATCCATCTTCTTGGTCAGATGCACACCGAGAAATGGGCGTTCTGGGTCGGGGACCGGGTAGATGAGGTGCTGCACGAGGTCGTCTGGCTGGTTCACGATGCGATAATACTCACCGCGGAAGGGGACGATACGAAAATCCACATCTGCGCCGAATGCCTGCGCCATCCGATCTGCCATAAGTCCGGCACAGAAAACCGCCTTGCCGGCCTCGATTGTACCCTCGGAGGTCTCGAGCCGAATGCCTGACGGTTTTTCCGAACCACACGTGACCTTGCAGCCGTGCTTGAGGGTGCCGCCAGCCTCGAGGAAACGCTTGGCCATGTCTCGTGAGATTGCCGCAAAGTCCACGATGCCTGTCGATGGTGAGAGCAAGGCTGCTTCGACCGAAATATTCGGTTCCAGCATACGCGCCTCTGCGCCCGAAAGGCGCTCGATTTCAATGCCGTTGGCGGTGGCACGACGGTGCAGGTTGCCCAATCGCTCGGTTTCCGCATCGTCAACAGCAACGATGAGCTTGCCGCAGATCTGGTAGCGGATGCCGTGCTCGTCGCAATAGGCGACCACAGCTTTCCTCCCCTCGCTGCAAAACTGGGCTTTCAGGCTGCCTGGCGTGTAATATACTCCAGCGTGAATAACGCCGGAGTTGCGGCCCGACTGGTGCAGGGCCACAGCCTCTTCCTTCTCGAAGAGCACGACGCTCGCCTGCGGGTGGAGCGCCTGCAGACGGCGAGCTGTCGCAAGCCCGACAATGCCTCCGCCGATAATTGCGAAATCGTAGCTTGTCATTTCGTCCCTCTCATATGGCGGTGGTTCTAGCGCATCAGAAGCTGTGGCAGCCATGTCGTCAGCGGCGGCACCATTGCAATGATGAAGGCGCAGGCGATCAGCGCTGCGAAATAGGGCAGGATGGCTCGCGTATATTCCGTGATGCTGATGCGGGCAATCGAGTTCACGATGAACATGCATAGCCCGACCGGTGGTGTGATCAGCCCCAGCATGGTGGTGAAGACGACCATGACGCCAAGATGAACCGGGTCCATCATCAGTTGCGGCCCGAGCGACACGAGGATGGGAACGATCAGGACAATCAGGACGACCGTCTCGATAAACAGTCCCAGAATGAGGAGCAGGACCACAACCAGCATGCGCAGGACGGCCGGGTCCGATGACATGGAAAGCAGCGTGTCTGCCAGCATCTGCCCGATTCCCTCGCGCACGAGTATCCAACCGAAGATGTTGGAGACAGAAATGACAAACATGATGATGCCTGTAAGTTTGCCTGCCTGCAGAAGAATGACGGGCAACTGCTTTGGCCGAATGGTCCTGAAGATGACAAGCTCGAGAACGAGTGCATAGACGACCGCCACGCTGGCCGCTTCAACGGGCGTGAAAATACCCCCGATGATGCCAACGATGATGATGAGCGGAAGCATCAGGTCCAGCGCACTTGCCTTCAGAGCTGAGAGGAAGTCGCCAAAATCAAAGCCGACGCGAGTACGATAGTTCTCTCGCCGGGAGATGAAATAGACGGTGCCAATCAGCACTGCTGCCATCAGCATTCCCGGAATGATCGCAGCCACGAAAAGCTGCCCGATAGATACCTGCGCAATCGAACCGTAGATCACGAAAGGTACGCTTGGGGGAAAAATCGGGCCGATGACGGACGACGCGGAGGTGATCGCCGCGCTCATGGAACGTGGATAGCCCGATTTTGTCATCGCGGGAATCATGGTTGCGCCCTGTCCGGCGGCATCCGCCGTTGCTGAGCCCGACATGCCAGCCATCAGAAGGCTGCTCAGCACATTCACCTGGGCCATGCCGCCACGTACATGTCCGATCATGGCATCTGAAAGCCGCAGGAGCCTTTGCATGATCCCACCGGAATTCATGATCGTTCCCGCGAGCATGAAGAGCGGGGCCGCCAGAAGGGGGAAGGAATCGGCACCTGACACCATGCGCTGACCGATAACCATCAGCGGCATGCTCGAGCCTATGATGTAGACTGCGGATATGGCCGCGATTGCAAATGCGATCGGCACACCTGCAAGCGCAAGCAGGAAAAAGCCGGCAAGGATCCATTCAATCGGCATCACGGGCACCTTTGAAAAGGGAAGCGATGTCGCGCCCGAATTGTGCAATCGATACAAGAAGCATGAGAGCCGCGCCGACCGGCAGAGCGCCGTAGATGTAGCGCATGCTTATGCCGAGCGCGGGCGACTTCTGTGCGCCGAGCTGAGCCATCTTGAAGCCCGCGATGAAGATCACGCCGAGTACGAGCAGGATGATTGCGTGATTGATGATGTCGAGCAGGACACGCCAGCGCCCCTTGAGCAGATTTGGCGCCCACTCGACCGCGATATGCTCGCGCGCGATATGGCTGGCAACCGCACCAAGAAAGGTGAGCCAGATAAGCAGGAAGCGGGCCAGTTCTTCTGTCCAGAAAGGTGGCGCCTGCAACGCATAGCGCATGACCACCTGGAGAAAGACACTCGCAGCCATGCCTGCCAGCGCCAGGCAGATGGCGGTGGTGATAAGAAGGTTGGCGAATTTTGCCATGATACCCCCCTTGGTTTCATGAGATGCGGACATGCTCAGCCTGCCTTCCTGGATACAGGCAGGGTGAGCGCGCCAAATGCGTCATTCTCGCTGCACACATGCTGGAAGTTGTTCGCGATGCCCTGCGGCCACGGATGAACCCGGCGCTCGGAAAGGTCGACGTGGAGGGAAATCTGCTCGAACTGCGCTGCCAGCGCGTCATCCTTGGCCCTGTACATCTGGTGGCCGTAGAGAATGCGTTTATCGTCGAAAGCGAGAAGGGTGCTCTCAACGCGCACTGCCTGACCTTCATGAACTTCGGAGAAATAGCGGCTGTGTGATTCCACCGCGAAGGTGCTGCTGCCACATTCGGCCAGATAAGCGGGCCCGAGTCCAAGCCGTTCGAGGAAATGGTCCGTCGCTTGATCAAAAATCAATGCGTAATAGGCGACGTTCAAATGGCCGTTATGGTCGGTCCATGCGGGCCGAATTTCGGTGCAGTAGTCACAGTTTAGTTGCTGGCTTCCGCGCATGGTTCCCCGTTCCCCTCTGCTGTCGTTATTCATAGAACATAACGTCGATTATAGACTGAATACAATATCCATGTTAAATCATCGGGCGTAAAGCAAGCCTGATGGCGCGCCCGTTACGGGCATGCCATCAAGAAAAACAAGCATGAGGGGAATGTGATGAATGGGAGTTCACACCGGCTATGTGCAGCCAGTATCTTGCGAGGAAGCCTCCTGGCCCTTGCCGTGGCAATGGGCGGCTCGCTCACTGAGAGCGCTCAAGCACAAGGCGTAACCGCCAGCCTCAACCATCAGATGACAGGCACGATTGTCGATGAAGCAGTGCAGCGCATGTCCGCATCGCTGACTGAAGAGAGCGGTGGCGATATCAAGATTAATGTCTTTTCGCGCGGTGAAATGGGCGGCGAACGTGACATGTTCGACCTGATGCAGAGCGGCGCGATCGAAATGGGCGTCACCGGCTCTGTCATTGTATCGGCCATTGCACCGGAATACGGTCCGCTCGACGCACCTTACCTGTTCTCCTCGCCGGAGCACCTGCACAAGGTGATGAATGGCGAAGTCGGTGCCGAGCTTCGCGACGCAATTCTGGAGCGCAAGGGCATCCGCATCATCGGTCGCATGGACCGTGCTCCGCGCCACGTTACAACCAGCGGCAAGGCAGTGCGCAAGCCTGAAGACCTTCAAGGCATCAAGATTCGCATGCGAGAGATCCCGGTGCAGGTTCAGGCGTTCCGCCTGCTTGGCGCTAGCCCTGTCCCTATGGCTTTCGGAGAGGTGTACACTGCACTTCAGACCGGCGTCATCGATGCGCAGGAAAACCCGCTAGACATCATCATGGGCACCAGCCTGAACGAAGTCCAGGACACGATCATCCTCACAGGTCATGTGCGCGAAGTTCAGTGGCTCGTGGTTTCGGAGCTGTGGTGGAGTAACCTCTCGGAAGAGGTTCGCGCCAAAATCCAGTCTGCAGCGGACCAGGCAATGCAGTGGGGGCAGGAGAAGGTCTATGCCGCAGACAGCAACTATCTCGAGCAGGCTCGCTCCTCTGGAATGACCATTGTTGAGCTCTCACCTGAGGAGCTTTCCGCATTCCAGGCTGCCGTCGCCGATCTGCCAAAGCAGTTTGAGGGTCAGTGGAAAAAAGGACTGTTTGAGCGCATCGCTGAGCAGGCGCCGAACTAGAACAGCCAAAAACCGGGCTGCGTACAAGCGTGCGCAGCCCATCATAACCATGTGGGGAAATAATCTCAGATGATGCGCAGTCTCTTGCCGTTGCTTCCCAATGCTCGGAAGGTCGTTCGTCTCCTCGGCGAGGCGACGCCGGATACCGAGATACTCATCCTGCACGATGCATACACCGGCCATAATGCCGAAGCGCTTGCCATAGCAGCTTCGGAAGTAGGGTGCTCTTTTACGACGATGCAGGTTTCCACGGGGCGTCACCATGGGGAGCAGCTTTCGAAGGTGGCGGCCGCGGCCATGCAATCCTGCGATCTGGTTATCGCGCCAATGCGTACCAATGTCGCGCATACCGAAGCCAGGCGCGAGGCGCAGCGTAATGGGGTCAAGGTTATCGTCCTCCCCGAGGCTGATGGGGCGGACTTTTTCCTGGCGCGCGGCTGGGACGCTGATTTCGTATCGCTTCGCCCCCGGATTGATGTGCTTGCCAGGGGGCTTGATCAGGCAAATACCGCTCGCGTCACCTCGAAGGCGGGAACTGATATCACGATGAGCATTGCCGGACGTCGAGGGCGCTCGCTAAACGGCTTTGCCAACACTATCGACATCTCGGCCGGCTACTGCCTGGAAGCCTCTATCGCTCCGGTTGAAGGAACTGCCAATGGCCGCATCGTGGTCAATGCGAGCATTCCAGGCGTCGCGCTCATCAGGGACCAACCGATCATCATTGAATATGAAAACGGTCTTGCCACGTCGATCGCCGGTGGCCCGGAAGCCGACGCCTTTCGCAAGCTGCTGGAAAGCTTCAACGATCCTAACGTGTATAATCTGGGTGAACTAGGCGTTGGGATGAATCCTGAATGCACGCTCGATGGCACAATGCTCAGCGATGAGAGCGTATGGGGCGGCTTCCAGCTCGCGCTTGGCACAAGCGCGCCCGGCGGCGAGTGTCGCGCTGCTGCACATTACGACACGGTCCTGACAGATGCGCGGCTCGAGCTTGACGGAGAGGTTGTGTTTGATGGGGAGCAACTTCTGCTGCCGCATTAAGGTCGGCCACCCACGGGGAAGCGTAGCTGAAGAAACTGTATACTATATCCAAAAATGGTGACATGCTTGCAATCATTTCCCCGCGAAGTGTCGGGGCAGGCAGGTCCGGAGCGACGAAAAGGGAGTACCTAATGCTCGAGAGAATGGAAATGATGAAGCCCGTTGGGCGGATTCTGGACCAATGCCTCAACCTCAGGGCAGGCGAACAATTTCTAGTCCTGGCTGATACCGAAAATCTGCGGATCGGCCGCATGTTCGCCCTGGCCGGACAGGAACGTGGTGCGGAGACGATATTCCTGACCTATTCCCCGCGCACGCGCCACGGCGACGAGCTTCCCCGCATCATTGCTGAAGCCATGAAAGCGGCTGATGTGATCGTTGCCCCGACAAAGTTTTCGGTAAACCATACGTCAGCGCGCAAGGCGGCAAGTGACGCCGGCGCGCGTCTGATCTTTTTTCCCGGATGCCAGGAGGAAATGTTCCTCGACGGTGCGCTAGACATTGACTTTGAGGAGCAGGCGAAGATCATCGCCAGGCTTTCGGAGATCCTCGAGAATGGTGAAAGCGTCCACGTCACCAGTCATGACGGGCGCACCGATCTAAAGATCGACATTCGCGGACGCCATGCCGTCCCGCAGAATGGCATTTGCCATGAACCGGGGACCATCTCGCCACCACCATGCATTGAAACCGCTGTTTCACCTGTCGAGTACACGACCGAGGGCGTTGCCATGATCGACGGTGCGTTGGCACCCGGTGGCGAGGTGCTGCACCCCTTCCAGATTCGCTTCGAGAAAGGACGCATCGTTGAAATCGACACTTCGGGTCCTGACGGGACCAAACTTGATCGTCTGCTGAAAAGCTATGATGACGACAACATCTACGCCCACGTGGAGCTTGGCTTCGGCCTCAACCCGAACGCCCGAATTGGCCGCGGAATCGAACTCGAAGACGAAGGGGAGTTCGGCACTATCCATCTTGGCATTGGTAACGGCATCACTTTTGGTAGCTCGATCCGTGCAAAGGGCCATCTGGATCTCGTGATCCGCCATCCGATCGTGACAATTGATGGAAAGACGGTGCTTAAGGACCGCGAACTCGATCTTTGAATTTCAACAACCGCCCGGGGAATAACAAAAACAAGCCCCGGGCTAACTCCAGAGGAAGAGAGCATGAAAGACCTTAGCAGAAGAACCCTCCTGAAAAGCCTCGGGTCAGGCGCGGCGCTAATGACCATCGCCCCAAAAGCTGTACACGCTGCCGAGTGGCCGGCTCGTCCGATTACAGTTGTTATTCAATATGGTGCAGGCGGCGGCACGGACACGATCATTCGCGCGCTTGTCCAGGCGTTGGAAAAATCCTTCGACGTGTCGCTGCGCGCCGTGAACCAGCCTGGTGCTGCAGGTTCGCTGGCTGCCGACGAAGTTGCAAAGCGCAGGCCCGATGGCTACTGGCTGCTCGGCAATGCAGACTACAACAAGATTTTCCGTGTCCTGGGGTACACCGAAACTGCGCCATGGCGGGAGTGGCAGTTTTTCAAGATCGGCCGTTCGTTGCCGGGTTGGGCGGTCAAGCCGGATTCGCCGTTCAAGACGCTAGCCGATGTGGTGAAGGCGGCGAAGGACAACCCTGGCTCCGTGCGGATCTCAAATGCAGGCGTTGGCACCGTTTGGCACGAGGCGACACTTGTCGCGCTCGAATATGCTACGGGCGCCAGGTTCACCCATATTCCATACAACGGTGGCGCGCCGGCGGCGCTGGCCGTACTTCAGGACGAGGCGGACGTCGTTGCAAGCGGTGTACAGGAGCAGGTCGAATATCTGCGCAGTGGCCAATTGCGGAACTTAGCGGTATTCCTGACCGAGCCGCTGGAAATCGAAGGCGTCGACGAGCCTCTGCAGCCAGTGACTGACGCCATCCCCAATGCAGCCGATATCGGTCTCATCCAGGGCGTGTATGCTCTGGCAGTGCGCCGTGATGCGCCAAAAGAGGTTCTCACAGCGTTGGAAGCGGCGGTAAAGGAAGCCGTTGCAGACGAGCGATTTGCGGAAGTCCTGGCCAACCGGGTCATGTTCCCCGAGTTCAAAAGTGGCGAGGAAGCGGACAGGGAAGCTGCACTTTTTGAGGCCGTCACGTCCTGGCTCTATTTCGAGAACGAGATGGAAGGCTTACAGAAAACGCCGGAAGAGCTGGGAATCCCTCGTCCGGAGGATTTCAGGGCATGGTGGCCACCGCAGGATTACAAGAGGGCGAAGTAAGCAGCCTGACGAAGTAAATCCGTTCTGCGAAACCCAGTCTTCCCGGAGCTTCCATGACAAGTTCACTGAAGTCCCGCCTGATCCCCGGAATGCTGACGGCTCTGATAGGCACAGGGCTTGTTTGGCAAGGCTTGCATATGCCGCATGAAAGAGGCTGGGCGACATCGCCCAGCCTTTTCCCCATCATTATCGGGAGCGTTCTGTTTCTGCTTGCGATTCTCCTGCAGTTGGAGCCGCTGCCCAGAGACAGGAAAGCACCCGACTCCTCCAGTGAAAAGGAAAGCGCGGCTGAACGTAGGAGACGGGTCGCGCTGACCACTGCGGTACCCGTCAGTCTTGCAGCATACATACTGCTTGTTCACCATATTGGCTTCGAGTTAGCCACCCTTGGCTATCTCGTGGCCGGGATGTGGGCACTAGGCGAGCGGTCCCTCGTTCGCATACTGGTCGCGTCACTCCTTTTCACGGCGATCATCGCATTCATGTTCACGCAGGTGCTGCAGACTTTGTTGCCCGGCGGAGCGGTTCTGCTCGACCGCTTCCTCAACTGATCGAGAATTGTCATGTTCAGTTTTTTCGAAGCGTTTACGGCTTCACCGATCCTCTATTCGGTAATCGGTGCTGCGGCTGGAATCATATGGGGCGCGATTCCCGGGCTTTCCATGACCATGGGCATGGCGCTCCTCGCGACATTTTCCTACAGCATGTCGATCTTCGATGCTGCCGCGTTCCTTATGGGCGTCTATACTGGAGCGACGTTCGGTGGCGCCGTTAGTGCGGTGCTTATCAATATTCCAGGTACACCTGACTCGGTGCCGATCCAGCTTGCCGGCTACCCGCTGACCAAGCGCGGACGTGGTGGAGAAGCGATCGCGACCGCAATATTTGCCTCTTTTGTGGGGAACTGGGTTGGCATCCTCATTCTCGCCCTCACAGCACCGCTTCTCATCATGTTTGCGCTTGAATTCGGCGCGTGGGAGCAGTTCCTGCTCGCGCTTTGCGGAATACTGCTTGCGGGGAGCATTTCAGGTGAGGGCGATTCAGCTATCAAGGGATGGATATCCGGTTGGATTGGCCTTGCCATTTCCATGGTGGGGCTGGAGCCGATACTGGGCTATCCGCGCCTGGTTTTTGATGTTCCAAACCTGCGCGGCGGCGTGGACTTCATCGCTGCTCTTATCGGCCTGTTCGGCATTGCCGAAGTCATGCGGATGGCTGGGCAGAAAAACCCACGCGTCTCACGGATGGTGATCGGGCGCTGCTGGCCCCGTTTCGATCTCCTTCGCAAATACGCCGGCGCCGCCCTGCGCTCAAGCGGACTGGGCACAGTGATTGGTGTAATACCGGGCGGCGGCTCGCCCATGGCCAACTTCCTATCCTACGAACTCGGCCAGCGTATATCAGGCAAGGATTTCTCCAAAGGCAGCATTGAGGGAGTTGTCTGCACTGGTACCTCCGACAACGCCTCCATAGGCGGTTCGCTTCTTCCGGCTCTCGCGCTTGGCATTCCAAGCTCGGCGGCGGTTGCCGTCTTCATGGCAGCGTTGGCCTATCACGGAGTGGTGGTAGGGCCGTCCGTGGAACTCAGCCAACCTGGCTTCCTCTCGTATCTGTACGGTACGCTGATTGTGGCCAACTTTGCCATGTACGTGCTGGCGTTCCTGCTTCTGAAGCCGATCATGAAGATGTTGGCGCTGCCGCCTTCCGTTCTGATGCCGATGGTGGCCATGCTGTGTATGGTGGGCGCTTATTCTGTCCAGCTTTCTGTCTTCGATATGTGGATCGCGCTTGCATTCGGGCTCTTTGGCTATGTCATGAGCCGAAGCGGCTTCCCGCTCGCCCCCATGGTGTTCGCGATGATTCTCGGCAAGCTGGCCGACGAGAACTTGCGTAAAGCCGTCATCATCTTCAAAGACGACGCGCTGCTGTCGGTGTTTTCGCGACCGGTGGGGCTGGTCATCATCGCGGTGATCGTCCTGATCGTGGGGTTTGGACTCAAGCGCAGCTTGGACACGCGGGCTGGTCGCAAGTCACGTACCAGGATCGCTGGATGAGTTGTTTAGCAGCCTAGAGGTCTTGGATACAGTATTATATAAACGGCACGTGGATCGGTAGCGACCCACGTGATTGGAGATTGAAATGGATAGTCTCGTGGCTTCGGGAACTGGTACAGTTCGCCTGCCCAATGTGCTGGGTCTTGAGCTTGCACAGATCATTGAGCGCTTGATTATCAGGCTCGAGTTTGAGCCTGGCCAGCACTTGACCGAGCAGCAGATATGCGAGCGTTTCGACGTAAGCCGCTCACCCGTGCGTGAGGCATTTCGTCAGCTTGAGGCCATTGGCCTTGTGGTGCGGCATACCCGCAAGGGCATCCGCGTTACAGACATGACACCGGAGCATGTGGACGAAATCTATTTCGTGCGCACGCCTCTGGAGAGCATTGCGGCAAGTTGCGCTGCGCGAAACGCATCTAAGGCCGATATTGAGTATCTGGAACGTGCCGTCGATGCGCTCGACAAGTCCCTCGCGCAAGATGACGCAGAAGCCTTCTTCGATGCCAATATGGCGTATTTCGACCGCGTTCACGCGATCACCGGTAATCGCACCCTGGAGAATATTCTGCGCACGATAGAGAAGCAGGCCATGCGTTACCGCTATTTTGCACACACCCACAGCAGGGAAATGCAGGAGCACTCTGCCGGCGACTTACGCAAAGTTCTTCTAAGCATCCGAGATCGTAACGAGCAAGAAGCGCACGATCGTACGCTGGTTATGATGAGGAACGCCCAGGCACGGATCGTAGGGATTGTTCAACAGTATTGCGAAAGACAGAAAGATATTCGTTGAACACCCCGGCGACTCCAATTGTAGTGCTTAAGTAAAGGTATTCGTCCTCGCGTCTTCTTCCGCGAGGACCGGCTGTGAACTGAGCATTAGGGTTCGCGCTCTCCGACGTGTTTTCAATGGGTTCTCGTATTTCGATCTGGCAGAAACGGGGCCTGACCTGCTTCCCTGACTGTATCCATTCATAGATTAGCCCTGTTCGTGTTGTGGTCTGTTTGGGCCCGGATTGCAGACTCGTTCGGTGTGGGACCGTTGCGGCTCGTGTGTGGCCGGATCTCCATTCACTGATGATTTCAGGGGCCTGGCGCGAGGCCGCTCCGGGGCGCAGACGTTCAGAAGAGCGTGAGCAGCAAACCCTCATAATCCTGGAGAATACACGGTAAACTCTGCTGTGGCCTGATTGCGATTCTTTAACGTGGAACAAACCGGCCATCGCTCAGGCGGACGTGAAAGCGAAACGCTCGCATCCATCTGCGCCTTTAAAACTGGAATCGTATTCCATTTTGGAATTTGATGTTGTATACTCCAATCCGACCTGGGAGGGATGGTTGACTGTAGCTGCTATAGATCGTTGCCTGACGATGCTGGAGGCCCTCGCGGGCGAGCGCGATCCGATCGAACTTACGGATCTCGCGAACCGGTTGGATATGCCGGCAAGTGCGGTCCATCGCACGCTGACAACACTTGTCTCGCGAGGATGGGTGTTGCAGCATAGCGGAACCCAGCGTTATGCGCTTTCTCTCCGCATGAGCACCCTCGCTTTCCGTAATCTCGATGTGCGCGCGGTGCCCGACGTGGTTCAGTCCGTTCTGGACAAGCTGGCACGCGAGACGCGCGAATATTGCCGTCTCGCGATCGTCGAGGGCGAGGATCTTGTCTGGGTGGCTCGTGCACAGGGTGCGGTTACGGGGCTGCGCTACGATCCCGAGATGGGACAGGAGATTGTTCTGCATGCCACCGCCAACGGCAAGGCCTGGCTTTCCACTCTGCCGGAATCGGAAGCGCTGCGCATAGTCTGCTCCCGGGGTTTTGGCGCGCGGCGGCCGCTCGGTCCAAACAGCGCCACCAATGTTGATGAGTTCCGCGCCCGTCTCGTTGAAACGCGTGAGCGCGGATACGGGGTCTCCGTAGAAGAAGCCGAGGCGGGGACAGGCGCCGTGGCCGTGCCCTTCTTCAACGGGGTGGAGCCGGATGCTCCAGTGGCCGGCACGATGAGCGTGGCCGGGCCTCTCGTGCGCATCACCCCCGACCGCTACGAGGAGCTTGCAACCGCCCTGAAGAAGGCCGCCGTTGAGGTTGCCGAGATCTGGTCTCTTCGCAGCCGCCAGCGCGGTTATCAGCCGGCTGTGGCGGCGTCACGCTCGCCAGCGCCTGCGGACGTTTGAGGAAAGAAATGATGCAACGCAACCCAGTATTGCAGCGCGTTCTGGAGCCGGTTCTCTGGTTCGCCGGTCTTTTGCTGGTGTGGGAAGTGTTGGTCAGGGCGCTGCAGGTCCCGGTTTACGTCTTGCCCGCGCCATCGCAATTCCTCTCGCGCATTCTCGAGGATTACCAGAGACTGGGTTACCACGCACTCGTGACGACAAGGCTCATCGTCTACGGATTTGTCGCGGGCGCCATACCCGGTGTCGTGCTCGGCTATCTGATAGCGAAATCCCGTTTCGCCGAGCAGGTGCTTTATCCGCTGGTTGTTTTCATCCAGGGATTGCCGAAGATCACTCTGGCCCCGCTCATGCTGGTCTGGTTCGGGTTTGCCGATTTTCCAAAGATACTGCTCACGGCGCTGATCACTTTCTTTCCGATCCTGGTCGACAGCGTCACCGGTTTTAAATCGATCGATCCGCGGCAGTACTATCTCAGCCGCTCGGTCGGGGCCTCATGGTGGCAGACATTTCGGTTGTTCGAACTGCCGTCGGCGGCACCCAGTATATTTTCGGGGTTCAAGATCACCGTTGTCATCGCTGTCACAGTGGTGATCGTCGTGGAGTGGATGAACTCGCAGAACGGGCTTGGGTATCTGGTTTTACGGGGAATGGACGATTCCGACACGTCACTCATCTTTGCAGTGCTTGTTGTCGGTTCGATGATCGGCGTTCTGCTCAGTTGGGGGATGGAACTGGCCGAACGGGCATTGCTGCCCTGGCGGCGGCGCTGAGCGGTTCGTGGTCGGCAAGCAGTCATCACGATCAACAAAAGGGAGGAAGAAAATGCAATTCAGATTGAAACATGTGGCGGCAGGGGCGATGTTCGCACTGCTCGCCGGCGGGGTTTCCGCGTCTGCGCAGGACAAGCTGCAGATGCAGATGAACTGGACGGCGGACTCGGCGCATCTCGGTTTTGCGGTGGCTCAGTCCAGGGGAATCTACAAGGACCATAATCTTGATGTCACTTTGACGGAGGGGCGCGGATCCGCTGTGGCGGCGCAGCTCGTGGCGACCGGGCAAACAGAGCTTGGCTATGCCGATACCGGCGCGACACTGAATGTCGCTGCACAGGGGGCGCCGATCAGGATCATCGCTACCATCTGGAAATCCGGTCAGTTCGGTATCCAGTATCTGGCCGATTCAGGCATCAAGGAACCGAAAGACCTTATCGGCAAAAAGCTGGCGGTTTCTCCCGGATCAGCGATGCTTCCGCTCATCCCGGTCTTCCTGCGGGCAAACGGCATCGAAGAGTCTCAGGTCGAAATCGTCTCTGCGGCTGAGAGCGCATTTATTGGCCTTTTGACATCCAAACAGGTCGATGCGGTGTCGCAAACGCCGGAAAACATTGTGGTGCCGCTTGCTGCCCAGGGCATCGAGGCGGGCAACATGTATTTCTATAACAATGGTGTTCCGATCGCGAGCCTCGCCTTGGTGGCCCGTGAAGACAAGCTTGAAGCCAACCCGGATGTCTACAAACGCTTTGTCGAAGCGACGGCGCTGGGCTGGCAGGAAGCGATGAAGGATCCGGAAGCCGCGGTCGATGCGCTGCTCGAGATTTTCCCCGAGACCTCGCATTCGAAGGAGAATCTCCTTCAGTCGGCCAAGTTCAGCTTTGCCTCGGTTTGTCCGGGTGGGGCCGGTGACGCCATCGGTGTAACGGACGCGGAAACCTGGGAAACCATGTACGGGGTCATGACCTCGGCGATGAACCTTCCCGACACGAAGCCGGTAACCGATTACTATACGCTCGACTATCTGCCGGGAACGCCGGTGACCTGCCCCTGAGGCATGTCAGTCGTAACCTCCGGTCCGGGCGTGTGAGGCGCCCGGACATAAATCTCACGCGGAAAGTTTCGTAGGCATGTCGCAAACAGCTTCTGCCATGGCACCGGCACAGTCGGGGGCGCGCGCGCGCCTGATGGCGGCGTTCGGCGGTTCGTATTTATCGTCCGTTCTGATCGGAACGGTGGCGGTGTTGTTGCTGCTTGGCGTGTGGGAGATAGCGCTTCGCTTCTTCGAGGTGCCCATATGGCTCGCGCCCAAGCCTTCAGATTTCCTGGCGCGGCTTTATACCGACCGTGCGTTGATCGCCGGTCACGCGTTCTGGACTTCACTCACAATCGTGGAGGGTTTTGTTCTTGGGGTGCTGGTGGCGATCCCGCTGGCCCTGGCGATTGTTTCGGTGGGTGCGCTGGAACGGGGCCTCTATCCCGTCATCGTGTTTTTGAACATCATGCCCAAGACAGTGATCGGGCCCATCCTGATCATCTGGTTCGGGATTGGCCCGCTGGTGGCCGCGCTGATCGTTTTCCTGATGAGTTTCTTTCCGGTTCTGGTCGATTCCATGTCGGGTTTTCGGTTGGTCGACCGTCGCCTTTTCTACATTTCGCGATCCATGGGCGCGAGTTCATGGCAGACTTTCTGGAAGGTCAGGCTTCCCGCCGCCATGCCCCACATTTTCTCCGGCATGAAGATAGGCGTGGTGAAGGCGGTGGAGGGCGTCATCATCGCCGAATTCATCGCCTCCAACAAAGGTCTGGGTTTCATGATCGTGCGCGCCTCGGCGTTCATGGATATGACACTGATGTTTTCCGGACTGGTGGCTGCAGCGATCGTCGCGCTGATCTTCAACGGCGCAATGAGCATTATCGGGCAATGGCTGATGCCGTGGTCCAGACACTGAACCCGGATAAATGACAATGACGGACACGACGATGGCAGACATGAACTCCCGAATTCCTTCCGGTCTGGTGGATCCGGTCGGCGAGGCGAACGCCACGGGCGCTTCGATCAATGCCAAAGGGCTGACGAAGGTGTTTGGGAGCGGGGAAAATGCGTTCCACGCGCTCGGGCCCATCGATCTGGACATAAAGCCGGGAGAGTTCGTTTCCATTATCGGCCCCTCCGGGTGCGGCAAGAGCACGACCATGCTTCTTGTCACCGGACTGGAGCCGCCGAGCGCGGGTTCGGTAGAGATCGACGGGAAACCTCTCACGGCTCCCATTTCGGAGATCGGCATCGTCTTTCAGGATCATCTGCTTCTCGATTTTCGTACCGCCATCAACAATGTCATGCTGCAGCAGGAGATCAGGGGGCTCGACAGGGCCAAATTCAGAGAACGGGCTGATGCCCTGTTCGCGCGGCTTGGTCTCACAGGGGCGGAAAACCGATATCCGTGGCAGCTCTCCGGCGGCATGCGTCAGCGCGTTTCCATCGCGCGGGCTCTCGTTCACGACCCTTCGATGCTGTTGATGGACGAGCCCTTTGGTGCGCTCGATGCGATCACGCGTACACAGATCCGGCACGACCTGGAAATGCTGTGGCTCGAAACACGCAAGACGGTGCTTTTCATCACCCACTCTATCGAAGAGGCGGTGGGGCTTTCGGATCGTGTGCTGGTCATGTCGAAGAGCCCCGGTACAATCGTCGAGGAAATCGTTATCGATCTGCCGCGTCCGCGCCCGGCCCATCTGGGCGAGTATCCCGAGTTCTCGAAATATGCCGAAAGGATCTATCGGATCTTCGAGAAGCTCGGCGTCTACAAATTCTAGCGCGGCGTCATGGTCGAAGCTTTGCAATTGCCCGAGTTCATCTTCAATGAAGCGACAGTGCGCGAGAAGTGGGGCCTTGAGCCGTTTCTCGAAGGATGTGCGCAGCGCGGTCTGTCGCGCGCCTCCTTATGGGGCGATGAAATCGAAAAGGTCGGCCTTCAGGAGGCGCGGCGTATGCTTTCCCGCACCGGGATATCAACCTTTGGCTTCAATCGGGCAGGGCCTCTCCTGGGAACGGAAGGGTCCGGGCGTGCAGAATGCCTTGATCGCGCACGTCACGCGGTGGACATGGCCGCCGAGCTCGCAGCCGACCATGTCCTTGTCTTCTCAGGTGGGCTCCCGCACGGCAGCCGCGATCTTGCCGCCGCGCGCGCCGAGGTGGAAGACGCGATCGGGATGCTCCTCGACCATGCCCGTTCCGTTGGAATGACCCTCGCGCTGGAGCCGCTGCATCCCATGGTGGCCGGCGACAGGGCGGTGATCCTCACACTCAGTCACGCCAATCGCCTGTGCGCGCAGCTGGGCGACGGCATCGGCATCGTGGCGGACGCCTATCACATCTGGTGGGATGAGCGTCTGGAGGATGAGCTCGCACGCGCCGGTTCTGCCGGCAGGATACTGGGCTTCCACGTCAGCGACTGGCTGGTGCCGACGAAGCATGTCCTGCGCGATCGGGGCATGATGGGGGATGGCATCATCGATCTGGCCGGCATGTGGCGCGAGGTGCAGGCAGCCGGTTACGCCGGGCCGATCGAGATCGAGATCTTCTCCGACCATTGGTGGGGCGAAGACCCCGACCTCGTCCTTGATACGGCACTGGCGCGATGCCGTAGCATATTTCCGGGGGGATGATCACATCATGAGCGACAGCATTCCAAATCTGGGCGGTGGATCGCGCATCTATGCGGTGTTCGGCGATCCCGTGGCTCAGGTGCAGACACCCACCCTCATCAACCCGCTTTTCGCGGCCAGGAGCCTTGATCTCTACGCCGTTCCTTTTCATGTCACCCGGGAAAATTTCGAGGCCACCTGGGGCGTTTTCGCAGCGATGGACAATGTGGCCGGCATCGGCGTGACCGTGCCGCACAAGATTGCAGCCGCTCGTCTGTGCGACGAACTGACACCTGCTGCTGCGGCCGTCGGCGCGGTGAATTCCATCCAGCGGCGAATCGACGGCTCCATGTATGGTGCGCTTTTCGACGGGCTGGGTTTCGTGGGTGGATTGGCCGCCAATCGCAGTCGTCTGGCGGGAGCGTCGGTTATGCTTGTCGGCGCTGGCGGGGCGGGGCGTGCCATCGCCCACGCCTTGTCCGGTGAGCAGATCGGCCGGCTGTCCGTGATCGACCTCGATGAGGATGCACTTCAATTCACCATCGGCATGGTCAATCGCGAGATGGGTGGGCCGCTGGCACAACGCGGTTCCGACGATCTGGCGGGTATCGATGTGCTGATCAACGCAACGCCGATCGGGTTGAAATCCGCAGACGCCTTTCCAGTCGATCTCCGGGATTTGAACTCTGAAATGCTGGTGGCCGACATTGCCGCCTTGTCACGGGATACCGAATTGCTGAAGCTCGCGCGGGCGCGTGGCGCGGCTACAAGCGATGGTCGCGACATGCTTGAGGCACAGATCGCGCTGATTGCTGGCTTCGCGGCCGGAGGGGAGGCGGGGACGCCGCTCTGAATTCAGGTCTCAGCCTGCTCCTCTGCCATTTTAGCAGCCATGTTTAGCAGCCATGTGAGCCGCAATGAGATCGATCTGGCCGTGGATCATGTGAATGCCTGAATGGATTTGCGCACCCCGCGTGCGTGCGGCCTCGAGCAAAGGTGTCACCTCCGGCTTGGCGATTACCTCGGCGACCAGCATCGTCTCGTCGATCAGACTTGCATCGAAGGGCTGAGGGTCGTTCGCCGAAAGGCCGAGCGACGTCGCGTTTATTACAATCAGACCCGATGCGGTATGCGTTTCGCCGGACATTTCGGCTCGCGCGAAAGACCGCCCAGCGGCGCGGTTCACAGCCTCTGCCAGTTCCTCGGCTTTTTGTCGGGTGCGGTTTGCTATGATCAGGGATGCCGCGCCTTCCTCGGCAAGTGCGAACGCTATCGCGATAGCTGCCCCGCCGGCTCCGGCCATGAGGCAATGCCTGCCGGACACCACATGGCCCTGGCGTTTCAAACCGCGAACAAAACCCTTGCCGTCAAACTGGTAGCCTTTGAAGGAACCATCGGTTTCCCGCCGCACGAGATTGACCGCTCCGACCCGTTCGGCGAGTGGATCGAGACTGTCGCAGAGCGGGAGTGCGGCCTGCTTGTGCGGCAGGGTGATGCCAAAACCGATCAGGTTTTTGAGCGTCTTGAGCCCCGCCCATGCGGTGTCCAGTTCCCGTGCATCGATGTTTATGGGCACGCAGACGATATTTTCTCCCCGTGCGGCAAAGATGGGGTTGATCGCCGTCGGGGTCATCACCTGGGCGATGGGGTCGCCAATGACACCCATGATCCTGGTCGAGCCATTGATCGCAAGGGGAAGATCTACCATGAGAGCTCCTCTCGCTTCAGCCATACGAGACTGCCATCTTCCACGCCGACCACGAGACCGGGCTTGCCGCTGTCATCCCAGTCCACAGCTTCCGGCGAAGCGACGTGCATGGCCATCTGGATGGTTTCGCCGCGGAACTTGAACGCTTTTGGAAAGGCGAAAACCGGCTCGGCGTTGGAGCCAGTGTTCTCCAGCAGAAAGATGCCCGCCTGGCCGGTCGTGTTGCGTGGCTGGCCGGTTGGGCCGGGCGGAACGGAGGCACGCGCATGGGTGCCGATAATGAGATCGATCCGCCCATCGCCGGTCCAGTCCACGGCGCAAAGTTTCACGCGCCCGCGTCCGCCGCCCACATCCTGTGTAAAGCGCATTTGCGAGCCGTCCTCCCACCGTGGATGCCGCTTGTCGACAAGTTCCGTGTCTGTTGCGCGGCGGAAATCCGACAACACGCCATCCTCGTCGAGTGCAAGGTAGTGGAGCTGGCCGTTGCCGAGCCAGTCAACCACGGCCGGCCGCACCCGCCAGACGGTTTTCAGCGGCTTGCCCTGCCAGGTCAGCGGGCGTGGCGCTTCGAAACGGGGAGGTACGGCACCACCGTCATTGCGGTAGAAATTGTGCTCGCCGTTGACGTCGCTGACAAGCAGATCCGGCAATCCGTCGCCGTCCCAGTCGGCAATGGCGGGGCAGGAATAGCCGAACATTTTTTCTGAAGGGCCCTGTATGGAGCCGGTCAGACCGGCGGCGATGCGGACGGGCTGTCCGCCCGCTTCGATCATCACTTCCCGCGCGAGCGCGGGCGCGCCGCTAGGGCCGAGATTTTCATAGAACAGAAGCTCGCCGGTGCTGTTGCCGACCACGAGGTCGGGCAGGCCGTTGCCTGTGAAATCGTGAGCGGCGGGAGAGGGCAGAACCCCGGCGTGAATCGATGGCTCGGTGCCCTCGACGCGGCCGATCTTTTGAAAGGCCGGCCGCCCGTCGGGGCCGGCGCCGGTGTTCCGAAGGAAAGTCACATAACCATCTTCGGCTCCAACCAGAATATCGAGGCGCCCGTCGCCATCCCAATCGACGGCGCACGGCAGGTGAATGCACTGATCCAGTAGCACCGGGGCACCGGCACCGTCGGCAACAAGCGTGGGATGTTCAAAGGCGAAGGGGCCGGTCTGTTCGGCAAAATGCAGGATGTTCCAGAATTCGCCGCACACCACGGCGGTGCGCCCCTCTCCGGAAAAATCTCCGAAGGCTGGAGCACACTGGCCATAGACCTCCAGCGGGGTCTCTCCCCCGACGATCGGCCTGCCTCGGCTCAACACGGGCGCGCTCAGGGTGCCGGTGTTCTTGAAAGCATAGAGGAAACCGCGTAGCGGCCCGCCCAGCCAGCGGCCCGCCGCATCATAGGCGCGGTAGCCGACATCGTTCCACTCCAGCCCGTTCGGCCAGTAGTCATCCCATGAATCCGTGCCCACAACGAGTTCGGGAACACCATCGCCGTCAATGTCATGGAAGCGGGCCATGTGAAAATATTCGTTGCCTTTGACCCAGTCGGCTTCGAGATCCAACGCGACCGGATCACCGAAACGCGGCTCGCGCGCGGTGCCGATATTGGGAAATAGAAAAATCTGTCGCCGCATGCGCGAGACGGAGAGGAGATGAAAGCGGTCGCCGTCGCGTACGGCGGTAACATAGCCGCGCACACCTTCAACGATCTCCTCGCGTCCAAGAAGCGGTGTGCCGTCCGGCTTGATTCCGATCTGCGGATACAGAAAAACGCGCCCCTCATAGCACGTATCCCAACTGGACAGGAGAAGGTCGCGTCCGCCATCGCCATCCCAGTCGACCACATCGACGCAGGTGATGATGCGGCCCGCGACCGGTGCCGAACCCACATCGGGATGATAGCGAATGGCCTGGTCCACATAAGTCGGGCCCGTCCAGACCGACGCATCATCCTCCCACCGAGTCACGCTCAAGATGCTTCTCCTCCGTTTTTGGAATCCTATTCCAATTTCATTTCGTATCATATAGCGTGGCAATTGAAACCTTCAGATGGGCAAGAAATGAAAATTGGGATTGATGGCCTCGTGCCGGTGATGCTCACGCCTTTCACGTCGGCCAACCGCATTGACGAGGATGGGCTCGCACGGCTGACCGACTGGTATATCGAAGGCGGTGCACAGACATTGTTCGCGGTCTGCCAGTCGAGTGAGATGCAGAGGCTGCAGCTGGACGAGCGTGTTCTTCTGGCGCGCCGCACGCTCGAATGCGCGCGTGGGCGGCTGCCGGTGATTGCTTCAGGGCACATATCCGAGGCGCTGGACGACCAGCTCACAGAGCTAAAGGCAATGGCCGAAACGGGGGTCGATGCGCTGGTTCTGGTCACCAACAGGCTGGATCCAGACAATGCTGGCTTCGAGGGGTTCCGACATGCGCTTGAAGCGATCCTGAGAGCCTTGCCAGACGATCTGCCGCTCGGGCTCTATGAATGCCCGGTCCCCTATCGCCGCCTGCTCAGCGATGACGAGCTGAAGCTCTGCCTGGATACGGGCCGCTTTGCCGTGCTCAAGGATGTCAGTTGCGACCTGCCGACGGTGGCCCGTCGCGCAGCGATAACTGCGGGTACGCCCTTCGCCATTGTCAACGCCAATGCAGCGATCGCGCTTGCCGCCATGCGTGCGGGGTCGCGGGGCTTCGGTGGCGTGTTCAGCAATTTCCATCCGGATCTCTATGCCTGGATGTACGAACACAGGGGCGAGGATACGGAACTGGTTCGCGATCTCGCGGTTTTTCTCGCATTGGCCGGAATGGCTGAGGGGATGGGGTATCCAAAGCTCGCCAAGCTATGGCATCTCAGGCTGGGAACCTTTTCGAGCGCTCATTCCCGGGTGGTGGACTACCACCCTCTGGAGCGGCATTGGGCCGCCGCTGATCTGCTCGATCATATTGAGCGAGGTACGGAACATTTCCGCTCCCGGATCGCGGCAGCCTGAAGGTCTGAGAAGTCGCATCGTGCTCTCACCCTGTGGAGGCGGGACTGGCTGGTGCCTGAAATGCCGTCGATGCGAGTGGGTTGCGGGTTCCGCCTCTACCCGCCGAACATAATCGCTCCAATCCAGCGCATCTCCTCGCGCAACCGTGTGATGTCACCCAAATGGGTGAGGTGCGGTTGCGAAGCAGCGGATAGTCTTCTCGATGTTGGCCTTTGTCCGTTTTTCCGGCGGATGAATGCGCGCGAGAATGGAGCCTGGAATGCTTGCCAATCCATCGCCTTGAAACGCACCCTTTCTGCATTTCCTTTTTCTGGCGTGAAATCTCCTGGTATTCGGTCTGCGCGCCAGTGTGCCTGCCCAGGAGGCACACACTATAATTGTTTTCGATTGCGCAGGCTCCATGTGGGGAAGGTGCCTGTTCGAACATAGAACCGGTGGTTCCGGTGCGTAGGCTGCCGGTCCGTGGCTCGGATGACCGCTGTGGCCAATGGTTGCCGCCGAAGGGCAAGCGACTGCTTTCCGATGCCGTGCGGATTGCGGCAAACCAACTACGTTTTACAGAAAATGCAGCGACCGTGGTCGTCGTTGCAGACGGTATCGATATCTGCCATGCCGCCCCTGCGCTCTCGCTTCTGAACTGAAAATCCGGGTGTCAATTTTACCACGCATGTGGTCGGGTCGGTCTATCGCAGGATCAAGGCCGTCAGGTGCAGTGTTTGGCCGAGAACACGGGGGGGGGGCTTTACCTTGCGCCTGGGATGCGGATGAGCCTGGTGAGACGCTGCGCCGTACGATTGCCGACAATGCCCCATATTGGTGGCGGCCTTGGTCTCATGCCCCCACCAAGGCCGGTTTTTGCGTCTGTATGCGTCCGGCGTTTCGTAGGCCACAGCCCCGGGTGCTCCGGGCCTGTCTCACCAGGCCTGTTCGTTTGCATCATGTTGCTGGTTGTCTCCCCGTTGCTTCGCTAGAGTTATGATCATTGGACTGACAAGCAGAACATGAGTTGGAAAGTATGAGCGCACGCGGAAATCGACTGGATGACGCCGCCCGGGCAGGATGGCTTTATTACGTGGCGGGCAACACGCAGGATCAGATTGCTGCGACGCTGGGGGTTTCGCGGCAATCCGCACAACGCCTTGTCTCGCTGGCTGTGTCGGAAGGGCTCGTGCGGGTAAGGATCGACCACCCGATCGCCGCTTGCATGGATTTGGCGCGACGGTTGAAAGAACGTTTTGATCTTCAGTTTGCCGAAGTGGTTCCCAGCGATCCTCAATCGAATTCGACAACAGTCGGTGTGGCGGAGGCGGCTGCCGCCCAGATAGAGCGACATCTGCTTTCGGCGGAACCGATCGTCATGGCGATCGGGACAGGGCGAACGCTCAAGGCTGCAATCGAACAACTGCCGCCGATGGAATGTCCTCAACACCGCATCGTTTCACTGACAGGAAATATCGCGCCCGATGGCTCGGCGGCCTATTACAACGTTATCTTCACCATGGCGGATACCGTGAAGGCCCGCAGTTTCCCCATGCCCCTGCCGGTGATCGTTTCGTCGCCCGAAGAGCGGAATCTTCTTCACGAGCAGCCGATGATCCGGCCGGCACTGGAACTGGCGAGAAGGGCGGATGTGACGTTTGTCGGTATAGGCGACATGACAGATAACGCGCCAGTGTTCGAAGACGGCTTCGTATCCAGGCCCGAGCTGGACGCTCTTCAAAGGGCGGGTGCGGTCGGGGAGATCGTCGGCTGGTCGTTTGACGCAAATGGCGTCTACATCGAGGGCGGTTTGAATGAGCGTGTCGCAAGCGCACCATTGCCGTCGTCGGAAACCTCGCTCGTCATTGCAGCGGCGATGGGCGCGCGCAAACTTCCCGCTATTACGGCTGCTGTAAGCCGCCACATCGTCAACGGGCTGATCACCGATGAATGCACGGCGACAGCGCTGCTGGAGGCTGGCTGAGCCGAGCCTCCGCTCGTCCGCTTCTGTTTCTCCGAGACAGAAGGGCTTGACTTTGAAGTGAAGTGAGTATTTGCTCATCAACATAGCATTTGCTCAATTCTTTGGGAGGAGACCATGAGAGCGAATTTTCTGGCCATGATGACGTGTTCGGCAATGACCATTGCCGTTGCGGCGCAGGCGGAAACACTGACGATCGCGACCGTCAACAATGGCGATATGATCCGTATGCAGAAGCTTGCGGGCGCGTTCACGGAAAAGCATCCCGATATCGAGCTTGAATGGGTAACGCTGGAGGAAAATGTCCTGCGGCAGCGTGTCACCACGGACATTGCCACCAAGGGCGGTCAGTATGACATCATGACCATCGGTACCTATGAGGTGCCGATCTGGGCCGCGCAGAATTGGCTCGTACCGCTCGATTTCGGCCCTGAATACGACGTCGATGATCTGTTGCCGGCCATCCGGGCCGGCCTATCGATGGACGGAACGCTTTATGCCGCGCCATTTTATGGCGAGAGTTCCTTCGTCATGTACCGCAAGGATCTGTTCGAGGAAGCGGGACTTGAGATGCCGGAGGCCCCAAGCTGGGACTTTATCGGCGAAGCAGCGCGCAAGATCACCGATAAAGACAGCGAGATCTATGGAATCTGCCTGCGGGGCAAGGCCGGCTGGGGCGAGAACATGGCGTTCCTCACCGCCATGGCGAACTCGTTCGGCGCGCGCTGGTTCGACATGGAATGGAATCCGCAGTTCGACCAGCCTGAATGGAAGGAGGCCCTGCAGTTCTACATCGATCTCATGAACGATGCAGGACCGCCCGGAGCATCCTCCAATGGCTTCAACGAGAACCTGGCGCTATTCCAGACCGGAAAATGCGGCATGTGGATCGACGCCACGGTGGCGGCCTCTTTCGTCAGCAACCCGGATGAAAGTCAGGTGGCTGACAAGGTCGGCTTTGCACTTGCGCCCGACAAGGGGCTCGGCAAGCGCGGAAACTGGCTCTGGGCGTGGTCTCTGGCCGTTCCCGCCGGCTCGCAGAAAACCGACGCCGCAAAGACCTTCATAGCCTGGGCGACAAGCAAGGAATACAGCGCGCTCGTTGCGGAGGAGGAAGGCTGGGCCAACGTGCCGCCCGGCACGCGGACCTCGCTCTATGAAAACCCCGCCTATCAGGAAGCCGCGCCTTTTGCCGACCTGACCATCAAGTCCATTCAGGCTGCTGATCCGACCAGCCCAACGGTCGAGGACGTGCCGTATGTGGGTGTGCAGTTTGTCGCGATCCCGGAGTTTCAGGGTATCGGGACGGCGGTCGGCCAGCAATTCTCAGCCGCACTTGCCGGGCAATCCAGCGTTGACCAGGCATTGTCGAACGCGCAGGCGCTGACCCAGCGTGAAATGCAGAAGGCGGGATACCCCAAGTAAACCCGCCCATCCCCCGGGGTCGCGACCGGCCCTCTCTCCCGGTCGCGATCCCGATTCCGCCTATCCGTCGACACAACGTTTGAAGAGGCAGGCTCATGGCCACGCTACAGACCCGCGCCAGCGCCCGGCTTATGATGACGCCCGCAGTCGTTCTGCTGCTTCTGTGGATGGCTGTTCCCCTGTCCATGACGCTCTACTTCTCGATGTTGCGCTACAATCTCCTGATGCCGGGCATGGAGGAGTGGGCCGGCTTCCTGAACTACCGGTTTTTCCTTACGGATCCCGCATTCCTCACGGGGCTGTTGAATACACTGCTCCTGGTGGGGGGCGTGCTTCTCATCAGCGTCGGTGGGGGCATCATGATGGCACTGCTGCTCGACCAGCCGTTCTTCGGGCAGGGCATTGTGCGCCTGATGGTCATCGCCCCCTTCTTCGTCATGCCAACCGTGTCGGCGCTGGTCTGGAAGAACATGCTGATGCATCCGGTGAACGGGCTGTTTGCCTGGATCGCGCGCACATTTGGCCTTCAGCCTGTCGACTGGTTCGGCGAGGCTCCACTCTTTTCGATTGTCATGATCGTCTCCTGGCAGTGGCTGCCTTTCGCAACGCTGATCCTGCTGACGGCGCTTCAGTCTCTCGACACCGAGCAGAAGGAGGCGGCTGAGATGGACGGAGCGGGGGCGGTTTCGCGCTTCATCCATATCGTGCTGCCGCACATGGCGCGGGCGATCACCGTGGTGGTGCTCATCGAGACTATTTTCCTGCTCTCCGTGTTCGCGGAAATCCTCGTGACCACCAATGGCGGGCCGGGCGTGCAGACAACCACCGTGACCTATCTGGTCTATGTGCAGGCGCTGTTGCAGTTCGACGTGGGTGGCGCCTCTGCCGGCGGCATCGTTGCCGTGGTGCTGGCGAACATCGTCGCCATTTTCCTCGTCCGCCTCATCGGCAAGAACCTGGAATAGGAGAGACCCGATGGCCCGCACCGTTTCCACCCGCACTCGTCTCACCTTCACAGTTATAGGCTGGCTCGTCGGCTTCGTAATCTTCTTTCCAATCCTCTGGACGGTGTTGACCAGCTTCAAGTCCGAGGGTGCTGCGATCGCAACGCCGCCACAATTTCTGTTCTTCGAGTGGACAGCGGAGAACTATGTCGAGGTCAACAGTCGGTCCGACTACCTGAAGCATTTCATGAACTCGGTGGTGATCTCGCTTGGTTCGACCCTGCTCGGTCTCCTCATCGCCATCCCGGCAGCCTGGGCCATGGCCTTCGCTCCGACAAAGCGCACGAAGGACGTGCTCCTGTGGATGCTGTCCACAAAGATGCTGCCGGCAGTCGGTGTTCTGGTGCCGATTTACCTTCTGTTTCGCGATGCGGGGCTGCTCGATACGCGGATCGGTCTGGTGCTCGTGCTTACCATGGCGAACCTGCCGATCATCGTGTGGATGCTCTATACCTATTTCCGTGAGATTCCCGGAGACATCCTTGAAGCCGCCCGGATGGACGGCGCCTCGCTCGCCAAGGAAATCATCTATGTGCTGACGCCCATGGCTGTTCCGGGCATCGCCTCCACCCTGCTTCTCAACATCATTCTTGCCTGGAATGAGGCCTTCTGGACACTCAACCTGACGGCAGCCAAGGCAGCGCCGCTTACAGCCTTCATCGCTTCCTATTCCAGCCCGGAGGGGCTGTTCTGGGCAAAGCTCTCGGCCGCATCGACACTCGCCATCGCCCCGATCCTCATCATGGGCTGGTTCTCGCAACGTCAGCTCGTGCGTGGCCTCACTTTTGGCGCCGTCAAATAAGGAACGACAATCATGGGGGAAATCCGTCTCGAAAAGGTGCACAAGGCCTTTGGCTCGACAGTCGTCATTCCCGAGATCGATCTGGAGATTGCCGACAATGAATTTGTCGTGTTCGTCGGTCCGTCAGGCTGCGGCAAATCCACGTTGCTGCGCCTGATTGCGGGCCTCGAAGACACGACAAGCGGCCGGATCCTGATCGATGGTGAAGACATGACCGCCCGCTCTCCGGCAAAGCGCGGCCTGTCCATGGTCTTCCAGTCCTATGCGCTCTATCCGCATATGAGCGTTTACAAGAACATCGCTTTCCCGCTGAAAATGGCCGGAGCGGACAAGGCGGCGATCGACGAGAAGGTGCGCAACGCCGCGCGCATTCTCAATCTGACGGATTATCTCGACCGTCGTCCCGGGCAACTTTCCGGCGGTCAGCGCCAGCGTGTGGCGATCGGCCGGGCGATCGTGCGGGAGCCAAAGGCGTTTCTCTTTGATGAGCCGTTGTCGAACCTCGATGCAGCACTGCGCGGCTCCATGCGGCTTGAGATCAGCGAACTCCATCATCAGCTCAACACGACGATGATTTACGTCACCCATGATCAGGTGGAGGCCATGACGATGGCCGACAAGATCGTCGTGCTGAATGCGGGACGGATCGAGCAGGTCGGTTCACCTCTGGAACTCTACCGCAGCCCAAGAAATCTGTTTGTGGCGGGTTTCATCGGTTCGCCGCGCATGAACCTCGTCCAGGGCATCGAAGCGGAGAAGATGGGGGCTGCGACAATCGGAGTCCGGCCCGAGCACCTGCAGCTTTCGACCGAAAGCGGTCACTGGAAGGGCAGGGTCGGCGTGGCTGAGCATCTTGGCTCCGACACGTTTCTCCATGTCGACATTGACGGGATCGGACAGCTTACCGCGCGGGCCGACGGTGAGTTTGCGTTGCGTCACGGTGAGACGGTCTATCTCACTCCATCGCCAGAGCGCCTGCACCGTTTCGATGACGCCGGCAATGCCTTGAGCTGATGGTCCGGCACACAGGGTAAGCAGAACGAAGAAGGTGTTTTGAAATGTATCTGGAAAAATTCAGGCTCGATGGACGCGTCGCGGTGGTCACCGGTGCAGGCCAGGGTATCGGTGCCGCATGCGCCCGCGCGCTTGGCGAAGCCGGTGCCCATGTGGTGGTTGCGGACATGAAAGCCGACCTGGCCGAAGCAAGCGTCGAAGCCCTGAACAAACTGGGTCACTCGGCAGAGAGCATCGTGCTGGACGTGACCAGGTCGACACAGGTGAATGCCGCCGCAGATGCAATTGCGGAACGTCATGGGCGGGTCGACATTCTCGTCAACAATGCAGGCGTGGCGCAGAGCGACGTGCCGGCTGAAGAAACCAGTGACGATCACTGGCGCTTCCATATGGATGTCAATGTCGACGGGCTGTTCTGGTGTTGCCGGGCGTTCGGCCGCAAGATGCTGGACCGCGGCAGCGGCTCCGTCGTCAATATCGGTTCCATGTCCGGCGTGATCGTAAACAAGCCTCAGCCCCAGGCATTCTACAACGCCTCCAAGGCCGCGGTGCACCAGCTGACCAGGTCTCTGGCCGCCGAATGGGGCCGGCGTGGGGTTCGTGTCAACGCGGTCGCCCCAACCTATATCGAAACACCGCTGACAGCGTTCGGTATTCAGGAGAATCCCGAGATGTATGCTACCTGGCTGGAGATGACCCCCATGGGACGTGTCGGCCAGCCCGACGAGATCGCCTCGGTTGTTCAATTCCTCGCCTCCGATGCTTCCAGCCTCATGACCGGTTCGATCGTGATGGCGGACGGCGGTTATTCGTGTTGGTGAAGGATGTGAGCCAGGTGACAACGAAGCACGACATCGCGCTTGTGATCTTCGATTGCGATGGTGTGCTCGTGGACAGTGAGCCGCTTTCCATGCGGGTCCTGTTGGAGGCCGTCGCGGAACATGGTGTGCATATTGAACCGGAAACGGCTTATGAACTGTTTCTCGGTCGCTCCTTAACCACGATCAGGTCGCTGCTCAGTGCGGATTTCGGCGTCGATCTCGACGAGGCTGCACTGTCGCGCATGCGTGAGAATCTCTACACTGCCTTTCGTGAAGAACTGCGGGCGGTCGATGGGATTCACGAAGCGCTCGACGGTCTTGAACTGCCATATTGTGTTGCCTCTTCCAGCCAGCCGGAGCGTATCCGAGTATCGCTTGGGGTGACGAGGCTTCTTGATCGTTTCGAACCGAATGTGTTCAGCGCGACGATGGTGCCCAACGGCAAGCCGGCTCCCGATCTCTTTCTCTTTGCCGCCCGCTCGATGGGGATTGAACCGGCCCGTTGTGTCGTCGTGGAAGACAGCCCCGCCGGGATCGAGGCTGCGCACCGGGCCGGTATGCGGGTCCTGTGTTTCGCCGGTGCATCCCACGCCGGTTCCAAAGCGCATCGCGCTATTCTGAAACGCTTGGAACCGGACCTGATTTTTGACAGGATGCAGTTGCTTCCGGACCTTCTCGTCCGGTTGGTGGAGACCCAGAGAGAGAACTGATGCGCGATTATGTGGTGGCGGTTGACGTGGGCACAGGCAGCGCCCGCGCCGGTGTGCTTGACCGTGAAGGCCAGCTTCTGGGTCGAGCTGAGACGCCGATCCGGATGAACCGGCCTGCAGCGGATTTCGCAGAGCAGGATTCCGAAAACATCTGGCATGCGGTGTGTGCCTCGGTGCGGACTGCGGTTGAGCGGGCAGGGGTGGCGCCTCAGTGCGTTGTCGGTATCAGCTTCGATGCCACCTGTTCCTTGGTTGTGCGGGATCGTGATGGTGGCCAGGTAAGCGTTTCACCCGATGGAGAGCCGGGTTGGGACACGATCGTCTGGCTCGACCATCGTGCGCTTTCCGAAGCCGATGAATGCACGCAAACCGGCCACCGTGTGCTTGATTACATCGGTGGCGTCATGTCGCCGGAGATGCAGACGCCAAAGCTGATGTGGCTAAAGCGCAATCTGCCGCGATGTTGGAACGCTGCCGGTCATTTTTTCGATCTGGCCGATTTCCTGACCTGGAAAGCATCGGGTTCGCTCGCGCGCTCACAATGCACACTGACCTGCAAATGGACCTATCTTGCACATGAGAAGTCCGGTTGGCAGAGCGATTTCTTCGAGACTGTCGGTATCCCGGACATGCTTGAACGCGGGCAATTGCCGGGAGAGGCAAGCCCCATCGGTCTGGATCTTGGGCCACTCGCCGCAGACGCTGCGGATGCGCTTGGTCTCACGGAACAGTGCAGGGTTGGAGCCGGGCTGATTGATGCCCATGGCGGAGCCCTCGGCGTGCTTGGCGGTTTTGCTGGCGATGCCGACAGTATCGATCGGCACATGGCGCTGATCGCCGGGACGTCGAGCTGTGTCATGGCCTTTTCCCGCGAGGCCCGTCCAGTGCCTGGCGTATGGGGTCCCTATCTTGGGGCGGCGTTGCCGGGATGCTGGCTCGGTGAAGGCGGCCAGTCCGTTTCAGGTGCTTTGCTCGACCACATCATCCGCTGGCACGCTGCGGGCGGAGAGCCGGATGCCGGGATGCACAAACGCATCTGCGACCGCGTCAACGAATTGCGGGCTGCAGAAGGATACGAGCTTGCCGCCCGGCTGCACGTTCTGCCGGACTTTCACGGAAACCGCTCGCCTCTGGCCGATCCCCATGCAGTCGGGGTCATCTCGGGGCTGACCCTCGACGCCTCTTTCGACAGTCTCTGCCGGCTCTACTGGCGTACCGCGATGGCGATTGCGTTCGGAATTCGTCACATTCTCGATGCGCTGAACGAAAAGGGCTATGCCATCGACACGCTTCACGTTACGGGCGGACATACGAAAAATCCGCTGTTGATGGAGTTATATGCGGATGCTGCCGGTTGCACGGTGGAGGAGCCGGGCGCCGAGGACGCCATGCTTCTGGGGACCGGGATGGTAGCGGCTACGGCTGCCGGGCTCCACGATAGTCTGACGGATGCCTGTGTAAGCATGGCACAGAGGGGCAGGGCGCGGCGACCGAACCCCATTGCCCGGGAACGTTTCGATCGTGACTATCGCGTCTTTCTGGAAATGCATCGTCAGCGCAGAGCGCTGGACGCCATTGCCTCAGGGCGAACCGGCATCTGAGGTGCAATCTGCTGTCCCGCTTCGCTAGGCAAACATCATTCCTTGGGAGAGGATAAGGCGGCCGACGGCTCCGCGAATCGCCGCGACTGACCGGTTTGTGATACACCCGTTGCGGATTGCCATTCCTACGTCAAAACGTCTTGTCATATCCTCTACGGGGGGATAGCATTTATCAATGACTACGGAACCTCATCTGCACGAAACGCACCCCCAGATCGTCAAGCGGCTCAAACGCGCCGACGGGCATTTGCGCGGGGTCATCGAAATGATCGAGGCCGGCAGACCCTGCCTCGACATCGCCCAGCAGCTCCATGCGGTCGAACGGGCCATTGCGCAGGCCAAGAAGACGTTGATCCAGGATCATCTTGATCATTGTCTTGAAGATGTGATCGGGCCGCTCGCGCGTGAGCGGCGACAGGCGCTCGATGAATTGAGGGAAATAGCGAAGTATTTGTGATGCTGGCGATCCTGAAGAATCGAACCTATCGCCATCTGTTCGGCGCGCAGGTGATCGCGTTGATCGGAACCGGGCTTGCGACCGTGGCTCTGGGGCTGCTTGCTTTCGATTTGGCTGGAGACAATGCAGGCGCGGTGTTGGGAACGGCGCTTGCCATCAAGATGATCGCTTATGTTGGCGTTGCGCCGCTTGCCTCCGCCTTCGCAGAAAGGGTGCCGCGCCGCGCAATGCTGGTGACACTCGATCTGGTGCGTGCAGGTGTCGCGATGTTCCTGCCCTTTGTTACCGAAGTCTGGCAGGTTTACGTCCTGATCTTCATGCTGCAATCCGCCTCAGCGGGTTTCACACCCACTTTTCAGGCTACGGTTCCCGATATTCTGCCGGATGAGAGAGACTATACGCGGGCGCTTTCCCTTTCGCGTCTGGCCTACGATCTGGAAAGTGTCGTGAGTCCGATGCTGGCGGCCGCCCTGCTTTCCGTTGTCTCATTTCACAACCTGTTTGCCGGAACCGTGATCGGGTTTCTCGTCTCGGCGGCACTCGTGATGTCGGTGGCCTTGCCCAGCCCGAAACCGGGAAAGCCGCGCGGCATCTATGATCGGACCACGCGCGGCATTCGCATCTACCTTGCAACGCCACGTCTGCGCGGGCTCTTGGCGCTCAACCTGGCCGTCGCTTCGGCGGGGGCCCTGGTGATCGTCAACACGGTTGTCTATGTGCAGGGTGTCTTTGCCCTCGATAATCAGTCGACCGCGCTGGCGCTTGCTGCGTTCGGAGGCGGGTCGATGGTGGCCGCGCTCACACTGCCCAAATTGCTGGAAACCGCCTCGGACCGCACGGTGATGCTGGCCGGGGCCTCTCTTCTGGTGGCCGGTACGCTGACTGCGGCGGCGCTGCCCGGATTTGCGTGGTTGCTGGCTTTATGGTTCGTGCTTGGTGTTGGTTATTCAACGGCGCAGACGCCGTCCGGCAGACTGCTCAGACGCTCAGCCAATCCGGAGGACCGCCCGGCACTCTTCGCCGCGCAGTTTGCCCTCTCTCATGCCTGCTGGCTGATCGCCTATCCGCTTGCCGGTTGGGCGGGCGCGGCTCTCGGCCTGCCCGCCACGTCGATCATCCTCTCAGCGCTGGTCGCGGTCGCCATCGGGGCCGGTCTTGCCATCTGGCCGGCCGACGATCCGGAGATTGTCGAACACAGCCATGACGACCTTCCGGAGGACCACCCGCATCTTGCGGGAAGTGGACATGGGCGCCGTCACGCCCATGCCTATGTGATTGACGACATGCATGTCGCATGGCCGCGTGAGCGTTGATCAGGAAGAGATGATGCTCACTCGGCTGCGTCGCGTCTGGGCAGTACCCAGCCCGGGCGGGGGAAATGACATGTATACCCGTTCGGGTACCGCTCCAGGTAATCCTGGTGCTCCGGTTCGGCTTCCCAGAAATCGCCTGCGGGTTCCACTTCGGTCACGACCTTGCCCGGCCAGAGACCTGAGGCGTTGACGTCGGCAATCGTGTCCTCGGCGATGCGTTTTTGTTCATCCGTCACATAGTAGATTGCCGAACGATACGACATGCCGACATCGTTGCCCTGCCGGTTCACCGTCGTCGGGTCGTGGATCTGGAAGAAAAACTCCAGCAGGCGCCGGTAGCTCGTCTTTTCCGGGTCGAAGATGATCTCGATGCCTTCTGCATGGGTACCATGGTTGCGGTAGGTCGCATTCGGCACATCGCCTCCGGTGTAGCCCACGCGCGTGCTGATCACGCCGGGCAGTTTGCGGATGAGATCCTGCATGCCCCAGAAGCAGCCTCCGGCAAGTACGGCACGTTCAGTCATGTCACGTCCTCCACCTGGTCGAGATAGGCACCATAACCTTCCGCTTCCATCGCGTCGCGATGGATGAAGCGAAGAGCGGCCGAGTTGATGCAATAGCGCAGGCCGCCGCGGTCCACTGGCCCATCTTCAAAGACATGGCCGAGGTGGCTGTCACCATGTGCCGAACGCACTTCCGTGCGGATCATCCCATGGGACACATCGCGTCGTTCCTGGACATTGGCCGGTACGATCGGCTTTGTGAAGCTTGGCCAGCCGCAGCCGGATTCATACTTGTCGCTGCTTGCGAAAAGCGGTTCGCCGGAAACGATATCGACATAGATTCCAGGTTCCTTGTTGTGAAGATATTCGCCCGTGCCCGGACGTTCCGTTCCGCTTTGCTGCGTCACGTAGTACTGCTCGGGGGTGAGGCGGGCCAAGGCTTCTTCAGTCTTCTTGTAACTCATTCGCAGCTCCGGCTTCCTGATTGTTCGTCTCCATCGAGATCGGGCATTGGTGGAGAGCCCCATGCCCGCAGAGCCTGATGTAGGTATCGCGCCTGTGCAATCCCAATCATATTCGTGTGATCCTCAGGGGCAAACGACAATGTGGTTGAAGGCTGCCGGGAAACGTCGAAAGGGATTGTGAATTTTCCCGCTTGACCTTCCATTGACTGGAAGGTTTAGAAGCCCAATCCTGAACAATAGTCATTCAGGGTGAAAGCGATGAATACCCTTCCTGCCGGCTCCTCTCCGGTCACTGTCAAACGGTTCCGTATTGAGGGGCTGAGCTGCGCTTCCTGCGTCAGGCGCGCCGAAAACGCTATGGCAGAAGTCGATGGCGTGACGAAGGCCTCGGTCAATCTGGCGACGGAGACCGCAGAGGTCTCACTCCAGCCCGGCGTGGATTTTTCCAGCATTGTCAAAGCGGTGGAGGGAGCTGGCTATGGCGTCCCGGCCAGCCATCTCGATATCGGCATCGAGGGCATGACCTGCGCATCCTGCGTGCGGCGTGTAGAGCAGGCCATTGCCGCCGTTCCCGGGGTTTCAAAAGTCGCAGTGAACCTTGCCACCGAAAGCGCGTCCATCGATCTCGTGAACGACGAAGCGCGCAGCGAAGTGGAGGAGGCGATCCGCAAATCCGGCTACACGCCGGTTCTGCGCTCCGATGGCGCTACCGCTAGCGATGCGCATGAGAAGGCAAAGACCGCGGAGCTGCGTTCGCTAAAGCGCGATTTCACGCTGGCGGCAATCTTCACCCTGCCGATCTTCATTCTTGAAATGGGCAGTCATTTCGTGCCGGGCATGCATGCCTGGCTGATGGGCATCGCCGACCGCAGCACACTCTATATGGTCTACTTCGTGCTGGCGACCATCGTTCAGTTTGGCCCGGGTCTGCGTTTTTATCGCAAGGGTTTTCCGGCGCTGATGCGCCTTGCGCCCGACATGAACTCACTCGTCATGCTCGGTTCCACCGCCGCCTGGGCCTATTCGGTCGTGGCCACCTTTGCGCCCGGCGTTCTCCCGTCCGGCACGGTCAACGTCTATTTCGAGGCATCCGCCGTCATCGTCACGCTGATCCTGCTTGGGCGACTTCTGGAGGCGCGCGCCAAGGGCCGCACCGGGGAGGCCATCAAGCGGCTGATGGGGCTTCGCGCCAAAAACGCCCGGGTTCAAAGGGACGGTAATTTTGTCGAGGTGCCGCTTGAAGAGGTGGTTGTGGGCGACCGCCTTCAGGTGCGCCCCGGCGACAAGGTGCCGGTCGATGGTCTGGTCGAAAGCGGTTCTTCCTATGTTGATGAAGCTATGATTTCCGGCGAACCGGTTCCGGTCTCCAAGGCCGAGGGCGACGAGGTCATCGGTGGCACGATCAACAAGACCGGCAGCTTTGTTTATCGCGCCACCAAGGTCGGCTCCGACACCGTTTTGGCACAGATTATCCGAATGGTCGAAAACGCGCAGGGAGCCAAACTGCCAATCCAGGCGGTGGTCGATCGGGTCACGGCATGGTTCGTTCCGGCCGTCATGCTCGCGGCGGCACTCACCTTTGTCATCTGGCTCCTGTTCGGTCCTGATCCCGCTTTGGCATTCGCGTTGGTCAATGCGGTGGCGGTGCTCATTATCGCCTGCCCCTGCGCCATGGGGCTTGCAACGCCCACCTCCATCATGGTTGGCACCGGTCGTGCCGCACAGCTCGGTGTCCTGTTCCGCAATGGCGAGGCATTGCAGAAAATGCGCAACACGCGCGTCGTGGCGTTCGACAAAACCGGCACACTCACGCGCGGTCGCCCCGCACTCACCGATTTCATCGTGCAGGACGGTTTCGATCGTGCGGAGGTTCTCTCGCTTGTTGCTTCTGCGGAAGCCATGTCTGAACATCCGGTAGCAGACGCCGTTGTGGAGGCTGCGCAAACAGCCAATCTGGCCCTCAGGACGGTCGTCGAGTTTGATGCGGTTCCGGGCTTTGGCATCGCTGCCACTGTAGGTGGTCACAGGCTTCATGTCGGCGCCGATCGCTACATGCATAAGCAGGGCATCGAGATCGGCAAGGCTTCCACAGCGGCAGAAACGCTCGCCTCCGATGCCAAGACACCGCTTTACGCGGCGGTGGATGGTCGGCTCGCGGCTGTCATCGCGGTCGCCGACCCAATTAAGGAATCGACACCGCGCGCCATTGCCGCTCTTCACGCGCTGGGGCTGGAAGTGGCCATGATCACCGGCGACAACCGGCATACGGCGCAGGCTATTGCCGCAAAGCTGGGCATCGACCGGGTCGAGGCGGAAGTGCTGCCAGAGGGCAAGGTCGAGGCGCTCAAGCGTCTGCGCAAGCAGGCAGGCCCGGTCTCTTTCGTGGGTGACGGCATCAACGATGCTCCCGCTCTTGCAGAAGCCGATGTCGGCATTGCCATCGGCACCGGCACGGATGTCGCCATTGAGAGCGCCGACGTGGTTCTCATGGCGGGCGATGTGACTGGCGTTGCCAACGCCATCGGGCTTTCACAGGCAACCATGAAGAACATCAGACAGAACCTGTTCTGGGCCTTCGCCTACAATGTCAGTCTCATTCCCGTTGCGGCGGGTGTTCTTTATCCCGCCACAGGCACCCTCCTGTCGCCCATGCTTGCCGCCGGCGCCATGGCTCTTTCCAGCGTCTTCGTGCTGGGCAATGCGCTGAGACTCAAGCGCTTTCAGGCTCCTCTTCCTGCCCGGATCACCGGGCAGGGGGCTGTGAAGGCAGCCAATACGAGGGCGGCAGAGGCTTCTGCCTGATCGCACTTTCTGGGGAAACCAAAAAACAGAGTCGACAGATTGGTTCGAGCAAGGCATATTGATTAAACGTTTAATCTGCTTCTGAACCGGGCTTTGATGGCTTCTCGCGCCAATCTGTCCGATATTGCCAAGGCGCTTGGCGTATCGGTTGCGACCGTTTCAAACGCGATGTCCGGAAAGGGCCGCGTGTCGCAGGAACTCGGCCGGACGATCCGCGAAAAGGCAAAGGAGCTGGGCTATGTGCCCAGCCTCGCAGGCCGGGCGCTCAGTACCGGCCGCAGCCATGTGCTTGGCCTTGTTCTGGCTGACATCGCTCATCCGCTCTTTCCCCAGTTTGCACAGGCGATCGAGCATGCGGCGTCCGAGGCGGGTTACGGTGTTCTCATCGGTGACAGCCGGGGTGATGTCGAGGCGCAGACCCGCGCCATCAACCGGCTGATCGAGCGCGGCGCGGATGGCATAGTGGTCGTTCCGCGCCATGGTACGCGCATCGGCGATATCGGTCGTCCCGTCGCCGTCATTGATTCTGCCTCCACACCTGGCAACACCGTTGCCGCCGATCACTGGAATGGCGGGCTGGAGATTGGCCGGCATCTGCTGGAACTTGGCCATCGATCCGTCGCGATCATAGGCCTTCATTCGGATTCCAACGTCCAGAACGACCGCATTGGCGGCATTCGCGAGGCCTTTGCCGGCAGGGGCGAAACCCGTCTGATCTGGATCGGCGAAATGGAGCGCAGCCACGGGTCCGGCTGTCCGCTCGGTCTTGTGCGACTGGCAGAAGAAGGCGTGACGGCATTCGCTGCCGTGTCCGATCTTCACGCCCTGCGCGCCATCACCGAACTGCAGCAGGGCGGCATCTCAATTCCGGGCGATGTTAGCGTTACCGGGTTCGACGATCTCATATGGGCCGGTGTCATCGCGCCGAGTCTCACAACCATGCGCATGGATATGGAGCGCATCGCGGAGATCGCCATTGCCGACCTGATCTCTCAGATCGAGCAGGAGGATGGGCGCGCCACGTCACCCCGTCCGCCGGTCTCGCCGGATCAGCGCTCTATCCCGATGGAACTCATCATTCGCCAGTCGAGCGGGCCGGTGCTGGGGCTCCCCGCTGCTGGCGCGATGACGCCGGTCCTCGCCGGGCCTGCATCATCCTCTACCGAACCCAGAAGAAGCACCACCAGAGAAGGAAGCGATTAGATATGTTCAAGAAAATTCTGGCCTCAGGCGTCGCGCTGGCTGCACTCAGCGGCGCGGCGCAGGCCGCCGACAAAAAGCTCGTCATCTCCGTCTATGGCTTTGCCCAGGATGCCTTCAAGGAGATTGTCTACGATCCGTTCGAAGCCCAGTGTGGCTGCGAGCTGGTGGTCGAAACAGGCAATTCCGTTGAGCGCCTCGCCAAGCTGGAAGCCCGCAAGGACGACCCCGAAATCGACATGGCCGTCATGTCCACCCATGATGCGCTTTCAGCTGCGCGCAAGGGCATCACTCAGTCTATCGATGTCAACCGCCTTTCGAACTATGACAAGCTCTACGACATCGCCAAGGACCCGGTCGGCGACAACATGGGTGTCGGCTACACCTTCTATGCCACGTCGATCGCCTACCGCGCCGACGAGGTGACCATTGAAAGCTGGGCCGATCTGTTCCAGGACAAGCTCAAGGGCCGCGTTGCATTTCCGAATGTGAGCACCAATCAGGGCCCGCCCGCGCTCTATATGGTCGGCAAGGCCATCGGCGACGATGCTGCAGACCTGAAGGCCGCCATCGGCGAAGTCGCGAAGAATAAGGACGACATCGTCACTTTCTACGAGCGGTCCTCGCAGGTCGCACAGCTCATGCAGCAGGAAGAAATCCTCGCCGCACCCATTGGCCGTTTCGCCTGGGGCGCATACTCCAAGATGGGCTTCGACATGGCCTGGGCCACCCCGAAGGAAGGCCAGACTGGGGGCATGAACGTCATGATCCTGACCAAGGGCGCGAAGAACGAAGATCTCGCCTATGAGTTCATGGATTTCTGGCTCTCCACCGATATCCAGACCAAGCTTGCCGAGGCGCTGGTGGACAGCCCCGCCAATGCAGAAGTGAAGGTTTCCGACGAGATCGCCGAAAACCTCACCTATGGCGCCGAGACCGTTGAGAGCCTCCAGCTTCTGGACCCGGCCGTCATCCTCGACAACCGCGAGGGCTGGCTCTCGGAGTGGAATGCCCAGATCGGCCAGTAAGCCGATACGCTGATGCGATGGTCCGGGGGCGGGCAGTGGGTCTGCCCCCGAACCCAACACAAGGTTCCAACACATGTTTCAGAATCGGATGGAAGGACTGGCGCTGGCGTTGCCTGCGGCGGTCTTCGCGGCGATCGTTTTTCTCGTTCCCGTGGGCATCCTGCTTTCCGAGGGCTTTCGCGCCGAGGGAAGCTGGACGCTGGCATCTTACGCCAGCTTTTTTGAAAGCGAGCTCAACCGCACCGTCTTCTGGCGTACGCTGAAGCTGGGAGCGATCGTGACCGCCGTGTCGGCGGTCATCGGCTATGCCACGGCCTATTCCATCGTCACGCTGCCGCCCACCGCCCGCGGCCGCATGATCGGTCTCGTCGTCATGCCGCTGATGATTTCGCCCGTCGCCCGCACCTATGCCTGGATCGTCATTCTGGGCCGCACCGGCTTCGTCAACGAGACCATTGTCTGGCTCGGTCTTTCCGACACGCCCATCCGGTTCCTGTTCACCGAGACGGCCGTTTTCATCGGTCTTCTGCAACTCTTCCTGCCACTCATGATCTTGTCGCTTATCAGTGCGCTGGAAAACATGCCCAGGGATGCCGTGCCCGCCGCGCGCGTTCTGGGCGCGAACTGGCTGCAGGTCTTCGTCAAGGTCATCCTTCCGCTGACCAGGGAAGGGCTCGTCATCGGCGGCACGCTGGTCTTCACCGGCTCGCTCACGGCCTACATCACCCCCGCCATTCTCGGCGGCTCCAAGGTCTTGATGCTGGAAACGCTGCTCTATCAGCGCGTCACCGTCGCCAACGATTTCGCCTCGGCAAGCATCATCGCCATGATCCTCATGGTCATGAGCTTTTCCGCCAACCTGCTTCTGAAACGACTGGCCACCGCGAGGAACAAGCGATGACCTCCCGCCTTCTGTCCTACGTCACGCTGACGCTCGTCCTCATCTTCCTGCTGGGGCCGTTCGTCATCATCGTCGCGGCGGCCCTTTCGGGCGGCGAAACGCTCGCCTTCCCGCCGCAGGGCCTGTCGCTCAAATGGGTGATGAAAGTTTTCGAGGTGGAGAGTTTCAGGGCAAGCTTTGCGCTTTCCATGTTCCTCGCCATCTTCGGCACGCTCGCCGCCCTCGTGCTCGGCGTGCCGGTGGCCTATGCCGCCTCGCGTTATCGTCTGCCGTTCGGCGAGACCATCCGCACCATTGTCTCCGCGCCGATCATCGTTCCGGGCATCATCGTCGGCCTGGCGCTCCTGCGCTATCTGGTGATCCCGCTCGACGTCAGCGTCGGCGTGGCGCTTTTCATCGCCCACACGGCGCTGATCCTGCCCTATGCGGTGCGCGTGGTTTCGGCCTCGCTCGACAATCTGCGCAGCGACATCGAGGAAGCCGCGGTCATCCTGGGCTCTTCGCGGGTCGCCACCTTCTTCCGGATCGTGCTGCCCAACATTCAGAGCGGCATTCTGGCGGCCTTCATTCTGGGCTTCGTCACCAGCTTCAATCAGGTGCCGGTGTCGCTCTTCCTTTCAGGACCGGGCGTGCGCACGCTGCCCATCGACATGATCTGGTACATGGAAATCACCTACGATCCGTCGGTGGCCGCTCTTGCCGCGCTGCTCGCCTTCCTCTCCATTTCCATCGTTTTCCTCGCGGAACGTTTCCTGGGGTTCTCCCGCTATGTCTGATGAAACTTATCTCGATCTGAGCGATCTGACGCTCGCTTATGGCAAGACCGTTGCGGTCGAACGCCTCAACCTGTCCATCCGCAAGGGTGAGCTGATTGCGCTGCTCGGCCCCTCCGGCTGCGGCAAGACCACCACCATGCGCGCCATCACCGGCCTTCTGCGTCCGGCGTCCGGCAAGATCACGCTGGATGGCGCCGACATCACCCATGTGCCGGCCAACAAGCGCCATGTCGGTCTGGTGTTCCAGTCCTATGCGCTGTTCCCGCACCTGACCGTGTTCGAGAATGTCGCCTTCGGCCTGCGCCTGAAGAAGCTCCCTTCCGCCGAGATCAACCAGCGGGTCGAGGCCGGCCTCGCCATGGTCGGGCTTTCCAAGTTCCACAGCCGAAAGCCGGCGGAACTCTCAGGCGGTCAGCAGCAGCGCGTCGCGCTTGCCCGCTCGCTGGTCATGGAGCCCAAGGTGCTGCTGCTCGACGAGCCGCTGTCCAACCTCGATGCGCGCCTGCGTCTGGAAATGCGCACCGAGCTGCAGCGCGTTCAGCGCGAGAGCGGCGTCACCATGGTCTTCGTCACACATGACCAGAACGAGGCGCTGGCGCTGGCCGACCGCATCGTCGTCATGAAGGAAGGCGCAATCGAGCAGGTCGGTTCGCCCGAGGACGTTTATAATCGTCCCCGGTCGCGTTTCGTTGCCGATTTCGTCGGTTTCGAGAACATCTTTGCCGTGAAGGATGGAAACATCGTGACCGAAAACGGCGCAATGGCGTTGGGCGGCGGTCTCTCAGTGAATGCGCCGGGGCTCGCATGGCGACCGAACATGGTAACCCTCGGGGAGGGGCGCTTTGAGGGTGAGGTGCTTGGCGCTGCCTTTGCCGGCGGTTCGCGCGAGTATCTCCTGAAGAGCCCGCTTGGCCCCATCAAGGCCGAGATGGACGCTGCAGCGCCCGCTTTCAAACCGGGTAGCAAGATCGCCTTCGACCTGCCGCCGGAGCGCGCTGCCGTTCTCGAACGCATGTAGAAAGGGAGTATCCGCCTTGGTCTGGATCGACACGGATATGGGCTTCGACGACATTCTGGCGGTGATGATGGTCACAGCCGCTTCGAAGCCGGTGGCCGGCGTATCGCTCGTTTTCGGCAATGCGCCGATGGACGCGGTGCGCGCCAATGCCGCCGGAGCCGCATCGCTGCTTGGCTGGCGGTTCCCGATCCACACCGGCGCGGAACGCGCGGTCCTGGGCGGGGTGGAAACACCCGCCCATGTGCTTGGGCCCACCGGCATTCCCACCCGTGGGCGCAGCCTTCCTCAAGCCGAGGCGCTGCCGCGCACCGATGCGCTTGCGGCCCTGACTGCATGGCTTGAAGGGCTCGAAGCGCCGGGCGAAATCCTGGCGCTCGGGCCGCTCACCAACATCGCAATCCTGTCGCTCGCGCGGCCGGATCTCATTTCAAAGATCGACAGTGTGACCTGGATGGGCGGCGGCGCAACCCGTGGCAACCACACGGCGTCCGCCGAGTTCAACGCCTTCGCCGATCCGGAGGCTGTCGCCATCGTTCTGGCAAGCGGGATTTCACTGCGTGTCGCCGATCTCGACCTCTGCCGCCAGGTGCTGGTCGGTCCGGAGGATGTCGACACGGTCCGCGCTGTCGGCACGCCGAAGGCCGAAATCCTGGCCGATCTTTTTGGCGCATATGTGGACATCGCGCTCAACAGCGGACGCGCGGCCATGGCGCTCTACGACCCCACCGCCGCCGCCGCTTTCGTCGCGCCAGACGCCTTCACCTTCGAAGAGGCGGAGGTGACGATGGAGCTTTCCGGCGCACACACACGCGGCCGCACCATTGTCGACCAGCGTCCGCGCGCAAGGCCCAATGCCCTGTGGGGCATGCGCGCCGATGCCGCCCGCGTTCGTGCGCTGGCGCTCGACGCCCTCGTGGAGGCCGCCCGCGCATGACCGCTGAACCCCACGACCTCAACGATCCCGCCCTGCGCGACCGCGCCGTTGCTTCAGCACGCGGCGATGCGCCGTTTGATCTTCTTATTCGCGGCGGCACGCTGCTCGATGCGGTGACCGGCGAGCTGCGACCCGCCGACATCGGCATTGTCGGCGCGCTCATCGCCAGCGTCCACGAACAGGGCGCGCGCGATGACGCCGCCGAAATCCTCGACGCGAAAGGGCTCTCCATCACGCCCGGTCTGATCGACATGCACATGCATGTGGAAAGCTCCATGATCACGCCGGCTGCCTATGCGCAGGCAGTCCTGCCGCGCGGTGTCACCACCGTTCAGTGGGATCCGCATGAATTCGCCAATGTGCACGGGCTCGACGGCGTCACCTGGGCGCTGGAGGCGGCAGCCGGTCTGCCGCTGCGCATGATCGTGCTCGCGCCGTCCTGCGTTCCGGCAGCCCCGGGTCTCGAAATGTCCGGTGCGGATTTTGGCGGGGCCGAGCTGGCCGACATGCTGGCGCGTCCCGGCATTGGCGGCGTTGCCGAGGTCATGAACATGCGCGGCGTCATCGACCGCACCGCGCCCATGCGCGATGTGGTGCAGGCCGGCCTCGAAAGCGGCAAGCCTGTCTTCGGCCATGCCCGCAGCCTCGCGGGCGCAGACCTCAACGCCTTCATGGCCGCCGGCGTCAGCTCCGATCACGAACTCGTCTCCGGCGATGATCTGATGGCCAAGCTGCGCGCCGGTCTCGCCATCGAGATGCGCGGCTCACACGATCATCTCCTGCCGGAATTCGTCGAAGCGCTGAACGCGCTCGGGCATCTGCCCTCCACGGTCACGCTGTGCACCGACGACGTGTTTCCCGACTCGCTTCTGAACGAAGGCGGGCTTGACGATGTGGTGCGCCGTCTGGTGCGCTACGGCATGCAGGCTCCCTGGGCCATTCAGGCCGCAACGCTCAATGCCGCGCACCGGCTCGCGCGCCCGGATCTCGGCCTTGTCGCCGCCGGTCGCTGCGCCGACATCGCGCTGTTTGACGATCTGGAGAATTTCCGCGCCGCCGCCGTCATCGCCAATGGCGTTGTGGTCGCGCGCGATGGCGCTTTGACCGCCCCGGTGAAGGCGCATTCCACCGCGCCGCTCAAAGGCTCGATCAAGTGCCCCACCTTCACGCCCGATGATTTTCGCGTCCGGGCAGATGGAGAGCGTGTGCGCGTCGCCACCATTCACCGCCCCCGCTTCACCGAGTGGGGCGAGGCGGAAGCTGTGGTGTACGATGGCTTCGTCGTACCGCCTGAGGGCGCGACGCTGATCAGTGTCATCCACCGTCATGGCCGCGCACCGGCCATTCCGCGTGTGGGCTATCTCACCGGCTGGGGCTCGTGGCGCGGCGCATTCTGCACGACGGTTTCCCACGACAGCCACAACGTCACGGTCTTCGGCGGCAATGAAGAAGATGTGGCGGCAGCGGCCAATTGGGTGATCGAGGCTGGCGGCGGCATGGCCGTTGCGCAGGGTGGTCGCATCGTCGCCTCTCTGGCGTTGCCTCTGTCGGGCCTCGTTTCCGATGAACCGCTGGCCGATGTGGCGGCGGGCTTTGCGGCCCTGCGCTCCGCCATGGACGAGATTGTCGACTGGGAGCCACCCTATCTGGTGTTCAAGGCCTGTTTCGGCGCGACGCTCGCCTGCAATGCCGGCCCGCACCAGACCGATCTCGGCATTGCCGACAATGCCCGCCCCGCCGTCCTGGAAACGCCGGTGCTTGAGGTGCTGGAATAGGCATTGCCTAAGTCGTCAGGCGGCCAGTTCCTGTTCCACCAGCGTCGTCCAGAATTTTACGCCGGTGCTGATCGCCCCGTCATTGAAGTCATAAGCCGTGTTGTGGTGCAGCGCGCCGTCCACCGCCGGGCCATTGCCGAGCCACACATAGGCTCCCGGCACACCCTGCGAGAAAAACGCAAAATCGTCGCCCGCCGTCGAAGGCGGAAAGTCGGTGCGCACCTTGTCGCCGCACACGGCTTTCGCCGCCGCCAGCGCGCGCGCCGTCGCATCCGCATCGTTCACCACGGGCGGAATGCGGCGGATGAAGCGGTACTCAGCCTCGATGCCGAACATTGCAGCAACGCCGTTCGCCAGCCGGCCGATCTCTTCTTCCAGCTGGTCGCGCACGTGCGGCGTGTAGGCGCGTGCGGTTCCTGCAATGTCAATGAAATCGGGGATCACGTTGAGCGCATTGGGGTCGCCCGCCTGCACCGAGCAGGCGCTCACCACGGCGGGCTGGAGCGGGTCCACCACACGCCCGACAATCGTCTGCAGGCTTGCAAGAAAATGCCCGCCGGCCGTCACAGGGTCCTTGCCCAGATGCGGTTTTGCGCCATGGGTGCCGACGCCGCGAAAACGCACCTGCCAGCTATCGGAAGAGGCAAGCTGCGGTCCGGCCACAACGGCCATCTCGTCGGTGTCGAGGCCGGGCATGTTGTGCAGGCCATAGACCGCATCGCAGGGAAACAGCTCGAAAAGACCGTCTTCCACCATGCGCTTTGCGCCGCCACGGCCTTCTTCCGCCGGCTGGAAGATGAAGTGCACCGTGCCGGAGAAATTGCGCGTGCGCGCCAGCTCGCGCGCCGCGCCCAGAAGCAGCGTCGTGTGTCCGTCATGGCCGCAGGCATGCATCTTGCCGGGCACGGTGGATTTGTAGGGGCGGTCGGCGGTTTCGGGCATGGCAAGCGCGTCCATGTCGGCGCGCAGGCCGATGGTGCGCGGGCCGTTGCCCACCGTCAGCGTGCCCACCACGCCGGTGCCGCCAAGGCCGCGATGCACCTTCATGCCGGTCTCTGTCAGATGTTCGGCGACGATCTGGCTGGTGCGCTCTTCCTCGAAGCCCAGTTCGGGATGTGCGTGCAGGTCGCGTCGCAATGCGACGAGAAAATCGAGCTCCGCACGAACATCCTCGTTAACAGCCATCAATACGCCCTTTCCATTCATGCGTCTGCCCGGATAAAAGATGCCTTCCGCAGCAAGGCGGCCGGCGTGGAGATCGTTGCTCTGTCCGGAAACAGAAATCCAAGGTGAAAACAGCTCATTCTTAACGCGGGGCCTTTCGGCAGACAATGACGCATTCCGATTTCCAGATCGATCCCCAGGCATTCTGGCAGGTGCTCGAACCGGCAGGAACCTTCGAGCGCGCCCCGCGCGGCGGCCACAAGGGGTTCTTCCCCGCAGAACTGCCCGATGGGCGTCAGCTCGGCCTGCCGATCCGCGTTCTTTCGGGCGGCGAGCGGGCGCTGGCTTCGCTCATCGTCAACCAGGCGAGTTTTGCCGTCTCCGATGCGCTGGCAAAGGCGCTCGCTGAAAAGGCGTCTGCCTACAGGCCGGATGTTGTCGTCGGCCTGCCCACCCTCGGCCTGACGCTTGCCTCTCAGGTCGCCCGCGCGCTCGGTCACAGCCGCTATGTGCCGCTCAGCACCTCACGCAAGTTCTGGTATGAGGAAGAGCGTTCGGTTCCGCTGCGCTCCGTCACCAGCCCCGATCAGCAGAAGCGCCTTTATGTGGACCCGCGCATGCTGCCGCTCATTGAGGGGCGTCGCGTGCTTCTGGTGGATGATGTCATCAGCACCGGCAGTTCCATTCTGGCCGGTCTGAAGCTCCTCAAGCTTTGCGACATCGAGCCCGTCGCGGTCGGTGCGGCCATGTTGCAGACGAGCCGCTGGCGCGAAGCGCTTTCGGCCGAGAGCGAGGGCATCTGCGACCGCGTTGTCGGTGTGTTCGAAACGCCGGCCCTTGCGCCGACGCCTGAAGGCGGGTGGCTGCCGGAAATCTGATGACCCTTGCCATTGTCGCCGTCCCACGCCATCATGTTGCAATGCAGCATGACCGGTTCGGCACATGACGGTAACGGGAGCAGAGCGCAGGGCGCCAGCGACGACGCCCACCAGGCTGCACAATGGTCTCAGCCAGCTCCTCGGTTCCATTTATCCTGACCAGGGCCCCGCCACGCTTGCAGAACAGGCGCTGGCCGTGTTCTTCGGAGAGAAGGGAAAGCCGCGCAGGCGTGGCCGGGTCCCGGCAAATTCGCTTTGGAGCGAAAAGGACAACTACGTCATCACCTATGGCAACACGCTGGTGGATGGCGAACACAAGCCGCTCGATCTGCTGTACGATTTTTCCGAGCGCTATCTGGCGGGCGTCTTCACAGGCATTCACATCCTGCCCTTCTTTCCGTTCACCTCGGATGACGGGTTCGCCGTTACCGACTATCGCGAGGTGAACAGCCAGTTAGGCGACTGGGCCGATATTTCGCGCATCGCCGGCCACTTCCGTCTCATGTCCGATCTGGTGATGAACCATTGCTCCAGCCAGAGCCGCATGTTCTCGGATTTCCTGCAGGGCCACGAACCCTGGGATCGGTTCTTCAAGGTGGCAAACCCTGAAGATGATCTGAGTGCGGTGGTGCGACCCCGCACCCACCCGCTCTTGCGCGCCTTCGAGACGGAAAGCGGCATCAAGCATGTCTGGTGCACTTTCAGCCACGATCAGGTTGATTTCGATTTCTCAAACCCGCGTGTCCTGTTCGAATTTCTCGATATCATCCGCGAACATATAGAGCGTGGCGTGCGCACCATTCGCCTCGATGCGGTGGCCTTCCTCTGGAAGGAGATCGGGACTAGCTGTATCCATCTGCGCCAGACGCATGAGATCATCCGGCTTATCCGGCTCTTGTGCGATTACCGCGAAGAGCCGATTGTTCTCATCACCGAGACCAATGTTCCGAATGTCGAGAACCTCAGCTATTTCGGCAATCGCAACGAAGCGCACATGATCTACAATTTCGCGTTGCCGCCGCTTCTTCTCCATGCGTTGTTGGGCGGCACATCGAAATATCTCAACGCCTGGCAGATGGCGATGCCGCCGGCGCAACTCGGCTGCGCCTATTTCAATTTTTCCGCCTCTCACGATGGCATCGGCCTGCGGCCCGCAGAAGGTCTCATTCCTGAAGAAGAGATCCTGCAGGTCATCGACACGGTTCAGGGATTTGGTGGCCGTGTTTCCCATTATGCCCGTCCGGATGGCGATAGGCCCTATGAGCTGAATGTGGCTCTCTTCGACGCCTTTGCCGGTACCCATGAAGGGACTGACGATCTGCAGGTCGAGCGCTTTCTTTGCAGCCAGGCCATCGTCATGGGGCTGGAGGGCATTCCCGCATTTTACATCCACTCCCTGCTTGCAACGCGCAACGATTATGACGGCGTCGAAAAGCTGGGTTACAATCGGGCGATCAATCGCAAGCGCCTGGATTATGGTATGCTGCGCGAGAAGCTTGATGACCCGAACACTCTTTCCGCCCGCGTCCTTTCGTGGTTGAAGGAGATGGTGCGTGTGCGTTCCGCTCAGCCGGCCTTCCATCCTAATGCCACGCAATTTACGCTTCAGCTTGGTGAAGCTTTCTTTGGTTTCTGGCGCCAGAGTCTCGACAGGTCGCAGAGCATTTTCGCAGTATCAAACCTGACCAGTCAGAAACGATCCATCCCCTCCATGTCACTCAATCTCATTGAGGGGGATGCGTGGCATGACCTTCTGACTGGTGAGCCCGTGGCACAGCTTTCAGGCGAGATTGCCTTTGCTCCCTACCAGACGCGCTGGATCTCCAACCGGCAAACGGCTTCATGATCATTCGGCCGCGCCTCGTCGTCTTCAGCGATCTGGATGGTACGCTGCTGGATCACGAGACCTATGATTTCACACCCGCCCTGCCGGCGATAAAGGCGTTGCGCGCGCGCTTCGGCGTGCTCGTTCTTGCTTCCAGCAAAACGGCTGCTGAAATCGCGCCTCTGCGCCGCGCGCTGGACTTTGCCCATTGTCCCGCCATCGTGGAAAATGGGGCTGGCATTCTTGCTTCCGAACGGGGCAGTCAACATGAGAGCGGTGGCCGCTACGAAGAACTCGTCGGACATCTCGACGCTCTGCCTTCAGAGCTGCGGCGATGCTATTCCGGCTTTTCGGATTGGGATGAGCAGGAGGTGGCCGCGCGCACGGGCCTGAGCCTGGAGGGGGCGCAACTGGCCAAACAGCGTGAATATTCCGAACCGGGCGTCTGGAGCGGAACGGAAGGGGAGTTTGCTGCGTTCTGCCAGGCACTCAACGAGAAGGGCATTCACATCCAGAAGGGCGGACGCTTCGTCACGCTCTCGTTTGGTGGCACAAAGGGGCAAAGGGTCAGGGAACTTCTGAAACGTCTTGAAGACAAGCGCGTGCCAGTCGTCAGTGTGGCACTTGGCGATGCGCCGAACGACAGGGACATGCTGGAAAGCGTCGACATCGCGGTTGAAATTCCCAACCCTGCCCATGCGGGGATCGGCAAGATTGCCCGTGGGGGAAGTCAGGTTCTGAGAAGGGCGCGTCTTGCGGGGCCAGCAGGCTGGAACGAAGAAATGCTCGCGGTGCTGGAAGAGATCGAATAGCGGGGAGGAACATCATGTCGGATTTCCAGCAGAGCGGCAGCGTCGCAACATTGCACAATCTGGGCACCATCGCGCCCGAAGAGATGGAGCGGCAACTCAACCTTTTCTCTGGCCGGCGCAAGATCACACTCATTCTGCCGTCGCTCTTTTCGGAGCTTGAAGCCCCTGCACTTGGCAAGATCGTCGATGAGCTTTGCCAGGTCGATTACATCAATCACATCGTCATAGGTCTGGACCGGGCAGACGAAGAGCAATTTCGTTTCGCCCGGGATTATTTCTCCCGTCTGCCGCAAAAGCACTCGATCCTGTGGAACGACGGTCCACGGCTCAAGGCCGTCCAGGATCGGCTTGCCACCCTCGGCCTCGCTCCGGAAGAACCCGGCAAGGGGCGCAATGTCTGGTATTGCATGGGCTACACAATTGCCTGCCAGGACAGCGATGTGGTGGCCCTGCACGATTGCGACATCACCACCTATTCGCGCGAAATGCTCATGCGGCTTGTCTATCCGCTGGCCAATCCTTCCTTCCCCTATCAGTTCTGCAAGGGATACTATCCGCGTATCGCAGACGGGAAACTGAACGGCAGGGTCAGTCGGCTCCTGATTGCGCCGCTTCTACAGGCGTTGCAGCGCACGTTCGGCCACAGCGACTATGTCGAATATCTGCAGGCCTTCCGTTATCCGCTGGCGGGCGAATTTGCCATGCGCACGTCCATCCTCCCGGACATCCGCATTCCCTCCGACTGGGGGCTGGAAATCGGCGTTCTTTCAGAAGTCTGGCGCAATCTCGGTCGCCACTCCGTCTGCCAGGTGGATATCTGCGACCGCTACGACCACAAGCACCAGCCGCTGTCGGCGGAAGACGCCGCGCGCGGGCTTTCGCGCATGTCGATCGACATATCGAAGGCGATCTTCCGCAAGCTCGCAACCGACGGAATGGTTTTCAGCCAGGAGCATTTCCGCACGCTCAAGGCCACATATTATCGGCTCGCTCTGGATCTGATCGAGCGCTATTACAACGACGCGATCATGAATGGCCTTCATGTGGACCGCCATAAGGAAGAGAAGGCTGTGGAGCTGTTTGCGGCGAACATCGTCGAGGCGGGGCACACCTTTCTGGAGCACCCGATGGAAACACCTTTCATCGCCAACTGGAGTCGTGTGCAGTCGGCTGATCCGGATGTTCTGAGGCTCCTGCGTGAAAGCGTGACTGCCGACAATGCCGGCGACCCGTCATGACTTCGCCAGCCGGTTATTACAAAGCGTCATCAGATTTGTAGTTGAGCCGTATTGTGGCGATATTCGAGGTGTAGCGCGCACTTGAACAAGTGTGCGCACTCTGATTCCCTGAGGCGGACGCGCGGGCGGAGCGATTCGTTCTTCGCCGCCTGCCCCCAGGAAGGACCAAGGCCCTATGACGGACGAAAAGAAGCCCGAAATCTCTGAAATGCGCCCCAAGATCACCATCGTCGGTGTCGGTGGCGGTGGCGGCAACGCCGTCAACAACATGATTGCGCAAAGCCTGCAGGGTGTGGACTTCATCGCCGCCAATACCGATGCGCAGGCACTCACCATGTCGAAAGCGGAGCGCCTTATTCAGCTTGGCGCGAACTCGACCGAGGGGCTCGGTGCCGGGTCGCTACCGGAGATCGGCCAGGCCGCCGCTGAAGAGACAATCGACGAGATCATGGATCACCTGTCGGGCACGCATATGTGCTTCGTCACCGCCGGCATGGGCGGGGGCACCGGCACGGGTGCTGCTCCCATCATTGCCGCTGCTGCGCGCAATGCAGGGATCCTGACGGTTGCGGTCGTCACCAAGCCGTTCACCTTCGAGGGCAATCGACGTATGGCCATTGCCGAGCGCGGCATTGAGCTTCTCCGACAGGCGGCCGATACGGTTATCGTTATTCCCAACCAGAATCTTTTCCGCATCGCCGACGCCAAGACCACGTTTGCAGAGGCATTTGAACTGGCCGACAAGGTTCTTTACTCGGGCGTTCGCTGCATCACCGATCTGATCGTCAAGGAAGGCCTGATCAATCTGGACTTCGCCGATGTGCGCTCGGTCATGCGCGACATGGGCCGCGCCATGATGGGCACGGGCGAGGCGACGGGCGATGCACGCGCGATGAAGGCTGCCGAAGCGGCCATCGCCAACCCGCTTCTGGACGAAGCCAACATGAAGGGCGCGCGCGGTGTGCTGGTGTCCATCTCAGGCGGACGCGACATGACCCTTTTCGAGGTGGACGAAGCTGCCACCCGCATCCGCGAGGAAGTGGGCGATGATGCCGAAATCATCGTCGGCGCGATTTTCGATGACAAGCTGGAAGGTGTCTTCCGGGTTTCCGTCGTCGCGGCCGGACTGGCGAGCGAGGCAGACCTTCAAGCAGATCAGGGCGGGCATCCCCAGGCGCTGCGCGCCTAGATGGCGCCATGATTTCCCGGGCGGCTCTGTGCCGCCCGAATTCCGGAATTTGACCGGTTTTCTGTCATTCCAGAGCGAGTTTCAGAATTTCAAAGCCAGAATTTCCCGTTTTTGTGATGGTGTCCTGAAACACCCGTCGCAGGCGTCTGTGACCATGTTTCGTTAATCCGCGGCTGGTATCCGGAAGGTGTGGTGTGTGCTGTGCGGATCAGGAAACGGGGGCCGCTGAATGGCGAGCAGGATGGCAGGGTTGACGCGTGGGCTGGTCGCGGTCGGTCTTTTGGCGCTGGCTTCCGGACCGCTCGAGGCTGCGACCTTTTCGGCTGAGCGCGGGCTCAATCTCGACCTGTGGGATACCTGGCCGAACGAGGCGGAGTGGTCGCGGGATGGTGTGCTTCTGCCATATCCAGAATGGCGGCGAAAACTGAACTTGAGCGAGCTGACCCGGCTCAAGGGTACCGGTTTCGATTTCCTGCGCATGCCGGTCGACCCTATTCCGTTTCTCTCCCCGAAGGCCGAGCATCTGCGCGAACGCCTTTTGGTGTCGGTTCTGGAAGGTGTGAGAACCATCAATGCCGCGGGGCTGAAGGTGATCGTCGACCTTCATCCCATTCCGCGCGGTGCAGACAGGTTTGCAGGTGTGGAGGAACTCCTGCGCGATGATGCGCTGTTTGAACGCTATCTGGGTCTGGTACGTGACATGGGCCGCACGCTCTCCGGCGAGGATCCCGAGCGCGTCGCATTCGAGTTGATGAACGAGCCTGTGACTGGCTGCGAGGGTGCTGAGGGCGCTGCCTGGGACGAGCAGCTTGGTCGGCTTTTCGCAGCAGCGCGTTCTTCCGCGCCGCGCACCACACTTGTTCTGTCGGGTGCTTGCTGGGGTTCGGCCCAAGGACTTTCGGCACTCAACCCCAACACCATTCCCGACGACAATATTCTTTGGGCGTTTCACTCCTACGATCCCTTCATCCTGACCACGCAGGGAGCGCTTTGGGCGGGCGACTTCATTCGCTATGTCACCGGCATTCCCTATCCTCCCCATGAGCACAAATCCGAGCTGGCAGTTGCAGTTGGGAAGGCACGCGGGCGTATTCGCGCCGACGCGCCTTTCATGCGCCGCTCCGGTATGCTCGATTATCTCGATGAGCAGATTGACGGTGTGGATACGGAGGCGGAACTCGAAGCGCAGATGGATGCTCCGTTCAAAACTGTGGCGGACTGGGCGGCGCGCCATGGAGTCGATCCGCAGAACATCCTCCTTGGTGAGTTCGGCATGATCCGTCAGGAATACCAGAACCCTGATGTTATCCCGGGAGAATGGCGGGCAGCCTATATCCGCGACATGATCGAAAAGGCCGAGGAGCGCGGCTTTGCCTGGTCCATATGGGGCTATGGAGGAGCGTTCGGCATTGTCGAGGAATTTGGTGGGAAACCCGCGGAGGACGATGTGCTGCGCATGATCCGCTCACTGGAGAAATGAGCTCAGAATCTGAGTGAGGCTTCCAATGACGAAAATCGCATTTGTCGGTACGGGCTTCGTTGCCGACTACTACATGACAACGCTGGAGAACCATCCGGATCTCCAGCTGGCGGGTGTATGGGATCGTGATTCAGCAAGACTGGCCCAGTTCTGCTCTTTTCACAAAGTGCGCGCCTATGCCGACATGCAGGCCCTTCTTGACGACACGGATGTGAGGATCGTTGTCAATCTGACCAATCCGGAGAGCCATTACGAGGTCAACAAGGCGTGTCTTGAAGCCGGCAAGCACGTCTATTGCGAGAAGCCGCTGGCCATGCGCCTCGATGATGCCGAAGCGGTGGCACAGCTTGCAGCCGAGCGTGGCCTCACCCTTTGCTGCGCGCCTGCCAACGCATTGAGCAAGGCGCATGATGCCTTTGCGGACCTGCTGTCTAAAGGGCACATCGGCCGGCCACGCCTTGTCTATGCCGAAATGGAGGACGGCCCCGTTTTCCGGGCCGACTGGCAAAACTGGCGCAGCCGCTCCGGCGCGCATTGGCCCGGAGCCGAAGAGTTCAAGATCGGCTGCACGCTGGAGCATGCAGGCTATGCCTTGAGCTGGCTGGTCGATCTCTTCGGCCCGGTCGTGCATCTATCGGCCTCTTCCGCGCTTTGCTTTCCCGACAAGGGAGTCGACGACAGGGAGGCGCTTGCGCCGGATTTCTCCGTTGGGCTTATCACTTTCCGGAATGGAGTGAGGGCACGGCTGACCTGCGGCCTCGCTGCACCCCGGGATCGCTCGCTCACCGTGCTTGGAGACAGTGGCAGCCTGATCCTGCGCGACCTTTGGGATGACAATTCTCCCATCCACCTGTCGGCGCCGGGAAATGAAAGATCGCTTCTTGAACGCGCTCTCAATTTCATCGAACACAGGTTCGGGCGCACCCTCCCGGTGCGGGTGCTTCCGGGAAGGCGTGTTACCAGCGAGCAGGCCGGCAGAAAACGGACGCTGCCATCATACCCTTCGCAGATAGACTTCATGGGCGGCATCGCCGAACAGGCTGCCGCCCTGAAAGAGGGACGAACCCCGTTTTTCTCAGGAAAAGTGGCATTGCACCTCACGGAGCTGGTTCTGGCGCTCAATGCCGGGGAAAATGACTATAAGCCGAAGACCGGTTTCGAATTCAGCCCGCGCTGGAGCGGGGCCTGAGCGATCAGGGCCGCCGGTTTTCTTCCTTCAGAACGGTTTCGATGATCTCCAGCGTGCGGGTGCTGTCCAGCGGGTGCATGGTAGGGTGGTGCGTCCTGCCGGAGCGGATGGCACCGGAAGCCGCTTCAATCTCGAATTGAAGACCATGACCATCATAGGGAAAGCCGTGTTTGCGGATGCCAGGCACAGGCAGTCTCGAGATGAGCTTGCGGATCGCACGTGCCGGGGCAGAACGACCCGGGATCGTGGCAAGGCGCGCCGCAAATCCGCTGGAGCATTGCAAAACGTCCCGCGCAGCGATGAAGGGGGCGGGCAGTACCAGCGTTCCCCTGCTTCCCTCGATGATGAAACTGTTGTCGCCCTCATGATCGAAGGCGCAGGAGAGATGGGCCACGACGTCATTCTTGAAACGCAGGGTCAGGGATGCCGCGCGATCCACACCGGTTGGGGCTGCCCGCCATTCTCCGCTGAATTCGATGGGTTCTCCCATGAAGAAACGGGCAAGCGACACGCAGTAGACCCCCAGGTCGTGCATCGCTCCGCCGCCCCGCTCCTTCGAGTAAAAGCGGCTCTCTGGATCATAGGGATGATCAAAGGCGAGCTGGCCCCTGAGGCGCTGAATTTCGCCGATGGCGCCGTCTTCGATCAGCGTTTTCGCTTTCGAGATCGCAGGCAGAAAGCGTGTCCACATGGCTTCCATCAAGAAAACGCCTCGCTCCGCCGCAAGCGCAGCCAGACGGGCGGCTTCCAGGCTTGTCGCAACAAGCGGTTTCTCCACCAGAACCCCCTTGCCACTCTCGATTGCCGCGCAAGCCACTGCGAAATGCGTGTCATTCGGTGTCGCCACATAAATGGCATCCAGCTCTCGGTTTGCCAGAAGGTCCGCATATGAGGCGTGAGCCGAAGCGTGACTTCCATGGCGGGCCCCAAAAGCCTTTGCCCTGGCTGCATTTCGTGAAGAAACCGCCGAAAACACGGCACCATCGGAAACACTGAGATCCTCGGCGAATTGCTCGGCCATGGTTCCCGTGCCGACAATGCCCCAGCGAACGGGCTCCGAGGTTTTGTCTGGCTTTGTCATTGGCTCGCGGTTTACGGGTGGGGCAGGGATTTCAGGTTAGAAGCTTCAGGTTAACGCAGCCATAAGCCCTGCTCACAGCCGGGCCCGCGTGCTGTGCGGTGTTGCGAGCAGCAGGCTTGTTTCACTGTTCATGATGCCGGGTATGAGACGGATGCGCCGCAACACTGCGTCGAGATCGGTGAGGGTGGACGCGCCCAGTTCCACAACGATGTCCCAGCGGCCATTGGTGGTGTGAATGGCCGAGACCTCCGGAAATCCTTCCAGCGCATGGATTACCCTGTCGGCGGATCGCCCCTCTATCTCCACCATGGTGATACCGCGCACTGGCGCTTCCACTGTGTCGGCCCTCAGAATGACCGTGTAGCCGACAATGTGCCCCGCTTTTTCCAGCCGTTCCATACGCGCACGGACCGTGGCGCGTGAAACGCCCAGGTCCATGGCCAGATCGGAAATGCTGCGTCGCGCATCATGACGCAGCAGGGTGATTAAACGTTTGTCCAGCTCATCCATGATTTCTCAAAACGAAATCCATATTTATCAAAATGATAAGTCATAATGCATTTTTTGGCAATTTGGCTTGTTCGTTCTGCCGGCGATCCGGGTTCCTATAGTGCAAATCTCCGACAAGGCGGTGGCGGTATGCATTGCAAGATTCTGGGTATTCCGGTGCAGGATGGCGCCGGGCGCATGGGCTGCGAGATGGGACCGAGCGCATTGCGCACGGCAGGGATAGCTGCCGCCCTTCGCGAGCTTGGCCATCAGGTCACCGATCTGGGAACGGTGGTCCCGGCGCGGCAGCACGTGGGCCCGCATCGCAATGCCGTTCTCAAGGCTCTGCCGGAGATCGTCGCATGGACGGCTGCAATCAGCGAGGCGGCCTATGAGGCATGCGAGGACGGCATGCCGATTTTTCTTGGCGGTGATCACAGCATGGCGGCGGGGACACTGGCCGGTATCGCTCGACGCGCGGGCGAGACCGACAGGCCGCTTTTCGTTCTGTGGCTCGATGCACATCCGGATTTTCACACGCTTGAAACCACCACAAGTGGCAATCTGCACGGTGTCCCGCTCGCCTATGCCAGCGGTCAGCCGGGTTTTGAGGGGGTCTTCCCGCCGCTTCACACGGCAATCGACCCGAAACGCATCTGCGCTTTGGGGCTGCGCAGCGTGGATCCTGCCGAGCGTGCTGCCCTGCATCAGGCCGGCGTGACCGTCCATGACATGCGCGCGATCGACGAACATGGCCTTGCGCCGCTCCTGCGCGCATTCCTTGAGCGCGTGGCGGTCGAAGGCGGGTGCCTTCATGTCAGCCTCGACGTCGATTTTCTCGATCCGGCCATTGCCCCGGCGGTCGGCACCACGGTGCCTGGCGGCGCCACGTTTCGCGAGGCGCACCTGGCGATGGAGATGCTGCATGACAGCGGCCTCGTCACCAGCCTAGACCTAGTCGAACTCAATCCTTTTCTCGATGAGCGCGGTCGCACGGCCACCCTGCTCGTCGATCTCACAGCCAGTCTGCTTGGCCGGCGCATCATGGATCGGCCAACAAGGAGCCATTGACAATGAAATACGTCCCTGCAAGCGACAGACTGAACCTCGTTCCCTTCATCAGTGTGCATCACATGATGGAACTGGTTCTGGAGATCGGGGTCGAGCGTTTTCTGGCCGAATTGACCGATTACATCGAAGAGGATTTCCGGCGCTGGGAGGATTTCGACAAGACACCGCGTGTGGCCTCCCACAGCCGTGAGGGTGTGATCGAGCTGATGCCGACGAGCGACGGCAAACATTACGGCTTCAAATATGTGAACGGTCATCCCAAGAACACGCGTGAGGGCCGGCAGACGGTGACCGCGTTCGGCGTTTATGCCGATGTGGGTAACGGCTATCCGTTGTTGATCACCGAGATGACCATCCTGACAGCGTTACGCACCGCGGCGACCTCTGCGCTGGCGGCGAAATACCTGGCGCCGGAAGGATCGCGCACCATGGCGCTGATCGGCAACGGCGCGCAGTCCGAGTTTCAGGCGATGGCGTTCAAGGCTGCACTCGGCATCGAGAAGCTTCGGCTCTACGACATCGACCGCGATGCAACGGAAAAGTGTTTGCGCAATCTGGAGGGACTCGGCTTCGAGATGGTGGCGTGCAGCGCGCCGGAAGAGGCGGTCGAAGGGGCCGACATCATAACGACGGCCACGGCCGACAAGCAGTACGCCACCATTCTGACCGACAACATGGTTGGCTCCGGCGTGCACATCAACGCCGTGGGCGGCGACTGCCCCGGCAAGACCGAGTTGCACCGGGACATTCTCACACGTTCCGATATTTTCGTGGAGTATCCGCCGCAGACACGGATCGAGGGCGAGATTCAGCAGCTTGCGGACGATCACCCGGTGGAAGAATTGTGGCAGGTGATTGCCGGAAAGGTGAAAGGGCGGCGCGATGCACGCCAGATCACGCTCTTCGATTCCGTCGGTTTCGCGACGGAGGACTTTTCCGCATTGCGTTATGTCTATGACCGGGTGCGCGAGACCAGTCACTTCATCGAGCTTGATCTTCTCGCCGATCCCGATGAGCCGCGGGACCTTTTCGGGATGCTTCTGCGTTTCCCCGGTTCGTCGCTTCTGGCTTCCAGGAAGGCCGGATGATCAGGGTGTTGAGACCTCTTCAACAGTCTGCGGCGGCAGATGCAGATAGTGCGCCACCTTGCGTTTTGCCTCAATGTCGCGCCACACAAGGCCTACCTGACGTTCGCTGAGACCCGTGGCACAGGCAACTTTCTTGGCCGGAATGTCGTGGTCGAGCCCGTAAAGGCACAGGTCCATTTCGCGGTAGGGCAGGGCGAAATAGAACTCTTCCTGAGACTGGGCGAGCGAATAGGTATCGGTTGTCGGCATGCGCCGGCGAATTTCCGCCGGGACGCCCAGATGTTTCGCGAGCTGGTAGACCTGTGACTTGTAGAGGTGGGCTATCGGTTTCACATCGGCGGCGCCATCGCCATTCTTCACGAAGAAACCCTGATCGTATTCCAGCCGGTTCGGGGTGCCGATCACCGCATAGTTCAGCCGATCTGCATGGAAATATTCGAGCTGTTTTCGGGTCCGCTGCTTCATGTTTGTGGCGGCGACGATGCCGAGATACACCTCGGGCGGGAGCCGGTGTTTTTCGACCGTGCCGTCGGGCCTGCGCACAACAAGATACGAAATGTTGTAGGCCTTGGTGGTGAGCGCATTGGCGATGGCGATCTTCATCGACCAGCCCGGCCCAAACTCCGGCACCACCTGGCGGACAAAGGCATCGCGCCGGTCATAACAGCCCATGGCTTCCAGGGTCGGGCCGATGTCTTCGATCATGCTTTCAAGTCCGAAAATACTGGCCACTTCCTGCCCCAGCCGAAGGCTTTCGGGATCCGAATCATACTCCGGCATGAACAGGCAAAAGACACGATCCGGCCCCAATGCCCGGGCGGCAAGGGCTGCGCAGACGCTGGAATCGATGCCGCCCGACAGGCCGAGCACTAAACCGCGTTTGCGCAGGCGTGTGCGGAGCTGGGTACGCAGTGCAGTAACTATGCGGTCTGTTTCGGCAATGACGTCAATTTTCAGAGTGTCTGTGGAGAAGCAGATGTTCATGTGGTTCTCATGGCCTCCATGGCGGCAAGGCGGCGGCTGATCTTTCCGTTCGCCATTTTCGGCAGTTCCGCCTGAAAGATGAATGATCTCGGCACCATCGGGTCCGGTAATCGTTGCTTGCAGAAGCGGGCGAGCATTTGCTCGGTCAGATCCGGTGAAGCGGGTACCACGAGAGCGTCTAGCCTGTTGCCGGCAATCGGGTCAGGCGTGGTGAAGGCGACGGCCTCGCGCACTCCGGGGCAGGCGGAAAGCACGGCATCCACCTGTCTTGGCGATACTTTTTCCCCACGGATCTTCACCACTTCGTCCTGGCGGCCAATGAAATAGAGGAACCCCTCCGGGTCGCGTTTAAAAAGATCGCCAGTGTAAAGAAACTTGCCTTTGCCGCCCGGTCCGGCACGCAGGGCGCGGGCGGTTGCCTTCGGGTCGTTCCAGTAGCCCTGCATGACGTGCGGGCCGCGGATGATGAGTTCACCCGTGGTGCTCGGGGCGGCTTCGTTTCCATTTTCGTCCACGACGAGGGCCTGTGTGCCCGGGAGCGGTTTCCCGACGGATGTGGGACGCCGGTCTAGCTGCTCCGGGTCGAGAAACGTTGCTCTCGCGCACTCCGTGAGCCCGTACATGGAGTAAAGACGAGCAGCGGGGAAGAGAGCGCGGAGTGCTTCGATATGGGCAGGCGGCAGATGCGCCGCAGCGCTGGTCATGTAGCGCAGTGACGGCAGACGCCCGGGATCCACTCCCTTGAGCGTGGCAAGCATAGCCGCCATGGTAGGCACCAGAGGAAAACCGGTGACACCCTCGACACACGCCTTTTCGAGGATTGCATGAGGAAAGGCGAAGCTTTTTTCCAGTATGAGCGTCGCGCCACTGCGTATTGCGACGAGGAGCTGATAGAGCCCGTAGGTGAAAGAAAGCGGCAGTGCCGAGAGCACCACATCGTGATCGCCGTTGCCCAGGTATTGGGCGATCATTGCTGATGCCGCCTCGACATTCCGGTGGCTCATCATGACGCCTTTCGGCATGCCGGATGAGCCGGAGGTGTAAATCAGAAAGGCGAGATCGCGGTCATTGTCCTGACCGGCGGGTAACGGCGCTTCCATCTTGAGGCAAGCCTCGAAGGCAATGGCGTCGTGCGGAGCCAAAGCGCCCGCCCGCGCTATGATGGAAAGGGGTTTGTGGCTCGCTGCCGCAGTCGCCTCATCACAGAGCTTGATGTGCCTGGCCTCGTATACCAGGGCTTTGGGCAGGCAGTTCCTTAAAACATGGGCGAGGCCCTCTGCCCTCACGCCAGGATTGACAGGAACGACAACTGCACCTGCCTTTAACCCGGCAAAGATGGCGATGGCCATTTCAGACAGATTGTCCATGAAAAGGACTATCCGGTCGCCGGGCTCCACTGCATGAAGGCTTAAGGCGCCTGCCATGCGCTCGGACAGGTGATCGAGGTCGGCGAAACTTAACCGCTCAGGCCCCGCTATAAGGGCCGTTGCAGAAGGGGCAATTGCTGCCCGGTTTCGTAGGAAAGCCTCGATGCGCATGGCAGTCTGCTCTTGGGTCATGTGAATGGATCCCGACCCTAGGTGCCTGCGGCTGCTTTCGCATTTCTCTTACCTGCGACGAATGCGGTTAAGCGAGCAATCGTGTCGAAGTTCTCGGGCACGATTTCCGGATCTGCGACTTCGACCAAAAAATGCTCTTCCAGAAAGGACACCATCTCCAGAATGCCGGTGGAATCGACAATGTCGCTCTCGATAAGAGATGCATCGTCGGCGGGTGCCTCGCTTTCATCGCCAAACAGAAAGTTATCAACGACGAATGCGCGGATGTCGGCATTGATTTGCTGGGGCATGGTGCTTCCTTTCACGGTCAGACACGAACCGCCAGGGTCTCGTCCGTTCTGCGAAATTGCCTGGCGAATTGCTGGGACCAAAGCTGCGTTGACAGGATGCCGACAAAAGCGGCGTTGTCGCGAAAACCGGTGAAATTACTTAGCCGGCTTTTTTTATACAATCTGGTCGATTTTTCAACGTCGAAGATGCCGGTTTCTTCCAGAGCTGTTCTTTGGAACGCGGTTTCCACGTAATCACGGGCGTTTGCGGTGAAGGCATCGGCTTCCGGCGCGCGGTAAGGCTGTTTAGGCCGCTCGGCGATCCGTTCGGGTATCGTGCTGCGCATTGCCTCTCGCAACAGGTGTTTCTCTCGAAGCCCCTTGAGCTTGGTGTTCGCGGGGACGCGGGCGGCCTGTTCCACCAGCCGATGGTCGAGAAAGGGAAATCGCGTTTCGATCCCATGCGCCATGGCCATGCGGTCGCCCTGGCTGGAAAGAATGTAGCCGGGCAACAGAAAACGCGTTTCGAGATACTGCGCCTGGTGCAGAGGGTGCCAGCCGCGAAAGGCATCGGGTAGCGTGGCTGCAAGCTCATCGGCTGCGCTGTAGTCGCCCAGCTCCTTCCTCAAAGCTTTTGAAAAGAAAAGCTTGGTGCCCGCCGTGCTCCGCAGGCGTGGGCGATGTGAATAGAGCGGATCGTCAAGGTGATCCGTGGTGATGCCGAAGTAAGCCGCCAGATAGTCTGGCGTCTGGCGTTTCAGGTTGGCGAGATAAGGGTAGATGCGGCGAAACAGATGCGGGCGCAGCTGCGAGCCAGGCTGCCGCGCACAAAAACGTCGAATTCGGGCTTCCCTGAAAATGTCGTAACCGGCGAAAACTTCGTCGGCACCCTCGCCGGAAAGGACCGCCTTGATCCCTTTTGATCGCACCAGCGATGAGAGCCGGTAGAGCGGTGCAGGACCGGTCCGCAGGATCGGCAGCTCGGCGTGCCGGATGACCTGCGGAAAGACGCTGGCGATCTCATCCGTGTCGCAGTCCACCGTGTGGTGAACGGTGCCGAGGGCGTCCACCATCTCGTTCTGGAAGCCGCTCTCATCAAACGCGGCGTTGGAGAATGTAACGCCGAAACTTGAGAGACCAGCCGGAGCCATGCGTTTGGCGAGTGCAGCGATGATGGATGAATCAAGCCCGCCTGAAAGATAAGTCCCAACCTGCACATCGGCACGGAGACGGATGCGTGTGGCATCTTCCAGAAGGGACCGTGTTTCCTCTTCCAGCTGGTCTTGGGGACGGGCGTGATCGATCTCGGAAAAATTCAGGTCCCAGTACCGCTGAACGTGGGCTGCGCCGTTCTCCACGATCATCCAGTGCGCGGGTGGCAGCTCGCAAATTCCCTCGAATGCCGTGCGTGGCGGAATGGGGGCCCAGAGCGTAAAAATCTGATCGAGTGCCAGGAGATCGAGTCGTGCTTCCACGCCGGGAACGGTCAGGAGCGCCTTGATCTCGGACGCGAAGTGAAACCGTCCGCGATGCCATGTGTGATATAGCGGCCTTACGCCCATGCGATCGCGAGCGAGGAACAGACGCGCGTGGTGTGCATCGTGGATTGCAAAAGCGAAATCGCCATTCAGCTTTCCCAGGCAGTCCGGTCCGAGTTCGCTGTAGAGGTGCAGAATTACCTCGGTATCGCTTTTCGTGCGAAAGCGGTGCCCGCGGCTTTCCAACTCCTGTCGCAGTTCTATGTAATTGAAAATTTCACCGTTGAAGGTGATGCGAAGTCGCCCGTCGGCGGTGGCCATGGGCTGCTGCCCGTCGGCCAGCCCGACGATCGCGAGACGGCGGTGGGCCAGGCCCACCTGTTCACCAACATGAATGCCTGCTTCATCGGGGCCGCGGTGGGCGATGGCACAGGACATGGCCTTGAGAAGTGCATCAGCCTCCTGAGGATGAAGACCTGCACCGTGATATCCTGCGATTCCACACATCGATTCTTTACCCCTGAGGGCCCGTCAGCCCGGTTTTCTGTTTTCCGAACTGCTTTAGTCGAAACGGTCTCCGAGGAGCCGGGACCAGGATTCTCCTGCAAAGCCGTTGAAAAATGCTTGTCCTGCAACAAACGGTTCCAGAAGCGCCTTGTCCTTCGCGTAAACAATGCTGGAGGAAGCATGAACAAACGCGAAGCGCCGGCCGAGCATGGCGTTTACGAGGGCAGGTTGGCCGCGGCCGCGCAGGGCGACCAGACCGCGCTGGGTGGCGTCGTCCAGCATCGTGTCGAGGACGGAGCCTTCGTGCCCCGGCACTGAAAGGATCTGGATGACGCGACCGATGCCGCCCCTGTTGCCGTAGTAGATAAAAAAGCCAACGGGTTTTCCTCCACGGGCGAGCACTTTGCGACGCACCATCGTGCCATAATTGGCTTTCCGCTGTGCTTCTATCACCATTCGTTCCAGCTCGCTTTCCGACCACTCAGGGCGCAGTGCGAAGGTGGAGGCGAATGTCCGGATCAGTGACATTGTTTCGGCAGTGTCGGCTTCTTCGCTGATGAGAGCCCTCTGCGCAAACTCTCCATCGGCCACATGCGTCCATTGCGGCGGCGCGCCTCTCCGGCGCAACAGGGCATCAAGCGGCCTGGCCAATGGTCTTGCAAGCGCGGCTGGAGCAAACGCGTCTGCCGCAATAGCGGCCATGAAGCCGGCCGGACGGAGGATGCGTAGCCATTCGAGGCTATACCCGGTCAGGATCGTTCCGCACAATTTGCGCCACATGGCGGTCGACACGTCGTTGGCGGTTTCGGTGAGAGAAAGATCCTGTGGGCCCGATTGAAAGGCTCTGAGGAGACGCGCACCGGCATAGGGGTCGCCTTCGTGTCCATCGACCATGAAACTGCCCCCGATGGCGCTTCTGAGTGTTTCCCCCCGATAGGTGAAGCGCATGGGCAGAACGCCCATGAAGCCGTTGACCTGACCATCCTCGCGCAAATGGACCAGGGAACGGATGTCGTTATCCCGGCGCGGGGGATCGAGGAACAGCTTTCGAAGATAGTCCCGCATGCCATGCGGGGCGGGGCTGCGCCGTTTGCGCAATATGCGCTGAAACATCTCCGCTACTGCAGAGATGTCGTCCTGTTCCAATGGGCGAATCTCACTCACGCAAAAAACACGACAATTCGCGCCTCGGTTGAACAGAATGCGATTGGCGTACAGTCTGTGACCTAAAGTTGTTTACGAAGTCTTTTGCGTCGAAAAGTTTTTGTGCAACGCGGTCCATCGAGCGTGTATCATTCCAAGCAAGGCAGCCAGAAGACTGCGAACGGGAACACGAAACAACATCGCCGGGCTTAATGAATCTTCGACATATAGAGGTTTTTCACGCCATCCGTCTGGCCGGATCCATCAACGCGGCAGCAGAGCGCCTCAACGTTTCGCAGCCGGCATTGAGCCGTACATTAAAACACGCGGAGTCTCTTCTCGGCTTTAAATTGTTCGACCGGGTAAAGCAGCGCCTCGTGCCGACCCGGGAGGCTGAACTGCTGTTTTCCGAGGCCGTGGATGTGCATGGTGCGCTGGAACGGTTTCGCACGCTCGCGCGCAATCTTGGACGCAATCCCGACGATGTACTGCGCGTGGGGTTTCTTCCCAGTCTCGGCGTGGGCCTTGCCCCAAGGGTCGTTTCGCATCTGCCCAAGCATTGGGAGGGGTTTAAGGTCGAGCTTTTCACACACCATTATGACGTTCTGGTCAGACGTCTCCGAGCGCTCGACCTCGACCTTGCTGTGGCCTTCAACATCATGGAGACACCGGGCATCAATTCCATACCGGTGGGAACGATGCGTCTCACCTATCTCGAGACTGACGATCCTGCGGTTCCGGCAACCGCAGCGCCTGTTTCCCTGGGGGAAATCGACATGCAGAGTTTTGTGGGGCTCGAGAAGGAATCGCCTGTGGGCACCTTTTTGAAATCCGCATTCGATGCGGAAGGCGTTCCCTATGAACCACGTATATCCGTGCACACTTATTCCGTCGCAGCCGCTTGTGTGAGCGAGGGCGTTGGCTGTGCCATCGTGGACGAATTCTCCGCCCGCTTTACGAGAGGCGTGCGCCTGCGGCCGCTCACGCCGGATCTGAAATTCACGATCACTGCGCTGACCTCGGAAAATCGCGCCGTTTCCAATGCCGAGGAAATGTTCATCAAGATCCTGAAACTGGCCTGTCAGGAACTTCACCGTGAAACCTGACAGTCAAGGCAGCTCAGGTTTCACCGCGCGCAACGAAGCGGCCACCGCGAGCGCCGGTCACCGCGCCATTGGCAAGCACCGCCACTCCGTTCACAAACACATGCTCTATACCGGCCGAAGCGCGGTCAGGCGTGTCGTAGTCTGCCAGATCGAGGACGGTATCGGCATCGAAAGCGACAAGATCGGCGTGAAAACCTTCCTGCAACCTACCGCGACGGGCAAAGCCGAAAATCTGGGCGGGCAGCGACGTCATCTTGCGGATCGCTTCTTCCAGCGGCAAAACGCCATCCTCGCGCACGTATCGGCCAAGCACGCGCGGGAAGGTGCCCCAGAGGCGCGGATGGGCCTGCGGGCCGGGAATGCCGTCAGAGCCGATCATGGTGCGTGGATGCTGCATGATGCGGTTGATGTCTTCAGGTGACATCTGGAAATAGATGCCGCGCGCGGGCGCGAGTCTGCGGGCCGCCTCTTCCTGATCGCAGCCCATGTTCTCCGCGACTTTGGAGAGCTCCATCCCGTTGCATTGGGGATGGGGGGCGGAATCGATGACCAGAATGCGCTCGGCATGACGGGTCAGCTCCGGCAGAAGCACGGTGGAGCTTGCTTCATAAGGATAGACGTCCATCGCAATGTCCTGATGAAGGAGCGCCTTGTCGATCATCGCCAGTGTTTTCAGGGAGCGTCCATAATTCTGGCGGCCGATGCACTTGTGGTGAGAGATGACGACCGGAACGCCGGCACGGCGACCAATCGCAATGGTTTCTCCGACGGCCTCCTCGACCCCGTCGCGCTCATCGCGCATATGCGTGACGTAGAGCGCACCGGGGAAGGCTGCCAGGGTTCGAGAGAGCGCTACCACTTCCTCGGTTGGCGCATGCCGTGCGACAGGATAGGCGAGGCCTGTGCTGAGCCCCAGAACGCCTGCTTCCAGCGCCTCTTCGAGCAACACCCGCATGATTGCGATCTGGCCTTCTGAGGCGGGCTCGCTGGGGTCTTTGAGCGTCATGGCCCGCAGGGTGCCATGGCCTGCAAGCGCGGCCACATTGACCGCGACATTGGCGGTGTCGACAGCGCTGCGATAGGCGGCGAACGAGCCGAAGCGATAGTCTTCCGCTGTGCCGAGAAGTCCGAGCGGTGGCACCAGCTCGGCAGGCTTTTCGTAAGGCGCAAGGCTGATGCCGCAATTGCCGACAATCACACTCGTCACGCCTTGCGTGATCTTGGGTTCCATCGCGCTATCGTTCAGAACGGCGAGATCGTCATGCGTGTGAACGTCGATGAAACCGGGTGCAAGGCTGAGACCGGCGAGGTCGATGGTTTCGGCGGAGCTCCAGCCGGAAACGTCACCGACCGCGGCGATGCGGCCATTGCAGAGCGCCACACCGCCGCGGGTCGGTTGCCCCCCCAGGCCATCGTACAGCAAGGCGTTTTTCAAAAGCGTGTCGCATCTGGATTGCGTCATCGGAAACTCCTTGCCGATTGTCGTTGCTCAGGCAGCAGAAAGGTCGGGCCGCCGGTTCGTAATTGAGATGCTTTTCTCGAGAGCCGCCCCCATAGCGAGCAACTGCTCCTCACCGAAGGCGCGTCCCATGAGCTGCACGGAAAGGGGCAGACCATTTGCTGTAAAACCTGCGGGAAGAGCGAGCCCGCAAGCACCCACGTAGTTCGCCGGCCGGCCATAGGCCGCAAGCGGCACCGCGGCCTCGTCCACCTCCGCTACCGGGATCGCGGGGAAGGGGAGCGACGGCGTGAGCAGAGCGTCGAAGGGCTTCATGAATTCGGCATAGACCGCTTTCATGCGCCGATGATCCGCGAGGGTCTCGATGTAATCATTGGCGCTGATGTCGGCACCGGCAAGCACACGCTGGCGGACATGCGGCCCGATGGGAACGTTTTCGTCATGGATGTACTCACGGTGAACCGCGTAGGATTCCGCCGCGATGATGCGCCCGTTACGTTCGGTCATGTCGTTGAAGGAAAAGGGCAGATCGGCGGGGACGAGCTTGACGCCGAGGCTGGCGAGCGCTTCCTTCGCGCGGTCGTATGCGGCCTGGCTTTCGGCATCGAGCGGGAGCGGAAAATCTTCCTCGCGCATGACGGCAACCTGCATGCCCTCAGCGCGCAGTGCCTGCCATGCGCCAGACGTCAGCGCCGGTGCCAGCCGTGTCGCGGGATCCTCGGGCTCGGCCCCGGAAAGCGCTTCGAACAGAAGAGCGGCATCGTCGACGGTGTGTGTCATCGGTCCGATGGAATCAAGTGTGGCCGAGAGCGGAAAACAGCCCTTCAGACTGATGCGGCCAAAGGTCGGTTTCAGGCCGACAAGGCCATTGAGAGCGGCGGGGATGCGCACGGATCCTCCCGTGTCGCTGCCAAGTGCCGCCGGCGCGAGGCCGGCAGCCACCGCCACCCCGGAACCGCTGGAGGAGCCGCCGGGAATGCGGTGTGTCTTCATGTCCCATGGGTTGCGTGGCGTTCCGCAGAGCGGATTGGTGCCCCAGCCGCCGAAGGCGAACTCCACCATGGCCGTGCGCCCGATTGGGATCATGCCGGCGGCGAGCAGCCTGCGCATGACAATCGCATCGCCGGTGGAGCGTCGGTCTTTCCAGGCCTTGCTGCCCACCGTGCACGTTTCATCCTGCCAGTCGACCAGGTCTTTCACGGCGATGGGCAGGCCGTGGAGAGGGCCGTAGACCACGCCGGACGCGCGCAGCCTGTCGAGCCCTTCCGCCATTGCCAACGCTTTCTCGGCGTCCACATGCACAAAGGCGCCGAGGGCCCTGTCATGCCGGGCTATGCGCTCCAGGAAATGCCGGGTGATCGCGGTGGAGGTGAGCGAGCCTTCGCTCAACGCTTTCGAGAGGTCCGCAAGGGACGCGAATGACGGATCCATGGTGTTCTTTTCTTGGAAAATGCGCCCGACCCCGAGGGAGACGTTTCGGAAGCCGGGCGCCAGGTAGCTAGAGCATCGGACCGAAAAGCAGAATCCGGTTTTCAGACATTCCGATGCTCCATCGTTTAGTCAGATCGTCTTTTGTGCGTTCGAATGGACGCTCGGCGATCTAGTCGCGTTGATCCCAACCAGGGATCGGGTAGATGGGCTCGGCAACGGCGACTTCTTTAGGCCACACAGTCACGAGCCCCTTGCCCGGCTGCAATTGCACCACCGGGAAAGGCATTTTCAGCTGCTTGCCGGTTTCGTCGATCGCATAGGGGCCGGCGAGAACCGTCAGATTGTCGCTGAGTTCCATGGCCGCCTTCTTGAGGTCGGCAGCGTCCAGGCTTTCCGCGTTCTCGATGATCTCTCCAGCGATGACGCCGGCGCCATAGGCGAGAACGGTCTGGAAGTCGGGCTCATAGGAGACGTCCGGAAAGAGCTTTTCGTATGCGGCGAGGAAACCCTCACGATCAAGCCCTGCATCCACTTCCCAGTTGATGGTGGGGTGGAAGTTGGTGTGGCTGTAGATGTACTGCGCATCGTCGCCGATCTCGATGAACTGCGGCGTCGAGGCATAGACCATGAACGAGAACGGGAAGTTTACGTTCATCTGGCGCATCTGTCGCACCATCGAGATGAGGTCGCCTTCGTAGCTGGTCGGGAAGAACACGTCTGCTCCAGCGGCACGTGCCTTCTGCAAAAGCAGGCTGAAATCCTTCGTGCCCTTCGGATAGTCTTCCTTCAGGACCACTTCCATGCCGAGCTTCTCGGCGATGGCTTCGGCACCGTCGGCGAGGCCGGCGGGGAAGGGCTCATCCACATTCACAATGGCAACCTTCTTGCCGCCCAGCGCTGCGGCGGCCTCAAGGCCGGCCGATGGCATGCGCGAGACCGGCATCTGGGTTGCCGAGACGATGTTCTTGAAGCCCTGGTTGTACAGTGCATCGGAGGCGGCGGACCAGATGACCATGAACTTGTCGAGACGCTCGGTCACGGTGGCGGCGGCTGCCGTCAGGGTGGAGCCGAATGGCGCCATCAGAAGATCGACATCCTCATTCGCAATCAGGTCTTCATAGACGCGGGCCACCATCTGCTTGTCGGAGCGATCGTCGCGCTTGACGAGTTCGATGAGGCGCTTCTCGCCATTCACTTCCAGGCCGCCATTGGCGTTGACTTCATCGACCCAGATTTCCACGCCGCGCACACCAGACTGCGAGGCGAGCGCGAAGTTTCCGGACGACGAAACCGTCATGCCGATCTTGATCTTTTCCTGCGCCTGGCCGGCCACCGGCAGCGCAAGGCTGGCAAGCAATGTGCCTGCCATGAAGGTACGTTTGGTCATGGTCCACATGGGCATTCCCCTTTTGTTGCTATTGGAAAGACGACGCCTCACACGTCGATCTTGTAGTTCATCCACTCGGCGACCATCTCCTTGAGCTGTCCGTCGGTGGCGAAATCCTCCCTGGTCCCCTCCGCCTTGTTGCGGCCAAGCTCCAGGATGTAGAGCTTGTCCGAAATGGTTGCGCATTGCCGCACGTTCTGATCCACCAGAATGATGGTTGCCCCCTGGTCTGCGAGATCGCGGGTTAGCGCGTAGATGTCCTTCGAGATCTTCGGCGCGATCATCGCGGTGGGCTCATCGAGCAGGATAACCTTGGGATCGGTGACCAGCGCACGCGCGATTTCCAGAAAGCGCTGCTGGCCGCCGCTCATGGAGCCGGCCAGGCTTGAGCGCTTTTCCTTCAGGACCGGGAACCGCTCGAAAATGCCATCGATGGCGCGGTCGATGCGGGCCTTGTCCTTGCGGAAGGGCCAGCAGCCGAGAAGCAGGTTGTCGTAGACCGACAGACCGGCAAAGGCGCTGCGGTTTTGCGGCACGAACGATACGCCCTCAAGCGCGCGCTGGAACGCCTTGAGACTGGTGATGTCGCGGCCGCCCATGCTGATCGTGCCGGATTTGGTGGACAGAAGACCGAAAATCGTCTTCAGCACGGTCGACTTGCCGGCCCCGTTCGGCCCGATAATGCCGGTGACCTCGCCAGGTTTGGCCCGCAGCGCCACGTCCTTGAGAACCGTGATGTCTCCGTTATAGGCGACGGAGATGCTCTCCATGCTCAGTTCAACGCCATGCATGGTCAGGCTCCCAGATAGGCTTCGATGACGTCCGGGTTCTTCTGGATCGCTTCGGCATCGCCCTCGGCGAGGACATGGCCTTCGTGCATGACCAGAATGTTGTCAGACAGTTCGTAGACGGATGTGAGATCGTGGCTGACGAGCAGCACCGAGCAGCCCACCTCCTGCGGCATTTCGCGAATGATGTTGATGAGCAGCAGCGCGAGGCTCGGATTGACGCCGGCGAAGGGTTCGTCGAGCAGCACGAGTTTCGGATTGGCCACCATGATGCGGGCGAGTTCCAGAAGCTTCTGCTGCCCACCGGAAAGCTCTTCCGCATAGTTGTGGCGCAGGCGGTAGAGCTCCACCTTCTTGAGCCAGTAGGCGCTGATCTTTGCGATCTCGGCGTTGCTCAGCCCCTTGTTGAGGAGTGCTACAGTGAGATTCTCCAGCAGCGACATCTGCGGGAAGATGCGTGGTACCTGGAAGGTGCGGCCCACGCCCTCGGAAAAGACCGCATGCGGGGCTTTGCCGATGAGGCTCACACCGTCTAGCGTGATCTTCCCGGATGTGGCGTCGTAAAGACCGTTGATGCAGTTGAGCATCGTTGTCTTGCCGGAGCCGTTCATGCCCAGAACGCCAAGAATTGAGCGGTCGGGGAGGGTCAGGCTGATACCGTCCAGCGCTGTGACGCCACCGAACTTCTTGACGAGGTTTTCGACTTTCAGCATGGCGTCACCGTGAGTTCTGCACGCCGAAGAGACCGGCGGGGCGAATGAGAATGACGGCGATCAGGAGAACGAAGCCGAGGAGCATTGCCACGGTTCCGCTGAAGAACACCATGGCGGTCTGTTCGGCCAGCCCGAACAGGATGCCGCCGGCGACGGCGCCGATCGGATGTCCGAGACCGCCCAGCACGATCACGATGAAGCCGATCAGGGTGTAGTCCTGGCCGATGAAGGGTGAGAAGGAGGGGAAGATCATCGACACGAGAATGCCGGTGATGCCCGCCAGCCCGAGGCCGAGACCGAAGGTCAGGGCCGAAAGGTGGTTCAGGTCCACGCCGACGATCTGGATCGCGTCGCGGTTCATGATGATGGCGCGTAGCGCCTTGCCGGGCAAGGTGCGGTAGAGGAAGAATGCCAGAGCACCAGTGACCACGACGGCAACTGCAAGGCCAAGCAGCTTGGTGGTCGGCAGGATGATGTTGCCGAACATCAGGAAGGGCGGGTCGAGCGTGAAGTTGAGCGAGCGTGCATCCGCCTCGAAGGCAAGCAGCATGAGCGCGCCCAGCACGAGCGACAGGCCGAACATGACCAGAAGCGAAGCGTGCTCGGGATCGTTGGAGCGCGCAAGACGCTTCACCAGCAGGAAGTAGAGTCCATAGCCCATCAAACCGAAGACGATGAAGATTAGCGGCAGGGCAAGCAGGGGTGAAAGGCCAAGCCAGGCCTGGGCAAAATAGGCGCCATAGGCCCCCAGCACGATGAATTCGCCATGAGCGAAGTTGACGACGCGCAGGACGCCGAAGATCACGTTGAGGCTGACGCCGATCAGCGCGTAGATCAGCCCGACGACGATGCCGTTGACCAGGCCTTGAAGCAGAAGTTCGTTCATCTTTGTTTCAATCCTGTGGGTCTTACGGAATGAAGCGCCGGAAGCGCGAGAAGCGCTGGGCGAACGCCCCGACAATGCCGCGCGGCAGGAGCAGCATCAGTGCGATGATGACCACGCCGAGAATGAGCAGGTTGAGGGTCGGGAAATGCCGCCAGATCAGCTGGTCGATGCCATAGAGCGCGGATGCTCCGATGATCGGCCCGACGAGGAAGCCGAGGCCCCCGGCCATCGCGTAAACGATGCTCTTGGCGGTCACGAGAAGGTTAAAGGAGGAATCGAGGTCGATGGCGTTGGTGTACCAGGCTTCCACGCCGCCCACGAGGGCCGGGAACATGGTGGCCATAATCCAGGCCTTCAACCGGGTTGCCACAACGTTGACGCCAACCACCTCGGCCGCCTCGCTGTCGTCACGGATGGCGCGAAGCGCCGTGCCGAGACGCGACATGGATAGCCATGTGCCCGCCGCGAGCGCACCCATCAACACAATGAACATGGCGTAGTAGGCTGCCACCGGATCGTTTGCCGCGGAGAGAATGAGACCAAGGCTGCCGCCTGTAATCTCGCTTGGCATAAGCGAGATCACGAGCTTCATTGCCATGGCGAGTGCGAGGCTGACGATGCCAAAATAGACGCCCTTGAGCCGCAGTGTGGGCGCCACCAGAAGGCCGATAACGATGCCTGCCAGTGCTGCACCCGCCAGCGCAACTGGAATGGGCAGGCCGAATGTCTTGTAGAGAACGCCGGTGGCGTAGGCGCCAACGCCATAGAACGCCACATAACCAAAAGGCATATATCCGGCCATGCCCGCGACGAAGTTGAACGACGTCGCCATGGTCAGCCACAGCATCATATAAAACAGGAATGACAGATTGCTCGCAAAGAGCGGAGCCGGCAAAAAGACGGCAACAATCATTGCCACCACGATGCCCCATATCAAGAATTTGATATGATTTGATTTTTCAGTACTTCCTTGGGACGCGGACAACGATACATCTGTACCCTCCCGCGCCTCCTGAGTTTGATCTGTCACTGTGGGACCTCAATAGGGAACGCTTTCCGCGACCCTATAGCGCAAGAAAAGCGCTGTCCTATCGCAATTTCAGACTCAATTATAACAAAATGACATAACTGATTTTGAGAGCGCAAGAATGCATCGTATCCGGGTGGTGGATACGATGCTATTGTCTGTCGCCCGGCGAGCGCCGGACCGGGGTTTTCCGAGAAAGCTCCGGCGCTTACGCCGACAGTGTCTCCCGGGGCACTTCCGCTAGTGCTTTGTCGAGCCCTGATTTGAAACGGGCGAGCAGGTCGTCGACTTCACCCTCTGAAATGATGAGGGGCGGGCAGAACGCCATCGCGTCGACCATGGCGCGGCTGATGAGGCCAGCCTCCTGAAGATGCGCATTGACCAACGCTCCAAGCGCGCCTGGTGCCTCGAGCGCCGTCTTGTTTGTCTTGTCGGTGACGAGCTCTACGGCCGCGATCAGGCCGACGCCGCGCACCTCTCCAACCAGCGGATGATCGGCAAGTTCAGCAAGCCCGTTCCGCAGCCGTTCGCCCATGCGGGCGGCATTGCCAACCAGATCGCGCTCCTCGATGATCTTGAGGTTTTCGAGCGCGACCGCTGCGACAACCGGATGGCCGCTTGCCGTGTAGCCATGGCCGAGCGTGCCGATGCGGTCGCTTTCCTCCATGATCGGCTCGAACACCCGGTCGTTGATCATCAGGGCAGAGGCCGGCAGATAGGACGACGAAAGCTGCTTGGACATGACCATGATGTCCGGTTTGATGTCGTAGGTGGTGGAGCCGAACATGGTGCCCGTACGGCCAAAACCGCAGATCACTTCGTCGGCGACCAGCAGGATGTCGTATTTGTTCAGAACGGCCTGCACCTTTTCCCAATAGGTCGCAGGCGGAACGATCACGCCGCCGGCGCCCTGTACCGGCTCGCCGAAGAAGGCGGCAATGGTTTCCGGGCCTTCCGCCAGGATCGTGTCTTCCAGTTCCCTGGCAAGGCGGGTTGCGAATTCTTCCTCGCTCTCGCCCGGCATTGCCTCACGCCAGTGGTGCGGCGCGGTCATGCGCAGCACGTTCGGCACGATCAGGTCGAACGATTTGTGGTTTGCAGGCAGGCTCGTCAGGCATGCGCCGGCGATGGTCACGCCATGATAGGCGCGGTTGCGCACGATGATCTTCTTCTTTTCAGGCTTTCCAAGAGCGTTGGAGCGGTACCAGATCAGCTTAAGCGCCGTGTCGATGGCTTCCGAGCCGGAATTGGTGAAGAACGCCTTGCTCATCGGCACCGGGGCCATGCCGATGAGCTTCTCGGAAAGCTCGATCACCGGGCCATGGGATTTGTGCGTGAAGGTGTGATAGTAGGGCAGCTTCTCCATCTGCTCCGTTGCGGCCTTCACAAGGCGCTTTTCATTAAAGCCTACGCCGACGCTCCAAAGGCCCGCCATGGCCTCGATATACTGCTTGCCATTGTTGTCGTAGACATGCACACCTTCGCCCCGATCGATGATCACCGGGCCGGCTTCAAGATGTTTTTTCGCATTCGTATATGGATGCAGGTGATAGGCGATATCGCGCGCTTCGGGTGAATTGGGCTTGTCGGTCATCGGCTTGTCCTGCGTTTGAATGCGGTTATTGTTGTTGGATGATCCCGTTTCCGGGTCTCTCCTCCTGTCCTCTAGCGGTAGCACTCATTTTTCGGTGAGGCAATTGTGCGTTCAATATTTTGAGCGACTTTGAAAATCATTGATCCCAGTTCCGATAAATCTCCGGTGTTTTGGCATTGTATAATGATTTCAAGGGCAATATCTTGAGCGATACCGCGTTCCGCGCAAAGCATGAGCGGGATGGCGCAAAACCGAACGGGCGAAGGACATATGGACGATTTCGACATCGGCTCGCGCCTCAGGGCCATGCGCACCGCGGGCAATCTTTCGCAGCGACAGCTTGCCGAACAGGCCGGTGTTCCTCATGCACAGATCTCCAACATCGAGAAGAACAAGATCAGTCCCTCCATATCGACGTTGCGCAAGGTGCTAGGCGGAATGGGCGTGAGCATGGCGGATTTTTTCGAGCCCGAGCGGGAGGAGAACCCCGGGCCCTTTTTCGGCAAGGACGATCTGATCGATCTCACGTCGCGGGTGGCGATCAATGCAAATGCGCCCGAAAGCGGACTTCTGGTTCTCAGACAGATCGGCGATGCGCGCATGCACAATCTTCAGATACTGCACGAGGTTTATGAACCGGGCGCTGATACTGGCGAGACAATGCTCCAGCATGCCTCGAGCGAGGGGGGATATGTGGTGGAAGGAGAGCTGGCGCTCAACGTCGGCGAGGACTTCCGCATCCTGAAAGCAGGGGAGGCCTATCTGTTCGACAGCCGCCAGCCCCATCGGTTTCGCAATCTGTCGGACAGACGCACCATAGTGGTTTCGGCCTGTACCCCGCCTTATCTTTGAAACGGCGCTTTGTTCAACAGGCTGGACCAACGCAACGCATTCATGGCCCTGTTCCTGCCGACAGCGGCTCTTAGACTTCTGTTGGCATAAACAAGCGAGGGTTTCCGATGACCGGGTTTCTGATTTCGCGACGCAATCTTTTCCTTGGCACAGGTGCGTTGATGACGGCAGCCCTGCCCATGGCGCGCGCATGGGCAGAGGATGCACCGCGCGGAGGAAGGCTGGTGGTGGCGGCCGATTCAGAGCCGCGCTCGCTGAACCCGGCGATTGTGGCCTCGAACGGCGTGTTTTTCATCGCCAGCAAGGTCGTCGAGCCGCTCGCGGAAGCAATGTTGGACGGCGAGGGTGGGCTGGCGCCGCGCCTGGCCACAAGCTGGGAAGGTTCCGAAGACGGGCTTTCCATCACCTTCAAGCTGCGCGAGGGCGTGACCTGGCACGATGGCGAGCCGTTCACCTCTGCGGATGTGGCCTTCTCCGCGATGGAGGTCTGGAAACCGCTGCAAAATCTCGGCCGCGTTGTGTTCGCCAATCTCGACACGGTGGAAACGCCCGATGCGCACACCGCCATTTTCCGCTTCTCCGCGCCCACGCCGATCCAGCTCATTCGCAATGCGCTGCCGGTGGTGACGAGCGTTTTGCCAAAGCATCTTTATGAGGGCACGGACATTGCCGCCAACCCGGCCAATAAGGCGCCGGTGGGAACGGGGCCGTTCAAATTCGCCGAGCACAGGCCGGGCGAATATTATCGCCTCACCCGCAATGACGTCTACTGGGGCGAGGGGCTGCCCAAGCTGGACGAGATCATCTTCCGTGTTCTGCCTGACCGGGCGGCAGCGGGTTCCGCGCTGGAGGCAGGCGAAATTCAGCTTGCCGCCTTCTCGCAGGTGCCGCTGGTGGATCTGGAACGCATCGCCAAGGTGCCTGGCCTGAAAGTGGTGACGGAAGGTTATGAGGCGCTGACCTATCAGCTTGTGGTGGAGATCAACCACCGCAACGAGATCCTCGCCGACCAGAGGGTGCGGCAAGCCCTGTCGCATGCCATCGATCGGGATTTCGTGGTCGACACCGTGTTTCTTGGCTATGCGCAGGCGGCCACCGGCCCGGTGCCGCAGAACGCGCCGCAATTCTACAATCCCGATGTGAAACCCTATTCCTTCGACATCGAGGGGGCAAACAGGCTGCTTGATGAGGCGGGGTATCCGCGTGGCGATGATGGCAAGCGCTTCTCGCTGCGCCTTCTGCCGGCACCCTTCTTCAGCGAAACGCGCCAGTTCGGCGACTATCTGCGGCAGGCGCTCGGCAAGGTGGGCATCGACGTGACGCTGGTGAACAACGACACGCCGGCGCATCTGAAGGCGGTCTACACGGATCATGATTTCGACATCGCCGTTGGCTCGCCCGTGTTCCGCGGCGATCCAGCCATCTCGACCACGATCCTCGTGCAGTCGGGCATTCCCGATGGCGTGCCGTTTTCCAATCAGGGTGGCTATGCCAATGCCGAGCTCGACACGATCATCGATCAGGCGGCCGAGACCATCGATACGGAAGCGCGCACCGCACTCTACAACGACTTCCAGCGCATCGTGGTGGAAGATCTGCCGTTGATAAACGTCGCCGAATGGGGCTTTACCACGGTTGCCAGTGATACCGTTCTGAACGTGGGCAACAATCCACGCTGGGCGGTTTCCAACTGGGCAGACACGGCTCTCTCCCGCTAACCAAGCAAGGAAAACGAACTGGCATGCACCGGGCCCTGACTATGACGCGGCGGCGTATCGTCAGCAGCATTCCGGTGCTGCTGATCGTCATTGTGGGCACGTTTCTACTTCTGGAAGCTGCACCGGGCGATGCGGTGGATGCCTATCTGCTGTCACTGGGCGGCGGCGATGCGGGCCTCGTGGCGGAGCTTCGCCAGAGCTATGGGCTCGACCAGTCGATCGTGAAACGGCTGACGCTTTATGTGGGTGCGCTGCTGCAGTTGGATCTCGGGTGGTCGGTAGCCTTCGACCGGCCGGTTCTCGACCTGATCGTGGAGCGTTTGCCCAACACGCTCTGGCTGATGGGGGCAGCGACGGCGCTCGCCTTCTCTCTCGGTTCGCTGCTCGGCATTGTTGCCGGCGCGCGGCCGGGTAGTCTGACCGACCGGACGCTTTCGATCGGCTCGCTGGCGCTTTATGCGGTTCCGAGCTTCTGGCTTGGCCTTGTACTGGTTCTGGTGTTCGCGGTCGATCTGCGCTGGTTTCCGACAGCCGGCATCGAAACCATCGCCTCCGGCAAGACGGGTCTGGCGCGCGTGGCCGATATTGCCTGGCATCTGGCGCTGCCGGTTTCCGCGCTAGGTTTCATTTACCTGGCTCTTTTCCTGCGCATGATGCGTGCGGGCATGGCGGAAGCCTGGCGGCGGGATTTTGTCCTTTCTGCGCGCGCCAAGGGGCTGGCGCGGCGGCGCATCGTGCTGCGTTACGTGGCGCGCAACGCGCTTCTGCCACTGGTCACCATGCTGGGCCTGCAGGCAGCGGCCATGCTGGGCGGCAGTGTGGTGGTGGAAAGCGTGTTCGCCATTCCGGGGTTTGGGCGGCTTGCGCATGAAGCGGTTTCAGGCCGCGATGCGCCGCTTCTGACCGGCATCATCATCGTCAGCGCGGTGCTCGTGATCGCCGTCAATCTTCTGGTGGACATCGCCTATGCGCTTCTCGACCCGCGCGTTGGCAGCGGGGAGGTGGCGCCGTGAAACGTGTTGCAGGACGTCTCATGCACTCGCCCGAAGGCGTGGCGGGGCTTTGTCTTATTGTGCTGCTTGCCGCCATGGCGTTTGCTGCTCCGCTGTTTTATCCGGGCGACCCGCTGGCAATTGTCGGGCGCGCGCTAACTGCGCCTTTCACCGATCCGGCGCTTCCGCTTGGCACGGACCGTCTGGGGCGCGATGTGGCTGCGGGCCTGATGCACGGCGCGCGGACGTCGCTTCTGGTCGGGCTTGCCACGGCGCTGATCGCACTTGCCGCCGGGACGCTTGTGGGTACGGTTGCCGGGCTTGCCGGCGGGCTGATGGACGAGGCGCTTATGCGCGTGGTCGATGCGTTTCAGATTGTGCCGGGCATTCTTCTTGCGCTCGCCTTTGTCAGCGTCACCGGGGCATCGCTTCCGGTGATCATTCTCGCCATTGCCCTTGGCGCGTGGACAGGGCCGGCGCGGCTGGTGCGGGCGGAGGTCCTGTCGATCCGCGAGCGCGACTATGTGGCCGCAGCGCGGGTGATCGGCATGCACCCGGCGGAAGTTGCTTTGCGCGAAGTGCTGCCCAATGCGCTGCCGCCGGTTTTGGCGCTCACGGCGGTGATCGTCGCCACAGCGGTTCTGGTGGAGGCGGCGCTGTCGTTTCTCGGGCTTGGCGATCCCAATGTGGTGACATGGGGCTCGATGATCGCCGAGGGGCGCAATGTGCTGCGCACCGCGCCGCATCTTTCCATGGTGCCGGGGCTGGGGCTCGTGGCTACCGTTCTTGGTGTCTATCTTCTGGGCGAGGGGCTGGCCGACGCGATGGCTGGCCGCAAGGCGCGCGGATGAGCGCGCCGCTGGCCGAAATCCGGGGTCTCTCGGTCTCCTACGAGCGTGACGATGCGCAAAGCTTCGCGCTTCAGGGTGTCGATCTCGACATTGCGCAAGGCCGCCGGCTGGCGGTGATCGGCGAAAGCGGATCGGGCAAGAGCACGCTGGCGCTGGCGCTTGCCGGTTTGCTCGCGCCGCAGGCGCGGATTGAGGGGAGCATTGGCTGGCCGGGCCTTGCGCATCCGCCCGTGGCGGGGCGTGACATCGGCATGGTGTTTCAGCATCCCGGTGGCAGCCTCAACCCAGTTCTGACCATTGGCGAACAGGTTGCGGAAGGCGCGGTGCGGCATCTGGGGCTTGGCTGGCGTGCAGCGAAGTCGCATGCGCTGGCGCTGCTTGAGCGGGTGCGCATTCCCGATCCGCAGGCCGCACTTCGCGCCTATCCGCACCAGTTTTCCGGTGGGCAGCGCCAGCGTATCGCCATCGCTGCCGCCATTGCGGCAAAGCCGGGGCTGCTGATCGCCGACGAGCCCACAAGCGCGCTCGACATGGTGGTGCAGGCCGAGATCGTGGCGCTGCTCGACGAACTGGTGCGCGAGGCGGGCATGACGCTGGTTTTCATCACGCACGACATTGCGCTTGCCTCCGCACTGGCCGACGACATTGCCGTGTTTCAGCGGGCGCGGCTGGTGGAGAAAGGCGCGGCGCACGCGGTTCTCGCTCAGCCGGCGCACGCGTATACGAAGCATCTTCTTGCCGCGCAGATCGATTTTTCGACGCCGCGCCTGATCGACGGGGTGGCCGATGCCTGAGCCGGTTCTCGTTGCGCAGAACCTCTGCAAGACCTTCATCAGCCGTGGGCGCAGGGTCACGGCGCTTGACGATGTGAGCCTGACGATCGCTCCCGGCGAAACGCTGGGGCTGGTGGGCGCGTCCGGCAGCGGCAAGTCAACGCTCGCGCGTGTGCTTCTCAGGCTTCTGCCGGCCGACGCGGGCACGGTGCGGCTTCTGGGCGAGGACTGGCTTAAGCTTCGCGGGCGGGCGCTGCGTGCGCGCCGCCGCTCGATCCAGATGGTGTTTCAGGATCCGCTTGCGGCCTTCAATCCGCGCGCGACCATCGGCGGTGTTCTGGCGGACCCGCTGCGCATCCATGGCCTTGCGGATCGTGCAGCGCGCCCGGCGCGGGTGGGCGCGCTTCTGGAGCGGGTCGGGCTTCCGGCAAGTTATGCTGTGCGCGGCGTTCACGAAGTGTCAGGCGGGGAACGCCAGCGTGTCGCCATCGCCCGCGCGCTGGCTGCGCGCCCCTCGCTGATCGTGTTCGATGAGCCAGTCTCCGCGCTTGACCAGTCGATACGCGGCCAGATCCTGAAACTCATTGCTGATTTGCAGAAAAGCGAAGGCCTCTCCTACGTCTTCATTGCGCATGATCTCGCGGTCGTGCGTCTTGTCTCCCATCAAGTAGCGATCATGGAGAGTGGGCGCATTGTCGAAACGGGACCAACGCCGCAGATCATCGCCAACCCGCGGTCGCAGACGGGAAGGGCACTCGTGGCGGCTGTGCCACACCTTCATCGCCGTAACGCTCCCTAGGCTGAGGGCAATCGCACATCGCGGGTTGCGCAGTCTTCACGCCATGCCGCTATAGTGTCGACGAAACGCAAAACCCGCGCGAACCCGGAGTCATCGCCCATGACGATCCGCAATCTTGAACATGCTGCCCGCCCGCGCTCTGTTGCCGTGATCGGTGCTTCGAGCAGGCCCGGCGCCGTCGGCCATATCGTGATGCAGAACTTGCAGGAAGGCGGGTTCGAAGGCGAGGTCTGGCCCGTCAATCCGAAATACAGGGAAGTGGCAGGCAGGCGTTGCTACAGGCGCGCCATCGATATTCCTGGCGTACCGGACATTGCGGTGATCGTCACTCCGCCGGAAACCGTGCCCGGAATCATTCGCGATTTAGGCGAGAGAGGCACCCGCGCGGCGGTGGTCATCACCGCCGGGCTGACACGGGAAAACGGGCTGCGCCAGGCGATGCTCGATGCGGCAAAGCCATTTCTTTTTCGCATCATCGGGCCGAACACGGTGGGCCTGATGGTTCCGCCGATGAATTTCAATGCAAGCTTCGCGCATATGCAGGCCAAACCCGGCGGGCTGGCGCTGCTGTCGCAGTCCGGCGCGATCGCCACCTCGCTGGTGGACTGGGCGGCGGCGGAGGGAGTTGGCTTCTCGCATATCGTCTCTCTGGGCGACATGGCCGACGTGGATGTGGGAGACTATCTGGAAATGCTCGCCGGCGACGGACGCACGCGCGGCATTCTCATGTATCTCGAAACGATCCCCAATCCACGCAAATTCATGACCGCCGCCCGGGCGGCGGCGCGGCTGAAGCCGGTGATCGCCATCAAGGCCGGTCGCCACGCGCAGGCCGCACAGGCAGCGGCGACCCACACCGGCGCGCTTTCCGGTGCCGACCGCGTGGTTGAGGCGGCACTGCGCCGCGCCGGCATTTTGCGGGTGCTGGATCTTGGCGAACTGTTTGATGCGGCGGAAGTGCTTGCCCGCTTCCGCCCCCTGCAGCGTGCCCATGTCGGCATTGTCAGCAATGGTGGCGGGGCCGGCGTTCTGGCGGTGGACCGGCTCAATGATCTTGGCGGCACCATGGCAGAGTTTTCGCCTGAAACCATCGCCCGTCTTGACCGCGCGCTACCGCCCAACTGGTCGCATTCCAACCCCGCCGACATTATCGGCGATGCGCCGCCGGAGCGCTATAGCGAGGCGCTTTTGGCGGTAGCAGACGACCCAGACACGGATGCCGTTCTCGTGTTCAACTGCCCGACCGGCCTTGCCTCCCCCTCCGATGCCGCCCGCGCGGTTGCGGCCCATGCAGACAAGGGCAGGGTGAATGGAAAACCGCTCATCACCTGCTGGCTGGGCGAGGAGACCGCGCGCGAGGGGCGTCGCATTCTGCAGGACGCGGGCATTGCAAACTTCAGCACTCCGTCCAGCGCCACGGCGGCGCTTTCCTATCTGGGTGAATGGTCACGCGCCCAGAAGGCGCTGACCCGTGTTCCTTCAAGCCGCAGCGAGGATGTTGAGGGAGACCGCGAAAGCCTGCGTGCCATCCTTGAAAAAGTGGCTGCCGAAGGCCGGCGTATGCTGACGGAGCCGGAGGCCAAGGCTGCCATTGCCGCTTACGGAATTCCCGTGCCTGAAACCGTGATTGTCGAGACACCAGAAGCGGTGAGTGAGGCGACTGCCCGCTTGCTCGAAAGTTCGGAAAAGGTCGTCGTCAAACTTCTGTCCAGAACCATTACGCACAAATCGGATGTAGGCGGCGTGGTGCTTGGCCTCAAGACACCGGAAGCGGCTGAGAGAGCGGCTGAGAACATCATCAAGCGTTTGCGAGATGCCGGTATGGCCGACGGACTGGAGGGCTTTGCCGTTCAGCCCATGGTGGTGCGCAAACACGCCCATGAACTCATTCTCGGTGTCAGTCAGGATCCGATCTTCGGACCGGTGGTGTTGTTCGGGGCGGGCGGCACGGCTGTGGAGGTGATGGAGGATACGGCCATTGCGCTGCCGCCGCTCGACGATGTGCTGGCCGGGGACCTGATGGCGTCGACGCGTATAGGCAAGCTGCTTGCCGGCTATCGCGACCGTGCGCCCGCAGATCGGGATGCGATTGCAGGTGCGCTCAACGCGGTATCGCAGATGATTGTCGACTTCCCCTGCATCAAGGGCATGGACATCAACCCGCTTCTGGCCGATGCCGACGGCGTGGTGGCGCTTGATGCGCGCATCGAGATCGAGCCGGCGGAAATCGACCGCAAGGGGCCGAACCCGGATCTTGCCATCCGGCCCTATCCCTCCGGATGGGAAAAGGATGTGAACCTTGAGGGGCACCGCTATCATCTTCGGCCCATCAAGCCGGCCGATGTGGCGCTATTCCCGGATTTCCTGTCGCGGGTTTCCTCGGAAGACATAAGGTTTCGTTTTCTCGCCCCGCGCAAGCACTTTCCGGATGAAATGCTCGAGCGGCTGACCCAGCTCGACTACGAGCGCGACATGGCCTTCATCGCGCTCAGGGAAGAGGATGGGGAAATGGCGGGCATTGGCCGTCTTTCCGCCGACCCGGACAAGGAGATCGCCGAGTATGGCCTGCTTGTGCGCACCGATCTTCAGGGGCACGGCCTCGGGTTTGCGCTGCTGAAGCAGCTCATCGACTATGGCAGGGAAGAGGGCATTGGCGCCATTGAAGGCATCGTTCTGAGCGACAACACCAAAATGCTCGCCATGTGCCGCGACTTCGGTTTCGTGGTGAAGGACAGCGGTGAGGCCGGCATTACAACGGTCGTGCTGAAGCTCTAGGCGGGCGGCTGCGGAGATGATGGTGCGTGCCCTTTCCTCCGCCCTTCGACAAGCTAAGGATCGTCTGTACGAATTGTGCGTGAGTGCCGGTATCGGTCAACCCGCCCCCATTTTTACCATCGCAACTAAACCCGCTCCATCGCCAGCGCGATGCCCTGGCCGACGCCGATGCACATGGTAGCAAGCGCCAGCTTGCCGCCGGTGGCCTGCAGCTCAAGTGCTGCCGTGCCGGAGATGCGCGCGCCCGACATGCCGAGCGGATGACCAAGGGCAATCGCGCCGCCATTGGGGTTCACATGCGGCGCATCTTCAGGGATACCAAGATCGCGCAGAACGGCGATACCCTGCGAGGCGAAGGCCTCGTTCAACTCGATCACATCAAAGTCGGACGGCTTCAAGCCAAGTCTTGCGCAGAGCTTCTTCGTCGCCGGTGCAGGGCCGATGCCCATGATGCGCGGCGGAACGCCGGCGGTCGCACCGCCGAGAATGCGGGCAATCGGCGTCAGGCCGTATTTCTTTGCCGCTTCTGCCGAGGCGATGATGAGTGCGGCCGCACCGTCATTGACGCCGGAGGCGTTGCCGGCGGTCACGGTGCCGCCCTCGCGGAAGGGTGTCGGCAGCTTGCCGAGCTTTTCAACCGTGGTGCCAGGGCGCGGATGTTCATCCTTCTCGACCACCACCGGGTCGCCCTTGCGCTGGGGAATGGTGACGGACACGATTTCCTTTGCGAGACGCCCATTCTCCTGTGCGGCCACGGCCTTTTCCTGGCTGCGCACGGCAAATGCATCCTGATCGGCGCGGCTTACGGAAAAATCCGCCGCCACGTTCTCACCCGTCTCTGGCATGGAATCGATGCCATACTGTTTTTTGAGCACCCTGTTAACGAAGCGCCAGCCGATCGTGGTGTCGTAGATCTCGGCATTGCGGGAAAACGCCGTCTCGGCCTTCGGCATGACGAAAGGCGCGCGGCTCATGGATTCCACGCCGCCGGCGATCATGATTTCAGCCTCGCCCGCCTTGATGGCGCGCGCGGCGATGGTGACTGCGTCCATTCCCGAACCGCACAGGCGGTTCACCGTGGAGCCCGGCACCTCTATGGGCAGGCCCGCGAGAAGTACGGCCATGCGCGCCACGTTGCGGTTGTCCTCACCGGCCTGGTTGGCGCAGCCATAGAACACATCGTCTATTGCCGCCCAGTCCACCCTGGGGTTGCGTTCCATCAGAGCCTTGATCGGCAGGGCTGCCAGATCGTCAGCGCGGACCGAGGAAAGCGCGCCGCCAAAACGGCCAATCGGCGTGCGGATGTAGTCGCAGATAAATGCTTCAGCCATGAACGGGTTCTCCTAACCAACAATGCCGGGCAGCGCCCTGCCGCCGCGCCTCGCACGGCGGAAAGATCATGCGCCCTTATGGGCCGCTTCGGTGCGGGCTTTCAAGTCGCGCAGTGTCGCAAGCTCCAGTTCGGTGGGCGGCGGTGTCTCCTCCACACCGTCGGCGAACGTTACGGCCCAGCCGCAGGTTTCCTGCACCTGATCGCGCGTGACACCCGGATGCAACGACACGACGGTGAATTCCTTCGTCACCGGGTCCGGCTTCCAGATCGCGAGATCGGTGATGAGCAGCGTCGGCCCCCTGGTGTCGATGCCCAGCCGCTCTCGATGATCGCCACCATCACCATGCCCAAAGGAGGTGTAGAAGTCGATCTTCTCCACCATGCCCCGCTTCGACTGGGCGAGGGTGATGTAGACTTCCTGCGAGGAAGTGGCGATTTCCGGGGCCCCACCGCCACCTGGAAGCCGCGTTTTGGGGCTGTCATAATCACCGATGACCGTGGTGTTGATGTTGCCGTATTTGTCGATCTGCGCAGCCCCCAGAAAGCCGATGGTAATGCGCCCGCCCTGCAGCCAGTAGCGGAACATCTCCGGCACCGGCACGGTGGTCAGTGCGGTGTCGCAGAGCTCTCCATCGCCGATGGAAAGCGGCAGAACGTCCGGCGCCGTTCCGATGGTGCCGGATTCATAGATCAGCGTGATGTCGGGTGCATGGGTCAGGCGCGCAATGTTGCAGGCAGCAGACGGCGCACCGATGCCGACGAAGCACACATCGTCATTCCTGAGCGCGCGCGAGGCGGCAATCGTCATCATTTCATTGGGGGTGAATTCGGGCTTGCTCATCATGCGTCCCTCAGCTTCTCGACACGGGCGGCAAAATCCTCAGGCGTCGCATCAAGCACATTCTTCTGCATCCAGTCGCGAAACAGGTCACGGTCGGCGGCGATCTTGTCCCATTTCAGATATTCGGCGTTGTCGCGTGCGTAGTAGCCATGCGTGTAGGAGGGGTGCGCCCCACCCGGCACCACGGCAATGTCGGTTACCGTCCAGTGCGGCAGGATGGTGAGATTGGGGTGCAGGTCGGAGAAATCGTCGACGACTTCTTCCACGGTTACGACAGCGCGTTTCGCCGCCAGCACCGCCTCTTTCTGAATGCCGACGATGCCCTCGATTAGAACATTGCCCTTTCGGTCCGCTTTCTGGGCGTGGATGAAGGTGACATCGGGCCGGAGCGCCGGCACGGCGGCCAGGCTCTCGCCGGTGAAGGGGCACTCGATGAACTTGATGTTCGGGTTCACACGGGCAAGCTCCGCGCCGCGGTAGCCACGGAAGATGGCACAGGGAAGTCCCGCCGCACCCGCCTCATAGGCATTGGCCATGGCTGCATGGGAGTGTTCCACAATCTCGATTGCGTGGGGAAACCCGTTCTCCACGGCGTCACGCAACCGGCGCAGGAGCCCCACGCCTGGATTGCCCGCGTAAGAGAATACCAGCTTTCGGGCGAGACCCATGCCGATCATCTGGTCATAGACCACATCGGGGGTCATCCGGATCAGAGTGAGATCTCTCAAACCCTGGCGGATCGCCTCATGGGCAGCAGCGGTGGGGATGAGATGCGTGAACCCCTCGAAAGCGACACTGTCGCCATTGCCGAGATTTTCCGCGACCGCCTGCGACAGCGGAACAAAACGCGCCATGGCATTCCTCAAAAGTTCGTATTGCGAACATAAGTTTTATATGCGATACTTATTAGATGGAGAACGAGACTGTGTCAAACACCGGCGAGGGCCGAGATATTGTCGGATCACTGCAGAAGGGGCTCGGCGTTCTGGAAATTCTCGCAGGCGCACCCGATGGCATGACGCTGACGGAAGTGGCGAAGGAGGCAGGGCTGACGCGCGCGGGCGCACGGCGCCTGCTGCTTACGCTGGTGGCCAGCGGCTATGCCCGCCAGGAAGAGCGCCGTTTCCTGCTGTCGGCAAGATTGCTTGGCCTGGCACGAACATGGATGGGCGGAGCCGCACTCTGGCGCTATGCAGAACCCATCATGCGGCGGATTTCTGAAACGCTTGGCGAATCCTGCTCAGCAGCGGTCCTGGAAGGCGAGGAGGTGGTTTACGTCGCCCGGGTGGCCGGGCGACGCATCGTTTCGGTCGCTCTCAACGTTGGCACGCGCCTGCCGGCGTATTGCACGTCGATGGGCCGGATCCTCCTGTCAGACCTGGACCCGCCCGAACTCGCCCGTTTTCTCGCGCAGGCGTCGATCAGCGCCAAGACCGAGAGAACGTTGACGGACCGGGCCGCACTCGCCAAAGCCGTGAAAATGGCCGGCGCGCGCGGCTATGCCATTGTCGACCAGGAACTGGAACTCGGTCTGCGGTCGATTGCGGTGCCTGTCCGCGACAAGTCGGGACGCATTGCGGCTGCGCTCAACGTTTCCACCCAGTCGGCGCGCTTCACCTGCGTCGAGATGGAGCAGACAATCCTGCCTGATCTGCGGGCGGGCGCGCGTGAGATCGAAGACTTTCTCGCTTTGCAGTAGCGCGTTGTCATCGCGGGCGAAGACATCGCCCCGGGGGAGCCGGGGGCTGTTGTCGCGTATCATGCCGCACTCCTTGATGCTCTGCCTGATTGATCGGTTGTTTGCTCAATGGTCTGGCGCATCCGACGCGCAAGTCGCGCCTCCAGGCGGGCTGCGAGAACGCGCTCAAGCACATCGCGCGATCCCGCTGCCGTATGCGCCTTCGACATCGCAAAGAGTGAGTCGACAATGGAAACCTCGTCCTGCGGCGACAGGAGAGCCTCAATTTGCGCATCGGTTTGCGCGTCCGGTCGGGCGTTGTGAATCGATCTGCTCATGGTTTGGAATCTTGCGCGCCGAACCTGACGGCAAAGCGGCGGCTGGGTGAAATTTTGACGACAGTTTCTAGGCATAACCACGCCGCGCAGGGGGCTGCGCGGCGTCAGGCATGGGTGGGAATTTATTGACGGGCCAGGCTATGCCCCTGATAGGCAGAAGGTGGCGGGGTGAGACGATGAAGCTCTCCCTGGAGAAGCTCGAAAATATCCATCGCAAGCCGCAGATTGAAACGCTTGTCGTCGAAAAACATGCCATAGCGGATTTCGAGGCCACCAGGGATGATCTCTGCGCAATCCTCCAGCGATGAGGAGTTTCCTTCGAAGACAAAACCCGGCAACGGAGACACGGCAACACCGCCGACCACAAGCTTCATGGCACTTGTGAGATCGTCCACCTCGCCAATCACCTCGTAGGGTACATTGCGCTGGCGAAGCCAGTCACGCGCCATAATTCCCAGAGGAGACTGTGGATTTGAAAGTACCACGGGTATCGCGGTGGAGTTGCGCTTGATCTGTTCGCTCAGTTCACGCGCGCCCATCCAACGCATGGAGTAGTCGCAGACCAGGTCGGGGCCCAGTTCATTTGGGTAGAGCGCGCGGAATGCGGCATCCACCTGCCCCAGATCGTACATCTCCTCCAGACGCCTGGAATCGGAAATGCGCCAGCTCACGGTTTCCTTGATCTTGCCCAGTCGCCCGAGACCGCCCAGGAGCAGTGGGGCTGTATAGGTACAGATCCCCACCTTTAGTTTGGAAACATTCTTCTCGTACCCGACCGTGCGAAGCCGGCGCTCGAGATCGAGCATCTGCCGAATGAGGCCCGATATTTCTTCTTTCACGACAATGCGGTTGCCGAGCTTCTTGATGAGGGGTGTTCCGATTGCCCGCTCCAAACGCCCCAGATGCATGCTGACCGCTGGCTGGCTGATGCCCAGCTTCTGCGCTGCGCCGGTCAGGCTGCGTGTGTCGATGACCGCTTCCGCGGCTCGTAAGGTTGCGAATGAAAGTCCATCCTGTTTGTGCATGCCCATATGCTCTACGCCTCGCTTGATAAGAGTGGAAATCTGACCCGAAGGACGCCGCCGCGAATGCGGCACGCAACACTGTTGAAAGACGGCAAAATCCGTCCGTCCGCATCACGCGTTTCATTCGCGCAATGCAGTTCCGCGGCCCCGCGGGATCCGTCTTGGCGCTGGCAGAGAAAAACCTGCCAACATGTCGCCAATTCATTTCGTCCGGGCTCCTAATGATCCTCGGACCAAGATCTCCGCAGCGCTAAACACCTGTCCGCTGAAACACACTGTCCCCCAGAATTCTCGACGCCCTCCAACCACCAGATTGACCAAACGATAACGTATTCCGATTACATGTACAACCTATAGTAGTTTGTGTGGATATCTTTCTACCCAGCACAAGGCGCTTATCTGAGGTGGAAAAAATTATCATTATTTTACAATTAGATAAGGAAAAACGATGGCATCAATCCCAGAAGAACGGGTCGTCGTTTAGGCGAGGAAAGCTGCGAAAATATACGTATACAATCACGTATAAGAACGCCGGCTACAAGGCCGGCGTCCACATGTCGGGATGTATTCGATTCCTCTGTGCGGGTCAGCGTTCCAGACGAAATCCGAGAAGTCGCAGAGCGTTGAGCGTCACGAGCACGGTAGCGCCCGTGTCTGCGAGAATGGCGATCCACAACCCGGTGATGCCAAGCACCGTTGTCACCAGGAAAACAGCCTTCAAGCCGAGGGCGATGGCGATGTTCTGACGGATATTGATCATCGTCGCCCGCGCCAGGCGCAACATCCCGCCTACGTCACTCACCCGGTTTCGCAGAAGCGCGCCATCCGCCGACTCCAGAGCGACATCGGTGCCCGATCCCATCGCCACCCCAACATCGGCAGTGGCGAGTGCAGGTGCATCATTGATCCCGTCGCCGATCATCATCACCGTATGACCGGCGGTCAGCTCGCGGATGGCGGAAACCTTGTCATCAGGCAGAAGCTCGGCACGAAACTCCATCGACAGGCTTCCCGCGATAGCGCCGGCTGTGCGGGCATTATCCCCGGTGAGCATCACTGAACGCACGCCCAGCTGTGCAAGGTCACGCATTGCAGCGGCAGCGTCTTCGCGCGGTTCGTCACGCAAGGCGATGACTCCACAAAGCGCATTGGCCTGAAACACGGCGGCAACAGTCTTGCCCTGGGCTTCCAGCGCTTCGATGTGCTGTCTGGCCTCGGGCGTCATGGCGCCCTGCTCCGCGGCATGTCGCGGCGACCCCACAAACACTGTCTGCCCGCCCACCCGGGCTTCCACCCCGCGCCCGGGTATGACGCGCGCATCACTTCCTGTTTCGAACAAAACGCCAAGATTTTCTGCAAACCTCAGAATGGCCTCCGCCAGCGGATGGCTGGACCCCGCCTCAACACTGGCTGCCAGAGCCAGAAGACGCCTCTCTTCGCCATCAGGCGACCAGATATCCGTCACAACAGGCCGCCCCACTGTCAGTGTGCCGGTCTTGTCGAGCGCCACCAGATCGACCCTTGCAGCTGCCTCCAGCACAGCGCCACCCTTTAAGAGGAGACCGCGACGGGCACCGGCCGAAAGGGAGGATGCAATGGAAGCAGGCACTGAAATCACCAGCGCGCAGGGACATCCGATCAAAAGCAATGCGAGCGCCCGATAAACCCACACATCCCAGGCAGCGCCCACAGCCAATGGCGGCACAACCGCCACCAGAACGGCAAGAGCCACGATCGCCGGCATGTAGTAGCGGCTGAACCGGTCGATGAAGCGCTCGGTGGGCGCACGCGCCTCCTGAGCCTCCTCGACCAGACGGATGATGCGGGCTATTGTGTTGTCTTCCGGCGCGCGTGTCACACGAACCCTGATCGCCGCGTCGGTGACAATCGATCCGGCAAAAACATCATCCCCTTCGCTCTTCGATTTCGGGACGGATTCGCCTGTAACAGGGGCTTCGTCGATGCCTGCAGTGCCATCGACGATTTCGCCGTCGGCGGGAATTCTGTCACCCGGACGCACGACGACGATCTGCCCAATGACGAGTTCTGATGCCTGCACCTTTCGGGTCCCGCCATTCTCTTCAAGCATGGCTGTTTTGGGAACCAGGTCTCCCAGGGCCCTGATACCGGCACGGGCACGGTTTGCAGCCACGCCCTCCAGCAATTCACCGACGGCGAACAGGAAAACCACCAGCGCGGCTTCCTCGGCCGCACCGATAAACAGCGCACCCGCAGCCGCCACGGTCATCAGCATTTCGATCGTGAAGGGCATGCCGGCGCGCAGGGCCGCGAACGCCCGGCGCGCGACCGGCGCGACACCGATCAGGCAGGCGGCCACGAAGGCCCACATGCCCAAATCACCTGGCAGAAGGAACTCGGCTCCCCAGGCAGCAGCCAGCAAAAGGCCCGTCAAAATGACGAGATGCCCCTTCCCGGTGCGATACCAGCTTTTGTTACCCACATCCGCGCCATGCACATGACCGGCGACACCATGCCCCGGATCCGATGGTCCGGAATCCGGGTGAGGCTGCCGCCCCTTGCCGCCACAGCATGCGTCCGCGCTGGCATCTCCACCGGCATCCGCCCCGGCTATTTGACGTGCGGAAACCTTATAGCCCAGCTTTTCGACTGTGCGTTCAATTGTTTCCCGTCCGGTCTTGCCCTCATCAAGGGCAAGCGCCAGCGTCTCGGACATGACCGAAACCTTGACGTCGCTTACGCCCGGCAGGCGCTCAAGCGCTGTTCGAATTTTGCCAGCGCAACTTGCGCAGTCCATGCCGCCCACTGTCCAGGAATGGGTGTTTGCGGCGTGATCATCCTGTTTCAAGGACACGATGATTCTCCTTGCAATCAATCAATGACGGCAAGGATAGGATCTCTAGTCACTAGAGCTTCAAGAGGAAAAATAAAGATTCCGATCAGAGGATCGAATGGGCCACTTCACCGCCGATCCATGTCGAAACGACACCGAGATCATCGTCGAGTACGACAAAGTCGGCTTCTTTGCCCGCTGTGAGACCACCCCTGGAGCGATCGAGCCCAATGGCCTGGGCAGGATAAACGCTTACCATACGCAGTGCCTGTTCCAGCGGCAGGCCGACCGTGCGGTGAAGATAGACAACCGTGGAGATCATATCGATGTCTGCGCCAGCCAGGGTTCCATCCGCCAGTGTCAGGCGCCCATTCTCCCTCATGATGGTCCGCCCGTTCAGCGTGAAAGACGTCATGTCCGTCCCGATGGTCGACATGGCATCCGTCACGGCGAAGAGGCGCGCCGGGCCATTCTTGGCGCGCAGCGCGACACCGATGGCCACCGGATCCACATGAACGCCGTCGGCAATGATCCCCACCCAAAGCTGCCCGCTCTGGAGTGCTGCGCCCACCACACCGGGCTCGCGGTGTGTCAGCGGGCTCATCGCATTAAAGAGATGCGTGACAAGCGACGCCCCGGCCTCCGCATAGGCCAGCGCGGTTTTGCAGGTGGTGTTCGTGTGGCCGAGACTGACCTTCACACCGCCATCCGCCAGGGCGCGCACCTGATCGACCGTCGCGCTTTCCGGGGCAAGCGTCACCATCAACGACGGCAATCCTTTGCGCGCTTCGAGCAAGGCGGCGAGGTCCTCGTCTTCCATCGGCCGGATCAGGGCCGGATCGTGGGCGCCCTTCCGTTCAATGGAAAGATGCGGCCCCTCCAGATGCAGGCCGAGAAATCCCGGCATGCCCGACCGTGCGGCTTCGAGCCCGGCAGCGACTGAAACGGCCGTTGCTTCGCGCGTATCGGTAATCAAAGTAGGCAAAAGACCGGTGGTGCCGAACCGCGCATGCGCACGGCAGATCTCGCGGAGCCCGTCCACTCCGCAATTTCCGTCGAACATCACCCCGCCACCGCCGTTGACCTGAAGGTCGATGAAACCCGGAACGATCATGGCGCCGCGTGCATCGCGCAGCGGCAACTCGCGCGAAACCTTTTCTCGCGCCTCGATGGCCGAGATCCGGCCATTGTCGACCATCAGAACATGGTTCTCGAACCAGGTTTCACCGTCAAAAATGCGCGCGCCGGCGAGTGCGAAAGAAGACATGCTAGGTTCCAACTGTCAGAGTGTGTCAGCGCTCGGGAATCTTCAGTTCGGCAACGAAATCATATGCGTCGCCGCGATAGACCGAACGGGTGAATTCGATGACCCGGCCATCGGGCAGGTAGGAAACGCGTTCGATATAGAGCGCGGCTTCCCCCGGAGCGACCTTAAGAAGCGAAGCTTCCCGCTCATCCACATTTCGAGCCGAGATCCGTTGAGTGGCGCGGCATGGACGGGCCGACCGTTTGCCAAGCGCATCATAGAGCGAATGTGTCACCGAAGCCGGATCAGGCAGGAAGCTGCCGATGATGGAGGCCCGCTCGATGGCCATCGGCACATCGTCGGCGATGCGTAGTCGCTCCAGTCTTGCGACCGTATCCCCCATGGACAGGCCCAGCACCATCATCTCATCAGGAGACGGTGCAGCAACGATGCGCTCCAGCCATTCAGAGCGCGAGGTGAGGCCCCGCCGCGCCATATCCTCGGTAAACGAGGTCAGAAGTGACAGGGATTGTTCAACACGGGAAACCGCCGGCGCAACGAAGGTGCCCGACCCGTGCCGGCGGATCAGCCGTCCCTGCTTCACCAGATCGTCAACCGCTCGACGCACGGTTACACGACTTAACTCTGTCAACTCAGCGATGTCACGCTCTGTCGGCAGGGCTTCTCCTTCCTGCAACACCCCGCCCGCAATTGCGTCTTCGAGCAAGCGGCGCAAACGCAGATAAAGGGGGCCTGACCCCATGGCCGCCACCCGATCTGCGGAAAAGAGGCCTGGGTCTGTCATCAGCGTTTCTCCCCGACCGTCTCAAGCGGAAACGCGCGCAACGCCAGTTGAACCGCGCCTGCAAGAGCATCGCCCCGGGGATCGGTCAGGATGGCCCTATGACGTGGTGCAAGCCGCTTGGCATATTCGTGTGCCAGCCCTCCCAGGAGACAAAGCCTTTCACAGCCTTCGAAAACCACGGCATCGAGCGCCATGGTAATGTCCCGCACGGCATCGAGCAGAATGTTCCTGGCAAGCAGGTCACCCCTGGTGTCGTACTCGAAAATCATTGGGGCGAAGGCGCCATAGTCGGCAGGACGAGCATCCTGCTGGGCAAATTCCACCATGGCTTCAGGGTCATCATCAAAACGCGCCATGACTGCGCGGCTCAGCGCCGTGTGTTCGAGAATTCCATCATGGGCAAGGAGCGTCTGTTGCAGCAACGTCCTGCCGATTACTGCGCCGCTTGCCTGATCGCCGATCGCAAAACCCCAGCCGCCCACATTCCGCAGCGTCCCGTCCATGCGCGCCACATAAACCGAGCCGGTGCCCAGGATGGCCATTACGCCATCCTCATCGCCCAGCGCGCCCTGCAGCGCAATCAGACCATCGTGAACAAACCGGGTGTCCCGAAAAGGAAGGGCCTTTGCAAGTTCCCGCTGGCGCTCACCCACATTGATACCCGCAAGGCCTAAAAAGGCGGGTATCTCGGACAGCTTGCTCCCGTCGATCCCTGCATTCTCCAGAGCCTGACCGGCGGCGGCGATGATGTTCGCGCCAATTGCATCCGATGTGGTGAAGATGTTGGCGGATCCCTGTTTGCCACGGCCCACCACGCGTCCACGACGATCAGCCAACGCAGCCCGGCAACTGGTTCCTCCACCATCTATCGCTATGACGAAATCGCTCATGATCGCTCCTCTCGACCATAATACCAAAAAGATACCTTCAGGAAACAACAAAAAATCAACACCCGTCAAAACGGATTTAAGTGCATGATAAGAATATAAAAATGCGAAAACATGCAGAACCCGCCAACGATTGATCAGAATTCACTCTGGACAAATGGTATCTTTTTGGACTTTAATTTCATCATTGGAGGATGCAGAGGGGTCCGGGGAGCGGCGCGTATAAGGGACACAGAAGAACGTTCCCGTACACGCACATGTCAAACCGGAAGCGCTGACAAGGCTTTGTAGGGGCCAAAACCCTGCCGAATTGCCTCCATCAGACGAGTTCAGCAGCGCCCAGAGCGCGCTCCATGATGCTTGCCGAGCCATGGAGATGCGTCTTGAGCAAAACAGGGAGACTACCATGATGAAATCCACCAGACTGGCACTGCTTGCCGCGACCATGCTGGGTGCAACCGGCACGGCGATGGCACAGGATGCCGAACTCACTATTGAAAGCTGGCGCAATGACGACCTGACCATCTGGCAGGAAAAACTGATCCCGGCCTTTGAGGCCAAGCATCCCGGCATCAAGGTGAACTTCGCTCCGAGCGCGCCGACCGAATACAATGCCGTTCTCAATTCCAAGCTCGACGCCGGCACGGCTGGGGATCTCGTCACATGCCGCCCGTTTGATGCCTCGCTCAGCCTCTATGAAAAAGGCCATCTTACGGACCTCAAGGACCTTGAGAACATGTCGAACTTCTCCGACGTGGCCAAGGCCGCGTGGAGCACGGATGACGGCTCGGCAACCTTCTGCGTGCCCATGGCCTCCGTGATCCACGGCTTCATCTACAATGCAGACGCCTTTGAGGAGCTTGGCATCGAGCCGCCGAAAACCAATGAGGAATTCTACGCGGTTCTCGACAAGATCAAGGAAGACGGCACCTATATCCCGATGGCCATGGGCGCAAAGGATCAGTGGGAAGCCGCAACCATGGGCTACACCAATATCGGTCCGAATTACTGGAAGGGCGAGGAAGGCCGCCTGGCACTGATCGCAGGCGAGCAGAAGCTCACCGACGAGCAGTGGGTCCAGCCGCTCCGCGAGATCGCCAAATGGGCTCCCTATCTGGGCGACGGCTTCGAGGCGCAGGCCTATCCCGATAGCCAGAACCTCTTCACGCTTGGCCGTGCGGCCATCTTCCCGGCCGGTTCCTGGGAAATCGCCATCTTCAACGAGCAGGCCGATTTCAAACTTGGCGCATTCCCTCCGCCGGTGCAGAATGCGGGCGACGAGTGCTACATTTCCGACCACACGGATATCGGCATCGGCATGAACGCCAAGACCGAAAACCCGGAAGCTGCCCGCACCTTCCTGAACTGGGTCGGATCGGCTGAATTCGCCTCGCTCTACGCCAATTCGCTGCCGGGCTTCTTCTCTCTGTCCAACGAAACCGTGGAGATGGAAGACCCGCTCGCCAAGGAGTTCGTCTCCTGGCGCGAAAACTGCAAATCGACCATTCGTCCCGCGCACCAGATCCTTTCGCGCGGTACGCCGAACCTGTGGAACGAGATGTGGAACGTTTCCGCCAACGTTCTGCGGGGCGCCCAGACACCTGAAGACGGCGCAAAGCAGCTTCAGGACGGCCTTGCCGGCTGGTACGAGCCGCAGCAGTAAGCGCAAGCTCTGAACAAAACCGGGTCCGCCTTTCGCGCGGGCCCGGATCATAGAGAGACGTTCCATGTCCCAAGCGACAAAGAAGCCCCGACGCTGGCACATTGCCGTGTTTCTGGCCCCTGCCGTTCTGATCTACACGGCGATCATGATCATCCCGCTGTTCAGCACGTTGCAACTTGCTCTCTACAGCGAGGTGGAAAATAGCCAGGTCTTTGTCGGCCTTCAGAATTTCCGGGCCCTGTTCGGAGATCCGCAATGGTCGGATCAGTTCTGGAACGCGCTCAAGAACAACACCTGGTTCTTCATCGTGCACATGATCGTGCAGAACCCGATCGGCATTCTGCTTGCGGCGCTTCTTTCCAGCCCGCGGCTGCGCATGCGCTCGTTCTATCGCACGGCCATCTTCATACCGACGATCCTCTCCTTCGTGATTGCCGGCTTCGCCTGGAAGCTCATCCTGAGCCCGCTCTGGGGCGTGGCGCCGAACCTCCTTGATCTCGTTGGCCTCAAAAGCCTTTTCCAGCCGTGGCTTGGCAAGGAAGCCTATGCATTGACCACGCTGGCGCTCATCTCGGTCTGGCAGTTCGTCGGCATTCCGATGATGCTGATCTATGCAGCGCTTCTTTCCATTCCCGACGAGCTTCTGGAAGCCGCCGAGTGCGACGGCATCACCGGCATGTCGCAGTTCTGGAAGGTAAAGCTGCCACTGATCCTGCCGGCCATCGGCATCATCTCGATCCTGACCTTTGTTGGCAATTTCAACGCCTTCGACCTGATCTACGCCACGCAGGGCGCGCTGGCGGGGCCCGATTTCTCAACCGATATTCTTGGCACGTTCATGTTCCGCACCTTCTTCGGCTTCCAGCTTCAGCTTGGCGACCCGAATCTTGGCGCGGCGATTGCCACTGCCATGTTCGCCATCATTCTCATCGGCGTGTCGATCTATCTGTTCGGCATCCAGACGCGGCTGCGCCGCTACCAGTTCTGAGCGGGAGAAACCGATGAGCACAGCCAGGCATTCCCCCGTTCGTTCCATTGCCGCCCACGCGGTTCTGGCGACATACACGATCATCGCGCTCTTTCCGGTGTTCGTCATCGTCATCAACGCCTTCAAGTCGCGCAAGGCGATCTTCCGTACACCGCTGGAGCTTCCCAATGCGGACACCTTCAGCCTGGTCGGCTTCGAAACGGTTCTGAAACAGGGCGATTTCCTGCTCTATTTCCAGAACAGCTTCATCGTGACGGTGGTGTCGCTCTTCATGGTGCTCCTGTTTGGGGCCATGGCTGCCTTCGCGCTTGCCGAATACCGCTTCAAGGGCAATTCGCTGATGGGCCTTTACCTGGCGCTTGGCATCATGATCCCGATCCGGCTCGGCACGGTGGCGATCCTGCAGATGATGGCCGCCTCCGGCCTCGTCAACACGCTCACCTCGCTGATCCTCGTCTACACGGCGCAGGGCCTGCCGCTCGCTGTCTTCATCCTGTCGGAGTTCATGCGGCAGGTGTCCGATGATCTGAAGAATGCCGGTCGCATCGACGGGCTTAGCGAGTACCGCATCTTCTTCCGCCTCGTCCTGCCGCTGGTGCGGCCCGCAATGGCGACGGTCGCGGTTTTCACCATGATCCCAATCTGGAACGATCTCTGGTTCCCGCTGATCCTGGCGCCGGCCGAGGCAACAAAAACCATCACGCTCGGCGCGCAGGTCTTCATCGGCCAGTTCGTCACCAACTGGAATGCGGTTCTGGCGGCACTCTCGCTCGCCATCCTGCCGGTGCTGATCCTCTATCTGATCTTTTCGCGCCAGCTGATCCGCGGCATTACCTCGGGAGCGGTAAAATGAGCGCGCAGGAAAAACCGGTCCGGGTGCTGGTTGCAGGCCTGGGCAATATGGGCATGAGCCATGCGCTCGCCTATCACGCCAATCCCGGCTTCGAAATCGTGGGGCTCGTGAGCCGCTCAAAACCGGATCTGCCGGATGCGCTGAAGGGCTATCGACACTCGACCAATTTCGAAGAGGCGCTGACCGAAACACGACCGGATCTGGCTTCAATCAACACCTATTCGGACAGCCATGCCCCCTATGCCATTGCGGCCATGGAAGCGGGTGCGCATGTTTTCGTCGAAAAGCCGCTTGCAACGAATGTTGCCGATGCAAGGCGCGTGGTGGAGACGGCGACAACGCACAAGCGCAAGCTCGTGGTGGGGTACATCCTGCGCCATCACCCCTCCTGGGTGAAACTGATCGAGGAGGCGCGCGGACTTGGCGGTCCTTACGTGTTCCGGCTCAACCTCAACCAGCAATCCTCCGGTCCCACCTGGATGACCCACAAGCAGCTCATGCAGACGACACCACCCATCGTCGACTGCGGCGTGCACTATGTGGACGTGATGTGCCAGATCACCGATGCGAAGCCGGTCAAGGTGCGCGGCATGGGCGTCCGACTTTCAGACGAGATCGCCTCCGACATGTACAATTACGGACATTTCCAGGTGATGTTCGACGATGGTTCGGTCGGCTGGTACGAGGCCGGCTGGGGTCCGATGATGTCGGAGACCGCCTTCTTCGTGAAGGATATCGTTTCACCGAATGGCTGCGTCTCCATCGTCATGGACGAAGGCGCGAAGTCGGACGATATCGACGCACACACGCAGACATCGCGCATACGCATTCACAGAGCCGAGACAGATGCCGGGGGGCGTTTCGCCCATGAGGACACGCTCCTGTCCATGGAAGGCGAACCGGGGCATCAGGAACTGTGCGACCGCGAACAGGCCTTCGTCCTGAAAGCCATCCGCGAAAACCTCGACCTTTCACGGCACATGAATGACGCCGTGCAATCCCTCAACATCTGCCTCGCCGCCGACGAAAGCGTGCGAAGCGGCAAGGAAATCGAACTCTAGGACGAAACCGTGGGCTCACTTGCACTCAAGAACATCACCAAGTCGTTCGGCCAGGTCGACGTCATCAAGGGCGTGGACCTCCAGGTTCAGGACGGCGAATTCGTCATCTTTGTCGGCCCGTCCGGCTGTGGCAAATCCACCCTTCTGCGCATCATCGCCGGGCTTGAAGACGCCAGCGGCGGGAGCGTGGAGATCGACGGTTCGGAGGTGAGCTCGACGCCACCGTCGAAGCGCGGCATCGCCATGGTGTTCCAGACCTATGCGCTCTATCCGCACCTGACCGTGCGTGACAATATGAGCCTCGGCCTGAAACAGGCGAAACACCCGGCCGCCCACATTGCCGAGCGCGTGGATTTTGCCTCGAAGATGCTGTCGCTCGAACCCTATCTCGACCGGCGGCCGGCAGAGCTTTCAGGCGGCCAGCGCCAGCGCGTTGCCATCGGCCGCGCCGTGGTGCGCAAGCCCAAGCTCTTCCTGTTCGACGAGCCGCTCTCCAATCTCGATGCCGCACTGCGCGTCAACACGCGGCTCGAAATCGCGCGCCTGCACCGCGAACTGGGCGCGACCATGGTCTATGTAACCCATGATCAGACCGAAGCGATGACGCTGGCAGACCGCATTGTCGTTCTGAATGGCGGAAAGATCGAGCAGGTGGGCACGCCCATGGAGCTCTACAACGATCCGGCGAACCTCTTCGTTGCCGGTTTCATCGGCTCGCCTCAGATGAATTTCATTGAGGCCAGCCATCTCTCCCGTGGAGATGCCAGGACAATCGGCATCCGCCCCGAGCACATTTCACTCGTGCCTTCGGGCGGAGACATTTCCGGCCGCGTCTCGCACATCGAGCACCTTGGTGCGGACACAAATGTCTATCTCGACTGCGGTGCCGCAGGCCTGATCTGTGCGCGGCTGTTCGGCGAACAGAATTTCGAAATTGACAGCACCGTGCACGCGAAGTTCGACGATAACCGTGTCTTCCGTTTCGACGACCACGGACAGGCAATCCGCCAGACCAGCTGAGAATGATGAATATAGAAAGACGGCGAATTCCTGTGGCCGCCTCCAGAAAACACTGTATCATTTTGCGACGAAATCATGTGATTTAAAGCATCCGCATGGCTGGAAACCTTGCAACACTGGAAAAGCGCGCTTAGTCGATCGTTAGCTGATACGCACAGAAGCTGTATCGGCAAAAGCGAGACCGACGAGGGGTGGCACGGTGATGGAAGGCGAATTCGTTCCGGTATCCAGACGCGTCACCATACAGGATGGTGTCTACCAGCAGCTTCGCCACGCGCTGATGGTCGGCCGCTTCGATCCAGGCCAGACGCTCACCATAGCATCTCTGGCGGACAGTTTTGGCACCAGCCACATGCCGGTGCGGGAGGCGCTACGTCGCCTGGCCGCAGAAAACGCGCTGGAAATCGCCGCCAATGGCTCGGCATGTGTTCCCGCCATAAGCAAGGCCCGGCTCGACGATCTCTGCCGCGCGCGCATCGCCGTCGAGGGCCTGGCCGCGGAGCTCGCGACCCCAAACTGCAGCGAGGCTGACATCACGGCGCTGGAAGAACTGGTGAAAGCGCACGAGACATCAAGTCACGAGGAAAGCATCTACACGATGCTGGTGAAGAACCAGGAGTTTCACTTCACACTGTACCAGAGCTCCGGCTCTGAGGTGTTGATGCAGCTGGCCGAGACGTTGTGGCTGCGTTTCGGCCCCTATATGCGCATGCTGACACGTCATCTGGAGCCAGCCCTGCGCTCACGCGAAGGCGAAACCTACACGCGCCACCATCACGACATTATCTTGGCACTGCGCAAACGCGATGCTGCGGGCGTGTGCGACGCCATCAGCCAGGATATCAAGGCGACCCAAACGCTGCTTCGTCCGCTTTGTGACTGATCGGGCTTTGTGGCAACTGGCCTGCGGCACAGCGCGCTTTGGAGCAAGCGTGCAGCCAAAGAATGTGAAAAGCTGAAGCCAGATCCATCCCATTCTTATGGAGACCGGGCATGCAACAGACCGACAAGGCTCGCACCTTCCACGCTCTTCACGTCAAAGGCAGTCCTCTCATCCTCTATAATATCTGGGACGCAGGTTCGGCGGCAGCGGTAGCCGAGGCTGGCGCAAAGGCCCTTGCGACCGGAAGCTGGTCGGTCGCCGCCGCCCATGGTTATGGCGATGGCGAGAAAATCCCCGTCGAGCTCCTGGCTCAGGTGGCCCGTCGCATCGTGGAGACGGTCGACCTGCCCCTCTCTGTCGACTTCGAAGGTGCCTATGCAACCGATCCACAAGGTGCTGCAGACAATGTCTCGCGCATTCTCGACGCGGGTGCGGTGGGCATCAATTTCGAGGATCAGATCGTCGGTGGCAGCGGCCTGCATACGATCGCCGATCAGGCAAAACGTATTGCAGCCATCCGGGCCATGGCGGAGGCGCGCGGCGTGCCGCTTTTCATCAATGCGCGAACCGATCTTTTCCTCAAAGAGAGTGAACGTGGCCGTCATTCACACCTGATCGTCGAAGCCAGGGAGCGCGCGAAGGCTTTTGCGGACGCGGGCGCCAGCGGTTTCTTCGCCCCAGCCTTGGTGGACGAGGTGCTGATTGAGGACCTTTGCGATGCCGCACCGCTGCCCGTCAACATCATGGCCATGAAGAGCGCGCCGGATGCCGCGACACTTGGGCGGCTGGGAGTGGCCCGTATCAGCCACGGCCCCGGGCCATACCGGTCGGCCATGGCGTGGCTGAAGGATGCGGCGGCAGCCGTGTACGGGTAGAACTGCCGGTTCAGTCCCCTGCAGGCGGTTTATTCCAGTGAATGTGCTCCAACGCCTGGATGCGTTCCCGGGCCGTATCCCAATCTCCGTGGGTTACACGGTCTACAATAGCCTCCACCAGCGCCAGCAGAACAACGCCCGAATCCCACGTTCGGCCTGAGTCGATGGCGCAGGGCAGGACTACCTTTGCATAGCGCGAAATCGGTGACAGCCAGCTATCGGTGATCAATACGATGCGCGCTTTGCGTTCGCATAAAAGCTCGCTGAGATGCACCAGATCGCGCTGATAGCGACGGATATCAAACAACACCACCACGTCACCTGCCTTCACGTCGAGCAACTGATCGTCCCAGGTAGAGGTCTGGTCCTGAAAGCGGCGCACATTGGGTCGCACAATGCGCAGATGCGAAGCCATATAGCGCGCAATCGCATCGCTGAAACGCCCACCCAGTGTGTAGCAGGCAGTCTTGGGATCGGACAGCAACGCACACGCGGCTTCGAACTCGCTTTCAGGAATTGCCTCAAGCGTGGCCTGAATATTTGCGGTGGCCCGGGAGAAATAGGAGCCGAGTGCCGATCCATCCAGATTGCGCGCTGCAGAGCTGTCTCCTTTGTCCAGGGGCGAGAGCAACTCCGCCTGAATTTCAGTACGCAGGGCGCGTTGAAACTCCGGGTAACCGGAAAAGCCGAGCCGCGACACGAAGCGCAGAACCGTCGGCGCACTCGTGCCGGCCAGACCGGCAAACTCGGCAACCGTGGAAAGGCCGCTGCTCGGATAGTTGGCGAGAAACGTGTGGGCCACCTTGCGTTCTGCATCGGTCATCTGACCGAGCGCCCCATGCACAAGCTCTTTCGTCCCCAAACGCCATTCTCCTGCCGGTGCCAACTTCACGTCCGTAATAAAAATTACACAATTGACAAATTCTCTGCAATGCTAATCAATATTACAAATCTACCGCAAGGCACGGGCGGGTGTGTGGAGGTTTGATGGTCAGAGCGCTACTTGACCCATCCGAGGGCGAACCGTTTGAGATCGAGCGCGCCGATGGGCAGTCGCCCGTCATCTTCGTTTGTGAGCATGCCTCACGCACAATGCCCCGTTCACTCTCCGGTCTTGGCGCGAAGGCTGACACGCTAACCAGCCACGCTGCATGGGATATTGGAGCTTTGGCTACGGCTCAAAAACTCTCCGCCCTGCTGGACGCTCCCCTTATCCATCAGCGTTTCTCACGGCTCGTCTACGACTGCAATCGCCCCCCGGATGCGCGGGATGCAATCCCGGAGAGGAGCGAGATTCATGCCATCCCGGGAAACCGCAATCTTTCCGACGAAGCGCGCCGACAGCGTGTCGCAGAGATCTACGAGCCTTTTCGTCAAGCGCTTGCGGAGCTCATCGCAGCGCGGACTGCTCCATCCAGACAGCCGGTCATCGTCACAATCCATTCCTTCACCCGCGTTTATTTCGGCATCGCCCGGCACCGCGCGATCGGACTCCTGCACGACCGGGACCGCAGGCTCGCGGACGCCATGCTGCAACTGGCAGAAGAGCAAGGCATCTCCAATACGATGCGCAATTATCCCTATGGGCCGGATGACGGGGTAACGCACACTCTGCGCCTGCATGCAGTCCAGTACGGCCTGCTCAACGTCATGATCGAATATTGCAGCGATCTGATCGACACTGAACTCGGGCAGGATGAATGGGCAAGGCGCACGGCAAGGCTGCTTGAGACGGCACTGGAGCGCTTTCACATCGACATACATGCAGCCGGACCACAACAAGCCTGACAAGAACAGGGCCGGCAAGTCACCAGAGCGGGAAGACAGAGGAGATAAAATGGGAGACGGGAAGCGATGCCGAACGCCATAAGGCGCTATGTGCGTCTGATCGATCGCACAAACCACTATGTGGGTCTGGTGGTCATGTACATGATCTTCCTGATGATTGGCATATTGCTCTATTCGTCGATTATGAAGACCGTGGCCATTCCGCCTCTGTGGACACTGGAAATGGCACAGTTCGCCATGGTTGCCTATTACATGGTCGGCGGCGGCTGGGCATTGCAGAACGACGCGCACGTGCGCATGGACCTGATCTATGCACGCTGGTCGCCCCGCACGAAGGCGCTTGTCGATTCCATCACCGTTCTGTTCCTGATCTTCTATCTCTCCCTGCTGCTCTATGGCGGGTTTTCGTCCACCTCCTATGCGCTGAAGTACGGTGAGACCAGCTATTCGGCCTGGTCGCCCTACATGGCGCCCATAAAGATCATCATGTGCATCGGCATCGCGCTGACACTGCTTCAGGCGGTGGCCCAACTCTTCAAGGATGTGGCGCGGGTGCGTGGGGAGGAGCTGTCATGAGCTACGAGTTGACAGCGATCCTGATGTTCACCGGCATGATGGGGCTGCTCCTGACGGGCCAGCGCGTCTTTGGCGCCATCGGCTTCATTGCCGTGGCCTTCGCGCTTCTGCTGTGGGGCACGGGCGGATCCGAGATCGCCTTTTCCGCCGCCATGAAGCTGATGAAATGGTACGCGCTGCTAACGCTGCCGCTCTTCATCTACATGGGTTACATGCTGTCGGAATCGGGCATTGCCGACGATCTCTACAAGATGTTTCATGTCTGGTTCGGCCCGGTGCGCGGCGGGCTCGCCATCGGCACGATCGCGCTCATGGTCGTCATCTCTGCCATGAACGGCCTCTCCGTCGCCGGCATGGCCATCGGTGCAACCATCGCCCTGCCGGAACTCCTCAGACGCGGCTACGACAAGATCATGGTGACCGGCGTTATCCAGGCCGGCTCATCGCTCGGCATTCTCGTCCCGCCCAGCGTGGTGCTGGTGCTTTACGCCATGATCGCGCGCCAGCCAGTCGGCCAGCTCTGGCTTGCCGGTGTTTTTCCGGGCCTGCTCATGGCCGGGCTCTTCATTCTCTACATCGCGGTCCGCTGCTGGCTGCAGCCCAGTCTCGGGCCCGTGCTTCCTGCCGAAGAGCGCCGCATCCCCATGTCGGAAAAGCTCAAACTCCTGTCTGCCGGCATCCTGCCCTTCATGATCTTCTTCCTGATGACCGGGCTTTTCGTCATGGGCGTTACCAGCCTTGTCGAAAGCTCTGCCATCGGTGCGGTTTCGGCGACCGCCGCTGCCGCCATTCGCGGCCGCCTCACATTGAAGGTGATCCACGACACGGTGCGCAAGACGCTTTCCGTCTCATGCATGTTCATGTGGATCATCCTTGCTGCACTGTGCTTCGGCGCGGTGTTTGACGGTCTGGGTGCCGTCAGGGCCATCGAGGGATTCTTCCTCGATCAGCTCGGACTTTCTCCTTGGGAGGTGCTGATCCTTATGCAGCTTTCCTACCTGATCATGGGCATGTTTCTGGATGACACGGCCATGCTGGTCATCGTCGCGCCGCTCTATGTGCCGCTCGTGAAGCTGCTTGGCTTCGACCTCATCTGGTATGGCGTGCTCTACACGATCACCTGCCAGATCGCCTACATGACCCCGCCCTTCGGCTACAATCTGTTCCTGATGCGGGCCATGGCGCCGCCGGAGATCAGGCTCGGAGACATCTACCGATCCATTGTGCCCTTTGTAGCGGTGATGGTGTTCGCCTTGATCATCGTCATGGTCTTTCCGCAGATCGCGCTATGGCTCCCGCAACATGTTTATGCGCGCTGAACCCAGACAAACAAGGAGGTGACGACCAGAACAAGCCTGCGGCAATGCCCGGCAACCATGACCGGGACAACAACCAGAGGAGTGAACGAAGATGCAAAACAGACGCGACTTTCTGAAGAAAGCGGGCATGGCATCGGCGGCTGCAGCCGGGACCACGGCCCTTGCAACGCCCTATGTTCATGCGCAAAGCCCGATCCGCTGGCGGCTGCAGACCTATGCCGGCGCCGCCCTTGCCGAACATGTCGTCAAACCGGCCATCGACGCCTTCAACAAGGCAGCCAATGGCGAGATGGAAATCGAGCTCTACTATGCCGACCAGCTCGTACCGACGGGTGAGCTTTTCCGCGCCATGCAGAACGGCACCATCGACGCCGTGCAATCGGACGACGATTCCATGGCAGCACCGGTCGATGTGTCGGTTTTCGGCGGTTACTTCCCCTTCGCCACGCGCTATTCGCTCGATGTGCAGGCGCTCTTCTACAAGCATGGCCTGGCCGAGATATGGGAAGAGGCCTATGGCGAGGTCGAAGGTGTGACATGGCTTTCGGCGGGGTCATGGGACCCCTGCCACTTCAACACCAAGGAGCCGATCAAGAGCCTTGAAGACCTGAAGGGCAAGCGTGTCTTCACCTTCCCGACCGCCGGCAAGTTCCTTTCCCGCTTCGGTGTCGTGCCGGTCACGCTTCCATGGGAAGACGTGGAAGTGGCGGTGCAGACGGGCGAGCTCGACGGCATCGCCTGGTCGGGCATCACCGAGGACTACACGGTGGGCTGGGCCGACGTGACGCCCTACCTGCTCACCAACAATATCTGCGGTGCCTGGGTCGGCTCCTTCTTTGCCAATTCCGACCGCTGGAACGAGGTGCCCGACCATCTGAAGCAGCTCTTTCGGCTGGCGATGGATTCTTCCCACTATTACCGACTGCACTGGTATTGGGCGGGTGAAGCGGATCTGCGTGTCAATGGCGGAAAGATGGAGCTGACCACCATTCCCGACGCCGAATGGGCGACCGTGGAAGCCGAGGCGGAAAAGTTCTGGGACGAGATCGCTGCCGAAGGCGGGCGCAAGGAGCGTGTGGTGAAAATCCTGCGCGACTATCGCACCCTGATGCAGAAAGCCGGTCCGCCCTATCGCTACGGCTGAGCAAAGAAAGAAAATTGGCCCCGGTTCTACCTCCGGGGCCATATCCAAAACCACCGACAGGACGAATTGAATGGCGGGCAAACTGACTTTGGAAAGCCTCAAGGCGGCAGCGGAGGCCGGCGAGATCGACACGGTGCTCGTCGCGCTGGTCGATATGCAGGGGCGCCTGATGGGCAAGCGTTTCCATGTGGACTTCTTCCTCGAAAGCGCATTCGAGGAAACCCATAGCTGCAACTATCTGCTCGCCACCGACATGGAAATGTTCACGGTCGAAGGTTATCGCGCGACGAGCTGGTCGGCGGGCTATGGCGATTACACGATGAAGCCGGACCTCTCGACCCTGCGGCGTATTCCCTGGCTGGAGGGCACGGCCCTGGTCCTGTGCGACGTGCTCGACCATCACACACACGATGACGTGCCCCATTCGCCACGCGCCATCCTGAAAAAGCAGGTCGCGCGACTGGAAGCCATGGGCATGAAGGCGATGATGGCCTCGGAACTGGAGTTCTTCCTGTTCCGCGACACATTCGAGGAGGCCGCCGCCAAAGGCTACCGCGGGCTGGAGCGCATCAGCACCTACAATGAGGATTACCATATCTTCCAGACCACCAAGGAGGAGGATGTGATGCGGGCGATCCGCAACGGCCTCAACGGCGCGGATGTGCCGGTGGAAAACTCCAAGGGCGAGGCCGATGCCGGGCAGGAGGAAATCAACGTCCGCTACACGGACGCGCTCACCATGGCCGACCGCCACGCCATCGTGAAAAACGGCTGCAAGGAGATCGCCTGGAAGGCCGGTCGCGCCATCAGCTTCATGGCCAAGTGGGACGACAGGGCAGCCGGCAATTCCTCGCATGTCCATCAATCGCTCTGGACGCTGGATGGCAAGCCGCTCTTCTTCGACCCCTCGGGCGAACACGGCATGTCGGACATGATGAAACACTATATGGCGGGTCTGCTCGCCCATGCCGGCGAAATCACCTATTTCCTCGCGCCCTACATCAATTCCTACAAACGCTTTGCGGCCGGCACCTTCGCCCCAACCAAGGCGATCTGGTCGTTCGACAACCGCACGGCGGGCTATCGCGTCTGCGGCGAGGACACGAAAGCGGTGCGCGTGGAATGCCGGGTCGGCGGCGCCGACCTGAACCCCTATCTTGCCTTCGCGGCCCTGATCGCGGCAGGCATTGATGGCATCGAAAACAAGAAAGAGCTGGAGCCGGCCTTTGTCGGCGACGCGTATGAGGGCGAAGGGATCCGCGAGATCCCCAAGACCCTGCGCGATGCCGCCACCGCGCTCGACGGTTCGAAAATGCTGCGTGCGGCCTTTGGTGACGACGTTGTCGATCACTATGTCCATGCAGCCCGATGGGAACAATCCGAATATGACCGCCGCGTCACCGACTGGGAGGTCAGGCGCGGTTTTGAGAGAGCATGACATGACGAAAACCCTGCAATGCATTTCCCCCATCGACGGATCGGTCTTTGCCGAGCGGCCCGTGATGGACCCCGACAAGGCGGCCAAGGTTCTTGCCAATGCCCGCCAGTCGCAGAAGGCGTGGGCTGCACGTCCGCTTGATGAGCGCACCAAGCTGGTGAATGCCGGCGTTGCCCGCCTCAACGAGATGAAGGACGAGGTGGTGCCGGAGCTTGCCCACATGATGGGCCGCCCGGTGCGCTATGGTGGCGAGTTCGGCGGCATGAACGAGCGCTCCGCCTATATGGCCGAGATTGCCGAGCGTGCCCTCGCACCCATCGTTCTGGAAGACTCGGAAAGCTTCGCGCGCCGCATCGAACGCGTGCCCCACGGGTTGGTCGGCGTCATCGCGCCGTGGAACTACCCTTACATGACAGCGATGAACACCATCGTTCCCGCCCTCATCGCGGGCAATGCCGTCGCGGTCAAGCACGCCACCCAGACGCTGCTCGTGGGTGAGCGCATCGTGCGCGCCTTCCATGAAGCAGGTATCCCCGAGGAACTGGTCGTCAACCTGTTCCTCGACCATGCCGGCACGGAAAAGCTGATCGGCGAGCGCACTTTCGACTTCATCAATTTCACCGGCTCCGTCGGCGGTGGACGCGCCATCGAGCGCGCCGCAGCCGGAACCTTCACCGGGCTCGGGCTCGAACTCGGCGGCAAGGACCCCGCCTATGTGATGGACGATGCCGATATTGACTGGGCGGTCGATGTGCTGATGGACGGCGCGATGTTCAATGCCGGCCAGTGCTGCTGCGGCATCGAACGCATCTATGTCGCGGAGAAGCATTTCGACGGTTTTGTCGAGAAATCCGTCGACTGGGTGGGCAAGCTGAAACTCGGTAATCCGCTGGACGAGGACACCACCATCGGTCCGATGGCCAACAAGCGGTTTGCAGCCGAAGTGCGCAGCCAGACCGAAGATGCGCTGGCGCAGGGCGCGAAGGCGCTGGTCGATCCGAAAGCGTTCCCCGAGGATGATGGCGGCACCTATCTCATGCCGCAGATCCTGGTGGACGTGAACCACCAGATGCGGGTGATGCGCGAAGAGAGTTTTGGCCCCGTCGTCGGCATCATGCCGGTGAAGAACGACGCCGAAGCGCTCGACCTCATGAACGATTGCGAATTCGGCCTCACCGCCTCGCTCTGGACCGCCGATCCCGACCGCGCGGCGGCTATCGGTGCAGGCATCGAAACGGGCACCGTTTTCATGAACCGTGCCGACTATCTCGACCCGGCCCTCTGCTGGACCGGCTGTAAGAACACCGGGCGCGGTGGTGCGCTTTCCGAAATCGGCTACCACAATCTGACCCGCCCAAAATCCTACCACATGAGAAAGAAACAGGCATGAAGCTCGAAGGAAACTGGTCTTATCCCACCGCGGTACGGTTTGGCGCGGGGCGCATCAGGGAACTGGCCGAGGCCTGCAATGCAGCCGGAATTTCAAACCCGCTTCTGGTAACCGACCGGGGTCTTGCCGGCATGGACATCACGAAGAACGCGCTCGACATTCTGGAGGCCGCGGGCCTCGGGCGGGCTATGTTCTCGGAAGTCGATCCCAACCCGAATGACAAGAACCTCGAAGCCGGCGTGAAGGTTTTCAGGGATGGCGGTCATGATGGTGTGGTCGCATTTGGCGGCGGTTCGGGGCTCGATCTCGGCAAGCTGATCGCCTTCATGGCGGGTCAGACACGACCGGTCTGGGACTTCGAGGACATCGGCGACTGGTGGACCCGCGCGGATGCGTCGAAAATCGCACCAAACGTGGCCGTTCCCACGACAGCCGGCACCGGCTCGGAAGTGGGGCGTGCAGGCGTTGTCACGAACTCCCAAACCCATGTGAAGAAAATCATCTTCCATCCCAAGGTGCTCCCTTCGGTCGTGATCTGCGATCCGGAACTGACCGTGGGCATGCCCAAGGCAATCACCGCTGGCACCGGCATGGATGCCTTCGCGCACTGCCTCGAAGCCTATTGCTCGTCCTTCTACCATCCGATGAGCCAGGGCATCGCTCTTGAGGGGCTTCGGCTCGTGAAGGAATATCTCCCCCGTGCCTACCGCGATGGAAGCGACCTGGAGGCCCGCGCCCATATGATGAGCGCTGCCGCCATGGGTGCAGTTGCGTTTCAGAAGGGGCTGGGTGCCATCCACGCACTCTCCCACCCGGTCGGAGCGCTCTACAACACCCATCACGGCACGACGAACGCGGTGGTGATGCCGGCTGTTCTAAAGCTAAACAGGCCGGAAATCGAGGAACGCATAGCTGCCGCCGCAGCCTATCTGGGCATTTCTGGCGGTTACGACGGGTTCTTCGATTTCGTGATGCAGCTCCGGGACGAACTCGGCATTCCCGACCGCCTCGGCGACATGGGTGTGGGCACGGACCGCATCGACGAGATGGTGGAAATGGCTCTGGAGGATCCGAGTGGTGGGGGCAACCCGGTCAAGCTGACCGCAGCCAACACGAAGGCGCTCTTCGAAGCCTGCATCTGAGGTCTGGCTGGACGCTTGAGCGGAGAACGCTGACAGGCCACGGCGCAAGCTGCCCATCCCCGTCAGTTAAGCGGAATGTCGTTCTCCGCCTTGCCGTCCTGATAGCGCTCGGACAGCGCGGCATAGGCTGTGGAAAGCGCGGCAATTCGCGCTTTCACGATTTCCGCGTCAGCCTTCGGCAGCGCCGTAGCGAGAGCGGGCAGGGCGTAGCTTTTCCAGAAGGCGTTTTCGGCATTGTAACCGCCGGGCTCCAGCGTGAAAACTTCCTTCAAAATCTTCAGATCGTGCGGGATCGCAAACGCGTCGCGCGAATCCTCGTGGCTGAACAGATAATAGAAATTGTCGAAGCCGGTCCAGGTGATCGCCGATAGACACAGTGAGCAGGGCTCGTGGGTGGAGAGGAAAATGCAGTCCTTCGTATCGGGCCGTGCATCCTTCGGGAGTTCGTAAAACCGCTTCAGCGTGTGCACCTCGCCATGCCAGAGCGGGTTTTCCAGCTCATTGTTGGTCTCGGCAAGCACCAGAGAAAGATCGCTTTTCTTCAGGATCGCCGCGCCGAAGAGCTTGTTGCCATGGGCGACGCCTTCTGCAGTTTTCGGCAGGATGTCCTGTTCGATCACGTCGAGCAGCCGGTTGATGAGGTGAATGTCGGGGGCGGTCATGTGAGCGATGGCACCGTGATTTCAAAGGGGTCGGGGAAGTGGAATTCTTCCAGATTGTTGCCGTCTCCGCCACGGTCGACCACGACGAAATCCTGCGGTTCGCCGATGGGCGTCAGGACGCCATGCCATGTGCTGCGCGCATAGTTCACGCCCTGTCCGGGGCGGGTGATGAAGGCGCGGGGTTCGCCGGGTCGCCCGCTTTCATCCGGGCACACGATCACCAGAAAGGGCGCTCGCGAAAGCGGCATGAAGGCCTGGCTTCCAAGCGGGTGCCGCTCGACCATCGAAAGCCTGAGCGGCAGTGCATAGGGCGTGCCACGAAAGATATTGATCAGAACGCGGGCGTTCTCGCCCGCCGTCTCCACCGTCGCCAGATCGTGAAAGCGGCGGCACTTGTCGGCATTGATCAGGAAGCTTTCCGCGCCTTCGGTCTCGATCACGTCGCCGAATGGCGCGAAGGCTGTGCGTGTCAGTGTCTCGGCCTCGATCCGTTTCATCGCGCGAACCCGCCGGCGAGTTTTGCGTGCCGATTGACGTCCTTGTAGAGCAGGTAGCGGAAATTGCCCGGCCCGCCCGCATAACAGGCCTGCGGGCAGAAGGCGCGCAACCACATGAAATCGCCGGCTTCCACCTCCACCCAGTCCTGATTGAGCCGGTAGACGGCCTTGCCTTCCAGCACATAGAGACCGTGTTCCATGACATGCGTTTCGGCGAAGGGGATCACCGCGCCCGGCTCCAGCGTGACGATGGTTACATGCATGTCGTGGCGCAGATCCGCCGGATCGACAAAGCGTGTCGTTGCCCATTTGCCATCCGTTCCCGGCATGGGAGAGGGCGCGACATCGGCTTCATTCAGAAATAGCGGATCAGGCGTGTCGAGGCCGTTGACGGGCTCATAGGCCTTGCGGATCCAGTGGAACCGCGCGGGTGCATTTCCCCGGTTGTGCGCGGTCCAGCCACTCGCTGGCGGCAGATAGGCGTAGCCGCCGGGGGTCATCTTGTGCGTTTCTTCGGCGATCTCGACGGTCAGCTCGCCCTCGACGATGAAAAGCACGCCTTCCGCGGTCTCATCGAGTTCGGCCCGGTCGCTGCCACCGCCTGGTTCCACTTCCATGATGTATTGTGAAAACGTCTCGGCAAAACCGGAGAGCGGCCGCGCGATGATCCAGCAGCGCGTCTTCTCCCAGAACGGCAGCAGGCTTGTGACGATGTCCTGCATGACGCCCTTGGGTATCAGTGCATAGGCGTCGGTCAGAACCGCGCGATCTGTCAGGAGCTGGGTCTGCGGCGGGTGCCCGCCATGCGGGGCGTAATAGGTGCGGGCGCTCATCTTCTTTGTCCTGATCTCACGCGGGAAGGATGTCGTTGAGCCGCAGCCGGGCGATCCGCTCCACCTGCCGACAGGCAGTGGCGAACTCCTCGTCGCGGCTGTTTTCAAGCCGGGCCTCGAACGCCCTCAATATACTGTCCCTGGTGTTGTCCTTGACGGCAATGATGAAGGGAAAGCCGAATTTCTCCGTATAGGCGGTGTTGAGCTCGGTGAAGCGCGCGCGTTCGCTGTCGGTCAGCGCATCGAGCCCGGCTGAGGCCTGCTCCCGGCTCGATTCTTGGGTCAGCCTTTTGGCCGCCGCCAGTTTTCCGGCCAGGTCTGGGTGGGCCCTTAGAACGCCAAGGCGTTCGTCTGCGCTGGCCGAGCGGAAGACACGTGCCAGAGCATTGGCAAGGCCGCCGGCCGTGTCATGCGCAGGGCCGAGCTCCAGCTTGGCCGCGCGCTCGGCGATCCACGGTGAGTGTTCGTAGATGCTGCCGAACCGTTCGATGAATTCCGGTTCGCTCATGCGGCTCGGGCGCAGGGCCGGCGCTTCATATGGGTGCTTTTCGCGCCAGTGCCGGGCGATCTCGCCCCGTGTCGCCAGCCACACATGGTCGTGGCTTTTCACATAGTCTATGAAGCGCTGAAGGGCCGCGGCGCGTCCCGGCCTGCCTGCGAGCCGGCAATGAAGGCCGATGCTCATCATGCCCGGCCGGCCTGCTTCCCCCTCGGCATAAAGCGTGTCGAAGGCGTCTTTCAGATAGCTGAAAAACTGATCGCCCGAGTTGAAGCCCTGCGCCGTGGCAAAGCGCATGTCGTTTGCGTCGAGCGTATAGGGAATGACCAGCTGCGGCCGCGTGCCGTGCCCCTGTCCATCATGGTCGATCCAGTAGGGCAGGTCGTCGTCATAGGTGTCGGAAATCCAGTCGAACCCGCCTTCCTCGATGGCCAGTTTCACCGAGTTGACCGAGGTGCGGCCGAGGTAGAGGCCGCGCGGGCGCTCGCCTACCACTTCGGTGTGCAGCCGGATTGCCTCCAAAAGGTCGTCCCGCTCGCTTTTCTCCGTGTGAGCGCGGTAGTCGATCCATTTCAGACCGTGCGAGGCGATTTCCCAGCCGGCCTCCTGCATCGCTTCCACCTGTCCCGGGCTGCGGGCAAGCGCCGAAGCGACACCGAAAACCGTGACGGGCACACCGGCTGCCGTGAACATGCGGTGAAGTCGCCAAAAGCCGGACCGCGCGCCATACTCATAAATCGATTCCATGTTCCAGTGGCGCATGCCGGGCCAGGGGGCCGCGCCCACCACTTCCGAAAGAAAGGCTTCCGAAGCCTCGTCGCCATGCAGAATGCAGTTTTCTCCGCCTTCCTCGTAATTGACGACGAACTGCACGGCGACCCTGGCACTGCCGGGCCAGTCGGCACTGGGTGGGGTCTGGCCATAGCCGATCATGTTTCTGAGGTAACGGGTCATGCAATCTGTCCGAAATTCGCTATTGGCAAGGATAATAGATGAAATGAGGAAGGGACTTTCCTGAAAAATTTGAAAGAGTTTTGTTGTTCTTCCTTCGCGCGTCCTCTTATGCTCGCAATGAATTTGCCCCACAATCAAGAGGTCGACGGGCAAGTGGCTTGATCGAATGTGAAGGGAGGCCGCATGAGCAATGCGGGTGAGGGTCGTCTGACGACCCATGTGCTGGACACGGCCAGCGGCAATCCGGCAGGAGGGCTGGAGATCGCGCTTTATCGTCTGGAGGGCGAGGCGAGAGTTCATGTGAAAACCGTCACGACCAACAGCGATGGCCGCTGCGATGCGCCGCTGCTTGCCGGAGAGGCGTTTCGCACCGGCTTCTATGAACTGGTGTTCGAGGCTGGCGCCTATCTGCGGGCACAGGGTGCCGATCTGCCGGCCCCGGCCTTTCTTGATCAGGTTCCGATCCGCTTCGGCATGGCCGAGCACGCGCATTATCACGTGCCCTTGCTTCTCTCGCCCTATGGCTACTCCACCTACAGGGGAAGCTGATGAAAGCGCGTTCTGAAATCCGCTTTCTGTTGAACGGCACGCCGGTGACGCTGGGCGATGTGCGCCCTGACGAAACCCTTCTCGATTATCTGCGCCTGCGCCAGCGACTGACGGGCACAAAGGAAGGCTGCGCGGAAGGCGATTGCGGTGCGTGTACCGTTCTTGTCGGGCGGTTGCGCAAGGACGAACTCGTCTATGAGAGCATCAATGCCTGCATCCGCTTTCTGGGTTCGCTCGATGCCTGTCACGTGGTGACTGTGGAGCATCTGAAGCGCGCCGATGGCAGCCTGCACCCGGTGCAGCAGGCGCTTGTCGACCATCACGGTTCGCAATGCGGTTTCTGTACGCCGGGCTTTGTCATGTCGCTCTATGCGCTCTGGATGCGCGAGCCGAAACCTTCCGAGAGAGCCGTCGAAAAGGCTCTGCAGGGCAATCTCTGCCGCTGTACGGGTTATGAACCCATTGTGCGCGCCGCTTTGTCGGTCTCCACCTATGGTGATGCGGTATCGGATCCGCTGGCCACGGAACGCGCTGCGGTCATCGCCGCGCTCAATCAGATGAAGGATGGGGCGAGGGTGGAGATCGGTTCCGGCAGGGACCGCCTGGTCATCCCGACCGATGTCGACGATTTCGCCACGATTCTCGAAAGCGAGCCCGACGCCACTGTCGTCGCCGGTGCCACGGATGTGGGGTTGTGGGTCACGAAGTTCATGCGCGAGATCGCGCCTGTGGTGTTCATTGGGGGGCTCGATGAATTGCGCGATATCCACGAAGAAAATGGCGCGATCCACATTGGCGCTGGCGTCAGCTATTCCGATGCATTCTCATTTCTGGCGAAACGCATTCCCGCGCTGGGCGCACTGATCGACCGCATTGGCGGCGAGCAGGTGCGCAATATGGGTACGATTGGCGGCAACATCGCCAATGGCTCGCCCATCGGCGACACGCCTCCTCCGCTGATCGCCCTTGGCGCAACCCTTACGCTGCGCAAGGGCAGCGCGCGCCGCACCATTCCGCTGGAAGATTTCTTCATCGACTATGGCAAACAGGATCGTGCGCCCGGCGAATTCGTCGAGGCGGTGCATGTGCCGGTGCCCGATGCGACCTCCCGTTTCGCGGTGTGGAAAATTTCCAAGCGTCGGGATGAAGACATCACGGCGGTTCTCGGCGCGTTCGATCTCACGATCGCCGATGGCCGGGTTGAGGCCGCCCGCATCGCCTATGGCGGCATGGCTGCGACGCCGAAACGCGCAAAAGCTGTCGAGGCAGCGCTTGTCGGAAAGGCGTGGACTGAGGAAACGGTCGAGGCAGCACTTTCGGCCTATGAGAAAGATTTCCAGCCGATCAGCGACATGCGTGCCTCCGCCGATTATCGCATGATGGCGGCGAAGAACCTGCTGCGCCGCTTCTACGTTGAAAGCATGGGCAACCCGGCAAACCTCTCCAGATATGAGGCGGCCTGATCATGACACGGCACGAAACGCTTGATCCCGGAAAGGCGAGGATCGCCGGTGGTGTCGCCAGTGATCAAAAACACGATTCCGCGCACAAGCATGTCAGCGGCGAAGCCGTCTATATCGACGACATGCCCGAACCGGCGGGCACGCTGCATGCCTGTCTCGGTCTTTCCGAGGTCGCGCATGGCACGATCACGAGCATGGACCTCTCGAAGGTGCGTGCTGCGCCCGGTGTGGTCGCCGTTCTGACGGCGGACGACATTCCCGGCGAAAACGACATCAGCCCCACCGGGTTGCACGACGAACCCATTTTTACGAACGAAAGGGTGCAGTTCTTCGGCCAGCCGATCTTTGCCGTGATTGCCGAAACGCGCGAAGCCGCCCGCCGCGCATGCCGTCTGGCGAAGATCGACTATTCAGAAGAACCGGCGCTGATCGACATTGCCGATGCGGGCGCCGATGCGCGGCTTGTCACCGCGCCGCTGAAACTTGAGCGCGGCGACAGTGCCGCGGCTATCGCCACCGCCCCGCATTCCATCAAGGGGCAGATGCGGGTTGGCGGGCAGGACCATTTTTATCTGGAAGGGCAAATCGCCTTCGCCATGCCGGGTGAGGATGGCGACGTGACCGTTTTTTCCTCGACCCAGCACCCGAGCGAGGTGCAGCACATGGTGGCGCATGCGCTGGGAGTTTCCTCTCATGCCGTCACCATCGAGGTGCGGCGTATGGGTGGCGGGTTCGGCGGCAAGGAAACGCAGGCAAATCTCTTTGCCGTTGTCTCGGCCATCGCGGCCAAGAAGCTCAACCGTCCCGTCAAGCTGCGTCCGGACCGCGACGACGATATGACGGCGACCGGCAAGCGCCACGATTTCCTGATCGACTATGAAGTCGGTTTCGATGATGAAGGTTCCATTCTCGGCGTCGATTTCATCTATGCCGCGCGCTGCGGCTATGCGGCGGATCTCTCCGGTCCGGTGACCGACCGGGCGCTGTTTCACTGCGACAACGCCTATTTCTATCCCGCTGCGCGCGCCGTCTCGCGCCCGCTCTACACCAACACCGTGTCCAACACCGCGTTTCGCGGTTTCGGTGGGCCGCAGGGCATGGTCGGCGCAGAGCGCATCATCGACGAAGTCGCTTTCGCGCTGGGCAAGGATCCGCTCGAAATCCGCAAGAAAAATCTTTACGGCACCGACGACCGCAACGTCACGCCCTATCACCAGACGGTGGAGGACAATGTCGCCGAACGGGTCATCGCCGAGCTGGAGGAGAGCAGCGATTATGCCGCGCGCCGACGCGAAATCGCGGCCTTCAACGCGAAAAGCCCGGTCATCAAGCGCGGTCTTGCGCTGACACCGGTGAAATTCGGCATCTCCTTCACGGCCACGCATTTTAACCAGGCCGGGGCGCTGGTGCATGTCTACACGGATGGGTCCGTGCATCTGAACCACGGCGGCACCGAGATGGGGCAGGGGCTCTACACCAAGGTCGCGCAGGTGGTGGCCGAAGAGTTCCAGATCGACATCGATCAGGTGAAGATCACGGCCACGACCACCGGCAAGGTGCCCAACACCTCCGCCACGGCGGCCTCCTCGGGTTCCGATCTGAACGGCATGGCCGCGCAGGATGCCGCACGCCAGATCAAGAACCGGCTGATCGACTTCGCGTCCGAAGCCCATGACGTGCCGAAAGACCAGATCGTGTTCCTGCCGGGTCGTGTACGCATAGGCAATCAGGAAATCCCTTTCGCCGAGCTTATCCGCGAGGCCTATATGGCCCGCATCCAGCTTTCGGCCGCCGGTTTCTACAAGACGCCGAAAATCCACTGGGATCGCGACAGGGGAGAGGGGCGGCCATTCTACTATTTCGCCTATGGCGCCGCCTGTGCCGAAGTTTCCATCGACACGCTGACCGGCGAATACATGGTCGAGCGCGTCGACATCCTGCACGAAACGGGGCGTTCGCTGAATCGCGCCATCGACATTGGCCAGATCGAGGGCGGCTTCATTCAGGGCATGGGCTGGCTGACGACGGAAGAACTGGTCTGGGACGGCAAGGGGCGGCTTAGAACCCATGCGCCTTCCACCTACAAGATCCCGCTCGCTTCCGACCGGCCAAAGGTGTTCAACGTGGCGCTTGCCGACTGGGCGGAAAACGCCGAACCGACGGTGCATCGCTCCAAGGCCGTGGGCGAGCCGCCTTTCATGCTCGCCATGTGTGTGCTTCATGCGCTGTCCGATGCGGTGGCGAGCGTTGCCGATCACAAGGTCTGCCCGCGTCTCGATGCGCCGGCCACGCCCGAGCGTGTGCTGATGGCGGTGGAGCGGGTCCGGGCGGAAGGCGCACGCTGATCGATATGGCCGATTCGACCTCCGGTCTGAAAACCTTCCTGCAAGCCTCGCCTTCCGTCGCGCTTGTCGCGGTACGCGAGGCGAAGGGCTCGACCCCGCGTGAAGAGGGCGCGTGGATGCTGGTTTCGCCGGCGGCGATTTTCGGAACCATCGGTGGCGGCCAGCTCGAGTTTCTGGCGATCGCCAAAGCGCGCGAACTTATCGTGGACAGTCTTGTCAACGGAACCCTCGACATACCGCTCGGGCCGGAAATCGGCCAGTGTTGCGGCGGCCGGGTGGCGCTCGACATTCGCCTACTCGATCAGGCGGAGCGCGGGGCGCTTGTGAAGCGCGCTGGCGAAGAGGCAGGCGCCTTCCCGCAGGTGATCCTGTTTGGCGGTGGCCATGTCGGCCATGCGCTGGCGGCAGCGCTGACCCCGCTGCCCGTGCGGGTGCTGGTGGTCGAGACCCGCAAGGAAGCGCTTGAGGATTTTCCGGATGATGTGGAGACGCGCCTTACGGCCCTGCCGGAAGAGGCGGTGCGTGAAGCTCCCGCCGGGACGGCCTTCGTGATCCTGACCCACGATCATGCGCTCGATTTCCTGCTGGTTGCCGAGGCGCTCGCACGTGATGATGCTGCCTATGTCGGCATGATCGGCTCGAAGACCAAGCGCGCGACCTTCAAGAGCTGGTATCTGAAGAATGGCGGCGATGAAGACCGTTTCTCCAGGCTCGTCACCCCCATTGGCGGCGATGCCGTACACGACAAACGCCCCGCCGTCATCGCGGCGGTGGCGGCTGCGGAGATACTGGTGGCTTTGCATTCATATTGACATTTGTGTGTACAAACTTACATACTTCATGAATGAAGATCGCGGGCTTTGACTGGGATGCCGGAAACTGGCCGAAATGCGCAAAGCACGGTGTCTCGAAGAATGAGATCGAACATGCGCTTCTTCATGACCCGTTGATTGCGCCGGACCCGGCACATTCCGGGCCGGAAGACCGCTACATCGTCATAGGACGCAACCGGCAGGGCCGCCCCATGTTCATAGGCGTGACCTTTCGCACGGTTGACGGGAAGCGTCTTATTCGTCCCATCACAGCGCGCTACATGCATGCCAAGGAGGTGAAACGCTATGAAACGCAGCGTTCCCAAACTGAAAACCGATAAGGATGCGGAAGACTTCCTCGATCAGGATCTTTCCGATCTGGATTTTGGTGCATTCAAATCCGCCGGGTTCGAGTTCGAGAACAAGGCAGCGAGGGTGAATATGCGCATGCCGCAAAGCCAACTTGATGCGGTGAAGGCTGAGGCGGAGAAGCGCGGCGTTCCCTATCAGCGCCTCATGCGCGAGCTTGTTCAGCGCGGCCTCGAAAGCCTGCGTGCAGGCTGACCATTATTGCTCCGACAGGGTCTCGCCGATCATCTTCTGGCAGCGGCTTGCCATGAAATCCACCAGCAACCGCACTTTCGGGTCCTGAAACTTCTTGTGCGGGTAGAGCGCGGCAAGTTTTACCGGCACAGGCGGGGTCTGGGGCAGGACCACCTTAAGCCTTCCATCGCGCAGAAATGGCTCGATCTCGAAGCGGGGCTTGTTGATGATGCCACGCCCGGCAAGCGCCCAGTCGGTGATGACGTCGCCATCGTCGGAATCGAACGGGCCGCTCACCTCGAATTTCCGTGCGCCCTCGGGTGTTTGCAGCATCCAGAAATGTTCGCGCGCGCCGGGGAAGCGCAGCATCAGGCAATCGTGACGATCATCGATCAGCGCTTCGGGTGTCTTCGGTTCGCTGCGCCGTTTCAGATAATCAGGCGTTGCCGCCAGAACGCGCTCGCAATCCATGATGCCGCGCATGCGGAACGAGGAATTTTCGAGAATCCCAAGCTTGAAGGCAACGTCGATGCCTTCGCGCATCATGTCTACGTCGTGGTCTGACAGCCGCAAACGAACCTCGATCTCTGGATATCTGTCACGGAACTCAGGGATTCCGCTGGCGATCAGCCGCTTGCCGATGCCAAGCGGCGCGGTAACGCGGATCGTGCCGCGCGGCTGGCCGGAAAGATCGGCCACCGAGGCTTCGGCTTCTGCCACTGCTTCCAGAACCTTTCGCGCGCCTTCATAGAAAACGCGCCCCTGCTCGGTGGGGGTGAGCTGGCGCGTGGTGCGGTTGAAGAGCCGCACGCCGAGGTGCTTTTCGAGCTCCTTCACCCGGTTCGAAGCAACGGCCGGTGAAAGCCGCATGTCGCGTCCGGCAGAAGACAAATTGCCGAGCTCCACCACGCGGACAAAAACAGCGATGTTGTCGAGATAGGCCATGCACTGCCCCCAGAAGTTTCGCGCGCATTATTTTCCAAAATTTTTTGAAAGTCATCGTGATCTTATCCGCTTTCCGTTTATATCGGGTTCCGTCACCCTGCGCCCGGTGGAGTTGAGGAAGCTGGCATGAACGAATACGCGGTTTTGTGGGACTGGCTGTCTTTTGGCGTGCGCTGGCTGCACGTGGTCACGGCCATCGCCTGGATTGGCTCATCCTTCTATTTCATCGCGCTCGATCTGGGGCTGGTGAAACGGCCGGGCCTGCCCGAGGGCGTTCATGGCGAGGAATGGCAGGTCCATGGCGGCGGCTTCTACCATATCCAGAAATACATGGTCGCACCGGCTTCGATGCCGGAGCACCTGACCTGGTTCAAGTGGGAATCCTACTCCACCTGGCTTTCCGGCTTCGCGCTTCTGGCCATTGTTTATTATGCGGGGGCGGATCTCTATCTCATCGACCGCAACGTGCTCGATGTGCCCGCCTGGGGCGGTATCCTCATCTCGCTCGCCTCCATCGGCCTGGGCTGGCTGCTCTACGACCTTCTGTGCAAATCGCCGCTCGGAAAAAACGACACGGCGCTGATGCTGGTTCTCTATGTGATCCTTGTGGTGATGGCATGGGGCTATACGCAGCTCTTCACCGGTCGCGCAGCCTTCCTGCATCTGGGCGCCTTCACCGCGACGATCATGACGGCGAATGTCTTCCTGATCATCATTCCCAACCAGAAGATCGTGGTGGCCGATCTGAAGACGGGGCGCACGCCCGACCCGAAGCTTGGCCTGCAGGCCAAGCAGCGCTCGCTACACAACAATTACCTGACGCTCCCCGTCGTCTTCCTGATGCTGTCGAACCACTATCCGCTGGCATTCGGAACCCAGTTCAACTGGGTGATCGCGTCGCTGATTTTCATCATAGGTGTGCTGATCCGCCACTATTTCAACACGGTGCATGCTCGCAAGGGTACCCCGCACTGGACCTGGGGGCTGGCCGGTGTTCTCTTCATCATCATCATGTGGCTTTCCACCGTACCGCAGGTGCTGACCGGCGAGCCGAAGCTTTCGGCGACGGGGCAGACCTTCGTGACCTCGGTGCATTTTCCGGCGGTGCGTGACACAGTCATGGGGCGCTGCGCCATGTGCCATGCTGCCGTGCCAGGCTATGAGGGCGTTTCTTTTCCGCCAAAAAACGTTGTGCTCGACACGGATGCCTCCATTGCCGGGCATGCGCGCGAAATCTATCTGCAGGCGGGCCGCAGCCACGCCATGCCGCCCGGCAATGTCTCGGGCATCACGCCAGAGGAGCGGCGGCTGATCGTTACCTGGTTCGAAGAGGCGCGCTAGCACATGGCACAGAAACTCATCCGCGGACGGCTTCTGTCCTTCAAGGCCGAGCCTCGGAGCATCGACGACCACGACGCCTATCTCTTTGAAGAGGATGGCGCGGTTCTGGTAGAAGATGGCGTTATCCTCGCATCCGGAAGCTTTGCCGAGGTCGCAGCAGGCGCCGAAGCGGGGCACGCGGTGGTGGATCATCGCCCGCACCTCATCCTGCCGGGCTTCATCGACGCCCATGCGCATTTCCCGCAGATGCAGGTGATCGCGAGCTATGGCGCCGAGCTTCTGGACTGGCTGAACAATTACACGTTTCCAGAGGAAACGAAGTTCTCCAACATCCAGCATGGCCGCCGCATCGCCCGGCTCTTTTTCGACGAGCTGGTGCGCAACGGCACGACTACGGTTGCCGCCTATTGTTCCGTTCACAGGGAAAGCGCGGAGGCGTTTTTCAGCGAGGCGCTGGCGCGCAACATGTGCGTTGTGGGTGGCAAGGTGATGATGGACCGCAACGCGCCGGAAGCGCTCACGGACACACCGCAGTCGTCCTATGACGACACGAAGGCGCTAATCGGCGACTGGCACGGCAGGGGCCGGCTCAACTATGCCATCACGCCGCGCTTCGCCATCACCTCCAGCCCCGAGCAGATGGAGATGGCGTCGGCGCTAATGCAAGAGTTTCCCGACCTGCACATGCAGACGCATCTTTCCGAAAATCACGACGAGATCGCCTTCACGCTTAAGCTTTATCCCGATGCGCCGGACTATACCGGCATATACGAGCATTACGGCCTGCTTGGCCCCAAGGCGCTTTTCGGCCATTGCATTCATCTTTCCGAGCGCGAAGCGGATGTGTTGTCGGACACGGGCTCTGTTGCCGTGTTCTGCCCCACCTCAAACCTTTTCCTCGGCTCCGGCCTGTTCGACTATCAGCGCTATCGCAAACGCGAGAAGCCGCTGCGGCTTGCCTCTGCGACGGATGTGGGCGGCGGCACCAATTACTCCATGCTCCGCACCATGGATGAGGGCTACAAGGTCATCGCGCTCAATGGCGAGAAACTCAATCCGCTGGCCTCCTTCTGGCAGATCACGCGCGGCAATGCCGAAGCACTATCCCTTTCGGAGCGCGTGGGCACGCTGGAACCGGGATCGGACGCTGATATCGTGGTTCTGAACGCGCGCGCAACGCCCGTCATGGCGCTGCGCATGGAGCGTGTGGAAACATTGGCGGAGGAGCTTTTCCTGCTCCAGACGCTTGCCGATGACCGCGCCATCGTGGAAACCTATGTTGCAGGAGAGGCGGCCAAGAGCGCCTTGTGAATTAGGGGGCGCATTTGAATTGTGGCATCGATCCGAAAGCACTTTTCACAACGCTGTTCGAGGCAGCGGTTTCTGCCGCCGACCCCTCCAGGACCATTCGTAAGTGCCTTCCGCCGAAGCCGAAAGGCCGCACCATCGTTGTCGGTGCAGGCAAGGGCGCGGCGCAAATGGCGGCGGCGCTCGAAGAGGTCTGGGACGGGCCTCTGGAAGGCACTGTCGTCACCCGTTATGGCTATGGCGCACCGACCCGCATGGTCGAGGTGCTGGAGGCGGCGCATCCGGTGCCGGATGAGGCCGGCCTTTCCGGCGCAAAGCGTCTCATGGACAGTGTGACCGGGCTCGGCCCGGACGATCTGGTCATCGCGCTCGTTTGCGGCGGCGGCTCGGCCCTGCTGCCTGCACCCGCAGGCTCCCTGACACTCGCCGACGAGATCGCCGTCAACGAGGCGCTTCTGGCGTCCGGCGCGCCGATCTCGGCCATGAACACGGTGCGCAAGCACATTTCCGCGATCAAGGGCGGCAGGCTGGCCGCTGCGGCCCACCCCGCCCGCGTCGTCTCGCTGATCGTGTCTGATATTCCCGGTGACGATCCGGCGCTTGTCTCTTCTGGCCCAACAGTGCCGGATACAGCAAGCCGTACAGACGCGCTTGCCGTGATCAGAGCTTTTGACATCCAGATGCCCGATGCGGTGATGCAGCATCTCGCATCACCTGCGGCGGACGCACCAAAGCCGGATGATCCACGTTTTTCAGGCCATGAGGTTCACGTCATCGCCTCCGCCGCGCGCTCGCTGGAGGCGGCATCGGCCGCTGCCGAAGCACAGGGTGTGCCTGCCGTTATTCTCTCCGATGCCATTGAAGGTGAGGCGCGTGAAGTGGGCGGAGTTCATGCCGCGATTGCCCGCGAAATCGCACTGCGCGACCGGCCGTTCAGAAAGCCGGTCGTGCTGCTTTCGGGCGGCGAAACCACGGTGACGATACGCCAGAGCGGCGGGCGCGGTGGACGCAACACCGAATTCCTTCTGGCGCTTGCGCTCGGCATCGAGGGCGTGTCCGGCATCTCGGCGTTCGCTGCCGATACGGACGGTATCGATGGGTCGGAGGAGAATGCCGGCGCCTTTGCCGATCACCGCTCCGCCGCGCGGCTGCGCTCCGCCGGCCACGACCCGAAGGCGCTGCTCGCTGCGCATGACGCCTGGGGCGCGTTTGATGCCCTGGGCGACCTTTTCGTGCCGGGGCCGACCGGCACGAATGTCAATGATCTGCGGGCAGTGCTGGTGCAATAACCCTTATGCAAGTCGGCGCGGACGCTCTTCCGACTGATAAACGGACATGACGTGGCCATCCGGATCGGCAAATTCAGCCGACCAGCCACCGGGAGCATGACTGACGGGCGTAACGATGGTTGCGCCTTTTTCCGCCAGGCCCTCCACAACCCCGTCAATGCCACCTTCAGAAAGATCGAACACCACGATGGGCGTGTTTCCGGGGCGGGAGTCCATCTTGAAGAAGATGAGTTCGATATTGTTTTCGATGCTGGCCAGCAGCCAGTCGCCCGTCTCCTCGTCTCCTTCCATCCTTTCGACATTCAGCCCGATCACATCGCGATAAAACGCCTCCGTGCGGTCAATGTCGCTGACGTAGTAGCAGATGTTGCCGATGCGGACGTTGGAAAGCATGTCTGTCTCCTGATGTTACCATTGGTGGCTCTGCTTCCTAATTGCCGCCGGAACACGATTTGTGAGCATTGGGAGCAGAAAAACTTATCGCAAAAAGATTTCCGTCCGGATCATGGCTCGCGAGGAACGTATGGCTGCGGCCGGCCAGCGGACGAAGGCTCTGCCGGATCGCGCCGAAGGCGAGCGCGCCCGACAGAAGTTTTCCAGGAAGGGGAGTGGCATTGGGTGCAGCATCGCGCCAACGCTGGCGCAGGCCGGCAATGCGTTGACGCAGGCTTGCATCTGAAATGCGAAGAAGATGCCGGATTTCGCTGCGTGTATGACCACCGAGAGCCAGGAGAGCCACGATCCGCTGGCTCTTTGGCAGGTCGGCGAGAAATGCAGCCGGAATATCACTGTCGTCCGCCGGCTCGAAAAGGCTTGCGGTGTTTTCCCGGCTTGATCGGCGATTAGCGGAGCGCCGTTTCGTCGCTGCCACGTTCCGCATCACGCCCTGAAGCCAGGCGCGGCTCACAATGCCCGGACGGTTGCCTGCAGTCAGCGCGGCGATCAGCGTTTCATGCAGAAGGTCTTCTGCTTCGATGAGGTGCGATGCGTGGCGGTGCGCCGTTTTGAGAAGATGGCGATAGGTTGCTGTAGTGAGCTCAAGCCGGGCAGGCGTCTCCTGTGCTGTTCGCCTGCTATCCACCGTCTGCTCCATTTCGATGTCGTTCGACCACGAAGGCTATAGGACGTGATTTTCTCTGCAAGTGAAGAGTGAAAATCAGGCGGCAGGTTCAGCCGGCAATGTCCACCACGCCGCTTTCGCCGCTCTCCGAGCCAAAGGCCAGGCGGCGGCCTTCTCCGTCCCAGGCCATGGCCGTGATGGCGCCCTTGCCCTGGCGGCGCAAAAGAACTTCTTTCTGGTCCGCGAAGCGTCCGGCGAGAATCATGCCGTCGGCATAGCCGATGGCGACAATTTCCTCGGTCGGATGGCAGCAAACCTGCGTCACCATCGTGTCACCACGTGTGCCAAGCTCCAGCGGTGCCTTGCCCATCGGGCCGTCCTTGGCCTGGAAAGGCCAGACAATGGCGGCAGACGCGCCGGAGGTAGCAAGCCATTTGCCCTTCGCGCTCCACGAGAAGCTCTTGACCTTGGCCGGATAGCCGGCCATGCGCATGTGCTTTCCGTCAGCAAGTTTCCAGCCATGCAGGGCATTTTCCTGCATGGTGGTGACGAGAAACTTTCCGTCGGGCGAGAAGGTGATGCCCGTGTGAGCACCCGCCCATTCCAGCTCTGTCGGTTTGCCGTCGGTCGCGGGAAAATGCAGCGTTGCGCCATTGTAGCGGGCGATGGCGAGCCGCATCCCCTTCGGCGCGAAGGCGATACCCTCCACCGAGCGAGGGTGCTGAAACTCGCGCTGCCGGCCATCGGCAAAGCGTACATATGCATTGCGCCCAACCGCGAAACCGACCGCTCCCTGCGTGCCACTTGCCACGCCGGTCACCCATTTGCGCCCGATTTCGGCCAGCGTTTCCACCGTGCCGTCTGTTGTAAGCGCTGTTACCCGGCCATCTTCACCGCCGGTGATGAGGCGTGCGTGGTCGGGATCAAAGCAGGCAGATAGAAGCCCATCGTGAACCTCCGTCCATTTGTGACCATTGTCGAGACGATGCACAACGCCATCGGCCAACGCAAAATGCGGTGTGTCGTTCAACCATGCAGTGGCTATGCAATGGCTGTCGAGATCAAGCGGTGCGACTGTCGGCATGCGTCAGGCCTGGCAGGCTTCGAAAGTGCGTTGCAGGCGCTCGGTGTCCAGATCGCGACCGATAAAGACAAGACGCGTCTCGCGTTTCTCGTCAGCCCGCCACGGGCGCTGGTGATCGCCTTCGACGATCATATGCACGCCCTGCACCACGAAACGGTCGGGGTCATCCGCAAAAGCGATGATGCCCTTCAGCCGCAGAATGTTCGGCCCGTCGACCTGCGTGGTTTTCTCGAGCCAGGGAAGGAATTTCTTGGGGTCCATCTCGCCCGCACGCAGGGAGAGCGACTTCACGCCAGCATCATGAATGGGCGATGCTTCGCCGTGATGGTGGTGATGGTGCCCGTGATCATGATCATGGTGGTGGTGATCGTGATCGCAGTCGGGGCCGCATACATGATCGGGATGATCATGATCGAGGAAGTGCGGGTCATTGTCGAGCACGCGCTTCAGGTCGAAGGCGCCGCGATCAAGCACCTCCGAAAGCGATACGCCGGCGCGCTCGGCGCGGTGAATGCGGGCCATCGGATTAATCGCGCGGATCGTTGCTTCCACAGCGGCCAATTCTTCAGATGTCACCAGATCGGTCTTGTTGACGATCACCACATCTGCAAAGGCGATCTGGTCTTCGGCCTCGTTGGAATCCTTGAGGCGCAGCGGTAAATGCTTGGCATCGACCAGTGCCACAACGGCATCGAGCCGCGTCTTGGTGCGCACATCGTCATCCATGAAAAAGGTCTGTGCAACAGGGGCAGGATCGGCCAGCCCCGTAGTTTCCACCACGATGGCATCAAAGCGACCCGTGCGGCGTGTCAGTCCCTCGACCACGCGCACCAGGTCGCCGCGCACCGTGCAGCACACGCAGCCATTGTTCATTTCGTAGATTTCTTCGTCGGATTCGACAATCAGGTCGTTGTCGATGCCAATCTCGCCAAACTCGTTGACGATCACCGCATAGCGTTTGCCGTGATCTTCCGTGAGGATGCGGTTCAGAAGGGTCGTCTTGCCTGAACCCAGATAGCCGGTCAGCACCGTAACGGGGATCTGTTTCGCTTCGGCTTCGCTGGGTGTCTCAGTCTGCACGTCGGACATGATTTCTCGCAAAACTAGAATGGTTTTTCGACTATATAAGACGGAGCTGCGTCGATTGCACGGTCAGTGATTGAAATGGCCAAGATCGAACCGGTGGACGTCCTCGAGCAGTTCGAGGAAGCCAGTCACGCTGTGGGCGATGATACGGTGCCCCGCCTCCGCACTCGCCGCAGACGCGTTCCCCGTGACGCCTTCTTGCGCGAGGTCCCGCATCATCCATCCAAAAGCGTGCGGACCGTATGCACGCAGATGTTTGAAGCTGTGTTGAAAATCCTCTTGAGCCGACTTGAAATCCGCGGCTTTCTGCATGTCCACAAGGTCTGGACGCAACGCAAGCATGACCGACGTTTCGATAAAGCCGCCGTGAATCCCAAGAGCACGCTCACTATCGGAAACCAGGTCTTTCGGATAGCCGAAACGGGTCCAGCTTGTGGCGGCAGCAAGCATGCCGAATCGCACACGCAATTCCGTCGTCACAATGGTGAGCAGGGGCGAATTCCCGCCATGAGCGTTCAGTATCACCAGCTTCCGCAAGCCGGCTCTGTACTGTGAGGCTCCGATGTCGATCCACCGGTTTGCCGCTTCTTCGAATGTCATGCTTCGGGTTGACGGAGAATCGGAGTGTTCGACCGAATAGCCGATCTTCTCGACAGGAAGAAAAACGATGTCGAGATACTCTGGAACAGCTTTTTTGACTGCTTCTACAATACCTTGCGCGATGACCCAGTCGGTATCCGGGGATAGATGAGGGCCATGCTGCTCTGTAGCCCCGATTGGCAAGACCGCGATCTTCTCTGCGATTGTGTGGGTGTTATCTTGTGTATTCACAGCCTGCCCCGCGATGTATCAAGACACTTATCTGGCAAAACTCTTATCCAAAAGTAGTGGATAATTATTTGTCTAAACAAGAGCAATCTATGGTTGCAATGGGAATCGTTAGAGCTATTTTGTGTACGGGGCGTTCTATCTCATCGTTAAGGATGTCTAAAGGGGAGTTTGTATGGCCAAAGCTGCAAAGGGCGCGACAATTGGCTTATTACAGTCGGCCGCTCGGCTTTCACGTACCGCTCTGGCCGAACGGCTTTTGGAGTATGGGCTTTATGCGGGGCAAGACAAGTTGATGCTGGCGTTATCGGTGGAGAACGGGCAGACGCCCAGTCAACTCGCCAATCTTCTGGGAGTACGACCACCAACAATCACAAAGACCATCAATCGTCTGATGAATCAGGGCTTTCTTGAAAAGCGATTATCGGAGGAAGACGGGCGCCGGGCCTATGTCTTCTTAACCCAGGAAGGCGAGCAGGCTATTCGCTCTATTGAGAAGTCCGTACGCAAGACAGAGAAAATCGCGCTCAAGGGGTTCGACAAGAAAGAGCGACAGATTCTGACGCGGCTTCTCTCAAAAGTCGAAGCAAATCTGAACGGTACAAGTTTCGAGGATGTCGACGATGATGAAAATGTCGACGTCGATGCGTAGCCCCTGATCTCCCAGTCTGGAATCCCACAAAACCGACCTGATTTTGCCAGAACGGGACGCTACGGACGTGCATCCTGATTGACCTTGCAGTCATCCGTGGCGTAATCAGGTCTTTAAACAGTTTAGGCAGGGCGTGTTCGCGGGTCTGTCTTATTTCGAGCAGGCGGAACGATCGCGGATCGCGTCGTGACTGATGTTGAAGGCCATCCGCATGTGGGGGAATTCAGGCTGGCGCAGAAGATAAAGCTTTCCACCATCGCAGAGGCGCTTGGCGTCTCCACGGCCACTGTTTCTCTGGCGTTGCGTGACAGTCCGCTCGTGGCGGATGCCACGCGCCAGCGGATCAAGGAGCATGCGCGCGAGATCGGGTATATCTACAATCGGCGCGCCGCCAGCCTGAGAACGTCGCGCTCAGGCATTATCGGGGTCGTCGTGCATGACATCATGAACCCGTTCTTCGCCGAGATTCTGCGTTCCATCGAAACCGAGCTCGACCGGTCCCGGCAAACGTTTCTTTTGTCGAACCACTACGATCAGCTCGAAAAGCAGCGCACTTTCATCGACACGCTTCTTCAACTGGGCGCTGACGGAGTGATCATGTCGCCGGCTATCGGGACGCCGCCACAGGACATTCGTCTTGTGGAGGAAAATGGTTTGCCGACAGTGCTTATTGCGCGATCTGTGGAAGGTGCGCGGGTGCCGGTCTTTCGCGGTGATGATGCGTATGGAACCGGTCTTGCGACCAACCATCTGATTTCGCTTGGCCACACACGCATTGCCATGATCGGCGGTACGGACCAGACATCGACCGGTCGTGACCGGTATCAAGGCTATGTCGATGCGATGGGGAAGGCGGGGCTCGAGATAAAGCCGCAGTGGCGTTTCCCGGGGCCGCGTACCAAGCAGGCCGGTTTCGAGATTGCCGGCGCGTTTCTGGCGCTCAAGGATAAGCCCACGGCCGCGGTGTGCTGGAACGATCTCGTCGCGATCGGCCTGATGAACGGAATAGCGCGGGCCGGTCTCGTACCGGGCGTCGACATTTCCGTTACGGGCTATGACGACCTCGAGGAGGCGGCGATCGCCACACCGGCGCTGACGACGGTCTGGAATGGTCAGAGGGATGTGGGGCGGCGGGCTGCGCGCGTTCTGCTGGACAGGCTCAACGGGGCCGAGGTGAACCCCGCGCAGGAGCTTATCAAGCCGGAGTTGCATGTGCGTCAGTCAACCGGAAAACCCGTCGAGCGCTAACCTCGATTGCGGGATTTTCGCCGGCTTACCCGATCAGGAGGATGGAAGTGGCACAAACAAGCAAGATCGCAATCCTGGTGCCGGGGAAACTGCATCCACACGCAGTAGAACGCATTGATGGGCGTTTCGAGCTCCTTACGATCGAGAGGGCCGATCCGGCACTCGTAACGGAGGAGATGGCGGCGAAGGTGCGCGGGATGGCTGCGATGACCGTGGTGAATGCCTCCTTTATCGATGCATTGCCCAATCTCGAGATCATCGCCAACTTCGGTGTGGGTTACGACGCAGTCGATGCCGCGCATGCCGGTCGGCGGGACATCATGGTCACCAACACGCCCGATGTTCTGACGGAGGAGGTCGCTGATACGGCGGTGGGGCTTCTGCTCAATACCGTCCGCGAGTTCCCCCGGGCGGAGGCGTGGCTGCGTGAGGGGCGCTGGCCGCGGGAAGGTGCCTACCGGTCGTCACGGGGCTCATTGCGTGGACGGACTGTCGGCATTTTCGGAATGGGGCGTATCGGTCGTGCCATCGCCCACCGCCTTTCCGCCTTCGGCTTGCCGATCGCTTATCATAACCGCCGACAACTGGATGACGTCCCGTATGCCTATCACGATACGCTTGTAGCCCTGGCCGCAGCGGTCGATACTCTGATCTGCGTAGCGCCGGGAGGTGCGGAAACGCACAAGGCGGTCAACGCTGACGTCTTGAAGGCACTGGGCGAGAACGGCGTGTTCGTCAATATCGGTCGTGGCAGCACGGTGGACGAGGCGGCTCTGATCACGGCCCTGAAAGAAGGCACCATCTTTGCTGCGGGGCTGGATGTCTTCGAGAATGAACCCCACGTGCCAGAGGCTTTGACTGCTTTGGAGAATGCGTCGCTGCTTCCTCATGTGGGCTCGGCTTCGATCGTGACCCGCCAGGCGATGGCGGATCTGGTAGTCGACAATCTCGTTTCCTGGTTCACGCGGAACCAGGCGATTACGCCAGTGCCTGAAACCGGCCATGTAAAGCGCGAGGGTGTTTCCTCATCAGTGGAATAGCGCCTTAAAGTTGTATTTTTTAACAAGCGATTAACCAGAACATTGGAAGCTCTCGGAAAGACATTCCGCTGGCGATGGAGCTCCCGATTTATGAAACTGATAGCGTCTGGCGCTTTGGTGTTCGCCCTTGTCGGGGCGTTCGGTTATTTTTCTGATACGCGGGTGGGGGAAATGGCCGCAACCACGGCGGCGCCGAAAGCCGCGTTCCAGGATGAGGCCGTTTCAGAATTCACCCTGACGGGCGTGGGGCTAAACGGCATCTGCCGCGTTCGCCACTCGCCGGGGCTGGAGAACACGCGCCTTGATCTTGACGGATCCTGTGCCCGTTTGATGCCAAGCCTTGCAGATGCGCGCATCTGGGAGGAGCGGGAAGACGGGACGGTCGCTTTTGTCTCAGCGACCGGAGAGGCTCTGGTGGAATTCTATCCGGGCGACGGTGCAGCCTATGAATCGCTGCGCCCGCAGACACCGCTGCTCAGCATGTACCCCGGAAACTGATTATTCTGCGGCGATGTCTGCCTTGTTCCGCCTGGCCGCGTGCTGGCGAACCGCATTTCCGAAGGCTTCAAAGATGCGGGCCGAGGCACTGTCCCTGTGTGCCCAGTATTCAGGATGCCACTGGACGCCGATGGCGAAGCCGGGCGCGTCCTTGACCGAAACGGCCTCCACCGTTCCATCATCCGCTACGGCTTCGACCTGAAGGAGGGGAGCGGGCATACCCACGCCCTGACGGTGAACTGAGTTCACGCGGACTTCGGACGTGTCGAATATGCGTGCGAGACAGCCGCCAGGCGTCACCTTTACAGCCTGTCGGATGGCGAAGCGCGTGTCCTGGTCGGCATCCTGTGGGCCGCGATGGTCGAATGCGCCTTCGCGTTCATGGATTTCCGTCGCCAATGTGCCACCCAGCGCGACATTCAGCTCCTGGATCCCGCGGCAGATGGCCAGCAGCGGTACGCCACGTTCAACAGCCTTGCGGATAAGAGGAAGCGTGGTGGCATCGCGTGCGTGATCGTAGGGGCCGTTCTCTTCGCTGGCTTCGCCGCCGTACAGCTCGGGATAGACGTTTGACTTCGATCCCGTCACCAGGACGCCGTCGACCGTGTCCAGCAGGCTGTCCAGATCGAGCTTTTCGCCGAGCGATGGCAACAGCACCGGCAGGACGCCGGCAGTGGCGACGGCTGCATCGAGATAGGGTTGAGGCGTGGCGTGCCACGTATATTTCTCGAAATCTTTTGCATCGGTCGAGACGGCGATCAGTGGCGTGCGCATTCGAAAAAATCCGTTGGTTGGCGTTCGCTCCCAAGGAAGCGAATGTAGAGATTTCTCGCGTCTTTCCAATGGGCAGTCCAGTGATTTCGTTGGGCCTTCGACATTGGTCGCAGACGGCCCCCATTCGCTGGACTTGGGCCGCCATGCATGCATTGATAACCGTGGTTTTTGGCGCCTGACAAAAAGCAAACAGCAGCAGGCGGCGAAGCCGGCTTGTAGCCGGGTGTTATGTGCACCACGGCAGACGGTTCCAGAATGGGAGGAGTACATATGGACCGCAGAACCTTCTTCAAGAAGGCAGGTATTGCAGGGACGGGCGTTGCCGCCGCGTCGGCACTTTCTGCACCTGCCGTCGCTCAGTCGATGCCAAAAGTCACATGGCGTTGCACGTCTTCTTTCCCGAAGGCACTCGACACGATCTATGGCGCGGCCGAAACAATGGCCGAGTTCGTGAAAGGGGCAACGGACGGCAATTTCGAGATCCAGGTCTTCGCCGCTGGCGAGATCGTGCCGGGGCTTCAGGCCGCGGACGCGGCAGCCGCCGGCACCGTCGAGATGGCTCACACGGCATCCTATTACTATTGGGGCAAGGATCCGACCTATGCGTTGGGCACGGCCATTCCATTTGGGCTGAACTACCGCCAGCAGAACGCATGGTTCTATTATGGCGGCGGCAATGATCTCATGAACGAGTTCTATCATACGGAAGGGCTTCACACGCTGCCCTGCGGCAACACGGGTGCCCAGATGGGTGGCTGGTTCCGCAAGGAGATCAATACCGTCGAGGACCTCAAAGGGCTGAAGATGCGCATCGGCGGCATGGGCGGCAAAATCATCGAGAAGCTCGGTGTGGTGCCCCAGCAGATCGCCGGCGGCGATATCTACCCTGCGCTTGAGAAAGGCACCATCGACGCAACCGAGTGGGTCGGGCCCTATGACGATCAGAAGCTGGGCTTCAACAAGGTCGCTCAGTACTACTATTACCCGGGATGGTGGGAAGGCGGCCCGGTCCTCAATGCCATGTTCAACAAGGCAAAGTGGGATGAACTGCCTGCAGCCTATCAATCGGTGCTCGACGCGGCCTGCCGGGCGGCCAATGCCGACATGATGGCGAGCTACGACTACAAGAACCCGGCGGCACTGCGGCAACTGGTGGCGGACGGGGCACAGTTGCGTCCCTTCAGTCAGGAGATCCTCGAAGCGTGCTACAACGCAGCAATGGAGACCTACGAGGAAATCAACGCCTCAAACCCCACCTTCAAGAAGATCTACGACAATCAGCAGGCCTTCAAGAAGGATGCATATCTGTGGGCCCAGTTGTCCGAATATACGTTCGACACTTTCATGATGATTCAGCAGCGGGCAGGCAAACTCTGATCTGTCTCTGAAGCGTCAGGAAAACCCCGGGGCTCAGTCCCGGGGTTTTCCTTTTGTGGCTCAATGTGTCAGTCGAAACTCGGAGGCTGACTGAGATCCGGCAGTGATGGCTGTGCAGGCGGGGTTTCTTCCGAAGCGTCATTCGGAGGCGTGCCAAGCGGTGGAAGCCCGCCAAGCCCCGGTAGTTGCAAGCCGTTGTTTTCTTGCTCACTCCCGTCATTCTGGTTGGTTGGCTGGGTGGCTGGCTGAGTGGCTGGCTGGGTGGCTGGCTGGGTGGCTGGCGGTGAGCCGAAGGGTGATCCACCCAATGCGCCGGGCAAGCCAAATCCCGGTCCCCCCGCACCATCGCCACCGAAGGAGGGTATGTTGATTTCCACTTCGTCCGGATTGACGGTGCTCTCCTGCTTGTAGTGCGTCACAAGGCCGGGAAACGAAATCACCAGAATGATCATCAGAAACTGGATGATAATGAAGGGTATGGCGCCCTTGTAGATCTCCGTTGTTTTCACGGCAGGCAGAATTCTCCCGGAAACCTCGTCTTTCCATTCTTTCGTCGGTGCGATGGATCTCAGATAGAAAAGCGAGAAACCGAAAGGCGGGGTCAGGAAGGATGTCTGCAGGTTGATGCCAAGAATGACCCCGAACCAGATCAGGTCGATGCCCAGCGTTTCGGCAGCCGGCACCAGAAGCGGGACCATGATGAACGCGATCTCGAAGAAATCGAGAAAGCAGCCCAGAATGAAGACAATGACGGTCACGGTCAGAAGGAAGCCGATTTCACCGCCGGGCAGTGCCAGAAGCAGTTCCTCGATCCACACATTGCCGTTGATACCGTAGAAGGTCAGCCCGAACACCCGCGCGCCGATCAGGATGAACATCACGAAGGCGGCAAGTTTCGTTGTGGCGTCCAGCGCCTGTTTGAGGACGGAAAAGGAAAGCCTCCGCTTGACCAGTGCAAGCACGAGTGCTCCGGTCGCGCCCATCGCCCCGCCTTCCGTCGGGGTCGCAATGCCGAGGAAAATAGTGCCAAGGACCAGAAAGATAAGCGCAAGCGGCGGGATCAGAACGATCACCACCTGCTCGGCAAGCCTTGAGAGGATGTTCAGTTTCAGGTGCCGATTGGCGAGGCTGATGGTGAGAGCGAACATCGTCGCCGCCGTTGCTGCCCAGACCAGCCTCACCTCGCTGCGCATGTCGGCGAACAGCGTATGATAGGTGGCGAAATAAACCGCAACTGATGCGGCAAGCAGCAGGATTAGTGAGGTTACGCCGCCGCCGAGAGTGCGGGTTTCAGGAGGCAGAGCCGGGGCCCAGTGGGGCTTGACGATGGTGACGGCAAAAACCAGCAGGCAATAGGCGCCGATAATGGCGAGTGCCGGCAAAAGCGCGCCAACATACATATCCCCCACTGATCGCCCAAGCTGATCGGCCATGACAATCAGGACAAGCGAGGGAGGCACGATCTGCGCCAATGTGCCGGACGCGGCGATGGTGCCCGTCGCAAAGCCACGATTGTAGTTGTAGCGCATCATGATTGGCAGTGAGATGAGGCCCATGGCGATGACGGATGCGGCAACGACACCCGTCGTGGCGGCAAGCAGGGCGCCGACCAGCACGGCCGCATAGGCAAGCCCGCCGCGCACCGGGCCGAAGAGCTGGCCGATCGTGTCCAGCAGGTCCTCCGCCATCCGGGAGCGTTCCAGGATCAGCCCCATAAAGGTGAAAAACGGAATGGCGAGCAGGGTGTCGTTGTACATGATCCCGTAGATGCGCTCGGGATGTGACTGTAGCAGAGGCCAGAAGAGACGGATCTCGCTGGAGATGTGGGATAGCTCCACGCCGAACACGAAAAAGAGGAGGCCGCCGGCGGCAAGAGTGAACGCCACGGGATAGCCGATCAGAAGCATCGCCATCACGGTGACAAACATGATGGGCGCGAGGTTATGCGCGATAAGGTCAATCATCGCGCTTCTCCTCCATTTCGATGGCTGCTTCGGCGGCCGGATGTATCTCGTGTTGAGGGTTGGGTTCGTCGATCAATCCGCGCAGGACCGCATATCGCTTTACGATCTCTGAGATGGCCTGCGCTGTCAGAAGCACGAAGCCGGCAAGCACCATGAACTTGGCCGGCCAGATGATCAGACCGCTTGCATTGGCGGAAATCTCTCCCGAGATGAATGACCGCTGAAACCAGGGCCAACTCAGCCAGACAATCAGGACGACGAATGGCAGCAGAAAGAAGATGTGGCAGAAGAGGTCGATCCAGTCCCGCGTCCGCTTCGTGAACAGGCTCGAAACGATATCGATGCGAATGTGTTCATTGCGCTGCAGCGTATAGGCAGACGCCAGCATGAACACGGTTCCGTAGAGGTACCATTGGAGTTCAAGCAGGCTGTTGGAAGCCCTCGGTATCGGCAGATAGGCTGGCAGACCATCTCCCAGAAAGCGGATGATGGCGTTGTAGGCCGAGACAAGCACCGCAACCAGGATCAGCCATGAAACCTGCTTTCCGATGAATTGATTAATAGCGTCAATCAGGCGCGAAAGGCCTAGAAGCCCCGCCATGCTTTCCTCCCAGCAATGTGTTCCCCCCGGATCGTTTTTGTGATTCTCGGGACTTATGCTTTGTCTTGCATCTGCAGCCTGCGTTCAAGTGAGCCAAAAGTCGACATTGAAGTCTCAGACACGGCAATCTGGGTCCGTGCTCAAGTCGCAACCAGGTGAATAAACACGGTCATACCGGGCAAATGTCCCAAATCGCCGCCCCCTGCAGGCAGCAGTCTGGACACTTATGCGTGTGCGTGTATTGATAAGTTTCCGCTGCGCCGGGGAGGTTGTTGTCGGTGCTGCGGTAAAGTCGATGAGGCCGTTCTGCGGCCTTTTTTTTCGCTTGATGTTCTTTTGGGAGGTATACATGGATCGTCGTTCTTTTCTCAGGAAAGCTGGACTGACGGGTGCCGGCGCGGGCGCTGCGGCGTTAGCCACGCCTGCGATCGCTCAGGGTAACCAGACCTGGCGCATGGTCACCACGTGGCCGAAGAATTTTCCGGGTCTGGGCGTTGGTGCCCAGAGGCTTGCAGATCGCATCACGGCGGCTTCGGACGGTCGATTGACCGTGCAGGTCTATTCCGCGGGTGAACTCGTTCCGCCGCTTCAGTCGCTTGACGCTGTGATCGACGGTTCGGCCGAGATGAGCCATGGTGCTGCTTATTACTGGCAGAACAAGAGCCCGGCCCTGTCCTTCTTTACCGGCGTGCCCTACGGCATGACCTCGCGTGAAATGGCGGCATGGGTCCGCTATATGGGCGGTCAGGAGATCTGGGACGAGATCTACGACCAGTTCGGCGTCCAGGGTTTCCTGTCCGGCGATACGGGCACGCAGGCCGGTGGCTGGTTCCGTGAGGAACTGACGGGTCTCGATTCTGTCAAAGGTCTACGCTTCCGCACGCCGGGCCTTGGCGGCCGTGTGTGGGAGAAGCTTGGCGCGACGGTCACCAACATGGCTGCCGGCGAGATTTTCCAGGCGCTTCAGTCGGGCACGCTTGATGCGGCTGAGTTCGTTGGTCCCTATAACGATCTGGCGCTCGGTTTCTACCAGGTCGCCAAGAATTATTATTTCCCGAGCTTTGTGGAGCCGGGTCTGGCAACCGAACTGGTGGTCAACAAGGCGAAATATCAGGAACTGCCCTCCGACCTGCAGGCGATCGTCAAGGATGTCTGCCAGGCGGAGTACGATCAGGTGGCTTCGGATTTCTACGCCAATGATCCGCGTGCCCTGAAGACGCTCGTCGATGAGCATGGCGTCAATGTTCGCCAGTTCCCCGACGACATTATTGAGGCAGGCGCGAAGGCTGCGACCGAAATTCTCGGCGAACTGCGCGATTCCGGAGACGCCCTGACGAAGAAGACGACCGAGAGCTTCATCGAGTCGCTCAACATTCTGCGTACCCGCACAGAAGGCACTGACGGTGCTTTCGTTGAGGCTCGCAAGAAGTACTTCTCGATCTGACCCGGATTGAGGTCTACGAAAAAGCCCGGCTTGTGCCGGGCTTTTTTGTTGCCTGCCGTTTGTGATCCTAGCTGTAGATCGCTCTCGGCAACCAGGTGGCGATCTCCGGGAACATGAACATGATCGCGATGGCCAGGAGCTGAAGCAGCACGAAGGGCAGAACCCCCTTGTAGATCATCGATGTCTTCACTGAATCCGGGGCGACCCCGCGCAGATAGAACAGCGCGAAGCCGAAAGGCGGAGTGAGGAAGCTCGTCTGCAGGTTCACGCCGACAAGCACACCAAGCCAGACCGGATCCACATCAAGCGCCAGCAGGATCGGTGCGGTGATCGGGATGACGATGAAGATGATCTCGAACGTGTCGAGGATGAAACCCAGCAGGAACATGATGAACATCACCACGGCCACCGCTGCCAGTGTGCCGCCAGGCAGGTTGGCGAGGAATTCGTGCACCAGATTGTCACCACCCATCAGGCGGAAAACGATGGAAAACACCGAAGCGCCGAACAGGATGATGAACACCATGCAGGTGATGGAGGCCGTGGCGATTGCCGTTTCCCGTAGCACGGCAAAGGAGAGCCGCCAGCGCAGGGCCGCAAGCACCATCGCGCCGACGGCGCCAACGGAAGCGGCTTCCGTCGGTGTCGCAATGCCACCGAGGATGGAGCCGAGAACGGCCATGATCAAAAGAAGCGGAGGCAAAAGCGCGACAGCGACCTCTCCCAGCAACTCTTTCTTTTCTTCCGCAGGCACCGGGGTGGCTGGACAGGAGGCCGGATCGAAAACCGCCTTCAGGAGCGTCCATCCGAGATATAGCCCCACCAGCAGCACACCGGGAAGAAGTGCGCCTGCGAAGAGGTCGCCCACCGAGACGGGAACCGGGGCGAAGTTGCCCTTTGCCATTTGCACCTGTGCGTTAATGCCCGATAGCATGTCGCCCATGAAGATGAGAACGGTGGAGGGCGGGATGATCTGGCCGAGCGTGCCCGAAGCGCAGATGACGCCGGAGGCAAGCCGGGGGTCGTAGTTCGCGCGCAGCATTGCCGGGAGCGAGATCAGCCCCATGGTCACGACTGTGGCACCCACCACGCCGGTGGAAGCGGCCAGAAGTGCGCCTACGATGATGACCGACATGCCAAGCCCGCCGCGCAGATTGCCGAACAGCTTGCCCATGGTCAAAAGCAGCTGCTCGGCGATCTTGGAGCGCTCCAGCATCACGCCCATGAAGATGAAGAGCGGGACAGCCACCAGCACTTCATTGGTCATGTAGCCGATATAGCGGTTTGCGAGACTGCCGAAATTGGAGGGGTCGAACACGCCGATCCACATGCCGACGAGACCGAACATGAGCGACACGCCGGCGAGCGTAAAGGCGACGGGAAAGCCCAGAAGAAGAAAGCCGATAATGCCGAAGAACATGAGCCCCGAAAGGAGCTCGCCAATAAGAACCGGATCCATCAGACGTGCGCCTCCGGCTGTTCGTCGTCATTGATTTCGTATCTCAGGCTTTCCGGCAGCAGGTTTTCTTTGTCGTAGAGGACGAGAACCGAGCGCAGAGCCATCGCGATGCCCTGCAGGGCAAGCAGAACGGCAAATCCGAGGATGAAGCCTTTGAGAATGAACAGTCCCGGCATGCCGCCCACATTGGCGGATGCCTCTCCCAGCCGCCAGGAACGGCTGACGAAGCTCCACCCGTAATAGGCCACGATCCAGGAAAAAGGCAGAAGGAACAGGATCACACCGATCAGATCCACGATCGCCTTGCGCCGTGTGCTGGCCGGTCGGTAGAAAATGTCTACCCGCACATGGTCGTTTCTGAGGAGGGCGAAACCGGCGACGGCGGTGAACATCGCTCCGTTCAGCCAGATATAGAGGTCCTGCATCCACACAAAGCTGGTTGAGAAGACGTAGCGCTGCACGACAACGGTGAAGCAAACCAGAACGATGGCCAGCGAAAGCCAAGAAAAAACATTGCCGATGAGCGCATTAAGGCCGCTGATTGCGCGGACTAAAATAGCGATTGCGCGCACGGTGGGCGGCGCGTGATGATGTGTCATGAGGCCCTCTTGCATTTCCCCGATACGAGCGGAAGTTGTTCCCTGTCCTGCCCTTCAACCTAGTTACTAGGCAGCGATTGATTAGCAGCTTTGTTTCTGGCGAAAAAGTAACACAGCGGGAAAAGTCGCCATTTTCTGCCTTTCAAACCCAAATTGCGAAGTGAATATGCCATGCTGCTTGCTGCACTCGGGAGACCGACGAGTATACTCAGGTCAGATTCGTGCGCTGTTCATGCGGTTCAGCTAATAAAATGTCCCGGGAAATGCCGCTTCCTGTCCTGGCGTTGCTCATTGTTGTGGAGCCCGCAAATTCGTTTGACGGGATGCCGGGCGGATAGAAAACTACCCTTGCGGAAGCGTTTCCAACCGTGATCCGCAGAGGAGGAATTATTACATGACGCTTCACGACGTCACGCTCGATGACAAGTTCGATTTAACGAAGGAGCGCATTTTCGTATCCGGCGCGCAGGCGATTGTCCGGATGCTCCTGATGCAGCGTGAGCGTGATCGACGTGCGGGGCTGAATACGGCCGGTTTCGTTTCCGGCTATCGTGGGTCGCCCATTGGTGGGCTCGATCAGCAGCTCTGGAAGGCGAAAAAACAGCTCGAAGCGTCGAATGTGGTCTTCCAGCCCGGTCTGAACGAGGAACTGGCGGCCACCGCCTGTTGGGGGTCTCAGCAGACCGAACTTCTTGGCGAAGGCAAATATGACGGTGTTTTCAGCGTCTGGTATGGCAAAGGCCCGGGCGTAGACCGCTCCGGCGATGTTTTTCGCCATGCCAATCACGCAGGCTCCTCGAAACATGGTGGTGTGCTGGCGCTCATGGGCGATGACCACACAGCCGAGTCCTCGACGGTTGCCAATGCCAGCGAGTTCGCTTTTGTCGATGCGATGATCCCGATTCTGAACCCTGCCGGCGTTCAGGAACTGATAGACTATGGTCTCTATGGCTATGCGCTGTCGCGTTTTGCAGGGACCTGGACGGCCATCAAATGCGTCAAGGACAACATTGAATCGACAGCCTCCGTGGATGTGTCGCTTGAGCGGCTGAACATCGTCACGCCCGAATTCGAGATGCCGCCCGGCGGTCTTAACATCCGCAACGAGATCAACATGCTCGGGCAGGAGGCCCGGCTCTACGACTTCAAGCGCGCTGCCGCCGCGGCCTTCGTCCAGGCAAACAATCTCAACCGCATCATCTATTCCGGCGGCGCCAATGCAAAGATCGGCATTGTCACGCTTGGGAAGAGCTACCTCGACACGCGTCAGGCGCTGGACGATCTGGGGATCGATGAGGCGCGTGCAAAGCAACTTGGCATCCGTCTTTTCAAGGTGGCCTGCCCATGGCCCTTCGATGTCGAGCACATGCGGGAGTTCGCGCGCGGCCTCGACATGGTGATCGTGGTCGAGGAAAAGCGCTCGCTGATCGAAGTGCAATTGCGCGAGAATCTCTACGGGACAGCCAATCAGCCGGAAATCATCGGCAAGGTGGATGAGAAAGGCAACCGGCTTTTCGCGCCCACGGCGGCACTTGATCCCAATGAAATCGCCATCGCCATCGGCGAGCGCATCCTGCGCGTCATCGGTCCGTCGGAGGAAATTGCCGCTCATGTGTCGCGGCTTCGCCAGTTTCAGGCGATGCTTGCGGATACGCAGGACGTATCAGGTCGCACGCCCTTTTTCTGCTCCGGATGCCCGCACAACACCTCAACCAATGTTCCCGAAGGGTCGATTGCCGGCGGCGGTATTGGCTGTCACTTCATGGCCACCTGGATGGATCGTTCCAATGTGGGTTTCACCGCGATGGGCGGCGAGGGTGCGCAGTTCATTGGGCAGGCCCCATTCTCGAAGCGCGAGCATTTCTTCCAGAACCTCGGCGATGGCACCTACAATCATTCAGGGTCCATGGCGATCCGGTTCGCGATCGCGTCGGGCGCAAACATCACGTACAAGATCCTCTACAACGATGCTGTTGCCATGACGGGTGGACAGCCGCATGAAGGCGGTCTCACCGTCGACATGATCGCTGACCAGGTGCGCGCGGAAGGCGTGCAGCGCATTGCCGTTGTCAGCGATGAACCGGAAAAATACGCCGGGGTTGTGAGCTTCCCCAAGGGCACCACGATCAACCATCGTGACGATCTCGATCAGGTGCAGCGCGACCTTCGTGAGGTGAAGGGCGTTTCCGTTCTGCTTTATGATCAGACCTGTGCTGCGGAGAAGCGTCGCCGGCGCAAGCGTGGCACTTTCCCCGACCCGGACAAGCGCGTTTTCATCAACGAACTCGTGTGCGAAGGCTGTGGTGACTGTGGAATCAAATCCAATTGCGTTTCGGTGCAGCCGCAGGAAACCGAATTCGGTCGCAAGCGCCGAATTGATCAGTCGAGCTGCAACAAGGATTTTTCCTGTGTGAACGGTTTTTGCCCGTCCTTTGTGACGGTGCACGGAGCCAGGCTGAAGAAGGCGAAAGCCGCAACCGGTGCCAGTGATCCGCTGGAAGGTGTGCCGGAGCCGGAGCTTTACAGTCTCACGCGCGGCTGGTCGGCGGTGGTGGACGGAATCGGCGGCACGGGCGTCGTGACCATCGGCGCGATCGTCGGCATGGCTGCCCACCTGGAAGGCAAGGGTGCGGGCATCATCGACATGGCGGGGCTGGCGCAGAAGGGCGGTGCGGTTTTCACTCATCTTCGCGTCGCCGAGACACCGGAAGATATTCACGCCATTCGCGTCTCGGCGGGTGAGGCGGATCTCGTTCTTGGCTGTGACCTGGTGGTTTCCGGCGCCAAGAAGGTTCTCGCAGCGGCCCGTCAGGGGCACACGCTTTTCATGGCCAACACGGCGGAAGTGATGCCTGGAGACTTTGCACGCTCAGCCGATTTCTCTCTACCGACCGAGCGCCTGAAAATGGCAATCCGCGCTGCGGTCGGTGAAGAAAAGGCGCATTTCTTCGATGCCACACACACGGCGAGCGTTCTCTTTGGCAATTCCGTTGGTGCCAACATGCTCATGCTTGGCATGGCTTATCAGCTTGGTGGTTTGCCAATCTCTGCAGAAGCCATCGAGAAAGCGATAGAGCTCAATGGCCAGGCGGTAAGCATGAACGTTTCCGCCTTCCGTTGGGGGCGCTGCGCGGCGCACGATCCAGAGTTTGTGAGCCAACTGGTCGCTAAGTCTTCGAATGGCGATGTCCGGCAACCTGTTTCGCAGACACTCGATGAGATCATCGACCGGCGCGCGGCTTTCCTGGCCGGCTATCAGAGCCAGGCTTACGCGGAGCGCTACCGCCGACGTGTCGCCCGTTTGCGCGCCGCGGAAGAAAAAGCTGTGCCGGGCTCGATCGCTGTGACGGAGGCCGCGGCGCGGAACCTGTTCAAGCTGATGGCGATCAAGGATGAGTACGAGGTGGCGCGGCTCTACACCGATGGTGCCTTCAAACGCCAGCTCGCTGCGGAATTTGAGAGCTATGACCGTCTTGAATTTCACCTTGCCCCGCCCATTCTCGGTCGTCGCGATGCTGCCGGCCACCCCAGAAAATCGAATTTTGGTCCCTGGATGATGACCGCCTTTCGCCTGCTGGCGCGTTTGCGCGGGCTGCGCGGCACGCCGTTCGACCTCTTCGGCCGTACGCAGGAGCGTCGAATGGAGCGGCGGCTGTTGTCCGAATATGAAGCCGACCTCGATCGGATCGAGGCAGTGCTTTCTCCGGAGAGGGCGAATGCTGCGGCTGCGCTTGCATCGATCCCCGCCCTCATTCGCGGGTACGGGCACATCAAGGAAGCCAATGCGGCAAAAGCAGCGCAGGAGCGGGCGAGACTGATCCAGCGTCTGGAAGATGGTGAAACGGAAGATCCCTTCCTGAAGGCAGCAGAATAGCCGGCTTCTCTCAAGAAACGGACGGAGAAACTTCACTAAACCTTTCTTAATGCTGTTATGGCATATCTTGCCCGTCAATCGGGCTCATGCGGTGAAAAACAGCAGAAACAGCATTCCGGAAGACGTCTACGTTGGGTACATCCGTTCGTTGTTTCAGGACGTGGGCGTGCTCCCCGTCGGTGCGGCTTGCTATGGCCTGATTGCCATTCTTCTTTACTACAAGACCGGGCAGGCTGCTTTCCTCGCCTTCGGGCCAGCGATGTTCATTGCCGGGCTCTGGCGCTACTTCAAGATTACTCGTGTCGATCACGCCCTGATCTCCGACTATCCATCAGCGCTTGCCTGGGAGGCGCGTTACCTCTGGTGGGGCAGCCTCCACGGATTTGTCGTGGGTGCTTTTGGGTTCTTCGCCACGGCTCTGTCTGAGGACAATTTCAGCGAGCTCGCCGCGGTCGCGGCCATCCTTAGCGGTACGATCACAATAGCAGGGCGCAACTACGGGTCACACAAAATGGTGTCGATCCTGACGCTGACGATTGTGTTTCCGATGGCGCTCGGCCTGATGTTGAAGGGCGATTTATATCATTTCGTGCTTGGGCTTTTCATCGCGCCATTCATGCTGGTCGTGACCAAAATGGCAGATCTGGTGCGCACGGTTCTCTTCACCGCCATCAGTGAGGAAAAGCGCTCCACCAGGCTGGCGCAGCGCTTCGACCGCGCACTCAATACGATGCATCATGGCCTGCTTATGCTGAACAATGAGGAGCGGGTGGTGGTGAGCAATACCCAGGCGGCTGAGATGCTTGGGTTCAAGTCCTCGGAGCAGTTGCTGGGGCGTACGCTGAAATCACTGCTCATGCGTGGTGTGGCAAGCGGTCTTCTTTCGGAGCGCGATTATGCCTACGCCGAAGAACAGCTGTCGCGCGCTCTGCGCGAAGGTCGCAACCGCAAGGTTCTGTTGCGCATGACCAATGGGCGGCACTTTGAGTTCGCTGCCCGCGAAGGACATGACGAAGTGGGTGTTCTCACCTTCGAGGAAGTTACAAGTCGCGTCGAAGCGGAGGAGAAAATCCGTTTCATGGCGCGGTATGACAGCCTTACCAGCCTGCCCAATCGCGCGTATTTTCACGAGAAGGTGACGGAAGCGATGGCGGCAGGCGACCAGGGGCGCCTGTGCGCTCTTGGGGTTCTCGATCTGGATGATTTCAAGACAGTCAACGATACGCTCGGTCATCCAGTCGGAGACGGCTTGATATATGCGGTGGCCGAGCGACTTTCTGCCTTCGCAAACCCCAACATTCGCATCAGCCGGTTCGGCGGCGATGAGTTCATGGTCTACTTCAACCAGGTGGCCGACGAAGAAGAGTTCTCCCGGCAGTTCGAGCAAATCTTCGCCTCGCTTACCGGTGAAGTCGATGTCGCGGGACATGCGATGCGCGTTCAGGCGAGTGGCGGGGCCGTGGTCGTGCCTGTTCGCTCAAGCGATGTGGACTCGATGATCGTCAAGGCGGATCTGGCGCTCTTCCGGGCCAAGGAGCTGGGCAAAAATGCCTGGAGCCTGTTCGAAACCGAGATGGATATCGCATTCCGAAACCGGCAGGTGATGAAGGCCGATCTGCGCAGCGCCATCGAGGCGCGCAGTCTGCGCGTTGTTTATCAGCCGATCGTTGATGCAGGCACGATGCGGATCACGAGCTGTGAGGCGCTGTGTCGCTGGGACCATCCGGACCTCGGACTGGTCTCACCCGCGGTCTTCATACCTCTCGCGGAGGAAATGGGTCTGATCTCCGAGATCAGCTCGATCGTTCTCGAGGCAGCGTGTGAGGAATGCGTTAAGTGGCCGGAACATGTGAGTGTGTCGGTCAATTTGTCGGCAAAGGATTTTCGCTCTGAGGCGGTTGTCGGCAAGGTGGAGCGGGCTCTCAACGGCGCGGGACTGAAGCCGGACCGCCTTGAAATCGAAGTGACGGAGACTGCACTCCTCAACGATACAGAAGCGACCGTCCGTTACATCAATACCTTGAAGAGGCTTGGTGTGCGCATCGCGCTGGACGACTTTGGCACCGGATACTCTTCCCTCAGCTATCTGCACACATTACCGCTCGACAAAATCAAGATCGACGGTAGCTTTGTCGCAAATCTGAAGGAAGGCGAGCGCTCGCTTCATCTGCTGCAGGGCGTGGTCGACCTTTCGCGCAAGCTGGGCCTTGCTGTAACGGTCGAAGGCGTTGAGCGGTTCGATCAGCTGAAGTTGCTCGAAAGCTCGGTGAAGCCCGATCTCCTGCAGGGATTTCTGTTCGGTCCGGCCCTGACGGCCTCGGGTATTGAAACCATGGCCGAAATGAAACAGCTTTACACACCGGCTCAGCTTGCGCGCGAAGAGCGCCTATCCAACTGACTTTCAGCGCCTTTTGTATCTGCAAGATGAGTGCGCATAAATCTTTTGTTAAGGTTAATAAAACCTGAACAGTTTGATTACGAGTTTCAGCTTTACATCGCTGATCATGGGACTACGCTTATACTCTACGAGAGGTGGTAGAAGTCGACATGGGGCATGCGGCAATGGTCATGAGTACCGGCCTGGTCGGACTGAAACCGGGAACTGAACGCGTCGTTCGCGAACAGTCAAACAAATCTTCAAGCTTCATCGATGGCGTGATGGCGCTACTCGAGCGTACCGAGTATCGCCGGTGCGAAACAGGGGAAGACCGTGAAGAGATCTTCCATCTTCGGTACCGTTCCTATCGAGCTCATGGTTTCGTGCCCGAGACGAAAGGACAGATCGTTCACGACGACCTCGACGATCTCCCCAATTGCTACAATTTCGCTGTCTATATCGACAAGCGTCTTGTCAGCACTGTGCGCCTGCACCAGATCGACCAGCGCAACCCGCTCGGTCCCGTGACCAAAGGGTTCGGTGACGTCATGTCGCCTCTGATCGAACAGGGTGACAGCTGCATCAACCCCAGCATGCTTGCTGCAGATCCGGAGTGGGCGCGCGAATACCGTGCGTTGCCCTACGTTTCGCTGCGTCTGGTGATTGCGGCCTATGAGTATTTCCGCTCGACCTATTGCGCCTGTCTCATCCGGCAGGAACACACCGCATTCTATCGCCGGATCTTTGGTGCCCGCCAGATGAGCCCGGAGCGCACCTATCCGCCAATCAGCGTTCCACTGATGCTGTTCGGAGGCGTTTGTGCCAGGGAGTTCGGTCCCATTGTGGATCGGTTTCCGTTCTTCCTGTCGACGCGGTCGGAGCGAAAGCTTCTGTTCGAGCGCGGCAACGCCCACCTCGCACCACCACTGACCGTGCTTCCCACAGCCAAATATCTGAAGCACGCGGCCTGAAGCGTACCCTCTTTCAGCGCCACTGCTTGCCGCTCGCGGGCAGCCGGGTTATCGAAGTGGCATGAGCACGAAACGGGATACGGTTGCAGAAACCATCTGGGCTGCCGAACTCACGGATGAGGAACTGGATCGGGCCCGGCGAGGGCTGACGGAACGAACCTTTTCCAAGGGCAGCTATATCTGCCATCGGGGAGATCGGCTCGACCACTGGACGGGCGTTTCCGAGGGACTCATCAAGATCAGCGCCATCTCCGCTGCCGGGAAGGCAATGACCTTCGCCGGCGTGACGGATGGCGGCTGGTTTGGGGAGGGGTCGGTGCTCAAGAACGAGCCCCGACAATATGACGTCGTGGCAATCCGGGATACGCGTCTCGCGATGTTGTCGCGCAGCAGCTTTCTGTGGCTTTACGAGAACAGCACCGGTTTCAACCGGTTTCTGGTGCGGCAGCTCAATGAGCGCATGGGCCAGTTCATCGCGACGATAGAATATGATCGCATTCTGGGTCCGACGGCGCGTGTGGCGCGTAACCTGTCCTGGTTCTTCAATCGTACGCTTTACCCGCGTGCGGGCACCACGATCGAGATCAGCCAGGAGGAACTCGGTCTGCTCGCCGGAGTCTCGCGTCAGGTGGTCAATCGCGCCTTGCGCGCGCTGGAGGAGGAAGGGCTGCTCAAGGCAGAGCATGGCCGCATCACAGTGGTGGATGCGGGTGCGCTGAGCCACTACGAGTCCTGAGCGGGTCCTGGTCCCGCAGAACCCGTCATTCTTCTTGATAATCGCTTAGACTTTGGTCGGAGCAGGCGCCTGATGCTTCCGGAATACTCGCATCCGCGCACATAATTCCGCTAGTATAAAGGCAAACTGATCGCCTGTCTGTCAAGGGGCGTGTTGATCGGTTGCAGGTTTCGTGGAACCCTCGATCCAATCAAGAACCGGTTCTGGGAGGAGCCGGGAAAACAGCGGTCAACCGCTGACAGTGGGAGGAAGCGACTTGGCGCATTCTGACGCGTCTAAGGATACGTTTGCCAAATATCTGCTCTGGAACGCCGAGCGGTTTCGCGACCGGCCGGCGATGCGCTTCAAGGATTACGGCATCTGGCAGAGCTGGAGCTGGGCCGAGCAGCTTGAGGAAGTGCGGGCTTTTGCGCTTGGTCTCCAGTCGATCGGCCTCAAGCGTGGCGACAAGATCGCCGTGATCGGTTCCAACCGGCCGAGGCTTTACTGGGCCTTCGCTGCTGCCCAGTCATTGGGGGCGGTTCCGGTGCCGGTCTATGCCGATTCCGTCGCCGAAGAGATGGCTTATGTTCTGAACCATGCCGAGGTCACCTTCGCTGTCGTCGAGGACCAGGAGCAGGTCGACAAGGTTCTGTCCATTTCCGACGAGGCGCCGCTTCTGACTGAGATCGTCTATGACGAGGAGCGGGGTTTACGCGATTACGATCACACCCATCTCCATGCGTATCATGACCTGCGCGAAGAGGGTCTGCGCCGGCTTGCCGAAGAGCCGGGTGTCAACGACGACTGGCTGGCCGAGATCGAGAAGGGGCGCGGCGCCGACCTTTCGGTGATGCTCTACACCTCAGGCACCACGGGCCGCCCCAAGGGCGTGATGCTGTCGAACGACAATTTCGTGCGCTCGGCCATTAACGGCAACGCCTTCGACAATCTGACCGAGAACGAGACGATCATCGCCTATCTGCCGCTGGCATGGGTGGGCGATCACCTGTTCTCCTACGCCCAGTCCTACACGGCTGGCTTCTGCGTCGCCTGTCCTGAAAGCCCCGAAACGGTGAACGAGGATCGCCGCGAGATCGCGCCGACCTACTTCTTCGCACCGCCGCGCGTCTTCGAGGCCATGCTGACCTCGATCATGGTGCGGATGGAGGATGCGGGAAAGCTCAAGAAGGCGATGTTCGACTATTTCCTCGCCCATGCGGCAAAGGTCGGCGAGCGCATCCTGAATGGCGAAGGGGTGGGGTTATTTGACCGGCTGAAATACGGGCTCGGCGAGTTCATGGTCTATGGCCCGTTGAAAAACCGCATGGGCTTTTCGAACATGCGTGTCGGCTATACGGCGGGCGAGGCCATCGGGCCGGAGCTTTTCTCCTTCTACCGTTCGCTGGGGCTGAACCTGAAACAGCTCTACGGCCAGACGGAAGCCACCGTCTACATCACCGCGCAGGAAGACGGAAAGATCCGTCCCGACACGGTCGGTCTGCCATCGCCGGAGGTGGAAATCCGCATCGCAGAAAGTGGCGAAGTGATGTATCGCTCGCCGGGCGTTTTCGTCGGCTACTACAAGAACGACGAGGCGACCCGCGAAACCAAGACCGAAGATGGCTGGGTGCACACGGGTGACGCCGGCTTCTTCGACAGCGACGGTCAGCTCAAGATCATCGACCGCGCCAAGGATGTCGGCAAGCTCTCCAACGGCGCGCTGTTTGCCCCGAAATACATCGAAAATACGCTAAAGTTTTTCCCGGACATTCAGGAGGCGGTGGCGTTCGGCCATGGGCGGGAATTCTGCGCGGCATTTATCAACATCGACCTGCAGGCGGTCGGCAACTGGGCCGAGCGCAACAACATCGCCTATGCGTCCTATCAGGAGCTTGCCGGGCACCCGCGCGTCTACGAGATCATCGCAGCCCATGTGAACGAGGCCAATCGCAGGCTCGCTCGCGAACCGCTGATGGCGGCTTCCCAGATCAGGCGCTTCCTCGTTTTGCACAAGGAACTCGACGCCGATGACGGCGAATTGACCCGCACCCAGAAGGTGCGCCGCAAGTTCATCGCCGAGCGCTATGGCGAGCTGATCGAGGCGCTTTACGACGGCTCCACGGAGAAATTCGTGGAAACCCAGGTCACCTATGAAGATGGCCGCAAGGGCATCATCCGCGCGACGGTGAAGATCGTCGACGCCGAGGTCCATGCGGTTCCGGCCGAGAGCGCACGGGAGGCTGCCGAATGAACCTGCGCCCCGATCCCAGTGAGCTCAGCGCCGCCGATGACGGCATCGCCCGGGGCGGTGTTCTTCTGGATGTGAAAAACGTCTCGCTTTCCTTCGGCGGCGTCAAGGCGATCACGGATATCTCGTTGAACGTTCTGAAGGGCGAAATCCGTGCCATTATCGGCCCCAACGGTGCCGGCAAGACGTCCATGCTCAACGTCATCAACGGCTTCTACACGCCGCAGCAGGGCACGATCATCTTTCGCGGGCGCGAGCGCCGCTCCATGAAGCCGCACGAGGCGGTGGGGCAGGGCATCGCCCGCACCTTCCAGAACGTCGCTCTCTTCAAGGGGATGTCGACGCTCGACAACATCATGGCTGGCCGCTCGGTCATGATGAAGCGCAATATCGGCTGGCAGATGCTATGGCATGGGCCGGCGCTGCGCGAAGAGATCGAACACCGCGAAAAGGTCGAGGAGATCATCGATTTTCTGGAGATCCAGCACATTCGCCGCACCCCGGTGGGCAAGCTGCCCTATGGCCTGCAAAAGCGCGTCGAGCTTGGCCGCGCGCTTGCCATGGAGCCGACGCTTCTTCTTCTCGATGAGCCCATGGCGGGCATGAATCTTGAGGAAAAGGAAGACATGAGTCGCTTCATCATCGACGTGAACCAGCAGCGCGGCACCACCATCGCGCTGATCGAGCACGATATGGGCGTGGTCATGGACCTGTCCGACCGCGTGGTGGTGCTCGATTACGGCAAGAAGATCGCCGACGGCTCGCCCGACGAGGTGAAGAACAGTCAGGATGTGATCGACGCCTATCTGGGCGTCCCGCACTAGGTGGCGAGGGGAGGAACGCATGGAATTCTTGAACGACATCCTGATAAAGCCCTTCGCCGACATGGCGGCCGCTCCCGATTTCCTGCTTCAGGTGCTCTGGGAAGGGCTTGTCGGAGGGGTGCTCTACGCGCTGATCGCGCTCGGCTTTGTGCTGATCTACAAATCCTCGCGCATCTTCAATTTTGCGCAGGGCATTATGGTGGTGTTCGCCGCCCTCACGCTGGTGGGCCTCTATGAAAAAGGCGTGCCGGCCCTGCTTGCCCTGCCGCTCACGCTGGCCGTAATGCTGGTGCTTGCCATGACCATCGAGCGCGTGGTGCTGAGGCCGCTGGTCAACCAGCCCGACATCATCCTGTTCATGGCCACCATCGGCATCACGCTCTTCCTGATCGGCTTCGGCGAACTGATCTTCGGTGGCGAAAACAAGGTGATGATCACCGAACAGCTTTTCATCCCCACCGGCAGCATCGTGTTCGAACCTTTTGGCGGCTTCGTCTCCATCGAGGAGAAAGACCTGACGGCGGTGATCGGTGCCATGGTGCTGGTCGCAGCGCTTCTGGTCTTCCTCAACAAGTCCAAGATCGGCCGCGCCATCCGCGCGCTGGGCGATGACCATCAGGCTGCCCTTTCAGTGGGCATTTCGCTCTCCACTATCTGGGTGATCGTCTGGTTCATTGCCGGTGTCATCGCGCTTGCCACGGGCATTGTCTGGGGCGCGCGCGCCGGCGTGTCGTTCGCGCTGGAGGTGATCGCCTTCAAGGCGCTGCCGGTGCTGATGCTCGGCGGGCTGGAAAGCGTCATGGGCGCGATCATCGGCGGGCTCGCCATCGGCATTCTGGAAAAGCTCTTCGAGATCTATTGGGGCCAGCCGCTGCTTGGCGGCAACACCGAAGCCTGGTTCGCCTACATGCTGGCGCTGCTGGTGCTTCTCTTCCGCCCGCAGGGGCTGTTCGGCGAAAAAATCATTGAGCGGGTATAATTCATGTTCTACCGCACAGCAGGCCAGTTCAAGACGAGTTACGAAGCCGATCACGCGCTGTTTCCGGTGCGGCAGGATGCGTTCCTGCTCGGCGTCATCCTCGTCTTCGCGTTCGTCATCTTCCCGCTCACGGCAAGCGAATTCACCTTCCGCGCGCTGCTGATCCCGGTCCTCATCTATTCGCTGGCAGCCCTCGGCCTCAACATTCTGACGGGCTATGCGGGGCAATTGTCGCTTGGCACCGGGGCTTTCATGGGCGTGGGCGCCTATGCCTGTTACAAGCTCATCACGATCTTTCCGGAGATGAACATCGTGGTGGCCATTGCGCTATCGGGCTTTTTCTCCGCCGCCATAGGCGTGCTGTTCGGCCTGCCGTCGCTCCGCATCAAGGGTTTTTACCTCGCCATCGCCACGCTGGCCGCCCAGTTCTTCCTTGTCTGGCTGTTCCAGAAATGGGCATGGCTCTACAATTACAATGCCTCCGGCGCGATCCAGGTGCCCAATATCGACATGTTCGGCATCACCGTCGCTGGTCCACGTGCCACGGCAATCACGCAATACTACTTCGTCCTGTGCGTGGTCTGCGTCATCACCTTCTTCGCCATCAACATCACGCGCGGGCGCATCGGCCGCATGTGGAAGGCGGTGCGTGACATGGACATCGCCGCAGAGCTTGTCGGCATCAATCTGATGCGCTCCAAGCTCATGGCCTTCTTCGTTTCATCCTATGTGGTGGGCATTGCCGGCGCGCTGTTCGTGTTTCTGTGGCGCGGTGCAGCGGAGGCGAACCTGTTCGACATTCCATTGTCCTTCCGCGTGTTGTTCATTGCCATTATTGGCGGGTTGGGTTCGATCCTTGGAAACTTCCTCGGAGCCATCCTCATCGTGGCCCTGCCGGTCATCATCGGCAGTGTGCCGCAGGCGTTCGGCATTCCACTCGATTCAGCCATGGTCGAGCATTTGAACATCATGATCATCGGTGCGCTCATCATCGCCTTTCTGATCATCGAGCCGCACGGGCTCGCGCGCTTCTGGGCGATGATCCGCGAGAAATTCATTCTGTGGCCATTTCCGCACTAGGTGGAAAAGGTGTCTGAAACGGGGATTGTTCGCCCCTTCCTTTCGGAGAACGGAACAAGTGGAGGAGAGAGTATGAAGAGAATGCTCAGAAATGCGATCCTGTCGTCAGCCCTTCTTGCTGCCGCCAGCGTCGCCGTCCCTGCTGCTGCGCAGGACGAGGCCATCTACATTCCGAACCTGGCCTACCGCACCGGCCCCTTCGCGGCCACCGGCACACCGCTCATGAATGGCCAGCGCGATTACATCACGCTGTTAAACGAGCGCGATGGCGGGCTGAACGGCGTCAAACTCGAATATGACGAGTGCGAAACCGGCTACAACACCGAGAAAGGTGTTGAGTGTTACGAAAAAACCAAGGCACGCGCCGTGGTCACGCAGCCCTGGTCGACCGGCATCACGCTTCAGGTCCTGCCCAAGTCGAATGTCGACAAGATCCCGATCCTCGCGCCCGGCTATGGCTTCTCGCCCATGGCCGATGGCAAGGTATTCCAGTGGGCCTACAACCCGCCGTCATCCTACTGGGATGGCGCGTCGATGATCCTGAAAAACATTTCGGACGGCAATCTCGACAGTCTGAAAGACAAGAAGATCGCCTTCCTGCATCTCGATCATCCGTTCGGCAAGGAGCCTCTGCCTCTGCTTGAGGTTCTGGCCGAGAAGCATGGTTTCAACCTCGTACCGATCCCGGTTGGCCTGACCGAAATGCAGAACCAGTCCGCGCAGTGGCTGCAGATCCGCCGCGAGCGGCCTGATTTTGTCGTAATGTGGGGCTGGGGCGCGATGAACGCCGGCGCCATAACCGAGGCCGTAAAGACAAAATATCCGATGGACCAGTTTATCGGTGTGTGGTGGTCCGGCCATGATGGCGATCTCAAGCTGGTCGGCGATCAGGGCAAAGGCTACCGCTCGATCTCCTGGAGCGTGCCCAATTCCGAGGCTCCGCTTATGGCCGACATCAAGAAATATGTTGTCGATGCCGGCAAGTCGCAGATCAATCAGGGTGAAGGTGAGTTCGATTCCGTGTTCTATCAGCGCGGTCTCATGATCTCCGTCATACTGGTCGAGGGCATCAAGGCTGCGCAGGAAGAGTTCGATGTGCGCAATCCCAGCCCGGAGCAACTGCGCTGGGGGCTGGAAAACATCAATCTCGATGAAGCCCGGCTGAAGGAACTCGGCGCCGAAGGCATGCTCGTTCCCTTCAGCACGTCATGCGCCGATCACACCGGCCATGGTGGCGGCTGGATGCTTCAATGGGACGGCGCGAAATTCGTCAAGGCGTCGGACCTTCTGACACCCGACCGTGCCGAAATCGAAAAACTGGAAGCTGAAAAGGCCAAGGAATATGCGGAAGCCAACGCGCCCTGGCCGGTCAATGAAGAGTGCAGCATGTAGGCACTTGACGCCCCACTGCTCCCCGTCTCCAGCGGGGAGCAGCATTTCCATAAAATGGGAACCGACGGCATGACGACACCAGCTCCCGCGCCACAGGCCGATGAACAGATCCTCGAAGTCAACAATATCGAGGTCATCTACGATCACGTCATACTGGTGCTGAAAGGGGTTTCCCTCTCGGTTCCGCGTGGTGGGATCACCGCCTTGCTCGGTGCGAATGGAGCGGGCAAGACCACAACGCTCAAGGCCATCTCCAACCTGCTGCATGCGGAGCGCGGCGAGGTGACCAAGGGCTCGATCCTGTTCGGTGGTGCCGAAGTCCAGAACCTTTCGCCGAACGATCTTGTGCGGCGGGGCTGCATCCAGGTCATGGAGGGGCGGCACTGTTTTGGCCATCTCTCGGTGGAGGACAATCTGCTTACGGGCGCGTTTACCCGGCGCGACGGGCAGGCGGCTATCCGCGAGGATCTCGATCTGGTCTACACCTATTTCCCGCGCCTGAAAGAACGGCGCAACTCGCAGGCCGGCTACACCTCAGGCGGCGAGCAGCAGATGACGGCGATTGGCCGGGCGCTCATGTCGCGCCCGAAGATGATCCTGCTCGATGAGCCTTCCATGGGACTCGCGCCTCAACTGGTCGAAGAAATCTTCGAGATCGTCAGAAAGCTCAATGAGGAGCAGGGCGTCTCTTTCCTTCTGGCCGAGCAGAACACCAATGTGGCGCTGCGCTATGCCAAGTATGGCTATATTCTGGAATCGGGCCGTGTCGTGCTCGATGGCGAGGCCAGGGCGCTGCGCGAGAACGAGGACGTGAAGGAATTCTATCTCGGTGTCGGTGGCGAGGGTCGTCGCTCATTCCGGAACGTCAAACACTACAAGCGACGCAAGCGCTGGCTCTCGTGATTCACCATATGCCGTTTGCGATGACGAAACAGTAGTACGCCATTTCATGCCCGGAGCGCTGATTTTTCCACATTCCGTACCGTTTCCGTGAAATCGGTTCTCTTATGGCGCCTCAAAGCGCATTGGATTGTTCATGCGGCAATCCTCCCATTGCCCTTCCGCCATCTTTTCGCTATCTCCCAAGACCAATTCTATTCCCATGGGGTTTTGAGATGGCAGAGAATTTGCCGGCCGGACCGGCTGAAACGGGCGCGGAAATGGACTACGCCGAACACGAGAAGACCTACGATCTCTTCCTGGCCGTCATCAAATATTCGAGCCTGGTGGTTGTCGCCATTCTGGTGGCAATGGCGTTTGGTTTCTTCACCTCCGCTGGTTTTTTCTCCAGCACCGTTCTCTTCATTCTGATCTCGGTGATCGGCGCCTGGCTGCTGCGCTAGGCGCGCCACTTGCCGCGATGTGACGTGCGGAGCCGCTCCCTCGGCTCCGTGAAATGGGGGGACGGTCCAACCGAAAGGATATGACGGTGGGACAAAGCATATTTGTGCCTAAAGAAATTGACGTAACGGAAGGTCGTGTTGCGGTCTCTCCGGAAACGGTCAAGCGATTTGTGGGGCTGGGTTTCGACGTGATCGTCGAGAAAAACGCAGGCGAACAATCGCGCATTGTCGACAGTGAATTTGAAAAGGCCGGCGCAAAGATCGGCAAGGCGTCCGATGCCGGCAAGGCCGATGTCGTCCTGAAGCTGCGCCGCCCGACACCTGCCGAGGTGAAGACCTACAAAAAGGGCGCGCTCGTCCTCGCCTCCATGGATCCATATGGCAATGAGGGTGACGTCGCCGCGATGGCATCAGCAGGCGTCACCGCTTTCGCCATGGAGTTCATGCCGCGCATCACGCGTGCCCAGTCCATGGACGTCCTGTCCTCGCAGGCAAACCTTGCAGGTTACCGCGCCGTGATCGACGCCGCCGCCGAGTATGATCGCGCGCTGCCGATGATGATGACCGCCGCCGGCACTGTGCCGGCTGCCAAGGTGTTTGTCATGGGTGCCGGCGTGGCCGGGCTTCAGGCCATCGCCACCGCGCGCCGTCTGGGTGCAGTCGTCACCGCCACCGATGTTCGTGCGGCAGCGGGCGAGCAGGTGCAGTCGCTTGGTGCGAAGTTCATCATGACCGAAGCGTTGAAAGATGCTTCGGGTGAGGGCGGTTATGCCCGCGAGCTGACCGACGAAGAGAAGAAAGCCCAGGCCGAACTCGTCGCCGATCACATTGCCAAGCAGGACATCGTCATCACCACGGCGCTTATTCCGGGCCGGCCTGCGCCGCGTCTTGTCAGTGCCGATATGGTCAAGTCCATGAAGCCTGGCTCCATCATCGTCGATCTGGCGGTGGAGCGTGGCGGCAATGTGGAAGGCGCGAAGGCCGGAGAGGTCGTCACCACGCCCAATGGCGTGAAGATTATCGGCCATCTCAATGTGCCGGGCCGGGTGGCCGCATCCGCGTCGCTTCTATATGCGAAAAACCTCTACACCTTCCTTGAGACCATGGTCGACAAGGAGAAGAAGGTGCTTGCCGTCGATATGGAGGACGAGTTGGTGAAGGCTACCATGCTCACCCATGACGGCAAGGTCGTGCATCCCAATTTCGTCGACACCGCAAAGCCTGCTATCGCAAAGCCTGCTGCCAAGGCCGCCGCGCGAAAAAAGGCGCCAGCCCGCAAGGCGCCAGCCCGCAAGGCGCCCGCGCGCAAGCCCGCAGCCAAGGCTGCGAGCGGCTCCGCAGCGACGAAGAAAACGGCAGGAAAGCCGGCTGCTACGTCCAGCGCCGCCGATAAGCCTGCCGCAACCAGATCGGGGGGAGAATCCTGATGGAACCAACCGCACTAGAAAAGGCGCTCGACCAGCTCGACAGCGCCGCGGCGAGCGTTCGCGCCGCCATTGAAGGCATGCAGGCGGCCGAAGTCGCCGATGCCGCCAGCGCGCTTGCGCATGGCGCATCCGGTGGGGCGATCGACCCGTTTGTCTTCCGCTTCGCCATTTTCGTTCTGGCGATCTTCGTCGGTTATTATGTTGTGTGGTCGGTGACGCCGGCGCTGCATACGCCGCTCATGTCGGTCACCAACGCGATCTCCTCCGTGATCGTCGTCGGCGCACTTCTAGCCGTGGGCATCTCCGCTTCCGGCCTTGCCACCGGCTTCGGCTTCATCGCGCTCATCCTCGCGTCGGTGAACATCTTCGGCGGCTTCCTTGTGACCAGCCGCATGCTTGCCATGTACAAGAAGAAGGACAAGTGACGTGAGCGCCAATCTTGCATCCTTCCTCTACCTCGTTTCCGGCATTCTCTTCATCCTCGCGCTGAGGGGCCTGTCGCATCCCACAACCAGCCGTCAGGGCAATGTCTACGGCATGGTCGGCATGGCCATCGCCATCGGCACCACGCTGCTCTACGCAACGCCCTCCTTTGGCGGTTTTGTCCTCATCGTTCTTGGCATCGCCATTGGCGGTGGCATCGGCGCGGTGATCGCGAAGCGCATCGCAATGACTGCCATGCCGCAGCTCGTGGCCGCCTTTCACTCTCTGGTCGGCCTCGCGGCCGTCATGGTTGCGGCCGCCGCACTCTATTCGCCTGAAAGCTTCGGCATCGGCGAACTGGGTGCGATCCACGCCCAGGCTCTGGTCGAGATGTCGCTCGGTGTCGCCATTGGCGCGATCACCTTTACCGGCTCCATCATCGCCTTCCTGAAGCTTGATGGGCGCATGTCCGGCAAGCCGATCATGCTGCCCATGCGCCATGTGGTGAATGCGGGCCTTGCCATTGCGCTGGTCGTCATGATCGTGCTGCTCGTCACCACGCAGAGCACCACGATCTTCTGGCTTATCGTTGCCGCCTCCCTGGTGCTCGGTGTGCTCATCATCATCCCGATCGGTGGCGCGGACATGCCGGTTGTCGTGTCGATGCTCAACTCCTATTCGGGCTGGGCTGCAGCCGGTATCGGCTTCACACTCGGCAATCTCGCGCTCATCATCACCGGCGCGCTGGTGGGCTCTTCCGGTGCGATCCTGTCCTACATCATGTGCAAGGGCATGAACCGGTCCTTCATCTCGGTCATTCTCGGCGGCTTCGGCGGCGAGACGGCGGCTGCCGCCGATGACGGGATCGACCGCACGGTCAAGCAGGGCTCTGCCGACGATGCCGCCTATCTGATGGCGAATGCGCAGAAGGTCATCATCGTGCCGGGCTATGGCATGGCGGTCGCGCAGGCGCAGCATGCGCTGCGTGAACTGGCCGACAAGCTGAAGGAAGCAGGCGTCGAGGTGAAATACGCCATTCACCCGGTCGCAGGCCGTATGCCCGGCCACATGAATGTGCTGCTTGCCGAGGCGCAGGTGCCCTATGACGAGGTGTTCGAGCTCGAAGACATCAACTCCGAGTTCGCCCAGGCCGATGTGGCCTATGTCATCGGTGCCAACGACGTCACCAATCCGGCAGCCCGCGACGACAAGTCCTCGCCGATCTATGGCATGCCCATCCTCGATGTGGACAAGGCGCGCACCTGCCTCTTCGTCAAGCGTTCGCTTGGCTCCGGCTATGCCGGCATCGACAACACCCTGTTCTATAAGGACGGGACGATGATGCTGCTCGGCGACGCCAAGAAGATGACAGAAGACATCGTTAAGGCGATGGATCACTGACAGCAAAGAACTGGCATCAGAGAAAAGCCCGGCGCGAAGCCGGGCTTTTTTGTTGCCGGGTGGGGCAGGGGATTATCACTCGGCAGCAGAGGTTGAGCGTAGCTGAAATTCGCTCACGCCCAGCGCGACATTGATGCCCGTCTTGCCTTCAAGGCTCACGGGCTGAAGCATCAGGCTCTGGCTGTCCTGCGTAACGAGAATGTTCGCGCCAGCGCCAAGTCCGGCTGCCACTTCCGCGCTCACACCGGCATAGTCACCTTCAAGCGCGCCTGGAGCATAGGCATCAGCTGTGGGAGCCATGACCAGCCACTGCATCTGCGTGGCATCCTTGACACCGACATCGAGGCCGAACTTGTTCACGACACCAACATAGGTCTCGGGCGGACGGCTATCATCAGCCGGCTCAAAGGTGCAGGCCAGTTCCTGGGAGGAGGCGATCACCACGCCGGCTCCGCCTTCGATGACGCAGTCAAGGACACCGACTTCGACACGCTCCTGTGAAAGCGCCGGAGTGACGGCGGCAGCGGTCAGGACGGAAGCGAGAATGATTGCTTTTTTCATCACTGGAACTCCTTTTGTGGTCCGGGCTCAAAACACGCCACTGCAAAGAAGGTTCCAGATTAATTTGCCTGACCCTGCTTGAAGACGGCAAAAAGCCCCGGCCTGGACGTCCGGGGCTAAGCTGTTGGTAAATATCAAAAATCAGATGCGCGTGCGGGCCAGACCATCGCGAGCCGGCATGTATTCCGGGTCGAGTTGAAGCGCGCGGGCGTAGGATTTCGCTGCTTTCTCCCTGTCACCGCGCTTCTCGTAGACAAGCGCCTGATTTGCCCAGCTTTCCGCCAGGCCGTCGTCAAGCCGGATGGCGGTGTTGAAGTCGGAGAAGGCGTTTTCCTCGTCGCCCTGTGCCAGATAGGAGAGCCCTCGACCGTTGTAGCCATACGGTGCGTCCGGGGATAGCGAGATCGCCTTGGCGAAGTCCTCGATTGCGAACTGGTGCTGGCCGCTCGCCTGATAAAGCAGACCGCGTCGGTGATAGGCCCGCGGGTCTGTCGTATCGAGCCGGATGGCGCGTTCCAGATCGGCAAGTGCGTCGGTTGAACGGCCGGAGAGGCGGTAGACTTCTGCACGTCCGATATAGGCGGTGTCATAGTTCGGATCGAGTGAAATCGCCTGATTGTAATCCGCAAGCGCCTGCTGGTTGTTGCCCATGTAGCGGTGGATCAAGGCGCGGTTGGCATAGGTGTTCGGCGAGCGCGGGTTGAGCGAGATCGCCTTGTCGAAATCCTTCAACGCATCCTGATAGCGACCCGCCCGGCCGTATGCCGCCCCACGCATATTGTAGGCTTCAGGCTCATTGGGGGTTCTTTGAATGACCGCACTCAGCGAGCCGATATTCTCGGCAGAACCCTGAGCGGTATCGACACGGCTCAGATCAGTGGCGGGATTTGTCGCGGTTTGGCAAGCCGCGAGAGGCAGAAGGGCTGCGAGGGCGAAGCCCGCAACCGCGTTGCGCGATGCGCGGGAGGGGGGCGTGTCGAAAGAAGTCATGCCACTTAATGCCACAACCCGAGTGCCAAACCAAGCCATTGCCGTCCCCATGCGAAAAGTCATCGGATATGCGAAAACGCGGCACGATCCAAAGATCGTACCGCGTCATCTATAGGCAGAAATCGTCAAAAGCTGGGCGCTATCAGCGGGCGCCCGGACGTCCGCCGACCAGTCCTTCGCGCTGTGCGCGCTTGCGCGCCAGCTTGCGTGCGCGGCGAACGGCTTCAGCCTTCTCGCGCGCGCGCTTTTCTGACGGCTTTTCATAGTGCCCACGCATCTTCATCTCGCGGAAGATGCCTTCGCGCTGCATTTTCTTCTTCAGCGCGCGAAGCGCCTGATCAACATTGTTGTCGCGGACGAGTACCTGCACGTGGGTTTCCTGTCAGAACGTTGGTCTTCGATATGTTAAGCATTGAATTCGATTTTCCTTTACCCATGGGCAAAGGGTTCCGCGGCGGAATTCAGCCACGAATAGCGGTGGCACATAGCAGAAGCATTGGCTTCTGTCGAGTGCTTTCTTGTGGACTTCTCGCGCACACGCCTCTCTCATGCATGTTTCCTGGCTCGCGTTAACGTAGAGAAAAGGAAAGAGCACTACACAAACGTGTTTTTTCATATTGGAGTATATCGACATGTCGGAGGGGGACAGGCGGGCCGACACTGGGCCGGAGGCAAGTCTGATGAGACTTGGTTTTGGCATGGTCGCTTTCATATTGGTCGTTGGTTCAGCTGTCTATGGCGAAGTGGTCCATGGGTATGGCCTGCTGCGCAAGGGCGATCCTGATTTCACGTTCTTTGGTCGCGCCCGGATCGGCTTTTCCTTTCTGGCAGCGCTCTTGCTCTTTCTCGCCTTGAAGCCGGCCATGAATGCCTTGGCCCTGGCAAGCGGGGATCGCGCGCAGGCGTGCTGGGCCATTGGTGCTGCCGGCGCATTCCTTCTGGCGGTTGCAGCCGCCGTTCATTTTGTTCCCACGGCGTTGAACGATTTTGTTCGCGAGATGCAGCCGCTGGGCATGGCCACCGAGGTTCTGCTCATTGCAGCGGTCGTCAGTTTCCTTATCGCTGCCTGGCGTGCGCGAGGCATGCGCGGCGCGCGGCTGCTCGGCGTCTTCCCGCCGCAGCTGGTGCTGGCTGGCATGGCTGGCGTGGTGTTTTTCATTCTGATGGAAGAGATGTCCTGGGGGCAGCATTGGCTTGGCTGGGCTACGCCCGAGCTCTTCAGCAAGAACGTTCAGAACGAAACCAACATCCACAATTTCTACACTTACCAGTTCGAGGCCATCTACTACACGAGCGCGATCTTTTGCTTTGTGGTCCTGCCCTGGTGCTGGCCGCGCGGAGCGGGCGGTCTTTTCGGCCAGGTGGAGCCTTATCTGCCGCCGCGCATCTTTGCGCTTTTCGGGCTGCCCGTCGCGTCGCTGATGTTCGAATCCTGGAACATCGTACCCTATCAGGTCTGGTTCTTCCTGGGGCTTTTGATCTGTCTTGACATCGTTCGCCAGCTCAAATCCTTCGAGCTGCGCCTTGCCGCCACCGCCCTTGCGGCCATCTATGTGGTCTCCAAACTGGTGTTCATCATTCGCGGCTTCGACATGGTGGATGGGTATGAGCTGTCCGAGGTGCGCGAGTTCTATATCTCACTTCTTTTCCTCGCCTATGGATGGATGCTGGCGAAGCGATTTCGCCAGCATCGATAGCGGCCCCAATCAGACCTTGCTGATGGCAACGCCGCCATCGGCCAGCATGGCTGTGCCGGTCGTGAAGCTCGATGCGTCGGAAGCGAGGAAGAGTGCAGACTGGGCGATCTCTTCGGGACGTGCGATGCGTTTCAACGCATGCATGCCTTCGACAAAGGCGCGCTGTTCGTCGTTCTCGAACGTGGCCATTCTGGTGTCGGTCCCGCCGGGAAGAAGGGCATTCACGCGAATAGCTTCGTGCCCGAGATCCGATGCCAGCGATTTAACGAGGCCGACGAGCCCGGCCTTGCTCGCCGCATAGGCTGCCATGCCGGGCATGCCTGCGGTCTCGTGACCAACGAAGCTCGACGTGAAGATCAGCGAACCGCCGCCGCGGCGCCTCATGGCGGGTACCTGGTACCGCGCAGCCGAAAAGGCGGAGCTCAGATTGGTTTCGATCACATCGTTCCAGTCCGAGCGTTCAAGTGCATCGATCTGCACTAGCGGGCCGACAGCGCCTGCATTGTTGAAGGCGATGTCGAGACCTCCAAAGTGGCTTTCTGCGACCGCGACGAGTTTCTGATTGTGAGTATCCTCGCGAACGTCGCCGGCAAGCGCGATGGCTTCGCCTCCCTTGGCTTCGATTTCGCCGACAAGTGTGTCCAGTTCTGCCTGCCGCCGGGCTGTAACGACGACCCTGGCGCCGTGCTGGGCGAATAGCCTGGCTGCCGCCCGACCGATACCGGCACTTGCCCCGGTTACGATGGCGACTTTCTCGTTCAGCGATGTCATCTGGTATCCTTCCGTTTCGCGTTGCCGGCATTGCCGGGGTGATGCGAAACTTTCAGCAACGCGGCGTGTCAACCACCCGAAACCAGACGAGAGGCCAGATGAACGGAATGACAATCAGGCTTGGCACAAAACGGCAATCTCCGTCGCAATCAGTGTAAGGCATTGCCTCGTATTTCGCTACTGCTAGGCTCTTGTCAGAGGCGTCCGGTTGCGACGCACCAAAACTGTCTGCGGGGAGGCCCATGCGCAAATACTCCGTCTTCGCCATCGCCCGCGAGGCCATGCGTGCTCACAGGGGCTGGCCGCAACAATGGCCGTCGCCCGAGCCCAAGAAGAGCTACGATGTCATCATCGTCGGTGCAGGCGGTCACGGGCTCGGTGCAGCCTATTATCTGGCAAAGGAGCATGGCATCACCAATGTCGCCGTGCTGGAAAAGGGCTGGCTCGGCGGTGGCAATACCGGTCGCAACACCACCATCATCCGTTCCAACTACCTCTATGACGAAAGCGCGGGCATCTATGATCATGCGGTCAGGATGTGGGACGGGCTCTCACAGGATCTGAACTACAACGTCATGTATTCGCCGCGCGGCGTGATGATGCTGGCTCACAATGTGCATGACGTGCAGGTGTTCAAACGCCACATCCACGCCAACCGGCTGAATGGCGTCGACAATGAATGGCTGACGCCGGAAGAGGCGAAGGCTTATTGCCCGCCACTCAATATTTCGCGTGAGGCACGCTACCCGGTTCAGGGTGCAGCGCTGCAGCGACGCGGCGGCACCGCGCGTCATGATGCGGTCGCGTGGGGCTATGCGCGGGCTGCCGCTGCGCGTGGGGTCGACATCATCCAGAATTGCGAAGTCACCGGCATCAATCGCGGGCCGGACGGGGCGGTCACCGGTGTCGAGACCACGCGTGGAACCATCAATGCGAAAAAGATCGGTGTCGTTGCTGCCGGTCATTCCTCGGTTCTGATGCAGATGGCGGGCGTTCGGATGCCGCTGGAATCCTACCCTCTTCAGGCGCTGGTGTCGGAGCCGGTCAAGCCTGTCTTCCCTTGCGTGGTCATGTCCAACACGGTCCATGCCTACATCTCCCAGTCAGACAAGGGCGAACTGGTCATCGGGGCTGGCACCGATCAATACACCTCCTATTCCCAGACCGGTGGGCTGCACATCATCCAGCACACGCTCGATGCCATCTGCGAGATGTTCCCGATCTTCACCCGCATGAAGATGCTGCGATCGTGGGGTGGCATTGTCGATGTCACGCCCGACCGTTCGCCCATTCTGGCCAGGACGCCGGTCAAGGGGCTTTACGTGAATTGCGGCTGGGGCACGGGCGGGTTCAAGGCCACGCCGGGTTCTGCCCATGTATTCGCCCACACCATCGCGCGCGACGAGCCGCATCCCATCAATGCACCCTTCACGCTCGAGCGGTTCCGCTCCGGCCGGCTCATCGATGAGGCGGCGGCCGCCGCCGTGGCGCATTAGACGCAAGGGGATCTCATGCTTCTCATACACTGCCCCTATTGCGAGGAAGACCGGCCGGAACTTGAGTTTCGCCATGCCGGCGAGGCGCATATCGCGCGGCCTGAAAACATGGCCGAACTGTCGGATGAGGAATTCGAGCGTTTTTTCTTCATTCGCTCAAACCCAAAGGGCATCGTTTATGAGCGCTGGCGGCACATCCATGGCTGCGCGCGATTTTTCAATGCTGCGCGCGACACGGTCTCCGACAGGTTTCTTGCGACCTACAAGACCGGCGAACCCAAGCCCGATCTCGGGAAGGGGAAGTGATGATCCAGCCTTTCCGCATCGCTACCGCCGGCAGGCTCGGCAAGGCAGATCCCGTTCGTTTCAGCTTCGATGGGAAAGCCTTTACCGGCCTTTCAGGCGACACGCTTGCATCGGCCCTGCTTGCCAATGGCGTTCATCTCGTTGGCCGTTCCTTCAAATATCACCGCCCGCGCGGCGTGATCTCCGCTGGTGCTGAAGAACCCAATGCGCTGGTCGGCATTCATCGTGATGCCGCCCGCAAGGCGCCGAATGTACGGGCCACCGTACAGGAGATCTATGAGGGGCTCGACGCGGTCTCGCAAAACCGTTGGCCCTCGCTCTCCTTCGATATCGGCACGCTCAACGATCTGGCGTCGCCCTTCTTCTCCGCCGGCTTCTACTACAAGACCTTCATGTGGCCGAAGGCCGCCTGGGAAAAACTCTACGAGCCCTTCATCCGGCGCGCCGCCGGGTTGGGCGAAGCCCCTGACCGGCCTGATCCCGACTGCTATTCAAACCGTTTTGCCCATTGCGACGTGCTTGTTATTGGCGGCGGTGCGGCAGGGCTTTCCGCAGCACTTGCTGCCGCCGATGCAGGCGCGCGCGTCATTCTGGCCGACGAACAGGCGGAAACGGGCGGTGCGCTGCGCTATGAGACCGGGACGACGATCGACGGCATGCCCGGCTGGGACTGGGCGCAGGCCCTGACGGCGGACCTCGCCGCGCGCGACAATGTCCGGCTTCTCACCCGCACCACGGGTTTCGGCTATTACGCACAGAACATGGTGGGCCTCGTCGAACGGCTGACGGATCATCTAGCGAGCCCTGCGACCGACCAGTCGCGCGAACGGCTCTGGCAGGTGCGGGCGAAGCGCGTGGTGCTCGCCACCGGTTCGATCGAGCGGCACATGGTGTTTCCAGACAATGACCGCCCGGGCATCCTGCTGGCCTCCGCCGCCCGCACCTATCTGAACCATTACGGCGTTGCGGTCGGGCACAGTGTGGCGGTCTATACGGCGGAAGACGGTGCATGGCAGGCGGCCATCGATCTGAAACGCGCAGGCATCGCGATTGCTGCCATCATCGATTGCCGCAGCGATCCGCAGGGGCCTCATGTAGAGGAGGCGCGCAGGCTTGGCATCGAATGCCTGACGGGGCATGCCGTTACCGCAACAAGCGGACGCCTCAGGGTTTCATCCATCAAGATTCGCCCCGTATCCGGCGGTGCGGAACGCAGCGTCGCCTGCGATGCGCTCATCACCTCGTCCGGCTGGACGCCAGCCGTCCACATTTTCTCGCAATCGCGCGGCAAGCTTGCCTTCGAAGCCGAAACACAGCGCTTCCTTCCCGGCCAGCCGGTGCAGAATATGGTTTCGGTTGGAGCGTGCGCCGGCACGGTTGATCTGGGCGAGACGGTCGCCGAGGCCCTGAAGGCCGGGCAGGAGGCTGCCGGCGGAGCGGCTCGCAAGTTGCCAAAACTTGCCGCCAAGAGCACCGAGCGCTGGTCCGGCGGCATGCTGGGTGCAGGCGAGGGGGCTGGAGCCGAAAGCACGGCCAGGGCCTTTGTCGATTTCCAGAACGACGTGACCGCGAAGGACATCCGCCAGGCGGTGCGCGAGGGCATGCGCTCCATCGAGCACGTCAAGCGCTTCACCACCACCGGCATGGCGACCGATCAGGGCAAGACCTCCAACATGCACGGTCTCGCCATCGCCGCCGAGATGCTGGGCAAACCCATTCCCGAAGTGGGACTTACCACCTTTCGCGCGCCCTACACCCCCGTCACTTTCGGCGCGCTTGTGGGGCATGGCAGGGGCCGGCTGTTCGAGCCGGTGCGGCGCACACCCATACATGACTGGGCGGAAGCCCGTGGCGCGGTGTTCGAAGATGTCGGCCAGTGGAAGCGCGCATGGTATTTTCCGCAGGCCGGCGAGGACATGCATGCTGCGGTCGCCCGCGAATGCCGTACGGTGCGCCAGAGTGCCGGCATTTTCGACGCCACCACGCTGGGCAAGATCGAGATCGTCGGTCCCGACGCCGCGCGCTTCATGGAGTTGATGTACACAAATCCGTGGCAGAAGCTCGGCGTCGGACGCTGCCGCTATGGCATCATGCTGCGCGAGGACGGCTTCATTTATGATGACGGTGTTGTCGGGCGTCTTGCCGAAGACCGGTTCCACGTGACCACCACCACCGGCGGCGCGCCGCGCGTTCTCAACCATATGGAAGACTATCTCCAGACCGAGTTCCCGGATCTGAAGGTCTATCTCACCTCCACATCGGAGCAATGGGCTGTCATCGCCGTTCAGGGACCGAAAAGCCGCGAGATCATCGCGCCGCTGGTCGACGGCATCGACCTCTCCGACGAGGCAATGCCGCACATGTCGGTGCGTGAGGGGATGATCTGCGGCGTGCCGACGAGGCTCTTTCGCATGTCGTTCACCGGTGAGCGCGGTTTCGAGATCAACGTGCCGGCCGATTATGGTCGTGCCGTGTGGGAGGCGGTCTGGGCCGAGGGTGAGAAACATGGCGCCTGCGTCTACGGCACTGAAACCATGCATGTGCTCAGAGCTGAAAAGGGTTTCATCATCGTCGGGCAGGAGACGGATGGCACCGTCACGCCCCATGATGCCGGGCTTTCCTGGGCGATTGGCAGGAAGAAGACCGATTTCGTCGGCATGCGCGGTCTGATGCGCCCGGACCTTGCCGCTCCCGGTCGCAAGCAGCTCGTGGGCCTGAAAACGCGTGATCCGAAAACGGTTCTGGAAGAGGGGGCACAGATCGTCGCCGACCCGCAAGCGCCGGTTCCCGTTCCCATGCTCGGTCATGTCACCTCGTCCTACTGGTCGGAAAATTGCGGCCATTCAATCGCGCTGGCGCTGGTTGCAGGCGGGCATGAACGCATGGGCGAGACGCTCTACGTGCCGATGCCCGGCAGCGTGATCGAAGTGGAGGTCACGTCCACGGTTTTCTTCGACAAGAAGGGAGAGCGCACCAATGGCTGACACGATTGCACGCGCCAGCGCGCTCGAAGGCCGTTTTCTCAATGCGGACGGTCTGACACTCGTCCGGGCCGAGCCGGCCGCACGGCTTTCCCTGCGTGCGCCGAAAACCGCCATAAAATCCCTTTCGAAGGCGCTCGGGCTTGATCTGCCTGAACGTCCGAAAACGTCCAGTGCAAAAGACGGGCGGGCCGCTCTCTGGCTCGGTCCGGATGAATGGCTGGTGATCGACGAGAACCAGGCGGATTTGGCCGGAGCCTGCGCATCGGTCGCAGAATTTCATTCGGCCGTGGACGTTTCACACCGAAACACGGCCGTGCTCGTCTCGGGAGCGCGTGTTGAAACGGTGCTTAACGCCGGTTGCCCGCAGGACCTTTCCCTCGATGCGTTTCCGGTTTGCGCCTGCTCGCGTACCGTTTTCGGCAAGGCTGAGGTCATTCTGTGGCGCACTGGCGCCGATGCCTTCCGGGTCGAGTGCTGGCGCTCCTTCTCCGACTATGTCTTCATGCTTCTGGAACAGGCCACACGCGACCGATAATTCCCGAAGCGTGGAACCGGAGAGGCCCTTCCAGCATTGATCCGGAAAAGGAAGATATCAATGCAGCCTGATCCAAAAAAAACAGTCTCTGACAGCAAAAGCGAGCAGATCGATAAGGAAGAAGCCCTGGAGGAAGGGCTGGAAGAGAGTTTTCCCGCGAGCGACCCGGTCTCCGTGACGCGCACCACCCGCACCGGTGCACCTGGAGAGTTTGCGAAAAAAACTCGGAAGAGCGAACCGGATGCCGAAGAGCTCGAGGACGAGCTGGAAGAGGGACTTGAAGATACTTTCCCAGCGAGCGACCCCGTATCCGTAACTTCGTCCACGCGTACGGGGCGCCCCAAGAGGGAGCGCTAGAAGAGCATTTTGCAGTCAGTTGGAATCACCTGACGTCCGCAAAAATGCTGAAAAACAGACAGATAGAGCGGAGTGGTGTTTCCGTGAAACGGTGAGCCGCTCTTAGGGGTAATAGCTAGAGTGCTTCCACGTCGCTTTGGCGTGCAAGCCGCCACGTTGCGGCTGCACCGAAGGCCGCAACCGGAACAAAGCAGACAAACACCCAGATCGCGACCACCTTCATGGACTCGGCCGCGCCGCCTTCGGCAAAGCCAGCCATGTTGGCGACGATGCCGGCAAGGGCGGCGCCTAGCGCAAATGCGATCTGCTGTGTTGTCGGCATTGCGGAGGATGCGCTGTCGCGCTCGGTTTCGGGAGCGGCAGCGACCACGCGGCGGATCAGAAATCCCCACAACATGCCGAAGCCCGCGCCCTGCGCGATCGAAAGCAATACCACTGCCCACACTGGTCCTTCCGCCATCGCAGGGCCGAGCAGGGTGACTGCCAGAAGGATCAGCAATGCGCCGGTTTTCATCACGACGCGCTCTCCTGCTTCATTCACCCCGGCGAAAACCATTGCCGTTGTGCTCCAGGCAACGGCTTCGGCTGCGATCACATAGCCCGCACCCAGTGCCGACATGCCGTGGATGCGCTGGAGAAGGAACGGGCCGTAAACGGTGAACGACATGGCTGCCGTGCCAAGGGCGAGATTGGCGATGAATCCAGCACCCACAGGTGTGCGGATATCGAAGGCGCGCGTCGGGAACATCCTGTTGCTCAGGCGACTGCCATCCCGCTTAAGGAAGAGAAAAAACATTACCGCACCTGCTGCCACCAGCGGCAGCGATATGGCCGGCTTCACGTAGATCCCCGCTGTCGCTACTGAGATCACTGCAAGAGACAGGAGTGTGAGCCTCCACACCGGAAAGCGCTGCGCGGTTGCCACTGCTCCTCTGGTCGGGCGCAGGAACACGGGCACGAGAAGCGCAAGCAGAAGCGCCTGTATCGCAAAGGTCCAGAAGCCCCAGCGCCACAGGCCGATATCCGCGAAGAAGCCGCCGATCATGGGGCCGCAGAATGCCGAAGCGCCCCAGATCGCCGACATCAGCGCTATCAGACGCGGCCACATATCCTTTGGGAAAAGACGCTGGATGGCGACATAGGTCAACGCCACGAGAAGGCCGCCGCCAACGCCCTGACAGAAACGCCCCAGCAACATGACAGGCATGTTGGGAGCAAGCGCGCTGATCGCGCAGCCCACGGTGTAGATCAGCGCTGCGATCACGAACGCGCGGCGCAGCCCCAGCGCTGTGGCAGCAAGGGCTGCTGCGGCAGCGGAAATGATCGAGCCCAGCAGGTAGAGCGACAGCGTCCAGCTCACCAGTCGGTCACCACCTATCTCCAAGACGGCGGCTGGCATTGCAGTGGCCACCAGCAGTGTGTCGGCGGCATGAAGCCAGATGCCGAGGCACAGCAGTGCGAACTGCCCCAATTGTCCGGTTTTCAGGATCGCTGCCCAGCCGGCATTGCCGAGCGGACCCTCGGTGCTTGCATCTGTCATGATGTCCTCGGGTGTTCAGGGTTCAGTCGCCTGAACCTCTTTCTATGCGGTAGGCACAACGGCGCGCGCCGGCCAGAATGTGATCCGTGCGCTCGATCCGGGTGTGAGGACCGAGCACGGTTTTGAAAACATTCAGTTCGGAGCGGCAAAAGCCCTGGCAGGCCGTCGCGGCGGCGCAGATCGGGCAATGGTTCTCGATCAGGAGATATGCGCCGTCGTCGAGGGGCTCGACTTCAGCCATATAGCCCTCCCGTGCTCGAATCCGGGCCAGAGCTGCAACGCGCTCGGCAAGATCGCTATGTTCCCTGACCGCGGTTTCGTAAGATAATCGCATCGTCTGCTCGCGCTCTCCGATGAGCCTGTCGAGCCCGTGGTCACCAAAGACCCGCCGGATCGAGTTGATCAGTTCAAGCGTCAGATCCGAATGGCTGTCGGGGAAACGGCCATGCCCCTTGGGCGTCAGGCGCCAGACACGTTCGGGGCGCCCGCGGCCTCGTACGTCTTCCTGAAACTGAACCAGATCGCTCTCTTCAAGCCGTGAGAGCTGCTTGCGCACGGCAACTGTGGAGATGTTCAGACGATGCGCAAGACGCTGGGCTGTCATCGCTCCCTTGGTCTTGAGCGCAAACAGAATGCGGTCATCCGCCGTTTCCGGTGCAGCTTCGGCCTGGACTGGTGCAATCAATCTGGTCATGAGACCCTCCGATCATTATTAAAATAACCATTTTGTTTCTTTATTGTCAATCACCTTGTCACGGTCCGCAATGCGTGGCATCCCTCCGCCCGTGGGGGCGCGGAACATGATTCTTCGCCGTGAACCAGATAGCTCGCTTGTCAAATTCTGATCGCCTGAGCGACAACGCTCTTCTGACCGACAGTCAGCGCCATGCGCTGCTCAAACGGCACGGACGTTTCGTGCTGGCCTATTCAGTCGCGCACCAGCCAGGTATGCATTATTTCGGCAACGAACATGGTGTGATCGCATATCGCATGGTGGGGCGCACAGCCTATGCGCTGGCCGACCCACTCGCACCGAGAGAACTCTGGCCAGCCATGCTCGACGCGTTTGTGGCGGCTAAAAGCGATGTGACCTTCTGGCAGGTCTCCCGCCCCATGGCGGAGCTTCTTTCGTCAAAGGGATTTTCCGTCAATGCGCTTGGCATCGAGAGCCTGATTGATCTCGCAACCTACAGTTTCGCCGGGCCCTTGCGGCGGAGCTTCCGGACGGCAACAAACCGCTTCACCCGCATGGGGTGCCGCGTTGCCGAAATTCCCGTGGCTTCGCTGCAGCCGGAGCAAGTCGAGGATGTCTCCCTTGGGTGGCGGCGCACCCGCACCACAAAGCGCCGCGAGCTTTCTTTTCTAGTTCGTCCGATCCAGTTACGTGATGAGCCCGATGTCCGAAAGTTCTTCATTCTGGATGAGAATGACAGGCCGCTGGCCTTCGCCTTCTTCGATCCGTTGTATGAAGACGGCAAGCTGATCGGGTACCTCTCGGCCACGCGACGCTGGCTACCCGACACCGATCCGCTGGCGGCTTACTTTCTTGTCCGGCATGCGGTGGAAACGTTTCAGTCCGAAGGGGTGCCGAAGCTTTATCTCGGCCTCATGCCGTTTCACAAGATCGAGGATCAGGAGTTCGAGAAGGACTGGCTGACCCGCCGTGCGTTCCGATTCATCTACACAAATCCTGTTGCCCAAAAGCTTGTCTATCCGACGCAGTCGCTTGCAAGGCACAAGGAAAGCTATGGTGGGGAAGCGCGTGAGACCTGGTGCGCGATGAACACGAAGCCTTCCCTACCACGCCTTCTCAAGCTTGTTCGGGCCTGCGGAATTGTTTGAAACCCGGACATACTGACCGGTTGCCCGCGCGCACCTGCTTTGCCACCCCTCATTGACAATCCACCTCATGGGTCGCAGAAACGGGGCGCTTGCCGCCGGCGCTCTTTCATCGTGCACCAGCCATTCAAGGGGTGTTGATGCCCCTTGCGAGCCAAATCTTTTGGAGCGCCAACCGCCATTTCAAAAACGGAAGCGCAGAAAGTAGCCCTCATGTTCAATCGCTTTGTTATCAACCCACCGGTCTTTTTCGGTGCGGTTTCCATCATCGCAGTGTTTCTTTTGATTGGCATTGTTTTTCCAGGCCGGGCAGGGGAGATGTTCTCCGCCCTGCAGAGCAATATTCTGGCGAGCTTCGGTTGGCTCTATCTTCTCGCCGTTGGTATTTTCCTGGCCTCGGTGCTCCTGTTTTCGTTCGGGCGGTTTGGCAGGCTGAAGTTGGGACCGGACGATTCCGAACCTGAGTTCAAGTATCATTCCTGGGTTGCCATGCTGTTTGCCGCCGGCATGGGTATCGGCCTCATGTTCTATGCGGTCGGCGAGCCCATGACCCATTTTCTGGCGCCGCCCACAGCAGAGCCGGGAAGCATCGCTGCCATGCGCGAAGCCATGACGGTCACCTTTTTTCACTGGGGTATCCATGCGTGGGCCATTTACGCGGTGGTGGGGCTTTCACTTGCCTATTTCGGCTATCGCTACAATCTGCCGCTCACCATCCGTTCGGGCCTTTATCCGCTTCTGAAAGACAGGATCAACGGTCCTATCGGCCATGCGGTGGATATCTTTGCCATTGTAGGCACCATGTTCGGCATCGCTACATCGCTTGGTCTCGGCGTTACCCAGATAAATGCGGGTCTCAACTACCTGGTAGGTTTGCCCATCGCACCCTGGGTGCAGTTGCCGCTCATCGCGATCATCACCGCGTTTGCGACCATCTCCGTCGTCACGGGCCTGGACAAGGGGGTCCGCATACTGTCGGAAACGAACCTGATCGTTGCGGTCCTGTTGATGATATTCGTTCTTGTTGTCGGGCCGACAGCAAACCTTTTTCGCGACTTCGTGCAGAATATTGGACTTTATCTCGACACGCTCGTGCTGCGCACCTTCAACATCTATGCCTATGAGCCGACGCCGTGGGTCGACGGCTGGACCTTGTTCTACTGGGCATGGTGGATTTCCTGGTCGCCATTTGTGGGCATGTTCATTGCACGCATCTCACGCGGTCGCACAGTGCGCGAATTCGTGACAGCCGTTCTTTTCATTCCTGCGGGGTTCACCTTTTTCTGGATGACTGTTTTCGGAAATACGGCGATCTTCGTGGATACGGGCATCGCTGCCGGCGAACTGGGCGCCGAAGTCGCAAAGGATGTCTCCGTCGGCCTGTTCCAGTTTTTCACCTATCTGCCGTTTACGGGCCTGACATCGGCGCTGGCGGTCGCGCTGGTCGCAATCTTCTTCGTCACCTCGTCTGATTCCGGTTCGCTCGTCATCGACACCATCGCAGCCGGTGGCGAAACGGAAACGACGACCCTTCAGAGGGTTTTCTGGTGCGCACTTGAAGGCCTGGTTGCCGGATCGCTGCTTCTTGCCGGGGGATTGGGCGCGCTTCAATCCGCCACTATCGCCAGCGCCTTGCCCTTCACTTTCGTCATGCTCGCTCTGGTCTGGGCGCTTTATGTGGGCATGCGGGCTGACCTGGCTCAGCGCGAGGCTCATGTCGCCGTGCCGCAGATGGCTCCGGCCTACCCGGCCTCTGGGCTGACCTGGCAGCGCAGACTGGGATTGATGCTGCATGCGCCGAACGAAAAGGAGATCCTTGCCTTCATTCAAAAGGAGGTGAAGCCCGCTCTCGAGCAAGTGGCAAAGGAACTCACGGAGCGGGGTCGTGAAGCTTTTGTGGAGGAAGAGGAGAGCGGCGCCATCGCATTGACCTCGCCAGCCGAAGATATGCGAAACTTTGTCTATGGTGTGGCGCCAGCCTCTCAGAAACTACCGGCGTTTTCCGCCTTCGATGCCGCAAGATCGGGCCTGCGCTATGAAGCCCGGACCGAATTCTCAAGTGGCAGCAAGGGGTATGACATCATGGGTATGACACGCGACCAGATCATTCATGACGTGCTGATCCAGTATGAGCGGTATTTGCTTTTGGTTCAGTCGACAGCCTCTGAGCTTGTCTCGGCCGCTCCGGAGCACGACGTTCAGGCGCAAAAAGAAGAATAGAAAGCTCAGACGGGGCCGGATTGCAGTCGCAACCGGCCTCTTTCACCCCTCCTGGCGTTGAGCGGGAGCAGGGTCAGCGCGCGCGTATGGCCATGATCGACTTGTTCAGGAAAGCGAACTTTTCGAAAACAATGTTTCCGTCATCGAATAGCCGCTGCATCTGTGCCGCTGAAATCAGTGTGTTGTGCCTGACCAGCGTGCACGCTTCCGCGCGATCCGGAGTGCGGGGGAAAAAGCCCAGTTGAAACCGCTGGACAAGTGAGACCTGGATACTCCTGGGGAGGTACTGAAACCCGGGCAGACGAAAATGAGGCTCGAACGGAAACCAGAAATTCGGGGTCTGGACAAAGTAGCGCCTGGACAGCCTTTTGCTGTTCTCGGCAAACCGCAACATCCTGTCCCAGCTCCCCATATGCTCGACCACGGAATTGGAGTGGACAAGGTCAAACCGCTCACCCTGCAGCAATTTGGGGTCCGCCGCGTCACCGGCAAAAGCTTCGAATATGCCTTTGTCCTCGACCTCTTCCGCTTCCAGATTGAGAAGCGTGATCTTCAGCCTGTGTCGATGCTGGTTCAGAAAGTCTGCGCCGATCTGCCAGTATTCTTCCGTGCCGCCGAGATCGAGAATGTTGATCTGTTGCTTTTCGTCAAGCGCGTCTTCGATAAGGCGGCGGATGCGCTGAAATCGCCTTGCTCGGAAGTTGAACTCCAGGCTCTCGGGATCTCGGTAGGGACTTTTCCGTTCTTCCTTTTGTAATGATGGGCCGAAACTGAGCGTCATGTAAAACTCTTGGAGGAACGGAAATGCCCTCCAGAATCTGAAAGGCTGCAATTATTATTAACGTGAATAACTGCACAGAACAGGTCGAGCAATTGTTTGCCGCCCGGTAACCTTAACGCCTTGCCCGAATGTGGTGCCTGTTCGGGTTTTTCGTTGGAGGGGGCCGCCCTTTCAGTCGTCCCGGCCACGATCCGGCATCGCCAGTGTCAGCCAGTGTGCAGTAAGAGCTGGTTTCAGCGAGTTCTCGATTTCCACGGTGACATCGTAATTTACCTCGGCGATACCCGAGGGACGCAGTTTGATCGCGGCGAGAACGAAGCGCGCGCGAATGCGGGCGCCGCATCGCACCGGTGCCAGGAAGCGGATGCGCTCGAAGCCGAAGTTGACGCCCATTGCCGACCCTTCGAGACGCGGCACCGCCTCGAAGACCATGGTCGAAAGGAGGGACAGGGAGAGAAAGCCGTGAGCGATGGTGCCGCCATACGGGGTTTCCCGGGCAGCGCGCTCGGGATCTGTATGGATGAACTGGTGATCATCGGTCGCCGCGGCGAACTGATCGATCATTTCCTGGGTGACGACACGCCAGTTGGACAGGCCGACTTCCTGTCCCACCAGTTTCTCGGCTTCCTCAATACTGATTGTCCCGATGGTCAACGGGGCACTCCGTGGCTGTTGAAGGGATCGCGCCGGGACCATTCGCCCCTGCGCGCCGCGCACAGATACAGTTTTGTGCTGCGATTGTCACCCGCTTCAGGTCCAGTGTTCAGGACAGCTTGCTACCAATCCGCGATGCGTGGTGAAGCTCACGCTCGAGCCTCTCTTCTTCTTCCACCTTCGGGGTGATGAAACGCCCAAGCAACAGATAAGCCACCGGGGTAAGGAAAAGGGTGGACAACGTGGAAAGGCCGAGGCCGCCCACGATAACCCAGCCAAGCGCGACACGGGCTTCTGCGCCCGCGCCGCTGGCAAGGACCAGCGGAACCCCGCCGACAATGGTGCAGATCATTGTCATTGCGACCGGACGCAGACGGATCAGCGATGCCTCTTCAATTGCTTCCCGGACACCCATCCCCCGATCACGGAGCTGGTTGGCAAACTCGACGATGAGAATGCCGTTCTTGGCCATGATACCCACCAGAAGGACGAGACCGATCTGGCTGTAGACATTGAGGCTGGTGCCTGTCAGCAGCATGGCGAACACAGCGCAGGCGAGCCCGAGTGGTACCGTTGCCATGATGATGACCGCGCTGATGAAGCTTTCGAACTGGGCGGCCAGCACAAGAAGGATGATAACCAGCGCAAAACCGAAGATGATCAGCATCGAATTGGCGGTCTCGCCGAGCGCGGCCGCTTCGCCGAGCGGCACCAGCCGCATGCCGGGTTCGAGGAAAGGTGCGGCGATTGCCTGCGCCCGCTGATAGGCTTCGCCAAGGGCCACATCGGGCCCTAGTGCTGCGTTTACGCCGACCGAGCGCAGTTGATCCTCGCGCGACAGGGATGGCGGGACGGCCTGCTCCTTGAGCGTTGCGATGACGGACAAGGGCACGAAACGGCCGTCGCCGGCCTTGATGTAGATGTTTTCCAGATCGGTCGGATCATTCACTGGATTGGTGGTCGAGACCAGTTTCACGTCCACGCTGCGGTCGTCGATGAAGACCGAGCCGATCTTGCGGCCATCGAGCATCGCCTGGATGGTGTTGCCAAGACCGTCAATATCGATCCCCAGATCGAACGCGCGGTCGCGATCGATGGCGATCGAAAGCTGGGGTTGTGTCGTGTCATCGGAGAGCCGGGCCTGGCGGAAACTCGGATCCTCGTCCATGGCTGCGACGATCTTCTCCGCGGCTTCCGTCAGCCTGGCGTAATTGTTGCCGGCAATCGCGAAACTCAGCCCGTTGCCTGCGCCGCGGATGCCAAGGCTGTTGGGCTGGAAGACAAAAGCGCGGACACCCGGCTCATTGCGCACACGGGCAGAGATGTCGGCAACGATCTCCTGCTGGCTGCGCTCGCGATTTTCCCAGTCGGCCAGCCGCAATACGAGAAAGCCGCTGTTGGAGGAGCCGCGCCCGGCGATGGAAAAGGTGCTGACCACTTCGCCGCTGTCGCGCAGGGGCTCTATCAGCGCTTCGATCCGGCGCATCCGTTCGGCGAAGTAATCGAGGCTCACGCCCTGCGGTGCCGAAACGCGCATGAAGGCGATCGAGCGATCCTCGCTTGGCGTGATCTCGGATTTGATGAAACCGAAGGCACCATAGGAAGCGGCAGCGAAAAGAACCGAAATCACCACCACCACTGCCGGTGCGTTGAGGCAGGCATACAGGCAGCGCCGATAGAGGGTGGAAAGGGCCCGACCGGTACTTGAACCACCGCCTTGCTCCGCTTCCCCATCGGGGTGGGAGGCCAGCATGCGGGAGGCGAGCATAGGACATAGCGACAGCGCCACGATGGAGGAAAGGAACACAGCCATCGCGAGAACAAAGCCGAATTCCTTGAAAAGTCCGCCTGCCTGCCCGGGCAGGAAGGAAATGGGAACGAAGACCGCGATGAGCGTGGCCGTTGTTGCCAGAACCGCGAAGAAGACCTCCTGCGTGCCGAGCACGGCGGCAGCGCGCGCGCCCATGCCTTCATTGCGCCGGCGCACGATATTCTCCAGAACCACGATGGCATCATCCACCACAAGACCTGTCGCCAGAACCAGAGCGAGAAGGGTCAGGATGTTGATTGAAAAGCCGGTCAGGTAAATGGTCGCCAGTGTGCCGATCAGCGCCACCGGGATGGCGAGCCCCGGTATGATCGTCGCGCGAACGTCGCGCAGAAAGATGAAGATGACCAGAAGCACCACCGTCACGGAGATCAACAGCGCGATCTCAACCTCGTGGATGGCACCGTTGATGAAGGTCGCATCGTCGCTGGTTACCTCGATGTCGACCCCTTCGGGCAGGATTGCGCGCACTTCTTCCACCGCCTTGCGGACGCCGGTGGAGATCTCGAGCGTGTTCGATTGGGCCTGGCGGACGATGCCCAGCCCGATGCCGGTGCGACCGTTGGCGCGCAACTGGCTTTCCCCCAGATCGCCTCCAAGGGTGACGGTCGCCACCTCTCCCAGACGGACATTGTCCTTCAGATAGATCGCCTCGAACTCCTGCGGCGTAGAGATGGCAGCTGTGGCGCGCACCGTCAGGTCCTGCGTCGTGTTACTCAGGGAGCCTGCCGGAGTGTCGAATGCGACGGTTGCAAGCGCCTTTGAAACATCGGCCACCGTAAGCCCCATGCTGGAGAGCTTCGTCTGGTCGATGTCGATACGGAAGATTTCCGTCCGGTCGCCATAGACCTGAACATCGGCGACCCCGGGCACCGCCGAAAACGCATCGACGACTTCATCCTCCACGAGGGTGGTGAGTTGTTGTACCGGCATGCTTGCGGAGGTCAGCGCAATCCGCATGACCGCCTGGGCGTCATTGTCGGATTTGATGATGCGCGGCGCGTCAGCATCGTCGGGAAGACTGTTCTGGATGCGGCTCACCGCATCGCGCAGATCGGAAGCGGCCGTGTCCAGGTTGACGTTGTCGCTGAACTCCACCGTCACCCGGCTGCGGCCATAGGAGGAATCGGAAGATATCGCCACCACGCCGGAAACACGTGCCGCAGCGCCTTCGATCATGGCCGTCACTTCGCGGTCCATCGTTTCGGCGGCGGCGCCGGAGAAATCAGTGGAGACGGTGATGACCGGCCGATCGACGTCGGGCAGTTCACGAACCTCGATGCCGAAGAGGGCTGCAAGACCCGCCACGGCAATCAGTGTATTGAACACAAAGGCAAGGACCGGACGCCGGACAAAAAGGGCGGTAATGCCGGTCTGGGCGTTCTGAAGCGTTTCCTTCACGACGCGGATCCTCCCGCATTGGCCTGTCTGGCGCCGACACTGGCCGGATTTCCGGCCGTTTCAACGGGAGAACCCTCGCGCACATTGTGAATGCCCTGGGTGACAACGAGGGCGTTCTCGCCAAACTCGGCGTCGACAAGCACACTGTCAGCATTGCGCTGCACGATGCGCACCGGCTTCTGGCGGGCCATGCCGTCTTCCACCGCCCACACGAACGGCCCGTCAGAGCTCCACTGAATGGCGAGTGGGTCGATGGCCGGATAGGTTTCGCCCGGAAAACGCATGGAGATGGTGAAGGCCATGCCGGCACGCAGCCGGTCGTCGGGGTTGTCGATGCGTCCCTCGATGCGCAGCGTGCGACTTTCCGGGTCGATCCGATTGTCGATCGCGCTTATCTCGCCTTCATGAACCGAGGATGCGCGGGCGACCGAAATGGCTGTCAGTGGCGACCCGATATCGACCAGTCCCGCGTAGCGCTCGGGGATCCAGAAATCCACCAGGATCTGCGACCGGTCGTCTATGCTGGCGATTTCCGTGCTGCTTGTCACATAGCTGCCTGCCGATATCGGGAGAATGCCCACCGTGCCGTCGATGGGCGCAGTGATGGAACGGCGTTCGAGTGCGAGCTCCGCTTCACGCTTGGCCAGCTCCGCATTGCGAAGCGCAAGCTCGGCTTCGTTCTGCTGCACCACGCTCACCGTGTTGGATGTGCGTAGCGCCTTGATGCGTTCGAGCGTCGCCTGGGCGTCGTCCAGTGCGATGACGGCGCGGTCGAGTGCGATTTCCTCGGCATCTGAATCGAGTTTGGCGATCAGGTCGCCGGCCTTCACCTCCGCCCCCGAAGAGACCGCGATCTCGACCAGCGTGCCTGCCGTCAGCGGGTTGACGACGACCGAGCGGCGCGCCCGACCCGTACCGATCGCGGTGAGCCTGTCGTTGATCGTTGCGTGGGTGATCGGTGCAGTCACCACCGGTCCCGGCGCGCCGCCTCCGCCACGTCCTCCTCGTTGCGGGCCGCGCTCCGCGCTTGTCTGCGGGGAGCCCGCGTCAGGTGAGACAAGCCCCGTGCGGGCCAGAACATCCTGTGCGCCGGGGTAGTACAGAAACCAGACGAATGCTGCGACGATAAGAATGATGAGGCAGGCAACTGCCTGTTTCCAGAAAGACATGCACGCTCCGGCAATTCGGTTTTGGCAATGGAGGCGGCACTGATCAGCCGGTATACCGGTCGCTTCGAGCCACGCTCTTTATGCCAGCTTCCGGGCGGCTTTTCATCTGTTCTAGTATTAAATTATCGTAAGGCTACGGGAAGCAGGCGGTGTTGCTTCCCGGGTCGAGGTCGAAACGGAGTGGCTGGAGGCCGTCAGGTTACCTTGGCGCGGCTGCGATATTCTTCACGGTCCCACAGCCTTTCATGCATCACGCGTTCAAGGGTTTCTGCTGCGGCCAGAATGTCGGTGTGCCGCAGATAGAGCGGCGTCATGCCGAAGCGCAGAATATCGGGAGCCCGAAAGTCGCCGATAACGCCATTGGCGATCAGCGCCTGCATGATCGCATAGCCTTCAGGGTGTCTGAAAGACACCTGGCTGCCGCGCATGGCGCGTTCGCGCGGGGTCACCAGTTCCAGTTCAGGGCAGCGGCGTTCGACCTCGAAAATAAACCGGTCGCACAGTTCCTGCGATTTCTGGCGTACCAGTGTCATGTCGACACCTTCGAACGCATCGAGTGCAATGTTGAGCGCGGAGAGGGAGAGGATCGGCGGCGTGCCCACCTCCATGCGGTCAATTCCCTCAGCCGGCGTATAATCCGTTGTGAAGGCAAACGGGGCGTTATGCCCCATCCATCCCGACAGTGCCGGGGTGACGCTCGTCAGATGCCGTTCCGCGACATAAAGAAAGGCGGGTGCGCCGGGGCCCCCATTCAGATATTTATAGCCGCAGCCAACAGCAAAATCTGCCCCTGCGGCATCGAGATGAACCGGGAAGGCGCCGGCGCTGTGGCACAGATCCCAGATCGCCATCGCGCCCTTTTCATGAATGTGCCGGGTCATGGCCGCCATGTCGTAGCGCTCGCCGGTTCGATAGTCGACTTCCGTCAGAAGCACCGCAGCAACGCTTTCGTCCAGCGTGTCAATCATCGTCTCTGCCGTGGCGAGCTTCAACTCGTAGCCCTGCCCGAGTAGACGCGTGAGGCCATCGGCAACGTAGAGATCGGTGGGAAAATTGTTTCTGTCGGAGAGAATGACGCGCCGGGAGGGGCGCAGGGAGAGGGCGGCAGAAAGCACCTTGAAGACGTTGATCGATGTGGAATCGCCAACTGCAACGCAGTTTGCGCTTGTACCGACTAGGGAGGCAATCTTCCCTGCCACCCGAGAAGGGAGGTCGATCCAGCCTGCGTCGTTCCAACCGCGAACCAGACGTTCGCCCCACTGATGTTCGATAACCTCGCTCATGCGATGACCGAGACCGGCCGGCAAAACGCCAAGGCTGTTGCCGTCGAGATAGATGACGCCGTCTGGAACAGTGAATCGGGTGCGATGGTCTTTCAACGGGTCCCTGCGGTCGCTCTCCCGGGCACTTGCCATCATCTGATTATCCTGATTTTGTTCGGCTGTGCTCATTTGATCAAAATCCTGTTGGCCCGGCAGATTATATATAATATGATTGATTATATGAAATCTGAGGCCGAGACAATGCCGAAGCGTGACCTGCAGGAGCCTGAAGACGCGCTTGCCGCCCTCAAGCGGGACATTGTGGATGGAGTCCTGGCGCCTGGGGAACCGTTGCGCCTGATGGCGCTGTCGAAGCGCTACGGGATCGGATACACGCCCCTGCGGGAAGCGCTACCACGTCTTGAAGAGGCCGGTCTTGCGGTTCTCAGCCCCAATCGCGGTTATCGTGTTGCGTCCGTTTCCGTCGCGGAGCTGGAGGATCTTGAGCAGGCGCGCGCGGTGGTGGAGACAGCACTTCTCAAGGACTCCATAGCCCATGGCGATCTGGATTGGGAAAGCGCCATCGTGGCGTGCCATCACCAGTTGTCGCGCGCTTCGGCCGCCCTTTGCCGCGAGCGCTCCAGGACATTCGCGGCATGGATGGATGCGCATGACGCGTTTCATCAATCACTTCTCTCGGCTGCCAGGTCGGGCTGGTTAAAATCCTTTCAGCGGCAGATTTCCGAGCAGCTGAGGCGGCATCATCAGGCACTTCTGTTTCTGCCGGAAGATGACGAGGGGAATTCTTATGAACATGACGGGGCGACCCAGGCGTTGCTGGAGGAGGCGCTGTCCATTTCCAATCACACCCGGTTGATGGAGGCCGTGCTTGCACGTGATGCGGAGCACGCGGCTGGCCTGCTGCGTGAGCACGTCCAGTTCACGCTGGCGGTCTATCAATCGGCAGCGGAACAATCTGCGGGGGATGCTCCGGCCCGCGCGTGAAGACAGTTGAGGATACGAACCGGGGAAGGGTTGCCCGACCCATCCCTCGGTCCATCAGGATCATTCGGCCGCCCGTGGGAATGCGGGGTGAGCTGCGGGAGGATTAAAAGAATGCCGGGTTTCGTCGATACGTTTCTGAATGCCGAGGTTTTTTTCCGAATCTTTCCGATGCTCCTGAAGGGAGTTGGAAATACGATCCTTCTCGCCCTGACAACGATCACGCTTGGGGGGCTTGCGGGGGTTCTCATCTGCCTGGCGAGACTTTATGGGCCGCGTCCATTGCGTCTCCTTGCCGTGTTGCACGTGGATGTGTTTCGTGCGCTGCCGATCCTCGTTGTCCTCGTGCTGATCTATTATGCGTTGCCTTTTGTCGGCATCCGCCTCAACGCCTTCACGTCCGCGACGCTGGCGCTCGGACTGGTCTTTTCTGCGTTCACGGCCGAGGTTTTCCGCGCTGGCATACAGTCGATTCCCGAGGGACAGACCGAGGCTGCCAAGGCTCTTGGCATGCCGTTCTGGGCAATCATCTACAAAATCATCCTGCCGCAGGCGTTTCGCGTGGCGATTCCGCCGCATACGAGCAATTCGGTCGCAATCGCCAAGGACACATCACTGGCTTCCGTTGTTGCCATGCCTGATCTTCTCAAACAGGCAACCGATGCCCAGGCGCTGACGGCCAACCCCACACCGCTGATCGCCGCCGCGGTTATGTACCTGATTGTGCTTTGGCCAGCGGTGCGTCTCGTGTCGTATCTGGAAGAGCGTTTTCGGACTGTGAAGCGCTGAACCGGCCTCACCACGGTTTCCTCCCGCTTCTTGCCGCGCCTGCCGAGGGGGGGCGGGGCGGGACCAGTGCGGCCAAAGGCAGGACGCAAAACACCGCCCGCCACCGGCCCTGCGGTCTTACGCTAGAGGTGCGGTGCACGGAAAACAAGCTGTTGATTTCAATGAGGAAGTGGATGGTGGGCGTGACTGGGATTGAACCAGTGACCCCTACGATGTCAACGTAGTGCTCTCCCGCTGAGCTACACGCCCATCCGACGCCGCGCATAGATCATAAAATTGCGGCAGGCGTCAATAGGTAGTTTGGGGATTTTACGGCAAATCCGACACCCGTCCCGGATGCCGCGCCTCCCCATAACAAAACGGCTCTCAGGCCGCCTGCAAAAGCTTCTCCACCTCGTTCACGAGATCGCGCAGGTGGAAGGGTTTGGACAGGACTTTTGCATCCTGCGGAGCGTTCGAATCCGGGTTCAGCGCGACAGCGGCAAAACCCGTGATGAACATCACCTTGAGGTCAGGGTCTATTTCCGTCGCGCGCCTTGCCAGCTCGATGCCGTCCATCTCCGGCATCACGATGTCCGTCAAAAGGAGAGAAAAGGGCTCTTCGCGCAACCTGTCATAGGCGCCGGCGCCATTGTCGAAGTCTACGACTTCGTAGCCCGCCCGTTCAAGCGCCTTCACGAGAAAGCGCCGCATATCGTTATCGTCTTCCGCCAGGAGAATCCGTGCCATTGTGCCGTCCGAATCGTGCGAGAGCGGTCGTCCCGCCAACCGCTTATGTGTTACCAGCTATATGATTCTCGCATGGTAAATATCAAGTGAATCCTTATGGGCCAGTCTGTGGAGCGGCTGGACAGGCGGGGGCGCCGGTGGCAGGCTTCAGAAGAATACAGCGTTGCGGAGGCGCAAAACACGGATGAATGCTGCAGCGGATTTCGGCACGGTGCCCGCGTTTGAGGTGCATGCTCCAGCGTCGCAAGAGGTGCCCTTCGTTTTCAATTCGCCACACAGTGGGCGCCATTATCCGCAACGTTTTCTCGAGATGAGCAAGCTCGATGCCAGGGTGATCCGGCGGTCGGAAGACTGTTATGTTGATGAACTGTTTTCCGGCGTCGTCGCCTGTGGCGCCCCTTTCCTCAAAGCCAATTTCCCACGTGCGTATCTCGATGTGAATCGTGAGCCCTGGGAGCTCGATCCGCGCATGTTTTGCGAGCCGGTGCCGCCCTACGCCAATATCCGTTCGCCACGAGTGGCGGGCGGGCTTGGTACAGTGCCCAAGCTGGTGGGAGAGGGCCTCGACATATATCAGGGGCGGTTGCCGCTGGCTGAGGCGGTTTCACGGATAGAATCGATCTACCAGCCTTATCATGAATGCCTCAAACGCCTTCTCATCGACACGCATTGCGCGTTCGGACATGGGATTCTCATCGATTGCCATTCCATGCCGGCGGGCGTGCGTTCCGGCGACGGTGGACTGAGGCCTGATTTCATCATCGGAGATCGCTTCGGGGTGTCTGCGGCACCGGTCCTTACGGAATGGGTGATCGGGTTGTTGACGGCGCGCGGCTACTGCGTGGTGCACAACAAGCCCTATGCGGGCGGCTTCATCACAGAGCATTACGGGCGTCCCGCACAGGGTCTTCACGCCCTGCAGATCGAGATCAATCGAAGCCTCTATATGGATGAGCGCACGCTGGAAAAGACGGCTGGCTTTCACGCACTTATGGAGGATTTATCAGATTTCGCCCGTGAGCTGATGCTGACCGCCGGCCGGCACTTCAGCGCTTTTCCCCTGGCTGCCGAATGATCCGCAATTTTGCGGCAGTGCAGCATATGCCGGTGTCGATTTCCGGAAGCAGATGCAAAAAAAGACCGCATCGCATTGGCGACGCGGCCTAAAGTCTAGGGAGGAAACGCCCAAAAAGGGCATTCGGCAGATAAACTGCCTGATTGGAAGTTTATGTTGCATTGCAGCATTGTCAAGCGTTAACCGTTCGTGAACCGTTGCAAACGGCCGCATTCACAGCGAAGATCGGCCTCCGGCCATTCGCCCGCCAGCAAATCCAGTATCCAGGAGTTTTCCATGACCGTGTCGCCGGCCCTGATGCGCCGCATTGCCCAAGCTGCCGCAGAACAAACCCTGCCGCGGTTCCGCCAGCCGGTGCTGATCGACAACAAGGTGGATGGCGGCTTCGATCCGGTTACGGAGGCTGATCGCGAGGCCGAGAAAGCGATTCGCGCGCTGATCTGCGAGGCCTACCCCGATCATGGCATACTGGGCGAGGAGTTTGGCCTTGAGCGCGAGGCGAGCGATCACCGCTGGATCATCGATCCGATTGACGGCACACGTGCCTTCATCTCGGGCCTGCCGCTGTGGGGGACACTGGTGGGGCTCACCGTATCAGGCCGTGCGGTCGCGGGCATGATGTCCCAGCCGTTCACGGGTGAGCTGTTCTATGCGGTCGGTGAGGGCAGCCACTATGAGGGCCCCGGCGGTGCGCGCAGACTGAAGACCCGCGACACGTCCGAGCTTTCCGATGCCACGCTGTGCACCACCACGCCTGCGCTCTTCGATGCCCTGCGTCGCCCGGCTTACGACAGGGTGGAAGAGGCGGTCTGCCTCCCCCGCTATGGGACGGACTGCTATGCCTATGCCATGCTGGCGGCCGGGCAGGTCGATCTCGTCATCGAGTCTGGACTGCAGCCTTACGACATCGTCGCGCTGGTTCCGATCATCGAGCAGGCGGGTGGGGTAATCACGAGCTGGGCTGGCGGCAGACCTGAAAGCGGTGGCGATATCATTGCTGCGGCGACCCGCGAGCTCCACGAAAAAGCGATGGCGCTGCTGCGCTGATCCTGTTCAGTAGTCGATGTCGCCCGTGCCTTCCAGGAAAGCAAAGAAAGCTGCAAGCGCCTGTTCGCGATAGCGATCGGCTTCCTGAAGCAATTCGTGCCGCGCTCCGTCGATCGTCAACAGGGAACCGCTGCGCAGATGGCGTACATAGGCCTCAATCGCCCTGTTGGAAACGACCCGGTCGCCCCCTGCTGCCAGTGTCAGCGAGGGGATGTGCAGCCGTGCCATGAACTCCGGCTCCGTTACCTGTTCCACGGCGCGGAACATCGCCCGCGTCCAGGCCACTGTCGGGCCATTGATGGCAAGCCCGGGCCAGGCTGTCACAGTCGCGCGGTTGCGGTTGAAACGCGCCGGGTCGGAACTTAATGCTGCCGGTGAAAAATCCGGGGTCTTGAGCCGGTTTCGACGGCCCGGCATGTACATTTTTCCAAGCCCGATCGCATAGAGAAACCGGGCGAGGCGCCTGACCCAAACCGTTGTTGACGGTGATGCCGCAAGGCCGAGCAAGGGCGCACAGAGCACCATGCGGCGCACGCGGTTGGTAAGGCTGGGGGAGGCGAGAAGGGCAATCAGCACACCGGTCGAGTGCGCGAGGATGTAATAGGGGCCCCGGCAGTCGGGCAGAACAACCTGCTCAAACAGCGCGTCCAGGTCGCGGACATAGTCGTCAAAGCTCTCCACATAGCCGCGATTGGCATTCGCCAGAAGCCTTTCGGAGCCACCCTGCCCACGCCAGTCGAGGATTGCCGTCCCATAGCCGCGCTGCGCGAGATCGTCGGCCGTTTCGAAGTATTTCTCGATGTATTCGTTGCGACCGGGAAGCACCACCACAGTGCCGTGTTTCGCCTCGCCCCGGCCCGGAACGCGTGCGTACCGGATCGAGATCCCGTCGCTTGTCCGCAACAGACCTGCCCTGATCCCCTCTGGTGCGGGATTTTCCGGAACCACGATAAGCAGGTCATCCATGCAGAAACATTGGCCTCAAGAGCGGAGATGAGGGTCGTCAGAAGATGATATTCCTATGGATTGATAGAGCCCGGTCGCCTGAAAGGCAAGAAACGGAAAGGTTTGGGGAAACGAATGCCGGAAGCGACGTCATGCCGCTTCCGGCGTTCCGCACCGGTGGAAGGGACGTTACATCCGGTGCTTGCCTGATGGCAGCACAAGGCCATCCATCAGGTTCGCCAACCCTACCGTGATCAAGCTGAACGGTTTCCGAGTGGGCTGTTCATCGGCTGTTCATGTGCGAGGCGCGCGCTCTTGAACCGTATTTTTGATGTCCCCATATAATTTCTGCGGCCGCCAGGACGGGGCCGCTGGCCACTCAGAAACGCCCATAAGCGGGTTTCGGAAAACGGCCATAACGCAATGTTGCTCAACAGGAGAACAAACCATGCGTCACGTTGATTTTTCGCCTCTCTATCGTTCCACCGTCGGGTTCGACCGGCTTTTCTCGATGCTCGATACGCTCGGGCAGCCGGATAACGGCCAGACCTATCCGCCCTACAATATCGAGCGCACGGGTGAGGACGCCTACCGCATCTCGATGGCGGTCGCCGGGTTCGGCGAGGAGGACATTTCCATCGAGGCTCACCGCAATGTGCTCACCGTCAAGGGCGAGAAGAGCACGGAACAGAAGGATGAGGGTGAGCTGCTTTATCGCGGCATTGCCTCGCGCAGCTTCGAGCGCCGCTTCCAGCTTGCCGACCATGTCGAGGTGACGGGCGCCAGTCTGGAGAACGGCCTGCTTCACATCGAGCTCACGCGCAACATCCCCGAGGAGATGAAGCCGCGCCGCATCCCCATTGCTTCGGTGAAGGATGCGAAGGAGATCGAGGCCAAGGCCCACTAAGGCGAATAAGTGTCTTAAAGACCTGACGGCGGCGCCCTTGTGGCGCCGCTTCTGGTTCAGGTGTTTGGAATCGCGCGGCGGCGCGAAAGAAGGGCGTCGAGTGAGATCAGCCCGGCACCTTTGACCACCAGATAGAGAAGCAGGAAAACCCAGAGCGTGCGCTGGTCCCAGATCAGCCCGTCCGAAAAGCGATCGAACCAGGCGCCTGCCGTCTGGGAGCCGACCTTGTGAACGGCGATGTCGACATAGGACTGCACGAGCACGAAACCGATCATGCCGAGCGCTGCGATGCGGGTGAACAATCCGAACACGATCAGCAATGGCAACACGAACTCAGAATATGTCCCCAGCCAGACAATCATCCCCCATGGGATGAACGATACGGCGGAGACGTTGCCGCCCGCCGCTTCCACTGCCGGCAGCGCGATCTGGTAATAGGCGCCGTCAGCGACGTGAAAGAAGCCGAAAAAGCCGTCTCCGACTTTCGTACGTGCCGAGTTCAGGAAGTAAAAATAGAGAACGGCGAAGAAGGAGAAGCGGGCTGTAAGGCCCAGGAACCATCCGTCAAGCAAGCGCTCCACGGTCGAGAATACACGCGCATGCAGCGCCTCGATTGTCTGAAACACGGGCCTTAATCCTTTTCGTCAATATCGCTGCTTGAACGGCAACCTGCAAAAGCGCCGCTTTCAATGGTCAAGGCAATTGCAGCCTGAAGGTCGAATTCCGGCACCGCCGCAAGCGAGAGGCCCGCGGCCTGCTGCAGTGGGGCTCCGCGGCTGAGTGCCTCAATAAAAAGAAACTGGCCGTGGTCGATTTTGCGCACCTGCACCGTGAGAGCCGGTCGCGTCACAAGGACTGCCTGTGCGACACCGGCATTGATGCGTTCGGGCATCGGCCCTTCCCGATGGGCGGTAAAGATCGTGTGGATCGCGTAGGCGGACGCAATGAACCTTGCAGCAGGATGTGGCGTGAAGACTGCTGTTGCCAGAGCCTCCGGCGGTAGCGCACTCAGATCATCTGCGGCAAGCGGTGCATGGTCGGTCGCATGATAGGCGTCCAGCCAGGCACGTTCGAGCCGGGCGACGTCAGGCAGGTATTTCAGATGGCTGATCGGGGCGCAGCCGGCGAGGAAACGAGCAAAATCTTGACCATACTCAAAGACGAGCCGCGAGCGCGGCGGGTGTGCCCGCACGAAGTCTCGCGCGATCATGCGAAAGTTGTCCTCCCCGAGGATCTGCGCCACCGTGGGGAAGATCTCGGTCAGAGCCGTGACGAGGCTGTGCGTGACATTGTTGCGGTAGACGTTGAAGCGCTTGTTTGCGGACTTGCCGCGCGGGCCGGTCAAACCCTCGGGCGTGGCGCGTTCGGGGTCGAGCAGCACGGAACCAAACGCGCCGTCATATCCTGCAGGATTGCCTTCGGCGGGCATGTCAGGAGTGTAGCGCATGGCGTTTCACGCTCTGCTGGCGTCCGCGATGGCGGTCGAGAATGCGCTCGGCAGCAATGGCTTCCGAGCGCAGGATCGGCCAGTCGGGCACATCAGAATCCCACTCGACAAGTGTATCGACCGGTCCACATTGTTCGATCACCATCTCGTAAAGGCTCCAAACGGGATCGGCGACCGGTCGGTCATGGCTGTCGATCAGGAGCGGCGCGCCCTCGTCATCTTCCTGCTCGTCATGGCCGGCGAGATGAATTTCGCCGACATGTGCGAGTGGAAAGTCGGCCAGATATTCGGTGGCGCTGAAACCGTGATTGGTTGCGGAAACGAAGACGTTGTTGATGTCGAGCAACAGACCGCAGCCCGTACGTTTGACGATTTCACGCAGGAAATCGGTCTCGTTCCAGCTGGATTCGGAGAAGAGGACATAGGTGGACGGGTTTTCAAGCAGCAACGGTCTGCCGATGGCTTCCTGTACCTGGTTGATATGCTCGCACACACGCGCCAGCGTCTCGTCAGTATAGGGAAGGGGCAGGAGGTCGTTGAAAAATACATCGTCATGGGTCGACCATGCGAGATGTTCGGACACCTTGAAGGGCTCATAGCGTTCGACGAGCCTGGCGAAGCGGGACAGATGATCAGGATCGAGCGGGTCCAGACCGCCGATGGACATGCAGACACCGTGCAGGGAGACGGGCAGCACGTTGCGGATTTCAGTCAGTGCGGCGTGAGGCGGTCCGCCCGCGCCCATATAGTTTTCTGCATGGACTTCGACAAAGCCCACGGAAGTGGGCTCTGCGGAGATTTCCTCAAAATGCTGTGGTTTGAAGCTGGCTCCGGCTCTGCCGGCGGGGTCGAGTGCCGGGAAGCGACTGTCGTTTGCGGATGGAAGTTTGACTTCGCGTAGCATCGGGCGCCTCCCGGCATTTCTGGTTCAGGATGCTGTCAGGCCGATCAGGACGGCAGATCGCGATCGAGCGGCTCAAGCGAACCCATGCGGTCGCCGGGAAGCTCCATCGTGGTGCAGGTTCCGGAATCTACATAAGTCCAGGCGTTGCCCTGATAGTCGACCTTCGATGTGCCGGCGCAGGTGGTGCCGGGGCCGGCTGCGCAGTCATTCTTGCCTGCCATGGAAACGCCGTAGCATTTCTCTTTTTCCTGAGCCTGTGCAGCCGTGGTCGTGGCAAGGGTGCCTGCAGACAGGGCAGCTGCGACTGTTCCGGCGATATAGGCAGCGGTGAGTGCGGTTTTCGTGGACATGAAACGTTCTCCTCTCGAGGTCGTGGCGAAGCCGGAATTCGGCTCCGGCAGGACCCGTTCTTCCAGAGGGAACGTTCACTTGGAAATCAAGCGCGCGCGATCCACCATCACATGGGCGTGAAAGAGTGTTTATCGGCGGGGACGCGCGCGTGACGCTCAGCCTTGAAGAAGCTCTGCAAACTGCCTGATTTCAGAGGGCTCGGTCGCGAAGCTGGTCACGAAGCGATGGAGTATTTCCCCCTCTCTGATCTCGGCGGCGAAGGACAATGGCGGTTTCCAGGGATAGAATCGTGCGCCGGCAGCCTGAAGGGTCTTCGCCTTTTCGGCGGACATGAGTGCAAACACCTCGTTCGCCTGAGGTTGCCAGGCAAGGCGCGTACCTTTCGCAGTTGATAATGCGGAGGCCAGTTCCCCGGCCATGGCGTTGGCGTGGCGCGCCGTTTTGAGCCACAGCCCGTCTCTGAAGTAGGCATCGAACTGCGCGGCGATGAATCTCGACTTGGAGAATAGCTGCGCGGCCCGCTTGCGCAGAAAATGCATCTGCCCCACCTTCGAAGGGTCGAGCACCACAATGGCCTCGGCGCACCAGCAGCCATTCTTGGTGCCGCCAAAGGAAACAATGTCGACGCCGCGTTTCCACGTCATTTCGGCCGGGGTGGTTTCGAGCGCCACCAATGCGTTGGCAAAGCGCGCTCCATCCAGATGCAGCGGAATACCGGCCTCGCGGCAGATGCCGGCGATCTTCTCGATGTCATCGAGAGAGTAGAGCGTGCCTATTTCGGTGGCCTGGGTAATAGAGGTGGCCATGGGTTGACCCGCATGCACGAATTCAGCCGGGTGTTCGCGGATTGCCGCATCGAGCGCGTTCGGATCCATGCGCCCCAACTGCCCGGCAACCCCCTTCAGTCGGGCGCCGCCGGTCAGGTATTCCGGCGCCCCTCCCTCATCTTCGATGGCGTGGGCTTCCGTATGACAAAAGGCAACCCCGCCCGGCCTGGCAGCCCAGGCGAGCGACAGGCTGTTGGCAGCCGTGCCGGTACCGACGAAGAAGACCGCCACGTCACGTTCGAAGACGTCGCAGAAGGCTCGCTCCACCTGTCTGTCCAGATCGCCTGTCCCGTAGGCCGATGTGTAGCCGCCTGCATTGTTTGTGAGCGCTTCGGCGATTTGCGGATGGGCGCCGGCCCAGTTGTCGGAGGCGAAATTCATGCAGTCGATCTCTCTTTTGACCTTAAAATAAGCAGTGGCGGCGCGACATTGCGCGCTTCGTACCCTTCTATCAAGTCCCGAAGATTAGATGTTGCGGTCATTCGGTTGCTTTGCAGGATGATCTGCGGCGATGATGGATAATTTCGATAATACTTGCAGCTTGGGAATTTTCTTTCGCTTTTTGCGCAAAAAATTTGCATTTCCGTCTTGTCTGGTGTTGGTATTTCTGGCATTTCAGCGATTAGGACAGCAATCCTGTCTTATTACGTGCGGGTCATGTTGCGGTGCATTGCAAACGCCTCCCCGGGTCGTGGTAATGTAGCGGTGATCGGCGCGACGAAGGCGGTCCGGCAACGACCGGAGCAAAATCCATAGGCAGGAATGCCCCGCCCAAGAACAAGAAAATGCGCCGGAGCGAACCGGTAGCGTTCCTCCGGCTTCTAAATGGAAATGCCGTGCATACACCCCGGATGGCCGCAAGGGCAGCCCGGCGACTGAACGACCGCTCAGGGAGGCGAGGCTCTGGGCAACAATAGTGAGGAATTGCGATGACGGAAATGACGCCATCTGTTTCGACCAAGTTCGAACCCGCCGCCGAGGCTGGAGCGGCCACCGTCAAACGCACAGGAAAGCCGACTGTGCCCGGTCTGCCCGTGGCACAGGGGCTTTATGATCCGCGCAACGAGCACGATGCCTGCGGCGTCGGCTTTGTCGCGCACATGAAGGGCAAACGTTCGCACAGCATCGTCCAGGACGGACTTGCCATGCTCGAAAACCTCACCCATCGCGGTGCCGTTGGCGCGGATCCGCTTGTGGGTGATGGTGCGGGCATGCTCATGCAGATCCCTGACCGCTTCTATCGTGAGGAATGGGCCGGGCGCGGTGTCGAGCTTCCCCAGCCCGGCCATTATGGCGTCGGTCATTTCTTCATGCCGCGCGACGGCGCACTTCGCGAGAAGATCGACACGATCATCGCAGATGTGGTGCGCTCGGAAGGGCAGGAGCTGATCGGTTTCCGTGATGTGCCGGTCGACAACTCCTGCCTGTCCAAGGCACCCGAAATCGTGGCGTCAGAGCCGGTTCATAGGCAGATTTTCATCGCGCGCGGCGCCGGCATCGAAAATGAAGAGGATTTCGAGCGCAGGCTCTACATCCTGCGCAAAGTGATTTCGGGCCGTGTGCGCGAGGAGCTGGAGGGCGGCACACACGGTTTCTACACCGTTTCGCTGTCGGCGCGCACCATCGTCTACAAGGGCATGTTCCTCGCCTACCAGCTTGGCGCCTATTACAAAGACCTCAAGGATCCGCGTTTCGAGACTGCGCTGGCTCTCGTGCACCAGCGCTTCTCCACCAACACCTTCCCCTCCTGGGAGCTGGCGCATCCCTACCGCATGGTCGCCCACAATGGCGAGATCAACACCGTGCGCGGCAACGTCAACTGGATGGCGGCGCGCCAGGCCTCGGTGGATTCGGAGCTTTTCGGCAACGACATTTCCAAGCTTTGGCCGATTTCCTATGAGGGCCAGTCCGACACGGCCTGTTTCGACAACGCGCTCGAATTCCTGTTCCAGGGCGGATATTCGCTCGTCCATTCCATGATGATGCTGATCCCGGAAGCCTGGGCCGGCAATCGCCTGATGAGCGACGAGCGCAAGGCGTTCTACGAATATCACGCCGCATTAATGGAGCCGTGGGATGGCCCCGCCGCCGTGGCGTTCACCGACGGTGTCCAGATTGGCGCGACGCTCGACCGCAACGGCCTGCGTCCGGCGCGCTACATCGTCACCGACGACGATCGCGTCATCATGGCGTCTGAAGCCGGTGCGCTGGTGGTGCCGGAGGAGAAGATCGTCAGCAAATGGCGTCTCCAGCCCGGCCGCATGCTCCTGATCGACATGGAAGAAGGCCGCATCATCTCCGACGAAGAGGTGAAGGCGAAGATTGCCACGAAGCACCCCTTCCAGAAGTGGCTCGACAACACCCAGCTCATTCTTGAGGATCTGAAGCCGGTGGAGCCCCGCGCCCTGCGCAAGGATGTCTCCCCGCTCGATCTGCGGCAGGCTTTCGGCTACACGCAGGAAGACACGAAGATGCTGATGGCGCCCATGGCCACGACCGGCCAGGAGGGCATCGGCTCCATGGGCACCGACACGCCGATCTCGGCCATGTCCGACAAGCCCAAGCTGCTTTACACCTATTTCAAGCAGAACTTTGCGCAGGTCACCAACCCGCCGATCGATCCGATCCGCGAAGAACTGGTGATGAGCCTGGTCTCCTTCATCGGCCCGCGGCCCAATATTTTCGATCTGGTCGGCTCCTCGCGCCGCAAGCGGCTTGAGGTGCGCCAGCCCATCCTCACCAATGGCGATCTGGAAAAAATCCGCTCCATCGGCCACACCGAGGACCGGTTCGACACCAAGACCATCGACGTCACCTATGCGGCGGGCGAGGGGGCTGCCGGCATGCGCGGCGCGCTGGAGCGCGTGTGCGACCGTGCCGAGGCAGCCGTTGCCGGCGGTTACAACATCATCATCCTGTCGGATCGTCAGATCGGCCCGGACCGCATCGCCATCCCGATGCTGCTTGCCACCGCCGCCGTCCACCATCACCTGATCCGCAAGGGCCTGCGCACCGCGGTCGGCCTCGTGGTCGAATCCGGCGAGCCGCGCGAAGTGCACCACTTCTGCTGTCTGGCCGGCTATGGCGCAGAGGCGATCAATCCCTATCTCGCCTTCGATACACTGCTTGCCATGCACAAGGCAGGCGAGTTCCCGCCGGAGGTGGACCCGCAGGAGGTCGTCCAGCGCTACATCAAGGCCATCGGCAAGGGCATTTTGAAGGTCATGTCCAAGATGGGCATCTCCACCTACCAGTCCTATTGCGGCGCGCAGATTTTCGATGCCGTGGGCCTCGAAAGCGATTTCATCGAGCAGTATTTCACCAACACCGCCACCACGATCGAAGGTGTCGGGCTGGAAGAGATTGCAGCCGAGACGGTGGGTCGTCACACATCCGCGTTCGGCCCCGACCCTGTGTTGAAGAACGCGCTCGAAGTGGGCGGCGAATACAATTACCGCATGCGCGGCGAATCCCACATCTGGTCGCCCGATGCCGTCGCTTCTCTCCAGCATGCCGTGCGTGGCAAATCGTGGGAGACCTATCGCGATTTCGCAAAGATGGTCGATGGCGAGGCGGCTGACGCCAAGTCCATTCGCGGCCTCTTCGCGATCAAGATGGCGAAGGTCACGGGACGCAAGCCGGTCTCGCTCAATGAAGTCGAGCCGGCGTCCGAGATCGTCAAGCGGTTCTCCACCGGCGCCATGTCCTTTGGCTCCATCAGCCGCGAGGCGCACACCACGCTGGCACGCGCCATGAATGCGCTCGGCGGCAAGTCGAACACGGGCGAGGGCGGCGAGGAGCCGGACCGCTACATGCCCATGCCCGATGGTTCGATGAACCCCGAGCGTTCGGCTATCAAGCAGATCGCCAGCGGCCGTTTCGGCGTCACCACCGAATATCTCGTCAATTCCGACATGATGCAGATCAAGGTGGCACAGGGCGCAAAGCCCGGCGAGGGCGGTCAGCTTCCCGGCCACAAGGTCGACGCGACCATTGCCAAGGTGCGCCACTCCACGCCGGGTGTCGGCCTCATTTCGCCGCCGCCGCACCACGACATCTATTCCATCGAGGATCTGGCGCAGCTCATCTACGATCTGAAAAACGTCAATCCTGATGCAGACGTTTCCGTCAAGCTCGTCTCCGAGGTTGGTGTGGGCACGGTCGCGGCTGGTGTCGCCAAGGCACGCGCCGATCACATCACCATTTCCGGTTATGATGGCGGCACGGGCGCTTCGCCGCTCACCTCCATCAAGCATGCGGGCAGCCCGTGGGAGATGGGTCTTGCCGAAACGCATCAGACCCTGGTGCTGAACGGTCTGCGCTCGCGCGTTGCGCTTCAGGTCGACGGCGGGCTGAAGACCGGCCGCGATGTCATCATCGGGGCGCTGCTCGGTGCCGACGAATATGGTTTCTCCACCGCACCGCTCATTGCCGCCGGCTGCATCATGATGCGCAAGTGTCACCTCAACACCTGCCCCGTCGGCGTGGCCACGCAGGATCCGGTGCTGCGCAAGCGCTTCAAGGGCACGCCCGAGCACGTCATCAACTATTTCTTCTATGTCGCGGAAGAGGTGCGTCAGTATCTGGCCGAGATGGGCTACACCAGGCTCGATGAAATCATCGGCCAGTCGGATCTTCTCGAGAAAAACGCGATGATTGAGCACTGGAAGGCGCGTGGTCTCGATTTCACGAAAATCTTCTACAAGCCCGACGCCCCGCGCGAAGCCTTGCGCTGGACGGAACGGCAGGTGCATCCGATTGACGACATTCTCGACCGCAAGCTGATCGAGGCGGCAAAGCCCGCGCTTGAAAGCCGCGATAAGGTGTCGCTCGATTTCCCGATCTGCAACACCGACCGCTCCGCTGGCGCGATGCTGTCGGGCGCGGTGGCAAAGCGTTACGGCCACAAGGGCCTGAAGGACAACACGATCGATGTGCGCCTCACGGGCACGGCCGGTCAGTCCTTTGGTGCCTTCCTGGCGCGCGGCGTGACCTTCACGCTTCATGGTGATGCAAACGACTATGTCGGCAAGGGGCTTTCTGGCGGGCGCATCATCATTCGTCCGACGGACGATTCGAAGATCGTTGCTGAAGACTCCATCATCGTCGGCAACACAGTGCTTTACGGTGCCACCGAGGGCGAGTGTTATTTCCGCGGCGTTGCCGGAGAACGTTTTGCCGTACGCAACTCGGGTGCCATCGCTGTTGTCGAAGGCGTTGGCGATCATGGCTGTGAATACATGACCGGCGGTGTAGTCGTCGTGCTTGGTCAGACGGGCCGCAATTTCGCTGCCGGCATGTCGGGCGGCGTGGCCTATGTGCTGGACGAGGCCGGCGATTTTGCCGAGCGCTGCAACATGGCCATGGTCGAGCTCGAGCCGGTGCCGGAGGAAGACGATATCCTCGAAAAGCTGCACCACCATGGCGGCGACCTCATGCACAAGGGACGTGTCGACGTGTCCGGCGACATGACCCGACACGATGAGGAGCGTCTGGCGCAGCTCATCTCCAGCCATCTTCACTACACGGGCTCTGAGCGGGCGCGCACCATTCTGGACAATTGGGCCGATTATCGCCCCAAATTCCGCAAGGTAATGCCGGTTGAATACCGGCGCGCGCTGGAGGAGATGGAGCGCATGAAACTGGGGCTGGCGGCTGAATAACCACCGCTTTTTGGGATCTGTTGTCAATGGACATCTTCGGCGACCAGAATTCGGGAAATTGCCTGAAGGTCAGATATACGGCCGATCATCTCGGCCTCGTCTATCGCTGGCACGAGCTCGACATCATGGCGGGTGAGAGCCGCACGGATGCGTTTCTCGCCATGTCGCCCTTCGGCCAGGTGCCGGTGGTGCGGTTTGATGACGGGCGTGTCCTTGGGCAGTCGGGCGCGATCATCCGGTATCTGGCGCGTGGCTCTGCGCTGCTGCCCGATGATCCGTTCGCGCAGGCTGAAATCGACCAGTGGATGTTCTGGGAACAGAATTTCCACGAGCCCAATGTGGCAGGTGCGCGCTTTCACGTGGTCTATCGCAAGGAACCGGTGGCGACACGGGATCCGGTCAAGGTCGAGCGCGGAGATGCCGCGCTCGATTTCATGGACGAGGCGTTGAAGACGCGTGATTTCTTTGTCGGCAGTGCGTTGACCATCGCCGACATCGCCCTGCTTGGTTACACACGGCTCGCTCCACAGGGCGGTTTTGAATTCGACGGGCGCAGGGCGCTCACCCGCTGGATTGCACGGTGCGAGGATGTCCTCGGACTTCCGGCACTTCAATAAAATTACGGGGTTTACTCGATGGGTAAGGTTACAGGTTTTCTCGAAATCGACCGGCAGGTCCACAAGTACCAGCCGGCATCCGACCGCATTCGCCATTTCCGCGAATTCACGCTTCCCATGTCGGACAAGGAAGTCGAGAAACAGGCCGCGCGCTGCATGGATTGCGGCATCCCTTATTGCCATGGGCCAACGGGCTGTCCGGTTCACAACCAGATCCCGGACTGGAACGATCTGGTCTATAATGGCGACTGGGACGAGGCGATCCGCAACCTGCACTCCACCAACAATTTCCCCGAATGGACGGGCCGCATTTGCCCGGCTCCCTGCGAGGAAGCCTGCACGCTCAATCTCGAAGACATTCCCGTCGCCATCAAGACGGTGGAACAGGCAATCGCCGACAAGGCCTATGAGTCCGGCTTCGTGCGGCCCTATCCGCCCGAGCACAAGACGGGCAAGTCAGTGGCTGTTATCGGGTCCGGGCCGGCTGGCATGGCGGCTGCCCAGCAGCTTGGCCGCGCCGGTCATCAGGTCCATGTCTATGAGCGCGAGAGCAGGCCAGGCGGCCTGATGCGCTACGGAATTCCTGATTTCAAGATCGAGAAGCATTATATCGACCGCCGCGTCGAGCAGATGCAGGGCGAGGGCGTCACTTTCCATTGCGGTGTGAATGTCGGTGTCGACAAGCCGGTCGAAGAACTCCTTTCCGAATATGATGCCGTTCTTTACTGCGGCGGTTCGGAGCGTCCGCGCCCGGCCGGTATTCCCGGTGCCGATCTTGAAGGCGTTCACGACGCCATGCCCTATCTCGTTCAGCAAAACCGGCGCGTCGGCGGTGAGGATATCCAGTCCGTTGCCTGGGCTTCCGATCCCATTCTGGCCGGTGGCAAGCATGTGGTGGTCGTTGGTGGCGGTGACACCGCGTCCGATTGCGTGGGCACGGCGTTCCGTCAGGGAGCGGTCCGTGTTACCCAGCTCGACATTCGTCCGCGCCCGCCGGAAAAGGAAGACAAGCTTGCCGTCTGGCCCTACTGGGCGACCAAGATGCGCACCTCGTCCTCTCAGGCCGAGGGTGCGGAGCGCGAATTCCAGGTCGCAACGCTCGAATTCATCGGCGAGGATGGTGTTCTGACCGGCGTGAAATGCTGCCAGGTGGATGAGAAGCGTAAGCCCATCGCCGGTACGGAATTCGTTATCCGCGCCGATCTCGCCTTCATCGCCATCGGCTTTTCCGGCCCGGCCGAGACGGGCGTTCTGTCGGAGTTCGGGGATCGTCTGAAGACAGATGTCGATCGCCGCAACTCGGTCAACGTCAACGCGAATGACCGCGATTACAAGACGACCGTCGACCGGTTGTTCGCCGCAGGCGATGTCCGCCGTGGCCAGTCGCTCGTGGTCTGGGCCATCCGTGAAGGGCGTCAAGCGGCACATGCAATCGACGAATTCCTCATGGGAAGCTCCGTCCTGCCGCGCTGAGTGCTTTAAGCGGAGTTTGAAAGTTCAGGGCGCCGCCTGGGCCGATGGGCCGGGCGGCGTCTTGCTTTTCGGTGATGTGCTCGTCTGCAGGGAAAAGTTGTCTGCACGGCCAGGCTGACTTGCCGCTTCCCGGGGATCTCCGCCGCTTTCGGTACGCTCTTGGCGTTCGATCGGCTTGACCACCGCGCCCATCAGTTCCACTCCGCCGTCGAGAGCGGGATCGGACAGCGAGATTGGCATTGTCCGGTTCACCGGCGCAGGGTTTTCCGGATGAAGCACAAGGGCTGGGAGGCTTTCCATGCCAAGCTCGCCGATATCCGGAGACACAGCCTCGCCCAGCAGCTTGTTGAGTGGTTTCTCCACATAGAAGGCGACCTTGCGTTTTCCCGCGCGGGTAAGATTGATGCCGTCACTGCCACGCAGCCGTACTGGCTGACCGTTCATGTCGGGGCCGGTGAAGACGAAGCCGCCATTCTCGTCCACGAAGCCGTCCCAGATATCCACAAAGGAGCCGTCGATGGCTTCAACCGCTGTTTTGTAGATGTCGTTGAATGCAAGCATGTCCGAGGACATGGTTGAAGACTTGAATGATGGCAGTCCGCTCCAGACAAGGGGGATCTGCCTGTCTTCGATTGCTGCAGCAAAGGTCTCCACGCGCTGCGTGTATTCTGCGACCCATGCTTCTGAGCGCGGGGCTTCACGCTTGCCGTCAACGATGAGCTGCTGGCGATCGTTGGAACCGATCATCATCACCACAACAGCGGGCGATACATCGTCCAGAATGCCCGCTATTTCGCCGTTCCAGTCGTAGTAGTCGTCACGCACGAAGCCCGACGACCCATTGCTGCGATTGACCACACGCACGCCCGGCGAATCCGCGTAGGCTGCGCTCAGCCCTTCGGCAAGACCGCCTGCAAGGAAGTCGCCGACGACGAGGACGATGCGTGCATTTTCCAGCTTCTCGACTTCGGGGGTGGGCGGCGGTTGACGGGAAGCTGCGGGGGCAGCCGAACGACGCCTTTGTGTCCCCTGCTGCTTCCTGGGAGCGGAACGCTGACGGGTTGCTGGTTTTTGCGGCTCGCGTTGACGTAGAGCCCCGCCAAAAAGAAGATCGAACAGACCGCGCCGCTGTTCACGCTGATACTCCTGTGCCTCGGCAAAGGAGGGGAAGGCGGTGGAGGCGGGCACGGCAAGAACCAGGGCAACAGCGATGGCGAAAATGCGCCTGCCGTTGCCGCCATCGATCCTGCTTCGTCCTCCTTCCATGCCGCTCCCCTTGATCCGGTTCAGTTTCCGCGCAGGCGGCGCAGGACTTCCTTGCCGGGATGACCGTCCTGCTGCATGCCGTTGCGTGCCTGGAAGGCGCGAATGGCGGCACGCGAGCCTGAACCGATCTTGCCATCGATCGGGCCATCATAATAGCCGAGTGCGCCGAGGCGCTTTTGCAGTTCTTCCGTTTCATTGTAACTCAGACGCTCGAACGGACGGTTCCAGTCCCGCACCAAACCGCCGTAGCCGGCGATTTCGTCGGCGAGCAGCCCGACTGCGAGGGCGTACTTGTCGGAATTGTTGTAGCGCTTGATGACCTGGAAGTTCTTGGTCACGAGAAAGACCGGTCCGTCGCGCCCGTCCGGTACTTTCAACTCTGCGGTGTCGCTCGGGCGCGGGAAGGGCTTGCCATTGGCGCGGACCACGCCGATCGATTGCCAGCGGCTCAATGCCATGTTGCCACCGGGGAATTTGCGACCGCCGGGGAGGGCCGCGGTTTCGTAGCCCCAGGTCTCCCCGGTTCGCCATCCGTTGCGACGCAGGAGATTGGCAGCAGTCGCCAGCGCGTCGGGAATCGAGGTCCAGATGTCGCGTCTGCCATTGCCGTCCATATCGACCGCGTAGGCCTGATAGCTGGTGGGAATGAACTGGGTGTGTCCCATTGCGCCAGCCCAGGAACCGGTGAGATGGCCGACATCGATGTCGCCCGTCTGGAGGATTTTCAGCGCGGCGATGAGCTGCTGGCGCGCGAATTTTGCGCGGCGCTTGTCGGCATAGGCGAGCGTCGCCAGAGAACGTGGCACGCTACGCATGATGCGGTCGTTCTTGAGCACTTCGCCGTAGTTCGATTCAATCGACCAGATGGCGAGCAGAATGTAGCGGCTGACACCGAACTGGCTTTCAATGCGGTCGAGCCATGGCTTCCACTGGCGGGCAAGCTGGCGGCCGCGCTGAATTGCGTCTTCCTGCACACGGTTGTCGAAGTATTCCCATGGCTCGGCGCGGAATTCGGGTTGGTAACGCGCTTTTTCCAGCACTTCCGGATCGGGTTCCGTAATGCCGCGGAAAGCGCGATCATAGGTGGCGCCGGAAACGCCGTTCTGAATCGCCACGTTGCGGAACTGCTGAATCCATCTCTGGAAGCCGGCATCCGCGCTGGCCGGTTGAAGGGTTACGGTTAGGGCAACCACGAAAGAAGCGATCAATGTCGCGACGAGGTTTCGTGGGGGCAAGCGGAACAACATCACGATCTCCGTTACAGGTACTGCAGCCTATCCATGGCATGCCCCGGTTAGAAAAACGTTTACCATGCTGTTATCCTTCGTGAACGATCTTCACGCATTTCCGTCACGAAATACGCGAATTCATTATGGAAACATCAATTCGGCGTTGCTAAGGCAGCGCTAAGCTCATTTTCATAAACCTTCGGGGGTCGATTTCTGATGACGAAACTTCGCAAAGCGGTTTTTCCTGTTGCCGGTCTTGGAACGCGGTTCTTGCCTGCTACCAAAGCGGTGCCGAAGGAAATGCTGACCGTTGTCGATAAACCCGTCATTCAATATGTCGTGGATGAAGCGCGCGAAGCCGGAATAGAGCACTTCATCTTCGTGACCGGTCGCAACAAGGCGGTCATCGAGGATCACTTCGACATTCAGGTGGAATTGTATGACACGCTGGAGCGTCGCGGCAAGACCGAGGTGCTGGATCGCCTGCGCAGTCTGCAACCGCAGCCGGGTCAGACGAGCTACACGCGCCAGCAGGAACCGCTCGGGCTGGGCCATGCGGTGTGGTGCGCCCGGGAACTTGTTGGGAACGAGCCATTTGCACTTCTCCTGCCGGACATGATCATGCAGGCGCCGAAGGGCTGTCTTTCAGAGATGGTGGAGGTGTTCGAAAAGACCGGGGGCAATGTGATCTCTGTGGAGGAGTGCGACCCTTCGCAAACGCATAAATATGGCATTGTCGGGCGTGGCGCCGATGTCGCCGGAGGGTTCGAGATCAACGGCATGGTAGAGAAGCCGAAGCCGGAAGATGCGCCGTCGAACTTCTATATCAATGGACGTTATATCCTTCAGCCGGCAATCTTCGATCTCCTCGCCAAGCAGGAGCGTGGGGCCGGCGGCGAGATTCAGCTTACCGATTCCATGCTCACGCTGATGAAAGAGCAGCCGTTCCACGGGTATCATTTCACCGGTCGCACATTCGACTGCGGATCGCCTGAGGGCTTTGTTGAAGCCAATCTCGCCTTTGCGCTGGAGCGACCGGATTTGCGCAAACATGTGCTGAAGGCTGTCGCTGCTTCTGACCGCAGCTAAAATTCCTGGAAAAGGCCGCGTTTTGCCGAAAATGGCGGCCTTTTTTCCACTTTTCCGGAATTCTGAGCGGTATTCCCGAAAATGGATTTTACCGCTGCATCCGGATGCCCATGAAGACGCTTGTGGCATTGTAATCGCGGTCAGGCAGGCTGCTTGTGCGCTTCTCGTAACGGGCGCGACCTGTCAGGCCCAGCGTGCGGTTCAGCCACCATGTCATCCCCGCTTCGCCGTTCATCGTGAGATCATGTCCGCCGCTCATATAGTCTCGCCATGAAAGGCCGGCGGCTGCTTCGGCGATGAGGTTGGCGCGGATCTGCCTTTCGACGCGCAGGGTTCCGGCATAAAGGATCGATCCACTGTCGCCGGCGTCCGTCGTGCCTTCGATCGTGGTCGAACCGTCAAACCTTACATTCGTGCCGCGCTGCGGCGACCAGTTGAGCGCTGCGGCGAGCGCAAGGCCCGAAACCGTATCGAGCCGTTCGTCATCGAGGTCTTCGGCGATCCAGCCGATGGAGGTTTCACCGGACAGTTTCTCCTCAATGTCGACCATGACACCTGCGCGGGCGGCAAGACGCGTTGCTGAACGCTCATAACCGGCGCTGTCCTGCTTCTCATCGTAGAACCGGCGACCGAATTCACCTTCGATGAAGGGGGTGAGAGCCGGAGAAACGGCATAGCCCGTGCGCAGCCGCAGTGTCGCCAGGGTCGAGTTTCGCTCTTCCTGAGAGAGGGTGCTGCCATCGATCAGCGTGGCGTCGCCATATTGCTGGCGCGATACCGAGCCGGTGGCGCTGAGGCGCAATTTTCCGAGATCCTTCGACAGTCCAAGACTGCCATCGATTGCGTGACGCAGCGGACGGTCGTCCACGCCTGTGATGATCACGGGGGATGACGCCGATTCGGGACTGATCGAATAACCAAGACTGGCAAGCGCGGTGTAATCGCGGGCGAGATCGAAGCGAAGGCTGCCATCGATGCCGCCTTCAAGGTCGGAAACCTCTTCGCCGGAAACGGATTTCCGGTAAATGCCGTAGGCACCCAACGTTGCGGCGTGCCGCGACCAGTCCGAAGCCGCATTCAGGCGAAGCGTTGTCTGCGAAATCACCGCTTCGGCGCCATTGGTGCTGGAATCAGCGTTTGAGGTCCATGTCAGTCCCTGCTCGAGCGTGGGGGTGACGATGAAGGTGCCAACCCGCAATCCCAGCGGCGCATAGGGGTTTTCATCGGCGGTCTGATAGTCGCTTTCGATCGCGCCGGTCCGTTGATTGAGTGCTTCCGCGCGTTCGATGCGTTCGGCAGCCGATGCCTCTTCCTCGCTTTCGGGGATGGCTTCGGTGACGAGGGGGTCAAGAGAGGCTGATCCTGAAACAGTCAGGGCAGGGTTGTTCCGCGCAGCACGGGCGCGCTCTCGCTCGACTGCTGTGGAGGGTGCTCGGTTTGCGCGGTCATTCTCCGAACCTGCTTGCTGTGCCGGGCTCGGCGTCGCCGGCGTATAGGCCGGAGCGGAAATTCCCGTTTCTGAGCTGTCCTGGATGGATGAAGTGATGTCCGTTTCGGAGACGAGCCCGCGCAGTCCGTCAACCTGCTGCGCTCCCGCGATGCAGGGTGTCAGCGCGATCACCGACAGGCCGATCGCGGTCGACCCGTACAATCCGCGTATGCGGGAACCCACTCTGACACCGGGACGAACCATACAGATCCAGACTATCGAGACGCGCCATTCTTATGCTTACCGAAATCTAAACCTCTGTGGTTAACGGAAGGTTGAGCCCTGTCGCGCTAACCTTGCGCACTGGAGAATGGACAATCTGAATGGACAGCCGGTCATCAAGGCGGTAAGGGCATTGCCATGCTGAAAGACACTTCCATCAAAATCGACCGGAAAAGCGTTGTCGCTTCTGCCGTTCGCACCCTCGAGACCGAACGGGCAGGCCTGAAAGAGCTCGCCGACGCACTCGACAATGGACTTGCCGATCCGTTTGCGGAAGCGGTGCGCATCATCGCGGGGGTCAAGGGACGCCTGATCGTGACCGGTGTGGGCAAAAGCGGCCATATCGGCTCCAAGATCGCGGCCACACTTGCTTCGACGGGGACGCCGGCCTTCTTTGTGCATCCGGCAGAGGCCAACCACGGCGATCTGGGCATGATTGGCGATGACGACGTCATACTCGCCATGTCATGGTCTGGAGAAACCATGGAGCTGCATGGCATTGTTGCCTACGCGCGACGCTTCGCCATTCCGATCATTGCCATCACCGCAGGCAAATCATCGGCGCTTGCAAAGGAAGCAACGGTGGTTCTTGCGCTGCCGCGTGCGCCGGAAGCTTGCCCGCACGGATTGGCGCCCACCACCTCCACGGTGCTGCAACTGGTCATCGGCGATGCGCTGGCGGTCGCACTTCTGGAGGCGCGAGGCTTCACGGCCGATCATTTCCGTACCTTCCACCCCGGCGGGCAGCTTGGGGCTAAATTGACTCAGGTGCGCCAGATCATGCATTCAGGGAGCGAGCTGCCGTTAGCCAGCAGCGGCGCGCTGATGCGCGAAGCCATTCTGGAAATGACGCAAAAGGGCTTCGGCTGTGTCGGTATCACCGACGCCGAGGGTTTGCTGATCGGAATCATCACCGATGGTGACCTGCGCCGCCACATCGACAGCGAGCTTCTGTCGATGACCGTCGATCAGGTGATGACGCGCAATCCCAAAACCATCGCGCCGGAGACACTGGCGGAAAGCGCGTTGCAGATCGTGAACTCTTCAGCCATCACCACGCTGATGGTGGTCGAAGACGGCAAACCCTGTGGGGTTGTGCACCTCCACGATCTGCTGCGGATTGGCGCTGCCTGACGCAAGCCCGTAGTTCTCCAAACGCACAGCGAAAGTTCACGGACGTCCCGTTCCAAACGGGGCGTTTTTTTTATCATCGCAGCGCGTGCGGGATCGATCCGTTCGCTTGCTGTACGGCTGTCGATTGCCGGTGAGGATTTTGTGAGGGGGACAATTGCGTGATTGGGAGGGTGGGCGTCGCGTGCCATATTCAGCAATTGGGACCGGAGTTCTCGCGTTCCCTCCGACCTTTCCATGTGAAGGAAGTGCGATGCCTGCAGAACACATTCAGCATCTTCTGGTCGTCTTCGCCGCTTATTTTGTCGTGATCGCCAGCCCTGGCCCCAGCACGATTGCGATTATGGGGGTTGCGATGAAACAGGGTCGGGAAAGTGCGATCTTTCTCGCACTAGGGGTGGTGACGGGAAGTATGTCATGGGCCATTTTGGCCGCGACCGGTGTTGCAACGGTGCTGACGGCTTATGCTGAAGCGGTCTTTTTCATCAAGGTCGCTGGTGGGCTCTATCTTCTTTATCTGGCCTGGAAATCCGCGAGGTCGGCCATGTCGCCACGGGCCGGAGGCATGAAATCAATGACACCTGCAAGGAAGGCGGTCTTCTACCGTAGAGGTGTGCTATTGCACTTGTCCAACCCCAAAGCCGTTCTCGGCTGGGTGGCGATCATGGCACTGGGATCGGGGCCTGATGCGCCGCCACACACGCTACTGACAATCATAGCGGGGTGTGCCGTTCTGGGCCTGACAGTCAATGTTGGCTATGCTCTTCTTTTTTCGACTGGCGTTCTGGGACGGGCTTACCAAAAGTTTAGCCACTGGATCGAAGGAGCTCTCGCTGTGATCTTTGGGTATGCCGGCTTTCGGCTGCTCTTATCCAGATCGTAAGTCCCGGAGGCGGTTTATGGCTCCGGGACCTTTGAAAATTCAGACCGCCTCGACACGCAGGGTTCCGGCGTCCACCGCTGCGACCCTGACGCGTGTTCCCGCCGGCAGATCGGGACCTGTGACACGCCACAACGTGTCATCCAGCCGAATGCGGCCATATCCGTTTTCGATGGGTTCCTCGAGCGTCGCCGTGCGGTTGATGAGCTGCTCTCGACGCCGGTTCAGAAGCGGCTGGTCGGTTTCCTCATTGCGGCGAGAATCCATAAGACGTTTGCCGGCGTAGGCCGAGATCAGAGACAGGGCGAGGAAGACAAGAACCTGCACCTGCCATGTCCAGGCCAACAGGTCCCACAATTGCAGTGAAAGCGCGCCGGTCAGGATCGCGGCGATCCCGATCCATAGCAGAAAGACGCCGGGTACAAGGATCTCGGCTGCAAGAAGCACGAAGCCGAGCAGCATCCAGTTCCAGGGGCCGAGTTCCGCGATGACATGCTCGATCATGGTGTTACTCCTGCGACGGTCCCGTGCGGGGAGGTCGGGCCGAGGAGACGCGCTGGGCAGGTGTTGAGGATGAGCCGCCGTCGCCGAACACCTCGCGTGCAATCGAGCCGATGCCGCCCAGTGAGCCAATCAGCGAGGAGGCTTCGAAAGGCATGAGGACGATCTTGTTGTTGCTGGAGGAGCCGATGGTGGCCAGTGCTTCGGTGTATTTCTGTGCCACAAAGTAATTCACGGCCTGAACGTCGCCGGCTGCAATGGCTTCCGAAACGACCTGGGTTGCGCGGGCTTCCGCCTCGGCAGCACGCTCGCGCGCTTCGGCGTCGCGGAAGGCAGCTTCCTTGCGGCCCTCGGCTTCCAGAATTTCAGCCTGTTTCAGACCTTCCGCCTCAAGGATCTGGGCGCGCTTGTTGCGTTCGGCCATCATCTGACGCGCCATCGATTCCACGAGGTTGGCGGGCGGATTGATGTCCTTGATCTCGACACGCGTCATCTTGATGCCCCAGGGGCTGGCGGCATCATCGACGATGCGCAGGAGCTTCTCGTTGATCGCATCCCGGTTGGACAGGAGTTCATCGAGATCCATCGACCCCATTACCGAGCGGATGTTTGTCATGGTCAGGTTGAGGATCGCATTTTCCAGACCAGAAACCTGATATGCGGCCTCGGCGGCGGTGAGAACCTGATAGAAGGCGACACCGTCGACCGCGACAATCGCATTGTCGCGGGTGATGACTTCCTGTGTCGGAACGTCGAGCACCTGCTCCATCATGTTCATCTTTGCGCCAACGCGGTCGATGAACGGGACGATAAGATTGAGACCGGGTGAGAGCGTTCTGGTGTAGCGACCAAAGCGCTCCACAGTGAAGTTGAAGCCCTGCGGAACCGTCTTGATGCCTGCAAAGAGCAAGAGCAGGACAAGGACGACGAGAACGGGAATGATGATGTCAAAACCGGAAAAAGGCATTTTCAGCTCCTGGAACCGCGTCTGCGGGGAACGAATGACAAGCTGGCACGCAGTTTAAGGTTCTGCGCCGCGATGTGAACAGAAAGATCACGGATCGCGTTGTCACGGAAACGGACTGCGCGTTGACATGAGCTGTTTCCACAAAAAGTTGCATCGAAAGGCATATGCTTCGCCAAATATGACACCCCTATGGCAGGGTGCGTTCAAAGCCAGCCTGAAAGTTCCCGGCGCACGAGGGACTCGATCACAGCCATGCCTTCATCAGTGTCGTTGAGGCAGGGAATGTGGGTGAAATTCGTGCCGCCGGCCTTATGAAAGATCTCGCCGGCTTCTCCCGCGATCTCTTCCAGCGTTTCCAGACAATCGGAAACGAAACCCGGATTAAACACGGCGATGGACCTGACACCCTCTTTTGCGAGTTTCTCGACCGTCTTGTCGGTGTAGGGCTGAAGCCATTCCTCCGGACCGAAACGAGACTGGAAGCAGGTGATGAGTTTCTTCTCGCCCCAACCGAGGCGCTCACGCAGGAGGCGTGTCGTTTTCTGGCAGTGGCAGTGATAGGGATCGCCACGCCTGAAGTAGCTCTGCGGGATGCCGTGATAGGAGGCGATGACCACTTCCGGCTCGAAATCGACGCTTTCAAGGTGTTTTTCAATGGAACGAGCCAACGCCTCGATATAGACGGGCTCGTCCTGATAGGAGGGCACGGTGCGGATCGCCGGCTGAAAGCGCATTTTCATGAGCGCTTCGAAGAATTTGTCGTTCACCGTCGCCGTGGTGGTGGCCGAATACTGCGGATAGAGCGGGAACATGACGATCCGGTCGCAACCGCGTTCCATCAGGCTTTTGGTCACCGTTTCGATGGAGGGCTGGCCATAGCGCATGGCCCAGTCGACGATCACATGCTCGTGCCCGGACAGCGCCTCGGCAAGTTTTTCGCCCTGAGAGCGGGTGAAGGTGCGCAGCGGCGATTCATTGCGTTCGTTATTCCAGATTTCCGCGTAAGCCGCTCCTGACTTCTTCGGCCGCGTGTTGAGAACGATGCCGTAGAGGATCGGATACCAGATTGCTTTCGGCCATTCGATGACACGGGGATCAGAAAGGAACTCCTTTAAATATCGCCGCATCGGCGCGTAGTCGGTCCCGTCCGGTGTGCCGAGGTTCACGAGAAGAACGCCTACCTTGCCAATGCGGACAGGTGGGTGCTCTGGGGGCAGCGGGCCGATGGCTTTCGCTGCTTTGGGGTCGATTGTCGTGGCGAGATTCATGCTTTGGCTCCGATCATGCAGGGGAAGCTAGCGAAGCCGGGCTGGTTTTCAATGGAGCGTGTAGCCGCAGGGACGAAAAATGAGCCCCGCCGTGTGGCGAGGCTCCGGACCGGTTCCGATGGGAGGGATCAGTTTGCGGCCGGCAGATTGATCTCCATGCCCACATCGATCCGGTGTGGGTTTATCTGCGGATTGGCTTCCGCGATGGCCTTCCACTTCACCGGGTCGCCATAGTGTGTGCGGGCGATCTCCCAAAGCGTGTCACCACGCGCAACGGTGTGGGTGTTCTTCCCGTTCGTCATAGCCTCACCGGCGTCTTTGGCGGCATCCCCGGTCGCGTCGGTCATCTTCTCCATGGCTTCGCCAGCGTCCTCAGCGGCTTTGTCGGCCATTTCCTCCACGCCTTCAGCCACTGCTTCGAGGGCCTCGCCCGCCTTCTCCACCGTTTCCTCAACTGCTTTCGGTGCCTCGCTGGCGATCGTTTTCGACATTTCGGGCAGGTCCGGGGTAGTGGCCTCAGTCTCAGTCGCCGCGACGCTTGCGTCGATCTTCGTGATGCGGCCGTCCAGGGCAGGCCTGTAGGGGCTGTTTTCGGCCAGATAGTCGGCAAGCACCTGCTCGAGGCCAGGGCCGTAGTCATAGGCGTTTTCGGCATTCTCGGCGAAGAGCCTGTAGCCATCGCCGCCGTTGCGCATGAAATTGTTGGAGGCAATCGTGTAGGTGGCATCCGGATCGATTGCTGTCCAGCCGTCGCCGTCCTTTACCTCGACCGACTTGATGCGGCCTTCGCCGGGCGCGACCGATGGATCGAAGCTATAGCGCAGGCCCGAAACCTGCGGGAAACGGCCCGCGCCTTCCTCGATCTGGCTAACACCGCTTTCGAGTGACGCCACGACGTCCGCACCCTTCAACTGGAAGGTTGCAAGCGTGTTCTGGAAAGGAAGGACGCCGAGGACCTCGCCCATGGTGACTTCGCCGGCATCAATGGAAGCACGCAGGCCACCGCCATTGGTGATGGCAAACTGCACACCCTGATCACTGGCGCGCGCGACCATGGCATCCGTGACAAGATTGCCCATCTCGCATTCGCCGGCGCGGCAGGTCTCGCGGCTCCCGTCGACAGCGGCTGACGTTTCAGCGACAACCTTGTTTTTCAGCTCCTCAATGGGGCCGGCCAGTTCCTTGACACGGGCCACAACGGCTTCGTCCCTGGCAACGGAAGCGTCGATCAGCTTGACGTCGCCCGTGGCGGCGGTGACGACACCTTCGTCATTGAAGGTGAGCTTTAGCTCGCCGAGATATTTCGAGTAGGAGGCAGCCTGCACGACAGGTACCTGATGGCCGTCCGGATTGTCGACCATGGTCGGGTAGGGGCCAGCGGCGCCTTCGATCGTGTTGGACAGCAGTGTGTTGGAATGACCGCCAACGACCACATCGACGCCGGGAATTTTCGCGATGGCCTCAAGGTCGCGCGGATAGCCCACATGGGTGAGTGCGATGACCTTGTTTGCGCCTTCGGCAGTGGCCGCTTTCACGGCTGCGGTAATGCCGGCCACATCTTCAATGATCGAGACGTTTTCGCCAGGCGAGGAAAGCTCGGCGGTGTCGTTGGCGACCGCGCCGACGATGGCGACCTTCTCGCCACCCACCTCGAGGATGAGATATTCCTTCACCCGGTCGCCGAGTGCGGAGGCTTCCCTGGCCTTGACGTTGGAGCCGAGCACCGGGAACTCGACCTTGTCGAGGAAGGTGGCCAGACCGTCTTCGCCGTCATCGAACTCGTGATTGCCGACCACCATGGCGTCGGTCTTCATCAGGTTCAGGAACTCGGCTTCGGCTGCCCCCTTGTAGGTGGTGTAAAACAGCGATCCCTGAAAATTGTCGCCAGCATTGAGGAACAGAACGTTTTCGCCTTCAAGCGCCTTGCGGGACTCGGCGACGGCCGTGACGAGGCGGGCTGCACCACCGAAACACTCGCCGGCTTCATCGTCTTCCGGCGAGCAGGTGGAATCGTATTTGTTGATAGGTTCGATGCGGCTGTGCCAGTCGTTCATGTGGAGAATGTTGAGCGTATAGTCGGCAAAGGCCGCACCGGCGCTCAGCGTCAATGCAGATGCGGTGAGCGATGCAATGGCGAGGCGTTTTCTGAAGATCGATCTGTTCATAGTGACTTCTCCCGAATGGCTCTTTGCGGTCTCTACCGCCGCATTGTGACGCCCTGTTAAAGGGCTCCGGTTGGCATGTTTTCACCGGGCCGAATGCGATGCAAGAGAAAGTTGGACACGCGTGAAGAGGTGCGTTGCTTAACTGGAGAGGGGCTCCAGCCTGGCCATCTCAACCGACACGGCCTTGAGCAACGCGTAGACGCGTTCGCCGGGGTGGAGAGCGAGCTGGTCCGAGGATTTCGCCGTGATGCGTGCGAGCAGCCGTTGCCCGCCCAACGTCAGGGCTACCATGGCATAAGCGCCGTCGCGGCGTATCTCATCAACCGTCGCGGCAAGCTGGTTGCGGATCGACAGTCCGTCATGGGGCGCATTGGCGATGGCGACATCGCCGGCGAGAACACGCAGGCGAACAGTCATGCCCGGGGCGAAACCATTGCCGGTCAGCTCGATGCGATCATCTCCGAGTGCGATGACGGCGGTGTGGTAGGCGGAGTCGACATTCGTGACATGGCCCTCGAGGATCACCCCGGCCTCTGCGGGATCGCTGCCGGCGGCGAGGCCGAGGCGGGCGAGGATTGCGGCGGTGGGGCCGCTATCGGTCACGCGTCCGTTCTCAATGAGGACGACCGTATCTGCCAGACGTGCGACCTCCGAGGTTTCATGGCTTACATAGAGGATGGGAATACCGGCCTCGGTGCGGATGGTTTCCAGATAGGGCAGGATCTCGCTGCGCCGCGCCCTGTCGAGCGAAGACAGTGGCTCATCCATGAGAAGCAGAGCGGGGTCGGCGAGTAACGCCCGGCCGATGGCGACACGCTGGCGCTCGCCGCCTGAAAGTGTTGTGGGTGCGGCGTCGAGGCGATCATCAAGGCCAAGCAGGGAAACCACTTCATCGAAGGCGCGGGATGCGCGACGGCGACCGGCCCAGCGCGCATAGGTCAGGTTTTTGCGCACCGAGAGATGCGGGAAGAGGCGGGCATCCTGAAAGACGAAGCCGATGCCGCGTTTTTCCGGTGGGAGGTTGGTGCTGGTGGCTGAGTTGAACAGTGTGCGCCCGCCGGCAATGATGCGCCCCGACTGCGGACGTGCCGTGCCGGCGATCATCTTCAGGAGCGTGGATTTGCCGGCACCCGATGGCCCGAAGAGAGCTGTCACGCCCGCGCCGGCCTGAAAGGCGGTTTCGATTTCAAAGCTGCCGGCGCGGCCCCTGATATCGACGTCGAGCACAGTCATGCGCGCGCTCCTGCGGTGAGTTTTCGGGCCAGATATTCGGACGCGACAATGGCGGCGAGCGCCAGGGCAACGGCGATTGCGATCAGGCGAAGGGCGGCGGCATCGCCCGATGGGGATTGCAGCAGCGCATAGATGGCGAGCGACAGCGTCTGTGTTTCGCCGGGAATGTTGGAGACGAAGGTGATCGTCGCGCCGAATTCGCCCAGCGCCTTGGCAAAGCCGAGAACGGCGCCGGCAATGATGCCTGGCAAGGCGAGCGGCAGGGTGACGGTGAAGAACACGGTCAGACGCGATGCGCCGAGCGTGCGCGCAGCCTCGCCAAGGCCCCGGTCCATTGCTTCCAGCGAGAGGCGGATGGGGCGTACAAGGAGCGGAAACGCCATGACACCGGCGGCAAGCGCTGCGCCTGTCCAGCGGAAGGCGAAGCTGATGCCGAACAGGTTTTCAAAAAGCTGGCCGAGGGTCCCTTTGGAGCCGAACAGGATCAACAGGCCATAGCCGGTGACGACCGGCGGCAACACGAGCGGCAGGGTGACCAGCGCCTGAACGATGCTCTTGCCGGCAAACTCCCTGCGGGCGAGGAGCCAGGCCACCGCAAAGGCCGGCACGAGCGCGCAGAGGATCGCGGTGAACGCCACCTTCGCGGACAGGAGTATGATCGAAAGTTCGGTCTCACCCATGTCGGCAGTCTAGTCCGCTATCTCGGAAAAACCGAATTCGGAGAAAATCGCGCGGCCGGCGTCGCTTTTCAGGAAGGCGAGGAAGGCTTCGGCACTTTCAGCCCCGTTTTTCGTGGCGGCGGCCGGGTAGAGGATCGGCGCGTGGCTTTCTTTCGGGAAGACATAGGCGCGCATCAGATCGCCGGCGGCCTTCTGGTCTGACCCGTAGACGATTGCTGCTTTCACCTCGCCACGGCTGGCCAGTTCGAGCGCAACACGGACGTTTTCGCCAAACACCGCATTCTTCTCGACGTCATTCCAAAGACCGAGGTGTTCGAGAGCCGTACGGGCATATTTGCCGGCGGGCACATGGCTCGGGTCGCCCATGGCGAAGCGATTGTCGAGCAGGGTACCGGGGCTCTCCACCTGCCCAGGCCCCTCGGCGACCGCGATGACGAGATTGTTGGCAGCGATGATGGTTTCGCTATCGTGGCGGACCAGATCACGTTCGACCAGATAGGCCATCCAGTCGGTGTTTGCCGAGATAAACACATCCGCCGGCGCCCCGGCCTCGATCTGTCGGGCGAGAACGGAACTGGAGGCGAACGAGACGACGATTTTTTCGCCACCGGCAGCCTGATACTCGCCTGCGGCGCGCTCGATGGCATCCTTCATGCTGGCGGCAGCGAAGACTGTGAGCTTTTCGGCGAGAGCCGCAGTGGAAAGAGAAGCGATGAGGGCGAGGCTCACAAAAGTGCGTTTGAACATGAAACCACCATAGATCATTGGTGCGGACAAATGCCGCGCGCTGGTCAGCGAGAATGCATGGTGGTCAGATCTGGACATTCGCGCCCCGAATGCCGCCCGAACCTTGGGACAGAGGCAGCCATCACGCGCTGCCCGAACCGGATATTAGGAGGGGCGTGACGGCGGGGTCAAGGGAGGATGGGGCAAGCGCTGGGGACGAGGTGGTGTGTGTGACGTGGTGGGCATTTCGGGAATGCGGATGCTCGCCCCTCATCCTTACCTTCTCCCCGCGTGTGGGGAGAAGGGGGCATTGACGTTGAGGCCCGCTTTTCGTCGGGGTGGCCACGACTGGAAGAGCATGACCGGACGATTGAGAAACGGTCAGGCCGTTGCTTCGGAGACGGTTGCCTCGATGTGGTCGACAAGCGGGTCGGGCAGGCGCAGGCGGCCGGCGAGCATGTCGAGATAGCCGCGCTCGGCACGGGTCTTCGGCTCGATGGTAAGCCGCGAAGCCGTGTAGAGCTCGATTTTCTGGGCGTCGGTCTGGGCGGCTTCGACCAAAGCGTCGAGATCGACCGGGCGCTCCAGTTCCTGCAGGAGGAAGGCTTCTGCCTCGCCATCTATGCCCGCCAGCTTGAGCTTGTCGGCAATCTTGCCACGCTCGGCTTCGTCGATGTGCCCGTCGGCCCGGGCAGCGGCGATCATGGCGCGCACGAGAGCGAGGGCGAACTCGGCCTCGCCCTGCGGAGCCTGTGCGGGGTCGAAGCTTGTATCCTCCGGCGGAGGAAGAAGCTCGCCTTCCCTGGCAGCCTCGGTGGGTTCCTTGCCTGCCTGATAATTCTGATAGGCCTTGTAGGCCAAACCGGCCACGGCGGCGATGCCACCAAGCTTGAGTGCGCTACCGGTGACCGAACGTCCTGCGCTGGTGCCCAAAAGGACGGCTGCGATTGCGCCGGTCGCAAACGGATTGTCCTTGGCAAGCTGAACGGCCTGACCTGCCTTGTCACGCACTGTGCCCTCAGTTCCGGGCACCTGCGAGCCCAAAAGATCGTTCAGCAGTTTCTTGGGATCGAACATCCGCATCTCCTCGTTTCGCGCGACATACACCCTGGGGTTGGCAGGAAAGTAGGGATGCATTCATTGCATTGCAATGACAACGCTGCTCATCTCGAGAGACTGACGATTATCAGAAAGGCTCTGCGGGCGCCTTGCCCCTTGAAAGGCTGGTCATGACGGCCGGACGGGTGCTTTCTTTATGCCTGGCGGTTCCGAACTGAAGCGCTTCGATGACCCCGTTTCGCGGAAAACGCTCAAGCACTGCAGACAGTGTGGCGGGTGCAATACGATGTCGGCCCGCGCCGAACAGGTCGCAGACCGCACCGCGTGAGACCAGATGTGCCTCGGCGCCGTGTGTCCGGGCGGACACCCATCCATTCAGATGGAGCGCGATTGCATTGCCGACTTTCTGAGCCGCTGTTTCAGCGTGCCCTTTGCTACGAAGATGCGCGCGAACCCGCTCACCACCACTCAGCGCGAAGCAACGTGAGCAAAGATGCGGTTCATGATGCTCCGTCAGCCCGATATCGTGGAGGATGGCCGCCGCGAAAAACAGAGAGGGATCATATGCCAATCGCTCGTGAGCCGCGATGAGAGCTCCAAAGAGGTAAGTCCGCCAGCTGTGGTAGAACAATGCGTCCTGATGCGTTTCACTCGCCAATCCAAGTGCGTCTTCAACCAATGCAGTGTTCGGAGGCAGGATTGATTCAAGCTCGAGTTGCGCTGGAACAAGAAGGCCCAGCCGGCATCGCATGGTGTCGAACCGTTCGCGTATCTGCACGTAGGCAAGATTACCGATGAGGCGGATTTTCTCCGTGCTTGTCAAGCTTCCGTCTCTTCCCTGACCCCAGGCGAGGGTGCCCATGGCCGCGTTTCGGGGGTGTTGGTCCTGGGCCGTCATCGCATGCCTTGATATTTGTACTGTTTCGCATAAAAATGCATAAAGATGATTTTTATGCAAGATGGTACAAAATGAGATCACGTCGGGGCCGGCCGCCTGCCTATGATCGCGAAGCAGCTCTTATTGCGATTGCGGAAGCATTTCGGGTGCGCGGCTACGCCGCCGCGTCTCTGGAAGAGATCGCCCGCGCTGCGGGGATGAACCGCCCGAGCCTTTTTGCGGCGTTCGGCAACAAGAAGGCTATGTATCTGGCTGCGCTTGAAGATTATCGGCGACGGATGCGGGTGGCGGTTTCGCCGGCGCTGGAGGGGGATGGAGCGCTGTCGAAGGTGCTGGTGGATTTCTTTGATGCGGTTATCGCCTTCTATCACGAAGGCACCGCGCCGGGTTGTCTTGTGCTGTGTACGGCCCCTGCAGAAGCGCTTGCCGACAAGGAAATCGGCCGGGCTCTTGCGGACTCGATCACTGAAATCGAGGAACAGCTCAGGAGGCGTATCCTGCGTGCAGCGGACGAGGGAAAGGGGGTGAGAGATCCGGCAGGTCTCGCCCAGTTGATGCTGGCGACGCTGACCGGCGTCGCGATCCACGCACGCGCCGGCGTTAAGCAAGCCAACCTGAAGCGTTTTGCGCGTGCGAACATCGCTGCGGCGATGCCCGGGACAGGTTGATTTGGCTTTGACATTTCGCACGTCCGGTGGCAATGGCTCCCGCCCCCTTATTTTTGCAGGTATCGACCGTGAACGATGTTTTTTCCCATCGACTGAATCTCCCCGACGGCCGGCGTCTTGGCTGGCACGAGTGGGGAGCTCAAAATGGTAAAGCCGTGATCTTTTGCCCCGGGGCCGGGATGGCAGGGGCAATCCCTTTTGGCGAGGAGGCGGCCCGGCGAATGGGCTTGCGCATTCTTTCCGTAGACCGGGCGGGTCTTGGTGCTTCAGACACAAACGCAGAAAAGAGCTTTGCGAGCTGGAGCGGCGACGTTGCCTACCTGCTTCGGCATCTTGGGGTCAATGAGGCTGTCGCCATCGGATTCTCGCAAGGAGCGCCCTTTGCCCTGGCGCTGGCGGATATCGGTTTGGTCAAGGCGGTTTCGGTGGTGTCAGGGCAGGATGAGCTTGCCTCGCCCGGGGTGTTATCGCAACTGCCCGAAGCGGTGGCAAACATGGTGCAGCTTGCCAAAGACGATCCTGAACGGCTGGAGGCTGACATCGCTGCCATCGCGACCGCGGAGTGGCTTTGGCAGATGATCGAGACCATGAGCGGACCGCAGGATCGGGCATTTTACGCCGCCGAGACCTTCGCGCCCCTTTATCGGAGGGCTCTCGATGAGGGCTTCCGCCACGGCGCTGCGGGATATGCACGCGATACGCGTCTTGCCATGGCGCCATGGCCATTTCGGCTCGAGGATATCACCTGTCCGGTGCGTCTGTGGTATGGCCTGGCCGACACAAGCCCGGTGCACGCGCCGGATTTTGGAGAGACCCTCAGCAAGCGTCTGCCGAACAGCAAGCTTATGCGGCTGGAAGGTGAAGGAAGTGCCATTCTGTGGAGCCATGCCGATGCGATCCTTGAGGATCTTGCAGGCATTGGATGAACGCTAGGCGCGTTGCTTCCCTGCCGGTGCGCCGATGGGGAAGCGGTCGCCGCGCTTTTCGGCAAGCTCGATCTGACGCTGCCGCTCGGCATAGCGGGTGCGGTCTGCTTCACTGCGGCTCTCAGCGCAACGGGGACAGGCAATGCCTTCCTGGAACAGGGGAGACGCGCGCTCCTGCGGTGTCAGCGGATGCCTGCAGGCCCGGCAGAGCGTCGCTTCACCCTCTTCGAGCCCGTGGCGAACAGAGACGCGTTCATCGAATACGAAACACTCTCCTTCCCAAAGGCTCTCTTCTGGCGGAACTTCTTCGAGATATTTCAGGATGCCGCCTTTAAGGTGATAGACGTCATCGACGCCGATCAGCTTCATGTATGCCGTCGCCTTCTCGCAGCGGATGCCGCCAGTGCAGAACATGGCGACCTTGCGGCCCTTGAGGCGGTTGAGATTTCGCTCGGCCCAGGCGGGGAAATCGCGGAAGGTTTCAGTTCCCGGGTCCACGGCGCGGGAGAAGGTGCCGATGGCGGTCTCATAGGCGTTGCGGGTGTCGACGACCACCGTATCGGGGTCGACGATCAATGAGTTCCACTCGGCCGGCTCTACATAGGTTCCCGCCTGATTGACAGGATCGACCGCGGGGACTCCCATGGTGACTATTTCCTTTTTCAACCGGACTTTCATGCGGTGAAAGGGCATTTCGGAGGCGGTGCTGTACTTGACCTCCAAACCACTCAGCGCGGGCATTCCCTCAAGATGTGCGATGAGCGCTTCGATGGCCTCCGGCGTTCCGGCTACTGTGCCGTTGATGCCCTCTGCAGCCAGGAGCAGTGTACCGCGAATGCCACGCTCGCAGCAGAAGGCGGCAAGCTCGCAACGCAATGCCTCATGCTCTGGAAGGGCGGCAAAGCGATAGAGCGCGGCAACGCGAAATCTTTGTTCGGGTGAGGAAGAAATCATGCGCGGTCTCCTACGCCTGTCCTGACCGCTATGCAAGAAAAAGCAGTGTTTTTCCGGCTTGTGTGAGGGGTCGTATTCGATCTTCAGGTTGCGAGTTCTGGCGTTTATCCCCTCACGGTTGTTTTCGACGATAATTGTTCAATGCAACCATAGGCGAGAGCAATGTTTTCAAAAGCGGCAATCACGGAAATCAGCGGAGCGGCCTCGAAGGCGGGGATCGAACCGGCCATTCTTCTGGCGGTGGCACAGGTGGAGAGTGGCGGAAGATCGCACGTCATGCTGCGTGGGCGAGCGGAGCCGGTCATCCGGTTTGAAGGCCACTATTTCGATCGAAGGCTTGCCGGTACCAAACGTGCGGAGGCACGAGCGGCGGGGCTGGCTTCGCCGGAGGTTGGAGAAATTGCGAACCCGCGTGGTCAGGCGGAACGCTGGGCGCTTTTCGAAAGGGCGGCGCGCATTGACCGAAAGGCTGCCTGCGAATCTGTCTCCTGGGGGCTGGGTCAGGTGATGGGAGCGCACTGGAGCTGGCTTGGCTTTGCCGATGTGGAAGCCCTGGTCGCGGAGGCACGAAGCGGGATCGCCGGACAGGTTCGGCTGATGCTGCGGTATATCGAGAAAGCAGGGTTGATGGATGCTCTGGTGGCGCGGGACTGGGCGCGCTTTGCTCGCGGCTATAATGGTCCGGGCTACAGGCGTAATCAGTATGACCGAAAGCTCGCCCGGGCTTACCGGGCTCATGCGGCAGACGGACTGCTCTGCGCGGCGGAGACGTTGCGGATCGGTGCGCGGGGTGCCGCCGTGAGAAGCCTGCAGTTAATGCTCTGCGCCCACGGTCAACGGGTCGCGGTGGATGGCGTTTTCGGCCCGCAGACCGGCCGTGCGGTGCAGCGCTTTCAAACAGAAGCCGGCCTCGTTTCGGATGGTATCGTGGGACCTGTAACCCGTGATGCGCTGGCGCGACGCTTGCCGTTCGGCGCTTTGGGATCGCGTTTGTGGGCGCTTTTTCTCCGGCTGAGGCGGCTTTTGGGGGCAGCGTTATGAACCTTGCAGCTTGCGAGTTTCCGGAGAAAAGTGTTCATGGGCGGCGAAATCCGTGTATTGAACCGTTTTAACGCTGCGATTTCGCCCGGAGATTGAAGATTTTGAGGAGACGTTTGCACATGAACGCTGCCATGCAGAAGAAGAACGAGGTGCTGCTGGCTATCCTGCAAGGACAGCCGGTGATTCCGGTTCTCAAGATCGATCGGCTGGCAGACGCCGTGCCGCTTGCGCAGGCGCTGGTGAAGGGTGGATTGCCGGCGATCGAGATCACGCTGCGCACACCCGATGCCATCGATGCCATTCGTCTCGTAAGCGAAGAAGTGCCGGAAGCGATTGTTGGTGCGGGCACAATCCTGACTTCGAAGGATTTTTCCTATGCGGTGGCGGCTGGCGCCCGGTTCATCGTTAGCCCCGGGATCACGCAGGAGCTGCTCGATGCGGCCTCGATGTCCGCAGTGCCGTTTCTTCCAGGTGCGGCGACGCCAAGCGAGGTGATGGCCGCGCGGGAAGAGGGTTACAGCCTGCTCAAGTTCTTCCCGGCCGAGCAGTCAGGTGGCGCGGCCTTTCTCAAGGCTCTTTCTTCTCCACTCGCCTCCATCCGCTTTTGCCCGACAGGCGGGATATCGCCGAAGAATGTGGGAGATTACCTTTCACTGCCGAATGTGATCTGCGTGGGCGGATCCTGGGTGGCGCCTGACGCAGCGATCGAAGCCGGGGACTGGGCCAGCATCGAAGCCCTGGCTCAGGCGGCGAGCGGCCTCAAGGGCTGATTATCTCTCGCGCAAGACGCAAAAAAGCGGGGCCGCGAGGTCCCGCTTTTTTGTTGAATTTCCGCCGTATCTCAGTTGGTACGGAAACGGGCCATGGAGATGAAGTTGACGGCCTTTCCGGAGAAACGAGTGGCGTCAGCCACGGTAATGTCCTGCTGGAACCCGGTCGTATAAACGGTTTCGGGCGAACGGACGAACTCGCTGTCGAAAGCCGGAGGGCGGGTTGGAGGAGTGGCTTCTGTCAGCATCGAATTCTGACTGAGTGCGCGGGTCGGTGCTTCGCCCAAGGTGGCAACCACCACGGGCTGCGCACCGCGGGCGACGTCATTCGGGCCCGGTTTGGCCGATTTTCGGGTGCTGCGCGCCCGGCTTTCATGTCGGCCCTGGGGGAGATCGTCCGCACGTGCGAGAAGCGCTTTGCGCGGGGATGCGGAAACCGGCTCTCCACGCTGCTCCTGAGGGGGAGGAGCGCTGACTGTCTCCTCCACTTCCGCATCACCAGCAAGGGCGAAATCGCTCTTCAATTCCGCCGTTTCGGTCTGCGGGCGCGGCTCAGGAAGTGCTGCGAGCGTGAACTCGTCGGCTACTGTGCGCTCGGGGCGGCCGGAGGGCATTGGCAGATAGGCAGCTGTGGTTATGGACTGCCCGGTTTCGGTATCATCGGCCAGCACGCCGGCAATCGCGTCCGGTGCATCAGTCTGGGCCGAGGCGATCTGTACCAGAGCTTCCTGCGTGGCCGCATCAGGCACATATTCCGGACGGCGTGTCGGAATCGGGATGTTGGCGGCTACCAGCACCGCGGTTCCGGCGTTCTCCGGTGTCGCCTGCTCGATGGCCGGGGCTTCTTCCACCGGCTTGACTTCGAAGGGCAGTTGCTGGCCGACAGCCACATCCGGGCGCGGGGCAGAACGTGGCGTCGGCAGGCTGCGCTGCGGAAGGGCGGCCAGTATTGTGCTCGGAGTCTCGGGTTCCGGCTGCGGTGCGGGTGCTGCCGCCGGCGCCTCGGGCTGGCGGGCCACGGGCTGCTGCCGTGCGACGACCGTTGTCGTCTCGGCGGTATCCTCTTCCTCGTCGGCGCCGCCACCAAAGAGCGCAGCCAAGAGACCGCGACCACTGCCACCGCCATTGTCACGTGCGACCTGGATCGAGCTACCGTTCCGCTTGCGAGACTCATAGGCAGCAAGCGCCTGCTTGTATCCGGGCAGAGGTTTGCCGTCTGTGGGAACGTGCATGGTCTTTCCATCCGGGAAGACGGCCAGAAGCTGTTTGCGGCTCATGCGGGGCCAATGGCGTACACCACCGACGTCGATGTGAATGAAGGGAGAACCGGAACGGGGGTAATACCCGACACCGCCAGCCTGGAATTTAAGGGCGGCGTTCCGCAAATTGGAGAGCTTTACGCCTGGAATGTAGAAATCAATCGCCTTGCCGAGCATGTGCTGGCTCTTCTTGGCAACTCCGCTCGAGCGGCTACGCAGCATGGCATTCGTTTTGGGTGAGCGGTAGGCCGAGACGACGTGGATATAGTCGCGGGCACCGGCTGCGCGATAAACTTCCCACAACAGGTCAAGGACCTGCGGATCCATGTTGGTGGGTTCGTTCTGGCGCCAGTCGCGCAGGAAGCGGTTCACCTGCTTCAGGCCGCTCTGAATGTAGCGACCATTCTTTTTGAAGGTGATTTCCGCACGCTCCTTCGTGTGTATGAAGTAGAGCTTCAGGGTGCGTGTTTCGGCGTGGGCGGCCGGCGCTGCTGCGACAAACGCGCCAACTGCTAGCATCAAACCGGCGAGAAGCCTCACGCGTATGAGCGCAGGCAAACGCCACCCAAGAACGTGAACGTCGTTTTGTTTCAAGATCCGTGGCCTTACAGGCTGGTGTTTGTCCCCCGAGCCTGAGGCTCGGACTGTGTGGTTCCCACCTTCCGATTATTCTATTTAATGGTTAATTCGATCTTATTAAAGGAGGAATGCGCGAAGAGGATGGCGATATCGTGGCAAAATGAGACAAGCCGCCGCAGGGTAAACAGGGAGTTAAACTCTGGACTGTGACCTTAAGGCCTCAATCGTCTTTTGCGCGTGTGCGCTCGGCCGGATCGATGCCCATGTCTTTGAGTTTCCGGTAGAGGGTTGAACGCCCGATTCCCAACCGCCGGGCTATCTCGCTCATCTGACCGCCGTAGTGATCCAGAGCAAATCTGATGATATCGCCTTCGATCTCCTCGAGCGGGCGCACATTGTCGTTTTCGTCCAGAACGGCGATCTGCCCGGGGAGATCACGGGGGGCAGCCGGCTTGTGCTGCAGGGTCTCTTGCGCCGCCAGATGTGCAGTGCGGGCACGGCCGGCAGTCTCAATGCCGCCATTCAGCGTTTCATAGGGATCAAGCCCTTCGACCTGGGCGAAGATCTGCGGAAAGTCCGCGACATCAAGGACACCCGTTTCGCAGAGCACCACAGCCCGGAAAACCGCGTTCTCCAGTTGGCGAATGTTGCCAGGCCAGTCGTAGCGATCAAGCAGTTCGAGTGCGGTTCGCGAAATGCCGGTGACGCGGCGTGCCGCACTGTCGCTGAAGCGGGCGATGAAGGTCTGCACCAACAGAGGGATGTCATCCTTTCGGTCGCGCAGCGGAGGCACCATGATCGGAAAGACATTGAGGCGATAGAAGAGGTCCTCGCGAAACCGGCCCTCCTTTACGCGTTCGATCAGGTTCTGATTGGTGGCCGAAATCAGGCGAATGTCCACTTTCTGCGTGCCGCGCCCGCCGACCGTGTCCACCTCACCCTGCTGCACTGCCCGCAGGAGCTTTACCTGGACGTCGAGAGGGAGGTCGCCGATCTCGTCCAGGAAGAGCGTTCCCGTGTCAGCCTCGGTGAACTTGCCGGCTCGCTTTTCCGTGGCCCCCGTGAAGGCCCCCTTTTCATGGCCGAAGAGGATGCTCTCCACCAGCGTGTCGGGGATCGCCCCGCAATTGACCGTGACAAAGGGCTTTCGCCGCCGCCGGCTTTCGCTCTGAATTGCTCGGGCGATGACCTCTTTGCCAACGCCGGATTCGCCTTCGATCAGGATGGGGATGTCGCTGGCAGCCGCCTTCTGGCCCAGCATAATAACCCGCGCCATCGATGGGCTGTTGGTGATCAGCTGGTTGAATGACGATGCTTCCGCCGGTTTTTCGCCCCGGCGCTGGCGAGTTTCCATGGCGCTGACCCTAAGGGCATTGCTTATGGCTATGCCCAGCCGGGCAGGAGCCACGGGCTTTACAATGAAATCGAAAGCTCCGGCGCGCATGGCTTCGACGGCGGTGTCTATGCTGCCGCGGGAGGTCTGGACGATGACCGGGATTTCGGTCCCGTCTCCGCGAAGACGGTCAAGCATTTCCAGCCCACTCATATGCGGCATCACCAGATCAAGCACGATCGTACACGGTGGCTTTTCTGCCTGTTCCAGTACGTCCAGTGCTTCCTGACCGTTTTCTGCAAAGAGGGGAGTATGTCCCAATTTCTCGACCGCCGCCTGAAGAAGGCGTCGCTGAACAGGGTCATCATCCACTATGAGAACGGCTTCGGACATGTCGCAATTATGCAATGGCGTTACGATATCGCGCGCAGTTTTTCGGCGCGGGCTGGATCAAAATGGCATAGGCTTCTAAACAAGGGCTCAAGAATCCCGGTGAACGAAACCTTTCGGCACCGCGGGAAGACAGCGATTTCGGCTCAACGAGGTTTATATGGCCAAGAACACTGACAGGGCATCATGCCCTGCGGCAACGGATGCGGCGCTAGCGGCTGAAAACGCAGTTTCTGAACTCGGCAACCTGCCAGAGTGGAATCTGACTGACCTTTATCCGGCGATCGAGTCGCCTGAATTGAAGCGCGATCTCGATCGCGCTGCGGCGGAAGCTGCCGGTTTTGAGACCGCCTGGAAAGGCAAGCTGGCGGACGAGGCAGCCAGAGGAAATGAGGGCAGGCTTGGCGAAGCCGTTGAAGCCTATGAGGCAATTGAAGAACTGATGGGCCGCATCGTGTCCTATGCGGGGCTTCTCTACGCTGGCGACACTTCCGATCCCAAACGTGCAAAGCTTTACGGAGATGTGCAGGAGAAACTGACGGATGCGAGCGCGCATCTCATCTTCTTTACACTGGAGCTCAACAAGATCGACGATGCCGTGATCGATGCGGCGCTGGAAGCGGATGCCAGGCTTGCGCGCTACAGGCCCTGGGTGCTCGATATCCGTCGGGACAAGCCCTACGAGCTGGAAGACAGGGTCGAACAGCTCTTCCACGAAAAGTCGGTAACCGGGCGAGGCGCCTGGAACAGGCTGTTCGACGAGACCATGACCAGCCTTCGATTCACCGTGGACGGGGAAGAGCTGGCGCTTGAACAGACGCTCAACCTGTTGCAGGACGCGAACGGGGAGAAGCGTCGTAGCGCTGCCGCAGCCCTGGCAGACACGTTTTCCAGGAATTTGCGTACTTTCACGCTGATCACCAACACGCTGGCCAAGGACAAGGAGATCTCCGACCGGTGGCGCGGTTTTGAGGATATCGCTGATTCCCGCCATCTGGCGAACCGGGTCGAGCGGCCGGTGGTGGACGCGCTGGCCGAAGCGGTGCGAAACGCCTATCCGAAGCTTTCGCATCGCTATTACGCCCTGAAAGCCAAATGGCTCGGCATGGATGTTTTGAACCACTGGGACCGCAATGCACCATTGCCGGAGACGCCACAGGCGGTGATAGGCTGGGAAGAGGCCAGGAAGACGGTGCTTGATGCCTATCAGGCTTTCGATCCGCGCATGGCAGAGATTGCGAACCGCTTCTTCGATCACAACTGGATCGATGCGCCCGTGCGCCCTGGAAAGTCGCCGGGAGCCTTTGCGCATCCCACGGTGCCGGCTGTCCATCCATATCTGCTGCTCAACTATCTCGGCAAACCGCGGGATGTCATGACGCTGGCTCATGAGATGGGGCATGGCATCCATCAGGTTCTGGCTGGAAAGCAGGGAGCCTTGATGGCTCCAACACCTCTTACACTGGCCGAGACGGCGTCGGTGTTCGGCGAAATGCTGACATTCCGTTCCCTGCTCGATCGGACGACCCATAAGCGAGAGCGCAAGGCCATGCTGGCGCAGAAGGTGGAGGACATGCTGAATACGGTTGTCCGCCAGATCGCTTTCTACGAGTTTGAGCGGAAGGTGCATGCAAAACGCCGTAGCGACGGGGAGCTGACCTCGGACCAGATCGGTGAATTGTGGCTCGACGTCCAGAAAGAATGCCTCGGTCCATCCGTAAAGCTGCGCGAGGGCTATGAGACGTTCTGGACCTACATTCCCCACTTCATCCATTCGCCTTTTTATGTCTATGCCTATGCTTTCGGCGATTGCCTGGTGAACTCGCTCTTTGCGGTTTATCAGCAGGCACCGGAGGGGTTTCAGGACAAGTATTTTGCCATGCTTGAAGCCGGCGGCACGAAGCATCATTCCGAACTGCTTGAGCCTTTCGGGCTCGATGCCAGCGACCCGGATTTCTGGAGCAAGGGTCTTTCGGTGATCGAGGGTCTCATCGACGAGCTTGAAACGCTCGACGGCTAGGACAGGTTTCTCAGACGCAATGCCCGGACAAATTCGGGGGCAGGTCCTTATTCGCGATGACGCTGCTGGCCGGGAGCTACACTTCTCCCGACCACGCGCTGTTCTTTCCGCATCGGATGCCGAGACATTCGACATCATGCTCGACCGGGCCGAGAAGATCCGGCGCGAAGGGTTCTGGCTGGCCGGATACATTGCCTATGAAGCCGGGTACCTGCTGGAGCCGAAATTGAGACCACTTCTGCCAGAAGGACGGTGTGGGCCGCTTGTGTGCTTCGGCGTTTTCGATCCGCCCGAGGACCGGCCGATTGTTACAACTGTCGTGGGGGATGGCACGCTTTCCGACGCCAGGCCGACCTGGAGCAGCACGGAATATCAGAGCCGTTTTGAACGCCTTCACGCGCATTTGCGGGCGGGTGACTGCTATCAGGCGAACCTGACCTTTCCCATCAAGGCGCGCTGGCGTGGGGATCCTGCCCGGCTTTTCGATGCACTCGGTGCACGCCAGCCTGTGCGATACGGGGCGCTGGTGGAGCTTGGCTGGCCGGTAATCGTCTCCCGTTCGCCGGAACTGTTTTTTCAGGTTTCGCGGGATGGCTGGGTCGAGACCCTGCCCATGAAGGGGACGGCGCCGCGCGGGGCGACGCCCGAAGAGGATGCGGCGCAAAAAACCTTCCTGCGCAACGATCCGAAAAACCAGGCGGAAAACCGCATGATCGTCGATCTCCTGCGCAACGACATCTCCCGCATCAGCGAGGTAGGAACCCTCGATGTGCCCGAGCTATTCCGGGTGGAAAGCTATCCAACCGTCCATCAAATGGTCAGTCGTGTTCGCGCGAAACTCCGGCCGGATGTGGGTTTTCGCGACATCTTTGCCGCCCTCTTTCCATGCGGTTCGATTACGGGAGCACCGAAAATCCGGGCCATGGAAATTCTTCATGCGCTGGAAGCCGCACCACGCGAGGCCTATTGCGGGGCGATCGGCTGGGCCGCACCCGACGGCACGATGCGTTTCAACGTGGCGATCCGCACGGTTTCGCTCTTTGCCGGTGGGGAAGCCGTCTACAATGTGGGCGGTGGGGTGGTGTTCGATTCCACTGCCGAAGGCGAATATGAAGAAGCGATGCTCAAAGCGCGCTTCGCGATGACCTGAAAAGGGGATGGGTGATGTTTGTCGTATCGTTGCGCTACGTTGTGCCGGTGGAGCAGGTGGAGCCGCATATGGAGGGGCATATGGCCTGGCTCGAGGAACATTACGCGAGTGGGATGTTCATGGCTTCGGGACGCAAGGTGCCAAGAACTGGCGGCGTCATCCTGGCGCGCGGCGAGCGTGAGCGCATTGAAGCCTGTGTCGCCCAGGACCCGTTTGTGGCGAATGGTTTGGCCGAAGCAGAGATCATCGAATGCGCCATTTCACGCGCCATCGAAGGCCTTGATGCGCTTAAGGAATAGCAAAGCCTGGGCGAACCGGATCAGCATTTGCGCTTTATTGTGACACGCTTCTGTGTTTTGGAGGCTCAACAGTTCTGTTTAGGAGAGGCGCGTAATGGCTGACAGGAAATGGCCCATCCATGGTGAAATCACCGGTCCGATCGTGATGATCGGCTTCGGCTCTATCGGGCGGGGTACGCTGCCGTTGATCGAGCGCCATTTCAAGTTCGACAAATCGCGCATGGTCGTGGTGGATCCGAATGACGCGGATCGCAAGCTGCTGGACGAGCGCGGCATCCGCTTCGTTCAGGCGCATGTCACAAAAGACAATTACAAGGAACTGCTCAGGCCGCTCCTGACCGAAGGCGAAGGGCAGGGTTTTTGCGTGAACCTGTCCGTGGATACATCTTCACTGGATCTGATGAAGCTGTGCCGGAAACTGGGCGTGCTCTATATCGACACGGTGGTGGAGCCCTGGCTGGGCTTCTATTTCGATGACAAGGCCGACAATGCCTCGCGCACCAACTATGCGTTGCGCGAGACAGTACGCAGCGAAAAGGCAAAAAATCCGGGTGGCACCACCGCCATTTCCACCTGTGGCGCGAATCCAGGCATGGTTTCCTGGTTTGTCAAACAGGCTCTGGTGAACCTTGCCGCCGATCTCGGGCTCGAATTCGCAGAGCCTGGCGTGGATGACCGCGAAGGCTGGGCAAAATTGATGAAGGCCTGCGGCGTGAAGGGCATACACATCGCCGAACGCGACACGCAACGCACCAAAAAGCCCAAGCCGATGAACGTGTTCTGGAACACCTGGTCGGTCGAGGGTTTTGTCGCGGAGGGATTGCAGCCGGCGGAGCTGGGCTGGGGCACGCATGAAAAATGGAAGCCGAAAAACGCGCGCAAGCAGAAGAAGGGCAACAAGGCTGCAATCTTTCTTGAGCAGCCGGGCGCCAACACGCGGGTCCGCAGCTGGTGTCCGACACCGGGTCCGCAATACGGGTTTCTCGTGACCCATAATGAGTCGATCTCGATCGCCGATTTCTTCACCGTGCGTGACAAGAAGGGCAAGGTCGTCTATCGACCGACCTGCCATTACGCCTATCACCCCTGCAACGATGCGGTGCTTTCGCTGCACGAAATGTTCGGAGCAGAAGGAAAGGCGCAGCCGGAGCAGCACGTGCTTGACGAAACCGAGCTGGTTGACGGGATGGATGAGCTCGGTGTCCTGCTCTATGGGCACAAGAAGAACGCCTACTGGTTCGGATCGCAGCTTACGCTTGAGGAGGCCCGTGAACTCGCGCCGTATCAGAACGCGACCGGTCTTCAGGTGACGTCGGCGGTGCTCGCGGGGATGGTGTGGGCGCTGGAAAACCCTGAAGCGGGTATTGTCGAGGCCGATGAAGTGGATTACCGCCGCTGTCTCGAGGTGCAATTGCCGTATCTGGGACCCGTGAAGGGATACTATACCGACTGGACGCCGCTTGAGGGCAGACCCGGCCTTTTCCCCGAGGATATCGACGAATCCGATCCGTGGCAGTTCCGCAACATTCTCGTGCGTTGATCGTTGAAATGCGTGCTTTGCTTGCATTGACGACAAAATCGGGCAATTGGAATGGATATTGCCGGGTCCTGAACAGGGCTGGGCCCAATCGAAGGCGCGCTGCCGGTCGTGTTCGGTGGTGCGACAGGAGGCCAGAACCATGAAGACAAGCAAAATTCTGACGCTTGCGACGGTCGTTTCAGCACTTGCGCTGGCCGGCTGCCAGACGGTTATGCCAGACGGTGGCGGACAGCGCGCAGCACGCCAGACCGGTGTCGAAGGACAGTGGATGGGTACGGACGGTGTGGCTGTGTCGACCCTTCAGGGCGGCCGCTTCAGCTCGCGGGCGGTGGAGACCGGCGAGGTCCTGACGGAAGGCTCCTACTCGCATCGTGGGGCGCAGACCATCGATCTTTCCTTCTATTCGTTGAAGAGTCAGCGGCAGACCTCAGCGACATGCCTTCTGGCATCGAGCGACCGTATGAACTGCACGCTGGCCAATGGTACGAATTTCGTCCTGACGCGCACTGCCGGCGTTTCCTGATCGAGAACATGACTATGGCAGGCCGCAAAGTGCGGCTTGCCTTTCTCGCGTTTTCCGACCGGCTTTCGATGCATGACCTTGGTCGGCCTTGCCCGCGGGGGGCGATTGTTGCGATAACATGCTCAAAACCCTTCGGGAGGAGCCATGTCCCCGCATTTCGACGCGCTGGAAATTCGTGATCCAGCCGAGCGCGAACGTGACCTGTTTTCAAGGCTGCCGGAATTTTTGAGCGGTGCCGTGGCCAAGGCAGATGGGCTTGCGAACTGGCTTTCAGGGCATGATCTCTCCGGCATCGTAGATCGTGCGGCCCTTGCGCGCCTGCCGGTCCTGCGCAAACCGGAACTTCTGGACCTGCAAAAGGCGTCTCCGCCGTTCGGCGGTTTTGTCGATCCCGACGCGCTGGAGGGCGCGCGGATTTTCATGTCCCCGGGGCCGATATGGGAAATACAAGGCGCGGGGGCCGATCCCTGGCAGGCCGCGCGTGCCTTTTTTGCCGCTGGCGTGCGGCCGGGGGCGCGAGTTCACAATGCATTCGCCTATCATATGACACCGGGCGGCTTCGTGCTGGATACGGGCGCGCGTGCGCTGGGGTGCAGCGTGTTTCCAGCGGGGACGGGCAATACGGACATGCAGGTGGAGGCGGCGGAGACCTTTCGACCGGATGTCTATGCCGGAACGCCGGATTTTCTGCAGACGATGCTCGAACGGGCGGATCGCGACGGCAGGGACCTTTCGTCGATCCGGATTGGTCTGGTTTCCGGGGGGGCTCTTTTTCCTGCCATGCGCGAAGCGTATCGCGCGCGGGGAATTCACGTGATGCAGTGCTATGCGACGGCCGAGTTCGGTGTGATCGCCTATGAAACCTCCGGGGCTGACGGGGCACCGCTCCCGGGCATGGTGGTGAACGAAAACCTGATCGTGGAAATTGTTCGGCCCGGGACCGACGATCCGGTTCCCGATGGGGAGGTGGGCGAGGTGGTGGTGACCTCGCTGAACGAGTCCTATCCTCTGGTGCGGCTTGGCACGGGTGACCTTTCAGCCGTTTTACCCGGCACAAGTCCGTGCGGTCGGACCAATATGCGGATCAAAGGCTGGATGGGGCGCGCCGACCAACGCACGAAGGTCAAGGGCGTGTTCGTCGACCCCAAACAAATCGCCGAACTCACCCGCAGGCATGCTGAGATTGAGCGGGCCCGGCTCGTTGTGGCACGGGATGGCGCGAGCGATGCCATGACCCTGCATGTGGAGGTGCTTGCCGGCGCCACGCCAAACGCCACCGCCATCGAAACGACGCTGCGCGATGTGACCAGGATCGGTGGCCGCGTGGTCCTGGCTGAACCCGGTAGCCTGCCGCGCGATGGCAAGGTGATCGCCGACGAACGGGAATACTCAGACTAAAGCATAAGGGAGAAAATGGGGAGGCAGTTCCCGTCTCGCTTGATTTCGCTCTGCCTGTATCACAGGATACATTTGCAATGGCGCATCGGCGCGGAGGATCGCCCATGCCTTGCCAGAAAAGAAACAGGCGGTGACAGGCCGCGATTTTTCGGCCGCAGCATTCTGCGGACCGCGGAGTGGAGGAGACACCATGCGACTTCTGATCGGTGCCGTCTCGGCGCTTTCCCTGACCATGTTTGCAGGGCAGGCCCAAGCCCAGTGCGACGACGGCGAAATGGTTATCAAGTTCAGCCACGTGGTTGCCGAAAAAGGCCATCCCAAGGGGGATGCGGCGACGCTTCTGGCAAACCGGGTGAATGAGGAAATGAACGGAACCGCCTGTATGGAGGTGTTTCCGAATTCGACTCTTTATGACGATGACAAGGTGATGGAGGCTCTGCTTCTTGGCGATGTTCAACTGGCTGCTCCTTCTCTTGCGAAGTTCGAGGCCTACACGCTCAAATATCGCCTGTTCGACCTTCCTTTCCTGTTCCCCACACTGGAGGCGGTGAACAAATTCACCACGTCAGATGACGGACAAGGCCTTCTCACCGTGATGGAAGACGAAGGCTATACGGGCCTTGGTTTCTGGTCTTCCGGTCTCAAGCAGTTCTCGGCCGGGAAGCCGCTTCTGGAGCCGCAGGACGCGGCGGGACTCAAGTTCCGTGTTCAGACCTCCGACGTCGCCGTTGCCATGATCGAGGCAATGGGCGCTTCGGCGCAGAAACTTGCTTTCAAGGAAGTCTATGGCGCACTTCAGACGGGTGTCGTGGATGGCCAGGAAAACAGCTGGTGCAACATTTACACGCAGAAATTCTTTGAAGTGCAGGACGGTATCACCGAGACCAATCATCAGCTTCTCGCCTATCTCCTGGTGACTTCTACGGAGTGGCTGGAGGGTCTTGATCCGGCGGTGCGCGACCAGTTCGTCACCATTGTTCAGGAAGTGACTGAGACGGCCAATGCCAATGTTGCCGACCAGGAGGGAACCTGCCGTCAGAACATTCTTGATGCCGGTGGCACGATCCGTGAACTGAGCTCTGAGCAGCGCGCGACATGGGTCGAAACCATGAAGCCCGTCTGGGCGAAGTTCGAAGGTGATATCGGCAAGGAACTGATCGATTCAGCTGCCGCAAGCGGCTCCTGACGTTTCAGTCTTTCCCGACGCGACGTCTCCCCTCGTCGCGTTATGCAGGGCCGTCCGCTGCGTGCGGGCGGTCTTGTGGCAGGCGATCTTCGGGAGGGAAATCATGGTTCTGTTATGGCCGGCGCTCGGGCTCGTGGCAATCGTGGCCGTCATGTTCCTTCTGGAACGGCGTTTTCCCAATGCGGTCGGGCGGTTTGAAGAAAACGTGCTAGCCATACTTCTGGCGGCGATCACATTTGTCTCTTTCACCCAGGTTATTGCCAGATATGGCTTCAACAGCGGCTGGGGCGGTGCGCTCGAGTTCACGCGTATCCTGTTTGCGTGGATGATCCTGTTCGGGATGAGTTATGGCGTGAAGAACGGCATTCATCTGGGGGTCGATGCTTTCATCCGGCTGCTTCCTTCCCGGTTGTTCAAAGCGGTGGCTATTTTTGGCGCCGTCTGTGTTTTTCTTTACGCCTTCATTCTTCTCTATGCAGGCTGGATGACACTGGTGGGGGCCGATGTGTCGACCAATTGGCGTCAAACGGGCGCCATTGGCTACTGGAAGTTCATGTTCGACCGCGGCACCGGGCTCGATGATCTTCGGTATCCGCTCTGGATGCAGGAGGCGTTCGGGCTACAGGATCGCGTACAACGCTGGGTGGCCTATCTCATGTTACCGATCGGCCTTGCTCTCCTTGCATTTCGCGCTCTTGAGGGCGTGGTGGGTATCGCCAGGGGCGAGCGCGACCTGATCATTGCCGGCCACGAGGCAGAAGATCTCGTTGCCCAAAACAAAGATGCCCTGAAGGAGTAGCGGCGATGGAACCAGCCATTCTTTTCGTCCTCGTTCTGCTCCTGTTGTTTCTGGGGGTGCCGGTAGCGGTGGCCCTGGGGCTCTCGTCTCTCATCATCATCGCGTTCTTTTCAAGCGATTCCATTTCCTCGGTGGCGCTGCAGCTTTTTACTGCGTCGCAGAACTACACGCTTCTGGCGATCCCTTTCTTCATTCTGGCCTCGGCTTTCATGTCTACAGGTGGCGTTGCACGGCGCATCATCCGGTTCGCCATTGCGTCCGTCGGTCATTTTCGTGGCGGTCTGGCGATGGCTTCAGTGCTGGCATGCATGATGTTCGCCGCCCTTTCCGGTTCGTCGCCGGCAACGGTGGTTGCGATTGGTACAATTGCCATCGCCGGTATGCGGCAGGTTGGATATTCCAAGGAGTTTGCGGCCGGCATCATCGCCAATGCCGGCACTCTCGGGATTTTGATACCGCCATCCATCGTGATGGTCGTTTATTCGGCGGCGACGGATGTCTCTGTCGGGCGCATGTTTCTGGCCGGTGTGGTGCCGGGGCTCGTCGCAGGTCTGATGCTGATGGTTGCCATCTATGTGATGGCACGGGTCCGCAACCTGCCGGCGGAGGAGTGGAAGGGTTTTCACGAGATTGTCGAGGGCGGCAAGGAGGCGGGCTGGGGCCTCTTTTTGATCATCATCATTCTCGGCGGCATCTATGGCGGGGTTTTCACACCCACCGAAGCGGCTGCCGTTGCCGCTGTCTACTCGTTTGCGGTGGCACTGTTCGTCTATCGCGACATGGGGCCAATGAAGAACGAACGGTGGGTGAAGGAGGCAGATGGCCCGCGCGCAAAGGTGGGATTTTCGGCCACGGTCTATGCGCTCGCATTCTTCTTTGTCTGGATGATCCTGAGTTTCTTCCTGACAGCAGATTGGGAAGGGGTGACGCTGCAGGGACGCACGGTGACCGGGCTCTTCCTGTCTTTGGCGGCGATGGTGGCTTATGCGTTGTGGCGCGGCAGGGGCGGACCCGCGGCGCTGCCGGGGTTGCTCCTGGCAAGCCTGCCGATCTGGCGGCGCAATCTGAGCCTGATGGGCCGGAATTTCCTGCGCGCCTTCTTCAATGAAGAGACACGGAAAGTGACGGTCGATGCTGCGCGCACAACGGTCATGCTGATGTTCATCATCGTCAACGCGCTGCTTTTTGCCCATGTGCTTACGGCGGAGCGCATCCCCCAGGCCATCACCGGTCTCATGGTCGACGCCGGATTCACCTGGTTTACTTTCCTGATCGCCGTGAACCTGCTTCTGCTTCTGGGTGGCCAGTTCATGGAGCCCTCAGGACTGCTCCTTATCGTTGCGCCGGTCGTTTTCCCTATCGCCATGGAACTGGGCGTGGATCCGGTCCACCTTGGCATCATCATGGTGGTGAACATGGAAATCGGCATGATCACGCCGCCGATCGGGCTTAATCTGTTCGTGACAAGCGGCATAACCGGCATGAGCCTGATCCAGGTGGTGCGTGCGGCGGCGCCATTTGTGGCAGTTCTGTTTATCTTCCTGATACTGGTTACCTATATGCCGGTTATGTCAACATGGTTGCCCTACAGCCTTATGGGGCCTGAGATCGTGACAAGGTAATTGCGATTTGAGGGATTCCGTTAAGTAAACGTTAACGATTGGGCAGTTAGGATTCTGACTGTCGGATCGGCTTTCCTCCTCCCAAGCACGGTTCGAAACGGGGCGGCCGACCAGTGGCCGCCTCGTCCGTTTCTATCTCATGCTTCTTCACGCGTTGCCTGGCGCAGGTCCGCATGTCCTGCTGGGCCTTTCATGCGGCGCGCCACCATGCTTTGCAGAATGATGACAAGGCTGGGCAGAGCACAGGCAAGGCTGGAGAACATGCGTATGCAGAACGATCTTATTCACTGGAGCACCAGACCGCGCCCGGAACGCAGGGTGCTCGAGGGACGTACCGTCAGGCTCGAACCCCTTGACCCGGTGCTCCACGGCAACGGTCTTTATGCCGTATCCACGGTTGCCGACGCGGATGAGCGATTTCGCTGGCTGGCAGAATATCCGCCGGAAAGCGAAGAGGCTTTCAGGCCTTGGCTTGAAAAGGCGGCCGAGAGCACCGACCCGTTCTTTTACGCAGTGATCGACAGGGAGACAGAACGAGTCGGCGGCCGGCAGGCGCTGATGCGTATAGACCCGGCCAACGGTGTTATCGAGGCCGGTAACATTTATTGGGGACCGGGGATATCGCGCAGCGTGCGGGCGACCGAGGCGCTCTATCTGTTTGCCCGCCACATCTTTGATGATCTTGGGTACAGGCGCTTCGAATGGAAGTGCAACAATGCCAATCTGCCTTCGCGTCGCGCCGCAGAACGGTTTGGTTTCAAGTTTGAGGGCGTCTTCCGTCAGCATATGATCGTAAAGGGCGAAAACCGCGACACGGCCTGGTTTTCGATACTCGACAGCGAATGGCCGGCGCTAAAAAGTGCATTTGACGCATGGCTTGATCCGGCCAATTTCGATAAGGAAGGCCGTCAGAAGAAAAGGCTGGAAGCTTTCAGGGACTGACCCTGGAGCTCGGCGAGCAGACAGGCAGGATCCTTTGTCGGAAAATCGCAAGGCGGCGGTCGCAGCCGCGCTCATCCTCATCGGTTTTGGTGTCGTTGCCTATCTGATGCCGCGCATCATGCTCGCCATCGGCGCCTATTCGCCCTGGGTCGCGGGTGTGGTTGCCGTCCTGTTTGTACTGGCATTTTTCATGGTCTTCTGGTTGCGCGCCCGCGTCCAGCGGAAGCGCAACTGATACAGCTGACCGGGGGTCACGCCGCAAGGCTTGCGGCAAGGAGCGTCAGGCCCAAAACCAGTACAAGGCCAGCGCCGCCGATCTCGATGGCGTTGTGAACGCGGTTGCTCGCACGGTTGCCACCCGACAGTGCCACGGCCCAGTTCTTTGCTGTCACAGCGAGTGTTGCCAGAACCGAAACAGTGATCGCCGTTCCAATGGACATGGCCAGAACTGAAAGAACGCCACCAAGCCAAAGGCTGTTCAGAAAGGCGAAGGTGAGCACGATCAGGGCGCCCGAGCAGGGGCGTATACCTACCGCGGCAATGGCAGAGCTAGCGGTTTTCCAGTCAAAACGCTCTCCCGTCAGCAGACTCGGGTCCGGCGCATGTGCGTGACCGCAGCTGGGGCAGACATCACCGGGACCGTGGTCATGCGCGTGTTCGTGCCCGTGATGATGCTCATGTCCGCATGTGTGATCGTGCGTGTGATGGTCATGACCGTGCTCGCAGGTGGAATGGTCATGATGATCGTCATCAGCAGCATGCACATGATCATGGGCGTGTTCATGGACGTGCGCTGCTGAAAGACTGTGCATTGCCGGCGCGACCCGGGAATGCGCTACCGCGGTGGCGAGGGGTGAAGCACGGGTACGCATCAGACCTGAGAGCTTGCGCCAGAGGAGCCAGGCACCAAAAGCGGCGATCAGGCCGAAGCTGACAGTTTCAAGAAACCATGCGGCATCGGTCATGGAGATTGATGTGCCGCGCAAAGCCAGGAAGACAACGCCCATCAGGATGACGGCCGTCAGACCCTGTAGAAGTGCAGAGGCGAAGGAGAGGATCACACCGCGCCGTAGCGCGACCTCATTGGCCAGCATATACGAAGAAATGACGGCCTTGCCATGCCCCGGACCGGCTGCATGGAAAACACCATAGGCAAAGGAGAGGCCGATAAGAACCCACAGTTTGCTGCCATCGTCGCGCATCGCCTTCAACGCGCCGGTCAGAGTGCGATAAAACGCCTGCTGGTGAGTGTTGATCCATTGCAGGGTGCCGGCAAACGGGCCGGACGGGGTGATGGCGGGTTCGGCCGCTCCAATGCCGAGCGAACTCTGCGCCATCGCCGCACCCGCGGCCAGTAGGGTAATCGCTGCGGAAGCGATGACGACACGGCGGAATGGAAGCATGGGTCAGCTATCCTTGCTGCAGTTTAACTCCAGGCGGGTCGCGAAAATCTGGCTCATGTCATTGCCGGTCGGATCGTTGAAGAAGGCTTCTGTCAGGGTCTGCTGATTTTGGGCGATCGCTTCATCAGGATCCGGTCGGACAACGCTACTGGTGCAGTCAGCCGGGAGATTGTTGACGGTCATATAGCTGTCTTCAACGAAGTCGATGGCTGTGTAGAAGGTCGGGTCGTAGACGCCGAAGGCGACTTCGCCGACAAGGAGAAGGGGCGCTTCGGGTTCGGATTCAAACAGGATGATGAGCTGGTTATCGACGAAATCGGCCACAAGCCGTTCGGGGGCCTGCATGGGCACGTCCTTGCCGCCTTTGGTGACAAGCTGAAAATAATTGAAATCGGCAAGCGACCCGTGAACCACATTTGCCACTTCTTCGAGTTCCGCCTGATCGAGCACAAGATCCTGGTTTTTGTCGAACTCGACCAGAACCGTGCTGGAGAAAAGGTCGTCGAAGCGCCAGACATGATGCAGGGACGTTACGTTTCCCCCGGCATCGACATTCACATCGAGCCGTGCTTCGGCGAACACGTGTGGGTGAGCAAAGGCGGGGGTGGCGCATACAAGGGCAAGAAGGGTGGCGCCAACTCCGGGCGTGAAATTCCTGCGAATCGGCATATGCAACAGTCCTGCTCCCAGATCGTCCGTGCTGTTATGTACACGAAACCGGCGGAAATTGGACGGGGTGTTATTTGTTGGGGTAATTTTCTTTCAGCCACTGCGCGAGAAAATCCACAAAGGCACGGACTTTTGCGGGCAAATAGCGTCGGTGCGGATAGATGGCATAAATCCCGGCACCGTCGAAGCTGTTCTGCTCGAGCAGGGGCACAAGACGACCGGCGCTGATTTCCGGATCTGCGATAAAGTCCGGAAGGATCGCGAAACCCAGGCCGGATAAAGCTGCTGCCCTGGCCGCCATGGGGCTGTTTACCTCCAGGCGCCCGGTGACCGGGACATTCACGGTTGTGCCATCTTTCAGTCTGAAGGGCCAGTTCTGGCGGTAACGGCTGTTGGTGTCCACGATGCAGGGTAAATGGGTGAGCTCCTGCGGCGTACCCGGTTCGCCATGACGGGAGATCAGTGCCGGAGAAGCGCAAAGCACCACGCGGAACGGGGCCAGCCGCTTGGCGATCAGCGAGGAGTCGGCGAGCTTGGTGATGCGAATGGCGAGATCGAACCCTTCTTCGACCAGGTCCACGAAACGGTCGTCGAGATTGATTTCAAGCGTGACGTCTGGATGCGCGCTGGCGAAATCGATGAGCGATTGACCGATGGGAGCATCGGCAAATGTACGCGGGGCGGAAAGCCTGATCCTGCCGCGAACATCGCCGGAGGAATCACGCACCGCTTCGGCAAGGTCCTCGACGTCCCGCAACAGTTCCACGGCTCGGGCGAAATAGGTATGGCCGGCTTCCGTAAGCGACAATTGCCTTGTGGTGCGGTTGAGCAGAAGCGCGCCCAGTTCATCTTCGAGCTCGCGGACATATTTCGACAGAAGCGCCTTCGATTTTCCGACTTTTCGGGCGGCGGCGGAAAAGCCTTCGGCCTCGACTACATCGACGAATGCGCGCATGCGGCTGAGTGTGTCCACGAGAGTTTCCTTCAGCTTCCGGAGAGAATATCGGCGGCGATGCGGATGAGCTGCCGGTCGCTGCCGGCGGGCCCGAGAAGTGAGATGCCGAAGGGGGCATCATGCACCTGGCCGAGAGGGAGGGTAATCTGAGGCCAGCCGAGCAGGCCGGCGATGGCGGTGAGTTTGAGCGCCAGGCTTCGGTAGCGGTCGAGCTCTTCCCGCGTTGCATTCTTCATCGGGGCCACGGTCGGCTGGGTCGGCATGACCAGCACCATGTCGTGATCGAACAACGCGGCGAAATCCTGCTGGAAGCGCTGGCGTTCGGCGCGCGCCTCGGCCACCGCAGCAAGGCTGATGCGGCTGCCAAACTCGAAACGTTCCCGGACACCGGGACCGAGTTGCGGTTTCGCGGTCCGGATGAACTCGCCATGCACCTGCCACGCCTCGAAAGCCTGAATGAGACGGAAACACTCAAACAGCCTGTCCATGGAGCCGGGCAGCGCGAGGAAGGCAGCTTCGCGGTCGAAATGGTGCATGACTGTGGCAAGCATCGTGCCATAGGACGTGCGCTCCTGCTCACCGAAGAGAAGCGCCTCGAATTCGGAAATGCGAACCGGGCGCACGAGAAGATCCCTGTGCGGGTCGCTCCCAAGCAGCACTTCGCCAACCCGTGCATAGGCGACGGCGTCACGCGCGAACCAGCCAAACGTGTCAAAGGAAGGAGCGAGCGGCATGGCTCCCTCGAGGGGGATGCGCCCGTGCGTCGTGCGCAGCCCGATCAGGCCGCAATATGAAGCGGGCGCGCGGATTGAACCATTCGTGTCGGATCCGGCGGCGATGTCAGCGAGCCCGCCAGCCACCGCGGCCGCCGAACCGGAGGAAGAGCCGCCGGTGAAACGCTGCGGCGCGGCGCGATTGACCGGAGCAGGGTGGTGAGCGTTCTGCCCGATCATCGAGAAGGTCAGTTCGTCGGTCTGGGTCTTGCCGATGAAGCGGGCGCCCGCATCGAGAAGACGCTGGATCGCTGGTGCCGTGTTCGGGGCGCGGGGATAGCATTCAGCGCGGCGCGGATTGCCGCCACCGGTCGGATATCCCGCCACGTCGAAGATATCTTTCACACCAAGTGTCAGACCTGCCAACGGTCCCTCGCCACTGGGAGGAGGAGATGTGTCCGGGTAGGCGAGGAAAGCGTTCAGCGTATCGCGCATCTTGATCATCGTCGTTTTCCTCATCGCACCGGAGCGTCAAAGGTCGGCATTCACGCGCTTTTTTTCAAGGACATAAAATTTTTCATTGATTGTGACAGCCGTTGCGCCTATATCCGCGCTGCCCAAAGTCGCACGTGCCTGTGGGTGTCCGCCGGGCCTCGAAAATGGCGAGGAAACCGGTACGGTACCTGGACCTAACCGCTCCAGTCGGTCTGATGGCCAACCATCAAACCGAGGACATCTTGAAGCAACGACGGTGCGGGCCTTTCTGGTGTCTGCCGGCTGTCCAAAAGCCGGGGTTACTGAAGAGGCACACCTTCATTGCCGGCAGTGCGGTTGGGGTCTCCCATCCAAAGCTGAGGCAGACAAAGCGCATCTTCGCCGCGAGGCGGAAGTGCATCGTAGCGCGTTATCGCATGACCTGGTTCCGGTGCTCTCCACCTGCCGGCTCCCGTGTGCGCATGCCGCGTCCTTTGTCCACCGCGGAAGCGAGTTCGCTTTTGCAGTTTCGAAGCTTCGGTAACGCGGCCTGAAAGCCGCGATTGGAGAGACATGATGGCCACCCAGCGCATTCTCGACTTCCTCGCCACCCGACGTCCCGAGGGCCCCTGCCTCGTCGTTGATCTCGACGTGGTGCGCGACAATTTCTGCGCCTTTGAAAAGGCGCTGCCCGATTCCCGGATTTACTATGCTGTGAAGGCCAACCCGGCGCCGGAAATCCTGCGTCTTCTTGCTCAGTTGGGCTCCAGCTTCGACACGGCTTCGGTGGCCGAGATCGAGATGGCGATGAATGCCGGTGCCACCGCAGACCGCATCTCCTATGGCAATACGATCAAGAAAGAGCGCGACATTGCGCGTGCCTATGAACTCGGCATTCGCCTGTTCGCGGTCGATTGCGAGGAAGAGGTGGAGAAAATTGCGCGTGTCGCGCCCGGCTCACGCGTGTTCTGCCGTGTCCTGACGGATGGCGCCGGCGCTGAGTGGCCGCTGTCGCGCAAATTCGGCTGCGTACCCACCATGGCTGTTGATGTCCTGCGCCATGCCCGCGCTCTTGGACTGGATCCCTATGGGGTTTCCTTTCACGTCGGGTCGCAGCAGACCGATCTGGACGCCTGGGATCGTGCATTGGCCGACGCCCGTGGCGTTTTCGGTGCGCTTGCGGACGAAGGTATCGTGCTGCGCATGGTCAATATGGGCGGCGGCTTCCCGACGCGTTACCTGCGCGACGTGCCTGCCGCACAGGCTTATGGCCAGGCGATCTTCTCGGCGCTTCGCAAGCATTTCGGCAACCGCATTCCCGAGACGATCATCGAACCCGGGCGCGGCATGGTCGGCAATGCCGGTGTGATCAAGTCCGAGGTCGTGCTGATTTCCAAGAAAGCGGACAACGACAATGTGCGCTGGGTATATCTCGACATCGGCAAGTTTGGCGGCCTGGCAGAAACCATGGACGAGGCAATCCGCTATCCGCTTGTGACACGTCACGATGGCGGGGAGACAGCACCCTGTGTGCTGGCCGGCCCGACCTGCGATTCCGCTGATGTCATGTATGAAAAAACGCCATATCCTCTGCCGCTATCGCTGACCATTGGCGATGAAGTTCTTATCGAGGGGACGGGCGCTTACACAACGACCTATGCTTCTGTGGCATTCAACGGTTTCGAGCCGCTCCGATCCTACGTGATCTGACATAAAGCTGCGTTGCCCGCGCGCTATGCGCGGGCCGGATTTTCCGGATTTCGGGATCAGGGTTATGGAACAGGCTGTTATTGGCGGCGCATTTGCGCCTGCCTTCTCGATTCTTTGCGAAAGTGCCCGGGACGCTGCCGAGCGGGAAGCTCTGCTGGATCGCGTCATGGGGCCCAAGCGCAAGTCAAAATCTTCGGAGAAGCTGCGCAGCGGCCGTTTGCCGGCGGAAGGCCTGGCTTTCGTTGCGCGTGACGCGGGAGGCCGTATGATCGGCTCTGTCCGTCTGTGGAATGTTCGTCTGGGCAACGAGGGATCCAGCGCCCTTCTTCTTGGGCCGCTGGCGGTCGAGAAGGAATTTGCCGGGCGGGGTATCGGCGCTGCGTTGATGCGCCATGCGATTGCCGAGGCACGTCGGCTGGAACACCTGGCAATCCTGCTCGTTGGTGATGCAGGCTATTATGGCCGCTTTGGTTTCTCAGCCGACCTGACGCCGGCGCTTTCGATGCCCGGCCCTTACGAGACGAACAGATTTCTGGCTCTCGAACTCACGCCGGGTGCACTGTTACACGCGTCTGGAACGCTTTATCCCACCGGCCGGAAAGCGGTGGTGCGAAGCCTGGTTGCCTGAGAGTGCCGGGGCGGACCGCACTCATGTTGCGAGCCGCCCCAAAAGCACCTGCATCGCAGCCTCTGCGGCTCTGTTCGCAGAGAGACGTGCTAAAGCACCTGGCTCAACTGCATGGCGACAGTCATGTCTCCGTCAACCTTCAGTTTTCCCTGCATGAACGCGGCGGTCGGATCAAGTTCGCCTGCGATCATTGCTTCAAGATCGTTCCTGGACAAGCTGATGATGCAATCAGCCTGGCTGTCTTCGGTGGAAACGCTGCTCCCGTCGACAACAATCACCCCGTCCTCTCCGCAGTCGAATTTCACCGACCGACTGAAATCCGAAGTTGCCACGCGTGACTTCACTTTCTCGGCAATTGCGTCCATCCCCATTCAAGTTCTCCCTGTACGCGCATCTGCGTCGTGTTGTCATTCAGTTGGCGATAGCCGTTTCAGCTACGACCCGCCGCTGGCAAACAGTAGGCTTTCATTGACGTTTACGTCAACGTCTTTATTTGCCTCAACCACGCGGAATAGACACGCGTTTCTTGCCGGCAAGCAGACGGTCGAGAAGAGCGATCAGAGCGTCTCTGTTGTCTTCTCCCCCTAGCCTTTCAATGATCCGCTTCTCATGCTGAGCCCACAGTTTTGAAATCTCCGCGATGAAATCGGAGCCCTTCTCCGTGAGGTGCAGAGAGTGCGAACGGCGATCGATATCGCCTTTGCGACGCTCGGCCAGACCGCGGGTCTCGAGGCAGTCCATGAGTGCGACGAAATTCGCGCGCTTGATACCCAATTGCTCCGCGACTTCGGTTTGCTTCTGGCCCGGGTTGGTGGCAATCAGCGACAGGACCGCAAACTCCGTTGGCCGCAGCTTCACGCAAGCGAACGATTTTTGAAAATCCTGAAACACGACAAGCTGCGCGCGGCGCAGTTTGTAGCCGATGGCGGTTGCCAGAAGCGGTAAACAGGGGCTTTGTGCATTGCTGTCGAAAACATCAAGATATTCATTACCGGGTGAGCCGGTGGATACTTTGACCGAGGGCTGGGTCATCTTCACTGTAAATCTCCAAACTATACTCTTTCGGCCTGCGTAAACCGCTGCGTCGAAACAGAGCTTCGCATCTCGACCGAAAATTGGTGAGATCACCGAAGTAGCGAAAGACTGTTTGCATACGTTGGCCGTATAAGGCAACGCCTTATATCCACATTAAACAAATCCATTTTGGACAAGAATGAGGCGCTTGGATACAAAAGTTCATATAGAACGAGTTTTTTCCGGTATTATGTTTGAACTTATAAGTTTTATATCTAATATTGTTTAATGCTTAGACTTTGTAGAAATGGTTCATGATTATAATATGTGATAGTTATCCTTGGTTCTCTCACTCGACGGAAGCAGCTTCTTCACAAGCTCTGAGCTGATTTTGAGATTGCGGGCCGTGAAAGAAGAAGGCGGAGGCCCGAACCCTGTCCGGATCTCCGCCGCTTCTCCTGTCTGGCAGGGATCTGGGAGGGCGATACTCTCAACTCCGGAGAAGTCTGGAACACCGCCCGATGTGACCATAATGGTGTTTTAGTGAGCACTCTTGCCGGGGGCGGAGCCCGCCGTCTCAGCCGGCCCGAGCCTGCTGCGTGCGGTCTTGTCGCGGATCTCGGCCTTCGACAGGTAATCGGCCTGCTCGATGAATACTTCATGGATGAGCTTTTCGCCGACCCGCTGGTTGATGCTGTCGCGAAGTCCGTCCCGGAAGGCAACGACGTCGAAAGCCTCGTTGCTTGCGTAGTCTATAGCGGGGTTTGCATAGAGGTGGGAGTAAATCTCATCGACCAGCATCGTCTGGACAGGGATGCTGAGCGCGGGAACTTTTTTGGAGTCCACCGAGTAGGAGAGGCGGGTCAAGAAATAGCCTTCCACCGCCCCGGCCTTTATCACCGGTACCGAGATGACATCGGTGCTTACATAGTCGAGGCCGCCAAAAAATGCAGGTGGCGGCTCGGCGCTGTTCTTCGCCTGCGAGAACTGGAACGAATAGAGCATCGTTCCAACCGTGACGGCGCAGATCCAGAGAGCGGCAAAGACGAATTTGATCATGCCGGCGCGGCCTGTCCGAATTCCTGTTGCGAATAGGTGCCGTCTGTCTGGGCACGCTGGATGGCGTCTTGCAGAAGATCGGCAACTTCATTCACTGCGCCCATGTGAGCCCGGATGGTGGCCTCGTTGTCGGCGAGTTTGTCGCGCAGGCGGATCAGAGCATCCCGATGCGCACTGGCCAGGCCGGCCTCGTTGGCCCCTTTCAATGCACGGGTAAGTTCGTAGAGGTGACGGCTTTTGCGCGCATTGGAAGCCTTGAGATCGAAGGCGGGATCATTGCGGATCGCAGCTGTCTCGGCGTCGATGGTTTCTTCAATGCGGCGCATGATCGCCAGAGCGCTTGCCCCACCATGCTGGTTCATCGTCAGGGAGGCATTTTCGGAATTTGCTGCGGAGGTCATATCATACATGGTGTTGTTCCGTTCCTGAACTTCAGCTGTCTTTATCGCCGCCGGCCGGGGTCGTGTTCACGCCAAGGGTCCTGGCTGCTTCTCGTTCGATTTCCTCGACCATGGCAGTGGAAAGAAGCGCGCGTCTGCCGATCTCTTCCTGCTCCGGTGTTTGAGAGATCGCGCCAATTGGCACGGGCTTTTCATTCTCCACCGTGTAGTCGCGCAGGACATTGCGTGCGATGCCTATGCCGCCCTTGTCTGCCAGTGTTTCGCTCAGTTGCTGTGCCAGCATGGAGCGCCACATTTCGCCCGCGAGACCCTCGCCGTAGACGGCGGACGTCTCCTCTGGGAGAAGGGATTGCATGAAGTTCTGCAGGACCATTGCCTCGAATTTCTTCTCGACATCGGAAGGTGCGTGTGCGCTGATCTTCGAAGCCTGGACAGAATTGCTGTCGAGCACTGCCGAGAAACTCGCGGTCACGTCCGATTTCGCCTGGAGCCGCGCTTTCGCGGCGGCAGCTTTGGCGGGGTCGGCGGCGCGCGCGACGTTCAGGACAATGTCGCCGGGAGGCGATATCGCCAAGGCGTCCTCCATCATTCGTTTTCGTAGGCAGCATCTTCCCAGAAGAAGCTTGTGGGAGGCTTAAGTCTCACCTGCTTTGCCGCGCTCGATGAACTCCAGACGTTCCCTGTCAGCAGTGCTGCGCTCGGAGAGATCACTGGCCTCGCGATAGGCCCGGGCCAGCGCGTTGCCGCGTGCATCGGCCTGCAAGAGGCGATGTGCTTCCTGCCGGGCGCGTTCGGCGCTTGTACGGCTGCGTTCGAGCGCGTTGGCGACGCGACGGTGATAAAGTTCCGGGAACAATGCGGTCATGGCCGTTCCGGCATCGAGCGTCTCGGTTATGGCTTTTGCCTCTTCCTGCGCAACAGCGGCTTCGGCGATGTGCGCGGCGTGTTGGGCCTGATGAAAATCCTTGAGACGCTGCATCACCAGAACCAGTTTCTGCAGGCGCTTCTGACGGGGTGTCGGCATTGTTAGCGACCTTCGAAGATTGGGAAGAAGCCCTCGGCGAACAGGCCAAGCAATGAGGGAATGGCGAAATAGAGAAGAATGATGCCCCCGGCGATCACGAAGGGCAGGGAGATGAAGTAGATCGGGATCTGTGGTGTAAGCTTGTTGATGAAGCCAATCGCGAGGTTCACCAGGATCGCATAGGCCAGAAACGGACTGCCAAGCCGGATCATCACGAAGAATGCGTCGGACAGCGTATCGGTGATATCGGTCAGTGCGGATTGCGGGTCAAAGAGGCTCTCAATCGGTGCAAGCTCGTAGGAAACCACAAGCGCGCGAATGATCTGATGATGAAAATCGAGAACGAAAAGCAGCATCAGGGCAGAGAGCGATATCAATGCCGTCAGGGGCGGCTGGGCTTCCGGTTCTTCGATAGCCGTGCCACCTGCAGCCATACCGAAGCCGGAGAACATCGCCATGGATGTGCCGATGAACTGAAGCGACAGAACGTAGAAGCGGGCGATGAGACCGATCAATGCTCCGATGGCCAGTTCTGAGGCGATCAGCAGGAAGAGGGGGCCGGGTTCGTCTGAGACATGTGGGGTGATCACATCCCAAAGATGCGCCAGCATGGCGAGCGTTGCCGCAACCGCCGCGAAGAGGCGCACCTGCATTGGCACACGGACGCTGGAAAGGCCGGGCATGAACAGGAAGCAGCCGCCTATGCGACAGAAGGCGAGGAAGGCGGCCAGGAGCGGGGTTTCCAGCATGGTCTCAGGTTGCCGGTGCAATCAACAGGGGCAGGCCGGCGCCGCGCATCAGGAAATTGAACCCAATACGCTGAGCTCGACGCCTTTTGCCATCTCGACATGGCTGAGGACGGGGAGTGTGGGGAAGAGACGCTCGGTAATCATGCGAACATAGGGGCGTGCTTCCGGTGCGGTGACAAGAACGAAGCGTTCGCCGGCATCGAGATGTTTGCGAATGGCGGTACTCGCTTCCTGTCCGAATTCCTCGAGTTGCCGCGGATCGATATCGAACTCGCGGATTTCGCCCTTGGCATCACGCTTGAGCGCCTGGTGGAAGGCGAGGTCCCAGCGGCCGCCGAGCCTGAGGACCTTGAGCGTGTTGCCTTCGGTCAGGTCTCCGCAGATCTGCTGTGCCATGCGAATACGCACATGCTCGACAATCTGCTCGGTGCGGCGGATATGCGGCGCGATCTCCGCAATCGCCTCGATGATCAGGTGCAGGTTGCGGATCGACACCCGCTCTGCCAGGAGCAGTTTCAGCACTGCCTGCAGGCCGGGATAGGTGATGTGCGATGAGCAGATTTCGTCTGCCAGCTTGCGGTATTCGGGGTCGAGCCGCTCGATGAGCGCCTTCATGTCCTTGTAGGAAAGGAGTTGCGGCAGGTTGTTACGGATGACTTCGCTTAGATGGGTGAGCAGCACCGACATATTGTCAGCGAAGGCATAGCGCTCGCGCTTCAGGTCATCGGCGAACATTTCCGGTACTGAGAAAGCCCGCATGCCAAAGGCGGGTTCCTTGACTTCTTCACCGGGCATATCTGGCATGCGGTTGTTGCCGACGAGCACCAGAAGTTCTCCCACACGCATCTGATACTCGGTGACTACAGTGCCGTGAATCTTGATGCGGTAGCTCTTTGGAGGAATGGAATAGTCATCGGTCAGGCGCACCTCGGGCACCACGAACCCATACTGCGCGGCGAACTTCTTGCGCATCTTGCTCATGCGATAGGCGAGCTCCTGATGCGACGCCAGAAGCCGCGTCGAAAGCTGCTTGCCGATAAGGAGCTCGATCTCTGCGGTTTTCAGAGAGGATTTGACGGAGTTGCGCTCTTCCTCTTCCTGGGAAAGTTGTTCCTGTCGTTGTGCCTCGTTCTCCTTTTCGCGCCGTTGGCGCGCACGCAGTGGCAATGCATAGCCTATACCGCCCATGATGCCGGCAAGCGCCACGAACGGAATAAAGGGAAGACCGGGAACGAGGCCGAGCACTGTCAGAAGCATCGCGGCGACGAAGAGCGCGCGCGGGTAAGCGCTGAGCTGTCCGAACACAGCCTGATCCGCGGAGCCGCGCGTGCCGCCCTTGGAGACAAGCAGGCCGGCCGCCAGAGAGACGATGAGTGCGGGGATCTGCGAGACAAGGCCGTCGCCCACAGAAAGCTTGGTGAAGACATCCGCCGCTTCGCCGATGCTCATGTCGTGGCGTGCATAGCCGATGGCGATGCCGCCAACGATGTTGATGGCGGTGATGAGGAGACCGGCGATCGCATCCCCGCGCACGAATTTCGAGGCGCCATCCATCGCGCCGAAGAAGGAGCTTTCCTCTTCGAGTTCAGCCCGGCGGCGCTGCGCTTCCTTGTCGTCGATCGTGCCGGCAGAAAGATCGGCGTCGATGGACATCTGCTTGCCAGGGATGGCGTCGAGAGTGAAGCGGGCCCCGACCTCCGCGATACGTGTTGAACCCTTGGTGATGACGACGAAGTTCACCACCACCAGGATCATGAAGACGATAAGACCGATAACGAAATCGCCGCTCATCACCATCTGCGAGAAGCCGCCGATAACGTAACCGGCCGCGTTCGCCCCTTCATGGCCTTCGGACAGGATCACGCGGGTCGTGGCGATGTTGAGCGAAAGCCGTAGCATCGTCGCGATGAGCAGGATGGTGGGGAAGGAGGAGAAATCCAGTGGTCTCTGAATCCACAAAGCGACCATCAGGATCAGGACTGAAAGCGCGATCGAGAATGCGAGGCCGACGTCGATCAAAAAGGCTGGTATGGGCAGGAAAAGCACCGCCAGGATGATGACAATGCCAACAGCAAAGCCAATGTCGCGGCCATGCTTTCTGGTCTCTGCGCCTGTGATTGCTTCGCTCAACGCCATGCCGGTCTTCCCACTCAAATCAGAACGCGCTTGCACGTCCGTGCGCTGAAGCTAGCGCCTCAAACTTGCGCGAAAGAGGAGAGGAGACAGGGAAGGCTTCAGAAGCCGCCTTCGATCCGTTGGAAGATGACGTTGCTGAAACCGGAAATCTGCGATGCGACGAAGGGGGCGGAGAAGGCGACCGCGACGAGGATTGCCACGATCTTGGGCACGAAGGTGAGGGTTATCTCCTGCACCTGGGTGAGTGCCTGTACCAGGGCGATGCCGACGCCGACCACCATGGCGACGATCACCGCCGGGCTGGAGGCAACCAGAACGGTCCAGATCGCGTACTGAACAATGTCGAGGGCGTCGGCTTCGTTCATCGTTCAGCGGATCACGACACCCGGTCCGACGGGAATCTTGTCGCCGCTTTCGAGAACGGCCATGACGCCATCGCTATAGAGGCGTACTTCGGCCACCTTGCCGGTGGTTTCGCCGTCGGCGGAGGTGATTTCACGGCCTACAAGGCTGCCGGCCTGCGCAAGTGCGGAAGCCTGGAGAATCTGGTCAAGCTTGGCGTTTGCCTGCACCGACTGCTCGACCTGCGAGAACGTGGCAAGCTGTGCCACATAATCCGTGGATTCCATCGGGCTCGTGGGGTCCTGGTTTTTCATCTCCGCGACCAGAAGACGAAGGAATGCCTGGTAGTCCACCGTTTGCGGTGTGGCAGCCTGCTGCGTGCCATTGCTATAGGTCTGGGTGCCTGATGCTGCTTCAACGTTCATGGCTTACTCTCCTGCAATGGCGGTGACGGGCTCGCTATTGGCCGGTTGCGTGTTCTGGGTCATGATCTCGTCTTCGATAGGATAAAGCGCACGGATTTCCTTCAGAGCGTCATAGACCTGGTCGTTCGCCACCAGCTCCTCCACATGCTTCAGACCGGCACGGATGCGCTCGCTTGTGAAGCTGTTCAGTAGTCTCGGAAGGAGCTGGCCGAAAAGCTGGCGCGCATCATCTGCATTCTCCGGCGTGATCAACATTATCTGTACCGTGAAATACAGTTGACGCAGCGGTGTGTGCGCATCTTCCGCCTGAAGGACGTGGTTCTCAAGCAAGAACTGAACGTTGTTCAGGAATTCCAGCGTCACTTTTCGGTCGGTCTTGATGACTGCGCCGTTGACGTAGATCTTCTCGTTCGCCTTGAGTGATATTTTTAACGTGCTCATTGCTGAATGCCGTCGCGGATGATCTGCGACACCTCGATAAGGCCATCAAGGTTCTGCGATCTTCCCTGACGCACTTCTTCTCCTTCCCGCAGCAGCCATAAGCCTATGGAAATCAGATTGGCTCTGAGCTCCTTTGGCAGCTCGTTTTCCGGATTGCCGAGATCGTCGATGAAGGCAGTCCAGACGCGGATCATGAAGTGAATTGCCTCGACGGCTTCCTGCGAGTTCGGGCCCTTCTCGCGCGCAGCCTGAAGAAGATCGATTGAACGGCTCAGAACCTGTTCCTCCCGATCCCGGGCGTCGGCGAGCGAGTCTGTCTGAACTTCGCTGTAGGAAAACTGGTACATGTGCTTCCCGTTCGTTTTGTTCCGGCTGTCTGTCGGTTATCGCAGATAGTTCAAGATGCTGAGCTGCTGCAGGCGTGCGGTCAGCGCGTAGGATGCGTCGAGCTGTGCTCTCAGGTCGTTCACCCGGGTCGCTGCCTCGTAGGGGTCGATGCCCTCGCTGTCCTTTATCAGTGTGTTGAACAGATCAACCTGGGCGGAGAGCCGTTCGCTGGCTGCCGAGACCCGGTTTTCGACAATACCGGCCTGCGCCTGCGCGTTCGCGACCTCGGCGACGGCTTCACCGACCAGCGTGAGCGATCTGTCGTAGAGAACAGCGCGCGCTTCCTCGCCGAGAGGGCCATTGAAAAGGTCGGAAATCGTGGCCGCAACCATGGCCAGCTTGCGTATGCCGGTCTCATTGGCCGTCAGCGACGTCTCCGCGGTTTCGTTCAAGGTGATGCGGCTGGTAATTTTCTGGCTGGATGCGCTGGACCAATTGGTTTCCCAGCCCGCGCCGATGAATTGAGGTTCCACGAAATTGGTGAGGAAGTCGTCCATGTCGGCTGCAGTGATACTCGCCGCTGCGGGGTCAGTCTGCGCAAAGCCGAATTTTGCCACAAATGCCGCATCAAAGGCCGCTTTCGCTGGCGAGGCCGGGACGTCGAAATCGGTGACCGGCTTGACGTCGGTGTTGATGCCGGCGAACAGGTATTCGCCATTAAGATTGGTGTTGAGTATGCCGGTTATCGATTTCAATACGCGCTCGGCTTCCGCCTGTGACACGGAGACCTGATCGATGTCGGACTTTGCCGCTGTCAGCGCAGCAAGCAGGCTCTGTCCAAGATCGCCGATCTGCGTCATCGCATTCTGCGTTGCTGAAAGGCGGTTGGCGGCGATCGCGTTGGCATCAACGAGGCCGTTCAGGCGATCAATGTTGCGGGTCATCGAAAGATTGCGACCGGCATGGGCACCAAGTGCGATGCCAACATCGGCATGCCGTCCGGTTTGCGACTCCTTCAATCTTTCGGCCAACTCAGCCTGCATGCGCATGGTCTGGTACCGCAGCGACTGCGACATGGCCAGGGATGAGATGAAGGAGGTTTTCATGGTCGGTCCTTCTACCGGGTTGCCTGCATCAGCGTGGAGAGCATCTCATCGATAACGGAGATGAGGCGCGCTGAAGCTTCGTAGGCATTTTCGAGATCGAGCAGCAGCGCCATTTCATTGTCGACATTGACGCCGGTTGCGTTCGAGAGTGCGGTTGCCGTGCGTACCGCCAGCGCCTCCTTGCCTTCAGCGCCGCTTGCAGCTTCTTTGCGGCTCGCTTCCAGCCAGCCGACGGAATCGAACGAGAAGGCTGTCACACTGCGGTTTGTGTCGAGACCTGCCAGAGGGTCAAAAGCCATCGGTTCGTCGAGGCGTTGTGAGTAACCGAGAAGCAGATCCGAATAGGAGGCGGCGCCGCTCGTGTTGTGCAGATAGGCTGCGCCGTTGGCGCCGCCATCACGCAGAAGCGAGGGGTCTCCTCCGGCGCTTTTGTCGAACGCGACGTTGATACGGATTGCTCCTGCCAACCCGTCGATGAGTGTGCCTGCAGGCGGGATTCCGGGACCACCGGCCCAGGTAAACAGTCCTGCCATGTCCGGCTGGGTGCCGCTGGGGTCCGTCTCGGCAAAAGCCGTAATCAGGCCGCGTGCGACCTCGTCGAGTTGGCGCTGCATCTGCAGTGCTGTCTCGTCGCGTAACTGCAGGGCTGCCGCTATCGAGCCCTTGGCGCTGGTGTTGCCACCCACGCCGGGTACCAGCGGAACGCCATCGACATAGACCGAGTTTCCGGTCGTCCCTGGTCCGTAGCTCGTATTCGGGGTGAATGTGACAGGCCGCGGAATGGTCTCGAACAAGGTGGCACCATCGGCGGTGACGATAACCATGTCGTTGCCGGAGCGCGTCGTGGTCGAGACGGCGACATATTCGGAGATCTTCTTGAGAAGCGCACCCCGTCGATCCAGAGCGTCCGATACGTCGCGGCCGCTTCGGGTTCCGTTGACGATCTCAGTGTTGACGGTCTCGAACTCGCCGAGAAGATAGTTGAGGTCCTCGACCGCCGTTGAGATATCCCGATCCGCGTCGGCCCGGAAATTCTGTACTGATCTGGCACCGTCATTGAGTGAGCGAACCACCTGTTTCGCTGCTTGCACCGCGCTCTCTGCAAGCGTGGTGTTGGATGGCGTGGCCGCATAAAGCTGCAGGGCCTCCTGCAATTTACTGATCGCGGTCGCCGGCGCGTTCGCGTCGTCAATGCCGTTAACGGTTAGACGCATGGTGTCGAGCCCACCAGACATCGCTTTCTGACCCTGCCAGGCCGAGATCGCGAAGAGATTTTGTCTGAAGAGAACTTCGTCGGCCGCGCGCCGGATCTGAACGACGCGCGCCCCGGGGGCCATGCTGGACAGAAGCGCGCTGCGATGCGCGTAGTCCGGATTGCTGGCTTCCGAAACGTTGCGTGAGACGACTGAGGTCTGGCGCGAGGTGTTAAAAAGCGCCGTCTGCGCAATGTTCAGTGCAGATGTCAGAGACATTTACGTTCTTCCACTCCCCCGTTCCGGAAATCCACGCTTATCGCTTCAGATTGACCAGCAGTTCCATCAGTTCGGAACCGGTCTGAAACGACTTGGAATTGGCCGTATAGTTGCGCTGAGCCTCGATCATGTCTGTCAGCTCGGTGGCGATGTCGACGTTGGAACGCTCCACAGCTCCGGGTGTTACCTTGCCGAGCCCGCCGGTTCCCGAGAAGCCAAGCTGTACGCCGCCCGAATCCGCGCTTTCGGAAAAGACGTTGCCCGTGATGACCTTCAACTGATCGGGGCTTTGAACATTGGCAAGTGGAATGCGGTAGAGAGCCCGTCGGGAGCCATCTGCATATTGCGCGAAGATCGTGCCGTCCTCGGAGATTTCGACACTGTCGATCGCATAGGGTGCGCTTCCGTCCACTTCGCCGGTGACCGAGAAGCCGGTATCGAGCTGCGTCATGTCGGAAAGATCGATGGTCAGGGTGTCGCCGCCGGGAACGGTCAGCGCAATGTCGGTCGGGCTGGCGCCGTCCAGCTTGCCATTGGTCGGGTCGAAGGTGAGCGTCGTCGTGGCCAGGGGCGGGTTGGCGTATGGGAAAGACGTATTGGGCGCGGCATCCGCGCGGTCGTAGACAGCGACTTCCCAGGTGTCCGCGCCGGTCTTGGTCATGTAGACGTCAAGCAGCTGTTTACCGCCAAGATTGTCGTAGGCCACGAGCGAGGTCTTGTGCGTGTACTGGGCTGTGGCTGCGTTGGCGGAAGGCAGGTCCGCTGCCGCAACAACGTCCGAGCTCGATGGCAGGTTGGCTGTGAGTGTGCCGTTGCGCGATGGCGTTGCCACCAGTTCCGATTGCGCGATCGTCACGGTTTCAAGGCCTGCATATCCATTTGCGGTGACTGCGGGTACACCATTGGCGTAGCTGTAGCCCATGAGCTTGTAGCCGGCAGCGTTGACGAGTTCGCCGTCAGCGTTCGGCACGAATGAGCCGGCACGGGTGAGGAAGGGCTGGCCGTTGGTGCCCTGGACCACGAAAAAGCCATTGCCTTCGATGGCAAGGTCCGTGCCCGACGTGGTGTATTGCAACGGGCCGGACTTGGAAATCTCATAGCGGATCGATGTGGTGACGCCGCCTGAATTGTATGAACCGCCCGAGGACGGCAGGACAAGCGAGGAAAATTCGGCCTTCGCGCGCTTGTAACCATTGGTGCTGGAATTGGCGATGTTGTCGGCAACGGTGGACAACCGGTTGGATTGTGCCGCCATGCCGGAAACGCCGGTACGCATCATGCCGTAAAGGCCCATCGGAAGTCTCCTCGTAGTCTGCGCCGATCACGGCCAAGGTAGGAGACGTGACTTGCGTGAAACTGGTGATGACGCTTTGTGAAGAAAAAAAGCCGGCGGATCAGGCGTCCGCCAGCCGGTAGCCAAGGTACCGCTTGGAGTCGATCGGGTCGAACCCAAGCTTCTCGCGCAGCTTCTTGCGCAGTTTGCTGATGTGGCTTTCCACCACGTTCTCTTCGACGTCCTCATCGAAAATGCCGTAGATGGCATTGAAGATCTGGGTCTTGGTCACCCGGCGCGTCGGGTTGCTGGCCAGATACTCCAGGATGCGGCGTTCACGGCGCGGCAGGGGAAGTGGTTGTCCCTCAATTTCCGGATCGCGCCCGTCGAAGTAGATGCGCATGGCGCCGATTTCCGTGAATGTTGCCGTGTCCTGCTGGGCACGGCGGCGAATCGCCGTGATGCGGGCAAGGATTTCGCGGATGTGAACCGGTTTTCGCACCACATCGTCGACACCCCATTCGAACATGCGCAGCGTGTCGTCGAGCGAGTTGCGCTCGCTGAGTGCAATCAATGGCGCTGCGGAGCGTTCGCGGATGCGCTGAGCCCGGATGTTGCCCCCGTCGCACTGGCCGAGCAGGAATGCGCTCACCGCCTTGAGTTCGTCGTCAGCGACAGTTTCGACCCATTCGCCAAACTCGTCCGGTGCGAACCCTGCGCTCGCAACCCCCTCACGATTGAAAAGTGAATGATAACCCTCAGTCACCAACTCACGCTCGTCTATCACGACAATCAACGGCCCGCCCTCCGAATCAACTTATGTATCAAGTGGTAACTGGTCGGGCGAATCACGCACAACTATGAAATCTCAGGAGTCAATATTGGGGAGTCTGTTGGGCGGGTTTCCTGAGTTCCGCTGAAAGCGGGAATTCAATCAGTGATTGCAGAAGCGGCGTGCTTCCGGTGTCCAGGCACCAAAGCCTGTCGCGACCATGTTGGTGATCACGCGGCAAACATACCGTTTTTGGGCCGGGTCGTTATTGGGGCCGGCGTGGTAACGTGCCACCGCCATCGACCAGGAGCCATGTCGCTGCTTGAGTTGAATCAGAAATCGGGCGGCATAATCGACGTTCTGGCGCGGGTCCAGCATGGAGCGCAAATTTCGAAAATGCTCTCCATGGTAGTGGTGATTGATTTGCATGCAGCCGAGATCGATCAGTTTCTTGCCTTCGCTGCGTGCCTGTTCGAAGGTGCGGATTGCATCTGCAGCGCTGCGAGCGAAGACAGCTTTCCCTTCGATGTTGAGCGCGTAGGGCTGCAAGCTTCCTTTCACGCCGGTTTCCGTCAGTCCCACGGCATAGAGAATGCCGGCTGGCACGTGGTAAGTTTCCGCTGCACGAAGGATTTCACCTTCGCAGGCGTTTGCCGCGGCCTGGGCACTGCCGGCCATCACTGAAAGACTAAATATACAGGCCGCTATGTGACGCATCGGCGGTATCCTGTGACTGCCTGCCACCATTGCCGGCTTCTTCACGGGTGGAGCGATCGCCGCCGGTTCCCCGTGAAGGATCGCCTTCGCCACGGCTGTCGCTCATGGACTGGAATGCTCCATCGCGTGTGTTGCCGCCGGTCGCGGTGTTGCTTTGACCTCCGGGAGTGGATTGTTGAACGGTGACCCGGTCAATGTCGTAGCCGAGTGAGCGCAGCGCTTTCACGATGGACTCGCTGTCGGTGCTGAGGCGATGACGCGCCTCGGTGCTTTCAACCTGCAGATCAACCATCAATTGCTCGCCCACGAGACGCAGCTTGGCTGTCACCGTCCCGAGCTCGGCCGGCTGAAGCTGGATCTTCAGAGTCTGCACCATCTTTCCTGCTTCGCCCTGCTGGCTGGTCTGCAACTGTGCTGCCTCACTCATTCCGGCGCGCGAGGCCAGAGGGGTCTGGTCGCCACCGACCGTGGGGGCCGGGGCGGGCGCACGCTGGATCGAGACAACGCGGATTTCCTGTTGTTGCTGTTGTGGCTGCTGGGCATTCTCACGCGTAGGCCCCTCGTTCCCGCCAGGGCCTCGCAGCGCCGCATCGGGCTTGCCAGGTTGTTTGGCCGCCTGCTCGATGGCTGCTGGCGTGGAAGGCTTTTCACCGACAGGCAAAGCGGCTTTCTCAGGTGCACCTGGCAGTTCAGGAAGAGGTTGCCCGGCCTTGTCCGACGGTTTGGCTGGCACTACGCGTTCCTGGGCCCGCTCGCTCGTCTGAACAAGAGGTTGTCCTGAAACCATCTGTGGCGCAGCGAGTGCGCCTTCGGAGACCGGGGGCGTGGCCGTTGGTACCTCACCGGATTGCACTGCGTGGCCATTCTCGTCGCCCGGAATTTCGCCCCCCGTTTCAGCCGCTCTTTCGTCACCCTTGGCGTCACCTGTTTCGCCGTTCAATCTACTGGGGACGGGTGCATTCGTTTGAGGAGAAAGTGTCTCGGGAAGGTGCTGCAGTTCGCTGCCTTCGGTCGGCGGTTCTTCATCGCTGGTGGGCTCTTTTCGCGCACCCAGACCTTCGGCGAGCGTCCAGCGTATCGGCTTCCAGCCTGTGGTTTCCTCGCTGGTTTTCTTCTCCCTGTCGCCCCTGGCGTTGCGGGTTTCCGTCAGAGCTTCCTCGAAGGCCGACGAAAATGGCTCTCCGCCCGCCCGCTTCTGGGACCCCGCGTCCAGCGTCTGCAGGGTGGTCGGCAAACTCCGGCTAATGGCGGGATTCATTGTACGGTTTCCTTTCCGAGCAGCGCATCGATGTCGTCGAGCTTGCTGCGCATTTCCTTCAGATAGCTATCTGCCTCGTCATTCTCCGGATCGCCGGGGAAAACGGGGTCAGCAGCCTCCGGCGTCATGAGAGATGCAGCGCTTTCCGCGATCTCGGCGCTGCTGTCGTCTTCATCGGAAATTTCTTCGTCAGGCAGGCGTGCGTCCACAAGTTTCGGTTGGGGCTCCGCTACGAGGGCCGAGGTGTGCCGTGGTTCGTCAAGAACCGCCTTGGCTATGGCGACGGCCGCATCGAGCAGTTCCTGATCGGCTTTCGATAGCCGGTGACGATCGATGCTGTTCAGGGCGGTCAGGACGTCGTCCACATTGTCCGAACTGACGGAAGCCATGTTCGCGTAGAGAACGGCGCGTGGATCGCTGCCTCCGTCTGCGTCATGGCCATAGGCCATGGCCTTTTGCGAAGCGAAGGCGAGGAGTCGCTCATAACCCTCAATGGCGCTCTTGCGGGCAAGCCGCAGATACACGATCCTCGCTTGTTCATCGGACATTTGTGCAGTGACTTCGTCGACCATGGAAGGGTCGACAGTCTCGTGCAACTCCACCACAGCGGCCACGAATGTGTCGACGAACTGTGTGGCGTAGGGCGAGCGCAGAAAGCGCCGGACATACTGTTCCGATGCCCGGGCAAGCCGCTCGGTATCCTTGAGGGCGGCAGCCAGCGGGATGCTTCGCCGCAGGGCTGCTTCCTCTATGAGGGTCCCAGGACTGAGAAGCCGTGCCTCATCAAGCATTCGAACCGCAAAAAGCGGATTGTCCCGCGCCGTCACTGTTGCGCTGACGAGAGCGACAGGTGGCCCCACTTCCGGTGGAAGGGACTTTGGATCGATCTCCTGAAGCACAGACCGGGCCGCAGTGAAGTCTCCAAGCGCATAGCGCACTATTGCTTCTCCGAGCCGGGCCTCCTCGGCACCCAAAGAGAGTTTGGAGAAGAGCAGTTCGAGCGTCTTGGGATTGCCGCCGCTTAAGCCGTATATCAGCAATGCCTGCAGGTTCCGCGGATCCGAGAAATCCGCCGGGTCGGCTTTGCGTATGCGGCTGTCGATGATGCCGAGCAGCTTTTGCTGCATGGGCAGGGCTGCATGGTCGCCGTCCGCGATGCGGTCTTGAACACGCTGAAGCGAGCGAACCATCTGATAGGGCTGCATGGACGCCGCCTGCGCACCGGTTTCGACGACGAGACCGGTTATCAGAATAGCGGCGAATCTCGCAACTGCCCTCATCGTGGCACTTCCAGGAGGATTTCGATGCGGCGGTTGGCGCTGGCATACGGGTCTTCCGGCACCTTGAGCTTGCGATCGGCAAAACCTGCTACCTGCTCGATGCGCATCTCATCCAGCCCACCGCGCACCAGCATGTAGTAGGCGGCCTGAGCGCGTGCGCTGGATAGACGCCAGTTGTCATAAGTCTCGCTGCGGAAGGGACGTCCATCCGTGTGGCCTCGCACGCTCACCTTGCCCGACTGTTCGCTCAAGGTCTGGCCGATCTTGTCCATCGCGAGAACGAGTTCGCGTTGCGGTACTGCCGATCCTACCGGGAACATGCCGTTTTCAAGATCGTCGGTAATAGAAACAAGCACACCCTCATCCGTTGCGACAACGGATATGGAGCTCTCAAGCGGCGTTCCGGCGAACTGTGCAGCAAGCTGAGAGCGAATTTTCTCGGCAAGCTGCTCGCCTCTGTCCAGCGCATCCTCTGCGGGAGGCTCGGCGGACACTTCCGAGGCATCGCTCATCTGTGGTTTTTCGGGAGGAGCGGTTTCCTGTGCGACCGTTTCTTCCCGCTCCAGAGGTTTCAGGGGCTGAACCTCACGAACCGGTTCCAGAGCGATTTCGGTTCCAGCCTCGGCCTCGGCAGCTTCCCGGGCCACGGCTGGTGGCAGATTCGCGCCGTTGCTCGGGAGATCGACATCGGTTCCGGCAGGGTTTTCACGTGCATTGTCGGGATCGCCCTGGACACCGATCTGCGGGCGCGCGACCTGCTGCGACCAGAAATCGGGTGCAAATGGATCGCGGTAGGATTCTCCTCCGGACGCACCTGAGGAAGGACCCGCAATCTGCGCGCCTCCATCCCCTTTCTGGGAAATGTTCTGCATCGTGTCGGTGTTGGACGCGATTTCGGCAAGCACGGCATACGGATCAGAAAACAGGTTCTCGTCAGACAATTTCTGGATGTCCGACTGGCCAACTGAATTCTCGAAACTCATTGGCCCGGATGTCTGCTCCTGATTTTCCGATGGAGCGCCCGGTGCGTCATCCTCCACATCGTTCGGCGCGCTATCGACCGGATCGCCGTCGACGTCCTCAAGACCCTTGCTGCTCGTGTTGCGGTCAATGAGCTGCACGGGGTTGAAGTAACTTGCAAGCGCGGTTTTCGTATCTTCGTCGGTCGCGTTGATAAGCCACATGACCAGGAAGAAGCACATCATGGCGGTCATGAAATCCGCGAAAGCGATCTTCCATGCACCGCCGTGATGGCCCTCGTCTTCGTCGCCGCCGCCGCGACGAACGATAATGATCTCCGAGGCGCGATCCTCGTTCTCGGCGACGCTCATGAGATCAATCCTGCAAGTGTTTCCGACCACTCCGTAAGCCGGGTTTCAAAAAGTTCTTCATCGACTGAGATACTGATGTCGAATCCGGGGGCTTCCGCAAAATCGACATGACGCGCCTTCTCGCCGAGCCCCGCCTTCAGACTTTCCCATAAGGCCGGAGAACCACTGGCGCGAATGCGCAGGCTTTCCCGATCATCAACAGCGCTGCGTATCACGCGCTCCAGTTCCGCGATCGACCGCTTCTGAAGATCTTCTGTCAGAACACTGCTGAGAATCCGTGATGTGGCTTGTGAGGTCAGTGCGACCAGGTCATTCTCCAGCGCGGCAAAACGCGTTTCGATCGCCTGCCCCACTGCTTCGCCCATTTGACTGCGCAGTGCATCCAGCTCTTCAGCGTGCCGTTGACGTTCCTGTTGGAGGGCTACGGCATGTTCATGCGCGAGCTTCTCCGCCAGTGCGGCTTCCGCTGCCGCGATCATCTCGTCAACCTGGGTCTGCAATGGAGGGACCGCCTCCCTGGCAGGGGGCTCCGGACGCTCGATGAGGGAATCGAAGTGGCTGCTCTCCGCCCTGCGCGATGAGACTGGCGGGGCCGGGGTGCCAAAGTCTGGCAGAACGTCGAAGAGCGAAAGACCGGAAGACATCAACCGGCCTCCGCCTCAGCGCGCGCCCATTTGCGAAGAATGTGGGCGGTGCGCTCCTCATTGAGGTCGACCATGCGGGCCAGGCGTTCCTGTGGAGCGGGACGGATCTTGAGCCGGTGCGTGCCGTAGGTGTCGTCTTCCTCGAACTCGGGATCTGAGTACCCGCCATCCGTCAGGCGCGCCTGCTCTTCTTCGTGATTGGGAAGAGCCCGCTGCATGTCGTCGGAAACCGGACCCTGCGCTATGGCCGGGCGCATGAGGTTGGTGCCGATCGGCTTAAGACCGAACCAGGTGACGAGAAACGCGACGAGGATGAAGGCGGCTGCGTTGATCAGAGTACCTGTATGCTGTCCGACGGTATCGAGAATGCCCGGCTCAGGCATCGGTGTACCGTCGAGGCCGTCGATGAACTCGACCGACGAGACATTGATCACGTCGCCGCGAGCTTCGTTGAAGCCGGTAGCAGAGGCAACGACATTCTGAATTTCTGCAATCCGGGCATTGATCTGATCGGGCGTGGCGCTGGGGCCGAGGATCTCCAGGATTCTTGCCTGATTGACCACCACGGCAATCGACATCTTGTCGACGCTGTATCCGTTGCTGGTGGTGGCGATGCGCTTGGTGTTCAGCTCATAATTGGTAGTTTCCTCACGACGTTCGCTTTCCTCGGAGGATTTCGGACCCGCCGTGGCGGCAGTGTCGTCCTCGGGAAGATTCTGAGCCACCGAGGTTGGCTGAATGGCTGTTTCGCGATTGGCGCTGTCGCTGGAGCGGACGACCTGAACCGACCGTTCGACGCGTGAGTTCGGGTCATAAATGACCTCCTCGATCTGACGGGCGTCGGTGTTTACGTCTGCTTTGACGCTGGCGCGGAAGTTGTCTGGGCCCAGATAGGGCGCCAGCGCGCGGCGAATATTCTGCTCGATCTGGTTTTCGACCGTGCGTTCAACGCCTATGGAACGTTGCGCGGTGCTGTTGGACGGATCGTCGCCGGCGGCCAGCAGCGTGCCGGTCGAATCGAGAACGGTCACTTTCTCCGCGTCCAGACCGGGCACTGCGGCTGCGACCAGATAGCGAATCGAGGCGGCTGCGTTGGTTGCATCAAGGCTGGAAGCGCGGATGACGACGGAGGCCGAGGGCTGGCGTTCTTCAGTGCGGAACGTGCCGCGTTCCTGCATGACGATGTGAACCCGCGCTGCCTTGATGCCGGCAAGAGACTGAATGGTGCGGGCAATCTCGCCTTCAAGAGCTCGAACGCGCGTCACTTGCTGCATGAAGGTGGTGAGACCCAGGGAGCCGACGTTGTCGAAGAGCTCGTAGCCGGCATTGGTGCTGCTGGGCAGTCCCTTCTCGGCCAGCAACATGCGTGCCTGCGCGGTTTTCCCGGCAGGGACCAGAACTGCCGTCCCATCCGAGACCACATCAAAACCGATGCCTGCCTCGCCCAGAACCAGCCCGATCTGGTTCACGTCGGACCGATCGAGCCCGACATAAAGAGTTTCATACGCGGGCCTGTTGAGATAGGCCGCGCCGGCGACGATGACGGCCATGAAAAGTGCCAGCATGCCCCCAAGAAGGGCAAGCCGGCGAGGGCCGAGGCTTTTCAGGTTTTCAACGACGGTCTGAATTTGCTCAGGCAACGCCCAATGCTCCCATACGAGTTCTGTCCGGGAGACTAGACGCCGAAACTTGTGCGAAAATGAAATGGGGCCGCGATGCGACCCCATTGTAAGAACGGCGTGGCTGCGGCTTTTGCCTACTTGAAGAGGGACAGGATGCTCTGCGCGTTCTGATTGGCGATGGCGAGCGCCTGAATGCCAAGCTGTTGCTGTACCTGAAGAGCCTGAAGCCGTGTGGATTCCTCGTTCATGTCAGCGTCGACAAGCTGCCCGACGCCGCGCTCGATGGAGTCCATCAGGTTGGAGACGAAGTCTTTCTGCAGATCGAGACGCGTCTTGGCTGCGCCGAGATCGGCTGCGGCATTGGACATGTTCGACAGGGCTGTCTCAACATCTGTCAGGTAGCCGTCGATGTCTGCGTCTGTCCCATTGGTCACGATGTCGATGAGCATGATGTCGTCGGCCAGACCGCCTGGAAGCCCGCCCGCGGCAAACAGTTTCACGCTGGCGATGTCGATTTTGATCGTGTCGACCGAGACCGTTCCGGCTGAAGAGCGATTATAGGATGAAACGACTTCGACGTTTCCGGTGTCATCAGTCGCGAGAATGTTGGTTCCGGCATAGCTTGCGCCGGTGGCGGCGCTCTTGATGTGGTCAAGCAGGATGTCGATCTCGGCCTGGATCTTGCCCTGGTTCTCCGCACTCGCGCCGCGCGCTGTCACCAATTTGGACTTGATCGCATCCACTGCTTCCAGAACGTTGTTCATGGCCGTGTAGGATGTGTCAATCTTGCCGGCGCCCAGCCCCAGTGCGTCCTGAACCGCCGATAAGGCCTTGTTGTCGGAACGCATTGTCGTCGCGATGGACCAATAGGCGGCGTTGTCGCTCGCTTCGGCAACGCGGTAGCCGGTGGAAATGCGGCCCTGGACCACGTCCATGGCCTTGTTGGTCGCCTTCAGGCTCTGCAATGCAACCATCGCAGAAGTGTTGGTCATGATGCTGGCCACGTGATCACCTCTTTGTTCAATCACTCCCGGTGGCACCGCGTGTTCGCGCCGGGTATGGTTAACGATAGGTAGATGCACATGGTTAACAGGCTATTAATGGAGGTTAACTGTTGCTCCAAATATCAAAAAAAGACGGGCCGCTCGAGTGAGCGACCCGTCTATCGTGGATTGATGCCGGCGCTTTTGCGCCGGGATCGATCTATTAGCGGAACAGCGACAGGATGTTCTGCGAATTGGAGTTGGCGATCGAAAGCGCCTGGATGCCCAGCTGCTGCTGAACCTGCAGGGCCGACAGACGAGCCGACTCTTCGTTCATGTCCGCGTCGACGAGCTGGCCAACACCGCGTTCGATAGCGTCGGAAAGCTTGCCAACGAAGTCTTTCTGCAGATCGACGCGCGACTTGGCGGCACCAAGTTCTGCTGCCTGGTCGGCGAGGGAGGCGAGAGCCGTCTCGACGGTGCCCAGAGCACTATCGATTGCAGCGTCACCAACCTGGCCGCCGGAAGCATCGAACAGAGCCGCTGCAACAACGCTGGCTGCGGAACCACCCGTACCAGCCGCGTCGAGCACCAGAACGTTGGCACCCGTCAGCGTGATCTCGTCAATGGTGACGGTCGCGCCGCTGCGGTTGTAGGACGCAACGATGTTCACATCGGTGTTGTCCTGGATGATATTTGAGCCGGCGTAGTTGGAGTTGCCGACGACCGACGTGATGTGAGCCTGGAGCGCGTTGATTTCGCCCTGGATCTTCTCCTGGTCTTCCTGAGAAGCACCGCGTGCCGTGACAAGCTTCTGCTTGATCTTGTCGACGGTGTCGATGACTTCATTGATACCCGTGTAGGCCGTGTCGATCTTGCCGGCGCCGAGACCCAAAGCATCCTGAACGCTGGAAAGGGCCTTGTTGTCGGACTTCATCGAAGTCGCGATGGACCAGTAAGCTGCGTTGTCGGAAGCTTCGCCCACGCGCAGGCCCGTCGAAATGCGGGACTGGGTGGTAGCCATGTTCTTGGAGATGGTGTTGAGGGTCTGCAGCGCCGTCATTGCCGACGCGTTGGTCATAAGACTTGCCATGGGATAAACGCCCCTGAAATACAAAACAAACGAGGGACATACCGGGCTTACCGGTATGACGGAGCGGCATCATGCCCTTGATCCCGTTGTAAGATCTGTCCGCCATGCTTGAAGGCATTTATCGCGGGAAAGTCCTACCAAAAGGATAATGGGCCGGCTTAATTTCGCAGGTCGGCGTTTTTTCTGAAGAAACGAATTGCAGGACCGCAAGGTCCCCTAAACGAAGGAGCGTACAAGGCTGCCAACGAGCAGGTTCCAGCCATCGATCAGGACGAAGAACAATATCTTGAATGGCAGGGAAACGACGGTCGGTGGCAACATCATCATGCCCATGGACATGGTGATGGTGGCAACGATCAGGTCGATGACGAGGAAAGGCAGGACAATCAGGAATCCGATCTCGAAGCCACGCCGGATCTCGGATATCATGAAAGCCGGAACCAGAACGCGCAGATCTGCGGTCTCCACCGTTATGTCGATGTCTATATTGCCGCGTTCCGCGGCCAGATCGGCGAAGAGTGCGAAATCCTTCTCGCGGACATTGTTGACCATGAAGCCACGGAAGGGTTCGGCGATACGCTGGACCGCGTCTTCTTCGCTGATCTCATTGTTCATGAGCGGGCGCATGCCTTCCGCCCAGGCCCTGTCAAAGGTGGGGGCCATGACATAGAAGGTCATGAACAGGGACAGGCTGATCAGGATAAGGTTGGCTGGCGTGGTGGGCAGCCCCATGCCGGCACGCAGGATCGAAAAGGCGATCACGAAGCGGGTGAAGCTTGTGACCATGATCAGGATGCCCGGCGCAACGGACAGGATCGTCAGAAGGCCGAAAAGCTGGATAATCGTGCCGATGGTGGAGCCGTCGGCACCCGTCAATGCACCAAGATCGATGGTTTGCGCCGCTGCTGCGGTTGGAACGAGCAGCGCGGCGGACAGGAAAGCGAGACGTCTCATTCGAACAACAGAGCCCTGAAGAGGATTTGCTTGACCGCGCCCTCGCTGCGAATGCTGGCGCGTTCTGCAAGATCGGAGCGAAGATGCTGCAGGCCGCTCGCGGTTTCCACCTGGCGCAGTTTCACCGTGCGCAGATACGCAAAAAGGTCCTGATGAATCGCGGCCGCCATCGCAGGGTCGGGCTCGCCCTCGAAAACGAGGGAAAGTTCAGCACGCACCCAAACTTCGCTCGGTTCGGCCAGATTGGTGGTGATTGGGTCCATCATGAAAATGCCGGGCGGCGTTTTGGCGGCGCCATCCTCATCGGTGGCGGGTTCGGCGGAGGCAGTTTCGGCGGTGGCCGCAGCGACCTCTTCGGAGCTGCCGGATCTGCTCTGCAGATAGCCGCCCGCGAACCATGCAGCTCCGGCGGCAAGGGCCGACATGACCAGCAGCATCGCCAACTGGACGATGAGGGATGGTCCCTTTTTCTCGGTAGGTTGCTGTTCAAGCAGCGCCATGCGTCTTCAGGCTCCGGCGTCGGGTTAGAATGGTAGCACCTGGTCGAGGAACTGCTGGCCATAGGGCGGCTGCTGAACCTCGCTGATCCGACCGCGACCCCCGTAGGAGATGCGCGCTTCGGCGATGCGTTCGTAGGAAACCATGTTTTGCGGATCGATGTCGCTTGGCCGCACGATGCCCTCGATGGTGAGGATGCGCAGCTCTGCGTTGACCCTTACCTCCTGCGTTCCGCGGATGCGCAGGTTTCCGTTGGACATTACCTGTGTGACCACCGCAGCGACGAGAAGACGAATGTTTTCCGAGCGCTCGGTCTGGCCGCCGCCCGCCGTTGATGTGCCGGAACCGATCTTGCCGTCGAGCGCAGCTGATGACCCCGCGCCGCCGATGGAGTAGGAGCCAGAAAGACCCAGACTGCGGTCCACATCCCGAGAACGCTCGGATTCGTTTTTGAAACGGGCCTTGTCATTGATCGAGATCTCGACCGTCAGAATGTCGCCGACATTGAGCGCGCGCGGATCGGTGAAGAGCCTGCTCTGCTTGTCGTCCCAAAGGGAGTAGCGGGTGAGCGCCGGTGCCGGACGCTTGGGATAGTTGTAAGCAGCCATAACCTCCGGATCGATGGACGCTCCGACCTGGGTCATCGCCGGCTCCTTGCCGATTTCCTTGAGCGATTGAGAGCAGCCGGCAACGAAGGCCAGTGGCAATAGAAATAGGGGCCGGAACGTCATGTCGGGTCCTCCGGCCGCGCGGCGCTGGCAATGATGGTCGTGAGCGTCGCTGCGGACTTGCTGTTCATTTCGTTAAGGATGATGCCAGCCGTGCGCGGTTCGAGCTTCATCAGGATGGCGGCGGCGAGTTCGACGCGGACTTCCGCAAGACGCTCAGCTGCCGCGTCGGGCCGCATGGAGGCGTAAATCTCGACAATGCCGGCCTCCGCCTGCGCGAGAAAGACGTTTCGACGCTGCAGCCAGCCCTCGTAATCGGCACGCTTTTGCTCGAGCGCGGCGATGCGCTCGTCCACTTCACCCTTGAGCTTCTCAAGCTCCATGGCCTGGAGGGCGTAGCGGCGATCGCGTGCTGCATCGGCGATGTTTGCGCAGAAACGCTCCACTTCGTCGGGCTTCATGGTCGCGGGGTTTTCGGCCGCCAGTGCGTGGAGTGGTGCGATCTGCGTGGCGACAACGAGACCCGCGAACACGGCCGTGGAGATTTTTTTCAATCGAAGACTGCGTGACATGCGGTGTACCTATTGCAGCACGAGTTCGGCCTGCAGCGCGCCGGCGGACTTGATGCCCTGGAGAATGGCGATGATGCCATCGGGCTTTACGCCAAGCCGGTTGAGGCCAGAGACAAGGGTTTGCAGGTTGGGGCCATCCAGCAGAGCCACATTGGCATCCGGCTGATCGGCCTCAATTTCGGTGAAAGGTTCGATCGCTGTCTCTCCGCGCGAGAACGGCTCCGGCTGTACCACGCGCGGCGTTTCGGTGATGCGGACAGTGAGCGCGCCGTGGCTGATAGCAACCCGGGAGATGCGCACGTCATTGCCGATGACCACCGTTCCTGTACGCTCGTCGACCACGACCCGGGCAGGGCCGTCGGACTCCACCATCAGGTTTTCGATCTCAGCGTAGAAGCGGGCGTAGGAAATACCCTTGGGCCTGCGGATCCGAATGGTGCGGGCATCTTCTTCGTTGGCAAGCCGTGCGCCAAAACGGGAGCCGGTATATGTGTTGATCGCGTCTGCAACACGCACGGCCGTTGAGAAATCCGCATTGCGCAATTGCAGGACAAGGCTGGCGCTGTCGGACATGGAGGCCTCGACCTTGCGCTCGATGATGGCGCCGTTGGGCACGCGACCGGATGTGGGTACACCCTGGGTCAACGTTTCGGCCTGTCCCTGGGCTGTAAAACCGGAAACGATGACAGACCCCTGAGCAACGGCGTAAATCTCGCCATCGGCGGCGCGAAGCGGGGTCATGACCAGCGTACCACCTGCGAGGGAAGTCGCGTCGCCGAGCGAGGAGACACTGACATCGATCCGCGCGCCGGACTGGACGAAAGGTGGCAGATTTGCCGTCACGATAACGGCAGCTACATTCTTCGCGCGAGCGCGACCGCCTTCCGACGCGATGCCGAGATTCTCGAGCATTGCACGCATGGACTGTTCGGTGAATGGCGAATTGCGCAGGCTGTCGCCGCTTCCCTGGAGCCCGATCACCAGCCCGTAGCCGACAAGCTGGTTGTCACGCGCGGCCTGCAGCATAGCGATATCCTTGATGCGCGAAGCGGCACCGGCCGGCAGGCTGAGCGCCATTGCCACGAGGACGGTGAGGAGCAGACGACACATCATATGGCACCCACCTGGACGCTACCATCCGCGAGCACCACCCCCATGAAGGTGCGTCCGCTTTCAATGTTGCGCAAGCGGATCATGTCGCCTGCAGCGCCGGCTTGAAGCGGTACGGCGCGGAGCGAAATGACGAGTGGGCCTTCACTGAAGGTTACGGTAACCGGGGTGCCGGTTTCCACCAGATAGGCATCGCGCACATAACTGATGGGTATGAGGCGGCCCGGAAGGAGGGTGCGCCGGGCGACTTTCCCGTCGATGTCTTCCAGCATACGGGCAATTGCCGTATTGCCGCGCGGCGGGCGTCGCAGGATCACTTCGTCGAGCGCATCGATGGAGATGGTTTCGCCGGGATAGATAACACGCGTGGAAACCACCGCCTGCTCCTGCGCTGCTGCCGGAACACCGGTCACAAAGAAGCTGGCCAGGGCCAGGACAAGTGCGGAGACGATGGAGTGCGTGTTCATGCGAACCTACCGGATCGACTGGGTGACGGTTGCGGCCATCTCATCGGCCGCGCGGATGACCTTGGAGTTCATCTCGTAGGCGCGTTGAGCGGATATCAGTTCGGTGATTTCCTTCACCGGATCGACATTTGAACCTTCGAGATAGCCCTGCTCGATGACGGCGAAGCCGGGATCTCCGGGTACGCCCTGGATCGCAGCACCCGAAGCGGGGGTCTCGCGGAAGAGGTTGTCACCAATCGGGTCGAGGCCTGCTTCATTGGCAAAGTTGGCAAGGGTTAACTGGCCCAGATCCTGAAGCTCTGCCTGGCCGTCAATTCGTGCAAAAACCTGCCCGGTCTTGTTGATCACGATCTCCACGGCATCTTCGGGAATGACGATCGCCGGGGTCACATTGTAGCCCTGGGTGGTGACGAGCTGACCGGTCGCGTTGGTGTTGAACGAGCCGGCGCGCGTGTAAAGCGGCTCACCGTCCGTGCCTTCGATCTCGAACCAGCCTTTGCCGACCAGCGCAACATCGAGCTTGTTGCCGGTGTTGTTCATCGGGCCCTGGATATGCAGGTTGCGCACGGCTGCGGCCTTGACGCCGAGGCCGACATTCGCACCTTCCGGCACGATCGCCTGATTGGCGCGGCTGGGAACGCCCTGCATACGCTCCGTCTGATAAAGCAGATCGGAAAACTCGGCCCGGGCGCGTTTGAAGCCGGTCGTGTTGATGTTGGCGATGTTGTTGGCAATCACTTCAAGATTAAGCTGCTGGGCGCTCATGCCGGTGGCGGCAATCGACAGGGCTTTCATTAATCAGGCTCCTCAGATGGCCATTCGGCTGATGTCGAGATAGGCGGTGACAAGCTTGTCACGTACGGCAATCGCAGCCTGTAGCGCCTGTTCGGCGCTCATGACCGCGTCCACCACTTCCCGGGTTTCTGCTTCACCTTGCAGCGCCTTGATGGACACGCCCTCGGCATGGTTCAATTTCGCTACCGTGTTGGCCGCCGCTTGCCCGAGCATCGCGCTAAAAGCTTCTCCGGTTTCGGAGGTGGGGGCCTGGCGGGCCGGCTGCAGACCGGTGGCTTGCGTTAATGTGGAAGGGGCAATGCTGCCGACTGGAGGAATCATGACTGGCTCCGCATCAGATCAATGGTCATGGAAATGAGTTCGCGCGCCTGCTTGATGACCTGCAGGTTCGCTTCGTAGCCGCGATTGGCCTCACGCATGTCGGCCATCTCGATCAATACGTTGACGTTCGGCATCTTGACGTAGCCGCGTTCGTCCGCCGCCTCATGACCGGGGTTGAACTCGAGGGTGAATTCGGTGGGGTCTCGGGCGATCGATCCGACCTCGACGACGCTGCCACCGATATTGCGGTCGAGCTCGGCAACGAAGCTGATGGTCTTGCGGCGATAGGGATCGCCACCCGGAATGTCGCTGGTGGACTTGGCGTTGGCCAGGTTTTCAGAAACCACCTGCATACGCTCGGACTGCGCCTGCAGGCCGGATGCTGCGACTTTCAGAGAAGCGGAAAGCGGGTCCACGGACTATCCTCTCGAAGTGTTCATCAACATGCGGTGAAAGGCCTTGACGATGGCCGTGTTGAGCTCGAACGAGCGACGAACCTCACCGGCATTGGCGAGCTCATCTTCGATTTTCACTGTGTTCTCCGAAGGCAGGACGGAGGGATCCTCGGTGCTGCCGACGGCAAAGGAAGCGTTGGTAGCGCCAAACTGCAGATGGTTCGGGTTGGTGCTCTTTAGAGCGACCCGTGTTCCGTTCAGCACGTTTTCGAATGGCTCGACTTCAAGCGCCTTGTATCCAGGCGTGTTGATGTTGGCGACATTGCTGGCCACCGTCGTCTGGCGGACGGATAGCCACTTCGCCTGCTGGGTGGCAAGGTCGAACAGGTTGACGGGCTGCATCAGGCAAGTCTCTCGGTCTATGCAAACATCCTGAATGGCACTTTATGCAGCCAGTCTTGTGCGGGCCTTACGTCCCGTCTTCTGCAGAAACCCTGACCACCAGCTCACGCGATGTGACCATTTCCCAGTTGCCGTCTTTCCAGACTATCCGAGAGACACGGCTGCCATCTGGCAGGCGAGAGCCACGCTGCACAAGCCAATACCCATCCTCGTCCTCGATCATGGCGCGTCCACCGGCCACATGCACCAGGCGAAAGCCCGGTTCATCTCCGGGGAAAGGCTGGTTCTCAAGCACTTCGGCGGGCGTGCGGCCAACCGTTCCGGTAGACGTGTAGTCGACCTCCGGCAAAGGAATGATTTGCGATGGGATGCGTGCACCGATCAAATCGGGAAGAGCCTCACGCGAAGGTCCCTGCGGGGAGGGACGCCCGGCAAAAGTCATGGGACGAACGCCGAACTGCTCCTGATTGAAGAATATGTACCAGGGAAACATGGCGCAGACAGCGGCCAACCCGATACCGCCGACCATGATCATCCAGTCGCTGCGGCTGCTGCTTGGCTTGTGGAGAGGCGCGATCTTTTTTAGCCGGCGAGGAAGAAATGCGGATTTTCGGGAAGGCGGGGGCGCCTCGGCTGCGGGCGCGTCGGTCGGGTTCGATTCGGTCCGCCGCCCGTCCGGAAGTTCGAGACTGGCCAGTTTCAGCGTCATTGTACCGGTTCTCCGGCTTTCAGTTTCATCGCCAGATCCGTGAAAGGATCAGTCGAGCGCGGGTCGTTCGGCGATTGTGTGAGGGCATCGTAGATGAGTGGGATCTGGCGCACGGCCTGATCGAGATCTGCGTCGTTTCCGGGTTGATAGGCGCCAAGGAGGCGAATGTCGCGGGTGTCTTCGAAACGGGCGATCATCGCGCGCAATCGTGTCACCAACCGCTTCTCATCCGGCTTCCATGCGCGCTCGGCAAGGCGGGAAATGGAAGCCAGGGGATTGACGGGGGGGAAACGCCCCTGTTCGGCTATAGAACGGTCGAGGACCACGTGTCCGTCGAGAATGCCGCGCACCGCGTCGGCAACCGGGTCATTGTGATCGTCTCCATCGACAAGGACGGACAGGATTGCCGTGATGGAGCCGCGACCGGTTTCGCCGGGCCCGGCGCGTTCCAGCAGGCGCGGCAACTCGGTGAAAACCGAAGCGGGATAGCCGCGGGCTACAGGAGGTTCTCCGGCGCCGATAGCGACCTCGCGCAGAGCATGGGCGAAGCGCGTGATGGAATCGACGATGAGCAAAACCTTGTCACCGCGATCGCGAAAATATTCAGCGACGCTCATGGCTGTATCCGGTGCGCGGCGGCGCATCATGGCACTTTCGTCACTGGTGGCGACCACAGCCACCGATTTAGTCATACCCCGTGGTCCGATTGTGTCCTCGAGGAATTCGCGGACCTCGCGCCCGCGTTCTCCCACCAGTGCGATGACCACCGTGTCGAACGCATCCGCGTTGGCGAGCATGGACAAAAGCGTCGATTTACCAACGCCGGAACCGGCAAACACACCGAGCCTTTGTCCGTGGCAAAGAGGAGTGAAGATGTCGATGACACGAACACCTGTGCGGAATGCTTCGGAAACCCGTTGCCGCTGCATTGCCGGTGGTGTGACCGGCGCGGCGCCGGTGGCGGAAGGCGCGCCGGCGGGGGCGGGCTTTCCATCGGCGGGTCGACCAAGTGCATCCACGACACGACCGCGCCATGACGGGGATGGCGCAAGACCGAGTTGACCACGATTGAAAACGGCTTCGCCCAGGCCCACGGCACCTGCCTCTTCGTAGGGCGCGACGAGCACACTACCCTGCGCGATACGGACGATTTCGCCGGCACCGGCGATTCCGCCCCTGCGGCTCTGTCGCGAGACGACATCACCGAGCCTCGCCGTTTCCGAAAGGCCGCGCACGCTGTAATGGGTCGGCGAAACCTCGCTGACGCGACCACCATGCCTGATGAGGAACCGCTGATCACCCGCTATTCGCCGATAAGCTTCTTCAAGTGCGGTAAGCACGGTCTCTCGAGGGGGAGCAGCAGAGATTGCAGGCTCTGTCACGACTTCACTCATGCGCCAAGAAGCTTGATGGCATCCTTGAGCGCGGTATCGCTATCGCTCATCAACGCCGAAACATGTTCAAAGGTGCGCTGCACCTCGATGAGGTTCATCATTTCGAGAACCGGATTGACATTGGCTTCTTCCACGAAGCCCTGGGCGACCCCAACATCAGGCTGGTCGATGACTGGCTGGACGTCATTGGCGATGAACCCCGAATTGCCGTAACGTGCGTAGTCCTGCGATGGAGCGAATGCGTAGAGACCAATGGCGCCGACCAACTGACCGTTCTGGCGAAGTGTGCCGTCTGCGCCTGCCTCGGGCGGACCGGCCAGGGGATCCAGCAGCAGCGGGGCACCACCGGCATCCAGGACCGGATGTCCGTCTATACTGACCAGCTCGCCGGTCTCGCGCATGGTGAAGCGACCATCCCGGGTGACGACCGTGCCGGCCGGTGTTTCGAGTGCGAACCAGGCGTCACCCTGGACCGCGAAATCAAAAGGGTTCTTCGTTTCACGCAGACCGCCCGCATGGGTGGCAATGTTGGGTGTGCCGGGGGCGGCAAACGAGACGGAATCCGGACCGTCGCCATTGACCATGTCGCGGAAATTCACCGAGGTGGCACGGAAGCCGACAGTGCCGGCATTCGCGACGTTGTCGGCCAGCGTTCCAAGACGTTTCTCGAGCGCCACCTGGGATGACAGGGCCACATAAAGTCCGGTCTGCATCGGGTCTCTTACCTCTTCAACTGCGCGATGGTGAAAAGCATGTCGGTGGAGATGCCGAACTCCGCCGGCTGGCTGAACAGAGCGGCGATGGAGGTCTGCTGAGAGCTGGTGGGGTTTTCGAGTTCCCACATGGTGGTAAAGCGCTTCAGGAAGTCCTCGAGTTTTTCGGGATCGCGGAAGTCCTCGATGTCGATACGCTCCTTGATCATCTCGACTTGCTTGTCGATGTCAGCCTGGGCAAGCGCGGCCGGGAAGCCAAGCGCTGTGCGGACCACCTCGGCGATGGCCTTGTCGGCCAGCAATTCATAATAGGAACGAAATTCGGGAGCCTTGCGCTGGAAGTAGAGTGCGAGCCGTACGCCCTCGTTTTCACGGCCCGCATCCTCTTCAAGTGTCTGACGCACATAACGCTCGACCGCCAGATTGTTGGCGATGTTGTAGGTCGTTGCATCCTCGCCGTAGCGTGCGAAATTGAACGCTTCCGCGAGTGCCCTGTAGCGCTTGTCTTCGGTCTGGTTCGCCGGGCTTCCGGGATCGTCGATGCCGCCTTCCAGGACCGAACGAAGGAATTTGACGTCGATCACCTCATCTGGGTCGAAGCCGTGCGCGAGCAACGCGAAAGACAGCATTTCCTGATCGTTCATCAGGTCATCGACGGATTTGATGTCAGGGATCTTTGCCAGATAATTGTTGATGCTGCCGATGAGGGCCGGATCACTGGGAGAGGCGCCGTTCTTGAGAGCACGCGTGAGATATTTGTCCACCGTTCCCTTTTGGGCGGGATTGTAATTGGTGGTGTCGACGCCGCCTGCCGCAAAATTATAGGTCCGGGCGAACTCGGCATAGCGCTTGTCGGTGAGCTTGTTTGCGAAGCTTTCAGGATCGCTGATGCCTTCTTCCAGCACCTTCACCATGAAGGCCTTGGCATAAGCCATGTCGTCGAGCCCGTGTGCCTTCATGGCGTATCGGAAAAGGCGATCGTCATTGACGAACTCCTCGATGGAAGTCACCCGGCCGATGTTCTCCTGGTAGTACTCAGTCTCCCGCTGCACCATGGGCTGCGACTGCACGCGCTCCAGCGAACGCGAGAGATCGCGGTTGATGAGGTTGTAGCTCGTGAAGGTGTTGATCAAGGCGCGCCCTCCGCCATCTTCGGTTGCGCAACCCTAGTCCGCCTATCTTGCGCGAGGCTTTCGCGATCGCTTCAGATATTCAAGCCTCACGCAAGCCACGGCAGATACACAGGGGAAAAGGCCAAGAAAAGATGGCGGTATAGATGGGTATTCTAATCGGACTGGTGGTAACGCTCGGCTGCGTGATCGGCGGCTATATGGCGATGGGCGGACATGTGGATGTGCTGTTCCAGCCGTGGGAAGTCGTGATCATCTGCGGCGCGGCGTTCGGCACGTTTCTGGTTGCCAACCCGATGTCGACCGTCAAGGATGCGGGCAAGGCCTGCATTGAGGCTTTCAAGGGCGCGGTGCCGAAAGAAACCGAGTATCTTGAAACGCTCGGCGTTCTTCATAGCCTGATGCGGGAGTTGCGGACAAAGTCGCGCAGCGAGGTTGAGGCTCATATCGACAACCCGGAAGAATCCGCGATTTTTCAGACCTATCCCACGGTTCTGAAAAACAAGGACCTCACCAATTTCATCTGCGACTATTGCCGTATCATCATTATTGGCAATGCGCGTCCTTTCGAAATTGAGGCGCTGATGGATGAGGAAATCCAGACTATCCGACGCGACAAGCTCAAATCCTACAACGCGCTCGTGGCGGTGTCGGAGGGACTTCCTGCACTTGGTATCGTGGCCGCCGTTCTCGGGGTGATCAAGGCCATGGGAGCGATCAATGAATCTCCGGAAATTCTAGGTGGTCTGGTCGGCGCGGCACTGGTGGGTACCTTCCTTGGCATCTTCATGTCCTATGCCGTAGTCGGTCCGATTGCGACCAAGATCAAGATTGTTCGGGAAAAGAAGAACCGGCTTTACGTGATCGTGAAGCAGACTTTGCTCGCATATATGAACGGCTCGCTGCCGCAGGTGGCGCTGGAGTTCGGCCGCAAGACCATTTCGGCATATGACCGACCGAGCATTGATGCGGTCGAGCAGAGCACCATGAACACCGGTGGCGGTGAGAAACAGGCAGCATGATGCAGCAGGATCAATGGAGTTACAGCCGATCATGGCGTTGACGGATGACCCTGAACTGATGCGCGCGCTCGTCGTGGAGCGGCTGGTGGGTGCCACCGGCGATCCGCGAAAGGTGGTTGAGGCGGCGCGGTCATGTGCGACCCGCGCGTTGCCGCGTGTCATGGAAAGTCTGGAAGAAAAGCTGCCGACGCCGATCACGGTAGATCTGGTGGATGTTGAAATCGTGCGGCTTGCCGAACTTAAGCCCCAGCCGGATTGTTGCGATGCGCTTGTGGTCGTTCCTGGCGATGCATCCGGTGATGCACTTACCATGCGGCTCGATCCCACAGCGATCTCCCTTATTGTCGGAGCCATGTTCGGAGGCAATCCTGAATTGCCGGCGGTTGCCCTCGAACGCCCGCCCTCGGCCATCGAACGGGATGTTGTAGCCCACGCTTTCGACATTTTCGCAAGGGCCCTGAACGGGAAGGGCGCCCGTTCGCTCGGATTGCGCTTGCAAATGCCGACTGTACTGGCCGGAGCTGATTTTCGGCGCTTCGTCGTGCGGGACGGCCCGGGGGTCCGCATCAGATTTGCGATTGGCGGGGAAGAGCAGGGTGGTTTTCTTACCGCCTGGATGCCGCAGCGTCTTCTGCTGGAGGTTCGCGATCCCGAAGCAGAAGACAATCGCCAGCAAAGCGCCAAGGCAGCCGACTGGCACAACCGGTTTAGCGATGAGGTCATGCGGTCGAATGTGCGCCTCAAGGCAACCATTCCGCTGATGCGCATGGCGCTTGGTCAACTCGCGTCGCTTCACGAAGGTCAGGTGATCGAATTTGGCGATGGGGCTCAACCCGAAGCGAGGCTCGCGGTGCGTGACAAGACAGTTTTCACCTGTGATTTCGGAAAAGCCGGACATCACTACACGGTGCGGATCAAACAGCCCTTTGACGCCCGCAAGGATGTCGTCGAGGGCCTTCTGGCACAATAATGTGCCGGAAAGGCGGTGAAGGAGAATGACGATGACGAATGCCGAGCCGGAGCCGCAGGAACACGGCGAGGAAGAGCTCAATAAGGCGATTGAGGAACTGAAGGACGTGCTGCACGAGGAGAATCCCGGCGGGGGTGCACGGGTCGATTCCTTCTCGGGAAATCCTGACCTGGTGATGAGCATTCCAGTTGAGGTCCAGATTGTTCTCGGCAGCGCCGAGATGCCTGTCTCGCAACTCATGGCTCTTAAAAAGGGATCGACAGTGTCGCTCAATCGGCGCGTGGGCGAGCCGGTCGAGATCGTCGTGAATGGCAGGCGTATCGCACGGGGTGAGATCACACTGGTTGATGATGATCCGTCTCGTTTCGGGGTGAAGCTCACGGAAATCGCCGGCAAGGCGTCTGTTGAATAAAGCGTATAACGAATAGCGGATAGGAAGGTCGGTTCGATCATGACGGAAGCTCTGGCTCTGACACAGGCGCAGAAGGCGGCCACCATTCTCGTGGCGATGGGCAAGCCTTCGGCGGGTCGACTTCTGAAGTTTTTCAAGCAGGACGAACTCAAGGCGCTCATGGAAGGAGCACGCCTGCTGCGAACCATTCCGCAGGCAGAGCTGGAGAAAGTCGTCAGCGAATTCGAAAGCGAATTCACTGAAGGCGCCGGGCTTCTCGATTCGGCTGACAGCATTGATACGATTCTCAACGAGACCCTCTCCGAAGAAGAAATGAACCTTCTCATGGGGCGCAATGCGCCAGCGGCCAGCGAGGCCGAAGAGGTCTGGGCCGAACTTGAGAAACTCCCTGCCGAGGAATTGATTGAACTCATCTCTGCTGAGCATCCGCAGGTGATCGCTGCCATTCTGGGCGGCATCGCTCCATCCATCGCTGCGAAAGTTCTGGTGAGCCTGGACAAAAACCTGCGGACCTCGGTCATCAGCCGGATGGCGGCGACGGGCGAAATGCCGGCTCAGGCGAAGAAACTTATCGAGAACCGCATGAGCGACCTTCTGCGCAATATGCGTGCCGGCAAGGACTCTGCCGTCGGTCTGGCGCGCGTGGCGTCGCTCCTCAATGAACTCGACAAGGACCAGGCCGACGAGGTCATTCACGAGCTGGAGCTGACTGGCACCAGCGATGTGAAAGCGATCCGCTCTCAGCTTTTCAGCTTCGAGGAAATCGTGCTGCTCGATCAGAAAGCCCGTGTCGCACTGTTCGACGGCCTGTCGAGCGAACTGGTGACGCTGGCGCTCCGCAATGCCTCCGAGGCCATTGTGGAAGCCGTGTTGTCGGCCCTTGGACAGCGCACGCGTCGCATGATCGAGGCCGAACTCAGCACCGGCTCGGAGGACGTGCCTGAGGCTGATATCCTGCAAGCTCGCAGGCGCATCTCCGCAAGTGCGGTCCAACTGGCGCAACAGGGCAATTTTGTCCTGCCCAGCATGCAGCAGCAGGAAGCCGCCTGACGCATTCACCAAGGACAAAAGCCGGTTCGCTTCCTGACGAACCCGGATCACCGTATCTGCAATCGCTTGAGCGAAGGTCCTGATGGCGGAAGGTGCCGACAAGGAAAGCAAGACCGAAGAGGCAACGGAAAAGAAAATCCGTGACTCCGTCGACAAAGGTCAGTTGCCCTTCTCCAAGGAAGTGCCGGTTTTTGCGTCCTTTCTCGCCATCCTGACTTTCACCATCTTCTTCGCACAGGACAGTGCGATGCGGCTTGGCAGCTTCCTCTCCATTTTTCTTGAGCGGGCGGACGGCTGGTCGCTGGAAACGCGCTCTGATGCGATGGCGATTTATCAGCTGGTATTCATGGAGATCGCGAAGGTCGTGGGTACCGTGATGCTGCTGCTAGTAACGGCGGGTGTCGCGGCTTCAGTGTTTCAGAACACGCCGCGCTTTGTCCTTGACCGCGTCAAACCAAAGCTCTCGCGCATTTCTCTCAAGGAAGGCTGGAGCCGGATTTTTGGCGTCAAGGGTTTTGTGGAGTTCGCAAAATCCCTGGGCAAGATCATCGTTGCAGGCGGCTTTCTTGTTCTGGCGATGCGTGAGGCAGAGACGCGATTGCTCGCCGGCATGATCACCAATCCGGTCGAATTCTCCTCGGTCATTCGCGACATCGCCGTTCAGAGTCTCGTAGTGGTGACGCTTGTGGTGGCAGTTATTGCGGTCGCCGATCTTTTCTGGACACGCCACCAATGGCGTGTCGATCTGCGCATGACGAAGCAGGAGGTCAAGGACGAGCACAAGCAGACCGAGGGCGATCCGATCGTCAAGGCGCGTCTGCGTTCGCTTGCACGCGACCGGGCTCGCCAGCGCATGATGTCTGCGGTGCCCCAAGCCACACTGGTCATAGCCAATCCAACCCACTTTGCGATTGCGCTGCGGTATCGTCGTGACGAGGATGCAGCGCCCGTGGTGGTGGCGAAGGGGCAGGACCTCATAGCCCTTCGCATCAGGGAAATTGCAACCGAGCACGGCATTCCGGTCTTCGAAGAGCCGGTTCTCGCACGCTCCATGTACAAACAAGTTTCGGTTGATAGTTTGATTCCGTCACAGTTTTACAAGGCTGTCGCGGAGTTGATCCGTCGCATCTACAGAACCGGTGAAAGACCGTAGTCAGCAGGGATACACTATGGATAAGCAGCCGCATTCGCCTGCTCGCGAAATCATCGTTGCCAACGCCATACGCGCGGTAGCGAACGAGTTGCGTCTTATCGACGTGGCCGACTATATCGCGTTCATTCGGCTTGAGAGCCTGGCGAGCGTCGCTGATATCGTCGAATCCGCTGCAGAACTCTATTTCATGCCGGGCACGTTGCGCCTGGGGCATGGCTGCGACGCGCATGTGACATGGAGCGGAAGCCCGCGCATCTCGCTCGATCTGGAATTGCGCCCGCAGGGCGCGACAGTCTATTTCACGTTGGAGCTCAGCGCTGACAATGCCGGTGTGGAGGTCAATTACGTGGCCTTCGATAACCCGTCCGAGGATCCCGAGGTGAACTCGCGGTATCTTGCGGAGGCATTGCAGGCTTCGCGTATCGTGCGCAGCGAGAGGCCACTCATCAACGGATGATCAGGGACTGGCAGTCTGATATCGCGGCAGGAGAGACGTTTTCGGTCAGTCGATCAATCCCTTGCGAAGTGCCTTGGCAACTGCGTGAACGCGATTGACGGCGTTGAGCTTTTGCGTCGTGTTCGCCAGATATTGATTGGCAGTGTGCACCGAAAGCCCCAGGCGCCTGGCGATTTCCTCGCTGGTCAATCCGTTGGCGGTTAGCTTCAGACACTGCAGTTCCCGCTTCGAAATGGCCGGACTTGCGCTTTCAGCGGGATGCGGGTCCCGCTCGATGAACTGTGTGAACAGCGCATGACACTGGCTATGGAGATCAAACAAAAGATCCCGTTCCAGTCGGATGTCCTGGCCGAGAATGAAAATCGCGCCATGATTTCGCTGGTCTGTTGCGAGCGGCAAAATCAGACCACACCCCTCGTCAAGCGGCAGGGTTTCTTCCCAGTGCATGCCGGAAGAATCGTCAGGCATGGCAATGCCCCAGAACAGGGGATGGAAGGTCTCGGAGAGTTTGTCGGCAAAACGTTTGGGTAATCGCTTTGCAAACTCGGCACTTTCGACGCTGTGCCCGGGGGCATGTTCAGCCAGACAGGGGGTCAACCTGGGTTTCGACACGCCCTGGACCAGGTAAAGATGAAACCGGTCAGCGCCGATGCTTTCGGTGAGCTCCTGCAGCTCGACTGCGATGTCCGAAAGCATCCCTGTCATACCGTTCTATATAAGTCCGTTGCGAATGGCCGTTGCAATCGCCATAGCGCGGTTTTTCGCCGCCAGCTTATGGATCGCGTGGGCGACGTAACTGTTTACTGTGTTCGATGACACGTTGATGATGAGGGATACCTCATCGGCAGTTTTTCCTTCAGAAACCCAATAGAGACATTCCCGCTCCCGCTCCGAGAGCGGCTCACCCACCGGGTTTGCTTTTGACTTGTAGCCAGAGAGAAGATGACACAGTCCCATCTGCAATCGGCGTAGCTCGGCGAGGTCGAGCGTATCTGTCTGACTGGTGGATATCAGTGCGATGTAACGCTTCTTGCCTGACGGGAGTTTGAGAAGAAATATCTCTTGTTGCTCGTGTAGCGAAAGGTTCGCCACTTCATCGCAGGCCAGGAGCGCAGATAGGGCAACCGGATGCCATCCGCGCGGCATCGCACCGGGAAAGGTGGAAATGGAACTCTCGACAAGGCGGGTGATCGCGGTCAGCCCGACATCTTCGATCGTGTCGAAAGTCCAGTTGGAAACGAGAATGCTTGCCATGCCAGTTGCGCTGTCTGGCGCGGCTTCCGCAATCAGGTAGGAGATCGGTTCGCCAGACTGGCAATAGCCGCGCGCAAGGTTGGACAGATCGCGCCGCGACACGGCTTTGGATAGCCTTGCAGTGCGTTTCTCGCGTATCTCAGTCGCCATTCAATGTCACCGCAAATCCGCACCTTCAAAGATCGGTGCCAAGGGTTTCGCGGATACGCAATACGAGGCCCGCTAAATGCTCGATCCATACAAATCTGATGGTGAAAGGGCCGGGAAGTTCAGACCGGTCATTCCATTTCGAGCAGCACAAGAGGGAGATCCAGAATGGAAGTCTGGAAGCCCCAGTAACCTCTTTATGGTTAGGTAAGCTTTCGATTCGGGTCAAGAAATCCTGCGTGCAGTTCAAACGTTTCAAATATGAAGGAACGAGCGCCCCTTTTCGGTGAAAAGACGCATCTTTTCAGGGGGCGCGGTGATGCTCACTCGATCGCCTTTGGCGTAATTCTGGACACCACCCACCTTCACGACGACTGCGTCATCCACATCTTTCACATGAAGGTAAAGATTGGTGACCTCGCCGAAGCGTTCAACGAAGTGCACGTCTCCTTCGAAAAGGAAGTCTTCGCTGTGGGCGATTCGCATGTCTTCGGGGCGTTCACCGAAATGGCACTGCGTGCCTGAGAGCGATTGGGGGAGGGAATGGGAACCATGGTATCCCGTCCACCAAGGCTGACGATGGTATTGTTGCCGGTACTCATTCTCGACGCGGGCGGGCTGGATGTGAACTATCGCCGGGCCTTCCACCGCGCCACGAAGTTCCTCCCCGATCTGGGCCAACGGGCGAGTGGATGCTGCTGCCCGCATTGTTTTCCTCAACCTACATATCGGTGCAGTACGCAGGACCCTGAGCGCAGGCGTTCCCCTGAAGGGCTACATCGTCTGGTCACTTCTGGACAATTCCGAGTAAGCGCTCGGCTATGAAAAACGCTTTGGTCTCGTGCACGTCGATTTCAAAACATTTGAGCGCACGCCCAAAGCATCATGGCATGCGCTTGGGCGTGCATTGAGGAGGTGAATCTCGCCTAGACCGAACGCGTCGCGCCGCCGTCGATGCGGACCTTGGTGCCGGTGACATAAGACGCGCGTTCGGAAGCAAGGAAAACCGCCATGTTGGCGAATTCCTCCGGATCGCCGTAACGTCCCATAGGAATGGAATCGGCGGCTGCAGCGGACACTTCCTCCAGCGGTTTGCCGGAACGATTGGCCGCCGCTGTGTCGAGTTCGACGACGCGCTGGGTGTGAATACGTCCGGGCATCAGGATGTTGACCGTAACACCGTCACGCGCAACTTCTGTCGCCAGCGTTTTCGACCAGCCGACAATTGCCGAACGAATGCCGTTCGACAGGGCCAGAATGGGGATGGGCTGCTCGACGCCAGACGAGGTCACGGTGAGGATGCGGCCCCATTTGCGCTGACGCATTGCTGGCAGGAGCCGCCCGGTCAGATGAAAGATGTTGGCGGCCATGGTCTCGAAATTCGAGATCCAGTCGCCGCGTTTTGCGTCGACCGCGCTAGCAGGAGGAGGGCCGCCCGTGTTGTTCACAAGAATGTCAACGCCCCCTTCGGCCAGAAGCCCGTCGGCCAGGTCGTCGATCGCGGCATGGTCTGAAAGATCCAGTTCATAGGCCTGGACAGTGCCTGCGCTTGCCGGCAATTCCTTTGCCCAGGCTTCGATCTTGTCCTTGCTGCGTGCGGCGGCGACCACGGTCGCTCCTTCCTTTGCCAGCCCCTGGGCTATGGCAGCGCCGAGGCCGCGGCTTGCGCCGAGCACGAGGGCGCGCTTGTTCTTCAGTCCTAGATCCATCGGCAAATTTCCCAGATTGATGTACCGCCAACAGCTTCTTATCTGGTTTGGCCATGACGGTTTGTGGTGGGTTCGCTCACGTTGGGTGAGGTGGTGTGATTGGGCACGATTCAGAACAGGATTGCAAGTCTTGAGGGGAAGCTGTACAGCGATCCGCCGCTCTGCGCTGTGCCTTCAAATCTTGGTAACGGTCAGTCTTCGAATGTTATGTCCAGTGCCGAAACAAAACCGCAATTAATGCGTTGAAAGCGCGTGGCTTGTGCCGCGGCTTCACCCTGAGTTTTCTTGCATACGAGCTCCATATATGGACCGACGATCCTTCCTTGTTTCCTGCCTGTCAGCGTCGCTGTTGGGTACCTCCAGCCTGACGGCTCTTGCAACCCAGGCGCGCGCCGAAGATCCTGCGCCGCACGGCATTGATGAGAAAGGAAAGGCACAGGCCTTTTCTTTTGACACTCTTACGGAGGCGATGAAGAGCAAGGCTTCCGAACCATTCTCAAAAGCTGAGTTCAAGTTACCGGAGCAGATAGCCGGGTTGACCTATGATGAGCATCGGGCGATTCGCTTCCGGCCCGATCATGCCCTGTGGCAGGGGGAAGCCCCTTTCGAACTCCAGGCCTTCCATATGGGATGGCTTTTCAAGGAGCCCGTGCGCCTCTATGCGGTGGACGGGAACATGGCCGAGCCGATCCTCTTCACCGGTCGCGACTTCGAGTATCGCAAGCCGCTCGATCCATCCCTGTTCGAGGATCTCGTGATGGAGGGGGAGGCAGGCTTCCGGCTTCACTATCCTCTCAATGCTCCTGATGTGATGGATGAGCTGGTCTCATTCCTCGGTGCAAGCTATTTCCGCGCACTGGGACGGGACACGCTTTACGGGTTGTCAGCGCGTGGCCTTGCCATCGACACGGCCACCGCCAATGGGGAAGAGTTCCCGCGGTTCACCGATTTCTATATCGAGAAGCCAAATCGACGCAGCAAGGAAGTGGTGGTCTATGCGGCGCTCGACAGCGAAAGTGTGACCGGCGCCTATCGCTTCGTGATAACGCCTGGGCGAAACACCGTCATGACGGTGACCGCACGTCTCTTCGCCCGCAAGGATATTGGTCGCCTCGGCGTTGCGCCAATGACATCCATGTTCCTCTTTGCCGAGAACAATGACAGCGCGTTCGATGACTATCGCGGGCAGGTCCATGACAGCGATGGTCTGAAGATCGTTCGCAAGGACGGTGACGAGCTGTGGCGCAATTTGAACAATCCCTCCCAGCTCGCAACGTCCTTCTTTTCCGAAGATAGCCCGCAGGCTTTTGGTCTGTATCAACGCGATCGTGATTTCGCGCATTTCCAGGATGCCGGCGCTCACTACGAACGCAGGCCGTCACTGCTCGTTGAGCCGCTGGAGGCCTGGGGGCGTGGCAACATTACTCTGGTGGAGATCCCCACCGACCTGGAAGTCAATGACAACATTGTCGCGTTCTGGGTGCCTGAAAGGGACGTGAAGGCGGGCGATGCACTTGAGTTCAATTACCGTTTGACGTGGGGTGCCATCGACGAGCCGACCAACCGGTTCGCCAGAGTGATGGCGCTCCGCAGTGGAGAGGGGGGTGTCTCGGGTGTCAAGAATGAGGAAGGGTTACGAAAGTTCGTCGTGGATTTCGATGGCGAAGTTCTGCGGAACCTTCCGGGCGATTCAAACATTGAAGCAGTCGTAAACGTCAGCCGGGGTGAGATTGCCCATTCCGCGGTTTCCCGCATCGAAAGCAATGGCATGTGGCGTCTGGTGATTGACCTGAAGCCGAACGGTGCGGGGCCCGTCGAAATGAGCGGGCACCTGAAGCTCGACGACAAACGCCTTTCCGAAATCTGGAGTTATCAGTGGAGAGAAACAGATGATGCACGTTCGTGAGACGGACAGCCAGCCGATGATGCCTCTCCGTCACACTCTGCCGGTGGCGCCCATGGCCATGCCCGAGCAGGTGCTTGAACGCCGGCGCGCCCGCCCGGCGCTATTCTCCATTCTGCTCAAACGATTGGCCTGGAAGTGAGCCCGGGCACGCATGTGACCGTCGGAAGGGGCGGTCATTGAACGCCGCGAGAGTGTGATGGTCAGCGTAAGACGCGTATTGTCGATCCTTTTCTGCCTGCTTATGGCGGGGCTCGTCGCTTCGCTTGCAGTCGGATATTTTTCGGCCGATGGGATCCAATGGATCGACGCCATCCGGATCGTGCTCCTGGCCGCCAGCACCGCCTGGCTAGCATGGGGCGCAGCCTATGCGTTCAACGGCTTGTTGAGCCCTCCCTTTCCGGAGAAACAGGAACCTTTCGAACTCGCTCCGACAGAGGCGCGTACAGCGGTTCTTGTCCCTGTTTACAATGAAGATCCGGTCAAGACCTTTTCCCATGTAGCCGCGATGATCGGCAGCCTCCACACGCTGGGTGCCGCCGGTCGATTTGATTTCGCGATCCTATCCGACACGAACGATGAGCGCGTTGCGGCGTTGGAAGAGCGCTGGTTCCAGCGTCTGCAGGCGGAGTGTGGAGCGCATACGGCGATCTATTATCGCCGGCGGGAGAAGAATACCGGCAAGAAGGCTGGAAACATTGCCGATTTTATCAGGACGTCCGGTGCTCTCTACGACTATATGATCGTTCTCGACGCCGACAGTCTGATGGAAGGCGCGACCATGGCCGAGATGGTGCGGCGTATGGATTGCGAGCCCAGGCTGGGTTTGCTTCAGACGCTTCCCAAGATCGTCCACGCACGCTCGTTCTTTGGTCGTGCGATGCAATTTTCTACCAGCTATTACTCCCCGATCTATACCCGTGGTCTAGCCTCATTGCAGGGTGAGGCCGGCCCGTTCTGGGGACACAACGCCATTATCCGTACGCGGGCTTTCGCTCAAAGCTGCGGGCTGCCGGAATTGTCTGGGACGCCCCCGTTCGGTGGGCATATTCTCAGCCATGACTATGTCGAAGCGGCGCTCTTGACCCGCAATGGGTGGATCGTTCGCGTCGATCCGGATCTTTCCGGTTCCTATGAGGAGGGGCCCGACAATGTGGTGGACTTTGCCAAGCGGGACCGTCGCTGGTGCCAGGGCAATCTTCAGCACGCTCGGGTGATGGTGGCTCCCGGCCTGAAGCCGTGGAGCCGGTTCGTCTTTGTCCAGAACATCATGGCCTATGTCGCATCACCGCTATGGGCATTGTTCATCATGGCCTCGATCGCGGCACCGTTGCTGAAGGGTGTGCCGGACTATTTCCCCGAACCGGGTCTGTTTCCCGTTTTTCCGCGAGTCGAACAGGGGCTTGCCCTGACCCTGCTCGTCGGCGTTTTCGGGCTGTTGATCGGGCCGAAACTACTGATCGTTCTGCGTGGAGCCTTGAGTGGCGTGAATGAGCGTTTCGGCGGTACTGGCCGGGCGCTTCTCAACACATTGACGGAGATACTATCAACCAGTCTGCTCGCGCCGATCATGCTTATGTATCAGTGCCGTGCGGTGATGGAGGTTTTTCTCGGCATGGATGGCGGCTGGCCCGCTACCGACCGGGAAGCAGGGTCTGTCAGCCTTTCTGAAGCCTGGTCTGCCAGTTGGTGGATCAGCGCCACGGGCCTCGTGACACTGGGGCTCGCTTTCCAGTTCGCCCCGGAATATGTGGGATGGCTGCTTCTTGTGGCCGGCCCCCAGGTGTTTGCACCGTTTCTCATCCATATCAGTTCGTGGAGTGCAATCGACGCTGGGGAGGGGGGGCTGTTCCAGACGGAAGACGATCGTGAACGGTCGCCGGTGGTCCTGCGTCAGGAAGCCATTCTCTCGTATTGGCGAGGCGCTGCAGAGCCTGCGCCCGCAAGCCCGCCGGTGGCAGAACCGGCGCTTGAGCCCGCTGACGCGGAGCAGTGAGGCTGCCCCATGAACGCCCCCTTCATCCCCGCAAGCGTTGGCCGTGACCAGCGCCTGGACGTGTTTCGTGGTCTCGCCCTGATCACGATCTTCATCAACCATGTGCCGGGAAATCTTTATGAGAATTTGACTTCCCGCAATTTCGGCTTTTCGGACGCAGCCGAGGCTTTTGTTCTCATGTCCGGTATTGCCGTGGGGCTCGCCTATTCGCGCGGCTTTCGCGAGGGAGCATTCCTTTCGTCCTGCATGAAGGTCTGGCGGCGCGCGGGGCTGCTCTACGTCACGCACATCGTGTCGTCACTTCTGGCCATTGCGCTGGTTGCCGGTGGAGCGCTGTATTTCGGCGTGTTCGAGATGCTCGGCCGGATCAATTTCGGACCGCTTCTCACAAAACCATTGCAGACCATGGTCGGCGTGCCACTTCTGGGCCATCAGCTTGGCTACTTCAATATCCTCCCGCTCTACGCCGTGCTTCTGCTTGCTTCGCCGTTTTACATCATGATCGGTCTGCGCAGCCCGCTCGCGTTAATCGGAGCTGCAGTTGTTGTCTGGCTACTTGCAGGCACCTTTCGCCTGAATTTGCCAAACTACCCGAATCCGGGGGGCTGGTTCTTCAATCCGGTAGCCTGGCAACTGATCTACGCTGTGGGAATTGCGGGCGGCCTGTGCATGCTTGAGGGAAGAAAGCTCGTACCCTATCGCGCGTGGCTGTTCTGGCTATGCGTCGCGTTTCTGGCATTCTCCTGCATCTGGGTGTTGCTCAAGGCGGGTGCGCTGCCAGGGCGCAAGTTTCTGCCATTCTTCATTGCGGGCTTTGACAAGACCTTTCTGGCGTTGCCGCGGCTTCTGCATGCCCTTGCGCTTGCTTATGTCCTGACCAACGTTGCCTGGGTGATCAAGGCCTTTCAATGGCCGGTTTTCCGGCCGATCGAGCTGATGGGCAGGAACGGTCTCGCCGTTTTCGCTTCAGGGTCGGTTTTGGCGATTGTGCTGCAGATCCTGCGATTGCGCTTTGAAACCGGTTTCGTTTCAGACGCCGTGTTGCTGACTGTCGGGATTGGCCTGCAATACGCAGTCGCCCTTTTCCTATCCAGGCAGAAGGCGGAACGAAAGGAAGCGCGACGCGCAGCAGAACGCAAATTCATGCCAAGCCCGCCCGAGAAAGAGCGTCTCCGCGAGGGCGCTTGACCAAAAAGCGAGAAAAACTCCGGCGCCGGAGGAAAGCCCCGACGCCGGATACGCTTGATCCGTCCTGATTTTAAACAGCGGGCGGAATATTCTGATTGAGCCGGAAGATATTGTCCGGGTCATATCGGTGTTTGATTTGCCGCAGGCGGTTCCAGGTTGCCTCGGGATATGCTTGGCGGATGCGCTGCGCACCCTCGTCGGCGAGGAAGTTCACATATGCGCCGAGGTCGTTTTCGGCCAGTTCCTTCAGACACCGAGAGACCCATTCTTCATTTCGCGCCAGTGTCTCTGGACTATCGATGGCCAGAAACACCGTCATGATCTTTCTTTGCCGATGCGCGAAAGCGGTTGCTTCCGGCGCGACGCGGGCTGCAGCTCCACCCAGCACCCTGACCTGGATCATACGCAGAGGGGCGTCGTTGCCTTCAATGAGCTCAAGCATCTTCTCCGCCTGCGCCTTTGTGACCCCGTCCATGAAGGTGGTGCGTATGGAGACCGACTGATGGAGGATCGGGTCGTCGGGCATATACATCGAGCTGTAGGGGGCTGGGCCCACAAGATCTGCTATCGGCTTCGCCAGCGCTCTGAAGGGAGCGAGCGCCTTCTCAGCCTGATCGGCCGGTCCCGCGAAGGCCATCATCCCCATGAGAACCGTTTTTCCAACCATTTCGGGCGGCAAAAAGGGCATGGGAGGTGCCGGCATCACCATCGCAATCGTTGAAAGTTCATCAGGGGCTGTCTCCGCTGCTGCTGCGAAACCGGTCAGTGTCTCGGGCGTTACGGGCAGAATGAGCGGTCCGCCAGTGAAATCGGGAAGCGGATGAAGTCGGTATTTGAAGCGTGTCACGACACCGAAATTGCCGCCGCCGCCTCTGAGGGCCCAGAACAGGTCAGGATGATTGTCGGCGTCAGCAATCAGGACTTCACCTGCGGCTGTAACCACCTCGAAGGCAAGGACGGAATCGATTGTCAGGCCGTGCTTGCGGACCATGTATCCTATGCCGCCACCGAGCGTGAGCCCACCAATGCCGACCGTGGCCGCGTCCCCAAAACCAACGATAAGCTTGCGCTTTTCGACCTCGGCAGTAACCTCGCCAGCCGTGAGCCCGGCGCCAGCCCAGACCCAGCTTTGATCCTGTGCGAATTCAAGCGCGTTCAGGTCGCGCAGATCGATCACGATGCCGCCGGAACAGGAGCCATGGCCGCATGTGGAGTGTCCCCCGCTTCGAACCGCTATTTCGATGCCCTGTTCCCGGGCAAAGCGCAGGGTGAGCGCCACATCGTGTACGTCGGCCACCCGCATGATCAATGCGGGTTGGTGGTCCCAGTTGTTGTTCGCGAGTATCCGAGCCTGCTCATATTCAGCATCCGAAGGTCGGATGGGCTTGCCCTTAACCTGCGTCAGAAGCGGCTTCAGGCGAAGCCCTGCCGCGTCGGATAAATCCGTTTCTGGACGAATGAGATAATTCATCTTGCTTATCCTGGTTGAACTATTTCGGTGTCCCATGCGGGAGAGACGCACCGTCTTTGGCCGCTACTCCGCACACAACAGCTTGGAACCAGCGCTCAGACATTCGGGGGCGGTGGTCAGGGAAGGGTTCAGACCCGTTCCCGTATCGGCGTATCCCCGCGCCAAGTTTTGGCGTCCGTCTTCGCGCTTCTTCCTTGCGGTTGCTTCGGGTTGATCGCTGCTGACGTTGCCATGAACGCGGCAGCGAATGACCAGTCGAATAGTTCACCGGGATTTCCGGAGCCTGCTAAATCTAGCTGCAAGAGATCATAAAAAAATGCTAAATAGCCTTCTTGCGCGTCGGGATGGGCCTGCATCCCTCAAGCGATCCAGGGAAAGCGAAACCAGACATGCCGCGCGCCCAGCGCCCTCATTCTCCTGAAGCCGAGTTGGAGGCGCTCAGCGCCTGCAAGGACGATCTTGGTTCGGGCAGCGTTCTGACGGCTGAACTTGCAGAGTTCTGTCAGAGCGGTGTCAGTGTGATTATCGCGGTCGGGGGCAGGGGCAATGTTCCACTGAGCGGTCAGGGTTGCGCGTGTCGTGTCCTGGAAGACGGGCGCATGCGCATCCTCCTGTTGCGCAGAAGCAGTCATGCGCTACTTGCCGCAGCGGATCGGGGCGCTCCGGTCGCTGTCACCTTCAGTCAACCGCTTACCCATCGATCCATCCAGATCAAGGGGATCAACGCTGCCACTGGTGAACCCTCATTGAGCGACAGGCAGGCTGCGGTGGAGCAGTTGGCTGGACTCGAGCAGGAACTTCGCGATGTGGATTATGCCCGCAGCTTCACCGAAGCGTATTGTGCGGTCGACGTGGGCGATCTCGTCGCGCTCGATTTTGATCCAGTTGCCGCGTTTGTGCAGACCCCGGGACCGGGGGCTGGGGCGGAACTGCGCAAATGATGACACCTAGGCTTCCCGAGATACGCAACGCGCTTGAGGGCATCGTTCCTTCGATACTTGCCACGGCTGACGTTGACGGTATCCCCAATGTGTCTTTGATTTCACATGTGCAGTATGTCGATCCCGATCACGTTGCACTGTCCTATCAGTTCTTCAACAAGACCCGCCGCAATCTGCTCGCGACCAGACTGGCTTCCGTCACTGTTGTCGACCCGGATACGAATGCGCAGTATCGCCTCACGCTGGAATATCTGGAAACGCAGACGAGCGGTCCACTGTTTGAGATCATGCGTGCCAAGCTTGCAGGAATTGCCTCGCATAGCGGCATGCAGGATGTTTTCCGTCTGCTTGGTTCCGATGTTTTTCGTGTGCGTGAGATAGAGCCGGTCGCGAGCGAGGTGATGGCCCGGCCCACGAAGCGCAATGCACTGGCGGCCGCACGGCGTAGCTGCGAGCAGTTTTCACGAGCCTCTGAGATGGGGGAATTGTTCGATACGCTGCTCGCCTGTCTGCAGCAGCATTTCGGGATCGAGCACGCCATGGTGTTGATGCTCGACCAGATCTCCAACCGCCTCTACACGGTCAGTTCGCGTGGCTATCCCTTCTCCGGCATCGGTTCCGAAGTTGGCCTCGGGGATGGCGTGATCGGGGTCGCAGCCGCACAGCGCGTTCCCATTCGCATTGGGCATATGACGTCGCAATATACCTATCGCGCTGCCGTTCTGGACAGTGCCAGGGCGGCCGGGCTGGAGTGGGCATGTGCCAATGCCATCGCCTTCCCGGGCCTTGAGGCACCGCAGAGCCAGATTGCCGTTCCCATTCTGTGTGAAGACCAGACGATGGGGGTGCTGTTTGCCGAAAGCACAGAGCCCAACCAGTTTGGCTATGACGAAGAGGATGCGCTGACCCTGATTGCGGAGCTTGTGTCTGCGCGGGTTGCGCTATTGCAGAAAGACGAGACTGCCGAGCGCGCGCAGCCGGCTCTCTCGGGAAGTGATGCCGGTGGCAAGGCCATTCGGCTCCGACATTACAGGATCGACAATTCGGTCTTTGTCGACGATGTCTACATCATTCGTGGCGTGGCGGGTGCTATCCTCTGGAAGCTTGCGCGGGAACATGCGCAGAGTGGGCGTGTCGCGTTCACCAATCGGGAACTCCGTCTCGATCCAGCGCTGAGATTGCCCGACTACATCGACAATCTGGAGGCGCGGCTGTTGTTGCTTCAACGACGATTGAGCGAGCGCGGAGCAGGTATCGTCATCGACAAATGTGGTCGTGGCCGCTTTCGGTTCCTTGTCGAGGGCAAACTTTCTCTGGAGGAGACCTGAGAAGGAATTGGCCTGCTCCACCGAAGTTCGGCCAACACGAAAGGGCTGATATGACATGCTGTTTTGACATCGGCGGCTCCAAAACCGTTGTTGCCGACATGGGCGAGAACGAAAAGCCTGTCATCCGCCACCGGCAGGTCACACCTGCGGACGATTATGGCGCGTTTCTTGAAACAGTGAAGGCGATGGCGGGAGAGGCCAGCACGCCCGTTGGCATCTCGATCGCGGCGGTGATCGATCCGCATACCGGATTGGCGCGCAGTGCCAATATTCCCTGCATTACGGGCCGCAATCTCGCCGGGGATCTGGGTGAAACTCTGGCGCGTCCGGTTTATGTCATGAACGATGCGAACGCATTTGCGTTTGCCGAGGCCAAGGCGGGGGTAGGTGTGGGGCACCGGCATGTTCTTGCGGCGATTGTTGGCACCGGTATTGGTGGTGCAGTCATTATCGACGGGAAAGTGATGACCGGTGCCACGGGCAATGCGGGAGAGTGGGGGCATGGGCCGGCCAGTGCGATGCGGACCGGTACTCTGCTGCCTGCTATCGAATGCGGGTGCGGGCAGACGGGGTGTGTCGATACGCTTGGCGCCGCGCGCGGCATCGAACGACTGCACGAGCACCTTCATGGTCTTGAGAGTGATAGTTACGAAATTCTTGCGCAATGGCACGGTGGAGGAGAACAGGCGACGCGGACCGTCGACGTGTTTCTGGACATTGTCGGTGGAGCACTGGCCAACATGGTCAATATGATCGACCCTTCCATCGTACCGGTCAGTGGTGGCTTGGCACAGGACGAACTGCTCATGGAGGCACTCGATGCCGAGGTGCGTCAGCGCTGCCTCATAGAACGCAGGGACCGATTGCTCGTCCCTGTACGGGGTGGAGTTGAGAGCGCACTGATCGGGGCTGCGATCTTTGCAAGGGAGGCACACGATGCGGGCAACCCTTGAGGTCTGTGTCGACACTCTGGAGGGAGTGGAAGCGTGCGTTGAGGGTGAGGTCGACCGTATTGAGTTGTGTTCGGCATTGCCGCTTGGCGGGCTCACACCCTCTCATGGCTTGATGCGGGCGGCAGCCAAATGCGGCGTGCCCGCCTACGCGATGATCCGGCCACGTCAGGGTGATTTCTGCTTCAATGCGGGGGAGATCACTCTGATGCAGGATGATATTGCGGCCGCTCGGGAAGCAGGGCTCGCAGGCGTTGTGCTTGGAGTGGCGACTGTCGAGGGTGTGCTCGACAAGGATGCTCTTGAAATGTTGAGCGAAACAAGTGCGGGCATGGGGCGCACGCTCCACCGTGTCATCGACACGGTGGAGGATCGGCTGGCGGCAATCGACCTTGCTGTTCTGCTCGGCTTTGAAAGAATTTTGTCGTCCGGCGGCGCTCCGACGGTTCTGGAGGGGCAGAATGCGCTCGCAGCCATGCGCGCCCATGCGGGCGATCGCATCGAGATCATGGCAGGTTCGGGCCTGAAGCCGGAAAATCTGGGTGAGATTGCGCGTGCCACCGGTATTCGGTCGTTTCATGCCTCCTGCAGCGTGTCAGTCGGGGTTGATCATGAGATCGTTGGCTTCGGCTTTTCCTCCAGTGCGGCGCGGCAAACGTCCGCGCGGAAAATTCGCGACATGAAAGACGTGTTGAAACGTCTTGACCTCGCCGATCAGACGAGGAACTGAGATCTGGCGTTGGGAGAATTATTTGCCATCCGTGTCCTGCCAGTCTTTTGGCAGGTTCGGTTCCTGAACAAGTGGTGCCAGTAGAACCTTGTCATGGATCGGGCCATGGCGTTTGCGCTGTTCGGTGTCTTCCTTGAAGGAAAGCGCATACTGGCCGATCTGGTGGAAATAGGTGAGGCCGGCCCGCACGGATGCTTGGGCTCTGCGCGTACTTCGCAACGCATTCGGACCGCGCGCCAAGGAGCTTTCAGCATGAGCAACACGCCCGGCGAAAATCGGGCACGCTTTGGCGTTCCGGAGAACTCCATGATGTTCGCCCGCGGTGTGCGCAAATCTCACGGCCAGCTTGAAGTTCTCAAGGGCGTGGACTTCGATGTGCCAACCGGCTCGGTTGCCTGCATCATCGGGCCATCGGGCTCCGGAAAGAGAACGTTTCTGCGCTGCATCAACCATCTGGAAAAGCTCACCGGTGGGATCCTTCTCGTCGATGGCGCTTTCGTGGGGTACGACCTGCGTGGTGACCGTCTCTATGAGGTGAAGGACGACGAACTCTGCCAGCGGCGAGCTGAGATCGGCATGTTGTTCCAGTCGTTCAACCTGTTCTCTCATATGACGGTGATGGAGAACCTTATTGAAGCGCCCATCCATGTGCGTCGTTTGACTGTCGTCCAGGTGAAAGCCGAGGCTCCGGAACTGCTGGCTCGCGTGGGCTTTCCGACAAGATCGACCGGAATGCGCGAGAATTGTCGGGCGGTCAGCAGCAGCAGGTGGCTATCGCCCGCGCCATGGTGATGAAACCCAAGGTGCTTCTCTTTGACGAACCGACCCCTGCGCTTGATCCGGAGCTCGTGGGGGAGGTGCTTCAGGTAATGCGCGACCTGGCCGAAGCCGGCATGACCATGGTCATGGTTGCCCATGAGATCGGTTTGCCGGTGAAATCGGCGCCCGGTTACCATTCGGCAATTGATCCGTCCTCGTGGCGCCACACCGGTGCGCGCCAGCGGTGCCCGATCTCTGCCTGCTTTCGCACAAATTCCTCGTTCACCCGAATGCCGAGACCGGGTCCCCTGGGGATTTTCAGAAAGCCGTCCTCCAGTTCAAAACCATGACCCGGCTCGAGATAGTCGGCCATGTCCTGGGTGGCATTGTAATGGATGCCAAGGCTCTGTTCCTGGATGAAGGCGTTGTGACAGACGGCATCCACCTGCAGACAGGCGGCCAGCGCGATGGGTCCCAGCGGGCAATGCGGTGCAAGGGCCACATCATAGGCTTCGGCCCAGTGTGCGATGCGCAGCATTTCGGAGATCCCGCCGACATGTGCGGTGTCCGGGTTGATTACGCTTGCTGCCCGCTGTTCGAACACCGGCTTGAAGTCGAAGCGCGAATGCAGCCGCTCGCCGATGCACAGAGGGATGGATGTCTGACGGGAGAGATCGGCCAGCGTGCCGATATGAGCGGAATCGACCGCGTCTTCGATGAATATCGGTCTGAGATGCTCGATTTCCTTCAGCAATTGCTTCGACATCGGGGCGTGAACTCGGCCGTGGAAATCGAAAGCGAGGTCCATCTCGGTCCCGACGGCAGAACGCAGATCCGACAATTGCTGGACGACGCCATCGAGCTTCTTGTAGCTGTCGATGATCTGCATTTCCGCGCAGGCGTTGAATTTGCAGGCATCGAACCCCCGCTTCATCAGGTCTTTCGCGCCAGCAACGAGATCCGAAGGACGGTCGCCGCCGATCCAGCAATAGCTTCGGATCTTGTCGCGGACGGCACCGCCCAGGAGGTCGTGAACGGGAGCGTTGTAATATTGCCCCTTGATGTCCCAGAGCGCCATGTCGATGCCTGACAGGGCGCTCATCAGCACCGGCCCGCCACGATAGCATCCGTTCCGGTAGAGCATGTGCCAGATGTCTTCGATCCGCATGGGATCGGCACCGATGAGAAAGTCGGAGAACTCTTCGATCTTGGCTGCGAGCGTTGCCGCGTGACCTTCCAGAACGGGTTCGCCCCAGCCGGAAATCCCTTCATCGGTTTCAATCTTGAGAAAAAGCCAACGCGGCGGAACAAGGAAAGTGGTGAGTTTGGTTATCTTCATGAAAACGTGTCTTTTTGCGTTATGATTTGACAGACCGGGCGGCACTCACATCGTGCTTGGCCTTGGCAATAAGCGCGAGGGCGAGCTTGCGTGCGCCTTCGCTGTCGCGCAATCGTAGCGCCTCGACCAGCGCCCCATGTTGCCCGATCGATTCTTCGAGATTCTCGGCCGAATGCGCCGATGTCGACAGCATGAAGTTCAAGGCCGGATCCATAAGAGCGCCGAACTGCTGGAAAATGCGGTTGTGGCTGGCTTTCAGAAGGAGCTCATGAAAGACAGTGTCAGCGGCGATAAAGGCCTCGATATCGTTGCCGGCTTTCGCCATCGCCTGCCACGCCGCTTCGATATCGGCGATTTCCTGCATCGTGGCCCGCCGCGCGGCCAGTTCTGCCGCCATCGGCTCAATCGCGCCGCGCGCTTCCAGGATACAGTCGACCAGCCCCATCCTGTCGAGGTTGGGGCCAATCCATTCAAGGACCTGGTTGTCAAGAATGTTCCATTCGTCCTGCGGACACACGATGGTCCCGATGCGAGGGCGGCTTACAACCAGACCCTTGGCCTGAAGGATTTTCAGTGCTTCCCGGATGACCGTGCGGCTGACGCCGTAATCTTCGCAAAGGTCGTTCTCCCTCGGCAAATTGGAGCCTTCCGCGAACTTTCCCGAAAATATGTCCTGGGCGAGACACTGCGCCACCGACAGGCGGACCCGTGGACGGATCGACTTGCCCGCCGGAGCATCCATGGTTGAAACGGTCACTGTCCTGTTGCCTCCACATTCTCTTTCCCGCTGGCTTTCCGGGAAAGCCGCGAGAGGGGTTCTTGTCGGCAGTCATGGCCGTCTTTTGTTCGTTGTCAAATCAATAGCATTATTTATCATACAAATGCAATTGACTAATATGATAATTGGACGTAATTTTCACCCGCTCTCAGGAGGGCGTCGCAGAGCAACAGGGAGGTTCTCATGCGTTTTCTGAAAACCGCAGCAATGGCTGCGATTGCCGGCACGCTTCTGGCCGGATCGGCGCTGGCCGATGAAGTGAAGATCGGTTTTCTGGTTAAGCAGCCGGAAGAACCGTGGTTTCAGGATGAATGGAAGTTTGCTGATATAGCTGCTTCTGAAAAAGGCTTCACGCTGGTCAAAATCGGCGCGGAAGATGGCGAGAAAGTCATGTCAGCCATCGATAATCTCGGTGTCCAGGGTGTTCAGGGCTTCATTATCTGTACGCCTGACGTGAAGCTCGGGCCGGGCATTGTCGCCAAGGCTGCCGCTAATGGCCTCAAGCTGATGACGGTCGATGACAGGCTGGTCGGATCCGATGGAGAGCCCCTTGCGGATGTGCCGCATATGGGAATTTCGGCCGTGAAGATTGGCGAGACCGCCGGTGAAGCCATCGTTGCCGAGATCAAGAATCGCGGTTGGGACATGAGCACGGTCGGTGCGATCCGGGTTTCATACGATCAGCTTCCGACAGCAGTCGATCGGGTCGAGGGCGCGATTGCAAAGCTCAAAGAGGCTGGATTTCCGGAAGCCAACATCTTTGATGCGCCGCAGGCGCGTACGGACACCGAGGCTGCTCTCAATGCAGCGACCGTGGTTCTGAACAAGAATGCGGACATCAAGCATTGGGTTGCTTTCGGACTCAACGATGAGGCTGTCCTTGGCGCGGTGCGCGCTGCGGAAGGCGTGGGAATTGGCGCCGATGGCATGATCGGTGTGGGCATTGGTGGCGCAGATTCGGCGATCAACGAATTCAAGAAGCCCGAGCCAACGGGTTTCTTCGGAACGGTGATCATTTCACCGAAGCGCCATGGCTATGAGACCGCACTCAACATGCATGAGTGGATTGTCGACGGCAAGGAGCCCGAGAAGCTGATCCTGACGTCCGGCGCCTTGGCGCTACGCGACAACTATCAGGATGTCCGCAAGGAACTCGGCATCGAATAGCCGGCGGTTTCCATGCAGCCGGCGTGCAATCATGCCGGCTGCTCTCTTCCCGCCTCTCTGGCGGGTTTCCGACACTGGCTATGCTTTGGAGGAAGCCGGCTTCATGTCTGCCTATCTCGAATTCTCCGGCATCTCGAAGAGTTATCCCGGCGTCAAAGCGCTTTCCGATGTTTCGTTTGGAGTTCGCAAAGGCGCGGTACATGGCTTGATGGGCGAGAACGGCGCCGGGAAATCCACGCTGATCCGCATTCTTTCCGGCGATGCTGCTGCCGATGAAGGCACTGTGCGCATAGACGGGGAGACGCAGAACTACCAGTCGACCCGCGATGCCTTCGATGCTGGCGTCGTTGTCATTCATCAGGAATTGCAACTGGTGCCGGGGCTTACAGTTGCAGAGAACCTCTGCCTTGGACGGTTTCCTGCAACCGGCGGCGTCATCGGTTTCAGCGCCATGTATGAGGATGTCCGGCGCAAACTCGAGCTTGCCGGAATCTCCGTCGATCCGACGCGCAAGGTTGCAGAGCTTTCCATCGGTGAACGCCAGATGGTCGAAATCGCGAAAGCCGTCATGCTCGATGCGCGTGTCATCGCGCTGGATGAACCGACCTCCTCACTATCCTCTCGTGAGAGCGAAATTCTTTTCACTCTGATCGACAGGCTGAGGGAGGATGGCCGCGTCATTCTCTACATTTCCCATCGGCTGGATGAAGTCTTCCGCCTCTGTGACAGCCTCACGGTTCTGCGCGACGGCAGACTTGCTGCCCATCACGAGACAATCGAAGGGGTCACGCGCGAGCAAATCGTCTCCGAAATGGTCGGGCGCGAAATCAGCGACATCTGGGGGTGGCGCGCGCGTCCCGTCGGAGCGGTCGAGCTGGAGGTGGAAGGGGTTCACGGCGAGAAGCTGCCCGTTCCCGCCTCCTTCGAGGCGCGAAAGGGGGAAATACTCGGGTTCTTCGGCCTTATAGGAGCGGGGCGTTCGGAGCTCTTGCGCATGATCAGTGGTGCCGATCCGCGCGCCGGAGGACATGTGCGTGTCGGCGGCGTGGACATCGGGTCAGGCCAACCGGCAGAGGCGATCCGCAAGGGGGTCGTTCTGTGCTCCGAGGATCGCAAGTTCGACGGCATCATCCAGGGCCGTTCGCTTGAAGAGAACATCCTTATCTCTTCGCGCCGTCATCTGACACGGTTCGGTGTGCTTGATCTGCGCCAGGAGGGGCAGGTCGCCGAGACCTTTCTGAAGAAACTGAGGGTGCGCACACCCTCGCGCAAGCAGGACATCATCAACCTGTCCGGCGGAAATCAGCAGAAAGTCATTCTCTGCCGCTGGCTCTCGGAAAAGGGTGTCAGGGTTCTACTCATCGACGAACCGACGCGCGGCATCGATGTCGGCGCCAAATCCGAAATCTACGACATTCTCTATCAGCTCGCGGAGGAGGGGATGGCCATAGTCGTCATTTCCAGCGAATTGCCCGAAGTGATGGGCATTTGCGACCGCATCCTCGTGATGTGCGAAGGGCGCATCAGCGCGGAGATCAAGCGAGCCGACTTCAACGAACAATCCATCCTCGCCGCCGCGCTGCCGGACGAGGCCAGCGCCGCGTCGGTCGGTTAAGAGGCTTCACGATGACGACTTCCATCAAAAAGCTCATCCTGGGCGACCAGGGACTGCTTGTAATTTTCATTCTCGCCTTCGCGCTCGTGTCGCTGACGGTTCCCAACTTCCTGACCGAACGCAACATGCTCGGTCTCTTACAGTCCGTTGTTACCGTTGGTGTGATTGCCTGTACGATGATGTTTTGTCTTGCGGCGCGCGATTTCGACCTTTCCGTCGGCTCCAATGTTGCTTTTTGCGGCATGGTCGCGGTGATGGCGTCGAATGCCACCGGGTCCATCTTTCTGGGTATTCTGACCGCGCTGGCTGCGGGCGCGCTGGTCGGCCTTTTCAATGGCGTGGTCATCGCCAAATTTCGCATCAACGCGCTGATCACCACGCTGGCAACCATGCAGATCGTGCGCGGGCTTGCGCTCATCTCGTCGGACGGGCGGGCTGTCGGTATCGACGATCCCATGTTCTACCAGCTGGCTCTTTCCAAGTTTCTGGGTGTTCCGACTCCGATCTGGGTGTTGGCGGCTCTCTTCGTCATTTTCGGTTTTGTCCTGAACCGCACGGTTTTCGGCAAGAACACGCTTGCCATGGGCGGCAATCCGGAAGCCTCAAGACTTGCGGGTGTCAATGTCGACTGGATGCGAATCTGGATTTTCACGCTGCAGGGCTTCATCTGTGCGGTGGCCGGCATCCTGCTTGCGTCCCGCATCACATCCGGGCAGCCGAATGCGGCTACGGGGCTCGAGCTCTCCGTGATTTCGGCCTGCGTTCTGGGTGGGGTGTCGCTGGCTGGGGGGCGGGCGACAATGACCGGTGTGATCGTCGGTGTGATGATCATGGGCATCGCCGAAAACGTCATGAATCTTTTGAATATTCAGGCTTTCTATCAATATGTGGTGCGCGGGTTCATCCTGTTGCTTGCCGTGTTGCTCGATAATATGCGGTCGAGTGCAATCGGGCGACGCTGATGCAGGATGGCGTGTTGTAGATATTGGATTTGCTTTTCATTCAGGGAACGTTTGGCGGCGCCTTGGACATCGGGAGAGATCGCATGACATCTGGACAGGGACGGTTGAGCGGCAAGCGCATCTTTCTGACAGGCGCTGCTCAGGGCATAGGCCGGGCGATCGCCGAAGCCTGCCTGCGCGAAGGGGCTTCTCTGTTTCTTGTGGACCGGGATGAGACACTTCTTGAGCAGACGGTTGACGAACTCGGTGGGGCCGAGGGGCGGCTAGCCTATGCTGTTGCAGATATCTCTGATGCCTCTGCCATCAAGGCGGCGGCGGATATGGCGGGAAACACGATCGGGACACCCAACGCGCTTATCAACAATGCCGGTGTCAATGTTTTTCATAAACCGCTCGAGACGGACGATGAAGAATGGGCGCGCTGTTTCGATATTAATCTGAAAGGAGCATGGCACTGTTGCCGTTCGTTGTTGCCTGGCATGATTGAAGGAGGCGGCGGCGCAATCCTCAACATCGCCTCGACCCATAGTTTCACAATTATCCCGCACACCTTTCCGTATCCAGTGGCCAAGCATGCCCTCTTGGGCATGACGAAGGCGCTGGCGTTGGAATATGCGGGAAGGGGTGTGCGGGTGAATGCCATCGCGCCCGGCTATGTCGAAACCCAGAAGAATGTGGATTACTGGAACAGTTTTCCCGATCCGGATGCTGCGCGGGCCGAGACCATGGCCATGCATCCGGGCGGTCGCATCGCAACGCCTGACGAGATCGCCATGGCGTCGGTTTTTATGATCTCCGACGAATGTCCCTTCATGAATGCCGCCTGCCTCGTTATTGATGGTGGTCTGAGCGTTTTGCAGCATCCGGCCTGAGTTCACTTTCATGACCGACCCTTCCCGTCCGTTCTGCGCTGCCGTTGACTGGGGCACGAGCAGTTTTCGTCTTTGGCTTCTGGATGCCGAGGGGGCCGTCGTCGCGTCCAGCAGGAGCGAGGAAGGCATGATGCACTGCGCGAAGACGGGCTTTGAACCGGTCCTCAACGCTCATCTCGAAAAGGTGGAAGCGCCTGCCGGCACGCCTGTGTTGATCTGCGGGATGGCGGGTGCAAGGCAGGGTTGGCTGGAGGCACCTTATGTGGAGGTTCCCGCCAAACTTGCAGCACTCGCGGACAGGGCGATCAAGGTTCCGGGCGTACCCGGAGATGTTCGAATACTGCCGGGACTATCTCTGAACGACCCGCAGGCACCGAACGTCATGCGAGGCGAGGAAACACAATTGCTGGGTGTCGTGAGCGAGAGCGGCAATGCGTTGGTATGCATGCCGGGCACGCATAGCAAATGGGTCGAGATTGAAAACGGTGTGGTCACGCGTTTCAGCACGTTCATGACCGGAGAGCTTTTCTCGCTGCTCACGAAACATGGAATTCTGCAGCACGCGGTCGAGGAAAAAGCCGTTGTCTCGTCAGATGACGCAGCATTCTGGTCCGCACTGGAACGTACCGAAGTACAGGAGCACGCTGCCCTTTCCGGCTTCTTCGGGGTCCGTGCTGCACAATTGCTTGGTCTGGAAACTCGCGGCGATGGTGCGGCACACCTTTCCGGTCTCTTGATCGGCGGCGAGATCTCTGCCGCGCGAGAGCTTTTCGGTATGGAGGGCAAGGTTACGTTGATCGCATCAGAGCCGGTCAATGCGCTGTATTCGGTTGCCCTGGAAAAACAGGGTTTCCAGGTCGTCTCGAAAGATGCGGGAGAAGCCTCGCGGGCAGGGCTTTTCAGATCAGCAAAACGAATTTGGAGCCGATAGACATGCCGGAACGAGATGTGAGCTGGCCGGGAGAGAGGCGTGCGCTGGTAGCGATCCTGCGTGGCATTCGTCCTTCGGAAGTTGCGGCCATGACTGAGATGCTTATCGACGAGGGCATCACGTCCATAGAGGTCCCGCTGAATTCGCCGGAACCTTTCCAGTCCATTGAAACAGCCCTTGCAATAGCGGAAGACCGTGCGCTCGTCGGTGCCGGCACAGTGCTCGCCGTTGAGGATGTCGAGCGGTTGTACGACATCGGCGGCCGGCTGGTCGTGAGCCCGAATACGGACCCGGAGGTGATCCGCCGCAGCGTGGCGCTCGGCATGATCTCCATGCCCGGTGTTTTCACACCCAGCGAAGCCCTTCTTGCGCACAAATGCGGGGCTTCGGCGCTCAAGTTTTTCCCGGCGTCCGCGCTTGGCGTGTCTGGCATTGCCGCTATCAAGGCTATTCTGCCGAGGGACGCTGTGGTGTGTGCCGTGGGCGGTGTTTCCGATGTGACACTGGCCGAGTATTTCGGGATCGGCGTGCGCGCTTTCGGTCTGGGGACGGGACTTTATCGACCGGGTGATGCCGTTGATACAGTCAGAGCGAGGGCCCGCAAAACCGTGAAAACCTATGATCGCGCTTTGAGCGGCTGAAAAACGCGCAACCGGGGGGCGGATAGCCGCGCGGTGGCTTTGGATGGGTATCCCTGCCGATTTGACCAAAGGGTGAGCGGTGTCCCGTTCTTGACAATTCAGGGCGTCTCTTTCACGTGCTGTCGTGCGCGCGGCCATCGGCGGCGTTCAACAGACAGTCCGGAAAGGGTGGAAAATGTTCGAAAGCGCTCACATTGACGAGGCCATTGCGTGGCGTCGTGACCTGCATCGTCATCCCGAACTGGGATTTCAGGAAGAGCGTACTTCGAAGCTGATCGCCGGTTTACTGGAGGGCTGGGGCTGGCAGGTTCAAACAGGGCTTGCGAAGACTGGCGTGGTTGCGCGGTTGGGTGACGGGGGGGCATCGATTGGTCTGCGGGCGGATATTGATGCGCTGCCCATCGAGGAAACAACAGGACTGGAGTACGCTTCGAGCCACCCTGGCAAGATGCACGCCTGCGGGCATGACGGACACACGGCGATGTTGCTTCTGGCCGCGCGTCAGATGGCGGCTGAAGGTGTGACCGGCGGAAACGTGACCCTGATTTTTCAGCCGGCTGAAGAAAACGATGGTGGTGCGCGCGTGATGATCGAAGAGGGGCTTTTTCGCCAGTATCCGTGCGACAGGGTTTTCGGGATTCACAATTGGCCGGGTCTCGCCCCCGGACGACTTGTCGCCCGTGACGGGGAGATGATGGCAGCCTTCGCGATTTTCGAGATCACCATCAAGGGACGTGGCGGACACGGCGCGATGCCTGAGCAGAGCGATGGCGTGGTGGCCGCCGCAGCACGCGTCGCCACAGCACTGCAGGAATTACCGGCGCGGCGGTTGTCTCCGCTCGTGCCGGGCGTCGTCTCGGTGACGCAGATTCACACCGGCTCTGCATTCAACGTCTGCCCCGACCGTGCGGTCGTTTGTGGAACGACCCGCTGGTTCCAGTCTGACGCAGGGGACGAGATCGAAACCAGGCTGGCCGAGGTGGTCCATGGCATTGCTGCAGCCCATGGCTGCCGGGCAAACATCGATTATCAGCGACGCTATCCTGCGACGGTCAACAGCGCGGCCGAGGCGGGGCTTGCGAGGCGTGTGGGGGAGGCCATGGGTCTCGATGCGGGAGAGGCCGGGCCAAGCATGGCGTCCGAGGATTTCGCTTTCATGCTGAACGAAAAGCCCGGCGCGTATATCTGGCTGGGCGCGGCGCGCCAGGGCGAAAACCCCGGGCTCCACTCGCCCCGGTTTGACTTCAACGACGAAGTGCTGCCAACGGGCGCCGAATTCTGGGTGCGGTTGGTCCGGCGGGCTCTTTCTGTCTGATGGACGCTCTGGACAGCCGCTTCTTGCGGGCGTTCCTGGTCGTTGCCCGCGAGGGGTCGATCCGTCGTGCCGCCGAACGGCTGAATGTTGCGCCCTCGGCGATCAGCCGCAAGCTGGCCGAAGCCGAAGCGCGGCTGGGTGTTGGTCTCGTGGAACGCAGCGCACAGGGCATCGTGCTGACGGATGCAGGGCGGCTGGTGCGTGAGCATGCACTCGTTCGGCAGGATGAAGAGACGTTTCTGCTCGACCAGCTCGGCAAGTTCACAGCTTCGGGCGGGCAGGTGGTGCGTATCGCCGTCGGCGAAGGATTTGCTGCAGATCTGATGCAGAACGGCCTCGCCCCGCTCGCGGAGAACCATCCTCATCTCAGGTTTCGCATCAACATTGCCGGAACCGAGGAAATCCAGCGCCAGGTGGTTGAAGGGGACGCGGATCTGGGCATCGCCTACAATCCTGTCCCTATGGAAGCAACACGCGCAGTGGCGCTTGCAAGGCAACCGCTCTGCGGTGTGGTCCCGGTTCATTCTCCGCTCGCTGAACGACGGTCCGTACGGCTTGCTGAAATGCTTGATCATCCCTTTGCCATCCTCGATGCCCGCCATGGCATCAGGGCACTGGTTGCGCGTGCAGCCGGCGATCTTGGGCTTGCGTTGCGGCCTCAGGTGGAGACCTCCTCCATCGCCGCTTTGATTCGATATGTGGGCGCGGGCATGGGCGGAAGCTTCCTTCCACGCTTCTCCGTCTCCATACAGGCAGAACGGGGTGAGGTCGCGATTGTCGAGCTCGACGAGGAAAGCCTGCGGCATGTCAGTGCGCACCTTATGGTGCGGGCCCGCCGTCGCTTGCCGCAGTCTTCGTCAATAACGGTCGAGTATCTGGCCGCGAACATGTCGGCATTCCGTGAATAGTGCATCTTGTGTTGCTAAAATAGCAACGCTACGTGCCTGAATCGATGTCTACTCAACAACACTCTGTCACCGCAGTGTCATGAACACCAAGTGCATGGGAGGTGGCATGACGCAGTCGGTCGGCGTGATCGGTCTTGGAGCTATGGGAATGGGCATGGCCCGCTCTCTTCTGGCCAATGGCTTTTCCGTGACAGCTTTTGATCTTGCGCCGCGGGCCATGGCAAGAGCCAAAGAAGCCGGCATTACTGCGCATGGGGCTCCGGCCGGGGTGATCGAAGCATGTGACGTGATTGTCCTCTCATTGCCCCTTGCCAGCCATGTGGAATCGACGATTGAGGCCGGATTGGCCGCAGGTGCATTCAATTCTCCGAAGATCATCATCGACACGTCGACGTCTGAAGCGGCGGTGAGCCGCAGACTGGCGGCGAAACTCTCCGAGATCGGCCACGGTTTTCTTGATGCGCCCGTCAGTGGCGGTCCGCAGGGGGCGGCAAGCGGTTCCCTTTCGGTGATGCTGGGCGGCGATGCGCAGTGGGTCGCGCAGGCCAAACCGGTTCTGGATGCGCTTGCTTCCAAGGTGATCCATGTCGGGCCGAGCGGGGCCGGCAATATCGCGAAGCTCGTCAACAATATGCTGGTGGCCTGCCATATGCTCACCACGGCGGAAGGGCTGCGGCTTGCAGAGGCATCGGGCCTTCCGGCCCAGGACGCGCTTTCCGTCATCAACAGCGCCACGGGGCGGAGCGCGCTAAGCGAGGTTCATTTTCCCAATTGGGTTTTGACCGGCAGTTTCGACAGCGGTTTTTCTGCAGGTCTGATGCGCAAGGATGTGAGACTGGCGCTTGAACTGGCGCGGGACAGCGGCTGTCCCATGCCAGTCTCGGAATTGGTCGCGAAACTGTGGTCCGAGGAAAGCTCGGGCATTGCCGACGATCAGGATTTTATGCTGCTTGGCCGTGTTGCGGCCGGTACGGAAGAGAAAACGGATGGCTGACGACATGATCCCCGTAAGCGACACACGCACGGAAGTCGCGCGGTTGTTGACCGAACTGCTCGGCAGCGCCGAGGTGCAAAATCACGTTGCCGGACGGTTGATGTCGGGTGATGGCGAGGGCCTTGAGCTGACCGATCCGGCCACCGGCAAGGCCTTTGCGGAGTTCTTAGATGCCGGTGCAGCCGTGGTGGACGTAGCTGCCGAAGCGGCAGTTGCTGCGCAGCGTGAATGGTGGGGCAAGACAGCGTCAGAACGCGGGCGCATCATGTTCGAGATCGCACGCGAGATCCGCGCACATGCGGAGCCGCTTTCCCGTCTTGAGGCGATCTCGGCCGGCCGTCCCATCCGCGATGCCGCCGGCGAGCCGGCTCGCATGGCCGAGATGTTCGAGTATTATGCGGGCTGGTGCGACAAGATCAGCGGCGACGTGATCCCGGTACCGTCAAGCCATCTCAATTACACCCGCCACGAGCCCATCGGTTTGGTTACCCAGATCACCCCCTGGAATGCGCCGCTTTTCACCTGTTGCTGGCAGGTTGCACCGGCGATCTGTGCGGGCAATGCGGTGATGCTGAAACCTTCCGAGCTAACGCCGTTGAGCTCGCTCGTCATCGCTGCCCTGTGTGTCAAGGCAGGTGCGCCGAAGGGGCTCGTCAACGTGATTGCAGGGCAGGGGCCGACGGCCGGCCAGAAGATGATCGAACACCCCGCGACGGGTCTGGTCGTCTTCGTCGGCTCAGCTGCGGGCGGTGCGGCGATCGCATCCGCCGCGGCGCGGCGTCTCATCCCTTCAATCCTGGAACTGGGCGGGAAATCCGCCAACATCGTGTTTGCCGATGCGGATATCGACCGTGCCGTGGTCGGTGCGCAGGCGGCAATCTTCGCCGCGTGCGGTCAAAGCTGCGTGGCTGGTTCCCGGCTTCTGGTTCACCGCAGCGTGCACGCGGAGATGGTTGAAAAACTGGCGAAGGCCAGCGCCCGAATTCCAGTCGGCATGCCGCTCGACCCGGCCACGCAGATCGGCCCGGTCAACAATGCCCGCCAGTGGAACAAGGTGGACACTATGGTGCGCGCCGCCGTTTCAGAAGGTGCGCATCTGGCAACCGGCGGCGGAAAACCGGAGGCCCTGGGTGATACCGACGGATTTTTCTATGCTCCGACAGTTCTCGACCAGGTATCTCGCGAGATGGAGATCGCGCGTGAGGAGGTGTTTGGCCCCGTTCTGTCCGTTCTTTCCTTCGAGGAGGAGGAAGAAGCAGTGGCGCTTGCCAACGACACGCCCTATGGGCTCGCGGGCGCGGTCTGGACACGGGATGTGGGACGTGCACACCGCGTTGCAGCAACAGTTCGCGCTGGCACTTTCTGGATCAACAGCTACAAGACAATCCATGTGATGTCGCCTTTCGGCGGCTTTGGCCAGTCGGGCTATGGGCGTTCTTCCGGCCGGGAGGCGCTTGCCGCCTATACGACTACGAAATCAGTCTGGGTCGAAACCGCAGCCGATCCGACGATCGGCTTCGGTTACGCGCCGGGCTGAACCGCATGGGCGGTCCCTCTAGGGCCGCCCTTTGTTCCATCCCGGCCCGCGTTAAGAATGGGACGGGCTTACGAGAGGGGATCTCTATGGAGAAGACGAAAGACATACTGCTGGACTGGCGCCTTCATCTGAGCGTGCTGGTCATTACCATCATCGCAGAGGCCATTGGCGTGGTCGCCGTGCCGATCGGCATCGGGTCGATCCTGCTTCTGCCTCTGCTCTACGCCTTCGTGATGGGGCTGATTCTCAATCCCAACGTCATTCGCAAGGCTGAAGGCTGGATGGGACAGCGCGAGGTCCGTGCTGCATCACCGCTGATCGTGATCGCGATCATGCCGTTCATCGCCAAGTTCGGCACGATCATTGGGCCGTCGATGGAGAAGATCATTGCCGCGGGGCCGGCGCTGATTTTGCAGGAGCTCGGCAATCTGGGCACGATTCTGCTTGCTTTCCCGGTTGCCGTGCTGGTGCTCGGCATGGGGCGGGAAGCGGTGGGAGCCACTTTCTCCGTCGCCCGTGAACCGAACATCGCGATCATCGCCGACAAATACGGGCTGAAATCCGCCGAGGGTGCCGGCGTCATGGGCGTCTATGTCATCGGTACACTTTTCGGGACGTTCATCTTCGCCATTCTCGCGTCGCTTCTGGCGACCTCCGGCTGGTTCAGCATCGAGGCTCTGGCCATGGCGTGCGGCATCGGTTCGGGCTCGATGATGGCGGCCTGCTCCGGTGCGTTGTCTCACGCCGTACCGGCGATGGAGGAGCAGATTCTCGCCCTCGCCGGGGCCAGCAATGTGCTGACATATGCAACAGGCCTTTACCTGTGCATCTTTGTGGCCCTGCCGGTGACTGAGAAACTCTACGACCTTCTGGGCCGCAAAGAGCCCGCAGCCAGCAACGCCGGAGAATGATCATGAGCACTGCTGAACTTCCCGTCGACTACGAAGCAAACACGAAGCCCGATCTCGGGCAGCATGCCGTGCTGCTGGCCGCCGTGTCCCTCATCGCTCTGGTGGGGAATACGGTTGCGACAGACGCCACGGTCATTCAGGGGCTGGTCGGCCTTGCCGTCCTTTACGTCATCGCGATGGTTGGCCTGGTTCTGACACATGTCGTTCCAATCAACCTGCCATCGGTCGCCTGGATATCACTCGTGGGCATCCTCGCAACCTTGCCCTGGACACCCGGCAGTGCCTGGGTTCTGGACAAGGTGAGCCACGTGAATTTTCTCACGCTTGCCACGCCATGTCTGGCTTATGCGGGCATCGCGATCACCCGGCGCGAAATTTCAATCGCCAAGTCCTCGGGCTGGAAACTCTTCATCGTGGCCGTGTTCGTGATGACGGGCACATATGTCGGATCGGCAATCATCGCAGATCTCTTCCTTTGACAAGGTCTGGGGGCTACCGCCAGAATGTGTGGTAGCCCCAAGGCAACGCGTGCAGACTTGCTGCCTCTGGTCAAAGATGCACTATGAGCTCCCGTGCCACCAAGTGTCGTTGAAGCTGGACTCCAGAGGGCGAACTTCAGCGTCCGGCCGTGGGGGCAGCGTCTGGATCGGTGTATGAAAAGAAGGTTCTGAACGGGAGCGGCGAGGCATGCCATTGACGGCCACGAAGCTTGGACCGTATGGCCCGGAGGTCTCGCGCCTTTGTCTTGGCACGATGATGTTCGGGGACCAGGCTGATGAGGAGACATCCTCAGCCATCCTCGACTGTTATCTTGCTGCTGGCGGCAATTTCATCGATACAGCGGATTCCTATGCGGGAACTCGATCTGAAGCCATTCTAGGAAGGCTTCTGAGCCAGCGCGATCTGCCGGTTTACGTCGCCACGAAATGCGGTAACCCACTGCCGGGGTTTCAAGGAAGTGGCGGTCTCTCGCCTGCGTGGATTCTCCAAGCGGCAGAATTGTCGCGGGAGCGGCTGAAACGGGAAACGGTCGATCTCTATTACCTGCACCATGACGACAACTCCACGCCGCTCGATGAGATTGTCGGAGCTATGGGCGAACTTCTGACCAGCGGCGCCATTCGCGCTTGGGGTGTGTCAAATCTCCGACCATGGAAGATCGTTGAACTCGTGCATCTGGCTGACAGGTTCAGGGTCGCGAGACCGGTTGCGGCGCAGCCCTGTTATCACGTGCTCAACCGGACTGCGGAGGCAGACTATCTGCCGGTGTGCCGCCATTTTGACATTGGTGTCGTTCCCTATTCACCACTTGCGCGAGGCGTGCTCACGGGCAAATATCGTTCGGGCACGCCCGAGGGTTCGCGTGCGGCGCGTGGGGATACCCGCATGCTGGAAACGGAGTTTCACCCCGCAACACTGGAACTCGCGGGGAGGGTGGCCGTGTATGCCGATCAGAAGAGGGTCGCGCCGGCGCATCTCGCCCTCCAATGGGTGCTGGCCAACGACGCCGTTAAAAGCGTGCTGATCGGCCCGCGTACCGTCGATCAGCTCAATGCCTACCTCAAAGCGGCAAAAGCACCTTACGATGCTGACGACGAAGCATTTCTGAGTGCGCTTTGCACCGCGGGCACGACACCGGTGCCAAACTACTGGGACCCCCGGGCGCCATTGCAAGGCAGACGGGTTCGGATTGAAACGTCATTTCTCAGCTGACATTGGCAGGGGCATTGCTCCGAAAGGGCTTCTGCAAAGTCTGCAAGAGAGAGAGAGAGAGAGAGAGAGAGAGAGAGAGAGACAATCGCGCTCGGTCATGGGCGCAACAAGCGGATGGCGGCAACAAGCGGATGATCGCCACGTATCTGCACACAGTGCCGGGGTGCCCCCAGCGCGGAGATGGACAACCCGCCCGGCCCCTCTTTCCCAAGGTCGCAGAAAATGGAAAGCTGGCGAGCAAACGGGGCCCAGGGAGGGTTTCAATTTTGTCCAACACACGGGGCAGGCATAAATGAAGCTTGGCTGTATCGGGGACGACTTTACCGGATCGTCTGACCTTGGAAACACGCTTGCCAAAGCCGGAATGCGGGTCGTTCAATATTGTGGGCTCCCCAGTTCACTCGCCGCACCGGATGTGGAGGCGGGCATCGTTTCCCTGAAGACGCGGACAGTACCCGCCGATGAGGCTGTCCGACAGTCTCTGGAAGCGTTGAACTGGCTGCGCGATCAGGGTTGCAGTCAATTCTTCTTCAAATACTGCTCCACTTTCGATTCAACGTCTGAAGGTAATATCGGCCCTGTTGCGGAGGCGTTGAGTGACGCCCTGGGTGCGGGACCGGTGATATTCTGCCCGGCCTTTCCCGCAACAGGCCGCTCCATTTATCAGGGTCACCTGTTTGTCCATGGCCGGCTACTCAATGAATCCGGAATGGAAAATCACCCATTGACGCCGATGCGGGATGCGGATCTGCGCCGGGTGTTGGCGTCGCAGACAAAAAAGCCCGTCGGCCATGTGGCTATCGGGGATGTGTTGGCCGGGCATGAAGCCATTCGACGCGCCATCACGCGGGAGTTCGAGGCGGGGCGGCCGTTCATCATTGTCGACGCGGTCAGCGATGCACATCTGGTGGAGATCGGCAGGGCGGTGGCCGATCTCCCGCTTGTGACCGGCGGCTCAGGGATTGCTCTTGGTCTTCCAGAGAATTTCGGCTGCCGTCCCGCCCGGCTCGACCGCGCGGAAGGGTTCGCGCCGATGGCATCGAAGGCCGTGGCACTGGCGGGCTCTGTCTCCCGTGCCACATGCGGTCAGGTGGAGGCGCACCGCAGGGCAGGCCAGCCCGCATACGAGATTGCCGCTGCCGAAGTGCTTGAAAAGCGGGTCAACGCGGAATCCCTGGCTGAATGGCTGATCGAACAAGAGGGTGTTCCGCTCGCCTATTCTTCCGCTGGTCCGGAAACGGTTTTGGAGAACCAGCGCCGGTTTGGCCGGGACACGGTGGCGCAGGCCATCGAGCAGCTATTTGCAGAGACCGCGCGTATTCTCGCAGAGCGGGGAGTGGACATCATCATATCCGCCGGGGGCGAAACCTCGGGGGCGATCGTGTCGGCGTTGGAGGTCGAGGCGTTCGAGATCGGGCCGGAAATCGACCCAGGTGTTCCAGCGCTTCAGGTGGTTGGAAGATCGCTGAGACTGGCTTTGAAATCCGGCAATTTCGGAGGTCAGGACTTTTTCATCAAGGCAGCACGAATTCTTGGAGCAAATGCATGAGTGAAGAGACACGCCTGCGGGATGAAATTGCGCTTTTGGCGAAATCTCTCTATGACCGCGGCCTGACCCATGGGTCCACCGGCAACATATCGGCCCGGCTTTCTGATGGCAGTTTGCTCGTGACCCCAACCGGGTCTTCGCTCGGCATGCTGGATCCGGCCCGCATTTCCCGTCTCGATGGATCATTCAAACATATTGACGGCGACCTCCCGACAAAGGAGGTGCCTCTCCATTCAGCCTTTTACGAAACGCGTCAGGCCCAGACCGGCGCGGTGGTGCATCTGCATTCCACCCATTCGGTGGCGCTCTCGGTGCTGCCTGAAACGGATCCCGACAATGTGCTGCCACCCATCACGCCCTATTCCCTCATGCAACTCGGCAAGGTGAAGCTTCTTCCCTATTTCATGCCCGGAGATGCAGCCATGGGTGAGGCGGTGAGGGGCCTTGCAGGCAAGCATTCAGCCGTGCTTTTGGCCAATCATGGCCCGGTGGTGGCGGCAAAGAATCTGAGAGCAGCGGTTTTCGCCATGGAGGAGCTGGAAGCAACGGCACGTCTGGTGCTGCTTACCCGCGGCATGAAGGCAAACCTTCTCACCGACAATGACGTGGCGGCCCTGGCGAAACAGTATCCGGTCGAATAAAGGGTTTTCGCGCATGCGAAATGGCGGGAGGCGCCGACTGGGGTGATCCGGCCCTGGTTTTGACGCGTAGTCTCTGGCAACAGAGGAGTTTGAGCGTCATGACAGGCAACACCGCAAAAGGTATCGTGTGGATCACAGGTGCAAGTTCTGGTATCGGGCGCGCGCTGGCGTTGCGCCTGGCGCGCAGCGGATGGCAGGTGGCGGCCAGTGCCAGAAGTGTGGAAGCGCTGGAAGAACTGGCAGCCGAGCAGGCGGGGCGCATCTACCCTTATCCGCTTGATGTTACCGATATGACGTTGACCAGGCGCGTCCACGGGCGGATCGAGCATGACCTCGGACCGCTCGACATGGCTGTTCTGGCAGCAGGCACCTACAAGCGCGACGGTGCTTTCGACTTCAGGGCAGAAACCGCGCAGGCGATGATTTCAGTCAATCTGCAAGGCACCTTGAATGCGCTTGACCCGCTATTGAAAACGATGATGCAGCGCGGGCGGGGCAAGATCGCCATCATGGCTTCAGTGGCGGGCTACAATGGTCTGCCCGGTGGCGCAACCTATGGCGCGACCAAGGCGGCGCTCAACAATCTGTGTGAGGCAATGAAGCCGGAGGCCGAGCGCAGGAACGTTTCGCTGAGCGTCATCAATCCCGGTTTCGTCGATACGCCGCTGACGGCGCGCAATGATTTTCCGATGCCATTCCTGATCTCGGCGGAGGAGGCCGCAGACACGATCGAAAAAGGGCTCGAATCCGGACGGTACGAGATCATATTCCCCTGGAAAATGAAGATAGCAATCAAATTGTTGCACGCCCTGCCAGCGGCTCTGCGCTTTATGATTACCCGCAAGCTTGTGCGCGCTGGAGACTGATCCTCTCACTGTGGCAGGTTATGCAAGCTCGTATTGAACCACATCGATACGGCCGTTGCGGAAGCCTGCCCGGCAATAGGCTAGATAGTAAAGCCACATGCGGCGAAAGCGCTCGTCGAATCCGAGTGACGAAATGGCCTCCCACCCTCGTGCGAAGCGCGCTTCCCATTCGGTCAATGTACGGGCGTAATCCTTCCCGAAACAATATCGGTCAGCGAGTGTGAGGCCGGCGTTGAAAGCGGCATCTTCGAAGGCGCGTTGGGACGGGAGCATGCCACCGGGAAAAATATAGGTCTGGATGAAATCCGCCTTCCGTCGATAGATCTCAAAGCGGCTTTCATCCACCGTGATCACCTGGATAAGAGCACGCGCACCCGGTGCCAGGAGGGCGCGGATCCGATCGAAATAGAGAGGCCAGTTCTCCTCGCCGACGGCTTCAAACATTTCGATGGAGACAATCTTGGAGAAGGTGCCGCGGCAATCGCGATAGTCTTGCAGACGGGTTTCGGACCTGTCGGACAATCCAGCTTGCGCAAGCCTTTCCCGGGTAAAATTGGCCTGCTCGCGCGACAGTGTCAGTCCGGTCACACGGCAACCCGTCTTGCGAATTGCATGTTCAGCGAAGCCTCCCCAGCCGCAGCCGATCTCGAGAACATGATCGTCGGGCCCGATCTTCAGGCGATCGATGATGCGATCGTATTTGGCAGCCTGGGCGTCCTCCAGGCTCTGTGTTTGCGAGCTGAAGACCGCTGACGAATAGGTCATGCTCCTGTCGAGCCAGTGGCTGTAGAATTCGTTGCCGAGATCGTAATGGAAGGCGATGTTGCGCCTGCTCCCCGCGCGCGAGTTGCGACGAAGGCGATGCCTCAGCACGTCCAGCTTGGACATCAGAGAGGAACTCTCCAACACGGCACGCCAGCGTGTTTCGTTAGCCAGAGCCAATTCGAGGACGGCGTCCAGGTCGGGCGTTTCGACGTGGCCGTCGAGAAAGGCCCGTGCAAAACCGTTGCTGCCTCCTGTCAGGATCTGCATAAAAGCCCGTCCGTTCTTGAAGCGAAGCACGGCGGCTGGGCCTGGCTGTGTCCCGGCGGCTGTGTGACGCCCGCCGTCGGGGAAACGCAGAGTGATCTGACCGTAATCGATGGCATCCGCCCAGCGACAGACTATGCGCTGCCACAGGGGGCTCGATGACTGGGCGTTTAGCCTGGAGGCATGTTCAATATGACTCATGAGGATCTGCCTTTTGATCGGGTTTGACCAGGGTCTGCGTGACCCGGTTTGGGGAAGGCGTGTGCCTGTGGAAGGGGATCTTTTTCAGCCAGAGGCGTGCCGCCTCGAGATGGATTGCACCGGTGATTTTAAGTGTCATCAGTGGATGGCTTAAAAGGAGTCCCAGCAACGCCCGGTCAGTCAAGTCCCGACGTTGTCCTGCAAAGGAGGCGTGCAGCACCGGTGCGTCTTCCTCTGTCTCGTTGATTGCGACCAACACATCCTCCGTGGGGGGCAGGATGCGGAAGTTGTACCGGCACTTCATTGACAGGAAGGGTGACACGTAAAGTGCCTTGTCGCAGGCATGGCGAATGCCCTTCGGAGCCATATTCTCCACGGGAATCACATAGGTGTGCCGTTCGCCGAAGGTGTTGCACACCTCGTACAGTATGAGACGCACATTGCCTTCTTCATCCCTGCAGAAATACACGGACAGAGGATTGAAGACGTACCCAAACATCCTTGGATAGCACAGCAGGCCCACCCGCATTGTCCTGGCATCGAGGCCGGCCTTTTCAATCTGCGCATCGACCCAGTGGCGCAACCCGCCCGGAACGCCATTGCCGTGATCCGTGTCGTGGAAGGAGAACACCCCGGCACGATTATAGCTGAACAGCCGCAAGCGTTCCGACAGACAAGGCAATTCATCGAGATCGAGATAGAGGGCGAACACCCGGTAGCTCAAATGGTGTGCCGTGGGCCGGTGACGTCGGTGGACGACCTTTCCGGAATATATGGTGGAAACCCAGCTCATTCTGCCGCGACAACGTCCTGACTGACCGGCAGCGGCTGGTCTTGCCGATTGCCTCTCCAGGGCGGAGAAACGCCGGCCAGTTGTTCTGCCGCGCTCAGGCCCGAGCGGATGCCGTCTTCATGAAACCCGCTGCCGAAATAGGCACCGCAGAACCAGGTTCCGCGGACGCCCTGAAGCCGCCAAAGCTGCTTCTGTGCCGTGAGCGCTTTCGTATCGAAGAGGGGGTGTGTGTAGGAAAAGGCGGCAATCTGATCTTGTTCGGGAACCGCATAGACTGGGTTAAGCGTCACGAAGAGCGGATGGACCGGATCGAGGTTCTGCAAGCGGTTCATCCAGTAGGTGACACAGAGCTGTCGTTCTCCGGGCTGGCGCGCCGCCTCGATGTAATTCCAACTCGACCAGACGCTGCGACGCTTCGGCATAAGTCCAGTGTGCCGGTGCAGCACTGCCTCATTGGGCGTGTAAGCGAATTCGCCAAGGAGCTGGTATTCATCCTCACTTGGGTCTTCGAGCATGCGAAGCGCCTGATCCGCGTGAGTGGCAATCACGATGTCGTCAAATGTGTCAGTATGCCCAGTTGCGTCGGTTACCTCTACCCCGTGATCCCGGCGTCGTACATTTGTCACGGGGGAGGCAAGGCGCACTTCTCCTTCAAAATTCTTCAGGAGCCGCTCGACATAAGTGCGGCTGCCGCCCGTGACGGTGCGCCATTGCGGCCGGTTGGTGAGTGTCAGAAGCCCGTGTCGCTCGAAAAATCCGATAAAGGCGCGGAGTGGGTAATCACGCATCTGCGCGGCCGTGGTCGACCAGATCGCTGCGCCCATGGGAAGAAGGTGGTTGTTGATGAAGCTGTCGCTATAACCCGCGCGTGCAAGAAATGAGCCGAGCGTTTCGTCCGTATTGCCGCGTTCGATCAGAATGGATGGGGCCGTCCGGTAGAAGTGGATTATGTCGGCGATCATCCGCCAGAAGAACGGACGCAGGACATTTGCTTTCTGACCAAGCAACCCTTTGAGCCCGGATCCGGAGTATTCGAACCGGCCGCCATCCAGCGACGCCGCAAAGGACATGTCTGAGGGCTGGGAGGAAACGCCAAGATGCTCAAAAAGGGAGACGAGCTCAGGATAATTGCGGTCATTGTAGACGATGAACCCCGTATCGACCGCCGTGGGCCCCCGCGGGGTGATTACATCTACCGAATTCGCGTGTCCGCCTGGTCGCGCGTCCGCTTCATAAAGGGTGACCTGGCGAGAGCGGGAAATGAGCCAGGCAGCCGAAAGCCCGGAAATGCCGCTGCCGATAACCGCCACGCGACTGTCAGTCGGCCTGTGTCTTTTTGTCAGCAACGGGAAGCCCTCCATGAATGTTATGAAGGTCTACGGACACGGAGCCCGTTTGGATCTCCCTGCATCAAAAAATTTTGCTTGTTGTGATCCGGAATGCTCTAACTGTCGTAACTCAGGGTATGAATCTCGATCTATGCCCGACATTGCCTGCCAGACAGGCGCTTCCAGCGTTTCGTGTCGTGCATGCCACACGGCATCACACAGCGGTGTTGAGGGGCTTGATGAAAGATATCTCCAGACCAGCGCCTCAAGACGATGTTGCACGTTTGATCGTCCGCGTTGGCGCGAGCGGCGATATGGAAGCCTTCGAACAGATCTTTCGTGCCTACGCACCTCGGGTGCGCGCCTTCATGCTGCAGCGTGTGCGCGACCCGCAGGTCTCGGAAGAACTGATGCAGGAAACAATGGTCACGATCTGGCGCAAGGCCGCGCAGTTCGACGCGGCAAAAGGCTCACCCAGTGCCTGGATATTCACCATCGCCCGCAACTTGCGCATCGATAGCTACCGCCGCAGCCGGCAACCGGACTTCGATCCCAACGATCCCGCATTTGTGCCGGAAGCAGAGCCTGCAGCCGATGATGCGGTCGAAACACAAGACGAAGAACAACGTCTGCATATCGCCTTGACCGGCCTTCCTCCCGAGCAGCACGACCTTCTGAAACTGGCCTTCTTCGAGGAGGTTTCGCATAGCGAGATCGCGGAACGTCTCGGGCTGCCGCTGGGCACGGTGAAATCGCGCATTCGGCTTGCCTTTTCAAAATTGCGCGCGGCGCTGGGAGACCGGCCATGACCATTCAGCATCAGGTAAGCGATGAGCTTCTTCTCGACTATGCCACCGGCGTGCTTTCGGAAGGCTGGCGCATCGCGATTGCCACCCATCTTGCTTTGTGTCCACAGAGCAGGCGCCGCCTTGCGCTGATGGAAATGGCGGGTGGAGCTTTGGTAAGCGACCTTGCGCCTCAGTCTTCGCTGCCCGATGAGGATCGCAGCTGGAAGGCCCTCAAACAGCGGCTGGAGAGCGCAAAGGCGCAAGGCGAGACACCCCCGTCAAGCCGCAATCCGGAGAGCGCCCTCTCTATCGTCCTGCCGGAACCTTTGCGTTCTTATGTGGGGGGTGACGTGGATTCGGTGAAATGGCGACCGCTCGGTCGCGGGGCCTACCACCTGCCCATTGCGGTGGAGGACAAAAGCACAAGGGTCCGCTTGCTGCGCATTCCAGCGGGCAAGCCGGTGCCGGAGCACGGGCATCGGGGGCGGGAGTTAACGCTCGTTCTTTCCGGCAGTTTTCACGACGGCGACGCGTTATTCGCACGGGGCGATCTGGAAGAGGCGGACGAGGCTCTGCAGCATCAGCCGGTTGCGACGGAAGGCGAGGATTGCATTTGCCTTGCCGTCACAGACGCCCCCTTGAAATTTCGCAGCTGGCTGGTGCGCGCCGTTCAGCCGATCCTCGGAATCTGATCGCGCGCGACTTTCCAGGTATCGGAGCATTCAATGACCTACATCATCGCATATCTCGCCACGGCCATGGTCTTCTTCGGGCTGGATTATGTCTGGCTGTCGCGTGTGGCTACGGGCTTCTACCGCGATCGGATGGGGCACTTGCTTCTGGATCAGCCAAACCTTGCCGCCGCCGGGCTTTTCTACTGCGTATACGTGGCGGGCATCGTCTACTTCGCCGTCGCCCCCGCCCTTGGCAACGGCACGGCAACCAGTGCTCTTATCGCCGGTGCGCTTCTTGGTCTGATCGCCTACGGAACCTATGACATGACCAATCTGGCAACGGTGAAAAACTGGTCCGTGGCGGTAACCATCGTCGATATGGCGTGGGGGACTGCACTGACGGGCGCGTCAGCCTGGGCCGGCTACATGGTGACGCTTCGGCTTGCCGAAAGGCTCTAGTCCTGCACGAGGGAGCGGGACACCGGTTGTCTATCCGAAAGGGCTTGTGCGTGATGGTAGCGGTAGGCCGACTTGGACGTAAAGCACACCTAGATCAGGTTCGGGGGAACGTTGGTAGCGGAGGACCGCTGCCGTCAATCCCCACACCTGCCGGATATACGCTACAGGCTCCGATTGCTCTCTCGGCTTCTGGCGGCGTAGGCATGCATACTGAGTGGAGCCGGAAACCGAACGTCTAACGCGTACTTTCGCTGTCTGGCTCGCCGGGGGGGCGGAACGGCTTCACTGCTCCCATCGAGAGAGGATTTATAAAGCCGCATTTTATGATTCTGACTATTTCTGAAAAATGCCCATCCTGACAGTGCAGCATTTAAGTCAAAATATATAGCATGACTTTAGAATAATATGGACTTTTGAAACAGATGCTGACGCATGCCCGCCGTGAGATGGAAGCTTGAAAACATTCGCAAGCTGAAGCAGTCCAAACCGCGCAAACACGCCGACCTGCTGGCAAGATTGGAAGAAAAATTGCAGTTGTGAGGACCGGAACACCGATCAGTGCAGGCATGCTTGCCGCATGACCTATCTGGGGCCGAATTTCCTGACCGCCACCGTTCTTGCTGGGCTGCTGCAGATTTTAGCCGGCTACCTGAAACTCAGCGTGCTGGTGGGCTTCGTTTCACGCCCGGCTATCACTCAATAGGTGATGCTGGTGAGAACCGTGTAAAGAATCGTGGCGGCCACGCCCCCGACCATCAGTATCAGGAGCCAGAGCGACGGTTCCGTCCTTATTCGATCAAGACATCTCATTGGATGTTGCCTGTTCGGGTGGGATGTCATGGACCTCAGATCAGCCGGTTGTCCTCGGCCGTCTGGCGGGCGCGGCGGCGGGCGCTGTCGGCATCGGATTTCCGGTGCTTCTCCTTTGCAGCCTTGCGGATCTGCTCGAAACGGTTCTCTTCGCTTGTGTCAGGCACAGGTTGAGGTTCGGTTTTCTTTATGAAGGTGATCATCAATCGCACTCCTTGTTCAGTTGATCGGAAATGCGCCGGGACGGATGCCCCGGCGGTGGCCGGTTCAGTCCGGGTGACCGTCAGGCAGCGAGAGCGTCCGCACAAGCTTCGACGCCGCGCCTGTCGGAAGCAGTCCAACCCGCGCAAACACGCTGACCTACTGGCAACATTGGAAGAGAAGTTGCAGATGTGAGGACCATAGCACCGGTCAGTGTAGGCATGCTTGCCGCATGACCTGTTTGGGGCCGAATCCGTCTGTCTCCTTTCGGAGCCATCTGGCTGAAGTGAACATTCCGCAGACGAACTGTCTCGGACGGAAATGCGCGTGCGCTCTAGCGCGAAACCGACCATCACGTTGACGGCCTTCTTCTCCGCTCTCGCTGCAACTGCCGTCGTTTGGCTATGATGAAAGAGTCCTGTCCGTAGTTCTCCGGTGGCCAACCAGACGAAGTCGCGGCTATATCTTAGCTTTGTAACCTGGAACGGCTTTCAGCCAACGCATTGTTGTGGGAAGTGACTGCGAGTTTCGAGGGATTGGCGAATTTTGTCTAACTTTGTCTTGATTGATCCTGATCTTTGGGCAAGAACGCGCGCGGGCGCCCGCGCAGGACGTGGCTTCCGCTATCAGGATGCGGTTTGCGCCGCCTTGGCCGTCGACGCTTGGGCGGGAACTTCGGCCTGGACGGCGGTGGTTCCTGAAGGTCTCGACGACGTAACCTTACATGGCATCGCACTTGAAATCCGAGCACAGATCAAATCGCGGCATGATCCCCGCGGGGAGTTCACTCTCAAGGAGGTGGCCGAGTATCTGGCCAAAATGAGCCTTCCCTTGCAGGGTGATCAACCCAGCGAGCTGAAATTCGCCCTCGTGCTCGAACGCCCGGTCAAGGGACTTGAGCCGACCGGATGGAGTGCCACCCTTGCCCAGACTGGGCAGGCGCTGTCGACACTCGAGAACGCCCTTTCGGCGGCGTGCGCGCCTCGCGTGGTGGACGCGCCGGCGGTCTTCGAGCGGCTGCACATTGTCGTGGCACCCGATCCGTTAGGCGTGGTCCCGGCGATTTTGGCGCATAGAAGCAGCCTCGAACCGGCAGCGGGCCGGCTGGTTGGTCAGATGCTGCGTGAAGCGGTCGGTCGAGCCGCAGACGATAACTATGCGCAACGCCCGGGGGACCCCGCGTCTCTCGGTGCGACCGCGGTCCAGGCGTTGATTGATCACGTGCACCGCATCACCGACCCGCTGGGGCGCCTGGAACTCGCCGACGAGCTTTGCGACGCAGCCAACTTTCACGAGCCTCTGACCTCCGCGGACTTCTACAGCGGCGTCAATGTCATGCCGGGCCATGTCGGCGCCGGACTTGTGTTTGAGCGCCCAACTGAAACCGCCGACATTTTGGAGGCGTTGGAAACGTCGCGAACGGCGCTGGTCGCCGGCCCGTCCGGTGCAGGAAAGTCGGCGCTGACATGGCTGGCCGCCTACCATAGCCGCCACGCTATCCGCTGGTATCGGGTTCGGCGACTGGCCGACCTAGACGTGCCGCGGTTGATTCAGTTCGCGCGTTTGCTCGATGCGGGACCCACTCGGCCGGTCGGCTTCGTCATCGACGATGTCGGGAGAGCGGGTGTCGCGGGCTGGGACAGGCTGGTGACGGAGGTTCATGCCATCGCAGGCCTGCTGGTCCTGGGCTCGGTTCGAGAAGAGGATCTCTTTCTGCTCGAGAGTGCGAAATCGACACCAATCATCCGACCGATTTTGGACGAGCCTCTGGCCGAGCGACTGTGGTCGGCGCTGTCGTCAGAAGGGAAAATCGTCTTTTCTCACTGGGTCGAACCGTTTGAGCAAAGCCGAGGTCTTCTGCTCGAATATACACACCTGCTGACCGAGGGACGAAGGCTCGAGCAGACCCTCGCCGAGCAGGTGCGCCGACGCTTGGCGGAAGATCGGTTCGACGAGCTTCAACTGCTCGGCCGCATAGTGTTCCCAGGGCGCTATGGAGCGACAGTCGACGGCCAGGTTCTGCGCGAACGCCTCGGTTGGAACGGCCCTCGATTGGCGAAGGCGCTCGCCCGACTGGTCGAGGAACACGCGGTTCGAGAGGGTGCCGACGGTGTGCTCGGAGGATTGCACGAGATTCGATCCGCCTACCTCGATGACGCCACGCGCGCGTGTCTCGACGAACCGGCCTCCGAGTCGGTCACTGAGGCAGCCTGGATCGTCAGCCCCCTGGCGCTTCCCAGCTTCGTGGCGCGGGTCTTGCGCACCCACCCGGATCAACGGTCCGTACTGATCGAAGCGCTAGCGGCGCGTGTTATGAGCGGCGAGGTGCTTGCTCTCGGGCCGATTCTTCACGGCCTAGGCTTGGCCACTGCTGACATCGTAGCGGAGCGCTGGCTGGAGATTACTCGCAGGCTCGAGGTCGATGATCGCTTCTCCAGCTTCCTGTTCATACTCTCGGCCACCGGAGCGATAGAAGGCGACATCCCGCTGTTCGTGAAGCTGCGCGAAGCCGTGTCTGCATTCGCAGAAGTCAAAGTCCCAGACCTCAGACTAGCTTTCATCGACCTGCTCGACGGTGTCTCCAAGCTGGATTTACAGGCGGTTGATCTAGAGACCTATCACCGCCTTCAGGCCGCGCTGATGCCCTTGCGGGGATGTGAGGAGCCGCCTCGGCTGGATCTGTCCCTCTCCCAGGATCTGTCGTGCGCTCCATTGATCCCCTTGCTCGAGCTCGTTCGTACAATGGCTGATATCAAGCCCGACGAAGCGGCGCGCCTCGTTGATCTCGCCGGCGGCCCCCAAGCGCTCCTGGCGCGGCTGCCTGATGAGCTGGCCTGGATCACACCGCCTGAGTTGCTCGAGGCCGAGGGGGACGACGGCGAGCGCGAACTCGCCGTGCAGGCCCATGTCAGGGTGATCTCTGAAAAGGTGCAGACCGATTTGCATGGCGATGTTGTGCGGCTCTGCGAGTTGATGTTGGCGGCGGCGCCCCAAGCGAGGCTCGCGGTATCCGATTCCCTGTTGCCGGACGGAACGCCCTTGATGGTTGGCGGCTACAGCTTCAACAGCAAACGCATTTACCGCGAAAGGTTGCCTGGCACGGCTCAGATCGCATGGAACCGCGCGCAGGCCCGAGCGATCGACCGACTCGTCGGCGCGCCGCAGGAGACCGGGCGAACGGCGTCTCTGGCCAGCTTGATCAGGGAATTGAACCAACGCCTCGACGAGGCAGCCAACCTTTATCTTAGGATGGAGCCGCCAAAGGAGCGCTGGCGTCTGCTCGTCAACATCGGTGCTGTGCTGCGCGATTTTGTGCCGCCGCCGCGTGTCAATGAAGCCATGGCGGATTCCCTCGATCCCGGCAGCTACGCCGCGTCCGATCACATGCACGCCTTCGCAGCGGATCTGCAAAGCTTAGTCACCGAACTCGCCGATGACGAGGGCGACAACATGAAGGCGCGGGCCATGCGGGTCGTCGACCTTGTCACCATGGCGCGTAAACTGACCGATCCCGAAATCTGGCGAATGATCTCGGAGCCGCCGATCCAGGCGATGTCCGACCTCGCCGAACGTCTGGAAGACATTCGTGCCGTCTACGGGCACATCGCCAACGACCCCACTCAACGGCGTCGGTGGGCGACCCACTTCAGCACGACTAGCCGCCGCCACTCAGCCTTGCCCAAGGCGGCGGCTCAGGCGCGAGCTCACGCTGAACAAGTGCTCACCGCGCGTAAGACGGCCTACGAGGCTGCGTTCGCCGAGGCAGGGATGGTCGCCAATGTCTATGCGCGGGCGCCGGCCAAAGACGAAGGCTACGCTTGGCCCCATGTCTACTTCGCCAGCCTTTTGGAGGCCTCGTCCATCCAAGAGTGGCTAGCGACTGTAGAACGGTTCTTCGCGGTGTGCCAAACGTTCGAAGACGCGCCGCGCATGAGTTGCGCCCCGTTGATCCGGAATCAGGTTCCTCCCGTCGCCATGGTGAGGATCGGCGACGCCTTGTTGCCCGACATCGACTTTACCAAGGACTGGCGCGCGCAGCTCCCGTGGCCGATTGTCGAGCCGCCACTTATTGAGCGCCTCACCGAGATCTTGAACGACATGACGGCCGTGTCGGCGATGCTCCAGGATAAGGGAGCCGATCTTAATCCTCTGGAGACTATCCAAGTCGAAGGCCACCTGCGTCGCATCAACGAGACGATAGTGTGGTTCAGCGAAGCGTTTGTTATCGACCCCTCAGTCGCGAACGCGATGGCGAGCCAAATGGTGCAGGCCTGTTATCAAAGGCTGGAGCGCGAATTCGACAAGTCATCACCTGAAGAGTCGTTGGCTGTCGAATTCACTCGCACGCTGAACAACGACCTCTCCGAACTGACGGCGCAGTTCACTGGCTTAAGAATCGCCCTCATGGAGCACGCTCTTGGGCTGGAGGCGTGGAGCGACCTTGCCGACGCCGTGGAAGAGGTTCCGGCTGGATGACGCCGGGACTAACGTTGGGTCGACGACCGAGGGGTGTTTCGCGATGAACTTCGACGACTATCAACGTGAAGGTCAGGCCGCCTACGCCCGGCTGGCGGAAACGATCGCTCGCATTCTTGATGTTGTCCTTAGGAACATCCCGGATATCCGAGTGCAGCAAATCCAGAGCAGGGCCAAATCGGTCAAGTCGCTGCGAACAAAGCTCCACGATCGTGGCGCTGCCGAGGGTGACGACGTCGAGGTTGTAGTGAAAGATTTGGCCGGATGTCGGATCGTCTGCTACACAAATGCGGACGTTGCGCGACTGGTGTCATCACGGATAATTAGCGACAATTTCGAGGTGGATTGGGATAGGACGAAGTTCCACTATCCGCCATCCGAGCCGACGAGTACATCGCTATTCATTTCCTACAACTACGTGCTCAAGCTCAAGGAAAAGCGTGTTGCTCTTCCCGAGTATTCGGAGCACCGCGACATGTGGTGTGAGGTGCAGGTTCAAACGACGTTGGACCATGCTTGGTCCGAGATGGCGCATGACACCATCTACAAGAGGCTACCTGGTGGCTTCGGAAGCACCCTGATGAAGGATGTTGAAGAAAGAATGGCCCGTATCATGGAGAAATACTTTCGGCCAGCCGGGTTTGATTTTCAGAAAGTCGCCAACGATGTGGAGAAGCTCCGAAGGGGGCGCACTTTGTACGAGGCCGACCCGATACGCGTTCTCAACGAATGCCAAGACAACAACGAGCGCTACGATTCGCTCCAGGAATTCAAAGAACACGTTCTACCTTACTACGATGATATCGGCGGCGTAGCTCCCGTGGTTCGCGACTGCATGGCCTCAGTTGCGATAGCGGCGAGATCGGCATCAGTGGTCCCGACTCAATACGGTTTTGACGGATATACTCGCGACGATATTCTCGAATTGGCGCTCGAAGTGATCGATCGCCTGCGTTTCACGCATGAAGGGGCAATCGAAGCTACGTTCGATACCCTGCTTGAGCTCTGGTCAGGTGCTGACGTGCCCGCGGAGACCGACCGGATTGTCCAATCTGCCCGGCGACTAGCCGAGAATAACCTTTCTGCTTGGCAACAAGTTGGCCCGGCAGTTCAGCAAATTGTTGTCGACAAAGTGCAACAACTGTCTGCAGATCACATCGAGAGCGTCCGTCCGCTCTTGATCGCCTTGCTTGACGAGGTTCTCAAGTTCGAAGTCGGCGGTACGACGTGGAACTTCGACAGCGTGACAATTCACAGGGGCGCGGTCCGTGCGAGCGACGCTCTTCAGGAGATTCGGCGAACTGCGCTCGATGTTCTGCGCAACTTCTTCCGATCCTCGGAAGATGACGAGGTGCGCCGAATGATAAAGCACGCCTTCAATGACGCCACCCGACCACCTTCGGCCCCTCGCGTTGATGCCGACCTGATAAAGATGTTGCTCGGGGATGCCATTAGCATCGTTTCATTCTATCGGGAGATTGCCGGTCGGCTGAGCCTGGAACTACTTCAAAGCATAGAGCACGATCTTTTCTGGCTCTATCGCCATCGCGGTAGATCTCGCGGCGAATTCCAAGACAGTCCTAGCATCGTTGATCTGCATGATCAGCTGGCGCAGGAGATAATCGCTTTCCGCGATCAGATAAATGCGGATCGGCGATTTGTCATCTACAAGACTCTTGTTGGGTTTGAGTCCGTATTCCCACCAATGTGGGATGGCGAAATGAACATCGAGCAGAAGGACGACTACCGGAAGAAACGCATCAGTGAGCATGTAGACGAAATCACCGCTGAGAATGCTGCGGAATGGTTCGACATCATCATACGGTGCGCGCAGACCAGGTCGAATGACGGCGCAACATTTCCTAGCTTTATGAATTTTCTCGAGGAATTGGCTCGCGAGAAGCCCGACCTGGTGTTGAAGCTGATCAAGAACATAGATGCCGACTTGGCACGCTTCCTTCCATTCCTGCTAAGGGGGCTTGAGATCGGCGGGCGCCTCGACGACATAGCTTCGCTTGCTAACGCGTGGCTTGATGAGAAGAAATACCTACAACAGATCGCGATCTATTGCAGCATGTCGCCTTCGTTCGACGCCGGCTTACTTGAGCGCGCGATCAGCGTAGCGATGGCGGCAGGCGACTCGGTTGCCATTATTTGGGCGATGGAAGCCGCAGCACGCCAAGATTCGTCGCCGAACGAGCTTGTCGAGAGAGTCTTCCTGCCAAGCCTTAGATACCTCGCATCGAAAGGAGACACGCGCTGGGTTGGTGCAATCTGGCCATTCGCCAGGAAAAGCGCAGTCTTTTCTTCGCTTAGTGGCGCTGGTGTCGAAGAGGTTCTCACGAGTCTGGTTCCCGAACTCAAACTCGCGCACGAGGCGGAGTGGGTCCTCGCCGTTATCGCAGGGGAGTGGCCTGTCAGAGTAATTGACTACTTCATTGACCGGCTGAGGCTGGCAAACAGCAACGACGCGCCGAAAGAATACGATCCGGTGCCGTTTTCGCTTTCTGAATTGAAGGACCCGCTGGCCAATTTTGCAGCTGACATGGTCCAGAAGCTGCGGGACTGGTACGATGAAGATGCTCGACTTTTCCAGTATCGCGGCGCTCAGCTTTTGAAGGCCGTCTTTCCGAGTTTCTCCCCGCTCGAGGCTAGCCTTTTGTCTATCGTGGCGGAGGGCGAACGCAAGAGCTTAGAGTTCGTCCTCGACGTTTTGAGGGTATTTGATGGGCAGAAGGTGTTGCAGCCCATCTGCCGAGAAATAGTTGCTGCGTTGCAACCCGATGACGAGCTGCTCAAAGAGGTTGAGATCGTGCTAGACTCCACGGGAATAGTGCATGGTCAGTTTGGATTCGTGGAAGCGTACCTGAGCAAAAAGGCCGAAATCGAGGAATGGCTTTCAGACCCTCGCGAACCGGTGCGCGTCTTTGCTGAGAGGCACATGAGGAACCTAGATCGACAAATAGCAGCTGATCAGCGTCGCAGCATGGAGGAACACGAGCTTCGAAAGCGCGAGTACGAAGACTTAGCGGAAACGCGGGATGCAACTGCCCCGGCCGAAGATGCCGACGGTCACTAGCGGCAGATAAGAGGTGGACAACCGCCGCGGCAATTAAGAGCTGAACGAAATCGAGGGAACATCCGCTCCTGGAAAGCCATGCAGACGCGCCCGTGCATGCAACGAACGACCGCTTCCCACCACCCATAAATCTCGGACGCTCTCGCTGGGGGAATGTCAGCCTCCGAGAATTCTCCATCAGCGGAGCAAAGACTGATTTTAGTGCGCGAAGCAATCGCCTATGGCCCCGTCTGCGGAGTTAGCGTCTAGGTCAGCTCGGTCGGGGAGATGATGTCGCTCTGGCGTGCTCCAGCGTAGGCGATACAACGTTAGGGTATCGCGTCTAGGGAGCGTTTCCACCAATCCACACACCTACCGGAAATACGCTACAGGCTCCGATTTTTCTCTCGACTACTGGCGCATAGGCGTGGGACCGGAGGCCATTCAGCGCACAACATCACCGTCATCGAAAAAGTAGACGCTCTTGCGCGACAGCTTGAGATCTCCATAGCTTTCTTCGCGGGCCAGACCTTCACGTCTGCCGTCCAACCCACCTTTAGTCCGAAGCGATCCGCCGCGGCGAGGATGTCTGCCTGCCGCATCTCGGTAAGGGCGCCGCACCGCGTATTGCCGCCTTTGGGATAAAGATTGGTCCAGTGGTCATTCCACGTCGTCCAGCGGCCGACTGGCTGACGATCTAGCTCGGTCAGAATTATGCCATTTGCGCAACGGTACGAAATCGGATGCGGAAAGGCGTAGCTCGCCGGAAGGCTGAGACCCAAGTGAAATAGATCACCGAACCAATAGCCAAACGGAAAGGGGAAGACATCAACGCACAATGGAATGCATTTGCCTTGGGCAGCGGGTCGGAAGTGATCCTCAGGTTCTAGCTGGCGAGCTTGCCCGGAAAAAAGTGCTCCCATCGGAAGCTTCCAAGCGGCTCCATCGAGCGCTGCGATATCGGTGTCCTGAAGCGGAACGTAGTCTTCGGTAAGAAGGGTGCATGAGACGGTCAGCGAGGAAAATTCCGAAATACTCAAAGATAGCGGCGTTTTCAAATGGACGGGAACCAATGTGTCAGAAGTCGACCCAGCCTTAACAATTTTTCTGACGATGTTTTCGAGCGGCGCACCATCTGCTGCGCACGCATCCGGAAGCCCACCAAGCCAATGTGGCCGGTCAACGCGCTCAATGTCCACCAGGCCACGATTGAGCGGCAAGCACTTGCAAGCTGCCGCATAGGCCACGTCGAGTGGCATCCGCCAGAGATCGACCGCACAATCGAGGGTTCGCAGATAGGCTGAGCGGTAGATGTCGCCTTGGCGCTGATCGATCTGCGCCGACACGCCTGATCTCGTCATGGAGGCGTCAAGAAAATGATACGGAAATCCGGAGAGCGGAGCGTCGGTGACGGTTTTCACGTGCTCCCATTCGAATGCCCACTGCTTAACGAAGGGGAAGCGAGACGCTTGTTCTAGGCGCGTAAGTTCGTCGCCAAGCGACGATGGTACTTGCGCTGTTCGATCACGGAAGAAGTACCCGCGCGGCTCGAACGATGGTGGCACTTCGCCCGAGTGTTGCGAAGTCCAATCGCCGACCGAAGCGAGCGGTCCATAGACCTCCTTCAGCATGAAGTCGGCGAGCATAGACGGGTACGCGATATTTTGCGTGAGGACGCTAAGGCTTGGTAGGTGGTCTCTATCGGCAGCGAATAGAACGGCCAGTCCCGAACAAGTCTCGTTTTCTGTTCGCCGCTCCCCGAGCCAGGACAGATAGGTCCGAAGCGCGGTCGCCCCGAAGGACGGATCCGCGAGCAGCTTCGCATACTCACGGGCCGCTCGCAGCCTCGCAAAGCGGACCGGCCAATTGAGCCTCTCGAGAATGAAGCGCGCTGAGTCCATCACCTAAACCAAGGACAAGGTGGGATCGGTTGGTCTGATACCTCGGAGACCAGAATGTCGACGAAGTTCTTCGTTAGGTTCGTCGCGATCTCTGTCTGCCCGACGAGGAGCAGAAAGCGCACGAGATAGCGGTAACCGATCGCAAATGAGTAGCCCGAGCGTTTCCAATAGGGAGCGCGATCAGAGGTGTCCCGGATGTACTCTTTCCACCTCTCGGGAAAATGACTGGCGGCAGCCTCAAGCCGCCTGTTGATCTCCGCTTCTGACGTCCAGCTTGTCTGCCAACCGTGACGCGCGATGTGAGCGCGCACAAGCCAGTGGTAGGACTCGTCGCGCCCCTCCACGCCGAGGCTTGCCTCAAACGCTTCATTGAGGGCGTCCTCTGCAATGCTGTTGGAATGGCTTTCGCCTTCGAAATACGCTCGAATTGCTGCAAGGGCTTGTTTCGCGCGGCCCTTCGAAACCCAGTGGCGCAACCACAGCTTCGCCGCTGCGCGCTGGTCCTCGTAGCTGATACGGTAGTCTCCCAAGTCCTCCATCAACCTTGCGAACTCGGACACCTTGTATTTCGTCGGGTCAGGGGCGGCGATCCTAGGAATGTCGGATGAGTTGTTAGAGGGCTGATAGGCGTGATCGGTGGGCATTCCGCCGAGAAGTTGAATCTGCTGCTCTGCTAGGGCTTTCGCCTCTGGATCGGCGCGCTTGTCCAAAGCGGCAACGTTGCTGAACTCGACAAGGGTTCGAGCGAGCGCGCGTGCGTCGGGCGCCGCGAAATCGACGAGTTCGATGTGCTTTTCGAGCGCGGTTTCCGCAAGGTGATAGTCATCTTCCGCAATGTGATGAGAATAAAACTGGATGAGACGCTCGGGGCAGACACGGGCTACTGTCTCGATAAGGGCGGTCCTCGCGTGATTGGTGCCTTTCCCATCGGTAAACTCGGTGATCTGCTCGACGATCGGGACGATCTTCTCGAGCAACGGAATGACGTCAACGCCAGCACTAACGTGGATGTCTTCGACCGCATCGAGGACGTCGTAAATCCATGGATCTTTTCGCCACCCATAGCCGATAAGGCAGTTGGCTGCCCGGGCAAGAAGCGACTTCGCCGGCAGGTCGTATAGCAGTGCATATCGTGAGAGCTCGATCCACCGATCCGCCCTTTGATTAAATTCGGTGATCGACCTCGCCTCGTCGTCAGCTGCCGCATCCAAAGCAAGCTGGGCCAGCGACGGTTCGAGCAACGGAAGGTTGCTCTCGATCTGTGCCGCCATCCAGGAATCTTCGTTCCAATGTTTCGAGGCGCGGGCTATGCGCAGCTCGTCGCCAGACACTTTCAGCACTCGACCTGCTGGGCTTTTGAGCGCGTGTAGGCCTATTGCGATTTCGCGGAGTGCATGGACGAAGGAGGAATACTGTGTGCCTTCTGGATCGGTGAGACGGTCGGGGCGAACCGGCTCGATGTTACGCGCGGCGTAGTAAGGCGTAGCGAAAGATAACTGGGCGCGCCCCATCGCAATGTCCTTTGCCAACTTCGTCAGACATTGAAACGCTGTCGCCGACCAACCCACTGGAGCCGCACCGCCGATCTCGTAACCATAGAGGCTGTTCGCAAGGGAGGTGAAGAAGACGGAAACGAAGTAGTCCTCGACGTCTAGGTTACGTCCATACTCATAGTCCTTGCGGATTGGACCCGTTGAGTCCGGAAGGCTCGCTTGGCGCTGATTAGCGGTCGACTTGTGGAAGTGGCGCCAACACGACAGAAGTGGGCTGACCTGTGAGTTCGGTGAGTACGCGCGGGAGACGTCTTCTCCTGTTGCCGAGGCGACGACCACGAGGGCATCCTCAACGTGGAATCGCCAGGGAAGATCATTCTTGCCCTTGAGTGACTTCGCCGCCTGAACGAGGAGACCGACTCGTTTCTCTCTGCGAAGGTAAGAAACAAAACTCCTGAAGGAACTGTTTCTCGTCACATCGACCCGAAACCCTTTTAGGAACCTGATAACGCGTGCCGCGTCGGTCTGTGGAGAAATCGCTGCGACTTCGAGAAAGTGGCGGACCAAGAGCTCGAAATCACGATCGGGATGATGTCGAAGCTCGATCCAAAGATTGACCCGGCGCCGCAGCTCTTCGAAGGCGTCCTCGATTATATCGGAGGAACGATCAGGCACCGTCTTAACAAGAGTAAGTATCTCGTCGGAGCCCAGCGAACCGAGCTGGTCGGCCGAGAATACGACGCTTTCGATATTGGAGGCGGTCCGTATGGCCACCTCGGAGAAGTCGCCGAAATTCTGAACTTGAAACTCCGGCCCGTTGTCGACCCGTGTTTTGAGAGCGCGAAGCTCGGTCGTGCGAACATAGTCGTCGTTCGAGAAGGCCAGTTCCTCAGCGCGCGAAAGGATTTCAATAATCTGAGCGGGTGGCCAACCTTCCACAAGAGAATCGATGACCCATCGGCGCGTTGTTGCGTTGAGCAGATCACGTTCATCCCCGTTTAGCGCCTCTATGATCCAGTACCAGCCCCAACGTTGAAACTTAGGAGCGTCATTCTTGAGCCACTTCGCGATTTTCGGCAGGAGAGCCTTGAACGACGCGATGTGGTCATCCCGCTCAATAGCAAAGGCGAGCAAGCTGCCATGGAACGGCGCGACGCCGGAACGCTGAAACTCAAGAAGATGGTCAATTTCCTCGATTGGACCAAAGCATCTTCGTAGCCCGTCTTCGGTCCACCTGAAGCCGGAGCCGGCCATTGCGTGGATGGTTTGCTTTGCAGAAGGCGATAGGTCGCGCCACAGTCCCGCGTAGTACTTCCGGATGTCGCCCTCGGGACAGCTTGGGAGGCGTCCGATTTCCTCGGGAGAAAATGTGAAACCTCCTCGAACCATCGCCTCGAATGAATATATCAGATGCAGAGGGTGTCCCAACGAGATGTCGTAGAACGCATCTCCAATCGCACCGAGTTCGTGCTGTTCTTTGGTGGTTGAACGAATGCTGCTGAGCAACACGCGCCCGGCCTCGTGCTGTATGACGACCCACCGTTGAACCGCGTTGCGGTCCATTGGAGGAACCTCGATCCACGACTCGCTAGGGGCATGTTGGACCAGCCGAAGAGGAAGGTGGTTGTCAGGGACCCTTTGCGTGCCGAGCAACACCGTGACGTTAGGCGGGCACGGAAGAAGGGCGTTGAAAAGCTGGTTCATCTGGCTGAGATCGGCATATTCCCTAGCCACGTGGTCGAGCCCGTCGACCACGACCACAAACGGCTTCCCCTTGGCCGCGAAATGAGCGGCACAGGCCTCCACCCATTTTCTGAGCTCGGTCGGAGTCTCCTCTAGCCCCTTTACGGCATCGCCGTAGCGAACGACCATCTGGTCCATCAGTGATGAGGCGATGTCCGCGAAGTGGTTTCGGTCTCCGGAGTCAGCTAGCGACAAGAAGTAATGGTGCCGTATTGTGGGGACTTCTTGCTTGCGCAACTGATCCACCGCGTAGCTCAGATAGGTACTCTTTCCACGTCCGGGTGAACCCCAGAGCGCCCAGATTCCTGGCTGATCGGTCACGCGCTTCATGACGTCATCGTGAAACGGGCGACTTGGTGGTTCATAGCCATCGGGGATGCGAAAATCCTGCGACAGAGGTTGCGGTCTCTTTCGACTGATGATCTGCGTGAGGTGTTTATGCGTGATCCTTCCGTCCGGCTGTGGCTCATTTCGCACCGACGCCCAGCGCCTGGCTTGATGCAACAGGAGCAGCCATCCTTCGCTGTTCGTCGATGAAGGGACCAGTCGGCCCCTGAGGGTCGCCTCCAAGCGATCGATCATCGGCTCCGAATGCTTGAACTCGAAGCTTGAAAAGAAGCTCGATGCTTCGGCGGCTCCGCCTAGCTCCGTTTCGACGGCAGTTCGAGTAGCGCCGTCAAGGGAGCCGAGATCGATCAGCGCATTACTGAGAGATTTTGCCAAATCGGGGTCGGGGTGCCTATTCGTTCTTAGGCAGGCGGACTTCACCTGACCGCTGACGGCTAACGTCTTTAGCGACGTCGCCCACTTTTGAAGCCGCGAGGTGCCCTTCGGCGACTTTTCGAGAAGCCAATCCCAACTGAGTAGGTATTTGTCCGGTCGCGGCGTGAATTTGACCTGCGTGAGTTCAAACGTTCCGTCAGGCAATGCAGCAACTACATCGTCCAGCGCTCCGAATTCGCCGTCCTCCGATTCCAACTGAACCCATTTGTATTTATACGGGTCGCGATAATATTCGATGAGGATATCAATCCCGACCAGGTCCTGATAGTCGAATCCTGTTCGCGTTATCGCAGCGTTCTTAATACGGTACTCGGACAAGCGCCCTCCAACACAGGAGATGCAGGCAATTCCTGCTACAAGCAGTCTATAATCAGAATTTTCACCTCAACTGAGGATTCGGTGCAAGCCGGGAAGGAAACCATGGGCGACGAAATTGTTGTCGTCCAAGTAGGAGTTGGGCAAACCTATGTCGCCTCCGCCAGGGAGGCGAGGCGAATATCAGCACTGTTTCTTTTGACAGCAGGGCCGCATCCCTGCTGCTCGGGAAATTCTTTAGTTTACCATCAGCGACCATAGACCGAAACGCTTCTGACCTTGTCATAGAACCGATCGACGAGATCTTGCTCGCTCACGCGCTCAACCCGTATCGGCCGACCGAGACTGGCGGCGCTGGCGTTGGGAAACGCCCATTCGAGTTTTGGGTTACGGCGCAGGTTCTTCACTGCGAAGAGAACCCCAAACGGCCCCCGGATGCCGGAGTCGTCCAGAATGAGCTGAATATCTCGCAGGTGCCGGGCGAATTCATCGCGAAACTCGTGGATCGTCAGCCGACCCTCCCCATCCTGGACAGAGAATGGGTGGGAAATATAGGAGTGGACGAGCCAGTCATCTCCGATGAAAAAGCGAGAGATCGACCGTCCCTCTTGGAAGGTCCTGTCCCGCACCTCGACGCCATTTTCACAGCCTTTGAAAACATCACGGCTCTCGCCATGATAATGACGCATGACTTTCAATACACCTCGTCCGGGATCGAAAGGCGCCCGCTCCCGTTCATAGTGCTCCTGCGGCACGATCGCTATATGCAGCGTTGCGCCGTTGTTTTGCATGATGTCCCGCGCATCCACAGCCGCATTCTCCCGCTGCATTAATTGCACAGTATCGGCTTCCAGCTTCTCGATCGGCGTGAACAATGCAAGGAGCTGGTCACGGGGGATCGGAGTGTTTTGGGCACCAGTGCGAATATAGAATCCTCCGGTAGTCATGTTCTGGTAAGGCCTTAGCCGGTGGTCAGGGAGGTCGAGACAGAGAATGAACCCTCCCGTATCGAGATCGAGAAAGTCCACACGAACGCCCAATGGCTTAGGATCGATGTTGTCCTGAACAATAGAAGTGATACGGCGTGCCAAGGCGTCGCGATCGCCATCCATTGGCTCGAAGCGTGCGAAAACTCCCTTCTTTTCATGTACCCCGACAATCAGATATCCAGGCCCTGCATTCAGGAACGATACAACATCATCGATAAAGTTCGACTTCCCACGTTGTTCGTCGAGGTTCAGGCGTGCCTTGAACTCGTAATGTTGTCCTTCGACGATGAGGCCAGATCGGATGCCGTCGATGGGTGGCGTCGCTGGTTGTTTGTTCATTCTTTAGCCCCCGCGATCTTTATCGGCAGAATCTGTTAGAAACATTTCAGCACCATGTACGCAGATCAATATGCGCTTGAGCAGCTGTCACTCTCAAAATGCAAGCTCAACGTGTCCTGCAGCTTGCCCAATGTGCCATCTTTGCGAAACCGCGTGCCGCTGACAATGAAGGTGGCCCCGTTGTCGCTCGCGTAGAGAGTAATTCCCGTGACAGAAAGGCGTAGGAAGCGCCCGCGATTTTCCGCTGCAACGATGTCTCCCACTTCAACACCCAGTATGGATTGGGCGAGGGCGGAACGCTCGGCTTCAAGCTCCGTCTCCCAGTCGGCCAGTTCACCTTCGAGACGCGCCAAAGCTTCCCGAGCCGACCGAAAGGGCCGCTCTCTTCCGAACCATATTCGGTCCGCGAGCAACAGTTTGTCGTCCGGGACCTCGCGTTCAATCGCGTATGTGGCGTGAGATAGCATCTCGTATACACGATCAGCCTCGAGCAATCCCTGTAGGCGCTCACGGTAGGGTTTCACGGTGGCTCGGGAAACGCCGGCGGGCAATTCGATCTCCCGAACCGGCATGTAATCGATCGGCATGATATCGCGCAGCTTGAGTCTGCCGGTGGCGACCCTTTCAGGCGGATCCTCGTCGCGCCATGCTCGCCGGGCACTTTCCACCCACACTTCTGTGGCCGAAACACACAAGGTGCTGTCCAGGAAAACATGCGCTGCCGGCGCATAAAGATACCGGGCCGACCACGCGTGATCCGCGGCCATGAGTGGCATGACAACATGGTTCAGTTTCTGGTCCCGGACGACGCGCACAAGAGAAGCAATACGCTCCTGCAAATATGTGGTCAGGCGCACGAAGACCGCAGGACCATCTGCCGTATACCGCCTGGGCTCACGATCGCTCTCGAACATCAAGAGCTGTGGTCGTGAGAGCGGCAGGAGCTTTCCAACCAGACTGGCCGCGCTAGCCTGAACCGAATGGCTCCAGTTGGCGGCAACTTTTCCGTCTTTGACCCAGTCATGCCCGCGGTTTTGAATGAGGAGCAGGATCTGTGCGGCAAGATCGGGGTGGAGTTCGCGAAGTCTGCTCCCGCGTGTCTCAGCCCCATCCACATCCGTACCGCGAGCGTCCAACTCGCTGAGCGCAGCCTCGTAGAATTGCTGCTGCAGTTTCGACAGTGATCCAGCTGTTTTCCCGCGCGCCGTTTCCCGGCGTTTGCGATCAACCTCTTCCCGAAACGCCGCAAGGGGCGGACGTTTCGGCGTCTGCCCGGATTGAACCCTGGCCCAATAGCCTCGTGGCGGTTTGGGAACCTGAAGACGGGCGCACAGCTTGGCGATTGCGACATCCGAAACGCCAAGTTCCCGGGCCACCTCCTGCGTCGGCTTCTCCCAAACCAGCGCGAACAGTTCCTCGCGCGAGAGCTCTTTTGACGGCATTCTAGCTCCTTTCTGGTCAATGGCCGGCTGGCATGCTTCGTCTCGTTATCGACATCTACATCTCATCGTGAGCGATTTTCGACATAGGTGATTGATTTTCAATCCTTGAACTGTAAAGTACTTTCGACAGATGTGCGATATATGATCAACCTTCGACATCCATGAGAGAAAGCCGACATGAAGCTGGACATTGGCAGTCCTGCCCATTTTCAGAACGAACCCGTTCCAGAGGGCACGCGGCTCGCGGGGTGGGCGGCTCTCGTCCACGCGCTCGACGTGAAGGCGCCCGTGAGAAATCCCGCCTGCATCTCCGAACGGCATGTGCGCGGCAATCGCCGGGAGGAAGGCATCTGGGAGGTCTATGACAAGCGGTATCAACCGGACGACACCCTGGATGGGCATCTCGGCTTTGCTCTGCGCCATGAACTGATCGATCTTCTGGCGCTCAAGCGCATCCTCGATGCGCTGCCGCAGCAGGACCTCATAGACTTCATCCAGCGGACACCGACCGGCGCGGTGACGCGGCGCGTGTGGTTCTTTTACGAAACCTTGACCGGCAAGCGGCTCGACATTGACGACGCCCCTACGGTCACCGCCGTCGATGCTCTCGATCCCGAAGATTATTTCACCGGCCCCGCTTCGCTGTCTCTGCGCCATCGTGTGCGCAACAATCTGCTCGGCACGGGTACGTTCTGTCCGATCATCAGGCGCACGAAAAAGCTGGAATCATTTCTGGCCCTCGACCTTTCCCGCAAGGCCCAGGATACGATAGGGCGAACGGGTGCTCATGTCGTTTCCCGGGCCGCAAGCTTTCTCCTCCTCGCCGACAGCCGCGCCAGCTTCGAGATCGAAGGGGAACGCGCGCCTGCCAACCGGCTCGAGCGCTGGGGACGCGCCGTTCTCGAGGCCGGCAAGCGCCCGCTAAACCAGACCGAGATCTACCGCCTGCATCGCATCCTGATCGGCGACGACCGGTTCACCGAGATCGGATATCGCAGCGAAGGCGTGTTTCTGGGCGAGCGGGATCACAATAATGACCCCATACCCGAATTCATCGGAGCCCGGCCTCAGGATGTTCCCGACATCATGACCGGCCTCAATGAATGCAACAACAGGCTGCGGAGCTCAGAGGTCGATCCGGTGCTGCAGGCTGCGGCAATCGCGTTCGGGTTTGTCTACGTGCACCCGCTGGCCGACGGCAACGGACGTCTGCACCGCTGTCTCATCCACCACGTACTCGCCGAGCGCAAATACACCCCACCAGGCATGGTGTTTCCCGTTTCCGCCGTCATGCTGGATCGCATCGACGACTACGCCACGACCCTGAAGCGGCATTCCGGTCCCCTGATGGAGTTCATCGACTGGCGCGCCCAGCCCAATCACAATGTCGAGGTGACCCATGACACGGCGGACCTCTATCGCTATTTCGACTGCACCGAGGAGGCTGAGTTCTTGTTTAGCTGCGTGCAGCGAACCGTAGAGGTCGATCTGCCGCGCGAGATCGACTACCTAAAATGCCGCGATCAGGCGCTGACCGCCATCATGAACCTGGTCGAAATGCCTGACCGCATGACGCAGGACCTCATCATGCATATCCGCCAGAACGGCGGATCGCTCAGCAAGCGCCGCCGCACGGGCGAGTTTGAGAAGCTGCGCGACGATGAGGTTCAGCAGATTGAGGCAATTGTCGCGGACGCCTTTGAAGGTTTCGATGACAAATATAGCCCGAAATAGAGGATTGTCGGCCAAGAAGACGATCGGAGGGTGATGAAGATCTGCAGGCCCATCAGGCTGTGCCAGGCAAGGGACAGCCTGATCAGTGCGGTGTCGCATGGCCGGCTTGGAAGACCGTCGACGCACCATTCGTCCGGCCGAGGCTGGTTGGATGTGGCTGCCATGGAGGTTTTCTGCCTCCATCCTCATTGGTGCGATTTTGGCACTCTTAACCTCGCCATCTATAGGAGTGTTTCTACCGTTTGACTGAGGGATCGCCGAACTTTATTGCCGTAGATATCCTGGGTTTACTGTTGTGCCGTCTGTCCTAATGGCTAAAATAGCCACTTCCCGTTACGCGGAATGACTATGAAAACCATGACTGCCAAGGACGCGAAGAACAACTTCGGGCTGCTTCTCGATTGCGCACGTGCCGAGCCGGTTCAGGTCAACAAGCACGGGCGGCCGGTTGTCGTCGTCGTCAGTGTGGAGGAGTTCCAACGGCTCGGCGGATACCCGCCGGTCGACGGGCAGCATGCAGCAATGGACAATAAGAAAACTGGTAGGTAGCGATGCTGGCGCGGGGGGGTACTGAAATTCCGGCAGGATTGCCTTCGGGCGGGACGTCAGTTTCCGGATTGGAGAATGTTCACCGCTCCAACGCATATCCCGTTGTTGATCTCTTTGCCGGCCCGGGCGGATTGGGAGAGGGTTTCGCATCTGCACTGGACGAAAAGGGGAAGCACCGTTTTCGCAGCACGGTCTCCATCGAAAGGGACAAATTCTCTCACAGGACCCTGTTGCTTCGCCATTTCGTGCGGCATTTCCCCGATGGCGAGGCTCCTGACGACTACTATGAATTCCTCGCCGGCAGGATAGCGGACACGGAGCTGTTCAATCGCCATCCCGCCGCCTATCTCGAGGCGAAGCAAAGTGCCTTGAGAATTTCACTCGCCGCAGACTCTCACGCCCTTGTGCGGCAGCTGATCGTAGACAGGCTCGGCGGAAATGACCGATGGGCGCTGGTCGGTGGCCCTCCCTGTCAGGCGTATTCGCTGGTCGGCCGATCGCGGATGAAGGGCGATCCGGATTTCGAGCGGGATGAGAAGCACACCCTCTATCTCGAATATCTCCGCATCATTGCCGATCACCGTCCCCCGATCTTCGTGATGGAGAACGTGAAGGGCCTGCTGTCAGCCACGATCGAGGGCAAGTCCGCCATCAATCGGATCGTCCGCGACCTGCAGCAGCCGGCGACCGCAATTGCCGGCGCTCCGGCCGACCTCGCCTACCGGCTCTATTCTCTCACCGAAGAGGAGATGGCCGAGGGCGAAGTCGATCCGCGTCTGTTCCTTGTGCGCGCGGAGGATCATGGCATTCCGCAGGCGCGGCACCGGATGTTCATCGTCGGCATCCGCAGCGATCTGAAGGTTCGGCCCTCCACCCTCAGGAAGATGACGGCTCCGACCGTTCGCGACACGCTCGGCTCCCTGCCGGCAATCCGAAGCGGTCTGTCGAAGGAGAAGGACAGCCATGACGCCTGGCTGAGCGCCATTCGGCACATTGCCAGCATGAACATCCGCGGGCAGCTCAACGGTGCGGCCTATGCGGGACCGGTGGCGCGTGAACTCAGGTTTGACAAACTCATTGAGATGCGCTCGCCGCGCTCGACCTCGTCCTCCCGCTATGAGATGCGACGGCCGAATCATGATGTGCTGCGCAGCCTGTACGATGAACGCCTGACGGTCCTGACCGCGCACGACGCGCGCAGTCACATGGCGTCCGACCTGCGTCGCTACCTTTATGCGGCGACCTTCGCACAGGAGACCGGGCGCAGCCCCAAGCTCGCCGATTTTCCCGCCAATCTCCTCCCCGATCATCAGAATGTCGAAGAGGGCCGCAGCGGCAAGATGTTCTCTGATCGCTTCCGGGTTCAGCTTGCCGACCAGGTATCGACGACGGTCACCTCGCATATCTCGAAGGATGGTCACTATTTCATCCACTACGACCCGGCTCAGTGCCGGAGCCTGACCGTGCGCGAAGCAGCCCGTCTGCAGACCTTTCCGGACAACTATTTCTTCGCGGGCCCCCGCACCGAGCAGTATCACCAGGTCGGCAACGCCGTGCCCCCGAAGCTCGCTCAGCAGATCGCCGAAATCGTCGCCGAGGTGCTCGACTCCATTCGGAGCAGTCGATGATGGCCGACACACTCACCAGCGAGCGGCGCAGCTGGAACATGTCGCGGATCAGAGGCCGGAACACCGGCCCGGAAATGCGTCTGCGCTCGCTGCTGCACCGTGCGGGGTTCCGATTCCGGCTTCATGCGAAGCAGCTTCCCGGCCGGCCCGACGTTGTCCTGCCCAGATACCGGACGGCGATCTTCGTCCACGGCTGCTTCTGGCACCGGCATCCAGGGTGCCGGAATGCCACCACGCCGTCTACCCGGCGCGAGTTCTGGCAGGAGAAGTTCGACGGCAATGTCAGCCGCGACGCACGCAACCGGGCCGCGCTTGAAGCCGCCGGCTGGACCGTCCTGACCGTATGGGAGTGCGAGTTGAAGGCCGACGCGGAGGGCATTGTCCGCCGCCTCGCCGATGAACTGCGGGGCGATGGCTGATGGCGAGGTCGCACCATCTGCCCCCGAGCGCCGCCAGCCTGACGGCTTCGCTCCGTGATCTCGGCTACTCGCTCGAAACCGCCGTTGCCGACCTGATCGACAACAGCATCTCGGCCGACGCGACCGACATTCAGATCTTCTGCGACATGAGCCGCAGCGCGCCGGTGCTCGTCATCGCCGACAACGGGCGCGGGATGACGGAGGACGAGGTGATCGCGGCGATGCGCCATGGCGCCACCGACCCGCGCAAGGAACGAGGCCCGAAAGACCTCGGGCGCTTCGGCCTCGGCCTCAAGACCGCGTCGTTCTCGCAGTGCCGCCTCCTCACCGTGGTCAGTGCCGTGAAGGGCGAACGCGTCGGCGCCGAATGGAGCCTCTCCCGGATCGAAGAGGACGACGACTGGTTTATCTCCCTTCTTGAGCCCGACGAGATCGTGGAGACGCCTTTTATCGAGGCCCTCGGCGATACCGGCACCCTGGTCATCTGGCGGGATCTCGACCGGCTGTTCGAGGACGAGACCGGGCGGAAGCGCGACGAGATCGTCAACGAGAAGCTGGCCGTCGTCGAACGGCATCTGTCGCTCGTTTTTCACCGCTTCCTCAGCGGGGAGGTCAGAGGGCGGCGCAAGCTGACCATCCGCATCAACGGCCATCCGGTCGCTGCATTCGATCCCTTCTGCCGGAAGAACGAGGCGACCCAGATGCTCCGGGAGGAGAAGGTCTGGATCGGTGACGTGCCGGTCGTGATGCAGCCCTACGTCCTGCCTCACCACAGCCGGCTGTCGGCATCCGAATATGACTACTATCAGGACCGCAGCGACTTCATTTCCAACCAGGGCGCCTACGTCTATCGTAACGGCCGCCTGATGGCCTGGGGTGACTGGTTCCGGCTGGTACCCAAAGGCGAGGCGACCAAGCTGGCGCGGGTCCAGATCGATTTTCCGAACAGCCTCGATGAAGCCTGGACCATCGATATCAAGAAGTCGCGCGCCCGGCCGCCGCTTGCGGTGCGCGAGCGCTTGCGGCAGATCATCAGTCAGATCACCGCCCGAAGTGTCACCGTCCATCGCGGTCGTGGCCAGAAACTGTTCCAGGAAAGCCAGGCACCGCTCTGGGAACGCTACGCCGATCATGGCGGCATCCGGTTCGCGATCAACGCGGAGCACCCGCTCATCGCTTCTCTCGGCGCTCGGCTGACTCCTGATGATGCCAGTTCGCTGCGTGTGCTGCTTGATTCGATCGCCGCCGCCCTGCCGGTCGAGATGATCTATTCCGACTATTCGACGCATCCGCGCGAGGTGAGCCAGGCCGCCGCCGACAAGGACCAGACACTGGATCGGCTTAAGAGCCTCAAGCAGGTGCTCTACGGCGATGGACCGGGCGACCCGCAGGCATTCCTCCAGATCGTGCGATCGACGCGCCTCTTCGACGGGCAGATCGAAACGGCCGAGAAATTCATCGCAGAGGCTTTCGCATGACCGCGACGATCATCACGGAAGAACGCAACATCGCCAACGCACTGATCTCCGGTCTCGCGAACCTGACCGAGACGCCGACGCGGGAGCAGGTGGAGGAGAAGGCCAAGCAGATTGGCGCCATCTTCGGCTATACCGGTGACCTCCGTAACATCATCACCGAGGCGATGATCTCGATCGACACGCGCATGGGCGCCGGTGTCTCGCTCGTAGATGTTACCGCGAAGCATGACGATCAATGGGTCCGCAAGCGCGAGGACATAACCTGGACCTATTCCGGCGCCTACGAGAATTTCCTTCTGAAGGACGGCTGGCCGCCCCGGATGGTACAGTCGCTGAGCGATGTGACCAGCCGTATCCTGGGACATCTCCAGGACCCGCTCAGCGAGGGTACGACCTGGAACCGTCGCGGCCTGGTCATCGGTCATGTTCAGTCCGGCAAGACCGCCAATTATACCGGCCTGATCGCCCGCGCTGCCGACGCCGGTTACAAGTTCATCATTGTCATCGCCGGCATTCACAACAATCTGCGCAAGCAGACCCAGGAGCGCATTGACGAAGCTTTCATCGGGCGGTCAAGCGATCCCGAAGACCGCCGCTCCATCGGCGTCGGTCTTGATCCCGGCTATCCGCACCCGGCGACGCTCACCAACATCAACGAGGATTTCAACAAGAACACGGCGGCCAAGAGCGGCTGGAAGATAAACGACTTCAGCAAGCCGATCATCCTCATCATCAAGAAGAATGTCACGACGCTGACGGCCCTGCACAAATGGCTGAAGGCGCTGAACGCGGAGGGTGGCGACCGGATCTCAGACGTGCCGATGCTGCTGATCGACGATGAGGCCGACAACGCCTCGATCAACACCAACAAGGAGGATCTGGATCCGACCCGCACGAACGCCATGATCCGGCGCATCCTGGGGTTGTTCGCGAAGTCCTGCTATGTTGGCTACACGGCGACGCCGTTCGCCAACATCTTCATCAACCCCGACGCCTATGATGATGACGTGCGCGAGGAGCTGTTCCCGCGCGACTTCATCTACTGCCTGGATGCGCCGACCACCTATTTCGGTGCGGAGAAGGTCTTCCTCGACGACGAGACCAGCCAGTCGATCGTGAAGCCGATCGACGACTGCGAGGACTTCCTCCCCTACAGGCACAAGCGCGACGATCCCGTTCCGGAGCTGCCGCCCAGCCTCTACCGCGCGCTCGATGAGTTCATTGTCGCGCGTGCCATCCGCAACCTGCGCGGGCAGACCGGCAAGCACTGCTCGATGATGATCAACGTGTCGCGTTTTGTGCCGGTGCAGCAGGCCGTGCGCGATTTTCTCAGCCTGCGCGAGAAGAAGATCCGCGAGGCGGTCCGAGCGAGCTATCTGATGCCGGAATCCGTCTCCTCGGCGAACGTCTACATGCAGGGTCTGAAACGCGCATTCGACGCCGAATATGCCGACAGGGGCTTCACCTGGCCCGAGGTCAAGGCAGCGCTCAACGGCGTGTTCGATCACCTCCATCTCTACGTCATCAACAGCAAGAGCGATGAGGCGCTCGACTACACCCGGTACGAGAAGGAGGGCGTTGGGCTCACCGCCATCGCCGTCGGCGGTCTCAGCCTGTCGCGCGGTCTGACGATTGAGGGCCTGACCGTCAGCTACATGTATCGCAACACCAAGATGTACGACACGCTGATGCAGATGGGCCGCTGGTTCGGCTACAGGCCGGGGTTCGAGGATCTCTGCCGCGTCCATCTCTCGCGCGACTCCATCAATTGGTATTCCCATATCGCCGAAGCAGCCGAGGAACTCACCCAGCAGGTCAAGCGGATGCGGCGCGACGGTCTGAGCCCCATTGATTTCGGTCTCTATGTCCGATCGCATCCGGACAGCCTGCTGATCACCGCCGCCAACAAGATGCGGTCGGGTCAGGAAGTCACGGTCGAACAGACCTTCAGTGGTCGGTTGCGGGAGACCTACATCGTCTCCACCGATCCGGACGTGAATGCCCGCAATTTCGACCTGATCGCCGAACACTGGCGCGGCGGCTTCGGCGGTCGGCCGGAGGAGGTTACTGAAAAGGGCGTCATCTTCCGCGACATCCCGATCGCGGTCGTCGAAGATTTCCTGACTCGATTTGAGTGTCACTCCACCTTCGCCGGCATCAAATCGGACGTGGTGAACTATCTCGAACGTATCGCGGAAAAGCGTCCGCTCGCCGATGTCCTGCTGATCTCTCCTGGAGGCGCTCCGGGCGTTGGAGGGCCGTTCACGCTGAGGAACCAGGTGCGCGTCGTTGGTAAGGATCAGCCGAACGGGACTGCGTGGCGCCTGAACAAGGACCGTGTCGCCTCACGTGGCGATGAGAAGCTCGGGCTCGACGACACGCAGCGGAAGGAGGCAGAGGCGCTGGCCTCCGGTGAGGACGGAATAGGATCGGTGTCGGACACACACTACAGGATGGTTCGCGACCGACCGCTCCTCATGATCCATAGCCTTGAACCTCGGGACGGCGCTGTGCCGGGGCCGATCGCCGCCTTCGGCGTCAGCTTTCCCTACGGGGACTACTCAACCACCATCAATGTGGTCGTAAACAAGGTCTGGCTCCAGCAGATGCAGGGCTACGGCGACGATCCGGACGAGGAGGAGGACTACGATGCCTGAGTCCTCCCCGTGGGATAACATCGCGGTCCCCGGTGCGGATTTCAACGTCCGTCAGGTTCCCGGCGAAACCGCCGTGCCCTGCTTCTGGGGACGGGACACGACGGGCGCCTGCCTGTTCATTGCTGAGCTTCAGGGCGACCACACCGATCAGTTCCGGAAGAATGTGGTCACGGTGCATGGCATTGATGTCGATCTTCGCGGGGGCGAGCCGGGGTGGCAGCGCCTTGTCCTCACGCTTGAAAAACAGGTCGACCGCGACCTTTTCGAGGGCCTCTGCCGCACGCTTGCATCCGCGCTGGAGCACGCCACCGACTCCGCCAGCTCGCTCGCCGTCGCGCTGGCGCATATCCGGCGGTGGAAGACCTTTCTGTCCGGTCGCAGCCAGCACCTGTCGGCCGAGGAGATCCGGGGCCTTTTCGCCGAAGTCACCTTCCTGTTGGAGCTGATCGACATGGCGCCATCGTCCGCCGTTGCCGTCGAGGCCTGGCTCGGCCCGGAAAAGTCCCATCAGGATTTCATCTTCGGCAATACGGCGGTGGAGATCAAATCGCTCTCCGGCACCGAACGCAGCATGGTCCGCATTTCCTCCGAGGACCAGCTGGAGTCGCTAAACGACGCGCTGTTCCTGCGCATCTACCGGCTGAGCAGCCTGCCTGACGCTGCGGGTGCGCGGACGCTCAACGAGATCGTCGCCGCCGTCCAGGCGCGGCTCGCCGAGGCGGACGCCATCGAGGCGTTCGATCGCAAGCTCGTGGCGCACGGCTATGCGCCTTTGCCCGACTACGACGCGCCGCGCTTCGTCGTCAGCGATGTATACAGCTATCGTGTCAGTGACGGGTTTCCGCGGCTCATACGGTCGCAACTGCCGACCGGCATCGACAAAGTCGCATATGAAATCAGGCTGGAAACCATTGCGTCCTACGAATGCGACGACGGGGAAGTCTTCGGGGGGGACTGATGGAACAGACCGTAGAGGAATTCTTCCACGACTTCCGCCAGGAAACGCTGGCCGACGCCGAGGCCAACAGCACCTACCAGCTTGAAGCCTTCATGGAGGCGGTCTCCACCGAGCTGATCGAAACCGGCTTCATCGAAGGGTTCGAGCACTGCCACTATCGTGCTCCGCGCGGTATGCGCGTCGATGGCTACTGGTTCAACGATGAGGGCGCTCTCGACATCTTCGTGGCCGACTTCGACTGCCGCCGCGAGTTGGAGACGCTTACGCGCACCGATGTGGACGCTGCCTTCAAGCGCGTCGTCAACTTCTTCGAGGCGAGCCTGCAGGGAATGCTCGAACCCGACGTGACAACACCCGAATACGGGCTTGTCCGGCAGATAGCCGACCGCCGGGCGATGCTGCGCCAGGTCAATTTCTATCTGACCTCGGAACGGGTGCTGAGCGACCGCTTCCAGGCCTTTCCCGAGGGAGAGGTGGGCGGCATCCGTGCAACCTATCACATCTGGGACATGGCGCGCTTCCAGCGTCAGCGCAGCTCGCGGGGGCACAAGGAACCGCTCAACATCGATTTCGTCGAGCTGTTCGGAAATGGCATCGCCTGCCTGCCGGCCAACCTCGGCTCGGGCTCCTATCAGTCCTACCTGATCGTCATGCCGGCGCCGATCCTCGCGGCGCTCTACGACCGGTACAGCGCGCGGCTCCTGGAACAGAACGTGCGGACCTTCCTCCAGGCCCGTGCACAGGTGAACAAGGGCATCCGCGCGACCATTATCAATGAACCGCAGATGTTTTTCGCCTACAACAACGGCATCACCGCGACCGCGCAGGAGATCGAGACGCGGATGACAGACAGCGGTCTCCAGATCGTCCGCATGACCGACCTTCAGATCGTGAACGGCGGTCAGACGACCGCCTCGCTTTTCCATACCCAGCGCCGCGACAAGGCCGACCTGTCGGATATTTTCGTCCAGATGAAGCTGTCGGTCATCGATAGCGAGCAGAGCGAGACGGTTGTCCCCCGCATCTCGGAATATGCGAACACCCAGAACCGGGTGAACGCGGCAGACTTTTTCTCCAACCACCCCTTTCATGTCCGTATGGCGGAATTCTCGCGCCGGATCTGGGCGCCGGCGCAGCAGGGCGCGCAGCGCGAGACCAAATGGTTCTACGAGCGGGCGCGCGGCCAGTATGCGGACGCGCAGTCGAAGCTCACCCCCGGTGAGCAGAAGCGGTTCCGCGCGGAGTACCCGAAGACCCAGATGTTCACCAAAACGGACCTCGCCAAGTTCGAGAATGTTCTCGACGACCATCCCCGGTGGGTGAACCTCGGCAGCCAGAAGAATTTCGCCCGCTACGCACTGCGGATAGGGAAAGAATGGGAGAAGTCGTCCGACGGCTTCAACGAGTTCTATTTCAAGCGCGCCATTGCCCGCGGCATCCTGTTCCGCGCAACCGAGAAGCTGGTGTCGTCGCAGCCCTGGTACAACGGCGGCTATCGGGCCAATATTGTCGCCTACACCCTGTCCATGCTCGGAGAAGTCACAAAACGCCGAAAGGCAAGCGTGGATTACCAGCGCATCTGGGCGACACAGGCGATTGACGATGTGCTTTCACAGGCTCTCGCCACCATCGCCGCAGCGATCAATGAGGACATCATCCACCCGCCGCAGGGCATCTCCAATATCTCCGAATGGTGTAAAAAAGAAGGATGCTGGGCACGATTGCTTGAACAGGCCGACAACATCGCCGGACTCCTACCTGAGGAGTTCTGGGCCGCGCTTGCGTCCGCCGAGGATAACCGGCACGAAGCGAAGACGGCACGGCAGACCCAGAAAATCGACAACGGGATCGAGGTGCAGAAGCAGGTGTTCGAAGTGCCAGCGGCGCATTGGTCCCTCATTCTCAAGGAAGGCACAAGCCGTCGACTTCTGACACCGAAGGAGATGGGAATACTCAAAATCGCAGAGCAGATACCTGCAAAGATCCCTACGGAAAAGCAGAGTGCCGTCCTCATGGAAATCTTTGACAAGGCCCAGCAGGAAGGGATCATCTGAGGTCGACCTGGCATGGTGCCGACAGTCTTCAATCTGAACTTGGACGAGGAAAGCCCTCTGCTCAGACCCTGAATTCTCACCACAAGATCCCGAGCATTTCCTTCACGGCGGGTGTCTTCGCCCGAGGCTCACCGGACGGTTGACCGACAAGGGTCGTGAACACGGGCCGAAACGCTTCCACCGTCGCAGTGGTGCGCGATTCGACTTCAGAAATCCGCGCAATCCGCGGACATTTCGACATGATTTGCCTCATGAGATGATCTGGTCCCGGATGTTATAGAACTCTCCCCTTTCCCGAGATGGGGACCTGCGAATGCATGCGTTGCTGACCGGATCAGGCGTGGCGTCGCCCTTCGGGCCGGGCTCTTGGCTGACGCTGAAGCCCTCGCTTGCGCGGGTCTTCACCCTGCGGGCGTCGATCCCTGACGCATGGTGGAGGTGATGCTGCCGTCGGCGGATGTCCGGAAGGTGGCTTTGCGTCTTTGCGGTTCTGCGCCTTTTTGCGGACCTCCGGCCTACACGAGTGAGAGTGCGGACGGGTTGTCCGTGACGGGTTGAGGGCTGGAGGAGAGGCCTCCGGCGCCCGTCGCGGAGATCATCCCGATGGCCAGACAGGACCGAGCCCGCCAAGGCGGCGCCCGCAGCAATCTCTATGACGACATCACCGACAAGATCATCGCCGAGCTGGAGGAAGGCCGGCTGCCCTGGGTCCAGCCCTGGGGGACGGCGGCGGCGAAAGCGCCGCTCGCCATGCCGAGAAACGCCGCAACCGCGCGGCAATATTCCGGCATCAATGTCCTGATCCTCTGGGGCGCCGTGGTCCAGCACGGCTATCCGACCCAGCATTGGCTCACCTTCCGGCAGGCGCTCTCGCTCGGCGGCAATGTCCGCAAGGGCGAGCGTGGGACCACCGTCGTCTATGCCGACCGCTTCACGCCGGAGGACGAGAAGCGCCGCGCCCGGGAGGCGGGTGACGAAGCCAGCAGCATTCCGTTCCTGAAGCGATTCACCGTCTTCAATGCCGCGCAATGCGAGGGCCTGCCCGAGGACATCGCCGTCGAGGCCCCGCCACCGCCGCCCGGCATGATCGAGCCGCGGGTCGAGGCGCTGATCCGCGCCACCGGGATCGATTTCCGCATCGGTGGGGATCGCGCCTTCTATGTTCCGGCGCTCGACTACATCCAGGTGCCGCCGCCGGCCACCTATTTCGAGCCGATCAACTGGCACAGGACGGCGCTCCACGAGATGGGGCACGCCACGGGCCATGCCTCGCGCCTAGGGCGGGATTTCTCGGGCAGCTTCGGCACGAAGAAATACGCCTTCGAGGAACTGGTCGCCGAGATGAACGCGGCCTTCTGCTGCGCATCGCTTGGCATCGTGCCGACCGTGCGCCACGCCGACTACATCGGCTCCTGGCTGGAGGTGCTGCCCGAGGACAACCGCGCCATCGTCCGCGCCGCCTCGCAGGCGAGCAAGGCCGCCGACTGGCTGCTCGCGCATCTGCCCGACGAGGAAGGCGATGAAACGGTTGCGGCCTCGACCGAGCGGAGGGTGGCGGCATGATCCTCCTGACCCGTACACAGCGCGCGCAGCTTCTCGCCAATGGTCGGCAGCGCGGTATCGATCACATCCCCGTCGTCAAATTCTTCAATCCCTTCGGCGAGGACGTTTGGCTCGCAACCGAACTCGATGAGGACGGCGACGTCATGTTCGGCCTGGCCGATATCGGCTGCCCCGAACTCGGAAGCTGGAGCTTCAGCGATCTGGAATCGATCCGGCTGCCCTTCGGCATGGGGATCGAACGCGATCTGCTCTTCACCGGCGATTTCCCGATCTCGGTCTGGGCCGAGGCGGCCGGGGCCGCCGGCAGCATTCGCGAGGCCGAGCGCAGTCTCTACAGCCGCGCTCGCGATGATGCCGGATCGACCCTGAAACCCGCCGATACGGAAACCCGGCAAGCCTGAGGTCCGGCTCTCAGGTTTTGCGATCCCGCGCCGCTCTCTCCGAGGCAGAGGGCGGCGCTTCCCGCCGTGACGCGGTGAAAGTCCCGGCACCCGGCCGGCTGCCCGTCGGGGAATACGAACATGACGCGACATCTGAGGAAACCTGCCATCGACCCGCAGCCTCGCCGGTTCTCGGCCCAGGAGCAGGCCGTCGTCTATGAGGCCCGCCAGATCCTGCTGCGCCACCTCAACCAGAACCCGGTCCTGTCCTCCTGGCAGGCCGTTCTGGACTATTGCGCCCTTACCATCCGCGGCGAGGTGGAGCGCTTCCATGTCCTCTATCTCGACCGGAAGAACCGGCTCATCTCTGACGAATGCCTCGCCATCGGCACGGTCGATCATGTCCCGGTCTATCCCCGGGAAGTGCTGCGACGCAGTCTGGCGCTCAACGCCCCCGCCCTGATCATCGTCCACAATCACCCGGCCGGCGATCCCGAGCCGTCAGCCGCCGACCTCGCGATGACAAAGGAGATCCAGAAGGCCTGCGCGGCTCTGGGCGTGACGCTGCATGACCACATCATCACCGGCGCCGGCCGGGAGACCAGCCTGCGCGCCAGAGGCGATATCTGATGGTCATGGAGAATCGCGGCCGGCGCGCGGCCGGGAGAGTGAAAGGAGGGAGAGGAATTTCGTGACGGGCTGGTTGCCGGAGAGAGAGGCTCCCCGGCGTCCGTCATGGAGTTGAGAACATGGCAACTGCCACCCAGAAGATCACCCTGTCGTCCTCGCGCGACATTCCCTTCAACAAGCTGGTGCTGTCCCAGTCCAATGTCCGGCGCGTCAAGGCCGGCGTCTCGATCGAGGAACTCGCCGAATCCATCGTCCGGCGCGGCCTCATCCAGAGCCTGCACGTCCGGCCGGTGGTCGATGCCGACGGTCAGGAGACCGGTATGTTCGAGGTGCCGGCCGGCGGGCGCCGCTATTGCGCGCTCGAACTGCTGGTGAAGCAGAAGCGCCTCAACAAGACCGCGCCGGTGCCCTGTGTCGTCTCGGAGGCCGGTGGCGATATCCTGATCGACGAGGTGTCGCTCGCCGAGAATATCGAGCGCGCCCCGCTCCATCCGCTCGACCAGTTCCGCGCCTTCTTGGGCCTCCGTGAGAAGGGCATGACCGAAGAGGAAATCGCGGCCGCTTTCTTCGTCGACGTCAAGGTCGTCAAGCAGCGCATGCGTCTCGCATCCGTCTCGCCGACGCTGCTCGAAACCTACGCCGAGGACGGCATGACGCTCGAACAGCTCATGGCCTTCACCGTCTCGGAGGACCATGATCGTCAGGAACAGGTCTGGGCGGCGATCAAGGATGGCTGGCAGAAAGAGCCCTACACCATCCGCCGGATGCTGACCGAAACCGCCGTGCGGGCCTCCGACAAGCGGGCCGTTTTCGTGGGCGTGGAGGCCTATGAAGCGGCGGGCGGCATCGTGCTGCGCGATCTCTTCCAGTCCGACGATGGCGGCTGGTTGCAGGACCCGGTGCTGCTCGATCAGCTGGTGGCCGAAAAGCTGAAGGCCGAAGCGGAGGCCATTGCCGCCGAGGGCTGGAAGTGGGTCGAGGTCGCTGTGAGCTTTCCCTATGGCCACCAGCATGGGCTGCGGCAGCTAGTCGGCACCACGGTCGATCTGACCGAGGAGGAGCGCGCGACCAGCGAGGCGTTGCGCGACGAGTTCGACCGGCTCGAATCCGGATATGGTGAGGCCGATGAGCTTCCCGATGAAATCGACGAGCGGCTGGGGGAGATCGAACAGGCGCTCGACGCCTTCGAGCAGCGCCCGGCGATATACGATCCGGCCGATATCGCCCTCGCCGGGGTCTTCGTCAGCATCGATGCCGATGGATCCCTGTCGGTGGATCGCGGCTATGTGCGCCCCGACGATGAACGCGCGGTCGAACCCGATGGCGCTGACGCATCGGAGCCTGGTGACGATGCCGGACAGGTGGGCGGACCCGCAGGCCAGCGCGCCGTCATCACGATCGGCGGCCAGCCGGCCGAGCCGGAGGATGAGGACGACGGGGGCAAGCCGCTGCCCGAACGTCTCGTCATCGAGCTGACCGCGCATCGTACCCTGGCGCTGCGCAACGCCGTCGCCGAGCACCCGGAAGTCGCCATGACCATGTTGCTGCACAAGCTGGTCAGCGACACTTTCCTGCGCACCGCGCCGACCGGGTGCCTGGAGGCCAGCGTGCGCCATGTCTTCTTCGCTGCGCAGCCGGAGGAGTTGAAGGACAGCGCATCTGCCCGCGAGGTTGCCGAGCGGCATGAACGCTGGGGCGATCACGTCCCGGCCGACGATCAGGCGCTCTGGGACTGGCTGACCGATCTCGACGACGCCTCGCGGCTCGATCTGCTCGCCCATTGCGTCAGCTTCGGGGTCAACGCGCTGTTCGAGCGGCCGAACCCCTATGGCGGAACCGGTGTCAGCCAGCACGGGCTGGATGTGCGTCTGGCGCAGGCCGACCGCCTCCAGCGCGCCACGGGCCTCGACATGGTGGCGGCAGGCTGGAAGCCCACCGTCGGCAACTATCTCGGCCGCGTCACTAAGGCGCGCATTCTCGAAGCCGTCCGCGAAGGCGCGGGCGAGCGGGCCGCCCAGCTTATCGACCACATGAAGAAGGGCGACATGGCGACCGAGGCCGAGCGCCTCCTAGCCGATACAGGCTGGCTGCCCGAACCGTTGCGCGTGGCCGATCTCGACGACGAGCCGGCCGAAGCCGATGCCGAGGCTGGCAATGAGGACTTGCCGGAATTCCTCGCCGGCGATGACGCGGAAAGTGCCGCCGACGGTGACGAAGAAGAACACCTCGTCGCTGCCGAGTGACCGTTTTGGCGGGGCGGTTCCGACCGCCCCGCACTATCTCTCGTCCGTCTACGGCCGCGCGTCTACTCTTCACGCCAGACAGGCAGGGCTGTCGCTCCAGCAGACGGGCCAAAGGCATGCTTCGACAGCGCAATCATGCCCGGCGAAAGCGGGGCATCATGGATAGAGCTGAACCAGGGGACCGCAGCACTTTTTGAATTTCTTGCCGCTTGTACAAAAACAGGGGTCATTCGGCCGCGTCGCCCGGGCAAGGTCCACGAACACGGCGGCCAAGCTGTTCTGTATGTCGCGCCCCAAGGCGGAAAGATAAGATCGCTGAAGCGTAACTTGGTTGCCTGTCGAGTTGTCCTCGATTGCCTGCTGCAACCTGTCTGCGGCAGCTATCCAACCGTCGACACTGGAAAACACTCCAGAATTTCGCTTGATGTTGATCCGGCGCTTCTGCGAGGCGAAGTCATAAGTCTGCGTCGGATCCGGAAGAAAGAGAATCCGCTGCTTTCCGTTTATGGGTGGCGTTATGTCGACCAGCGTGCCGTCTTTCTCCCAAATCGCGTGGTGTTCGGCTTCCACGAAGACACGCGGCCACACCCAGATGAGCTTATCGAGAGATAGGTGACACTTCATACCGGACACATGGTTTACACATCTCGCGTTTGGGGGAACCCGAATGCCCTGGAAAGAGTGTAAGCCAATGGACGAACGTCTCAGATTCATCGCTCGTCTGCTTGAAGGAGAGCAGATGGCGCCTCTTTGCCGGGAGTTCGGCATATCACGGGTCACCGGCTACAAGATTTTCGAGCGCTACAAGGAGTGTGGCCTTGACGGGTTGAACGACCGCTCACGGCGACCCTATCGCCAGGCCAACAGGCTTCCCGTCCAGATCGAGCGCTGCATCCTGGGTCTGAAGCGCGAACATTCATCCTGGGGGGCGCCAAAGATCCGCGACAAGCTGATCCGGCAATATCCGATGATCAAGCCCCCCGCCATCAGCACGGTGCATGCGGTGCTCGACCGGCACGGCCTGGTCACGCGCCGCAGACGGCGCCGTTACAAGGCCCGGGGGACTGCTCTCCGCAGCGCAGTTCAGGCGAACGGCCTTTGGTGCGCCGACTACAAGGGAGAGTTCAGGCTCGGCAACCGGCAATATTGTTACCCCCTGACCATCACCGATTATCATTCGCGCTATCTGCTGGCCTGCGAAGGCTTGACCTCGACGAAGTCGGACTTCGCCTTCTCCGTTTTCGAGCGGGTTTTCAGGGATTTCGGAGTGCCAGGCGCAATCCGTACCGATAACGGCGCGCCCTTCGCCAGCCCGCATGCGCTGTTCGGATTGAGCAGGCTGTCTGTGTGGTGGTTGCGTCTGGGTATCACAATCGAACGCATCAAACCCGGTCATCCGCAAGAGAACGGGCGCCACGAGCGCATGCATCTCACCCTCAAGAAGGAAGCCGCAAAGCCGGCCGCCTTCAACTTCCTGGAGCAGCAGGAGCGCTTCGATCGCTTCATCGAGGTTTACAACAATGAAAGGCCCCATCAGGGGCTGGGCGGTGCCTATCCGGGCGAACTCTATACACCGTCACCCCGCGCCTATCGGCCGCCCGACGAACCGGACTACCCGCTTCATGACCGCACCGTGCGTGTCACACGATGCGGTAGAATCTGCATCGGAAAACGAAAAATCAATCTCAGCCAGGTCTTCGCAGGCCAAATCCTGGGACTGCGCGAAGTCGAGGACGGTATTTGGCTCGTCTCATTCCTCGACTATGATCTGGGTTTCTTCGACAATAAGGAGGATCGTGTCGAACCGGCATCAAACCCATTCGCTCCGGAGAAAGTGTAAACCATCTCTCCGGTATCAAATGTAAACCATGTGACAAGAATGGACCGTGGAGCGATGGTAGCGGAGGAGGGATTCGAACCCCCGACACAAGGATTATGATTCCTCTGCTCTAACCGACTGAGCTACTCCGCCGCCTGGAGGCTGGGGAAACCGTTTCAAAACCGGTTCGGTGCCTCACGAAGACGCGCGGATATAAGGGGGCGGTGTCTGTCGTGTCAAGCGGGCTTCACCGTTTCTTGGGGGAATTTGTCCAGGCTTACGATTTCCCTGAAGAAATTGGCGGGATTTCACGGGCAGGGTTGAGTCGCGAGGGCCGCGTCTGTATGTGTTTTCTGCGCCAAAATCTTGGGCGAAGGATTTTATGAAACCGCGTATTGCCGTACTCGGATGTGGCTATTGGGGCTCGAACCACATTCGCACGCTTAAGTCTCTGGGAGTGCTGGCTGCCGTGTCTGATGCCAATGAGGCGCGGGCTGAAGGCTTTGCCAGTGAACATGAATGCGTGGCGATCTCACCCGACGCACTCTTCGAGCATGCCGAGATCGATGCGATCGTGCTGGCTCTGCCGCCGCAGTTTCACGCCGAATACGCCATCCGTGCCATGCGTTCGGGCAAGGATGTTCTGGTTGAAAAACCCATAGCACTGACTGTCGAGGATGCCGAGCGCTCGGTTTCCGTGGCGCGTGAAACAGGGCGCATCATCATGGTTGGCCATGTGCTGCGCTTTCATCCGGCTTTCGAGAAACTGAAGTCGCTGATCGACCAGGGCGACCTTGGTGAGATCCGCTATATCCATTCCCACCGGCTGGGGCTTGGCAAGTTTCACACCGAGAACGACGCCCTGTGGGATCTTGCCCCACACGATCTGTCGATGATCCTGGCGCTGACGGGAGCGGCTCCCGAAGAAGTGCGCGGCGAGGGCGCGGCGCTTCTCGATCACCTGAGCGATTTCGCGCATCTCCACATGCGCTTTCCTGGCGGTCTGCGCAGCCACCTCTTCACCTCGCGGCTCAACCCCTATCGTGAGCGCCGCCTGACGGTTGTCGGCGACAAGGCGATGGCGGTGTTCGATGATGTGGAGCCATGGGGGCGCAAGCTCGCCGTCTATCGCCATGCAGTCTGGCAGGACAGCGGCCATTGGGCGTTCACCACCAATGAGCCAACCTATGTGGATGTGGAAGAGGGGATGCCGCTGACGCGTGAGCTGCAGCATTTTCTCGACTGTATCGAAACAAGAAGCGAGCCGCGCACAACGGGCGAAGAGGCCATTGAGGTTCTGCGCATTCTGACGGCCGGTTCTGTAATGCATGGCTGACGCGTCTGGTCAGCCAGCCTGAGTTTCCTGCCGCTTGACCATCGATTTTCCAGCAAAAGCGCCCGCTCTTTGAAGGCTGAGACTGCCGCGGGTGAGCAGGGCGACCTTTACGCGCTGGGTGCGGCTGCTGCCAGACGCGTGAGCTGTGCTTCCGCTTCCTGCCCTCTCTCCGAACGCTCAATGAAGCCACCACCAAAGACGCGGGCCTCATTGCCGTCATCGGAGTAAAGCACGCAGGCCTGTCCGGGAGCGACGCCGGCTTCGCCCTCGGTGAGTTCAACCCAGGTCTTGCCGTCTGCGTGATGCAGCACGGCAGGGCGCGGCGGGCGCGTCGAACGAACCTTGGCAAAGACCTCCATCCCATCTGCGGGCAATTCGTCGAGCGGACCATCGCCGAGCCAGTTCACCTGGCGCAAGAACACCTTGTGCGTTTCCAGCGCCTCTCGCGGGCCAACAATGACACGCGCATTCTCGGCATCCAGGTGCACGACGTAGAGCGGTTCTCCCGTGGCGACGCCGATACCGCGCCTCTGGCCGATGGTGTAATGCATCACGCCGTCGTGGCGGCCGAGTTTGCGCCCGTCCAGATGCACGATCTCACCCGGCGTCGCGGCCTCGGGCTTCAGCTTGCTGATAATGTCCGAATATTTGCCGCGTGGTACGAAGCAGATGTCCTGGCTGTCCTGCTTGGCGGCGACGCTCAGGCCCATTTCTTCGGCGATGGCACGCACATCAGGCTTGGAGAGTCCGCCCAGCGGGAAACGCAGATAGTCGATCTGCTCCTGAGTGGTGGCGAAAAGGAAATAGCTCTGGTCGCGATCAGCATCCACCGGCCGCGTGAGCGCGCGGTGGGCACCATTCGCGCGGCTGCGGATATAGTGCCCGGTAGCGAGCGCGTCGGCGCCAAGGTCCCGTGCCGTTTCCAGAAGGTCGGCGAATTTCACGGTCTGATTGCACGAAACGCAGGGGATTGGCGTTTCACCGGCGACATAGCTTTGAGCGAAGGGGTCGATCACGGCCTCGCGAAAGCGCTGCTCGTAATTCAGCACATAGTGAGGAATGCCCAGCGTCTCGGCCACACGACGTGCGTCGTCAATGTCCTGACCGGCGCAACAGGAGCCTGGGCGGTGCGCGGCCTCGCCATGATCATAGAGCTGTAGCGTGACGCCAACGACGTCATAGCCCTGTTTGGCGAGGATGCCGGCAACGACGGAGGAGTCCACACCGCCTGACATCGCCACCACGATTCGGCAGTCCTGCGGGCGTCCGGGCAGGTCGAGGCTGTTCATTTGCTTGATCTTCTTTGTCTCTGAGCGTGGCCGATTACATGCCAATGCGGCGAATATAGGTCAAGGATCGGCATGCTGCCAGCCCGAAGGTTAACGGTCGCCGATGGAAGCCAGGCCGCGGTTTTCCAGAGTTTTGCCACTGGGGACGACGCAATTTGAAACAAATCGGCGACAAATTCCTAACGCGGGATTCATGTCCGTTACCGTATGCTTACCATGTGTTTAGGCAAATTTTAAAGCCGGCGCAGTAGCTTGTGTGACGGGTCTTGAGTTCAGGTAGAGAGTACTATGACCGAAATGGTTCGACCGCGCGTAAAATATGTCATCGGCCCGGATGGCAGCCCGCTGACAATTGCGGATCTGCCACCGAGCAATACGCGCAGGTGGGTAATCCGTCGCAAGGCGGAAGTGGTGGCCGCAGTGCGCGGTGGGCTTTTGAGTCTTGAGGAAGCCTGTCAGCGCTATCGTCTGACGGTGGAGGAATTCCTCTCGTGGCAGGCTTCTATCGATGATCATGGCCTGGCGGGGCTGCGGACAACACGTATCCAGCAATATCGACATTGACCAGGTTTCGACGCATTTTCGCGAAACGGAAAAATGCGTCGACTGCCGTTCAAACCCGAAAAGGGCCGGCGTTCTGCGTCGGCCCTTTTCTTTTCCGGCGCGAGGTCGAATTCAGTTCTGCATTTCCGTTCTGCCAGGCTGCATGACGCCGCGATCTATTTAAACAGACTCTGGCAGTCCGGGGTTTATCCAGCGCAGCAGGTAGAAACGCAAAACGGCAGGGAGAACCCTGCCGTTGAAAGTGATTCAGCGATAGATGGTGTCTGCGGGGACGAAGGTCAGCCGGTCATCGCGCGGGAGGCTGCTGCGTCCTGTCGCCCGCGCCCGTCGCGGTTTTCCAGAGCTTCGGCCTTGGCCAGTTCTGCTTCCGCCTCGGAAAGTTCGGCCTCGGCGGATTTGCGCTGTTCGACGAGTTCTGCCTGCGAGGTGCGCAGGTTGTCGCGGCGCAGGCGCGCGGCCTTGGCAAAAGTCGGGTAGGCGAAGTGATTGAGATCGGTGATGCCGGCCTTCGTTTCCTCAGAAATAATCTGCGCATCCAGTTCCGCGGCCATGCGGTCGAACTCGGCAATCATCGAATCCAGCTGTGCCATGCGGCGGCGCTTCTCATTAACCTGAAACTGCTTCAGTCGAACGAGGTTTTCACGCGGCTTCATACTCGATACTCCCACAATACGCACACACCAGCGCCCCTCGGCGGCTGTCCGTCCCGTTTACGCCGGGTCAGTCCTCGCAGGGTAAGCGCACTTAGGAAACAAATTCCTAAGATTCGGCCCCTTCGGTAACCATTCGTTTACGGGCATTGTTAATCATAAGGACGATGGCTTAAGGCACGGTAAAGATTGTGCGTGAGAAAGACGTAATTTGATTGTTGAGAGAGTCGGTTAGCGTGAATTGCTAATGTGATTCGCTCTATTCAGAGGCGGATATTTCACTAGTGGAATCAAAGAAGTGCCTTCAAAAGCTGAAAAGGGAATCTGGTGCTTGCCAGACCGAATTAGATTTTGTTAACCATTAACTGGCAGCCTCCGATTCAGGCAATCATTGCTTCGGTGCCGGATGCCTGCCAGGCCGGGTCGGCGGCGAGAAGGGGATAAAGATGCGCGTTTTGCTGATTGAAGACGACAGTGCTACGGCACAGAGCATCGAATTGATGCTCAAATCCGAGAGCTTCAATGTTTATACGACGGACCTCGGAGAAGAGGGCGTCGATCTCGGTAAGCTCTACGATTATGATATCATACTGCTTGATCTCAACCTGCCGGATATGTCGGGTTACGAGGTCCTGCGGACACTGCGCCTTTCGAAGGTGAAGACGCCCATCCTTATCCTCTCCGGTATGGCCGGCATTGAGGACAAGGTGCGTGGCCTCGGGTTCGGCGCAGACGACTATATGACGAAGCCGTTCCACAAGGACGAGCTTGTGGCGCGTATTCACGCCATCGTGCGACGCTCCAAGGGGCACGCACAGTCGGTTATCACCACCGGTGATCTGATTGTGAACCTGGATGCCAAGACGGTCGAGGTCGCTGGGCAGCGCGTCCACCTGACGGGCAAGGAATACCAGATGCTGGAGCTACTTTCGCTCCGCAAGGGTACGACGCTGACCAAGGAAATGTTCCTGAACCATCTTTATGGTGGAATGGACGAACCGGAATTGAAGATCATCGACGTCTTCATCTGCAAGCTTCGCAAGAAGCTGGATGCCGCGTCCGGCGGTCAGAATTTCATCGAGACGGTTTGGGGTCGCGGTTACGTGCTGCGCGAGCCCGAGGAAATTCGCGAAAGCGCCTGACCCCCGTTTCGCCTCCCCTTCAAGAACGCGCAAACCCGGCCGCGAGGCCGGGTTTTTTGCGTTGTCTGGGTGTGTTGTTTTGTCCAGTCAGGCGTTACGCTGCTGTCTGAAACTCCCGGAACTGCTCGAGCAATTGCGCGCGGGTAAAGGGTTTCAGCATATAGCCCTGCGCTCCAGCCCGTTTCGCACGCATGATCGCGCCGAGATCGAGCTCAGCAAGACACAGAAGAATATACGGCTTGAACTCTGCAGGCAGAACCATCAACCGGCGAACGAGGTCGCTTGAATCCATATCCGGCAGGGAGCTGTCGATAATGATGATGTCAGCCATGTCATGGGCAGACAGATCAAGGGCCTCCTGCCCACTGGCGGCCTCGGTGACCATCATTTCCGCGCTGGCGAGTATCCGTTTGGCGACCTTCCGGATGACGCTGGAATCGTCGACGATCAGGCAGCGAGCCATTTTCCACATCCTTTCGTGCAATGCAGTTGCCGCTGTCAGGCAAGCAGGAAGGAGTATGGAGCAAGGCTGGTAAAGCTGCCGCAAAGACTTATGGTTAACGGACTATTTCCCTGCAGACAGGATGATCTCATCGGCCGTGGCGCGGATATTGACCGTCATGCCTGTATCGCGTGCCAGAAGCAGGGTGTAGTAAAACTGAACGCTGTGGGCATCGATGGGCTCTTCCGGTTTGCTTCCTGAGTGAAGCTCAAGAAACTTCGGTGGTACGCGCAGCATCGGGCCTTCGGCCTTGATCTTGAAAGCGGGGGAGGTTTCGAGCTCTTCGAGATAAACGCGCAGCTTGCCGCCGCGCGGAATAGCGGAATTGGCAACGAGCAACAGGTTTAGCAAAAGCTTTACCTGGTTTTTGGGCAAGAGCGCGCGGGCACCATTCCATTCGAGTTCGGGCTTTTCGTTGGCGATGAAGGCCGTGGCTACCGCCTGTGCGTCTCCTGTGTCGATCTGCATACCCGCCGAACCGGCGGCGCCAAAGGCGATGCGCGCAAACTGCAGGCGTGCCGAGGCATTGACCGCGCTGGCGCGGATCAGGGCCATGGCATCTTCGTCAGCGCCGCCCTCATCTAACAGTTCGAGGCCGTTGTTGATGGCACCCACCGGCGAAATGATGTCGTGGCAAACGCGGCTGCACAGAAGAGCGGCAAGATCGGTTGCGCTCAGCGAGAAAAATTCGGACATGGGCATCTGTCCTCCAGACGTTGTTGCCGATCGGACCATCGCTGCCTGTGGATGCCGCGGCGCCGGCCGGTCTTTGCTCTTGTGGTTCCGACTTCGAACAGGTCCCAGTCTCCGACCGAATCAGATCATGGAACGCGCTGCTTCTGGTTACACAGGCGCGCGAAAACCGGCAACAGTTTGGCCTGAAATGGCGCAGGCCGCAGCCGTACGTCCTGGTGAAGGGCCATGCGCCGGCCATGTTTCAGGTTGAGGTTAACAGTTGGAAAAGATTCACGGCCTATTTTGAAGCAATCGTGGCTCGAGGCGGGGTAACGGTGGGCAGTCTATGACTGCCACTCATGGATGGAGAATGAACAATGCCTGCACGGCTTTTTTATTGGACGCGGTTTATCCAGGTCTGTCTGGTGGTTTTCGCGGTCGGCCTGGGCGCCATCTCCGTGGCCACCAATACGGCACGGGCCAATAATGGCTATACGGCTCAGGAGATCGTTGACGCCGGACACGGATTTTTCGGTGCCACGACAGGTGGTCTGGCAACCGTGGTGGAGAAGATATTCTCCAATTACGGCTTGCCGAACGGATATGTTCTTGGCGAGGAAGGCTCCGGGGCGTTTATCGGAGGCCTGACCTACGGCGAAGGCATGCTTTACACCAAGAATGCCGGTGACCATAAGGTCTTCTGGCAGGGACCATCCATCGGCTGGGACTATGGCGGTCAGGGATCCCGCGTCATGATCCTCGTCTACAACCTCAACTCCGTGAACGATCTTTACCGGCGCTTCGGCGGTGTTGCGGGCTCTGCTTACCTGGTGGCGGGTCTTGGCTTCAACGCGCTGACCAACGACAATATGATCCTGGTCCCGATCCGTACGGGGGTGGGCGCGCGCCTTGGCATCAATCTGGGTTACCTGAAGATGACCCCGCAGCCGACATGGAATCCCTTCTGAGGCAGGTTCATCACGGTGGCGGGCCAACTGATTGCGCGCTGCCCCGATGGTTGCAACGGCTTCCTGAGTGTATCAGCTTGACGTGCGGGTCGTTTTGCGTGACCCAATGAGGCGACAACTGCACATGCAGGGTTTCCTTGACGAGATGGGTTTCATGCGGTGATCACGACGATACTGCTTATTCTTCTGGGGTTTTTTATTGCGGGGTTTCTCGCGCTTGCTTTGGCCCCGCTTGTATGGCGCAGGGCGGTGCGGCTCACGACAAAGCGTATAGAAGCCAGCCTGCCGCTTTCTGCCAATGAACTTGAGGCGGAGAAAGATCGGCTGCGCGCCAGCCACGCCATGGCCGCCCGCCGGCTCGAGATGAATATCGAGTCCCTGAACAGGAAGACGTCTTCACAACTTGTCGAGATCTCCCGACTGAGCGACGAGGCCCGGCAGCTCGCCGAGGCTCGAGACGCACAGGACAGGGTAATTGCCGAACTGCGAGACGAAACCGAGAAGCAGCGCACGGCGCTGGCGGAGAACGCCGAAGTCATTTCCATGCTGGAAGCGAAGCTGGAGGAAGCACTTTCCGAGCTTGAGGTTCGCGGTACCGCGTTGACGGAGCTCAATGACCGCTACGAGGAAGAGCGTTTGCTGGCGAGCAGCCGGCAGATCGAAATGGTCGCCCGCGAGACGGAATTGCGTAAGGTGGAGGATGATCTGGCCGAACTTCGTCGTGATCGCAAGGATGCAATTCGCGCAGCGCGTGAAGCCGAAACCGGACGTAAAGAGGCTGAAGCCGGGTTGAAAGTAGCCGAGAAGCGCAATGCCGACCTTCAGAAAAAGCTGGAGGCGCAGATGAGGGCGCTGTACGAGCACGAAGAAAAGCTTGAACGCCGTGAAGCCGAGATTGCCCGTCTCCGCAAGGAGATGAACGCGGTGAGCGAGGCCAGCCTGTCTGAACAGGCCGCTCGCCGGTTGAACGAGGTGGAGGCCGAATGCGATCGCCTGTCGCGTGAACTTGCAGACAAGTCCCTGCAAGTTCGCACACTTCTTTCCGAGGGTGGGGCAAAGACGACGGGCCCTCAAAAAATATCTGAAAGTGACCAGGAGAAACTCAAGACACGGATTTCCAGGTTGCTTCAGGAAAACAAGAAACTGCGTGCCGAGCTTTCTGAGAAAAAGAAAAACGGAAAGGCTTCGGTTTCGAAGACAGCTTATGACGCACCGGCAGATGAAGCCCTGCGTGAGCAGATCCATAGCCTGGCGGCAGAAGTGATCGGTCTGACAGCGTCTCTCGAAGGGGAAAGTTCACCAATCGCCGAAGCGCTTCAGTCTCCGGAGACTGGAGGCGACGGTCGCCCAATGAGCCTTGCTGAAAGAGTGCGCATTCTGCGCGAACGTGCTTCCTAGTCTCAGGCCGGGCGCCAGAGCCGGTGCAATGCAATGGCGGAGGCTGCAGCCACGTTGAGACTGTCGAAATCCGGGGCCATGGCAATGCGTGCGGTGGGAAACTGCCTCATGTCCTCTTCCGAAAGTCCATGCCCTTCGCTGCCAAGAAGCAATGCGTGGCGCGGGTCGCGCTTTATCCCCGCGATGTCGATCTTTCCTTGTGGGCTCAGCGCTAGAATCGAGTAGCCCTGATCCTCAAGTGCCGCCGCAAGGGTGGCTGTATCGCTGAAACGCGCGAAGGGGATTTTCAGCGTGGCACCTACCGAGACACGGATAGCCTTGCGGTAGAGCGGATCACAGCAATCGTTCGTGAGCAGCACGGCGGCAGCGCCGAAAGATGCGGCGTTGCGGAAGATCGAGCCCATATTGTCGTGATTGGATATGCCCGATAGTGCGACCACCAGCGCCGCGTCGGGCAGCGTATCGAGCAGCGCTTCGCCGCTCGTTTCGCGCTTGCGACCGATCGCCAGAATGCCCCGATGGATCTCGAAACCGGCGACCTCATCCATCACCGCAGCGCTGGCTGTGTAGATCGGAACGTCTTCGGGAATGCGGTCGATGAGGTCGCCGAGCCCGGCCACACGGTTTTCCCGCAGAAACACGCTCTCGGCTGTGAACCGGCCTGTGGAGAAGAGCACGTTGAGCACCACGCGTCCTTCGGCCACGAAACGGCCTTGCCTTCCCACGAGATCGCGTTCGCGAATATCGCGATAGGCAGCGATGCGAGGATCTTCGGCGCTTGCGATGGGTAAGAGCTTCCGTTTCAACTGGCGATCCCCATGCGCGCTTCCTTTGCCATCGCCACAAGAGTGGGGCGTATCTGGGAGGCGTCGCTCAGCGGGGATTTGAAGAAAATGCGGCACGTTTCGTCGCCAAGCGCCAGATCGATCCCGTCCGGGTCGATGCCGGTCAGTTGCCATTTTCCCGAGGGAGCCCTGGCAAAATGGCGGGCATAGTTTTCCAACGCGTCCGCGTGGTCTTTGTTCATGTGTGCGATGGCACTGGCCTCGGAGCCTGCAAGACTGTCCAGAGCGGCGCTGTTCGTCAGGAGTTCAGACCGAAAAAGCCTGTAGGCGCGGGCGAATCCACCATTGAGAAGCGCCTGCTGCGGTTCAAGCCGGTAAATGGAGAAGTCTGGAAAGTCGACATACAGCTTTGCCTTGGGATGACGTGACAGATAGCGACGTCTGACGCGTTCGTGCGCTTTGCTTTCGCGTTCCACCCTGGAGGCGGAAGTTTTGATGGAAAGGCGCGGATGCGCCAGCGGGTCGCCCTTGCCGGGCTCACCTATCAGCAGCGAGCAGCGCGGATCGGCTTCCAGCCCCCTGGTATGGGCAGACAGGCCCGAGACCAGTATGAGTGGCGCGCCGTCGAGGTCGGTCGCGGTCGCGACGCGGGTGGCGAAGGGTGCGCCGTCATCTGGATCGATCGTTGCCAACGCACCAAAGCGTGCAGCGCGCAACAGTGTCTTCGCAAGGCGAATGGCGTCCGCATCCGTTTCGAGAATGACGTCCTTTGATTTTCCTTCGCTCATCGATGCCTCAATCCGTTGAAGCATCTCCTTCGCCGATCATGCTTTCGGCTGCAAGCTGTGGATGGGGATTTTCCATCATCGGGCTATTTCGGTGCCATGCGGATCGCGCCGTCAAGGCGGATGGTCTCGCCGTTCAGCATCTGGTTTTCGACGATATGGCAGGCAAGCGCTGCATATTCGGAAGGCTCGCCGAGGCGCGGCGGGAAGGGCACCTGCTGGCCAAGCGAAGCCTGCGCCTCTTCCGGCAGGCTCGCCATCATGGGTGTCTTGAAGATGCCGGGCGCAATCGTGCATACGCGGATGCCAGACCGTGAGAGATCGCGGGCGATGGGAAGCGTCATGCCGACCACGCCGCCCTTGGAAGCGGAGTAGGCCACCTGACCGATCTGCCCGTCAAAGGCTGCAACAGATGCGGTGCTCACGATCACGCCGCGCTCTCCACCCTCCAGCGGTTCAAGATCCTGTGCCTGGGCCGCAAAAAGCCGGATCATGTTGAACGTTCCGAGAAGATTGATCTCGATGACCTTGCGATAAAGATCGAGCGGGTGGGGCCCATCCCGGCCGACGGTTTTGGTAGCCGTGACAATGCCGGCACAATTCACGAGAATGCGCGGCGTGCCGAGCTTTTCCGTCGCTTCCTCCAGAGCCGCCAGACCATCGGCTTCGCTGGTGACATCGCAGCGCACGGCAATGCCGCCGATATCCGCGGCCACCGCTTCGGCCCTCTCCATGCCGACATCCGCAATGGCAATTTTTGCGCCTTTGTCCGCCAGTGCACGCGCCGTCGCTTCGCCAAGCCCCGAACCGCCGCCCGTAACAAGCGCAACCATACCGGATGGATTCATGTATCAGCCTCCCTCAATGTGTGATCGAGACAGTAGCGGTGGAGGCGCAACTGGAAAAGCGGCATCTGCGCAATGCCGCTGTGTGTGGAGATGCTCAGCGCCGAATGATGGCGCCCAGCACGTCGCGGATACCAATCGCCCCGACAAAACGCGAGGCCTCGTCGAAGAGCGCCACCGGCGCCGTCTGGGATTGCTGCATGGCGCGCATCACCGTGCGCAGCGGTGTGCCCGCTGTTGCCCAGAAGACCTTTGGCCTGTCCTCGGGGAGGTCCTCGATATTGTCGCAGGAGACCCAGATGGCGGGCTTGCCGTTCCGCTCGGCATCGATGACCAGCATGTTTTCATCGAACTTGAACCGCGTGGTCTTGCGCCGGTCGAGCCACAGCCAGCCTTCGCCGGCCGCCTCAAGGTCGCGAACATCGCGCATCACGTTCCAGGCGGTCAGCACAGAGAGCGGGTTCACATTGGAAATGAAGTCCCGCACATAGTCGTTCTCGGGTGCAAGAACGATGTCTTCCGGCGTGCCGGTCTGCACGATGCGTCCGCCTTCCATGATCGATATGCGGTTGCCGATCTTGAGGGCTTCCTCAAGATCGTGGCTCACAAACAGGATGGTCTTTTTCAGGCGCTCCTGGAGTTCAAGCAGTTCGTCCTGCAGCTTGGTGCGGATGAGCGGATCGAGCGCGGAGAATGGCTCGTCCATGAGCAGGATCGGCGCCTCAGTGGCAAAGGCGCGGGCAAGGCCCACACGCTGCTGCATTCCGCCTGAAAGCTCATGGGCATATTTGTCGGCCCAGTCGGTCAGATGCACCAGCTCGAGCTGCGCCATCACGCGCTCCTTGCGCTCTTTTGCCGATATGCCTGCAAGCTCCAGCCCGAAACCCACATTCTCCGCCACCGTGCGCCAGGGCAGAAGGGCGAATTGCTGAAAGACCATCGCCACGCATTCGCGGCGGATTTTGCGCAATTCGGCTTGCGAGCAGTTCACCACATCGGCCTGCCAGTCGCCATCGTGGACCACGACATTGCCGCGGGCCACGATGTTCAGCCGGTTCACTGCACGCAGCAGCGTCGACTTTCCAGAGCCCGAAAGCCCCATCAATACGGAAATCTCACCGCGTTCCACGGTCAGGTCGCAGTTGGCACAGCCGAGCACCGCGCCGGTTTCAGCGAGGATTTCCTCGCGGTTCCTGCCCGCATCCACCAGTGGAAGCGCCTCTGCCTTCTGCCGCTCCGTGCCAAAGAGGATGTCAACCTTGTTGAAGTCGATGGCCACGTTCATTTGTCGCTCCCCCGCTCAATGCGCGCGATACGGTCGAGAATGATGGCCAGAACGACGATAGCGAGGCCTGCTTCAAGCCCGAGCGGGATGTTGACCGAGTTCAACGCCCGGACGACCGGTTTTCCGAGGCCGTCGGCGCCGATCAGTGCCGCAATCACCACCATGGAGAGCGAGAGCATGATGCACTGGGTGAGCCCGGCCATGATGGAGGGCAGGGCGGCCGGCAGTTCCACCTTCCACAAAAGCTGGCGCTTGGTGGCGCCGAAGGCGTGCCCGGCCTCGATCATGGGCCGGGGAACGGAGGTTATGCCGAGATAGGTGAGCCGAATTGGCGCGGGCGAAGCGAAGATGACCGTCACGATCAGGCCGGGAGCAGCGCCGAGACCGAACAGGATGAGAACCGGGATCAGATAAACGAAGGTGGGTAGCGTCTGCATCAGGTCGAGTATGGGGCGCAAAACCTTGTAGACGCGTGGATTGTGTGCTGCCCAGATGCCAACGGGGACGCCAATCGCCATGGACACGGCTGCCGCGGCCACGACGAGCACAAGCGTCTCGACCGTTTCTTCCCATAAACCCTGATTGATGATGAAGAGAAGGCCGAGCGCTACCGCGACAGAAAGCTTCCAGGAGCGTTGCAGCAGATAGGCGAGTGCTGCAATGGCAAGCACCAGAACAATGGCAGGAACGGCCAGCAGAATGTCCACCATGCCGTCGAGCACGTCGGCCAGAACGTCTGCCAGCGTGTCGAACAACCAGGCAAAATTGGTGGTCAGAAAGTCGAAGAAGTCTCGGCCCCACCGACCGATGGGAATTTTCCAGTCAGCAATCCATTCTGAAAGAGGGTCCATGAGCCCGGGGAGTTCCTTTTCTCGGATTTCTTCTTATGCGTGTGCTCGCCGACTATGCGGCGATCTTTCGGCCTGCGGGCCGAAAAAAGACGTCGCGGAGTGCCAGCCCGGGCACCCCGCTTCGTCATGATGTTTACATGCCCAGATGCGCCTTCACGGCGTCGAGGCCAGGCTCGCCTCCAAACGTGGTCACGCCTTCCAGCCATGGGCCGAGTGCGTCCGGATTGGCCTTGAGCCATTCTGCTGCGGCCTTTTGCGGCTCGGCACCGTCGTCAAGGATCTTGCCCATGATCTCGTTCTCCATCTGAAGTGAGAAAACCATGTTCTTCAGGAGTTTTCCGAGGTTCGGACATTCTTCGGAAAGGCCTGCGCGGGTGTTGGTGTGCACCGTCGCGCCGCCATAGTTGGGGCCGAATACATCGTCACCGCCTTCAAGATAGGCCATGTCGATATTGGCGTTCATCGGGTGCGGTTCCCAACCGAGGAACACTACGTGCTCCTTCGATCCCACAGCGCGGCGCACCTGCGAGAGCATGCCGGCTTCCGAGCTTTCCACCACTTCGAAGTCTTTCAGGCCGAACGTGTCGTTCTCGATCATGTCGAGGATCAGGCGGTTGCCATCATTGCCAGGCTCGATGCCGTAGATCTTGCCGTCCAGCTCGTCAGCAAATTTGGCGATATCCGCAAAGCTCTTGAGACCCGCATCATAAGTGTATTGCGGAACGGCCAGCGTGTATTTCGCGCCTTCCAGATTTGTAACCACGGTTTCAACCGTGCCATCCTCGCGGTAAGGCGCGATGTCGGCCTCCATGGTCGGCATCCAGTTGCCGAGGAAGACATCCACGTCATTGTTCTTGAGCGATGCATAGGTCACCGGCACCGAAAGCACCTGTGTTTCGGGCTCATAGCCAAGGCCCTCAAGCACCACCGAGGCGGTGGCGGTGGTCGCGGTGATGTCGGTCCAGCCGACATCCGAGAAGGTAACGGACTGGCAGGCTTCGGGCTCCGCGGCCCATGCGGTGCCTGATGCGAGACCTGCGGCGAGCGCAAGGACCAGGGACGATTTTCGGCTCGGTAACATTGACGGCTCTCCTCTGTGGTTGTGTTTGGCAGAGCGCGGGTCTTAACCGGCTTTGTGCTTTATTTCAAAGGCAAGCACCAATTCAGGGGCGCTGCAAGCACAAACAGGTGTCTGTTTGCGCCATACAAGGCACCGTCTGCGACGGTATTCCGGTGGAAGAAGGCCGATGTGGCGTTTTCTAAAGGCTTCTGGTGGTGTTTAAGAGCGCGAACGATGCAGGTAGCGCGATGGCAAAGCTCTATTTCCACTATGCGACGATGAATGCGGGCAAGTCGACCATGCTCCTGCAGGCATCCTACAATTACCGCGAGCGCGGCATGAACACGATGCTGTTCGTCGCAGGCCATTACCGCAAGGACGATGGCGGCTACATCTCATCGCGCATCGGTCTCGACAGCGACGCGGAAATGTTCCGCGACGGGGATGACCTTTTTGCACGCATCGCCGAACATCACGACCACACGACAGTTCACTGCGTGTTTGTCGACGAGGCGCAGTTTCTGGAGGAAGAGCAGGTCTGGCAGCTTGCCCGCGTGGCAGACAGGCTTGGCATTCCCGTCATGTGCTACGGGTTGCGAACCGATTTTCAGGGCAATCTCTTCACCGGATCGCAAGCGCTTCTGGCGTTGGCCGACGAACTGCGTGAGGTGCGCACGATCTGCCGCTGCGGGCGCAAGGCCACCATGGTGGTTCGGCTCGGGGCTGATGGTAAAGTGGCAAAGAAGGGCGCACAGGTCGCCATCGGCAAGGATGTGTATGTCTCGCTCTGCCGCAGACACTGGGAAGAGGAAATGGGCCGCTGGAAGGCGGAGGACCTTGTGGGCTTTGCTGGAAGTGCTGCTGAGTAGCGCTCTCGTTCAGGCAACATCCAGAATGCGGATCAGCGCATAGCTGACCACACCCAGTACGGTCAGGGACAGAAGGGCGGCTGCGATAACACGGCCCCCACTCTTCATCACGCTTCTGATGTCCACCGTCAGGCCGAGCGCTGCCATGGCGATGATCGTCAGAAAGCCGGATGTCTCATGCATGACGGGAAGCGCCGGGGCGGGGATGAGGTTTGCCGAACGCAGTCCCATCATCGCGAGAAAGCCGATGATGAACCATGGCACCATCTCGAAGAAACCAAGCCTGACGCCTGCCATGCGCCCATGGGTCAGGCCCAGAAGGAAGATCACCGGGCCGAGCATGAGCACACGAACCAGTTTGACCAGCGTTCCCACCTGAATGCCGATCGGGCCGGCAGGGGCGGCGGCGGCCAGCACCTGCGGCACCGCATAGACCGTGAGGCCGGCAAGGACGCCCGACTGGACCGGGCTCATGCCGATGGCCGTATAGAGGACGGGCAGAAGCAGCACGACGAGAATGCTCAGGAACGCGGTGAAGGAGAGGGAGGCCGCCACTTCTGATGCTTCGGCACGGATCACGGGCGCTGCGGCTGCAATCGCCGAATTTCCGCAGATGGAGTTGCCGCATGCGACCAGCGTTGCAAGGCTGCGCGAAAGTCCAAGCGCCCGGCTGATCGCGTAGCCTGCAACGAGCGACAGAACCACCACGCCCACAATCCCGCCCACCAGCCCGAGGCCCGCATCGCCAAGGGCTGCGAGACTGATGGAGGCACCGAGCAATACGATTGCGACCTCCAGCACCGCCTTGGCACAGAAATCGATGCCGGGGCGGAAGGCAGGGGTGATCCGGGCGATGGAGCTTACCGCGGCGCCGAACAGAATGGCGAGAACCAGTCCTTCAAGCCATGCCTCGCCGAAATACACCTGTTCCGCCCATGCAGCCACCAGCGCCACCCCCGCGACAAGGAGGGAGAGAAAAACGCCGGGAAGAAGCTGAAGCGGGTGGCGAAGTGCGGACATGAATGCGACCTGATGCGATGAATGCATCCTTGGTCGCATGAGCGTTTATCGACTTCTATCGAATAGTATGTCATGTTTCATTCGTGAAAATCGAATGATCCCATGACTTTTGAACAATTGCTGATCTTTGTGGCCGTCGCCGAGCGGGAACACCTGACTCAGGCTGCCGCCGCTGTCGGGCGCACGCCCTCTGCCGTCAGTGCATCGATCAAGGCGCTTGAGAGCTATTATGGTGTCGAGCTTTTTCACCGCGTTGGCCGCCGCATCGAGCTGACACGTGTCGGCAAGGTATTTCTTGGCGAGGCGCAGGCGACGCTCGCGCGGGTGCGCTCTGCGGAAACCATGCTATCCGAGCTCGGTGGATTGCAGCGCGGCACGCTCAATGTCCATGCGAGCCAGACAGTAGCCAGCTACTGGTTGCCGCCGGTGCTCATGCGGTTTCACAAGCTCTATCCCGGCATCTCCGTAAAGCTCAAAGTGGGAAACACACGTATGGTGGCAGACGCAATGCTGGAAGGCGTGGCCGAGGTGGGGCTGGTCGAGGGCAGGGTGGATGAACCGGCGCTCACCGTGCGCCGGGTGGATCGGGACGTCATGGCAGTCGTGGTCGCACCCACGCATCCGTGGGCCGAGGGCCCGCCTCTTACGCCGCAAGACCTCATCTCGGGAGCGTCATGGATCATGCGGGAGGAGGGATCAGGCACGCGTGCCGCCTTCGAAAGCACGTTAACCGAGATGGGTGTCGACCCAGCCGGGCTCAATCTCGTCATGGAGTTTCCCTCCAATGAGGCGGTGCTTTCCGCCGTGCGGGAGAGTGGTTGTGCCGCCGCCATTTCCATGTCAGCTGCCGGCCCGCTGGTGGAACGTGGACTGCTGAAAGTCGCGAGCATTGATCTTGGTGCACGCGATTTCAGTCTGCTTCGCCACAGGGAGCGCAGGCAGAGTGGCGCGGCCACCGCGCTTGAGGAATTGTGCGTCGAGGCCGGTAACGTCTTTCAATCGTCAATGGACCCACATATATTTTCGCAACCCTGACCTTTGCGGAGCGTATTATTATGGCCACCTTGCAGAATTTCGACACGGAGATCGCGAAGACCCGTGAGGTGGTCGACGAGATGCGCTCGAAGATCGAGCAGTCGGGCACCGTGCTCGATAAGCTCGCCCGCACCGACGAGAAGATCGGCCAGGCCGATTTCGACATAGAGAATGCACGCATTCAGGACGTTCTCACGCAGCAAAAGGTGATGGAGACCAACATCGCCGACCTGATCATCGGCCTTGAGGATGCCACCAATGTCTTCGGTTCCGAATTCGAGAGCATGAAGAGTTACACCGGTTGGGAAAACTTCATCGGCATCTTCTCCAAGCAGAAGAAGCAGCGCATGCGCACAGAGCGCGTCCGCAACATGTCTCTGGCCGGCAATCTGCAGGAACTGCTTTCAAAGTCGGATACCATCACCGGTATTCTGAAGGATCAGAAGCAGGTTCTCGAAGAACGCTATCAGACCTCCGAGGCAAGTCTTGCCAAGGTTATCGAGCGGCGCAAAATCACGATGGAGACCCTGGAGGCTACTCAGAAGCGCATCGAGGAACTGAACCCGATGCTGCTCGACATCGAAAACCGCATCGCCGCCTCCACGAGCCAGAAGGATCGCGCGGCGCTCGAGGGGGAACGCTCGAAGCTTGCCACCGAATACAATGAGGCACAGGCGAAGGAGCAGGAGCTTCTCGCCGAAAGCCAGACGCTTGAGCGCTACACCTCCATGTTCCAGACCTTCGTGGATTCGCTCAACAACCAGATCGCCGCCCAGTCGACGCTGATCAACAAGCTCACCATCGACACCGAACAGCGCATCGTTCTCTACAAGGCGCTCGAAGATTCTCTGAAGACCGCAGCCCAGCAGGATGTGGCCCACCGCATCAACACTCTCGGCTCGAAGGTCGACAACACCGCCGAGGAGACGATGGCCGGCATCGGCGCAGCCGCGCAGCGGCACATTGGCGACCTGCTTGAGCTACACGAGAAAAACATGGTCACCACCGCCGATATCCAGCGCCGCAAGAAGCTTGCCGACGATGCCTTCGCCCGCCGTTTCGAAGACGTGATGAAAAAGCACGACGCCGCCAACTACGTTCGCAGCTGATGACGGTATGGGGGAAAACAGACAGTCGGGGCGATCTGCATGAACGCCGCTCCTGACGCCGCCGCGCGCTATTTCGATGCCATTGCGTCCGCGCTTGAAGGGCTTGGCGTCTACTTCGGCGACCGGTCGGCCTCACCCTTCCAGTCGCACGGTCTCGTGGCGGAGGTCGTGTCTCCTTATATCGGCAGGCTGGAACGCTCGTTCGAGTGCTGGCAGAACCGCCTCGGGTTCATGGAAAAATTCCGTATTCAGCGCGCTGAAAGCGGTTATCCGGTTTTCCAGAGCGTGCTGGAACTCGAGAACGACCGGCGTCAGGCCGAGAAGCGTCTTGCCGGTGTATCGGCGCCAGACGAGCTGCGGGCCGAGATGGTCGATTTCATTTTGCGCCATCGCGAATTTCCGGCTGACCTCCAGCGCTCCATGGCCGAGCGGCTTTATCTGGAGCAGTTGAAGGCGGGCAATGTGTTCTCGCCCTTCATTTTGCCGGAAACGGTGCGTGTTTCGGTGAATCCCAAGACAAAACGGCCTTATTATCTGGTGCATTGGGGTGCTTTTGACGGAAATTCGAGCCTTCCCGTGGTCTATATGGCAGCGGTAGAGGATTCCTCGCCTTCCATGGTCAAGGCGCTTGTTTCCGAAGATGGCAAGCTAAAGGAGGATGTCGAGATCGGTCTGCCGGTGGGCGGTCTGCTCAATCCGGAGCTGGCCCATCGCTTCGATGATTTTGCGGAGAAAAACTCCGCCTATTCCCTGTCGCCCGCCACGATTGCCGGAAATCTCGACAAGGATTTCGACCACCTCCACCCCAAGCAACTGCGCCGGGTGGTGCTGGGACCGTTTTATACGGCCGGCATCACGGAGAACAATTCGACCGTTGCGGAGGTGCTGGGCAAGGTGCGCCGGCAGGAGAATGCGTGGCTTCTCACCTGGACGGTGCAGGAGGTCTATTCAAAGACCGAGCGCCCGGCGCGCAAGGGGCTGTGGTCCAGCCAGCCGGCGCGCGAGGAGTTCTTCATCGACACGGATGATCTGGACGCTGCCCGCATGGGCGTGAGCGCCTATGAGCAGCACGCGCTCGTGCCGCACGAAGCCTATCAGGCGCTCTATGCAGCCGGCGAGGCGCAAAAGATTTTTGAAGGCTACGACGTGCACGTCATTTCGGGCGGGCGGGTCATCACCGACGTATAGGACATTCCATGGACACGGGCCTGACGACCATCGGCGAGAAGGACATCGAGAAGCACCGGGCGACGGCGCAGAGCCTTGTGACGCGCTTTGTGGTGCTTCAGGCCGATGGCGGCCGCTCCGGCACCGAGCTTGCCGGCACCGGGCGGCGTTTCGTGTCGACCGTCTCCACCGGCGCGCTGCGCCGAACGCGCGAGGTGGAGCTGGCGAAAACCATCGCCGCCATCCGTCAGGGCGATCCGATGCTTTCCATCCCCCAGCACACGCTCCTTTTCCGCGCCCGGCGCGCGGTGGCGGTGGCGCTGGCCGTTGCCGATGTCTTTGCGCGATCAACCGAACTTGAAAGCCTTCAGGAGCGGAACGCCCGCAGCCCGCTCGAAGGCGCGGCGGCGCAGTCCTATCATGCGCTTCTGCAGGCGTCAGCCTATGTCGCAGCCTTCACGCTCTCATCCTATCTCCTGCAGATGCTCGACGCCGACAGCGAGCCGGTAAACGACACGGATGAGGCGGATTTCCAGTTCGATACACCGCAGGATGCGCTCAAAAGCGTTCTTGCCGCGCTCGATGGTGCGATCTCGGGCGCTGCCGATGATACGGCGATGACGGCGCGCGCCCGCGCGCTTGCCCGCGTCGCAATCGAGGGGCTTTTGCAGCGGCGCAGCCGTTTCACCGGTCTAGGTGCGTTTGAAGACACGCATATGCGGCTTGAGGCCGACGATTTCACGATGGACGGCTTCGACGTTGCGCCGGGCAGCCGGCGCAAGCCGCTCGTCATGACGTTCAAGAAGCCCAACGAAATCATCGGCAATCACATCGCCAAGTATCAGGCCATGAAGCTCGCCAAGATGCTGATGGCCTATGATTTCGACCGCCAGCTCAACCCTTTCGTGGAACTGGGGGGCTTTCTTTTCACCTTCATCGGCGATGGCGCGCCGGGCACCGGCAAGACCATCCTCATCCAGATGACCGCCGGGCTTCTGAACGATTACTGCCAGGTCGCGGGCGTGCCCTTCCACTACGAGAATTTCGGTGTCGACCAGATTTCCTCCTATCAGGGCAAGTCGGGCCAAAACTGCAAGCAGTTCGTGGAAAATGTGCTGAGCCCGCGCGCCATCGGTTTCGGCACGATCGACGACATCGATCAGGTGGCGGCCAAGCGCTCCGACGACCGGGCGTCTGCCGGCCAGCAGGAGGTGACGGGCGTTCTGATGGAGAGCTTTGCGGGCGCAGGCACAGTGGTGCGCGGCAACTGCTCCTTCGGCATGTTCTCCAACTATCCGGAGAATGTGGACGATGCGCTGCGGCAGCGGGCGGGTGCGCGCTGGCTTGTCGACGGGCCGCAGACTTTTGAGGACTATGTCGACATTTTTGTGCTTCTGGCCGGGAAGAACCATTCGATCCCGCTTGGCGAGCACGAGCCTTTCGCCACGCAGGAAATCAAGCGCGCGGTCGAAACCGCCTATAAGGCGCATTCCAGGCCGCAGGAAGAAGGGCTTGCGAAGGTCTACGAGCGCTTCCTGAACGAGCGCGGGGAGCCGAAGACGCTGACGGATATCGGCGCCTATCTGCACGAGATCAAGCTGGCAGAGCCACGCTTTACCGGCCGTGCCATCAAGAACATCACCGACGCTATCAAGATGCGCGCCATGGACATTGAGCTTCCGGACGAATGGTTCGAGACGCCAGACGCTTTCATGCGCAAAAGCTATGATGAGAAGAAAGCGATGATCGCCGAACTGCGCCGGCCATTCACGATGGACATGGTGATGCAGGAGATCAATCGCTACGCGGATTCGGAGTTCCGCTATTCGGACCGTTCCGACGATGCGGTCGTTTCCACCATCGTCCGCGACCAGCGCCTGCGCGAACGCGCCCTGCGCGAGATCGAGGACATGAAGGCGAGGGGCGTTTGGTGAACCTCCTCCGCGAAAACGATCTCATCTTCGGCCGCCTCCTGAAGATAGAAGAACCGCATCTGATCGCACGCTACAACAAGGCGCTCGATGCCTTCGGCGTGCCGCAGACGAAACTCGCTTCCTTCGAGATCGACCGCACCGGCTTCTCGCCGCAGATTGCCGAGGAGCTGGACGACGCGCAGTATCTCGACCCCAATGGTGTCAATCGCCGCTTTATCATCCTCACCCCGGCGCAGATCGAATTGCCCGTGGTGCACACGGCCTTCTCCAACACCTCGCAGCTTGTCTACGAATTCATGATGGCCAATGCGCGCGCCATCAATGCCATCACAATCAAGGATGTGGTGTATGGTGAGATCGAGGAGCAGGTAAATCAGGTGCGCGATATAGAGGATCTGCTCTCCATCGCGCAGGTGGAGTTCAAGGTTCTCTCCGCCGAAGACCTGCTCGGCAAGGCCGCGGAGCTTGGCCGGCTTGCCGACCGTGTGAAGCATGAGCCCGACGCCTGGCGTGACGACGAACTGCTCAACCGCATGGTTGCTTTGGCGCGTGAAACCGGCGACATCCGCGAAAACAGTCTTGTGCCCGAACAGGTCGTGTTCCGGCACGATGCCTATTGGACGAGCCATTTCGGCGGTGTCTATATATTCACCGATCCAAACACCACAACGGTGATCGCAGATCCTGCGACGCCGGGCTTCCGCCGCTCGCGGCCCTGGCAGGTGAGCTATCTGTCGAAGGACGATCCGGCGCGCATCTTCCGATTCCTGGCAGAAACGGGCCGCATCCAGCTCCCCCGCGCCTCATGGATCGAACGCTCGAACTATCTCGCCCATCGCGGCGAGATGGTACTGCTTGATCTGATCCGGCGCGAGGAGCCGGATACGGATTTCGCTCGCATCGATCCGGTGTGGCTGCAGACCTGGACGCACCGCAACGCGAAACTGGTTGCCGGTGAGGGGAGTGTTCCGCTTCTCAACGCCGCCGTGCGCGAAATCACCCAGACGGGCACGCTCAAGATCGAAGAAATTCCGGCGCGTGAACGCTTTCTTGTCACCCGCGCAGATCCGGCGCACAAGGATGCCTGGCTCACCAACCGGCTGATTTCCGATTTCGTGCCGTCCGATTTCATCGCCCGTTACGTTTTCAACAAGCAGGGTTTTTACCGCGATTACGAAACCTGGCCGCAAGCCTGGCGCGAATATGTTGTGGCGCGGCTCAAAACCGCATATCTCATGGACAAACCGGCGCTGCGGAAGCGCCTCTATGGTCTGGAAACCTGATCCTGGACCCCAATCGCCTGAGGGAGGCGTTTCGTGCTCGATCCGATCGTTGATTTCTTCACCCGCGTGTTTCACTGGATCGGCCGGGGCATCGGGCTTGTGATCGCCTGGATCCTCTGGCCGTTCATGGCTCTGGGGCGATGGTACACACGTCGCGGCTGGATTTTGCGCGGCTCCATCGGTCTCATCTTGCTCGCCATCGTCGGGTTCTACGGTTATTTTTTCTGGCAGACGCAGGTCTGGAGCGGCTTCGATCCCGATTATGTCGAAGAGTACAAGCTTGATGCCAGAGGCGTCTCTGCCGGCGAGCAGACGGCCGCCACGCAGGGGGGTGAGACACGCACCTGCGGACGTTCAGCCATTGTTGATCTGACCGCGGACCTGACCGACTTCAATGTGAATGAGAACGCGTGGATATCCTCCATGCTTCTCTACAAGCTCGGCTTCTTCTTCGTGCTCGACTGGGACGATACGCCATTTTTCGACAACAAGGCGTCCTTCCAGCGCGGGATCAATCAGGCGACCCGCCGTAGCGCGATAGAGCTTGTCGATGCGCTTGGCCGTGTGCGCGGCACTTCGCAGATCGACCGGGACCTGCAAAATGCACGCGGCGCGCTTACCTTTGATGAGGAGACCTGGTATTTCGGCCTGAGCCCATTTGGCCCGAAAACGCCGACGCCGAGCTTCTATCGCTCCGCCATCCGCGACCTGCGCAGTTTCAACGACCGGCTTGAGACCTGTGAGACGGTGTTCGACGCGCGCGCCGACAATCTGATCCAGTATCTCGACCGTATCGCGAGTGATCTGGGGTCCACGTCCGATCTGTTGCGCCAGCGTTCGGAGAATTACAATTCCGGCTGGTTCGACACACGCGCGGATGACCGGTTCTGGTTCGCCTATGGTCAGCTCTACGCCTATTACGGACTGCTCAAGGCGGCGGGTGCCGATTTTGAGGATGTCATCAAGCAGCGGTCTCTCGGTTCGCTCTGGGATACGACTGAGGAACAGTTCCGCGCCGCGCTCAACGTGCAGCCCTTCATCATTTCCAATGGGCGTGAGGATGGCTGGATCATGCCGACCCACCTCGCCACGATGGGGTTCTATATTTTGCGGGTTCGTTCCAATCTCGTGGAACTGCGCCTCGTTCTGGATCGGTAGTCCAATCCACTCATGTGGTGGGCGCGTCTGCAGACTTCGCCTGCCGCTTCACCACCAGCCTCGAAGATACCCTGTCGCATTTCACGCATTCCGCGCCTCTTTTGCGACGGTGGATGTTTTCAATTCGCGGCTTTATTCCTATCGGCGAACTTTGCACGCCACCGGGAGAGGGAAACACTGTCATGGCCGAAGTGAAGTCCGACATCGAAATTGCCCGCGCGGCGAAAAAGAAACCCATTCAGGAAATCGGTGCGCGGCTCGACATTCCGAGCGAACATCTTCTTCCCTACGGTCACGACAAGGCGAAGGTTTCCGCTGCGTTCATCGCAGAAGCGCGCAAAAGGGAAAACGGCAAGCTGATCCTCGTCACGGCGATTAATCCAACGCCGGCGGGCGAAGGCAAGACCACGACGACCGTAGGCCTGGGTGACGGGCTCAATCGCATCGGCAAACGGGCGGCAATCTGCATTCGCGAGGCTTCACTTGGGCCCTGTTTCGGAGTGAAGGGCGGGGCGGCGGGCGGCGGCTACGCACAGGTGGTGCCAATGGAGGATATGAACCTCCATTTCACGGGGGATTTTCATGCGATAACCTCGGCTCACAACCTGCTTTCGGCGTTGATCGACAATCATATCTATTGGGGCAACGCCCAGGAGATCGATACGCGGCGAGTGGCATGGCGGCGTGTGATGGACATGAACGACCGGGCGTTGCGCGAGATCGTATGCTCGCTTGGCGGTGTGGCCAACGGTTTCCCACGGGAGTCAGGATTTGACATCACCGTTGCCTCTGAGGTCATGGCCATTCTGTGCCTTGCGACGGACCTCAAGGATCTCGAAAAGCGGCTTGGCGACATCATCATCGGATACCGCCGTGACAAGAGCCCTGTCTATGCCCGGGACATCAAGGCCGACGGCGCGATGACCGTTCTCCTGAAGGATGCGCTTCAGCCCAATCTGGTGCAAACGCTCGAGAACAATCCTGCCTTCGTACACGGTGGCCCTTTTGCAAACATTGCCCATGGCTGCAATTCGGTGATGGCGACGACAACTGCGCTGAAAATCGCCGATTACGTGGTGACGGAGGCCGGGTTCGGCGCGGACCTCGGGGCAGAAAAGTTCTTTGACATCAAGTGTCGCAAGGCCGCTCTCAGGCCGGCTGCCGCGGTCATCGTGGCGACTGTTCGCGCGCTCAAGATGAATGGGGGTGTGAAGAAGGAGGATCTGGGTGGTGAAGATGTCGCGGCGGTGAAGGCCGGTTGTGTCAATCTCGGTCGCCACATCGAGAACGTGAAGCAGTTCGGTGTTCCGGCAATCGTTGCGATCAATCATTTCCACACGGACACGGATGCCGAGATCGACGCGGTGAAAGCCTATGTGGCCGAGCAGGGCGAGGAGGCGGTGCTGTGCCGTCACTGGGCAGAAGGTTCTGCCGGCATTGAGGAACTGGCGCATAAGGTGGTAGCGCTGGCCGAGAGCGGCGTTTCACAATTCGCGCCGCTTTATCCCGATGATATGCCGCTCTTCGACAAGATCGACACTGTGGTCAAACGCATCTATCGCGGTTCTGAGGCGATTGCCGACAAGGCCGTGCGCAGCCAGTTAAAGCAGTGGGAGGAGCAGGGCTATGGGCACCTTCCGGTTTGTATGGCAAAGACGCAGTATTCCTTCTCCACTGATCCCAATCTGCGCGGCGCGCCGACCGGTCATGTGGTGCCGATCCGCGAAGTGCGCCTGTCTGCCGGCGCCGGTTTTGTTGTGGCGATCTGCGGGGAGATCATGACCATGCCCGGTCTGCCGAAAGTCCCGTCTTCCGAACACATTTTCCTCAATGAAAACGGTCTGATCGAAGGGCTTTCCTGATAAGTTGAGTCCGGCGCGGCAGCGGCTCTCTACCTTTATCCACTGTTCTGCCGGGGCACGCGGCGCAGAACGCGGAATGCCAGAACCGCCAGTCCCAGAACCAGCGTGAGGCCGATGACTGCGCTTAGAGCAAGGCTCGTCACGAAGGCCTCCCGGCTGGCGGTCAAAAGTGCGTTGCCGGAAGCGGTGTCGAGCTTTTCGGCTTCGGCGATTGCGGTTCCGAGCGCATCCATTGCACCTGTTGCACCGGCGTTGCCGTCGCTCCCATGCGCTTTGGCGAGAGAGAGGCGATAGGCTGCGCTGGCGACGCTGCCGATTACGGCGAGACCCAGAGCCATGCCGAACTCGCCGCTCATTTCCGAAAGGCCGGAAGCTTCTCCGGCACGTTCTTCAGGTGCCGCGCTGATGATGATGTTGACGATGACCGCCATGGTCGCGCTGCTGCCAATGGTGATGAGGGCGAGCCCGCCAAGCACCGCGTTGAGTGTGCCATCGGCAGACGTAAGGGCAAGCAGCGCAAACCCCACTGCCGCAATCAGCATCATCAACCCCGTCACGCTTCCAGGGTGCAGAATGCGGGTCGCTACCGGTGCAAGGAGTGAGGCTGCCATTCCGGCCAGCATGGGCGGCAGCATTGCAAGACCGGCCTCAAGCGGGGACAGGCCGGCAACGAGTTGCAGATACTGGGTCGAGAGGAAATAGGGTGTCGCCACGGCAAAGATGGTCAGGAACTGGGTGGCGAGCCCGGCACTGAACCGCGTGTTGCGAAAAAGGGAAAGATCCAGCATCGGGTCGGCGAGCTTTGTTTGGCGATTTAGAAACATGGTTCCGATACCCAGTCCGACAGCGAGCGCCAACAGGGCTTTCAGGTCCAGCGCGTTGGTTGCGATGTGTTTAATTCCATAAACTGCGGTCAGGACCGCTGACAGGAACAGGGCCGCGCTTGCCAGGTCGAGCCGTCCGCCGCCGGAGCGCACATTTTCAGGCAAAACGAAAGGACCCGCGGCCAGAAGTATCAGCATGAGAGGCACATTCAAAAGAAACACGGAGCCCCACCAGAAGTACTCAAGCAGTGCCCCGCCTATGATCGGCCCGATTGTCGTTCCCGCCATGAACAAGCTGGACCATATGGCGATTGCAATACCGCGCTGCCGGCTGTCGCGGAACATATCGGTCAGAAGAGCGAGCGTGGACGGCATGAGTGCGGCGGCGGACACGCCAAGAAGCGCGCGTGCGGTGAGCAGTGTCGCGGCGCTGCCGGCGAAAGCCGCAAAGGTGGACGCTACACCGAAGAACACTGCGCCTGCCAGAAGCAGACGGCGGCGTCCGATCCGGTCGCCCAGTGTGCCCATTATCACCAGACAGCCGGCGATCATGAAACCGTAGATATCGATGATCCAGAGTAGTTGAGCACTGCTTGGACGCAGCGCCGCCGTGAGATGCGGTACGGCCAGGTGCAGCACCGTCATGTCGATGGCAACGAGAAATGTCGGCAGCGCAAGGATGGCAAGTCCGAGCCAATCTCGGATGGAGGCGCGCGAATGCGGTGTCGTGGCGGAGGTGCTTTGTGTCGAGGCTGCCATGCGAGCTCCCTGAGATTGCTGATCGGGTTCCGGCCGACATTCGCCCATGCTGGGCAAATACGGCATGTGCCTCACTGCTCTAAAAGTTTAAGTTCACTTGAAGTAAAGGCCGTGGCATGAGATTCTTCCATGGTTCACGGAGGCACAGATGCTCACCATCAATCAGGTTTCGAAACGGAGCGGCGTTGCCGCGTCGGCGCTCCGTTACTATGAGGAACGGGGGTTGATCTCGTCCGAACGCGCGGGGTCCGGCCATCGCCGCTATGAACGCGCAGTGCTCCGGCGGGTGGCGTTCATTGTCTTTGCCCAACGCGTGGGGCTTTCGCTGGATGAGATCAAGGGGGAGCTGGACAAGCTGCCGACCGACCATGTGCCGAAGGGTGATGACTGGGCGCGGCTTTCTGAAAACTGGACGAAGCGCATCGACGAGCGGATCGCCGAGATGGAGCGATTGAAGCGCGGCCTCACCGAATGCATCTCCTGTGGATGCCTCTCTTTGGAGACCTGCGCTCTGACGAACCCGGCCGACCGGGCGAGCCGGGCAGGGCCGGGTCCACGTTATTGGGTGGGTGTGAGGGCGTGAGCCACCATTCTCAATCTTTCTTCAGGCGTCTTGCCCAGGCGCGCATCGCAATCGGTAGCCATTTGGAAAAGCCGGGCGATAGCGTTTCGTATCGCTGCCTGAAGTCGCCGTGGCTCTCATAAATATCGGCAAGTCCGGCATAGGCGTCGTGTGAGCAGTCTCTGCCCCACATCTGAGCAACCCAGGCATGGTGTCGTTCGATCAACGGGTCGAGCGACCTTGCTTCGGGTACGGTGCCGTTCTCCATTGCCTCTACGAGATCGGCCTCGATTCGTGCAAGCGCTTTCATGCGCTCTTTCATGTCCTGATCGCTGATCCCCCTTTCTGTAGAATCGCTTGAGGTGATTTCCTCGCGTATTGAATCACCAAAGCGGTCTTTCAGCCATGCCTCGTATTCGGCCTGCTTTTCGGGTGCCACGAAGCCCTTGTACAAATCTTCATGTTGCATCGCACGTTCTCCTTTCAGATGGGCGATCGTGCGGTCGATCGTCCTGATGAGCTGGCGATAGCGCTTGGCTTCGGCTGCAAGCTGGCCGCGCTGCGCCATGAGCGCTGCCAGGCTGTCGAAGCGCGGATCGTCGAGAATGGAGCTGATCGTCTTGAGCGGCATTCCAAGCTCGCGGTAAAGGAGGATCTGCTGCAGACGCAGCAATTCCGCCTCTCCGTAGTAGCGATAGCGGTTTTCGCCGACGCGCGCAGGTGAGAGAAGTCCGATATCGTCATAATGGTGGAGCGTCCGGACCGAAACGCCGGAAAGCTTTGCCAGATCCGTGACCGTCCATTCTTTCATACGCGCGCCTCCGCAGGACCATGGGAGTAATCCCTCACGTTTCGTGAGGGTCAAGCAGCGCTTGGACCTGGATCGTCGTCTCCGGAGTATTCAGGGGTTTGCAGCTTGGCCGCATCCGCGTCGTGCACAAGCCGCAGTGACGGGCGCGGCATGTTGCGCATTTTTCTGCGCGCGGCTTCCGGCTGGTAGAGCACCGCTTCGAGCACGAGACGCTCCGGCTCCGAAGCGGCGTTTTTGGGGAGAATGATGGTTTCGCCAGCCGAGAGTCCGAGAAGCGCCAGCCCACGCAAGGTCGTAAGGGGCAATGTCAGTCCCACGAAACCCTGTAGTTCGTCGTGACTGAGAATGCGTGTCTGCGGTTGTTCGTCGCCCGTGCGGAAGCGCACACGGCTGTTCAACGTGGCGACATGCGCCGGCGCGTCTTCACGAAGCACGACACGTGCTCCATCAAGCTTGGCCCGCAGAAGCGCGGCATAGGGTTCGCTGAAGCGGTGCCTGCGCTCCTGCAAAAACTCGAGAATGGTGAAGTCCTTGGTGGTGAGAATACATCCCTGCCCGGTCCACACGACGATCTCCTGCTGATCTCCAGTACGGCCCACGCTTGGTTGGACGAAAGGGCCGTGAACAAACAAATCCGCACGCCACTTGCGCGGCCGTGCAGTCTGCATTTGGGTCGTTTCCCCTGCGCCCAAGGGATGGCGCAGGGGTCAAACTCCCGTCAGGAGATGTCCCGTGAAAAAGCGGAGATGAGGACTGGTCATGCTTTCGAACTCAGGCGTTTTCTTCCTGGGTCACGCGGACCACGGTCAGTTTGTGAGTCTGACCCGTGCGTGCGGTCCAGTCGATCGACTGGCCCTCTTTAAGGCCGATAAGCGCCGTGCCCACGGGGGTGGTGATTGAGATGCGGCCTTTTTCAATATCCGCTTCACCGGGATAAACCAAGGTAACGGTCTTCTCCGGTCCGCCGTCCGCGGTGTAGACGACGGTCGAACCCATACGCACAATGGTAGCGGCAAGCGAACCGTCGCGGACGACGCGGGCCCGGTCCAGTTCGGCCATCATGGTTTCCGACACGTCTGGATTGCGATCTTCCAGAGCCTCGGCCAGACCGGTCAGGCGTTCGTAGTCGGTTTCGGAAATCGTGATGCTCGGCTTGCGCCCTGTCTTCTGCTGCATTGGCTTGTCCATGCGTGTCATCCGGGCGTGCAACCATTGCACGCCACGAGGCTTCGGTTGTCGTACGAGTTTCTGGTGATGCGCCTTAGAACCGTTTCCGCCGCTTGACCTGATCGTGTCGATCAACAGGCGGAGGAGCGCCCCTCGGTCCGGAGGCGCACAGCACCGAACCGGGGGTCAGTATCCCGCAATGGGACATACCCGGAAAAGAACGGACATGTGTTTTCGGTTCGTGCTCATTGTTTAAACGTGGTGTGTGGATGAGGCGATGTCAAGGCGGTTGCAGTAAATGCAGGAGCATGGTGCAGCACCATTTGATTCCGCGAATTGAAGGTTCACTTCACACGGCTGAACGCTTTCGAACCTTCTCGAAATCAATCTTAATTACGCAACAATCATGGTGTTCGCATTCAGCGTGTTGCAAAACCGGTCAATCAGGAGGGGCGATTAGAAGATGATGGCGGAGCAGGACGGATTCTTTCGACAGGTTGCGCGCCAGCGTGGGGCACTTGCGCCGGTGCTCCTTCTCCTTGTTCTGACACTTGGCTCTTTCGCCTTCTTCGCCATTGCTGACGAGGTTGCGGAAGGGGAGATCAAGGCGCTGGATGAATATCTGCTCCTTTCCCTGCGCAATCCCCTGGATGCGTCTGATCCGCTCGGCCCGCCCTGGCTGGAGGAAACCGCGCTTGAGATCACCGCCATCGGCGGTTATCCGGTCATCGTTCTTTCGCTTCTTGTGTTGACAGGCTTGCTTATCGTGACGCGCCGCTTCGGTGCAGCCTTCTATGCGCTTTTGTCCGTCGGATCCGGCGCACTAGTCTCTTATCTTCTGAAGAACCACTACGAGCGTCCGCGACCCGATCTTGTCGAACATCTCGACGTGATCCACACGGCCAGCTTTCCAAGCGGTCACGCCACTGTCACCACAGTCGCCTACCTGACGCTGGCTGCACTTGTCGTGCGCTTTTTTCCTGACTGGAGGGTCAGGCTTTATGTCGTTGCTGTCGCGGTGTTCATTTCCTTTATCGTTGGAGCAAGCCGCGTTTACCTCGGGGTTCACTGGCCGAGCGATGTTGCTGCAGGCTGGGCGTTGGGCGCTGCCTGGGCGAGCTTTACATGGCTCTGCCTTAGCCTCATTGCTCTCTATCGCGGCAAGCGGTTGGCGGATAGCTCGGGAAAGCGGTTGCGCGAGAGCCCTGTCGAGGCTATGGAGAAGCCATGACGATGATTTCTTGCGCAAAACTCTGGTGGTGGGTTCGCTAACAGCGGCCGGCCGTGCAGTGTGCGCGCAGAAAAGACCATGGCCGCAGGTGAAAACCGGGCGGCCTTTTTTGTCTGCGCTTCCCGGCGATGCCTGAAACAGGGAGCATGAAATGAGCCTGGAAGTTCTGGACAACGGCGCTGAGCGTTTCACAACTGTTGGCGGTGTGACCATCACGCGAAGCCGCGTGGAGACAGCCTATGAAGGTGCCATCGACGCATATATCGATGCACTGGATGAGCGTCGCGGCGCAGTTTTCTCCTCCAATTACGAGTATCCGGGCCGCTACACCCGCTGGGACACGGCGATCATCGATCCGCCGCTGGTGATCTCGGCGCATGGCCGTGACATGAAGATCGAAGCGTTGAACACCCGTGGCAAGGCGCTTTTGCCCATCCTGGCGGACCGGGTTGCTGTGCTTGATCCCGTAACGGTGAAACAACGCGATGATACGCATCTGAAGCTTTCGGTGGCTGAACCAGAACGGGTCTTTTCCGAGGAAGAACGCTCCCGGGTACCCACCGTTTTTACCGTGCTGCGCGCCATCACCGATCTTTTTCACACCGATCACGATGCCAATCTGGGGCTCTATGGAGCGTTCGGCTACGATCTCGCCTTTCAGTTCGACCCGATCACGCAGAGCCTCAAACGTCCCGAAAGTCAGCGCGATCTGGTCCTCTATCTTCCGGATGAGATCCTGGTGGTCGACCACCATGCGGCCAGGGCCTGGCACGATCGCTATGACTATTCGGGCGACGGGTTTTCGACGGCAGATCTGCCGCGGGGTGGCGCGCGGGAGGCCTTCAATGCAGCCGATCATGTGCCGCCGCGTGGTGATCACGAGCCCGGCGAATATGCCCGTCTGGTGGAAAAAGCGAAGGAGAGTTTCCATCGCGGCGACCTGTTCGAAGTGGTGCCCGGGCAGATGTTTATGGAACGCGCCGAGCGTCGGCCCTCGCAGATTTCGCGGCGCTTGAAGGAGATCAATCCCTCACCCTACTCCTTCTTCATCAATCTGGGCGAACAGGAATATCTTGTCGGCGCCTCGCCGGAGATGTTCGTGCGGGTCAATGGAAGGCGCGTCGAGACCTGTCCTATTTCGGGCACGATCAGACGAGGCGATGATGCCATTGCCGATGCCGAGCAGATCATCAAGCTTCTGAACTCCAAGAAGGACGAGTCCGAACTGACAATGTGTTCGGATGTCGACCGCAACGACAAGAGCCGGGTGTGCGAGCCGGGGTCTGTGCGGGTAATCGGCCGCCGCCAGATCGAGATGTATTCGCGTCTCATTCACACGGTCGATCACATCGAGGGGCGGTTGCGGGAGGGCATGGATGCATTCGATGCGTTTCTGAGCCACGCCTGGGCGGTGACGGTCACCGGTGCGCCGAAGCTTTGGGCCATGCGTTTTATCGAAGAGAACGAGAAGAGCCCGCGGGCCTGGTATGGCGGCGCCATCGGGATGGTGCATTTCAACGGTGACATGAACACCGGTCTGACACTGCGCACCATCCGCATCAAGGACGGTGTGGCGGAGGTGCGGGCGGGTGCGACGCTTCTGTTCGATTCCGATCCGCAGGAGGAAGAGGCCGAGACGGAACTCAAGGCGTCGGCGATGCTGTCGGCGATCCGCGATGCCGGGAAGGTAAACATGGACAACGAAACGCGCGCCGGTGCCCGTGTCGGCGAGGGGGTGAAGATATTGCTCGTGGATCACGAGGATTCCTTCGTGCATACGCTTGCCAACTATTTTCGCCAGACGGGCGCGGAGGTGGTGACGGTGCGCTCGCCGGTCGCCGATGAGGTGTTTGACCGCGTTGCCCCGGATCTGGTCGTTCTCTCACCCGGACCTGGCCGGCCGGAGGATTTCGACTGCAACGCCACCATCGCCAAATCTCGCGCGCGCAATCTGCCGATGTTCGGTGTTTGCCTTGGTCTTCAGGCGCTTGTCGAAGCCTATGGCGGTGAACTGCGCCAGCTCGCCGAGCCCATGCATGGCAAGCCCTCGCGCATTCGTGCCAGTGGAAACAGCCTTGTGTTCTCGGGCCTGCCTTCGGAAGTGACGGTCGGGCGCTATCACTCTATTTTTGCCGATCCGGTGCGCATGCCGTCCGCCTTCGTGGTGACCGCCGAAACGGAGGATGGTGTCGTGATGGGGATAGAACATGAGGAAGAGCCGATTGCAGCCGTGCAATTCCATCCCGAATCGATCATGACGCTTGGGCAGAATGCAGGGATGCGCATGATCGAAAATGTGGTGGCGCATCTGCCGCGCAAGGCACGTGTGAAAGCGGCCTGATACATTGAGCTTTTGTGTTCCCGAGGGGTTGGCCGGGAGCCGTGAGAGGAACCGTCATGCCATCCAACGGCAAGCTTCAACGCATCGCGATGTGGTCCATTGTTGTTGCGCTGGGCATTTTTGCACTCAAGCTTGCCGCGTGGTGGCTTACCGATTCTGTGGCGTTGTTTTCCGATGCGATGGAATCGGTGGTCAACGTCGTCGCCTCATGCGTGGCGTGGTATGCGCTGCGCATCGCCCACACACCGGCGGACGACAACCACCCTTTCGGTCATCATAAGGCAGAGTATTTCTCCGCCGTTCTGGAAGGCGTCCTGATCGTTGTTGCTGCGCTGCTAATCATCCATGAGGCATGGACGGTTCTTTTCGACCCGCGCCTGCTCGATGCTCCGCTTCTCGGATTGCTGGTAAACGGGCTGGCCGCGGTCGGAAACGGCCTGTGGGCGTGGCTGCTCATCTCGACGGGGCGCAAGGCGCGCTCGCCGGCCATGGTGGCGGACGGCAAGCATCTATGGACCGATGTGGTTACCTCGGCCGGGGTGATTCTGGGCCTCGTTCTCGCGGTTGCCACCGGCTGGTACTGGCTCGATCCGGTTATGGCTCTGGTGGTTGCAGTGAACATCCTGTGGCACGGCTGGCATCTGGTGGGCGATTCCGTTCAGGGGCTGATGGACGTGTCCGTGGAGCCGGAGGAACTGGCCAGAATCGAGCGTGTGATCGCCGACAATGATGAAGGCGCCTTAGAATTTCATGATCTCAAAACGCGTGAAGCGGGCAGGGCCCGCTTCATCGAGTTTCATCTGGTGGTTCCCTCGCAAATGACGGTCGAGAGTGCACATCGCATCTGTGACCGTATCGAGGGAGCGCTCGCCAAGGCCCAGCCCGGCGCGGAAGTCACAATTCATGTGGAGCCGGAACACAAGGCGAAATTCTGCTGATCAGGAACGTTTGATGCCTTTTTCCAGCACATCGGGATAAGTCTTCACGATCTCCTGAATCTCCTCGCTATAGTCGTCCATTTGCTGGATTTTACGCACCTCGATCGTCTCGTTGGGCGAGGCAGGGCAGCGTTTTGCCCACTCAATGGCATCAGCCATTGTTGGAACATTGATGATCCAGAAGCCGCCGAGCACTTCCTTGGCCTCGATAAAGGGACCGTCGATCACCACCGGTTCGCCGCTGGCGAACGAGACCCGTGCGCCCGCTGACGGTGGGTGCAGGCCTTCCAGAGCTTCAAGCACTCCCGCGGCACGCAATTCTTCGTTGTAGGCCATCATCTTGGCCACCGCATCGGCCGGCAGATCAAGCTCAGGTCCGGCGGTCTCATATCCCTTGGGGATCATCAGCATCATGTAGCGCATAGCGGGTTCCTTTCTCGCCTCTGTTCCCATCCAGGACGTATGAGGAAGGGGCGATCCGACAGGCTCGCCTGAATTCGTGGGCCGCCCGGCCAGCCCACGCTACCGCAGGTTAGAGGCGGCTGCCAGATGAAGCCTGCCGCCGATCCAGGCGCAGGGAAGACTGATGAGAATGAGACTGATCGGATACCAGTGCATGCCCATTTCCCACATGGCGATGGCACCGAGCGTGGAGAGAACCACGCCGATACCGCCCAGCACGAGCGCATGAGCCATGGGCGCGTAAGGAGCGAAGCGGGCGGTGAGGTAGCAGCCCAGAATGGCGATGGGGATCCGATAGCCAAGCGCAAGAAGCCCATCCTCTGGGTCCACCATAGACTCGCCCCATGGCGGATAGATTTCAAGGTTGTGCATGAGCTGATCTATCCCAAGAGAAAGGATGAAGATTACCACCAGCCCAAGGAACACGGCGCCGATGCTGCCAGAAACGCGGCGCGGACCGCCGGCGGGATTGGGTGTTTCGTGCGCCATGGCGCATTGCCTCTTTCTGGAGCTTGAAAGGTGCCTAAGCGGCCCTGCGCTCTGCAAGCTGGCGATCGAGACGGGCATAACCCTGTTCCATCCCGTCAGACATGGGCGACTTCAGGATCATGTCGCGCGCTTCCTTCGATTTGCAGCGGATCACCATTTCCATGCGCGTGGTCTCGCCATCCTCCTTGAAGGTGGTGGTTATTTCGGTTCCGCCACCGGTCCAGTCCTCATCGAACATCTCCTCATGAACGATGCGGTGAGGGGCGTCGATCTCGCGATAGGTGGCAGTCATGCCCATGTCTGCGCCATTTTCGGTATTGTGCCAGACATAGCGGCCCTTTCCGCCTTCCTTCAGATCGATTTCGCAAACAGGCAGGGTCCAGTTTTCCGGACCGGTCATCCAGCGCTTGATAAGCTCGGGTCGCGTATGGGCATCAAAGACCATTTGCAGCGGAGCTTTGAAGTGGCGGGTGATGACCAGTTCGGTATCGCCGCGGGTGGTGACTGCGAGAGTGTTGATGTGTGACATTCCGGTGCCTTTCGCAAACTGATGGACGGAAACTTCCGGAGTACAGGCTTGGAAGCCTGTCAATTCGTGCCGGCCGGCGGGTCGTTCACGGATTTCAGGGTGTCCAGGAGCGCGTCGAGCTTCGCGTAGCGCTGTTCCAGGAACTGTCGATATTGCTCCAGCCAGTCGATGGCTTCGCCCAGGGGTTCGGCTTCAAGCTTGCACGGGCGTTTCTGAGCATCGCGGCTGCGCGACACGAGCCCCGCCTTTTCCAGCACTTTGATATGCTTGGAGATGGCTGGCTGACTGAGCTCGAAGGGTTCGGCGAGCTGCATCACGGTTGCTTCGCCTTCTGCCAACCGGGCGAGGATGGCGCGTCGTGTGGGGTCGGCAAGGGCTGCAAATGTTGCATCCAATTGTTCTGTCTGCATGGCGCTCACATACATTTCTTGTTAGCTATATAACTAGGTAGGAATATTATGTCAACTTCCGGCGAAACGTTTTGCCACACCTGATGCGGACATTCCCATGAATCGCCTCATCCTGTATGTCGTGACGGCACAAAGTCAGGACGCTCGTTGATGGACACCACGCCGCAAACCTCCTTCGAAGGCCCGCTCACGCGTCTCACCCCGGTTGCCCAATGGCTGGTTCTTGTTGCTCTCACCGCGGTTTTTGCCGGTGTCATGATTCTTGGAGCCGTTCCGGCAGCGCTTCTTATTGGCCCCATGCTGGCGGCCGTTGCTACTGGAGCGTCGGGGGCAGGCATTCGCGTGCCGGGACTTGGCTTTTCCGGGGCGCAGGCCCTGGTCGGCCTGTTGATCGGCGCTTCACTGGAGCCGGCGATCATCGCCTCTTTCGCCGATATCTGGCCCATTCTCCTGCTTTCGGTGCTGGTCACTGTCGCAGCCAGCAGTTTCCTCGGCTACTTCGTCAGCCGCTGGAGGATTCTGCCGGGCACGACAGCCGTCTGGGGCTCGGCGCCAGGGGCGGCCACGGCCATGGTTCTCATGGCGGGAGCGTTCGGCGCGGATGCGAGACTCGTGGCCTTCATGCAGTATCTGCGCGTGATATTCGTTACCCTCGCGGCCGCGCTCATTGCACGTCTGTGGGTAGATACGTCCGGTGTCGAGGTGCCTGCCACAGTCTGGTTTCCTCCACTCGACCATGCAGCCTTCACAGTCACGCTGGTCACGGCGCTAGGGGGCGGATTTCTCGGCAGGCTGATGCGCCTTCCGGCCCCGTTTTTTCTGGGTGGCATGCTTGCAGGGGCGCTGGTGCATTTGGGAGGCGGTCTTGCGCTGGAACTTCCGCCGTGGCTGATGGGTGTGGCGTATATGGTGGTGGGATGGACCATCGGTCTGAAATTCGACCGGGCTCTCCTGCGGACGGCTTTCAAGGCGCTCCCGCAGGTCATCGTTTCCATTCTCGCCCTGATGGCACTCTGTGGCTTGCTGGCCTGGTTCCTGCATGTGGAGTGGGATGTCGATCCGCTCACGGCCTATCTGGCCACGAGCCCCGGAGGCATGGATTCGGTGGCGATCATCGCCGCCGCTGCGTCGCAGGACGTGAACCTCTCCTTCATCATGGCGGTGCAGATGGCGCGGTTTCTCTTTGTGCTTCTGGCCGGCCCGCCCATAAGCCGCATGGTGGCGCGCTGGGCGGGCCCCTAGGTCCCCTGCGTCAGGCGCCGCTATACACCTGAGTCCAGAAGTCCACATAAGTCTTTGGCGGTTCGGGGGATGTCATCATCTGCTGACTAAGGAAAATGCCGATGATCCCATTGGCGGGGTCGGTATATGCAGTTGTGCCGTAGCCGCCGTTCCAGCCAAAGCTGCCGGGCGCAAGCCAGGGTCGCGTCCTTTTCACACTCACCGAGACTCCAAGGCCCCAGCCTGCTCCTCCATCCTCCATGAACATATCGGCATGAGGACCGGTCTTCTGTTGCAGTGTGAGTTGATCGCGCGTCATCTCCGCGACGGATTCAGCCTTCAGATAGCGCCTGCCATTCAGTTCGCCGCCATTCATCATCATCCGGCAGAATGCGAGATAATCATCCACCGTGGTAACCAGGCCACCGGCTCCGGAATCGAGCGGCGGCGGAGCGCTGAAATCGACACCGTCTTCCGGGCCGTAGGCTTTGACTTCCATGGTGCCGCCTGTGAAATCGGGACCATGGAGAGGCGGGAGGCGATGCTGCTTTTCGGGGGGCACGAAGAAATCCGTGTCCGTCATTCCCAGCGGCTCAAACAGCCGCGCCTTCATCAATGCGCCCAGCCGCTCCCCCGTCGCCCGCTCGATCAGGATACCGGCCACGTCGAGGCCATTATTGTAGAGGAACTTTTCTCCCGGATGCGCGGCTAGGGGCAATTCGCCGAGCTTCTTCATATAGGCATTCGACGACATTTTCGGCAGAATCCAGCTTGGTGCAATGTCGGCTTCGCGCATCGCCATTTGAATTGGGTAGGCATCTGGAAAGACCATGATGGCGCCGAGGCCGAAGGTCATGGTCAGGAGTTGGCGGAGTGTGACAGGTCCGTTGGCTGGCACTGTGTCATCGAGCGGTCCGTCGATCCGTTTCAGAACCCTGCGGTTTGCCAATTCCGGCAGAAGATCCTCCACGGGACCATCCAGCGTCAGCAAGCCTTCTTCCACCAGTATCATCGCCAGGGCTGCTGTCACCGGTTTGGTGATGGACGCCACGCGAAAGATCGTATCGCGCGCCATTGGCGCGCCAGCGCCGTTCATCTCGAAGGTGCCGGTACTGTGCACATGCGTCTCTCCGGCATGGTGGATGAGCCATGTGGCCCCGGCGAGCTCACCCGCATCCACACGGGCGCGGATGGAGCGGCGCAGTGCGTCGAGTGCCGCTTGGTTGAATGCAGTCTGCATGGCGCTGGACCCCCTGGGGAAAGCGGAACAGGCAAGAATGACCGAGGTACCGGTGACGAGCGCGCGGCGAGTGCGATCAGGCGCTGCCCTTTTGTTGTGTCGCATTGTTTGGCGCTCCCGGCAGTTCCTGCGCTGTCAGCCGGTTCAACGGTTTGAGTGCTCTGCGATCGCCGCGATGATTTCCGGCCAGTCGCCGGGGTGGAGTTCATGGCCGCCACCCTCGATTTTCAGGAGCCGCGCGCCGGCAACGGTGTCGGCCAGCAAGGTGCCGTGGTCCAAGGAGAAGATCGGATCCGCTGTGCCGTGGATTACAAGAAGGGGCGCTTCCAGCCCGGGGAGGCGGCCATCAAGCCCCTCGCCACCCTTCAGCATGAAATGATTGGTCGCGCTGACAAAGTTTCTCGCGCGTTTTACGTCGCTTTCCACAAGGTTACGGGCGCGCACTTCGTCATAGGGATGTGCGGTGCCGGCAATCATCTTGGTGTCCCTGACGATGAAGTCGATCACCTGTTGGTCGTCGGTCCAGTCTACGTTTTCGCCTGTGGAAGCATGTTCCATATAGGCGGCGCTGGTCTGCGGCAGCCCGGATGTGTCGATCCCGACGGGCGTTGTGGAGATCAGGGTCAAGGCCCGTACGCGCTGCGGGTGTGTGAGCGCTGCGATCTGGGCGATCATCCCGCCAAGCGACATGCCCGCCAGATGAGCCTTTTCGATGCCGTAGCCGTCGAGGATACGGATCGCGTCCTCGGCCATATCGTCCATGGTATAGGGCGGGCTTCCGGGCTGGTAGCTGGTGGAAAGCCCGGTGTCGCGATTGTCGTAGCGGATCACATAGTGGCCGCGCGCCGCAAGGTCCTGGCAAAACTCCTCCGGCCACCAGAGCATGGATGCCATCGCTCCCATGATGAGCAGAATGGCTGGATCGACCGGATCGCCAAAGCTCTCGGTGGCGAGTTCCACGCCGGTGTCGGTCTTGATCATGCGCATTCTTTCGTCTCCGTCTCTTGCCGTGAGTTCGGCGGCTTGAAGGGGCACTGCGATGTTGCAGATCGTCAGCGCGGCTGCCGACTGTAGAATGATGCGGCGGGTCGGTTGGAAGGTGGTCATGAGTGTGCGTTTATTTGCTCTGGCGTATCCGCGGGATTTTGGTCGGGCGTATAACGCAGGATCAGCGTGCCATTGCTCAGCGGCCTGCTCTCGATGAGGGTGAACTTGCGCCGCCCGCTGCCCGGCTTGAAGAATGGCGTGCCCTTTTCAAGCTGTATCGGCACCACCCCCAGCATGAGCTCGTCGATCAGCCCTTCTTTCATCAGGGAGGCGCTGAGGTCGGCGCTGCCGAAGATGTAGATATTCTTGCCGGGCTCGGCATTCGCCTTCAGTTCCCGTATCGCGCCGGCGATGTTGGCGGTCACAGTGGTGTTGTTCCAGTCCGAACTGGTGAGGGTTCGTGAGGCGACCAGTTTGGGAAGAGCGTTCATGAAGGCCGTCACTTCGGGTTCGTCGGCGGCATCGGCGCTGGTCCAGTGCGCCTTCATGCCTTCATAGGTGACACGACCGAATACGAGCGCGGCGGCGCTCTGGCCAAAACTCATGCTTAGCGCCTGCAATTCCTCGCCCCAGGCCTCGCCGTGATGGTCGAGGTCCCATTTCTTCTCCCCCTCGAAATAGCCGTCCAGCGTTACGAGTACCCAGACAATGACCCTGCTCATTCCGTCCTCCTCAGCAGTGTAGTTGTGGTTCGGTTTTAAAACTGGTTTCATTTTCAAACTGGTTGCACCATATGCAAACTGATGGCAATATGCAATCAGAATTTTCTGGAGGCTATATTGCAGGATCAGCATCGTTCGGGCTGCCCGATCAATCTCACCGTCGAGGTGGTCGGCGACAAATGGAGCCTCGTCGTCTTGCGCGACATGATGTTCGGCAACAGGCGCCATTTCCGCGAACTGCTGAACGGTTCCATGGAGGGCATTGCCTCCAACATTCTGGCCGATCGTCTGCGACGGCTTACGTCAGAAGGTGTGATCTCGAAGGCGGACGACCCCAGCCACAAGCAGAAGGCGATCTACAGTCTGACGGAAAAAGGCATCGAGCTGGTGCCTGTCTTTGCCATGATCGGTGCCTGGGGCAGCAAATGGCTTCCGGTCACCGAGGAACTGTCGATCCGGGCCAAGATCCTTGCGGAGGGCGGGCCGCCGCTCTGGGAAGAGTTCATGGAAGATCTGCGGGTAACGCATCTCGGAGCACCGCCGGACCCGGACAGGAGCGGGCCCGATGTGCGCGAGCGGCTTCAGGCGGCCTATGAGGCGGTGGTGGCCCGCCAGGCGGGAGGCGGTCGAAACTGACCGCCTCAGGCGTATTCGTCATGGAGCCGCCACCATTGATAGGGCTCGGTCTGCGGAGTGCCCTCGGGTGACGCTTCCCATGTCTCCTGTCGTCCATAGGGTGTCAGGTCAAGCAGGGTCCAGCTCGTTCCTAGCGCTTCCACGCCGCGGCCGCTGGTGTGGTAGGTGTGGTAGATCGAGCCGCCCTCGCGCAGGAAGACATTCAGACCGAAGCCACCACCCACGCTGTGATCTTCGTTGAACGTTGACTGCATCACCGAGTACCAGGGCAGGGTCCAGCCCATCCGCGTCTTGAACGCTTCAATGTCTTCCACCGGTGCGCGCGAGACGAGCACGATGGTAGTGTCGCGTGCGTTGAGATGCACCGGGTGGCCCAGATTGTCGACAAACATGGAGCAGCCGGAGCAGGGGGCAGGGTCGGCCGGTTTCAGCATGTGGTGATAGACGATCAATTGTCTGCGGCCCCCGAAAACCTCCTCGAATGAGTGACGGCCGTCGACATTCTCGAAGAAGTAGTCCCTCTCGATCCGGACACGGGGAAGCCGGCGCCGTTCGGCAGCCAGCGAGTCACTGGCCCGCGTGTGGGCTTTCTCCTTTGCGAGTAGCTTTTCGCGGGCCTTTTGCCATTCCCCGCGGGATACGGTCTGTTGTCCCATAGTGTTCTCCGGCTCGATAGGATTTCACATCAGGCTGGTCGTCAAAGGAGTGTTGCAAGTTTGTCGAAGCAGGAGTTCCAGCCTTCCGCATGGCCATCGCGCGATGCCTGCGAGGCAAAGAACGCCTGGTGAAAATGCATGCGCGTCCTGCCGTCTCCGGTGTCGCTGAACGCGATGGTGACCACGGTTTCGTGCCCGCGGCCTCCCGTTTCGTCATCCCAGGCATGGGTGAAAACGATCCGCTCGGCTGGTGAGATTTCGCGATACTGCCCGCTGACCCAGTGTTCCGAACCATCACTGCCGCGCATGCAGGTGCGAAACCAGCCGCCCGTGCGGATGTCCCCTTCCGAAACCGGTATGGTCATGCCCTCCGGGCAGCCCCAGCGATCCAGATGTTCCTTGCGGGTCCACATCTCGAAAACGAGGTCGCGGGGAGCATTGAACACGCGCTGGATGACGAGTTCGGCATCGGCTTTCTGCGTTGTTTGCACGCTCATCGTGGTTGCTCCTTCTGTATTTCTTCCAGATAGTTGTCGAGGCGGTCAAAGCTTGCTTCCCAATAGCGGCGGTAGGTTTCCACCCAGCCGGCGATGTCCTTAAGCGGACCGGCTTCGAGGCGGCAGGGGCGAAACTGGGCATGCTTTCCGCGCGAGACGAGGCCGGCTTTCTCCAGAACCTTCAGGTGCTTCGAGATCGCCGGAAGTGTCATTTCGAATGGCTCCGCGAGTTCGTTGACGGTGGCCTCACCTTCGGCCAGCCGGGCGAGCATTGCCCGGCGGGTGGGGTCGGCGAGGGCGGAGAAGGTGGCGCTTAGTGCGTCGGTCTGCATTGCTTCACCAATCGGTTAATTATCTAATTGGTAAAATATAGATGAGGCATGCCTTGTCAAGCTCTCCGTTCCACCTGCATGACGATCCACTTGCCAGCCACGCCGGCGTCGTTTAAGGAAAGTTCCATGATGACGCGTCAGACAGTTTCCAGCTCCGCTCGTGCCGCCTTTTCCGGCGCGACTGTGCGCGCGCTAGCATCCAGCCTTCTTCTTCTCGGCCTTATCGGCGATCGCCGGGTCCGTTGAAGGAGCGCCCGGCGATCGATGTCGCCGACTGGCAGAAGCTCTTTCTCCAAAACTGGAATTTACTGTTGACAGGCCCGCCGTGCGAAGCGCACGCAACCGGTGCCGGGAGAAAATGGAATGGACGCGCAGAACACGATGACTGACATGGCAGAGAACCGAGTACAGCGAGAAAACACCGCGCAGGGCCGTAAAGGCATGCCGGACGCCTCGATCAAGTATCAGCCCTATCCACAGATCGATATCGCGGATCGCACATGGCCCTCAAAGCGTATCGAGAAGGCGCCGATCTGGTGCTCGGTCGACCTGCGTGACGGCAATCAGGCGTTGATTGACCCGATGGGACACGAGCGCAAGGCGCGCATGTTCAAACTCCTTCTGGATATGGGTTTCAAGGAGATCGAGATCGGGTTCCCCTCCGCTTCGCAGACGGATTTCGATTTCGCCCGCTGGTGCATCGAAGAGGGCGGGGTGCCTGACGATGTGTCGCTGCAGGTTCTGGTTCAGTGCCGTCCGGAACTGATCACCCGCACCTTCGAGGCGCTGGACGGTGCGAACCGTCCGATCGTCCACTTCTACAATTCCACCAGCGAGTTGCAGCGCCGCGTTGTGTTCGGCAAGGATGTCGCCGGCATCAAACAGATTGCCACCGATGCCGCCAAGATGGTCATGGACATGGCCGCGAAGGCCGGCGGCGGCTATCGGTTCGAATATTCTCCCGAGAGCTTCACCGGCACCGAGCTCGATGTTGCGCTCGATATCTGCAATGCGGTCATCGAGATCATCAGGCCCACGCCGGACAACAAGCTGATCATCAATCTGCCGTCCACTGTCGAGATGTCCACGCCCAACATCTATGCCGATCAGATCGAATGGATGTGCCGCAACCTCGATCAGCGCGAAAACCTGATCATCTCACTGCATCCGCATAATGACCGTGGAACCGGCATCGCCGCTACCGAGCTTGGCCTGCTGGCCGGCGCCGACCGTGTCGAGGGCACGCTGTTCGGCAATGGCGAGCGCACCGGCAATGTCGATGTGGTCACTCTGGCGCTCAACATGTACACGCAGGGGCTCGATCCGGAACTGGACTGCACCGACATCAACCGCATGAAGGATGTCTACGAATACTGCAACCAGCTCGTCATCCCGGAGCGGCACCCCTATGTGGGCGAACTGGTCTATACCGCTTTCTCCGGCTCCCACCAGGATGCGATCAACAAGGGCATGAAGGCCATCAAGACGGCCAACAAGCCGCTCTGGGAAGTGCCTTATCTGCCCATTGACCCGCAGGATGTGGGCCGCTCCTACGAGGCGATCATTCGCATCAATTCCCAGTCGGGCAAGGGCGGTATCGCCTATGTCATGCAGGCCGATTACGGCCTCAACCTGCCACGCAATCTGCAGGTGGAATTCCGTGAGGACATACAGGAGATCACCGACCGAGAGGGCAGGGAACTGCCCGCGAAACAGATCTACGAGCGCTTCATGGAGCTCTATGTCGACCAGCCCGGCGCGCGCCTCAAATTCGTCGATCACCAGACGTTTCCCGATACCAGCGTGAAGGGCCAGCGCATCGTCGAGGCGACGATCATGGACAAGGGCGCGGAGACCGTGATCAAGGGTGTGGGTACAGGCCCCGTCGACGGTTTTATCGACGCTCTGTCCAAGCACCTGGGCGTCGCGATGTCGGTGGTCGATTATTCGGAGCATTCCATGCAGCAGGGCTCCAACGCAGCCGCCATCTGCTACATGGAAGTCCAGCATCCCGACGGCAAACTCTTCGGTGCTGGCGTCAACACCAATATCGTCACGGCGTCGCTTGAGGCTGTGGTGTCGGCGGCCAACCGGATCGTCGGTTGACGGGCACCCTTTTTGCGGACGTTGCGGGCGAGGGCAACCGTACCCTCGTCCTGTTGCATGGCTTTGCCGGCAGCCACCGGGTCTGGGAGAGCGTGCGCCGAGCGCTTCCTTCGGGTCTGCGCGTCATTGCCTATGACCTTCCCGGCCATGCAAGCTCGCTCAATCTGCCAGGGGCGGGCAGGGCAAAGGCAACCGCGCGTGCTGTCATTGATGATCTGGAAATGCGCGGTATCGCGCGCTGCCACATGGCCGGCCATTCATTCGGCGGAGCGGTCGCGGTTCTTGCTGCCCATCTTGCCCCGCACGCCGTTGCTTCCCTGGCGCTGGTCGCACCGGGCGGCTTTGGGCGGGAGATCGCCGGCGACCTGATGATGGCGCGCGCACAAGCCAGCAACGATAACGAGATTGCAATCGCCGTGCAGGGCATGTTCGGACCGCATTGCACCGTCTCGTCCGAGAGTGTCGCCGAAGCCATCGCGCTGAACGCAGTGGCCGGGCAGCGCCAGAAGCTTGTCGAGATGGCAGCGATGATTGTTCGCCACGGCGAACAGGGCGCTTTTCCAGCCAGTATGCTTGAGGCCCTCAGCATGCCGGTCCATCTCGCATGGGGTTCGCTCGATGCCGTGCTTCCGCTCCGTCAGGCGAGTGCGGCGCCAGAGAGCTTCAGACTTCACCGCCTGGACGGGGCCGGTCACATGCTGCCGGAGGAGAGGCCTGAAGCGGTGGCCGCGATCATCGCTGAGAGCTTGTGTGACGCCTGAAGAGGAAGGACGTTTGCACTCCGGCGTTGATCGCATCGCTCTGCACGTCGCATGGGCAGGCGGAACAAAACGTGATGATTTTCTGTTTTAGCCATGTTAACGATGGGTTAACGCTAAGTTTCGTCAGGAGTCCTGCCCATGAGTGAGGCTGGTCAATCCGCAGCTTCGGTTACCAACGTGCGCAGCCTTTCCGATGCAGTGCGCGAGATGAAAAACGCAGCTGCGGATCGCGCGGACGTGGTTGTGGAAATGCGCGAGGCGGTTCGTACCCGGCTCGAGCTTCTGGCTCAGGAACTTCAGCCGGTTTTCGCCGACGTGCCAGCGGATGATCCCTCGTTCGACTTTGTTATTTCTTCGGGGGAACAGCCGAGGCTGTGGATCGATGCCGTCGCCCACGTGGCGATGGGACGGGATCGCCGGACCTACCGTTTCCTGCGCGACACCCGTCTCGGTCGGGTGGTTTTGGCAGAAAGCACGGAGATCGCGCCGGTGGCCGATCAGGTCACACGCTACATCGCCGAACGCATGGTCGAACGCCAGCGTGCGGTTGATGGCGATGTTGAGGTGTTTCCGCGCCGCGACGAGACAGAAGTAGAAGTTGTACCCATCGCGGCCTCCAGGAATGCATGGCGCAGTTTTTTCGGCGGCCTCGGGCTTGTGCTCCTGGGTGGCGTCGTCGGGGTCGTCACCGTTGCCGTTGCCATGTGGGATCGTTTTCCCGAGCTGGAAACGCTGTTGTCCCGTTTCTGACCAGCAGTTTTCGCCCGTTTACCAGTCGAGCCCGGGGTTGAACGGGCCGATTGCGCGTGGTCGCCGCAACGGTTCTGGTTTGATCGCTACGGATGGCTTTTGAAGGTGCGGGATGCGTCCGGATGGGGCTCAGTTTGCCGGTCTCTCATCTCCGGTAAGAAGAGCGCCGGAGACCTCGCCGATCGTGCCGTTTGCATCGGTGAGGCCGCGTCGGGAGAAGCGGATTTTCCATGTACCCGGCGCTCCGTCGATTTCGAAGAGATTGTAGTGGGCGGGCGGTTTTGCGCTGCCATGGGCCTGTCCGGCAGCGGCAACACCCACAACGGGTACAGACAGCCCGTCCGGGCCATCGATGCGATGAACCGTGGGCTTGTGTGTATGACCGTGCAGCACAAGCTCTGCCCCATGTTTGCGGATCAGCTTCTGGAACCGCTTGATGCCGTAGAGCCGCTTGGCTGCGTGGGTCGCCCCGCGCACCGGAGGGTGGTGAATCATGATGACCCGAAAAAGCCCTGCTTCCCCGGTGGCATCCAGCATCTTGGCAAGTCGTTTGGCCTGCGCCCTGGAGAAATGTCCACTCGCGAGAAAGGGTGCCGTGGCGCGTGCCGAGGAGACGCCGATGATAGCGATCCTGTCGCGTACACGCACATAGGGGAAGCCGCCTTTTCCTTTTGGCGCTTTGCCATTATCTCCTGTCATGTAGGCCGCCCAAGCCTTGCAGCACCGCGCCAGCGCGCCGGGCACATAGGCGTCGTGATTGCCTGGTACGACAGAAACCTTGTCAGCCGGCCCAAGGCTCTCCAGCCAAAGCCGCGCCATTTCGATCTCCTTGTCGAGGGCGAGGTTGACGAGGTCGCCGGTAAGCGCGATGTGATCGGGCTCTGCGGCCAGCATGTCGTCGGTGATGCGGTCGATCAGCCCATGGTCGAGATTGAGCATGCGGTTGCGCCGCCAGTTGATGTAACCGGTGATGCGCTTGGAAGCGAGCTCGCGATAGCTTATGGCGGGGAGAGGCCCCAGATGAATGTCCGAAAAATGGGCAAGGCGAAACATGCTTCCGTGTGTAGAACAGGCAAAACGCCCTGACCACCCCGTAGGATGCAACATATGAACGATATGAACGCAACTCCTCCACAGCGTCCCTGGCCGCCGTTCAATGCCCGCCTTTTTCATTTCTGGTTGCGCTGGAGCCGTCCCATGACGCTGGGCATGCGCGGTGTCGTCTACGATCAGCAAAACCACGCGGTTTTTCTGGTGCGCCATACCTACGTCAAAGGCTGGCATTTCCCCGGTGGCGGTGTGGAGCCGGGTGAGAGCACTGAAGCCGCCCTATCGCGAGAGTTGGCCGAGGAAGGCAATATCGAGCTTCTCCAGCGACCGGTGCTGCAATCATTTCATTTCAATCGCATGGCCAGTAATCGCGATCATGTTGCGGTCTACCTGATCAAGCGTTTTCGCCAGACCCACCCGCATGTGCCCAACCGTGAGATTGCCGAGGCCCGTTTTTTCCCGCTCGACGCCTTGCCTGACGGGACGAGCGATGGCACCCGCCGCCGCATCGCTGAAATATTTGAGAATGCGCCCGTCTCGGACGAGTGGTAAGGGCCCAGTGCTGCTTCGATCTTCGGTGAAACAGGAACGCCGCCGGGCCCGCCAGCCCCCTTCTCACCGAGAGCCGATAGAAGGGGGCTGGCGGCGCCACTCTTTTCCTTGATGCGAAAGAACTTCAGGCCGCACGCGCCAACCGTGCACGATTGTGTGGTGCAGTCAGGTCGAGCTCTGGTCCCAATGGCACAATCCCTGTGGGGTTGATCGTGCCGTGACTGCCATAGTAGTGCGCCTTAATGTGCAGCATGTCGACGGTCTCTGCGACGCCTGGCACCTGGTAAAGCTCGCGCAAATAGTTGGAAAGCTGCGGGTAGTCGGCGATGCGGCGCAGATTGCATTTGAAATGACCGACATAGACCGGATCGAACCGCACCAGTGTGGTGAAGAGCCGCCAGTCGGCTTCAGTCAGCCGGTCGCCGGCAAGGTAGCGCTGGCGTGAAAGGCGCTCTTCCACGGTATCAAGAGCGCCGAAGAGTGCGTTGAATGCCTCTTCATAGGCTTCCTGTGTGGTCGCAAAGCCTGCCTTGTACACACCATTGTTGATGTTGTCGTATACAAGTTCGTTGATGCTGTCGATCTCGCTGCGCAGCCCTTCCGGATAAAGATCCAGTGTCGCGTCACCCCACTCGTCAAATGCGTCGTTCAACATGCGGATAATTTCTGCGGACTCGTTCGAGACGATCGTCTCGGTCTTTTTGTCCCAGAGCACCGGAACGGTCACGCGGCCCGAATAGGCAGGATCAGCCTTGGTGTATATCTGGTGCAGGAAGTCGAATCCATGGAGGTCGTCGCCCGTGGCGCCGTCTTCTTTCAGAAATGTCCAGCCATTCCCGCCCATAAAGTGATGAACCACCGATACGGAAATCACATGCTCCAGTTTCTTGAGCTTGCGCAATATCAATGTGCGATGCGCCCAGGGGCAGGCTAGTGAAACGTAAAGATGATAGCGCCCCGGTTCGGCCTTGAAGCCGCGTTCGCGTCCTTCTGAGGGCGCGCCGTCCTTTGTCACGAAATCCCGGAACTGCGACTTGGACCGCTCGAAGCGGCCGCCGGTCTTTGACGTGTCATACCACTTGTCGTGCCAGACACCTTCTACGAGCAGACCCATTCAAAACTCCTTTGTTTCGCTGGATGTAGGGCATCGACCGAACAAACCCAACCGTCCCGAGCGTGAACGCTGCGTCAACAATTTCGGTTCTGCGGCAAAGTTGCGGTGGACGAGCCGGGAAAATGCTGGTAGCGGAAATTCCATTCAGCGAGGAAAATGTACGGCAATGATCCGGTTTCTGGTGGAGCGACGACGAAAGGACTGAAGGCCCCTGGCATGGGGCAGGCGCGCCTGTGGCCGTCTCCACCTTTCGTAGACCACCGGAATAATTGATCATGTCTTCTGCCGACATTCACTACCTGCCGGAAGATCCGGCCCACGACGCTGAAATCGAACATATCAACGAAGAAGCCTTTGGTCCGGGCCGTTTTACGCGGGCTGCCTACAAGATTCGCGAAGGCGGGCCGCATGACCGAGCACTGTCCTTCGTGGCCGTTCATCAGGGCTGTGTCATAGCGTCGGTCCGTATGACATGGGTCGCAGCAGGCGAAGGGCGGGCACTCCTGCTTGGTCCGCTTGCAGTGCGGCCTGCCTTCAAAAGCATAGGCATTGGCCGGAAGCTGGTGGCAATCGCGGTTGATGCCGCGCGCAACGTGGGAGCGGGCTCTGTCGTGCTCGTTGGCGATGCCCCTTATTATGGACCGCTCGGCTTTGAGAAAATCCCCCACGGCCAGCTTTCCATGCCCCGCCCCGTCGATGCCGAACGCCTGTTGGCCGTCGAATTAAAAAAAGGAGCGGTGGCGACGCTGAAGGGTGACGTTACCCACGCCGCGCTCGCAAGATAATCTCGACTTTCTGCAATGATTGTGAAATAAAGATCGCCTATTGATAGGTGATTTTTGATTATATTTGTTATTGTGGAAATTTGTACAGAGAAGAATAAATGCGTTATTTTATAATATTCTCACTCATCTCTATAACTTTGACTGGATGCCTGTCCCCTGAACCCTACGAGTTGGATCAACGCGGGCCGGGTGCACTGACCGGAACCGCCACTCCATCACCCTATGTGAAGGGTGGCTATCCGGGAAAAGAGCGCCTTTGCGAAACGCGGAACAGCGCCGGCGAGCCTGTGACCTACAATTGCTGAATCCGGGTCGGGTGCTGACTTGCGCTCAGCGCCCTTCACGATACCACATGGCCCCGAAGGCAAACAGCAGCAACGCGAGTGCCAGAAGCCCCGTGAAGACGGGCACCCGGCGCACGGCCTTCAGAATGCTGTCATCTGTGGTTCTGAATCCGATCCAGTCATTGCCCGAAGCGGTTCCGCTGCGACGCACCGGAACAATGTTGGGGAGGTCTCCATCAGCAATTCGTCGCACGGATCCGTCGGTCACATCGGCAGCAGGCGCAAGTTTCTCTTCTGTAGAGACCATGTCGCCGAACTCTGGCGCATTGACCGGTCCGACATGAGCGAGCGTTGTCAGATCGCCATTGGCGATGCTGTAAATGCCTATCTCATCGGCTTCCAGGCTCGTGGAGAAACGGCCCGGCCCGGCGGGGCCGAGCTCGGCGGCTAAGGTGTTGCCGGAAGGCGTGGTGATTTCAACAGGCGGGGCGCTCTCTTCCATGGTCTGGCGTGTAATTTCGAGTCGCATGCCGCGCCCGGCTGCCGAGAGGCGCTCTTCTTCGAGTTCCGGTTCCTTCATCAGCCAGTGGGCAATTCGGCGATAGAGCGCCACATGAGGGCCGCCACCCTCGAATCCTCGCGCCCACAGCCACCCCTGATCCGACAGGAACATGCCGACGCGGCCCTCGCCCTTGCGGTTCAGAATGAGTAGTGGCTGTTCGTTGGCACCCTGCATCACCACCTGGCCGTCCGGTCGATCGATTCCGATCAGGCGGAACCAACGGCTCCATGCTGGCGGCTCGGATGCTGCTCCTTCAAGGCCGCGCGTCACCGGATGCCGTTCACCGGTCTCCGTCAACCGGGGGTAAAATCCCTGCTCGACCACATCGCCAGTCGGCAGGCCGGGAAGGGCAGCGATCAGCGGCGTTCGGGCGATGGACTGGTTGCCGGCGAACTCCGGGCCAGCGGCGATCAGCAGCGCGCCGCCGTTTTCCACGTACTCGGCTATGTAGTCGTAGTAGAGGATCGGCAGCACATCACGATGCTGATAACGGTCGAAGATGATCAGGTCGAAATCGTCGATCTTCTCGACGAAAAGTTCGCGCGTGGGAAAGGCAATCAGCGAGAGCTCGTTGATGGGTGTTCCATCCTGCTTCTCCGGCGGGCGCAGGATGGTGAAGTGAACAAGGTCCACTGAAGCGTCGGATTTCAAAAGGTTGCGCCAGGTGCGCTCGCCCGAATGCGGTTCGCCGGAAACGAGTAGAACGCGCAGGTTTTCGCGAATGCCGTCGACCAGCGCGACCGCGCGGTTGTTCACATCCGTCAGTTCGCCCTCGACCGGGTCGATCGCCAGTTCGATGATGTTGCGGCCAGCATTCGGCACGTCGATTTCGAGCAGTGTCTCGCGGTCGATCATGGCCTCTTCGATGAAGAGCTCCTCACCATTTATGATCACGCGTACATCCACCGGCCCGCGCTGGTCGCCGGTGGCAATAACGCGATAGGTCATCTCCAGAGGTTTGCCGACAATGCCGAAACGCGGCGCGCGTTCGAAGCGGATGCGGCGGTCCATCTCGTCGGCCTCGCCGGTGATCAGGCCATGGATCGGCGCGCCGATTGCCGCTGCATTTTCGGGGATATCATGCACCTGGCCGTCGGTGATCAGCACTGCGCCGCCCACGCGGGAGGGCGGCACGTCGCGCAGGGCGCCGTCGAGTGCCTGGAAAAGATGCGTCTGTGCATTCTCGCTGGCCGAGGAGGTGCGACCGGTGCGCACGACGCGTGTTTCGAATTCCTTGAAACGGGCAAGCCGTGCTTCCAGTTCTGTGGCGGCTGCATCGGTCGTTTCGCTGCGGCCGTCGATCGTGGTCTGGCTCTGGCTTTCGTCGACCACAAGGGCGACCACGCTTTTGAGTGGCTCGCGCTCTTCATCGAGAAGCACGGGATTGGCCAGTGCCGCACCCAACGCGGCCAGGGCAGCCAGCCTGAGCCACGCTCCGCGCTGCCGTGTCCACAGCCCGAAGAGAGCCAGAAGCGCAACGGGAATGAGCAGGACTGCCAGAACAGGCCATGGGAAAAAGGGCTCGAAGTTGAGTGACCAATTCATGCTACTGCCCCAACCGTTCCAGAAGGACCGGCACATGAACCTGATCCGATTTGTAGTTGCCGGTGAGCATGTACATCATGATGTTCACGCCGGCGCGGTAGGCGTATAGGCGCTGCAGCGGGTCGTTGGGCACGGTCGGCAATAGCGGCTCGCCGCTGGCGTCCAGCGCCCAGGCACCTGCAAGGTCGTTGCCGGTGATCATGATCGGCGTCACTCCGTCACCCACCCGAACGGGACGGTCGGAGCGGGTGGAGGAGTCGAGCGAAGCTTCCACCCAGAGCGGGCTGCCGCGATAGCGGCCCGGAAACTCCGGCAGTATGAAGAAGGACTTTGTCAGCACATGGTCTTCGGGCACCGGCTCCAGCGGTGGCACGTTGAGGCCGGAAAGGATATCGCGCAGACGCTGTGTGGCGGGTGTCACGGCATCCGAGCCGAACCCGCTTGAATACTGGTCGCGGGTGTCGAACAATACCGTTCCGCCAGACTGCATATAAGCGTCTATGCGGGCGATCGCCTCTTCGCCGGGCATCGGTGCGTCCGGGTCAATGGGCCAGTAGATCAACGGGTAGAAGGAAAGCTCATCAGTGGCGATGTCGACGCCTGCGGGTTCCCCGGGCTCCAGCGCAGTCTTGGCTGCAAGGAAGGTTGACAGCCCCTGAAGACCGGCGCGGCTCGTTGCATCGAGCGAGGAAAGCCCGGTGATCACATAGGCGATGCGCGTTTGCGAAATCGCTTCGACGGCGTCTGCCTCGCCTGCCCGCTCGTCCTGCGCCCGGACTGTCTCCGGTGTCATCATTGCAAGCGCCAGAGCCATCGCCAGTGCGGTGGTGGCGCCCTTGGCCAGTCGCGGTCTGCGGCGTAGCCGCCCCCCGAGCCAGAGAACAGCCAGCGTATCGAGTGCTAGCAGTGCAAGGGCGGCTGCAAAGAGCGGTCCCTTCAGCGGCTGCTGCTCGTCGAGGCCATAAGAGATCGTCGTCATCGGTGCAGGAGCCTCAGGCCGTTCAATCGGGGAGAGCTCGACATCGGGTGCGAGCAGATTGTGCGCCACAACACCTTCCTCGCTGCCATAGAGGCCGGGAGGATGTTTAAGCGTCACGGCGCTTGTGCCTGCCGCAAGAGGCTCGGCTTCGCCGGAGGGCGGCACGAGGCGCCCTTCCGCCGAAATCAGGCGATAGGGTGCGAGTGCGCGCCCGCCTTCGGCACCTGCAGTGTTGAACGCACCCTGATTGCGCGACATCTGGACGATCCGGCGCAACATTTCCACGAAACTGCCCGAGATCGGCAGGTTCGACCAGGTGGCTTCCGGCGTCACGTGAAAGAGCACGATCTGGCCTTCGCCGCGCGAGACGCCGGTCACCAGCGGCGTGCCGTCGGCCAGGTTGGCCCAGCTGCGTTCCACGATATCGGGTGAGGGTTCGGCCAGGACCTGACGGTTCACCGTCACGTCGCGCGGCGGTGCCAGGTCGGAAAAGGGGCCATTGCCCGGAAACTCCGCAACGGGCTGTGGCTCGGTCCAGGAGAGCGCGCCGCCGAGCGACCGTTCGCCCAGCCTGAGCCGAACGGGCAACAGATCCTCGTCATTGTCGGCTGCAGCGAGCCTGGGCCCGGCAAAGCGCACCAGCGTGCCACCACCGTTCACCCAGTCGATCAGGGCCTGTCTTGGGGCCGCCGGCAACGTTCCCACATCGGCCATAATAATGACCGCCGGGTTCTGTTCCAGCAGCTCCGGCAGCGCTTCCGTCAGCTCGGCGCTGGAAGGCTCCAGAAGGTCGGCAAATGGCGCGAGCGCGCGCTCGATATAGTAGAGCGGCGAAAGCAGCGGCTGCGCCTGATCCGCCTCGCTCTGTGAAATAAGGCCGATGCGCCGTCGCTTGCTGTTTTCATCCAGAACCCGCAGTCCGGCGGCCTGATTCTGCCCCTCGATCCCCACAGAGACGAAATCGTTCCGCAGTTCAAAGGGCAGGCGCATGGAACCAACAGCCCGGGTTTCGCCTGCGCCGAACGTGATTGTCGTTTCGGCGATGCGCCGGCCTCTCTCGTCATTCGCATAGGCAACAGCCTGACGCGGACCGGTATCGTTTTGCGCGCGCGTTGCCGTGATCTCGAAGGCCTCCGCCGTGTTTTGCGTATCCGTCGCCGCCAGCAGGTCAAGCCGTTCGGGCTGTGCCCACAAGATCTCAGTTGGGCTACTGGAGAAAAGCTCGCCGAAGGCGGCTTCATCTCCACTCATGGCCAGACCGTCAGTGAGAACAGCAACAGCGGCGCCCGGAAGATCCTCAAGCGCACCAGCCACCCGGCCATAGATGGACGGCCGGTTGCCCGGTACGGGTCGCGGCTGCGCGGCGTTCAACTGCTCCAGAGCCGTATCGGCATCAAACGGGCCGATTTCCTGGTTCTGTTCTTCCGCCGTCAGCGCCAGAACGACTGGCTGCTCATTGGCGCGTGCATCCTCGATCAGGCGTGTGGCTGTGGCCACACGTTCATCCCATTCAGGAGCCACAGCCCAACCATTGTCGAGCACGATGGCGAGTGCCGAGCCTCCGCCCGCCGCTTTGTCGCGGGGGTTCAGGACCGGGTCGGCCAAAGCGAGAATTACCAGCGCAGCCAGCATCAGCCTGAGCAATGTCAGCCACCACGGGCTCTTGTGCGGCGTTTCCTCGCGTTTCACCACCCGTGCCAAAATTTTCAGCGGCGGAAAGGTTTCCGTTTGCGGTCGTGGCGGTGTGAGCCGCAAAAGCCACCAGATTACCGGCAGGGCGATCAGGCCCCATAGCAGAAATGGTTGCGCGAAGGAGAGCGAAAGCCAGTTCACAAGCTTCCCTCCAAACCGAACCCGGCATCGGCACTCATGCCGTTGTGAACATTGACCAGCGCCTCAGCGGCAGGCCGGTCGGTGTGATGCGCCGTGTAGCTCCAGCCGAGCCGTTTGCACCAGAAAGCCAGTTCCTCGCGCCGGGCGAGATACAGCCTGCGGTACTCGTCTGCCAGTGTTTCGGCGCGGCCTGCCGTCAGCTTTTCGCCCGTTTCAGGGTCGGCGAATTCGGTGCGGCCGCTGTAGGGGAAGCTCTCTTCGGCCGGATCGGCAATTTCAATCAGGTGGGCACGTGCGCCACGGCTCGCCAGTTGGTCGAGCCAGGCGATGGTTTCTTCCACCGGATCGAGAAAGTCGCTCACCAGAACCACGTCGGAGAAGCGACGGATCTGCAGAAGGTCGGGCCGGGCCGGCAGGTCGGGGGTATGCATGAGCTGGGCCGCCAGCCGTTCTGCACCATTGCGGGCGGAAAACGGGTCGGTGACGCCAGGCCATGCGATCCGCTCGCCGCTTCGCGACAAGAGTTCTGCAAGCGCAAAGGTCAGCACCAGCGCCCGCGCTTCCTTGGGCGTTGGCGCCAGCGAGGATTTGTAGAGCATGGAAGGCGATGGGTCGGCCCAGAGCCACACCGTGTGGGCCGCCTCCCATTCGCGGTCCCTCACATAAAGATGGTCGTCGCGCGCGGAACGCCGCCAGTCGATGCGTGAAAACGCTTCGCCCTCCACATAGGGACGGAACTGCCAGAAATTCTCGCCTATTCCGCGTTTGCGTCGTCCGTGCCAGCCGGCGATCACATTGTTGGCGACGCGCTTTGCATCCACAAGCAGGTCAGGCATCAGCGCGGCCCGCGCACGCGCGCGAACCAGCGCATCGCTCGATGCGACCGGTGTGGAAACTTCGCCGATCTTCGCCATCAGGATCCTATCTGGAGCGCGGGGTCCATCAGTCGAGCGCCTTCACGAGGCGCCGGATCACGTCGCGCACGGTCATGCCTTCCGCCCGGGCCGCGAAGGTCAATGCCATCCGATGTTGAAGCACAGGTTCGGCCAGCGCCCGCACGTCGTCCACGGAGGGGGCGAGCCTGCCGTCATAGAGCGCCCGGGCACGGGCACAGAGTGTCAGTGCCTGGCTGGCGCGAGGGCCGGGGCCCCAGGCCACATGGCGGTCAGTGTCGGGGTTGCCGACGCCAGGTCTCGCCGTGCGCACCAGTTGGAGAATCGCATCGACCACGCTCTCGGGCACGGGCATACGGCGGATCAGCATCTGGATTTCCTTCAACCGCTCCGGCGAAAGCGCGTTCTTTGCCTCAGCTTCATCCGTGCCCGTGGTTTCGAGAAGGATGCGCCGCTCGGCGTCAAGTTCGGGATAGAGAATGTCCACCTGCATCAGAAAGCGATCGAGCTGTGCTTCCGGCAAAGGATAGGTGCCTTCCTGCTCCAGCGGGTTTTGGGTTGCGAGCACATGGAAGGGTGAGGGAAGGTCGTGTCGGTGGCCGGCCACGGTCACGTGATATTCCTGCATCGACTGAAGGAGCGCGGATTGGGTGCGCGGGCTGGCGCGGTTGATTTCATCGGCCATCAGAAGCTGTGAAAAGATGGGACCGGGCAGAAAGCGGAAGGAGCGCTTGCCCTTCTCATCCTGCTCCATCACTTCCGAACCCAGAATGTCGGAGGGCATCAGGTCCGGTGTGAACTGGATGCGTCGTGCATCGAGACCGAGCACAACGCCGAGCGTCTCCACCAGCTTTGTCTTGGCCAGTCCGGGCACACCGACGAGCAGTGCATGGCCGCCGGCGAGGATTGCCACCAGCGTGCGCTCCACCACCGCTTCCTGCCCGAAGATTACCTGCCCGACGCCATCGCGCACCTTGGCGATATCCGCCAGCGCGCGCTCGGCTTCTGCGACCATTTCCTTGTCGCTCATGTGCTTTTTGCCGGGGAGTTCGTTTTTGGAAACAATGCTCATGCCGTCTTGATCCTCATTGAAAGCCCCGCGCGACTAGTGGGCAGCAGGAACGGATCACACCGGCACGTGTCTGGAGCGATTCGTGCCTTCACGTCCCTTTGGCAAATTTAAAACACTCAACAAGGCTGACAAGCGAAACAACAGTGACTATTTCGTGACCATGAACAAGAAAACGAGCAAGACCACATCAGGCCTCGCCGGAGCTTCTGACACTGCCAGTCTGGAAGCTATGATCGCTCGCGCCGCCCGTTCCGACAAGGGCGTGCCGCCGGTGGAGCGCTGGAACCCCGAGTTTTGCGGCGATCTCGATATGGAGATTCGCGCCGATGGTACCTGGTTCTACATGGGAACACCGATCGGACGCCCGGCGCTGGTTCAGCTTTTCTCTTCCGTTCTGCGCAAGGATGAGGATGGAAAAACCTATCTCGTAACTCCGGTGGAAAAGGTTGGCATTCGCGTTGAAGATGCTCCGTTTCTTGCAGTGGAGATGGTCGTGACGGGGGAGGGGGAAGCACAAGCGCTTACCTTCCGCACAAATGTCGGTGATGTGGTTGAAGCCGGTCCCGAGCACGAATTGCGCTTTGTGGATCAGCCGGAAACAGGCGGATTGAAGCCCTATCTGCATGTGCGCGGAAGGCTTGAAGCTCTTGTGGCGCGCTCTGTCATGTATGATCTGGTGGAGGCGGGCGAGGAGGTCGAGATCGGCGGGTGTCTTATGTTTGCGATCCGCTCGCGCGGCGCGGTGTTTCCCGTCATGCCCGCCGACGCGTTGCACAGGCTGTCGCAATGACCATGACAAGCGCCTCCACGCCCCTTTACTCGGCCGAAGAGTTTCGCCGGCGCGCGGCACTCCAGCAGGGGCCCGCCGGGGGGGAAGATTACGGCGACCACACACTGAACCCGGATTTGCGTGAAATGATCGTGCGACCCGGTCTGCGCGATGCAGCGGTTCTTATTCCCGTGGTGGACCATGCGGATGGCGCGTCGGTCATTCTGACCCAGCGTACCCAGGCACTGCGCAATCACTCGGGCCAGATAGCGTTTCCCGGTGGGCGTATCGATCCGGAGGATGCCTCGCCGGAGGCCGCGGCATTGCGCGAGGCGGATGAGGAGATCGGCCTTCTTCCCGACGCGGTCGATGTGGTCGGGCGCATGCCCGACTATTCTACCGGAAGCGGATACCGCATCGCACCGGTTCTGGGCATCGTTCAACCGGGCTTCGATTTGCGCATCAACCCCGACGAGGTGGATGCAGCTTTCGAGGTGCCGCTGGCCTTCCTGATGGATCCCGCCAATCATCGGCGCGAAAGTCGTCTGTGGCAGGAAAAGGAAAGGTTCTACTATACCATGCCCTTCGGCGAGCGCTTCATATGGGGTGTTACTGCGGGGATCATTCGCACTCTTTACGAAAGACTTTATGCTTGATGGACAAGCGGTTGATTTCAGATTCGGAATGGCTGTCCGACAAAAAACTCCAGGCGCTTCTTGCTGCACTTTCTACGGAGGGAGATGAGGCGCGTGTCGTTGGCGGGGCAGTGCGCAACACGCTGCTTGGCCAGTCCGTGACCGATATCGACATTGCCACCACCACGGAGCCGGACGAGACGGTGCGCCGGGCGCGCGGCGCCGGTTTCCGCACCGCACCGACCGGCATCGAACATGGTACTGTCACGGTGATCGCTGAAGGCCGGGCCTACGAAGTCACCACGCTGCGCGCCGATGTGGAGACCGATGGCCGGCATGCGAACGTCACTTTCGGTCGCGACTGGCGCAGCGATGCCGAACGGCGTGACTTCACCATCAACGCGCTTTATGCCCGCGCGGATGGCGAGATCGTCGATCTGGTGGGCGGCTTGCCGGATCTCGAAAGCCAGACCCTGCGCTTCATCGGCGATGCCAATACGCGGATTGCCGAGGATTATCTGCGCATACTGCGGTTTTTCCGCTTCTTCGCCTGGTATGGGCGGGGGCGCCCCGATGCGGCGGGGCTCAAGGCCTGTGCACGCCATCGCGACGGGCTGGAGCGGTTGTCGGCCGAACGTGTCTGGGCGGAGTTGAAAAAACTTCTCTCGGCACCGGATCCCTCACGCGCCCTCCTGTGGATGCGCCAGACAGGCGTTTTGACGAAAGTTCTTCCGGAATCGGAAAAATGGGGCATCGATACGATAGCTCCGCTGATCGAGACAGAGCAGACACTGGGCTGGAAGCCCGAGCCATTGCTGAGGCTTGCCGCAATCATTCCGCCCGATGGTCCCCGCATTTCAGAACTGGGGAAGCGTTTGCGCCTGTCCAATGCGGAGAAAAAAGCACTTTCTGGCTGGGCGAGTGCACCGGTTGCGCCAGCTGATCTGAGTGAAAGCGGATTCAGAAAACTTGCATACCGAGCCGAGGGGGAAGGCTTTTTGTGGCGTCTGAAACTGGCTTTGGTGAGCGCACGCGCGCGAGCCTCGCAAGACGACATGGCCTTGACGGAAGCAGCGGGGTATACCCGCCTCATGAAGCTTGCCGAGGCATGGCAAAAGCCGGCTTTCCCGATCAATGGGACCGATCTGGCAAACCTTGGACTTGAAAAGGGAAAGTCAGTCGGGGACACCCTCGCGCGGCTGGAGGAGGACTGGGTCAACTCCGACTTTTCATTGAAACGCGACGCGCTGCTCGAGCGCGCCGCCTCAATCATCTCTTCCGCCGGATGATCTCTCCGGCTTGCATGGGTGGTCAGGCCGCGTTGCGCGCCTCGCCGATGCGTGAGCGAATGGCTTCCACCATGCTTTCGCGGATCACGGTTTCGCCGTGAGCTTCGCGCATGTGCTCGGCTGCACGGCGAATGACTTCCGCCTCTTCTTCATGGCGCGTATGCCAGTCGCAGCCTGGAACGAGCGAGCCGCAATGAAATTCCTTCATGAGACGATCCTCCTGTTCTCAGTTTATGCGTGCCATGAACTATAACACGGAATGCGGCAAGAGGTTGCCGATGGAAAAAACCGTGATCGGACCGGCAGATTTTACCGTAAACGCAACGGTTACTCCGCCAGCATCTGCGCAATCTCGCTTCGTAGCCAGGTCTTGAAACCGCGCACCTTTGCAGGCTCCGGCCGGTTTTGCGAAGTGATCAGCCAATAGCTGAAGCGTGTCTTCGCGCGCTCGCGGAAGGGGGCGACGAGTTGACCGCCGCGCAGGGCATCATGGGCAAGCGTGTGCCATGCGAGCATCACGCCCTGTCCGGCAATTGCCGCATCAAGGCAGAGTGCTGCGTCGGTAAACGTATCGCCTTCAGCCAGATCCCGTTCGTCGAGGCCCAGCGGTTTCAGCCACACATCCCATTCGATGTTGGAGTTGGCATCGCGGATTATGGGGGCGGTCAGGACGTCTTCCGGTGTTTTAAGGTGCTCGGCGATCGCAGGGGCGCAGACAGGAAACACTTCCTGCGGAAGAAGATATTCTGCGCGCACATCCGGCCAGTTCCCCTCGCCGACACGGATCGCAAGGTCTATGTCAGTACTGTCGAGATGCACCAGACCGATGGAGGCTTCAAGCCGGAGCTTGGTTTCCGGGTGTGCTCTTGCATAGCGTGCAAGCCGCGGCACCAGCCATTTGGCGGCAAAGACCGGAGCGACCGAAATCGTCAACACCGAGTCCGTGTCATGCCGCGTCAACGCCACCGCCGAATCCAGTGCCTGAAATCCTATGCCCAGGCGCTCAATGAACTGCCGTCCGAGCGCAGTCGGGCGTATGCCGCGTCCTGTCCGCTCGAAAATCGCTGCCCCGAGCTGTGCTTCGGTCTTGAGCACCTGCTGGCTGACGGCGCCGACGGACACGCCCAGCTCTTCTGCGGCAGCACTCAATGAGCCGCCGCGGCCGACCGCTTCCACGGCGCGGAGTCCGTTCAGGTGAACTCTTGGCAGATTTTTCATGCAGTTTTTCTAAAGCATCCGATAGGCAATCTCCATTGAAAATCAGTGCATCCGCATGGATCTTGGCTGTTGAAAACGCCATTCCTCGAGAAAGGGAATGCAATGATACAGTTTTTCTGGATAAAAGTTCAGGCTTTCAGAGCCCGTTACCGGCTGGCTCGCAAAGCACTGGCGGAAGCCGAATGGCAGCACGACCCGTTGGCTCATCCGGTTTTGCGTCGGATGTCGATGGAGGAGCTGGCGGACCTGCCGATGAACAGGATCGGTAGCGCAGGAAAGGCCGGGTTCGCCCGGTCCTCCACGCCTGCGACTGCATGTGTCGACGAGGCTATTCGGCGGCCATCCGCTCGCCCAGAAAGCCCCCTGACTGGCGTTTCCAGAGTTGGGCGTAAAGCCCGTTCAGTTCCACCAGCGTCTCATGGGAGCCTTCCTCCACGATACGTCCCTGATCAAGCACGATGATCCGGTCGAGCGCGGCGATGGTTGAAAGTCGGTGTGCCACCGCGATCACCGTCTTGTGCTCCATCAGCCGCTCGAGATTTTCCTGGATCACGGCTTCGATCTCGGAATCGAGCGCCGAAGTCGCTTCGTCAAGGATGAGGATAGGCGCGTTCTTCAGCATCATGCGGGCAATCGCGATGCGCTGGCGCTGACCGCCGGAGAGCTTGACGCCGCGCTCGCCCACCACTGCGTCATAGCCGGTGCGACCTTTCGGGTCCGAAACATTGAGAATGAACTCGTGGGCCGAAGCACGCTTCGCCGCGGCAATGATATCCTCTTCGCTGGCTTTGCCCCGGCCATAGGCGATGTTTTCGCGGATCGAGCGGTGCATGAGCATCGGCTCCTGGCTCACCACGCCGAACTGGTTGCGCAGCGATGCCTGCGTGACCTCGGTGATGTCCTGCCCGTCGAGCAGGATCTTTCCATGTTCAGCCTCGAAGAGCCGGAGCATCAGGTTCACGATGGTGGTCTTGCCGGCGCCCGAAGGCCCGACCAACGCGACCCGCTCACCCGGCTTGATATGCAGGTCGAGCCCTTCGATGATGCCGCTTTCCTTGCCATAGTTGAACGTGACGTTGTCGAAACGGATGTCCCCCTTCGCACGCTCCATCTCTCTGGCATTGTCAGCATCGCGGATTGCCGGCTCTACCGAAACCACCGTGGTGGAATCCTGGACGGTCGCATAGTTGCGGATCAACCCGTTGATGTTGAACATCATCCAGCCCGACATCTGGTTGAGCCGGAAAACAAGGCCCATCGCTGCAGCGATCTCACCGGTGGTGATGGCGCTGTCCATCCAGCGGGAGACGGCAAGAACGAAGATCGCCGCCATCATGAAGCCGTTGACGATGGCCACGGTCACGCGCACACGAGTGATGGCGCGCGTCAGTTTTTGCACCGCATTCAGGAAATGCGCCATGCCCTCGCGCACATAGGAGTGTTCGCGCTGGCCACTATCGAACAGTTTCACCGCGAGGATGTTTGTAAACGCGTCCACCATGCGCCCGTTCAGGATGGAGCGCTGGTCTGCGGTGCGGCGGCCAGCCCGCCGGAGCGGGGGCAGCAGGTAGCGGGCAACCGCCATATAGGCCACGAGCCAAAGCAGGACCACCAGCCCCATGAACGGGTCGAGCACGGTCAGAATGGAAGCGGCCAGCACCACGAAGGTGAGGAAGCTCCACATGGTCTGCAGAACATCGATGATGAAATCGCCGGTGGCCTCGCCACCCTGCAGGATCTTGGTCGCGATGCGGCCGGCGAAGTCGTTTTGATAGAACTCATAGGGTTGTTCGATGACCCGGCGGAACGCCTGCCAGCGGACACGCTGGTAAAAGGCGGGCGCTATCACCTGTTCCTCTAGGATCGTGTTGCCGATGATCACCACCGCGCGGATCACAAGGAGCAGGGCAAGAAAGGCCGCGAGTTTACCCCAGTGGTCGGCGATCAGTGTCTGCGGCGAAGCCGAATCCAGAAGATCGATCAGCCAGCCCAGCGCCCAGTAGAGCCCGGCATCGACGGCGCCCATCAGTCCGCCGGCGATCAGAAGCAGGATAAACGGCCATTTGGCCTGGCTCGCAAAAAACAGGATGAACTCATGCGCCTTCACCGGCAGCACGGAGCGCCCGGTGTCGCCGAAGGGGTCGATGACCCCTTCGACACTACGCCAGAGGCTTTCCGATCTGGGCGGTTCTCTGCTTTTCTCGTCTTCGTTCATTCCGCAGCCTCACTCACTTCCAGATCGAGGAACCCGCCGGACTGACGTTGCCACAGGCTCGCATAGAGCCCGCCCGCAGCCACCAGTTCGTCATGTGTCCCTTCCTCGACAATGCGGCCCTTGTCCATGACAACAAGGCGGTCCATCGCGGCGATGGTTGAAAGCCGGTGCGCAATGGCGATCACCGTTTTTCCCTCCATAAGTCGATAGAGGTTTTCCTGGATCGCCGCCTCGACTTCCGAATCGAGCGCCGATGTCGCCTCGTCGAGAATGAGGATCGGTGCATCCTTCAGCATGACGCGGGCGATGGCAATGCGCTGGCGTTGGCCACCGGACAGTTTTACGCCCCGCTCACCCACATGCGCGTCGAAGCCCTTGCGGCCTTTCGGGTCGCTCAGCCCGTCGATGAAGCCCATCGCTTCGGCACGGCGAGCCGCCTCCAGCATCATCTCTTCAGTGGCGTCGGGTCGACCGTAGAGTATGTTGTCGCGCACGGAGCGGTGCAGCAGGGATGTGTCCTGCGTCACCATACCGATCTCGGCTCTCAGTGTATCCTGTGTAACCGTGGCAATGTCCTGCCCGTCGATCAGTATGCGGCCTCGTTCCAGGTCATAAAACCGCAACAGCAGGTTGACGAGTGTAGACTTGCCAGCACCCGAACGGCCGACCAGACCGACCTTCTCGCCTGGCTTTACCGTCAGGGAGAGATCTTCGATCACGCCGCCCTTCTTGCCATAATGAAAGCCGATCCGATCGAACTCGATCCGGCCTTTCGGTACGGAAAGAGCTTTCGCGTCGGGCTTGTCGTCCACCAATCGGGGCAGCGAAATTGAGCCGATGCCATCCTGCACGGTGCCTACATTCTCGAACAGACCCGTCAGCTCCCACATGATCCATTGCGACATGTTCCAGAGTCTCAGAACCAGACCGATGGCCACCGCCACCGCGCCGACCGTTATTTCCCCGCCGACCCATAGTGTGATCGACAGATAGCCCACCGCGACAAGGCAGGCCGAGTTCAGGAAGTAGAGAAGGCCATAGAGACCCGTGACGTAGCGGAACTGGGAATAGACGGTCTGCAGGAACCCGTTCATCCCTTCACGCGCAAAGCCGGCCTCGCGCTGCGCATGCGAGAAAAGCTTCACCGTCTGGATGTTCGTGTAGCTGTCCACCACACGCCCTGTCATGATGGAGCGTGCATCGGCTTGCTTTTCGGCGACCTTGCCAAGGCGCGGAATGAAGTAAGCCATCAGGGCAATATAGCCGGCGAGCCAGAATAGGATCGGGAGCGACAGTCGCCAGTCGGCAGAGGCTGTCAGGAACAGAATGCCGACGAAATAGATCACGACATAATTGAACACGTCGAAGGTCTTCACCACGCATTCGCGCACCGCAAGCGCGGTCTGCATGAGCTTGGTTGCGATCCGACCGGCGAATTCGTCCTGATAGAAGCTCATCGACTGCTTGAGCAGATAGCGATGCACCTGCCAGCGGATTCTCATGGGGTAGTTGCCCATCAGAATCTGATGGTTGTTGAGGCCAGCAAGCAGGATCAGCCCGGGCAGGATAAAAAGGATGAAGCCTGCCATGGCGAGGAGACGTACCCCTTCCTCGTCGAGGAATGTGGCCGGCTCTCGGTCCGACAGCCAGTCGACTATGTCTCCCAGAAAGGCGAACATCCAGACCTCCGCCAGGGCGATGGCTGCCACAAGAAATGTTCCCAGCAGGACATAGGGCCATGCCCCCTTCGTGAAATGCAGACAGAAGGCGAAGAACGTGCGGGGTGGCTCCTGCGGTTCTTCGTCTGGAAAAGGCTCAAGCCTTTGTTCGAACCATTGAAACATCGTCTCAGGCGTCTTTCATTCTGGATCCCGCAAACGTGATGTGTTGAATCACGTTTGCGGGGTAGTTGTCTGTGTTCAAAAAGCTTTTCCGCGGGCGGCGGCTGGCGGAAAAGCGATGACTGCCGGTTGCTCGGCTATCTGTGGCCCTTGCGCGGCACGGATGCCGCAGGGCCGTTCGTTCGCGTCTTGCCCGACCCGGTCAAGGGACCCGCACTTAGCGGAGGGGGGTGCCCGATACTGCCCTTTTCAAGGGCCTTATTATGCGGCGGAACCGCGGGCTTGCCGAGAGCGGCCTTGAACGCTCCTGAAAGAGAGGTGACAGGAGCGGTGTCGTTTCCGCGCTTGAGTGCGGAGACGGCCGGATCGGTTTTCGCGATATTGTTCGTGCGGGGCGCGATGCCCCCTTTTTGAAAGCGTGCAGTCATGATGCAAATCCATTGTGTCAACCGGAAGAAACGGTCGGCGGATTCGCTCGCTTGCTGCTTTACCTGTTCTGAAAAAGCTGAAGAACGAAACCCGCCGTCAGGCCTGGTGCGGCGCCGTGTTCCACGGGCGCAGGCCGGCGAAGGAGGTACGCATCGTAATGTCCATTGCCGCCTCCAGCGGTTTTCGTTGACAGGACGCACCTTATAGCCACCATGGCCGGGTTTGACCAGACTATTTTCAGACGCTGCACCTATCAGGGGTTGCGGAACAAAATGGCGAATTTGGTCCGTCCCGCCGGGTGGCGGGACGGACGCTGATGGATGCCGCGCCGACAAATGTCCCATCACTGGAACAGCTTTCGCAGCATCGTCCAGAGTGCGGGGCGCTCCGGCGTGGAATATCTCATATCCACGTCGGGAAGCTGACCTCGATGGGGTCGCCTTCGGTCTGCGTGCCGATCGGGCAAGGTTGTTGCACCGATTGTCATTGCCCAGGCCTCCAGCCTGCGATCCTGCAGGGTGGGGCGGCTTGGGTCTGTTTGCGGAACGACAAAGTCGTTGTTGCGGCCGAAAGGCCGCCGGGGGAAGCGGTTATGCATCGCGAACGTCCTTGAGAAGCGGGAGGAAATCCCGACGGACCGCGATGCGTAGCTACCTGAAAAATTAGTGGGAGCGAGCCGAACCGAGTCCGCCGTCAGGCCTTCAGGCCAAAGGCGCGGAGCCAAGTCATGTAGTGTCGATGCGTATCCATGCTTTTCTCCTGTGGTTCGCGTTGACAACGGTGGGCTTATACTCACAGTTGCAGGAAACTGCCACCTGTTTTTGTGCCCTTTTGTTCGCTCGCTGCCGGGTGTAACCGGAAAGCCACAGCCAGCCATGTCGAGAGACACAGCCAGATGCGTATCGCGCTCTATCAGCCAGATATCCCCGGCAATACCGGGGCCATACTTCGCCTTGCCGCCTGCCTGGGCTTCACCGTCGACCTGATCGAGCCTGCCGGGTTCGACCTTTCCGACAAAAACCTGAAGCGTGCGGGTATGGATTACCTCGAGCGCGCTGCGCTGGTCCGTCATTCGTCGTGGGAGGTTTTTGAAAGCTGGCGCAGGGAGGAAGAGCGTCGACTTCTGCTTTTCACCACGAAAGCCAAAACATCTTACACGGATGTTTCTTTTACCAATGGCGACATTCTTCTTTTTGGCCGGGAATCTGTAGGCGCGCCGGATTTTGTTCACGATGCGGCCGATGCTCGTCTGGTGATCCCAATGCGCGAGGGGGCTCGCAGCCTCAACCTGGCCATGAGCGCAGCCATGGCGGCCGGCGAGGCGATGCGTCAGCTGCGTTGAGGCGTCGAATCGAAGAAGCGAAACCTGTTTCCGATTAATCCGACAGCCGATCAGAGGCCCAGATCGTTCGTTGTGCACCTGCGGGGGGCGCAGCCATCTGGCCTGTGAGCATGACTTTTTTTGGGGCGGCATCACATCTCTTTCCTCGACGGGAAAGGGATGTCTAAAAGTTCAAGTCAGCTTTAAGTCAACCCATGTGGACTGGCGAGCGAGACTTTCCAGTGGCGGGATCACTCAGTCGGCGCTCGGTAATCGGCGCATGGTGAATTCGATCATGTCACCGGGCCGTTCGCACCAGCTCTCGATTTCGGTCCAGTAGGCCTGCTTGGGCCAGCGGTCCAGCCATTCCCGCGCTTTTTCCCGGGCTTGCGCGCGGGGTAGGGAAAAACTCTCCCGCAAAAAACCATCGCGTGGCAGGCGGCTTGCCCTTGCGCGGTGTTTGTCGAGGCTGCGTTTCAGCCCCTCCAGCGGTGGTTTTGCGGGCACTCGCACAAAAGAACTCCTTGACCCGATGGATAAGAAGCTTAGGCAACGCGGTTGAAAATTGCGAGTCATTTGTAGGGCTGTCCGCCTGCCGCACCGTCGCGTAGGATCGGGCCAGAGGAAAGATAATGGAACGACCAGACCTGCCTGCCGGCTTGCCGGAGAACATTGAAGACAAGAAAGCAGCTGCACGCGCCTGGTTCGAGGAACTGCGCGACAGACTTTGCGCGGCCTTCGAGGAACTTGAGGATGCGCTGACTGGTCCACTGTCTACGCGCACACCCGGCCGCTTTGAGCGTACACCCTGGGAACGAGAGGGCGGGGAGGGCGGCGGTGGCGTCATGTCGGTTATGCACGGCAGGGTGTTCGAAAAGGTCGGCATTCATGTATCCACCGTCCATGGTGAGTTCTCGCCCGAGTTTCGCAAGCAAATACCGGGGGCGGATCGCGACCCGAGTTTCTGGGCTTCGGGGATTTCGCTGATCGCCCATCCGCAGAATCCGCATGTGCCGGCCGTTCACATGAACACCCGCATGGTGGTCACCACCAGCCAGTGGTTCGGGGGCGGGGCCGACCTTACTCCGGTTCTCGACCGCCGCCGCACCCAGGAGGATCCGGATACGGAGGCCTTTCATAAGGCCATGCGTTTCGTCTGTGAGCGGCACGCAGCCATCGTCGACTATGAAAAATACAAAGCCTGGTGCGACGAGTATTTCTACCTGCCGCATCGCCAGGAACCGCGCGGCATCGGCGGCATCTTCTACGACTGGCTGCGCTCACCGGAGGAAAAGGGCGGGTGGCAGGCGGATTTCGATTTCACCCGCGATGTGGGGCGCGCCTTCGCGGTTGTCTATCCGCACCTGGTGCGCAAGAACTTCAACACGAACTGGACCGAAGCCGACCGCGAGGAGCAACTGGTGCGGCGTGGCCGCTATGTGGAGTTCAACCTGCTCTATGACCGGGGCACGATCTTTGGTCTCAAAACCGGAGGTAATGTGAATTCCATCCTGTCCAGCCTGCCGCCCGAGGTGAAGTGGCCGTAAGCCAGCGTGAGGTTCAATCTCGCTGATCGTTAAACGGCAGTGTTTTTGATTTGAAAGTTGTGAACGGGTGGGGTCTTTAACGAAGGCTTCTTCCCCGCCCGAGGACAATGTACATGAGACTGCCCCATATCCTGTTGGCGCTTCTGGTGACTGCCGTCTGGGGCTTCAACTTTGTCGTCATCAAGGTCGGCATCGACAATTTTCCGCCAATACTTTTTTCCGCGTTGCGGTTTGCGGCGGCGGCTTTGCCGCTTGCCTTTTTCGTGCCGAGACCTGTGATCGCCTGGCGCTACGTCATCGCCATTGGGGTCGTGCTGGGCATCGTCAAGTTCACGCTCCTGTTCTGGGCCATGGATGTCGGGCTTTCTGCCGGGTTATCCTCGCTCGTGCTTCAGTCACAGGCGTTTTTCACCATCATGCTTGCGGCGTTCGTGCTGGGTGAACGGCCGAAACGCATGCAGCTTCTCGGTATTTTCGTCGCCTTTTGCGGGATTGCCCTGATCGCGCTGACGGTGGACGCAAGCATCACGATCACGGGCCTGGCGTTGGGGATCGCCGCCGCCTTCATGTGGGCGATTTCCAATCTTCTGATGAAGCAGGCCGGCAAGGTCGACATGTTTCGCCTGATGGTCCATGTGAGCCTCATTCCGCCGATCCCGCTATTTGCCCTTTCTCTCATGATCGAAGGCTGGGAGGCGGATATGGCTGCGCTGTCCAGCATCAACTGGACCGGCGTTGGTGCGGTTATCTATATCGCTTACGCCGCAACGATCTTCGGTTTCGCTGTATGGGGAATGTTGATCAGAACCTATGGTGCGGGGCGGGTTGCGCCATTTTCATTGCTGGTGCCGATTTTCGGCATGAGCTCGTCCGCCCTGTTTCTCGGCGAAACTTTTGGCCCGTTGCGCATGGTGGCTGCAGCACTTGTTCTTGTCGGGCTCATGCTGACCCAGGTCAGGCAACGCGCGCCACTGGCACAGGCGGGCGCTGCCTGAGACAACCCTATGGGCGCATGGTCGCCAGTTTCAGCCCGAAGCCGATAAACACCGTTCCCGTGAGCGCTTTCAGCCCGCGCTGCATGCGGACATTGCTGCCGATCGACTTGAGGCCTGAAAACAAAAGCACCAGCGACGAGAACCACACAATGTTCAGAAGCGAGTGAATCACCACAAGCGCGAAGGCCCAGAGGGTGGCGTCGGCATTGGCCGGAATGAACTGCGGAAATGCCGCCAGGTAGAACATCGACACCTTGGGGTTGAGCGCATTGGTCAAAAAACCTTCGAGTGCCGCGCGTACGAGTGTGCGCCGGCGTTTGGCAGGTGACACCTCAAGCGGTGCCGCAAAACCGTGCCAGGCCTGCCACAGCGCTTTCACGCCGATATAGCAGAGATAGGCCGCACCCAGCATTTTCACGATGAAGAACAGCTGGGCTGACTGCACCAGAATGATCGAAATGCCGAGGATCGACAAAGCGCCATGAACGTAGAACGCTGCGAAGAACCCGGCGATGTTGGCAAAACCGGCGGCTTTGCCCGAAGTGGGGACCGTCTTGGCGATCAACACGCCATTCGGACCGGGCGACATGACAAGAAGTGCGGCAACCAGTGTGAAGGTTCCAAGCTCGATCAGCGTCATGGTTCGTGCCCTGAGTTGAACGCGGTTGTGAGAGGCGGCAGAATACTCGGCAAACGTTTTGATTGTCGAGCGATACACGAGCGGTTCCTGACATGCTGAAACCACCCAGCACCGTGACCGGCCTCATGGTTCATCCCGTCAGCGGCGATACGGTGCTTCAAAACGAGATTGTGGCCGAGCAGGCGTCATCGCTCGGCCATGCCGGTCGACGTGCGGAAAAGGCCCTCATCCATCTTGCTGCGGCAGATCCCGCCGATGGAAAGGATGTGGACCGCCGTCTTCACGCCGCCGCCGAAGCGGTGCACTTCTATTTCATCCAGCGTGAGCTTTGTGGCCTGCGCAGACATGACGACGTCATTGCCGAGCTCTCCATACCCGCCCGGGTTTTGGCGCGTCTAGGGGCGCGTTAAACGCTGGCCTGCTGGATGTTGCTGTCTGGCCCGCTTGCTGCGGTCAGGGGTTCGTGGCACTGGCCTGCCAGCAATGGCAGACAGGAAAGACGGCGCCATGGAAAATGCTTACGGCACGCTGGCCTCGTGGGTTTATCATCTCGACAAGCCCATCGGACGTTCTTTTGGCGACATAGAATTCTATCGGGATCGCCTGAGCGGTTGCATCGGTCCGATTCTGGAGCCTGGCGCGGGCAATGGGCGTGTTCTCATTCCGCTTCTGGAGGCGGGGTTTGATATTCGAGGTTTCGATGCGTCCGAGGAGATGGTGGCTTACTGCCGCAGGGAGTGCGATGCGCGCGGCCTGCCATCACCCGTCGACATCGCGCGGTTCGAGGATTTCGAATACGAAACGCGGTTCGGTGCCATCATTATTCCTGCAGGCTCCTTCCAGTTGATCACGGAGCCGCGGCAGGCGCTGAGCGTGCTCGAGCGTTTCCGCAAGGCGCTTCTCCCCGGCGGCCGGCTGATTCTCGATCTCGATGCACTGGCATGTCTCGCCGAAACCGCGCTCGCGGCGCGGCACTGGCAGACGAGGGATGACCTGCTTTCACTCGTCGAAAGCCGGGTGGAGACCTGTTTCCAGCGCCAGACAACGCTTTCGCAGCTGCGTTACGAGCATTGGCGCGAAGGCCGACTCGTGGCCAGCGAAATCCAGCTTTTTCACCTGCGTCTCTGGGGGCTCCTGGAGTTCGAGCTGGCATTGCGCTCTGCCGGCTTCGTCCAGGTTGATGTCTTTGCGGACTATCGGACCGAGAGCGCTTTGGCGCCGGGCGCTTCCATCTTCACCTTCGAGGCAGTCGCGCCGAGTTGAGTGCCGGAGATCGTCGAAGAAAACGCGGGCAAAGCATCTGTATTGAAAAACAAGAGTTTTTAAGTCACCTTTATTCGCTGCGTTTTCCCCGCGACAATCTGCCCTGTAGGGTCGCCCCCGTCTGGACAAGTTCCTGCGTGGCGCATAGAAACCATCGAAAAATGCCGGGGGTAGAGCCGGGCAGTTTCCGTCATGCGCGGGAATTTGCTTGGGTTCGAGCGCAATAAGGCGTCCCCTCCGGCCGACTCAAGGTGAAAGGATCGCAGTCCCGTGAGCGCTACCGATTCGACCGAACATACAAGGCGTGACTTTCTTTACGTCGCAACAGGCGTTGCCGGTGCCGTCGGTGCGGCTGGTGTTGCATGGCCGTTCATCGACCAGATGCAACCCGATGCCTCCACCCGCGCACTGGCGTCAATCCAGGTCGATGTGTCGGGCGTTGAGCCCGGCATGTCCCTGACCGTCAAATGGCGTGGCCGGCCTGTGTTCATCCGCAACCGGACGGAAAAGGAAATCGAGGAAGCGCGGGCTGTCGCACTGGAGGATCTGAAGGATCCCGTGGCGCGCAACGCCAATATCGCAGCGGACGCACCGGCCACTGACCTTGACCGCTCCGCGGGTGAGGGCAAGGAAAACTGGCTGGTGATGGTCGGCGTTTGTACGCATCTCGGCTGTGTGCCTCTCGGCCAGGCCGGTGATTTCGGCGGCTGGTTCTGCCCGTGCCACGGTTCGCACTACGACACCGCTGGCCGTATCCGCAAAGGTCCGGCTCCGGAAAACCTTGCGGTTCCGACATTCGAATTCGTGTCCGACACCGTCATTCAGGTCGGCTAAGGCTCGGCGAGAGGGGATTTTCTATGAGCGCTGGACATTCGACCTATACGCCCAAGACCGGCCTCGGCCGCTGGATGGATGCGCGTTTGCCGCTTCCGCGTCTGGTCTATGACTCTTTCGTGGCCTATCCGGTGCCACGCAATCTCAACTATGCGTATACATTCGGCGGCATTCTGACGCTGATGCTGGTCGCGCAGATTGTGACCGGCATCGTGCTGGCCATGCATTACGCCGCCAACACCGAAGTTGCCTTCAACTCGGTCGAGAAGATCATGCGTGACGTCAACTCCGGTTGGCTGATCCGCTATCTGCACTCCAATGGCGCCTCGATGTTCTTCATCGCCGTTTATGTGCACATCTTCCGTGGCCTTTATTACGGTTCCTACAAGGCGCCGCGCGAGCTCCTGTGGATCCTTGGCTGCATTATCTATCTCCTGATGATGGCGACGGCCTTCATGGGTTACGTGCTTCCCTGGGGCCAGATGAGCTTCTGGGGTGCGACGGTGATCACAGGCTTCTTCACGGCCATCCCGGTTGTCGGTGACTGGATTCAGCAGCTTCTGCTCGGCGGCTTCGCGGTCGACAATCCGACGCTGAACCGCTTCTTCTCGCTGCACTACCTTCTGCCCTTCATGATCGCTGGCGTTGTCGTGCTTCATGTCTGGGCGCTGCACGTCACCGGTCAGACCAACCCGACCGGCATTGAAGTGAAGCAGAAGACCGACACCGTGGCCTTCACGCCCTATGCGACCGTCAAGGACGCTTTCGCGATGGTCGTGTTCCTGGCCCTCTTCGCCTATTTCGTCTTCTACATCCCCAACTTCCTTGGGCACCCGGACAACTACATCGAGGCAGACGCGCTGAAGACCCCGGCGCACATTGTTCCCGAATGGTACTTCCTGCCGTTCTACGCGATCCTGCGCGCCATCACGTTCAACATAGGCCCGATCGATTCCAAGCTCGGTGGCGTCCTGGCCATGTTTGGTGCCATTGCGGTTCTGTTCGTTGTGCCGTGGCTCGACACGTCGAAGGTTCGTTCGGCCGTTTATCGTCCCTGGTACAAGCTGTTCTTCTGGCTTTTTGTCATCAATGCCATCTTCCTGGGCTGGCTTGGTTCTCGTCCGGCTGAAGGCATCTACGTGGCTATGGCCCAGGGGGCGACGCTCTATTACTTCGCCTTCTTCATCGTGATCATGCCAGTTCTGGGCCTGGTCGAGACGCCTCGTCGCCTGCCCAATTCCATCACGGAAGCGGTGCTGGAGAAGAAGTCCGCCGGCGCGCCGGCCACAGAGCAGGCAAAGGGCTGAGCGAGAGAATGCGCAAAGGGATTTTCGCAATGAAAAGCATCCTCAACGGATTGGCTGCGCTCGGCCTTGGCCTGGCTGCGGTCACGGCATCCAACGCGGCCGAGTATCCGATCAAGAAGCCGGTCGAGCAGGACTGGTCGTTCGCCGGCCCGTTCGGAACCTACGACAAGGGGCAGCTGCAGCGGGGCTTCAAGGTTTACCGCGAGGTCTGTGCGGCCTGTCACTCGATGAGCCTCGTTGCGTTCCGCAATCTCGAGGATCTGGGCTACTCCGAAGCTCAGGTTCGTGCGATCGCGGCCGAATACGAAGTCGAGGACGGCCCGGATGATTCCGGCGACATGTTCATGCGCGCTGCAAAGCCGTCTGATCGTTTTCCGGCTCCGTTTGCCAACCCGCAGCAGGCAGCCGCTTCCAACAATGGAGCGGTTCCACCGGACTTTTCTCTGATCGCCAAGGCGCGTGCCGTCGAGCGTGGCTTCCCGACCTTCGTCTTCGACATCTTCACCCAGTATGCCGAAGCCGGTCCGGATTATATCCATGCTCTTCTCACGGGCTATGAGGAAGATTCTGACGGGCACGAGGTCCCTGAGGGTACCTATTACAACCCTTACTTCATCTCCTCGGCCTCGCTCGCAATGGCGCCTCCGCTTTCTGAAGGCATGGTCACCTATGATGACGGTGCGCCCGAGACGGTTGATCAGTATTCCCGTGACGTCGCAGCATTCCTCATGTGGGCGGCCGAGCCGCACCTGGAAGCCCGCAAATCCACCGGTTTTGTGGTCATGGTCTTCCTTTTCCTCTTTGGTGGACTGATGTATCTTACCAAGCGCAAGATCTGGGCGGACGTCCATTAAGGCGCCGACCGAGCAACAAAAACAGGAAGGGCGCTTGAAGCGCCCTTTTCTTTTGCTTCACAACGCGGCAAGAACTATCTGAACCGGGGCAGGGTACATGGCAGCTTCTCAGACACTTCAAGACACGCTTCTTTCCGCGATCCGCACCATTCCGGATTATCCGAAGCCTGGCATATTGTTCCGCGATATCACGACGCTGCTTGGCAATGCGCGCGCATTTCGCCGCGCCGTTGACGAACTGGTCCATCCCTATGCGGGCGCCAAGGTCGACAAGGTCGCCGGCATCGAGGCACGCGGCTTCATTCTTGGAGGAGCGATTGCGCACCAGCTCTCCTCGGGTTTTGTCCCGATCCGCAAGAAAGGCAAGCTCCCGCACGATACGGTTCGTGTTGCCTACAGTCTCGAATATGGCATCGACGAGATGGAGATGCACAAGGACGCGCTGACGCCGGGTGAAAAGGTCATCCTGGTCGACGACCTCATCGCCACGGGCGGTACCGCCGAAGGTGCGGTCAAGCTCCTCACGCAGATGGGGGCCGAGATCGTTGCAGCCTGCTTCGTGATAGATCTGCCTGACCTTGGCGGACGGGCCAAGCTGGAGGCGCTTGGCGTTGATGTTCACACACTGATCGCGTTCGAGGGCGACTGAGTCCGGCTCAGCCGGATTTCATCAAAACGCCATTCTCAAAGCTCATCACCGTCTCGCCATCCGCTCCGTGTGCCGCAGCGGCGAGCGAAACCAGATGCCAGCCGGGCCGTGAGGCCAGGGGGCGATGCCCGGTTACGGCCCGCGTGAAGGTGATCGTGTCCCCCTCATAGACAGGTTTCAGCCATTTCAGATTGGAGAAACCGGGCGAGGGGCCGAATTCCGGTTTTTCGCCAGGTCCTTCCCATGGGCCGAAGGCGTCGCGTTCGATGCCGATCAGGTTGTACCGCATCCACATGGCGCATGTATGCCAGCCGGAGGCGCATAGACGGCCGAAAACACTGTCGCGGGCTGCTTCTGCATCCGTGTGAAAGGGTTGCGGATCGAACTGGCGCCCGAACGCAATGATCTCCTCGGCCGTAAACGTATGGGTGCCCAGCGTCACCGTCTCGCCAAGCCGCAGAAACCGATCAAGGCTCATGCTGCGTCTCCCGTATTGCGCATTCTGAACATGATCGGATTCTCCATTTCCATCACCGTTTCTCCGCGCTGGTTGGTGACCAGGTGGCGGAAAGTGACGAGACCGATGCCGGGACGCGATTTCAGGGACCGGCGTTCCAATACGGTGGTCTGTCCCGTCAGTGTGTCGCCGGCGATCACTGGACGCTTCCAGCGGGCCTCCGTGATGCCTGGAGAGCCCTGCGACGTGGAATCCACCAGAAGCGCGTCGTAGAGCATGCGCATGAAGATGGCGCAGCTATGCCAGCCGGAGGCGGATAACCCGCCCAGAATGCTTGCCTTGCCGGCTTCCTCGTCCAGATGCATGGGTTGCGCGTCGAACTGGCGTGCGAAATCCTTGATCTCGTCGGCGCCGACGGTTTTTTCGCCGAAGGGTATGGTCACTCCGGGCTCAAGGTCTTCAAACGCCCACTTTTTGTCAGTCATGGTTCAATCCTGTTCAGGCTTGAACCTTATGGCTGTAAGCCGTGCTTTCTTCAAGCATGAGGAAGGAGAAGATTGCTAAACCTTGCGACTAGAGCCAGCCGCGTCGTTTGAAATACCAGAAGGGCAGAAGAGCCGAGAGCACCATCAGCCCAAGGGCGAAGGGATAGCCGAGCGGCCAATGCAGTTCCGGCATGATATCGAAGTTCATGCCATAGACCGAGGCGACAAGCGTCGGCGGAAGGAAGATGACGGCCACCACGGAGAATATCTTGATGATGGCGCTCTGTTCGATGCTGATCATGCCAAGGGTCGCATCAAGCAGAAAACCGATCTTCTGTGAGAGCCCTGTCGTATGATCGGCAAGGGAGGCGATGTCACGTGAAAGAGTCTTGATGCGCGCGCGTTCGTCCTTGCCGCTGCGGCTCGAAACCGCGCTCAGGAAACCGGAAAGACGCTGCATGGTGAGAAGGCTATCCTGCAGTTTTGAGATCAGATCCTCTTTGCGGCCGATCCGGCGGAGGAGGATCTGAAAGTCGCGGTCGCGTTTGGAGGCCTTCTTTTCGGAAGGATGAAAGATGCCTTTTGAAAGTTCCAGAATTTCGCGGCCCGCCCTTTCCAGAATGTCGGCGAGCCGGTCTGTTATGACTTCCAGCAGGTTGATCAGTACTGCCTCGCCATTGTTACATCCAAGGGCAGCTTTTGCCGCTCTCTGGGTGAGGATCTGGAAGGCACTGGGTTCGTGAAAGCGAAGCGTCACGAGCGTACCTGTGGGGCTGAGGATGAAGGTAACGGGCCCCATTTCGGGCTGGTCGCCGTCTGCACTCGCCGGGAGGGTCGCCGTCATGTAGTGCGCCCCGTCTTCGCTGTAAAGGCGGCTTGAGATCTCGATCTCTTCCATGTCGGCCCGCGTCGGGATTGCGATCCCGAGCCATGCTTCGACAGCCTTTTCTTCCTCCGGGGAGGGGGAAAGAATATCGATCCAGACGACCGCGTCATGGTCAACCGATGCCAGTGCGACTGAATTCAGACGTTCGTTCTGGAGACTATAGGCCTTGATCATTGCTTCGTTCCCTGAAACCGGGAACGAAGATTTCCGGCTATTGTCGCGCCGTCAAGACCAAGCCGTTCCTGCAGGGCCGGCGAGGGTCAGGTGTTGAACTTGAACAGCATCACATCGCCGTCCGTCACCACATATTCCTTGCCTTCGTCGCGGGCCTTGCCGGCCTCGCGGGCCGCCACTTCACCGCCGAGCGTCACGAAATCTTCGTAGCCGATAGTCTGCGCACGGATGAAACCGCGCTCGAAATCGGTGTGGATCACGCCCGCTGCCTGCGGAGCCTTGGCGCCCTTCTGCACGGTCCATGCCCGGGTTTCCTTGGGGCCGGAGGTGAAGAAAGTGATCAGGTCTAGCAATTCGTAGCCGGCACGGATCAGACGGTCGAGGCCGGGCTCTTCCAGCCCCATGGCCTCCAGATATTCGGCCGCTTCCTCGTCGGCAAGCTGGGCCACTTCGGCTTCGATCGCAGCCGAGATCACCACGGTCATCGCGCCCTGGGCCCTGGCCATCTCCTCGACACGCTGACTTTGAGCATTGCCTTCGGCGGCGTCGCCCTCGGCCACGTTGCACACATAGAGCACTGGCTTTGAGGTCAGCAGATTGAGGCTGCGCAGGATCTTCAGATCCTCTGCCGCTATGCCGTCCAGAAGCATGCGGACGGGCTTGCCTTCCTGAAGGAGCGCCAGCGCCTGTTCCATCATGGGCAGAAGTGTCTGGGCTTCCTTGTCCTTGCCGGTTGCGCGCTTCTGCATCTGCAGGGTGCGGCGTTCAAGGCTTTCGAGGTCGGCAAGCATCAGCTCTGTTTCGACGGTTTCGGCATCCGCAACCGGGTCGATGCGGCCTTCCACATGGGTGATGTCATCATCCTCGAAACAGCGCAGCACGTGAACGATGGCGTCCACCTCGCGAATGTTGGCCAGAAACTGGTTGCCCAGTCCTTCACCCTTGGAAGCGCCGCGGACGAGGCCGGCAATGTCGACGAAGGAAATGCGTGTCGGGATGACCTCCTTGGAACCGGTCACGTCGGCGATTTTCTTCAGACGCGGATCCGGCACGGCCACTTCGCCCGTATTGGGCTCGATGGTGCAGAACGGGTAGTTGGCGGCCTGTGCGGCGGCCGTTTTTGTGAGCGCGTTGAAGAGCGTCGACTTGCCGACATTGGGCAGACCGACGATGCCGCATTTGAAACCCATTTCCTATTCCTTCTGGCCGAGGAGTTTTTTGAGCATGGCCGCCATCGGGCCGCTTTCGGGGAGGGGGGCTGAGGGCCCTTTTTGCCGCGCCTGGCGGATGTGGCTCTGTTGTTTGGCGGGCTTGCTATCCCGCTTTTGTGCAGGCTCTGCACCGGTTCCCTTAACCGCGAGGCTGACACGGTTCATGAAACCCGCTTCGTCACCTTCGGCAAGCATCGCAATGTGGTCTGCAACGGCGTCCAGCAATGGTTCAAGCCATGACTGGTCCGCCTTGGCGAAATCGCCCAGCACATGCGCGTTCACGCGCGCCTTGTCGCCGGGGTGGCCAATGCCGATCCGAACGCGGCGATAATCCTTGCCGCAATGGGCATCGATCGACTTGATCCCGTTGTGGCCGCCCGACCCGCCGCCGGTCTTGATGCGCAGCTTGCCGGGCGCGAGATCGAGTTCGTCATAAAACACGATCAGGTCTTCAAGGCCGATCTTGTAGAAGCGCATGGCTTCGCCGATCGCCTGGCCGGAAAGGTTCACGAAGGTCTGCGGCTTCATCAGCAGAACCTTCTCGCCGCCGACGCGGCCCTCGGCCACCAGCGCGTTGAACTTCTTCGACCACGACGAAAAACTATGGCGGCGCGCAATCGCGTCCGCCGCCATAAAACCGACATTGTGCCGGTGCCGTTCGTATTGCTGGCCGGGATTGCCGAGCCCTGCAATAAGCAGCATGAGGGTTCGCAGGAAAGGGGAGGATTACTCCTCGCCCTCGCCCTCCTTCTCTTCAGCCTCGACTTCCGCCTCGTCCTCGTCAGCCTCGGACTCTTCCGACCTGAGGCCGGCAGGGGCTGCGATGGTTGCGATCGTGAAGTCACGGTCTGTGATGGTTGGCTCAACGCCCTCGGGCAGCTTGACGGCGGAGATATGAGCGGAATCGCCGATATCCATGCCGTCCAGATCAACCTCGATGTATTCGGGGATGGCCGTGGCGGGGCAGGTGAACTCGACCTCGTGGCGCACAATGTTGAGAACACCGCCGCGCTTGATGCCAGGAGCGGTTTCTTCGTTGATGAAGTGAACCGGCACGTTCACGGTAACGACCGTGCCCTTGCCAATGCGCAGGAAGTCCACATGCATGACGAAATCGCGGACGGGATCAAGCTGATAGTCCTTCGGAAGGACCTGGATCTTCTTGCCGTCGACGTCGATGGTGGCAATCGTGGTGAGGAAGCCGCCGCCGAAAATCTTCATGGACACTTCCTTGTAGGGAAGCGTGATGGAAAGCGGGGCATCCTTCTCGCCGTAGATCACGGCAGGAACTTTACCGTTGCGCCGAATAGCCCGGGCGGACCCCTTACCGACCCGTTCGCGCGCCTCGGCCTTCAGCTCGTAGCTCTGATGGCTCATGGCCTATCCTTTCATGTTTTGGAGCGCTCCCGTGAAAATCCGGGAACGTGAAAGCCATCCGAGAAGAGAAACAGGCCGCGCGTGAAGCACTGCCTGAATACCGAATTCGCTCGGACGGACTTCCGTCCGCGTTGCCTCCAAGGGTGTCTACGCGGACGGCGGGTCTATAGCCGATGCAGGGGGTATGCGCAAGGGCGCAAGCCCTTTCAGGCCATGGTGGCCGGCTGAATTGGCTGCGGTTTCCGGCCGCTGGTTTTTTCAGGGCCGGTGCGCGCGTCATACACCGCCCGTGCCACCTCCATCCTGCCGGCGTTCTCGAGGGCGAACTGTTTGAGTGCCGAGAGCGGTTGAGCAAGCTCATGCCCAAAGTCGGTCAACCGGTATTCCACACTCGGGGGCACGGTCGGATGTTCGATACGTTCAAGGAAGCCGTCACGTTCGAGGGCCCTTAGCGAGCTTGTCAGCACCTTCTGTGAAATTCCATCGACACGCCGTTTCAATGCATTGAAACGCAATGGTTCTTCATGGAGCCGTTCGATGATCAAAGACGTCCATTTGTCTCCGATCAAAGATAGAATCTCGCTGATCGGCCGGCAGTTTTCAGAGATGTGTCCGTGACGTGGTTTCATAAAGGTGCCTTCTTGCAACCTGATTTCCTCTGCCAGATATAAAGGTGGTTACCAAAGGATACCACCGGGAATTTGAGCCCGGGTGGACAGAGGAATGACACTATGAAGAAAATTCTGATTCTCGTTGGCTCCAACCGAAAGGAGTCGATCAACCACAAATTTGCACAGGCTTTGGAAAAGCTGGCCGATGGGCGCCTTGCGTTTGAGTATTTCGATCTGACCACATTGCCGATGTACAATGATGATGACGTTGGGGCGTATCCGCCCGCCGCGCAGCATCTCAAGGACAGCGTTGCAGCAGCCGATGGCGTGCTCATCGTTACGCCGGAACACAATCGCTCCATTCCGGCGGTCCTGAAGAACGCAATCGACTGGGGCTCACGGCCATGGGGGCAGAACAGCTGGACCGGAAAGGCCACTGCCATCGTGGGGTCCAGTCCGGGTGCCATGGGGGCGATCGCGGCACAGATTCACCTGCGCTCGATCATGGTCAGCCTTGGTGCGACACTGATGACCAGCCCGGAGGTCTATCTGCAGATGAAACCGGGCCTGATCGATGAAAACAATGATATTACCAACGAAGACACCAGAGCTTTTCTGGCCGGCTTTGTTGACAGATTCTCTGCCTGGGTTGGTGTCGTGCAGGATCGTGCCGCTGCTTGAGTGAGCAGAGCCGCCAAAAAAGCCGGCTCTTGGGGCCGGCTTTTTCGTATCTGGAAACCTGCTCTTGTCAGTCGAAAAGACTCGAAACAGATTCTTCCGTTGCCGTGCGCGAGATCGCCTCGCCGATAAGGTCGGCAATGGTGATGGTGCGAATGTTTTCGGCAGCTTCCACCGCCGAGCTCGGCTGGATGGAATCGGTGATGACGAGTTCCTTCAGCCGCGATCCGGAGATGCGTGCTGCCGCGCCGCCCGAAAGAACGCCATGCGTGATATAGGCGGTCACACTGGTTGCGCCGTTGTTCAGCAGGGCGTCGGCCGCATTGCAAAGCGTGCCGCCGGAATCGACGATGTCGTCGATCAGCAGGCAATCCTTGCCGCTGACGTCGCCGATCACGTTCATCACTTCGGATTCGCCCGGCCGGTCGCGACGCTTGTCGACAATGGCAAGCGGCGCATCAATGCGCTTTGCCAGCGAGCGGGCACGCACCACGCCGCCGACATCGGGCGAAACCACCATCACGTTGGACAGGGTGTAGTTGGCCTTCACGTCACGCGCCATCACTGGCACGGCGAAAAGGTTGTCGGTGGGGATGTCGAAGAAGCCCTGGATCTGCCCTGCATGAAGGTCGAGCGTCAGCACGCGGTCGGCGCCTGCCTGGGTGATCAGGTTGGCCACCAGCTTGGCCGAAATCGGCGTACGGCCCGATGTGCGCCGGTCCTGACGCGCATAGCCGAAATAGGGCAGCACCGCAGTGATGCGCCGGGCCGAAGAGCGCCGGAAGGCATCGATCATGATGAGGAGTTCCATCAGATGATCGTTGGCCGGGTAAGCGGTCGACTGCAGAACGAAAACGTCCTCGCCGCGCACGTTTTCCTGGATTTCGACGAAAATCTCCTGATCGGCGAACCGGCGAACGGTGGCTTTGCCAAGAGAAATGTTGAGATAGCGGGAAACGGCCTCTGCCAAAACCCGGTTGGAATTGCCCGCAAAGAGCTTCATGGAATGTCCTCGGAGAACGCCTTGACGCTTGACCGCGCTTTTAACGGGGTGAGGCTGTATTGCAAGCGCCTGAGGGAAGAATCACGATGAAATCCCGAAAAAATCAGCTCTGCCGCTGCGCCAGCCAGGCGGATAACTGAGTGATGGTCGCATCCGCCACGGCTTCCATCGTTGCATTGGTGACGGATGACCATCCGTCGCCCTGACCGCCAGGGGCCGCTTGCTGCCCCTGAAACCGGTGCAGCCGGTTCCCCGAGGGGTCGAGCACATCCCATACATAGATGACGGTCGTCTTGCCGCCATCTGCGATGGCCGAGAAATAGCCTTTCATCACCATGGAGGCACTGCCGCCCTGGGGCACGATGGCGATGCCGCTTTGTCTGGCACGGGCCTCCAGACGCCGCGAGAGTGCCGGCACGGCCTCTGCGGTCGCGCCGATCACCGGGGCGAACTGGATGCGCTCGCTGGTGGTCACTGCCTGCAGGGGGGCTGCCGCAGTCTCGTTCGCCGCGTCCGTCTGTAAGGCGAGGGCGGTTTCCGCAGGCTGTTGGCTCTCGACTGGACCACCCGGCACGGTGCCCGACGGTGTCGGCCCAGAGCTCAAGTCGAGCGTGGAACCCGCGTTGCAGCCGGCAAGGCCGGCAAAGCTCAGCATGGCGATGCCCGTTATGGCGCGCTTCGTAAAAATACCGCAGCCCCCCTCAATGGCTTCGATCCTGCGCGGCATATTGCCTTCACCTCGTTATAAGGTCCAGCCCGTAGCGCGAAAGCGGCTCGGGGTCGTCTTCGGTGGTCAGATAGGTGCGGCCGAGACACATGGCGCTGCCCGTGTCTGAATCCATGATGATCATATGCGCGAACAGCGTCATGCCCGGCGCGATGGGCTCTTCATTGCCGGCATAAAACATCTGTGGATCCATCCAGGACGGCGAGAACCGCGCGCCCAGCGAATAGCCGCAGGCGTTCAGCCGGTGCTTGGTCAGGCCATGCGTCTCCATCACCCGCGCATGCGCGTCGAACACGTCGCCAAACGTGTTGCCTGGTGTCATCGTCTTTTGCACCGCGGTCAGCGCGTCGCGCGCCGCGTCGAAAAGCTCCTGATGCCGCTTGGAGACCTTGCCCGTCAGCACGGTCTGCATCATCGCCGCATGATAGTGGTGATAGACGCCGGCCCATTCGAGCGTGATCTGGTCGTTCTTGTTGAGCTTGCGCCGGCCCGCCTTATAGCGGCACAGAAGCGCGTCCTCGCCCGAACCGATGATGAATTCATTGGCCGGATAGTCACCGCCGCCGGCAAACACCGCCCCTTGCATGGCGGCCAGGATCGCAGCCTCGTCGCCGCCCTGTTTGATCAGCGGCAGCGCGGCATCCAGCGCTTCGTCGCCGAGCTTTGCGGCGCGCTTCACCTTCTTGATTTCCGCCTCGCTCTTGAACAGCCGCAGGCGGCTGACGAGATCTGACGCGTCCTCGATCTTGCCAAATGTCTGCAACTGTTCGTCGAGCAGGCGGGTGCTGCGGCCCGTCAGGCCATGCGTGTCGTATTCGACACCAATCCGGGCACCCAGCAGGTCGAGATCGTTCAGAAGATTACGCAGGTCGACCGCCGGGTTGGCGTCGTGCCTGTCTGTCCACAGGACGATGTTTTCGATGGTGGAGGTGTGGCGCGCCTGGCGCAGATCGGCCGAGCGTGTCAAAAGCACCATCGAGCCATCGGCCTTCACGACAAGGCACTGGAAGAAGCAGAAGCCGAACGTGTCGTATCCCGTCAGCCAGTACATGCTCTCCTGTGCGAAAAGCAGCATGGCGTCGAGCTTGCGCTCGGCCATTTCGATGACGAGGCGATCGCGCCGGGAATCGAATTCGGCCTGGTCAAAATGAAGCGCCATCAAATGTCCTCCAGGATGATCGCTGAAATCTGGCGTCCGTAGTCCCGTTCACCGCGATGCGTGGCGCGGCGATAGGAGTAGAAATGCTCTTCTTCTTTATAGGTGCAACGCCCGATCTGAACAGCATGGACGCCGGCTGCCGTCAGCCGCGCCACCGTATAGCCGTTGAGATCGAACAGAGCATGCTCGGCCCTGGGCGATGGACGGAACCAGTCGTGGTTGGCGGGGTTGTGGTTGACGAAACGCTCCACGAACTCCGGCCCGACCTCATAGTTCTCCTGGCTTATGGAGGGACCCAGCACGGCGGTGATGTTTTCCCGCTCCGCGCCCAGCAGCTCCATCGCCGCGATGGTGTTTTCCAGAATGCCGGTCAGCGCGCCTTTCCAGCCGGCATGGGCAGCCGCGATCACGCGCGCCTTGCCATCGGCGAGCAGAATGGGCCCGCAATCAGCCGCCAGTGCACCCAGTGCCAGTCCCGGCCGATTGGTCACCACTGCGTCGGCCTCGGGCCGTTCGCCGGCAAAAGGTTCATCGACAATGACGGCATGGGGCGAATGCACCTGATGAACAGTCAGAAGATGGTCGGCGTCGACGCCCAGCCATTCGGCCACGCGTCGTCTGTTCTCCGTCACCGTCTCGCGGTCGTCGCCCGAGCCGTAGCCCACATTAAGCCCTTCATAAAGGCCCGTTGAAACGCCGCCCTTGCGGGTGAAGAATCCATGCTTCACACCATTTTCACGCTCACGGTCCAGTAGCGGGGACCGCAGGGGTTCCGGCCTCGTCGTGTCAAGCATGCGCCGCCTTTTCAGATGTTCTCAAGCGGCGGGATGGTGGGGCAGGGGCCAAACCAAGTCAATCCAGCGAAACGAATGGCGGAACCGTCACTGTGGATGGCGTTATCGCCAGTACCTTGAACAGTGTTCCCATCTGGTCCGGGCCGGCAAGGCGTTCCACATCGTTGCGGATGGCCTGCTGTTCTGTGGCATTCTTGCCGGCACCGAGCCGTCCGGCACGCTCCAGAAGGCCGAGGCGGATGAGGAAGTCACCCTGATTCAAGAGTGCTGAGGCGAGACCTTCATTCTTTGCAGCACGCGCCAAAGCTGAGAAGTCCACATGTGCCGTCAGGTCGGCCTTGCCGGGTTCTTTCAGCACGTCCTGATAGGCGTGGCCGCGCATGGCCTGCAACGTGTCGCCGGGGGCGGGTGTCGCATAGCCATAATCAATGAACAGACCAGCACCGCCATGTCTGCCGATGCGTTCGGCAATACGGGTCATCAGGGCGTTGCGAGCGGGCGCGAGTTCCACGATTGCCCCTTCGGGCGCGTTATTTGCGCTCGGCGGTAAAAGAGCGGGGTCTGCAGAGCCGGCCCCTGCCATGAACGCAAGCCGTTCTTTCGTATCGAGGCCCACCACGCGTTCGCGCCAGGCATTTCCGACTTTCGCATATTGCCGGATAGGGATGGCGTCGAATAGCTCATTGCCAATGATGAAGACTGGTCCTTCCGGGAGCGAGCCCATGTCGGCAATCCATGACGCTTCGCCATCCGGAAGCCCAAGCGTCTTACGCTGCACGTCGCTCAGCCGGGGGCTCGCTTCGATCATGAAAAGCCGCATCTGCTTTCCGAACGCCGGGTCGATTTTCGCCCAGGTCCGGAGCATGTCCTTCATCAGCGTTCCGCGTCCGGGGCCAATCTCGGCCACAACAGGCGTTTTCGGTGCACCGCTCGCCTTCCATGCGGTGTAGAGCCAGACGGCACACAATTCGCCGAACATCTGGCTGATTTCGGGTGCCGTGGTGAAGTCGCCATCGGCGCCAAAGGGCTCGCGCGTCGTGTAATAGCCCTCTTCGGGATCGAAAAGGCAAAGCGCCATATAGTCGGCGATGCTCATTGGCCCCGCCGTTTCGATCTGCGCCCTGATGCGATCCTTCAGCGTCTTCATCGGGCTGTGGCCCGCGCCCTCAGCATCGCCCACACACCCACAAGCACCATGGGAAGCGAAAGCACCATGCCCATGGTCAGCCACCCGCCGGCCAGATAGCCGATATGCGCATCAGGCTCGCGGAAGAACTCGACCACGATGCGCGACAGGCCGTAGCCGCACACGAACGCGCCGGCGACGAAGCCAGGCATTTTCAGCTTCTGCCCCTTATGGGTGAGAAGGCGCAGCACCACGAAAAGCACCAGCCCTTCGAGCGCTGCTTCATAAAGCTGGCTTGGATGGCGCGGCTCCGGGCCGCCATTGGGAAAAACAAAGGCCCAGGGCACGTCCGTCACCCGGCCCCAGAGCTCCGAATTGATGAAATTGGCCACACGAACGAGGCCAAGCCCGATCGGCACCACCGCCGAAATCGTGTCGAACAGGCTCCAGGCATTGATGCCGCGCTTTCGGGCGAAGAGCAACATGGCGAGCGTGACGCCGAGCAGCCCGCCGTGGAACGACATGCCACCCTCCCACACGGCGAGAATGTCGAGCGGGTTCGCGATGTAGCGCGGCAGGTCATAAAAGAGAATGTAGCCAATCCGCCCGCCGGCCACGATGCCGATCGCCGCCCAGAGAACGAAATCGTCGAGATCCGTTACCGTCAGCGCCGGCTTCCCGCCTGCCCAAAGGCGCTCGTTTGAAACCAGTCGGCGCGCATACCACCAACCGGCGAGGATGCCGACCACATAGCCGAGCCCATACCAGTGGATTGCGAGCGGCCCCAGTTGCAATGCTACCGGATCGATTGCGGGAAAGGGCAGGGCAGCGAGAGGCGTTAGCAGGTAGTCGGTCAATCAGGCCTCCCGGCGCATGAAACTCAGTCGCCGCAGGTATTGCGAAGCATCGGGGCAAGGTCAAGGCGCGGTTTGCCTTGCATTCGGTCGCCTTGCCCACTAGGTCAGGGGTTCAATCTGGGAAACGAGCCATGACCAACGGAAGCAACCGAATCCTCGACGAGTTCGCCAAGCTGATGACTGATGCCGCCGGTGCCGCCCAGGGCGTGCGCCGCGAGGTCGAGACAGCCTTTCAGGCACAGGCCGAACGCATTCTCAGCTCGATGGACGTCGTCCAGCGCGAAGAGTTCGAGATGGTGCGCGAGATGGCATTGAAAGCACGCGAAGAAAACGCAGCGCTCATCGCACGCATTGAGGCTCTGGAAGCAAAACTTTCGGAAGGCGGTGCGGCAAAAGCTGCGAAATCCGATTCGAAACCGGCTTCATCGACCCGGATGAAAAAATAATTTTTTATTACCGACGCCTGTGTATGGCGTCAAAAAATCCTTGTCCGAGAGTCGCTTACGCCGCGCCGCTTTGTGCCGCTCGGCGTTTCTATCCACACGCTCCACAGGCTTTCGGCAAAAAAGGTCTGGTCACGCGACTCTGCATCAATACACTGAATTTACAGCGTGATTCGTAACTGGTCATGCAGTCGGGCAGGGGCGGGCCCGCGTTAGTTCCATGCGTTGTCGTTGTCGCTCCACATTGTGTTTCAGGTCTGAAACGTCTTGCGGAATAGCGTTTCCGCTGTGGATTCTTGCGGGGTGTTGCGGCGCCTCCAGATACGGGAAAGCAGATTAATGAGCCTTCTTGAACTCGACATGACCCGTGATGCGCATCCCGTCGATGTCATCGAACATGTCGCGCACACCAATGACTGGAGCTTCGAGCGTAATGGCGACGACGAGATCGCCATCGCCGTGGCCGGCACATGGACCGACTATAACGTGTCCTTCTCCTGGATGGAGGAATTCGAGGCGCTGCATGTCGCCTGCGCCTTTGATCTGAAAGTGCCTGCGAAGCGTACCCTGGAAGTCATGCGGCTCCTTTCGCTCATCAACGAACAGATGCTGTTCGGCCATTTCGACCTGTGGGAGCGCGAGAATGTCGTGATGTTCCGCCAGGCACTGGTTCTCGCCGGCGGTGTCGAGCCTACGGGCCAGCAGGTCGAGACCATGCTCAACAGCGCTCTGGAAGCCTGCGAATGTTATTATCAGGCCTTCCAGTATGTCATCTGGTCGGGCAGCACCGCTCAGGATGCATTGAACAGCGTGTTGTTCGAAACCTACGGAAACGCCTAGGTCGCAAGAAGGGGAGCGGGCATGTCATCGGAGAAGGCCCCGGAAATCACATTCGACGATTTCCTGAAGGTGGATATCCGCATCGGCACCGTGATTGAGGCTGAACCTTATCCGGAAGCCCGCAAACCTGCTATCAAGCTCAAGGTCGATTTCGGTCCGGAGATCGGTATCAAGAAATCGTCCGCGCAGATCACCGTGCATTATACGCCCGAGAGTCTCGTCGGGCGGCAGGTGGTGGCGGTGGTGAATTTCCCGCCGCGCCAGATCGGAAAATTCATGTCGGAAATCCTCGTGATGGGGTTTTCAGACGAAAATGGCGCCATCGTTCTCGCTGGATGCGACGGGAAAGTGCCAAACGGCAGCCGCCTTCACTGAACAAGCTCAGCATCCCTGATCCGGGTTGTATAAATTCGGCCGTCCGTGCCTCAATCCAGAAAACCAAACGTCTCCGCACCGTCAAAGTGGCGAATACGCAGACCGGCCATCGCACCTGCTTCCATCAGCCGTGCATTGATGGCCATGCGGTCGCCGCCGCCTTTCGGGCTCCAATGGGTCGTGCATCCGCAGGTGGGGCAGTGGTGCATTGCAAGCGTCCTGTCGCCCTGCACATAGGCCACGGTTTCGTCTTCGCCGCATAGAAAGCTGACCTCGGCAGGATCGCAGTGCAGCCAGAGCGCACCGAGCCTGCGGCAGAGCGAGCAGTTGCAGTCGGTCAACCACAAGGGCCGCGCGGACGTTTCCATCCGCACGGCCCCGCAATGACATGCCGCTGTCAGCGTCATTTCAGTCAGGCGACTTCGTCGTCGCGCTGGTTGACGAAGATCAGGACGCCGATGATTGCCATGTAGAACTTGAAGGCGGCGTCCTGTCCGTTCCAGGTGTCGGACTGCCACATCAGGAACCATTCGCCGCCGACGACCATGAAGCCGAAGAACCAGACGAGAAAGCCGATTGTTGCGCCGATGATTGTCAGGTTTTTCGAAGCTTGGAATTCGGCAGCCGACGCGTTGCGCGCGCCGAACATTCTAAGAGCACCCAGAAGCAGAAGCACGAAGGTAAGGCCTTCACCGGCGATGATCAGCCAGTATCCTGCGTGCCACAGCGCCGGCGTGGTGATGGCGCGATACATGGCCGAGTTCCCGGGGAAGGTCGTGTCCATGCTGAACACGTGCTGTACGAACGCGAAATTCGAGCCATAGTCGGTGATGTTGTTGAAGGTCACCATAAAGGCGAAGGCAGCGAGTGCCAGCGTCATGGCGATTTTTGCGTAGCGTGAAGTCATGGGCCTCTTCCTTGAGATGATCGACCGGGCAAAAACGCGTCTGTAGCCCGGTTGCGACTCAGTGTGTTAGACGAAAGGATAACGTGCAATCTACCGCAGGCGAAGGGTCAGGAGACTGCCCGACCCACCGACAGCAGGAGACAAGTCTTGAAGACGATCGTCGAACTGACCAGCGCAGCACGCCGCAAGGCCGAGATCGCCGGCCTCGACAGGCAGCTGGACCGCCTCAGTCTGGGTGACTGGGCCCGCAAGGGGGACTTCGTTGAACTGTCGGGACAGGGGGAGATCATCGTCTTTATGATCCGCGCACGGCGCATCCGCGTGGATGCCGATGGTGTCCAGACACTGGTTTTCGAATTGGACCACCCACCCCGCCCGGCTGTACGTTGACGCTGTGGATACGCTCTATGAGGGCACGCGGATAACGGCACGCAGCCCGCCGAGCGGGCTGTCGTCCAGTGTCACGTCGCCCCCGTGGCTACGGGCGATGTCGCGGGCAATGGACAGGCCAAGCCCCGTCCCGCTTTCATCCTGATTGCGGGCTTCGTCAAGCCGCACAAAGGGTTTGAAAACGTCCTCGCGCATGTCGGCTGGAATGCCTGGCCCGTCATCGTCTACGGTGATGGTCAATGTCCCATTGCTGTTGCGGGCGGTGATCTGAACATTTGAGGCGTAGCGGAACGCGTTGCCAATCACATTGTTCAGCAACCGGCTGAAGGCATTGGGCCGTACATGCATATGCGTGTTGCCGCTGGTCTCGACCTTCAGCGTGCACCCGCGCAGGCCGGCTTCTTCCACCGCGCGATCAAAGAATGCGGCCAGATCGAATTCACCCGGATCTTCCGCAGCTTCACCGCGTGCGAAAGCGAGATATCCTTCGAGCATCGAGCGCATGTCCTCGATGTCCTGATTGAGCGCCTCGATGTCCTCTTTGCTGCCGGCCACGGCAAGTTGCAGCTTGAAGCGTGTCAGGATGGTTCTGAGGTCGTGGCTCACCCCCGTCAGCATGGCTGTTCGCTGTTCGATCTGGCGCTCGATTCTTTCACGCATCAAGAGGAAGGCGCTGCCGGCACGGCGGATTTCTTCCGCGCCGCGCGGTCGGAAATCGCTCGGTGTCGGCCGCCCCTTGCCAAAACTGTCTGCAGCGGCCGCCAATTGCAGGATGGGGCGGATCTGGTTGCGCAGAAAGGCCACCGCAATGGCGATCAGCACCAGCGACGTGCCCACCATCCAGAGAAGGAAAATGTGCGTGTTGGACGCATAGGCCTGGCTGCGGCGGGCGAAGACGCGCAGGACCTGGTTTTCCAACTGAATGCGGATTTCGATTATGTTCGAATTGCCCACGGTGTCGAGCCAGAACGGCCGGTTGATCTGCCGGGTAATCTCCTCGCCCAGCGTTTGATCGAGGATGGAGAAAAACGGCTTGGGGCCGGGCGCGGGCAGGGGATCGGGCGGGAGAAGATCGATTTTCAGCGCCAGCCGTTCCTGCGCGATGCGGATAACCTGCGCATAGCCGTCATTGCCCGGATATGTCTCGATCATGTCGATAATGGCGGAAATATCACGCGTGACGGCCTGACTGAGCCGTTGCGTGACAGTCTGCCAATGGCGCTCCATGAAAACAAAGGCGATGACCGACTGGAGGAGCAGCATCGGTGCGATCACAATGATGAGCGAGCGCGCATAGAGCTGCTTGGGCATATAGCGCGAAACGATGCGCCAGAACCGCCGCCAGGGCCTGCGCATGGCGCCGAGTGCCTGTTTGAAGTGCGTCAACGACGTGATCTTCCCGGCTGCCGTCTTCTGATCTGAGTTGATTTTCAATTCCGCCATTCGCCCTTTCGGGCATCCATTCCCGAACTGCAATCAAGTCTGATCCTATGCATTGCGCGCGAAAGAGGGAACTGCTTTTCCGCGCTGCGCACTTGCAGCCACCTCATGGCTGTCTGCATGGCGACACAACGTTAATGACTGCAAAGAACCTCTTGACTTAAAGCCGGCTTGAACTTCGAAAGTGCGTGGCATGTCGGTTCTGACTGATTTTCCAGGGAGACACCATGTCAGCACATTCACAGGCAGCTTCGGTCCCAAGTGCGATTTATCGCGTTGACAAGTTCACCGTTCCTGTAGCGGCGCGCGAGGAATTTCTCGATCGTGTTTCCGCCACGCATGCACTTTTGCGTGAGCAGGCGGGTTTCATGGGGGATATCATTCTCGAGCAGGCGTCAGGCCCCGGAGTGTTCAACTTTGTCACGATGGTGGAATGGGAGGGGTTGGAGGCGATTGCGCGCGCAGGTGAGGCTGTCGCTCGCATGCATTCGGAAACGGGGTTCGACCGCCTCGAGATGATGGGTCGCCTTGGCATAAAGGCGGATATTGCAAACTACCGGCCGCTTTCGGTTTGAGGGGCGGGCTATTCCACGCTTAGCCGATATCCGATGCCCCGCACGGTCTGCAGGTATACGGGATTGGAGGGGTCGCGCTCGATCTTGCGGCGCAGGCGGTTGATCTGAACGTCGATCGTGCGCTCGCCCACTTCCGAATCCTCACCCACCAGTTCATGCCGGGGCACGGTCTCACCCGCCCGCTCCGCGAAAATCACCATGATGTCGCGTTCGCGGTCGGTCAGCTTCACCAGCTTGCCGCTGTGCTTGAGTTCACGTTTGGCGATCTGGAATGCGTAAGGACCGAATACGACCTGCTCCACCTTGGGGGTGGATTGCGGTGCGCTACGGCGCAGAATGCTGTTGATGCGCAGCACCAGCTCCCGAGGATCGAACGGCTTGGGCAGGTAGTCGTCGGCGCCGGCCTCAAGCCCCGTGACGCGGCTGTCAGTTTCCGAAAGTGCGGTCAGCATCAGGATAGGTGTGTCTTTCTCCTCGCGCAGCGACCTGGTCAGCGAGACACCGTCCTCTCCCGGCATCATCACATCGAGAACGACGAGATCGAAATCGAGCCCCACCAGCTTGCGGCGTGCTTCGGCTGCGTTGCCGGCAATGGTGACGCGGAAACCGTTTTCCCGCAGAAAGCGGTTGAGCAGGCTTCGAATACGCGTGTCGTCGTCTACCACCAGCAAATGCGGCGCATCATCGCTCAGGACAGGCGGGTCCTTTTCGAGATTGCCGGTTTCGCTCATCGTGACGACCTCCTCAAGCGACGTGGACGCATTGCTCATTTAGAACGCCCGTTGGGCAGTTTGTCCATCTGAGCGCGCAGTTCCGGGTTCACCATGGCGCGCAGAAAGCGTTCTACCGCCGCGCTGTCGCCCGGCTGAGCCTCTTCAAGTGCCGCACGGATGCGGCGGGACTGTGGCAGCGCCAGCGCCAGCGCCAGGTCGCGTCCCTTCTGCGTTGGATAGAGTTCGCGCTGACGCCGGTCGCGGGGGCCTGGAACCTGAACAATATATCCGTCGTCGATGAGTTGTTTGAGCACCCGCGCCAGGCTCTGCTTGGTGATCCTCAAGACTTCGAGCAGTTCCGCAACGGTCAAGCCCGGCAGGCGGTTGACGAAATGCAGCACCCGGTGGTGGGCTCTTCCGAAACCGTATTCGTCGAGGATGGCGTCGGGGTCGGCCGTGAAATCCCGGTAGGCGAAGAACAGATGCTCGATGATTGCGAAGTCAACGCCATCATCCAGCGTCAGCGGGGTTTTGATCGGGTTGGCGTCGGTCATGCTCTTTAGCTGCTTCCGGTCGTTTCGGTCGTTGGATAAAGAAATTATGTCAGTCTTATTGACATAATTTCAAGGCATGGTAATTTTTGGCAATGTTTTCGTCCTGACGCGAACAAAAAGGTATCCTGAAGGTCATTTTTCGGAACATCCTTCAAATTCCTTTTGGTAACGCATAGGCTGTGACGGAAGAAGGCGCCGTCCAGAGGACGGTATTTTCGATTTGCCCGGTTCCACGGAAACGGACCGGCGGGAGAGGTTACATGGCAGCGGTTCCTTTTGATCAGCTCGAGGGCTTTATCTGGCTCAATGGTGAATTCGTCAAATGGGCAGACGCCAAGATTCACGTGTTGTCCCATGGACTGCACTATGCCAGTGCCGTATTCGAGGGCGAGCGGGCTTACGGGGGCGAGATCTTCAAGCTTACCGAGCACACCGAGCGCCTGCATGAATCCGCACGCATTCTGGGCTTCACGATCCCGTGGTCGGTCCAGGAAATCGATGATGCATGCCGAGAGCTCCTGGCGCGTCAGGGTTTTGCCGACGCCTATGTTCGTCCGATTGCGTGGCGCGGAAGCGAGATGATGGGGGTGTCTGCTCAGAACAACCGCATCAACCTTGCCATCGCGATCTGGCAGTGGCCGAGCTATTTCGATCCGGAGCAGCGGCTCAAGGGCATCCGCCTCGACATGGCCGAGTATCGTCGCCCGGATCCTCGCACGGCCCCGTCCAGATCCAAGGCTGCCGGCCTCTACATGATCTGTACGCTTTCCAAGCATGCGGCGGAGGCCAAAGGGTATGCCGACGCGATGATGCTGGATTGGCGTGGCCAGGTCGCTGAAGCGACGGGGGCCAACATTTTCTTCGTCAAGGACGGCGTCCTGCATACGCCGACCCCTGACTGTTTCCTTGATGGAATCACCCGTCGCACGGTGATCGATCTTGCCCGCCGTCGCGGTCTCGAAGTGGTTGAGCGTGCAATTATGCCGGAAGAGCTGGAAGGTTTTGAACAGTGCTTCCTGTGCGGTACCGCTGCCGAGGTCACGCCTGTTTCCGAGATCGGCCCTTACCGCTTCGAAGTCGGTGAAATCACGCGTTTGCTGATGAATGACTATGCCAACGAAGTGCGTCCGGAGCTGCGTGTGGCGGCGCAATAAGTAGCCGCAACTACAGGTTACTTCGTCAAATATTCACAGCCTCCTGTTTGACAAGGGCCGGAAACGCGCTTTCATGGGCGCGCCGGCCCTGGGAGGTCGGTTTTTTGAGAGGGACCGGACATGGAAGCTCTACTTCCTATTATTGTGCAGGCTGTTACTGGTGTTCTTGGCGGTGAAGCGATTGGCTCTGTCGTCAAGAAGGCCGCTATGGGCCATGGTGCCAAGATACTGAGCGGTATCATCGGCGGTGTCGGTGGCGGCGCCCTGCTGTCGAGCATGGGCGGCGATGCCGGTGCTCTGGGCGGCCTGCTTGGTGATGCAGTTGGCGGAGCTGTCGGTGGCGGTGTACTCACCGGCATTGTTGGTGCCGTCATGGGCGCCATGAACAAGAGCTGATTTTCATCAATTCTCTGAGGCGGGCAGCCGGAAGTGGTTGCCCGTTTCCCATTTCAGCCCCGCGTTTGCGGGCGCGATCAAGAGGGCTTTATGGGTAATCTCCGGGCCGGCGTCATCCCCGTGACACCATTTCAGCAGAACTGCACCATTCTCTTCGATGAAGAGCTCAAGAATGGTGTTGTGGTTGACCCTGGTGGCGAGGTGGATCGTATTCGCCAGGCCATTGACGAGAATGGTATTGCCGTTGAAGCGATCTGGCTGACCCACGGTCATATTGACCACGCGGGCGGCGCGATGGATCTCAAGGATGCACTCAGTGTCCCGCTTATAGGGCCGCACGAGGATGATCGGGAGTTGCTAGCCAATCTGGAGAATCAGGCCCGCATGTTCGGCCTCGATCAGTCGGTGCGCAATGTCACCCCTGACCGCTATCTCAGCGAGGGCGAAACGGTCTCGTTCGGCGATCACGTTTTCGAGGTTCTGCACTGCCCAGGGCATGCTCCGGGACATGTTGTGTTCTTCAATCGCAAGGCCCGGTTTGCGCATGTGGGCGACGTGCTCTTCAACGGCTCCGTGGGGCGTACGGACCTGCCGGGCGGTGATCATGATGCCCTGATCCGCTCGATCAGGGAAAAGCTATTGCCGCTGGGTGATGACATCGGCTTTCTCTGTGGTCATGGTCCTGGAGGACGCTTCGGTGACGAACGGCGATCAAACCCCTTTCTCGTGTAGTTTTGCTTTTTCTGCGTGGGGTTACCTTGCGCACGAGATCAGAAAGCGTTGGCAGCAAAATCTTGGTCGGATCACGCGCTCGTGAACGGTAACACACTGGTAAGGCGCTTCTCCCCCGATTGAACTTGCGAAGTTTTGTCGATTAAAGCTTGCGCTGCGCAGAGTGACCGGCGATCGCACTGAATACAGTGATCCCGGTCCGACATTCGTCGGTTTTCCGAGGACCGGTTCCCCATTTTTGATAGAGTGTCCTTAGAATGCGTTCTTTATCTCCACATCCAGCTTTTCATGAAGAAAGGCCGGGCTGAGCCCGGCCTTATTTCTACTCGGGGCAGGGAACCCTAGACTAGCGCGGCTGGCAGAAATGGCGCTGACCGTCATAGCCCATGAACGTGCCGGTACGCCCGTCGAAGCTGCGATAGCGGTTGGAGCAGTAACGGAACCAATCACGCGACCAGGGCTCCATTGTCGTGCGATGATAAACGGGGCGCTGCTGATACACCGGCCGTGTCGTCACCTCAGGTTGATAATCCCAGCCGGAGGAGGAACCGTAGTGATAGCTATAGCCAGGCTGCGGCCGACGATAGGGCGGGTCGATGTAGACACGGTCATCACCGCGGCGCGACTCTGAGAGAAGTCCGCCGACGATCGCGCCTGCGGCCAGGCCAATGACGCCGGCAGCGATGGCGTCGTTGTTGTTGTGTCGATGACGATGACGATGGCCGGCATCGGCGGTGGAGATCGCTCCGAGCGTTGTGGCTGCGACGGCAAGGGAGAGAACACCCGTCTTCAGGAAGCGTTTCATGACTTTACCTCTTCAAATATGAACTGCGGTTTTTCAGGGGGCTCCGCGGCTTTCGCAAGGGATTTACCCCTTCGCACCTGAATGGCACCTGAATGAGGCAGGCAGCCTGCGTTTAACTGTTATGAAGCATCGCCGCGTCTCTGCGGGCGTTGAGCCCGGTTTCGCTGCTTGTGGTCTCCAACAGCGCGTCGATGAAGCCTTGAGCTCATCTCGACGAGACATGCATCGGGCGATCCGGAGCGTCCATCACTATGGACCAAGCTTGAGATCAGGAGCTCGACAGCGGCTCTTCCATAACCTTGGCTGCAAAGGGTATCGTGCAATGTTTCAGCCGTCGCGTTTCAGCCCTTCAGTCCCGTTGCTGCGAGAGATAACGTTGGTGAAGGTGGGCAGGTCTTTACATTGCTGATGATCGGATGCATTGACGCCGGGCATGGTTGAGACACCGGGCGTAGCTGAGGCACTGGGCATAGCTGAGTTTCCAAAACCAGAGTTGGAAACAGGCGGGCAGGGATTGTTTCAGGAAAACGTCGTTTCGCTGCCTGCGCCTATCTATGCAAACTGACGCAAACATCAATGGCGTCCGGCAGGCCGCAGGACGCTTCAGGGCAATTCCGGAACCGCCGCGACAGCTCATTGTCCGGAATTGCTCAAAACAGGGGCTTTGCCTCAATCGTCGTTTCGTGACACCGGCAAAGCTATTTTGCAGGAATGCTGCGCCCGGTCAGGGCGCAACCTCCAGGTTAACGGCTTTCGGACCTTTGCCGCGCTTATCCGGCTCGGTCTCGAATGTAACCTTCTGTCCGTCCTCAAGACCCTGCAGGCCGGATGCCTGGACGGCTGAAATATGAACAAACACGTCCTTCTCGCCATTGTCCGGGGTGATAAACCCGTATCCCTTGGCCTGATTGAAGAACTTGACGGTACCACTCTGCGACATAGGAAGGAGTCCTTTCTCCCTTTATGCTGGTTTCGGCGGGCCAACCTCTTGACGGGTTTTGGCCCATGGCGTCATCGGTCGTTTACTGGGGGAGAAGAAACAGTCAGCTTCGCGCCTCTCATCGGGACCAATGGTGCGGGCTTCTTGCCCGGACAAATCGTTTGTCCTCGTTGCTTCGACGCGACTTCCCGGAAGGGGATTTAGGTCCCCCCGCCAGGGCATGCCATTCCAGTCTCCGGGCCGGCAAATGCCCGAATGGCAGGGAGCTTGTTCGATTTTTTTGAGGGGGGCAAGCGAAAGTTTTATGAATAATACGAATTGCGAAGAGCGATGTTCCTGCAATCTGTACGGGCAAATAAAAAGCGCGGCGAGTGAACGCCGCGCTCGAAATGTGCATCCGAGAGTGTCTCGAAATCAGGCCGCGGACAGATTGACTGCCTTCGGACCCTTACCCATGCGGTCGGGCTCGACCTCGAAGGAAACCTTCTGACCGTCGCTGAGCGTGGTCATGCCGGAACGCTCAACAGCCGAGATGTGAACGAACACGTCTTTCGCGCCATCATCGGGGGTGATGAAGCCGAAGCCTTTGCTCGCATTGAAGAATTTAACGGTGCCTGTCTGGGCCATTGGGAAACTCCTTTTCCCTTTGAGAAGTCGCGTCTGCGCAACGTGCACAGCTTAGCGGTGGTTCGAGAGTTTGAAGAAAATCGGGGAAAGGGGCCGTCCAAATCATAAAGCTTCCAGTCTCCGGGTCTGCAATCACCCGAGCGCGGATGAATCTATGACACGAAAGGGAAAGAGCTACAAGACTCTCCGAAGAGCCGGTTTGCATCCCCGCCGGGCCGTGCAATTGCGCGCATTTTGACAAGCGGCTTAAAAAATCGCGAGCCGGAGAAACGTCATTTTCAGCCGGATTTCGACATAAACTCCGGAGCGTATTCTACTAAGGTATAATATCCGTCATCTGCTTGCGGCTGCTTCCAGCGCGGCAATGTCGAGCTTGACCATCTGGAGCATCGCCTCGGTGATGCGCTGTGCCCTGGCGGGGTCCGGATCGTTCATCAATTCACCGAGCTGTTTCGGCAAAATCTGCCAGCTCAGCCCCCAGCGATCTTTCAGCCATCCGCATTGTTCGATGGTTCCGCTTTCGCCGAGCGCGGCCCACAATCGATCGATCTCGGCCTGTGTGTCGCATTCGATGATGATCGAGAAACTGTGGTTGAATGCATCCGGCGGTCCGGCTTCAAGGCCCCGGTAATGCTGCCCGCCGACTGTGAAGCTCGCGATCTATATAATTCCCGAGGCCTGGATCAGGCTTTTTCCGCTATCGGAATCCAGCCGTGCAGAATCCGCATGTCAGGCAGTGTTGCGGACCAGAAGTGCCCCTGAAAGGGCTGGTCATGGGCGCGGGCGATTGGCACATCGCGCAGCCTGCAAAGAAGCAGCGTTCCGACAGCGCCATGAGCGATGACGGCAATGTCTCCGGTTCCCCCTTCCGAGAGGATCCTGTTCAGGGTTGCATGAATCCTGTGCTGTGCATCAATAGCGCGCTCCCATCCCAGAATACTTCTGGTCGGCTGGGCAAAGAAGGCATCAGCCATGCGCTCAAATTCAGGAGACGGAAGAAAGCCGGTCGCCGAACGGTCATTTTCTCCCAGCATGGGGTCTGTTTTGACGTCGGTACGGCGCTCTGCGCCAAGAATGGCGGCCGCTTCAAGGGCCTTTTTCTCCGTGCTCGACCAGATCGTTCCGATGTTTTGGGCGGCGTCACTTGTTGCAAAACGCATCATGCGCTCGCGTCCGGCAGTGCTTAGCCCCCAGTCTTTCACGTCGGTGCTGGGGTCGACGATGACCTCGGGGTGTGTGATGAAGAGAAGTCTTGCCATCGATGCATGTTCTGGCACGAGGCGGGTTCGGGGTCCATCCCGTGCCTTAAAACTCATTCGCGCAAATCTGGCGCCAGAAGCGCGCCTTCAAATTCCTTTCGGGCGACGGTGGTGCATAGGGCGAGCCATTCGCAGCCAAGACACGCCTTTCGGGTCTTGCCCTCGGCAAAGGCGGAGCGCATCCGTTCGATCAGTCTATTGTCGAGGTGCAGGGCGTGGCCTGTATCAATCGCCTGGCCGAGCCAGTATGAGAGTGCGCTTGCAGCACGGGTATCCCGTTGGCCCACACGCGCGTTGAGGCAGTGCGCGTGCGGGTTTTCCCCCAGGAGGGGACGACAAATGTCGTCTGGTCCTTCGATGAGAACTACATCCTCACCTGCATTGAGGCGTAAAACGATCTCGTCATAATTGGCGGTGAAAGCGGGGCTGTAGCCCCGCCCGACATAAGTGAGCATGCACAGAAGATGATGCGCACGCAGCCGCACCGTCATTTCGTGTCGCCGCGTTTCGCAAACCGCGAGAGCGCCACCAGGGTTGCGGCCCCGAGCGCGGATTTCAGAATGCCCCCGACGACAAAGGGTGCGACGCCAAGCAGGAACGCCTTTTCCATACCGATCATGCTGGCAAGCCAGATGCCTCCCATCGCGAGACAGAGTGCGTTTGCCGAAAGCATGGAAGTGAGGGCGAGGAGCGGGCGTCGAGCGTTCCAGCCGCGTTCAGCCAGAAGGCCGACGAGGAGTGCCATGATCGGAAACGACGCAAGGTAGCCGCCAGTCGGTCCGGCGAAATGGGCAAGGCCACCGGCACCACCGGCCAGAACCGGCAGGCCGATCATGGCCTCACCGAGCCAGGTGAGGACGGTCAGCGTACCCAGGCGTGCGCCGTAGAGCGCGCCGATCATCGCGATCGCGAAGGTCTGCATGGTCACCGGGACCGGGACCATGGGGACTTCGACGCGCGACGCCAGCGCCAGGAACGCTGTGCCAAGCACGACTGCGCCGAACTTGAAAGCAAGCGACTTCTGGTCAAGCTGCAGGGCGCCCGCACTGCCGATCAGGCCGGGGGTGTGCAGGTGGACGGAACCTTGTGACATTGTGCACCTTTAAAATTATAGATAATTTTGGGTATTGATCTATTATTGAGTCCATATTCGCGCAGCTTTGGCAAGAGGGGTGTGAATAACCCTTCTCGGCTTCATCGGTGTCAGGGCGAATGAGCGTGGCTGCGCGGGGACGGCGCGCGAAAGTCAGGGCTCTGGACCTGCTTGGCCTGGAAAGGAAGACCGCGGGGCGGGTCAGCCCTCGATCACGAAGGCCTTGCGCTTTTTGCCGGACGCCGTCTCGATAGGCTTGTGCCCGATCCACTGCACATGCCGGGAGAGAACCGCACATGCCGCGTCAGTTTCTCCGCGCCGCAGATGTTCGAGGATCGCGCGATGATCGCGGTCCGTACGCGTTTCCCAGTTGGAACGCCATGCAGAGAAAAGGAAGCGGGCGCTCGCCGCATGCAGATCGTCGATGGCGGCCAGCAACCGAGGCATGCCGCATGGGGCCACGAGAAGCCGGTGAAAACGCCGGTTTGCCGCTTCCCATGCCATCACGTCTCGGGCATGGTCGCCTTCGAGGGTTGCCTCTTCCGCCGCCGCGAGGATCGCCGGGGTCAGGTGTTGCGCCGCATTGCGCAAGGCCAGCACTTCCAGCGCCGCGCGCATCTCCGCCACCTCGCGCACCTGGTTCAGATCGAAGGCCGCTACCCGCACCCCGCGGCGCGGCTCGTTCTTTGCCAGGCCCTGGGCTTCCAGCAGGCGGAACGCCTCGCGCACCGGCACGTGGCTCGTGCCGAACTCCTCGGCGATATGATCCTGTCGCAACCGCGCACCCGGTTCGAGTTTGCCTGAAACGATGCGCTCGGCCAGCGTGCGGGCAATCTGGGTGGCTTTGGTTTCTTTGCGTGTGGTCATAATTATAGATAATTTGCTTCATGCTGCTTTGTCGAGTGCGCTTCCGCGTGTTCATGAGAGAGAGGAAAGTCGCAACGCGCCGCTTGACGATTTTCATATATGGGATAATTTCTCAAATATGGATTCAGGATCAGATGCCCCCTTCAACGTTGATCGGCGTATTGCCGAGCGCCTTCGCACACTTCGTCAGGAGCGTGGCTGGTCGCTCGAAGACCTTGCCGGCCGTAGCGCTGTGAGCCGCGCGACCCTTTCGAGACTCGAAAACGCGGAGGTCAGCGCCACTGCCACCGTTCTGGGCAGGCTTTGTCAGGCGTATGGCATAACACTTTCGCGCCTCATGCATCTTGTGGAAGACGATTTTCCGCCACTCGTTCCACGTGCCGATCAGACGGTGTGGGAGGATGCCCGATCCGGGTTTACGCGCCGGATCGTCTCGCCTCCTGCGCGTGCGCTTGTCGGGGAGGCGATGGAAGGCGCGCTTCGTCCCGGTGCGCGGATCATCTATGACGGGCCGCCTCGCGCCGGACTGGAGCATCACCTGGTTTTGCTGCAGGGCACCTTGCATATCACAGTCGATGGTATGGCCTACACGCTGCATCCGGGTGATTGCCTTCGCTATCAGCTTCGCGGTCCGAGCCGGTTTGACGCCGATGCGGTCGCAGGTGCGCGTTATCTCCTTTTCACGGTCTGACCATGCAGAGCAACACCACCTTTTCCATAGAACGTGTCGATGCACTCACCGCGTTCCGGATTCTGCCTGAGCTGGCAGGTCTGCTTCACGCGTGCGTCCATGGCGGGGCAAGCATCGGGTTCATATTGCCGTTCGGCATGGAAGCTTCGATGAACTTCTGGCGGGAAAAAGTTCTTCCGGCGGTTGGTTCAGGTGGGCGTCTTCTCTTTATTGCCCGTAAGGACGGCAGGCTTGCGGGGTCTGTTCAACTGGTCATAGATACCCCGCCCAATCAGCCGCACAGGGCCGAAGCGTCCAAGCTCCTGGTCGACCCCGCCTCTCGCCGGCAGGGTATCGCCCGTGCGCTTATGGAGGTGCTCGAAGGTGAGGCGCGCAGCCTTGGCCGCAGCCTCATCACGCTCGACACACGGACCGGCGACAAGGCCGAGCCGCTTTATGCGGCACTTGGCTTTTCCGTTGCCGGTATTATTCCGGACTATTGCCGCGATCCGTTTCTCGACCGCCTGGACGCCACCACGATCATGTACAAGCGGCTCGATGATGCGCGGGCATTGTGAACCTGCTCAGCTTTCGAATGCCGGAGCCGCAAGGCGTTCCACATGGGTGCGCAGGTCGGGTGGCCAGTTGCCTATTCTGCGCCGGAAACCCTTTGCGTCCCCTGCATAAAGCGCGCGAGCCGCGTCTTCATATCCGGGCTGGTCGCCCAGCATCGCCATCATGAACGTATCGGCTGCGCTTTTGGCCCTGCGGGCCTTTTCATGCGGCGCATCCTTTGTGCGGGCGGCATCGACCAGCTTTCGCAGTGTTGCCGACGCACCGCCCGGTTGCGCGTTCAGCCAGTCCCACTGGCGCGGCAGCAGGGTCACCTCTCGCGCCACCACGCCCAGTCTCGGGCGACCGGGCGCGCGCCTTGGTTGCGTGTTCTGCGCTTCCGGAGCCAGTCTGGCCGCCACATCCTCGTGGCTGCCTGCAAGGTTGAAGTCGATCTGCCGGCCGGACAGATCGTCGAAGATAAGCACATCTGCGCCTGGGTGTTCGTCGAGCAATGTCTTGGCCGTCAGCGCGACCTCGAGGGCGCTGCCGCTGGCAAGAAGCCTGTTGCCATGGAATGCAGTGAAATTGGACATTGGGAGCGTTCCTTTGGATGATCTTGAGTTTTACCCGGGTATAATAAATCTGTCAATATACCCGGGTAAAATATCGGCAGGATTGGAGGGCGAATGAAAGAACTTCTGCTGTTGCGCCATGCGAAGTCGAGCTGGGACGAGCCGGGCATGAGTGACATTGAGCGCCCGCTGGCGCCGCGCGGACGTCGCGCTGCTCCACTCATGGGGCGGGAGCTCATGAAGCGGGGCTGGTTGCCAGACCGGGTTCTGGTGTCTCCGGCCCGTCGTGCGCAGCAGACATGGCGTCTGGTTGCTGCAGAGCTTGGGGGTGCCGAGCCGGATCTTGGCAGCGGGGAGGGGCTTTACATGGCTTCGCCGGACGAATTGCTCGCCGCGTTGCGGAGCACTTCCAGGACGGCCAAACGTGTTCTCCTTGTCGGTCACAATCCAGGCATGGAGGATTTCGCCAGCCGTCTGGCCGGCGCCGGGTCCGAAGAGGATGCGCTTGAACGCATGCGGGAAAAATTCCCTACTGCTGCTCTCGCCCGTTTTACCATCGAGGGAGAGTGGAATGCGCTCGCCTTTGGCGCTGGGCGTCTGCTTGATTTCCTCAAGCCGAAGGATTTCTCCCAGAGATAGGTTTGCCAAATGAGCTTGCGGCGGCGCCGCACCCGCGCTAGCACGTTGTCAAACGTCTGGAGGTTTTATGTCCCGGTGAAGCGGGGGCGGTTTCGCCCCGGAAATGGATGATGGCCGATCTTTACCGGCTCCTGCATCCGTTTCGCTTTTTTCAAACGCCTTTTCGCAACTGGCGTGCCTCCGGCAGGCGCGTTCGATGTTGCACAACTGGACATGACCGAAAATGATCAAGACTTATCAACCCGGCGTCGATGACGACGCCATTGTTGCCGTCTGGCTTCGCGCCAGTCGGCTCGCGCACGCTTTTCTTGAGGAAGCTTTCCTGACGCGCGAGGCCGACAACATCCGCAACGTCTATCTGCCTATGGCCGAGACACGCACCATCTGGGTGGATAACCGGCTCGTCGGTTTCATCTCGCTGCTCGGCAACCAGGTCGGCGGCCTGTTTCTCGATCCGGCATTTCACGGTCGCGGGCTCGGCCGGGCCCTGATGGATGATGCAGTCGCCCGAATGGGTACGCTAGAACTCGATGTTTTCGTGAAGAACGATCTCGGCCGAAGCTTCTATGCGCGCTATGGCTTCGTTCCGATCGAGGAGCGCATCGACGAACCCACGGGTGAGCCGGTGCTGCATCTTCGCTACCCGGCCTGACATGACGGCGGATGATTGATCCTGACACCCTTCTGTCAGGATCTGTGAGGGGTGACGCATTCCCTGTGCGTCACCCCTTTCCATTTCGGGTTCGCGGTTCCATATTCAGCCCCATGGCCAGATCATCCGAAAAGAAGAATGGCGGCTTCGCCGAAGCCCCCCAGCCCGAGCTTTCGGGCACACCGCTCTCCGGTTCCATTGCGGATTGGGCAGATGAGATCGCGCAGGAAGCCGAGAAATCTGCAAAGCCGAAAAAGCCCAAAAAGCCTGCCGAACGCTCCGCCTCCGCTTCGAAGACCGCGCGCGGCACCTCGATGGGCGGCGCGGCTTCGGCCCGTGAGCGCGCGGCCGCCGGACTCATGCCCGTCGCGGGTCTCGACGTCACGCTCGAAGAGGCCGAAGGGCTGTCCTCTTCTGGCGTCACGGCCACGGTCGCAGCGCTCTCCAGGCTGATCGAAAGCGGCGATCCGAACCTTCAATCCACATGGACACCGCACCGCCCCGCGCGGCCGGAAAAATCCGAGGGCGGCATTCCGCTCAGGATGTCGACAGAGTTCAAACCGTCGGGCGACCAACCCACGGCCATTGCCGATCTCGTCGCCGGCGCCAACGAGAATGAGCGCACGCAGGTCCTTTTGGGCGTCACCGGTTCGGGCAAGACCTTCACCATGGCCAAGGTGATCGAGGAAACGCAGCGTCCAGCCATCGTCCTCGCACCGAACAAGACGCTGGCCGCCCAGCTTTACGGTGAGTTCAGGTCTTTCTTCCCCGACAATGCGGTCGAGTATTTCGTCTCCTATTACGACTACTACCAGCCCGAGGCCTACGTCCCGCGCTCCGACACCTATATCGAGAAGGAATCCTCCATCAACGAGCAGATCGACCGCATGCGCCACTCTGCCACGCGCGCCCTGCTCGAACGCGATGACGTGATCATCGTCGCGTCGGTCTCCTGCATCTACGGTATCGGCTCGGTCGAGACCTACACGGCCATGACCTTCCAGATGCAGATTGGCGACCGGCTCGACCAGCGCCAGCTCCTGGCCGATCTGGTGGCACAGCAATACAAGCGTCAGGACATCAATTTCGTGCGTGGTTCCTTCCGCGTGCGTGGCGACACGATCGAAATCTTCCCCGCCCACCTGGAAGACCGCGCCTGGCGCATCTCGCTCTTCGGCGACGAGATCGAGACCATCACCGAGTTCGACCCGCTCACCGGCAAGAAGACCGGCGACCTGCAGTCGGTCAAGATCTACGCCAATTCGCATTATGTCACCCCGCGCCCCACGCTCAACCAGGCCATCAAGGGCATCAATGCCGAATTGAAACAGCGCCTTGCCGAACTTGAGCGCGCCGGCCGTCTGCTGGAGGCCCAGCGCCTCGAACAGCGCACCCGCTTCGATCTCGAAATGCTGGAAGCCACCGGCTCCTGCGCCGGCATCGAAAACTATTCGCGCTATTTGACCGGCCGCGCGCCCGGCGAGCCGCCGCCCACCCTGTTCGAGTATATTCCCGACAATGCACTCGTCTTTGTCGACGAGAGCCACGTCACCATTCCGCAGATCGGCGGCATGTATCGCGGCGACTTCCGCCGCAAGGCCACACTCGCCGAATACGGTTTCCGCCTCCCGTCCTGCATGGACAACCGGCCGCTCCGCTTCGAGGAATGGGACGCCATGCGCCCCTCCACCATCGCCGTCTCCGCCACGCCCGGCAACTGGGAGATGGAGGCTGCCGGCGGCGTCTTTGCCGAGCAGGTCATCCGTCCCACCGGCCTCATCGACCCGCCCGTAGAAGTGCGCCCGGCCAAGACCCAGGTCGACGATGTGCTGGGCGAGATTCGCGAGACCGCCGCCAAGGGCTATCGCACGCTCGTCACCGTGCTCACCAAGCGCATGGCGGAGGACCTTACCGAGTACCTGCATGAGCAGGGCGTGCGCGTGCGCTACATGCACTCAGACATCGACACGCTGGAGCGCATCGAGATTATCCGCGACCTGCGCCTCGGCGCCTTCGACGTGCTCGTCGGCATCAACCTTCTGCGCGAGGGCCTCGATATTCCCGAATGCGGCCTTGTCGCCATTCTCGATGCCGACAAGGAAGGCTTTTTGCGCTCCGAGACCTCACTCATCCAGACCATCGGTCGCGCGGCGCGCAATGTCGATGGCCGCGTCATGCTCTATGCCGACCGCATCACCGGCTCCATGGAGCGGGCGATGGAAGAGACCAACCGCCGCCGCGAGAAGCAGCTTGCCTACAATGAGGAACACGGCATCACGCCGGCTTCCATCAAGAAGAACATCGCCGACATTCTCGATTCCGTTTATGAGCGCGATCATGTCCGCGCCGACATTGGCGGTGCCGGTGGCCGGGGCGACGACCTCAACAATCTCGTTGGCAACAACCTCGCCGCCCATCTCGAACATCTCGAAAAAGCGATGCGCGACGCCGCCGCCGATCTCGATTTTGAGGAAGCCGCCCGCCTGCGCGACGAGATCAAGCGCCTGAAGGAAACCGAGCTCGCCATTCTGGACGACCCGCTCGCCCGGGACGCAGGTGTCGAAAACACGCAAAAATCCCGCCGCGACAAGGCGCGCAGCCGCAAGGGGCAGGGCGGGCAGGCCAAGGGCGCAGGCGCACCGTCAGCCCCTCATGGTGAACCCCTCCAACCACGAGGGACGGACAGCAAAGCTCCGGCTTCATCGCTCTTCCACAAGCCCGATCTCGACGAAATGGGCACCTCCGGCGCGCACGCCGTGCCTGCCGGCAAGAGCCTTTTCCGCAAGAACGATCTGGACGAAATGACGGTCGGCCGCACCGAAAAGCCGGTGCGCAAGCCGGTTCCCCAGAAGCCGGAAGACGACCCCAAACCGGTGAAACGCCACCGGCCCGGCATCGGCTCCTACGAAGATCCGGCGGACGAGCGGCGCAGCAAACGCCGCCCCGGGAAGACTGGGCGGCCGGGGCGGTAAACAAACCTCCGTCACCCCGGAAGCCGCAGGTTATCCGGGAGCCATTGGTAGAACGCCGTGGGGCACGGCCGGGTTTTCGTAGGTGCGCCCTCAAGGTCCATCGCTTTTTCGGGTAACTTCCTCACTCCCGATCCCGCTCAAACCGCGCTTTCACTGGAAACGCCGGCAGCCACTTCTCGCGGCGTGACACCCACAGCTCATAATCCGGCACAAGCTGGTCCGGCGCGTCCAGCGTGCCGAGATGCACTTCTATCTCGTCACCGGTGCGGGCAAACACGGAGGAGCCGCAGCGCGGGCAGAAATGGCGGCCCTGATAGGCGTGTGTCTCGCCGGTGACGCGCACCGTCTCCGCCGCAAAGACGGCTGCCGCATAAAATAGCGCGCCATGGTGCTTGCGGCAGTCGAGACAATGGCAGATGCCCACGCGGTCGGGCTCTCCCGAAACTTCGATCCGCACCGCGCCGCACAGGCACCCTCCCGTCAAACGCACCACTGCCAGCTTCCTTTCCTGCTTTTGGTCAGGCGGACTCTGCCGCCTGAGAGATAAGGCGGCAAGGGACAGGGCAAGGGAGGCGGCTTGAAAATGCCTATCCATCATCCTTACCCTACCAAAGCACCGGGGATAAACTTCGGCCTCCAGGAAACCACCCCACTTTTTCTCACCCGCACCCCGTCATCCCCGCAACGTCATGGCTCCCATGATCAAACGACGGGACGACGAGGCGAATGAAGCGCGTTCCCTACTCGCTATTCGCTACTCCCTATTCGCTCTTTTCTCCCCACCCTCAAAACCTCCGCTACACTTCCCCCATCGCCCCTGTCGGGAACCGGGTCCGGAGCCGGGGATCAGGAGGGGCGACGGCAGCCTCCCCCTCGGGTTCGGTGACCCGAGGCCTGTGAGGGCCCGCGAAAGGCCGGCGGCCGGCATCATGTCGGTTGCGGAAAAGCCGCTAGGGCACGGATCGCCCGAGTGACCGGCCGGCAGACGGGACAGCGGCCGGCGGGGCGCGCTTTTCGCGCCACTTCAATTCCCAACAGAGAGGCACGAAAAACGCGCCCCGTTTCCCGAAGGATCCAAACCCCGGCGGCAACCCCGCGCGGCAACGAAGGAGCCTGTCCAAAATGCCCGCACCACACCCTCTGCAGAATGCGCGAGCGCACGACCGGTCAACTGAAATCCGCTTCTCAAATCGTCAACGCAAAAGAAGGGAGACCCGACATGCCACGGAACACCAGATATACCCCGGCGCAGACCGAGGCCAATGAGACGCTTCTCGAGATCATCTGCGGCCTAGCGAAGATTCGCGACACGCTATTGGATGAGAAGGGCATTAAGCCACCTTTCCCCTTTTGCCCGCCCGAATGGCCGCACGAGGAAATGCAGGTGGCGTATCGGTATCTCGCAGGGCAGGCCGAGAGACCGCAGCATTGTTCAAACCGGCGGTGCCGGCGCGCTGGCATGTGTCAGGCAGGGGCGGATGCTCTGCTGGAAGCAGACTGCTTTTCGGACTGGAGCGATAGCGATGTCTCGCGGCTCCATGCTGCCTGGCTGGGCATCGTTTTGTGCTGGATCTATGATTGTGAGCGGTCTGAGCACTTCATGGGGATGATGCAGTATGGAACGCAGGCATGCAGCTTGCCGAAACGGAAACAAGACCTTGAGGAGTCCAGGAAAAAGATCGCACGAAGAAGCTTCTGACAGGGAAGTGCCAGCATGTCATTTTTTGCGCGTGGCGGCTCTCAGGTCCGGCAGTCGTGTCGCCTAGGCTTCGAGCCTCGTGGCGCTGTCGAGCCCTGCCTGAACCAGATTCAGCGGCAGGCGGCGTCCGCTCGCCCAGGAGCGCATCACATGCCCGGCGACCCGTTCGCGGGAGACGCTATCACTCCGCCTTATGCCAAGTTCGGCGCACACGGCTTCGATGGCATTCTCCATCGCGGCCATTTCATCTGCATCGTAGATGCCAGCGCTTTTGTGCAGTACTCCAGGCTTGGCCATGTCCGGCCCTCCTCTGCCGTGGGAAGTTGCAGTCGGCGTGTGTTACCTCCAGTGCCGTCGTCTGCTTGTCCTTCGCCTTACACGGTAACAGGTTTATTTCCCGTGTCTATTATGGCGAATCTTTGTTGCGTGCCCGCGACGGGGTCGCAAAAAAAATCGAGAGGGCGTGAACCTTTCCTTTTCCTCCTGCGACAGATGGGCATCGGACGGCTGCAGCGGCCGGCCACCAATCGCAAAGGAGGATGATGAAATGTCCCTGAAACGCACCATCGCAAAAGGCCTGATGGCCATCGCCCTTGTCGCTACGGCGCTTTCGGCCGTCAGCGTCGAAAGCCGCGCGGGCAGTCTGTCTCCGGGCGAGGCTGCGGCCATCGCCGGGCTTGGCGGCTTCATCGCCGGTGGTCTGATTGCCGATTCACGCGCCCGTTACTACGGTCCTGCGCCGGTCTATGGTCGAGCGTCGGCCTGGGATAGGCATGTGGCGCGCTGCTATGCGCGCTACCGCTCCTATGACGAGTACAGCGACACCTTCCTTGGATATGACGGCTACCGCCATCGTTGTCGCCTGTGAGCTGTTCACACCCGGGCGCTGCGTGGTTACCTGATTTGATCGCGCTGCCGCCGCCCGAAGTGCAAATCCGGGTCGGTCGTGAACGTGGCCTGCCCGGATTTTGTCCGTTTTGCAGCGGCGAAACTGTGAACCAATGACGGGATCCTGCGTTGTACAGCCGATGATGTGCGGCGGACCGGGTGATTGCGGCAAAGCTTGGGCGCAATGCGTGTTTGAGACGGTCATCCTGTTTGATTTGAGATTGCCGGGTTTCCGCACCACCCTTTTCTCGCCGACCTGGTTTCCGGCTCCCCCAAAACTGTCAAACGGGGATCGGGTTGGCATGAACACAGCAAAGGAGTCTCCTCCATGAAAAAAATCCTCGCAGTCCTCGCCACTTCCGGTTTTCTCACGCTCTCGGCCTATGCCGCCGAAGTTCAGGGAACCGTGGCTTCCATCGACGTGGCGACCAGAACGATCGCTCTCGATGACGGTACGGTCTACACCGCCGGTGAGGGCGTCGATCTCGCCAGTGTCGCAGCCGGAGCCTCGGTAACGCTGACGATTGATGATGCGACAAACGAGGTGACATCCATCGAAGCGCAAATGTAACCCTGCCCGTCGTCTTCCGGACGGGGAGCCGGTCTCCACAGGAGGCCGGCTTCATTGTTCGGGTTTGTCCTTTCGGAACAAACTGTCATAAAACAATGCTAAGGGGGCTTTCGAGAAGGGAATCGGTCCGGTTCCCTTGCCTGATGTATTGATGACCGGAGGCGGAATTTCATGAAGATTGCAGTTCTTGGCGGCGATGGGTTCGTCGGCTGGCCGACCTCGCTCCACCTGTCGGCCCGTGGGCACGAAGTCCACATTATCGACAATCTGTCACGGCGGTGGATCGACACCGAGCTCGGGGTTCAGTCATTGACGCCGATGGATTCCATCCAGGAACGCACACGCATCTGGCATCAGGAAACGGGCCGGCGTATCCGCTTCCACCTGATCGATCTGGCGCGTGACTACGATGTGCTGAAATCCTGGCTTGCCGAACATCGCCCCGACGCCATCGTCCATTTCGCCGAACAGCGTGCTGCGCCCTATTCGATGAAAAGCGACCGCCACAAGAACTACACGGTCAACAACAACGTCAACGCCACCCACAATCTGCTCAACGCAATGACGGAGATAGGCCTCGATGCTCATCTGGTCCATCTGGGCACGATGGGCGTTTATGGATACTCCTCGGTTGGCGCGGCAATTCCTGAAGGTTATCTCCCGGTCGGCGTCGAGACCCTGTCGGGAGAGACGGCATCGCAGGAGATCCTTTACCCGACCAATCCGGGCTCCATCTACCACATGACGAAGTCGCTTGATCAGCTTCTCTTCCAGTTCTACGCCAAGAATGACGGGGTGCGCATCACCGATCTGCACCAGGGCATCGTCTGGGGCACGCACACGGAAGAGACGAAACTTCATGCCCAGCTCATCAATCGGTTCGACTATGACGGTGATTACGGAACCGTGCTTAACCGCTTCCTGATCCAGGCGGCGATCGGCTATCCGCTGACCGTACATGGCACGGGCGGCCAGACGCGCGCCTTCATCCACATTCAGGATTCAGTGCGCTGCGTGGAGATCGCATTGAACAACCCACCGAAGCGCGGCGATCGTGTGGAAATCTTCAACCAGATGACGGAAACGCATCGTGTGCGTGATCTGGCCGAACTCATCGCCCGCATGACTGGCGCGAAGGTCGCCTATCTGCCAAACCCGCGCAAGGAAGCGGCGGAAAACGATCTGGTGGTGAGAAACGACAAATTCCTGTCGCTCGGTCTCAATCCGATCACGCTGGAGGAGGGGCTTCTGGCCGAGGTCGTCGATGTGGCGAAGAAATTCGATTACCGCGTCGACCGTTCCCGCATTCCGGCCGTGTCCGCCTGGACCAAGGACATTGCGCCCACCATCGAGCGCGATCCGGAAGGCAAGCGGCTGAAGAGTGTTGGGTGAGCGACGGCATCGATGTCGAAACATGCCTATGTGACGCTCGTCACGAATGAAGACTATGCGATGGGCGCGCTGGCTCTGGTCCGCTCGTTGCGGCTGACGGAAACCGATGCCGATATAGTGGTGATGCACACTGGCGGCGCCCCTGCTGAAGCGCTCCAGCCTTTGGCGAAAATGGGGGCTCGGCTTGTGCGGGCAGAACTTCTTCCAACTTCGGATGCCTTTAACGAGCGACACCAGCGGGCCAGGCTTCACGCAAATGCCCCCTTTACCAAGGGGAACAAGCCGAGTTTTCACACTCCGCTCGACAATTTCGCCAAGCTCAGGCTGTGGCAGTTGACCGAGTATGAGCGGGTCGTGTTCATCGACGCGGATGCGGTGGTGGTGCGCAACATTGACCGGTTGTTCTTCTATCCGGAGTTTTCCGCCGCGCCCAATGTCTACGAGAGCCTCACGGACTTTCACCGGTTGAATTCCGGGGTGTTTGTGGCAACCCCTTCGGCAGCGACATTCGCCTCCATGCTTAAACGGCTGGATGAACCCGATGCGTTCTGGCGGCGGACCGACCAGACCTTTTTGCAGGCGTATTTTCCGCACTGGCACGGTCTGCCGGTGTTTTTCAACATGCTGCAATATGTGTGGTTCAACCTCCCGGCGCTCTGGGACTGGAACTCTGTTTCCGTGGTTCACTATCAGTATGAAAAGCCTTGGGAGCAGGATCATCCGAAAGCCGCGGAGCTGGGTCCTCTGATCGATCTTTGGCACGCCTTCCATTCGGGTGAGAAAATTCCCGATGTTGAGACGCTGGCGAATCCTTCGCCATGAGTGCGCCTCACAGCATCGTGTCTGGCGGGACCGGGCTGGTCGGGCGTTTCATTGTCGAGGCGCTGCTCGCTGCCGGTCATCGGGTGACGGTGCTTGGGCGAAATGCACCGCCGGAAGGCTTTTTTTCAAGAAGCGTCGCCTTTGCTCCAGTTGAGCTTGAACCAACATCCGTTTCTACGGCGCTGTTCGAGGGAACGGATTTTTTCGTGCATGCTGCCTTCGACCATGCGCCGGGGAAATACCGGGGCGGAGAGGGCGACGATGCCGAGGGGTTTCGCCGGCGTAATCTCGAGGGAAGCGTTGCGATGTTTCGAGCAGCGCGAGTGGCGGGCGTGGCGCGAACGGTGTTTCTTTCGACACGGGCCGTCTATGGGCAGCGCGATCCGGGGGCGATGCTCGATGAGACTGATGTTTGCTGTCCTGACACGCTCTATGGCGAGGTGAAACTTGCCGCTGAAGAAGCGCTTTCCCAGCTCTCCGGAGATGGTTTTGCCGGCGTGAGCCTGCGGGTCACCGGTGTGTACGGGCCGGTCGGGAATGGACGGTCACACAAATGGGAGAGCCTCTTTGCGGACTATCTGGCAGGCCGTGAGATTGCACCGCGTATCGCGACGGAGGTTCATGGCGAGGATGTCGGAGCGGCTGTCCGCATGATGTTGACCTTGCCGGCGGAACAAATTGCGTTGGGGCGCTTCAATGTGTCGGATCTGATCCTTGATCGCCGTGAACTTCTGGCGCTGGTAGCGCGCGAGACCGGCCGTGGCAATCCATTGCCGCCAGCCGCTGATCGAGATGCAGTCAACGCCATGAAAACGGACCGCCTTCGTGCACTTGGGTGGACGCCAGGTGGGTGGGCGTTGCTGGAACGATCAGTGCCCCTGCTGTTAGGCAGGCGTTAACCGTTCCGTGGTTTGTGGGGCGGGGGTGCGACGGCCAACTTCATGTGTTGATTCAACTTGTTCACGTGTTGATTCAGGTCGCTCTTGCGATGAGTCTGTTTGTCGCGGCAAGTGTCTGAAGAGGAACCGAATTCTTCAGTTCCTTGTGGTGGGTCAACGCTTGTCCCAACGCTGAAATTCACTGCTCCTTTGCCCACATGCCCGCAAGTCCGCAACGCGGTCAGGGCCGCAATCTTTCCAAACGAATTGCCTGCGCTAAAGCGGTGTCTGTTGCATTTGCAGGTGCAACTCGGACCCGTCGTAGGGGCTGGCCTGTGCGATGGCTTCATCAAGTTCGACACCAAGGCCGGGCTCGCTCGACGGAATGACAAAACCATCCTCCCAGAGGATTTTCTTTTTCAGCAATTGCGCGTGAAAACCATCGAAGGTGCGGATTGCTTCCAGAAGCAGGAAATTGGGAAGGGTGGTGGCAAGTTGAATGTTGGCGGCGGCGACGATCGGGCCGCAATAGCAATGCGGTGCGACCTGGACGTGATGCGCCTCCGCCATCGCGGCGATTTTCTTCGTTTCAAGCAGGCCGCCTGACCGGCCAAGATTGGGCTGAAAGATGCCAGCGGCGCCGAGGCTGAGAAGCTGTGCAAACTCATACTTTGTTGTCAGGCGTTCGCCAGTGGCGATGGGGATACTGGTGCCACGAGCTACCTGAGCCATGGCTTCCGGAGTGTCTGGAGGCACAGGCTCTTCGAACCAGAGCGGATCGTAGGGTTCCAGCGCATGGGCCATCCGAATTGCGCCGGAGGGTGTGAACTGACCATGTGTGCCAAAAAGTATGTCGGCGCGCCCACCGATAGCCTCGCGCACGGCAGCAACCATGCGTGTCGACAGGTCGATGTCGCTCTGCCGCGGCTGACGACCGCCGAAGGCGGTGTATGGGCCTGCCGGATCGAACTTGATCGCGTCAAAACCCTGTGCAAGGCAGGCCAATGCGGCTTCAGCCGCAAGGTCAGGATCGTTATAGACGTTGTGTTCGCTATCCGTTTCGTCCGGAACGGCGCTGCCGGTGTCGGGGTAGAGATAGGTATAGCTGCGAAGCCGCTCATGCACCTTTCCGCCGAGCAGCTTGTAGACCGGTTTGCCAGCCTCTTTGCCGATGATGTCCCAGCACGCCATTTCGAGAGCGGAGACGCAGCCCATCAGTGTTGGATCGGGTCGCTGGCTGAAGCCGGAGGAATAGGTGCGACGAAAGAAAGTTTCGATGTCATGAGGATCGTGGCCGACCAGATATCGCTCGGCCACTTCTTCGATCATGTGCGCGGTGAGATGTGGACCGAAGGCGGCGGAATACGCTTCGCCATAGCCGACCACGCCGCCATCAGTGACAAGCTTTACAAAAATGAAGTAGCGTCCGCCGACATGCGGGGGCGGGTTCGCGGTGACGAAGGTTTTGGCTTCGGCGATCTTCATTCAAAGGTCACCACGTTGCGCAGGGCCTGTCCGTTTTTCACAGCAGAAATTGCTTCGTTGATGTCTTCCAGCCTGTAGCGGGTGGTGATGAGTTCATCGAGCTTCAGGCGACCCTTCTGATAGTGCTCCACAAGGATGGGGATGTCGTGGCGGAGCCGTGTTTCGCCCATCTTGGAACCGATGATCTTCTGGTTGAGAGCCGCAAGTTTCCCGGGGTCATAGGGGATGCGCACGCCATTGGCCGGCATGCCGACCACAATGACGGAGCCATTGCGGGTGATGTAACGCGGGGCGCTCTGTAGTGCTGCCTCGACGCCGACCGTGACAAATACGAAATCCACGCCACGCCCATCTGTCAGTGTTTTGATCGCTTTCGCGTGATCGGGCGAGGCCGGGCTGAACGCGTGGGTGGCGCCGAACTCTCGGGCCGCCGCCAGCTTGTCGTCGCTGAGGTCAAGTGCAATGACCGGGCTTGCGCCGGCGAGCGCGGCGCCCTGAATGGCGTTCAGCCCGACGCCACCACATCCGATGACAGCCACAGCATGGCCCGCTGACACGCGAGCCGTGTTGACGACCGCCCCAAAGCCGGTGATGACGCCGCAGGCAAGAAGCGATGCGACGTCGAACGGCATATCGCCTGGCACATGGGCGAGCTGGCTTTCATGAACGACCACTTTCTCTGCGAACGCGCCTGTGCGTAAACCCTGTTCGCAGGCGCTGCCGTTGGCAAGGGTGAGAGGTCCCTGCTGGTCGAGCGGGAAAATCTCCTCGCACATGACGAGGCTTTGACGCGCACAATAGTGGCAATGGCCACAGGAGCGGATGAGCGTAACGACGACATGATCGCCTGGCACAACGTCATTGACCCCAGGGCCCACCGCTGAAACGACGCCGGCCGCCTCATGACCATAGACCGCCGGAAGATCACCACCCCAGGCACCTTCGGCATACGAAATATCGGAGTGGCAAATGGCGCAGGCCTTCAGATCGACGAGAACTTCGCCTCGACGAGGTGGAGCGAGCTCAAGTGTTTCTATCGAGAGGGGTTTGCCAAACTCCCGGCAGACGGCGGCCTTGATCTGCATAGAAACCTCGCTGGAATGCCTGTAGCCCGGATTAAAGACGCAAGTCGGCTATGGGTGCAACGCAGATACGACATCAAACGGGAACCATGCGTCAATGGAAGAGGTGCCATGCGCGAGCGCTTGTTGACCGGTGACGGTCTCGACGATAGGCCGGATGTAAATCAAAAAGGGGAACTACAGACGATGATTGCACCGGAAACACCCACTGGAGACCTGACGTTACGCACGCAGGCGATGCCCGGTGACGCCAACGCCGCTGGCGATATTTTCGGCGGCTGGGTGATGGCGCAAATGGATCTAGCGAGCGGTATCCGTGCTGCTGAACGCGCGCACGGTCGCGTGGTCACCGCCGGTGTGAAGGAAATGGCCTTTGCCAAGCCGATGAAGGTGGGCGACACGCTGTGCATCTACACCCATATTGAAGGGGTGGGGCGAACATCGATCCGGCTCAAGGTCGAAGCGTGGGCGCAGCGATATCTTTCGCCGACCATGGAAATGGTCACCCATGCGGATTTCGTCATGGTGGCGCTCGATGCCAATGGCAAGCCCACACCGGTCCCGCCGGAAGATTGAGGCTCACGCCTGCGGTGATGCTTCGATCTTTGTGGCGAGCACGCGATCGATCCGGCGATTGTCCAGATCCATGATTTCAAAACGCCAGCCCATGGCATCGGTGCTTTCGCCGGTCTTCGGCAGATGCGTGAATTCGTTGAGCAGGAAGCCAGCGAGCGTGGTGTAGGTACGCTCTGCCGGGAGATTGAAGCCCAGATGGTCTGCCATTTCGTCAGCGGGCATGGAGCCGGGGAGCAGCCAGGAGCCGTCTGCGCGTTCGACGATATCCAGCTCACCTTCCTCGGCATCCGCACGAAAGATGCCCGCGATCGCCTCGAGAATATCGGACGGGGTGATTATGCCTTCGAAATGGCCATGTTCATCGTGCACCAGCGCCATCGGAATGGCTGCCTCTCGAAGAACGGAGAGTACGTTGAGCGCGTCGGCCATGTCGTGAACGATCGGAGCCGGGAGAACATGGGCCCGGATGTCCAGTGGTTCTCCCGATAGTTGAGCAGCCAGCAGATCGCGCAACTTGACGACGCCGGTGATCTCGTCGACGGACCCATCACCGGCCGGCAGGAGAGAGTGGCCGGAGCTTTTGACGTCTTCTGCCAGTGCCGCTTCGTCTGCGGAGAGATCCAGCCAGTCGATCTCGCCACGAGGGGTCATGATCGCGCGCGCCTTGCGGTCGGCGAGCCTCATGACACCGGCAATCATGCGCCGCTCATCGGATTCAATGGTGCCGCTGGTTTCTGCTTCGGCAATGAGCGTGCGGATTTCCTCATCTGTTACGCGCTGGCTCGATTCCGCGCTTTGGCCGAGCAATGCCAGGACCAGACGGCCCGACACATCAAGCAGCCACACGAGCGGAAGGGTGATGCGCGACAGGAGCCCCATGATCGGTGCAACCTTGACGGCGATGCCCTCTGCGTTCTTGAGCGCGATCTGCTTTGGAACGAGTTCGCCGACGATCAGCGACACATAGGTGATAAGGGCCACAACCAGGCCAACGCCGAGCGGGTTTGCCAGGCTTTCCGAGACACCCTGCAAGATGAGCCAGTCGGACAGGCGTGTTCCGAGCGTCGCACCGGAGAAGGCTCCGGAGAGCACACCGACCAGTGTAATGCCGATCTGGACCGTGGAAAGGAAACGTCCGGGATCAGCCGAGAGGGCGAGGGCCCGTGCGGCACCGCGCTGACCCTGATCCGCCCGGGATTTCAACCGGGCGGGTCTGGCCGAAACAACAGCCAGTTCCGACATGGCCATGAAACCATTGAAGATGATGAGGACGAAGAGAATGGCGATTTCAATAATGAGCATGGAAGCTGTTTAGCACTCCCGGATGAAGGGCGCGAGACTGCTTTGTGGGCAGGGAAAACGCTATTTGCAGGCGCGGTAGCCGTTGCGGCGGCCCTTTAGATCAAAATGGAAATGGTCTCGGTGATCGTAGTTGTACCCGGGGCCGAGAACGGTGGTGAAATAGTCGCACCCTTCGGCACGGACCGAGTTCAGCAGGCCGCGTTCGCGGAAGGCGAAGAAGCCCGGCTTGCGCACATCGATCTCGCGGCCGTTCTTCAGCTCGATGCTCATAACGTCGAGTGCATTGCCTTTGGAATGCTCCGAAGCGACACTGGTGCCGGCAATGCGCCGGCAGGAATAGCTTGAGCCCTGCCGGATTTTTCCGATGCCGGTGAGATAGCGTTTGCGCGCGGCCGGCGCGAGCTCGTTTTTCGTCCAGCGCGCGAATGTCTCTGCCATCTGACAATTGAGCGTGGCGGCGGGCGCCATTTCGATATTGCCCGACAGGCCACTGACCTTGACGGGCCAGTCGATGCGGCAGGCTCCTCCGTCGTTGATGGGCTCAAGGTCCTGATACTTGACGCCAAGACGTTTGAGCCGACGACGGCAGGCGATTTCTTCTGCTGGCATGACACGCGGCGAGCTTTCACTGCGCGGCAGGGTCATGCGTGGATAGGAAACCATCATCGGGTTTGACGGAACGAGCGCCTGCAACCCCCTGGCACTTTCGGGTGCGGGAGTGGAATCAGTGGGTGTCGCCACCTGCGGAACCGGCGCAGCGGGAGCGGGTGCTAGCTGTGCCACTGGCACGGCAGCAGTCTGGACGCCGATATCCACGGATGGGCGGGGTGACATCACATCGCTGACAGAGCATGCAGAAAGAGCCAACAGCGTGGCAGCCGCGGCGGCGCGCAGAAAAGGTGCACGTAATGGCGTTGCAACAGGGTTGCCAACACGAATACCGACCATGAACACGCCCCGTCGACCTTGCACGCTTCCAGAAGGGGAGTAGCCTAGCCAGACAAGGTAAAGGAAAGGTCAGCGGGGGCATTCAGACCTGTGACCTCATTATGGCGTGCCGAAAAAGGCAGCTATTTGCAGTAGAGATAGTCGTTGCGGCGCTTCTGAAGATCCAGATGAAAATGCGTCGCGTGATCGGCATTGGTGCCTGGACCGAGAACGGTCTTGAAAGGGCCGCAGGCAGCGGTGCGGAAGGCATCGAGAAACCTGGCGGTTCCGCTTCTCGGATTTGATTGCCGAGCTACGTTGAGTCTGGTGCCATCCGCCAGGTCGAAAGCGGCTATATCCAAGGCATTTCCAAAGGCGTGCTCAGAGAGTTTTTCCAACCCGGCACGTGTCCGGCAGACATAAGCAGATACATGTCGAACGGTGGCGACCGGCTGCTTGAGGTGACGCCTGGCGAGTGAAGGAACTTTGTCTGTGAAAAAACGCGCGAGTGTGAGAGCCGTCGCGCAATTGAGTGTTGCCTTTGGCTTCAATGCAATTTTCCGGGAGAGACGTTCGATAACGAGCGGGTGAGCGATCGAGCAACCGCGCGCCTCCGATATGGGGGTCTGCTCGGAATAAGAAACGCCCAGTTTAGCCAGGGCGCGGCGGCAGGCGATTTCTTTTGCGGGCAAACGGCCTGGCGTCTGGGGCGGCGGGCGTTTCTGTGGTTTGGTCTTCATGGGCGGACGCGGGGAGGGAATGGGAACGATGACCGACATCTCCGACCGCTGCAGTTCGCCGCGACTCTTTGGTATGGGGCCTGTGGCCGGCAGGGGGACCGAGGCGGCCCTTTCGGCTGCATGAGCGTTGTTCAGGGGGTCCGTGAAGAGCAGGGCGCAGAGCAGTATGGCCGGCAGCGCACTTCGAACAGCTAAAAGAGCGATCATGCTGGATGTTTGCCGCAACCCCGGCTGATCGGGAAATAACGGTGTGTTTCGAAGTGTTCACGATGCGCCGAGTGCATCCAGGCCATCGATCAGCCAGTCATAAAGCATCGGCATTCCGAGGAGATAAGTGGCCACGTTCCTGGCGCCATGCTGCCGCGCATCCGTGACGGCGGTTGACCATTCCTTCACATCGTAGTCGCCGCGCCCCACCCATGCCAGCGCTATCAATTCAGCAATCTCATCCACATTGAGATCAGCCACCAGTTCTCGAAATTCCTCTTCGGTGAGGTCTTCCTCCTCTTCCTCGATCAGTCCGTCATGCTGGTGCCGATCGCGGGCATCGCCATCGATCTCAATTTCGTGCTCGTGACCATCGTCATAGTCTGTATTGAGCGCGGCGCTGATTGCGCGCGCCTTGCCTGCCAGAAAGCGCACGGTTTCCGGGTCTATGGTCAGCGCCCATTCGCGCTCAACAGGCTTCTGCATGAGCTTCTCCTCCGGCACTCCGAAGGTATGATAACGCAGAACGTGCGGAAAGCACGACGGATTGTTTCGCTCCTGTTCAGGCCACGCTGCGTTGCCGGTTGCGCAGAGCCGGAACGATTTCGACTGCCAGAATGGCTGCAAAGATCAGGCCGCAACCGGCGAGACCGAGCGCCGGTAACCGCTCACCGAGAAAGATCGCCCCGAAAAGTGCGGCGAAGACTGCTTCCGTGGACAGGAAAATCGCGGCTTGCGGGGCTGTTGTATAGCGCTGGCCGATAACCTGGAGCGTGAAGGCTATGCCGCCGGAAAAAATGCCAGCGTAGAGGATTTCAGGCATGGCAATGAGAATCGCGGATAACTCGATCGTCTCGATAAGGCCGGCGGCAGCAAGGGCGATGACGGCTGTTATGCCGAACTGGGTGACGGACAGCGTGATGGGGCGGCCGGTATGACTTGCGCTTCTGCCAATCATGATCACCTGGAGGGCCCAGAAGAGTGCGCAAAGGATGGTCAGCCAGTCGCCGGTGGTGAGTGCCACGCTGCCTGCGCCTGACAGCAACCAGATCCCCGCAAGCGCGGAAAGGGCGGCCGGCCAGACCACGAGGTGTGGCCACTGGCGGAACAGAAGAACCGCCAGAAACGGCACCATGACAACGTAGAGGCCGGTGAGGAAACCGGAATTGGTAACGCTGGTGGTCAGGAGGCCAACCTGCTGCGCGGCCATGCCAGCGAAGAGGAGCAGACCGATCAGCAGGAAATTTCGCTTGTCGTTGAAGGTGAGGGATCTTGTGCTGCGCCGGGCTTCCCACATGGCAAAAGGCAGCATGGAAAGACAGGCAATGGCGAAGCGCAGACCGATGAACAGGAACGGGCCGATGGCATCCATTGCGGTCGACTGGGCGACGAAGCCCATGCCCCACATTGCGCCTGCAAGAAGCAATAGAAGATTGGCCTGAACCCGTGTCATACGCCCACCCGGACTGAGGAAATTGCGCATGTCTTACGGAGCTGGCGCTGGCCGCACAAGGGCCGTAGCGCTTGACTCCTGTGGGCCAGTTTCGGGGTGCATTACTCCGAACGGAATATACGGATGATCTCGCCCCGGCGCTTGTCCGTCAAAAGCCAGAGCGAGCCGTCAGGTGCAACATTCACATCCCGTATCCGTCCGAAAGCTCCCTTGAAAAGACGCTCTTCACCGAGAATGTTGCCGTTCTCATCCCGATCGAGGCGGGCGACGAGGTGGTATTTGAGCGCCGCAACAAAGAAATCCCCCTGCCATTCGGGAAACATTTCGCCCTGATAAACTGCGGTGCCGGAAGGCGCGATGGACGGGTCCCAGTAGTATTCAGGTTGTTCGTAGCCCGGCGCTTCGCTGCCGACGCCGATTTTCGTGCCACTGTAGTTGACGCCATAAGAGATGACCGGCCAGCCATAGTTCTTTCCGGCCTCGGGGCGATTGACCTCATCACCACCGCGGGCGCCGTGCTCGACCGTCCAGATCGCGCGGGTCACAGGGTCGAAGACGGCACCCTGCGGATTGCGATGCCCCATGGACCAGATTTCAGGCGCGGTGTCTGCGCTGCCGGCGAAGGGATTGTCTTCAGGGACAGAGCCGTCGGGGTTGATCCTGAGTACCGAACCGGCGTGGTCGGCGGGATCCTGTGCCCGGTCGCCTTGTCCGCGGTCGCCAATGGTGAAAAACAGCGTGCCGTCGGGATGGAGCACGACGCGCGAGCCGAAATGTTGACCTGCCGTGGTTTTGCGATTCATGGAAAAAATTGTCGTGACGTCCTCAAGACGGGCATCCGCGCCATTTCTTACAAGCCGTGCGCGGGCAATGGCCGTGCCGGCTCCGTCTTCGCCAGGTTCTGAAAAAGAGAGAAAAATCGTTCCTGTTTCGGCGAAATCCGGCGAAACGGCGACATCCAGCAACCCGCCCTGACCGACAATGGCGACCTCGGGCACACCGGCGATGGGGGCTGAGAGGGAGCCCGCGGAGAAGAGCCGCAACTGGCCCGGGCGTTCCGTGACGAGCGCGCTTCCATCGGGCAGAAAATCAAGACCCCAGGGATTGGAAAGGCCACGTGCGAGAGTTTCAGCCTCGACCGTCACCGCCTGGGTGGTAAAGGTCTTGGCGGCGGCGACACCTGGCCAGGCAAGAAGACCGGCGGCCAGGGCGGTTCGAAGGATCTGGTCTTGCATCAGCGGGTCTCCCATTGTCGCATTCATCTTGAGATAGGTTATGAACGCTGTCGAACAAGGCGAAACAACGGGGCGCAATTGAGGGGGAGACGGAACACGCAAAAATTTGCGTGAAAATCGTCACCGGCTTGTTATATTGGGAGAAGTCATACGAAACGGTTCCGTAGGCAGACGCTTTCGGACCGTTTCTTTTTATGTCTGCACCGGCGGCAGGACGACGCTTCGCGTAAGGCGTGTGGGGTCTTCCTGCCTTCATGTCTGGAAGGTGAATGAAATGAACAAGGTCCCTATGACGCTTGCCGGAGCCGCGGCGTTGAAGGAAGAGCTGCGTTGGCGCCAGCAGGAAGAGCGGCCACGTATCATTGAGGCGATCGCGGAGGCGCGCGCCCATGGCGACCTTTCGGAGAATGCGGAGTATCACGCTGCCAAGGAGGCGCAGAGCCTCAACGAAGGCCGCATCGGCGAACTGGAAGATCTGATCGCGCGCGCCGAGGTCATCGACGTGACAAAGCTCTCCGGCGATACGATTAAATTCGGCGCCACGGTGATGCTGGTCGATGAAGACACCGAAGAGGAGAAGACCTATCAGATCGTCGGCGACCAGGAAGCCGATGTGAAGGCGGGCCGTATTTCCATTTCCTCGCCCATCGCGCGGGCGCTGATCGGCAAGGCTGTGGGGGACTCCATCGAGGTGAATGCTCCCGGCGGCGCGCGCGGCTATGAGGTGGTGGAAATCCGCTACGGCTGACCATCATGTCCGGCAAAACGCCCGAAAGCGGCCTCCGGCTCCGCGTCCGTGATGTGGATGTGGTGGCTCCCAATTTCAAAAAGCGGCTTTCGGGCGTGACCAGCACCATCGTGCAGCTTGTTCCAGAACAGTCGAAGACACTCGCCATAGCGACATTGGGACCGGGACTGCCCGACACACTGCCCAAACTGCGCTGGTGGCAGGTGCCGGGGCTTCTGCGCAGGCCGGCTAACCGGCCTTTTCGCATATGGCATGCGCGGCGCAACACAGAGATGCTGGCTGGCGTGATTTTGCGGGATGTCTTTCGCGCGCCGCTGAAGCTCGTTTTCACCTCCGCTTCGCAACGCGAGCACACGCGCTGGACCCGGTTTCTGATCTGTCGCATGGACCGGGTGGTGGCCACCAGCCGGAAATCTGCGGGTTACCTCAAGGTCGAAAGCCGTGTGGTCATGCACGGGATCGACACGCACCGTTTTTCACCACCCTCGAGCCCCGAGACGGGAGCGATCGCGGTGGGCATGGCGGGCGACCAGCGCTATGTCGGATGTTTTGGCCGGGTACGGCGCCAGAAGGGGACCGACCTCTTCGTGGATGCGATGATCGCGCTTCTGCCGGACCGTCCCGGCTGGTCGGCCATCATCGCCGGCCAGGCGACCGGGCCGCATGTAGACTTTGAGAGAGAATTGAAGGAGCGCGTGCGGGTAGCCGGGCTCGCAGACCGAGTGCATTTCGTTGGCACCCGCCCACAAATTCCGGCCTGGTATCAGGCGCTTTCGCTGTTCATCGCACCGCAGCGCTGGGAAGGTTTTGGGCTCACTCCACTTGAAGCGATGGCGTCAGGAGTCCCGGTTGTCGCCACGGATGTGGGGGCGTTTTCGGAGCAGCTGGAGGACAGCGAAGCGGGCACCCTGGTGCCTGTCGACGATCTGGATGCGATGATTGCTGCTGCAGCACGCTACATGGATGACGAAAAGCTGCGCGGCATCGCTGCAAATGCTGCACTTCAGCATGCGCGCTCGCGTTTTCCACTGGAAGGCGAAGCGAATGCTCTCAATGCGCTTTACGAAGAACTCTGGCATGAGGCCACCACGTGAAGATCGAAGGTTTCATCGTCCATCTTGAGCGCGCGACAGCGCGTCGCCCACAAGTGGAGCACCTGATGGCGAGCCTGCCCGTTGAAAGCCATGTGGTGGACGCCGTCGATGGTCAGGAACTCGGCGACGAGGAGATCGGGCGGCACTACGTGAAGGGGTTGCATCATCCGGATTATCCTTTTGTGCTGAAACAATCCGAGATTGCCTGTTTTCTTTCTCACCGGAAGGTGTGGCGCATGATCGTGGAGCGCGGGCTCGATGCGGGGCTGATCGTCGAGGACGACGTGGCTCTCCAGATGCCGTTTTTCGGGCGGTGCCTCGAGCTTGCCAGGCGGGGCTGTACGGGCAAGGCATATGTGCAGTTTCGCATAAGCCCGGTTCGGGGCAAGGTGCAGGAAGTGGCGCGGGAGGGAGAGATCCGTCTCGTTGCGCCTGAAGTCTCGCAGCTTGGCACTGTTGCGCAGCTTGTGACACGCGAAGCTGCAGAGCATCTTCTCGCTCTGAGCGACCATTTCGATCGACCGGTCGACACGTTTCTGCAATTGCGCTGGGTGACAGGGATTGCACCTTTGTGTGTGGTGCCTTCGGGCATCAGCGACCAGTCAGCCGAGATCGGGGGCAGCACGGTCAGCGCATCGGGGAAGGTGAAGCGCAGCATCAGCGAGCGAATTCGCAGAGAATGGAAGCGTTTCGCATATCGGAGCAAAGTGCGAAAATATTCTCGCGGCTGGCAGGCAACCGGGGTGAAACGGCAGTGAAGACGCTTGTCATCAATCTGGAACGTGAAACGGCCCGCCTCGGGCATATGCGCAAGGTCTTTGGCGAGCAGGGGCTGGATTTCACGGTGGTCAAGGCGGTGGATGCAAAACTCCTTTCACAGGAGGAGCTGAAGGTCGGGCGAACCGGAACACCCCGCTTCTACGAACTGGGGGCAGGCGAGATTGCCTGCTTTCTCTCACATCGGAAATGCTGGGAGATCGCGGCTCAGAGTGAAGATGCCTACACGATCATCTGTGAGGACGATATTTTTCTCGGGGAGAATGCGTCAGCCATTTTCGGCGATGAGAGCTGGATACCCGCCGACGCAGGTGTCGTGAGGCTGGAGGCATGCCGGCCGAAGACGCTGATTGGAAAGGCGGCAGTCTCTACGGTTGCTGGTCGAAAGGTGCATCCTCTGCGCGTGGCACATGCGGGATCGGGTGCATATGTCGTTTTCCGAGACACCGCTGCAAGGCTGCTTCGTGAAACCAATGTGTTTTGCGATCCGCTCGATCAATTTCTTTACAGCTCCAGCGAGCCGACAATGGGTGATCTGGAAAAGTATCAGATGGTGCCTGCGCCCGCGATTCAGGAAGTCTTTCTTCGGAAAGACAAATCTCTCGGCAGTTCATTGTTGGAGGAACGCTACTCGGTTCAATCCGCGGGAAAACCCCGAAGCGTGGGGAGAAAAATCCTGCGGGAGATCGGGCGTCCCAGAAAAAAGATCGCGCGCTTTTTTTCCAACGCCTGGATTTACATGACCACCGAAAATATGTGGGTTCGCGTAAACTTCAAATAGAGATATGCGTCGCGCGGCGAACCATTCCTAGATGCCGAAACGATGCATGAGCTTTGCGAGAGGCGAGCCCTTGGGTGGTCGGGTGTCTTTCAACCCGGCACTTCTGAGAACCTCATTCCAGAGGTGAATGGTTCTAGTCCGTTCCGTACAGAATTCATCGAGGCTTCTTTCGCTATCGTAGAGCAAAGGAGCATCCTTGAAGTGTATGGGGTAAAAGACCTCTTCCGGCTCTGCCAGATCAAAAACCTCGTGCTTTCGCGCGAGATAGGTGATTGCCTTTGGGCCGAAGGTTCCCCAAGGCAGAGTTGCGGGTTCGATCTTTTTGCCAAGGAGCCATGACTTCAAGCGAAGGCGATTGGCATCGCGACCACGCGTCCATGGCGGGATGATGTCCCGCTTGAAGAAGGACAAGACCTCTTCAATAACTGGATGATCCGGTCTTGCGTATAGCAGAGCGCCATTTATGTACGTGGCGCTTTCTCGGCCGAAAACGATGTCTTTCTCAAAATTTACAGGCTTGAGGCAGATCATGTCCAAATCTGCCCAGGCACCACGTTCCTTTTTTTGAAGAAGGAAACGGAAGTAATCGGATGCGAGGGCGTAGGAACCGGTTTTTCTGTGGCGAAGCCGCTCTACTTCCGTACGGGGAAGTATTTCCTCAGCATCAATATTTTCTACACCAGGGGGTATATTTTTTATCTCATCAAATGAATAAAGAGCAACGTCGTGACCAGTATCAACAAAACTTTTCGCGGAAAGGATCTCGATAGTTCCAAGATTTCCGCCGATCCATAGTGTGTTGATTCTCATGTCAGTATTTTTTTCAATCTAGATTTCAATCCTTCAGAAATCTGAGTCTTGAATTCTCCGCTAACCTTATTTTTCGTGAATATTTTCTTCTGTCTTATGCCAAATAATTCTCGAAATCCGTTTTCCAGCGCCTCGGTCGCAGGGGCACCGAACTCATTAATAATATTGGTTCGCCCATCCGGCTGTTTGGGCATGTAGAGTGTGGGGATGCCCATTGCCATGCAAGGCATTGCCGCATGTATCCGCGAGGTGACAACCAGAGTGGCCTTATCCCTGTACATGGCAAGCAGGTCTTTGGCGAACGCCCTTTGAACAGGTGACGAGACCGGAGCAACCTCATGCTGGATGGAAAGCTTTCTTTTCCAACGCTTAACCCGGTGAGCCGCTTTGGGGGCATCCACGAGAACTACGAGCTCTTCGTCGGGCTCCTTTGTGCGTGTCGGGAAAGTGAGGGTCGTGCAATAAGACAGATACGCCTCCACCCCCCAGCTCTTTACCATATCCAGAGTGCTCTGATCGCGGCATCCGATCGGAGCGTGTTTCTTGAAGTAGTCTAAGTGCTTTCGATAGTGCTCGGCAGCTTCAGGGGTGATGTGGAAGCCATGAAATATGGGGACGATCTTTTCGTTCGGTGGCCATGCTTGGGGGCAATGACTGAACCAGCCATTCATGACGAGGATACATTCGTCACCCTGATACGTGTTTAGAGAATCACGGTCCAGGTAGAAATCGACCTGGGGTAGATGCTGCTCGACCGCCAAGGTTTGAATCCAATCGCCGATATTGGCAAGGATGCCCGTCGGATACTGAAATGAAAGGGCGGCAATCTTCATTGGAGTGTCCCAGCGACTCTTCTGGATTTATCGAGAATGCATGACGCACCAGCGCCCTAGTCGATCGCCACGAGGCCTTCGTCCTTTACCTGGCGAATGGTGAGTGCGGTGCGGACCGTGTCTACATTGGGCGCGGATGTCAGCTCTTCGATCACGAAGGTCTGGAAGGTGGTGAGATCGGTCGCCACGCAATGCAGCATGAAATCGGAATCGCCAGAGACCATCCATGCGCGGCGCACGATTGGCCATTTGAGCGTTCGCTGAGCGAAAGTCTTCAGCTCGGTCTCAGATTGATAGTGAAGGCCGATCAGGCAGAAGGCGACCACATCATAGCCAAGTGCCGGGGAATTGAGCAGGGCGCGGTAGCCCTTGATGATGCCGCCTTCCTCCAGCCGCTTTACGCGCCGGAGGCAGGGCGGAGCGGAGATGCCAACACGGCGCGAAAGCTCGACATTGGTCATTTTGCCGTCGGCCTGAAGCTCACGCAGAATTTTCCAGTCGATTGCGTCAAGATCAGCCTGTAGCGGCATAGTGTTTCCCATTTCTGCTCTAAACGCGCGAGAATCTTTCACGCGCGCAGACCGAAATTAGGGCAAGCGCCCTGCCAAGCCAAGCAATGCCTTCACCGGCAGGGTGGACTATCCACCGTGTTTGAAACCGTGGCAAACGAACAAATGCGCAGGAGCGGCATTCGGTAGCTGTTGGAAACCTGTTCCTCGCCTTGCACTTTGCGGTGGTGAATACTTAGATCATGTCACCGAATTGTTTTGGATGGTGGCCTAGGGATGACGCCCGCAGGTCTGCTGTCCGGTTTCGCGTTTTCTGCCCGCTGGCGGGGCCGACGCGCTCACAAGTCAAGAATGCCCGATGGGAGCGGAACATGCCCGCGGGTGCTTTTAGGAAGAAAGGATTTCATCCATGTCACGTCGTCACGCGCCCGTCCTTATCATCGGCTCGGGTCCGGCCGGATACACGGCGGCGATCTATGCGGCGCGCGCCATGCTGAAGCCTCTTCTTGTGGCCGGGCTGGAGCAGGGTGGCCAGCTCATGATCACCACCGAGGTGGAAAATTATCCCGGTTTTGCCGATCCGATCCAGGGGCCGTGGCTCATGGAACAGATGCGCGGCCAGGCTGAAAACGTCGGAGCGGAAATCGCCAATGACCTCATTGTCGATGTGGATCTGTCGTCGCGCCCCTTTGTGCTCAGGGGCGATTCCGGCACCGAATATAGCTGCGATGCGCTGATCATCGCCACCGGTGCAAAGGCAAAGTGGCTTGGCCTGCCGTCCGAACAGACCTTTATGGGATTTGGTGTTTCGGCCTGTGCGACCTGTGACGGCTTCTTCTACCGTGGCAAGGATGTTGCCGTTGTGGGCGGCGGTAACACCGCTGTCGAGGAGGCGCTTTACCTTTCTAACCTCGCAAAGTCGGTGACGCTCATCCATCGCCGCGACGAATTGCGCTCGGAGCGTATCCTTCAGGAGCGTCTGATGGCCAAGGAGAACGTGACGATCATGTGGGATACGGTGGTCGAGGAGATCACCGGGACGCCCGCAAAACCGCCCATGCCTGCATCCGCTTCGGGCGTGCGTGTGAAAAACGTGCACACGGGGGCTGTGTCCGATCTGGCGGTGGATGGCATCTTCGTCGCGATCGGCCATGCCCCCGCGGTCGAGTTATTTGAAGGCAAGCTCAAGCAGAAGCCCAATGGCTATCTGTGGACGCAGCCTGGAACCACGCAGACGGATGTTCCGGGGGTGTTTGCCGCAGGTGATGTGGCCGACGACATTTATCGCCAGGCCGTGACGGCAGCGGGGCTTGGCTGCATGGCGGCACTGGAAGCAGAGAAGTATCTGGCAGCCATGGAATCGAAGAAAGAAGCTGCCGAATAACCGGGAACGACGCAGCGACGGGAACGGGCGGTAACGCCCATGACGGTACAGGCGCCTGACAGAGGAGAACGAGGCGTTGGACTGGGACAAGCTCAGGGTTTTTCACGCCGCCGCAGAGGCTGGCTCGTTTACGCACGCCGCTGAAACGCTGCATCTTTCGCAGTCGGCCATTTCACGCCAGGTGAGTGCGCTTGAACTGGAAGTGGGGGTGCCGCTTTTCCATCGGCACGCGCGCGGGCTGGTTCTTACCGAACAGGGCGAGATGCTTTATCGCACCGCTCATGACGTGCTGATGCAGCTTGAAAGCGTGCGCGTGCGCCTGACCGAGGCGAAGGATCGCCCGTCCGGTCTGTTGAAGGTTTCCACCACGGTGGGGCTCGGCACGGGCTGGCTGACGGAACGGTTGCCGGAGTTCATCGAGCTCTACCCGGACATCGAATTGCAACTCATTCTCGACAATGAGGAGCTCGACCTGACCATGCGGCAGGCGGATTGCGCGATTCGGATGCGCCAGCCGCAGCAGCCGGATCTGATCCAGCGCAAGCTGTTCACGGTGCATTTCCATCTCTTTGCCTCGCCCTCCTATGTGAACAAGCACGGAAAGCCGGCCTCGATCGCCGATCTCGACAAGCATCGGATCGTGACTTTCGGCGAGGCGGTGCCGCCGCATCTCAGCGATATGAACTGGCTCGAAACCGCCGGGCGTCCGGAGGGGCAGAAGCGCCAGACGGCTCTGCAGATCAACAACATCCTGTCGATCAAACTGGCTGTGCAGCGCGGGGCCGGGATTGCCATGCTGCCCGATTACGTGGTCGGCAAGAGCAACGATCTGGTGCAGCTTCTGCCGGAAACCGCCGTGCCGTCGTTCGACACATATTTCTGCTACCCGAACGTGATGAAAAATCAGGCAAAGCTTCACGCTTTCCGGGACTTCCTCATTTCAAAATCAAGGCATTGGGCATTTTGACGCAGTATTTCCCAAGAAATACGGGGCGTTATGCAAAATTGCATGGGTGAATTGCAAAAACATGTGGTTGTTATTTAGGCGCTCATTGCCCATATGAGAAGCACTCCCGGGGGCGTTCTCCTCCCATTTGCCCCCGCGAGTGTTCCCCTCTGGAGGTTTCGCCTATATGGCACTTCCAATGACTAAAGCCGGATCTCCGTGATCCGGCTCTTTTTTTATCTGCCGGAGGTTCCCGTGCATCGCGGGCGCCCGTGTTTCCAAGTGGCACGAGTGCAGGTCAGCGATATAGCTGTTCGCTTTCGAGCCCGCTGTAAAGACCTGCGACTTCCTCGGCATAACCGTTAAAAAGCTGCGTCGGTATGCGCTCGCCGGTATGCAGTACCCGCTCCTCCGCCTGGCTCCAGCGCGGGTGCGGCACATCCGGGTTCACATTCGCCCAGAAGCCGTATTCGCTGGCTGCAATCTCCTCCCAGAAACTCACAGGTCTCTTTTCGGTGAAAGAGATGCGTCGGATGGATTTGATGGATTTGAAGCCGTATTTCCATGGCAGGGCCAGCCGCAGGGGAGCGCCGAACTGCTTTGCCAGGGGTTTGCCATAGGCGCCAGTGACCATGAAGGCGAGGTCGTTCGAAGCCTCTTCCATGGTGACGCCCTCTACATAGGGCCAAGGATACCAGACCTGTTTCTGCCCCCCGGCGACGGAGGGATCGTTGAAGGTTTCAAAGCGGAGGTAGCGGGCGGACGAAAGGGGCTTCGCAATCGCCAGGAGAGCTGAAAGCGGAAAGCCGCTCCATGGCACTGTCATTGACCAGGCTTCGACACAGCGATGCCGGTACAGGCGCTCTTCGAGCGGCAAGCGTTTTAACAGATCCTCGAAAGCAATGGTGCCGGGCTTTTCCACGAGGCCATCGATCTCGATATCCCAGGGATGAGTTGTGAGTGCCTGAGCGGCACGCGCGATCTGTTTGTGAGATCCGAATTCGTAGAAATTGTTGTAAGTGCTGTTCACGTCTTCAGGTGTCAGGGGGCGTTCGATTCTGTAGGCATCGTTCCGCTTTACAGGGTAAAGGGATGCGGTGCGCGACGCGGCGTCTTCCGCTGCCTGCGCCCTGGCTGTCCCGGGCAGCAAGCCTGCGCCGGCGATCGCCCCAAGACCAAGCCCCGCAAGCACTGTGCGGCGATTGGCGAAAACGCATTCAGGCGTCGCCACGCTTTCGGCTATTGCCCAGCGCGGGCGACGGTGGATTGTGGGCATGGCTTTCTCCAGCGGATTTCTGATAGCATCACCATTGGTAGAACCGCCGCCCGGCGGTTCAAAATCACGGCGCTTCACGATTGCGTGGCGATCTTTCCGGTTGATGCTCTCATCAAGCAGCCTTGCCCTGCGCGCTCATCGCCGCATCCGCCAGGCGCCCGGTCAATTCGGCCATGTGATCAAACGTGGCGCGATAGCTGGCGACGCCTGCCGTGGCGGATCGTAGTTCGATGATCAGATCGCCGGTTTCGGATGCGGGGATCGTCGCCTCTACGATGTCCCAACCTGTCCAGCCGGGACGCGCATCGAAGCCGAGAATCTGTCCGCGCCGTTGCGACAGGATAGCGGTGATGCGGGCAGTGGCGTCTGACGGCGTGTAGACCTCGACCCTGAGGACGGGCTCCAGGAGAACAGGTGAGCACTCGCCAAGCCCTTCCTTCATGGCAAGTCGCCCGGCAAGCTGGAACGCCATGTCTGAGGAATCCACCGAATGGTAGGAACCGTCCGAGAGGTTGACGGCGAGATCTATGACGGGAAACCCGAGCGGACCGGACTTGAGATAGTCGCGAACGCCCGTTTCGACCGAGGGTATGTATTGCTTCGGAACGACGCCACCGGTGATCGTGTCGGTGAACTCGAAACCGGAGCCGCGGGGCAGGGGGCGTATCTCGAGCACAACATCGCCGAACTGGCCGTGACCGCCCGATTGCTTCTTGTGCCGGCCACGCTTTGTGGTGCCCTTGCGGATCGTTTCGCGATAGGCAACGCTCGGCACTGCCGTATCCACGGGGATCTGGTATTTGCCTTCCAGGCGCTCGCGAGTGACGCGCAGATGCATTTCGCCCTGTCCGCACAGCACGGTTTCCCCCGTCTCCTGCCTTTGTTCGAGGCCGAGTGACGGGTCTTCCTCGGTGAGCTTCTGCAGGGCGAGGGAGAGCTTTGCCTCGTCTTTGCGTTCGGTTGGATGTACCGCAACCGAATAAACAGGGTGAGGGCTCTCGAGTTTGAGGAGAGGTGGATGCGGTGTCCTGGCTGTGGTCAGCGTGTCCCCTGTCTTTACCCCCTCAAGTTTGCCGAGAGCAATCGTCTCGCCAGCTTCCGCTTTCGTGACCTTGGTTTGTTCGCGCCCGAGCAGCGTGTAGAGACCGGAAACCTTGTCGACAGTCTGGTCGCTGCGCAGTTCCACACCATCGCCGACTGAGCCGGAAAGAACACGTGAGACGGACAGCTTGCCACCATGCGGTGTATGGATTGTTTTCATCACCTGGAGCACGGCTTCACCAGTAATGTCGAGACCAAGCCGCTCCCATGTCGCTTCAACATCCGGAGCATCGTGCCGGATTGCCTTCAGAAGCCGCAATATGCCGTTGCCTTTTTCTGCTGACCCGATCAGCACCGGCGTCACCGAACCGGAACTCAGATCAGCGGCCAGGTCGTCGAAAATCGCATCGCGGGGCGGCTCTATCTCCTCAAGCAGTTGCTCCATAAGCCTGTCATCGTGGTCTGCCAGAGTTTCAAGCATGGAGAAGCGTGCCTCGACCTCGCGTGCCCTGTCATCGTCGGAAATGGGTGCGATCTCACTGCTTGCGTGCTCACGGTAGATGTAGGCGCGTTCAAGCGCGAGATCGATGGACCCGATGACGATGCCGTCCTTGCGCAGAGGAATCTGGCGCAAAAGCAGTGGGGTGTCGCTGGTCGGTTGCAGCATCTTCAACATGTCGCGCACGCCCAAGGTGGCGTGCTCGATCTTGTTCAGGAAGATCATGCGCGGGATGCCGAGCTCGTCGAGCCGATGGAGGGTGAGCTGAAGGGCCGGAATTTTCTTCTCGTCGGGTTCGGTGACGACGATGGCCATGTCGACTGCGGTAAGAATCGGATCTGCCTCATAGGCAAATTCGATTGAGCCGGGACAATCCACGAAAGTAATACTTTCATCGAGAAAGCGAGTGGTGGCGACGCATGCCTCGACACTCATCTGATGCGCCTTGGCTTCGGCGGAATGATCGCCGACCGTTCCGGACCCGGTACCTGCCTGTTTGGTTATGGCGCCGGTGCGCTCCAAAATGGCTTCGAGCAAAGTTGTCTTGCCACTTGCAAACGGACCGACAATGGCAATGCACTTCGGTCCGCGGCTTCTCTCTCCCGAACGTTTTCCCATGGTCGGCGGCCTCCTCACACGCGTTTACCCGTACACGTTTCATGAGCGGCGGCCGGCCAGAGCGGCCGTCGCGCGGTCGTGACGCGTAGACGGATGATCAGGAGCATTCTCCGCCCTTGAAGAACCCGCTTTCGGCACTCACAAGCCGATGCGCCAACGTTTTCCGACGAATATCGTCACATGGCTTTGAGTTTTGGGCAAGAGGTTCTCAAGCGCTCAAGGCGAGCGGTTCGATATGGGCGGTTTTGCGCAGGAGCATTGGAGCGGCCTGCGGTCGCCCGAGGAAATAGCCCTGGAAGCGGTTGCAACCGGCAGCGCGTGCAAGATCGAACTCGGCTTCGGTTTCGATCCCCTCAGCCACGATCGTAAGGCCCTGAATGCGAGCGATCTGAGTTAGCGCAGAGACAAAGACCTGAGCGATACGATCATGTCCGAGATTGCGGATGTAACTGCGGTCGATCTTGATTGAGTCGATCGGCAGCGTCTTGATGTAGTTGAAGCCACAATGGCCGGTTCCAAAGTCATCCAGCGCGATGTGGAATCCCATCCCACGCAGCCGTTCGATACGGGCGATGATTTCGGGCGTAGCCGCCGTGGCGACGGTCTCGGTGATCTCGAGAACAAAACGGTTGGCGGCCGTGCCCGTTTCATGCAGCACGCGGTCCAGCATGTGCACGAGGCCATCGCGCTTGAGCTGCTCTCCGGAGACATTGATGCTGATGCGCCCACATGACAGATGATCGAGATCGAGACATGCGCGGCGGAAAACCCACTCGCCGACCATGTCGATCAGGTTGGATCTCTCGGCAACAGGTATGAACTCGGCAGGTGAGATCATGCCGCGCACAGGATGACGCCAGCGCACCAGGCCTTCCAGAGCCGTACAGTTGCGCTCCGAGTCGGTCAGGGGCTGGTAGTGAAGTTCGAGCTCGTTGAGATAGACCGCTGCGCGCAATTCGCGCTCCATAAAGCGGCGCTGGCGTTTTTCAGAGAGCATATCGGGATCGAACACGGTTATGCGTCCGCGGCCGGCTCCCTTGCTCTCATACAGTGCAAGATCGGCCAGCAAAGGAAGCTCTTTGGGGCTGCTTGCATGTTCCGGTGCGACGGCAATGCCGATCGATGCGCCCAGTGGTATCTGGTGTCCCTCGCAAACACGGCCCTGTTGAAGCATTGTGAGCAGTTTTTCGGCGCGTAGACGACAGCGTTCGAGGTCGTTGCCGTACATCAGTATCGCAAATTCGTCACCGCCCAGCCGACCAATGGTGCAATCGGGGAAACAGTGTTTCGCGCATGCGACCAGATGGGCGAGCGCCTGATCTCCAAATTGATGTCCGAATCCGTCATTGAGCTGCTTGAAATGGTCAAGATCAACGAGCAGCAGCATGATGCGGCGGGGCTTTGAAAGTGTGCCGATGCTGGCGCTGAGTTCGTCCAGGAAACGGCCTCGGGTGAGGGCGCCCGTAAGAAGATCATTCTCGGTCAGTCGCGTGCGCTCGGCCTCGATGCGCACGGCGTCCTTGAGCTGATCGGAAACAGTGCGTTTGAGGTATTCAAGCAGGCCAAGACCCGTCGCGCTGAGCACGAAGCAGGTGAGCAGCAGCCAGTTTGGCATGCCACTTTCGCGTGGCACCATGAAATATGCCACGGCGATGAGCGCCGTTGCTGTGATCAAAAGCGCTTGTACGCCTATGTAAACACGCGCGCCATTGCGGCGAACGGTGGAGAGGATGCTCATGCCCCTGGTGTCTCCCCGAAACCCTTGGAAAACGAGAGAACAATGAGAAGCTTAAAGAGTGCGTTAAGACTATTGCACCGCGAGAAAATATTTTGCGGCGCAATAGTGAGGCTATAGAGCGGGCGCCTACTTCAGTGAAGCCGTGAAACGCTGGATGCGGTTGCAGGCTTCTTCGAGCAGAGTCTCGGACGTGGCGTAGGAGATGCGGAAATTGGGCCCGAGGCCGAAGGCCGAGCCGTGCACAACCGCCACACCTTCCGCCTCAAGAAGCTCCGATACGAAATCCTCGTCGGTTTCGATCGTCTTGCCTGACGGTGCCGTTTTGCCAATCAGTTCGGCGCAGGACGGGTAAACGTAGAATGCGCCTTCGGGGACCGGACATTTGATGCCCCTTGCCTGGTTGAGCATCGACACGACGAGATCACGGCGGCCCTGAAAGATCGCCTTGTTCCTGGATACAAAATCCTGCGGACCATTCAAAGCTTCCACGGCGGCCCATTGAGCGATGCTGCAGGCACCTGAAGTCTGCTGGCCCTGGATCATGTCCATGGCCTTGACGAGCTCGATGGGCCCAGCCGCATATCCGATGCGCCAGCCTGTCATGGCGTAAGCCTTGGAGACGCCGTTCATTGTCAATGTGCGCTCATAGAGCTTCGGTTCCACTTCGGCGATGGTGTGGAACTTAAAATCGCCGTAGGTCAGGTGCTCGTACATGTCGTCTGTCAGCACCCACACGTTGGGATGGGCGAGAAGAACCTCGGCCAGTGCCTTGAGCTCCTCAGCCGTGTAGGCTGCACCCGAGGGGTTGGATGGTGAGTTCATGATCAGCCATTTGGTCTTAGGCGTAATCGCCTTTTCCAATGCCTCGGCGGTGAGCTTGAAGCCGTTCTCAATGCTGGTTTCAGCGGCTACCGGCGTGCCGCCGCAGATGGACACCATCTCCGGGTAACTCACCCAATAGGGGCTGGGGATGACCACTTCGTCGCCGGCGTTGAGGGTAGCCATCATCGCGTTGAACAGCACCTGCTTGCCGCCGGTGGCGACAATTGTCTGCTTCCAGTCGTAATCGAGGTTGTTTTCGCGCTTGAATTTGGCTGCGATCGCCTCGCGCAGGGGCTGGATGCCGGAGACGGGTGTGTACTTCGTCTCACCGCGGTTGATGGCTTCGATTGCCGCCTTTTTCACATTCTCCGGCGTGTCGAAGTCCGGCTCGCCTGCACCAAGACCGATCACATCACGGCCCTGGGATTTGAGTTCGCGCGCTTTCTGGGAAACCGCGATGGTTGCGGAGGGTTTTACGCGTGAAAGGGCATCGGCAAGGAAAGCCATAATGGAGGACTCCGGTTCCTGTGAGAATTACGCTGAGCATCAGCGTGATCCTTCATGTCCGATCATGGGAAAAATCGCAAGCGGCCAGCCAGTTTGCGGCGTTAAACCAGTCGTTAACGGCGAATAAAGGCGTTGGATGGCATTTTCACCGTCATGAATAAAGAGTTTTAAGGAAGCGCAGCATGCCGCGCAGCATCGGCCTCGGCCACATCGCCCGCCAGGACGACGGGACCGCTGTGGGTATCTGGGGCGGCTATACACTGAAATCGGCTTTTCAGCCGATCTTTTCCTTTCGTGAGGGCCGTCTTCTCGTGAGCGCTTATGAAGGGCTGATCCGTCCTTTCCGAGACGAGCATCCTGTGGGGCCGGGCATTTTCTTCTCCAGCATTCCCGACATCGATCGTTTTCAGGTCGAAACACTGGCAAGAACACTGCATTTATTGAATGCGGGCGTCAGTTTCAGCGAAACGGCCTCGCTCTTTGTCAATTTCGACCCGTCGCATTTTGTGGATGCCGCCTCAGCGGCGAGCGCGCTGCAGGATGTTCAGGGCGTCTTGAGCGAAGCCGGTATCTCGGCGGAGCGTGTCGTTTGTGAGATCACCGAGCAGGAAACGGGCTCCGATGAAACGCTCATCAGATTTGTGCAGGCGCTCAAGGGATATGGGCACCGGGTTGCGGTGGATGATTACGGAGCCGACAGCTCAGATCTGAAGCGGATCGAGGCGCTCGGGCCCGATATCGTCAAATTCGATGGTGCCTGGACCGGTCGGCTCCTTTCGTCAGCTCCTGGCGTCGCGATGCTGACCGATATGGTGCGCGCGTTTGCACACAAGGGTATCCGCACCGTTTTCGAAGGTATTGAAACCGGACAACAGCTTGAACTTGCCGAAAGTTGCGGTGTCTCCATGGTGCAGGGGTTTGCGCTCGCCCGGCCACAGCTGGCTCCGGGCGCTTTTGCGGAATTCGAGGCGGCACGCGAGAGTGAGCGAAGGCGGGCGCTGGCGGGGACCGTGGAACACCTTAAACGGGGCAAGGTCGAAAAGACTAAAGGGGACGTTCCGTCCAATCGCAGCGGGCGCACCTTCGGGCGCCGCGGATCCTGACACTATGAGTGGGCAATCGATCCCCAGGCCCGCGGCGGCCACGATTGTAGTGGACGAGGTCGGCCTGGAAACAGGGGTCTACGGCGCATATCGGCTTCGCACCGTTTATCAGCCGATTTTCCGCGTTGCGTCCGACTTCTTGATGCCCGAGGGGCTGGAGGCATCTGTGTTGCCCTTGCTCAACTTTCGGCCAATAGAGAGGCATGAGTTTCTTGCCTCTGTCGATCTTGACGCACAGGCCGATGTTCTGTCGCTCTGCAATCTCATGCACATCGGAAATCGTCGTCATGCCAGACATGACAACCTTTCCCTGCACGTACCGTTCGGACATTCCCTGCTTTGCGAGGAGGTGGCACTGGAGCATCTTGCTCTCACCTTTGCACGGCTTGCAGAGGCCGGCTTTCCTCCAAGGTCTCTGGTGTGCAGCGTCCCCAACTTCGAAACTTGCGATTTAAATGTCCTCGAGCGCATCCTGGCAGTGTTGGGAGCGGCGGGCGCGGGCCTCGCGGTTGAAGGGTTCGGGGTGAATACACAGGCGATTGAGGCGATAAAGCGTTTCCAGCCACGCATTGTCAGCGTCGATGGCTCGTGGTTTCGTCGTGTTTCTGATGTGAGCGCCGCTTTGCGGCTGATGCGTCAGGTAATTGAAAGCCTCAAGAATGGGGGCGCTGAAGTTCTTGTAAAAGGGCTTGAGAGCCCGGCCCATCTTCTGGCGGCACTAACCGTTGGGGCCGATCTGGTTCAGGGCGAACTGCTGGCCAGACCAGAAGAAGCGGGTTCGATCGTGGATGTGCGGCCGCTGGATATAGGTCGTATTTTCCGCGATCCTGAGACGGTTGTCGTTTCTTTGACGTGAAGTCAGTCTGGACGGGTTTGATCAGGCGGCGCTGCCAGACATCGTTTCAAAGACCCGGGCCCGAACCTGTCGGGCCCTGATCCATTATCTAGTTTTCAGAATTGCTGTTTGCGGCCGAAACCGTATCCTGGTTGTCGCCGTAGGCGGCAGTCACGGAGCGCAGATCGGCCTTGCCTTCGGGATCATTTTGAAGGAGAGCGATTTGTGCCGCCGCTTCCGGCTTGGCAATGCGCTGGAGCATTGATGCGAACTGTTCATGCTTTTGCACTTCAAGTGCCGCACGCCTGGCCCAAGCCTCGATCGAGACGACCTCTTTCGGTTCGTCGCGAGGGGTGCTCAGCGAAGACAGCCGGTACTGGTCATTTACCGGTGTGGTGCCACTGGACGCGCCTGGCGACGTACTCGTTGGAGGATTTGACGGGTTCGAACTGCCGCTCGAGCCTTTCGGCTGATCATCGCTCGGTTCCGGTTGGGTTGCCTCGTTGGGCGGCGAAGCCGGTTCCTGAGGATCAGGTTGGTTTGCCGGTGGCCTGACCCTGTCGAATAGAGGCAGTTTGTTCAAGTTTCCGATCAGCACGATGCGTCCTCTCCTGGTTCTGGTTCAAATCTGTGCAATTGGTTGTGTTTGATTGGCAATTGCTACCAGAGAGGGATTTTGAATCAGTGTTCAGGACCGGTAAAATTCAAGACAAATTTCGCGAAAACCGTGTCGCTGTGCTTCAGGCTGCCGCCCTGTCATTGGTGCCGGTCGTGTCCTGCTTTGCGGCGCTCTCTTTCGATTTGCGTTCCAGCATTTTCTTGCGCATCACCCGCAAAACTGCGTTGAGAAGATCAATGTCGATATAGAACTGTTTCGAGAGTTCGGGAGCAATCTGATCCATCTCTACGCCTTGTGCGACAAGGCGTTTGACCTCTGTAATCATCGCCGTTGGCTCAATGAGGCGATGTTTGATGCTGTTATCGGCAGACTGAAGCATGGAATTCCCGCCGGTTGAAAATCACGGACGCAACGAACCCAACGCTGAACAGAAATACCGCCGATAAATCGACCGATTGACGGCGAGATTGTGGCTGTCCCCGCTAATCACCGGGGCCATCCGAATCGCGTTTATTATGCGCGCGCCTCGCTTGAGTGCAAGATGTGCGGTTCAACCGGCACTAGAATGCAAACGTCCCCTGCGCCTCGTCGGCATTGGGCGAGCGGGCGTTCTCCAGGGCAAGCATTTTTTGCTTCGTCGTTATACCGCCATGGGCGGAGAAACCGCCAATCTTGCCACCTGCGGCGAGCACGCGATGGCAGGGGATGATCAGGGGGATGGGGTTTTTGCCCATGGCTGCACCCGTTTCCCGGGTGGCTTTCGGGAACCCTACACTTTCACAGAGTGCTCCATAAGTCGTTGTTTCACCGTAGGAAAGCCCACGCATGGCGGTGTATAGCGTCTGATGAAACGGGCTAATGCCGGAGAGATCGAGAGGAACCCTGGAAAAGTCCTGCTGAACACCATCGAAATAGCGCCTTACGGCCACGGCGAGGTTTGCGAGGGCGCCTGTTGGTTGTGTAGCATTGCCATCGGGAAATCGACGTTTCAGGAGCCGTTCAACCGATCCTGCATCCGGTGCAGGAAGAATGAAGCGAGCAAGTCCGGCTTCGCTCCAGCCTGCACCGCAGAAGCCGAAAGCTGTTTCGAACACCTGATAACCACCGAATGACACGGGCACTGATCCCACTGCTTTCGGAGACACATTTAGCATGGAAACACTATGGCACGAAGAGTGAACGGGCACGGTCCTGACATGAGATTGCCACGCTTTGCATTGCACGATAGAAGGCGCGCGGGTGGGGGTGATCTGATTGAAGGAATGTACCTTGCCGTTGTTTTCCCGTTTTCTGGTCGCCGGTCTTTTACTTGCCTTGCCCTCCATGGCCGGTTGCGCAACGACCGGGAGCGAAGGTCAGGCAAAAGCCGATAACGTTGAGAGTTCTGCTGAGGCAGCTGTGATTGCGAATAGCCTGGTTGCAGAACAGGACGCCGCGATCTCGGACGAGGATGTCAGCCCGGACGCGTTCGCAGGTCAACGCCCGCCTTCCGCTGCGCTCACGGCATTGGAGGCCGGGGCGAGCGTGGAGCCGGTGGCGCCGCGGAGCGCCGAGCTCGATTCGCTGATCGCTCGCTACGCAGCCATCTATGAGGTGCCTGAGCGGCTGGTGCGCAGGGTTGTCAGACGAGAGAGCAATTTCGATCCCTCAGCGCGCAATCGCATCTATTGGGGGCTGATGCAGATCCGGCACGATACGGCTCAAACCATGGGATATCGCGGCCCTGCATCCGGTTTGCTGGATGCGGAGACCAATCTCAAATATGCCGTCAAATATCTGCGAGGCGCCTACATTACGGCCGATCGAAACGAAGATCGTGCGGTGCGCTTCTATGCCAGCGGTTATTACTACGATGCCAAACGCAAAGGGTTGCTCCGGGAAACCGGCCTGCGCAACTGAGCCCGGCTTCGGCGGGAGCTGTCAGCAGGCTTTGAGGCGACGTGATAAACCAGTTCTGACAAACCTCCGATTGGTGTATGTCTGCGCGCTGTTGGATGCCGCTCAGCAGCTCTTTCCTGCAGTCATGGGAACGTGCGGGAACTGGCTGCCCCGGAGGATTGCAGATGAATGATATGAAGCCGGTGAGCGCCAAGGCGATCGCCCCCGATTTGCCGTCCCTGGCAATTTCCGTGCGCGGGTTGACCAAGCGCTATGGGTCTGTTCCCGCGCTGGACGGCATCGATCTGGATGTTCCGCGTGGCATGATCTTCGGCATTCTGGGGCCAAATGGAGCGGGAAAGACTACGCTGATCCGTCTGCTTGCAACACTCGCGCGTCCGGACGGCGGCTCTGCGTCCGTCATGGGGCACGATGTTGTTTCCAATCCACAGGCGGTGAGGGGGGCTATCGCGCTGACCGGGCAATTTGCCTCGCTCGACGAAGACCTGACGGGGCGGGAAAACCTTGTCATGCTCGCGCGTCTCTGGGGATTTTCAGTGAGCGCCGCCAAGGCGAGGGCGGATGAACTGCTTGCAGCCTTCGAACTTTCGGACGCGTCCAGAAAGCAGGTCAAATCCTACTCCGGCGGGATGCGGAGACGGCTCGACATTGCGGCGTCGCTGATTGTGACGCCGGGCGTTCTGTTTCTCGACGAGCCAACCACCGGTCTTGATCCTAAAGCGCGGCAAGGTGTGTGGAAAATGATCCGCTCTCTTGCTCAATCCGGTGTGACGATATTGCTGACCACCCAGTATCTCGAAGAAGCGGATCAGTTGGCCGCGCGTATCGCAGTGATCGATCGTGGCCGAAAGATCGCTGAAGGGACGAGCAGGGAGCTCAAATCGGCCATCGGCTCCGGTTTCCTGCACGTTGCCCTTGGCGATCATGAGCGACTGGACGAAGCGGAAGCAATTTTGGAGAAGGTCCTGGGAGCGCCCGTTCAACGCAGCGCCGAAGGCGCTCAGCTTTCCGTGGTGGCCGGATCGACCAAAGCCGCCAATGAGGCGCTGGGGCTGTTGATTTCAGCAGGAATAGAACTCTCCGATTTCTCGATGGGTTCCCCCAGTCTCGATGAGGTGTTTTTCGCCCTGACCGGACAGCCGGTGGACGGAGAAACGGTGGGAGAGACATGATGAGTTCTGTAGAGACTGGCCCTGCGATGTTGTCCCACGCGCCCCGGCCGCCCCGACCGTCCGCAGTTGCCAATGCTCTGACCTTCGGCTGGCGTGCGGTGTTGAAATTCAAGCATGTGCCAGAGCAATTGTTTGACCTGATCATGACGCCGCTCATGTTCACGCTGCTCTTCACCTTTGTTTTCGGCGGTGCACTGGCAGGTTCGACGAGCGACTATCTCCAGTTCTTCCTCCCCGGAATCCTTGTTCAGACCGTCGTGTTCAACTCGGTCTACTCCGGAATGGGACTTTCGACAGATCTGTCGAAGGGATTGTTTGAACGTTTTCGGTCATTGCCGATCTGGTCTCTTTCGCCCTTCGCAGGGCTTATGGCCGGGGATGTCCTGCGCCATACGATTGCAGGCTTGATTATCCTGAGCGTTGGACTTGTGCTGGGCTATCGGCCGGAAGCAGGGATCCTGGGCGTTCTTTTTTCTTTTATGCTGCTAATCGCCATAGGCTTTGGCGTCGGCTGGATTTTCATCGTACTTGGCTTGCTGATCCGCACGCCAATGACGGTCATGACCATCGGTTTCACCTTCATCTTTCCGCTGGTATTCGCTTCCAACATCATGGTGCGTCCCGAGACGATGCCGGGATGGCTCGAAGCATTTGTTGTGCGGAACCCGGTGACGCACATGGCGACGGCCCTGAGGGGGCTGATGAGCGGAACGGCCACAGCAGGCGATGTGATGCTTGCTTTGACTGCGCCGGTGCTTTTGACACTCGTTTTGTCTCCGCTTGTTTTGTGGCTTTACCGGCGCAATTAGCGGGCGTACCCCTGAGCGAAGAAATAGAGCGCGCCCCCTTTGGGAGGGCGCGCTCGGACTTGAGTGAACGAGCCTCCTTCTCATCGCGGTATGGGACAAGGTCAAACCCATTGTCCTGATACTGGAAAAGGAGGCAGTCGATGCCCTCAGCGCAACCGCTGAAGTGCCTCAGGTGTCCAGGCAACTCATAATACGAGCCTTTCGGGTACACCGTCCGCCTGCCGTCGACCACAATGAAAAACGTGCCCTGCACAACCACGGTCCGGATGGATCGGGTGTGATAGTGATGCGGGTTGTCCTTCCCGGCGGGATACAGAACAAAGGCCTCGTAAGGGGCCGCGCCTGCAAGGTCGCCGCGAACATTGGCATATCGTATGCCACCCGAATCCGGGATCTCGATCCACTCGAGTTCCGACGCTGGGAAGGAAATAATCCGTTCCTTGAGCGATGCCAGATCCGAGCAGGCGGTCACCACAGCCGACAACGCCGCAAGCGGCAGAGCAAATCTAAAAAAGGGCTTCATCGCAAAAATCCCTGGTGCTCAAAAATGCGCGCAGAGCTTTAAAATGCATAGCTCTGAAATCTTGCTTCAAAGGCGCGGGAAACGCGCCGATATTCCAGTTTTACCAACGTCGTTCGAATGCTCTCGACGTTCAGTTTTCACACCCGGCACTGGTTTATTGTTTACTTAGTATATATCTGGATGTTCTGCTTTTATGTGCCGCTGTTTATATGTCATTTATCGATGTTTACGGCGGCTATCCAGTCGAACTTTATCTATTCGACAACGCGTTTCTATCGCGTTCGCCGTGGCGAATGCCTGAGATCAAGGAAGGGTATGGGAGACAGCCAGAGTCATGCTTTTCCGGTCGGTGGTGTCAGCACACCGAGCGCTGGCATGTGGCGTGGAGAACGAGGAAGGCTGCAGCCGCCGCCAAGCCTCAGGCGCGGCGGCTGCGCAAGTTCTGACAGGCTGCCTAGAGGAAGTAGCTCTGCAGCGGGCGCACCTCGAGACTTCCCGCCTTGAGAGCAACGATTGCCTCGGCGGCGGCCTCCGCACCTGCCATGGTGGTGTAGTAGGGCACTTTCTGCATCAATGTGGCACGACGCAACGACTTTGAGTCCGACATGGCCTTCTGACCGTCCGTCGAGTTGAAGACGAGCTGGACCTGACGGTTGCGGATGGCGTCCTCGATGTGTGGTCGACCTTCCAGAACCTTGTTGATCTTCTCCGCCTCTATGCCGTTCTCACGCAGGAAACGGGCGGTGCCACCGGTGGCCAGAACATGCCATCCGGCGTCGGCGAGCCGCTTGACCGCCGGCAGGACGCGGGCCTTGTCATCATCGCGCACGGAGACGAACAGTGTGCCTTCACGTGGCAGGTCTACGCCAGCACCGAGCTGCGCCTTGGCAAAGGCGAGCGCGTAGTTGGTGTCGAGACCCATCACCTCGCCGGTGGATTTCATCTCGGGTCCAAGCAGCGTGTCGACGCCGGGGAAGCGAGCGAAGGGGAAGACGGCTTCCTTGACCGCGATATGGCCAAGGTCGCGCGCATTCGGCATGGTGCCGTAATGGGCGAAGGCATTTTCCAGCGTCTCGCCCGACATGATCCGGGCGGCGATCTTGGCGATGGGGCGGCCGATGGTCTTGGCGACAAAGGGCACCGTGCGCGAGGCGCGGGGGTTGACCTCGAGCACGTAGATTTCGCCGTTCTTCACCGCATACTGCACGTTCATCAGGCCGCCGACCTTCAGCGCGCGTGCGAGCGCGGCTGTCTGCTGCTCCAGTTCTGCGACAAGGCCCTCGTCGAGAGAGTGCACCGGCAGGGAGCAGGCAGAGTCGCCGGAATGAATGCCGGCTTCCTCGATATGCTCCATGATGCCGGAAACATAGGTCTGGCTGCCATCGGACAGACAATCCACATCCACTTCCACTGCTTCGGTCAGATAGGTGTCGAAGAGAAGCGGGTTCTTCGAAAGAAGCGTGTTGATCTGGCCGGTCTTGTCGGCCGGATACTTCTGGCGGATTTCCTCGGGCACGAGGCCGGGCACCGTGTCGAGCAGGTAGGTCTGCAGCATCGTCTCGTTGTGGATGATCTGCATGGCGCGGCCACCCAGAACGTAGGACGGGCGCACCACCAGCGGGAAGCCGAGTTCGGACGCGACGACGCGGGCCTGTTCCACCGAGTAGGCGATGCCGTTTTTCGGCTGCTTCAGGCCGAGTTTGACGAGCAGCTTCTGGAAGCGGTCGCGGTCTTCGGCCAGGTCGATCATGTCGGGCGCGGTGCCGAGGATCGGGATGCCGGCCTTTTCCAGCGCATCGGCAAGCTTCAGCGGCGTCTGGCCGCCAAATTGCACGATCACGCCATGCAGTGTGCCGGCGGCCTGTTCGGCGCGCAGGATTTCCAGAACGTCCTCGGGCGTCAATGGCTCGAAATAGAGGCGGTCGGAGGTATCGTAGTCGGTGGATACGGTCTCCGGGTTGCAGTTGACCATGATCGACTCGTAGCCGGCGTCGGCCAGCGCGAAGGCGGCGTGACAGCAGCAATAGTCGAACTCGATGCCCTGGCCGATGCGGTTGGGGCCGCCACCGAGGATCACCACCTTCTTGCGGTCGGAAACGCGGGCCTCGTCGGCCACAGCGCCAGCGAAGGGCAACTCATAGGTCGAATACATATAGGCGGTGGGGGCCGCGAACTCCGCCGCACAGGTGTCGATGCGCTTAAAGACGGGATGGACGCCAAGGGAATGGCGTTTCTTTTGAATCTCTTCCGTCTCTTTCTTCGCAAGCGAGGCGAGGCGGGCATCGGAGAAGCCCATGGACTTCAGGAGGCGCAGGTTTTCTGCATCTTCCGGCAGGCCGTGCTCGCGCACACGCTCTTCCATGGCGAGGATCGCCGCGATCTGCTCCAGGAACCACGGGTCGATGCGGCACATGGCATGGACGTCTTCGAGGCTGGTGCCAAGTCGGATCGCCTCGGCCACCATACGCAGGCGGTCGGGCGTCGGAGTGCCAAGGGCTGCACGAATGGCATTCTTGTTTTCCGAAGGATCGCCTTCCGGATCGTAGCCGGGGATCTCGATTTCATCGAGCCCGGTGAGGCCGGTCTCAAGACCGCGTAGCGCCTTCTGGAAGGATTCGGCAAAGGTGCGGCCGATGGCCATGACCTCGCCCACCGACTTCATGGCGGTGGACAGAACCGGCTTCGAACCCGGGAACTTCTCGAAGGCAAAGCGCGGGATTTTCGTCACCACATAGTCGATTGACGGCTCGAAGGAGGCCGGTGTGGCACCGCCGGTGATGTCGTTTTCCAGTTCGTCCAGCGTGTAGCCGACGGCAAGCTTGGCGGCGACCTTGGCGATGGGGAAGCCGGTTGCCTTGGATGCGAGGGCGGAGGAGCGCGACACGCGCGGGTTCATCTCGATCACGACAAGGCGGCCGGTCTCCGGGTTGACAGCGAACTGTACGTTGGAGCCGCCTGTCTCCACACCGATCTCGCGCAGCACCGCAATCGATGCGTTGCGCATGATCTGATATTCCTTGTCCGTCAGCGTCAGGGCAGGGGCCACGGTGATGGAATCGCCCGTGTGCACGCCCATCGGGTCGACGTTTTCGATGGAGCAGATGATGATGCAATTGTCCGCACGGTCGCGGACCACTTCCATCTCATACTCCTTCCAGCCAAGAACGGATTCCTCGATCAGGACTTCGGTGGTGGGAGAGGCATCGAGGCCCGACGAGACGATCTCGAAGAACTCTTCGCGGTTATAGGCGATGCCGCCGCCCGTGCCGCCCAGCGTGAAGGAGGGGCGGATGATGGCAGGCAGACCGACAAAGTCGAGCGCCTGGGCGGCCACGCCCATGGCGTGGTTCATGTAGCGCTGCTTGCGGTCGCTCTCACCGAGGTTCCATTCGTTTTCAAGATCGTCCAGCGCCGTATCGAGCGCGTCGCCGGAGAATTTCTCCTTGAGCTCCCTGCGCTTTGCCTCATGTTTCTGGCGGTCGGCATTTTTTACGTCGGAGGCGTTGGCAAGCATCGAACGCGGCGTTTCGAGCCCGATCTTGGCCATGGCTTCGCGAAACAGCGAGCGATCCTCTGCCTTGTCGATGGCTTCGGGCTGAGCACCGATCATCTCGACATTGTATCGCTCCAGCACGCCCATCCGGCGAAGGCTGAGCGCGGTGTTGAGCGCGGTCTGGCCACCCATGGTGGGAAGCAGTGCGTCTGGCCGTTCCTTGGCGATGATCTTGGCGACGACTTCCGGTGTGATCGGCTCGATATAGGTGGCATCGGCGAGCTCCGGGTCGGTCATGATCGTGGCCGGGTTGGAGTTCACCAGGATGACGCGATAACCCTCTTCTCGCAGCGCTTTTACGGCCTGGGTGCCGGAATAATCGAACTCGCAGGCCTGGCCGATAACGATGGGGCCGGCCCCGATGATCAGGATCGACTTGATGTCGGTGCGTTTTGGCATGGAAGATCACTCGCGCGTGTGAGCCGAACGCCGCACGGGCGTATGCCGCGCGGAGGCCGGGCAAAAATTGTCGGGCTAGGCGCGCCTTATAGGCAATGGGTGGGACTTACGGAACCCCGAAAATGACGATTTCAACGCTGTTGGTGGCCATAGGGCTGTTTCCTGGTGCGAGCATCCGTTCAACCGGGTGTGTTGTGGTCGTCGTCGACGGGAGATCTGACAGACGAGGTCTAGCCAGCGCGCAAGCCGGCTTTCGCCATACTTTCATTCGCGCGATCTTGGAGCTGCCCGACGGGCTGAGCTGGTGAAAGGCAGCCACTCTTGCCGTTGCGCAGGCGGGCAAACAACCTCTGGCCTTGTGGTGTATAAGCCGATAACTAGTATCTACTGGAAGCAACTGGGAATTTTACGCATGCGCTGGAAAGGTCGTCGCCAAAGCAGCAATGTCGAGGACCGTAGGGGTCGATCGGGGAACAGGGGAATGTTCCCCGGGGGATTCGGTCGATCTGGCGGTCGCGTGAGGCTTCCCGTAGGCGGGGGGCGGCGCGCCGGCGGCGGGCTATCCGGTATCATTGTGCTTGTGGTTCTTTTCTTCGCTTTGCGTGCCTGTGGCATCAATCCGCTGGAGATGCTGTCCGGTGAACCGGGAGCCAGTAGCCAGACCACGACAGGGCAGCAGCAGATCCCAAGCGGCGCGAGCGACGAGATGAAGCAGTTCGTGAGTGTCGTGTTGGCCGAAACGGAAGACACCTGGAATGGCATATTCGAATCCCAGGGGCTCGACTATAAGGAACCGTCGATGGTTCTTTTCACAGATTCCGTGCGCTCAGCCTGTGGCTTCGCTTCGGCAGCGACGGGACCGTTTTATTGTCCCGGCGATCAGAAGGTTTACCTTGATCTGGGCTTCTTCGATCAGCTCTCACGCCGCTTTGATGCTTCGGGCGATTTTGCGCAGGCCTATGTGGTTGCGCATGAAGTGGGCCACCACGTGCAGAATGTGACCGGCATTCTGCCGCGTTTCAACCAAATGCGGCAACGCATGAGCCAGGCAGAGGCGAATGCGATGTCGATCCGCGTGGAACTGCAAGCGGATTGCTTCGCAGGCATCTGGGCACATTTCACCGCCCAGAAGGGCCTTCTTGATGACGGAGACATCGAAGAGGCGTTGAATGCCGCCAACCAGATCGGCGATGATACGCTGCAACGCCGCACCCAGGGTTACGTGGTGCCGGAGAGCTTTAACCATGGTACTTCCGAACAGCGGAGGACATGGTTTGCGCGGGGGCTCAAGAGCGGACGGCTGGCCGATTGCGATACCTTCAACGAGCCCATCTAGCAAAGAGCCTATCCAAACCTGGACCAGTCGTTCCCTTACCACGCACGAGGTGGACTGGAACATGTTTGGATTAGGAAGAATACTGAGCCTTACTATGGCGGTGGTCTGCGGCTCGATTACGTCGCAGGCACCCGAGTTTTCCCAACAGTATCGACAACGGCTTAACGGTGCTCAGCATGAGTTGAGGCAGGTTGTCGAAGCCTTCGACGCAGATGCAGCCCAGAATAACCTGAACCGCGAAAGTGCAATACGGGTCTATGAAAAGACGGGTAGTGCGTTTCTCCAGGAACGTGCGGGGTCTGTTCGCGCTGCGATCGGACGATTGGGTGATCTGGAGCGGCAGTCCGAGGCTTTCGATGAAGCCATGCCTGTGCTCAGACCCCTGGTTGTTGCGCGTGCGCCAGACGGTCCTGTGTTGCAGGGAGCCCTGAGAGATTTCGAGCCGGCAATACCCATCACGTTGCACGGATTTATCTGGGCCGGCGCGGGCATGATACTGGGTTTCTCAATCGCATGGCTGATCAGTCTGCCGTTTCGGCGGAGGCAACGCCGCTCGACGCGCAATCTTCGCGTGTAGAATTGCAACTACCCGTTTAACGCGTTTTTAAACCCCGTGAAATATTTTGCCGCCAACAAAACAAAGCTTGGGTGGGCAACATGGTTTCTCAGTTTGGGCGCTTTTTGCGTTCCGGTAAGCGGCTTTGCCAGCGTTTTGGTGCTGACAGGTCTGGTAATTTTGCAATGATGACCGGCTTGTCAGCTATGGCGCTGATCAGCGCTTCCGGCTTCGCCGTCGACTATTCGAACATGAGCCGGGTGCGCTCTGAACTGCAGAATGCGCTTGATACGGCGGCGTTGGCGGTGGCGCAAAAGGGCAAGAAAGTCTCAGACCTGGAAGCGAGTTCCATCGCTTACAATTATCTCAAGGGAAATCTGGACAGAAGCTTCGACGCGCTGAAAGTCGAGCGCGATGGTCGATCTGTGCGCGTCACGGCCAAGGTCGATGTGGATCTGATGTTTGGCGGGATATTCGGCAAGGATTCCATGCCGGTCAACGCAGTTTCGCAGGCCGATGTGGCTCTGGTCTCTTATGAGATCGCGCTGGTGCTCGATACGACCGGGTCCATGCGGGGCAGCAAGCTGCGCGACATGAAAAAAGCCGTCGAGGAAATGATCGACAACATTTCAGCCCAGGTTGACAATAAGGATCGGCTCCGCTTTGCGCTCGTTCCCTTTTCAACCTTCGTGAATGTCGGGCCGCAATATGGGCCTGAGTTCGACGAAAAGGGGAAAATGAAGGAGGGGACGGGGGCGCCCTGGCTTGATCTCTACGGAGAGAGTGAAGTTCCTCAGCTCGAACTTCAGACAGGCATCAGCCGCTTCCATGTCTACAACAGTCTCGGCTACCAGTGGAAAGGCTGCGTGGAGACACGTATGCGCGATGGCACCACGCGGCACGATGTGGCGGCAACACCTGCGGATCGGCGGGACCCGGCCAGCCTCTTCGTTCCTGCATTTGCGATCGATGAACCCGGTACGCATTGGTCAGAGCGCTTTTATAACGATTATCTCGATTCGTCGGTCGATCCCCTCGACAATAGTGTTCTGGGCAAAGTGAAGAAGGTCGGAAAATACGGGTTCGATCTTCTGGGAAATGTGCTGGGTGGCAAGAAACCCAAGCCCAAAGATGACGCGCCGGGGCCAAACTACATGTGCAGTTCGGAGCCGCTGACGCCGCTCACCAACGATTATGCGTTGCTCAAGTCGAAGGTGAAGCAGTTCGAGGCCGAGGGCAACACCAACATCATGGAAGGTGTTTCCTGGGGGGCGCGCGTCCTCTCGCCGGATGAACCATTCCCTGCGGGGAATTCGGAGGATGGCCTGGTTAAGGTCATGGTTGTGTTGACGGACGGTGCAAACACGTTTGGCGTCTTGAACAACCGTCTCCGGTCCCGCTACACGAGCTTTGGCTATATGGTCGAGGGACGGCTCGATGGAGAGATCAATGCAAGTTCGAGCAAATCCACGAGGCTGATGAACGAAAAGACAATCGAAGCCTGTGACTTTGCAAAAAAGAGCGGTATCGACATTTACACGATCAGGCTCGAGGTCCGCGACACCGGCACGGGCGACATGATGCGCACCTGTGCGAGCCGGCCCGACCAGTATTTTGACACTCCATCCAGTCGCCAGCTCAAGGAAGTGTTCGACAAAATCGGCGAGCAGATCGTCAAGCTGCGTCTTTCTTCCTGACCGAAGCGGATTTCTGGAACAAGAAAGGGCGGCCTCGGAGCCGCCCTTTTTGCTTACTCAGCGAGCGCTGGTTCGCCACGCCGCTCACGAATGAGATTGGCGAAGCGACGGAAGAGGTAGTGGGAATCCTGCGGTCCGGGTGAAGCCTCCGGATGATGCTGGACCGAGAAGACAGGCTTGCCGACGACTGTCAGGCCGCAATTGCTTCCGTCGAAGAGGGAAACATGCGTTTCCTCGACGCCTTCCGGCAAAGTGTCGCCATCCACCGCGAAACCGTGGTTCATGGAGACGATTTCGACCTTGCCGGTGGTGAAATCCTTGACCGGATGGTTCGCCCCGTGATGGCCCTGATGCATTTTGACGGTTTTCGCCCCAAGCGCGAGTGCGAGCATCTGATGACCGAGGCAGATACCGAAAAGCGGTATTTCGGTGTTCAGCAGCTCCTGGATCATCGGAACGGCGTATTCGGCGGTGGCTGCCGGATCCCCCGGGCCATTGGAGAGAAACACGCCATCGGGCTGCAGGGCGAGAACGTCTGCTGCGCTTGTCTTTGCTGGAACCACGGTGACTTTGGCTCCGAGGCCGGAAAGAAGGCGTAGAATGTTACGCTTCGCACCATAATCGACCGCCACAATGTGATGGGTCGGCGCTCCCTGAGTGCGAAAACCCTCATCCCAGACCCAGGGTGTCTCCGTCCATGCCTGCGATTGGCCCGACGAGACCTCTTTTGCCAGATCAAGCCCGACAAGCCCGCTCCAGTTACGCGCCTTCGCCTTCAGGGCATCGATGTCAAAATTTCCCTCGGAGTCGTGCGCTATGACGGCATTCGCTGCCCCCTTTTCGCGCAGGAGTGCTGTCAAAGCACGTGTGTCAACACCGCTGATAGCAACGATACCGCGGCGCTTCAGCCATCCATCCAGGTGGCCGCTCGCACGATAATTTGACGGGTTGGTGATATCAGCGCGGAAAACGGCACCGACCGCGCCGGCGCGGGCGGCAGGATGAAGATCTTCAATGTCTTCATCATTGGCCCCGACATTGCCGATATGCGGGAAGGTGAAGGTAACGATCTGGCCTGCATAAGAAGGGTCCGTAAGGACTTCCTGATAGCCCGTTAGCGCCGTGTTGAAGCAGAGTTCGCCGATCGCCTCTCCGCCGGCTCCCACGCCCTTTCCCTCGATCACAGTGCCGTCGGCCAACACGATCAGGGCTGTCGGCCGGCTCGTGCTCCAGGGGGCGGTTTTGGTCGCCATTGGGGTCTCCATCATTCGTGTGCCTGAATACCATCGCGGGCAGAGGCCTGCGCGCGCTTCAGGTTTCCTTAACATGATCTGCGAGCTGACCGGTTCTCACTTTTTGCCGTCGAACGCAAGGGGGGATGAGCATGGGGGACTTGAAAGACAGCCGCACATGGGCCATATGCCCCAGCGAATTGGATCCGCGCGAAAGCCAAAAGCTGACGGATTCAGGCCGAAAAGGAAATTGTCCATGCAGGGCGCGGACAATAGGCAAAGGCTGCAAATCGGTCAATCGCTCGCAACTAATTATTTATGTCAATGTTTCCAATGGTTTATTGGGGCGTTGTCGCTTGCTTCGTGACTTGGCCGGAGCTATGTTCGTCCTCAGCGACGGGAGACAGGTGTTATGATGCGCGAGAAACTCGCCAAGGCGTTGAACGACGCCGTCAAACAGAAAGACAAACGCCGCATTTCAACGCTGCGTCTGGTTCAGACTGCGATCAAGGATCGCGATATTGCCAATCGTGGAGCCGGCAAGGACCCGGTTAGCGATGAGGAAATTCTGCAGATTCTGTCCAAGATGGCAAAGCAGCGGCAGGAATCCGCGAAAGCCTTTGAAGAGGGCAACCGGCTGGAGCTTGCCGAGCAGGAGCGCGAGGAAATCGCAGTTATTGCCGAGTTCCTTCCCAAACAGCTTGGTGAAGACGATCTGAAGCAGGCCTGCGCGCAAGTGGTTCATGAAGTCGGTGCAGACGGGCTTCGGGACATGGGTCGATGCATGAATGTACTCAAGGAAAAATTCCCGGGACGCATGGATTTCGGCAAGGCCAGCGGCATTGTCAAAGGCATGCTGCGCTGACCGCGTAGGCTGCTCTTTCTGAGAAAAATTTGCAGGCGGCTCAACCGAGCCGCCGTTTTTTCGTTGGAGAGGGAACGAAGGGCCGTGCTTGACCTTCCAGTTGCTGGAAGGGTTACCACAGAGCACAGATGGTTTCAGGAGTTCTCGAATGGCTGACGAACAGAAACATCATCACGTCCATGGGGCGCATTGCAGCGGGCGCAGGCAGGCCGCAGATAATGAGAAAGCCTCGGAGTCGGGAGCCAGATATACCTGTCCCATGCACCCGCAGATTGTGCGTGACAAACCTGGATCCTGCCCGATCTGTGGTATGGCCCTTGAACCCGTGGGGGTACCGGAGGAAGAAGGTCCCAATCCCGAGCTTGTGGATTTTACGCGCCGTTTTCAGGTAAGCGCGTTTTTGGCCGTCCCGCTTTTGCTTATCGCAATGGGGCCGATGGTCGGATTGCCGTTTCGACACTGGATCGGAGAGCGGGCGTCTGTCTGGCTCGAGTTCGCGCTGGCCACGCCGGTTGTTCTCTGGGCGGCGCTTCCGTTCTTTCGCCGCGGTTACGAATCCTTCCTCAATCGCAGCCCGAATATGTGGACCTTGATCTCCATCGGTGTCGGTGCCGCCTATGCCTACAGCGTGGTGGCCACGCTCGCGCCGGGTCTATTCCCAGCCCAGTTTCGGGGCGAGGGGGGAGCCGTGCCGGTTTATTTCGAGGCTTCTGCGGTCATCGTTGCATTGGTTTTCCTTGGTCAGGTGCTGGAACTGCGGGCTCGGGAGCGAACTGGTTCAGCCATCCGCGCGTTGCTCGATCTTGCTCCGAAAACGGCACGGCGTATCAAGGACGACGGCTCGGAAGCCGATATAGCGCTTGAAGAGGTTCGTGTCGGGGATCGGCTGCGGGTCCGCCCCGGTGACAGTGTGCCGGTAGATGCAACGGTCGAAGAGGGAAGGTCGTCGATCGATGAATCGATGATCACGGGCGAGCCGGTTCCGGTGGAAAAGGCGGAAGGTGATCCGGTGACCGGTGGCACCCTCAACAAGAACGGTACACTGGTCGTGCGGGCGGAGCGCGTCGGCTCTGAGACCGTGCTTTCGCAGATCGTTGACATGGTGGCGAAGGCGCAACGCTCGCGCGCGCCGATCCAGGGCCTTGCCGATCGCGTTTCCTTCTATTTCGTGCCAACCGTGGTCTTGGTGGCGATATTGGCTTTCATCGTCTGGGCCCTGTTCGGACCAGAGCCTTCGATGGTGTTCGCTATCGTCTCTTCGGTTTCGGTGCTCATCATTGCCTGCCCCTGTGCGCTTGGACTGGCAACCCCGATGTCGATCATGACGGCAACGGGACGGGGTGCGCAGAGCGGCGTCCTGATCAAGGACGCCGAGGCGCTCGAACGCTTCGCCGGCGTGGACACGCTCATCGTCGACAAAACGGGGACGTTGACTGAAGGACGTCCCGGATTGACGGATGTTGTCACAGTTGGAACGTGGGAGGAGAAGCAGCTTCTGATGTTCGCCGCCAGCCTTGAGAGGGGCTCCGAACACCCTTTGGCTGAAGCGATAGTCGCCGGGGCCGACGATCGTGGTATTGAGCTCGAAAAGGTCGGCAATTTCGATGCAGTAACCGGTAAGGGTGTCGTCGGCGAGGTCAATGGCCGCCAAGTGGTGCTCGGAAACAGGGCGATGATGGAAGGGGCCGGGGTCGCAGTCGAGCATCTGACCGAACGCGCTGATACGTTCCGTGCTGAAGGCAAGACGGCGATGTTCGTATCCGTGGATGGCGAGGCCGCGGGTCTGGTCGCGGTGGCCGACCCGGTCAAGGAGACGACCTCGAGTGCCATCCGTAGCCTTCACGAGCTTGGATTGAACATCATTATGGCGACGGGTGACAACGAACGAACTGCATGGGCGGTGGCCGAGCGGCTGGGCATCGATGAAGTGCGAGCCGACATGCTGCCGGAGGACAAGCAGAAGCTGATTGAGGAATTGCGTGCAAAAGGTGCGCGCGTTGCGATGGCTGGTGACGGGGTGAATGACGCGCCCGCACTTGCTGCTGCCGATGTCGGCGTTGCCATGGGGACGGGCGCTGATGTGGCGGTAGAAAGTGCCGGGATAACCCTGGTGAAGGGTGATCTGAACGGGATCGTTCGCGCCCGCGCGCTTGCGCAGGCGACGATCCGCAACATCAAGGAGAACCTCTTCTTCGCGTTTGTTTACAATGCGCTTGGCGTTCCGGTCGCGGCTGGCATCCTTTATCCCGTATTCGGGACCTTGCTGTCACCGATGATCGCCGCAGCCGCAATGAGCCTGTCTTCGGTCTCGGTCATAGCCAATGCATTGCGGCTGCGCAGCGTCAAGCTGGGGTAGCACCTGCCGCAGTTCCGATGCATTTACGCCGCGTTGGCATCCGCGCTTTCTTCGTTCGCGCTGAGGCCGTCTTCGCGCAACTCGTCAAGCGGGCTGGGACGTCCCAGGTAATAGCCCTGGCCGATCTGGCACAGTTCCTTCGCAAGGAAGCTCAACTCGCCGGATGTCTCGACGCCTTCGGCCAGGACCGGGAGGCCGAGACCACGGCCGATGCCCAGCACTGCGCGAACGATGGTGGCGGCCTGTTCGTTTGTATCCACCTGCCGAATGAAACTCCCATCGATCTTGATCTTGTCGAAGGGGAAGGCGCGTAAATTGGAGAGCGACGAATAGCCTGTTCCGAAGTCGTCCATCGCCACGCGGATTCCAAGGGTTTTTAACTGACGCAGCGTGGTAAGCGCCCGATGCATATCACGGACCAGCGCGGTTTCGGTGATCTCGATTTCGAGACGATGCGGTGACAGTCCGGTCTCAAGCAGGATGCGGTGGACCGTTTGCGCGAAGTTCACGCTGTGAAGCTGGATCGCCGAAACATTCACCGCGACCATCAGGTTGCTTTTCCAACTGACGGCTGCCTGACAGGCTGTCTTGAGAACCCATTCGCCGATAGGGACAATGGCACCGCTCTCTTCAGCAACAGGGATAAAAATGCCGGGCGATACATTTCCCCGTTCAGGATGCTGCCAGCGCAGAAGCGCTTCGTAGCCGATCAGTTCACCGGTATCGAGTTTCTTCTGGGGCTGATACACGAGGTGGAATTCGTTGCGGGTTACCGCATGGCGCAGCTCGTGCTCCATTATCCTGCGGGAACGGGCCTCGATACCCATGGCGTGTTCATAGAACCGGTAAGTGTCGCGCCCTTCGGACTTGGCGCGGTAAAGCGCCGTGTCGGCATGGTTGATGAGCATCTCCTGATCCTGCGCATCGCGTGGATAAATGGCGATGCCGATGCTCGTTGACATAAGGCCGTCGCTGCTTGCCCGCGCGTTCTCCGCCCGGAAGGCTTCAAGTATCCGCTCGGCGAGTGTTGCAGCCTCCTTGTGATCCGAAATACCAGGGGCGATGATCGCAAATTCATCACCGCCAAGACGCGCCAGCATCTGACCCTCGCTCAATACGCTGCCGGCGTTATCCGCGACCTTGCGCAGCATCGCGTCGCCTGCGGCATGGCCGAACAGATCGTTGACCTCTTTGAAACGGTCAAGATCAAGGCACAGCAACGCTATCGACTTTCCTTCGGCAAGTGTTGCCATTTCATTTTCAAGCTGGGCCGTGAAGCTTCGCCTGTTGGGCAGATTGGTCAACGTGTCATTCATGGCCAGGCGACGGATATCGGCCTCTGCCTTTTTGCGTTCGAACAGGTCGCGTACCGCTATGACGGTGTGCGGCTTTCCGCTGTAGTCAATGGTTCGGGAAAGGAGCTCAACCGGCCTGCTCGTTCCATTGGCGTGCTCGAGCGTGGTCTCCCAGACAGGTTCCTCGGCATTGGCGCCATCGAGCTGGATGGTGCCGAACAGATCCGTGAAATCCATTCCCACCAGTTCCTCGATGCCCCGCCCGCACAATCTGGCGAGGCTCTGATTGGCCGTGACGATAACCGTGTCATCGCAGACCAGAAGGCCTTCAAAGGCGGCGTTGGCGAGGCCACGCATGCGGCGCTCTTCTGCCACGGCGCGGCGCTTGTCTCGAATGTCGACCCAAAGGGCCAAGGCCGTCAGCGCAAAGATCATGACCGCTGCGAGAGAAACGGCGGCCGCAAGGATCGTGGAAGGAACAGAGAACTGGGATATGGTGATTGCGGGATCGGGAATGATCGAGGCGGCGCCCATGGCCGTGAAATGCATGGTGCAGATTGCGAGGGTCAGTGTCAGGCTTGCAGAAAGGTTTCGTATCTGCGAGGTGCGCGCCAGAGCGATCTGAATGGCGAGGGCACCAAGAACGACACCGGCGATCACGGAGGCGGCGACCAGCATCATGTTCCACTCAAGCCGGCCTTCAACCTCGAATGCGATCATGCCGGTGAAGTGCATCACCGCAATACCCCCTCCGATGATCGAACCGCCAACGAGATGATGGTCCAGGGTCGGGCGGGCCGTGGCAACGAACATGCCCAGACCACTACAGAGGACTGCAAGTATCAGCGATAGGGCGGTGAGTGGGACATCATAGGCGGTCGACATGCCGGGGGAAAACGCCAACATGGCGACGAAGTGAGTGGCCCACACGCCGAAGCCGAAGCAGATGGCGGCTACGGTTGTCCATAACAGGCGCGTTTGGCCCGTCGATTTGCGCAGATGCCGCAAAAGCGTCACCGCAGCAAATGAGGCGATTGCTCCCAGAACGCCAGCCAGTACAACCAGCCGGGGATCGTGTTCATTGACAATGCAGTTGTAAACCGTAAGCACGTGTACCGCCACCCTGATGCTTGTGTTCCCGGCCGTGTTCGCCGGTCTGTATCCAATCGACCTCCGGGGTTTAACATCTGCGCTTGAACAATCGGTTAAGTTGTATGCGCGAACTGTTCCATGCCGTATCTTTTCCGGCTGTGAATACCGTGAAGAAGCTTCTTCAGGAGTCGCAGTAGCCGACGATCATGCTTATATGATCCGGTAGGCAGGATAAAAATGCGCTTTCCGAATTCCTTTCTCGATGAACTCCGTGACCGCGTGCCCATATCGCAGGTGGTGGGAACGCGCGTAACGTTTGATCGCAAGAAAACCAATGCATCGCGCGGCGACTACTGGGCATGTTGCCCGTTTCACGGAGAGAACACGCCGAGTTTTCATTGCGAAGACAGGAAAGGCCGTTACCACTGTTTCGGCTGCGGGGTTTCGGGTGATCACTTCCGGTTTCTGTCCGAACTCGATGGCATCAGTTTTCCGGAAGCCGTGGAGCGGGTGGCCGACATGGCGGGAGTGCCCATGCCGCAGCGCGATCCGCAGGCCGAGCGGCGCGAGCAGGAGCGCGCCTCCCTGTCTGATGTCATGGAGATGGCGACGGGTTTCTTTCAAAGCATGCTGCAGGAGCAGCAGGGTGCGGAAGCGCGTGCCTATTTGCGCGGACGGGGGCTGTCCAGCGCCACTCAACAGGCTTTTCGCATTGGCTATGCCCCTTCAAGCCGGAACGCGCTGAAGGAATATCTGGCTGGCAAAGGGGTAACGAAGGACCAGATCGAGGCTTGTGGTCTTGTTGTGTTCGGCCCCGATATACCGGTTTCCTATGACCGCTTCCGTGACCGGATCATGTTTCCGATCGAGGATGCAAGAGGGCGTGTGATCGCCTTTGGGGGGCGCGCCATGTCGAAAGACGTGCCCGCGAAATATCTGAACTCTCCCGACACCGAGCTCTTCCACAAGGGAACCGTCCTTTACAATCTTGCCCGCGCGCGCCGTTCGGCTACCAAGGGGGAGCCTGTGATTGCGGTGGAAGGGTATATGGACGTGATCGGGCTCGCCCAGGCTGGTTTCGAAAACGCCGTTGCGCCATTGGGCACCGCCCTCACCGAGAACCAGCTGGATCTGCTTTGGCGCATGTCGGGAGAGCCGGTTCTGTGTTTCGATGGGGACGAGGCGGGTTTGCGGGCCGCCTGGCGTGCAGCAGATCTTGCACTGCCACTGGTGCAGCCGGGGCGCAGCCTGCGCTTCGCGCTCCTGCCACAGGGCAAGGATCCCGACGACCTTGTCCGCGAGGAGGGACCTGATGCGTTTGCGGCAGTTCTTGCCGGAGCGCGGCCGCTTGCCGACATGCTGTGGATGCGTGAGACATCCGGCAAGGTATTCGATACACCGGAGCGCAGGGCCGAACTGGAGCGCAACCTGCAGGCACTGACGGCGCGGATCGGCGACGAGAACCTGAAGCGCCATTACAGTCAGGACATGCGGGAACGCGCGCGCGCGTTCTTTGGCGGAAACCAGGCTCAACGCGGCGGTGGAAGGGGTTTCCGTGAAGGGGGCATCGGCGGGGGGATTGGCGGACGGAACCGCGGCTTCGGCGGACGTCCCGGCGGTGCATCCGGGCGATTGGCTGTTTCGGAGAGTCTTGCCCGTTCTGCGCTGGTGCGCAGCTCGTCACCGACGATGCCGCTGCGTGAAGCGACGCTTCTTGTCTCGCTGGTCAACCATCCACCCCTGATTGACGAGTATTTCGATGCGCTGGACCAGATGCTTTTGGCCAGCGCCGAACTTGGCCGGTTGCGCATGGCGATCCTCGATGCAGTCGCGCATAATCCGGCGCACGATCGTGAGGTCCTTCTGCGCAAGATCGAGGCGGATGGGCTTCTTCCGATCTGGCAGCAGGCGGAAGCGCGCGTGAAGTCCGCCTATATGTGGCCAGCGCTTGAAAATGCTGCTCTGGATGACGCTCGGGAAGCCTTTGCGCAGACGCTCCACTTGCACCGGCGCGCAGGCTCTCTACATAAGGAGCTTAAAGCGGCCGAACTGGCGCTCGCCAATGACTGGAATGAAGAGGACGCGCGGCATCTGGTGGAAATCCAGGCTGAGCTGAGCAACCTGCAGGCAACCGAAGCGCTCATCGAAGGCTTCGGTATTCTATCGGGGCGTGCGAATCGGTCCTGACGACGAAGGCGCACCGCCGCAGGGTTTTGGTCGGTGAAAGTTCGAAAAAGCACCTGAATCGCTCTTTGATTCGCTTTTTTGACACGAATCACCATGCTTCGCCTTGACGTCGCGTCGGAATGCAGGAATCAGGATCGATTCGAGAATGAGCCGTGCTGCCGCAGAAGATCGGTGGCACGCAAGAACAAGATACCGAAATTGGACGTGACAGGGAGTCCACCTAAGTATCAGGGTTAATCCGGCATTAACGCGGCCAGCGCTAGATCACGAATCAGGTTGCGAAATGCCGCGACGGACAGCCGTTGCAGCGGCGGCGACGGGGTGGCATGGAACCCCGCTCGGTTGGAGAAGGCAAAGCATGGCGACAAAAGAGAAGGAAGAGGTCGAAACCGAACGTGAGGGCTCCGATGGTCCCTTGCTCGACCTTTCCGACGACGCAGTCAAGAAGATGATCAAGGCCGCCAAGAAGCGCGGCTATGTGACGATGGACGAGCTCAATGCCGTCCTTCCTTCCGGCGAAGTCAGTTCCGAACAGATCGAAGACACGATGGCGATGCTCTCGGATATGGGCATCAATGTGGTGGAAGAAGATGAGGTCTCGGAAGACAATGATTCCAGTGACAGCGAGGAAGGCGGCGAGCTGACCACGCAGTCGGGAACCGCTGTCGCGACGACAACGAAAAAAGAGCCCACAGATCGCACAGACGATCCCGTGCGCATGTATCTGCGTGAGATGGGCTCTGTGGAGCTCCTCTCCCGCGAGGGCGAAATCGCAATCGCGAAGCGCATTGAGGCTGGCCGCGAAACGATGATTGCGGGGCTCTGCGAGAGCCCGCTGACCTTCCAGGCGCTGATCATCTGGCGTGACGAACTGAACGAAGGCAAGATCCTGCTGCGCGAGATCATCGATCTCGAGGCCACTTATGCGGGCCCCGAGGCAAAGCAGGCGCCGGTCGTGCAGCGTCCCGATGAGGAAAACAAGCCGGCGGCTGAGGAAAAGCCAAAGCGTACCCGCGGTGATGACGTCACGGACGTGGGTGGTGAAGGACAGCCGGAGGAAGAGGACGACGAAGAGGAGGATGAGGCCAATCTGTCGCTCGCTGCGATGGAGGCCGAACTCAAGCCCGGTGTCATGGAGACGCTGGACTTTATCGCCGACACCTACAAGAAGCTGCGCAAGCTGCAGGATCAGAAGGTCGAGTCGAGCCTTGCCGATGCCGATAGCCTGTCCAGCAGCCAGGAGCGCCGCTACAAGCAGTTGAAGAGCGAGTTGATCACCTCGGTGAAGTCCCTCTCGCTCAACAATGCCCGTATCGAGACTCTGGTCGAGCAGCTCTATGACATCAACAAGCGCCTCGTGCAGAACGAGGGACGCCTGTTGCGGCTTGCAGAGAGCTATGGCGTCAAGCGCGAATCCTTCCTGAAGGAATATCAGGGCTCCGAGCTTGACACGAACTGGACCGAACGCGTTGCAACGCTTTCCGGCAAGGGCTGGAAGGAGTTCTCGAAGAACGAGGCGAAGGCGATCGAGGATCTGCGTGCGGAGATCCAGAATCTCGCACAGGAAACCGCCATCTCCATCGGCGAGTTCCGCAAGATCGTGAACCAGGTCCAGAAGGGCGAACGCGAAGCCGCAATCGCCAAGAAAGAGATGGTAGAGGCCAATCTGCGCCTCGTGATCTCCATCGCGAAGAAGTACACAAACCGTGGTCTTCAGTTCCTGGATCTGATCCAGGAGGGCAATATCGGCCTGATGAAGGCGGTGGACAAGTTCGAGTATCGCCGGGGCTACAAGTTCTCGACCTACGCGACCTGGTGGATCAGGCAGGCGATCACCCGTTCGATCGCCGATCAGGCCCGCACGATCCGTATTCCGGTCCACATGATCGAGACGATCAACAAGATCGTGCGGACATCGCGCCAGATGCTGCACGAGATCGGTCGCGAGCCGACGCCGGAAGAACTTGCCGAGAAGCTCGCCATGCCGCTTGAAAAGGTGCGCAAGGTGCTGAAGATCGCCAAGGAGCCGATCTCGCTCGAAACGCCTGTGGGCGACGAGGAAGATTCGCATCTGGGCGATTTCATCGAGGACAAGGGCGCGGTTCTGCCCATCGATGCGGCCATTCAGGCAAATCTGCGCGAGACGACGACGCGTGTGCTTGCCTCGCTGACGCCGCGCGAGGAACGCGTGTTGCGCATGCGTTTCGGTATCGGCATGAACACCGATCACACGCTGGAAGAGGTCGGTCAGCAGTTCTCGGTGACGCGTGAGCGTATCCGCCAGATCGAAGCGAAGGCGCTGCGCAAGCTCAAGCATCCGAGCCGTTCGCGCAAATTGCGTTCCTTCCTCGATAGCTAGTCGCGCTTGAGTGGCTTGCTCTCACATGGTTTTTTATACACATGTGAGCGGCGACAAGAACAAGAATGCCGGGTCTGAGTGCCCGGCTTTTTTGTTTGGAGGCAATTTCATCAGCATCCGGCAGGGCAAGCCAAAGCAATGACGATCACACATCAGGATGAACTTGACGGCTTGAGAGAAATTGGTCGCATTGTCGCGAACACGATGCATGCCATGGCGAAAGCCATGGAGCCGGGCATGACCACCAGGGAACTGGATCAGATCGGCGGTGCGTTGCTGGAGCGTGAAGGCGCACTTTCTGCGCCGCAGACAACCTATGACTTTCCCGGGGCAACCTGCATCAGCGTGAACGAGGAGATTGCCCACGGCATTCCGGGCGGCAGGATTCTTGCTGAGGGAGACCTGGTCAACATCGATGTTTCGGCATCCAAGAATGGCTATTTTGCCGATACCGGCGCTACATTTCGGCTGGGGAGGGTAGATGCCCGGCTCGAGGGTCTGTGCCGAGACGGCAAGCGCGCCATGGAGATCGGCATCGCGCAGGTGCGCAGCAACAAACCCCTGGCCGGTATCGGAAAAGCGATCGGCCGCTTTGCCGAGCGCCGGGGTTACACCTTGATCCGAAACCTGGCCAGCCATGGGGTTGGGCGATCCTTGCATGAATACCCCGAGGAAATCGCCACCTGGCCGACACGCAATGATAGGCGCCGGATCAACAGGGGGCTGGTTCTGACGGTTGAACCGTTTCTGTCCTGTGGAGGACTTTGGGCCATGCATGGGGACGATGATGCCTGGACCCTGCATGCGGAACCCTGTGCCCCGGTGGTGCAATACGAGCATACGGTCGTGGCAACGGACCGGGGGCCGATCGTGGTCACCTTGCCTGGATGAACCGGGGCTTGCCTGCTTGACAGCGCATTCGTTCGGATGCTCCACCAATAGCATGAGACAGACGATCCTGTCCGTCCCCACTGCCGGGCCCGGACTGTATGAATTTACCGATCGGGTTGAGAGCTTCGTTGACGAAGCGGGCCTTGTGGCCGGGCTCCTCACGGTGTTCGTGCGTCATACATCCTGCTCTCTGATCATCCAGGAAAACGCCGATGCGGATGTGAAACGGGATCTGGAGACTTTTTTCAGCCGACTCGTTCCGCTCTCTGACGATCCCTCCATGGCCTGGATTGTCCATCGCCTTGAAGGGCCCGACGACATGCCCGCGCACATCAAGGCGGCTTTGACCCAGACATCCATTGGCATCCCGGTGATGAATGGCCGGCTGGTTCTAGGCACCTGGCAGGGCGTCTATCTGTTCGAACACCGGGTTCGACCGCATCGGCGTGAGGTCGTGTTGCATGTTGCGTGAAGCACCCGGTACGCTTTGTGTTCCGCATTGGCCTGCACAGGGGTAAAACGTGAAGAGATCGCTGAAATGAGGGGAGTAAACACATGTCATTCCTGAAGCGCCTGTTCGGAGGAGGAGCGGACACATCCACCGCGGGGGAAGGAAAGCCGGTAGGGGCTGCTGTCGAGCACAAAGGTTTCATGATCCAGCCCACTCCGTTTTCTGAGGGCGGCCAGTTTCAGACGTGCGCGCTGATCTCGAAAGAGGTGGATGGGGTTCGCAAGGAGCATCGTCTGGTGCGCGCCGATCGCTTCCCAAGTGCAGATCTCGCTGCAGAGCAGGCGGTCCGAAAGGGTCGCCAGGTAATCGATGAGCAGGGTGACCAGATCTTCGGCTGATCGCGTCGTCGGTTTGGCCGTTGCGGGTTTGCAAACCACAATGGCTGACTGGACCAACAGCGTGGCTTCGGTCAAACTTGCAGTCTGTGGTCTACAGGCTGAAAGGCATTAACATTGACGCTCGCAGCTTCGCTCTTCCCGATTTTTTGCTGGGTGTTCTACACCGTCTTTGCGAGCTGGCTGGAAAAGCGACGGCCCTCGTTGTCCATTATCATGGGTGCGCAGCGCCACCGCTGGGTGCGCAACGCAGTGCGCCGTGAGACGCCGATGGATGCAATCCTCTCGGGCAATCTGATGGGGGCCGTCTCCTTCTTCGCATCAACCACGGTTCTGATCATACTGGCGTTGATCGCCGTGTTCGGTCAAATCAGCGCGGTGGTGGAAGCCGTGTCGGTCATGCAGCCGGCGCTGGACATTTCGAAAGCGGCCGTCGAGCGGCATCTGGTGATGTTTTTGGTGATGTTCGTGATGGCGTTTTTGTCCTTCACGCTGTCGCTGCGACAGTTCAACCATTTCTGTATCATGCTCGGGGCAGCGGACGAGGCGGATGAATGCGACCCAGAGGAAATCTACGTTATGGCGGCGCTCAACACGATCGCGGCGCGCAATTTCAATCAGGGCATTCGGGCCTACTATTTTTCATTGGGTATGATCGCCTGGTTTGTCTCCGCCTGGGCAGCTATCGGTGTCAGTGTGCTGCTGTTTGCGTCGATACTTTACCGAGAGTTCTTCTCTGCTGCCCGTGAACTGGTTGCCGGTCTCAAGGTTGACGTCACCAATCCTGCCATGAGGGCCGGCGGCAAGAGGAGCCCGGAAAAGCCGTAGCCCGCGCCTACGGGGCGGGGGATAACCCCTCTATGAGTCCGGCGAGGACTCGACGATAACTTTCTGCGTCCGCGCCGGCATCAATCGCCAGCGCTGCACGGTCGAATGCCGCGCCAAGCAAGCCGGTCAGCGCATCCAGCGGCAGGTCGCGGATCTGTCGGGCTTCAATGGCAGCCTGCAACCCTTCCCTTAGCGTCCTGTTGCCGTGGCGGCTGTCGATCTCGTCCATTCCGCTTCTTCCGAGAACTGCAGGGCCATCGAGGAGCAAGAGGCGTGTGCGTCCGGGGGCAGTCATCGCTTTGAGATAAGCGTGTCCACCCTCGATCAGCGCGCTTGTGGCTGACGAGGAAACGACCGTGTGATGCTCGATCTCATCTGCCACCGTGCTTGCCTCGCGTTCGACCACGGCGGCAAGCAGAGCCTGTTTGTCGGCGAAATGATGATAGAGCGCTCCCCGGGTGACACCGGCTTCGCGAGCGATCTCCGGCGTTCCGGTTTCCGCATAGGATTTCTCCACGAAAAGGCGGCGCGCGGCCTCGATGAGCCTGTCGCGGGTTTCCTCACTGCGCTCGCGGTTGGAACGCCGACCTGATTCCTGTTGCATACATGCAGCCTGTATGTTAATTATCAATACATGCAGTCTGTATGTTTATAGCGACAATTGTTGATTGCAAGTGTTTTGCGCGTCGCGAGGATCAAAGCATGCAGTTGCGACCAACGCGCCAACAGGAACCATGACGATGAAAATCACCAGTTACTACCCGGTCATCATGACGGAAAAAGTCTCCGAAACCGCAGGGTTTTACTGCGCTCATTTTGGTTTTCAGCCGGCATTTGAGGCGGACTGGTATGTCCATCTTCAGTCAAGCAACGACCCAGGCGTCAATCTCGCCATACTGAACGGAAACCACGCGACCGTGCCGGAGAGCGGCAGGGGGAAGGTGTCAGGTCTGATCCTGAATTTTGAGGTCGAAGATGTAGACGCCGAATATGAGAGGCTGAAAGGCGCGGGGCTTCCAGTGCTGCTGGAACTGCGTGACGAAGCGTTCGGACAACGTCACTTCATCACTGCCGATCCGAATGGTGTTCTGATCGACATCATCAAGCCGATCCCGCCCTCTGCCGAGTTTGCAGACCAATATTCGCCTGATGCCATTCCGCAGTAAGGCTGCACGTGAAGGGGAGACCGCAATGGGGAGCCGCGGTGCGATGGCACCGGCGGCTTCCGCACTATCGTGATCAGGCGCCGACGATCTCGACGACTTCAATGTCAAAAATCAGATCGTGGCCGGCCAGCGGATGATTGGCGTCGACCGTGATTTCGTCATCACCCACGCCAACCACCGTAAGGGAAATCTGGTTTCCGTCCTGCGTGGTGGCCTGGAGGTTGGAGCCGACCTTTACGTCCAGCTCGGGTGGCAACGCTGAGCGTGGTACCGCCTGAACCTGGTTTTCGTCACGGGCACCGTAGGCCTCAGCCGCGGGAATGTTGAGCGTGCCGCTCTCACCCTGCTTCATACCCTGGATCTGTCGGTCGAGGCCGGAGATTATCTGGCCACTGCCCACCTTGAACTCGAGTGGTTCGCGTCCGGCCGAGGAATCAAACTGCGTGCCGTCGGCCAGCTTGCCTGTGTAATGGATGCGTACGACATCGCCGCTTTTGACCTGGCTCATGTCTGTCTCTCAATCGCTTTTGTGTGAGAAGATGTTGACGCGGCATAGCGCTCTGCGTCGGCGAACAGGGATGTGGCAAAGCCTCTCTTTCCCTTGTCGACACAGCCTAGTGCGTGCGGGGCACCCCTGTAAAGCGATGGAAACAAAACGGCCGGGGATGTTTTTCTCCCCGGCCGCCTTTCGCAGCGCGTAATGGCCCTGGGGCTTGGGGAGCACCTGGGGGAGGCCAAACGCCGCGAAAAGGCGCGATCCTTTGAGAATCAGAACGCGGTTATTTGCCGACGATCCCCCAGGCCACGCCGAACGGGTCGAGGAGTTGACCATATCGATCACCCCAGAACATGCGTTCAAGAGGCAATGTCACGTTCATGCCTGCACCCACCGCGCGTGCCCACCAACCGTCGACATCGTCAACGTTCAGGGTCAGTGTGTATCCGGCATGATCCCGCAGGGGTTGACCATATTCCGGATAGGCGTCGCAAAGCATGAGCGAACCGCCGTGAATATAGAGATGAATGTGCATGGTGCGGCCATTCTCGTCTTCCGGTTGCCGGAAAACCTCTTTCGCCGCCAGGGCCTGTTTGTAGAATTCGGCCGCTTTTGATGCGCCATCGACAATGAGATAAGGGACGACACCGCCGAGAACCTCGGGCATTTCCCCCTGGTCTGCAACATTGTGGGTTTCGGACATGATTTTCTCCTAATGACAAGCCCGCGATGTCGGGACTCCTCATCAGGACGAATGGCGATCGGTACGTCCGACATGCCGTCCGAATTTTTGTTCAATCCGTTTGTGTTTTCATGGCCAACCGATCCAGATGCTGACGTATATGTGCGGCTTCGGCTGGTGTGCGCGCCAGCGCGATGGCGCGGTCGAACGCTTCGCGAGCTTCTTCGGCGCGTCCAATTTCGCCCAGATATGCACCGCGTACACCGTGGTAGTAAAAATAACCCGAAAGGCGTTCCGCCAGAGGGGTGATCAATCGTAACGCGGCTTCGGGTCCGCGAATTTTGGATACAGCGACCGAGCGGTTGAGCGTGATGACAGGTGACGGCGTCTGGCTTTCCAGCATCTGATAGAGAAGGTCTATTTCTTCCCAGTCGGTTTCTACCGGCGTGCGGGCACGCGCGTGAAGTGCCGCAATTGCCGCCTGCACCTGATAGGGGCCGGGCCGTCCGTGGCGCAGAGCCTTGTCCACCAGGGCCAGTCCCTCTTCAATGCCGGTGCGGTTCCAGAGTGTCCGGTCCTGGTCATCAAGCAGAACGGCATTGCCATCCGCATCCGTGCGGGCTGCACTGCGGGCGTGCTGGAGAAGCATGAGGGCGAGGAGCCCCATGATCTCGGGTTCGGAAGGGAAAAGCCGCAGCAACAGGCGGGCAAGCCGGATGGCCTCATCGCACAGCGAGGCGCGCACGACTTCCGCGCCGCTGGTTGCGGAATAACCCTCGTTAAAAACCAGATAGATCATCGCTGCGACCGATCCGAGCCGTTCGGAGCGCTCGACGGCGTTGGGTGCGGCAAAGGGAACGTTTGCCTCGGCTACCCGACGCTTGGCGCGGGTAATGCGTTGCTCCATGGCCTTTTCGCCCACCAGAAAGGCGCTGGCGATCTCGCGTACGCTGAGCCCCGAGACGATGCGCAATGCGAGCGCCACTTGCTGTGTTGCCGGAAGATCGGGATGGCAGCAGACGAACATCAGCCGCAGGATATCGTCGCGGTAGTGCGCATCGTCCAGCCGTTCGGCCATGTCGGCCTCGACGTCGTTGAGATCCGATATCCTGTCTTCGGAGGGTAGTGCAGTGCTGCGGCTGTCGCGCCTTACGCCATCCAGCGCTGCATTGCGACCGACGAAAATCAGCCAGGCGGTCGGGTCGCGGGGTGGGCCCTTGATCGGCCAGTTTTTCAACGCCCGCAGACACGCCTCCTGGAAAGCCTCCTCGGCTCGGTCGAGATCACGAAAATAGCGTAGAAGTGCTCCCATAGCCTGCGGGCGCGAGCTTGTAAGCGCATTCTCGATCCAGGCGAGTTCGGTCATTTGGGAGCCGCTTCCCTCTCAGGCAAAGTGCCTTTCTCAAAAATCTGTATCGGGCGAACTTCGAATGTGACGCTCTCACCCTCTTTCAGGCGTTTGGCGAAATCGACGACCTCCTCCAGATTCTCGCAATCCACGACGTAGAAACCGAGCAACTGTTCCTTGGTTTCGGCGAAGGGGCCGTCGATTACGAGCTGATCGCTTCCCGAAGCCCGGATCGTCGTTGCCGCGGATGTGGGCATCAGACGGATTGCCGGGCCCATGCGGTCCGTGTCGACCAGCTCCTTCTGGACACGCCGACGCTTGGCGAGCACAGCATCGTCCTCTTCCCTGGACCAGGACATGACGACGTCTTCATTGTGGTAGCAGAGAATTGCGTAGAGCATTCCAGTTCCTTTCTCGTTTGGAAGACGTCAGAGCTTGAAGCATTCCGACATGGTGCGTCGAGAAAATTATGAGATGAATGGCGCAAAGCCATCCACCGGAATATTGTCGGAAAAACTTCCGCCCGGCGTTCAATCCTGATAGCTGAAAGCCGCGTCACCAACCGAGAGCCAGCCATGTTCGCCAACACATTCCCCGACCGCGCCCTGATTGCCGAGACCGTGGCCAAGATGCTGATAGAGATCAAGGCGGTTCATTTCCGGGCTGATGAACCCTATACGTTCACTTCAGGGCTCAAGAGCCCGGTCTACATCGACTGCCGGAAGCTGATTTCCTATCCGCGTATTCGCTCCGCGATCATGGATTTTGCGGCCTCGGTCGTTCTGCGGGATGCCGGGTTCGAAAAGTTCGACGCGGTGGCCGGAGGCGAGACGGCAGGCATTCCCTTTGCTGCCTGGCTCTCTGACAAGCTCGGCCTGCCCATGCTCTATGTGCGCAAGAAGCCCAAGGGCTTTGGACGCGATGCCCAAATCGAAGGCAATCTGAATGAAGGTGCGCGGCTGCTTCTGGTGGAAGACCTGACCACGGATGGCGGGAGCAAGCTCAAATTTGCCGAGGCCGTGCGCAAGGCTGGCGCCGAAGTGACGGACACTTTCGCCGTCTTTTACTACGGGATATTTCCGGACACTCCCAAGCGTCTGGAAGACGCGGGTATGCGGCTTCACTACCTCACCACCTGGTGGGATGTGCTGCAGGTAGCGCGCACAGACAAGCTTTTCGACGAGAAGACGCTTGATGAAGTGGAAAAGTTTCTCAACAAGCCGCTTGAATGGTCTGCAGCCAATGGCGGTATCTCCGAGATCGGCGAAAAGGCTGGCTGACGGGCAGCCGGTATTCACAGAACAGGAGGCCGGCGGGCGGCAGATCGCATCGCGGAACTGCCGCCGGCCGGTTCACAGAGGAATCTCGTCCAGTGCCGCTTTCTGCTCGTTTGAGAGCGGCATGTGCGGTGGCAGCGGAGCGGCAAAGCCTGCGTCATCATGAAGTCTCGCAGTCAGGTATTTAACCGCGGGAATGAGTGGGTGCGCCGATATTGCGGTGCGTGCACTGGACGCCGCCTCCAGGGCATCATCATTGGTGGGTTCGGCCCAAAGTTTTGCAACAAGCGGCGCGGTCACGCTGGCGGTTGCTGAAATGCATCCGGCGTAATTTTCAGATTCCGCCTTCGAAATTGAGGCTTCGTTGCTCGGGAAGACGGCAAAATCACTGATCTTTGCCAGTTCGGAAGCATAGTCGAGATCGCCTGAACTGTCTTTCGCACCGGCTATGCGATCAGGGAATGCCTCTTTCAGACGGCGGGCAAGGGCCGGGGAGAAGGTGATGCCCGTCATCTGCGGGAAATTGTAAAGATAGACGGGAATGGGGTTTCCGGACGTGCCGGAGATCAGTCGCTCGAACCAGGCGAACAGACCGTCATCGCTCACTCCCTTGTAATAGTAAGGGGGCAAAACCAGCGCTGCGGCAAAGCCGAGTTCATGGGCGCGCCGGGTCAGCGCGACTGTCGTCTTCAGGTCCGGGGTGCCCGTGCCAACCATCAGTCTGCTGCTGTCGAGGGCGCCGACGGCTGCTTGCATGAGAGCGGTGCGTTGTTCAGCCCCAAACGAATTGGCTTCGCCCGTCGTGCCGAGCACATTCAGCGCATCGCAGCCATTGTCCAGTGCCCATTGCGCATGGCGCAGAAAACGGGCCGTGTCCGGATCTCCCGACGCTGTCACAGGAGTTGGGACGGCGGCGATAACACCATGCAGGCCGTTGCGCTTCATGATGGAACTCCTTTGAGCGACATTGAATTCGAAGGCATCTTGCAGATTTGAAAGACAAAGCAAAGCCCGGCCGGAGGAGGGAACATCCGACCGGGCTCCTTTCGCCAGCCCGCTGCCAGAGCATGGGGCGGACGGAAAGCCTTCACGGCTTATCTGGCGCTGGCCACCGGTGCGACAAGCGGGGTAATACGCCGCAGGGCCACACGCCGGTTTTCGCGTTCGCGCTCCTGTGTATTGATCTTGAGGTAGCGTTCGCCATAGCCCTGAGTGACGAGGTTCTCCGGCGGAATGCCGAACACATCCGTCAGGGCGCGGGCGACGGATTCGGCCCGGCGATCCGAGAGTGCCAGATTGGCAAGGTCGGAACCGACTGCATCCGTATGGCCCTCGATGAGGAAAGTTTCGGCGGGGTTCTCGTCCAGCATGCGTTGAATGGCGGTGGCGATCGCCTCGAGCTCGTCAATTTCGCTTTCTTCGATATCGGCTGAGCCAAAGGCGAATTCGACGGTATCGAGATCGATACGGCGAACCATATCGCGCAGTCGCGCGGTGCGCTTCACCTCTTCCAGAGAGTATATCCGCCGCACCGGTTCTACCGGAGGCTGCTCCAGGAAGGTGTAATAGCGCTCGGGATCCTCCACCTGCTCAGCCTCCAGAATATACTCGCTCACGGGGATTGTCAGGCGGAGCGGAGGCAATTCGCGGGCCGGGTCCTGCCACCGGTCGACGGTTTCGAGCCGTTCGTCCGGCACGAAGACGAGGACCTGTTCCCGTCCGTCCGGCGTAACCCGCACGCGGCGGATGACATCGCCATAACGGTTGCGAACCGTGATCAGGCGAACGCCGTTGGGACGTGTTACGACCTCGCGCACACGGCCGCGTGGCAGTTCTTCATAATAAACTTCGTCATCGTCGCGGATAAGCCGGTCGCTGTCCTGACTTTCAACGAAAACCTGGTTGTTGATCTGAATGATCGTCCGGTTGTCGTTGAACTCGCGCACGACCTCTGCGGTTTCGCGCCGCTCTCGCAGTTCACGCCGGCGTTCGCGGCGTTCCTCGCGTGTCTGACCCATTTCAATGCGTTCGCCCCTCTCTTCAAGAATGTTGCGTATTTCGCTGCGAAGCGTTTCAGGGTTGATCGCGTCTGTCTGTGCCTCGGCGTCGCTTTCAGGCATGGGTGCCTGCTGCGATTCTGTGGGAGCTTCGGCGCTATCCGTATCGGGGGCGCTGTCCGCATCTGGCGTTTTGGCCGGAGTGCGGGTCTGTGCTTCACCTTCGGCCTCCGGCTCCTTTTCACTGTCCAGAACAGGAGCGGCGTTTTCAGGCAGGGGCTCGGTAGCCTGCGGTTCAGGCTGGGTGTCGCTCTCTGGCTGAGCCTGGTCCGTTTCATTCGCAGGCTCTTCCGGGATTGCGGGAGTGGCTTCCTTTGCCTCACCAGAGGGCTGGCTCTCAGCCGGAACCACCTCTTCTAAAGGTGCATCTTCAACCTCATCCGCACGGGGGGCAGGCGCAGGCTCTGCCGGCGCATCCGTATCGGTAGGCGCTGCTTCTGAGGCCGCCTCGGGCTCGGGTTTTGGCTCCGCATCTTCCTCTGCGTCCGGAGAGGCCTTTTGGGTTTCAACGGCAGGCTTCTCCTCAGCGGGCATGCTCTCCGCAGGCGGCGCTTCTTCAGCGGCTTCGGGTTCAACGGGGGCGGGGGGCTGTTCCTCGGACACCTCGTTATCGGAAGGCGCCTCCTCAGCCGCAGCATCGCGGTCGGCTCCAGAGGCTTTCTCGGTGGGAGGTTCTTCCGTTGCAGCGGGTTGATCGGTTTCCGTTTCAGCTGCCGGCGGGGGTGCCGCGGGTTCGGGCTCGGTCCCGGCTTCCGACGCGGGTGCATCCTCGCCCTCCACCGGGGCTTCTTCCTTCTGCTTTTTGTTGCCGCGCTTCTTCAAAAGGGCGCGCCAGGCTTCTTCGGTCATGCCCTTGGGCTTTTCGGCCTGTGCCAGCACCACGCCGGAGGAGCGCTCGGTTGCAATGCTGTGCTGTGTCGCCAGAGGTCCGGCCGCAATGAGCAGACCGAGGGCGGTTGTCGTCATGATCCGCTTTCGCGTCGTCATAAAATTTCTCCTGTATGCAGGCGTCCCATCGCCGCTTTAACCGCTTCGATGGCGTTCGGTTCCCATTTTTGCGGGATTGAAACCGGAGCGTGTGAAAGCATGACCGCGACGTGATGAGAACGTGTCTGAAACGGGGCGGACACGATGCTTGACGCGCGATGCCTGGCGGTTCAAAGCTCGAGCATGACAACCAAAGAATTCTGGAAGACCAAGACGCTCGCAGAGCTCAACGACCGGGAATGGGAAGCTCTTTGCGACGGCTGTGGCAAATGCTGCCTCGCCAAGCTCGAGGATGAAGAGACCGGTGAGATATACTGGACGAGTGTGGGGTGCCGCCTGTTCAATGGCGAGACGTGCCGGTGCAGCGACTATGGGAACCGGCTGAAACGCGTTCCCGATTGCGTGCGGCTGACACCGAACAATGTGGGCAGCATTCCCTGGCTTCCCAGCACATGCGGCTATCGCCTCGTGGCGGAGGGGAGGGATCTCCCCTGGTGGCATCCGCTGGTTTCGGGCGATCCCAACACCGTGCACGAGGCCGGCGTGTCCATTCGTGGCCGTGTGAAGGCCAACGAAGATCAATTGGCGGAGCCGGAAGACTATTTTGCGTTCATCCTGGACGAGGAACCATAGACATCATTCGATGTTTCCTTCCGGGGTGCTTTATGAATGAGGAGTGATGACGATGTCCGAGGAAGAGGCGCGCAGCCTGGTGCAATCTTTTCTGGATGCCTTGAACGCCAACGACCACGAGGCAGCTCTGGCATTGGTAAGCGAGGATGTGGCGCATGATCCATTTGACGGCGAGCGGGAGATCGGGCGCGAGAAACTGCGTTGGCGTCTCGGACTGAAGGCACGGCATTTCGATGAGCGGCTTGCAGACACCACCGTGATGAACGCCCCTGGCGGTGTTCGTGCGGCCGCCGAGTTCACGGTTCGCGGCACCTATCGGGCAACCGCAGAAGGCCTGCCGGAGGCGGCGGGGCAGACTTATGCGCTCCCCGGCGGAATGTTTTTCGAGATCGATGGCGGCGAAATCACAAGGATCAGCGAGCAGCGCAACCCGGTACAGTGGAACGCGGCTTTGTCGGTTGTTGGCTGAATGCCATATGAACAGCCTGTTCCTGAACGGTTCAGGCGTGGTTTGACAATGTGATCTCCATGAAGGGCGCGCGAGGGTCCCGAGCACCAAGGAGAACACAATGTTTCACAAACTGAAGATCGCCACACTTTCAGCAATGATTGGGTTGGGCACGCTGGTTGCCGCACCTGCGACAGCTCAGGCGGACAGCCTTTATTTCGGCTTTGGCATTGGTGGCCCCTCGGGCGGTTACCTTTACGGCAACAGTGCCCGCAGCCACCGAGCCGAACGTCCTCGCGGCCATTATCGCACCTGCACGCCAAGGCAGGCAGTGCGCAAGGCAGAACGCATGGGTATCCGGCGTGCCCGGGTGGTCAGGGCCAATCGCAACATCATTCGCGTGGCAGGCCGCACGCATTGGGGACGGCAGCATGTTGTCTTCGCCCGTGCACCACGGTGTCCGGTGATCCCCCGGTGATCCCCCGGTGATCCGTTGAGTGTGGATTGATCGACGATAATACGAGAAAGCCGCCGGCTTGCGCTGGCGGCTTTCGATTCTGATATTTGAGCGCCCGGTTTACCGGTCGAGTTCAAAGGTCACATTGACCTGCACCTGATAGGTGTTCTCACCCGCTTCCACTGGCACAGCCTCGGCGGAGGCCTGCATCCGAACAGCCTTGCCGGCATAGGGCATTGGAGGGCGCTGATGCATCTGCTCTGAGATCTCGACGATATCGCCCAATTTCACCCCGGCAGCCTCAGCCAGTGTGTTCGCCTTGTCGAGCGCGTCCCTGACGGCTCGTTTTCGAGCCTCGGTGATGGCCTCGGATGGATCGTCGTTGGTAAAGCTCAGACCACCGCCCTGGTTCACGCCCAGAGTGACCGAACGGTCAAGAACTGCGCCGACCTTCTCGAGATCACGGATGCGTACGGTCAGCGTATTGCCAACTTCGTAGCCCACGATCCGCGGCGTCTTCTCGTCATTCTTTTCGTTCGGATATACATAGCGCGGGTTGATGGACAGACCGCCGGTCTGCAGATCACGCGCCTCAATGCCATCTTCCTTCATCGCATCGATCACGGCGGTCATTGCCTGACTGTTCGCATCAAGAGCGTCGCGCGCCGTCTCGGCTTCGCGTACGACGGCGATGGTAAGGATCGCCATATCGGGGCTGACAGCGGCTTCTCCCTCGCCCGTCACGATGATTCGGCTGTCCCTTTCATCTGCAGAAGCTGGAACAGCGCTGAAAAGAGAAACGGCAAGCATGGGAGCAGCGAGCACGGCGGGGAAAACGGTTCTGATCATGGAAAACTCCTTTTGCGATGTCCCGAAAAGCCACCTAGCGATGGATTGTGTATCGATTGCGGCAAGATGACTTGTGCGACGGGAAAAAAGCAATTAATCCATCGCCCACCGGGCCTGTAGCTCAATTGGTTAGAGCCGGCGGCTCATAACCGCTTGGTTGGGGGTTCGAGTCCCTCCGGGCCCACCATCGACCACACTGTTGGCGATGCGGGTCTATTCCGGTCGATCGTCCCGGTTTTTTCATCATAACTGGTTAAAATTTTATTAATCCAAGGACTCCCAACGACTGGTGTTTCCGGTGGATAGACTATTACTGCGATCCGTATTTTTATTTGTGTTTTGTCTTTTCTCGAACTTTGCCTTTTCACAAATTGGCATCGGTTTCCGAGGGGATGGCGACTACGTAGGCACGATCGGCTCGAATAAAGGATCGGTTGAGGGTTACCAGTGTCCGGCCGGTACAGTACTCCGAGGGCTCTATCACGCTGACGTCTCCACGGGATTGAATGTGCGAGGCATGACAGCTCAAGTCGGACTTTATTGCGCCTCCATATCAGTTCTTCCCAACGGGTCTGTCGAGACGATCAACACTTCTGTTGACGGGACTCCGGAGGTTTCCGGTTATGCATATCCAAATCGAACAACCGAGCAACATGGATACTGTGCATCCGGGCAGATTGTTCATCAGTTAGGAGGTTACGATCGGATCGTACCTCCGAATAGATACCCATGGGCTTCCAGTTTGCGAATGGCGTGCCGTCCTCTTCAACTGGGTGCGTCGGATTGGGTTTCTGTCAGTACGGTCACTACGGCATCGGAGCAAACTGTTGGTGTGAATGAAGGCAACGGGCGCCATATTTTCCGGGGTTGGTTCTGCGACAACGAAGCCTATCGTGCAGCTTCGGGGGTTCATAGGCAGGCGGGAGGGCGCGGGTATGATGGTATCAATGTCTATTGCGGACATTTGGAGCAGGCCCGCCATTCGGCGGCTTTGAGTTTTTCCGATTTTGCCTGGGACCAGACCATTGGCGGTTCCGGATGGCTGGTCAACCTGACGAAAGACGACGTTCTTCTCGACAATGGAAGCGGACTTTCGGGTGAACATGTCGAGCCATATCTCGTTCCGTCCAGCAACGACCCCACAGACTACGCCTCCAGCAACGAGGTTTTCGTGCTGCCAGGATCCGGTTACGGAGCCACGGCCTCGCAGAGGCCAACGGGTATTCCCGCTAACTCATTTGCGGAAACAGGCGGTTGTGTGAGCAAGATTGAACACATCAACCGAGAAGACAGCACCTGTTCCCTTTTGGTTTCCGGTCGTCCGGATCTATCGATTTCCATCTCCGCACCGGCAGGCGTTTACAACGCGCCCGGTGACACGATGGACATGAGCGTGAGTGCCACCAACCTTGGTCCCGGTACCGCAGAAGCGTCGGACGGTTTCGCCATCACTGTTTCCGTGCCGACCGGGTGGACGGCCAGTCCGGTGCCCGGGTGCACGGTTTCGGGACAAACGGTCTCCTGTGCGGTGAGCTCGCCGCTTTCTCCCGCGCCAACCCCCGGGGGCACTGGCGGCACCATAGCGTTCACCATCCCTCTGGTCGCAAATCCGGATGCCGTTTCCGGAAGCTTTCCACTTGTTGCCACGCTCGATCGCGCTGTGCCCGATGGAGACGCCGACCCGTCGAACGATGATTATGACCAGTCCAACGATCAGGCGCAGGGCACCGTTGAGTTCGTCAAACTGCCAAGACTGACGGTTCGCAAGACCACTTTTGACGATGTGGGCACCTTCACGTTCACAGGGAACAATGGTTGGGAAAGCCAGACCATCACCACCATCTCTGAAGGGGTCGCTGAGCCGGGGAACAAGCAGATCCTGTCAGAGGTCGGTGTCGAAACAGTCATTTCAGAGACCCTGCCGCCCAACTGGGTTCTGGATGATGTTATCTGTCAGGGGATGGGGGCGGGGGGAACGGTTTCGTTCGATGAAAACTCCTTCACGCTCTCCTCCGAAGCTGTTGCGGTCGACAGCGAGATCGACTGCGCGGTAATCAATCAGAAGGTCTTGCTGAGCACCTCCAAGATGTCAGATGTGGGCGACGGTGTTGGTGTTCAGGCAGGTGACACGATCACCTACACGCTGACGACCGACGTGACGGGAGGGACGACCTCGCAGGATCTGGTTCTGTCGGACACGCTGGGGGCTGGGCTCGACTTCGACAGCGTGATCGCGCCGGGGGCCTTCGCTCCGAACACAGGCAGCGCGCCGAACCTGTCGTTCACGCTTCCTACTGGAACACCGGCGGGAACCTACAGCGTGTCCTACACGGCGTCGGTTTCTTACAGTGCGGCAGGATCGGTTTCGAACAATGCCGTCGCCGATGTGGGTGAATGCTCTCCCTGCGCAACCACGAACCCGCTTGTTGAATTGAGCTCATCCAAAACATCGGATGTGGGCGATGGTGTCGGTGTTCAGGCGGGGGATACGATCACCTACACGCTGACGACCGAGGTGACGGGTGGCGATACGACACAGGACCTCGTTCTGACCGACACGCTGGGAGCAGGGCTCGACTTTGGAAGTGTGACGGCGCCGGGGGCCTTCGTTCCGGACACAGGCAGCGCGCCGACCCTCTCGTTCACGCTTCCTGCCGGCAGAGCAGCAGGCACCTACAGTGTGACCTATACTGCGACGGTTTCTGACAGTGCGGCGGGCTCGGTTTCGAACAGTGTTGTGGCCGATGTGGGCGAGTGCTCCCCCTGTGCAACCACGAACCCGCTTGTTGAGCTCAGCACGTCGAAGGCTTCGGATGTGGGGGACGGGGTTGGCGTTCAGGCGGGTGACACGATCACCTACACGCTGACCACCGAGGTGACGGGAGGAACGACGACGCGAGAGCTTGTCCTTACCGACGTGCTGGGAGCGGGGCTCGAGTTTGGCAGCGTCACGGCACCGGGGGTGTTTGACCCCGATACGGGCGGTGCACCGACCCTGACATTCAAACTTCCTGCCGGCACGCCGGCCGGTTCGCACAGCGTATCCTACACGGCGACAGTGTCTGAGAGCGCTTCGGACTCGGTCTCGAATGCTGCTAGTGCCGATTTTGGCGAATGCAGCTCATGCACCACAACGAATCCTCTTGTAAGAACCACCACTTCGAAGGTTGTCGATGTCGGCAACGGCGTAGGTGTTCAGGTCGGAGATACTCTGACCTATACGCTGACGACTGTTGTCGTAGCCGGAGTGTCAACACAGGACCTCGTCCTGACCGATACGTTGGGGGCGGGGCTGGAGTTTGGCAGTGTGACGGCGCCGGGCACGTTCACTCCGAACACAGGCGGCGCGCCTGAGCTTTCGTTCACGCTTCCTTCTGGAACGCCGGCGGGGACTTACAGCGTGTCCTATACGGCGACGGTGTCGGACGGTGCGGCAGGCTCGGTTTCGAACAGTGCGGTGGCCAACATCGGCGATTGCTCTTCTTGCACGACCGCGAATCCGCTTGTTGAGCTGAGCTCATCCAAAACATCGGATGTGGGCGACGGTGTCGGTGTTCAGGCGGGTGACACGATCACCTACACGCTGACCACCGAGGTGACGGGTGGCGATACGACACAGGATCTGATCCTGACCGACACGCTGGGGGCTGGGCTCGACTTCGATAGCGTGACCGCGCCGGGGGCCTTCGCTCCGAACACAGGCAGCGCGCCGAACCTCTCGTTCACGCTTCCTTCCGGTACCGCACCGGGAACCTACAGCGTATCCTACACGGCGACGGTGTCGGACAGTGCGGCAGGCTCGGTTTCGAACAGTGCCGTTGCCGATGTGGGCGAGTGCTCCCCCTGTGCAATCACGAACCCGCTTGTTGAACTGAGCTCTTCCAAAACATCGGATGTGGGCGATGGTGTTGGTGTTCAGGCAGGCGACACGATCACCTACACGCTGACGACCGAGGTGACCGGTGGCGATACGACACAGGATCTGGTTCTGAGCGATACGCTGGGGGCTGGGCTCGACTTCGATAGCGTGACCGGGCCGGGGGTGTTTGACCCGGATACGGGCAGCGCGCCGAACCTCTCGTTCACGCTTCCTTCTGGAACACCGGCGGGAACTTACAGCGTGTCCTACACGGCGACGGTTTCTGACAGTGCGGCGGGCTCGGTTTCAAACAGTGTTGTGGCCGATGTGGGTGAGTGCTCTCCCTGTGCAACCACGAACCCGCTCGTTGAATTGAGCTCATCCAAAACATCGGATGTGGGCGACGGTGTTGGTGTTCAGGCAGGTGACACGATCACTTACACTCTGACGACCGAGGTGACGGGTGGCGATACGACACAGGATCTGATCCTGACCGACACGCTGGGAGCGGGGCTGGAGTTTGGCAGCGTCACGACACCGGGGGTGTTTGACCCGGATACGGGCAGCGCGCCGAACCTGTCGTTCACGCTTGCTTCTGGAACACCGGCGGGAACTTACAGCGTGTCCTATACGGCGACGGTGTCGGACAGTGCGGCAGGCTCGGTTTCGAACAGTGCCGTTGCCGATGTGGGCGAGTGCTCCCCCTGTGCAATCACGAACCCGCTTGTTGAACTGAGCTCTTCCAAAACATCGGATGTGGGCGATGGTGTTGGTGTTCAGGCAGGTGACACGATCACCTACACGCTGACGACCGAGGTGACCGGTGGCGATACGACACAGGATCTGGTTCTGAGCGATACGCTGGGGGCTGGGCTCGACTTCGATAGCGTGACCGGGCCGGGGGTGTTTGACCCGGATACGGGCAGCGCGCCGAACCTCTCGTTCACGCTTCCTTCTGGAACACCGGCGGGAACTTACAGCGTGTCCTACACGGCGACGGTTTCTGACAGTGCGGCGGGCTCGGTTTCAAACAGTGTTGTGGCCGATGTGGGTGAGTGCTCTCCCTGTGCAACCACGAACCCGCTCGTTGAATTGAGCTCATCCAAAACATCGGATGTGGGCGACGGTGTTGGTGTTCAGGCAGGTGACACGATCACTTACACTCTGACGACCGAGGTGACGGGTGGCGATACGACACAGGATCTGATCCTGACCGACACGCTGGGAGCGGGGCTGGAGTTTGGCAGCGTCACGGCACCGGGGGTGTTTGACCCGGATACAGGCAGCGCGCCGACCCTGTCGTTCACGCTTGCTTCTGGAACACCGGCGGGAACTTACAGCGTGTCTTATACGGCGACGGTGTCCGAGAACGCGGCGGGCTCGGTTTCAAACAGTGTTGTGGCCGATGTGGGTGAGTGCTCCCCCTGTGCAACCACGAACCCGCTTGTTGAGCTGAGCTCATCCAAAACATCGGATGTGGGCGACGGTGTTGGTGTTCAGGCAGGCGACACGATCACCTACACGCTGACGACCGAGGTGACGGGTGGCGACACGACACAGGACCTGATCCTGACCGATACGCTGGGAGCGGGGCTCGACTTTGGAAGTGTGACGGCTCTGGGGGTATTTTCAGCTGATACCCGAAGCGCACCTGAGCTTTCGTTCACGCTTCCTTCCGGTACCGCACCGGGAACCTACAGCGTGACCTACACGGCGACGGTTTCTGACAGTGCGGCGGGCTCGGTTTCGAACAGTGTTGTGGCCGATGTGGGTGAGTGCTCCCCCTGTGCAATCACGAACCCGCTTGTTGAACTGAGCTCTTCCAAAACATCGGATGTGGGCGATGGTGTTGGTGTTCAGGCAGGCGACACGATCACCTACACGCTGACGACCGAGGTGACCGGTGGCGATACGACACAGGATCTGGTTCTGAGCGATACGCTGGGGGCTGGGCTCGACTTCGATAGCGTGACCGCGCCGGGGGCCTTCGCTCCGAACACAGGCAGCGCGCCGACCCTGTCGTTCACGCTTGCTTCTGGAACACCGGCGGGAACTTACAGCGTGTCCTACACGGCGACGGTTTCTGACAGTGCGGCGGGCTCGGTTTCAAACAGTGTTGTGGCCAACATCGGCGATTGCTCTTCTTGCACGACCGCGAATCCGCTTGTTGAGCTGAGCTCATCCAAAACATCGGATGTGGGCGACGGTGTTGGTGTTCAGGCAGGCGACACGATCACCTACACGCTGACGACCGAGGTGACCGGTGGCGATACGACACAGGATCTGATCCTGAGCGATACGCTGGGAGCGGGGCTGGAGTTTGGCAGCGTGACGGCGCCGGGCACGTTCGCTCCGAACACAGGCAGCGCGCCGACCCTGTCGTTCACGCTTGCTTCTGGAACACCGGCGGGAACTTACAGCGTGTCCTACACGGCGACGGTTTCTGACAGTGCGGCGGGCTCGGTTTCAAACAGTGTTGTGGCCGATGTGGGTGAGTGCTCTCCCTGCGCAACCACGAATCCGCTTGTTGAACTGAGCTCATCCAAAACATCGGATGTGGGCGACGGTGTTGGTGTTCAGGCGGGGGATACGATCACCTACACGCTGACGACCGAGGTGACGGGTGGCGATACGACACAGGATCTGGTTCTGACCGACACGCTGGGAGCGGGGCTGGAGTTTGGCAGCGTGACGGCGCCGGGCACGTTCGCTCCGAACACAGGCAGCGCGCCGAACCTCTCGTTCACGCTTCCTTCTGGAACACCGGCGGGAACTTACAGCGTGTCCTACACGGCGACGGTTTCTGACAGTGCGGCGGGCTCGGTTTCAAACAGTGTTGTGGCCGATGTGGGTGAGTGCTCTCCCTGCGCAACCACGAATCCGCTTGTTGAACTGAGCTCATCCAAAACATCGGATGTGGGCGACGGTGTTGGTGTTCAGGCGGGGGATACGATCACCTACACGCTGACGACCGAGGTGACGGGTGGCGATACGACACAGGATCTGGTTCTGAGCGATACGCTGGGGGCTGGGCTGGAGTTTGGCAGTGTGACGGCTCTGGGAGCATTTTCAGCTGACGTGGGAAGTGCGCCTGAGCTCTCTTTCACGCTTGCTTCCGGTACCGCAGCGGGGACCTACAGCGTATCCTACACGGCGACGGTTTCTGACAGTGCGGCGGGCTCGGTTTCGAACAGTGTTGTGGCCGATGTGGGCGAGTGCTCCCCCTGTGCAACCACGAACCCGCTTGTTGAGCTCAGCTCTTCCAAAACATCGGATGTGGGCGACGGTGTTGGTGTTCAGGCAGGCGACACGATCACCTACACGCTGACGACCGAGGTGACGGGTGGCGATACAACACAGGATCTGGTTCTGAGCGATACACTGGGGGCTGGGCTCGACTTCGGCAGTGTGACGGCGCCGGGGGTGTTTGACCCGGATACGGGCAGCGCGCCGAACCTGTCGTTCACGCTTCCTTCTGGAACACCGGCGGGAACTTACAGCGTGTCTTATACGGCGACGGTTTCTGACAGTGCGGTAGGATCGGTTTCGAACAATGCCGTCGCCGATGTGGGTGAGTGCTCCCCCTGCGCAACCACGAATCCGCTTGTTGAGCTCAGCACGTCGAAGGCTTCGGATGTGGGCGACGGTGTTGGTGTTCAGGCGGGGGACACGATCACTTACACGCTGACGACCGAGGTGACGGGTGGCGATACGACACAGGACCTCGTTCTGACCGACACGCTGGGAGCGGGGCTGGAGTTTGAAAGTGTGACGGCGCCGGGGGCCTTCGCTCCGGACACAGGCAGCACGCCGACCCTGTCGTTCACGCTTCCTTCTGGAACACCGGCGGGAACTTACAGCGTGTCCTATACGGCGACGGTGTCCGAGAACGCGGCGGGCTCGGTTTCAAACAGTGCGGTGGCTGATGTGGGGGAGTGCTCTCCCTGTGCAACCACGAACCCGCTTGTTGAATTGAGCTCATCCAAAACATCGGATGTGGGCGATGGTGTCGGTGTTCAGGCAGGCGACACGATCACCTACACGCTGACGACCGAGGTGACGGGTGGCGATACGACACAGGATCTGATCCTGACCGACACGCTGGGAGCGGGGCTCGACTTCGATAGCGTGACGGCGCCGGGCACGTTCGCTCCGAACACAGGCAGCGCGCCGAACCTCTCGTTCACGCTTCCTTCTGGAACACCGGCGGGAACCTACAGCGTGTCCTACACGGCGACGGTGTCCGAGAGTGCGGCGGGCTCGGTTTCGAACAGTGCGCTGGCCAACATCGGCGATTGCTCTTCTTGCACGACCGCGAATCCGCTTGTTGAGCTCAGCTCATCCAAAACATCGGATGTGGGCGACGGTGTTGGTGTTCAGGCAGGCGACACGATCACCTACACGCTGACGACCGAGGTGACGGGTGGCGATACGACACAGGACCTCGTCCTGACCGATACGCTGGGGGCAGGGCTGGAGTTTGGCAGTGTGACGGCTCTGGGAGCATTTTCAGCTGACGTGGGAAGTGCGCCTGAGCTCTCTTTCACGCTTGCTTCCGGTACCGCAGCGGGGACCTACAGTGTGTCCTATACGGCGACAGTTTCGGACGGTGCTTCGGGAGCGCTGTCCAACGCGGTGGTCGCAGATGTGGGCGAATGCAGGTCCTGCGCAACGGCAAATCCGCTGGTCCGGCTCGGCACGGCAAAGACGTCGGATGTGGGCGACGGTGCATCCGTCGAGATCGGAGACACGCTGACCTATACGTTGACGACGGTGGTCGTAGACGGAACGACAACGCAGGATCTCGAATTAACCGATACGCTCGGATCCGGGCTCACCTTCGGCAGTGTTGTGAGCGCCGGTTCGTTCGAAGCGGACACGGGTGGTGAACCGGAACTTTCTTTCAAGCTTCCGGCGGGAACACCGGCCGGGACCCATAGCATCAGCTACACGGCAATTGTAGCCGAGGACGCACCGGTAACCCTGTCCAACAGTGTGGTTGCAAGCAGTGGAGAGTGTGCCCCCTGCAGCACCGCAAACCACATTCCTCCGGATGTAAGCGTTTCCAAATCGCTTGTATCGGAGGGAGGCGGGGTTCCCGGACTGGCCGAACTTGGCGAGACCCTGACATTCGAGATTGTGCTCACCAACGCCGGCAGCGCCGCCACTGACTTTTCCGTGCTCGATGTTCTGGATCCGCATCTGCGGTTTGTGGCTGCAAGTCATGGTGGCCGCTACAGCAGCGGCACTGTCGAGTGGACAGGTTTGACCGTTCCGCAGCGCGAGGGGGGCACCAGCGGGCAACTCGTTCTCAGGGTCGAAGCATCCGTGGTCGAACGGCTGGAACAAGCGGCTGATACAGTCGTCAACTTCGCCAAAATTCCCACTGAGGCAGACCCGGATTGTCCCTCGGAACAGTGCGTTGTCCTGCCCCTCCAGTTTCCGGGTCTGAGCCTGGCCAAAACCGGTGGATTTTCGGACATGGATGGCGACGGCCTGGCTTCGCCCGGTGATGTTATCCAATACGCGTTTGAGGTCACCAATACCGGTAAGCTTCCTGTGAGCGACATTCGGATCGAGGACAATGGTCCGGAATTCAACGGGCATCCCGCGAATGGCCGCTTGTCTGACATACAACCGGACACGCAATCTCTGGCGGTGGGCGAGATCGGGCATTTTTCCGCTAACTACCTGCTTACACAGGCTGACATCGAGAATGGTGCCGGAACCGCCGAAGCGGTCACGAATACAGCAACCGCACATGGCTCAGTGCTGGATGGCGGCGGTGAGGCATTTTCCCTGGCTTCGAACGAAAGCACGCTTCCTCTGACTTTACCGGCCGGGGCGGGCAACCTCACGATCAGCAAGACCGCGGACAGGACCAGCATCCGTCGGGGAGAGCAGGCACCATTTACGATCGTGGTGACCAACAATAGCGACGGACCCGTTCGAGGGTTGAAAGTTGAAGATCAGCTTCCGCCCGGGTTTCGTTATATTGAGGGCTCTGCACAGGTGGATGGGGCACCTGCGGACCCAGTCGTGAACGGTCGCTTGCTTCGCTTCGATGACATTTCTCTGGAGGCGCAGAGTTCGATCGAAATTCGCCTGAGCATGAATGCGCCGGCCTCTATCGGTCCAGGTGTCTATGTCAACACTGCGGTTCTGACCGATCCGCTCGGTCGCCCGATAACCTCCGAAGCCAAAGCCAGTGTCCGGATAGAAGAGGAGCCGGTTTTCGATTGTGGTGACGTGATCGGGAAAGTTTTCGACGATAGAAACAGCAACGGGTATCCGGACGAGGGGGAACCGGGATTGCCGGGGGTGCGATTAGCCGCTGTGAAGGGGCGGCTGATAACAACCGACGCGGCGGGCCGCTTTCATATACCGTGCGCGGCGCTGCCGGATCACCGCCTGGGGACCAACTTCGTCGTCAAGCTCGACGCCCGAACCCTGCCTTCAGGCTATCGCCTGACGACGGAAAATGTGCGCGTGGTTCGACTGACCGCCGGCAAGATGACCAAAATCAATTTTGGTGCATCGATCCAGCGTATGGTGCGGCTTGATCTTCGCAGTGACGCATTCGTACGAGGAAGAAGTGCGCTGAGACAGAACTGGCTCTCCGCTGTCGATCAGCTGATCGAGATTCTCGACCGGGAACCCTCCGTGCTGCGGGTGAGCTATCTGGATGAAGAAGGCAGCCGAACGCTTGCGAGACATCGCCTTGCGTGGGTTGAAAAGCGGATTGCAAACCATTGGCGCCGATGGGGTGGTCGGTACCGTTTGGAAATTGAAACCCGGGTGATCACCGGGAAAGTCCGTCCACCGGGATATTCGAGTTTTGATCTGGACCAGGCCGTGGGGGAGTAATGTCTTGCGCGGTGGGTGGAGGATAAGCGCCCCGCCGGAGAACCCGGCGGGGCATTTTTAAGGTGTTTCCCCTTATTGGAGCTGATTGCCCTTGTCGCGCGGCCGCAGGAGTTGCGGGTTGATGCGCAGGGGACGATCAAGCTGCTGCCGGGGCACCCGGTTGACCGGCGGCGTTACGCGGATTTGCCGGCAGTTGGGGAACTTGCCCGTGGTGCCGGGCGGGCAACGGCGCTGCACGACCGGGCGACAGTTCGGGAAGGTTCCCGTGGTGCCCTGCGGGCAGCGGCGCTGCACAACCGGGCGGCAGTTGGGGAACTTGCCAGTCGTTCCACGCGGGCAGCGCGGCTGCACTATGGGTGCGCAATTCGGGAAGCGCCCCGTGGTTCCCGGCGGGCATTGGCGTTGCACCTCTGGCTTGCGGCAGGCTCCGGCCACCAGACGTGTTCCGCGCGGACAGACGCAGCGTCCGTCCTGGGTGCGGATCATGCCCGGAAGCAGGCGGCACTGCTGGCGGATCGGCCGGCAGTTGGGTGGCGTGCCCGTCGTGCCGCGCGGGCATTCGCGCTGGACCTGCGGCTTGACGCAGCGGCCGTTGGTCAGGCGCGTTCCGCGAGGGCAGACACAGCGGCCATCGCGCGTGCGGATCTGACCCGGCAGGAGCCGGCATTGCGGCCGGGGATCTGCCTGCGGCTTCGGATCGGGCTCGCGCGGCGGTGTTGGCCGCGGCGTGGGCAGCGGAACCGGAGCGGTCTGCGTGCCGACGCACTGGCCGTTGCGGAAGGTGGTGCCTTCCGGACAGACACAGCGCCCGTCATTGTTGAGAACGAGACCCGGCGAACATTGCTGATCCTCATTCTCATCCGCCAGAACCGTGAAGTCATGGCAGTCATAGGCACGGCCATCTCCAGCACCATCCGGGGTACCTGAGAGGGACGGTGCGGTGCGCACATCCGCTTCACGGTCGATCACCGCTGCACAGTTGCGTCCCGATGCACCATTGCCCACCGCGTTGGCGAGCCCGCCATCTTCCGGCAGCTCGACAACCACCTCATGCGTGCGACTTTCGCCACTGGCAAGGGTGAGGTCGGCTTCGCAGGCGAAGGGAAGCTCGGTCGGCTCCGGCGAACAGCCGAAAGGCGGGTTCACGGAGATGATCCGGGCCGGTACGCCACCAAACCCTTCAACCCGAAGCGCATCGCCGATGCGAACCGGACCGGAGATCGATGACGGACCTTCGTTGCGGATGGTGATCTGGAACGTGCAGGGCTCGCCAAGCAGGCACTCTGCATCGCCGGTCTTCTCGACCGAGATCTGCGTGCCGCCCTGAGCACAGGCCTCGCCGATGGGATAGACGATGTCGTCTCCCGGAGCCGGGCCGAAGGAACCGCGTGCGCAGTTCTCGAAACGCTCATTGGGTGAGACATTGACCGTCACATCGAAGTGCCGCGCGGTTCCGGGCGTCATGATGGCGCCGGGGATCTCACAGGTGAGACTGGCCGCAGGCACAGCGCCGCACGACCACTCCGGGCCGTCAGGCGTGACGCTCTGGACATCCACCGGTGCACCGCTGCCAATGATCTCGGCCGCGTCGTTGACGCGAACCGGGCCGACGGGTGCGGCGGTTCCCGCATTGCTGACCGTGATCCGGCAGGCCACACCTTCGGCGAGCGAGACGGTGGGCTCACAGGTCTTCTGGATGCGCATTTGCGGCTGGCCGCCCGGGATGCCCGGTATGGTCGCCGTCGCACAGGCCTCGTTGTTGGCGAGGTTGGTTTCGCCTTCAAGCGCGGTCACCTCCACACAGTTCTCGACCTCGTTTGTCGGGTAATCGCCAACGATCGTGGTCACGAGAATGTCCGTCGATGCGCCCGGCACAAGGTTCAGTCCGGGATGATTGCACTGGAACGTGTTGCCGGAGAGCGGCGCGCACGACCAGGGCGGTGATGGGCTGAACGATGCCGAGGCAACGTCACCGGCCGGGAAAGTGTCCTCGAAGCTGACTGGACCATTAATCGGCGTTGCTCCCGCATTGATGATGGTCACGACGTAGGTGCAGAGACCATCTGGCGTACAGACCGAAGGATCGGCCCGCTTGCGCACGGCGATATCCGGAATATCGTTCTCCGGCGGCGTGCAGGCCGGATCGCCCGGCAGGCAGATCGCGATAGTGGCGCAGGCCTTGTCGTTGGTCGGATCGCCGAACGGATCCTTGCCGCTGGCCGTGTAGTCATATTCGGCGCAGTTGCGGATCGCGCTCCAGCTCCATGCCGGTCCTGGCTGGAAGCCGAGTTTCAGCTCCACGAATTCGCCTGGATTGAGCGTTGTTTCGGGATGCTCGCACGACATGGGGCTTGCCATCGGAACGCAGGTCCATGGCGCATTTGGTCCCGAGACCACCGTAGCATTGCCGGGCGTCGTTACCTCATCCAGCACGATCTTGCCGGTGTAAGGTGCGTCACCCGCGTTGGAGACGCGAATGGTGAAATCACACGAACCGTCGATCTCGCATTCGGCCTCATCGGCGCGCTTCTCGACCTTGATATCGGGCTCGCCTTCATCGTCGGGCGGGCATTCGAGGTCTTCGGGGATCTCAATATCGACCACCTGCGAGCAGCACAGCCCAACGCCCTCGGCCGGACCCGCATAGGTCTCGATGCCGGTGACGATCAGATGCACCGTATCGCCGGGCAGCGCGCCGGTGATCTCCCATTCGAGCGTGCCACCGCCGGCCGGAACGGGCTGGCTCGGCGGATCGATGGTGATGCCGGGCGTGGTGGAGGTCACCGTGACGACATTGCCTGCCATCTCCGGGCCGACATCCATGCGGTAGATATAGGCACCGCCGCCGGGAAGGCAGTCCACCTCGCCGGTCTCGACCGAGAAACAGGCCTCTTCCGGCCCGTCGCCGGGCGGAGGGGGAGGCGGTGGCGGATCGCAATCCGTGACGTCGATGGTGATTGTCGTTGGATCGCCCGTCTTCCAGTCACCGTCGTCCGGCAGGGCGGGATCGTGCGACGGAATGGTGGCGACAAGCCCGCCGGTTGCCGTGCGGATCACGGCCACATTGGCCTGATTATCGACATTGGTTGCGGCAGGGAACGCCGTCTGGTCGATCTTTGCCTTGATGGTGATGTCGATGGCGCGCTCGGTCAGACTGCCGTCGCCGTCGAGATCGGCGGCGGACAGATGGAAGTCCGACTGGGTGAGCGTGTCATCAAGGGTAGCGCTTGTGCTGACCACATGGGGTGGAACGGCTCCACCGCCGACACCGATGATGTCGCCGCTGAAAGTGGCGTCGACAATCGACAGATTGGCGGGAAGCTGATCGGTAAACTCGAAGGTTACATTGGTGAGAAACGCGTCGAGGCCCGGATGGGCGATCATGTCAGGTGTGCCGCGCACGCCGAGGCGCAGGCGGTATTCCACATAATCGCAATTGAGCTGTGTTCCGCGCTTTTCAAGGAAAGGCGTCAGATCGGGCTCGACTTCGGGCACTTCCGGTTCAAGTTCAATGCGTGGGCCTTCGGCGTCGCCCGGCGTTTCGAGAACCTCAAGCTCCTCGATCGTCCGGTCCTGTGCTCTCGCCTGATTGATGCCGGAAAGCGGTATGAGCGCGGTGGAGAGCGCCATGCCCGCCACCAGCAGCCAGCGCGGCGAGCGCGCTTTTTCTGCAAGGGGTTTCATGATCGTCTCCATGACATTGTTGACCGTGGTCCGGTCGGCGGGAAAAGTGAACATGATCATCTCTCCCTCCTCACGGCGCACAGGATTCAAGCGGCGTTTCAAGCGGCAACGTCACCTTGCAACAGGGGAAGTAGCCACCCGCCTCGGCATCGGACTTACTGTAGAAGCAAAGGCCGAGATCGACGGTTTCACCAGGAATGTGGCCACTGATGCCGAGTGTGAACGGCGTGGCCAGGCTGGGAACCGTCTGCCTGGACGGGGAAACACCGACGCCGGGCGTGAGCGATTTCGCGGAAAGCGAATCGCCACCGATGCCGGCGCGGTCATGGATATAGAGATCGGCTTCAAGCCCTGCGGGCGTACAGAAATACGCCGCGGTCTCCAGCTCGATACAGGGCGGGAGATCGTTTGGTGGCGGGAAGCCGGGCGGCCAGCCGGGCACGGGAATGCCGCCCGGATAGGGGATAGGCTCGTAGTAGCCGGCGCGGCCCTCGCAGGGACGCCAGACCTCCACGTCGCCGACATGCCCCTTGACCTCGGGGTCTTCGAAGAAACCGTCGTAATCGGCAAACCACGAGCCGAAGGGGGGCTCGTTCTTTGGCCGCACGAGCGTGCTTCGTGTGAGTTGCACGCCATGAACGACAAGTGGCCCGCCTTCGATGAGCTGGTCTTCAAGGGCAGGGTTGTCGCGCAGTCTGTCACCGGTTTTCACCAGTGTGGCTGCGCAGGCATTGCGGTTGAAGAAGCCTTCGGCGTCATAGCCATATTGCAGATCGATGCCGCCGGCTCCCTGTCGGTATGGTTCGGGAAAACCGACGGCATATTCCTGCGGTGCCGGCACCCAGATGCTTTCGGTTTCGGGATCGTCGGGGCTTTCGCGCCAGTAGCGCAGCACCGATGCTTCACCGCTGTCGGCGAAGCTTGAGTAGTCATAGCGGTTTTCGACCTCGCCCCGCTGGGCAAGGTACATGAAGCCGCGCGTGTCGAAGGCGATGTCGGTGACCGGAAGGTCTTCCTCTGCCTCCACCGTCAGCTCCCAGCGCGGGTCGCCGGCGAATGTGCCGTCGCGGGCGATGCCCACGGACCAGATTTCCGCCTCTTCGCCCACGGCGTAGTAGAGGCGTCCACCGTGCATGGCGAGGCCATGAACGCGGCGCTCTTCCTGCGTGTAACCCCAGCTCTTCGGCTCTTCCGCGTCGAAAGCAGCACCCTGAATGTCCATCACGGCGCCATCGTCGCCCACGGGATCGAGCCCGCGTGCCGGCCTGCCGTCGACGCCATGATCGAACGTGTCGATGAGATTGCCGTCGATGTCGATGCGGTGAATGAGACCGCTGTCGAGATCGGAAGCGAAGAACTGGCGGTGTGACCGGTCAAAGGCGATGTTGCCGATGCCGGGTCCGCTGTTCGTGTCGATATTGGCAAACAGGGTCACGGCACCGGTGATACCGTCGATTTTCCAGATCGAACCGGGTCCGCCGCCATTCTTCTCGCCGAACTGCCCATCCATGAAGCGTGCGCCGGCTTCGCCGCGGCGCTGCCGCTCGGGCCGTCCGTCTTCGTCCGCGTCTTCCGTGACGATCTGGAGACCGTGCATGGAGGTTGCGGCGGCGTAGAGGTTCGGTACGATCGCCGTGGTCTCTTCGCGCTTGCCGTCATCATAGGCAAGACCGAACACCTGACCGATTTCAGAGGCCGGCACTTCGAAGGGCGGCGGGGTAAAGACCACCTGCCCGCTGGGCGGGGCGCCCAGCCAGGTCATGTCGAAGATGCGCAGAGAAGCGCGCCCGGTATCGATGAAGGTTTCGTCCACCGGGTCGACACCGGGCAGGAGCCCTTCCTCGAAACCGGGGATGAGCGTGCCGGGGAAACCGGTCACTGCCATGAAACCCGGCTGGATGATCGCGTTTTCCTGCGCGCTTGCAGGTGCACTCGATGAAAAGCCCGCCATGACGGCGAGCGCTATGGCGGCGGTGCTCTCAAGAAAGCGTCTGGCGATTGTGCCAGGACGATCGTGTGCGTTTCCTTCGCACCGTGCCGGGAACTGCCGGTTATGCCCCATAACGTGCCTCCCGAAGCCGTTTCGGGAGGTGGCCGGATGGGCATCATTGTTGAGCCCTGTTCCCCTTGTTCCGGCGTATCCCCCCGAAGCGAGGTTCATTTCAACCCCGTCATGGGAGAGCCTACGCCTCGGCTTACGCAAGGTCAACAAAACCGCCCCGGCCACGCGCCGCGGCGGCTTGAACGACCATTTGCAGTCGATATGCCGTGTCATCAGAACACTCCTTTCCGGGTGCGCACCATGCGTACCCTGCAGGGTTTGTCTGACGAGGCTGTGAAAAGGTTCACATTGATGTGCACCGCAAAGTCGATAGAGGGAGGCAATTCTGTTTCCACCGAACGGCAAATGGACTAGCTTTTCAGAAACTGGGGGAAGCGATGAACCGAAACGCACCGTCGCGCGACACACTGTCGAAGGGCCTGGCATGAGTGTTGCGGATCAGACATCCGATGCTGCACTCGTGGCCAGAACGGCGCGTGGGGACAGGGCGGCGCTCCGGCTCTTGTTCATGCGGCATCATGCACGGGTCTTCCGTTTCGTGATGCGCCAGACGGGATCGGAAACCATGGCGGACGAGATTGCGAATGAAGTGTTTCTGGAAGTGTGGCGTCAGGCGCCGCGCTTCGAAGCGCGCTCTCAGGTCTCCACCTGGTTGCTTGGCATCGCCCGCTTCAAGGCGCTTTCGGCTTTGCGCAAGCGCCGGGAAAGTGCGCTGGATGACGGGCAGGCAGAGGCGATTGAAGACACCGCCGACACGCCGGAGGTCACCACAATGAAGGATGACAAGGCGGCGGCGCTGCGCTCCTTCGTGAATGCACTGTCGGAAGAACACCGCACCGTGGTCGACCTAGCCTATTACCACGGCAAGTCGGTGACCGAGATCGGCGAAATCCTTTCCGTCCCCGCCGCTACCGTGAAAACCAGGATGTTTTACGCCCGCAAGAAGCTTGGAGAAGCCTTGCAGGCGGCAGGATATGATCGAGGCTGGCCATGAGCGAGAACGCACAATCGAACCGCCGCGACCGGCTGGAGGCGCTGCTGCCGTTCTTCCTGAACGGAACGCTTTCGGGCGCGGAACTGCGCGAGGTCGAGGAGTGGCTTGCCTCCGACCCGCAGGCCATGGCCTCGCTGGCCGAAGCCGAGGGCGAGTATTCGGCCACGCTCGCGGACAATGAGGCGATCCGTCCGCCAGAGGATGCGTTAACCCGCTTTTCCAGGGCGCTGGCCGAGGAGGCGGGCCCCGACAGGAGCGCAAAACCTTCGCTGCGGGAATGGCTGGCCGGTTTTCTGCCTTCACTGCCGGTGCAGGCTGCGTGGGTGGCTGCCGGGCTGGCGCTCGCCATTCTCGTCGGCCAGACGGTCTGGCTCAACCTTTCGCAGACCGAGCAATATTCCGTGGCGGGAGCGGATCGCGGGAACGCACCCTTCGCCTTCGTGACATTCGCGGCGGATGCCTCCATGGCCGATGTCTCGACCTTGCTTGAAGAAAGCGGGGTCGAGATCGCCGCCGGGCCTCTGCCGGGCGGGCTGTACCGTGTTGTCGTCGATGCCGAGACGGTTGAACAGTATAATCAGATCGTTGAGGCACTCGAACAGGCGGAACTCGTTGAATCGGTCGTGACGGGACGCAGGCCGGGCGATGAATAAGTCAATTTTACACTTATTGGCGGGGCTTGTTATCTCGGTTGTCTTCGCGGTTTCAGCTCATGCCCAAACAGGTACACCAGTTGAATCCGCCGACGACGAAGCGCAGACGCGGCTGGAGGCCAGCGGACGCAATGTGGTCTTTCTGCCGCAGATGCTGGCGGAGCTGTTTGGCCCGGGGGCGGGCGCCGATGCGCCCACCCAGCCTGCGACATCCGGTGATGCATCTTCGGCAACGAATGACAGCGCGGCAGGCAATGGCGCCACGCCCGGCAGCCCAGCCACCACGACAGGGAGCGTGGGAGCCAATGTCAGGCCCGTAGCGCCGCAGCGTGCCATCTCCGGAGTTTTCGTGCCGGATGAGGTTCTTGTCACCCTCGACGGTGACGGGGATGTGGCTGCCGCCATTGCGGCGCAATTCGGGCTGGAACTGCGCTCGGCCCGTGGTTCGGCCTTGCTCGGGCGCACCATTGCCCGCCTAGGGATACCCGACGGACGCCCGGTGGCTTTCGTGCTTGCACAGCTTGAAGGCGATGGCCGGCTGGCCGATCGGGTGCCGAACCATGTGTTCCAGCTTCAACAGACCGCGGGCATCGTCAACTACGCCTTTGAACGGATCGCACTCGATGCCGGCGCGGTGAACGGTGAGAATGTGAGCGTGGCCGTGATCGATACGGCTGTGGACGAGACGCACCCGGCCCTTGCCGGCCGTGTTGCAAGCGTATTCGACGCGCTCCCCGACATGGCGGTGAAAGACCGGGAGCATGGCACGTCCATTTCTGGTCTGATTGCCGGCGATGGGCCGTTTCGCGGTGTGGCACCGGGTGTGCGATTGCTCCATGCCCGAGCCTTCGAGGAGGGCGTTTCCAGCACCAGCGTGCTTCTGGCGGCGCTCGACTGGGCGGTGGAAGAGGGCGCCCAGATCGTGAACATGAGCTTTGTTGGGCCAGAAAATCCGCTTTTTTCTTCCGCCTGCCGTAATGCGATGGCGCGCGGTGTGGTGCTTGTCGCTGCTGCGGGCAACAACGGTCCCGGCGCGCCTTTCGGTTATCCGGCAGCCTATGATGGCGTGATCGCCGTAACGGCGACCGATATGCACGACCGGGTGATGGGGAAGGCAAACCGTGGCCGCTACATCGATCTTTCGGCGCCGGGCGTGAACGTGGTGGCCCCCATACCCGGCGGCATGGATGTCGTTACGGGCACCTCCTTTGCCGCTGCCATCGTCTCTGGAGCGATTGCCAATCTGATCCATGCGGGCGAGAATGCATCTCCCAGGGCGCTTGCGGAATTGCTTCGCAGCACCGCGGTGGATCTGGGAGAGCCTGGCCGTGACGAAGACTTCGGCGACGGTCTTCTCAATGCCAGGGCGGCAATGGCCACGCACAATGCCGATTAGCCGCTCGGTGCCGTTTCGGTCAGCCCCACAGGCGCAATGATCAGGCCGTTTCCATCCTGTGCGCGATGGGCCGTCACGCCATAAATCCTCGCGAGGTTTTCATCCGACAACACGGTTTCCGGCGACCCAAGCGCGGCCAGATTTCCCTCATTCAGGAGCATGACCTCATCGCACCAGCGAGCCGCCAGCGTCAGATCGTGGAGTGAAACCAGCACGGTTTTTCCCTCTGCAGCGAGCCCTTTCAGCGATCGCATCAGCATGATCTGGTGCGCGGCATCGAGGCCGGAGGCCGGTTCGTCGGCGATGAGAAGCGGTGTCTCCTGCGCGATGGCGCGCGCCATCAGGACGCGGGCCTGTTCTCCGCCAGAGAGTTCGGTGGCGATCCGCGGCGAGAGTGACGCGATATCGGCCATCTCCATCGCGCGCTCGATTGCCGCTTCATCTTCATCGCGCGCGCTCGCGCGCTGGCCAAAGGCACGCCACGGCAGACGGCCGAGCGCTACGAGATCGCGCACGGTCAGCCGCCAGCCTATGGTGCGTTGCTGCGGCAGATAGGCGACGAGGCGGGCGCGCGCCGCGGGCCCTATCACCGCAAGGTCGTGTTCCCCGAACCGGATGTCACCCTTGACGGAGAGCTGGCCGTTGAGCGCCCGCATGAGCGTGGATTTGCCCGCGCCATTCGGTCCAAGAACACCGACGAGCACACCGGGTTTGATCTTGAAGCCAATGTCACTGATCACGTGTCTGTTTGCGAGCGTAACAGAGAGATTGTCGGCGTGCAGATCCATCACAGCATCTCCCGGCGGGCGCGGACAACGAGCCACAGGAAAAACGGCGCTCCGATCAGCGCTGTCAGAACGCCGACATTGAGCTCGCCAGCGGGCAACACAATGCGTGCCGCGATGTCGGCGGCGAGGAGAAGTGCTGCGCCACCCAGCCCTGCGGGTAGCAGAAGGCTGCTTGGCATTCGGTTGGTGAGCGGACGAATAAGATGCGGGATCACGAGGCCGATGAAGCCGATGGTGCCGGTGACCGCAGTGGCCGCACCGACGCAGAGCGCCACTCCGGCGACGATCAGAAAGCGTGTGAGGCTCATGGAAATACCGAGACTGGAAGCCGCTTCCTCGCCTAGCGAAAGTGCATCAATGGCGCGGGCCGAGAGTGCAATCAGAAACCAGCCCGCAGCCATGAGCGGCAGGGCGAGTGCCACATGCTCCATGGATCGGTCCTTCAGAGAGCCCAGCAGCCAGAAGATGATCTCATAGGAGGCAAAGGGATTGGGGGAAAGATTGAGAACCAGCGCGGTAAGCGCTCCCGCAAGACTGGAGAGCGCAACGCCCGCCAGAATGAGTGTAAGCGTTGAACCCTGGCGCGCGGCAATGGCAAGCAGGACGAGTATTGCAAGGAGCGCGCCGATCAGCGCACCGGCGGGCAGCGCATAGAGCGAGCTTCCGGCAAGCCCCGAATAAAACACCAGAACCGCGCCGAGGGCTGCCATGGACGACACGCCGATCACGCCAGGCTCAGCCAGCGGATTGCGCAAAAAACCCTGAAGAACCGCGCCGGAAAGCCCGAGCGACATGCCGATGGCAAGACCAAGAAGGGCGCGCGGCAGGCGTATTTCACGCATGATGATGGCCGCCGCCTCACTGCCGCCGGCAAAAAGCCCGGCAATGCTGTCTTCCACCCGGAGTTCGGCGGGACCGACGAGCAGCGACACGACGAACAGCACGAAAACCAGGAGGATGAGCGACATGCAGAGCTTCATTGCGCAGCGTTCCCGTGGCAGGGAGCGATCTCGGTGCGGAGCGCTGCCAGCGCCCGCACGGCTTCGATCACCGAGGGGATACCGCAAGACAGGGAGGCCTCCGGCACGAATGCGCCGATACGCGTATCGGGGAGCGCGCCAATAGCGGGATGGCGTGTCACAAATTCGCCAAGCGTCGGCGCCTTTTGCGGCGCGCCGATGCTGATGACATCCGGGTGGGCGGCGATCACCTGCTCCAGTGGAAAGGGGGCTACGCCAATGACACCCATGTCGGCGGCAAGATTGGCAAAGCCGGCAGCCTGTATAACGGAATCGGCCAGCGTGCCGCGTCCAGAGGCGATGCCGTTCTGGTCATAGGCAATCATGGTAGGGTCTTTGCCGCATTGGCCGGCGGCGATTGTTTCGAGTTCACGCGTGAAATCGTCTGCGATGGCTTGCGCCCTCTTTTCCTGCCCGATGAGCGCCCCCATCCGCCGCACTTCACCAGGAATGGTCTCAAGGGTCTGCGCGAAGGAAAATTCTTCGACATGAAAGCCCAGCCGTTTCAGCAACGCGGTGGTGTTGTGTAGTGAGTAGGTGCCGGTGACCACCAGGTCGGGATTTTCAAGAAACACCTCTTCGGCAAGCCCGTGATTGACCGGGTAGGCCTGCGCTTCTTCATGCAGCATTGAGAGGCTCGGCTCGCGCGAAAGGAAGGAGACGGAGACGAGCTGATCCGGCCCGGCCAGCGTCATGGCAAGCTGGTCAGTGCACAGATTGAGCGACATGACGCGTTTCGGCGCGGCCGAAACCGGCGCGACAAGAAGCGCGCCGGCCAGAAGAGCAAGGCCGGAAAGGCAGGGGAGGCGTTTCCGGCGCCCCAGCATCAGGGAGCGAACTTTGCACGGAAGCCGGCGAAAACGCCGAAGCCGGGTGTGTTGTAGCCCTGAACGACTTCGTACTTCTGATCGAGAAGGTTCTCGCCACGCAAATAGAGCTCCGTATTCTCGTTCGGCTTGTAGGCGACCCTGGCGTTCAGAAGAATATAATCATCAAGGTTTGAGCGTGGGCCGTCGACATAACCGTCCACCGTGTCGAGGGCGATTTTCGCTGTCGCGCTGATTTCCCAGCGATCGGCAGGACGCAGTGTCGCGCCAAGAGCGATGTCGTGTTTCGGGATGCGCACTTCCCGCAGTCCATCCGTCTGGGTGGCCTTCGTGTAGGTATAGGCACCGCGCAGGTCGAGCCAGTCGGTTGCCGCATAGGCAAAAGACGCCTCCACGCCGCGTGTCTTGACCTCGCCATTCGTCTGAATGTTCTGATAGGTGACCGGGTGGTAGCCGATGTAATCCTCGACATCGATCATGAAGAAGGTAACATCGGTGACGAGCCTGTTATCCAGAAAGCGCTGTTCAACGCCGATATCGAAGCCGAGGCTCGTTTCAGGCTTCAGTTCGGTATTGCCATAGAACGGAGCGTAGAGTTCGTAGAGACTCGGCGCGCGATAGCCCGTTCCGACCGAGGAGTGGAAACGTGTTCCGGTGCTGGCGAACTCATAGGATCCGGTGGCGCGCCAGGATGTGTGTCCACCGAAGGTGCTGTGTTCGTCATGGCGGACGCCGGCTGTCAAAGTCAGCGCATCAAATGGGCTGTAGATCGCGTCGATCCAGCCGCCGCCCATTGAAACGCTCTTATCGACATTTGCCGTAACGGCCGTTTGACGCTCCCAGTCTGCGCCGAAATTGATCGTCAGCTCGGGAGAAATTTCCAGAGAGCCCAGATAATCCAGCTTGTAGCGCAAACCGTCAAAGGTTGAGGTGGAGCCAGAGCCGCTTGTGCTCTCGCGGGCGGTGTCGGACATCTGTACCGACAACGTGTTGTTCAATTGACCGTCAAACAGGGAGAATTCGGCGCCCACGCGCCCGGCCGCCTGCCGAAATGTCCCGTTCGCCGGGCTGTCGGCGACTGGAAAGCCATCATCCGTCTCAGTCGAGCCGTTTAACAGAAGGCCGCTGGCGAAAACTGCAAGATCGCCGCTGGTTTCGTATCGGCCGCTGAATGTCCCTGTCAGATTGGTGTATCCATCATCTTCCACACCAGATGATGCCATCGAGAAACCATCGGTGGTGAATCCAGACAGGGAAATGCCGAATTCGCCCTGGTCGAAACCGCCCGTCAGTGAGTAGTTTCCAAAGCCTGTTTTTCGGGATCCACCTTCGACATGAACGCTGTGCTCGATACCCTGCGGAATGCCTCCGAGCGTTGTGAGATTGACCACGCCGGCAATCGCATCGGAGCCGTAGAGTGTGCTCTGTGAGCCTTTCAGAACCTCGATCCGCCCAATGTTGTCGGCGAGAAGGTGACCGTAGGCTGCCTGCACGGTAGGGCCAGTAACTTCTGATATGTCGATGCCCTCGAAGAGGGTTTTAACATACTGCCCGCGCAGGCCGCGCATGATCAGCGTGGTCGTGTTTCCGGGCCCGCCATTCGGGGAGAGATTCAGGCCCGGCAGTTGGTTGAGGTAATCCTGCACCAGAGGCAGAGACTGCTCCTCGATCTCCTCGCGCTCGATAACCTGCACCGTGGAGCCCACTTTGGAGGCCTCCGTTGGGGTGCGGCTGGGGGTGATGACCAGTGTGTCGAGCTCGAAGTCTTCAGCCTGCGTGGTGAGCGTGGAGAAGCCCAGTATCAGCGCTGATGCACTGAACAGGAAAGAGGTTCGGTGTCGGCTTGAAAGCATGCATTTCCTCCAGCGAGCAACATTTTCTGATTTGCTGGAGAGCGACAGACGCCAAAGTTCGGTCTCCCCGCCAGCGATGACAATCGCCACCACTGCGAGAACCACAGCCCCGGAAGCGTCCCGCATCCGGTCGGTGACGGCCTGAGGCAGGTTTCCTGGCTCGCGCTTCGTCGGTGGTCTCGCCTTCCCGGGTCTTGCACCCAGTGGCATCAGAGGCACCTCAGCGCTCACAGTTGCGGGAGCAGCCACGGCTGCGGTTCATAAAAATGACCGTTCCGTGTTCCCTTTTCTCCGGCGGGTGAACACCCTGCCAGAGCACCTCAAGCGAACCGAAACCGCTTAGCAACTGGCAGAGACAGCGTCAATCAGCAGGCAGGGGCGGATCCGGGACAGCGTGCTTCCCGAAGTCAAGATTTGTCAGGATTAAATCGTACCTATTGTTGCGAAATCGGCTCTTCGTGTAATTTTTGCGGCAATACTGTCGCAAATCCGTCATTGAGATTGTCGAAAAAGTTGCAGAATTTGCCTCTCGAACCCCGGGGAATTTTGACATCGGGGGCGGGATGGGAAATGCTAATGGCGAACCGAAAACGGCAGATAATGGGAGTGCGTCGATGACGTTTTTCAAGAGCAATGGCGAGAAGGTGCCGGCCCGCGTCGCCGATATGGCGAATGAGGCACGTGCCGGCAGAATGGACCGGCGTGAGTTTCTTGCGCTCGCAAGCGCGCTCGGCGCATCGACGGCAGCAGCTTACGGTATGCTCGGCCTGGCAGCCCCCAGACATGCAATGGCTCAGGAGCCGAAAAAGGGCGGCATACTGCGCGTCGCCATGTTCATCAAGGACCCGAAAGATCCGCGCACGGCCGACTGGTCGGAAATCGCCAACGCCATGCGCCAGACGCTCGAGCCGCTGGTGAAGTACACCCGCGATTTCACCTTTGAGGGCAAGCTTCTCGAAAGCTGGGAAGTCAACGACGATGCAACCGAGTACATCCTTCACGTGCGTCCGGGCGTTACCTGGAACAATGGCGACGCCTTCACCGCCGATGACGTGATCTACAACTTCAACCGCTGGTGCGACCAGACCGTGGAGGGCAACTCCATGCCGGCCCGCATGGCTTCCCTCGTTGATTCTGAGACCAAAAAGGCGCGCGAGGGGGCCATCGAAAAGGTCGATGACATGACGGTGAAGCTGAACCTGTCGGCACCTGATATTTCCATCATTCCCGGCATGTCGGACTATCCGGCACTTATCGTTCACCCAAGCTTCGACGAAACGGGCCGCGATTTCGTCGCCAATCCCATTGGCACCGGTCCCTTCGAGCTCGTGTCCTACGAGGTTGGCAACCGAGTGGAACTCAAGAAGCGGGCGGATGGCAAGTGGTGGGGCGGCGAAGCCTATCTCGATGGCATTGAGTTCATCGATTACGGCACGGACCCCTCCGCGACCGTCAGTGCCTTTGAATCCGGAGAAATCCACACCAATTACGAAACGACTGCCGATTTCGTGGATATTATGGACTCTCTGGGGCTGGTGAAATCGGAGGTCACCACGGCAACAACGATCGTGGCGCGCACCAATGTCGACAATGCGCCCTATGACGACGAGAAGGTGCGCCGCGCCCTGCAGCGTGCCGTCGACAACACGACGGTTCTGGCGCTCGGCTACAACAATGCCGGCGAGGTGGCCGAGAACCATCATGTCTGCCCGATCCACCCCGAATATGCCGAACTGCCCAGGCTGGAACGCAATCTGGACGAGGCCAAGGCCCTGATGGAAGAAGCCGGCCAGATGGATTATGAGCACGAGCTCATCACCGTGGACGAGGACTGGCACAAGAACACGGGTGACGCCATTGCCGCCCAGTTGCGCGAGGCTGGCTTCAAGGTGAAGCGCACGGTGCTGCCCGGCTCCACTTTCTGGAACGACTGGACCAAGTATCCCTTCTCGATGACCAACTGGAACATGCGTCCGCTGGGCATTCAGGTCGTGGCACTCGCCTATCGCACGGGCGAGGCGTGGAACGAATCCGCCTACTCCAACCCGGAGCTCGACAAGCTGATCGAGGAGGCGCTGGCCATTCCCGATCCCGACAATCGCCGCGAGGTGATGAAAAAGATCGAGGAGATCATCCAGGGCTCGGGCATCATTCTCCAGCCCTACTGGCGCAAACTTTACAACCACTCGGTGGAGGCCGTGAAGAACCACGGCATGCACCAGACCTTCGAGATCGATCTGGAAAAGGTCTGGCTCGACGAGGGCTGAGACCGGACTTCAGGGGGGCCGAGAGGCCCCCTCTTGCGCAGGCAATCAATAACAACCTCCGGATACGGGGGAAGGGGAAACCGTGCTTGGGTTTATTCTGAGACGTCTGGGCGTCATGGCATTGACGATGCTGTGTCTGACCCTTGTCGTTTTCTTCCTGGTCAACCTGGAACCGAACCTCAAAAAGCTGGCGATCAGCCAGCTCGACATGCGCTCCTCCGCTGAGGAGCTGGAAAGCTGGTTGCAGAAAAACGGCTATCGCCAGAATTTTTTCGTGCGCTATGGCCAGTGGCTGGGTGTCGTACAGAAGCAGCCAAATATCGATCCGGAAACGGGTGTGTCTTCACCACGGTTTTCTTATTGTGATGAACCCGCGGAGCCATATTACGGCGGCATTCTGCAGGGGGATTTCGGCTGCTCGACCAAGTTCAAGGTCCCTGTTGCGGAAAAGCTTTTCCCGGCACTCGGCGCTACCGGGATCCTGATGTTCTGGGTGATGGTGGTGATGGTTCCGGTGGCACTTCTGATCGGCGTCCTGGCCGGGATGCGGGAGGGAACGCGAACGGATCGCACGCTCTCCGTCACCTCGATCGCGACCACGGCGACGCCCGAGTACGTGTCCGGCGTGATCTTCGCGGTCATCTTCGCCTCATGGCTCGGATGGCTCAATGGGTCGGCCGCGACCGCGACAAGGCAGGGTATCTCCTTCTACAATTTCACCCTGCCAGTGATGACGATGGCGATTTACGGCATCGGCTATATCGCGCGCATGACACGGGCCTCCATGGTGGAGGTCATGACGCAGCAATATATCCGTACTGCCCGCCTCAAGGGGCTGGGCTTCCGCGCCGTGGTGATCAAGCACGCGCTGCGCAATGCGCTGATCGCACCCTTCACGGTCATCATGCTGCAGTTTCCCTGGCTTCTGACCGGTGTCGTCATCGTCGAGGTTATGTTCCGCTATCAGGGCTTTGGCTTCACCCTGGTGGAGGCGGCAAGCAACAACGATATCGATCTGCTTTTAGGCTGTTCTCTGGTGTCGGTCTTCGTCGTCCTGTCCACGCAGCTCATTTCGGATGTGGGCTATGCCTATCTCAACCCACGCATTCGCGTGCAATAGGGAGGACGCGCGATGCAGGTAGAAACCCTTGGTATCCTTGGCATCATTTTCGGCGTATTGGCGCGCTTCTGGCCGGTGTGGATCGCGCTGGCCATCATCCTGTTCTTCAGCCTGCGTTTTCGTGAACGCCTCGGCCTCTACGGTCAGCTCTTTGAGACGGGTGTCGGCGTCGCCGGTGTTCTGATCTGCTTTTTCTGGCTGTTCACGGCAATTTTCGCGGGCACGGTCGCACCCTTTGATCCGCTGGCGCAGTTTCCGATCATGAAGAACGTCCTGCCCGGCGCCATTGAGCCGGACAGCGGACAGGCCTTTCTGTTCGGCGGCGACCGGCTGGCGCGCGACGTGTTCTCGCGCATGGTCCATGGCAGCCAGATCGTTCTCATCATTGCGCCTGCGGCGACGCTGTTCGCGCTGATGGTGGGCACCACGCTTGGCCTGCCGGCCGGTTATTATGGCGGGCGGATCGACAGTTTTCTGTCGTTCCTCGCCAATCTGGTCCTCGCCTTCCCGGTCATCCTGCTTTTCTATCTTCTGGTAACGCCGGGAATCCGCGAGACGCCCATTCCGCAATGGATGGCGGGCGTGTTCTTCATCTTCCCGATCGTGTTTTTCGTGACGCTCTTCTGGACGCGCTATCGCAGCCGTCCGCAGCTTCTGGCGATCCAGCTTGCCGTGACATTGCTCATCGGCGGCTGGGCCTATGTGGGCCTTGTGTTCGATGCCGATCCGCTCGGCATCATCTCGATCAGTTCCAACCAGCTCAACATTTTCGTGGCGGTGGTCTTTGCCTCGTCTCCGGGGGTGTTTCGCATCGTGCGCGGGCTGGTGATGGACATCAAGACACGAGACTATGTGGCAGCTGCCCAGACACGTGGCGAGACGCCCTGGTACATCATGCTTTGGGAGGTGCTGCCCAATGCGCGCGGTCCGCTCATTGTCGATGTGTGCCTGCGCATTGGCTATACGACCATCCTTCTTGGCACGCTCGGCTATTTCGGCCTCGGTCTCGCGCCTGAAAGCCCTGACTGGGGCACGGGCATCAAGGAATCGAGCCGTCTGCTCAGGGCCTATGTTCATCCGGCGCTGCCGCCCGTTTTTGCCCTCATGTCCTTCGTGCTCGGGCTGAACCTGCTTGCCGACGCGCTGCGTGAACAATCGCTGAAGGATTGAGGATGAACACTGAGAGCGACGCCATGAACGAAGCCATCAGCATCACACGCGGCCGGAAAAGCGGTAAGCCGATCCTCGAAATCGAAAACCTCTCCATCTCCTTCTTCACCCGTGCCGGCGAAATCCCGGCGGTGATGGATTTTTCCTGCGAGGTCATGCCCGGCGAGGCGATGGGCATCGTGGGTGAATCCGGTTGCGGCAAGTCGACCGTCTCGCTCGGCATCATGCGCGACCTGTCCAATGTCGGCCAGATCGTCGGCGGCCGCATCAGGTTCAAGGGCCGCGACATGGCCGAGATGAGCGAGGAGGAGCTGCGCCAGATCCGCGGCAATGAGATCGCCATGATCTATCAGGAGCCGATGGCGAGCCTCAACCCGGCCATGAAGATCGGCCAGCAGCTCATGGAAGTGCCGCTCATTCACGACAATGTCTCGAAGGAGGAGGCGCGGCGCCGGGCGCTGGAAATGGTTGAGGCGGTGCGCCTGCCGGACCCCGAACGCATGATGCGGTCCTATCCACACCAGCTTTCCGGCGGCCAGCAGCAGCGCATCGTCATCGCCATGGCGCTCCTGTCGAAGCCGGCACTACTTTTGCTCGACGAGCCGACAACCGCGCTCGACGTGACCGTAGAGGCGGGCATTGTCGAACTGGTGAAGGGGCTCGGGAAGAAATACGGCACGTCGATGATCTTCGTGTCGCACAATCTGGGCCTTATCCTGGAGACCTGCGACCGCGTCACGGTGATGTATTCGGGCGAGGCGGTCGAGACGGGCCGCGTCGAAGACGTGTTCGCCCGGATGCGCCATCCCTATACGCAGGGGCTGTTCCGCTCCATCCCGCTGCCGGGCGCCGACAAGAATGAGCGGCCCCTGATTGCCATTCCCGGCCAGTTGCCGCTGCCGCATGAGCGCCCGAAGGGCTGCAATTTCGGCCCGCGCTGTCAGCATTTCAAGGAGGGCCTGTGCGATGCAGGCGAGGTGCCGATGCTGCCGGTCGAAGGGCATGAGCGGCACCATTCCCGCTGCCTCCGGTTTGATGAGATTGACTGGAATGCGCTGCCGGAAGGCGCGCTGGAAAACAAGGAACCGATCGAGCCCGGCAAGCCGATGCTGCGCATCGAAAATCTCAAGAAATACTATCACGTGGCCGCCAACAGCATTTTTGGTGGCGGCGACACCAAGACCGTCAAGGCCAATGAGCAGATCAGCTTTGAAGCGCGGGAATCCGAAACCGTTGCGATTGTTGGCGAATCCGGTTGCGGAAAATCGACACTCGCCAAGGTGCTTCTCGGGCTCGAGACGGCAACGGATGGCGAGGTGGTGCTTGCAAACGATCCCATACAGTCGACGCCTGTCGAAGACCGGGACACCGGCACGGTCGCCGGCATCCAGATGGTGTTTCAGAACCCGTTCGACACACTCAATCCGAGCCACTCTGTGGGGTCGCAGATCGTGCGCACACTGGAGAAGTTCAACATCGGCAACACACTGGCCGAACGCAGGCAGCGCATGCTGGAGCTGCTTGATCTTGTGAAGCTGCCACGCGCCTTTGCAGAGCGCATGCCGCGCCAGCTCTCCGGCGGGCAGAAGCAGCGCATCGGTGTCGCCCGCGCCTTTGCCGGCAACGCCAAGGTGGTGGTGGCGGACGAGCCCGTCTCCGCGCTCGACGTTTCCGTGCAGGCGGCGGTGACCGAGCTTCTGATGGACATTCAGCGCAAGAACAAGACCACCATGCTGTTCATCAGCCATGACCTGTCTGTCGTGCGCTATCTGGCCGACCGGGTGGTCGTCATGTATCTCGGCCATATCGTGGAGCAGGGGACGACCGACCAGATATTCGCGCCGCCCTATCACCCCTATACGGAGGCGCTGCTCTCGGCGATCCCGATTGCCGATACGTCTGTCCGCAAGAAGCATATCGTGCTTGAAGGCGACATACCCTCGGCGATGAACCCGCCCTCGGGTTGCCCGTTCCAGACACGATGCCGCTACAAGGACCTGGTGCCGGACGGCAAGTGCGAGCGTGAGGTGCCGCCCCTGAAGGATCTCGGCGACGGGCATTTCAGCCTTTGCTGGCTGGATGACGAAACGCTGAGTTCCATGGAGCCGGTGATCAGTTTCGATGCGCCCGGCGAAACTGCCAACACAGCCAGGACAGCACGCCGGAAGGGCCGGGCGAAGGCGGCAGATCAGAAGCCAAAGGCGAAGGGTGAGATCCCGCCGATGGCCGGAGGGCGAAGGCCGGTGAGGGCGTCTGCGGCTGGTCCTTCAGCCGTGCCGGGCTCCTCCTCGCCAAAACGGGTGCAGGCCGAGGCCGGAGGTGGGCGACAGGCGGCCTCCACCCGCGTGAAACCGGCAGCCGCGAAGAGGGCGAAAGATGCGAAGCCCGCCCGCATGCGCAAACCTGCAAAGCCCGATGATCTGAAGCTGATTTCCGGCGTGGGACCGAAACTGGAAGCGCGGCTCAATGAGCTTGGGGTCTTCACCTTTGCGCAGATCGCGGCCTGGAAGAAGGCCGAGCGCGAGTGGGTGGACGATCACCTGAACTTCAAGGGCCGGATCGAGCGCGACGAGTGGGTGAAGCAGGCCAAGGCGCTCGCGAAGGGGGGTGTCGAGGAATATATGCGGGTGTTCGGCAAGAAGCCGCGCTGATCCCGATCCTGCAACGTATTTTAAGCGATCTCTTCTGGATATCGTTACGACTTTGCATCACTTTGCGCGGGCCAGTTCACGCGCAATGGAGAGTCGCTTGCCTGCCCGGATTGTTCAGATGTTACTTGTCCTGCTGGCTCTGGCAGGTTTGTCGATCCCGTTCTCGGGTTCTGCTCATGCCCAGCGTGGCGTCGCCGCGGAGGCAACTGCCGATGTGAAGATGCGCGAAGGGCCGGGGAGGCGCTATCGCGCTATGCTCACCATCCCGCGCGGGGCACGTGTTTCGACGTTGCGATGTACCCGACGTTATGAGTGGTGCGAGGTCGGGTATGCCGCGCGAAAAGGATGGGTCTCTGCCGGGTATCTGCGCGATACCAGTTCGCGCTATCGCGATCGCCCCATTTCCGATGTCGGTGCGCTCATCGGACTGGAGATTTTCGATTTCGTGATGCGTGAATTGCAAGAGCGAAATGGAGACGAACCGTTTGACGAGGTAGCAGGAGCTGGCGGTGATCGTCGTCCGACACCGCGCAATGCCTGCTTCTATGACCGCCCGAATTTCAGGGGACGCCAATATTGCGTGGGGATAGGCAATGACGCCCGCGTTGTCGCGCCCGGGTGGCGAGGGCGCATAGCCTCGGTTCGTGTGGGGCAGCGCACCACGGTCGAGATCTGTTCGCGCCCTGGCCATGATGGACGCTGCAGTCTGCTCACGCGTGATGTGCCGTTCGTGCGCAGCGGCCATGCGGTATCGTCTTTCCGTGTGCTCCGTCGGCGCGCAGGGGATGAACCCGATGTAGAGCCGGTGCGTCGGGCGTGCTTTTTTGAACGTGTGGAGTTTCGCGGCGCGAGCATCTGTTTCGACGCAGAAGATGGGAGCGCGGCACTGCCGCGTGAATGGGTACGGCGCATCGCTTCGGTGCGCCTTGAAGGCGGTGCACAAGCACGCATCTGTGAACGACGCAACTATAGCGGCTGGTGTGAAACGGTTGAGCGCAGCATGCGCCGCCTGAGAGACTTCTACAATGACGATATTCGCTCCATCGAAGTCTATTGATGTTGCCTTGATGATCGCTCGTCCAGATGCGCCGGCCTATGGGCCGGCGTTCTCTTTGAAGTCTCTGCATTTTAAAACATGATTTTTGTAATCATATTAATAATCAAAGAGATACGGCCGCTCAGAAATTTGACCGATTGATAAAAAAATGAAACTGCGTTAGCCTTTCCCCAATAATAAAAGGGGAATACGGAATGGCTGATGGTCTCTATGCGGACGGCATCGCCGCCGGCCGCCTTTCCGGCGAGGAGTACGACAGGAACTTCTCCGACCTGCATCCACCGCTCGACCGCCACGAGGCGGCCGTGGAGGCGGATCGCTGCTACTTCTGCTTCGATGCGCCGTGCATGACGGCGTGTCCGACATCAATCGACATACCCATGTTCATCCGCCAGATCGCGACGGACAATCCGCTGGGCTCTGCCAGGACGATCTTTGATCAGAACATTCTTGGCGGAATGTGCGCCCGCGTTTGCCCGACGGAGACGCTGTGCGAAGAAGCCTGCGTGCGCGAGGAGGCAGAGGGCAAGCCGGTGCAGATCGGCCGGTTGCAACGCTATGCGACCGATGCAGCGCTGGCCGCAGGCGCACAGTTTTATGAGCGCGCTGCGCCAACCGGCAAGCGGGTTGCCATTGTCGGAGCGGGTCCTGCGGGGCTTGCCTGTGCCCATCGTCTGGCCATACACGGGCATGACGTCACGATCTTCGAGGCAAGGCCGAAGCCCGGCGGTCTCAACGAGTTCGGCATTGCCGCCTACAAGACACCGGACGGGTTCGCCCAGGCCGAGGTGGATTATGTGATGGCGATTGGCGGCATCACGCTTGAGGAAGGCAAGGCGCTGGGGCGGGACTTTTCTCTCGGTGACCTTAGCCGGGATTTCGACGCCGTGTTTCTCGGCATGGGGCTGGCCGGCGTCAACGCGCTCGGCGCGGACGGCGAAGATGTGGAAGGTGTTGAGAGTGCGGTGGATTATATCGCACATCTACGCCAGACGCAGGATCTCTCCAGCCTGCCGGTCGGCCGTCGGGTCGTGGTCATTGGCGGCGGCATGACGGCCATCGATGCTGCCGTTCAGGCGCGGCTTCTGGGCGCTGAGGAGGTGACGATCTGCTATCGCCGGGGCCAGGAACACATGAACGCATCCGAATTCGAGCAGGATCTGGCTGCTTCCAAAGGCGTTGTCATCCGGCACTGGCTGCAGCCTCGGCGCATACTCGCTGAGAATGGCAATGTCACGGGGATCGAACTTGAATACACGGCGTTGAAGGATGGAAAGCTGTCCGGCACCGGTGAGACCCTCACCCTGCGCGCCGATCAGGTGTTCAAGGCCATCGGCCAGTCTTTCGAGCCCGGGGTTCTAAACGGCTCCGGCGCATCGATTGCGCTTGAGGGGCATCGCATCAAGGTCGACGAGGAAGGTCGAACCTCGTTGTCGAAGGTCTGGGCCGGCGGCGACTGCATCGCCGGCGGCGACGATCTCACCGTCTCGGCAGTCGCACAGGGACGTGACGCGGCCGAAAGCATCCATCGCGCATTGGCCGGCTGAGGAGCGAGAAACCCATGGCAGACATTCGCAGCAATTTCGTTGGCATCAAGTCTCCAAATCCCTTCTGGCTTGCTTCCGCACCGCCCACCGACAAGGCCTACAATGTTGAGCGCGCCTTCAAGGCGGGCTGGGGTGGTGTCGTCTGGAAGACGCTTGGCGAGGAGGGGCCACCGGTCGTCAATGTCAACGGACCGCGCTATGGCGCGATCTGGGGTGCAGATCGCCGGCTTCTCGGCCTCAACAATATCGAGCTCATCACCGACCGCGATCTCTATCTGAACCTGCGCGAAATCAAGCAGGTAAAGAAGAACTGGCCTGATCGCGCGCTGATCGTTTCGCTCATGGTGCCGTGTGAGGAGGCTGCCTGGAAGGCGATCCTTCCCTTGGTGGAAGAGACGGAGGCCGACGGCATCGAGCTCAATTTCGGTTGTCCGCATGGCATGAGCGAGCGCGGCATGGGCTCCGCCGTGGGGCAGGTGCCCGAATATGTCGAGATGGTCGTGCGCTGGTGCAAGCAGACCACGCGAATGCCGGTCATCACCAAGCTGACACCGAACATCACCGATGTGCGCAAACCGGCCCGCGCCGCTCATGCCGGCGGCACGGATGCGGTGTCGCTGATCAACACGATCAACTCGATCACGGGAGTGGACCTCGACAGCTTTGCGCCCGAGCCCACCATTGATGGCAAGGGATCTCATGGTGGCTATTGCGGCCCTGCGGTCAAACCCATCGCGCTCAATATGGTGGCCGAGATCGCGCGCGATCCCGAGACTGCCGGCCTGCCGATTTCCGGCATCGGCGGTGTCACCACATGGCGTGATGCGGCCGAGTTCCTGGCACTGGGGGCAGGGACGGTTCAGGTCTGCACCGCGGCCATGACCTATGGCTTCAAGATCGTCGAGGAAATGATCGAGGGGCTCGAAAACTGGATGGACGCCAAGGGGCATGCCACGCTTGATGATGTGATCGGTCGGGCGACGCCTAATGTGACCGATTGGCAGTATCTCAATTTGAACTACGTCACCAAGGCACGGATCGATCAGGATCAGTGCATCAAATGCGGACGGTGCCACATCGCCTGCGAGGACACGTCGCACCAGGCGATCACCGCCATGGTGGACGGAAAACGCCATTTCGAGGTGATCGAAGAGGAATGTGTCGGCTGCAATCTCTGTGTCAATGTTTGCCCGGTGGAAGGCTGTATCGACATGGTGCCGCTGGCCGCCGGCGCGCTCGACAAGCGCACGGGTGAGACGGTTCAGCCCGTCTATGCCAACTGGACGACGCATCCCAACAACCCGGCCAAAGTGGCTGCGGAATAGCGGGAGACGGCGGCGGCATACTGCCGCCGTTTCCCTGTACACCCTCTTCACACGCCTCCCTGCGCTAAAAGCCTGCCGCCCGTCTGACCGAGCAACACGGCCATCTGTCAGGAGATGGCAATTGGTGGTTTTGCTTCTATTGCAGATATAAAATATCCAGGATATTAAATATCGATATTATGGAGGTCGAGATGAAGCTAAGCGAAGGTGTCGAGGCAGCAATTCATTGTGCCACGCTTCTTGCGCAGCTGGATGAGGAACGAACCATGCCTGCCAGTGCGCTGGCCGAATATCACGGTCTTTCGCAAAGTTATCTTCTGAAACATCTCAAGCAGCTCACGGCGGCAGGTCTTCTGGAATCTGTTCCCGGCCCCCATGGGGGCTATCGGTTGGCGCGCTCCGCGGATGCGGTCACGCTGCTTGATGTGGTGTTGGCCATCGAAGGTCCCAGACCTGCCTTTCGTTGTGCGGAAATCCGCCAGCGCGGGCCGGGGGCTCTGGAGCCGAAGGCCTATGCGAAACCATGCGGTATCAACGCTGCCATGCTGCGCGCCGAGCAGGCTTACCGCGCCGAACTTCGCAAGACGCGGCTTTCAGATGTGATTTCCGACTATCAGGCGAGCGCGGATCCCCGTTCGCTCGCTTTTGGCTGCGCCTTTGTGGAGCGCCATCAACGTCCATAGGGCTGTGCCCGCATTTAAGAAGAGAAGGACACGACCATGCAGGAACGTCTGAACTACATGAAAACTCAGCCCGAACTGATCGGCGCCGTGCTTGATCTGAAGAAGGCCGTGGATAAATCCGGGCTTGATCGCGGTTTGATCCATCTGGTGAACCTGCGCGCATCGCAGATTAATGGTTGCAGCTATTGCGTCGACATGCATACGCGCGAGGCGCGGAGGGATGGCGAGAGCGAACAACGTGTTCATCTCGTATCGGCCTGGCGGGAATCGCCCCTGTTTACGGATCGGGAGCGCGCGGCCCTCGCGTGGACCGAACGTCTCACCAGGATTTCCGATGGACCGGTGGAGGATGAGATCTATGAAAACATGCTCGAGCATTTTTCTGAAGCGGAGCTGGTGCAGCTCACGGTTCTGGTCGGCCTGATCAATGTCTGGAACCGGATTGCCATACCGTTTCGTTCCGTACACCCGGTCATTCCGGATGCCGTGCGGGAGGTAGCGTAGGGATGTTGCGGCCAATTTATCTGCAAACGATTGGGGTCGATCATGTTTGAAGCAGTACCAGCGTTCATTCCCGTTCTGGGGCGTCTGCTTCTTGGTGGAGCCTTCGTCTTCGCAGGATTGCGCAATTTGGGCAGTATGCCCTTTCTGACGGACGCTCTTCGCGCGCGTGGGGTGCCTCTGGCTTCATTGGTGCTGATGACCGGTATTGCGATCCAGTGCGTGGCCGGGCTCCTGCTGATCCTCGGTCTGTATTCCGCATTTGCCGCACTGGCGTTGATTGCGTTCCTGATCGTCGCAACCCTGATCTTTCACAATTTCTGGGATTATCAGGGGGAGGAGCGGGTCGCTCACCTCAATGGTGTGATCACCAACACGGCACTTGCGGGGAGTTTTCTGCTGGCCTTGGCCATTGGCTGATCACCTGGCGATAATCTTGCAAAGTGCCCGCAAACCGGTTTCGGTTTGCGGGCCTTTTCTTTAAAGACTGGGGGGATAAGGGGAGGCGGGCTTGACCGACACCGTGCACACGAAAGCGGCGCGCCGCGCTGCGCACCGCACAAGCGCGACAGGGGCACAAAAGCGCCTCGGACATCTGGCCATGCTCGGCTTCGCATCGCTGGTCGCCGTGTCGTTTTCGCTGGGCGCGCTTGCAGTGCCGCATATTGGCCCAATGGCGCTCAATGCAGCTCGATTCCTGATCGGGATCATGTTCATGGGTATGGTCGTCAAGGTGGTGCTGCGCCAGCCTTTGCCTGTCCCGCGCTCGCCCTGGCGTTTTGTCATCCTTGGCGGGTTGATGGCGTTTTATTTCGTCAGCATGTTCATGGCGCTGCGTGTCACGAATCCCGTTTCCACCGGTGCCATCTTCACGCTGATGCCGCTTCTGAGCGCATTCTTTGGCTTTCTGATCCTGCGTCAGGTGCCGCGCGGCTGGGTCATTCCGAGCCTGATCCTTGCCGGGCTGGGATCTGTTTGGGTCATCTTTGACGGAAACATCGAGGCAATGCGCCGCTTCGATCTGGGGAAGGGGGAAGTGATTTTCTTCGCCGGCGTGGTGGCGCACGCCGCCTATGCATCGCTGGTTCGGTTCTACAATCGTGGAGAACCGGTCATCGCTTTCACCTTCTGGACGCTCCTGGCAACCGGCATCCTGATTGCCCTGTTCGGCGTTGGAGAAATCATCGCAACGGATTGGTCCGATTTGCCTCCGATCGCCTGGGTCACGATCGTCTATCTGGCAATCTTCACGACGGCCGGCACATTCTTCCTGCTGCAATTTGCAGCTTTGCGGCTCCCGGCCTCCAAAGTGCTTGCCTACAATTATCTGACGCCGACGCTGATCATTGTGTTCGAGGGGCTGCTCGGTCATGGCTGGGCCAGCCTTTCGGTGATCGCAGGCGCGGTTCTCACCATCTTCGGATTGATCATTCTGGCATTATCGCCCGAAAGGTGAACCTATCCGACAAACCGGCGCTGGAAGGTGTCGGCGTTCCTGAGAGGCGGCAGGCCCGTCTGATCAAGCCAGCGCTCACTGGGCGCGACAAGCCGGCGATAGATCTCGTGAACCAGGCTCCTCGCCTCTTCTCCGGGCCAGTCCTTCGGCAGGAGAGCCATTGGCAGGCCGGGATCGCGCAGGACGATCCGTCGCCAGTCATGGATGAGCAGGGTTCGCGCGGCCATCGCGTCGACTGGGTTTGGAAGCGGGGCAGTAGCAAGGCTCTCAGCCAGCGGCGCATATTCGGCAACCAGTTCGCGATAGGCGCCAGCGATCTCGTCTGAGGGCCAGAGGTTTCGCAGCATTTCGGGGTGCTCGGCGCTGGAGCCGTGAATCACCAGCATCTCGCTCAAAGGAGCATCGCCGGGTGCCGTGCCGTCGCGTGGCTCAACGGTGCGTGGAAGGAGATAGATTCCATCGGCGATCTTGAGAAATCCGCCGTCCTTCAGGGTGGCATCATGCACGCCATTGCTGCCGGGTGCGGCGATAGCAACAGTCCACGAACCATCCCAGGCGGGTGGCCCGGCCGCATAGATGCGACGGGTCGCAAGATCAAAGGCGTGCTGACCGTGCTTGTCGAGGGAGAAAAAGGAGTTGCGGCCGCGTCGCTCGCGCACCACCCAGCCGTCGCTGGCAAGTCGCGACATGGCCGTGCGCAGGGCTCCCGCCTCAATGCCAAGCCGCGCCATGACCTCCTGAAGTCCCGCAAGGGGCGCTTCGCCGCCGCGCGGCACAATGGCGTCGCCGAACAGGGTGATGACCAGAGACCAGACACGAGCACGCCCACGCTGATGCAGACGATCGATCAGGTCGGCAAGGGCAGTTTCGGCAGGTTCTGCAGGCACATCCATCTGCTTCAAATGCCATGGGATCGCGGGGCGGGCAAGACCGTCAGTCGAGCTCGGACACCCCGCTCACAAGCAGATGGGTGGCGAGCTTCGCATAGTCCTGTCTTGAAATTCCTCGGTCCTCGCGAAACCACATATAAAACCAGTTGAGCATGCCGAAGAGGCTCATTGTCACCGGTTTCAAGAGCGGTCTGTTGTCGAAGGCCGTGGGATTAACCTGACGCACGGCTTCGGCGAAGATCGCCACCAATTGCCGCTCCAACGCTTTCAACTGCTCCTGTTGTGCCTCGGGGAGAAGCTGGAGGCCGGAAAGCTGAACGCGGTGCTCGTTGTCGGCGTCGCGATAGGCTTCGAGCAGGGCAATGACAAGCTGTTGGAGCCGGGCACGGGGTTCAGCCGCAGCATCGTCTGCTTCTTCCACCGCCTCCACCAGTTCCTGAAGATGTGTCTCGATGATGTCGAAGAGCAGGGCTTCCTTGGAGGCGTAGTAGTGGTAGAGCAGCGCCTTGGAGACGCCCAGCTCCGTTGCAAGCTGGTTCATCGAGGCCCGGTCATAACCGTCGCGTGCGAAAATGCGCGCAGCGCCATGCAGCATGGCGTCGCGCTTGTCGTCGTAATCCTTGGCGCGGGTGCGGGCCATCAGTTTCCTTCGAAATCTGGATGCTTGGGAATTTTGGGTGAGATCACTGTTTTACCCGCCTGTCGATAATGCGTACGGCCTTGCCCTGGCTGCGGGCCACCCCGCCCGGATCGGTCGCATTGACGCGCACCGTCACACCGACCACATCCTTGATGCGTTCGCCGAGCTGGCGGCAGGCGGCGAGGCGGACATCCTCGCCTGCCTCAAGCGAGGCCATTTCCACATGGATCGTCATCGCATCCATGCGGCCTTCCTGCGTGAGCTCGATCTGGAAGTGCGGCGCGAGGCCCGTCACAGTCAGAATCTGTTCCTCGATCTGGGTCGGGAAGACGTTTACCCCGCGCAGGATCATCATGTCGTCCGAGCGGCCAGTGATCTTTTCCATGCGGCGCATGCTGCGCGCGGTACCCGGAAGAAGTCGCGTCAGGTCGCGGGTGCGGTAGCGCACTATGGGGAAGGCCTCCTTGGTGAGAGAGGTGAACACGAGTTCGCCCATTTCGCCGTCCGGCAGCACTTCGCCCGTCTCGGGATTGATGATTTCAGGGTAGAAGTGGTCTTCCCAGATGTGCAGCCCGTCCTTGGTCTCCACGCATTCGTTGGCCACACCCGGACCCATCACCTCCGACAGGCCGTAAATGTCGACGGCGTGCATGTCGAATGCGTCTTCGATTTCGGCGCGCATGGCGTTGGTCCAGGGCTCGGCACCAAAGATGCCCACCTGCAGCGGGCTCCTGCGCGGGTCGAGACCCTGCGCCCGGTATTCATCCAGGATCGAGAGCATGTAAGAGGGAGTGACCATGATGGTCTGCGCCTGAAAATCCTCGATCAGCGTGACCTGGCGTGCCGTCATGCCGCCGGAGGCCGGCACCACGGTGGCCCCAAGCCGTTCCGCGCCGTAATGCGCGCCTAGCCCGCCGGTGAAGAGCCCGTAGCCATAAGCCACATGCACGACATCACCGGGGCGTGTGCCAGACGCGCGGATGGAGCGCGCCATGACTTCGGCCCATGTGTCGATGTCTTTCTCGGTATAGCCCACCACGGTTGGCTTGCCGGTGGTGCCGGACGAGGCGTGAATGCGCACCACCTTTTCGCGCGGCACGGCAAACATGCCGAAAGGGTAGTTGTCGCGCAGATCGGTCTTCACGGTAAAGGGGAATTTGGAGAGATCGGAGAGCTCTTTCAGGTCGTCGGGATGCACACCGGCGGCGTCAAAACTCTTCCTGTAGTGCGGCACATTCTCATAAGCATGGTTCAGCGACCATTTGAGACGCACCAGCTGCAATGCCTGGATTTCATCGCGCGAGGCGATTTCAATAGGATCCAGTTCTTCTTTTCTTGGGGTCAGGTCTTTCATGTGTCTCTCCCGAAGCTCTCAGGCCTCCTCCTCGAAATGTTTGCCGCTGATAACGCGGGAATTGCCACGAAATTCCGCGATCAGCCTGCCGTCCTGATTTTCAACCCGCACGTCATAAATGCCGGAGCGACCGAACCGCGCAACCTCCCGCGCGACTGCTCTCAGCCGGTCGCCGAGCGTGCCGGGTGCCACGAAGGTGATGGAATTGTGCTGTGCGACAACGATCTGGTTGTAGGAGTTGCAGGCAAAGGCGAAGGCCGAATCCGCCAGCGTGAAGATGTAGCCACCATGGCAAATGTCGTGCCCGTTGGTGTGGTGTTTCTCCACCGTCATGGAGAGGGTCGCGCTGCCCGGCGCCACCGCATCGAGGCTGCATCCCAGCCATTTGGACGCATCGTCGCGCGCCCACATCGCCTGCGCGCTGCGCTCCGCGATCTCCTGTGGAGACAGTTGCATTTGTGACATTTAGGCTCCTCCCGAGGCCATCAATGCAATCAGACTTGCATAAACCGACCGGTCGGTCAATAATACTGTTGTGAGGAGGCGGTGGCGCCGCTTCCGGGAGGATAGCATGACGAAAACGGCACAGATCGCTGTGGCGGAAAGCCGAAAACTGGCGGAAGAGTTCGAATTGACGGCATTGCCATCGGGTTTCGTGGAGAATCCGTTTGCGGTGTACCACGCGCTTCTGGAGCATGCGCCGTTGAAGCGCTTCTCTGATGGCTCAGTGATGCTTTCACGCCATGCCGATCTCGATCGCGTTTATCGAGACACGAAAACGTTTTCGTCCGACAAGAAGGCCGAGTTTCTGCCGAAATTCGGCGAGACGCCGCTCTATGAGCATCACACAACGAGCCTCGTCTTCAACGACCCGCCGCTGCACACGCGGGTGCGCAAGATCATGATGGGCGCGCTCACGCCGCGCGCGCTGGCAGCCCTTGAACCGGGGCTGATCACGCTGGTCGATGGCCTTCTTGACCGGATGGAAGAGAAGGGTGAGGTTGATCTGATCGAGGATTTCGCCGCGGCGATCCCGGTCGAGGTGATCGGCAATCTGTTCGATATTCCCCATGAAGAACGCGAGCCACTGCGTGACTGGTCACTTGCCATTCTCGGTGCGCTGGAGCCCGTCCTCAGCGACGAGCAACTCAGATGGGGCAACACCTCCGTCACTGATTTCAAGGCCTATCTCAAGGACATCGCCGATGACCGGCGCCACAATCCCGGCGATCCGGCGACAGATGTGCTGACCCGTCTCATCAACGGCAATGACGGGGAGGAACTGTCCGAGGTGGAGCTTCTGCAGAATTGCATCTTCATCCTCAACGCCGGGCACGAGACGACCACGAACCTCATCGGCAACGCGCTTTATGAACTGTTGCAATGGCCTGAAGAGAAGGCGCGGCTTGAAGCTGACCCGGACTTGATCGCGACCGCCGTCGATGAGTTCTTGCGGTTCCAGAGCCCCAACCAGCTCGGCAACCGCATGGCGGTGGAACCGGTGGAGTTTTACGGTGAAACCGTGGAGCCCGGCACACCTATCCATCTGTGTATTGGTGCGGCCAATCGCGACCCACGCCAGTTCGCCGATCCCGACAGGCTCGATCTGGGGCGCAAGCCCAACAAGCATCTGGCTTTTGCTGGCGGCCCTCATCTTTGCGCCGGTTTTTCGCTGGCACGCATGGAAGGCCGGATCGGCATCTCTCATTTTCTCAAACGTTTTCCCGGCTACCGGCTGACCGGCGAACCTGAACGCACCGGACGCGTGCGCTTTCGCGGCTTCGCCCGGCTGCCGGCGCGGGTGCGCTGACCAACAAGGAGTGTTCCATGAGCGTGATGCGGCTTGAAAGCTATGCGGCGGGGGCGTGGATTGCGCCCTCGGGCGATCTCAAACCCCTGCGGAGTGCGGTTACCGGCGATGTGGTCGCCGAGCTTGGCTCGCAGAAACTGGATTTCGCCCGCATGGCCGATCATGCCCGACAGGTGGGCGGGCCGGCGCTGCGCTCGATGACGTTCCACGACCGCGCCTTCGCCATCAAGGCGCTGGCGCAGTATCTGAACGACCGCCGCGACGCGCTCTACGAGCTTTCCTATGAGACCGGCGCGACCAAGCCCGACTCGATGATCGACATCGATGGCGGCATCGGTACGCTGTTCGTCTACTCCTCCAAGGCGAGGCGCGAGCTGCCCGACGATCAAGTCTATGTGGATGGCGCGCTGGAGCAGCTTTCCCGCTCCGGAAACTTCGTTGGCCAGCACGTGGCGACCCCGCTTCAGGGCGTGGCCGTCCACATCAACGCTTTCAACTTCCCCGTCTGGGGCATGTTGGAAAAGCTTGCGCCGACGCTGATCGCCGGTGTTCCGGCCATCGTCAAGCCGGCCTCCGCCACCGCCTGGCTTGCCGAAGCCTGTTTCCGCATGATCGTGGAATCGGGTCTGTTCCCGGAAGGCGCGGTGCAGTTCATCGCGGGCTCCACCGGAGACCTGCTCGACCGCCTGACCGGTCAGGACGTGGTGTCCTTCACGGGCTCTGCCTCCACCGCATCCATGCTGCGCGCCAACCCGAAGATCATCGGCAATTCCGTGCGCTTCGTGGCCGAGCAGGATTCGCTCAACGCCTCGGTGCTTGGGCCGGATGCAGCCCCTGGGACACCTGAATTCGATGCCTTCATCAAGGAAGTGCACCGCGAGATGACGGCCAAGGCCGGCCAGAAATGCACCGCCGTGCGCCGTATTTTCGTGCCCGACGCGCACCGCGATGCGGTTACCGACGCGCTCATTGCCCGGCTTGAGAAGACCGTGGTCGGCAATCCACGCAGCGATGGCGTGCGGATGGGCGCGCTCGCAAGCCTCGCCCAGCGTGACGACGTTCTTGAGAAGGCGGGCATTCTCGCCACCGAGGCACGCCGTGTGTTTGGCGACCCGGATGCCTTTTCAGTCACCGATGCGGATGCCGGCGCGGGCGCTTTCGTGCCGCCCATGCTGTTCTCCTGCGACGATCCCGATGGTGCTCAGAAGCTGCATTCTGTCGAGGCGTTCGGCCCCGTTTCCACCATCATGCCTTACCGTGATCTCGGCCACGCGCTCAAGCTCGCCAATCGCGGCGAGGGCTCGCTCGTTGCCTCGGTCTTCACACATGATCCGGCGGTTGCCCGGCAGGCGGTGCTGGAGGCGGGCGCATTCCACGGTCGGCTCTATTTCGCCAACCGTGACACCGGCAAGGAGGCGACCGGTCACGGTTCGCCGCTGCCGCACATGGTGCATGGCGGTCCCGGCCGCGCCGGCGGCGGCGAGGAGCTCGGCGGTGTCCGTGGCGTGATGCACTACATGCAGCGCACTGCGATCCAGGCGAGCCCCGACCTCATCGCCGGCATCACCAACCGCTATGTGGCAGGCGCTTCGACCGAGGAGAAAGAGCCGCATCCCTTCCGCCTGACCTTTGGCGAGCTGGAGCCCGGCCGCACGCTCTGGGCCGGTCCGCGTGAGGTGACGCTGGCGGACATCGAGCATTTCGCCGAGTTCACCGGTGATACGTTCTACGCGCATATGGATGAAGAGGCTGCCGCGGCCAATCCGTTCTTCCCCGGCCGGGTTGCACACGGCTATCTGATCCTTTCCTTCGCGGCGGGCTTGTTCGTCGACCCGGCGCCGGGCCCGGTTCTCGCCAATTACGGCCTCGACAATCTGCGCTTCATGAAGCCGGTTTCACCCGGCGACACGCTGAAAGTGCGCCTCACGGTGAAGCAGAAGACGCGCCGCAAGGACGAATATGGTGAAGTGCGCTGGGATGTCGGCGTCTACAATCAGGAAGGCGAGCAGGTTGCCGCCTATGAACTCCTGACGATGAACGCCATGGAGTGACGCTACCGCCAGGCACCATGCCTTTCCTGGACGCTCTCCTTCCTGTGCGGCCTAATAGGGCAGGCCAACGTAGTTTTCGGCCAGCATGGTGAGCGCGGCACGCGACTGGAACAGATAATCCAGTTCCGCATGCTGGATCCGCTGGCCGAAGGTGCCCTGGTCGGGAAACCGATGCAGGGTGCTCGTCATCCACCAGGAAAAGCGTTCCGCCTGCCACACGCGTGAAAGTGCCTTGTTTGAGTAATCGTCCAACCCGGCGGAGGACCGCTCGATATAGAATTCCCGAAAGGCATCAAAGAGATAACGCACGTCGCTCGCAGCGAGATTCAAGCCCTTGGCACCCGTGGGGGGCACGATGTGAGCGGCGTCGCCCGCCAGGAACAGGCGGCCGAAGCGCATCGGCTCTGCCACAAAGGAACGCAGGGGAGCGATGGATTTCTCGATTGAGGGTCCGGTGATCATCGCTTCGGCCGTTGCTGTTGGCAGCCGGTTGCGGATCTCGTCCCAGAAGCGTTCGTCGGACCAATTCTCGACGCGCTCATCGGCGCTCACCTGAACGTAGTAGCGGCTGCGTGTTGTTGAACGCATGGAGCACAGTGCGAAACCGCGAGGGTGGTTCGCGTAAATCAGCTCGTCGCCCACCGGAGGTACCTCGGCGATGATGCCAAGCCAGCCAAAGGGATAGACACGCTCGAAGGTTTCGATGGCGTCCTGCGAGATGGACTTGCGCGAAATTCCGTGGAAACCATCGCAACCGGCGATGAAATCGCAGTCGATGCGGTGGCGCTTCCCGTTTTTCGTATACGTCACATAGGGATGTGCACCATCAAAACCGTGCGGCTGAACCTCTCCGGCCTCATAGACGGCGACTGCGCCAGCGGTTTCGCGCCCGTCCAACAGGTCCTGCGTGACCTCCGTCTGTCCATAAACAAGAACGCGTTTGCCACCCGTCAGACCACGGAGGTCAACCCGGTGACGGCGGTCGTCGAATGCCAGATCGAAGCCGTCATGGGGCAGGCCTTCGCGACGCATGCGCTGCCCGACACCGGCTTCATCGAGCATTGCGGCAGTCCCTTCTTCAAGCACGCCAGCGCGGATCCGCGACTGCACATGTGTTCTGGAGGCCCGTTCGAGAATGACATTGTCGATGCCGGCATTGGTAAGAAGCTGTCCGAGCAACAGCCCGGCCGGGCCAGACCCGATTATGACGACTTGTGTTCGCACGCTGAAACCTTCCTCCACCGGGAAGGGCAAGACTGGAAGAATCGATCCTGGCCGACAATGGACATTTGTCGCAAACGATTGCACTTTTCGATCATATTTGAAGAGAAGACCGATGCGGACCAGAGTTCCAAACTACCGACTTTATGAAGAGAAATCAGATGAATCCTCTGATTTCTGGCTCCATTGTGAAACGCTCTCTGCTCGCAGTGCACTGCACAATTGGGAAATTTCTGTCCATCGGCACAACGCGCTTTTTCAGCTGTTCTGGATGACCGCAGGAGAGGGAAAGCTGATTGGCGATGAAACGGCAGGCAAGCCGTTTTCCGCCCCCTGCGCCATCTTCATTCCTCCGGATGCGGTGCATGGGTTTCAATTTGCGCGAGGCTCTGAAGGCATTGTCGCAACGGTTCTTGCAGACCGGCTGGCCCTGCCGCGTGCATCAGACAGGGCCTTTTCCGAGCATTTCACCAAGTCGCGCATTGTGCCCATGGAAGGGGAAACCGCAGGTGAGGCGGCACATCTGCAGCGCCTCTTTCCGCAACTGCTTGAAGAGCATGGCAACGCGGCCGTTCTGGGTCGAGACTGGTTGCTGGACATGCATGTCACCGAAATTCTGGTTCGGCTGGCGCGGGTTGGCGTGCGGACATCCACGCCCGAGCCACAGGGCAGCTCCAGCAGTGACAGCCGGCGGCTGTTGGCATTGGAGACGCTGATCGCTGCGCATTTTCGCGAGCACCGCCCGGTCGCCTTCTATGCGGAGAAAATCGGCGTGTCGGTGGCGCAGCTAAACCGGATCGCACGACGGGAGGCGGGTGCGAGCGTCTCGCGATTGCTCGCACGCCGCCTGATTGATGCGGCGCGCCGTGATCTGGTCTTCACGCCAACCCCGGTTCAGGCGATAGCCTATTCGCTGGGGTTTCAGGACCCGGCCTACTTCAACCGCTTTTTCCGGCGTCAGACCGGCACTACGCCGGGCGTCTATCGGGAGACGCAACGGCGCAGGCTGGCGTCATGATGCCAGCGGTCACATCGCCTTTTTGGTCACCTCGTGGGTGAAAGCGCCTTCCGGCTCCTTGGTGATCACCGGATCGTCGCCTCCCTGCAGCAGTGTCTCGACGGTCTGCTGATAGGCGGCTTCATCCAGCTTGGCATCTTCACCCAGAAGCTTGGCGATCTCGCCCATCATGCGCGTCTGGTGCTTTTCGGTCTGCGCACCGGTCGCATCATTGTCGAGCACGATCATTGCCGCTTCTTCCGGGTTATCCTTCGCCCACATCCAGCCCTTCATTGAGGCTTTCACGAAACGGGCCATCCTGTCCACGAATTCAGGGTCCTCAAGCTTTTCCTCCAGAACGTAGAGCCCGTCCTCCAGCGTCGCCACGCCCTCGTCGGTGTAGTTGAAGACCACAATGTCGTCTTCGGTAAGCCCGGCATCGATCACCTGCCAATATTCATTGTAGGTCATGGCGGTGATGCAATCGGCCTGTTTCTGCAAAAGCGGGTCGACATTGAAGCCGATCTTCTGGATCGTCACGCCATCTTCCGATCCGTCGCGCGGCAGGCCAAGTTTCGACAACCAGTTGTAGAGCGGATACTCATTGCCGAAGAACCAGGTTCCCAGCGTCTTTCCCTTGAAGTCTTCCGGCTTTTCGATGCCGGTTTCCCTGCGGCAGACCATGGTGAGGCCCGATCGGGCAAACGGCTGGGCAATGTTCACCACCGGGGCACCCTTTTCCCGCGCGGCAAGGGCCGAGGGGAGCCAGTCCACCATGACATCGGCGCCACCGCCCACCAGAACCTGGACCGGCGCCGTATCGGGTCCACCGGGCTTGATCTCGACGTTCAGATCTTCTTCTTCGTAGAAGCCCTTGTCTTTGGCGACATAATAACCGGCGAACTGTGCCTGCGTCACCCATTTGAGCTGCAGCGTCACGTCATCGGCGGCGATTGCCTGCGAAGCGGTGAGCATCAGCATACCGGATAAGAGGCCTTTCACTGCGTGTTTCATCTTTGCTTCCCTCTTTGATTGGGCCGCTGTTCTCCGCGCGGCCGGTTATCCACTCCTCATGGATGGATGCCAGAAGGTGACAGCGCGCTCCAGAAGCGCTACCGCACCATAAAAGAGTGAGCCTGCAAGCGCAGCCATCGCGATTTCGGCCCACACCATGTCGATGTTCATGCGCCCCACTTCGGTGGAGATGCGGAACCCCATGCCCACAATCGGCGTACCAAAAAATTCGGCGACGATGGCCCCGATCAGCGCAAGTGTGGAGTTGATCTTCAGAGCATTGAAGATGAACGGCGCCGCCGCCGGCAGGCGCAGTTTGAACAGCGTCTGCCCGTAGGACGATGCATAGGTGCGCATCAGGTCGCGGTCGATGGCGGATGACGCTGAAAGCCCCTCGACCGTGTTCACCAGCATGGGAAAGAAGGTCATGATGATGACAACCGCCGCCTTGGATGGCCAGTCGAAGCCGAACCACATGACCATGATTGGCGCGACGCCGATGATCGGAAGGGCGGAGACAAAATTGCCGAGCGGCATCAGGCCGCGCTGCAGGAAGGGCGAGCGATCGATGGCGACGGCTGTCAGGAAGCCCGCGCCGCAGCCGATCGCGTAGCCGATCAGCACGGCTTTCAGAAAGGTCTGCTGGAAATCGGCCCACAGGGTCGGCAGGGACGATGTGATGCGCGCCCAGATGGCGCTCGGTGGCGTCAGGAGCACGGGCGAAATGTTGAAGCCGTGCACCAGTCCTTCCCAGACGACGAGAAGCGTGATGCCGAAAATGGCGGGGATCAGGAGGCCAAGCGCGCGCTTGGCCTTTGGCGAGCGCGGGTTCAGCCTGGCGAGCCACTCGTTCAGCGCCCATGCGGCGGCCCAGAAAAGGAGAGCTCCGGTCAGCGCCCAGTTCATGGCTTTTCTCCCATCCGCGCCATCACCATGCGCTGGCCGATGCCAACCACACCCACCAGAATGGCGGCGAGTGCGGCAGCCATGAAGAGGGCCGACCAGATCTGCACCGTCTGGCCGTAATAGGAGCCGGCCAGAAGCCGCGCGCCGAGGCCGGAGACAGCACCCGTCGGCAGTTCGCCGACAATCGCCCCCACAAGACTGATCGCGACCGCCACCTTCATGGAGGTGAAGAGATAAGGAAGTGCGGCCGGCCAGCGCAGCTTCCAGAAGGTCTGTGCACCGCTGGCATTGTAGGTCCGCATCAGATCGAGCTGGAAGGCTTCGGGACTGCGGAAGCCTTTCACCATGCCCACGACCACGGGAAAGAACGAAAGATAGGTGGAGATCAGCGCTTTGGGCAGAAGGCCCGACAAGCCGATGGCGTTCAGCACCACGATGATCATCGGCGCGACCGCGAGGATCGGGATTGTCTGGCTGGCAATCACCCACGGCATGACGGATTTGTCCATGGCTCGATTGTGCACGATGCCAATGGCAAGCAGCACGCCGAGCGCGGTGCCGATCACGAAGCCGAGCAGGGTGGAGGAGAGGGTGACCCAGGCGTGATAGAACAGGTTGCGCTTGGATGTGAGCCGCGTGCCAACCGTGGTTTTCCAGATCTCCGCCACCACCTGATGCGGCGAGGGCAGCACGGGCCGCTCCTGCGCCATCGTATCGCGCACGAGATCGGCGGCTGTCCATTCTGTCCCCGCTCGCTCATAGGCGTCGATCTGCCATGGGGCGTTGAGATAGACGGTGAAGGCGTACCAGATCAGGAGAATGACGCCGAGCACGATGAGGATTGGCAGCGTCTTGCCTTCCACCGCTCGGCGGAAGACGGGCGTTGTGGTGCGGGTCGGGGCTGTGTCCGTCGCCGCCGTCATGGCGTCACCTTTGGGGCGGGGTGCTGCCCCTCATCCGCCTGCCGGCACCTTCTCCCCGCACGCGGGGAGAAGGACGAAGCGGCGACGTCTATGCCTCCTTCTCCCCGCCTGCGGGGAAAAGGTGAGGATGAGGGGCGAGCGCAAGCGGCAATCATTGGCTCAATCATCGCCATGCCCCGCTCTAAGGCCCTCGCGCACCCGGTGCGCGATTTCAAGAAACTCCGGCGATTCCCGGATGTCGAGCGGCCTTTCTTTCGGCAATGGCGACACGATCACATCGGTCACGCGGCCAGGGCGCGGCGACATGACGATGATGCGCGTCGAAAGATAAACCGCTTCCGGGATCGAGTGGGTCACGAAGCCGATGGTCTTGCCGGTGCGGGCCCACAGGTCGAGCAATTGCTCGTTCAGATGGTCGCGCACGATCTCGTCGAGCGCGCCGAACGGCTCGTCCATGAGGAGAAGATCAGCGTCGAAGGCCAGCGCACGGGCAATCGATGCGCGCTGCTGCATGCCGCCGGAAAGCTGCCAGGGAAACTTTTTCTCGAAGCCGGCAAGATTCACCAGATCGAGCGTGCGGTGCACGCGCTCTTTCTGCTCCGCCTTCGAATAGCCCATGATTTCCAGCGGCAGGGCGACATTCTGCTCGATGGTGCGCCAGGGAAAGAGCCCTGCTGCCTGAAACACATAGCCATAGGCCCGTTTGCGGCGTGCCTCTTCCGGGCTCATACCATTGACGAGGATTTCGCCGGCGGTGGGCTGCTCCAGATCGGCGATCACGCGCAAAAACGTGGTCTTGCCGCAGCCCGATGGGCCGATGAATGAGACAAACTCGCCCTTGTTGATGGTCAGGTCCACATCGGCGAGCGCGCGCACCGGCCCGTCATTCGTTGAGAATGTCAAGGTCAAGCCACGGGCCTCTATCATAGCGGTGAGATCCACGAGCAATTTTCAATTTCTTCAATGCTCAAACGTTTACGAATTTCCATTGCTCGCTCTCTTGATCGTATTAAATCCCATCGTTCCTTATGTGGATCATTTCCTTTTATTATTTCCATTGCGCAAAAAAGAATGCTTCTTACGTATTCTGAGTTATCAATAATGTATTCTATATATCCTTGCCCTAAATGCGTTTCATTCAAATAGTAATTGTTTTTTGTTCTTCTCATATATCTTATTAATTTAATTGCATATCTCTCGCTTTTACCTCTTTTTGCGGAAATTATTCTACCATGAACGATTGATTTTCTGAAATCCCATATTTCATCCATCATGTAACCAAATGCGTTCAAATTTAAGTAATCTTCATTATCTCCTACGGTTCTTAACTGCGGGATTTCTATATAGCATTTTATTATAAAATATAATTTTTCTTCCATTTTAGTTGGCGCATTTTTTGATATTCTTTTACTCGTAACTGGGTATTTGTTGTTGAATTCGAATATAAATTCATCAATAGAAAATTCTAATTTTGCTATTTTGGCCACAACGTAGCCAATTAATGTGTATAAATCTTTGTTGATTTGATCTTCGTTCATTAGTGTTCAGATTTTCGGATAAATAAATTTTTTTCTTATCATGAAAATACTAGTTTGTGGGCGATTATACGCCGCTCGCCGGAATGCCCGTCCGCTCCACCTTGCGCGGCGCGGTCACTTCCTTCCATTGCGAAAGCGCCCGGTTCACCGCCATGTGCGGTTTGCGCCCCACGAATCTTCCGTGGCCCGGCTTCGGCTTCACCGCGCCATCCTCGACCACGATCTCGCCGCGGGACAGAACGGTCTTTGGAAGGCCCTTCACCTCAATACCCTCGAACACATTGTAATCGATGGCCGATTGCTGGCTTTTTGCCGAAATCGTCTTCGTGGCTTCGGGATCCCAGATCACGATATCCGCATCCGCGCCTTCAACGATCGCACCCTTTTGCGGATACATGTTCAGGATTTTTGCAATATTGGTGGAGGTGACGGCGACGAATTCATTCATGGTCAGCCGGCCAGTGTTGACTCCATAGGTCCACAACACTGGCATGCGGTCCTCAAGCCCGCCGGTTCCATTGGGGATTTTTGTGAAATCGCCTACGCCATAGCGTTTCTGGTCCGTCGTGAAGGCGCAATGGTCGGTCGCCACCACCTGCAGCGATCCCGCCTGCAGGCCCGCCCACAGCGAATCCTGATGTTGCTTGTTGCGGAAGGGCGGGCTCATCACGCGGCGTGCCGCATGGTCCCAGTCGGCATTGGCGTATTCGCTTTCGTCCAGAACCAGATGCTGGATAAGCGGTTCACCGTATACGCGCATGCCCTTCTGCCGCGCCCGGCGGATCGCCTCGTGGCTCTGCTCGCAGGAGGTGTGCACCACATAGAGCGGCGTGCCTGCCATGTCGGCGATCATGATGGCGCGGTTGGTGGCCTCGCCCTCGACCTCCGGCGGGCGCGAATAGGCGTGCGCCTCCGGCCCATTGTTGCCTTCCTCCAGCAGCTTCGCCTGAAGCTGCGCGACCACATCGCCGTTTTCGGCGTGCACAAGCGGCAGCGCGCCAAGCTCGGCGCAGCGCTGGAACGACGAATACATCTCGTCATCGTCCACCATCAGTGCGCCCTTGTAGGCCATGAAATGCTTGAAGGAGGTGATGCCCTTTTCCACCACCTCAGGCATCTCGTTGAACACCTGCTCGCCCCACCAGGTGATCGCCATATGGAAGGAATAGTCGCAGGTCGCACGCGTCGACTTGTTGTCCCACATCTGGATGGCTTCCAGAAGGGACTGGCCGGGCGAGGGCAGGCAGAAATCCACCACCATGGTCGTGCCGCCGGAAACCGCGGCGCGCGTTCCGCTTTCGAAATCGTCGCTGGAATAGGTGCCCATGAAGGGCATTTCCAGATGGGTGTGCGGGTCGATCCCGCCAGGCATCACATAGCAGCCGGTGGCGTCGATCTCGTGATCGCCATGAAGATCGTGGCCGATCGCCACGATCTTGTCATGCTGCACGAGAATGTCTGCCTTCCACGTCCGGTCAGCCGTGACGATGGTTCCGTTTCTGATGACCTTGGACATGAGTTTCCCCTCTTGTTTTGTTGTCCTCGGCGGATCTAAAGGATCGTCAGATCATTCGACGATCTCCGCCGTTTCCACCACGGCATGGAACAGGACGTCCGCGCCCGCCTGTGCCCACTCCTTCGTGATCTCTTCCGCTTCATTGTGCGAAAGCCCGTCGACGCAGGGGCACATCACCATGGCGGTCGGCGCTACCTGATTGATCCAGCAGGCGTCGTGTCCGGCGCCCGAAACGATGTCGCGGTGCGAATAGCCAAGCCGTTCGGCGGCGTCGCGGATCGCCTTCACGCAGCCTTCGTCGAAGGTAACCGGAGCGAAATGGCCGACCGGCTCGATCTCGAACGTGATGTCGAGTGCATCACAGATGGTCTCGATGCCGGCCTCGATCTTCGCGCGCATTGCGTTCAGCGTCTTCTCGTCAGGCGAGCGGATGTCGACGGTGAACACCGTCTTGCCCGGAATGACGTTGCGGGAATTGGGATAGACCTCCACGTGGCCGATGGCGCCCACCGCGTTTGGCTGGTGGTCCATCGCCACCTCATGAACCAGCTCCGTCACCCGCGCCATGCCGAGCCCGGCATTGCGGCGCTTGGGCATCGGCGTCGAGCCGGTGTGGCTCTCCTTGCCGGCCAGCGTTACCTGCAGCCACCACAGGCCCTGCCCATGGGTGACGACGCCGATATCGACTAGCTCGTCCTCAAGGATCGGCCCCTGCTCGATATGCAGTTCGAAGAAAGCCTTCATCTTGCGCTGGCCGACGGGCTCGTCGCCCTTCCAGCCGATGCGCTCCAGCTCGTCGCCGAAGCGCTTGCCTTCCGCGTCCGTGCGGTCATAGGCCCAGTCGCGCTCATGGACGCCCGCAAACACGCCCGACGCCAGCATGGCCGGGGCAAAGCGCGTGCCTTCCTCATTGGTCCAGTTGGTCACCACGATGGGGTGTCTGGTCTTGATGCCCAGATCGTTCATCGAGCGGATGATTTCGAGCCCGCCCAGAACGCCGAGCACGCCGTCATATTTGCCACCTGTCGGCTGGGTGTCGAGATGCGAGCCCACATAGACGGGCAGGGCCTCCGGGTCGGTGCCTGCGCGAGTAGCAAACATGGTGCCCATCTCGTCCACGCCCATTTCGAGCCCGGCTTCCTCGCACCATTTTTGAAAGAGCTTGCGGCCTTCGCCGTCTTCGTCGGTCAGTGTCTGACGGTTGTTGCCCCCGGCGACACCGGGCCCGATCTTCGCCATCTCCATGAGTGAATCCCAAAGGCGGTCGGCGTTGATCTTCAGATTCTCGCCCGGTGCGGCCATGTTGTGTTGTCCCTTACTTTAATTCCACTTCGACGAACGACATCGGTTTGTCGCCGCCGTTGATGACATTGTGCTCCACACCCTCGTCGCGGCGGTATGAAACGCCTGCTTCAAGGTTGTTGTGCGCGGTTTTGCCGCCCGGCATTTCCAGATGGAAGGCGCAGGGCGTGAGCGTGGTGATCACATAGTCCATGCCATGGCGGTGCCAGCCGGTTTCCGCGCCCGGCGCGAAATCCCAGCGGGTCACGCGCACGCGCTCGTCGTCGATCAGCACTTCATGGGTGGCCTTTTCGCGTTCCGCCCCCATGTCAGTCGATCATCCTCAAAACGTCGCGCAGATTGTCGATCAGCTCGTCGATCTGGCCTTTCGAGATGATCAGCGGCGGCGAAAGGGCGATGATGTCGCCGGTGGTGCGGATCAGGAAACCGCGCTCATAGGCTTTCAAAAAGGCAGAGAAGGCGCGTTTGGTCGGTTCGCCGGGAATGCCCTCGAGCTCCACCGCGCCGACAAGGCCGATATTGCGGATGTCGATCACATGCGGTTCGCCCTTGAGCGAATGCAGTGCATCGGCCCAGTGGTCGGCAAGCTCCGAGGCGCGGGTTAGCAGCCCTTCTTCCTGATAGGTGTCGAGCGTGGCCAGACCCGCCGCGCAGGCAATCGGATTGCCCGAATAGGTGTAGCCGTGGAAAAACTCGATCAGGTGCTCCGGCCCGTTCATGAACGCATCGTGGATTTCCTTCTTCACAAACACCGCACCCATCGGGATGACACCGTTGGTCACACCCTTGGCGGTGGTCATGATGTCCGGCACCACGCCGAAATAATCCGCCGCAAACGGCGTGCCAAGGCGGCCGAAACCGGTGATGACCTCATCGAAGATCAAGAGAATACCGTGTTTGTCGCAGATGTCGCGCAGACGCTTCAGATAGCCTTTCGGCGGGATCAGGACGCCTGTGGAGCCGGCCACCGGCTCGACGATCACCGCCGCCACCGTCGAGGCGTCGTGCAGCGTGACGATGCGCTCCAGCTCGTCGGCCAGGTCGCCGCCATGCTCGGGCTCGCCGCGCGTGAACGCGTTTTCGCCGGGCAGATGCGTGTGCGGCATGTGGTCGACGCCCGTCAGGAGCGTGCCGAACATCTTGCGGTTGGCGACGATGCCGCCCACCGAGATGCCGCCGAAATTCACGCCGTGATAGCCGCGCTCGCGGCCGATCAGCCGGAAGCGGGAGCCGTCGCCCTTTACCCGGTGATAGGCAAGCGCGATCTTCAGCGCCGTGTCGACGCTCTCCGAGCCGGAGTTGGTGAAGAACACATGGTCCATGCCTTCGGGGGCAATTGCCGCCAGCCGGTTGGCGAATTCGAATGCGATGGGATGGCCCATCTGGAAGGCGGGCGCATAGTCGAGCTGTGCCGCCTGCTGCTGAATGGCTTCGGTGATCTTCGGCCGGCAGTGGCCGGCATTCACGCACCATAAGCCTGCCGTGCCATCCATGATCTTGCGGCCATCCTCGGCGGTAAAGTGCATGTCCTTGGCGGCGACGAGCATGCGCGGCGTTTCCTTGAACTGCCGGTTCGCGGTGAACGGCATCCAGAACGCAGACAGATCGTTCGGCCTCTTGTTGAGCCTGTCGAGCATGACCAAGCTTCCCCTGATTGTTGTTTCGCTCGGCTTGTCCCGGTCAATGCTTGGTGCTTTGCGCGAAGATATGCTACGCAATTTTTGACCGTTTGGACAAACGTTAACACCGCCATGTTGGCGGTCAAGGGGATAGTAGGGGAAATGTCCTTGCGCTGGCGCATTCCACAGTGGACTAATCGGCTGGACCAGCTGGGCCGCGCGGCCTGTATCCGCCACGCTTGTTTTGCAGGAGTGCCCACCTGATGGACAAGCCCGCCGCCCGTCCAAAGCGCACCCGCATCCAGCGCGAAAAGCGCGAACTGATCGGCGAGGCCGCGCTGGAGGTTTTTTCCCAGCACGGGTTTCGCGGATCGACCATTGACCAGATTGCCGACGCGGCCGGCATGTCGAAGCCCAATCTCCTCTATTATTTCAAGAACAAGGAGGAGATTTTTGCGACTTTGATTCACCGTCTCATGGAGACCTGGCTTGCCCCCCTGCGCGAGATGGATGCGGCGGGTGATCCGCACACCGAAATCCGCTCCTATATTCGCCGCAAGATCGAGATGTCGCGTGATTTCCCGCGCGAGAGCCGGCTGTTTGCCAATGAGATTCTGCAGGGCGCACCGCGTATCCTGCCGCTGCTTGAAGGCGAATTGAAGGAACTGGTGGACGAGAAAGCCGCGATCATCGCCACCTGGATGCGCGCGGGACGCCTGAAAAAGAGCGATCCCTACCACTTCATTTTCGCCATCTGGGCGACCACCCAGCACTATGCCGATTTCGACGTGCAGGTGCGCGCGGTGTTGGGCGAAAACCGCGGTGGCGAGGGGCGTTTCGAGGATGCCGCGCGGTTTCTGGAGGGGTTGTTTCTGGCCTGAGAAACGGCGCTTATCGAGACGGTTCGTCATGAGGATGCGATAGGGCTGGCCCGTCCGGGGATAAACCCGCGCTCATACCTGCAATCCTGATCTTTTTTCTTTTCCCAAGCATCTGACCAAGCATCTGAATTGTCTTCGGAACGCGCATCGTTCCCCGCATCGCATCAAAAAAATATAGGAATTTTATCCTCGGTGCCCGCTGTGAGCTGATCATAGCCCCGTTGAACGAGGCGGGGTCAGATGGTCAGCGAAGGCGACGAGCGAGAACTTGCCAGGGATTATGCGGCGCTGCGCGCGGCCTATGCCGAAGGCGCATTTCTGATACGGGCGTGGCATTTGCAGGCCTTGCTGGAGGCGCGGGCGAATTTCAATCCCGGTCAGCCGCGTGTTCCGCGTGGTTACCGCTTTGGCGGGCGGTGGGCCGGGCCGGGTGGCGACTGGGGCGGACCTGCACATGACGATGGCCGTGCGAAAATTGTGGCCATCAGCGGCGACCCGGACGAGCCGAAGATCCCCGATAGGAGGCCGGCACGGGCGCGTGAGCGCAATCGGATCGGCCGTGCTTTGACGCAGTATCTACGGTCGCTTCCCCACTCGCGGCAAGCTGACATCATAGAACGGGTCGGTTGGCTCGCGAATGAAGTCGGGCACACGATCCGCTCCTACTTCGATGAGCCGCGCTCTTTGGAGGAACTGAGAGAACGTGCGACAGCACCGAGACCGGGTTATGATATACACCATATAGTTGAAAAGACGCCGGCATATCGTGACGGATTTTCGCGGGAGAAGATCGAGAGCCCCGATAACAAGGTTCTTGTGCCGCGATACATACATTGGGAGATTACGGCCTGGTATGCCACGAAGAATAAGGAGTTGGGCAACATCAGTCTTCGAGAGCATCTCAGAGGAAGCAACTGGAAAACCCGTGAACGCGTTGGCCGTTATGCATTAAGAAAGTTTGGAGTGTTGAGATGAATTCCAAGAAAATCCATTTCAGTGAACAATCGGATGGCCAACTACTTGCACGTGCCGCCGAAATCGGTGTGGCTCAGGATGATGCGCTGTTGGGAAATGAAATTTCCCGTTTCAACAGGCTCTTCGACGAATTAATGGGAATCGAAGAAGAACTGCGTGCGCGGCCAGGAGATCGGCGGCGGCTGTTCATGGAACTTTATGAACATCGAAACATGCAGGTGCGTCTGAATTCCGCCAAGGCGACCCTCGCTATCGCGCCGCAGCAGGCGCGGGCCCTCCTGGAGTGGATTGCGGCATCGAAGCATAATCCGCAGGCTGGCGATGCCGGGATGTGCCTCTGGTTTCTGGATGAAGGAATCTTCGTTCCGGATTAAGGCTACCCTGATGGGTAAGCATCGCAGGAGGGAGCAGCGTGGCGAAGAAGGGAGAAGATGCTTCCGATGAAGCGATGCTGCAACGCTTCATCGAACTGAGCCTGACGCAGCATGAGGCGCTGCTATATCTTGAGACCGGGCCTTACAATCGCGCTTATATGAAAATCAATAAGCTGGTTGAAGAACTGGAAGCGCGCACCGGTGATCAGCGTCATGTTCTGGTCGATCTGTTCGACCATCCAAACCCTCAAGTGCGATTGAATGCAGCCAAATATGCTCATCCTCTTTTCCCCGAGGAGTCCATTCAAGTCGTTCAATCCATCATTGATGCCAAAAAATACCCGCAGGAAGCGCATGCCAGGAGCGCGCTTGATTATCTGATGTTCGGGCCATTGCCCCGAGAATGATGGTTGTCTAGCGTTGTTGACGTAGGACGTCGCTCCTGAGCCCACGGCAATCCATCCGCGAGAGCGCGGTGGATATTGAGATTGCATAAGCAAGTTTCAATCCGCACCAACCCCGTGTTCCGCGTGGTTACCGCTTTGGCGGGCGGTGGACCGGGCCGGGTGGCGACTGGGGCGGCCCTGCACACGACGATGGCCGTGCGAGAATTGTGGCTGTCAGCGGGCGACCCGGACGAGCCGAAGATCCCCCACAGGAGGCCAGCGCGGGCGCGTGAGCGCAATCGGATCGGCCGTGCTGCGGCCCGGTATCTGCGGACGCTTCCGCTTTGGCAGCAGGTTCGCTTTCTCGCGCGGGTCGGCTGGCTGGCTAACGAAGCCGGGCACACGATCCGATCCTACTCTGACGAGCCGCGCGCGCTGGAGGAACTTAAGGGACGTGCGACTTTTCCGAGATCGGGCTATGATATACACCATATAGTTGAGAAAACGCCGGCATATCGTGACGGATTTTCGCGGGAGATGATCGAGAGCCCGCAGAACAAGGTCCTGGTTCCGCGATACAAGCATTGGGAGATCACGGCATGGTACGCTAGGAACAACAAGGAGTGGGGTGGAGTTAGTCCTCGCGCGTATCTCAGGGGAAGAAACTGGGAGGAACGCGAATTGATGGGGCGATATGCGCTGAGAAAGTTTGGAGTGCTGAAATGAAGTCCAAAGCTGCTCGCCTTGCAAACCAGTCAGACGACAGTCTCATCGCGCGTGCTGCGGAAATTGGTGTGGCACAGGACCATGCGCTGCTGGGAAATGAAATTTCCCGCTGCAACAGACTTTTCGATGAGTTGACGGCAATCGAAGAAGAACTGCGCACGCGGCCAGGAGATCGGCGGCGGCTGTTCATGAAACTCTATGAACATCGAAACATGCAGGTGCGTCTGAACTCCGCCAAGGCGACCCTCGCCGTCGCGCCGCAGGAGGCGCGGGCGCTTCTGGAGTGGATCGCGGAATCGAAACATAATCCACAGGCCGGCGATGCCGGGATGTGCCTCTGGGCGCTGGAGGAAGGGATCTTCGTTCCAGAATAAGGCATCCCGGATTGGCAGCCTTGGCAGAAGGGAACAGCGTGGCGAAGAAGGGAGAAAATGTTTCCGTCGACAAGATGCTGCAACGCTTTATCGAACTGAGCCTGACGCAGCATGAGGCTGTGCTATATCTCGAAACACGGCCCTATAATCGCGCTTATCTTGAGATTAAAGGTTTGGCGGAAGAACTGGAAGCACGCCCCGGTGATCAGCGTCATGCGCTGATCGAACTGTTTGATCACGACAATCCTCAAGTGCGGCTGAACGCCGCCAAACATGCCCACCCTCATTATCCGGATAAGGCCATTCAGATTGTTCAATCCATCATTGATGCCAGGACGCTTCCGCAGGAAGTATATGCCAAGGATGTACTTTCATTTCTGATGTATGGGCCACGGTTTGGGCGAAGGTAGAAAGCCGCCGGGAGGAACGCGAATTGATGGGGCGATATGCACTGAGAAAGTTTGGAGTGCTGAAATGAAGTCCAAAGCCGCTCGTCTTGCAAACCAGTCAGACGACAGTCTCATCGCGCGTGCCGCTGAAATTGGTGTGGAACAGGATCATGCACTGTTGGGAAATGAAATTTCCCGTTTCAACAAGCTCTTTGACGAACTGGTGTCGATTAAGAATGAACTGCGTGGGCGGCCAGGAGATCGGCGGCGGTTGTTCATCAAACTCTATGAACATCGAAACATGCAAGTGCGTCTGAACTCCGCCAAGGCGACCCTCGCCGTCGCGCCGCAGGAGGCGCGGGCGCTTCTGGAGTGGATCGCGGAATCGAAACATAATCCACAGGCCGGCGATGCCGGGATGTGCCTCTGGGCGCTCGATGAAGGGATCTTCGTTCCAGACTGAAATCCGGTGAAACCGGTGAACGCAGCCACGCGGCGTCATTTCACCAGCCGACAGAACCCGCAAACTCATCGCCCGCGATAGAGCGCATGCTGCGCGTCGAATGCGCGCTGATAGGCCGGGCGGCTTTTGCCGCGCTCCATATAGGCGCAGAGACTGGCGTGTTTCTCAATGAGTGAACTGCCCTCCAGCCGGCGCAGCACGGTCACCATCATGATGTCGGCCAGGCTGAAATGGCCGCAAAGCCAGTCCCGGTCTGCAAGCGTATCCGAAAGATCCCTGAACCGGAGATCGACCTTTTCGTCGAGGAGGGCAAGGAGTTCACCGAACCAGGGGCGGTCCCGCATCGTATAGCCTGCGGCCTCCCGTTCGACGATGGGTGGCTCTATGGTGTTCAGGGCGGTAAAGAACCAGGAGAGTGCCTTCGCGCGCCCCCGATCATCTTCCGGCAGAAGACCGGCATGTTCGCTGGCAATGTGAAGAAGGATGGCGCCCGTTTCAAACAGGCTCACCGTGCCCGTTTCAAGGGTGGGGATCTGGCCGAACGGCTGGAGCCTGCGATGACTGGGCTCCTTCATTTGCTGGAACGAAACGGTGCGGATATCATAGTCCTGCCCGACCTCCTCAAGCGCCCAGCGCACACGCATGTCGCGGGCATGACCCTGCCCACGGTCGGGTGAATTCTCAAAAACAGTTAGAAGCGGACGCATCCTGTTTCTCCCCTGTCACTGCCCTTCATATTCCGAGGACGCAGGGCAGCGCAGTTTTCCGACATGCGCTTTGGCTGCGCCCGTGTCGTTGGATCGCGGATTTCAGCGACAGGACTTCAATATCGCGCAAATTGCCCCATATGCGCAGAACGCATCGTCGTTACGAAAGGACCAGTCCATGCGCCCTTCCTTCATTGCCGCTTCGTTTCTGATGGCCGCACTTGCCGCGAGCCCGGCCTCTGCCGAGCAGGTGGGTGAGGTGGGCGTGGACTGGCTCGGAAACGACATCGTGATAGAGGCCGTGAGCGATCCCGAAGTGGAAGGTGTCACTTGCCACGTCACCTATTTCGATCGCGGTATGATCGACCGGCTGCAGAAGGGGAACTGGTTCGAAGACCCCTCCAACTCCTCCATTTCCTGTCGTCAGACGGGGCCGATTGTCATCGGTGACATCGATCTTGGCGAGGATGGCGAGGAGGTGTTCAAACAGCGTCAGTCGCTGATCTGGAAGTCGGTTGTGGTCAAGCGTATCTACGACGAGAAGAACGACACGCTGATTTATCTCTCCCACGCCCGCCAGGTGCAGGATGGTTCGGCCAAGATGGCGATCTCGACCGTGCCGCTCTATGGCACCGAGGCGCGATGGGTGAAGGAGGAGTAGGAGGGAAGGGGCCGGTCCTGTCAGGTGGCCTTGGTCGTCTGGGTTGCAGTTTGGGATGCCTTTTGGGGCATTTTGAACAGGAAAGACGTTTCCTTCTCGTCGCTTTCCACTTCCAGCTTGCCCTTGTGGGCGCGGGCGATTTCGGAAGCGATGAACAGCCCGAGACCAAGCCCTTTCTGATGCGCGCGCACTTCGGCGCGTGAGAAGGGCTGGAAGAGCCTGACACGCACGTCAGGAGGAATCGGCCCGCCGGCATTGGTGACGCGGATCGTGAGAACGCCGTTGCTGCACCCGGAGACGACACGAACAGCTTCGCCCTTTGTACCGTGGTCGATGGCATTGCCCACGAGGTTGGAAACGAGCTGGCCGATCCGCCCCTCGTCACATTCGATCGGGTCAGGAAGATCGATCTGAGTTTCAACCCGCGCCGCTTCGCGGCCGGCAACGACCTCGTCCACCACCTGCTGAATGACGGGGCCGAGCTCGACCGCCTTCATCTCCACCGCCATGCCCTTGCCAAGGCGGCTGGCCGCCAGGTCGAGCATGTCATCGATCAGGCTGCTCATGCGCGCAATGCTGGAGCGCATGAGGGTCACCACTTTCTCGCGTTTTTCCGGATCGGGGTCACGAGCCAGAATCTCTGCGCCACTGCGTATCGACGCCAGGGGGTTGCGCAGATCATGACCCAGCACGGCGACAAACTGCTCGCGCAGTTTTGCCGTTTGCCGTTCGTACCAGAGGCCCCGTTCGAGCTTGATCCGTTTTTGCACCGCATTCTCGACTCGTTCCTCCAGCGATGCGTTGAGCGCGGCGAGTTCCTCACGTGCCTTCTCGGCTGCGCGGCGCGCTTCCAGGAGCTCCCGTTCGTACTGCCGGCGTTGCCTGGCGCGAAACAGGGCGACGCGGACAGAGTGGGTGTCGCCCGCCGTGTCACGCACTTCCCGTGCGTTTGCTAGCACTGGCAACGTCGTGCCCGAAGCGTCGGAGAGATCGAGCGCGACCTCGTCGAAAAAACCCTGCATGCGCAGCAGCGGGGCGAAATGGGTTTCATAGAAGATGCGACCAGGCGCACTCAGAATGTCATGGAATGACTTGCCTGCGAGTTCCTCTTTGGAGTAGCCGAGCCAGTCCACGAGGGTTTGATTGGCGCGCAGGATACGGCCACTGGGATGCAGTGAAACATAGGCGCAGGGAGCGTTTTCAAACAGCTCCTCCGGGTCATCCATCGTGTTCTTGTAGGCCACGTTCACAGAAATTCTCTCATGGCCTTGATCACCTCGTCGGGTGCGCTGAGATTTGGACAATGTCCGTAGGCGTCGATAAGAGCCAGTCGCGCATCTGGAAGGTGCTCTTCCACGTATTTCCCCACCTGCTGACCCGCGATCACGTCTTCCTTGCATTGCAGCACGAGACTGGATGTCCGAACCGAGGCCAGATCGGCACGGTTATCGGACAGGAAGGTTGCACGTGCGAATGCGCGGGCAATATCCGGATCGGTCCGGCAGAAGCTGTTCTCAAGCTCTTCTGAAAGCTCGGGGCGATCCGCATTGCCCATGATCAGGGGCGCCATCTGCGCCGACCAGCCCATGTGATTTTCGTCGAGAAACTCCAGGAGCTCTTCCAGTTGCTGGTGCGAAAACCCGCCCTGATAGTCTCCGTCATTGAGATAGCAGGGGGAGGGGCAGACCAGCACAAGCTTCTCGAAATGCTTGGGCGACTTGATCGATGCCAGTGCGCCGATCATGGCGCTCACCGAGTGTCCGACAAAAATACCGTTCTCGACATTTAATGCTTCGCAGATCTCCACCACGTCATCCGCGTAGCCTTCCAGCGTGGCATATCTTTCCTGATCATAAGCACCAAGGTCCGAGCGGCCCGCTCCGACGTGATCGAACAGAATCACCCTGTGATCACGCTCGAATTCCGGAGCAATGAAACGCCACATGTTCTGATCGCACCCAAAACCGTGGGCAAAGATCATCGGTGTTTGGCCGTCACCGCTGATTTTTACGTTATTGCGCTTGATGATCGACATTCAGAACTGACCCATTGTTATCAGGGTGGACCTGCCGCCGCTGGCCAGCCACAGGAGAGATTGCCTGCTGTCGGTGGTGGGGTGCCTCCCTCTATGCATGCTAAGCCATATTTTTCGGGCGCGGAAGCTGGTTGTGGATTTATTGTGTTTCCGTCGCGCAAGTGCGACCGACCCTTGATTCGCTTCCAGCCGCCATCAACTGATGGTCGCGGACTTACTCCAGATAGGCATAGGCGCCGGTCGCGGTGAAGGCGAGGCGGGGGTCGTTCTCCGCGCGCATTTCCACCCGCACATAGGCCATGCGCCTGCCATTCGAAAGTACCTCGACGCGGACCGTGACCGGCCCGGGTTTCAGGGGCCGGATGAAATGCGTGGTCATGTCAACGGTGGTGCAGGTGCGAAAGTGGCCATTGGCGGCGGAAAGCGCTGCCACGGCGCATGTGTCGGCTGCGGAAGCCGTCGCCTGTCCGCAGATCACCCCGCCCACATGCACCAGATCGGCATTTTCCGGAAGGCGGAAATCGACCCCCGTCTCGTCTGCCGATAGCGCTTCGATCGCCAGTGCTTTGATCCACGGAGCGAAGACCGATTGAAGCGTTTCCCTTGCTGCGCCGAGTGCCTGTTCGGCTTCAAACTGAGCGTTCATGTCACTCCGATCCTCAAAAACATGTTACGAAATATTGCCATCATAAGCATTTTTTGTTACACATCAAAGGCGGGCTGACACCCCGTCCCGAGCCGCGCGTGAGCATGGAGGACAAGCGATGTATAGCCAAGGGCTTATCGGCGCGAAAACCGATACAACGGAAGACGAGGCCTTTCTTGCCGCCTTCCAGGCGCGGATCGATGCCGAGGAAAAAATCGAGCCCAACGATCCGATGCCGGAGGGCTATCGCAAGACGCTTGTGCGACAGATCGGCCAGCACGCGCATTCCGAGATCGTCGGCATGCTGCCGGAGGGTAACTGGATCACGCGTGCGCCGTCGCTGCGCCGCAAGGCGGCTTTGCTTGCTAAAGTGCAGGACGAGGGCGGCCACGGGCTCTACCTCTATTCCGCCGCCGAGACGCTGGGCGTCTCGCGCGAGGAGATGACCGAGGAGCTTCTTAGCGGCAAGGCAAAGTATTCCTCCATCTTCAACTACCCGACGCAGACCTGGGCCGACATTGGCGCGATCGGCTGGCTGGTGGATGGCGCGGCCATCATGAACCAGATTCCGCTCTGCCGCTGCTCTTACGGTCCCTATGCGCGCGCCATGATCCGGGTGTGCAAGGAAGAAAGCTTTCACCAGCGTCAGGGCTACGAGATCATGATGACGCTCGCGCGCGGCACGCCAGAGCAGAAGGAGATGGCGCAGGATGCGCTGAACCGCTGGTGGTGGCCCTCGCTCATGATGTTCGGCCCTTCCGACAGCGATAGCCAGCACAGCGACCAGTCGATGAAATGGAAGATCAAGCGCTTCACCAATGACGAACTCAGGCAGAAATTCGTCGATGCGACGGTGCCGCAGGGTGAGTTCATCGGCCTGACCTTCCCTGATCCGGACCTGAAATGGAACGAGGAGAAGGGCGGTTACGATTTCGGCGCTATCGACTGGGATGAGTTCTGGCGGGTGGTGAAGGGGCATGGCCCCATGAACCGCGACCGAATCGCGTCGCGGCAGAAGGCCTGGGATGAGGGCGCATGGGTGCGCGAGGCGGCCCTTGCCCATGCGGAGAAACGCAAAGCCCGCCGCGAGGCGGCAAGAATGGCGGCGGAGTGAGTGACATGACGAAAAACCAGATCCCCCTTTGGGAAGTTTTCATCCGCCCGCGCAACGGGCTGGCGCACAAGCATTGCGGCTCGGTGCATGCCGCCGACGAGGTGATGGCGCTTCAGGCCGCGCGCGATGTCTATACGCGCCGGGGCGAGGGCACATCCATCTGGGTCGTGCCGTCCTCGGCGATCACGGCGTCGGACCCGGAAAACAAGGATGAGAATTTCGAGCCCGCGCTTTCCAAGGTCTACCGTCACCCGACGTTCTACGACATTCCCGAAGATGTGGGGCACATGTGATGGCTGCCGCGTCTTCCCTCTCTCGTGAAACGTTGACGGCGTTCCTGCTGCGGCTTGCCGACGATCATCTGGTTCTCGGCCACCGTCTTTCTGAGTGGTGCGGTCATGCGCCCATGCTGGAAGAAGATCTCGCCATGCCCAACATGGCGCTCGATCTCATAGGGCAGGCGCGTTCGCTCTACCAGTATGCCGGCGCGGTCGAGGGCAAGGGCCGCGATGAGGATCAGCTGGCCTATATGCGCCGCGAGCGTGAGTATGTGAATTGCCTGATGGCCGAGCGCCAGAACGGGGATTTTGCGCACACCATGCTGCGCCAGTTCTATTTTGCGGCTTTCATGCAGCCGCTGTGGCAGGCCATGATGACCTCAACCGACGAGCATCTCGCCGGCATCGCCGCCAAGGCCGAGAAGGAAGTCGCCTATCACATCCGCCATGCCGGCGAATGGGTGGTGCGCCTTGGCGATGGCACGGAAGAAAGCACCCGCCGCATGAAGGCGGCGGTCGAGGCGCTCGCGCCCTATGTGGACGAGCTGTTCGAGAGCGACGAAGTCACCCGCGCCATGGCCGAGGCCGGCATTGCACCTGATCCGAACACCCTGCGGTCGGCTTTTGATGCCATTGTCGGCCCGGTCTTTGCCGAGGCTGGCCTTGAATGGGTGGAAACGCCCTATGGCCAGACCGGTGGCCGTCAGGGGCGCCATGGCGAGGCGCTGGGCTTCCTGCTCGCGGAGCTGCAATACATGCAGCGCACCTATCCGGGGATGACCTGGTGAGCGCGAGGTCGGATAAGGTCGTGACAGCCTCCTTCTCCCCGCAGGCGGGGAGAAGGTCCCGGCAGGGGGATGAGGGGCGAGCCTGCCTCTCGGATGCTGTGCAAAGCCCCTCATCCGACCCTTCGGGCCACCTTCTCCCCGCGCGCGGGGAGAAGGAAGAGCGCGCCTATCGCGCCGCTGCCGCCGTGGTTGATCCGGAAATCCCCGCCGTCACCATTGCCGATCTCGGCATCCTGCGCGGCGTCGAGATGGATGGGGATGTCGCCGTCGCCCGCGTCACGCCCACCTATACGGGTTGCCCGGCGGTGCTTGCCATCGAGCTGGCGGTGGAGACGGCGCTGCGTGAGGCGGGATTCGAGCCGCGTGTCGAGCGCGTGATCTCGCCCGCCTGGACGACGGACTGGATCACGGCAGTGGGGCGGGGAAAGCTGCGCGCTTATGGCATCGCACCACCGGTAAAAGCCTCCAATTCCATTCGCGCCCTGTTTGGCGAGACGGAAGTGGCGTGCCCACGCTGCGGATCGCCTGAGACCGCGCGCATTTCCGAATTCGGCTCCACGGCCTGCAAGGCGCTCTACCGGTGCCAGAGCTGCCACGAGCCTTTCGACTATTTCAAATGTATCTGACCGACCCCAGACCGAGGTGACCATGGCCCCGCGTTTTCACGATCTGAAAGTGGCCTCCATCGAGCGCCAGACCCCCGAAGCCGTGGCGATCGCCTTTGAGATCCCGGCCGATCAGGCCGAGGCTTTTGCCTTCACGCCCGGCCAGTATCTGACGCTCGCCACCGATATCGACGGCACGGAGGCGCGCCGGTCCTATTCCATCTGCTCCGCGCCCGGCGATCCGTATCTGCGCGTCGGCGTGAAGAAGGTGGCCGATGGCCGCTTCTCCACCTTCGTCAACGATGTGCTTTCGGTCGGCGACACGATCCGCGTGATGCCGCCGCAGGGGCGTTTTACCGCGCTCAAGGGCGAGCGCCACGACTACCTTCTGTTTGCCGCCGGCTCCGGCATCACGCCGATGCTCTCCATCGCCCGCACGGTTCTCTCCCACGAGCCCGAGAGCACCATCACGCTGGTCTATGGCAACCGCTCCACCGAGACGATCATGTTCCTTGAGGAGCTGAACGATCTCAAGGACCGCCATATGGGCCGCTTCACGCTGATCCATCTCCTGTCGCGCGAAACGCAGGATGTTGAGCTCCTGAACGGTCGTATCGATGCTGAGCGTGTTGGCGAGCTGGCCACTGGCGGTCTCATCCAGCCCGCCGCCATGGATGGGGTATTCCTTTGCGGTCCGGGGGAGATGATCGATGCGGTTTCCGGCGCGCTTCATGCCATGGGTGTCGAGCGTGACCGCATCCGCTTCGAGCGCTTCACGCCTTCTGGCGAGGCGCCCGCACCGCGCAAGGCGTCGAAGGCCGCGCGCGAAGCGGTTCAGGAGGGTGTTGCGGTCGAAGTCGTGGTCGATGGCGTGCGCCGCAGCTTTTCCATGCAGGATGCCGATGGCACGGTGCTCGACGCCGCGCACAAGGCCGGCATCGAGCTGCCTTATTCCTGCGCCGGCGGCATGTGCTGCACCTGCCGCTGCCGCGTGGTGGAAGGACAGTCGGAGATGGCCGTGAACTTTTCGCTTGAGCCCTGGGAAGTGGAAGCCGGCTTCACGCTCGCCTGCCAGACCCGCCCCACGGCTAAGAAACTGGTTCTCGATTTCGACGCGGCCTGATGACGCGTTCCTTCTCCCCGCAAGCGGGGAGAAGGTCCCGGCGGGGGATGAGGGGCAAGCGCCTGCTCTTATTGATTTCACGCTGCACCCTCCATGCCGCCCCCGCCCTTCGACAGGCTCAGGATGAGGGCTGTGTTGGTGGATGAGCTTTGCTGAGAGCAGCTCTTAGATTTCGAATGGTTTCAAACAGGCTGAGCAATCTTCCAGCCCGTTTCGCACTCTATGCAGAAACCTGCTTACAGTCTCGCCCATTCGGAGCCACAACGGCTGATCTGCCTTCTCCCTCATCCTGAGCATCTTGAGCTTGTCGAAAGGCGAAGGGCGGGGGAGAAGGCACGCGCTGTCAGTGCCGCAGGCTCACGCCCGGCATTCAATAGACCTCAGCGCTTCTCGCGAATATCCGTCAGCGTCTTTGCCGGCGTGATGGCTTCCGGGTCGAGCTTGATCTCGATCAGCGCCGGTTTGCCGCTCGCCTGCGCGCGCTCGAAGGCTCCCGCAAATTCTTCCGTCTTTTCCACCGTTTCGCCATGCCCGCCATAGGCGCGGGCAAGGGCTGCGAAATCCGGGTTGTTGATCGAGGTGCCGGAAACGCGGCCGGGATATTCGCGCTCCTGATGCATGCGGATCGTCCCGTAAATGCCGTTGTTCACCACCACCACGATGATCGGCAGGTTTTCCTGCACGGCGGTGGCGAATTCCTGGCCGTTCATCATGAAGCAGCCATCGCCGGCGAAGGCGAGCACCGGACGTTCGGGAAAGAGCGCCTTGGCGGCCACGGCTGCCGGCGTGCCATAGCCCATCGAGCCCGAAGTGGGCGCGCCTTGCGTGGCGAAACGGCGGAAACGGTGGAAACGATGCACCCAGGTGGCGTAGTTGCCAGCGCCATTGGTGAAGATCGCATCCTCCGGCAGAACGCTTTCCAGATACTCCATGATCGGACCCATCTGCACCGCGCCGGGGCCGGTTTTCGGTGGGGTCGACCAGTCGAGATAGGCCTGATGCAGACGCTCGGTCTCTCCCGCCCATGGCGCATCACCGGGCGTGAGCCCGGCAAACGCCTTGGCGAAGGCTGCCGACGATGCGTTGATGGCAAGCGTGGGGCGATAGACGCGGCCAAGTTCATTGGCGTCGGCGTGCACATGCACCAGCTTCTGGTCGGGATAGGGGCTCTTCATGAGCGTGTAGTCGGAGGACGGCATCTCGCTGAACCGGCCACCGACGAGCAGCACCAGATCGGCATCCTTGATTGCGGCTGCGAGCTTCGGATTGGGGCCGATACCCACATCGCCGGCATAGGAGGGATGCAGATGATCGAACAGCATCTGGCGGCGGAACGAGCAGCCAACGGGCAGGGACCACGCTTCTGCTGCCTTCTCGAAATCGGCAACCGCCTTCTCGTTCCAGCGCGAACCGCCGAGAATGACGAAGGGGCGCCTGGCGTCTTTCAGGAGAGCGGCAAGCTCTTCCATCTCGGCGTTGCCCGGTCGCGTCTCCACTGGTGTGTAGGGCAAGGCCGCCGGCGCATCCACCACGCTGGTCAGCATGTCTTCGGGAAGCGAGATTACCACCGGGCCGGGGCGGCCGGAGGTTGCGACCGAAAAGGCGCGCGACAGGATTTCGGGAATGCGCGCTGCATCGTCTATTTCGGTGGCCCATTTGGCGATAGGCCCGAAGAAGGCGCGGTAATCCACCTCCTGAAACGCCTCGCGTTCACGCGCGTGGCTCGCCACCTGACCGATGAACAGGATCATCGGCGTGGAATCCTGCATGGCGATGTGTATGCCGGGCGAGGCGTTGGTCGCACCGGGCCCGCGCGTGACGAAGCATATGCCGGGCTGGCCGGTCAGCCGTCCGTGGCAGTCCGCCATCATCGCCGCGCCACCTTCCTGACGGCAGACGATGTTGCGGATCTTTGAATCGTGAAGCGCGTCGAGCACCGCCAGATAACTTTCGCCCGGCACGCTGTAAATGCGATCGACGCCGTTGGCTTCGAGGCTGTCGACAATAAGCTGGCCGCCGGTCTTCATTCGCTGTCTTCTCCGATTTCGCGCAGGATCTCTGCCGTGTGTTCGCCAAGCCTCGGGCTTGGCCGCTCATAGGCGAGCGGTGTCTGTGAAAGGTTTATGGGGGAGCGCACCGAGGGCAGGGCCGCGCCGTGTCCGTCGTCGAGGGTAAGCTGCATGCCGCGTGCCTTCACCTGCGGATCATTGAACATTTCCTCAATCGTGTTGATCGGGCTTGCCGGCACCGCATTGGCGTCGAACTTGCCCAGAAGCTCCGCCTTTTCCCAACTCGCCAGTGTGGCGACGATGCGTTCGCGCAATGCCACGCGGTTCGCCACGCGCGCCGGGTTGGTGGCAAAACGTTCGTCTGCCGGCAGATCGTCAAGGCCGACGATCCTGCAGAAGCGCTGGAACTGGCCGTCATTGCCCACGGCGAGGATGATGTGCCCGTCCTTCACCGGCAGCACCTCATAGGGCGCGATGTTCATATGGGCATTGCCCATCTGAACCGGGCTGTTGCCGGAGATCAGGTAGTTCATGTTCTGGTTGGCGAGCACCGCCACCTGGCTGTCAAGCAGCGCCATGTCGATGTGCTGGCCTTCGCCGGTCGCTTCCGCATGGCGCAGCGCTGCCTGAATGGCGATCACCGAGTAGAGCCCGGTGAAGATGTCGCTCACCGCAACGCCCACTTTCTGCGGCTCGCCGCCCGGTGCGCCGGTGATGGACATCAGGCCCGACATGCCCTGAATGATGAAGTCGTAGCCGGCTCGCGGCGCATAGGGGCCGGTCTGACCAAAGCCGGTGATGGAGCAATAGACGAGGCGCGGGTTGATGGCTGTCAGGCTCTCATAGTCGAGCCCGTATTTTTTTAGCCCGCCCAGCTTGAAATTCTCGATCAGAACGTCGGCGGTGGCGATCAGCTTTTTCAGCTTCTCGGCCTCTTCCGGCTTCGAGAAGTCGAGCGCGATCGAGCGCTTGCCCCGGTTGCACGAATGGTAATAGGCGGCCGAAAGGTTCTCGCCATCGGCACCTTCCACGAAGGGCGGACCCCATTTGCGGGTGTCGTCGCCGCCATTGGGGTTTTCGACCTTGATGACATCGGCGCCAAGATCGGCAAGGACCTGGCCTGCCCAGGGGCCGGCCAGAATGCGCGCCAGTTCGATGACGCGAATGCCCTTCAGGGGTGGGTGGTTCATGATTGCCCGCAGCCCTCCAAAACTCATGCCGTTTTGAGGTAGCAAACGGCGGAGCCTCCTTCCAGATGCGCAGAACGCATTATTTTGGCATTAATTGATGAATTTTCCGGCCCAGCGAACGAAACCCTCCATCGCTTTCTCTCGGTCGATCTCGTTGAGAGATTCGTGCCGGAAACCGTCGTAGATCGTTGTTTCCAGATTCGAAAAGCCGTTTTCTCGCAACCGGTTTTCAAGCTTGCGTACGATCTTTCCCCCTTTGGTGGATGGATCTTCGCTGCCGCCGACCAGCATCAAAGGCAATGTCTTGCGGGCCGCCTCCAGTGTTGCGCCATCGGAAGCTTTCAGGCTCAAATCGAACAATGCGCGCCAGATGCCGATAGACACATCCCAGCCTGAAAGGGGATCGGCGAGGTATCTGTCCACTTCGCGTTCATCCCGCGAAAGCCAGTCGGCATCCGTGCGCCGGTCGGGAAAGGCGCGCGCCCAGGTGGCGAAGGTGAGTTTCGGCAGGAGTCGCGAGGGTACATCGGAACCCAGCCGGAAACGTTCCCATGCCAGCACTGCCTTCCCGGCAAGCGCCTCGGCCCGCGTTGCAAGTGGCGCGTTCCAGATCGCCGCGCCAGCGAGGCGGTGGCCATTGCGCAGCGCATAGTTGATCGCGATCATTCCGCCCATGGAGTGGCCGAAAATGATAATCGGAAGACCGGCGTGCTCCTTGGCGATGTGCCTGTGCACGGCCTCTACATCCTTGAGGAGGGTTCCGGCGGTCGCCTTCGGGCCAATCTGGCCGAGCGGCGCGCCCGGTGCCCTGGTCTTGCCGTGACCGCGATGGTCATGCGCATATACGTGGAACCCGCTATCGGACAGAAAATCTGCAAAACCGGCATACCGGGCCGCATGCTCTGCAACCCCGTGGTTGATCTGCACGGCAGCCCGCGCCTTTCTGTTTGTCCGGCGCGTCAGAAGGTGCAGATCAGACCCGGTTGGCGATGCCAGGCGGGTTTCAGCATCGAACCCCATCTTCCCTCCTTGCAGCGGATTGCCCCGCCGCTTCGTTTGGCCTACATACGCTGCGCAACAGGTTCCCCCAATTCGAGTGAGACGGAGCGCGACGAGCCACATGGCACGCCAATTCATCTACCACATGTCCGGCCTCAGCAAGGCCTATGGCTCCAAGAAGGTTCTGGAGAACGTTCACCTGTCCTTCTACCCGGATGCAAAGATCGGCATTCTAGGCCCCAACGGGGCGGGTAAATCGACCGTGCTCAGGATCATGGCCGGCCTCGACAAGGAGTTTACCGGCGAGGCGTGGCTCGCCGAAGGTGCCACCTGCGGTTACCTGCCGCAGGAGCCGCAGCTCGATCCGGCCCTCAACGTTCTGGGCAATGTGATGGAAGGTGTCGCCGCCAAGAAGGCGATCCTCGATCGCTACAACGAACTGATGATGAACTATTCTGACGAGACGGCGGAGGAAGCATCTCGGCTTCAGGACCAGATCGACAGCCAGAACCTCTGGGATCTGGAAAGCCAGGTGGAAATGGCCATGGAGGCTCTGCGCTGCCCGCCGGGCGATGCGTCCATCGACAATCTTTCCGGCGGTGAGAAGCGCCGCGTCGCACTCTGTCAGCTCCTGCTCCGCCAGCCTGACCTGCTTCTGCTCGATGAACCGACCAACCATCTTGACGCCGAAACGACGGCATGGCTTGAAAAGCACCTGCGCGAATATCCCGGTGCCGTGCTGATCATTACCCATGATCGCTACTTCCTCGACAACGTCACCGGCTGGATTCTCGAACTCGACCGTGGTCGGGGCATTCCCTATGAGGGCAACTACACCGCCTATCTGGAAGCCAAGGCCAAGCGCATGGCGCAGGAAGGTCGCGAAGAGGCTTCACGCCAGAAGGCACTTGCGCGCGAGCGCGAATGGATGGCGGCCAGCCCCAAGGCCCGCCAGGCCAAGTCGAAAGCCCGTATCCGCGCCTATGACGAGCTGGTGCAGTCGGCCGCCGACCGGCGACCCGGCGACGCACAGATCATCATTCCGGCCGGTGAGCGGCTTGGCAATGTGGTGATCGAGGCCGAAGGGCTCACCAAGGGCTATGGCGACCGCCTGCTGATCGACAATCTCGAGTTCAAGCTGCCGCCCGGCGGCATTGTCGGCGTCATCGGCGCCAACGGCGCGGGCAAGACCACGCTCTTCCGTATGATCACCGGTCAGGAGAAGCCCGACGGTGGCGAGATCCGCATCGGCGATACGGTCAAGCTCGGCTATGTCGACCAGAGTCGCGACGCGCTCGACCCCAACAAGACGGTCTGGGAGGAGATTTCCGGCGGCAGCGACATCATAAGGCTGGGCGCGCACGAAGTGAACAGCCGCGCCTATTGCTCATCCTTCAATTTCAAGGGCGGCGATCAGCAACAGAAGGTAGGCACGCTTTCAGGCGGTCAGCGCAACCGCGTTCACATGGCCAAGCTGCTCAAGGAAGGCGGCAATGTGCTCCTGCTCGACGAACCGACCAACGATCTCGACACCGAGACGCTGGCCGCTCTCGAAGATGCGCTGGAAAACTTTGCCGGCTGCGCCGTTATCATCTCGCATGACCGCATGTTTCTCGACCGTCTGGCCACCCACATCCTCGCCTTCGAGGGCGACAGCCATGTGGAATGGTTCGAGGGCAACTTCGAGGATTACGAGCAGGACAAGATCCGCCGCCTCGGCCCCGACAGCGTCAATCCGAAGCGGGTGACCTACAAGCGACTGACGCGGTAGACAGATGGAACCTGGTCGGTAGAATATATGTGAGGGGGCTTCGGCCCCTTCATCTTTTTGACATTTACACTCTGTTTGAGTGTTTCAATCAGTATCGGATCGTGAACGTCCGCAGTCGTGTTTCCTTGACACTATGGCGTTTCAGCGTAAATCCGCCCAAGAAGGCAAACACAGGCACGGACCATGTTGCGCACCGGCGAGCCAGAGGCTTCAGTTTTCGCACCGTACCATTCCAACGCCATGACGCGGGTTTGCGTCGGGGGCATCGGTGTGGAAATTCCTGAAGCATCAATCTCAAACGAAGAGCTGGTCGACAGCTTCAACGCCTGGGTCGACATGGAAAACCCGAAGCGGGAGGCGAGGGGGCTGCCACCCCTGGCAAAATCCGACGCGGACTTCATCGAGCATGCCTCGGGCATCAAGCGCCGCCATGTCTATGAGCGCGACGGCATTCTGGATCCAAGGCGGATGGCCCCCAATATTCCTGCGCGTGGCGATGACGAGCTCTCCGTTATGGCCGAATTCGGTGCGGCCGCGGCCCGCAAGGCGCTCGATCAGGCGGGCGTCCAGGCGCGTGATGTCGATCTCGTCATCTGCGCCTCCGCTCATCACCAGCGCCCCTATCCGGCCATCGCCATCGAAATTCAGAAAGCGCTCGGCACCAGCGGTGCGGGCTTCGATATGGGGCTTGGCTGCTCCTCCGCGCTCGCGGGTCTGCATGTGGCCACCAACCTTGTGCGTGCGGGCGCGCATCGCCGTGTGCTGGTGGTCACGCCGGAGCTTATCACCGCGCATCTCAATTTCCGCGACAGGCAGACCCATTTCATTTTCGGAGATGCTTCCGTTGCCGTCCTCATCGAGGCGCTTGGGGCTAGCGAGGAGCGGCCGGGCCGCTTCGAGATTGTTGACACACGCAGCTGGACACAGTTCTCCAACAATATCCGCACGAATTTCGGTTTCATGAGCCGGCTGGCGCAGGACGATCCGTCCTATCTGTCCATGGAAGGCAACCTCATCAAGCAGAACGGCAACAAGGTCTTTAAGGATGTGACCATTGCCGGCCACAAATTCATTGTCGATTTTCTGGCGGAGCATGGCCACACGCCACAGACCATGCGCCGCTTCTGGCTGCATCAGGCCAATGCGCGCATGAACGCCATGATCCTCAAGCTCGCCTTCGGTGGGGAGGTGGGCCAGGACCGCGCCCCCACCGTGCTCGACCGGCTGGGCAACACGGCTGCCGCCGGTGCCATCGTCGCGCTGGAAGAGACACACCGCGACCTGCAACCTGGCGAACACGGACTGCTTTGCGCTTTCGGTGCGGGCTATTCCATCGGCGGTGCGCTGCTCAGAATGATGTAGCGCTCTGCCGCTTCAATCCTGCCGGGCTTCCAGCCCGTCTTCTTCTTCCGGATCGAGCAGACGCGTGGCGCGCCAGCGCGTCAGAACCGTGTTGATGTCGTCGATGATGAAATGCCGCGCCGCGTCCCGGTCGTAGCCGTCTTCGAGCATCTGATCATAATCCGTATGCTCATGGCGTATATGGGTGATCGTGGCGAGCCACACCGCAATGGCTGGCGGCAAAGTGCGCAGCTTGCGGTCATTGGCCTTGTCGCGGATTGCCTCGGCATCGGCCATGGGCGCCCAGGGAATCAGCAGCGTCAACGCCTTGTCGACCGATTTGCGCCGTCCGGTGGAGGCCCGCTTCATTCCTGAAACCCTTGTTTTGTGTGGATGCTGCGCGTTTTGGTGCGTTGTGCACACTGGACCGTGTCATCTTGCCAAGCAAGCCGAAACGATATAAACATATCTTTATATCTATTGGGAGAAGCGCATGCTCATGCGTCCGGCAATTCAACTCGACCAGATGGTCGACACGTTGAAGGCGGCGGCAGAAACCAGCCGCCTGCGCATCCTTGTGCTTTTGTCGCAGGGTGACCTGACGGTGACCGACCTGACCGAAATCCTCGGTCAGTCGCAGCCGCGTGTTTCCCGCCATCTCAAGCTTCTGCTCGAAGCCCAGCTCATAGTTCGGTATCAGGAAGGATCCTGGGCCTACTTCCGTCTGTCCGATGCTGACGCAGCGCGCGAGTTTGTCGGAGGTGTTGTTGGTCGGCTCGATCAGGCAGATGCTGTCATAGAGCGCGATCTGGAGCGCCTGGGTGCCATCAAACGTCGCCGCGAAGAACGGGCAGCGGAGTATTTTTCGCAGAATGCGGCGAGCTGGGACCAGATTCGCTCGCTCCATGTTCCCGACAAATCGGTAGAAGAAGAGCTGTTGAAGCTCATTGGCGCGCGACCGTTCCAGTCCATGGTCGATCTTGGCACCGGTACGGGCCGTATGCTGGAGCTTTTTGCGCCGCTCTATCAGCGTGCTGTCGGTATCGATCTTTCGCGGGAGATGCTTGCCGTCGCCCGCTCCAATCTCGACCGCGCCGGCATTGGCCATGCGCAGGTGCGGCTCGGTGACATTTCCGCCCCGCAGCTCGAGCGTGACGCCCATGATCTGGTGACTATCCATCAGGTCTTGCACTATATCGACCGGCCAGGCATTGCCATTCGTGAAGCTGCCAGGCTGTTAAGGCCGGGCGGGCGGCTGGTGATCGTCGATTTCGCGCCGCATGAGCATGAGTTCCTGCGTGAGGAGCACGCCCATATGCGTCTTGGCCTGGCCGATGGCCAGATTGCCGAATGGCTCGATGAGGCCGAACTTGACCTGGCCGAAACACTTGAATTTGCGCCGCAGGGCGAGGCTGGAAAAGGCCTCACGGTCAAGCTCTGGCTTGCCCGCGACCGGCGCATGCAGATTGCTGACGGCGCAGTGCCGTCATTTGCTCAAAAGGAGACGGCTTGATGCCGCAACAGCGTTTTTCCCGCCAGCCCGATGTCGCTGGCAAGCTCCGTGTATCGTTCGAGTTCTTCCCTCCGAAGACGGATGCCATGGAGGCGCGTCTGTGGGAGACGGTGAAGAGGCTTGAGCCGCTCGCCCCGTCTTTCGTCTCCGTGACCTATGGTGCCGGTGGCTCCACGCGTGAGCGCACTGCGCGCACGGTCAAGCGCATCCTTGAGGAAACGCGCCTCACGCCGGCTGCGCACATGACCTGCGTGGATGCATCGCGCGAAGATGTCGACCAGGTGGTGGGCGAGTTCGTGGATATGGGCGTTAAGCGCTTTGTGGCCCTGCGCGGCGATCCGAGCGCGGGTGTTGGAGCAGCATACCGCCCGCATCCAGATGGCTACGCCAACGGCGCCGAACTGGTCGGTGCGATGAAGCGTCAGGGCGATTTCGACATTTCGGTTTCGGCTTATCCCGAGAAACATCCGGAGAGCCCGGACTTTGCAACCGATATCGACATGCTCAAGCGCAAGGTCGATAATGGGGCCACGCGCGCAATCACCCAGTTCTTCTTCGACAATGATCTTTATGAGCGCTATGTCGAGCGCGCACGTCGTGCCGGCATTTACATTCCCATCGTTCCGGGCATCCTGCCGATACACAATTTCACACAGGTCGCCAATTTCGCGGGGCGCTGTGGCGCCAGCATTCCCGGTTGGCTTGCCGAACGGTTCGCGGGGCTTGAAGACGAGCCGCAGATTCATGCGCTCGTCGCCTCGGCAGTCGCGGCCGAACAGGTGCTCGACCTTATGGAGCGCGGGATTGACGATTTCCACTTCTACACGATGAACCGGGCCGATCTTGTCTATGCGGTCTGTCACATGATCGGAATTCGTCCGCAGTCGGGCACGAAGGTGGAGCAACCTGCGGCCGCGTGAATTCCTTACGCTGCATGAAATAAAGGGCCGGATGAACCGGCCCTTTTCGTATCATATCAACAAATTCGGAAGCGCTGCCTTCGCGGTGGCTGCTCCGATCATGGATTTACGGCAACACGCCCATTACCAGGGCGCCGATAAACACGAATGCCGCGCAAATCATCAGTGCATTCACAGGCCGTGTCAGTCCCATGCCAAAGCCTCCTCTGCTTATTTGCAAGCCGGATTCTATGGATGGACAGCCATCCGGCAAGCGGTTTTTATGCTGCGCTGCGGTAGGTTTGTGAAAAAACCAACCAGTTCTCATCGCGCTCATTTGAAATCATTGGGCAATTGGTTTGATTCACTTTGTGTTAACGGATGCGAGCCGGAAGCCTTCCGTCGATGATGATCAATCCGGTGGCGATAAGCACCATCCCGATGATTTCAAACGAGGCCAGCCGTTCACCCAAGAACAGGCTTCCAAGCAAAATGGCGCTAACGGGGTTCAGGAAGGTCACCAGTGATGCGTTGGTGGCGCCGGCGCTTGCCAGGATACGGAAATAGATCAGATAGGCAAAAGCCGTGGAAAGCACGGCGAGGCCGATGACTGCGGACCAGATGTCGCCGGAAAAGCCCGATAGGTCTTCCGGCCCGTAAAGTGCGAGCACCAGAGGGATCATGATCACGCTCGAGGCGGTAAGCTGGCCCGTGGCGACAATCGTTGGGGGCACGCCGCGAAATCGACGCCCATGGATGAAGGCGAGACCATAGGAGATTGCGCCGCCGATCAGCGCGACCTTGGCCCATAAGGGACCACCAAACCCGGAAAGGACCCCCGGACCGATCATCACCCCCGTGCCGGCGATGCCGAACGCGATGCCGGTCAGCTTCGCCGGAGTGAGCCTCTCATCGGCAGTGAGGATGTTGGCAAGAAGCGCGGTCCAGAATGGTGTCGTGGCATTCAGCACGGATGCGAGCCCGGCTCCCAGTTGCGTCTGCCCCATAAAGATAAGCGAAAAGGGAATGACGTTGTTGAGGAGTGCCAAAACGACAAAGCTACCGGCGAGCGGCAAAGCGGCGCGAAAGGACGGCCCGCGGATGGTCAGAAAAAGATGGAGTGCAAGGGCTGCGATCGAAACGCGAAACATGACAAGCACCAATGGCTGCATCTGGCTGACAGCGATGCGGGCGAAGAAGTACGACCCGCCCCATACGGCCCCGAGCAGGATGAGAAGACCCCAGTCTTGCGCCGACATTCGAGGAGCGGTCGTCTGGTCGGGCGCTTGAGCTGTCATGGCCTGTCTCTCGGTTTTGGATCATTCGCGCGCTTCATGCGTTAAATTGCGGGGAGGGGAGCAGCCACCCGAAACCTGCCCATGCCGAGGCGGTCGCGTTTTTCAACCGGAAACGCTGCGGTGGAGCGTTTACATGCAACGCAAATCCACTACGCTTTCCTCCCGCCCTTTGCGTTCATTCGAACCAGGAGCTGCCAATGCAGATTTTTGAGACCGCCCGAGACGCTGCCCTCAAGCTTCGTCCCGATGACCCGGTCTACTGCTTCCGGCCAGAAGTGCTTAAAGCCGATGCACGCGATTTCATGGGGCAGTTTCCCGGCAAGACAGCCTATGCGGTAAAAACCAATGGCGAGAAACTCGTACTGAAAACCCTGGCGGAGGCCGGTGTTGAAGCCTTCGATGTGGCGTCCCCGGCAGAGTTCGCCGCCGTTCGCGCTGTCGCGCCCAATGCCGAGATGCTCTACATGCATCCGGTCAAGGCGCAGTCGGACATTCGTCTCGCCCTGGAGGAGTACGGCATTCGCGTCATCGTGGTCGACCATGAGGACGAGGTGACGAAACTCATCCGGGTGGTCCGTGCCCTCGACATCGACCCCGGTTCGCTCACCGTTTTCGTGCGCATTCAGACCAAAGGCCATGCGGCTTATGAACTCTCGAAGAAATTCGGTGCGGGGCCGGCGCAGGCGGTCGAGCTTCTGCGACGGCTCGACCGGCATGGTTACAAGCTCGGCCTTTGCTTTCACGTGGGTTCCCAGATCCAGGATCCGGATACCTATGAGCGTGCGCTCGCCTCAGCCGACTGGGTGCGGGGCAGGGCCGGCGTGGAGCTTGCGGTCCTCGATGTCGGCGGCGGCTTTCCGGCTGAATATGGTCATGACCCCAACCGCAAAAAGCCGGAAATGCCGAGTCTTGATGAGATCATGGCGCGGCTGCGGGCCGACATCGTGGAATGGGGCTTTGACGACATGCCGCTTGTGGCGGAGCCCGGCCGCGTCATCGTTGCGCGCGCCTTTTCGCTCATCGTACGCGTTCTACTGCGCAAGGGTCGCCGGCTCTATATCAATGACGGCATCTGGGCGTCACTCTCGGATTCCTGGACCGGCAAGATCACGCTGCCAGCCCGCTTCATTCCCGATCCCGCGATCCGCAACCGCAATGGCGATCCCGAAAAGCTCGTTCCGTTCAAGGTTTGCGGCGCGACCTGCGATTCCGTGGACATCCTCTCGCGGCCTTTCTGGCTGCCGGAAACAGTGGATACGGGCGACTGGATCGAGATCGGCCATATTGGTGCCTATTCCCTGTCGCTAAGAACCCGTTTCAACGGGTTTTATCCCGACACGTTCGTCGAGGTGAAAACACCTTTCGATGCTGGCTCGGCGCCGGAAGGGTTTGCCAGCCTCGAAACCATGGCGGACTGATCGGGCGCATACGGAAAAGGGGACCAGTTTTTGGAAGCGGAAGCACATGCCTTTCCCTTGACGGAGGTCGCCTTCGTCCTCCTTGTGGCCATTACGCTCGGGCTTGGCCTGATGCGCCTTAAGCAGCCGCCGCTGGTGGGGTTCATTCTGGCCGGCGTGGTCATGGGGCCAACCGGATTCGGCCTCATCGGCAATTCCGAAAACGTGATCGCGCTTGCCGAGATGGGCGTCCTCATGCTGCTCTTCTTCATCGGCATGGAGTTGTCGCTCAGAGCTTTTATCATGAGCCTCAGGCCCGCCGTGCTCGTGGCCGTCGGGCAATTGTCCGTGGCGCTGGCCATCGGTCTGTCCATCGCGTGGATGAGCGGAACGGGGTTTGCCGAGGGCATCATCTTCGGATTCATCATCGGCATTTCCAGCACGGTCGTCGCCATGAAGATGCTCGACGACATGGACGAATTGCGCCGCGATGCGGGCCGCATCGCCATCGCCGTTCTGATCGCGCAGGACATTGCCGTTGTGCCGATGCTTATCATCGTTTCCGCGCTGGGCGGAGCTGAAACCAGCCTTGTTGCCATCGCTGCAAAAGTGGCGCTGGCGGTCGGCTTTCTCGGCTGGCTTCTCTGGTGGCTCGGGCGGCGGGGCAAGCTGCGCATGCCCTTTGCCGATGCGATTGCCGACAATGTGGAAATTCTCGCTCTTGGTGCCCTGGGTGTCTGCTTCGGCGTGGCGGCCCTCTCGGGTTTCCTCGGCCTTTCGCCGGCCTATGGCGCGTTCGTCGCCGGCATTCTGGTCGGCAACTCGAATCTGCGCGCGCGCATCATCCCCGTGATCGAGCCGATCCAGAGTGTCCTCGTCGTGATCTTCTTCCTGTCCATAGGCCTTTTGTTCGACCTGACCTATATCTGGAACAATCTCTGGATGGTGCTGGGAGCCGCGCTCCTTGTCATCGCCGCCAAGACGCTGCTTAACGTCTTCCTGTTGCGCGCCACCGGGCATGACCGCAACACGGCGCTGATCGGCGGTCTTTCCATGGCCCAGATCGGCGAGTTTTCCTTCGTGCTCGCGGCAGCCGGGCTATCAGCCGGCGCGCTGGCGCAGGACAGTTATCGTCTCGCCATCGCCGTCACCGCGATTTCGCTTCTGTTCTCGCCGGCCTGGATGTCGGTCATGCGCCGCATCGAAGACGTTGCGGCCAAGGGCTTTTCTTCCTATCGCGAAGCACTTTCGGAAGCCTATGCCGATGAGATCGAGAATGTGGGTGAGGGGCTCTGGTGGGTGCGTGCCCGCTATCGGGCAGGCCGCATGACCCTGCGCAAATGGCGTGCGCGCCGTGCGCTTGAAAAGGCTGCCAAGGCTGCAATGAGGGAGCGGGAAGAGGGGGAGAAGGAGCCCATGGTGGTGGCGGCCGAAGCTGATGAAGAGAACGCCACGCCCCGGCAACCGGATGAAGGGCAGGCTACCGGGGCGTCGAAGGCAAAAATCTAGAGGTTCGAAAAAAGTGTCGGCGTCGGCCAGCCATCGGCGGGCAGGCCGAGGCGCAGCTGTTCCTGGCGCACGGCTTCGCGCGTACCGGCCCCCAGAATGCCGTCAATCTTGCCCACATCGTGACCGCGTGCGGCAAGCTTGGTCTGCAACTGCTTCATCGTCTCGGGCGCGAGCCCCTGCTCGGGTGAGCGCACATCGAAGCGCGGTGCTCCGGCAAGCCGTGTGGCCAGATGCGCCGCCGTCAGCGTGTAGATGAGCGACTGGTTCCATTCCAGGTAAATGTCGTAATTGTCATAGACTAGGAAGGCTGGTCCCCTGTGCCCCATCGGAAGCACCACGGCCGTCGGCATCCCGTCAGAGGGCAGCGGGCTGCCATCGCGATAGGTCACGCCCATCGCCGCCCATTCCGAGCGCGGTAGCTTGGTCACGCGGCCAGTCTGCTCCCAGGGCATCTGATCGGGCACGCGCACCTCTTCCATCCACGGCTCGCCGGGTTTCCAGCCGAGCGACTGAAGGTTTTTCGCTGCCGTCAGGATTGCGTCGGGAGAGCTGCCCTTGAGGTCAACCTTGCCATCGCCGTCGCCATCGACGCCCTTTGTGTAATAGTCGGATGGCAGCATCTGCATCTGGCCGATCTCGCCGGCCCACGCGCCGGTCACGTTGGCCTGCACCCATCCCTGATCGATCAGGTGCAGCAGCGCGATCAGCTGCGGGCGGAAGATTTCCGGACGGCGGCAGTCATGCGCCAGCGTGGCGAGCGCGTTGAGGGTCGAGAAATCGCCCTGAACGGCGCCGAAATCCGTCTCCAGCGCCCAGAAGGAGGCGATCACCGGCCCTGGGACGCCGAACTCGTTCTCTGCCCGTGCAAAGATGTCTGCATATTTCTGCAGATTGGCCGCGCCGTTCTTCAGCCGGTAATCATTGATCATGCGGCCGGCGAATTCGGCAAAGGTCTGGTTGAACACGCCCTGTGCCCGGTCGCGCTCCAGAACTTTCTGGTCGATGCTCGCAGCGTTCAGCGCGGAGAGGCCACGCTCGCCCACACCGTCCGCGGCCGCGTCTTCACGTACGGCTTCTCGCCAGGCGTTGAAATCGCCGCCGCACTGCTGCGCCAGGGCGCTGCCGGCGATGCCGAAGGCAAAGAGCACTCCGAGCAAAATGGATTTTCTGCGCATGTCTACTCTCCTTGAAAACGCCCAACGATGGCGTTTCGCGTTGTCAGTCGGCATTGGCCTTGAGCCAGTTCTTCCAGGCTCTGGCATTGCCGTTGAACACGTTGATATCGGCCTTCCCCTCAATGCCCGGGATCACGCCGGTGCCCGTATATTGCCAGAAGACCCAAGGATGGTTCGAATATTTGTCATCCGGATGACCGGCCACCGAGCGTAACCAGAAGGGATAGCCCTTGAAACTGCTCAGGCCGTTGTCGTCAAAGAAATCGATCGATGTGTAGATGATGGGGCGTTTGCCGTAGTGCCGTTCTACCGCATTGAGGAAAACGCGCATCTCCGCGCGCACCTTCTCAGCCGGTGGGCGGATCGTGCAGGTAGGTGAAAAGGGGTTCCATTCCATGTCGAGCACTGGCGGCAGTGCCGAGGCGTCGCGCGGTACATTGCGGATGAACCACTGCGCTTGCTCGATGGCCGGTCGGCAGAAATAGAAGAAGTGATAAGCTCCGCGTGGAACACCCGCGGCCTTGGCTTCGCGCCAGTTGCGCGCGAAAAAGTCGTCCACCCGGTCGCCGCCTTCTGTCGCCTTGATGAAAGCGAAAGAGATGTTGTTACGCGCCACCTTCTTCCAGTCAATTTCAGCCTGATACTTGGCCACGTCCGTACCATGGATCGCATAGTGCCAGGGTGCCCGGCCTTTCCATTCGTGCGGGTCGGTGTCGGCAAACCGCAGGCCATGGCTGGTTGAAGCGGGTGCCTGGACCTTGGGAGTCACGTCGGAAAAATCATAGTCGACCGTGGAGCAGCCAACGAGCAAGGCGGATAGACTGGCGATCATCAATCGACGCATGATGAGCAGAGGCTCCCCCGGGTGCGAATCAGCGAAATTGAACGTTGCTGACAGAAATAGGCGAAGATGGTGGCCCAGTCACCACGGCAAGCCGGGCAGCGATACGAAATGCAGGATTGGATGTGGGAATGCGGCTGATTTTCAGGCTTTTCAAGTGGCTTCTCAGCCTCATTTTGATCGTGCTCATCGGGGGGGCTTTGTGGCTGTATCTTGCTCCCCCCGCTCTTATCCGCGTTGGTTCCAATTACGCGGCCAAAATTATCTGCTCGAATGTCTTTGTAGCGGGGCGCGACCCGCAGACCGTGCTTGAGCAGGATGTTCAGGCGCCGGGTCACCCGCTCCTGAAGCTCATGCGCGTGCGTGTCGAGCCGTCCGATGCCACGGTTCACACTGGCCTCTTCGGTGTTTTTGGCGGGGGGCTTGCCGTCTATCGCGGTGCGACCGGCTGCGCCGCCGTGCCCGATGGTGATGTGGATGCGGCACTGGGCGCCCGTTTCGACAGGCAGGAGCCTTCGTCTCAGGGGAGGGATCTGTGGCCGGATGGCCCGCGCATCGACGTAAAGGGGCATGAGCTGGTGGCCAAACTGCTTGATGATCCCGCGCTCACCGGCCCCGGCATGCGCGCCGTGGTCGTCGTGCAGGATGGCCGCATCATTGGCGAGCGCTTTGGCGAGGATGTCGCCCATTACACGCAGCCCCTGATCGGCTGGTCGATGACCAAGACCGTCACTGCCGCCCTCATCGGCACCCGCGTCAAGGCTGGCCGCCTGTCTGTCGAGGACAGCAATCTGTTCCCTGAATGGGCGGATGACGAACGATCGCAGATCACCGTTGCCGATCTTCTCGCCATGGAGAGCGGTCTCTACTTCAACGAAGATTACGGCGATGTGAGCGATGTCACGCGCATGCTCTATCTCGCCTCGGACATGCCGGCCTTCGCGGCTGACCAGAAGCTTGAAAGCCCGGTCGGAGAGGTTTTCAACTATTCGAGCGGCACGAGCGTTCTCCTGTCGCGTGTGTGGCAGGACACGTTCAGCGCGTCGCAGGATGCGCTGGCCTGGCCCTATGAGGCCCTGTTCGGTCCGCTCGGCATGGACAGCGCCGTCTTCGAGACCGATACGCGTGGCACTTATGTCGGGTCCTCAAACCTTTATGCATCTGCGCGTGACTGGGCGAAGTTCGGCCAGCTTCTCCTTCAGGATGGCGGGTGGAAGGGCGAACGCATTCTGCCCGAAGGCTGGGTGCGGTGGATGCGTACCCCGACCGAAGCTTCCGGAGGTGAATATGGCCGTCATGTCTGGCTGCACGGCCCTCGTGCCAACACGCCGCGCGGCGTTCCTGCTGACGAGGGTTTCGACCTGCCTGCTGATGCATTCTGGATGCTCGGTCACGATGGGCAGACTATCACCGTTATCCCGTCGCTGCGTATGGTTGTGGTGCGCATGGGCCTTACACCCTCACGCCTCGGCTACAAGCCACAGGCGCTGATCGAGGCTCTGGCGAAACTTCCGGGCGAGATGGAATAGGGGGAACGCCAATTTTGGCGATGTTCTGTTTGAAGGTGGCAGCGTTGTGCGTGGTTCGACAAGCTCACCATGAGGGATGGAACTGGCTACAGGCCTGTCGTGCATTTGATTAACAGTTATGATTTTAGGGTTTATCCGCTTCCCGCCCATTCCCTCAAAAAGCCTCCCATTGCCATGAAAATAAAGGCAAATCAGATCCATGATCTTGCGCCCAAGTTGGGCGCGGTTAAGATCGTCAAATGAGGCCACATGCCGATGCAAATCGTTTGCCAAAAGCGGTCAATTGGACCTCTAGGTTTAGCCGAGGGCCGAAAGCATGTTGTGAAAAAAGGCGTTCTGGCGGCGATGCTTGCCGCTTCGATACTTCCTCCATTTCGCGCAACGTCTTGTGAAACTCACCTAAAGCGTTAGCCAAATCTCGTTCATCGCGAATGGTCGGCCCAAACGCTGAAAGGTGCCCGAACCGATGGATGGGTGTTCTTTCAATTACGCCTTGCCGCATAAGGTTATCGGACCAGCCGGGCGCACTTGGCTCGGATAGGCTGTATTCCTCTGCCTTCTGACGAATTGACGATACTGCCGCTTTCTGCAAAGCTGCGTTTTCCTTTTGAGCGCGTTCGGCCTGCGCTTTCTCCTCATCCGTAACCTTCCTAAAGTCACGCGGAGAAAACTTGATTGACTTGGCTTGCAACTCGTTTTCGGTTCTTTGAATGAAGGATAGAAGATCAATAATTTTTGCATCTAGTGGAGAAAGGCTGTCCAAGACACTGATAAAAGGGCGTTCCGCCTCGGTCTCTGAATTGGGTTCAAGTGCTTTCGCGAAAAGGCCCGACCACAATTCCCGAATGCTTTCGTCATCGGCCAATGACATGCCGTTCATGAGAAGGTGAAGCTCTTCCTCTTTCGGCGGGGTGATGTCCTTCATATCCACCCCATCCGCGTCCAAACGCTTGCGAACTTCTTCCATCCCAAGCTTTGCGTTAAGCTCGCGCTTTCTTCTTACCCGGTCCCCAAGGATACCGATCCCATCGGCAACAAGGTCGCCAACGGCCTCGGACGGCTTCTGTAGCAAACCTCGGATCACGTCTCCAAGTGCGGCATCAATCTCTTTGCCGACGCTTACATCTATTGAGGTTTTCGGCTTATCGCCGCCGTCACTTTTCATCGCAGCCTCAAAATCACTGAATTTCTTGCCGACAAAGGTAAGCGAATAGAATGGTAGGAGCTAGGTGTCTGCTTACTATGTGCTTACTAAAGCCAAGCACCCCCTGAGCCACCTCGCTGATGTGTCTCGTAAGTCTTTGATTTGTTTTGTGATTTTGGCTCTGGCGGTAGGGATCGAACCTACGATCAATTGGTGAACAGTTTTGCGAAACTCACTTCCTTCATGGTGAGCTTGTCGAACCACGCACCACGTCAACGCAACGGGGTGTCATGCACCGCAGGCATTTCCACAATCGCCTGCGCGGCGTAACCGCGAAAAGACGAATCGAAACGCAGGCTTGCGCCCCGTTTCTCGCATTCCGATTCCAGTGCTTCACGCAGTGAATCACGCGGCGTCACGTGGAATGCTGAAAGCCAGCGCCGCAGTCCTGCGCGGAACCAGCCGGGCAGCCGCTCCTGCCGGCCGAAATCCACGATGTGCAGCGAGCCACCCGGCGCGACGCAGTCGAGGCCGGCTGCAATGGTCTCGCGCCATGGCGGGATCATCGACAGCGAATAGGAAATGAAAACCCGGTCGAACCGGGTTTGCCCGAACAGCGCTTCGGCATCGAAAGACGATGCGTCGGCCTGAGCCAGCCGGGCATCGATCCCATCGCGCTCCATGCGACGCCTTGCGGTGACCAGCATCTCCTGCGAGATGTCGAGGCCGAAGAGCCGCGCCTTCGGATAATGGTCCGAAACGAGCGCCAGATTGCGTCCGGTGCCGCAACCGAGCTCCAGCACTGCGCCGCCCTCCGGCACGTTTAGCCCGGTGATCAGTCCATCACGCCCAAGCAGATAATATTTGCGCGTCAGGTCGTAGATGTGACGCTGGCGGCGGTAAACGCCGTCCATCAGGCTCGCGTGGCCAGCGGTCTGCGGCATGGCCATGTTCAGGCCGCTTTCACATAAAGGTGGAAGCCACCATAGATCGCCGAACGGTCATTGGCTGAAAGTTCGCGTGAGCGGATTTTCTCGTAGTGCCACTGGTTCAGGATATTGTCGTGCACGCGCCCGGGCAGCAGGCTCGGCGCTGCGGCCGTGCGGAAGATGACGCGTGCGCCCGGTGCCGCGGTCCGCGTGATTTCGCTCCAGAGTGCGTTGAGCTGATCATCGTTCATCCAGTCCTGGGCGTCGAGCAACACATAGCGGTCCACGCTCTGTGCCGGCTTTTTACCCAGCACATCCATCAGGTTGGCGTGATGCACGGTCACATTGCCTGCTGCTGCGCGGATTGTCTCAAAGTTGCGGCGTTCCAGATAGGCGGGCAGGGCGGCCTCGTCCTGTGCGGGGTAGTGGCGTGCAAAAGCCTGCCAGGCGAAATAGTTTTCCTTGAGCGGAAAATGGCAGGCGAGTTTTTCAAGGCGGCTCGAGAGCACGTCTGCCATGCTGCCGTTGCCGGCGGTGATGAGTGAATCGTACTGTGCAGGCGGAATACCCAGGCCGAATAGGGAGGCTTTGCGTGATGTCGCCCAGCGCACAAGTCTGCGATCGAAAAGCGGGCGCAATTGCTCGTCGAAAAAGATCCTCTGCTCGCGGATCGAGTGCGATTTCATGATGTCTGCGGGGTTTACGCCATAGAGCCTTGCAACCGTGTGACCGGTGGCTATGAAAAAGCCGAGCAGGCCCTTGCGGTAAAAGTTCTTGGAAAAGGCGTCGATGCGACGGCGACCGAGCGGTCCGCGTTTCTCCCAGTGTCGGCGCGACCGGGTATCGAGTGCGGGTGCGATGAAGCGCTCATAGGCCTGCCTGTTTGAGCGCTGGTTGGTGGTGCCGAAAAAGCGCAGTAGATCGCTGTGACCCGGCAATGTCTTGAAGGCGGTGAGCTTCAGCCGGTTCAGCGCCACGTGAGCGGCGTTCAGATCCACAGCGTCAATCCTTGCGGGCTGACGCGTAAGATAGGCCAAAACATTGCAGCCGCCCGATGCGATGGTGACGATCCGGTGGCTTTCGTCGAGTTCCATCGCCGCCATGTCCACTTCCGGGTCTTCCCAGATTTGCGGGTAAACCAGGCCGGAGAAGAGAAGGGCGAACAGCCGCTCGGAAAGTCCTTCGCGTGTCGTGGCCCGGTTCTGATAAACCGCCTTGCCGAGATGGCGGCGTGTGGAAAGGCCGGTGCCGGCTGAAAGATCTGTCATGGGTCTCTCCCCTCAATCTTTCTCTGAGGGGCTACTGCGCTTCCATGACAGGCGCGTGAACGCTGAATGACCGAGTGTGACGGTGCTGTTAAAGGCGGGATGTAGGATCTGCGCACAGCCTGTCCAAAGGCGGACTGCCGCGAACCGGGACTCTTGTGACGATACGGGCGGAGAAGTGTGCTCCCCGCCCGCAGTTCCGAGTGCTTTACGCCTTGCCGAACCCGCCGGCGGTTGGCGTGGTGACGATCACCGCTTCACCGGCCTTGATCACCGTCTGGTCGCAGCCCTTGAGCGTTTCGACGTGACCATTCTTGCGGCGCACCTCGGTCTTGCCCATCTCGCCGTCGCCGCCGCCTTCCACACCGCGCGGCGGTCGGCTGCGGTGGGAGGAGAGGATGGCGCACTCCATGGTTTCCAGGAAGCGGATCGTGCGGCGCGTGCCGTCGCCGGCGCTCCACTTGCCCTTGCCGCCCGAGCCTTCGCGGATGTGGAAGTCCTCAAGCAGAACCGGGAAGCGCAGTTCGAGGATTTCCGGATCCGTCAGACGCGAATTGGTCATGTGGACATGAACGCCCGACGCACCATCGAAGCCGCGCCCGTCATTCATGCGGCCTGCCGGCGCGCCGGAGCAGATGGTCTCGTAATACTGATATTCTTCGTTGCCGAAGGTCAGATTGTTCATCGTGCCCTGGCTGTTGGCGATGGCCTTCATCGCGCCGAATAGCGCATTGGTGACGTGCTGGGACGTCTCCACATTGCCTGCCACAACCGCCGCCGGGTAGGAGGGTCGCAGCATGCAACCTTCCGGGATCATGATGTTGATGGGTCTGAGGCAGCCCGCATTCATCGGGATCTGACCTTCCACCATCACGCGGAAGGCATACAGCACGGCTGCACGGGTGACCGGTTCGGGCGCGTTGAAATTGTTTTTCTGGACAGCCGACGTGCCGGTAAAATCCACCGTTGCCTCACGCTTTTCGCGGTCGACGGTTATCTTCACCCTGATCACCTGGCCGGTGTCGGTCGGATATTCATATTCCGAAGCATCCGGCAGGCGTTCGAGCACGCGGCGCACGGCTTCTGCCGCATTGTCCTGCACGTGACCCATATAGGCCTGCACCACGTCGAGGCCGAACTGGTCGATCATCTTGCGCAGTTCCGCCACGCCCTTTTCGTTGGCGGCGATCTGCGCTTTCAGATCGGCAATGTTCTGGTGCGGATTGCGCGCCGGGTAGGGGTGGTCGGTCAGAAGCGTGTGCAGCTCCTGTTCGCGGAACCTGCCACCGTCGACGAGCTTGAAATTGTCGAACAGCACGCCTTCCTCGTCCACGGTGGTCGCCAGCGGCGTCATGGAGCCAGGGGCGGTGCCGCCGACATCGGCATGGTGGCCGCGCGAGGCAGTGTAGAACAGGATGTTCTTGCCCTTGTCGTCGAACACGGGCGTGACCACCGTGATATCGGGCAGATGCGTGCCGCCATTGTAAGGCGCGTTCAGAGCGAACACGTCGCCGGGGCGGATATTGCCCTTGTTCAGCCGGATGACGGTTTCCACCGAGCGGTCCATGGAGCCCAGATGCACCGGCATATGCGGGGCGTTGGCCACCAGCGCGCCGTTCTGGTCGAAGACCGCGCAGGAGAAGTCGAGCCGCTCCTTGATGTTCACCGAATAGGCGGTGTTCTGCAGCGTCACGCCCATCTGTTCGGCAATCGACATGAAGAGGTTGTTGAAGACCTCCAGCATCACTGGATCGGCTTCGGTGCCGAGTGCCGCCATGCGGGCCTTTTTCTCCACGCGGCGCATGAGGATATGATCGAGCGCAGTGATTTCGGCCTGCCAGCCGGGCTCCACGACAACCGTCTGATTGGCCTCGATGATGAGAGCAGGGCCGTTGACTTTCGCGCCGCGCGACAGCGTCTCGCGGCGGTAGATGCCGGCATCGTGCCATGCGCCGTCGCAGAAGATGGCTCGCGTCTCGCCAGGCTGCGGCATTGCCTCGGTGGTCGCCTTTTTCTGCTCGACAGGACGGCCGTCGCCGGCGTCCAGCCCCTCGACACTGACGGCTTCCACCACCATTGGCTTGTCGTCATAGATGAAGCCGAATTGCGCCTTGTGTGCGGCTTCGAATGCAGCCCTGGCGTTTTCCAGCGTCCCGTCGAAGGCGACAGGCAACGTTGTATCGGTGCCTTCGTACCGGATTTCAAGCCTGATGGCCCAGGCGATCTTGTCGCCGGTAATGCCCTGATCGGCGAGCTCTGCGCGCACCTCTTCACGCAGCGACGCCGAAAGCGCGTCGATGGCGTCGAGAGAACTTTCCGAAAAAGGCTTCATCAGGGCCTGCTGGCGCGAGGCGAAGACCGTCGCAAGCCCGATACCATAAGCTGAAAGCAGGCCCGACATCGGGTGGATCAGCACCGCTTCCATGCCGAGCGCGTCGGCCACGAGGCAGGCATGCTGGCCGCCAGCGCCGCCGAAGCAGTTGAGGAGATAGCCGGTGACATCATAGCCGCGCTGCACGGAGATCTTCTTCACCGCATTGGCCATGTTTTCGACGGCAATGGTGACAAACCCTTCGGCCACCGCTTCCGCGGGGCGGCCATCGCCGAGCTTTTCGGCAAGCTCGGTAAAACGCGCACGCACGGCGTCCACGTCGAGCGGTTGGTTCTGCTCGGGGCCGAAAATGGCCGGGAAGAAGTCGGGCTGTAGTTTGCCCAGCATCACGTTGGCATCGGTCACTGCCAGCGGCCCGCCACGGCGATAGCAGGCAGGACCGGGGTTGGCGCCTGCCGAGTCCGGGCCGACCTTGAGCCGATTGTCCTCGAAATGCAGTACCGAACCGCCACCGGCGGCCACGGTGTGAATGCGCATCATCGGCGCGCGAATGCGCACGCCCGCCACTTCCGTGTCGAAGGCGCGTTCATATTCTCCGTCATAATGGGCCACGTCCGTCGAGGTGCCGCCCATGTCGAAGCCGATCACCTTGTCGAAGCCGGCAAGCCGCGCGGTCTCCACCATGCCGACCACGCCGCCGGCAGGACCGGAGAGGATCGCGTCCTTCCCCTGAAACTTGTCGGCTGCGGTCAGACCGCCCGACGACATCATGAATTTGAGGCTGGGGCCTTGGCCGTTCTCATCGACGCCCAGTTCTGCCGCCACGCGGCTCACATAGCGCGACAGGATCGGCGACAGATAGGCATCCACCACCGTCGTGTCGCCGCGCCCCACCAGCTTGATGAGCGGTGAGGTCTCGTGGCTGACAGAGACCTGCGAGAAACCGGAATCGCGGCAAAGGCTTGCAGCGGCTTTCTCATGTTCCGGATATTTCCAGGCATGCATGAAGACGATGGCCACCGCGTCGATGCCATCGTCCTTCGCCGCCTCAATCTCGTCTTTCACGGCGTCTAGGTCGAGCTCCGTTTCCACCGTGCCGTCGACCCGGCGGCGTTCCGGCACTTCGATCACGCGTTCATAGAGCTGCTCGGGAAGGATGATTTCCTTGGCGAAGATGTCGGGCCGCGCCTGATAGGCGATCTTCAACGCATCCCGGAAGCCCTTGGTGATGAGAAGCGCCACTCGATCGCCCTTGCGTTCCAGAAGAGCGTTGGTGGCGACGGTCGTGCCCATTTTCACATCGCCGATCAGATGCGAGGGCATGGCCTCGCCCTTTTTTATGCCGAGATGATCGCGAATGCCCTGTATGCCGGCATCGGCATAGGCTTCCGGGTTTTCAGAAAGCAGCTTGCGGGCGAACAGGCCGCCATCAGGGGCGCGGCCGATAACGTCGGTGAACGTGCCGCCGCGGTCGATCCAAAAATCCCATTTGCCTGCTGTCATCATCGGTTCCTTCGCATTATCCTTGCCGGAAGGAGAACCATGTCTCGGATAAAACGTCAATAATTTATTGACATATTATCTGAATGTGCCACGCTTCTTAAGTCGCAGCGAAGAAGGTGAGGGAACGCCTCCGTTGCATTATAGAAATGGGAGATCAACATGCATCATTCCGTCAAGTTCGTTCTGGCCGCAGCCGCGCTCGGCTTTGCCACATCTGCGTCGGCGCAGACAAAGTGGGATATGCCGGTGCCCTATGGCGACACCAACTTCCACACCCAGAATATCACTCAGTTCGCTGAAGATGTGAAAGCCGCCACCGACGGAGGGCTCGAGATAACCGTGCATTCAAACGGGTCACTCTTCAAGCATCCGGACATCAAGAACGCGGTGCGTCAAGGGCTCGTCCAGATTGGTGAGATCCTTGGCTCGCGTCTTTCCAACGAAGACCCGGTTTATGAAGTGGACTCCATTCCCTTCCTGGCAACCAGCTATGATGACGCGAAGAAGCTTTATGACGCATCGAAAGATCAGCTTGCGGCCAAGCTTGAGGAGCAGGGATTGCAATTGCTCTTCTCGGTGCCGTGGCCGCCGCAAGGAATCTACACCAAGAAGGAGATTTCATCTGTCGATGACCTCAAGGGCCTGAAGATGCGCGCATACAATGCCGCCACCGAGCGTCTGGCGCAGCTTGCCGGCGCGTTGCCGACCCAGGTCGAGGTGCCGGACCTGCCAACGGCCTTCGCCACCGGACGTGTCGAGGCCATGATCACGTCGCCATCTACCGGCGCCAACTCCAAGGTCTGGGATTTTCTCTCACATTATTCCGACGCGCAGGCTTGGCTGCCGCGCAACATGGTTTTCGTAAACAAGGCCGCATTCGACGCTTTGCCGGAGGAACAGCAGGCAGCCGTGCTTGAGGCGGCCGCCACTGCGGAGACCCGGGGCTGGGAGGCTTCCGTCAAGGAGACCATGGAAAAGACCCAGGTCCTGAAAGACAACGGCATCACCGTGACTGCGCCCAGTGCCGAGCTCAAGGAAGGGCTGGCCGCCATCGGTGCTGAAATGTCTGCTGAGTGGGCCGAGAATGCCGGCGATGAAGGCAAGGCCATACTCGAAGCCTACAAGAACTGAACGCTTTGACAGGCGCTGCAGGCGGCGGAGCACCCCGCTGCCTGTAGACGCGTTGCCGCGTGCAACCGCAATCTGACCGTCGAAGCGGAGACGACAACAATGAGAAAGACAATCAACGGGCTCTATGGCGCGGCCGAATGGCTGGCCATGGCTGCTCTCGGCGTGATCGCTCTTTTGGTGTTCGCGCAGGTGTTCGGGCGTGTGATCGACGCCGTGATAGGCCTTTTCGGCCTGCCGCCCTTCGGATTTCTCGTGCCGTCGCTGGCAGAGATCGCGGGCTTTCTGCTTGTGGGCGCATCATTCATGGCGCTTGCCGGCTCACTGCGCGGCGGTGCGCAGATCCGCGTGACACTGGGATTGACGGCCATGCCCGATCGAGTGCGGCGGCTGGCCGAGGTGTTCGTACTTGTCATTGGCGCTGCGCTCTCGGGATTCTTCTTCTACTATGCATCAAGACTCGCCTTTGACAGCTACCGCTTCAATGAGCTGTCCTACGGTATCATCGCCATTCCGCTTTGGATCCCGCAGGCGATGATGGCCCTTGGAGTTGGCATTTTTGCCATTGCCCTGCTCGACGACCTCTTCGCTGCTCTTACCGGCAAGTCCCCCTCCTATCTGGGAAATGAAGATGGCGCGGCGGAGGAAGTGTGATGGATCTTCTCACCATTTCCCTGACGCTTGGCGGCCTGCTTCTCGTTCTGCTAGCGGCAGGCCTATGGGTAGCCCTGGCGCTCATGATTGCCGGTCTTGCGGCAATCTTTCTCATGGTCCCCGTGCCACCAGGGGCGGTGATGGCCACCACAGTCTGGGGCTCCATCAATTCCTGGGACCTTGCCGCTCTTCCCATGTTTATCTGGATGGGAGAAATCCTTTTCCGCACGCGGCTTGCAGAAGACATGTTCGCGGGACTGGCGCCATGGATGCGGCGCCTGCCCGGGCGGCTTCTGCATGTCAACATTCTTGGCTGCGCCATCTTCGCCGCCGTGTCCGGTTCGTCTGCCGCCACCACGGCCACCATCGGGCGCATGTCTCTGCCCGAACTCAAGAAGCGTGGCTATGACGAACGCATGGCCATCGGCTCTCTTGCCGGTTCCGGCACGCTCGGCCTGCTCATCCCGCCGTCAATCATCCTGATCGTCTATGGGGCGGCGACCGAGCAGTCCATTGCGCGGCTTTTTATTGCCGGGGTCATTCCCGGCCTGATGCTGGCAGCGCTCTTCATGGGCTATACGGCGGCCTGGTCGCTGATCAATCGCAGGCGTATGCCTGAAGCCGATCCGCGCGTTCCCTATCTCCAGCGCATCTGGCAGACTCGTCGTCTGTTTCCGATCCTCGCGCTGATTGTCGGCGTTATCGGTTCCATATATGGCGGCTTCGCTTCTCCCACGGAGGCGGCAGTCGTAGGGGTGGTCCTCTCGCTCGCACTCTCGTGGTTCACCGGTACGCTCAATCGCGCGACCTTTTCCGATGCCCTGCGGAACGCCTCACGCACCTCCTGCATGATCGTGCTCATTCTGGCTGGCGCATCGGTTTTGACGGTGGCCATGGGCTATACGGGCATTCCACGGGCGCTGGCTCAGTTCATCGCCGGGCAGGGCTATTCGCCCTATGCATTGCTTGCTGCGCTAACGCTATTCTTTATCGTTCTGGGCTGTTTTCTGGATGGCATTTCCATTGTTGTGCTGACAGCTTCGGTGATTCTGCCGATGGTCGAGGCTGCGGGGCTCGACATCATCTGGTTCGGCATCTATCTCGTGATCGTGGTCGAGATGAGCCAGATCACACCGCCGGTGGGGTTCAACCTGTTCGTCATTCAGGGGCTGACCGGTCACAACATTCTCAGGGTCGCCGGCATGACACTGCCGTTCTTCCTCATGATGATCGTCGCCGTGGTGTTGATCGTCCTGTTCCCGCAACTGGCGCTATGGCTGCCGCAAACCATGCTCGCGAGGTGATAATGTCGAACGCGGATAGGAAAGTCGGACCGGTTGTCTCTGCGGCCCATCTGGCCGCCGGTGCCATGCCGGCGCTGTCGGAGATCGAATTTGCGATGACCGTGATGAGCCATTCTTTCGAGCGCTGGATGGTGCGGTGCATGGCGGCTGCGGGCGTTCCCGGGCTTCAGCCCACTGCCGTACAGATCCTGCACGCCGTCAATCATCGAAATCGGGAAAAGACGCTTTCGGAACTGTGCATGATGTTCAACATCGAAGATGTGCACGTCGCTTCCTATGCCATCAAGAAACTAGCGGCGCTCGGCCTGGTCAAGACCGGGCGCAGGGGCAAGGAAAAGACCGTCAAGGCTACTGCGGAAGGAGCGGCAGCCTGTGAGCGCTACCATGAGGTTCGCGAGGCTCTGCTTGTTGCCAGCACCAAGCGGCTCAAACTCGATGAGGAGGCGCTGTCTGGCATCGCGGCCGTGATGCATGCGCTCTCCGGGCAATACGATCAGGCCGCTCGCAGTGCGACCAGCCTTTAGAGGCAGGCCCTGTCGATATGGCCACAATCTCACATCGTTACGGATGGTCACTCAACGTGACGAAACTCCATGCCGGCGTGCGCATTTCCCTGTTGTGAGCGCGGCGACGCGCTTTTGAGATGCGCTTTGTATGGAGAGTGGATATGAAAAAGTTTCTAGCCGCCACCGTTTCGGGCCTCGCCCTTCTTGGACTTGCTGCCTGCAGCGAAGGCGACAACACGACCACCCAGAGCATCGAGCCCGAGCAGCAGGATGCGACCCCGATGGATCCGCCGGCTGCTGCTCCGGAAGCTGAGCCGATGCAGGATCAGGATACGACGAGCCAATAAAGGCCAGCCTCCAAGGCCAGCCAACAAGGGTCAGCCAAAAGGAACATGACCCGTCAGGCTGCGTATTGAGTGCCTGAACCAGAGACCGGATGGTGCGAAGGTACCATCCGGTTTTGCTTGCGCCAAACTGCGCCTCGAAATCCCGAGCGTTTGCGGTTACAAAACCGACATGACGTTTTGGGACCGTATAACAGATTTTATCACACGCGCGCCGGGCAATGCGCTGTCGGCGATGGTCGAGGCAATCCGAACGGTGTTCGAAGGCGATCCACAATTGCGCCGGCGCGTCGCCTTTTCAGTCGCGATCATTGCTCTTTCAGCCAAAATGGCCAAGGCAGATGGTATCGTCACGCAGGACGAGGTGCAGGCGTTTCACGAGATATTTTCTGTTCCGCGCAATGAGCAGGCCAATGTTGCGCGTCTTTACAGCCTTGCCCAGCAGGATGTGGCAGGCTTTGAGGCTTACGCTCATCAGATGGCGAATCTGTGCGGCTATGGCGGACCCAACTGCATGGTTCTTGAGGACATTCTCGATGCGCTGTTCCACATTGCAAAGGCCGATGGTGTGATACACGAACGGGAGGCGGCGTTTCTGCAACGCGTCGCAGAGATCTTCGAAATTGGCGAAGACCATTTCGAACAGATCCTTTCACGGCATGCGATCAAGGGAGACGGCAATCCCTATCTTGTGCTGGGGATCGAGCAGGGCGCGCCGTTCAATGAGATCAAGCGCCATTATCGGAAACTGGTCGCGGAGAACCACCCGGACAGGCTTATCGCCCGTGGCGTTCCCGAAGAATTTCTGGCCATCGCGAACACCCGTCTTGCCGCGATCAATGCGGCCTATGAGAGTATTGAGAAAGCGCAGGTGCGCGCTTGAGTGTGGACGTCCTGAAAGAAGCCTCATTTGAGCCGGATTTCAAAGGGGCGGAGATTTGCCCGTCCCCTAATTTTGGCGAGCGGCGGAATGGCTACACTCCCGATGCTCTCATCCTTCATTACACCGGAATGGAGACGGGCCAGAGCGCGCAGGACTGGCTTTGCGCTCCGGAGAGCGAGGTTTCGTGTCATTATCTCGTTCATGAGGATGGACGCATCGTGCAGATGGTCCGCGAGGCTGACCGTGCATGGCATGCGGGTCGCGGCACCTGGCAGGGGCGCGATGACGTGAATTCCTGGTCCATCGGCATAGAGATTGCCAACGCCGGGCACCCCAAGGGATTGCCGGAATTCCCGGAGATTCAGGTCGATGCCGTTCTGAAACTCGGGCGGGATATCTGCAGGCGTCACGGCATCTCGCAAAATCGAGTGCTTGCCCACTCCGACATCGCCCCAGGCCGCAAGGTGGATCCGGGAGAACGGTTCCCCTGGGAGCGTCTGGCTCGGGCGGGACTTGGCCAATTTGTCGCAATATCACCGGTTTCAGGTGGACGCGTCCTTGGCCCGGAGGATGACGGGCCAGCTGTTCAGGCGCTCCAGAGATTGCTGAAGCGTTATGGGTACAACATCGAGGTCAACGGTGTTTACGATGGGCAGACACAAACGGTCGTCCGAGAATTTCAAAGACATTTCAGGCCTTTAGAAGTTAGTGGCCTGGCCGATGCGACAACATGCATAATTCTGCGGAAATTGTTGTATAATTCAACTGTGATTGATTCTTCTCCCTGACGATCACTCACTCCCAAGACTGGCGCAAAATTTCATCGATTCATATTTTTTGAATTGAAGCGCCTTTTTTGTTTCCCCTTCGCCTGCAACACACCGACCCGTGTTGAGGTCGTGGGACCTGGTCCCGGCCTCGTGAAAAGGAAAACCTGCCGCGCAAAATGCCGCGGCTCAGAGTTACGGGTCGAAATGAAAATCACAACCTTACTCGCGGCAGCGATCGCTGTCGGCGCTGCAACTTCTTTGTCTCATGCTGGTGAGAAGGCGAATTACGCACAGGTGATTGCTCAGCAATCTGCCAAAAAGAGTACGGAGAAAGCAGCCAAAGGCGAAGATGCTCCCAATCTGCTTCGGACAATCATTCGTGGCGGAAAAGGTTCCCAGGCGAGCAAGGTCGATATGACCACCACCGCGTCCGTCAAGCCAGCAAAGGCCACCAAGAAAGCGGCTACGAAGTCCGCCAGGAAGAAGACCTCCGTGAAATCGACCGTCCGTTCGAGCGGTAAGGGCGGTTCCTATCAGACGATTATCGCACAATACGCTTCGGCGTACGGTGTACCGGTTTCACTGGCCAATGCGGTGGTTCGGGTCGAGAGTAACTTCCGTGCCAATGCACGTGGTGCGGCCGGCGAAATCGGCCTTATGCAGATCAAACCGGCCACGGCTCGCATGATGGGCTATCGCGGCTCGGCCAAGGGGCTCTACAATCCCGACACCAACATCAAGTATGGCATGAAGTATCTCGCCAAGGCGCACAAGCTTGGTGGAGGCACGACCTGCGGGACGATTCTGAAATACAATGCAGGCCATGGCGCAAAGCGCATGAACCCGATCTCTTCGCGTTATTGCTCGAAGGTGAAGCGCATTCTCGGACACTAAGTTCGGGAATACGGGGTTTCGTGTGCAAACGCATGCGTTTTGAGTTGCGTTTTGTCGCACGAAACCCTTTATACGTCCTGCCAGCCGGTCGGACGGCCGCGCGGACGAGAGCCGAAAGGCTGTTTGCGAGGAAAGTCCGGGCTCCACGGAAAAACGGTGCCGGATAACATCCGGCGGGGGCAACCCCAGGGAAAGTGCCACAGAAAGCAGACCGCCCCGCCTGTTTTTCGGTTGTTTTTCAGCTATTTGCCGAGAACCGAAAAACTGGCGGGGTCAGGGTGAAAGGGTGGGGTAAGAGCCCACCGCGTCGACGGTAACGAAGACGGCATGGTAAACCCCACCGGGAGCAAGACCGAATAGGAATGGCGCGAGGGGAAACTCTCAGGGCGTTTCCGGCCCAGCCGTTCGGGTAGGTTGCTTGAGGCCGATGGCAACATCGGACCCAGAGGAATGGCCGTCACGTTGCATCGCTTTCGGGCGTTGCAGCCATACAGAACCCGGCTTACAGACCGGCTGGCACCGTTTTCCGGAATTTGCCGATTTTTCCGGAATTCGACGGATTTCGGCTCCTTTTCAGAAAATTCCGAACAGTTTTACGCCGTTTTCAATGCAGCGTCGATCGCCTTCCAGAGAGCTTCTGTCGGCTCGCATCCGACCGACAGACGAACGAACCCTTCGGCCACATCATCACCCCATCGCGCGCGCCGTTCGGCCGAGGTGTGAACGCCGCCGAACGAGGTGGTCGCCTCGATGAGCGGACAGGTGTTGATGAAGCGCTCTGCCTGCTCTTTCGAGTCGAGCGTCAGTCCGACGAGCGAACCGAAACGGAGCATCCGGGTTTTGGCAAGTGCGTGCGAGGGGTCACTCTTCAGGCCAGGGTAGCGTACCGACCGGACCGCCGGATGATCGGCTAGACGCGTTGCAATGGTCTCGGCGGATGAGCACATGCGGTCAAAACGCACCTCGAGCGTTTCAAGCCCGCGCAGGACCAGCCATGCTTCGAAGGGGCCGGGGATGACACCGGCAAGTTTGCGCCACTCGCGGATCGTTTCGATCATCGCCGCGTCGCGGCTTGCGACATGGCCGAAAAGCACGTCGGAATGTCCGTTGGGGGCCTTGGTGTCGGCGGCAAGCACAAGATCGACGCCGAGATCCAGCGGGCGCTGGCCATAGGGCGTCATGGTTGTGTTGTCGGCGACAACGATTGCGCCTGCCGCATGGGCGGCCTCTGCCACCGCCTTGATATCGCAGACATCAAGCCCCGGGTTGGAAGGTGTTTCGACGAGTACCATCCGGTATCCGGCAAACCCGCCTTCGAGAAACGATGCGGTCGGTCGGGTGTCGTACCGGATGCCAAGCCGGTTCAGATGCTTCTCAAGCAGGACGCGGGGTGTGTAGTAGCCATCCGAGGGCAGGAGCACCCGGTCTCCAGCTGAAAGCAGGGCCAAAAAAACCGACGAGATGGCGGCCATGCCGGAGGGGAACGCGATTGCTTCGGCATCCTCCAGATGGGCGAAGGCAGCCTCCACCGCTTCCCAGGTGGGATTGTCGAACCGGCCATATTGACGCGCGCCTGCCGGGTCGCCGGGCAAATGAAACACCGAACTCATGACGATCGGCGTGGAGAGCGGGTCGCCTTTTAGAAGGCTGCCCGAATGAAGGTGTGAGAGGCTTGCAGCGCGCGTGTTCTGGCTGTCGGACATTGGGCTCCTCGCGGTCATGACGGGTGGGTGCGGGCCGGGCGGCGCGAAGCTCTTCCTAACCTTTTGTTAGCCTTAATGCACGATAAATGACGATGGCCCGATGCATGTCCAAAACGCCTGTCATTGCGGCATTTGTGAAGCTTAATCCCGTTGACGCCCATATCGGCCCATGGTACCCCATATAACAAATCAGCGTTTCGTTGCAGTTGGAGTACGGGTTCCTCCCATGTCGACCTCTTTTTCAGGGCGGCGTGGCAGCTGGGATTCACCCTTGCAGGGGGGCGGGCAAATGTTCGGAGAGCCGCATCTGAGCGCGGCTGAAGAGATGCAGAGGGGCATGGGCCTTTTGGCCACAACGCGTCATGGACCGGTTTCTGTCGAATGCAGTAAACAAGATCGACTCCAAGGGTCGGGTCTCGGTGCCGGCGCATTTTCGCTCCGTCGTTCAAAAGCGTGGTTTTACCGAACTCTACGGGCTTCGGGCGCTCGACATTCCTGCGATGGATGTGGGCGGTCTCGATCTGCTCGATCGCTACGAGGCGAGGATCGCGCAGGAAGACCCTTTTCTGCAGACCGCGGACGACATGTCATTTTTCGTGCATGGCGATGGCGCGTTCCTGAAACTCGACCAAGATGGACGCATCACCGTGACGGATTTCATTCGCGAGCACACCGGCATCACGAAGGATGTAGCCTTCGTTGGGCGCGGGCATTTCTTTCAGATCTGGGAGCCGGAGCGGCTGAAGGCCCATGGGCAAGCGGTGCGCGAACGGCTTCTCAAGCTTCGGCAGGCGGCCACATCGGCCCGTGCTGCCGGACAGTCGGAATGATGGCGGGCCCCGGCGGCGAAAGCCCGGCCGGTGGCGGACCGGCCCGCCACATTCCGGTTCTTTTGCGCGAAGTTCTCGAAGCTCTTCAGCCTCTCGATGGCCAGCATTTCATCGACGGGACTTTCGGGGCTGGCGGATACACAACCGCGCTGCTTGAAGACGGTGCATCGGTCACGGCGATCGATCGTGACCCGACAGCCATCCAAGCAGGTCAGGCACTTGTGGAGAAATGGGACGGACGTCTTAGACTGGTGGAGAACCGGTTTTCGAGGCTCGATGAGGTTGTCGATGGCCAGGTCGACGGTGTTGTGCTCGATATCGGCGTTTCCTCCATGCAGATCGATCAGGCGGTGCGCGGATTCTCCTTCCAGAAGGATGGACCACTCGACATGCGCATGGAGCGCTCGGGTTTGAGCGCGGCCGATGTGGTCAACACGATGAAGGCGGGCGATCTGGCGCGCATCTTCGGAATTTTGGGCGAGGAGCGTCAGGCGGGGCGTATCGCACGGGGCCTGGAGCGGCTCCGGGCCGAAAAGCCTTTCGAGACAACGCTGGATCTGGCGCGTGCCGTCGAAAAGATCGTTGGCCGTCGACCGCAGGAGAAAATTCATCCTGCAACGCGCGTCTTTCAGGGGTTGCGTATCTACGTCAATGACGAGCTCGGTGAACTGGCACGGGCGCTTTTTGCGGCCGAGCGGGTTCTGAAACCCGGCGGGCGGCTGGTCGTGGTGACATTTCATTCTCTGGAAGACCGGATCGTGAAACGCTTCATGGTTGAGCGCGCCGGGGGGCAGGGCGGCTCCCGCCATCTGCCTGAGGTGCATGACGCCGCTCCTACATTTCACAAACCGGCCAAGCCCGTTGCGCCGACGCGGGAGGAGACTGAGCAAAACCCGAGGGCTCGCTCGGCGCGCCTCAGACTGGCAGTGCGCAGTGAGGCACACGCCGGAGAGGTTGATTTCGACATTGTCGGTCTTTCGCGCTTTCCGCGACCGACGCGTGCTGGTGAGAGGTAGAGGCAAAGATGTTTCGCACGAGCGATATTGTGCTGATCACGGTCATGATGGCGGCGGCGGCGTTTACCTACAAGACCAAGCACGATGCCGAAGCCAAATATGAGGAACTGCGCAAGATCGAGCGTCAGGCAGAGCTGGAGGAGGATTCAATCGATCTCCTCAAGGCCGACTGGAGCCTTCTGACCCAGCCTGCTCGCCTGCAGCGACTGGCCGAGACATACAAGGACGAACTTGGGTTGCAGCCCGTGGAGGCGCCGCAAATCGCCGAATTCTCTGACCTTCCGGAAAAATCCCTGACCATTGAAGGGCTCGTCGGCGGCATGGCGGAGGCCGGAGGCGAACCTGACCAGACGACAACCGGGGCGGTGCAGCCATGATGAGCTCGAGCGGATATGCGGACGACCTGGCATCCTCGGCCGTTCGCCGGGGGGCTGCAACGATCGTGATGGATGGAACCGCCAAATCCCGTGGGGGGCGGGCCCAGAACCGGGTGGTGATGGCGATGGCCGTCATGTTCGGTATCTATGCGGCGCTCGGCGGGCGGCTGGTTCATCTCGCCCTGCAGGATGAGCCCGAGCCAAGCGTTCCGGCAGCCCGCGTGACCGCCTCGCGTCCAGACCTGGTGGATCGCAATGGTGAAGTGCTCGCGACGGACATCAAGACAGCCTCGCTGTTCGCCGAACCGCGGCGTATTGTGGACATCGACGAGGCGATCGAAAAACTGTCCACGGTTCTTCCCGACCTCAACTATCAGCAGACCTACCGGAGACTAGACAGCGATGCGGGCTTCGTGTGGCTGCGCCGTCAGCTCTCGCCGCGCCAGCAGGCGGATATTCTGGCCCTGGGAGTGCCAGGGCTTGGCTTTCGCACGGAAAAGCGGCGTTTCTATCCGGGCGGACCGACCGCATCGCATATCCTTGGGCTCGTGAACATCGACAATAAAGGCATCGCGGGTATCGAAAAATTCGTCGATGATCAGGGCCTTGCAGACCTGCAGGCCACGGGGCTTGCGGTGGAAGGGCATCTGGAGCCCGTCAAGCTGTCGATCGACCTGCGTGTACAGCACATCATCCGCGACGAACTGGTTCAGGCACTTGACCGGTATCAGGCGATTGCAGCCGGTGCTGTGGTGTTGAACGCCAATACCGGTGAAGTGGTGGGGATGGCATCTGTGCCCGATTACGATCCCAACAACCCGGTGAACGCGCTCGACAAAGACAGGTTGAACCGCATGTCGGCCGGCGTGTTCGAGATGGGCTCGACCTTTAAGATCTTCACCACCGCGATGGGGCTGGATTCTGGTCTGGTGAGCATCAACGACAGTTTCGATGCGACACGGCCCATCCGTATCGGTGGTTTCACGATCAACGATTTTCATGGAAAACGCCGCGTCCTGAGCGTGCCCGAAATCTTCATCTACTCTTCCAATATCGGCACAGCAAAGATGGCCGATGTGGTGGGTATCGAGGGGCACAGGGCGTTTCTTGAGAAGATCGGTCTTCTGGGGCGGATGTCCACGGAGCTGCCTGAAGTTGCCTTGCCGACAGAACCGAAGGAGTGGAAGAAGATCAACTCGATCACGATCTCCTATGGTCATGGTGTCGCCACGACGCCGCTGCAAACCGCGGTGGCGGCCGCGGCCATGCTGAACGGTGGCAAGCTTATCCCGCCAACGTTTCTGCCGCGCTCGGAGGCGGAGGCAAACGAAATCGCAGAGCAGGTGATTTCGCCCAAGACAAGCGCCCAGATGCGGTATCTTTTCCGCCTCAACTCCGAAAAGGGATCCGGCCGGCGGGCTGAGGTCGAAGGCTATTATGTGGGCGGCAAAACAGGTACGGCGGAAAAGGTCGTCAACGGCCGCTACTCCAAGAATGTCCGCTTCAATGCATTTATCGCCGGTTTCCCGGTCGATGACCCCGAATATATCGTGCTGGTTTTTGTGGATGAACCCAAGCCTGAGCGGGAGGGGATTGGCGCGACTGCCGGTCTGAACGCTGCGCCGATGGTGCGCAACATCATCCGCCGTTCCGCGCCGCTGCTTGGCGTCAAGCCTGAATTCGGTCAAGAAAGTGATGCCTTGCTGATTTCGCAGCAGTGAGTCGGCGCAGTGAGACGGCCATGTGCCGAGAAAACAAACGCAATTGAAAGTACCGGGGCCTCATGAAGTTCAGTGAATTGGCGGAAATTCTTCCTCTACAGGGATTGTTGTCTGCGGAAGCGGAAATCTCGGGGATTTCGGCGGATTCGCGAAAAGTCGAGGCGGGGAACCTTTTTTTCGCCCTGGCAGGAACAAAGGCCAATGGGGCAGTCTTTGCCGAGGAAGCTGCCCGCAAGGGTGCAATTGCCGTCATTGCCGCTCCCGGAGCGCTTTCTTCCGAGCCCGGAGTGCCGGTCATTGAAACAAACGATCCCCGGCGCGCGCTTGCCCTGTGTGCGGCGCAGCTTTTTCCGCGCCAGCCCGCTACGATGGTTGCGGTGACCGGAACCAGTGGCAAAACCTCTGTTGCCTCTTTCACGCGTCAGATATGGGAACACTCAGGACTGCCGGCCGCGAGCATCGGCACGACGGGCGTGGTGGCGCCGGGACGGGACGAATATGGCGAACTGACGACACCCGATCCAATCGCCCTGCATCGGCTGCTCGATGAACTGGCGGGTGAAGGTGTGAGCCATGCCTCCATGGAAGCTTCAAGCCATGGCCTCGATCAGCGCCGTCTCGATGGGGTGCGGCTCTCGGCTGGTGGTTTTACCAATCTGGGCCGCGATCACATGGATTATCATCCAACGGTTGAGGAGTATCACAGGGCCAAGCTCCGGCTGTTCGATACACTCATGCCGAGGGGAACGCCTGCGGTGGTCTTTGCCGACGATCCATGGACCGAGCCAACGGTGGCTGCCGCGCGGTCGGCCGGTCTTGACGTACGTACGGTGGGCCGGCAGGGGGCATTCCTGACGCTGAAGCGAGTGGAGCACGAGCGCCACCGTCAGCGGGCGGAGGTGGATGTCGAGGGCGTCATTTACGAAGTCGACCTGCCGCTTGCCGGCGATTTCCAAGTGGCCAATGCACTGGTTGCGGCCGGGTTGGCAATCAGCACCGGTACGGCGGTCGAGACGGCGTTTGCGGCTCTGGAAAAGCTCAAGGGGGCCTCGGGCCGCCTCGAACTCGTGGGGACGGCAGAAAACGGCGCTCAGGTCTATGTGGATTATGCGCACAAGCCGGATGGGCTGGAGAACGTGCTGAAATCGGTGCGTCCGTTCACGACAGGGCGGGTTATCGTCGTTTTCGGCTGCGGCGGTGACCGCGACACGGGAAAACGACCGATCATGGGCGAGATTGCGTCGCGCCTGGCAGATGTGGCGATCGTTACCGACGACAATCCGCGTTCGGAAGACCCGGCTACGATCCGGTCGGCCATAATGGCTGCGGCGCCGGGTGCGCGTGAGATCGGGGACCGACATGAAGCGATCCGGTCCGCGGTTTCGATGCTTGAAGAGGGCGATACGCTGATTGTCGCCGGCAAGGGCCACGAAACCGGTCAGGAGATCGCCGGCCAAAAGCATCATTTCTCGGATCATGAGGAAGTGCGGGCCGCACTCGCGGAGCGGGCCGGATGAGCGTGTTGTGGACACATGATGCGCTGGTGCAGGCAACGGGTGGCAGGCCGCTCGGCCAGCCGGCAACGGCAATAACCGGAATTTCCATCGACACGCGGACGCTGCAGCCGGGCGACGCGTTCTTCGCCATTCAGGGGGAGAGGTTCGATGGGCATGATTTTGCCACCGCCGCCATGGCGGCAGGGGCTTCGGTGCTGGTGGTCTCCGAGGCGAAGCTGCCTGCGCTCGGGCGGTTGGCCGTGCCGAAGCTCGTGGTGCCGGACGTGCAGACGGCCATGGAAGATCTGGGCCGTGCCGCGCGCCTGCGCAGCCGCGCCAAGATCGTGGCGGTGACCGGTTCGGTCGGCAAGACGTCTACCAAGAACATGATGCGGCAGGCCTTTTCGGCCTGCGGGAGCGTTCATGCGGCGGACCGCTCTTTCAACAACCATTGGGGTGTGCCCCTGACGCTCGCCAGAATGCCGGCCGATTGCGATTTTGCGATCTTCGAGATCGGCATGAACCACCCGGACGAAATTCGCCCTCTGGTGAAGATGGTTCGTCCGCATATCGCCGTTGTCACGCTGGTAGCGGCGGCGCATCTGGGTTTCTTCAAGAGCGTCGACGAGATCGCGCGCGCCAAGGGCGAGATTTTCGAAGGTGTCGTGAAGGGCGGTGCTGCGCTGATCAATCGCGACGACAAACGCTGGAAGCTGCTTTCGGCGATTGCGGAGGAAGCAGGGGTGAAAACCATCGCCGGCTTTGGCGAGAATGCGCGCTCCGATATACGGTTGATGCATGCCGAATGCGGCGCGCACTCCTCCACCTTTGCCATCAAGATCGAAGGCGAGGAAACGGAAGTGCGTCTCGGTGCACCGGGGCGGCATATGGTTCAAAATGCGCTTGCGACGCTGGGCGCCGTGCACCTGGCGCGCGCGGATGTGCAGAAGGCGGCGATGGCGCTCGGTTCCTTCGGATCGGAAGCCGGGCGCGGCGCGCGGCACCGGCTGATGCTGGAGGGTGGCGCGTTCACGCTGATCGATGAGAGCTTCAACGCCAATCCGGCCTCGATGGGTGCCGCGTTCGATCTGCTGCAGCGCGCGGAAGTGGGCGAGGGAGGGCGGCGCATCGCCATTCTCGGCGACATGGCTGAGCTTGGCGCGCATGCGCCAAAACTGCATGCCGGGCTGGCCGACCTTGTCACCGGGGCGGGAACGGACTGCGTGTTTCTTGCCGGCCGCGAGATGAAGGCGCTGGCAGAGGCGCTGCCGGACGGGCTGCCGGTCGAATACCGCGAGACGACAGACGAATTGCGCGATCTTGTGATCAACGCGGTGAAGCCGGGCGACGCCGTGATGATCAAATCTTCGAAGAGCATCGGCTTCAACAAACTGGTCGACGCCTTTATCAACACCTATCCGGGCGCGGCGACGGGGGACTGATCCATGCTCATGATGCTCGTTGAACTGGCCGATGAAGTTTCGGTCTTCAACGTATTCCGTTACATCACTTTCCGCACCGGCGGAGCGCTGATCACCTCGGCGCTGATCGTGTTTCTGTTCGGGCCGATGATCATCGCCTCGCTAAGAGTGCGGCAGGGTAAGGGACAGCCGATCCGTGCCGACGGACCGCAGACCCATTTCAAGAAGGCTGGCACGCCCACCATGGGCGGGCTCATGATGCTGTCGGGCATTCTGGGTTCGTGCGCGCTGTGGGCAAACCTTTCCAGCGTCTATGTCTGGGTGGTGCTGATGGTGACGGTGGGTTTTGGCGCGATCGGTTTCTATGACGATTACCTCAAGGTGACGAAGCAGTCTCACCGGGGTTTTTCGGGAAAGGCACGGCTTTCGGCGGAGTTCCTGATCGCGGGGCTTGCCGCATGGACCATCATGCAGGCGGGGCAGGCGCCATTTTCCTCCTCGCTGACCTTTCCGTTCTTCAAGGATTTTCTGCTCAATTTGGGCATTTTCTTCATCCCGTTCGCGGCCTTTGTGATCGTGGGAGCGGGCAATGCGGTGAACCTGACGGACGGGCTCGACGGGCTTGCCACCGTGCCGGTGATGGTGGCGGCGGCTTCATTCGGCGTGATCGCCTACCTCTCCGGTAACGCCATTTTCGCCAACTATCTGCAGATCCATTTCGTGCCGGGCACGGGTGAGCTGGCGGTGATCCTGGGTGCTGTGATCGGCGCGGGGCTCGGCTTCCTGTGGTTCAACGCGCCGCCGGCGGCGATCTTCATGGGAGACACCGGATCACTGGCACTGGGTGGCCTGATCGGCTCGGTGGCGGTGGCGACCAAGCACGAGATCGTGCTCGCCATTATCGGCGGGCTGTTCGTGGTGGAAATCCTGTCTGTGATCATCCAGGTGGCGGTCTTCAAGATGACCGGCAAACGCGTGTTCCTGATGGCACCGATCCATCACCATTTCGAAAAGCTCGGCTGGACGGAAAGCCAGGTGGTGATCCGGTTCTGGATCATCGCGGTGCTGCTCGCCCTGATCGGGCTTTCCACTCTCAAGCTGCGTTAGGGGTCGCCAATGATTCCGGCCACGGTTTTCAAGGACAAAACCATCGCCCTTTTCGGGCTCGGCGGTTCGGGTATCGCCACCGCCCACGCGCTGATGGCCGGCGGGGCGCGGGTGACGGCTTTTGACGACAACCCCGGCAGCGTGGCGCGCGCGGCGGGCGAAGGCGTGCCGACAGAAGACCTGCGGAACATCGACTGGAGCGGACAGGAGGCCCTGGTTCTATCGCCGGGCGTACCTCTGACCCATCCGCGTCCGCACTGGAGCGTGGATCTCGCGCGGGGAGCGGGAGTGGAAATCATCGGCGACGTGGAGCTTTTCGCACGCGAGCGCCGGGCCCATGCATCTGAGGCACCGTTTGTTGCCATCACCGGCACCAACGGCAAGAGCACGACAACGGCTCTGATCGCCCACATTCTCAAAAGTGGGGGACGCGACACGCAGATGGGTGGCAATATCGGCCGGGCCGTGATGACGCTCGAACCTCCTGCTGCTGATCGATACCATGTGGTGGAATGTTCTTCCTATCAGATCGATCTTGCTCCCACGCTTGATCCTTCGGTCGGCATTCTGCTCAATCTTTCGCCCGACCATCTGGACCGGCACGGCTCCTTCGAGAATTACGCTGGTATCAAGGAACGCCTGGTGGCCAAGAGCAGGCTGGCGATTATCGGTGTCGACGATCCCGACTGCCGGCACATCGCCAACCGGCTTGAAAAAAATGGGCGGAAGCTTCAGCGCATCTCGGCGACATCATCGCTTTCCGATGGATTTTATCTGAAGGGTTTCGATCTCATGCGGGCTGTCGGTGGCGTTGCGGAGAAACTGGCGACGCTTGAAGGCATCGGTTCTCTGCGTGGCGCACACAACGCTCAGAACGCGCTGGCGGCCCTCGCGACCTGTATCGAGTGCGGCCTGACGGCGGACGATATCCAGGCCGGTTTCAACAGTTTCCCGGGGCTCGCCCACCGGATGGAGCAGGTGGCGCGCCGGGGGCGGGTCCTCTTCGTCAATGACTCGAAAGCCACCAATTCCGACGCAGCAGAACGAGCATTGGCGAGTTTTGAGCGCATCTACTGGATCGCCGGCGGCCTGCCCAAGGAGGGCGGGATCGAGACGCTGAAGAGTTTCTTTCCGCGGATCGCCAAGGCCTACCTCATTGGCGAGGCGGCACCGGCTTTCGCTGCCACCATCGGGGAGGCGACGGCGTTCGAGATTTCGGGTACGATAGACAAAGCCGTAGACCACGCGGCGCGCGATGCGGCGGGCGATCCCGCGCCGGAGGCTGTGGTTCTGTTTTCGCCAGCCTGTGCGAGTTTCGACCAGTTCAGAAATTTTGAGGTGCGCGGCGATGCCTTCCGCGAGGCGGTGCGTTCGCTCGCCGGTACCGAAATGATGGGGAGCAAGTGACATGGTGAGCCGCACCGATCGCAGCCCGGTGGCAAACTGGTGGTGGACCATCGACCGTTGGTTTCTCGCGGCCTTTCTCATGCTGATGGGGCTGGGCGTGGTCCTGTCGTTCGCGGCAAGCCCCGCCGTGGCGGAGCGCATCGGCCTGTCGAGTTTTCATTTCGTCACGCGCCAGATCGTTTACATGCTGCCGGCGTTGGTGGTCATGATCGCGATTTCCTTCCTCAGTCCGCGTCAGGTGCGTCGGGTCGCTCTCGTCATGCTTGCGGGCGCGTTGGTTCTGATGGTGGTCACCCTTTTCGCAGGCATGGAAGTCAAGGGTTCGCGGCGCTGGCTTTATGTGTTCGGCGTTTCCATTCAGCCTTCCGAATATCTGAAACCGGCCTTTGTGGTGATCTGCGCATGGCTCTTTCACGAGCACGCCAGACAGCCGGAGATCCCGGGCAACCTGTTCGCCATGCTTCTTCTGGGGCTTGTGATCGCGCTTCTGGTGGCCCAGCCCGATCTCGGTCAGACCATGCTGGTTCTCGGCACCTGGGGGGCGATGTTCTTCATCGCCGGCATGCCGTGGCTGTGGATTGCGGTGCTTGGCGCTTTGGGCGCAGGCGGGGCCTTTCTTGCCTACACGATTTTCCCTCACGTGGCCGACCGCATAGACCGCTTCCTGACCGGTGAGGGCGACACCTATCAGGTGGATATGAGCATCGAGGCGATAACCCGCGGCGGCTGGTTTGGACGTGGTCCTGGCGAAGGGACCGTCAAACGTATCCTGCCTGACAGCCACACGGATTTTGTCTTTGCGGTTGCCGGTGAGGAGTTCGGCATCATCCTGTGTCTGATCCTGCTTGGGCTGTTTGCCTTTGTGGTCTTGCGCGGGCTGACGAAAGCGCGGCGTGAGGAGGACGACTTCACACGCTATGCGGTGAGCGGTCTCGTCATTCTGTTTGGCTTTCAGTCGATTATCAATATGGGCGTGAATGTCCGCATGCTGCCGGCCAAGGGCATGACGCTGCCCTTCATCTCCTATGGCGGTTCTTCGCTGATCGCCATGGCCATTTCCATGGGCTTTGTCCTTGCGCTGACCCGTCGCAAACCTGAAAAGCGCCGTCCGGTGTCCTATGCGCCTCCAGCGGGACACGAGGCGATTGCGAACTGACATGGGTAAAGGCGCGATACTTCTTGCCGCCGGTGGGACCGGCGGTCATCTCTTTCCGGCCGAAGCGCTGGCACATGCGCTACGCGCGCGTGACTGGCAGGTGCACCTGGCGACTGACAAGCGGGCGGCGCGTTTCTCAGGCGATTTTCCGGCCGAGGAAACCCATATCATCGAGAGCGCCACATTCGGTTCGAAAAACCCGGTAGCGCTCCTGAAAGCAGGCTGGACCATCTGGCGTGGCGTCAAGCAGGCTTCGGCGCTGATGCAACGGCTGAAGCCAGCCGCGGTGGTCGGTTTCGGCGGATACCCGACCCTGCCGCCGCTCTGGGCGGCGACGCGGCGAGGCATTCCGGCACTTATCCATGAACAGAACGCCGTGATGGGGCGCGCCAACAAGGCGCTGGCATCGCGTGTTCAGGCCATTGCCGGTGGTTTTCTGGCCGAAGAAGGATCGTTTGCGGACAAAATTATCGCCACGGGCAATCCGGTCCGTCCGGCGGTTATCGAGGCGGCTGGCGAGACCTATCGCGCGGCGGGTTCGCAAGAGGTGTTTCGTCTGCTTGTCTTTGGCGGCAGCCAGGGCGCGCAGTTTTTTTCCGACGCCATCCCTGCTGCCATCGCGAAGCTCGCGCCGAAGCAAATCAAACGCCTTCGCGTCACTCAACAGGCGCGCCCGGAAGACGAAGCGGAAGTTCGTGCCGCTTATGACAAGCTCGGTGTGCCGGCAGAGGTTTCGACATTTTTCAACGATATGGCGCGGCGCATTGCCGAGAGCCATCTGGTGATATCGCGTTCGGGTGCCTCGACCGTTTCGGAGATTGCGGCGATTGGCCGACCGGCCATTCTGGTGCCATATCCACATGCTCTCGACCACGATCAGGCAGCCAATGCAGCAGCGCTGGAGCGCGCCGGGGGGGCTGAACTCCATCCGCAGGCCACGCTCAGCGCGGAGCGGCTTGCCGAACTGATCGGCGGAGCGATGGAGCAGCCTCAACGCCTCGCCGACATGGCTGTGGCAGCGCAAGGCGTGGGTAAAACGAATGCGGCTACGTTGCTTGCGGACCTCGTTGAGGCTATTGCCTCCGGCCAATCTGCCAAATCAGTGAAAGAAGGAAGCCACGCATGAAAATGCCGGAGACGATCGGAACCGTGCACTTCGTCGGCATCGGCGGCATCGGCATGAGTGGTATCGCGGAAGCGCTGCATACGCTGGGGTACCAGGTGCAAGGGTCGGATCAGGCCGAAAATCCCAATGTTGTGCGTTTGCGCGAGAAGGGGATCGAGGTTTTCGTGGGACATGCCGCAGAGAATCTGGGAGAGGCTGAAGTCATCGTCGTCTCCACTGCCATCAGGAAGAACAATCCGGAACTGGTGGCTGCGCGCGAGAAACACCTGCCAATCGTGCGTCGCGCAGAGATGCTGGCCGAGTTGATGCGCTTTCGCCAGGCGGTCGCCATTGGCGGAACGCACGGCAAGACCACAACCACGTCGATGGTGGCCGCGTTGTTCGATGCGGGCGGTTTCGATCCAACCGTGATCAATGGCGGCATCATCAATGCCTATGGCACCAATGCGCGTATGGGCGAAGGTGACTGGATGGTGGTGGAGGCCGATGAAAGCGATGGAAGCTTCCTGAAACTGCCTGCGGAAATTGCCGTCATCACCAATATCGATCCGGAGCATCTCGATCATTATGGTGATTTCGACAAACTGCGCGCAGCGTTTCGCCAGTTTGTCGAGAATGTACCGTTTTATGGCTTTGCTGCCATGTGTATCGACCACGCCGAGGTTCAGGCGCTTGTCGGACGGATCGAGGATCGCCGGGTTATCACTTATGGCGAAAACCCGCAGTCGGATGTGCGCTTTGCCAATCACCGGATGGATGGGCCGGTTTCCGTGTTTGACGTGACCTTTCGCGATCGCAAGACGGGTCGCACGGAAACGCTCGAAGGACTGCGCCTGCCCATGCCCGGAAAACACAATGTTTCGAACGCGACGGCGGCGATCGCCGTGGCGCATGAACTGGGCATCGACCATGAGGCGATCCGTACTGGCCTTGCGGGCTTTGGCGGCGTCAAACGCCGTTTCACGCTCACCGGAAGCTGGAACGGCGTGAGCGTCTTCGATGATTATGGGCATCACCCGGTGGAGATCCGTGCGGTTCTGAAAGCCGCCCGGGAAGCCTGCAAGGGGCGTATTCTCGCCATTGCTCAGCCGCACCGTTATTCGCGGCTGCACGATCTCTACGATGATTTTGCGGCATGTTTCAACGAGGCCGACAAGGTGTTGATTGCCCCGGTCTATGCTGCCGGTGAAGACCCGATCGAAGGCGTGTCGTCCGAGGCGCTGGTGGCACGGATCCGAGCGGCCGGACATCGGGACGTTGCCCATATCGAAGGGCCGGAAGCGGTGGAACCCATAGTGCGAAGCTGGGCGGAAGAGGGCGATTTCATCGTCTATCTGGGCGCCGGCAACATCACGCAATGGGCCTATGCGCTTCCTGACGAGCTGGGGGCAAAGGGATGAGTGGGGCCGCTCTGCTCGACCGTCTCGGGGATCGTCTGTCGGGGCTGCGGGGGCGTCTGACACCCGACGCCGGCATGGACAAGATCACCTGGTTTCGCGCCGGCGGGCCTGCCGACGCGCTGTTTCAGCCTGCTGATGAAGAGGATCTGGCTGCCTTCCTGAAGGCGGTGCCGGAAGACATTCCGGTGACCATGGTGGGGATCGGTTCGAACCTTCTCGTGCGCGAAGGTGGCATTCGTGGTTTTGTGGTTCGCCTGTCGGCCAAGGGCTTCGGGCAGGCAGAGATTGTTTCGGATACGCGAATCCGTGCAGGAGCGGCCATCCCCGACAAACGTCTCGCAGCCGCGGCGCTGGAGGCGGGCATCGGTGGATTTCACTTTTACCACGGCATACCGGGCGGGCTGGGTGGTGCGCTGCGCATGAATGCCGGTGCCAATGGCGTCGAGACCAGGGAGCGGGTCGTGGAAGTGCGCGCGCTTGACCGGAAGGGCGAACCGCACGTCTTCTCGAACGCCGATATGGGATACGACTACCGCCATTCCTCGGTGCCGAAAGATCTGATCTTCACCTCTGCGCTGATGGAGGGCTATCCCGAAGACCGGGAGACGATCCAGAAAGAGATGGATGCGGTCCAGCACCATCGCGAGACCGTACAGCCGATACGTGAAAAGACAGGCGGTTCAACGTTCAAGAACCCGCCCGGGTCATCGGCCTGGAAAGAGGTCGACAAGGCGGGATGCCGCGGCCTCACCATCGGCGGGGCGCAGATGTCGCCCATGCATTGCAATTTCATGATCAACACGGGTACGGCGAGCGGGTACGACCTTGAATATCTGGGTGAAACGGTCCGGGCTCGTGTGCTTGAGCATTCAGGGATTCGCCTGGAATGGGAGATCAAGCGCATTGGCGAATTCAGGCCGGGGCGCGAGATCGATCCGCTGTTGGGGCAGATGCTCTAAGCTCGCATGCGACTTTTCGCACGACGCAAGGTTCTCTTACGATTTTGACGCTCATACAGCCGTGCCGTGTCAAGTTGCGCGACACGGGTGTTCGCGTTCACAAAGTGTAAAATTTTCAGAAAATTGAATCGTCGGGAATCTCAAGCCCTTGCCATGGAATCAAACCTCTGATTCTTTGGCTCATAAGTAATCACTGATTTGAGTCGCGGCGTTCGGGTCGGGGGCTTTCCTAATCGAGGAGGTCTCACTCGGCCAATGCAGCTTATCGCCCAAAATTCTGGGCGGCCGGACAAGGGGGTAGCCGGACCATGAAGAGAAAGAACGTTGCCGTACTTATGGGAGGTTTTTCCTCTGAACGGCCGGTCAGTCTTTCTTCCGGCACTGCCTGCGCCGATGCTCTCGAGGTTGAGGGATATGCCGTCACGCGCGTCGATGTCGGGCGCGATGTGGCGCGTGTTCTGTCCGAACTCAACCCGGATGTCGCCTTCAATGCATTGCACGGTCCGTTCGGTGAGGATGGGGCGATCCAGGGGATTCTCGAATATCTCGACATCCCCTACACGCATTCGGGAGTGCTCGCATCCGCATTGGCTATGGACAAACAGCTCGCCAAGACGGTGGCGAAGGCTGAGGGTATTCCCGTTGCCGATGCGCTGGTGGTGAACCGTTTCGAGATCGGCAACGAGCACCCCATGGCGCCGCCCTATGTGGTGAAGCCCGTCAATGAGGGGTCGAGCTTCGGTGTGGTCATTGTCACCGAAGGGCAGAGCAACCCGCCGCAGATTATCGGGTCCACCGAGTGGCAGTACGGCGAGCGCGTGATGGTGGAGCGCTACATTGCGGGGCGTGAGTTCACCTGTGCGGTGATGGGGGACCGGGTGCTTGGCATCGCGGAGATCATTCCGGTCGGGCACGCCTTCTACGATTATGATTCAAAATACGTTCCCGGCGGCTCAAAACACGAATGCCCGGCAAAACTTTCACCAAATATTTACCAAAAAATAGAAACACTGGCCCTTAAGGCACACAAGGCTATTGGCTGCCGGGGCGTGTCCCGGTCCGACTTCCGTTTCGACGATCGCAAATCCGATGATGGGGAGCTTGTCTGGTTGGAGGTAAACACGCAGCCCGGCATGACGCCAACCTCTCTGGTGCCCGAGATCGCCGCTGCGGCGGGAATTGGGTTTGGTGAATTGTTGAGTTGGATTGTGGAGGACGCCTCGTGTTCTCGCTGACGTCATCTCAAGCCGGAACGGGCCGGAGCGGCGGACGCTTTCGCGGAGGCGACATCGTATTGCCGCGCTGGTTGCGCCGTCCGGCGCGCTTCATGCACAGGGTCAATGCAGGGGAAGTCGAAGCGCCACGCTATGGCGCTACGATCGCAACTGCGGTTCTGCTTGGAGCCACGGCGGTTTACGGCATCGTTGCGGGCGGGCATCTGCCGCAGGTTCTGCAGAGCGTCACCGCGCGCACGGGGCTTGCCATCGCGCAGGTCAACGTGATCGGCAATCAGGAAACCTCGGAGATCGATGTTCTGCAGGAAGTCGGCCTGAACGGCTGGACGGCTCTGGTGGGCTTCAATGCCGAGGATGCCAGGCAGCGTCTTTCCGGTCTGCCCTGGGTCGAAGGCGTTGCCGTGCGCAAGGTCTATCCGGCCACTCTCGAAGTGGACATCACCGAGAAGAGGCCCTTTGCGATCTGGCAGCATGGCAATGAGCTGTCGCTGATCGAGAAAGACGGAGCTGTGATCGCGCCGTTCGATGGCGGACGTCATGCGGCGCTGCCGATGGTGATCGGCGTTGGCGCGCGCGAGGCCGGCCCTGAATTCATCGCCAAGGTTGCCCGGCATCCAGCCATCGCAAACGAGGTGCGGGCCTATATCCGTGTCGGAGACAGGCGCTGGGATCTGCGGCTTAAGAACGGTGTGACCGTGAAGCTGCCCGAGAATAACGAGGCGCTGACACTGGCAACGCTTGCCGCGCTTGATCGCAAGAACGGCCTTCTGTCGCGCGATATCATCTCGGTGGATATGCGGCTCGCCGATCGTATGGCGATCGGTCTTTCGGAAGAAGCTGCCAAGGCGCACCAGGACGCGATGCGTGAGCGCTACAAGACGCGAATTGCAGACGGGGCGCAGATATGAGCTGGTTATCAGATCCCAAGAAAGGCGCTGCCCGCCGCTCCGGCATCATCACTGTGCTTGACGTCGGGTCGAGCAAGGTCTGCTGCATCATTGCCAGGCTCATGCCGGCGGAAGAGGGGCGGGCGCTGCGGCACCGCACTCACCGTGTGAAAGTCATCGGCATCGGCCATCAGCAGTCGCAGGGCATGAAATCCGGTGTGATCGTCGATCTCGACCGGGCCGAGGAGGCGATCCGGCTGGCTGTGGATGCGGCCGAGCGCATGGCGGGGCTGACCGTGGATTCGCTGATCGTCAATGTGTCGGCGGGGCGGCTGCGCAGCGAGACGATTTCGGCGTCGATCAATCTTGGCGGTCACGAAGTCGCCCAGTCCGACATCAACCGCGTTCTCGCGGCCGGTGCGCGGCAGGGGCTCGAGACCGAGCGTGAAGTGGTGCATTCGCTGGCAACAGGGTTCAGCCTCGATGCCGAGCGCGGCATTCGCGATCCACGCGGGATGGTCGGCGCGGAGCTTGGTGTCGACATGCACATCCTGACGGCGGATGCGGCGCCGCTGCGCAATCTGGAGCTTTGCATCAACCGTTCGCATCTTTCGGTCGAGCGTATGGTGGCAACACCCTATGCGAGCGGTCTGGCAGCACTGGTGGACGATGAGGCGCAGATGGGTGCTGCCTGTATCGACATGGGTGGCGGCACGACGACGATCTCTGTTTTCGCAGAAGGAAAATTCGTGTGGGCCGACGCGCTGCCGGTGGGAGGCAACCATGTGACCATGGATCTGGTGCGTGGCCTTTCGGCGCGGCTCGAGGATGCCGAGCGGCTCAAGGTGATGCACGGTTCGGCGCTCATGTCTTCGAGCGACGACCGGGATATCGTTTCGATCCACCCGATGGGGGCTGATCCGAGCGAACAGCCGATACAGGTGCCACGTGCGGTTATGACAAGGATCATCCGTGCGCGCATCGAGGAAACGCTGGAGATGGCTCGCGACAAGCTCAGCCGCTCCGGCTATGGCGGCCTTGTCGGGCGCAGGGTGGTTCTGACGGGGGGCGCGAGCCAGCTCGTCGGTTTGCCGGAAGCAACCCGGCGACTGTTCGGGCGCAATGTCAGGCTCGGGCGTCCGCTCGGCGTGGCGGGGTTGCCCGAAGCGGCCAAGGGGGCGGCTTTTTCCGCGTCCGTGGGGCTGTTGATTTATCCGCAGGTAGCGGAGTTCGAAAACCGTGGCCGCAGCGGCAAGAGCGGCATTTTCACTCGCGCAACCGGCACTGGCGGCCGGTTCCAGCGCGTCAGCCAATGGCTGAAAAGCAACTTCTAGCGGGGGCGCGCCCCAAATGACGACCGCGGCGGCGAGGCGGCGGCAAAGGCGGAAAGGACGAGGACAATGACTATCAATCTGCAGAAGCCGGATATTACCGAGCTGAAGCCACGCATCACCGTGTTCGGTGTCGGAGGCGGGGGCGGAAACGCCGTCAACAACATGATCAATGCCGGCCTGCGTGGCGTCGAGTTCGTCGTCGCCAATACGGACGCACAGGCTCTGACCCAATCCAAGGCCGAACGCCTGATCCAGCTTGGTGCTGCCGTGACCGAGGGGCTGGGTGCCGGTTCGCAGCCCGAAGTTGGCAAAGCCGCCGCCGAAGAATGCATCGACGAGTTGGTCGATCACCTGTCCTCCACCCATATGTGCTTCGTGACCGCAGGCATGGGCGGCGGTACCGGCACCGGTGCTGCTCCCGTTGTGGCGCGCGCTGCCCGTGAGAAGGGTATTCTGACTGTCGGCGTCGTCACCAAGCCGTTCCATTTCGAAGGCCAGCGCCGCATGAAGACGGCGGAAGCCGGTATCGAGGAACTGCAGAAATGCGTCGATACGCTGATCGTCATTCCGAACCAGAACCTCTTCCGCATCGCCAATGACAAGACCACCTTCGCCGACGCTTTCGCGATGGCTGACCAGGTGCTCTATTCAGGCGTTGCCTGCATCACCGACCTGATGGTCAAGGAAGGCCTGATCAACCTCGACTTCGCCGACGTTCGCTCGGTGATGCGCGAGATGGGCAAGGCCATGATGGGCACGGGCGAGGCTTCCGGCGAAGGCCGTGCAATGGCCGCTGCCGAGGCGGCAATCGCCAATCCGTTGCTGGACGAGAGCTCCATGAAGGGTGCTCGCGGTCTTTTGATCTCGATCACCGGCGGCCGCGACCTGACACTGTTCGAGGTGGACGAGGCAGCTACCCGCATTCGCGAGGAGGTCGATCCGGACGCAAACATCATTCTCGGTGCGACGTTCGACGAAGATCTCGAAGGTGTGATCCGCGTTTCTGTGGTGGCGACAGGCATCGACAAGTCCGCTGCCGAGATTTCCGCTCCTGCTACGGCTACGCGTCCAATGCAGCAACCGCGAGCGATCGAGGCGCAGCGGCCAGCGGTTGCTTCCGTTGAACCGAAGCCGCAGCCTGCTGCCGATCCGGTGGCCGAGGCCATTCGCCAGGCTGAGCGTACAACGGCAGAGCCTGCCTCTGCGCCTGCAGTGGCTCCAGCAGCCTCTCAGGCTGCGCGACCGGCCATGAGCAATGGCGGTTTTCAGCCGCAAAGCTCGCTCTTTCGCAGTGCCCAGCCGGTACAGCCGGCTCCGCGAGCCGCTGCTCCGGCACCCAAGCCGGTCCAATCGGCACCGGTGGCCGAGCACCTCGAGCCGCAGCCCCAGATGCGGGTTCAGGAGGAACAGGTCTCCGCTCCCCGGATGCCCCGCGTTGAAGACTTCCCACCGGTGGTGAAAGCCGAGATGGAAGCGAAATCGCAGGAGCATGAAGATCGTGGCCCGATGGGGCTGATCAAGCGCCTTACCCACGGGCTTTCCCGCCGCGACGGCGATCAAGGTTATGCCGAGCAGCCCCGCGAACCCAAGCTGCGTCAGGCAGCGCCCCAGCCGCGTCGCGCGGCGGAAAGCGAAGGGCAGCTCTACGCACCGCGTCAGGGGCGGCTGGATGAGCATGGCCGACTCACCACACAGGCCCGGAACATCCAGGAAGAGGACCACCTGGAGATTCCCGCGTTTCTTCGCCGGCAAGCAAACTAGGCGAAAAACTCTGTTACAAACGTTTGATGGGGGGATGCGATGCATCCCCCTTTTCGTTAAAATTCAGTAAACAATTCAGAAAGTTATAAGACACTCGTGTTTTTCTTATGCCGTAACATGAAGTAAGAAAGCGTGATTTGGAGTCTGTATTCCGCAACATTATCTTGCGTTGCGAATAACGGTGGGGTGTGGGACGCATTTTGGGGGTGTCGTCCTGAAACGTTGGACAAGCCAGCGCTGAGAAGCGCGGCCTTGAAGAGCTCACGGGGACCATTTTGCTCGAATATCAGACGACACTCAAAGCACGCTGCTCACTTTCGGGTATTGGTGTCCATAGCGGCAAGCCTGTCTCCATTCATTTCTCCCCGGCCGAGGCCGACACCGGCATTGTCTTTCAGCGCATCGATGAGGACGGCACGGGCCGTGTGATTCGCGCACTTGCCTCGGAAGTTTGCCAGACCGATCTTTGCACTGCTCTTGGTGACGCGCGCGGCGAAACCGTCGCCACGGTTGAACACCTCATGGCCGCTCTCCTGGCTGTCGGGATCGACAATGTCGTCATTGAGATTGATGGCAGCGAGGTTCCTGTTCTCGACGGCAGTGCCATCGGCTTTGTGGATGCATTTGAGCAGGCCGGCATTGCCACACTTGCCGTCAAGCGCCGGTATATCCGTGTCGTGAAACCGGTGCGGATCGACAATGGCGGCTCCTGGGCGGAGTTTCGTCCCTATGACGGTACGCGCTTCGAGGTCGAAATCGATTTCGAGACGCCGGCAATCGGTCGCCAGTCGCTTGGCCTCGACCTGAATGCCGCGAATTTCCGTCAGGAAGTCGCGCGCGCGCGCACTTTCGGGTTCATCAAGGATGTCGAGCGCCTTTGGGCCGCTGGGTATGCGCTGGGTTCTTCGCTGGAAAACTCGGTCGTGATCGGTGAGGATCACAAGGTCATCAATATGGAAGGCCTTCGTTATCCCGATGAATTCGTGCGCCACAAGATGCTCGATGCGGTCGGCGACCTGGCTCTCGCCGGAGCCCGCTTCATCGGCTGCTTCCGTTCCTATCGGGGTGGCCACCGCCTCAATGCAGCGGCGCTGCGGCATCTTCTGACCGATCGCTCTGCCTATGAGATCGTCGAGACCACACGCCGTGAGCAGGGTCGTCGGGCCGAGATGGTTGCCGTAAGCGCGCCGGTTTACGCGCCCTGGATGCTCTGAACCCGGTTTTTGCTGCAAGAGCGAACGGGCTTTCCCGCTCAAACGCCACAAAATTGTACGATTGGCGGGCAATAGCGTTGCCGCGTGGCGGTCATTTGCTCTATGACTGCGTTCCGAAATTGATTTTCCGTTTGCGAGAGGCGAAATGCGTTCAACTTTTGTTGCCGGCATGACCAGGACAGGCAGGGCAGCCGTTACCACGGCTTCGGTGCTTGGTGTTTCGCTTCTTCTCGCTGCGTGCAATGCCGAGAAAGACCTGGATCTGTCGACGTATGTCGAGCAGACCGATCCGGCGGATGTGCTTTACAATCAGGGCCTGGCGAACATGAATGCCGGCCGTCTGAAGGAGGCCAGTGCCAAGTTCGAATCCATCGACCGGCAGCATCCCTATTCGGAATATGCCCGCAAGGCGATGGTGATGAACACATTCGCCAACTATCGGCAGGGCAAGTACGATGAGGCGATCAATGGCGGTAAACGCTATGTCGCCCTTTACCCGACCACGGAAGATGCGGCCTACGCACAGTATCTCGTGGGACTGAGTTATTTCCGCCAGATTCGCGACGTCACCCAGGATCAGCGTGAGGCGCGCCTGACGCTCGAAGCGATGGAAGAGGTTGTGCAGCGTTGGCCCGATTCAGAGTATGTCGAGGATGCGCAGGCCAAGATTCGCTTTGCCCGAGATCAGCTCGCCGGCAAGGAAATGCAGATCGGGCGCTATTATCTGGAGCGGCGTGAGTATGTTGCCGCGGTGCGTCGTTTCCGTGGTGTGGTTGAGAGTTATCCCAACACGCGCCATGTCGAGGAAGCGCTGGCACGCCTGACGGAAGCCTATTATGCGATGGGGCTCGTTTCGGAAGCGCAGACGGCTGCCGCTGTTCTTGGGCACAACTTCCCGGACAGCGACTGGTATAAGGATTCCTATGCCCTTCTTCAGTCTGGCGGACTGGAACCGCGTGAGAACACCGGTTCGTGGATATCCAAGGCCGGGGCGGCGATTCTGGGCGGCTGACCCTAGCCATGCTGTCTCACCTGTCGATCCGCGATATCGTCCTGATTGAACGCCTCGACATGGATTTCTCCGGGGGGCTCTCCGTGCTCACCGGTGAAACCGGCGCCGGCAAATCCATTCTTCTCGATTCCCTCTCGCTGGCGCTTGGCGGGCGTGGCGATGCGTCACTGGTGCGCCATGGTGCGGATCAGGGACAGGTGATCGCCGTCTTCGACCTGCCGGCCTCGCACCCCGTGCGGGCCCTGCTTGCAGAAAACGCAATAGACGATGAGGGTGACATCATCCTGCGCCGCGTGCAGAGCGCTGACGGGCGCACGCGGGTTTTCATCAACGACCAGCCCTCCAGCGTGGCGCTGATGCGCCAGGTGGGACGTCAGCTTGTGGAAATTCATGGCCAGCACGACGAGCGTGCGCTGGTGGATGCGGGCATCCACCGCGAACTCCTCGATGCGTTTGGCGGGCATGGCGAGGCTGTCGCGCGGGTGCGGCTTGCATGGCGGGATCTGCGCAAATGCGAACAGGAGCTGGCGCGGCACAGGGCGCGTGTGGAGGCGGCCGCACGGGAGGCCGATTTTCTAAGAGCCTCGGTGGAGGAGCTTTCCAAGCTCGATCCACGGCCTGATGAGGAAGCGGTGCTGGCTGAGGAGCGCGCCGGCATGATGCGCGCCGAAAAGATCGCCAGTGATATTTCCGACGCACAGGAGGTGCTTTCGGGCAACGCTTCGCCCGTGTCACAGCTTTCCGGCCTCCTGCGCCGCCTGCAGCGTAAGGCGCAGGATGCACCGGGCCTGCTGGATGGCATCATCGAGCCGCTCGATTCAGCGCTTCTCTCGCTGGATGCCGCGCAATCTGCGGTGGATGAGGCAATGCGGGCGACGGAGTTCGATCCGCAACGTCTGGAAGATACGGAAGAACGGCTTTTTGCGCTGCGCGCCGTTGCCCGCAAGCACAATGTGCAGGTCGACGATCTCGCCGAACTGTGTGCCCGTATGGTGGGTGATCTGGATGAGCTGGATGCCGGCGAGGAGCGTCTGGCGGCGCTGGAGCAGCAAGCCAAGGCAGCGGTGGAGACCTATGACGCTGCGGCAACGGAGCTTTCCCAAGTGCGTCGGGAGACGGCGGCCTCACTCAGCAGGGCGGTGATGGCCGAACTGCCGGCGCTGAAACTGGAACGGGCCGAATTCATCGTCGAGATTGCCACGGAGGCGGATGACCGCGGTGAAGATGGCATCGACCACGTGGAGTTCTGGGTGCGCACCAACCCCGGAACGCGGGCCGGCCCGATGATGAAGGTCGCCTCCGGTGGTGAGCTTTCACGCTTTCTTCTGGCGCTCAAGGTGGTGCTGGCTGATCGTGGATCGGCACCGACGCTCGTGTTTGACGAGATCGACACGGGCGTGGGTGGCGCGGTTGCGGACGCCATCGGCCAGCGTCTTGCGCGGCTCGCCGAGCGTATCCAGGTGCTTTCGGTGACGCACGCCCCCCAGGTGGCCGCGCGTGCGGGGACACATTATCTGATAGCCAAGAGCGGCGACACCGACCGGGTCGCGACCGGGGTTTCGGTCATGGATACGGATGCGCGCCAGGAAGAGATCGCCCGGATGCTGGCCGGCGCCACCGTGACCGACGAGGCGCGCGCCGCCGCCCAGCGCCTCTTGCAGGGAAGCAGAGCCGCTTCCTGACGGGTTTCTGTTCACGGTCCGGTGGCTGGCCTTGTCAGCAGGGATGAGCCACGTAAAAAGACGACTGCAAAAACCGTGCGCAGATCGACTACACTGCGTTCCAGTTCACATCCGGATAGACTGTCATGCCCAAAGCCAAGCAAGCCGTTGATACATTGACGGAGGCCCAAGCCAGGGACGAGCTGGAAAAGCTTGCCCGGGAGATCGAAGAGCATGACAGGCGCTATCACGGGGAAGACGCGCCAACGATTTCGGATGCGGAGTATGATGCGCTGCGGCGGCGCAATCTGGCCATCGAGCAGCGCTTTCCGGAGCTCGTGCGGGCGGATTCGCCCTCGCGCCGTGTGGGCGCGCCTGTCTCGGAGAAATTTGAGAAGGTGCGGCACAAGGTGCCGATGCTTTCACTCGACAATGCGTTTTCCGATGAGGATGTGGTCGATTTTGTCGGGCGCATACGCCGCTATCTGAAGCTCGACACCGATGCGCCGGTGGCGATGACGGCCGAGCCCAAGATCGACGGTCTTTCACTTTCGCTGCGCTATGAGAACGGGCGTCTTGTCTCGGCCGCCACCCGTGGCGACGGGCAGGAGGGGGAGAACGTCACCGCCAATGCGCGCGTGGTGACGGACATTCCAAATGTGCTCGACGGGGACCCGCCGGAGGTGATTGAGGTGCGCGGCGAGGTCTACATGACCCATGCCGATTTCTTTGCGCTCAACAAGCGCCAGGAGGAGGCCGGCAAGCAGACCTATGTGAACCCGCGCAACACGGCGGCGGGCTCACTGCGCCAGCTCGATTCCTCGGTGACGGCGGCGCGGCCGCTCAAGTTCTTCGCCTATGCCTGGGGTGAGGTTTCCGACATGCCCGCAGACACGCAGACGGGCATGGTGGCGGCGCTGGAAGCCTATGGCTTTCGCGTCAACGAGCTGATGAAGCGCTGCGAGAGTGCGGAGGCACTTCTGGCGCAATACCGTCTGATCGAGGAAAAGCGGGCGACGCTTCCCTATGACATCGACGGTGTGGTCTACAAGGTGGACGATCTGGCGCTGCAGCAGCGGCTGGGCTTTGTATCACGCAGCCCGCGCTGGGCGATTGCCCACAAATTTCCGGCCGAAAAGGCCACGACCATCCTGAACGGCATCGACATTCAGGTGGGACGAACGGGCGCGCTGACGCCCGTTGCCCGGCTCGAACCCGTGACCGTTGGCGGTGTGGTGGTGACCAATGCGACGCTCCACAATGCCGAGGAGATCGAGCGGCTGGGGGTGATGATCGGCGACACGGTGACGGTGCAGCGCGCCGGCGATGTGATCCCGCAGATACTCGGTGTGATCGAGGAGAAGCGACCGAAGGATGCGCAGGCGTTCGAATTTCCGAGCCTGTGTCCGTGTGAACTGAAGACGCCGGTGGTGCGCGAGGGGATTGGTTCGGGCGCGGAGGGTGTGGTGCGCCGCTGTTCGGGCGAATTTGCCTGCCCGTTTCAGAGGGTCGAGCATTTGCGGCACTTCGTGTCACGGCGCGCCTTCGACATTGACGGGCTGGGCGAGAAGCAGATCGAGTTCTTCTTCAACGATCCCGATCTGCCGGTGAAGGCGCCGGGCGACATTTTCACGCTTGCAAGGCGCGATGGCGATAATCTGAAAAAGCTGAAGGACAAGGAAGGCTGGGGCGCGACCTCGGCCGCCAATCTGTTTGCGGCGATCGAGGCGCGGCGCTCCATCGCGCTGGAGCGGGTCATCTATGCGCTTGGCATTCGCCATGTGGGCGAACAGACGGCCAAGACGCTGGCGCGGGCCTACGGCTCGTGGCAGGAGTTTCACGATGCCGTTCTGGCGGTCGCCGATGGCGATGCGCAGGCGCGCGAGGAAATGGACGCGCTCGACGATATAGGCGATGCGGTGATCGATTCGCTGGCGCATTACTTCGGCGAGGAACATAACCGCGAACTGGTCGAGGCACTGGCGAGCGAAATCGATGTGCAGGAGGCGGAACGGCCGACGATGGATTCGCCGGTTGCCGGCCAGACCATCGTGTTCACCGGTGCGCTGGAACGAATGTCACGCGATGAAGCCAAGGCCATGGCCGAGCGGCTGGGCGCGAAGGTGGCGGGCTCCGTCTCCAAGAAGACGGACCTGGTGGTCGCGGGGCCGGGGGCGGGCTCGAAGCTCAAGAAAGCTGCGGATCTGGGTATCGAAGTGATCGACGAAGATACCTGGTTTGAAAGGGTGGGCGGGTAAGCAATCCCTGTCATCCGCTTTGATGCGTGGCTCAATGGAATTCATATGACTGGTCAGCCTTGTTGACCTAAGATCAGGTCCTCTGGAGGATTCATGACAGCCGACATTGCCAAGGACAGCGCGCGCCCGCGCGATTTTGCGCAAGGGGTGCGCGACAGCGTGCCCGTGGTGGTTGCGGCAATGCCGTTCGGGCTGCTGTTTGGCGCACTGGCGGTGGAGAACAATTTTTCGGTTTTCGAGGCCGTGCTTATGAGCGCCACGATTTTCGCCGGTGCGAGTCAGATGGTCGGGATCGACCTGTTCGGGCAGAAAGTGGCTCCGTGGCTGATCGTTCTCTCGATCCTTGCGGTGAATTTTCGGCATGTTCTTTATTCCGCAACCACGGGGCGGCGGATTGCGCATTGGGGGCCTGTCCAGCGGTTGCTCGGCTTCTTCATGCTGGTCGACCCGATGTTCGCTGAGGCCGAGCGGCGTGGCGAGACGCATGGAACCGTATCCTTCGGCTGGTATATGGGAGCGGCGCTGCCGCTTTACATTTGCTGGATTGCCGAAGCCTGGCTCGGCGCATTGTTCGGTAATCTGGTTCCCGATCCACATGCGCTGGGCATCGATTTTCTGCTGCCAATCTATTTTCTGGGGCTGGTCATGAGTTTCCGCAAGCGCTCCTTCTGGCTCCCGGTGGTGCTGATAAGCGCGGCTGTTTCCATGCTGGCTTATCGCACTGTCGGCTCGCCCTGGCATGTTTCCATCGGCGCCATCGCCGGTGTTGCTCTGGCGGCGATCATGGCGCCGGACGCGCGCAAAGGCAGGCAAGCGCGATGAGCACCACGGTCTGGATCATTCTTGCCGGTGCCGTGCTAACTTTCCTGACGCGCATCGGCGGCCACATGGTGCTATCCCGCTTCGAGCGTATTCACCCGCGTGTCGAAGCGGGGCTGAATGCCGTGCCCGCCGCCGTTCTGACCACGCTGGTCGCGCCGGCTGCCATGAATGGCGGGATCCCTGAAATCGCTGCTCTGACGGTCGGCGTGGTGGTTTCGCTCGTTGCCGGTGGGATGATGCCGATGTTCCTCTCCTCGGCGGCGGTGCTTATCCTGCTCCGCCACCTGATCGGCCAATAAGAGCCCTTAACGGAGAGGGGCGGTCGCCTTTTCGAGCCAGCCAAGGGTTTCGCCGTCGAGCAACGGCGTCAGGTTTTCGCGAACGCGATCATGATAGGCATCAAGCCAGGCACGCTCGCTGGAGGAGAGGAGGGCCGTGTCGATCAGACGGCGGTCGAACGGGCAGAGCGTCAGTGTCTCGAAACCATGCATGTCGATGTCTCCGCCAGCGATAGCGGTCGCTGGTTCCACGACGATCAGGTTTTCTAGCCTGATGCCATAGCCGCCAGGCTTGTAGTAGCCGGGTTCATTGGACAGGATCATGCCCGCTTCCAGAACCTGCGTTCCGGTTTTGGCGATGCGCTGCGGTCCTTCATGGACGGCGAGATAGGATCCGACGCCGTGACCGGTGCCATGGGCATAGTCGAGACCGGCCTGCCACAGGGCGTGGCGTGCGAACGGGTCAAGATCCATACCACGTGTGCCTTTGGGAAAGCGTGTTGCGGAGAGCGCGATCAGTCCCTTTAAAACACGCGTGTAGCGCTCCCGCATCTCGTCACTGGGACGACCGATTATGATGGTCCGGGTAATATCGGTGGTTCCATCGTCATACTGCGCGCCGGAATCGACGAGATAGAGCTCATCTGCCCTCAGGGTGCGATTGGTCTTTGTTGTAACGCGATAGTGGATTGTCGCGCCGTTGGGGCCAGCACCGGAGATCGTGTCGAAGGAGATGTCGCGAAGGGGCATCTGCAGGCTCTGGCCTGTCTCTGTACGGCTCTCCTCCAGCTTTCGCACAGCGCTGATCTCGTCGACCGTGCCCGGTTCCTGCCGGTCGAGCCAGGCGAGGAAGCGTACCATGGCGACACCATCCCTGAGATGGGCAGATCGAGCGCCTTCCAGCTCGGTGGGGTTTTTAATGGCCCGAGGAAGCCGGGCCGGATCGTCAAGATCCGCGATGCGGCCGCCAGCCTCCTCCACAACCAGCCGCAGCCGCTCGGCTGCGAGCGATGGATCGAGGCCGATCGAACCCGGGTTTCCGGCCAAAGCCGAGAGTTCCGCTTCCAGCGTTGAAGGTGCTTTCAGATCTGCGAGCTGGGTCAGATAGGCTTCGGTTTCGCGGTTGAGCTTGCGCCTGTCAAGGAACAGCGAGGGACGCCCTTCGGCCACGATTATGGCAAAGCCGAGGGCCAGTGGTGTATGGGGCACGTCCTGCCCGCGAATGTTGAATGTCCAGGCAATCGATGAGGGATCGGTAAGGACAGAACATGCAGCGCCGGCCTCGCCGATGGCTTTTGCAATGCGGTCGAGCTTTGAGGTGGCGCGTTCTCCAGCGTGGTCTTTCGGATGGATACGGGCCTGCGCCAGTGGCGGGGAAGGGCGATCTTCCCAAATCCCATCGACCAGATTGTCGTCGGTGGGCACGAGCTCGATGCCGCGCGCTTCGGCCTTGCCACGGAGAGCGCGAAGCTCTGCAATGGTGTGCAGCCATGGATCAAAACCGATGCGGCAGCCGGTCTTCGCGTTTCTGGCGATCCATTCGCGCGGCGGATTGTCGATCAGGCTCTCTATGGTGAAAATCGACGGGTCCGTCTGTTCAGCGGCCTGAAGTGTGTAGCGACCATCGACGAAGAGAATGGCGCGATCTTTGAGGATCAGGGCTGTGCCCGCCGATCCGGTGAAGCCAGTCAGCCAGGCGAGCCGCTCGGATGAGGGAGCGACATATTCGCCCTGATGCTCGTCTGCACGGGGAACGAGATAGCCGTCCAGATTTGCTTTCGCCATTGCATCACGGAGACGTCTGACGCGGGCGATGCCCTGGCTGGGGTCGGCGGTAACATCGAAAGATTGAAACATGGAGCCTTGCCGCTTGGTCTGAAAAATCGAGCCGAACCTATAGCATGGCTGAGAAAAGCGGAACGGGCTCCGACAAAGGAATATCTCTGCCGCGCTGCACAATCGATTTGTTGCAATGCAAAATAAGATGGTAGCCATGCGCAAACGGCGCTGGTTGAGAGGGCTCTTCAGGCCTATCTTGAGACCATGAGCAGCGGAGCTTTCGTTGCAAGAATTCAAGGAGAAATCAGATGGCCCAAAAGCGTGGCTTTTTCCGTGGCGCATTCGACGCGCTGATCGAAGCCCGTCAGAAGCAGGTCCGGAGCTATGTGAACGGCGCGCTTCTGATGCTGGACGACGAAACACTGCGTGCACACGGATACAACCGTGACGAACTGAAGCGCAACCGCAGCGTTTCCCACATGTTCTGATCCGCTTTAAAGAGCGTTGTTCAAACCCCGGAAGCCCAGCTTTCGGGGTTTTTGCTTGTCGGAAGCCCGCGCTCACTCAGCGTTTCATGTGGATTGTGACCCAGCCTTCCCGCGCCTGAGTGCGCACATGGCGGAACCCCTGTCCGCCATAAGCGGCAACGACTGCCCGCCTCTGCCGCTCGAGAATGCCCGACAGGACAAGTGAACCACCCGGAGTTATGTGATTTGCCATCGCGGGAGCCAAAGCCATGAGCGGACGGGCAAGAATGTTCGCGACGATGAGGTCGAAGGGCTTCCTGCGGGCAAAGACAGCGTGATGAAAGCTGGGCGCGGTGTGCGTCTCTACCAGATCAGCGACGCGGTTGAGGCGGACGTTTGACGCGGCCACTTCTGTGGCGATGGGGTCAATGTCGGTTGCCAGAACCGGAATACGGGCGGCCCTTGCAATTGCGATGGCCAGCACGGCACTACCGGTGCCCAGATCCAGCGCATTGCGCGGGTGCTCGCTTTTCAGAATGTTGGCAAGCGCGCCCAGACAGCCGGCCGTGGTGCCATGATGACCGGTGCCGAAAGCGAGGCCGGCATCGATCTCTATGGCGATGTCGCCGATACGCTGCAAATGCCGGTCGTGGCTTCCGTGGACCAGAAAACGGCCCACACGGACCGGGCGCAGGCCTTCTAGCGAGTGGCTGACCCAGTCAATCTCCGGAACCTCTTCCCGCTCGAGCGGGGGGAGAGGGGAAACATCCGAGAGGCTTTCCAGCACCCGTTGTTCAAGTTTGTCGGCGTCCTCCTCGGTATAAATAGATATCTGGAAGATGCCACTGTCTTCCTCGGGCTCGAAAATACTGATCGGCAGCCCATCATCCTCAAAATGCGTGTCGAGAATTGAAAAAATCGTTTCGGCCTGCTCGCGCGGCGCCGTCAGGTAAAGTCGTGTCTGGCCCATGAATTTCCGATGTCAGGTTTCGTTTGCCAGACGCTTCAGCTTGGCGATGGCAGTTTCACTGTTTTCTTCATAGGCGATCGTGCCAAAAAAGTCGCCATCGCTGTCGAGCAGCAGGATCGAAGCAGTGTGATCCATCGTGTAATCACCGTCTTCAAGCTCGACCTTGCGTACATAGATGGAAAAGCCTTTGGCCATGGCGGCGACCTCTTCGGGGTCGCCGGTGATGCCGGTGATACGGTCCGAGAAATTCGACAGGTAGGTCTTCATGACCTCGGGAGTATCGCGCTCCGGGTCAATGGAGACGAAATAGGGTTTGATGTCGGCGGCTTCATCTCCCAGTTGCTCGAGATAACCGTCAAGCTCGAACAGGGTGGTAGGGCACACTTCCGGGCAATGGGTGAAGCCAAAGAAGACGACTCTGGGTCCGCCTTTGAATGCGGCTTCCGTGATGGTGTTGCCATCCTGATCGACGAGTTCGAACGGGACGCCGAAGGCTTCGCCCGAATTCTGCTGCTGGTACCACTGAAACGTGAGAAGGCCGACGCCGACGGCCATGACCGCCAGGATGCCGATGAGAATGGATCGCATCATTGATGTTTACCTGAAACGAGAATGCTGGAAGGCAGCGTCAAAAGCACCAGGACAACCCGGATTCGACGAGTGCAAGGAAAATCCCGGCCCCGTTTTCCAGCCACATGGCGAAGGCCAGCCCGGTGAACGCGGCCAAAAGCAGCGTCGCCACGCCCAACTTGAACCACATGGCTGTGTGCCCTGAGTGCTCTGTTTTCATACCCCATAATAGGCGCAAGTTCGGGCTTCGCGCAAAGCCTCATCTTGTCGCAAGTGGGAGCGGGCCTGAAAGCAACCTCCCGCCGCCTGGAGGCCGACGGGAGGTTCAGGGTTGAGGTTAAGTTGCCATAACGGCTATGGGGACGGGTCAACCCCACATATGCACTCTAACGATATATGGTTTGGAAATGATTGGCGCGGGCTTCAATCAGTGCGTGTAATCGATAGCATCGAGTGACTGCGGGAGGTTTGCCATGGCGAATGCCGATATTCGGGTAAAGCGGATATATGACCCCGTAGAGGGCAATGACGGGAAGCGAATCCTCATTGACAGACTATGGCCTCGTGGCATGAGCAAGACGCGCGCGGCACTCGATGCGTGGCTGCCCGATATCGGGCCGAGCCATGAGTTGCGCAAGTGGTATGCGCACAGACCCGAGCGCTGGAGCGAATTCTGCGAGCGATATCGGGAGGAACTGGCCCGTCGGAATGAGCTTTTGCAGGAACTGATGGACGCGGCGGAGGAGGGGCCTTTGACATTGCTGTTTTCCGCAACGAATCGCGATCGCAACCAGGCTGTGGTCGTTCGCCAGCTGTTGCAGGAAAAAAGCGATTCGCGTTGAAACCTGATCTCAACCACTGATTGTTTCTGCTCCGATAGAGCATGGAAAGCGGGAAATCAGGGGACGAGCCTACGCGGCGTAGGCGTTTAGCCTATACAGCCCTGTCGCGCTCTTGACTTACTGAATACTTATAGAGACATATGTGCGCGTTTCACCTGTTTATGGTGGTAATTACGGTGTTGGGGCGGATTTTATGATCAAGGATTTCGACAAGCTCAAGCAGCAGCTCAACGAGCTTTCGGAGGCAGTGAACAAGTTTGAGTCGGAAGCCGTGCAGTTGCGTGTGGTTGAACTGGTACTGGGCCAGAACGATGCTCGACCCGGCGGGTTTTCCGAGGGGGGGATCAACGACTTCATCGCCGGTCCCGGCATGATGAATGTCGTGCGCAGCACGCCTCGCCCCGGTCGACGCAAGACAACCACTGACAGTGCCAAGGGCGCCGTGGCAGCCTTGAACGATCTGCTTGAGAGCGACTTTTTCGATACCCCCCGAACCATCGGCGATATTGTTGCTCGCTGCCAGGATACATTCGGCATGCGCTACAAGTCGAATGCCTTTTCAGGACCGCTCTCGCGCCATGCGCGCACGGGCGTCTTGTCGCGGGAGAAGAATGCCGACGGCAAATTTGTTTACGTCAAGCCGGGGACTGACTGAGCGCGGAGGCAGGATCGACCGCTGCGCGGTGCGAGGCTAGAGCCGTTCGACAAAGCCGTCGAGCACGCGCTTTTGGCCTGCCTTGTCGAAATCGATGGTGAGCTTGTTGCCCTCGATCGCCGAGACGTTGCCATTGCCGAATTTGAGGTGGAACACCCGGTCACCGACCTTGAAGGCAGAGGGCGTGTCGGACACGGATTTGGCGACAAGCTCGCCTTCGATCACGCGCCCCTTGACCGAGCCGCGGCCTGCGCCATAGCCCGAATCCGCCTCGCCATAGCCGATGCGCTCCACCTGATGGCCGGAGCGGTTACCCCAGTTGCGGGTGGTTGCTTCAGTCCTGTTTTTCTGCGCGCGCTGCCAGCCGGGCGTGGCATAGCTGTTTGAAAAGGCAGGCTGATCGTCGAAGCGGGATTTGCCATAGGGGTTGGGCCGGCCGGGCTGGCCGGCGGAATAGCCGCCATAGCTGCTGCTTTCCTCGGCCACATCCACATGCGCTTCGGGAAGCTCGTCGAGGAAGCGTGAGGGGATGGTCGACTGCCACAGGCCGTGAATGCGCCGGTTGGAAGCAAACCAGATGTGCAGGTTCTTCTTTGCGCGGGTGAGGCCGACATAGGCCAGGCGCCGCTCTTCTTCGAGGCCCGAGCGGCCACCCTCGTCGAGCGCGCGCTGGTGGGGAAAAAGGCCTTCCTCCCAGCCGGGCAGGAACACGGTGGGGAATTCGAGACCCTTGGCGGAATGAAGCGTCATCAGGCTGACGGCGTCGAGTTCCTCGTCGCGTTCGGCATCCATGACGAGCGCGACATGTTCGAGGAAACCGCGCAGACTGTCATAGTCCTCCATGGAGCGGATCAGCTCCTTGAGGTTTTCAAGCCTGCCGGGTGCCTCGGCGGAGCGGTCGTTCTTCCACATGTCCGTATAGCCGGACTCTTCAAGGATGATCTCGGCAAGTTCGGTGTGGGGCGTGCGGTCGAGCATGCCCTGCCAGCGTTCGATATTGTCGACGAGCGTGCGCAGCGAGGCGCGCGGCTTGGGCTTCATCTCCTCGGTGCCGACGAGATCGCGCGCGGCCTGCAGGAGCGTTGCCTCACGCATGCGGGAGACATCGTGGATCTGGCGGACGCTGGCTTCGCCCAATCCGCGCTTGGGTGTGTTGACGATACGCTCGAAGGCGAGATCGTCGGCGGCCTGCGCGACGATGCGGAAATAGGCCATGGCGTCGCGGATTTCCATGCGCTCGTAGAAGCGGGGTCCGCCGATGACGCGGTAATTGAGGCCCAGCGTGACGAAACGGTCTTCGAATTCGCGCATCTGGAAGGAGGCACGGACCAGGATGGCGATGTCGTTCAGCGCGTGGCCCTTGGCCTGAAGCGCTTCGATTTCCTCGCCGACGGCGCGGGCTTCCTCTTCCGAATCCCATGCGGCATGGACTTTTACCTTGGGATCGTCGGGATCGGACTGTTCGGTGAACAACGTCTTGCCGAGCCGCCCCTCATTGTGGGCGATGAGGTGGGAGGCGGCGCCCAGAATATGCGCGGTGGAGCGGTAATTACGCTCCAGCCGGATGACGGCGGCACCGGGAAAATCCTTCTCGAAACGCAGGATGTTGTCCACCTCGGCACCGCGCCAGCCATAGATGGACTGGTCGTCATCGCCCACACAGCAGATGTTGACGGGTTCGGTGCTCTTCGGCCGCTGAGCCAGAAGCCTGAGCCACATATACTGCGCGGTGTTGGTGTCCTGATACTCGTCGACGAGAATGTAGCGGAACTTTCGATGATAGTCGGCAAGCACATCCGGATTGTCGCGCAGAATGCGGATCGGATGGCACAGGAGATCGCCGAAATCGACGGCGTTGAGCGTCTTCAGCCGATCCTGATAGGCGGCGTAGAGTTCACGGCCCTTGCCATTGGCAAAGGCGCGGGCGTCGCCCTCGGGAATTTCCCTGGGTGCGAGCCCCTTGTTTTTCCAGCCATCGACCATCTGCGCGAACTGGCGCGGCGGCCAGCGCTTGTCGTCGAGACCTTCGGCCTGGATGATCTGCTTCATGAGGCGGATCTGGTCATCGGTGTCGAGAATGGTGAAGGAGCTTTTCAGTCCCGCCAGCTCTGCATGCTTGCGCAGGATCTTGACGCCGATGGAGTGGAACGTGCCAAGCCAGGGCATGCCCTCGATGGCCTCGCCCACCAGGGTGCCAATGCGCATCTTCATCTCGCGCGCGGCCTTGTTGGTGAAGGTCACGGCGAGGATCTGCGAGGGATAGGCGCGGCCCGATGCGAGGATATGCGCGATGCGGGTGGTCAGTACGCGCGTCTTGCCGGTGCCGGCGCCGGCGAGCACCAGGACGGGTCCTTCGGTGGTCTCCACGGCAAGCCGCTGCTCGGGATTGAGCGCATTGAGATAGCGTGTGTCAGGACCACCCGTGCGCGCCGCCATGGCACGCGCTGCGATGCCGGAAGGCTTTTGCGCAGCCGGGGGAGGCGGGGTCGGGTCGTCCTCATCGAAGAACGGAATATCGTCAGGAAAGCCGGACATCGGACCTGCATATGGTGATTCGGGGGGCAAAGCCCAAGGATGTTTTCCATTTGTACCGGTTTGCGGACCTTGAACCAAGATGCTGACAGCCGGCAAATCCATCCGCGCCTGTAATCAGTGTTCGCTCTCGCAAAGAGAATGGTCGGCCAGCGCTCTCAGGACATAGCAATCGCAGACTGTGCCGCTGTCGCAGCTATCAACGATGCGTTGAAGTTCATGTTCAAGTTTCCGGAGGCGCGCAATGCGCTGGCGCACTTCCCGCAAGTGCTCCTGTGCGATGCTGTCGACTGCCTCGCACGGTTTTTCGGGGTGGCTGCTCAGTTCTATGAGTGAGCGGATGGCGTCTATGCCGAGTCCGAGATCGCGGGCATGCCGGATGAAGGTCAGGCGATCCAGGGCTTCCCGGCCATAGCGCCGCTGATTGCCCGAAGATCGTTCGGGCGGTTCGATAAGGCCGGTTTCTTCGTAGTACCGGATTGTCGGTACTTTCACGCCCACCCGCTTCGATAGTTCTCCGATGGACCACATGAGGATCGCTCCTAACTTTTATTGCCGGAGATATAGGGATTGGCGGTCAGGAGCGAAAGTCTGCCGTCGCTCACGCGGGTGTGAATGGACCTCAGCCACACGGACTATAGTCTTTGCACAGCGGGGGCCAATCACAATCGGGAGTGAATTCATGCAGGATCAGCCCAAGATCACACAGGCGATGATTGATGCGTATGACGAATACACGCATCTCACACTCGATCGCCGCGCTTTCATGAACAAGATGACGAAGCTTGCAGGTTCGGGAGCCGCGGCTGCGGCTATCGTGCCATTGCTCGCCGCCAATTCTGCGCGGGCGGCCATGGTCGCCGAGGACGATGATCGCCTTGCGGCGGAGGATATCACTTACCCGGGCGATGGCGGCGATATGGCGGGATACCTCGTGCGCCCGACCGGAACGGAGGGAAAACTTCCGGCGGTGATTGTCATCCACGAAAACCGGGGCCTCAATCCACATATCCGCGATGTCGCGCGGCGCATGGCGCTTGAGGGCTTCGTTGCGCTGGCGCCTGACTTTCTTTCTCCCTCCGGCGGCACGCCGGAAGACGAGGACAAGGCGCGCGAAATGATCGGTCAGCTCGACGGCGGCCAGACCCTGCGCAATGCAGTTGCAACGCAGGCGTATCTGGCCGGACACGATGCGTCCAACGGGAATGTCGGCGCCATCGGTTTCTGTTGGGGTGGAGGGCTGGTCAACCAGCTTGCCGTGAACGATCCAGAGCTTGACGCAGGTGTTGCCTATTACGGACGCCAGGCTGATGCAGCTGAAGTTGCCAAGATCGAAGCGCCGCTGCTGCTCCACTATGCCGGGCTCGACGAGCGGATCAACGCAGGGATCGACGCTTATCGCACCGCGCTCGAAGAGGCAGGCAAGGACTTCACCATTCATGTCTATGAGGGCGTGAACCACGCGTTCAACAACGACACGTCGGAAGCCCGCTATGACAAGGAAGCCGCTGATCTGGCCTGGGAGAGAACGGTGGCGTTCCTGAAGGAACACCTGTCCTGAAACTCAAAAGGCGTCGAATGGCGCCGGGTCCCAGGCGATGAAAAGACGCTTCTGGCGCGCGGTGCGGACGATGGCGCGGACATAGATCAGGTCGATGGGAATTGGCCTGCGGTTTCGTTCTAGCCAATAGAGTTCGTCCTCAATGGATTTCAGCGCGCGCCAGAAGTCGTAATCCGTGAACTCGTGTGAGCGCGCGAGACCGTCTGACAGGGCTTTGGCTTCCTCGTTCAACACCGGGTTTTCCGCCAACCGCGAATCGAATGGATTTACCAAGGATGGTCAGCGTGCCGTTCAAACGCTTCAAGCGGAGGGCATGGTTAAACTTGTGCAAAGATGCTGCCTTAACCTATATGGTTAATGAAACCCTGCTTTCATGATGCGAGCCGGCGACCTCGTGATCTGGCAGCCTATCGGTGTTCTTCCTCGCTCATATCCACGAGCGCGCGGTTGAAGAAGCGCAGGGCACGGACATGGCTGGCGAAGGCGATGATCTTGCTCGGATCTTTCAGATCGACCACCGGCAGGCGGTCGTGCCCGCCCTTGTCGAATGCGCGCAACGAAGCTTCCAGCGTATCGGTCGGTTTGAGTGAAGGGGCACCAGTTTCGGTGTCATAGGTGACCGGCTCGTCCTCATCATCCAGCGGCTCCATGAAATCCATGACGCGAATGGACTGGCCGAGGGCCCGGTGAGGGCCTTCGACGAGGAAAAGACCGCGCATCTCGAGCTGCCACTGGAACCAGGAATGGCCGTGAATGGTCTGGGTGATGCCGTGAGCCACTGCAACGGTCAGCAAAAGCGCGATTGAGAGTTCATAGCCGCCGGTCAGTTCGAACACGATGACGGTTGTGGAGATGGGCGCGCCGAGAACAGCGCCGGCGACGGCTCCCATGCCCAGGATGGCGTAGAGCCCTTCGCTCGAGGCCATGGTGGGAAAAGCCGATGCGGCAATGATCCCGAACGCGCCGCCGGTGAGCGCGCCGAGAAAAAGGGCAGGCGAGAAGATGCCGCCACCAAAGCGCATGGCGAGCGTTATGGACGTCGCGGCCGTTTTGACAACGATCAGCGCCAGCATGGTCATGAGCGGCAGACGGTTCCACAGAGCCATGTCGGTAACTTCGTAGCCCACGCCCAGCACATGCGGGAAGATGACGGCGATGCCCCCGACAATCAGACCGCCGACAAGGGGACGCGTCCAGAGCGGGATACGGATCCCACGAGCCGCATAATCCGAGACGAAGAGCGAGAACTGAAAGAGGATCGCCACCACGGCAGCCGTGACTCCCAGAAGGGCGAAGGCCGGGAATTCCCAGAATGAGGTGATCTGGTGTGTGGGGACCAGGAACGCGGCGGCGCTCCCGAACCAAAGCCGGGATGCCACCGCGCCAGCAGCTGACGCGATGACGATGGGGACGAAGGAGCGCATTGCGTAATGGCCGAGGATGACCTCATGGGCAAAAAGAACACCGGCAATGGGGGCGTTGAAGGAGGCGGAAATCGCGCTGGCAACACCTGCACCCAAGAGGGTGCGCCGGCACCATTCGGGAAGACTGGCGCGCCATGCAATCGCTGTTGCCAGAACGGCGCCCAGATGGACCACAGGGCCCTCGCGTCCTGCGCTTGCGCCTGAGCCGAGTGACAGTGCGGTGACGAAAGCGGAAAGCAGGCCCTCACGAAATCTCAGTTTGCGCCCTGACAAGGCACGGGCTTCGATCACATCGGCCACGGCGCCGGTGCGCCGCGCTTCAAGGCGTGTGAGGAGAATGCCGACCAGGAGACCACCGACAACTGGACCTGCCATGATCCAGTACCAGGGCAGGGAGAGGGCCGCTGTAAACACGCGTTCAGAGCTGGTGCCGAGCCAGAAGAGCTGGAAGAAGCCGATCAGCTCGCGGAAGGCAATGGCCGCGACCGCCACTGCAAGGCCGAGAAACAGCGACAGGAGCCAAACGAGTGGCAGCCGCGCCTCGAGGAAGGCGCTGATATTCGGCTCGATCCACGTTCGCAGAATCTGTGGCAGGCGCTGTATCAGCTTGAGAAGAGGCATGCGAAACCCTAGCGCGTCCGGCGGCGGATGGCGATGGAGCGGCCGGCCTGTTCCGGTTGCGGGAGCGATTTGTGCATCGCGTACATCGTTTCGATGCGGCCAAGCACATCTGCGGGAAAGGGCGTGACCTTCGGGCCTGACATATCGATGTGCAGCGTCAGCGTCTCGCAGGTGGCCGCCAGCCAGCCTTCCTCCGCATGGCGCAGCTCCTGATAGGAATGAAGGCGCTTTTCGTCATGATCAAGCAGCTGATAGGTGCCACGAACCTTGTCTTCAAGATGAAGTTCGCGCAGGTAGCAAAGGTGGATTTCTGCCGTGTAGGTGGTCAGGCGCCGCTCTGCCGCATAGCGCGCACCCATTCCAAACCCCTCAGACACTTCTTCATAGGCGCGGTCGAAAAGAACCGTGTAATAGGCCATGTTCAGATGACCGTTGAAGTCGATCCAGTCCTTCTGCAGCTCGAAGACAGATGAACAATGAGGTGCTTCGTCTGGCATTGTGTTTCTCTATCCCTGGTCTGCGGACTATGTTCGACTTGCATCAGATTCGGATAGAAACGAAAACGATCCTGTGCGGCAAGGGTTGGACCACCTGATTGGAGAAGCTGAATGGCGCTTGCGGAACTGGAACAGGTAGCAAGGAACGAAGAAGGTGTTCGGCTTGTGCTGAACCTTTTGCGTCAGCGTTACGGGGAGCGACTTGCTACCGGACATTCGGTTCGCGAGCAGCATGCCCATTCCACCAGTTATATTCCTCCGCAGCTGCCGGATGCGGTGTTCGCGCCGCATACTGTCGAGGAGGTTCAGGATGTGGTGCGCATGTGCGCAGAGCATCGTGTGCCCGTCATCCCTTTCGGAACCGGGTCTTCCCTGGAGGGACATGTGAATGCGCCAGGTGGCGGGATCTCGCTGGACCTGATGAACATGAACCGCATCCTGTCGGTCAATACCGAAGATCTGGATTGCACGGTGGAACCCGGCGTGACCCGCGAGGATCTCAACCACTATCTGCGCGATACGGGCCTGTTTTTTCCGATCGACCCCGGCGCCAATGCAAGCCTGGGAGGCATGGCCTCAACGCGGGCCTCGGGCACCAATGCGGTGCGCTACGGCACGATGCGCGACAATGTGGTGAACCTGCAGGCCGTGATGCCGGATGGACGGCTGATCACCACGGCGCGGCGCGCACGCAAGACATCCGCCGGCTACGATCTCACGCGGCTTCTGATCGGTGCCGAGGGCACGCTGGGCATCATCACCGCGTTGACGTTGAAGCTTTATGGCATTCCCCAGGCCATCTCGGGTGGCGTATGTCCGTTCCCTGACGTGGAGTCGGCGTGCCAGGCGGTGATCACGACGATCCAGATGGGTGTGCCGGTGGCGCGTATCGAGTTCGTCAATGCACTCGCGATGAAGGCGATCAACGCCTATTCCGATCTGAATTACCCTGAAAGCCCGTGTCTGTTTGTCGAGTTTCACGGGAGTGATGCCGGCGTAAAGGAGCAGGCTGAAACCTTTGGCGAAATCGCGGAAGAGTTCGGTGGCGGCCCATTTCAGTGGACGAGTGTCGCGGAGGAGCGCACCAAGCTGTGGAAGGCACGCCACAACGCCTATTGGGCGAGCGTGGCGCTGCGACCAGGAACGCGCGGCATCTCGACCGATGTCTGCGTTCCCATCTCCAGGCTGGCCGAGTGCATTCTGGAAACCGAGGCGGATATCGAGGAGCAGGGGCTTATGGCCACGGTGCTCGGCCATGTGGGCGACGGCAATTTTCATGTGCTCGTCCTGATGGACATGGAGGATCCGAAGGAAATCGAGCAGGCAGAAGCTTTTGTCGCGCGCCTCAACAAGAGGGCACTTGCCATGGATGGCACCTGCACGGGTGAACACGGGATCGGGCAGGGCAAGATGCGCTTCCTGGAAGAAGAGCTCGGCGAAGCGGTGGACGTGATGCGGGCGGTCAAACAGGCTATCGATCCGCTCAACATCATGAACCCGGGCAAGATCGTCGGATCCAGACGGCTATAAGCAACACCTTATGCAACCATGTGAGCCACAGCCTGTTTAATGCCGTCGAAAACACGCCGGAGCGTTTGCGCTTTTCGCTGAAACGTCAGACGCTCTAACTTGTTGTTTTTACGCAATTCCATCCGGAAAGCGGTTTCCACTTTGCCTGGAATTGCACTAGTGTAGGCCAACAGCGTTTGAACCAGGGAGAGCGATCTGGCCCGGCTGTTTGTATTCTTCGGTGGACTTGTGGTGCTGGCGCTCACCTCGGCGCTCATTGCCCCCTATTTCATCGACTGGAACCACTACCGTTCCGCATTTGAGCGGGAAGCGGGGCGCGTGCTTGGCCGCGATGTGCGGGTGGAGGGCACTGCGCGGGCACGGCTTTTGCCATTTCCCTCGCTGACCTTCACCGATGTGGTTGTGGCCGGCGAAACGCCGGATGCACCGGGCATGACGGTGGATGAATTCTCCATGCATGCCGAGCTTGCTCCGTTTTTGCGCGGCGAGGTGCTGATTTTCGACATGCAGCTCACGCGGCCAAAGGCGCGTATTGCTGTGGCTGCAGATGGTGGCATCGACTGGGCCGTGCGTCCTTCCGGCCCCTTCGACCCGCGGCAGGTAACGCTTGAAAGCGTCAGCATTGTCGATGGCTCGGTGACGCTTCGCCATGCAGCTAGTGGGCAGACTCATCAGGTGTCCGATATCGATGCGGAGCTTTCCGCTCGCAGCCTGGCAGGACCCTGGCGGATTGGCGGATCGCTCGCTTTCGATGGTTTGCCGATGCAGGTTTCCGTTTCGACCGGTACGCTTGGGGATGATGGGCGGATGCGGTTGCGGATCGACGCGTTGCCTGACGATCTTCCCGTCAGGCTTGCCATGGATGGCCAGGCTCGTATCGAAGACGAAGCCGCCTACTATGACGGCACTTTTACTTTGAACACCTATAGCCAGGAGGCGATGGCCGCGCTGCGCGAGGAGGACGGGCGCGCTCCGGCGCTCACCACGGCGGCGGCGAGCAACCGACTGACCGGCAGCTTCGACCTCAGGCACGATCGGCTTTTGGTGGACGCGTTTCGCTTCGAGACGGGACCGGTTGATGCTCCCTATAGTGCCGAGGGCAGGGCGCGCATCGAGTTTGGCGGCGCTCCGCGTTTTCTGGTCGAGGCGGACGGAGCCCAGCTTCGTTTCGAAGCGGAGGATGGAGAAAGCGGCTCTATTGCCGGACTGGACCTCAATGCGCGTTTCAACGCGTTTTCGGCTCTTATGCGGGCTCTGCCGGCACCGGGCATCCCCGGTGAGATCGCAATCAATCTGCCGGCCATTGTGGCTGGCGATACGACGATCCGGAATATCGAACTGCGTGCGCAGCCGGCGGACCGCGGCTGGTCTATCGGCTCGGTGGCTGCGACCCTGCCCGGTCGGACGCGGCTGGAAGCCAGCGGTCTGTTGACGACGCGCGACGCCCTCGCGTTCAAGGGGCGCATGCTGCTTGCGATCGCGCAGCCATCGGGTTTTGCTGCATGGATTTCGCGCGATGTGGATGATGCCATCCGGCGCCTCTCTTCGGCTGGCTTCAGCGCCGATGTGGACCTCTCGCAGCGTGCACAGACCTTCGAAACGCTGGAACTCATCCTGGGCGGCGCACGCTTCAATGGCCGCGTTGAACGGCAGGCGCCGGACGATGCCAAACCCTCTCTGGACATTGCGCTCGAGGGGGAGGCACTCGATCTCGACGGTATTCGTGCTTTTGTCTCGCTTTTCGTGAATGATGCCGGTGTGAACAGACTTTCCGGCCATGATGTGGATCTCGCCGTCAAGGCGGGGCCTGTCGCTGCCGGGGGTGTTGTGGCGGAAACGGTTGATACCGCGCTGCGTCTGCGCGCGGGCGTGCTTGAGATCGACAGGCTGACACTGGGTGGGCTTGCAGGCGCACAAATCAGCGCCACGGGGCAGCTCCGCGATTTCTCCACCGCGCTGACGGGCCAGATTGATGCAACCATCCTGTCGACCGATCTCGCCGACCTTGCCATGATGGCGGCTGGCCGTTTTCCGCAAAATCGTGCTCTGGAGGCCATTGCCCACCGGGTTAAGGCTTTCCCCGGCCTGCTTGAGAACGCGGAAATCAATCTCGTGGCCAGCGCTGCCGACAACGGGGATGGCACGGTGGGGCTTGCGGTGAGCGCGGAAGGGGAGGCCGGTGGCACTGATCTCAGCTTTTCGCTCTCCGATCGCAGTCCCCGGGACGATCCGCTGCAGGGGAATTTCAAGCTTTCGGTGACGGCCAGAAATGACGATGCTGCGGTGCTCTATGGCCTTGCGGGCCTGCCGGCGCTTCCGCTCGGGCTGGTCGGAGATGCCAAGCTCGAACTCACGGCTGCGGGCTCGCTGGCAGACGGGGTCAGCACACAGGTCTCCGTCACGGGCGAGGGCTTTACTGCGAGTTTCGACGGAGGGCTGGCCAATGCCCTTTCGACCCCGGCTCTTGCCGGGAAGGTGCGGATCGAAAGCGATGATGTCGAGCCATGGCTTGCCGTTGGCGGCGTCGTATTGCCGGGCTTCGGACTTGGATTGCCGGTTGAGCTGGAAGCCGGGCTCGAGTGGAGCGAGGAGGTTGTCGTGCTCTCGGGGCTTTCCGGCGTGGTGGCCGGAACTGACCTGAGTGGCGATTTCAACATCCTGCGCGATGGCGGCAAACCGCGTATCGACGGCGCGCTTCGCCTGGCGCGTTTCGACCTTGCGCCGGCGGCGGAGCTCGTTCTGGGGCCGGATGTGTTGTCGGGGGAGGAGAGCGGGGCCTGGCCCGAAGAACCGTTCAGCGGTGACGTCGATTTGCCGTTTGCAGTCGATCTCGACGTTCAGACGGATGTGCTCTGGGCCGGTTTTTTCCCGGCTGGACAGGCGGCCAGCCTGAAGCTGAAGCTCGACGATGAGGGGCTGACGGTTTCCGATCTGAAGGCGGCGGCTTTTGACGGTTCGATCGAGGGGTTTGCAACGCTCAAAAACAATGCCGGAACAGGCTTGCTCACGGCGCAAATCGGATTGAAAGATACGGCGCTGGAAGCGCTTATGCCGCAGGGGAGCCTTGAAGGACGCCTGAGTGGCCATGCGAGCGTGACCGCCAGCGGCAAGACGGTGAACGGCATGGCCTCGGCTCTGACCGGGTCCGGCTCGGTCACCGTGAACGATTTGAGCATCCGAGATATCAACCCGAAGGCGCTGCCGCTGATTCTTGAGAAAGCGGATGCGCTGGGCAATGAGATCGATGTCGCACAAACCGAGATTTTCGCGCCCCCCATCATCCGCAATGGCACGTTTCAGGTGGGGAGCACAGAGTTCGCCTTTACCGTTGCCGGTGGCGTTGTTCGTACACCACCGATGCGGCTTGAGGCAGAGGGAGCCATCTTGACCACGACCGCGTCGGCCGATCTGCAGCGTATGACGGTCGAGACGACCGGGGCACTGGTCTTCGATCCCGGTCTCGAAGCCGTTGTGGGGGCGGAGCCTCGTGTGGATCTGGCCGCGTCGGGCCCGTTCGGCGATGTAGGGCTTTCGCTTTCGGCCGGTCCGCTCGCGCAGTTCTTGACCCAGCGGGCGCTGGAACGTGAACAGGTGCGGGTCGAGCGCATGCAGTCTGTGCTACTTGAAAAGCAGAGATTGCGCCGGGAGGCACGCTATTTCGCGGCACTCCAGTCCGAGCGCGAGCGGGCAGAAGCAGAGCGCCAGAGACTGGAGCGCGAACTTCGCCAGAAGCGCGAGGCGGAGGAAGCGGCACGTCGACAGGCGCAGCGAGAGGCCGAAGCCGCGCGCCGGGCCCGGGAGGCGGCGCGGGCAGCCGAAGCGCGCAAGCGCCAGCAGCAAAGTGTCCCCCGGGGACGCACCACACCCTCAGAAGTCGAGCGAGCGCCGCTGGAGGCTCCGGAAGGCGCGAACTCACCTGATGCGGTTTCAGAGTTTTTTCGCTCGAAGAACCTTTCACCCCAAAGACTGCGCGAACTTCTGGGCTCAGACGGGGGGTGAACTGACGGTCAGGAGCGGGGGAGCGTCCGGGTCTTCAGATCCTGAAGGACATAGAGCCGCAATTGGGAAGAGAGATTGTTTTCGTCTTCACGACCGGCGTCTATCTCAGCAATGAGCGCTGCCAACGAGATGTTTCTGCGGTGGGCGATGCTCTCCAGCTCGGCGAGGAACGGCTCTTCCAAAGATACGCTTGTCCGATGGCCACGAATGCTGACCGAACGCTTGGCGATCCGGCTCATCTGGGAGCTTCGTCCCGGTTCTCTTCGCGTTTGTGCCCTTCGAGCCGGGCTACCGAACGGGCCTTTGCGTTCTCTTGCCGGGTGCGTTCGGCTTTGGTGCGACCGTGAAGAACACGGTTTTCTGTGGCTCGCTGCTCTTTCTCTTCGCGGGCGCGGCGCTTGCGCCGCTGCCTGAGATTGATCAGTTCGCCCATCGTCACTTCTTTCGGAATGCGTCGAGAGAGACGACGTCGGCCCCCTTGCCTTCAGTCCCTTTGCCTTCGGATGCGGGAGCTTCTTCCTTTGCGGAGTCGTTTTCAGTCTCCGCCTTTTCCTTCCTGGCCTTTTTGGCGGGCTTCTTCCTGGCAGCAGGCTTTTGCGGTTCGTCTGCTGCTTCGGGATAGACCTCGGTGATATCCGCGGACTGCTCGCCTTGCTCCGGCTTGACGTCGAACTCCAGCTCGAAATTGACCGAAGGATCGTAGAAACCGCGGACGGCGGAGAAGGGCACGCTCAGCATTTCGGGAACGTCGGCAAAGGACAAACCGACCTCAAAGCCAGTCTCACTCACTTTCAGATCCCAGTACTGATACTGCAATACGATTGTCATCTGCTCGGGATAACGCTCACGGAGCCGTGAGGAGACGCGGACGCCCGGAGCGTTGGTCAGGAAGGTGATGAAGAAGTGGTGCTCACCGGGAAGCCCGGTGCGCGCAACCTCTGCCAGAACCTTGCGCATAACGCCACGCAGGGCGTCCTGAGCGAGAATATCGTATCTTATGCGGTCTTCGGCCATCAACGGGAACCGGTTTGTGAATCTTCGCCCTACCTCTAATCAAGGACAGTGCTCAGGTAAACCGGCAAAAGGAGAGTTCCGCAGCGTCAGGCACGCAAAGCCCGCTCGCCGCGCGCCATTTCCTGGCTGTCCGACCGGTTTCTGCCATAGGCGCGCAGGAAGGTCCTGACCGCGCAGGCGGCTGTTTCCTGTAGTCGGCTGCTCTCCAGCTTCTCGCCAAAAAGAGCGGGGATCTGCAGTTCGGTGTTCACGAGGGCGAGGAATTGACGCGCCGCGATGTCAGGGTCGTCCAGATCGAGGTGTCCGGCATAGGCAAGACGGGCGAAGCGGGCAGCGAGCGCTGACCACACCTTGCCCGGACCGTCCGTGCGCCAGCCTGCAAAGAGCTGAGGATGCCTCTCACCCTCACTTTGAATGAGTTTGCGAAGATACTTCCCGTCTTCGTCGCACAGACAGTTCCGTGTCAGGCGCACTGCAAAGGCGATGAGCTCGTTCTCGAGGTTTTCGGGTTGATCGGGAAAGGTTGCGAGCACTTCGAAGCTGCGGGCGTTGCAGCGCTGGGTGATCTCGGTGACGACGGCTGCGAACAGCTTATCCTTGTCGCCATAGTGATTGTAAACGGTTTGTCGCGAGACCGCGGCTTCGGCAGCGATCATGTCAATGTTCGCGCCCGAATAGCCTTCCCGGCAGAAAACACGCGCGCCCGCTTCGAGAATGGACAGCCGCTTGGCCGCATGTCCGCGTGTCGGGAGCCTGTCAGTAGCGTTGATCGCATCCATAAAAAACATATATGTGCGATTGACATATTAGACAAGGCTGTCCAAAAATATAGTCGCTACAGATCAGTTTTGCGGGCTGTGCCCTCCGGCAACCCTGTGCCGGGCCTCTCCCCAGTGTTTTGTCTTTAGTTTGACGCCGATCGTGGCGCCATCTTTTCTGAAAGTGAAAATCCATGACCACAAGATTTTTGCGCATTGCGCTGGTTCTTGGCCTTCTGACTGCCGTCGGTCCGTTCGCCATCGACATGTATCTGCCGGCGCTTCCCTCGATTGGCGCGGATCTCGATGCAGGCACCGTGCCGGTGCAAATGTCTCTTCTGGTGTTCTTTCTCTCGATGGGACTGGCCCAGATTATCGTTGGGCCGATTTCCGACATGGTGGGCCGCAAAGCGCCACTCTATGCGGGCCTGGTCGTTTTCATCATCGGTAGTATCGGATCGGCGCTGGCCAGCAACATCGAAATGCTGATCGCGTTTCGGTTTCTGCAGGGGCTCGGGGCTTCGGCCGGGATGGTCGTGCCGCGCGCTGTGGTACGCGATCTTCATACCGGCACGGAAGCGGCGCGGCTGATGTCGCTCCTGATGCTGGTCTTCTCCATTTCGCCCATTCTGGCTCCGCTGACGGGAAGCATGATCATCGCTTCTCTCGGCTGGCGGGCCGTGTTCTGGTCCGTAACCATCGCTGCGGTTCTTGGCCTTTTTCTTCTGGCAACGGCCCTCAAGGAAACCAGGCCCGCTGAGGAAAGGAAAGGCAGTTCACTGCGCACGGCGCTTGCCGGCTACCGTTTTCTTCTCGGGGACCGGAAGTTCATGGGCCTGACCTTCATCGGAGGGTTCGGCATTTCCAGTTTCTTCGTTTATCTGTCCAACTCCTCCTTTGTGCTGATAGACCATTACGGGTTGTCGCCGACGCTCTACAGTGTCTTCTTTTCCATGAATGCGGTGGCATTTTTCACCATGTCGCAGCTCACGGGGCGGCTGACGGAGCGATATGGTTTGCGTCGTGTCGTGCGGCTCGCCGTCGTTTCTTATGCGACGATGATCGTGGCCATGCTGGTCGTGATGGCATCCGGTCTGCAGTCGCTCTGGGTGCTGGCCTCATTCCTTTTCGTCGGCTACGGGTTTCTGGGGCTCGTCATTCCCACGACATCGGTTCTTGCGATGGATGATCACGGCACTATTGCCGGCACGGCCTCGGCACTGATGGGAACGCTGCATTTTGCCACCGGGGCTCTGGCGATGGCTGTTTCAGGCCTGTTCTTCGACGGAACACCGTTGCCGATGGTGACGAGCATTGCCGTGTGTGCCGTGCTTGCGCTTGCGTTGACGCATCTGACGCTGGGACGCGATCAACAGCCTGCGCGGGCTGCCGCCGAATGAGGTCGGATACGACTGGCAAGACTGGTTCTGGAGGGGCGCTGAGGCGCCCTTTCTTTTGCATGCGAACGGCTGACGCCTGCCGGAAAGGCGGAAACTGGCAAAACCAACAAAAGGAGGAGTGGAGGCTTCTGTTGCCAGGTGCCTCCGAACCCCGCCTGAAGGTGCGAACCCTCAGGAGTTTAAGTGAAGCTGTCGCACTGCATTAAGCAGCGAGACGTGCCTCCGCATAGTTGTCGTTTGCAACTACTGGTTTGACCCGATAACGGTGGTATCATGCCGAGCGAAAGTCCGATCTTTACACCCTCGTCGATCCTGTTTCGCCCCCATCAGAAGCCGTCAGCGGACGCATTGTCTTCGACGGTTTGTGGTGGAGGCGCCGGGCACTGCCCCCGGGTCCGAATGGTTTATTACACCGGCAGTTTATCGCCATAGTCGGTCGAGCCGACGGTGCGAATATAGTGAGGCCGCCGGAGCAAGAAAAGGGGGATTCTGGCGAAAAGTCTTTTCGGCATTGACTTGACGTCATGCTTTGCGGAATGTCTGCAACGGTGTGGGAAGAACTTTGGCAAACGTTGAGGTTGCGTTGTTGGCCGGATCGTGTCGAAGGGGCCCACGATTTGAAACGAGGGAAAAATCATGGCCGATTATCTCGCGGATGTCCGCAAATATGATGCAACCGCTGACGAAGACGTCGTCAAGAAGATCGTGAAGCATCTTGGCATCGCGTTGCGCAACCGGGACTCGTCGCTGGTCTCCTGCAGCGATTCCAGCGAACTTGATCGCGTGCGCGAGAGCTGGTGCATGAAGAAGCTCGGCGAAACCGATGGCGCAAAATGCGATTCCATCATTGAAAAGGTCTGCGAGACGATGTCCGGCGACAATTCGAAAAGCCGCGTGACGTTTTACTATCTCGTCGCGAAGCATCTGGGCAAGCTTTCCAGCCTCTGAACCGCCACGCGACCTGACCTTCAAGCGCCTCCTCCCTGTCGGTGGGGGCGTTTTCATGCGCGCGTGTGGACGAGACCGATATTCGCAGGGCCCGCACTTTTCGTGCCGGTCAGCTGCTTTATGATGCGGCGATAACGCCAGCCCGAATCGGACCGCCATGCGCCAGTATCTCGATCTTCTTTCCCATGTCCTCGAAAACGGTGTCGACCGCGACGATCGTACGGGAACGGGTACGCGCGGCGTTTTCGGCTATCAGATGCGCTTCAATCTGGAGGAGGGGTTTCCGGTTCTCACCACGAAGAAGCTGCACCTGCGCTCCATCATTCACGAATTGCTGTGGTTTCTGAAGGGCGATACGAACATCGCCTATCTCAAGGACAATGGGGTTTCGATCTGGGACGAGTGGGCGGATGAGAATGGCGACCTCGGCCCCGTCTATGGGGCCCAATGGCGTTCGTGGCCTGCTCCGGACGGTGGGCAGATCGATCAGATCGCGAATCTTCTTAAAGGTTTGCGTGACAATCCTCATTCGCGCCGGCATGTGGTTTCGGCCTGGAACCCGGCTGAGGTCGATTCCATGGCGCTGCCGCCGTGCCACTGCCTTTTCCAGTTTCATGTGGCTGACGGGCGGCTCTCCTGCCAGCTTTACCAGCGGTCGGCCGATATCTTTCTCGGTGTGCCCTTCAACATCGCTTCCTATGCGCTTCTGACGATGATGGTGGCGCAGGTGACGGGGCTGCGCGCCGGTGATTTCGTGCATACGCTGGGCGATGCACATCTTTATTCCAACCATTTCGAACAGGCGCGCGAGCAACTGACACGGACGCCCAAGCCGCTGCCGACCATGTGGATCAACCCGGACGTAACCGATCTCTTCGCCTTCCGGTTCGAGGATTTCCGGCTCGATGGCTATGTGGCCGATCCGACGATCCGCGCACCGATTGCGGTATGACCGGGGAGGGGATGATGAGTGTCGAACTGGTCGTTGCAATGGCGCAGAACGGGGTCATCGGGCGCGACGGTGATCTGCCGTGGCGACTTTCGACCGATCTAAAGCGTTTCAAGGCCGTTACCATGGGAAAGCCCGTAATCATGGGGCGCAAGACCTGGGAAAGCATCGGCAAGCCACTGCCGGGGCGGCGCAACATCGTCGTCACACGGCAGGCGGACTATTTGGCCGAAGGGGCTGAATGCGTGTCTTCCCTGGAAGTGGGGCTTGCGCTGGCAGCCGCGGATGACCCCGGCCAGGATGTCTGCGTGATTGGGGGCGGACAGATTTACCGGGAAGCGATCGACAAGGCCGACCGCCTGCATGTCACTCATGTGCACGCGGAGATCGACGGCGACACGGTGTTCCCGGAAATCGACCCGGAAATATGGGAAGAGTTGACCCGCCTGGAGGTGCCCGCCGGCGAAAAGGACGTTTACGCCACCTCCTATGTGGTCTACCAACGACGGTGACGAGGCAGGGCAGGGCTCTCTAATCGCTGAAAAGAGCGGAAAACGCGGCGGGCTGCCGCGTTGAAAGAGGATTTGCCGCTACCTATAACTGACCGGATGGGAGAGCTGTCCTCGACGGACGGAACCCGGATCGAGAAAAGGAACAAGAATGCCCTGGAACAATCAAAGTGGCGGAGGCGGCCCTTGGGGCGGCGGCAATAACGGAGGCCCCTGGGATCAGGGGCCGCGTGGGCCGAGTGGACCGCAGGGATCTCCGCCGGATCTGGAAGAGATCATCAAGCGAGGCCAGGACAGGCTGAAAAGCGCGCTGCCCGGTGGCGGCGGTGTCAGCCCGGCGATGATCGGCCTGGTGCTTCTGGCGCTTGCCGGCCTGTGGCTGTTCAAATCCGTCTACACCGTGCAGCCGGACGAACTGGCCGTGGAGCTGCGTTTCGGCAAGCCGAAACCCGAACTTTCAGAGCCGGGACTGCACTTCCATTGGTGGCCCATCGAGACTGTCGAGAAAGCTTCCGTTGCCGAACGGCTGGTGGATATCGGCCAGACCAGGGGCGGGGCTTCAAGCGGGCTCATGCTTTCCGGCGACCAGAACATCGTTGATGTGAAATTCTCCGTTGCCTATCAGGTTGCCGACCCTGCTGCCTATCTCTTCAACGTGGCCAATCCCGACGAGACGTTGCGCCAGGTCGCCGAAAGCGCCATGCGTGAGGTTGTCGGCCGGCGCCCGGCACAGGACATCTTCCGTGACGACCGCCAGGGCATAGCCGAGGATGTTCGGGTGACCATCCAGACCGCGCTCGACGAATACGGGACGGGACTGACGGTCAACGCACTTTCGATCGAGGACGCTGCGCCGCCGCGCGAGGTGGCAGACGCGTTCGACGAGGTGCAGCGCGCCGAGCAGGACGAAGACCGTTTTGTCGAGGAATCGAACCAGTACTCCAACCAGAAACTGGGTCAGGCGCGTGGTGAAGCGGCGCAGATTCGCGAAGAGGCTGCCGCCTACAAAAACCGTGTCGTTCAGGAAGCCGAGGGTGAGGCGCAGCGCTTCATCTCCGTCTATGACGAATATGCCAAGGCTCCCGAGGTGACGCGCAAACGCCTCTTCCTGGAGACCATGGAAGGCGTGCTGCGTGGTTCGAACAAGGTGATCGTCGAGCAGAATGGCGGCCAGGGCGTCGTGCCTTACCTGCCTTTGCCCGAGCTTCGCCAGCAATCCCAGCAGCAGCCGCGTGGAACCGCGGGAGGGAGCAACTGATGTCCAACCGTCTTCCCATACTCGTCGTGATCGGCGCGGTCCTGCTGTTCCTGCTCTATTCGGCGATCTTCGTCGTCAACGAGCGTCAGCAGGCCATCGTTCTTCGTTTCGGTGAGATCGTCGATGTGAAGACCGAACCCGGTCTCTATTTCAAACTGCCTTTCGCGTTTGTCGAGGCAGACAATGTGCAGATCATCGAAGACCGGATTCTGCGCTTCGATCTCGATGATATCCGCGTGCAGGTTTCGGGCGGCAAGTTCTACGAAGTGGATGCGTTCATCGCCTATTCGATCAACGATCCCCGTCGTTTCCGTCAGGCTGTTTCGGGCAGTGTCACGCTGGCTGAACAGCGGCTGCGCACACGTCTCGACGCTGCGTTGCGCCGGGTTTACGGTCTGCGTGGCTTCGAAGCGGCACTTTCGGAAGAACGAGCGTCCATGATGCGCGAGGTGGCCGAGGAGCTGCGGCCTGCCGCCGCGTCTCTGGGGCTTGAGATAGAAGATGTTCGCATTCGTCGTACGGACCTGACGGCCGAGGTCTCACAGCAGACCTATGACCGCATGAAGGCCGAGCGTCTGGCGGAGGCCGAACGCCTGCGTGCCCGTGGCCGTGAGGCCGCCGCCCGCATCCGCGCCCGTGCCGACCGTGAGGTGGTCGAAATTCTGGCCGCCGCACAGCGTGAAGCCGAGATCCTGCGCGGTGAGGGCGAGGCGGAACGCAACGCCATCTTCGCCGGGGCATTTTCGCGGGATCAGGACTTCTTCGAGTTCTATCGCTCGATGAACGCCTATCAGCAGGCACTGGACCCCAACGGCACCACCATGCTTTTGTCGCCCGATTCGGAATTCTTCCGTTTCTTCAACGACTCCAGCGGTGGTGGAGCCCGTTCGTCAGCGCCGGCTGCTCAGGGCGCGACCACCGGCCAGTGACCGGCGGCTGACATGAGCGATTTCATTGCCGCCCTGGGCCTGGTTCTCGTTATCGAGGGTCTGGTCTACGGCGGCATGCCAAGGCTGGCCAGAAGGCTCGCCGAGCAGGTTCTCGAAATGCCGGACAGTGCGCTTCGCACGGCTGGCATCTCGGCCATGGTGCTCGGTGTGATGGTGATCTGGCTCATTCGAGGATGAAGCAATCTTGCGGCCCGCATGGAATTCCCGTGCGGGCCGCAAACGTGCCGTAATCAGGCTCAATCATGCAGATGTGAAACGCCTGTTAATGGAATTTGGTCAGTGTTGAGCCTAAAGTTCAACCAGGGGCCCTGTTTACCGTTCCAGCTACAGGCCGTTCCACCAAGCAAGCCATCTGGAGAAACGCTCTCAATGTTCCCGACGAAGATTTTACGCGCCACGCGGGTGGCACCAGTCGCCGCGCTGATCGCGCTGGGTGGTCTCAGCTCCGCTCCCGTGATCCTGGCTCAGGAAGCAAGGGCGGAAGGTCCGGCCTCGGTGGCGGACCTGGCCGAGCGGCTTGCCGGCGCGGTGGTCAACATCTCCACTTCGCGTTCCACGGACGGTGGCGCTTCGGGGCGGGTCCCTTTGCCAAAGCTGCCGGAAGGCTCTCCGCTGCAGGAGTTTTTTGACGACTTCTTCCAGGATGAGCCTGAACAGGAGCAGGGACCGCGGCAGGCGCAGTCTCTGGGCTCTGGCTTCGTGATCGACGCGGAAGAAGGCATTGTTGTCACCAACAACCACGTGATCTCCGGCGCAGACGAGATCGTCGTCAATTTCACTGACGGAGGTAAACTCGACGCGGAACTATTGGGCGTTGACACGAAGACGGATCTGGCTGTGCTCAAGATTGATCCCGGCCAACGCAAATTGCAGGACGTTCCGTTCGGGGATTCCGACAAGATGCGGATCGGCGACTGGGTGATGGCGATTGGTAATCCGTTCGGTCTTGGTGGAACGGTGACTGTCGGCATTGTCTCGGCGCGCAACCGCGAGATCGGCTCCGGTCCCTATGACGATTTCATCCAGACGGATGCGGCCATCAATCGTGGCAACTCCGGCGGGCCGCTGTTCAATATGGACGGTGAGGTGATCGGCATCAACACGGCCATCATTTCGCCAACCGGTGGCTCGATCGGCATCGGCTTTTCCATCCCCTCGGCGCTGGCCATCAAGGTGGTGGATCAGTTGCGTGAGTTCGGGGAGACGCGGCGCGGCTGGCTCGGTGTGCGTATTCAGGAAGTTACCGACGAGATCGCCGAAAGCCTGGGCATGGAAAAAGCCATGGGTGCGATGGTGAGTGGCGTCATCGAAGGTGGCCCAGTGGACGATGGCTCCATTCAACCCGGTGACGTGATCGTGGAGTTCGACGGAAAGGCTGTCGAGAATGTGCGCGAACTGCCGCGCGTCGTTGCCGAGAGCCCGGTTGGCAAGGAAGTGGACGTCGTCGTGGTCCGCAAGGGCGAGGAGCAAACCGTGCGGGTGACCCTCGGACGGCTTGAAGACGGCGAGAAACTGGCTTCTGCAGAGACAAGAACGAACAAGTCCGCTGGTGACAGCGAGGCTGTCTCCTCGGCGGCTGTTCTGGGAATGCACATGGCCACTCTGGATGACCAACTGCGAGAACAGTTTGAAATCTCCGCCGATGTCAGCGGTGTGGTGATCACCAAGGTGGATGAGAGCTCGCCGGCATCTACAAAAGGTGTGGCCGCGGGCGACGTCATCGTTGAGATCGCACAGGCTACGGTCTCAACACCCAAGGAAGCGCTGGACCGGCTTGAGGAGCTGAAAGGGCAGGGGCGCCGGAACGCACTGCTGATGCTGGCCTCGAAGAATGGTGAGCTTCGCTTTGTCACTTTGCGGATGGACTGACTTCATCCATATTCCGCCAAATCAAAACGGCTCGGTGGTGGTAACCACCGGGCTTTATCATTTTTGCGTGGCGCGCCAATCCGACCGCCGAAGTCGGTAAAGCACATGGGACTTCAGGTGCGGGTGGCTGTCTGGAACGCCGGGATGGTCAAAGTCGCCATTCGGGTCATGGTGCATGCCGATACGGCGCATGACGGCAGTGGAACGTTCATTGTCAACGACCGCAAAAGAGACGATTTCCTCAAACCCAAGCTTTTCAAAGCCGAAAGCGAGCCAGGCGCGAGCGGCCTCCGTGACGTAGCCTTTGCCCCAGAATTCCGGTGCCAGCCGCCAGCCGATTTCTATGGTTCCTTCCGGCAGGTTAGCTAGTCCCGACGGCCTATGGAGCCCCACAAAGCCGATCGGCTGGCCGGTCTCCTTCAGAACCGCAGCCGCGAAGCCGAAGCCGTTTTGCGCGATGCCATCACGAATTCGTTCCATGATGGCGTCCGCCTCCCGGCGGCTCCGGCGGAAAGGGAAATACTCCATGATCTCATCATCGGAATTGATACGATGAAAGAACGGACGATCTTCCTCGCACCAGTTGCGCAGAATCAGGCGCTCGGTCTTCAAAAGCGTCATTGGACGAATTCCGCTTCCCGGTAACCCTGCAGGAAGAGGAGTGCGGTGAGATCTCCGTGATCGATGCGCACACCGGCCTGAGCCGCAACGGCGGGCTTGGCGTGAAGCGCTACGCCGAGGCCGGCCCGTTCGATCATGTCGAGATCGTTGGCTCCATCGCCAACAGCCAGCACATCCTGCCGTGTGATGCCAAGTTGGGCGATGAGGCGATCAAGCGCTTCGGCCTTGGCGGCGCGGCCCAGAATGGGTTTTGCCACTTCGCCGCTGAGCTTCCCTTCATGGGTAAGGAGCCGATTCGCCTGCTGGGTATGAAAGCCGAGTTTTCCGCCGACGGGCCCCGTGAACTGCTCGAAGCCGCCCGACACCAGGGCCGTGAATGCTCCAGACGCCTTCATTGTGGCGACCAGAGTACGACCGCCGGAAGCGAGCGTGATGCGTTTTTCAATGACGCTGTCGATGACATCGAGGGGCAAGCCCCTGAGCAAAGCGACGCGTTCTTCAAGTGCGGGCTCAAATGCGATCTCGCCGTTCATGGCCCGACGGGTTATCTCTGCTACAGCTTGCTTTAGCCCGAGTTCGGCCGCCAGCTCATCGATGCATTCCTGATCAATCATGGTTGAATCCATGTCGGCGATCAGCATTTTCTTGCGGCGGTTCTGTGCTTCTTGCACCGCGATGTCTACTGGTATGCGGGCGAGGGTAACGCGCAGCTTGGCGTCTGCCTCTGCGGGCTCGACCCCGGGTTTGACAGCGATATCACAAGCGAGGTTTTCCCCCAGCCAGTCGATGGCGCTTGCATCGAGCGCCTTCATGGCCATAGTCGCAACGTCCGGCGTGAGCATACGTTTTTCCGGATGTGAGATGAGGGTTGCAACGAGGGACATGGGCGCTTTCCAGGAGCTTGAATGGCAGGCATGCTGAACGATGCGATCCTGATAGCCGGGCCAACGGCCAGCGGCAAGTCTGCGCTGGCGCTGCGTCTGGCCATGGAGGTTGGCGGTGCGATCATCAATGCCGACTCCATGCAGGTCTATGACGTGCTTCGCGTTCTTTCAGCGCGACCGGGGGCAGATGATCTGGCGAGGGTACCGCACCATCTTTATGGTCACGTACCACCTTCCGTCGCGTATTCTACCGGGGCATGGCTGGACGACGTGGCCGTACTCTTTGAAAAGGGCGTTTTGGGAGGTTGTCGCCCGATCTTTGTGGGCGGTACGGGGCTTTATTTTCATGCACTTCTCAATGGTATCGCACCCACGCCACCGGTGCCGGAAGCCGTGCGCTTTCATTGGCGGCAACGGCTTGCGGTTGAAGGACCGGAAGCGCTACACCGTCTCCTCTCGGAGCGCGATGCCACGGCTGCGGCTGCAATTGGGCCCACGGACGGGCAGCGCATCACGCGCGCCCTGGAGGTTCACGATGCCACGGGCAAGGCGCTAAGCGTCTGGCAGGGCGAAACAAGCACGCCATTGGTCAACCGGAAGAGCAGCACCTGTATCGTCCTTGAGCCGGAGCGCTCATTCATTGTCGACCGTATCGAGCGCCGTTTTGACAGTATGGTCGACGAGGGAGCGCTCGACGAAGTCAGGGCTCTCCTTGCACTTGATCTTGCCGCGTCCCTTCCGGCGATGAAGGCTATCGGGGTTCCAGAACTGGCTGCGTATTTGCGGCACGAGTGCACTCTGGACGAGGCCGTAACAAAAGCAAAAACTGCCACCCGGCGCTATTCCAAGAGACAGGCCACCTGGTTTCGCCACCAACTCGACGATCAGTGGTGGAGGCTGCCCATCAGCGCGCGCACAGAAACAACGGATGATCTTGTGATTTTCATCAAAAACAATCTCAAATAGGCGACATCCCGCCACTTCTACCTGTGGAGATTAACCTTGCGTAAGTAAGGCTGTGCGAGAACGGCTGAAAGGGTGTCGTTCGGGGCCAGCATGCGTTTCCACAAAGCGGAGTCGGCGTTTTTTGTATTCATTTCGCTCGTCCTTGGAGCGGGTGGGATGCTCGCCTATGCCTATTGGCTCCTGCGCTCCGATATCGCTACACTTCCTGCTCCCCGGGAGCCTGGGAGCTTTATCCAGCTTTTGTTCATTTCAGGTGTTCTGCTCGCCACAGCCACCCTCTTCGGTCTGTTCTTCATCTATCCGTTGATCCGCACCCAGGTGCAGGAGGAGGGGAAGTTACGGGCGATGACGGAAACACTCAGCGCACGATCAGAATCTCTCCAGCACGCCGCGCTGACAGACAGTCTTACTGGTATGCAAAACCGGCGCTTCTTCGATGATGCGTTGCGGGAATATCTCCAGGAGTTCCGCCGTATCGAGAAGCCTGTCGGCTTGATGGTGCTCGATCTCGACCACTTCAAACAGGTGAACGATACGCATGGTCACGATGTGGGGGACGAGGTGCTGCGCGCGGTGGCGCGTTGCCTGAAGGACCTCACACGTTATCACGATGTGGTGGCGCGCATGGGGGGCGAGGAATTCGCCATTGTTGCGCCGAACATGAACAACGAATCTCTAGTGAAACTCGCAGAGCGCATTCGCCGTGCGGTTGGCGCGCTTGTTATCGAAACCTCGAATGTGAACATTCGGGTGACGATAAGTGTCGGGTTGTCGATCTGGAACGGTCGGGAATCCGCCGAAGAGTTTTATCGCCGCGCCGACAAAATGCTCTATGAGGCCAAACGCCTGGGGCGCAATCGCGTTTGCGCCTGAGCTGCGGCGCTTTTCTTTCCTGTCAAGAAGAGCCGGTTCTTTCTGAAGAACCCGTCTGTCGGATGATCGCACGGGCAGCAAGTGCTCTGACCGCAGCGAACCTTGCCGAAGATCAGCAGTGTCTATCAACTTGTGAAGAAGAGACGAGCCGTCAGCGGGTTCCGAATTTTCAGCGGGTTCCGAATTTTCCCCGGGGGTTGGGGGCCGCGCTCGTGTAGCGGCCGAGCGACGGTTCATCCGCCGGATGCAAGGGGGACAGTGCCGATGGCCGGCTCACCCCGGTTTCACCCGGCTGGCTGACATAGCCGGCGGCATAACCCCGATCACCAGCCTGCAGACTGGCAGGAACGGGTGCTCCGATATGCGGGGGTGTCTCCGCCTGCGCGCGAAGTGTGCGCCCGGTGTCACGCAAACGGCTGACGATGGAGACAAGGTCCACTTCTCGGTCGATCTCTTCGGGGTTGGAGGCCTTGCGCCTGTCGGTATCGCGCACGCCCGGCAGGGCGTGTGGCGGAAGAGATTCGAACTTCATCCGCATGGTCGTCGCCACGCCCTCACCGAAGGCAATCGCTTCCCGGCGGCCCATGGCAGACAGGAAGGAGAGCATGGAGGCGGACGAATCCGCAATCGCGGAGCGGATGATCGCCTGATCCTGATCATTGGCAAGCCGCATGGCGAAGACGGTTGAGCACTGCGAGAGAACGGTCGGGTCAAGCTCGCCCGGCCGCTGGGTCACAACGCCGAGATAGCAACCGTATTTACGCCCTTCCTTTGCGATGCGTGCCAAAGCATGGCGCGTGGGTGCAAAGCCAAGACGCGGATCGGCCGGCATATATCGATGCGCCTCTTCGCAGACGACGAGCAGATTGAGTTTCCCCTCGCTCCACAGTGCAAGGTCAAAAGCCAGACGGGCCATAACCGAGCAGACGGAATTGACCACTTCCGGCGGCATTCCCGCCATTTCGAAACAGGTCACGGTCTTGCCATGACTCGGGACGCGGAAAAGCCTCCCGATGGTTTCGTGGATGGTGTCTTCGATAACCCGGGCGGCAAACATGAAGCGGTAGCGCGGATCATTGATGGCTGCTTCGATGCGCGTCTTCAGGCTGCGGTAGAGCGGCCGTTCCACCTTGTTTTCGAGCTGGCCTATCCGTTCGTCGATCTCCTTGAGCACGTCAGCCATGCGATAGGGCACGGGTGTGTCGGCTGTCAGGCCGCTGGCATCATTGCTGCGTCGCAGGGCGGCCGCCGTACCGGGGTTGCGGTAGTGATGCTTGGCGTTGGGAATGAGGTCGCGCAGAAGCTCCACCTCTTCGGGAGCGGGCTCGCGGCCCCTGAAAAGAACCTCGACAAGCTCTTCCAGGCGAAAGAGCCAGAAGGGAAGGTCCAGCGTGTTCGTGTCGACTCGAACCGCATGTTCGGGCAGCGCCGAGGCAAACTCATTGTGCGGGTCGAGGATCAGGACGCGCAGATCCGGGCGGGAGGCTATGGTCTTGCGCAGGAGCAGCGAAACAGCGGAGGACTTGCCCACGCCCGTGGTGCCGACCACCGCGAAATGACGATTGAGCGTGTCGTCAACGGCTATGCACGCATCGATGGCCTCGTCCTGCGAAAGCTTGCCGATAACCGCCTGCTGACGACCGGCGAGATCATAGACCGCCTGCAAGTCGCGCGAACGGATACGATGAGCGGGCGCACCGACATAAGGGTACTCGGTGATGCCGCGGTCGAAGACGGGTTCCGAACCACGGTCACGGACCTCACCGACCAGTTCGACGGAGATGGCAATGGGATTGGCTTCGCCATCGCGCCAGCGATGTTGCGGCCGTTCGACAGCGTAGACAAGGCCGACCGTGCGCGTCGTTCCCATGTTGATGGAGATCATCTTGCCGACAGTCCAGTAGTTCGACTGGCCTGCATCGTCTACTTCGGTATCGGCAGCAATGGTCGCACGGGCGCCATCACAGTGCACCACATGACCGAGCAGGCGCCGGCGCGGCTGATCGGCAGCGCGCCGTTCCTGCGACGTGGTTTCGCCCTGCGTCGTTCCGCCTTCCAAATACATCGTGCCACCCCATTTTCCCTAATCCACAAGCCTAGAGGCACGAGGTTAAGACCGCGTGTTTGGGAATGGTTGAGGAGGGGTAAACAGAACCGTTCAACCGTTCTGCGTTTGCCGGTTGACGGACCGCTCAAGCAACCTTATTGTGCGCCACCATGATGACACGAAACATTCTTATCGTAGGAAGGCGCATGGGCAAGGCGGCGTAGCCGTCTGGCGAAAGCTCCCATGCGCGAAACACAGGCTCCTTCGGGGGCCTTTTTTATTGGCCCGGTGTTTCCCTGGGGGCACGGGGCGGCTAAACCAACTTCGCCGGTAGACAGAACGGAAAGACCAAGATGAACAAGGCAGTGTCGGAGCCAGCAGCGGATACATCCGCCCACAACGAGATGACGGGTGCGGAAATCGTTGTGCAGGCGCTCAAGGATAACGGGGTCGAGACTATATTCGGATATCCGGGCGGCGCTGTGCTTCCCATCTACGATGAGCTCTTTCAACAGGAAGAGGTCCGGCACATCCTGGTGCGTCATGAGCAGGGCGCAGGCCACGCGGCCGAGGGCTATGCGCGGGCTACCGGAAAGGCCGGCGTCATGCTGGTGACCTCCGGCCCGGGCGCCACCAACGCGGTGACGCCGCTGCAGGATGCGCTGATGGACTCCATTCCGCTCGTCTGCATCAGCGGCCAGGTGCCTACGGCGCTGATCGGTTCGGATGCCTTTCAGGAGTGCGATACGGTGGGTATCACGCGTCCCTGCACGAAGCACAACTGGCTCGTGAAGGACGTGAACCAGCTCGCCGCGATCATCCATGAGGCTTTTCATGTGGCGACCACGGGGCGCCCCGGACCGGTCGTTGTGGACATTCCCAAGGATATCCAGTTCGCCAAGGGGACATACACTCCGCCGCAGACGGCGCCTCGTACCAGCTACCAGCCCCAGGAACAGGGCGACATCAACCAGATAAAGGCGGCGATCGAGCTGATGGCGCATGCCAAGCGGCCCGTGATCTACTCGGGCGGCGGTGTGATCAACGCCGGGCCGGAGGCAAGCCATTTGCTCCGCGAACTGGTGGATCTCACGGGCTTTCCGATCACGTCGACACTGATGGGACTGGGCGCCTATCCGGCTTCCGGTGACAATTGGCTCGGCATGCTGGGCATGCATGGCACCTATGAAGCCAATATGGCCATGCACGATTGCGACGTGATGCTGTGTGTCGGTGCGCGCTTCGATGACCGTATCACCGGGCGCCTCGACGCGTTCTCTCCGAATTCGCGCAAGATTCACATCGATATCGATGCCTCTTCGATCAACAAGAATGTTCGCGTGGATGTGCCGATCATCGGCGATGCCGGGCGGATACTGGAAGATATGGTGCGCCTGTGGCGCGCGACCGCCAAGCCCAACAAGGCCGCGCTCAAGCCCTGGTGGACGCAGATCGACATCTGGCGGGCTCGCGATTCCCTGGCTTACCGGCCGAACGATGACGTGATCATGCCCCAGTATGCGATCCAGCGGCTTTACGAGCTGACAAGGGATCGCGAGGTCTATGTGACGACCGAGGTTGGTCAGCATCAGATGTGGGCGGCACAGCATTTCGGCTTCGAAGCGCCCAATCGCTGGATGACGTCCGGCGGACTGGGCACGATGGGGTACGGTCTGCCTGCCGCGCTGGGCGTTCAGATCGCGCATCCCGACGCGCTGGTGATAGACATCGCCGGTGACGCCTCGGTGCAGATGACCATTCAGGAGATGAGCGCGGCGGTTCAGCACAACGCGCCGATCAAGATCTTCATCCTGAACAACCAGTATATGGGCATGGTACGCCAGTGGCAGCAGCTTCTGCACGGAAACCGGCTGTCGCATTCCTACACGGAGGCCATGCCTGATTTCGTCAAGCTGGCTGAAGCCTATGGCTGTCACGGAATCCGGTGCGACAAGCCGGCTGAGCTGGACGATGCCATCCGCGAGATGATCGCGGTGGACAAGCCGGTGATCTTCGATTGCCGTGTGGCGGCGCTCGCCAACTGTTTCCCCATGATCCCCTCCGGCAAGGCGCACAACGAGATGCTGCTTCCCGACGAAGCAAGTGACGAAGCGGTTGCCAACGCGATCGACGAAGAGGGTCGGCAATTGGTCTGACGGTATCGGGGTGCGTCTCACGATGTGGCGGAGGCGCTTTGATTTCAGTCAGTTACACAATGGTTTTGCAGAAGAGATTCACGCAATGAACGCGCAACTACAACCCACCGGCTCTGCCTACTTCATCACCAAGGAAACCGAAGCCGCACAAACGCACACGCTGGCGGTTCTCGTCGACAACGAACCGGGAGTTCTCGCCCGCGTGATCGGCCTTTTTTCCGGCCGCGGCTACAACATCGACAGCCTGACTGTTTCGGAGACGGAGCACGAGAGGCATCTTTCGCGCATCACGATCGTGACCCGTGGTACAGGCCATGTTCTTGAGCAGATCAAGCATCAGCTCGAACGCATCGTGCCCGTTCACCGCGTGGTTGATCTCTCGGTGGTGGCGGACGAACGGGGCCATGATCGCCCGATGGAGCGTGAGCTGGCGCTGGTGAAGGTGAGGGGGCAGGGAGACGACCGTGTGGAGGCACTGCGCCTGGCCGATGCTTTCCGTGCTCAGGTGATCGATGCCAATACAGAGCATTTCATCTTTGAGATCACCGGGCGGGTCTCCAAGATCGAGCAGTTCATCGCCATCATGAAGCCGCTTGGCCTGGTGGAGGTGTGCCGCACGGGTGTTGCGGCAATGAACCGGGGCCCCGACGGAATGTAAGGAACCGGGGCGGGGCGAGGGACAATTTTTCGGCGCAGGGGGACAAGTTTCAAATGGCCTGCGCCGGAAGCCGGGTCAATAATACTGACCTTCGTGCCCTTTTCGGGTGGCTGTCTGGGAGCAAACGGATGTCGTCTGAGGTCTTCCTCGCCTTGCTTGTCTTCTCTTTCGTTTCTTCTGTTACGCCGGGACCCAACAATTTCATGCTGTTGGCCTCCGGCGTGAATTTCGGTTTTCGGCGTACAATTCCGCACATGCTTGGCATTGCCGGTGGTTTCGCCTCGCTGCTTCTCGCCGTTGGCTTCGGTCTTGGAGCAGTGCTCACCGCGGTGCCGGCGCTCCACACCGTTTTGAAGATCGCAGGCGGGGCCTACCTTCTGTATCTCGCCTGGCGTATTGCCATGTCGCGGGCGCTGGGAGAGGCGGGGGACGGCAAAGCCGAGCCAATGACTTTTCTTGAAGCGGCGGCCTTTCAATGGGTCAATCCCAAGGCATGGGTCATGGCCCTGACAGCGATGGCGGTCTACACGGATCCGGCGGCACCGTTTCTCACCGTGTTCCTGGTGGCGTTCGCTTTCGTGATCGTCAATTTTCCAAGTGTTTCGGTATGGGCCAGCTTTGGCGTCGCGCTGCGTGGCTTTCTGGCCGATCCCGTTCGGCTCAAATGGTTCAACATCGCCATGGGCATCGCGCTGGCCGCAACACTGTGGCCAATGCTGCGCTAGAGTAGAGCGTTTCTGCTTCTCCCAAAGCTTGTGAAGGGTCGCCGGCCCAGAAGGGCTGGAGCGGCAATCGCAAGCCGGGTGCTTGCATATAATATATTAGCCGGCTACTTTATATGCTTCCCGCAGCGCGGTGGAGTGGTCGCATGGCGAGACTCGATGAATCCACGGTGACCTGGCGGTTGTTCCTGTGCACATTTGCGGTTTCAATCCTTCTGTTCACCATCGGCTGGGCCACTTACGAGCCGCCTTCCAAGAGGCCGCTGCTTAATATCGTTGGGGGAGGTTTTACCATTGATCACAACAAGGCGGAGATCCGGTACGATCTTTCGGTCAAGGAAGTTCGACCACTCCGTCATGGCATGATCATTGAGGCGAGTTTCGAAGACCCTGCCGGAAACGGTTATTACGTGGTTCGTGAGCGTGCCCAGCGCTGGCGCAGGCGATACAGTCTGCGGTCGCCGCCGGTCTGTGGTGTTAGAGCGCGCAAACGCTATCTCATCATGCTCCGGGTGCTGAGCGACAGGGGCGATGACGAGCTTTGGCAAGATGTCTTCTATGTAACAAGCCATCTTGGTGAAGACGTCATGCCGGAGCCTCCGGTCACCACCTGGCCGGGCCGGGATTTTTCCCCCCATCATTAGCGCTGCTGCGGCCTGTTCAGGCGAAAGCGAATCTGCTTTCTGGACAGCATGGAATTCTCCCCGCAACAGGACGCGGCGCTCAACGCCGTGGCAAGCTGGCTCAAGGCCGGTCAAAGCCAAGTTTTCCGTCTGTTCGGCTATGCCGGGACAGGAAAGACGACGCTGGCGCGCTATTTTGCCGAACATGTGGACGGCGATGTTCAGTTCGCCGCGTTCACCGGCAAGGCGGCTCAGGTTCTGCGCTCGCGCGGGGCCAGTAATGCCCGTACCATTCATTCGCTCATTTATCGTCCGCGTGGCGAGGAGGAAGTGGAGGACGAACTGACGGGGCGCACGTCCATCTCTCCGACGTTCTCGCTCAACCGGCAAAGTCCCATTGCCAAGGCAGCCATGGTAATCATTGACGAATGCTCGATGGTTGACGAGGCACTTGGCCGTGACCTGATGTCGTTTGGAACGCCCATCCTGGTTCTGGGCGATCCCGGCCAGCTTCCGCCGATTTCCGGGGGCGGATTTTTCACCGAGCATGAACCCGACCACCTTCTGACGGAAATTCATCGGCAAGCGCGGGACAATCCCATCATTCAGCTTGCGCTCGATGTGCGTGAAGGGCGCGAAATCTCCCATGGCAATTATGGCGCTGCAAAGGTGATCTCGAAGGCCGAGGTCGATCAGGACCTTGTGCTTTCGGCAGATCAGGTCCTGGTAGGAACCAACCGCACACGCCGGCGCTACAATCAGCGCCTGCGCGAATTGAAGGGATTTGATGCCGATTATCCTCAGGCCGGAGACAAGCTCGTATGCTTGCGCAATGATCCGGCCAAGGGGCTGCTCAACGGGTCGCTTTGGAAGGTGATGACCTCTTCCAGGGAAACGGTGAAACCGGGCATCAATCTTCTGGTCTCACCGGAGGAAGACGACCCTGATCGCGGCGTGGCCAAGATCAAGCTGCTTAAGGCGGCCTTTGAAGATCCGGAAGCGGAAATTCCATGGCAGACCAAGAAGCGGTTCGACGATTTCGATTACGGCTATGCACTGACAGTTCACAAGGCGCAGGGCTCGCAGTGGGACGAGGTGGTGCTCTTTGATGAGAGTTATGCCTTCCGCGATACCCGCCAGCGCTGGCTCTACACGGCGATCACCCGCGCTTCCGAGCGTCTGACCATCGTGCGGTAGGGCGCGTCCACGCTCCCGGAATTGAGCCAGAGGCGATCATCCCGGTGGAGAAGCGGGTTCGGCTCCCAGCCATTTCCACGCTTCTTCGACCTTCTCATAAGGGAAGTGTTCCATCTCCATGGTGAAGAACGGGCGGAAAAGGGCGATGGTCGTGCCCATCCAGGCGGGGCCACCTGCCACGGCATATTTGCGAATGTGCTTCAGTGCGTGGGTTTTGCCCAGTATCGTCTGTTCCTTGAAGGCCGCCTGCCAGTCAAACCCTTCATAGTCGTGGATGATCACAAGCAGGTCGATCTTGTCATGCACCTCATAGGCGCCTTCGAGAAGGCCATAAAGGTTCTCCACGTCGGCTGCCGTGATGTGTCCCACGACCTCGAAAGCGTATGCATCCTCGCGACTGGTCTCGATGCGCCGTACATTCGGAGGAGTATCGTTGATGGTCATTTTTCTCTCCTGACCGCTTGCTGCTTGCATTATCAACGCTGTCTGGGCCTGTCCGTTCCCGTCTGATCGCGCTATGGAGCGGGGACGATCCAAAACGTCTTAGAAAGCTGAAATCGACAATGCCGGCAAAACTCTCCGTCAATCTCAATGCTGTTGCCATGCTGCGCAATCGGCGCGACCTGCCATGGCCGAGCGTTACGGGACTTGGCCGTATTGCCCTGGAGGCGGGTGCCAGCGGGCTGACGGTCCATCCCAGACCGGACCAGCGGCATATCCGCTTTTCCGACCTACCGGAGATCCGGGCGTTGCTGGATGACGAATTTCCCGACCGCGAGTTCAACATCGAGGGGTATCCCACTGAGGAATTTCTTGCTCTCGTGGAAGAGCACCAGCCAGAACAGGTGACGCTGGTGCCGGACGACCCGGCGCAGGCGACCTCGGACCATGGCTGGGATTTTTCCGGGCAGGGCGAGTTTCTTCAGCCCATTATCGCGCGGCTGAAAAAGCAGGGCTTTCGGGTCTCGCTCTTTGCCGACCCGGACCCGGAGCAGGTGCCGACCGCTGCCGCGCTGGGAGCCGACCGGATCGAATTGTACACGGGGCCGTATGGTGCTTGCCACGATGATTCCGAAAAAGCCGCTATCGAACTGGAAAAGCTAGGTAAAACGGCAGATGCCGCCATGGCGGTCGGGCTCGGTGTCAATGCTGGGCACGATCTGACGGTGGCGAACCTTCCTGCGCTAGCGCTTCGCATACCCGGTCTTTGTGAAGTCTCTATCGGGCATGGGCTTACTGCCGATGCGCTGGAACATGGCATGGCACAAACCGTCCGTCGCTTCATGCGGGCCTGCGAAGGGTGAGCCTGCGCTCCATTTGAGCCGCATCTGGTCACGGAATTGCCCAGAGCGTTAACGCGTGCGAATAGGGTTTCTTAGGATTCGCCAGCCTATGCATGGGGTGCGGGTTTTGAGGTGTTCCATGCGTATAGCTGCAGTGACCATGCTGCTCGCGCTGGCGTTGGCAGGCTGTGCTTCGACGCCGCGCAGCATCAATAATGTTTGTACCGTCTTCGACCAGAAGCAGGGCCTTTTTGGCGGTTGGTACACGGAGGCCAAGCGCGCCGAGCGCAAATATGGTGTGCCTGCGGAGGTGTTGATGGCGACGATCCGGATCGAATCCGGCTTTGATGCGGATGCACGCCCGCCGCGCAGGAAGCTGCTCGGCTTCATACCGTGGAAACGCGCTTCAAGCGCTTATGGCTATTCGCAGGCGCTCGATGGCACCTGGCAGCGCTACAAGCGCGAAACCGGTAATATGATGGCGCGGCGCACGAGCTTTGCCGATGCCGTCGACTTTGTCGGCTGGTATCATCAGACCAGCCACAGGACCAACGGTGTCGCACTCAACGACGCTTATGGGCTCTATCTAAACTATTATGCCGGGCATGCAGGATATCGACGCGGAGCGTGGCGCAACAATCCCCATATGCAGAAATCGGCCCGAAAGGCCGCGAGCATGGCCAATCAATACGCTCAGCAGATGCGCCAGTGCGGGCGGTAGAGCTTTATCGGTTTTCCTGAAAGGGCCTCTGTGCTGCCTCGCGGCGAATGCTCCAGGCAGCAACAGAATGTCCATACGCTCCCCGCATTCTGCCCGGAAGCGGGGATTTTCGCCTCTTCTCGATGCTTTCCCGAAAGTCGGAGCTGTTGCTCGCGATCCGGCTTGCAATCCGGTGGCTGGTGTGACAGAACCGTACCGTACGGTACGATAGAGAAGCGGGAACAGAAACCTTCGTGCGCCACATGCCGGAAATGCAGGACGAATATACACCGCGCCAGCGCGCGGTTCTGGACAAGGCGCTCGGGCTTCTGGTGGAGGGCGGTGAACGCGCGCTGACGACCGCAGGACTTGCGCGGGCGGCCAATTGCTCCAAGGAAAGCCTGTACAAATGGTTCGGCGACCGCGACGGGCTTCTGGCTGCGATGATCGCCCATCAGGCGAGCAAGGTACGCGCCCGGATCGACAGTGGCGAAAAGCTCGACCATGGCCGCTTTCGTGCGCATCTGGTGGATTTCGCCAATGATCTTCTGCAGGTTTTGAGCGGGGACGTTTCGCTGGCGCTCAATCGGCTGGCGATCGGGCAGGCGAGCCGTGAGGGCAGCCGGCTTGGGGCGCTGCTCATCGAGCGGGGGCGACATGGCATCGACAAGCGCGCAGGCGCGCTACTGGAGGCGGGCCGGCAGCGCGGGCTCATCGCCTATCATGACCGGGATGCTGCCTATCACACGTTTTACGGCCTGATCGTGCGCGACCTTCATGTGCGCATGCTTCTGGGCGAGGCCGGCGTCCGCCGACCGGAAAATCATGCTGCGCTTGCAGAGGAGGCGGTGGATCAGTTTTTCGTGCTCTTCGGAGTGCGAAAAGGAGAGACGGCAGGCCGGGACAGGGTCTAGGCAGTCGGAAACGAACAACATCAAGTTGGATCAGGAAAGGAACTGAGTATGCGGGTGTATTACGATCGCGATGCCGATCTCAATCTCATCAAGAGCAAGAAGGTCGCCATTATCGGTTATGGCAGTCAGGGTCGCGCGCACGCGCTGAACCTGAAGGATTCGGGCGCCAAGGACATTGCCGTTGCGCTGCGTCCGGGTTCCGCGACCGCCAAGAAAGTGGAGGCCGATGGCCTCAAGGTGATGTCGGTGGCCGAGGCTGCCGCATGGGCCGATCTGATGATGATGGCAACGCCCGACGAGCTGCAGGCTGGCATCTACAATTCCGAAATCGCGCCGAACATCCGTGACGGCGCTGCCATTGCCTTCGCGCACGGCCTTAACGTGCATTTCGGCCTGATCGAACCGAAGAAGACCGTTGACGTGCTGATGGTTGCGCCGAAGGGGCCCGGTCACACGGTGCGCGGCGAATATGAGAAGGGCGGCGGCGTGCCGTGCCTCGTGGCGGTTCATCAGGATGCGTCTGGCAATGCGCTCGACCTTGGCCTCTCCTATGCCTGCGGTGTGGGTGGTGGCCGCTCGGGCATCATCGAGACCACGTTCCGCGAAGAGTGCGAGACGGATCTCTTCGGTGAGCAGGTCGTTCTGTGCGGTGGTCTGGTCGAGCTCATCCGTGCCGGCTTCGAGACGCTGGTCGAAGGCGGCTACGCGCCTGAAATGGCCTATTTCGAGTGTCTGCATGAAGTGAAGCTGATCGTCGACCTCATCTATGAGGGCGGTATCGCCAACATGAACTACTCGATCTCCAACACGGCCGAGTGGGGCGAGTATGTGACCGGTCCGCGCATCATCACGGCAGAGACCAAGGCGGAGATGAAGCGTGTCCTTCAGGACATCCAGTCCGGCCGCTTCACCACTGAGTGGATGCAGGAGTGGCACGCAGGGGCAGCCCGCTTCAAGGCGACCCGCCGCCTGAACGACGAGCATCCGATCGAGGAAGTTGGCGAGAAGCTGCGCGGCATGATGCCGTGGATCTCCAAGAACAAGCTGGTGGACAAGGAAAAGAACTGATCTTTTTCCACATTCCAGAAAGAGAGGTCGCGGCACCGTCCGCGGCCTTTTTCTTTACCGCTCCTTCATATGCCTGTCCCACCATGAAACGGACTGCTGGCACGACTTTCGCAGCGCTGCTCTCCAGGAGAGGGCAAATCCGAGGAGACGGTGATGATTTCGGATGCGGAAAGACGATTATCTTCGGGGCGCCCGGTTTCCACCGAGCGGCGCAACGAACCGCGCGATCCCCTGGAGCGGCACGCCCGGCTCTTCTGGAACAACGGCACCTGCATGCTTCTGGGGATGGTGCGCGATCTGAGCGAAAGCGGCGCCCGCATCCGCTTCGGCGACATCTGTGCGGTGCCCGATGAGTTCTACGTCGAGATTGAGGGCAGCGACCGTGTCCGCATGGCTGTGATCCGCTGGCGCAGCCTGACGGAGATCGGCGTGGCTTTTCGGTGAGCCTCAGGCGGCCTCCCAAAATTATCGTTCTCACCCGCTTTTTTTAAATAAATAAAAAAATCTTACTTTTCCGTAGAGATATTTGTGATTATGTTCCTTTTCTTTTGAGTTATTGGTTATATCATGCGGTTATTTAATATATATTTTTTGCAGTGTTTAATTTTATATTCTTCAACAGCTTCGGCTGATGACGCTTCCATTCAATTCGAAAGGCAGATGGAGGTGACTTCGCGTTGTTTTGAGGCGGCCCGTGAGATTTGGCCGGATCCTATTGTCTTGCCGGATGCTGGTGGTTTGCCAGGCTATGACGTGGCGGTGGTGGCTGGCCCCCGCTTGTCGGATGCCTATCGGCCGGTCTTTGTCTGCCTTGTCGACGCAGAGACGGACGTTGTGAGGTTGTCGAAAGGGCTGGATATAAGTCCTCTCCTGCCAGGAGCGCGAGCGCTGACAGGAGAGTGAAGCCATGTGCAAGTCATTGGCTTGCGTTGTCAGGTCCCGAGTGGCCAGCGCTTCAATCCCAGCAGCCTCTCTCCAAGCTCCGTAAGCTCTGCCGTTTTCGCGTGCTTCTTTTCCCATTCGCGTGGGTCGCCGGGGAAGGCGTCGCGTTTGGGGTGGTCGAGTTCGCGCCAGAGGCGGATGCGTTCGAGGCGTTCTTCCTCATTCTCGAACTCGGCCGGGTGCATGGAGATGTATTGCGCCATCCGGACCCGGTCCTTCGAATGGTTGGGCCGGACACCATGCGCCAGAAGCGAGTTGAAGATCAGGAGATCGCCTGCCTCCATGTCGATATTGGTGATCTTGAAGCCGGTCGTGTCCGGATGCATCGGGTCACGATCGGCGGGCTGGGTTTCGACCCACTCGTCGAAATGCTCGAAGAGCTCGGGAATGCACTGGAAACCGCCGACATCCCCGTCCTGCTTCTTCAGGCTCAACACACCCTGAACACCGATGGGCAGGGGGCGGAGCGAAGTGTCTGCATCCCAGTGGATGAAACCGTTCGGATTGCCGGGGTTTTTCTTTGGCGCGTTCAGATTGGCACGGTCGATGGTGACCCAGAGGTCTTCACGGTCCCAGATGTCAACGAAGGCATCGTAGATACGCTGTTCCATGCGATTGTCCCACAGATACTGGTGATTATAAATCTCCAGCATGCCGGTGTTGTTGAGCTCCTTCATCCTGTGCTCGCGGCGCTGCGGGGCATACCAGGTCGAAGGGTCGTTGGGGTCTTTTTCGTCAAACGCCCATAGCAGGTCGACGAGACGCTCGACATTCTCGCTCGGCACGGCCTGACGCACGATGACGTAGCCTCTGGTAACCCAGTGTTGCCAGTCGTTTTCAGAGAGAACGCGCAGCGGAAGTGTCTTTACGATGTCCTTGAGCTGCGTGCCGACCTTGCTGGTCGAGGGGTGCGCATCGCGCTTGATGACGGCTTCCTGCATGGTTTCCTCCCGGATATCCTCGATTGCAGGCCTCAGAATACCGCGACCAACGGAGCGGTGTTGTACTCAGCTGGCCAATATTGATACGATTATGGCGTTTAATAGTTGTGGAGCGCTGGATGAGGCCGTTTCTGGAGACCTTGCCGACCGTGCCGGGTGCCTCCTGGAGCATGCTCAATCGCCGGCTCGAGGATGGCATTCCCTTTGAATGGCATCATCATCCCGAATACGAGCTGACGCTGACGCTCAATTCCACGGGGCAGCGCTTCGTCGGCGATCATGTGGGGGAGTATGACGACGGCGATCTGGTGCTGGTGGGCGCTAACCTGCCACATACATGGGCTTCGCGCGCACGGCGGAACCCATCGCACCCCCATGTGGCGCTGGTCATGTGGTTTCGTCACGAATGGGCAGCGGCTTTGGGGGAGGGCTTTGCGGAGTTGCGTCCCATCGCAGGGCTCCTGGCCAGGGCGGAAACCGGGCTTGCCTTTTCGCCGCAGATTTCCGAGCGGGTACGGCCCCTGATCGAGGACCTTTTCGAGGCGGGTCCGGGCGAGCGATTTCTGGCGCTGGTACGGGTTCTGCTGCTTCTGGCGGAGGATGCGGAGGCGGAGCCTCTTGCAAGCACGGTGGCGGCGCGCGATCTCGACCGGGCTGACCGCGAACGGATAGATCGCGTGCTGGCGCATATTCACAAACACTACGCTGATGGGGTTACCAACGGAGAGCTGGCCGAGATCGCGGCGCTCAGTCCCTCCGGCCTGCATCGACTGTTTCGCCGACACACGCGGACCAGCATTTCAGACTACGTAATGCGGCTGCGCATTGGCGAAGCGTGCATGCGGCTTTCCTCGAGTGAGCAGCCAATCGGCCATGTGGCTGCTGCAGTCGGCTATCGCTCATTGGCCAATTTCAACCGGCAGTTCAAGGCACTGCGCGGCATGACGCCCAGAGCTTATCGGGCGCGGTTTCACGGTTGAGCGCATCTTCCGTTTTGCGAAAGGTCGCCCTACCGGCCATAGGGTGAAACACAGTGTTTGCGTGGGCCGCGATAGGGCTGAAACGTGTTATCGGACGCTCGAAACGAACGATATTTACTGTCGCACCAGGCAAGATGCGCTGCTCGAGCAGCATGGCCGGGATAAGCGCGCGCCACCCCTGTGCGCTGCGCAGGCCGATAGCGCCAGTAGAACGACCGTGCACCGTGGCGCGGCCTTAACAATGGCCGGCGGCCGGGACCGTACACATCGTTAAAACCGTAAAAATAGCCTGCAAAGCGGCCATGCGGATCGTGCCAGGGCGACCATGAGGGAATCGGACGGTGGTGCAAGCGATAGTCAGTGCGGCAACGCTCGAGCCAATGGCGACGATGCATGTCGCCCAGTGTCAACTGCATTCGGCCGGGAAAGAGGTGCCGCATCGCGCGACGCTCGTTCCAGCCGTCCAGGCATATGCGGCTGCTGGTTGCTGATAAAAGCCGACCGGCAGTCGCAATTTGTGTGCCGACAAGACAAAGTGCGACAACCAGAACCAGTTTCAAACAACGCATCGTACACAACTCCAGATAGAAATCCGGATTTTTAATCGCGCCGGGAAGGTTGAAAAAGCGAAATTGTCGCTAAAATCGTCTCAAGTCCGTGCGACAGGAAAAACTGCATAAAGAAAATGGCGCGGACGATCCCGCGCCATTGTCAGAAATCAGTCCCGTTGCCGATCAGTAATACGGTGAACGGCAGGGCCGGCGTGGGCCGTGGTAGGGCTGGAAGGTGTTGTCGGAAGCCCGGTAGGAACGATACCGGTTATAGCACCAGCGCACATGCGCGCGCGACAGCCTGACGGGCTGACCATAATAAGGGCGCGCGGGCCGCGGGCGCACGTGGTAGGGCGGGTAATAGTAGGGAGCGGGCCGGCCGAATTCCAAGTAGAAGCCAGCGCGCGGACGATGCCGGCGCCACTTGCGGCGTTCGTGGTGGTGGCGCCACTTCCTGTGGTGGCGGTGGTCTACCTTTGTCACAGGTGTTTCCGCTGCCGAACGCTCTACCGCCCCGGAAGCCGCGCTACCGGCGATACCAAGCGCGTTGGCATTTGCAGGCGCTCCGACGAAAACAAACCCGAGGGCGATCAGGCCCGAACAGGCGATTTTTGTCAGTCCGTGTTTCATAGTGGTCTCCTGGTTTCCAGACCCCCGAAAAAGCCCCCACATCCCTTCAATCAAGCAATGTCAGAGATGCTTATAGTATCAGAAGCAAGCACAATCTCCATGAACGTGTGATGGATGGAAACGTTGCCGGTTTTGGGCCGAACCGAGGCTTGTAATCCGTGCTGCACCGTTTAAACGTTCTTGCATGTCGCTCCGGCTCGCCACCTTCAACGTTGAAAATCTGATGAACCGGTTCGATTTCTCCGGTTTCCGCAACGATCTCCATCGCGACCGCGCGCTGTCGCTCTATGAGATCGAGGATGAAGCGCATTATCGCGCGCTCGAACAGGCGCGGGCCGTAGCGTTGACGGATGATGCGAGGCAGTTGACTGCACTTGCCATCGCAGCGACGCGAGCAGATATCCTGTGCCTTCAGGAAGTCGACAATCTGGCCGCGCTCAAGGCGTTCGAGTATGGCTATCTCTTCAAGATGATCGGCAACGGTTATCGCGAGAAGTATTCTGCTTCGGGTAATGATTCACGCGGCATCGACGTGGCGGTCATGATGCGGCCGGCGACTGCGCATGGACAGCCAATCGAATTCGAGCGCATGACCAGTCATGCCCATCTGACCTTCTCTGATCTAGACCTGCACAACGACGCTCTGGCGGAGCTTGGTATCGAACCGCAGGATCGCTTGTTCCGCAGGGATTGTCTGGAACTCGACATCAAGGTCGGCGGCCGTCCCATGACGCTCTATGTCGTGCATTTCAAGGCGATGAGTCCGCCGCGCAACGGCATGGACGGGCGGTCCGCCTCCATGCCCGTGCGAATGGCCGAGGCAGCTGCTGTTCGACGTATCATCGAGGAACGTTTCGGCGGTGCTGACCGGGCGTCTACGAAGCGCTGGGTCATCTGTGGCGATTTGAACGACTATCGCGAGCGCCTGGTCATTACCGGTGAAGCGCATGAAGGTTATCGGTTCGAGCCTGTGCAGGAGACGCTTTCCAGCATCAACACGCTGACCGCCGGCGGATTTTGCGAGAACCTCGTAGAGCGCCGACCCGAGATGGATCGCTGGACGCTTTATCACACCAGAGGGCCGGAAGAGCGGCATCTCTGCCAGCTCGATTACCTCCTGGCTTCGAAAGCGCTCGCCGAACGCAATCCGCGTGCGATCCCCGAAATCATCCGATCCGGACAGCCCTGGCGCACGGTTTTTCCGCCGGAACAGGAGGTGTCCCGGTTCCCGCGTGTGGGCTGGGACAGACCAAAAGCCTCGGACCATTGTCCGGTGGTGGTTCAACTCGACATAACCTGACCGGCCGGAGAGCAGAAGCGATCACTCGTGTCGAAGGGCTTGGATAGGATCGAGACGGGCGCCACGTAGCGCTGGAAAAAAGCCGAACACGATCCCGATGATCGCAGAAACTGCCGCGATTGCCGCAATCGCGGCAAGACTGGGCACGAAGTCCACATTCATGAGGGTGGTTACGGCCCATGCAATGGCAAGGCCGAAGCCGATGCCGATCAGCCCGCCGAGCAGCGAGAGCACCGAGGCTTCTGTCAGGAACTGGAGTAGAATATCGCGCTGGCGTGCGCCGATGGCCATGCGGATGCCGATCTCGCGGGTGCGCTCGGTTACCGATACCAGCATGATGTTCATGATACCGATACCGCCGACCAGAAGGCTGATGGCGGCGATTGCGCCGAGTATCGCCGTCACATTGCCAATGATGCTGCTGGCCTGGCGCATATACTCGGCCATGTCCTCGACCTGAAAATCATCGCTGCGTCCTGGCGCAATCCGGCGCAGACGGCGCATCTCCTCCCTGACTTTCGTTTTGAGAAGGGGGATAGATGCCTCGCTGGGCGCATTGATCAATATCTGCTCGATTTCGTTTTTGCCGCTGATCCGGGTTTGAAACAGCCCGAGCGGCATCATTACGAGTGTGTCCTGATCTCCGGAAAATGAAGCGCCCCTGTCGGAAAGCTGTCCGATAACACGACAGTGGGTCTGGCCAATCCGTATGCGGGCACCGACCGGGTTCTCCATGCCGAAAAGCGCTTCCGACACCCTGCTTCCCACAACGCAGATGCTGGCATTGCTGGCCAGTTCGGGGGCCGTGGGCAGGCGGCCGCGTGTCAGGGGCCAGTCGCGCAGGGCGAAATAGGACTTGCTGACGCCGCGAAGCTGCGCGGAGAGACCACGCGCGCCATAGGAAACGCGAAGCCGGGTTTCTGCATTCGCTGCCACGGTGGCGTATCGGCTGATGGCTTTTTCCATGTTGATCAGATGTGTGTTTGTGAGCGCCCGTGCCCTGGCCATAGCCGGAGCAGACGGATCAGGGGGCATACCGGCGAAGACAAAGATCAGACGGCTTCCAAGACCGGCCATTTCGGCGCGAATTTTTTCCCGCGCACCACCGCCTATCGTGAGCAGCGCGATCACTGCGGCCACGCCGATAATCACCCCAAGCAGTGTGAGCAGGGAGCGCATCTTGTTGCGGGCGATGGAGAGAAGCGCCAGGTGAACCGATTCCAGCAGCATCAGCGTGCCGCCTCATGATCGGTGTCAAAGGCGATCTTCCCGTCACGAAAGCCGATCTGCCGGCCGGCGAAGGCTGCCATATCGGCTTCGTGAGTGACCATCACAATGGTCAAGCCCTGTTGTCGGTTGAGTTCTGTGAGAAGCGCCATGATTTCGTGGCTGCGTTCGGTATCCAGATTTCCGGTCGGTTCGTCGGCCACGAGCAGGGTCGGTTCCGACACGAGGGCGCGGGCAATCGCAACCCGCTGCTGCTGACCCCCGGACAGGGCGCCCGGCCTGTGATGCTCACGACCCTCCAGCCCGACCTGTGCCAGCGCTTTTCCGGCAAGGGCGCGACGTCGGTGCGCCGAAAGACCGCGATAGACGAGAGGCAGTTCCACGTTTTCGAGTGCCGTGGTTCGTGGCAGGAGATTGTAACCCTGAAACACGAAGCCGATATGCCTGTTGCGCAGCTCGGCGCGGGCGACCCTGTCCATCCTGCCAGCGTCGTTGCCCATGAAGCAGTAAGCGCCACGGGAGGGTATATCGAGCGAGCCCAGAATGTTCATTGCAGTGGACTTTCCCGAACCTGAGGGGCCGGTGACGGCCACGAAGGCACCCTGTTCGATCTCGAAGCTGACATCCGAGAGGGCATGGATCTGCGTGTCGCCTTCGCCATAACTGCGCCAGACCCTGGAGAAGACGAGGAGCGGCGTGGAGCGGACCGGCGCGTTCATTGGGTCAGTCCACCGATCTGTTCTCCGGTGATCACATTCTGTCCAGCCAACAGGCCGGACAGGACCTCGGCTTTCTCCCAGTTGCGCACGCCAAGCTTAACCCGAACCGCTTTTGGTTCGTTGTTCTCAAGCACGTGGACAAGTGCCAGATCGCTGGAAGCTTCTGACGGGATCGAGGGGGATACGTCTTCAAAGGTGCGTGGCCGATATCGCAATGCGCTGGTGGGAATGAGGAGGGCGTTCTGCGTTTCGTTTGTCTTGATCGAAACAGAGGCTGTCATGCCAGGACGCAGCTTCAGATCGGCGTTGCGTACATGGAGATTTGCCTCATAAGTCACCAGATCGTTTTCGGTCTTATGGGCAAAGGAGACATCCCGGATTGTCGCGCCAAAGGTCTGGTCGGGGTAGGCTTCGACGGTAAAACTCGCCTGTTGCCCACGCTGCACCGCGCCAATATCGGCCTCGTTGATCTTTGCGACCAGTTCCATCTGCTCCAGATTCTCGGCGAGAACAAACAGCACACCGTCGTCGGAGGAGGCGAACATGGTTTTGCCGGGCTCGGCCTTGCGCGCCAACACCACCCCATCGATCGGTGAGCGGATTGTCGTCCGGCTGAGATCGAAGCGTTTCAACTTGAGCTCGGCCTGATTGGCCGCAAGATCGGCTCTTGCCGTGATGACCCGGTTTTCTGCACGGTCGCGCTCGGCCTGCATCTCCTCGAGCTTCTGTTCGCTGAGTGCGTTTCTGGCTTTCAGAGCCTGGGCCCGTTCGAGCTTGCGTTCGGCTTCGCGCAAGGAAATCTCAGCGTCTGAGAGGCTCGCCCTTGCCGTGGCCACAAGCGCTTCTGCACGTTCCACGGCGTATTCGAAAACCGTGGAATCGAGTGTCGCGAGGACCTCGCCACGGCGGATGCGCTGGCTTTGCCTTACGGGAACCGACTGCACTGTGCCTTTCAGTTCGCTCGAGATGTCGATCTGGGTTCGCGGATGCAATACTGCTGTTGTTGCCACCTGCGCGACGAGATTGCCCCGCTCGACGGGCTGGATCGTATATGCAGGGCCTGTCTGGCCTGATCGAGCGCCGGAAAACACCCATATGCCTGCCGCCAGAACCGGGGCGACCGCGAGCAGCAACGGCCAGCGACGGCGCTTTCGGAGGGGGCCGGTGCCGGGGTCCTGATCCGAGGCGGTTTTGGACCCGTCGACTTCATGGTTGGTCATTTGCGTGGTCGCCTGTCGTTTGCGGCGCCCCCTTTTGGCAATGACGTGGTATGAGGAAAGTGGGCAAAAGATGGCAAAGCAGTGCCTGCACCGTCGCATTGCCGCAATGACGGGTACTTTTTCTGTGAGAGGCGAGATGACTGGTAGAAACTATTATATTTATGACGTTTTTTCCGATGAGCCGCTTTCGGGAAACCCATTGGCGGTGGTGTTTGATGCGGACGGGATGGACGACGCGGCGATGCAGCGGATCGCGGGCGAATTCAATCTCTCGGAGACCGTTTTCGTTAAACAGGCGGAGAGCGAGAACCATTCAGCACGTCTCCGCATCTTCACGCCGCGTACGGAGCTGCCCTTCGCCGGTCATCCGACGGTCGGAGCCGCGATCGCACTTGCCGAGCTGGCGGGAACGGGTGATGGAAGTTCCCAGACTTCGATCCTGATGCTGGAGGAGACGGTGGGGCCAGTGCGCTGCGCCGTGACGGCGGGGAAGGGGGCGGCTTATGCAGAATTCGACCTGCCCAGGCTTCCAGTGTCGGTTCCGTTTCCGATAGAGCCGGAAGCGGTGGCCGCGGCGCTCGGCCTCGGCCATCATGAGATCGGGTTCGAGAACCATACGATCAGCACCTGGAGTGCGGGCGTGCCTTATGTCTGCGTGCCGGTGGCCGATCTGGGGGTGGCACGCCGTGCGCGGGTCGATGCTGGTCTGTGGCGTTCGCTTCTTCCGCAGATGGATGGACCGTCTGCGGCTCCCTATGTTTACTGCCGGGAGACGGTCAATCACGATCACGCATTTCATGTCCGCATGTTTGCCCCTGATGACGGGATTCCCGAGGATCCGGCGACGGGTTCGGCGGCGGCTGCCTTTGCCGGCGCCATCATGAAGCATGATGCGCTCGTCGATGGAGCGCATGGGTTCCTGATCGAGCAAGGCATTGAAATGGGACGGCCTTCCAGCATCCGCCTGGAGGTCGACGTCCACCACGGAGCGATCGCTTCTGCCCGCATCGGCGGTCATGCGGTGCGCGTGGCGGAAGGGAAACTGTTGATTTGAGCAATAAGTGACAAACTCGTGTCAGAGTGTCTTGCATGCGTGGCCGAAACCGTTTAAGGAGCCGGTCATTCGGTTGACGGCGACCTGATCGCCGCCCGAAATGGTCGGGTGATTAGCTCAGTTGGTAGAGCAGCTGACTCTTAATCAGCGGGTCACAGGTTCGAGCCCTGTATCACCCACCAATAAACCTTTTTAAGCAGATTTCAGAAGAAATGTCTGGGCCTAGGCTTGGCGAGCTATGCGCGCTGCCTGCGTTGCCATGCATAAGTTCATGGCCGCAAGGATGGACGGTCAGAACCATTTGGCGGCATTATAGGGGCTCGAGTTTTTCTTCATGACCGAAGCTGGCAGGTTTGAACAGCAAGCAACATATCGATCAGAACGAAGATCGCCGCCGCGCGATGCTGGCGGTGTTGAGACGGCGTGGCATAGTCTCCGAAACAGTGCTCAACGCTATGGCCGAAGTGCCGCGCGAACTGTTTGTGCCGAAGCATCTTGCCGAGCTCGCTTATGAGGATGGGGCGCTGCCCATTGGCGACGGGCAGACCATATCGCAGCCCTATATCGTTTCGCTGATGACCGAGGCCGCCGATCTCAAGCCACAAAGCCGCGTTCTCGAGGTGGGTACGGGGTCGGGGTATTCCACGGCCATCCTGTCGCGGATCGCAGGACATGTTTTTTCGATTGAACGGCACGATTCGCTCGCCATCGCGGCGCGCCGGCGCCTGGCAGACGCGGGCTACCTGGACAATGTGAGCATTGTTGTCGGTGACGGCACGCTGGGGCTGCCGGAGGAAGGGCCGTTCGATGCCATTATCGTCGCCGCGGCAGGACCGCGTATCCCTGAGGCGCTGCAGGCGCAGCTCGCTCTCAACGGACGGCTCGTCATGCCGGTCGGTTCTGCTCATGGAGCCCAGCAGCTCAATTGCGTCGTGCGTGAAGGGGAGAGTGCCTTCCGCACTGAGGTCCTGGCGCCGGTGTCCTTCGTTCCTCTGATAGGCGCCCAGGGCTGGCAGCGCTGAAACATCGTCTCCCATGAGTGCCCGGTCGCGGGAAACGCAGAGACGAAATTTTTGCGGAACCTTTGTTGCCTGGCGGTGTTTTCAGACAAGGCGCGCACCCACCATCCCCCCGACCCGAACCCCGCGCGCCGTTTGCCGGCCAGTCTTCTGGCCGGCTTTCTTCTGTTCAGATCAATAGTCTTTTTCGAAGAAGATGCCGAGGCTTGAATTGCCGTCGGATCCAACTGCGCCACGGGCCTTGAGGTCTTCGGTAATGTCGAGATTGATCGTGCCGCGTGTCGTTCCTTTCGCGCCGGCCTCCACCCCGAGATAGATATTGTCCTGAATGTAGCGACCCGCGCGCACCGCCGCGTTGCCCTCACTATCGGTGACGACGTCCAGATCGTCGAGCCCCGTCGCATTGCGCAAGGACCCCAAGAGGGAGGTGTTGGACCCACCTGCAAGTTCGGCGGCGGCTGCCGCAAGCTGTGCGATCTGGACGGCGGACAGCTCGTCGATGCCGCGGTTGAAGACGAGGCGCGCAAGCACTTCATCCTCGGGCAGTTCGGGTTGAGAAGAGAACGTGATGTTGAGGTCGGAGACGCGGCCGTTCACATTGATGAATACGATGATATCGTTGCCGCGCGAGCGGGCGATGAAGTCGAGTTGCGGATCAAGATCGCCCACCAGGGTGACTTCTCCTTCGTCGAAGGTTATGCGCTGACCGATGATGGACAGTCGGCCACGAATGAGCTTGAAACCTCCGACCGGCTGAATGTTCGTTACCGGGCCGGTCAACCTCACCGAGCCGCCGAGTTCGGCATCGAGGCCGCGTCCACGCACGAAAATGCGGGCCGGCGCCGTCACATTGACATTCAGCCGCATGACGCTCGGACGTGCCGAGGGCATGGGCGTGCCGTCATCTGCGCGCGCGCGCTCAAGGGTGCGCTGCACAGCGGGAGGCGGATTGAGATGGCGCACGTTGATCTGTGCAGCGCCGCCGCCGATGCTTTCAGGCACAAGGATTTCGGCACGCTCCACATTCACCTCGCCAGCAAGCAGCGGATCGCGGGTGAGCGGACCTGTCATGGTCAGGGCACCGTTCACGGTTGCCGTCACCATTTCTCCATCGGTGTGTCTGGCATTGTTGAGACCGATCCTGAGATCGGCGGGAAAGCCCGCCTGCGCATTGGTCGATATCGTGCCGGAAACGGAAACCCTGCCGCCTGCCGCCAGGGCCGCCGACCCTTCCGTGATCGAAACCCGATCGCCATTAACGGCAGCGGCGAGGCGCACATCGCCAATGCGCAGATTTGTGAGGGGATCGACTGCGGATGCGTTGGCAGTCGAGATTGTGCCGTTGATGACGGGATCGGCCAACGCGCCGGAGACGCGGATATTGGCGGATGCCGTTCCCGAAAGCTGGGTTCCACGATCAGCGAGAACGCGATTGGCGATAGAAAGCGGCGCGGTGCCTGCAACATTCAGCCCAAGGCCGGACCCGGAAAGCGGAATCGTGCCGCTCGCTTCAATGCCCAGCCCGGACGGACCGTCGGCCGTCAGCCGGACAAGCTGTACTGCATTGTCTGCATAACGGCCGCTGGCGGCGAGCTGAAGCGGCCCCAGGCCCGCACTGGACAAGGGTGCGGCCCGTAGGCCGGTGGCGCGCATGTCGAAATTTGCCTGCGGCTCCGTGAGCCTGCCGGTCACCCGGGCGCTGCCTGTCAACTGCCCAGCAAGATCCTGACCGCGCACGACACGATTCAGGGCGGCCAGAGGGAAAGCGTTGAGAGCAACATCCAGGGAAAGCTGCCCGTCATCGAAGGGGACCGCGCCACGTGCGGTGGCGTTCAAACCTTCCGGGCTGGTGATGCTGGTGTCGACGTTCAGCCGTTCGCCTTCGCTGGTTCCAGCAGCATTGATCGTCAGCGTCCCGAGACCCGCTTGCGCCAGAACCGGGGAGGTGATCTCGCGTCCGTCGATGTCGAAGTTCACAAGGGGTCTGTCGCGGGTGCCCCTGATCTGCGCCCTGCCGTCGAGTGTGCCGCCAAGACCGAGCTCGGGCTTGATCGTGTTGGCGATGGAAAGCGGGACACTTTGAAGATTGACCACAAGATCGAGAGCATTGGCGAAGCGACCTCCGGCCGTGATGCGACCGCCCGCGACATCGATCGCCAGCGGATCGAGTGTGAAGGCGCTGCCTTCCACAAGAAGGGAAGCGGGTTCCACAAGACGGGCCTTTACGGCGCCCTGTTCCAGGCGGAGCTCGTTGAGCCGTACGCGATACCCATCGCCTTCAGGTGCCAGTGCGCCCTGGGTCTCAATCTCGGTGCCCTGTTCAAGGAGGGCTTTGCCCTCGAAATCCGTGGCTCCTTCGTTCTGGCGCGCGGTGGCTTCGACCAATGTAACATTCAGGCCGCCTGCACTGATCCCCTTGGCATTGATCGAGCCGACGGCGGAGGGTACCCCGAACAAATCTTCGATTGTGGCAGCGAGCGCAGCATTTGAAATGCGCGTCTGATCGACATTCAGATCGCGGATGGTGGCGTTGATATCGGCAATCTGGCGCTCGTCAACGTTTGAGAGGGAGAGGTCGGCCTTCACACTGCCGGTTGCCTCACGCAGCAGCAGCGCGGCGGCGGTGGAGACGTCGGCGGCGTCGATGCTGATCCGACCATCGATCAGGTTTTTGCGCACATTCTGGACGAGGTTGCCGGTGGCAGTCGCACCTCCTGCGCGGAAGGCAAATTCAGTCAGCCGCCGTTGATCCGGCGAAAGGACCAGCTGGCCTGAAAGGTCCACGCGCTCTCCGGCCAGAAATGCGGTGCCGTCAACGGCCCCCGTCAGGATCTCATCCTCGAGCTGGCCATCAAAACCGAGAGTGGCCTCGCTGAGATCGCGGCCGGAAAGCCTGCCGCGCGGTGCATCGGCTTTCACCGTGAGATTGATGCGTCCCTCAGCCCCTTCGGCGCGGCCTGTGGCTGTCAGACGGCCCGACGCAGTTTCCGCGAGGAGGGCCATGTCCTCCAACGTGGCATCGAAGCGGAAGTTTGCTGCTCCGGTCGCAAAGTTGCCGTCGGCCTGTATGTTGAACTGATTGTTTGTCAGGGACAATGTGCGCGCGGTCAATCCTTCGGGTCCGCGCGCCACACCGCCCTCTATGCGAGTGGTTCCAGCAAGCAGGTTCCCGGCAATTTCGTTTTCGATACGCAGATCGGTTGCCGTTCCGTCGAGGTTGAGGTCGAAGGCGCCGCTGATGGGGCGCAGCGTGCCATTTGCGACGAGATTGACCGAGCCGCCCAGCGCCTGATCTGCAAGGCCGGAGAAGGGAGCAATGTCGGCTGCCTTCAGTTTGATGTCGCCGGTGAACGCGAAGTCGTCGATCTGGCCGGTGAGGGCGGTTTCCAGACCGTTCCCGGAGATGCTGACGTTTTCAAGCGAAACCGGATTGCCTGCCTGCCAGTCCCCGTGCGCCAAGACATCAAGGGTATCGCCGAGTGCCCTGGCGATCTTGGCTTGCCTGGCGGTGATCTCGGAAAGCTCTCCGTCGATCTCGAAGCTTATCCGACGGGAAAGCGGATCATTCAGGTTTTGCGCCAGCCCGCCCATCGTGACGACCGTGCGACCGGCGGACAGTTCTGCGGTTTGAAGTCCATCCAGCTCGAGTTTTCCGTTCCAGCGCTCCGAACCTGCCTCGCCGAAGGTGATGTCGAGTTTTGCCGATTGAAGAGAGGTCTGTCCGCCTGAAACGGGCAGCAGTACGCGGTCGCCCTTGGGGTTGGCCACCGAAGCGCCAAGGGAGAGAGCGGTGAGAAAATTGTCGCTGCTTGTCTCTGCAACGGCCTCGATGCGCATGGAGGCGCTGGTGACCTGAAAATTTTCAAGCAGGATTCCGCCGCCATCCTTCGATACGCCATTGACGTTGATGCGGGTTCCCGCGCCGAAGAAATCCTGAAACTGAGCCGGCACGAGCCTTTTAATGGAACCAGCGAGGCGGGCGGAAAAGCCCAGGCCCTCTTCACGTTCGCGGAGCCTTGCCGTGCCGCCAAAAGCGGGTATGCCGTCTGCCTCAAGAGCCAGCTTGATATCGAGCATGCTCAGCGGACCGCTGCCGGCGAGGGTGAGCTTGAGGGGCGGGCGGCCCTGGACGTTGAGAAGGTTCGCAACCACGCCATCTGCGGGTTCATCAAGGACCAGATCGAGATCCAGTATCTCGGTTTCGTTGGAGTAAGCCGCTTCGAGCGCAAACTGGCCACCGGGACCGTCCAGACGTTGCACTTCGAAACTGCTCTCGAGGGTTCCACTGTCGATTTTGAGAGCGCCGGTCAGAGCGAGGTCGGCGGCAAGGCCGAAAACGTTCTGTCCGAAGGATGCCTGTTTCACCTCGAGCTGTTCAAGGTTGACGGCGAGCGGCAGTTCGGGGACCTGGAAAGAACGCGATTCCGGTGAAGGCAAACCTTCGTCTGGCAACGGGCGGCGCGTGACCTCGATACTTTCGGCGGCAAGCATTTGCACTTCAAGACGCTGGCGCAGCAGGAGCGTGGAGCGACTCCAGTCGATTGATGCGTTGCTGATGCGCAGCCAGATGCCCTCTCGGTCGGCAATGGTGATTTCACTGATGGTGGCCTGCGAAGACAGGGCACCGGAAATGCCGGAAATGCGAATCTGCCGGTTCGGCGTGGAGAGCTGATCCTCCAGAAGCCGTGTGAAGAATGAGCGCTCCTCATCGGGCGTGCGCTCGCTGGGGGTATCCTGCGCCATGGCTGGCAGCAGAATGAAAAGCAGGAGCAGAGCTGCGAAAAAGCGGATCAAAACGCTTGTCCTATTCCGACGTAAAAGGCGACGCCCGGGTCGCCGTCGCGTCGATCAAGCGGCACGGCGACGTCGAGACGCACGGGACCCAACGGGGTAAGATAGCGCAGACCGGCGCCAACGCCGATCCGTACATCCTCCGAGAAGTCGGGGAAAGATTCCGCACCCACGGTTCCGGCGTCGATGAAGCCGACCACGCCGATGGAACTGGTGACGCGCGCGCGCAGCTCGGCCGAGGCTTCCATCAGCGAGCGGCCACCCGCGATACCGTCCTCCATCTCGACGCCGATATTCCGATAGGCATAACCACGAACCGAACCGCCACCGCCAGCAAAGAACAGCTTGTCGGGTGGTGTTTCATCAATCGGAGCGCCGACCAGGGCGCCGATCTTGGCGCGTCCAGCCAGAACGAAGCGGCCATCGCTCCCGAAATCATGGTAGGCGCGGCCTTCCAGAAGCATTCGGGCGGCCAGGTTGCGATATTCCATTTCGTAGAATGGTTCGAGCGACAATTCGGCAAAATAGCCTTCGGTCGCGTCGGCGGGGTTGTCCCGGCTGTCATAGGTGAGTGTGCCCGAGAGCCCGATCGTGGTGAAATCCCGCGTTCCGAAGTCATCTTCGAAGCGGGCGCGGCCGGCATTGGCGAACAGGCTGCCCGACAGGGCTTCAGTAAACTCGTGCCGGAAGCCAAGCTCGGCGCTGACTGCCGTGCGTGTATAGCGTTCCAATACTTCGCGGTCGCCGAATATCGAGGCCTGGAAATCAGTATCGGGCGTATAGACACCGGGCTTGATGAAAGTGGCGCCAACGCGGTAGGTCAGATCTTCAGGCTTGAAAGTGTTGCCGATGCCGGAAACCTGCCCTTCAAAGCGCAGCCGTTCAGCACGGCCAAAGAGGTTTCGGTGCATCCAGTAGGCCTGGACTCCTAGTCCGTCCAGCGTTGAATAGGTGCCGCCGACACCGAACCGGCGAGGCAGGCGCTCCTGGACGATGACGGCAAGCGGCAAGATGCCGTCTGCGCCGATCTCGTCTGCTTCCTCGATCCGGGCTGAGCGAAAAACATCAAGCTTCGACAGGCGCTCGCGGGCACGATCGAGATCGTCCGGATCGTATTCACGACCTGGGATGAGGCCGGTCTGGCGCGCCACGAAGTCGGGGTCCATCCGTTCTGTCCCGCTGACGGTAACGGTGCCATATGCCGCGCGGCGACCGGGCTCGACGGTCAGCACTGCGTCCACCGTCCCGGTTTCATGAGCAGCGGTGACGCGCCTCTCCGCTATCGCGGCCTTTGCATGCCCTTGATGACGCCAGGCCTCGACTGCGAGGCGTCCGGCTCTCAGGATGGTTCCGGAGGCGGCGACTTCTCCTGACTGGAAACCTTCTTTTGCGGGATCTTCGACGCGATCATTGCGGTTGAGTGGCGGCGGCGCCTGGTTGACGATGCGCGCCTGGCCGAAATGAAAGACGGAGCCTGGGTCGACGGCGACCCGAACGCTGGCCGGATTGGCTATCTCAGCGTCAATCGGAAGGTCGGAAACCTCTTGTCCGTCAATGGTGATGCTGATGGAACCGCCATAAAGCGCTGAGCCGTAGAGCGTATTCAGAAGGCGGCGATAGTCGCCGCGTGCCTTGACGATGAGCCCGGCTGCGCCGGAGGCGGGTTTCTCCCGGTCTGCCCATAGAGACGAGGCGCCCTTGAGTTTCTTTTCAGTCTCGTCTGCACCATAGGGGAGGACAAACTCCACCGTGTAGTTCCACGGTTCGCCGATCGTGTCCGGCTCCTCGGCAGTCTTGTCCTTGCCAAACAGTTTTAAGCCGAAGAGCTCGAAAGCATTGGCAGAGGGCGGCGAAAAGGCGAGCATAAGCGCGAGCAGCAACGGCCCGTGCAAACGCCGACCCATCGACGGTCTCGCGTCGATTCCACTCAAACCCGTCTCCCATTCTCAAGCCGAAGTGTCGGTCACCAACCTTGCAGTGACGTTAACGCCTGTGGCCCGTATGCTGCAAAACAGTGCGGTTAAATCACAAACCGCTTTTGTGGCCAATGCGGCTTATCGGGTCAGGCCAGACAATTGTGGCTTAAAGCCGGCGTTATTGGGAAGGAAGCGAGATCGGAACCTGGAACGCCCTGAAAGGTTGTGTGCCTGTCAACAAAGATGCTCAACTGGGTCGACTGGACCAAACCATCGCCGGTCGTCAGGTTTTTTTCAGGAAAGGTGCGTGTGGCATGGCACAATTGCCCCGAAAGCAGGAGCGCGTTAACCGGAAACCGCCCACGCGTTCGAAACGGGCGTCCTCTGCCCGTCAGTCGAATAATCTTGAGAGCAAAGACAGGCCCGTCTTCATTGTGGATGGCGCGCGGACCCCGTTTCTGAGAGCCAGGGGCAAGCCCGGGCCGTTTACGCCAGTGGACCTTGCCGTGCAATGCGGGCGGCCCCTGCTGGCCAGGCAAAATTTTTCTCCCGCTAGTTTCGACAAGGTTATCCTCGGCTGTGTCAACGTGCTTGCCGACGAGATGAACCCGGCAAGGGTAGCGGCGCTGCGTCTGGGCATGGGCGATGCGATGCCGGCCTTCACCGTTCAGATCAATTGTGGTTCGGGGATGCAGTCGATAGACACCGCATTCCGCACGATAGAAGCAGGAAAGGCGGATCTCATCCTGGCAGGAGGAACGGAAGCACTTTCCCACGCTCCGCTGGTGTGGCCGCAGGAAGGAGCGGCGTGGTTCGGCCGTTTCGCTTTTGCCAAATCGCTTCTTGAGAGGCTTTCTGCCCTGGGCACTTTGCGACCGCGCATGCTCAAACCGGTCATCGGACTTGAGCGTGGACTGACCGACCCTGTCACCCAGCTCAATATGGGGCAGACGGCCGAGAAAATTGGCCATATCTTCAACATATCGCGAGAAGCGGCGGATGCATACGCGCTCGAAAGTCACCAGCGTCTGGCCCGGGCGCAGAAAAGCGGTGCTCTCAAAGGGGAAGTGGTTCCCGCGGTGACGCGCGAGGGGATGCTTTACGATCACGATGACGGCGTTCGTCCGGACACCTCGATGGAGCGGCTTGCCAAGCTTAAGCCGGCTTTTGAAAAGCCTTATGGCAGCGTGACCCCGGGCAATTCCTCGCAGATTACCGATGGCGCCTCCTGGGTCATCCTCGCTTCCGAAACGGCGCTCAAGAAACATGGTCTCACACCGCTTGCCCGGATTGTGGACAGTGAGTGGTCTGGCCTGGATCCGTCGATCATGGGACTGGGGCCGACACTGTGTTCGACAGCGCTCCTCGAACGGCGTCGTCTGACCCGTGAGGATATCGAACTGTGGGAGCTGAATGAGGCTTTCGCGGCGCAGGTCCTCGCATGCCTCGCGGCGTGGGAGGATGAGGACTATTGCCGCCATGTTCTCGGACTTGAAGTGCCGTTCGGTCGCATCGACCACAATCGCCTCAATGTGGATGGGGGAGCAATCAGCCTTGGGCACCCGGTGGGAACGAGTGGAAACCGGATCGTGCTTCATCTCGTGAACGCCCTGCGCAGAGGTGGCCTCAGACGCGGCGTTGCAACCGAATGTATCGGTGGCGGACTTGGCGGCGCGATGCTGGTGGAGGTGGTTTGATGGCTGTTGGAAGGATACCCGCTGGCAAGCATCTCAATCGAAACCGGCTTGCGCTCGGCCCCGATGCGCAGGAGATCGCGAAAACCACGCACTGGTCACTGCTCAGGGACGCAGACGCGATTGCCTGGCTGGTGCTCGACCGTGCAGGAGAGAGCACAAACACGCTGTCCGAACCGGTGATGACCGAGTTGGAGACCCTGTTGGGGCAGGTGGAAGCGTTGCAGCCTAAGGGGCTGGTTCTACGCTCGGGCAAACCCGGAGGTTTTATCGCAGGCGCTGATATACGTGACTTTGCAGGAGTTTCTCAGACGGACGTGGTGGAAGGCCGCATGACGCAGGCACATGCACTCATTGATCGTCTCGCAGCCTTGCCGATGCCGAGCGTTGCCGTCGTCCACGGCCATTGTCTTGGCGGCGGGCTTGAGCTTGCACTTGCCTGCAGGAACAGGATTGCCGTCGAGGGAGCGGTTTTCGGGTTTCCCGAAGTGCTTCTCGGCCTTCATCCGGGACTGGGAGGGACGTTTCGGCTGCCGGCGCTGATAGAACCGCTCGAAGCAATGAAGATGATGCTGACTGGAAAATCCGTGCACACGGCAAAGGCGCGGAGGCTCGGCCTGGTCGACGCCGTGGTCGAGGAGCGACATGTAGTGAACGCGGTCAAGGCGGCCATCTCGGGAGAGCTGAAGCCGACAAAGCGCGGCGCGGGGTTGAGCCGCTTCTCGTTTTATCGGGGTCTCGCCGCGCGCAAGATGCGTTCCATGGCTGCAAAGCGTGCGCCGGAAGAGCATTATCCTGCTCCTCATCGATTGATCGATCTGTGGGAGCACCACGGTGCCGGGAAGAAAGAGGTGATGCAGAAGGAGGAAATCCACTCCTTCGCGCGTCTTTTGACCGGGGAGACGGCGCAGAACCTCATTCATGTCTTCTTCCTGCGTGAATCCCTTAAGGCCGGGGGCAAGGGGGCGAGCGGCATCGCGCATGTGCACGTCATCGGTGCCGGAACAATGGGCGGGGATATTGCCGCATGGTGCGCGGCGCGCGATCTCAGGGTCACGCTCTCCGATCTCGATGAACAGGCTCTTGCGGCGGCAATCGGAAGGGCAGGGAAGCTTTTTGACAAACGTCTGCATAGCGGTGTCGCCAGACGCGATGCGTCAGATCGGCTGACACCGGATTTCGCGGGTGACGGTGTCAAGCAGGCTGATCTGGTGATCGAGGCGGTGGCGGAAAAGGCCGAAGTCAAGCGCAAGGTTTTCGGGATGATCGCGCCTTTGATGAAGAAGGACGCGATTCTGGCGACCAACACGTCCAGCATTCCCCTGAAAGAACTGCGAACGGCTGTTCCGTTTCCTGAAAGGCTGCTGGGGCTTCACTTCTTCAATCCAGTGGCGCGCATGGAACTCGTCGAAGTCGTTTCACATGACCGGGTTTCGGATGCGGCGCTGGCGCGGCTGGCCGCTTTCTGTGGTTCCATAGACAGGCTTCCCGCGCTGGTGAAGAGTTCGCCGGGCTTTCTCATCAACCGCGTCCTTACGCCTTACCTCACCGAGGCGTTCGTGATGCTCGACGAAGGCGTCCAGAAAGAAACCATCGATCAGGCTGCCGTTTCGTTCGGCATGCCGATGGGACCGATCGAACTTGCCGACCGCGTTGGTCTGGACATTTGTCTCGAGGTGGCGCGCACGATGCAATCCGGCCTCGACATCGCATTACCGGACGTGCCGGGCTGGCTGGAATCCATGGTGGCGGAAGGGCGCACCGGCCGGAAGGCGGGGCGTGGACTTTATACCTATGATCGCAATGGCGAGCCGAGAAAAAGCACAAAGTATCCCGAGCCGCATTCGGCCATCACGGATCGCCTGATCCTCCCCATGCTCAACACCTGCGTGACCTGCCTGCGCGAAGGCGTTGTGGGTGACGAAAAGACGCTGGAGGGGGCGATGATCTTTGCCACGGGGTTTGCTCCGTTTCGGGGCGGGCCCCTGAGATATGCGCGTACACGCGGTGTGGAGGAGATTGTTGGCGCGCTTGAACGCTTGCAGGCGCAGCACGGCGACCGCTTCAAACCAGACCCGCACTGGCGGAAATTGCCTGCAAACTGAACGATTTCGGGAACCTAGCCGTGTTCGGAGTCTTCTTCCCTGAGTTGATATCTCAAACAGGAGGCAAAGATGCCGGCAAAATCCAAGGCGCAGCAAAAGGCCGCCGGCGCGGCTCTTGCAGCCAAGCGCGGCGAAACGTCCAAAACCCAGCTTCAGGGCGCATCGAAAGAAATGTACGAATCGATGAGCGAAGCAGAACTCGAGGAGTTGGCGGAAACCGACCGCAAGGGGCTGCCAGACCGGAAGGAGTAGGGCGCGCCTCCGAATGCGCCCATTTCCGGTTCAGCCCGCTGCGGCTTTTTTCCCTGGCTTGTCGAATCGGGCCGCGATGAAGCGCTGCAACCGTCTGGCCGCCTCGCGCAGCGTTTCTTCGTTCTGGCACATTGAAATTCGGATGTGTCCTTTGGCTGCTTCGCCGAAGCTGGCGCCCGGTAAGACCGCAACATCTTCCTGGTTGAGGAAGTCCCAGGCAAATTTCTCGCAATCCTCTTCGATCGCCCGGATGTCGAGCATCACATACATGCCACCCTGAGAGCCGCGTACGATCAGGCCGTTCAAGCCGCGTACCGCCTCAAGAAACGCTTCGCGCCTTCTCGTGTAGAGTTCCGCGATCTCACGAAGGCCGAAACCGTTCTCGGCGGCAGCAATGGCAGCGTGAGAGGTGAAATCGGGCAGGCCATAGGTGGCGACGAGATTGAGATTGGTCAACACGGAGATCATTTCGGCCGGGCCGGTGAGCCACCCGACACGCCACCCGGTCATGCCGTGGCTCTTCGACAGTGAATTGATGACCAGCGTGCGCTCCTTCATCCCGGGCAGCGCGCGGGGCGAGATGTGCTCCTTCTCGGACCGGATGGTCCAGTAGACTTCGTCGGAAAGGAGCCACAGATCACGTTCGCGGCAGATCTCCGCAATACGCTCGATGGTCGCGCGAGAGTAGACGGCGCCGGTCGGGTTGTTCGGGGAGTTGATCAGGATTGCGCGCGTGTCGGCTTCGAGTGCCTGTTCGATTTCTTCAAGGCTCGGCTCGAAGTCGTTTTCCGCATGGGTTTCAATTTCCGTGTAACGCCCTCCGGCGGCGCGGACCGTGCCGGGGTAGGTGGCGTAATACGGTGAGACGATCACGGCATGGGCACCCGGATCGAGCACTCCCTGGAAGGCTGCGTAGAGTGCGCCCTGGCCGCCAATCGTGACCATGATCTCGTCGGCACCTGTCTCGGTGCCCGTGCATTCCGCGGATAGTTTCGCCAACGCGCTTCGCAGCCGGGGCAGGCCAGGAAGCTGGGTATAGTGATGATGCCCACCCCGCACGGCATCCACGCAGGCCTCGACCGTTCCTTCCGGGGTGTCAAAGTCATGATCGCCGACAGAGAGCATGATGACCTTGTCGCCAGCCTGTTTGCGGGCCATGGCGGCGAAATGAATTTCCCAGCCATTCTTGCCGGACGGGACGATGCCTGAAATGCGGGATGAGGGCTTTGGCATGGGGAGCTCCAGAGGCGAACTTGGCATTCGACTTGAAAAAAACAGGCCCTTCGACTACGAGGACCGGCGCATTGGTCGGCCTTTTAGCAAATCGACCGGCGTGAGAACAGCGTAGTGAGTGAATGCATTTGGTCCTGAATGGATCGCGATATTGATGCAGGGGGCATTGTCGCGCATCTCAATGGACCGCCAGGAAGGATAGCGGCATGTTGGCCCCTGACAAAAAGAACGAACTGTCCATTACCGACATTGTCGATCAGGCGATGCTGACGCGGCGCTCTGTGCGGGCTTTTTTGCCAGATCCTGTCGATGACGAGACAATCAGGGATATTCTTCGCGTTGCCGCGCGCGCGCCTTCGGGCACCAACATGCAGCCCTGGAAGGTCTATGTGGTGTCGGGCGAGCGCAAACAGGCGCTTTCCGACGCTATTCTTTCTTCCGGTGTACGCCCGGAAAAGATCGAGTGGGACGAATACAAATACTATCCCGACAAGTTTTTCGAGCCCTATCTGTCGCGCCGCCGTGCGGTCGGCTATGCGCTCTATAGTCTTTTGGGCATCGGACGGCGTGAAGTGGATCGCATGCGTGCCCAGCATGACCGCAATTTCACCTTCTTCGATGCACCCGTGGGCCTGATCTTCACCATCGACCGTCGGTTGAACAAAGGGTCATGGATCGATCTCGGCATGTTTGTGCAATCGGTGATGATTGCAGCACGCGGGCGTGATCTCCATACCTGCCCGCAGGCTGCGTTTGCGCCGTATCACAAGCAGATCCGCCCGATCCTCGGCATTCCCGATGAGGAAATCGTCGTATGCGGCATGGCGCTTGGCTACGAGGATGCCTCAAAACCGGAGAATGCCCTGCGCAGTGAACGGGCGCCGCTCGAGGAATTTGTCTCCTTCGTTCGCTGAAACGGCCTTCCGCCCTGCCAATTGTTGCTTACGAAATTGTAATTTCCCGGCAAGGTCGTCGTAATGTGCGATGGGCGACTATCTCCTCGTTCCCTGCCGCAACCTCCATGCGGCGCCCCCCTTACGAGGAGACTGACATGAAAAACAAGATTCTGTTGTCGGCCATGGCCCTGAGCCTGATCGCCGGTTCCGCTGCGATCGCCCAGGAAGCTTCATCCGACCGGGCCGCACCGCCGGCCGCAGGCGAGAGAATGAAAGACGGCAAGATGATGCGGGGTTTTGCCCGCATCGATTCCGACGGCGATGGGAACCTCACCATCGAAGAGTTTTCCTCCGCTCATATCGAGCGTTTGAAGGCCGCCGATGCCGATGGTGACGGGGTGCTTTCTGAAGCCGAACTTCAGGATATGGCAACGAAGCGCATGGCCGAGCGCCGGGCGAAGCGCGCTGCACAGCGTCTCGACGTTGACGGTGACGGCACCGTCACGATAGCGGAGATTGAAAGCCAGCAGGCAAAGCGCTTTGCGCTGATGGACGCCAATGATGACGGCAAAGTCGACCAGCGCGAAATGCGCCGTGGCTTCCGCCAGATGGCAGGTGAACGTGGCGGACGTCACGGAAAGATGATGCACCACAAGCGTGACCACAGAGGCGGCCCGCACGGTGAGATGCGCGATAAAATGCGTTCGGGCAATCCGCCGGCGGAAATGGCGCCTGATGGCGACAATGGCTGATGAGGCATGCCGGGAGGCGCCGATGGCGCCTTGCGGATGATCAAACCGGTTCGTGGGGGCTCCGCGGATCGGTCGATAGGTCCGGTGTCGCCGCGCCGGGCCTATCTTATTGTATAGCCCACATCCTCTGACGCGCGGCGGAGCGTCTTCGCGAAGGCTCGTGCAAATGAGCGGAAGACATAAAGCTCGAAGCGCTTTTCGCCCCGGCGCTGGATCTGCACGAAAAGGTCGTGATGCGCTGTGGCCCGGCCGGCATGGACAGGGAAGGCGGGAAGGCTGAAATCGAGCGCGAAGAGCTTCGCCAGAACCCATTCCACCTGAGAGCCTTCTATGGCGAAAACCGTGCGCCCGTGGGAAAGATCCGTTACGGTTCCCGTGGTCTCATCAATGGCCGCAATGAGATCGCCGGCCAGAGCTTCATCCTGCCCACTCAGGAGAAAACGGCCGGGGCCGATGTTGAAGGCGCACGTGCCTTCACGGTTGGCAGCGCCGCTTCCCGGTGCAGCCGAAAGTTTTAGACGGCAGATGGCGGAAAGATTTTCCGTCAGCGTCTTTTCCTCGCCAGGCCAGGCGTTGGCCTCGACGATCGATCCCTTTATGGCTTCCAAGATCGTGACGCCGGTCCCTTCAGCGAAGTCGCCATGGGAGCCGGGGCGGAAATCGCTGCCCAGCGGTGATGCGCGTTCAACCATGCATGCGTTCTCCATCCGGATCGAAGAAATGATGGCTGACGATCTCGACCTGACCGAAACGCCCGCGCAACGGGTCCGAGAGATAAGCCCTGGTGCCATGGCGCAGCTTGCCGCCTCTGACGAGGGCGAGACCGATATAGTTCTGTAGCGTGGGCGAGTAGCAGAAGGCTGTCACATGGCCGATGCTTTCGCCCGGCTCATCAGCGCTGCCGCGCTCAACCAGATGTGCGCCCCCGCCAAGCTTCTGTCCATCCAGAGAGATGACGCCGACAAGCCTCAGCCGGTTTTTGTCGATCAGGGCAGGGCGGTCCATCAGGCCCGAACCGATGAACGGCTTTTTCTTTGACAGCATCCAGTCGAGATAGAGATCGCGGGCGGTGGTTCGCCCGTCAATCTCGGCTCCGGTCACATGACCTTTCTCGATTCGTAATGCACCGAGCGCTTCCATACCGTAGGGAGTGATGTCGAACGGTTCGCCCGCCTCCATCAAGGTTTCCCAGACATGTGTGCCGTGGCCGGCACCGCTATAGACCTCATAAGCAAGCTCGCCGGAAAAGGAGAGGCGGCATATCATGACTGGCGCGCGATCAATCTGGCCATGCACGATGCCCATGAAGGGCAGCGTTTCATTGTCGACCTTCGTTCCGGTGACGCAGCCCTCCAGCACGGCGCGGGCCTTTGGGCCGGCAATGGCCGCGCCGGCCCATTGGTCCGTCACCGAGGTGAGGTGGACTTTCAGTTCGGGCCAGAGAATGTCGAGGCAATATTCCAGATGCTGCATCACCGCGCCCGCATTGGCGGTGGTGGTGGTCACGAGGAAGTTGGTTTCGCCGAGCCGCCAGGTGGTGCCGTCGTCAAAGGCGATCCCGTCTTCGCGCAGCATCAGGCCATAGCGCGCCTTGCCTACTTTCAGCGTGGAGAAGGTGTTGGTGTAGACCCGATCAAGGAAGGTGGCGGCGTCGGGTCCCTTGACCGCGATCTTGCCCAGTGTGGAAACATCGACAATGCCCACGGAGCGCCGTACTGCTGCCGCCTCGCGGATATAGGCCTGCTCGACCGTTTCGCCGGCAGCGGCATAGATCAGCGGGCGGTTCCAGAGCCCTGCCGGGGTCATCTCGGCGCCGCGTTCCACATGCCAGTCATGCATGGGCGTATAGCGCTCGGGTTTGAGATCGCCATAACGTTCCGCTGCCAGCGCGCCGATGGCCACCGGTGAATAGGGCGGTCGAAACCGCGTTGTGCCGACCTCGGGGATCGTGATGCCGCGCGCCGTGGCCATGATGGCGAGGCCGGGAACGTTCGACGTCTTTCCCTGATCGGTCGCCATGCCGAGCGTGGTGTAGCGCTTCAGGTGCTCGACGCTGACAAAGCCTTCGCGATGGGCAAGCCGCACATCGTCGGCGGTCACATCGTGCTGGAAATCGACGAACGCCCTGCCCCTGGCCCGGATCTCGAGAACCGGGGCTGGCGTCAGGTCGAGGGCTTCAGGCGCAATGTCGGGAAGTTTGCCGCGTGAGGCTCGCTTGCCGGCGCATTTGAGGCCAGCATCACGGCCGCTCGCAAGGGCATCGGTTGTGCCGAACTTTCCAAGGAATGCACCAGCGCCAGTCCAGCGCTGTGTTGGCGGAGGCGGAAGGAAGGCCTGCTTTTCCCCATCCCAGACGGGTTTTGCACCGGCCTGGCTTGCCAGGTGGAGAACTGGCTGCCAACCACCCGAAACGGCAAGACTGTCGCACTCGAGCTGCCTGGCATCTCCTGACAGCGTTCCCGATGCTGCATCGAAGGCCTGAACAAAAACACGTGAAAGCGCCTTGCCGCCCCTGCTGCCGACGATGGCGTGTCCGATGAGCGGCGACACGCCCGCCGCAGTGGCAAGTTCGCTGGCGGCACTGCTGATCTTCGCACGCACATCCACAATGGCCGCCACGTGGCCGCCGGCGCGTCTCAAGTTGGCTGCCGCCTCGTAGGCACTGTCATTGTTGGTGAAGAAGATCGTTCTGCTTCCGGGCAAGACACCGAATTCTTCAGCATAGCGGCGCATGGCGCCAGCGAGCATGATCCCCGGACGATCATTGCCCGGAAAGACGATCGGGCGTTCGAGCGCGCCCGTTGCAAGCACAACATCCGTAGCGCGGATCGTCCAGTGCCGCTGGCGGGGGTGCCCTTTCGGCGGGCGGGCGACATGGTCGTTGACGCGTTCGAGCGCTGCGAGTGTGTTGCCGTCGTAATAGCCCCAGACCGCAGTGCGCGTTAAAAGGCGCACATGGTCGAGGCTGGCAAGCCGTGCTGTCAGGTTTGAAACCCATTCGTGGGCCGGCTTTCCCTCAATGGTTTCGCCGGACCAGCGGGCAAAGCCGCCTGTTATGGGCTCTTGTTCGGCAAGGATCACACGTTTTCCGGCCTTCGCCGCCGCTTCTGCCGCCATGAGGCCGGCAATACCACCGCCGACGATCAAAACGTCGCAGAAGGCATTGGTCTGTTCGTAGTGTGACGGGTCGGGCTCAAAGTCGGCCCGGCCAAGGCCAGCGGCTCTGCGGATGAAATGCTCACACATCATCCAGAAGCGCGTGCCCTTCAGCGGGCCCATCACCGGACCCATGAAGGTCTTGTAGTAGAATCCCGCTCCAAGTAGCCGGCCGCCGAGCTGATTTACCGCTCCAATATCCCAGGCGAGGGATGGAAAGCGGTTTTGGCTTTCGGCGCGCAGACCGTCGTAGATCTGGATCTGGGTGGCGGGAATATTGGGTTCACGGACGCCTTCACGCAAGAGAGTTACAAGTGCGTTCGGTTCATCGATCCCGGCAGTGAAGACGCCGCGGGGACGGTGGTACTTGAAGGAGCGGCCCATGAGCGAAATGCCGTTGGCAAGCAGGGCCGAGGCCAGCGTGTCGCCTGCATGGCCGGTCAGGCTCTCGCCGTCGAAGGTGAAGCGGATGGTTCGGGTGCGGTCGATCAGCCCGCCGGCACTGGTTCGGCGCGGGCTCATGCCGCATCTCCGCCAGCGGCGTCTCGGGCGAAAGCGACCGTGAGAATTTCATGGGTAAGCGTGTCGCGTTCCACCACCAGATGCGCGCGGCACCCGCCTGCGTGCTGCCAGAATTCGCGGTGTCGTCCGGCCGGGTTTGGCCGATTGTAGACATAGTCGAGCCAGGCCTTCGTGTCCGTGGAGGCGAGGTCAGGGCGGGCGCGTGTCGCATCCCCCTGATAGGAGAATTCTGCAAGATCGCGGGAGCCGCAATGCGGGCAGTCGATGAGCATGGCGTGTCCCTCAATGCAGTTTGGGTGTCGGGCCGTGACCCGTTTCGTCGATCACCGCGCCGCGCTCGAAGCGGCTGAGCGTGAATGGCGCGTTGATGGCGTGGGGTTCGTCCCTGGCGATGGTCCATGCAAAGGAATAGCCGGAAGCGGGTGTCGCCTTGAACCCGCCATAACACCAGCCGCAATTGAGATAGAGACCGGGCAGGGGACCCTTGGTGATGATGGGGGACCCGTCCATCGACATGTCCATTACACCACCCCAGGAGCGTAGGAGCCTCAGCCGTGCCACCGATGGGAACATGGCGCAAATTTCGCTCATCACATCTTCGACCGTGGGCAGGTTTCCACGCTGGGCATAGGAATTGTAGAAATCGAGGCTGCCGCCGAAAACCAGCCCACCCTTGTCGGATTGCGACATGTAGAGATGACCGGCACCGAAGGTCACAACGCAGTCCACAAAGGGCTTGATGGCCTCGGAAACGAAGGCCTGAAGGACATGGCTTTCAATGGGCAGGCGCTCGATGCCAGCACGCTGCAGCACCTGGCTGGTGCTGCCGGCAACGGCCAGCGCCACCTTCTTTGCACGGATGTCGCCTCTTGCGGTGGAAACGCCAGTGATCTGATCGCCCTCGCGGAGGAAGCCCGTCACCTCGCAGTTCTCGATCAGGTCGACGCCGCGCCGGTCGGCAGCCCGCGCATAGCCCCACGCAACCGCATCATGGCGTGCGGTGCCCGCGCGCGGCTGCAAAAGCCCCCCGACGACCGGAAAGCGCGCCGACTTTGACGTGTCGAGGCCCGGTACCTTGCGTGCGATCTGCTGCGGGGTCAGCCATTCGGCATCGACGCCGCCATGGCGCATGGCATTGCCACGGCGAATGAAGGCGTCGGCCTGGCCCGGGCTGTGGGCGAGGTTCAGAACACCGCGCTGGGAGAACATCACGTTGTAGTTGAGCTCATGGGAGAGGTTTTCCCAGAGTTTCATCGAGAACTCGTAGAAACGGACGGATTCTGGTAAAAGATAGTTGGAGCGCACAATGGTGGTGTTGCGGCCTATATTGCCGGAGCCGAGCCAGCCCTTCTCCAGAACGGCGACGTTGGTGATGCCGTGTTCGGCCGCCAGATAATAGGCGGTTGCCAGACCATGGCCGCCGCCACCGATGATGATGACATCGTAGCTAGGCTTGGGATCGGGCTTGCGCCAGGCCGGCTTCCAATCACGATTGCCGGAAAAGGCATTCTTAAAAAGCGAAAGAGCTGAATATTCCGCCATGCGCCGCCATTCTTTTTGCCAGAACCCAGACTAAAGCTATAGGACACCCGGGACGCCGGAGGCAAATAATGCGCCATGGCTTTTTACAGACCCGACCCCGGCACGGCGATACGCTTGCTGCGCAGGCATGGCTCAGGCAATGTCCTTTGACTGAAGCCTATCTCCGATTGCATGTGATTCTGTGAGAAGACTGCTAGACATGTTGCTGAAATTTCGCGCCTTGCCGGTTTTCCTGTGTCTCGTTTTCCAGTTGGCCATCCTAGCGCCGGCGGTGGCTCAGGGGCCGGAAAGCTTCCTGCAGACGCAACGCGAGAAACTGTCAGAAATCGAATCCACCGTCGTCAGCCTGGAAAGCGAGATTGACGATCAGGCCACAGACGATGGTGAACTCGTCTCGGTCCGTGTTGAGCTGGAGAAGCTAGCGCGGGAGGTTTTCGACGCAAGCCTGGCATTTCGTCCGAGACTTTCGGAGATCAACACCCGCCTCGAACAATTGGGCGAACCGCGCAAGGAGGGTGAACCGGCCGAGCCGGAGGAGGTGACGCGGGAACGTACCCGCCTGCTCGACGAGAAGGCGAGTTTCAATGTGCTGATCGGCGATGCCGAAAGACTTTCAGTTCGCATCAACACTGTCGTCGACGGCATCGCCGAACTTCGGCGTGATCTCTTCACGCGGACGCTTTCCCGCCGCTACGACGTTACCGCCGCCTTGAGTGCGGATGTCGCCGGGGAGTTTACACAGGAGGTCGGGCGCGTTTATCAGCGGGTCTCCGCCTGGCTGACCTTCGTTTTCAAATACCGCCTCAAATCCCTCCTGCTCGCCACAGCGCTGGCGACGATCGCCGCCCTTACCCTGCTTTTCGGGGGGCGGCGGCTTTTCGGCGATTTCATGGAGCCTGACCCTGCCGAGACAGAGCCTACCTATCTCAGCCGCCTTTCGCAGGCGCTCTTCTCCACCTTGATACCGTCGCTGTCGATTGGCGTTTTTCTGGCTTCGACCTACTACTTCCTTGACTATTTCAGCCTTCTGCGCAGCGATATTCAACCACTTCTCTGGTCGCTTTTTTCCGTCGTTATCCTGGTTTATTTCGTCTACCGTCTGGCGCGCGCCATTCTTGCGCCCAGGCGGCCCAACTGGCGGCTTTTGCCGGTGCGGTCACAGGCGGCTCAATGGCTGCTTGTTCTGGCCGTGGTCACCGCAATCGCGACCGGGTTTGATTATTTCATGGACCAGGTCTATTTGCTGTTCGGCTCTCAGCTCTCGCTGACGGTGGCCACCAGTCTTGTGGCCACCGTTATCGTAGGTCTGCTCATCATGGCGATTGGCGGTGTCAGCCCTCTGGATGACGACGAGGGTAATCCGAAACCCTGGCCGCTCAAGTTCCGCTATCTCCTGTTTGCTCTCGGTGCCGCAATCATTATCGCGGCGATGCTTGGCTATATCGGCTTCGCACGGTTCCTTTCCCAGCAGGCGGTGGTCACGGGCGCGATCATCGCCACGATGTATATCGGTTTCCTGACAGCGGGGGCGATTACGTCGGAGGGCGCGTTCGCCAATTCCTGGCTGGCACGGCGGCTGGAGCGTTACACGGCTTTCGATGAAACCGCGCTCGACCAGCTCGGCCTCGTCACCGGCATGCTGATCAACATGATCGTGGTCCTGATCGGCGTGCCGCTCATCCTTCTGCAGTGGGGGTTCCGCTGGGCCGATCTGACGGCGTGGAGCTATCGGATCGCCGGCAAGATTCAGGTCGGTTCCCTCTCGTTCTCCATCGTGGGCATCCTCACCGGCATTCTTGTCTTCGTGATCGGCTATTTCCTCACGCGCTGGTTTCAGAGCTGGCTCGACGGGAAGGTGATGGCCCGCAGCCGCATGGATTCCGGCGTGCGCAATTCCATTCGCACCGGTATTGGCTATGTCGGGCTGGTGATAGCGGCGCTGATCGGTATCTCGGCGGCCGGCATCAATCTGTCCAATCTCGCCCTCGTCGCGGGTGCGCTTTCTCTCGGGATTGGCTTCGGCCTTCAGAATATCGTCTCGAACTTCGTCTCGGGTCTGATCCTGCTCGCCGAGCGTCCGTTCAAGGCGGGTGACTGGATCGTCGCGGGCGGCGTGTCCGGCACGGTGAAGAAAATTTCCGTGCGCGCAACGGAGATCGAAACGTTCCAGCGCCAGTCGGTGATCCTGCCGAATTCCGAACTGATCAACGCGGCCGTCGGCAACTGGACCCACCGCAACAAGCTTGGACGGATGGAGATACCCATCGGTGTCGCCTATGGATCCGATGTGCGACGCGTGCACGAAATTCTTCTGGAAATCGCCAGGTCACATCCGCTTGTTCTCAAGAACCCGGAACCATTCGTACTGTTTGCCGGCTTTGGCGACTCTTCTCTCGATTTCGAAATACGTGTCTATCTTTCGGACATCCTCATGCAACTCAACGTGCAGAACGATATCCGTTTTGCCATCGTCGATGCATTTGAGGCGGAGGGGATCGAAATTCCGTTTCCGCAACGCGATATCCACGTGCGCTCCGGGCTGTTCGGGCAACAGGAACCGGATAAGACGCCGAACGATGAAGAGCCGGCGGAGGACACTATGGAAGAGCAGGATGATTTGCCGGCAGGCAAACGCCGGCGCCGGCGCAAAGTCGATCCGGAATAGTGGCAAGGGCTGAAAGCGCCGTTCAGTTGCCGTTCAGGTTGAAATCTCTATAAACGAGGCCAAAGGGCTGTATGGCCCGCTGTTACAGGGGTGGTGAAGCACCGATGAAGACCATGAAGACATTTGTACTGGCAACCGCCACGTTAATTTTCGCAGGCGGTTCGGCCTTTGCGGCCAGTGTGGTCAACCGCGACAGCGAACCACAGACCATTCTGGTGACTGAAGGCGGCTCGCAATCCGAGATCGTGGTGGGTGCAGGCGAAACCATCGAATTCTGCGCGGCCGGCTGTTTTGTAACCATGCCCAATGGCGATCGCGAGGTGCTGACTGGTTCCGAAACGGTCGAGATTTCCGAGGGCCGTGGACGCGTGCGCTGACTGCATCATCTGCAGGGCGTCGAACGCCCTGGTCAATAAACTCCGGCAAACTCCGGCAAACTCCGGCAGGCCCTGCCGGAGTTTTTTTATGCCCGCATCCGGCTTTTGCAACGTGCCCTTAGGGAAGCCTTAAGCCTGTTTTCGAATTCTGCTTTTGTATTTGCCCGCGTCATCGATGGTTTCAGACTTTGGAAGCTCCTTTGGCGTAAGGCCGTTTGAAGAACGGTCATCTCGTCGGGGGCTTTTATGGACGCGCGATCTGAACGCAACGCAGTGCCTTTGGCTGTCGATCTCGACGGCACGCTGATTGCGACCGATCTTCTGTGGGAGAGCCTTTTTCTTCTCCTGCGCCGGAAACCGCTGTGTCTGTTTCTCCTTCCGCTTTGGCTGCTGGGCGGCAAAGCGCGCCTCAAATGCGAAATCGCCGCGCGTGTAGAGCTGGACGCGCCAGGGCTGCCGTATCGTCAGGATCTGCTCGCGCAGCTACGCAAAGACAAGGCAGACGGGCGACACATTGTTCTGGCAACGGCTTCACCGAAGAAATTCGCGGATGCGATCGCAGAGCACCTCGGGATCTTTGACGAAGTCATCTCCACCGAACCCGGGTGCAACATGGCGTCAGGCATGAAGCGTGATGCGCTGGTCAAGGCATTTGGCGACGGCGGGTTCGACTATGCGGGCAATAGCCGGGCCGATGTTGCTGTCTTCGATGCCGCGCGCAGTGCCGTTGTGGTTGCCCCTGATCGTGCGGCCGCGCGCTGGCATGCGGCCAATGGTGGCGAGTTGCTGGCAGCACCCCGGCCAACGTTCAGGACCTACGTGAAAATGCTCCGGGTCCATCAATGGCTGAAGAACAGTCTGATTTTCGTGCCGTTGATCCTCAGCCACGAATATTTCAATGTTCCTTTGCTCGTCCTCTGTGTCCTGGCCTTCATCTCGTTCAGCACGGCGGCCTCGGCAATCTACATCCTGAACGACTTTTTCGATCTCGGACTTGATCGCCGGCATCCCACCAAGCGGAACAGGCCTTTTGCAAGCGGCGTGCTTTCGATTCCTTTCGGGTTTGCCTCGATGCTCGCGCTGCTGGCGATCAGTGGCGCAACGGCGCTTCTCCTGCCGCCGCTTTTCGGCCTCGTGCTCGTTGCCTATCTGGTTGCGACCACTGCATATTCCCTTTCCATCAAGCGGATGTTGCTGATTGACGTGTTGACCCTGGCGGGCCTTTACACGGTGCGCATTCTTGCCGGCAGCGCGGCGACCATGATTGGTGTCTCATTCTGGCTTCTGGCTTTCTCCGTGTTCTTCTTTCTCTCGCTTGCGCTGGTCAAGCGGTATGTTGAGCTCCGTTCCACGGAGCTCCCGGCCGGCGAGCGCATTGCGGGGAGAGGGTATCGCGCAGAGGATCAGGAAGTGATTGCGCAGGCGGGTATGGCCTCCGCTTTTTCCTCGGCGATGGTTCTGGCGCTCTATATTCAAAGCAGCGCTGTGCGTGATCTCTACCAGATGCCGTGGCTGATCTGGCCGCTTTGCCCAATCGTCCTCTACATCACGATCCGCATGTGGATTCTGGCGCGGCGCGACGAAATGCACGACGATCCCATCGTCTTCATCATCAGTGACTGGCGCAGCCAGCTCTTTGGTTTGCTCGGTGCGCTTCTCCTGTTCACGGCGGGGCTCTGAGGCATGGCTGAATTCGGGGCATTCGGACTGGTTCGAAAAGGCGCAGCTCAGGCGATCGGCGCTGAAGACGCGATCGAGCGGCTGCGAGCGGGCCGGGGACTGCCGGAGACAGTTCTGCCCTATGGCAATGGGCGCTCCTACGGTGACACATGCCTGAACGATGCCGGCGCGCTGATCGACATGCGCTCCATGAAGCGCATTCTCTCATTTGATGCAGAGAGCGGGATTCTGACGGCTGAGGCCGGGCTCATGCTGTCGGATCTCATTGCTCATGTCGGTCCAAAAGGCTGGTTTCCCGCCGTGGTGCCGGGCACACAGTTCGTCACCCTGGGCGGCGCGATTGCCAATGACGTTCATGGCAAGAACCATCATCGGCGCGGCACGTTCGGATGCCATGTGGTCTCGTTCACGCTGCTGCGCTCGGATGGCGAGACGCGGCATTGCAGCGCGCAGGAGAATGTGGAGCTCTTTCGCGCAACGATTGGCGGCATGGGGCTGACCGGCGTCATCCTCGAGGCGACAATCCGGCTGATGAGGGTCGCTTCCGTCGATGTGAACGAGCATGTGCGCGGCTTTTCGGGGCTCGGCGAGTATTTTGACCTTGCCGAAGAGGCTGATGCAAACAACGAATATGCCGTGGCCTGGCTCGATCAACTGGCTTCAGGCGTGAACGCGGGCAGGGGCTTCCTGCTAACGGCAAACCATGCGGAGGATGGCGAGGTCTATGCTTCGCCTTCCAAACGCCGTCTTGCAGTTCCATTCCGGCCGCCGCTGAACCTCCTGAACCGCTGGTCACTCACCCTGTTCAACCGCGCGTTCGCATGGAGGAAGGCAAGGGCGGAGGGCGTCCGGCGTTCTTCATATCAAAGCTATTTCTTTCCGCTTGATGCCGTGCGTCACTGGAACCGGCTTTATGGTCCGCGCGGTCTCTTGCAACATCAAAGCGTGGTGCCGTTCGAGGCCGCGCGCGAGACAATCCCGGCCATGCTGGCGGCGGCGCGCGAGGCCGGGCAGGCTTCGTTTCTCACCGTGCTCAAGCGTTTCGGCGATGTTGCTTCGCCAGGCGTTCTTTCGTTTCCAAGGCCGGGCTATACGCTGACGCTCGACTTCTCCAATGCCGGCTCGGCCACATACGCCCTGTTCGAGCAGCTCGATCGCATGACCGTCGAGGCGGGCGGAGCGGTCAACCCCTACAAGGATGCGCGTATGGGAGCGGCCCTGTTCGAGGCTTCTTTTGCGCATTGGCGTGAGCTCGAGGTTATGCGCGATCCAGCGTTTCTTTCCGACTTCTGGCGGCGCACGGCGCTGCAATTGCCGGCGCATGCAGATCGGGGGCGTCATGCCGCTGAATGAATGGCCAGCTCCGGCCAGGCACCGGAAACTCACGCAATGGATGCAATTTTTCTCCGGCGCTTCACGCTTTGTTTGCAAGCGGGCGCTATGACGGACAGGGGCGGGACACGATGAAATACATACCCTTCATACTCTTCACGGTGATGACCAACGCGGCAGCGCAGCTCATGCTGAAACACGGCATGATGACGCTCGGCGATTTGAGCTTTGCCGGTACCAACCCGGTCCTGAAGATCCTTCAGATCGTCTTCAGCCCATGGATATTTGCGGGCCTGTGCGTCTTCGTTATTTCCATGGCCTCGCACCTCTATGTGCTTTCCAAGGTCGAGCTGTCCTTCGCCTATCCGTTTCTGAGCCTTGCCTATGTGGCGGTGGCGGTGTTCGCCTACTTCCTCTTCAAGGAAGACCTGAATGCCTACCGCATCGCCGGCATCGCGCTGATCTGCGTCGGCACCGTGCTGATCGCGCAGAGCGGCCGCGAAATGCCTGAAGAACAGGCGGCGCTCGCAAAAGACAAACTTCAGTCCGAAAGGTCGATGATCCAATGAGACATATCATTTTTGGCGGTGACGGCTTCGTCGGCCGGCACCTGGCCCCCAAGCTCGTGGCCGATGGCGAAGAGGTCATCGTTGCCGACATTGTGAAGAGCGACCTGCCGCACTACCGCACGGTGGAGTTTGTCCATTGCGATGTGACCGACCCTTCGGCGATCAAGGCGGTGGGTATGAAGGCCGGCGACATGGTCTACAATCTTTCGGCCAAGATGCTTTCGCCAATCCAGGTGCGCGCCAAGCGGCATGATTTTTTCTATCCGGTGAATTATCACGGCACGGTCAACATCATCGAGGCGATGGACAAGGCGGGGGCCAAAAACCTCGTCCACTTCACAACCGACATGATCTACGGCCACACCGTGACCTATCCGATGACCGAGGATCACCCGGTTTCGCCGCTCGGCGAATACGGCCAGTCCAAGCTCGACACCGAAGTGCTGGCGGCAGAATGGCGCAAGCGCGGTATGAACATCTCGCTGTTCCGCCCGCGCCTCATCATCGGGCCGGGACGTCTGGGCATTCTGGAAAAGCTCTTCAAGCTGGTTGACATGAACCTGCCGGTGCCGATGATCGGTGCAGGCAAGAACCCCTACCAGTTCATCTCCGTGTTCGACTGCGCGGAAGCCGCGCGCCTTGCGTGGAAGGCAGGCGTGCCGAACGAGGCCTATAATCTCGGCTCGCTCAACCCGCCGCCGGTGCGCAAGCTGCTTGGCGATCTCGTCAAGCATGCGGGCTCGAAATCCCTGCTTCTGCCCACGCCGGGCTGGGCCGTGAAGCGCACTCTGGATCTTCTGGACTGGATGAACATGCCGCTGATGGATCCCGAACAATATCTGATCGCCGACGAGATGTGCGTGCTCGACGTTTCCAAGGGCGAGCGCGATCTCGGCTGGGTGCCGCAATATAATGACGGCGACATGCTGATCGCCGCCTATGATGAATATCGTGCCAAGAAATCCGGGCAGGCCGTTGGCGCCAGCCAGGTTCCGGCCGAATAGGAGGTCGCCATGACCGTCGTGACAAAGACTGAGACGAAAGGGGCAAGGCCCGTGATGGATGCACCCGAACTCGCGCCCAGGACAATCGTGAAGCCCGACCTCCTGACGGTGGACGATGCCAAGGGATTGAGCGTTGAGCGGATGACCGATCTGTTCAAGGCGCATCTGAACCCCGGCCAGCTTCATTTCATGAAGCTGCTGGGCTTCCACAAGATCAAGATCGAGAGCGCGGAGGGGATGTATTATATCGACCAAAACGGTCGAAAGATCCTCGACTTCTTCGGCGGTTTCGGTTCGCTGGCCTTCGGCCACAATCATCCGCGTATTCTCGAGGCGCGCAAGAAATTCCAGGATGAGAAGCGCCACGAGATCGCCATCGCCTTCATGTCGCAGTATGCGACGGCTCTGGCCGCCAATCTGGCCGCCTGCTCGCCGGGCGAACTCGACATGGTTTTCCTCGGTTCTTCCGGCTCAGAGGCGATGGAATCTGCCATCAAGCTTGCTGAACGCGCTGCCGGTCCCAAGCGGCCGAAGGTCGTTTATGCGGAGAATTCGTTCCACGGCAAGACAAAGGGCGTTCTCACCATTACCGATGGCAATCTCTACCGCGCCGAGTTTCGCCTGACGGACAATACGGTGCGTGTGCCCTTCGGCGATATCGACGCCATCGAGACGGCTTTCCGTACCGATCCCGAGATCGGCTCGATCGTTCTTGAAACCGTGCAGGGCGGCGGCGGCATCAACGAGGCGCCGCGTGAATTCTGGCAGAAGCTGCGCCAGCTCTGCGACCAGTATGGCGTCATCTGGGTGGCAGACGAGGTTCAGTGCGGCTATGGGCGCACGGGTCGATTCTACGCGTTCGAGCATTATGACGTGGTGCCGGACATCACGGCACTCGCCAAGTCGCTGGGTGCCGGCAAGGCTGCCATGGCCGCGATGATCGCCAGGCGCGAGATCTACATGAAGGCCTATGGCACCCCGAAGACCGCCATGATCCACGCCATGGCGACGTTTGGCGGCATCGGCGAAGCCTGTGCCACGGCCATCGAGGGTACCAATGTGCTTTATGACGAAGCGCTGATGGAGAATGCCGAAAGCACGGGCGCCTATCTGGTGGCGCGGCTCAACGCGCTGAAGGACAAATATCCGCGCATCATCAAAGACATTCGCGGCCGTGGCTGCATGGTCGGACTCGAATTCCACGATTTCTCACAGACGCTCCCGGCGGTTCTGCGCCCGGTGGTCGGCATGCTGGATGACAAGCTCAAGGGCTCGCTTTCGGGCTTTGTGGGCGCGCTGCTCCTGCGGGATTATGATGTGCTGGTGGCCTTCACCGAATACAACCGCAATGTCATTCGTCTGCTGCCGCCGCTGATCATGCAGCCCCAGCATGTGGACAAGCTGGTGGATTCGCTGGACTCGCTGCTTGGGCGCGGCGTGGTTTCCATCGTGAAGGATTTCGTCAAAAGCCAGGTGAAGTGAGCGCCGGCTTTTGAGAGAATGAGTCCGGATCGCCTTTCAAGGCTCTGAAAAGTTTAAGAATAGCGCCTCTCGCGCGACAACTGGCCGGGCTTGTCCCGGCCTTTTTTTTTGCCTGCGATGGTGCAGGCAGGCGAATGAGGGGCGTGCGCCCGGCTTTGAAAGAGCTGCCGTGCCTATTCGATCCGGTCTGCCATCTCTGGGCTGAGATAGGCGTCGAAGCACTGGTTCAGGGTGATACGCTCGTGCTCCTGCATGGCAGGTGCGTAGATCTTCAGAAGATCCGCATTGGCCGTGGTCAGCGGGCAGGTGGGGTGCAGGATCAGATCCGTCTGGCGGACGGCTTCCAGCGCGTCGGTGTCCGGCGGGGGGACGGCGCGTGTCGGATCGGCGCCGATGGCCACATGCAGGGGCGCCTGACGGTCGAGAAGCCAGGGGAAGGGGTTGACGAAATTGAGGTTGAGGATGGTTTCGAACCTGATGCCCTGTTCGGCTTCCAGTTCACGGATTGCGTCCATGGCCCCGTCAATGGCGAGAAGATGCGCTGCCTGAAAATCGAATTCCGAATAGTACATATAGGCCGGCAGTTCCTGAATGCGAATGAAGTCGGCATAGGTCTCGCGGTGCCGGACGTAAAAATCGAGCATCTTTTCGGAGCGGCGAAGGACCTCGGGGCGCATGTTGACGCGACCCAGCGTTTTCAGATTGCGGTTTGGCAGCTCCACGTTCTTGATCGCGCCGATATATGTGCGGGCCGCGCGCTCCATCGTGTTGACCAATGGCGGGAGTGCTGCGGCAGCGGCAAGGGCGGCGGCGGCGAGAAAGGCCGGGCCGCGCGCCGTTTCGGTCTGCCAGAGCCGGGTGAGGGCGGGCAGAACTGCGGGCCATATGAAGATGAGCGCCTGGCTTCCTGTGTTCTGGGTCTCGAAGAAAATGCCGGCGATGAGCACCGCCACGATCCAGAACGCTTCATGGTCGATGACGCGAGCAATGCCCGGGAAGCTTCCCGAGCGAAGCTTTTCCAGGAGGTGGGCGCGATCGTGGAAGAGCAGAGCGAGCGCGAGAAGACCTGCCGGAGCGACAATGCCGAATGTGTGGGACGCAGCCTGAAGGAAACGCGGCAGAAGGCTTCCCTCGTTCATCACCACCAGTGCCAGGATATCGGCGAAATAGTTGAGGGTGAAACCGCTCGAGATTTCCAGGATGCCGAGTATGCCAAGGAACAGGACGGCGGAGGTGACAGCGGTTCGCAGCGACAGTCGACCTGCAGCAAAGGCAAAGGCGCAAAGCAAACCGCCTGACACGAAACCGGTGATCTTTGTCAGGAAAAGCCCGGACATGCCGGCCACGATGGAGATGAGCAGGAGACGCTGGTCGCGCAGATAGATGAGAGCCACGATGAGCACGTAGAGAAGCTGGCAGACCTGCCTGTTGTAAATGCCGAACCCGTCCGAACCGGGGAATGAGTAGAACTCCCGTGTGTTGAAAGGCAGGATCGCGAAGACAAGAAATGGCAGGAGCAGCGCTAACGCCGTCGCGCGCGATTTTTGATCCACCTGCCAGAGCGCCACCGCCATCAGCGGGGCGGTGACTACAAAGAGAGACCAGTGGACAAGAAGCAGCGGCTGCGCGCTGGCAAAGAGTTTCACGCCGCCAGCGAACAGATAATAACCGAGCGGCCCTACCGGCGCGAAGAAATCCGTGGCCGGCACCTGACCGGAGAAGAGCCTGTTGGCAGCGTCGAAGTAAATAAAGAGGTCCCAGTACATGGGGCCGATTGGCACATTAACGGGCAGGGCGAGAAACACCATCATGACGAACGCCACCATGGCGAGAACTGACACCGGGCTCGTCAGCCATCCGCGCCGCTTCACCGTTGATGTGTGTTCGACCGCCATTGTCATGTGTGTCCCCGCAAACAAACATCCTGCCGTTGAGGCCGGTTTTACCGGACAGGCGGTGAAAAGAAGTTAATCGACCGGGCAAAACAAGCGTTTTGCTTAATGGCGCGGGCCGTTTCGGCGATGTCGCATTCAGGCAAAGAACGCCGGTCTTCGGCAGACTAGGATCGTTTCGGATCAGGGGCGACATCCTGCCTGCGTGATCGGGCCGGAGCGACGAGGGAGTGGCAGTATGAAAACGCAGGCGCGCGCGGTTGTCATCGGTGGCGGTGTGGTGGGCGTTTCCACGCTCTATCACCTGGCCAAAAAGGGCTGGTCGGATGCGGTTCTGATCGAGCGCAAGGAACTGACATCGGGCTCCACCTGGCATGCCGCCGGCCTGTTGCCACTGTTCAACATGAGTTACTCGGTCGGGCAGATCCACAAATACTCGGTGAAATTCTATCAGGAGCTTCAGGAGGAAACCGGCATGAATGTCGGTTTCACGCGATGCTCCAATATTCGTCTGGCGCGCACGAAGGACCGCTGGGACGAGTATATGTATTATGCCGGCATTGCAGAAACCATCGGCATTCCCGTCAATGTTCTCACGCCCGATCAGGTGAAGGAGATCTGGCCGCTTTGCGAGACGGACGGGCTGCTCGGTGCGATCCAGCATCCCGACGACGGGTATATCCAGCCTGCGGATCTGACGCAGGCGCTGGCAAAGGGCGCGCGCGATCTTGGCGCCACGATTTACCGGCACACCGCGGTGACGGCGATCACACAGGAGGCAGATGGATCGTGGACGGTGACCACCGACAAGGGCGGGATTGCCTGCGAGCATGTTATCTCATGCACCGGCAATTTCGCCCGCAGGACGGGCGCCATGGTCGGGCTCGACGTGCCGGTGATCCCGGTCGAGCATCAGTATATCGTCACCGAGCCGCACCCGGCCATTGTCGCGCGCAGGAAAGCGGGGCTGCCGGAGATGGGCGTCCTGCGCGAGAGCGATTCCTCCTGGTATATGCGTGAGGAGAATGGCGGTCTCCTGCTCGGTCCCTATGAGGTTGGCGCGCCTTGCTGCTATGTGGACGGGCCGACCGATGACAGCGAATACGAGCTGTTTCAGGAGGATCTGGAACGTCTCATGCCTTATGTGGAAACGGCGATTGCGCGTGTTCCGGCCTTTGGCGAGGTGGGGATCAAGAAGATCTACAACGGTGCCATCGCCTATACGCCCGACGGTTCGCCGATCATCGGTCCGGCGCCGGGCCTGAAAAATTTCTGGCTCAACGAGGGGCATTCATTCGGGGTCACGGCAGCTGGTGGTGCCGGCTGGCAGCTTGCCGAATGGATCGTGGAGGGCGAACCGTCAATCGACATGATGGGCGTCGACCCGCGCCGTTTCGGCCCCTATGCCACCGAGGGCTATCTGCGCGAGAAGAACGAGGAGGCCTATGCCAACGTCTTCACCGTGCATTACCCGGATGAGGAGCGCCCGGCCGCGCGGCCGCTGAAAACCACGCCGGCCTATGAGCGGATGAAGCGGCTCGGTGCGGTGTTCGGTTCCGTTTACGGGTGGGAGCGGCCCAACTGGTTTGCGCCGGCAGGCTATGCGGTGCCGGAAAGCGAACTTGGGGTTGGTGCGGACGTGCTTTTGAAGCACAATCACGCGCCGGCGCTTGCGGATGGCCGTGTCGTAGAGAAATGGTCGTTCCGGCGCTCCAACTATTTTGAACATGTCGGTGATGAGGTCAGGAACGTCCACGAGAATGCCGGGCTTCTCGACATGTCGGCCTTCGCCAAGATCGAGGTTTCGGGACCCGGCGCAAGGGCCTGGCTCGACAGTATTTTCGCCAATCGTATCCCGAAGAAACGGGGACGTGTGGCGCTGTGCCATCTGCTCACGAAGAATGGCGGGGTGCGCTCGGAGTTTACCGTTTATGAATGGAAGCCGGGCCGGTTCTATCTGGTGTCCGCCGGCGCCTATGAGACGCATGACCATGATGTTCTTTTCAAGCTTGCTCCCGAGGACGGGTCCGTTGCTCTGCGGCCAATGACGCAGCAATATGGTGTGTTCGTTCTGGCCGGGCCGAAAAGCCGGGACGTGTTGCGCAGGCTCACCCGCGCGGACCTCTCGAACGCGGCGTTCCCCTGGCTTTCGGGGAAGGAGGTCTCCATCGGGCGGGCGAGCGCCCATGCGCTGCGCGTGAATTTTGTCGGTGAGCTTGGCTGGGAGTTGCACCATCCCATCGAGCAGCAGAACCTGATCTTCGATCTTGTCATGGAGGCAGGCACGGAATTCGGCATCAAGCCCTTCGGCATTCGCGCCATGACGGCAATGGCCATCGAAAAGAGTTATCGTCTCATTCCGCGCGAACTCTCCATCGAATACACGGCGTGGGAGAGCGGGCTCGACCGTTTCGTCCATACCGACAAGGGGGATTTCATCGGTCGTGCGGCACTTCTCAAACAGCGCGAGAAAGGCCTCAACTGGAACTACGTCACCCTTGAGGTGGGTGGTGTGGTTGATGCAGACGCACGCGGCAATGAGGCCATCTACAAGGCAGGAGAACTGGTCGGGCGCGCCACCCACGGCAGCTATGGATGGCGGGTGGGCAAAAGCCTGGCGCTCGCCATGGTGCGCCCCGCGCATGCCGCGCCAGGGACTGAGCTGGAAATCAGGATTCTGGGCAAGCTCCATCCGGCAAAGGTGATCGGAGAAAGCCCGTTCGACCCGGAGAATACCGCCTTGCGCGCTGACGGCTAGCGAATTGCAAGTCGTGCTTTGCACTTCTTCTTCAGGGGAGCCAGACGCTGGGCGATTACGCCAAATTGCGGGATTTGTGCGCGAGTGATCATGCGCTACACTGAGCCATGCGCAGGTCAACAAAGGCTCGGCGATTTTATAGAAGCGGCATGATTGCTGCTTTCGCGGGGTTTCTTGGCGCTTTTTTTGCTGACCCACCGCCAGCGACGGCTCAGGAAATCGTTGATGTCCAGCTCGTTCTGGCTGTCGATGTCTCGCTGTCCATGTCGTCAGGCGAACTGGAGATACAGCGCCGCGGTTATGCAGAAGCCCTTGTTCACGACGATGTCGTCAATGCCATTTTAAGCGGGCTGCACGGAAAGATTGCCGTGACCTATTTTGAATGGGCAGGCCACTTTTCCCAGCGGATCATCATACCCTGGACGCGGATTGCCTCTGCCGACGATGCCCGGAGGGTGGCCGACCAATTGTCGGCCAATCCCCCTAGCAGTGCGCGGCGGACTTCCATTTCGGGCGCGCTCGATTTTGCGGGTGATCTGTTGGCTGAAAGCGGGTTCCGGGGGCTGCGCCGTGTGGTGGATGTTTCCGGTGATGGTCCCAACAACCAGGGCGGCCCGGTGGTACCGGCACGCGACCGGCTGGTGGATATGGGCATCACCATCAACGGTCTGCCCCTGATGACCAATGGGGGGCTGACCACCAGTTTCGACGTCAAGGATCTCGATACCTATTATCGAAACTGCGTGATCGGAGGGCCGGGCGCTTTTGTCGTCCCGGTCAATGAGTGGTCACAGTTTCCCGAAGCCATTCGGCGCAAACTGGTACTGGAACTGGCCGACGCGAAAAAGCACGAACCGCAGGTGGTGCTTGCCCAGTTTCACAGTGCCTACGACTGTCTTGTCGGTGAAAAGATGTGGCGGGATCGCTCCTGGATGTGGCGCGACCCCTGACGGCGCTTACAGTCTGGAGGCGATTTCCTCAAGCTGCTCGGCGCATTGGCCCCATCCCTCATGGAAGCCCATCTTCTCGTGGGCTTCGACATCGTCCGCGTTCCAGTGCCGCGCCCTGGCGATGTAGCGTGTTTTGCCTTCGCCTGCATCTTCCAGGGTAAGTATCATGGTCATGAAGGGCTTTTGTGAGGGCTTCCAGGCCTCGGTGAACGCATCGGTCGTTACGATCTTCTCGTTCTCGATCACCTCAAGAAACACGCCGGGATTGGGATACTCGTTGCCATCGGGGTCCCTCATGACGACAAGACTGGAGCCACCCGGGCGGACATCCATCTCCACCTTCGAGATGGTCCAGGGCTTTGGCACGAACCATTGCCTGAGGATCTCCGGCTCGGTCCAGGCACGGAAGATTTTCTCGCGCGGCGCGTCGATGATGCGCGCAAGAACCAGTTCGTTTTCGGCGGACGGTGTGACGTCGATTGTCGTGGTCATTGTGGTGCTTCCCATTGGTTGTCTATGCTGCGAGGACGAATGGCGCGCCTCCGCTCCGACACGAGCGATCCGTTTTTTGGTCAAGCGACGAGAAGCTGCTTGCGGTCAGCGCGTTCCTGCTGGGGGGAGCGGGCGTAGAGTTCGCGGTAGCATTTGGAGAAATGTGAAGCCGAGACGAAGCCGCAGGCGACGGCAACTTCCACCACGGGCAAGGAGGACTGGATCAGGAGGTGGCGGGCCCGGTCGAGCCGGATTTCCAGATAGTAGCGTGCAGGAGAACGTCCCATCTCCTGCCGGAACAGCCGCTCGATCTGGCGGCGCGAGAGGCCGACATTCTCCGCGATCTGTACCAGTGAAAGCGGTTCGGCCAGGTTGGCCTCCATCAATTCGATGATGGTCAGCACCTTGGAGTTCTGAACGCCAAGCCGGGCTCTGAGCGGCAGGCGCTGACGGTCGGAGGGACTACGGACGCGATCCGTCAACAATTGTTCGCAGACACGGTTGATCAGGCTCTCGTCGAAATCCTCGCCGATCAGTTTCAGCATCATGTCCATTGCCGCTGTGCCACCGGCGCAGGTGTAGATATTCGCCTCTGTCTCGAAAAGGTCGGCGAATACGTTGGCGCGGGGGTATCGTTCGGCGAAACCTGGCAGGTTTTCCCAGTGGATCGCGCAACGCCGGTCCGTGAGTAGGCCGGCTCCGGCCAGGACATAGGCCGCCGTGCACAGCCCACCAATGGCGACGCCGCGATTGTACTCCTCACGCAACCAGGCAAATACGGTCTTGTTGTTGTAATCCTCGATGTTGAGGCCGCCGCAGACGATGACCATCGAGGGCCGCTCATGCCCGACCATCTTCTGCCGTTCGGCTGCGAGAGAAGACCCGACGGCCACCTCCACGCCGTTCGATGCTCGTACGGGGGCTCCGTCGCTGCTTGCCAGTCGCCACGTATAGGCTTCATGGCCGGCCATGCGGTTGGCAGTTCGCAAAGGTTCCAGGGCCGCCGAGAAAGCCATCATGGTGAAGTCGGGGATGAGAAAGAAAACGATTGACCGTTTATGATGGTTCTCGCCCGGCATGGTGCCTCCCGATCGCACATGACGCCCGCTTCCCGGGTCAGGTCGCTGTCATCCAAGCGTCATCAGGAAACGGGTTTTCTGTCAATCCGGGAGGTCGCGCTGGGCGCGTTTTACTGGCACTTGCGATTGTTGCCGACGTGCCGCGTGCGTAAACGCTCTTCTCCACCGCGCCGGTGTGGCACTGTGGTCGTTCACCAAGGCCTGAGATGGATCGATCGGTCAGTTGACGAGAAAACCGAACCGAGAAGCGGCGAGTGCGCCGGTCTCACCCGGCATCGTCTTGCCGAACCGCTGACGGGCGAACACCGTGTTCGGGTTCGAGCCTCGTTGACGGCGTATAAAGCGGGCAAAAAGCTTCATTCTGCGCTCCAAAGACACGTTTATCGAAAGACAATCGGCTCTCACCAAGCGCCTTCTCATGCATGATGGAGTGGGGTCGCTCGTTCGATAGCGGTAAGTTATCGCTTGCGGGCCGTCGGGGAGATGGAAAATGCGAAGTGCACGTTAGAAAAAGCGACATCCACGTGGTCTGCAGCGCCAGGTTTGCAAAAAAAAGACCCCGACATGCGGGTCGGGGTCAGCCTGATTTATGATGGGCTGCGCGTAAGCGCGTGGCTTTTGCTCTCATATCAGTGTGAGCACCGGCCAGATGGCCTGGGCTTCTCCGTGGGGTGAGTGCCATATTTCGCGTGATGGGTCATTGCATCGAATTCGATCGCGAAATCGCGCACGGCCTTCAGGGCCTTTGTCAGCAATGTCATTCCACACTCCTCCTTGCCAGGACGTGCCTTCAGAAACGGGATATGCTGCGGTTGTCCTGTCCGTCGGACTGGATGCCAGTATAGTGTGCGGGCCAACCGATATCCTTGCGGATTTCTGCAGGAAGCGTGTCGATCAGACGCTCGGTCCGCCGACGGTTCAAAGCTGTCCGGTAGTGGCGGACATACTGGTTCATGCGTGTGAATACAGACATTGTCCTTCTCCTCTGTCTGGCTGCTTGCCAGACGTCATCGCCTGACAAGGTTGACTATGCCGCAAGGTTGATGTTCAATCAAACACAATCGAATGATCCTTTTGTTCAAATTTATTGAATGGAGAACGGCATGAACGCCCCCCTCAATCATCCGATGCCCTTATTGGAGCTCGACGTTCTGCGCACCTTTGTCGCGATCGCCGAGACCGGCAGCTTCACCGCAGCATCCAACGCGGTTTTCCGGACGCCCTCAGCCGTTTCCATGCAGATCAAGAAGCTCGAGGAAATGTTAGGACGCTCGGTCTTCCAGCGCGATGCGCGATCGGTGTCGCTCACAGCAGATGGTGAGTTATTATTGAACTATGCAAGGAGATTGCTGGCCCTGAACCGGGAAGCGGTTTCCAAGTTCGTCATGCCCGATATCAGCGGCATCGTTCGATTAGGATCGCCAGACGATTATGGCGAGCGCATCTTACCCCGCGTTCTCAAACGCTTTGCAGAAACCCACCCTTCCATTGCCGTTGATGTGGTCATCGACCAGAGCGCGAACCTGCGCAAGCGCATGGCCAACCGGCAGCTCGACCTTACACTTCTCACCTGCACTGAAGGATCTGAAGACAGCAGTGTTCAGATCGTCTTCACCGAACCCATCGTCTGGGCTGGCGCCAAGGGTGGTTGCGCTCATCTGCGTGAACCGCTGCCGCTGTCCCTCTGGGAGGAAGGATGCGCCTGGCGCGCCGGCGCGCTTTCCGCCATGGAAAATGATGGCCGCGATTACCGTATCGCCTACATGAGCGCTCACACGGCCGGCCAGCGGGCTGCGATCCTGTCGGATCTCGCCATCGCCCCGCTGCCCAAATCCTTCCTGCGGGACGATCTCGTGGAACTTGGCCCGAAAGACGGGTTGCCCAAGTTATGCAACTATCACATCGGCATGGTCGTTGCTCCCGATGCCTCGGCGCCTGTGCGGGCTGCGGCCGACCATATTCGCTCGACTTTCGACATTTTCAGCGAATCCGGTCGGTTTTGAACGAAACGCGCGCGGTCGGGGCCTAAACAAGCTGGAGGCCGGTGCAGATGAGTTCGGACAATCGGTTGCAGATCGGCGGTGTATCTCTGTCGAGCCCGGATAAAGTCCTGTTCGAAGAGGTTGGCACGACCAAAAGTGATCTGGCGCGCTACTACGAGCATGCAGGAACGCGCATGCTTCCGCATATCAAAAAGCGCCTTGTCAGTCTCGTGCGTTGCCCGGACGGGCGGGACAATCCCTGCTTCTTCCAACGCCATGGCGCGAAAGGATTTCCCGAAACGGTACGGCGCCTGATGATCGCCGAGAAAAGCGGCGAGAAGGATGAGTATCTTTACATCGACGATATGAGCGGCGTGATCTCTGCGGTGCAGATGAGCACGCTTGAATTCCATATCTGGGGTTCGCGTGTTGACCGTCTTGAGTCCCCCGATCGACTGGTCTTCGACCTGGATCCGGACCAGGAACTCGATTTCAATGCGGTTCGAAGCGCCGCATTTTCGGTGCGTGATCGGCTGGCCGATCTCGGCCTGCGCACGGTGCCTCTTCTGACAGGAGGCAAGGGTATCCATGTCATCGCGCCGCTGGAGCGACGCCGGGAGTGGCCTGATGTCAAGGATTTCGCCAGAGGGTTTGCGAAGCGTCTCTCCGAAGACGAGCCTGAGCGGTTTCTGGCGGAAGCATCGAAAGCCAAGCGGGAGGGGCGGGTCTTTGTCGACTGGCTGCGCAACGAGCGCTCCGCCACGGCCATCGCACCATATTCGACGCGGGCAAAGCCCGGAGCGCCGGTGGCAACGCCTGTCTCCTGGCGCGAGCTTCAGACCATTGCTTCGTCCAATGCGTTCAAGCTGGCCTCTATGGCCGAGCGGTTGACGGCTGCGGATCCCTGGGCGGAAAGCACCGGCTGGCGCCAGTCTATCACCGATAACATGCTGAAAGCCGTGGCCCGGGTGCAGGACCTATCGTAATGGTCCGTGGCGTTTGGCATCCGTTGGCGCGTCTTGCTAATGCTGCCGCCTTCGTGCCGCCCGCTCCTCACGGGAGCGACGGCGAGGACGCGCGTGACCTGTTTCGTCGGTTGTGGCGTCTGACATCAAGCGGGGAGGGAGCTGCACCTGTTCGGCCAGTTTCGGAAACGGGTCGACCTTGTTGGGAAGCGCCATTGCGTGGACGAAATGCTCCTGAAATTTCGGCTCCAGGGCCGTTTCGATTTTTTCGATCCGCCCGACTGTCTCTTCAATTTCGCGGCGGTGATTGCGGTTGAGCAACGCCATGCGTGCACCTGTTCCGGCAGCGTTTCCCACTGCTGAGACCCGCGCGAGATCGCAATCGGGAATGAGACCCAGAACCATGGCGTATTGCGGGTCGATGAAGGAGCCGAAGGCGCCGGCAAAGCGAATCGTGTCGACGGTCTTCACACCCTGCTTTTCCATCAGAAGTCTGATGCCGGCATAGAGCGCGGCCTTGGCAAGCTGGATGGCCCGCACATCATTCTGGGTGACAGTGATGCGCGGTCCGGTTTCGCAAAGCACGTAGGAAAATGTGCGTCCCTCGGCGACGATGCGTGAGCTGCGGTCCGCCAGCGCACCATTCACTACGCCATCTTCGGAAATGATGCCGGCGAGATACATCTCCGCGACCACTTCGATAATGCCCGAGCCGCAGATGCCGGTGACGCCGGTCTGGCCGAGCGAAGCGGGAAAACCCGGTTCGTCCGACCAGAGTTCGCTGCCGATCACGCGGAAACGCGGGGTGAGCGTATGACGGTCGATGCGCACACGTTCGATGGCACCAGGGGCAGCGCGCTGGCCTGAGGAGATTTCCGCACCCTCGAAGGCCGGGCCGGTGGGGGAGGATGCGGCGACCACACGGTTCCTGTTGCCAAGGACGATCTCGGCATTGGTCCCCACATCGACGATCAGCATCATTTCATCCTGCCGATGCGGGCCTTCCGAAAGGGTGACGGCAGCCGCGTCGGCTCCCACATGGCCGGCAATGCAGGGCAGGAGATAGGTTCGTGCGCCCGGATTTAGGTTGAGCTTCAAGTCGTCGCCTTTGAGTCTGACCGCACCGGAAACGGCCAGCGCGAAGGGCGCTCCACCAAGTTCCGTCGGGTCGATGCCCAGAAACAGATGGTGCATGATCGGGTTGGCGACAAAGACGGCGTCCAGAATATCGCTTCGCTCGATGCTGCCATCATCGGCGACCTTCTGCACGAGTTTCGAGATTTCCTGGCGCACGGCGCGGGTCATTGCCTCGCGTCCATCCGGATTCATCATCACGTAGGAGACCCGACTCATAAGGTCTTCGCCAAAGCGGATCTGCGGGTTCGATGCGCCGGCCGAGGCGACGATGCGGCCTGACAGAAGCGACACGAGATGCATGGCGATGGTGGTGGAGCCGATGTCGCAGGCAAGGCCGTAGGCTTCATTCTTCAGGCCTGGCCACAGGGCAATGAGCCGGGCAATGCCGTTATCAGCGCCCTGATGCAGGGCTGCTGTCACAGCCCATGCTCCCTGGCGCAATATCGCCTGCAACTGTGGCAGGAGATGCGCGTCCACCTCGATTCGGTCAAAGCTCCAGTCTCTCTGCAGAGCGGTTTTCAGCCTGTCGAGGTCGCCGAGCGGCCTGTGCATGTCGGGTTCTTCAACCTCGACATAGCAAAGGTGCACGGCCGGGCGCCGCTCGATGACCCGGGTATCCGCATCCTTGCGCACAATCTGCGCATTGATCACGGCGTCCTGCGGCACATCCACCACCAGATCGCCCTCGATGGTGGCGGAGCAGGAAAGGCGGCGGCCCGGCGGCAGCACGCGCTTTTCAGCGTATCGGACTTCCTTGGCGCCGAGCGGGGAGACGTGGTCCGGGGATGAAGAGATCTTGTGCTTGGCGAAATGACCTTCCTGCACCTCTATCTGGCACCGCCCGCAGGTGGCACGTCCGCCGCATACGCTCTCCACATAGACACCGAGCTGCCGCGCGGCGTCGAGCACGGTCGTGCCTCTTGGGAATCGCCCGCGTTTGCCAGACGGCATGAAGAGGACGAGGGGATCGTCATTCATGGCGAGGCCTGTTTGTCAGGCAGGAGATGCCGGCAGGCGCAGGGCGGTTCGTGGACGCAATCAACACTCTCTCACCCCCGTGCTCGACGTGCATCGCGACCGCCGCGCCGCCGCCCGCCGGAGGAAGCGGGGGCTGCAGCGGCCGCTACCGCCTCGCCGGATGCGGCGGGCTGGTGATCGCGATAGGTCATGATCCAGTTCTGACAGTTGGGATCCGTTCCGTTCAGCACATTGGCCGCGCGCACCATTTCCATCTCCTGTGGACGGCAGGGGTTCATGATGGCGCTGGTCATGCCGGCCCCGATCACCATGGGGATGAAGCCCGCATTGATGCCGTGCCGGTGCGGAAGGCCAAAGGAGATGTTTGACAGGCCGCAGGTGGTGTTGACCTTCAATTCCTCGCGCAGGCGGCGCAGGAGACGAAAGACCTGCTGCCCCGCCGTGCCCATGGCACCGATGGGCATGACCAGAGGGTCCACGACGATGTCGTGGGCAGGAATGCCATGGTCGGCGGCGCGCTGGACGATTTTTTTCGCAACCTCGAAGCGTATATCGGGGTCTTCGGAAATCCCGGTTTCGTCATTGGAGATCGCGACCACAGGCACGTCGTACTTCCTGATCAGCGGCAGGATGGCTTCGAGCTTTTCTTCCTCGCCGGTGACCGAATTGACCAGGGGTCTGCCTCTGGCAACCTTCAGCGCTGCCTCAATGGCGGCAGACACCGAGGAATCGATGGAAAGCGGGACATCGACCAAGTCCTGCACGATCTCAAGGGTCTGAACGAGCAGGCCGGGTTCCGTGGCGTTGGGGTCGACTGCCGTGACGCCGGCATTCACGTCGAGCATCGTGGCGCCGGCTGCGACCTGAGCCAGTGCATCGCTTTTGACCGTGTCGAAGTTGCCCACCACCATTTCCGCAGCGAGCTTCCTGCGCCCTGTCGGGTTGATGCGCTCACCGATCACGCAGAATGGCTGGTCGAAGCCGATCACGACTTCGCGGCTCGCAGAGGCGACGATGGTTCGGGTCATTTAACATCCTCCTTAGGGCATGGCGGGCTTCCATGCAGATGATCGTTGATGCCTACGGGTTCTGTCATTCGCCGGACGCCTCGCTTGCATCCTTCACCATGTCGACGGGTGTTTCGCTCGGACTGTCGTGCAGAATGTGATCGAGCCGCTCGGCCACCATCGCATCGTCGAGGCCCGGCTCACGCTGCCATGGTTTGCGGCCTTTCAGGACCCCGGAATCGTGCACGATCTCCGCGACGAATTCCTCTTGCCGGTAGGCCATGACGTGAATGCCGGAAACGCCCGTGATCTCCTTCACCTCGTTGATGATGTCGATGCACAGGCGCTTGCCTTCTTCCTTCTGCTTTTGCGCACCTTCAAGCCGCGCGATCACCGCGTCGGGAATGTGGACGCCTGGAACGTTCGAGCGGATCCAGCGGGCGGTTTTCGCCGAGGCGAGCGGACCGACACCGACCAGAATGAAGCATTTCTCGTCGAGCCCCATATCGCGTACCCGCTTCATGTAGTTCTTCAGCATCGGAACGTCGTAGCAATACTGGCTCTGCACGAACTGCGCCCCGGCAGCGATCTTCTTGGCAAGCCGGTGCGGCCGAAAGTCGAACGGCGGGGCAAACGGGTTGATGGCCGCGCCGAGAAAAACGGCGGGTGGCGTTGTGAGGGTGCGACCGGAAAGAAACTTTTCCTCATCGCGCATGGTCCGCACGGTCTCCAGAAGCGACATGCAGTCGAGGTCGAAAACGGGTTTTGCTCCCGGCTGGTCGCCTGCCTGCACGCCATCGCCCGTCAGGCACATGATATTGCCGACGCCCATGGCGGCGGCTCCCAAAACGTCGCCCTGTATGGCGATGCGGTTCCTGTCGCGACATGCGATCTGCATGATCGTGGCGTAGCCCATGCGGGTGAGCAGTGCGCAGATGCCCATGGAGGACATGTGGCAATTGGCACCGGAGGCATCCACGGCATTGATGCCATCGACCCATCCGTCGAAGATTGCCGCCCGCTCATAGACATCCTGCGCATTGGCGCTGTCGGGTGGGTTTAGTTCTGCCGTCACCGCGAATTCACCACGCCGAAGCACGCGTTCCAGTCGGCCACGCGAAGAATGGCCGGGCAGGGGCTCCAGCGGCAGGTCGACGCCATCCGGGTTTTCGTCGATCTGCGGCGGGCGGGACATCATGCAGCATCGCTCCGTCCGGTTTCCCGAGCGCGCGCCGCTTGTGCCGTGATCCTCAACCAGGCAGAGCTTTCTCTCAAGGACTGATCGACAGGGTGCTGTACGTGGAAAATCGCTTCGCCGCCGCGCATGGCCTGGGCGCCTTCCCATGCCTTCACCCAGACGCATGGCATCTCAGGTTCCACCTCGCAGTTCCCGTTGCTCCGCACCCCCCCGCAGGGGCCGTTGCGCAATTGCTTGGGGCAGTTCATGGGGCATGACATGCCGGTGGATGACAGGATGCACTGGCCGCACATGCGGCAATCGAACATCAATCCCTTCAAATGGCGCTCAACGAATTTCACCGGCGTTTCAGCGCGTGCATAGCCCACGGCGTTCCAGAACGGGTGAAGCAGAAGAAAGAAATGCGAAAAGCGGGCGTAGACCCATTCAAGAAAGCGCGCATGGCGCACCGACCAACGCCGCATGGTGTAGCGTCGCTGGACGCGGCGCTGTGGTGAAACATCGGCTGGTCTGTAGGCGAGATTCTCACGCGCCTTTTTTACCAATGTTGCCTGGGTGATGGACGTTTGCTTTGTGGCGCTATCGATCGGCATGGCCACCTGCCTTGACCAGCGCCAGAAGGCGATCCCTGTCAAAATCACTGTCGATCGCCCGCAGTGCCTGGTCTGCCTCGGTATCCAGATCATCGCTGACGGTGACCGGTTCCCCGCGCCGCCACTCGGCCAGATAGGCATCCGTGTCCCGGGCCCCGACGCGCATGGCGCACATGTCGATGGCCTCGGCAAAGCGCGGGGGCAGTTCGCGTTTGGCAGCCTGACGCCCCTTTCTGACAATCACCTGAGCGGGGATGTCGCGCCAATATACAATGATCAGCTGGGCCATAGGCGCCTGTTCCTTCCTTGATTTTCAGAATTGCCGCATTGCCGCGCGCCCGCTTGCTGCAAGGCGACGCGCGTGCATTCAAATGCGACGTGAAAGGAAAGAGTAGCGGCGGGTTAGTGCATCACCGCACCGGCCATCATGCTGGCACCGACCACCACCCCGGCAATCACCATGAGGGAGAGGACGCCACATGTAATGGCAATACCGAGAAGGACGCCATCGCGCTCGGAAAGGGCGAGCCCGATCAGCGCGCAGGAGAAGGCGGGAAACCAGTTGCCGAGTGGAATAGGGAGTGTCACGGCAATCGACAGGATCAGTGCGGCAAGGCCGATGATCCTGTCGGCGTGATCGCGTGCAAACGGCCAATAGCGGGGCTTGATCAGGCGCTCCAGCCAGATCAGGCGCGGGATGAGCCGTTCGCTCATGTGGCGAAATTTGTCGGCGCCGATCGCCTTGTTTAGCAGGAACCGCGGCAGCCAGACGGTGCGATTGCCCATCACCATCTGCAGGGCGACCAGGACCAGCGGCGGCCCAAGCACGAGGGTGCTGCCGGGGGGGAAGGGCAGGAGGTTGAGGCTGGCAAAAAACACGAGAAGGGTGGCGAAGCTGCGGTCGCCGAGCGCCTGGCGGATTTCGCCGATGGTGACCCTGTCTTCAGCGTGCTTGGCGAGGTCGCGAAAAATGCGCGATAGCCGGCGCGGCGGAAGGTGAGCCGGCGGTGCGCCCGACACCATATCCAAATCCATTCCCTCCGCCTTCATTCCACTCTTGCAGCCAGCCGTTCGAATCCCGACCAGGATGACGTACAGTTTTGTCTGGATGCCGTTAAGCCTTCATGACAGAAGCCGCAAGCATCGTTCGGCTGGTTAAAGCTTATCGGGCCTGGCGGAACTCGAGAATATCGAGCTCTGCTTCTCGCTCCGGAGCAGGAAATTCCATGCGCCAGCCATCCTCGCGGTCGCGGAAAACATAGGCTACCTGATCGCTGGCGCGGCCTGCGCCGTAGGAAGGTGGGCGGTCGGACGACACGAAATAGCTGCCGAGATAGATCAGCCGGGTATCGCTGTGCGTGAAAAATCGTCCCCTGGTGCGCTGCGACCCGGTCAGTTTTTCAAGCGCCCAGCCGGCTCCATCGTCACTGACCCTGCAACGGAACCAGTCATAGACCACGAGCGGAACCAGACCACCGGCCTTTATGGTGCGGCACTCCCAATCGCCTGACAGGTCGAACCCCTCGAAGGTCCGCTGCTCCCGCTGATCGATCTCTTCCAAAAGCGCAATATCAGTTGCTGTCGGGCTGGTTCTGGCCTGCTTCAAGGCATCGGCGCGGATCCGTTCATAGGCATCGAGACGCGCAGCATCACGGTAGGTGATCTGCTGCATCACTGTGTCCTTTTCGAAGCCTGCCCGTTCCATGTCGAGCTTTTCCTGAACCAGCGACTGTGCGGTTACCGGGAACGTGCTCAGGCCAAGCGCCAGAAGGGGGAGGAAAATGCGATGCATGAAAATCTCTCCTGAAAATCGCACAGTATCCTCGGGCAGTGCATCGCCAATGTAACCATTTGATGGCACCGCGCGCGACACATCAAGCGCTTTGTGCCGCAGAAGCGAGCGCACCTGCCAAGTCGCCATAGCCCGTTCTGCGTTTTTCATATGTCAGCCCGAGAAGCTGTGCTGCGTTCTGTGCGACGCATTCGAGCCGTGGATCATCTGTTTGCGCGAGGTAGACGAGCTTTTCATAGTTGCCGAAAAAGTCCTCGATCAATTCGGGATGCCGATCGAGACCGAGTGGTTTCATGAAGAAGGCGTCGAACTGGCGACACAGAAAGTCGGTCATGTAAAAGGAAAGCATATCGTCTTCGGCAATGCCTTCGAAGGCCGAGAGCCCTTGGTAAAATGCGAAGCAGTGCGGGCCGTCGATGCGCGAGACACCATGTTTCTCACAAACACGGTCAAGCGCTCCGCCGGTGCCGCAATCCGCGTATCCAACGAAGACATTGCGATAGCCGTCGGCCCGGGCCTTTGTGATTGCCGCATCCATCGCGGGGGCGATGCGGCTGGGGCGATAGTGGAATTCGGCGGGAAGGCAGGTCAGCTCCAGATGCGTGAAGCCAAGGATGTCCCGCACCGCCAGAACCTCCCGCGCGATCATGCCACAGGCAATGACGAGAACCTTTTCGGGGCCGAGAACTTTTTGCGGTTTCGTGCGTTCCTGCATTGTAACTGTCCCGTTTGTTCGGGCGGTCTATCTGCGATGGAGACAAATCATGAAATTGTCTGTTCTTTCCCGGCTGGCCATTCTCATTCTCGTCGCCGGATCCGCTGCTGGCTGTGCCAACACAATTCGCGGGGTCGGCAAGGATGCCGCCAGCGCGGTCGATGCGACCCAGAGCGCGGGACGCGACATATCGCGCTCCACATACTAACGCTTCGCCGCTTGGCGAGCCTGGCCAGGATCAGGCGCCGGCCGACACGTTGTGCTTGCGCTTGATCAGTTCCTTGGCCATTTCGACGGTTACCGCCGCGTCGCGGCAATAGGCGTCAGCGCCCACAGCCTTGCCGAACTCTTCGTTGAGCGGCGCGCCGCCGACGAGGACAATGTAGTTTTCCCGTATGCCTTTTTCCTTCATCGTGTCGATCACAACCTTCATATAGGGCATGGTGGTCGTCAGCAGTGCTGACATGCCGACAATATCGGGCTGATGCTCCTCGATTGCACTGAGGTAGTTCTCAACCGGGTTGTTGATGCCGATGTCAATCACGTCGAACCCGGCGCCTTCCATCATCATCCCCACCAGGTTCTTGCCAATGTCGTGGATATCTCCCTTCACTGTGCCGATTACCATCTTGCCCTGTTTTGGGGCGCCGGTCTCGGCAAGAAGCGGACGCAGGATGGCCATGCCGGCCTTCATCGCATTGGCTGAAAGGAGGACCTCAGGGACGAACAGAATTCCATCGCGGAAATCCTCACCGACGATCCGCATGCCCTCAACCAGAGCATCCGTAAGCACTTCATAGGGTTGCCAGCCGCGGCTCAGAAGAATGTGCGTTCCTTCCTCGATCTCCTCCCTGAGCCCGTCATAAAGATCGTCGTGCATCTGCTGCACGAGTTCGTCGTCGGGAAGCTCCGAGAGGATGATTTCGTCGCCGGACATGCTCTGCCTCCTGCTGGTCATGTCGCGCGGGTGCTGAACTTTGAGCCGCGCTCATGGTTGGCCGCGCTCACGGTTTGGCCGCGATTGCGCGATGCCACCAGAATACGGTGCGAAACTGCTGAATATATAGCTGATTTGCGACTTGAGCCGTCAGGAAAGCGACGGCATACCACAGGCCCGCTCCTGCAAAGAAGGTCGGGGAGGATATGGTTGTATTATTATGAATTATAAATCTAAGGTTGAATATTAGTGGAATGTTAAGCGGAGTGCGGTTTCATCCATTCTGCAAGAGGGGGCTTGTCTGCTTGTTTGTAAGGAGCAGGGTCATGTTCAGAACCTCTCTATCTGCAGTTTTGCTTACCGCCATTTTTACCGCGCCCGCTGCCGCCGTTACCGACAAGGTCATTTTCAACGGCAACGTCATTTCAACATGTCTGATTACCGTAGGAACGCCAGGTGTCCTGAGCACCAATGTCGCAATGAACGTCCTTTCATCGACCGAAGCGGGAGGTGTTTCAGGTACGGCTACCGTTGTGACCACGGGAGCAGGGTACAACCTTTCGACTTCCGCGCCATCGTCCTTTTTTCTTGCGCCTGCTGGCGGCGATGACGATGTGACGTTCGCCAGCCATTACAGCGCATCAGGGGTTACCACGCTTCTCGATGTGGTGGGCTCGGTGACGTCTCCGCTCGGGCTTGGCTTGACCAATGTCGATGTCGACCTGTCCGCTACAAAGTCGGTCGGTGTTTTTCCTGCTGGAAACTACACGGCCGAGGTGACGCTGACCTGTGAATAGTCACGTCTGGAAACATGTCGTGCTGGCCGCGGTTTTCGCGGCTGGCTGCGGCATAAGCGCAGCGCAGTCGATGACGCCGATGCGCGGCAAGATATCGAGTTTCGACGACACGTTCTCGGTGCGGGTTTTTCCATACAATCCCTATCCGCACAGAATTCGCATGGCGGTGAAAGTCTACGATCAGGACTTTCGGCCAGTCGCCGCGCGGGTTTCTCCTGCAGAGACAATGGTCGGAGGAAAAGCATCGCGCGCTGTCCTTGTCTCGATAGGGTTCAACGACCAGCGGGTCAGACGTGTCAGGATCTGTGCCGAAAGCGTGCCGTTTCCTGGCCGCGGCACCAACATTAAGGCTCAAGTATGCGGACGTTTCATAGCTTATCGTATCGATTGACAGGGGCCTTAGCGCTCCTGTTTCTGAGCGCATCCACCGTGTACGGGGACAGCGACCAGTATATCGTCAATCAGAACCAGACCGGTGTTACGCTGCCGGGGGTTGTGATGCCCAACGGCTTTGACGAGATCAGGGCGGCGGACGGGACCACCTGCCGTGCGTCCATGGCGAATTCCGGTGCTTATCTGGACTCGGGCGTCATTGGAGATAACAGCTCACAGCGCATCTCCGCCTATGGGCGGCTGGTTGTGCCCCTGGGGCAAAAACCCCGGCGGCTGGATTGCGACAAGCTCTATCAGCTTGAATTGCAGCGTCTGGAACTTGAGGTTGAACTCATGCGGCAGGGACTTGATCCGCGCATGCGCTCCAACCCCGACGGAAACTGGGCAAGCGACGCTGCGTGGTCCAACAAGGGCAGGCGCTAACCGCGCCTGTTCACTTTCATAACAGTTACTTTGCATGCTCTGTTTTTGGTTGACGGAGTGATATTCTGCTACTACATGGCGCCCTTGATTTTCAACCTAGGGTTTTGTTATGAAGTATGTTCTTTCCTGCGCACTATTGTTTATGGGTACCGTCTCCTCGTACGGAACGCAGCTGGATATTCCTTTTAGTGCCAATCTTGAGGAGAGCTGCACCATCGAGCTGCAGTCCGATGGTCTGCTCGTCCGGGATGGCCTGGATGTTCTGGATTCTGCGGCTGCAGGTGGTCGGGCGGGTGTGGCCACGATCTATACGACAGGTCCAGGGTTTCAGACGTCGCTGGATACGCCTGAAGCCTTTTTATCAGCACCGGTCGGTACGGGCGGGGTCACGTTTACTACAACCTATAGTTCGACGGGGGCGACAACCACTCCGAAAGTGGCTGGCTCGACCACGACGCCACTGGAAGTGGGGGCGAGCAGTGTCTCGGTCGATCTGCGTGCGGTAGCCAACAATGCGATCTTTCAGAAAGGCGAGTATAAAGCCTTTGTCACAGTGACCTGTGAGTAGAGGCACCATGTACAGGCCGTTTTTGGCAGTTCTGATTGCGACTTGGTGCGGAACAGCTCCGGCCTTGTCGCAATCCATGTCGCCCATGCGAGGAGAAATCCGCAGCTTCACTGACAGTTTTGCCGTGCGGGTTCAGCCACGCAACCCCTACAAACATCGCATAGATGTGAGCATTCGCGCATATGATGCGGATTTCAGGCCGATCGACGCACGCATATCGCCCCCGGACTTCTCACTCGGTGCCGGTGCTTCACGATCGGTGCTGGTTGTGGTGAACTTCAACGGAGCGCGTGAACGTCGCGTGCGAATTTGCACCGAGAGTGCTCCTTTTCCCGGCAAGGGCGTGGGAATGAAAGCGCAGATCTGCGGAAAATTCATTGCCTATCGCCAATGACCGGGTTCGGCTGGTCCTGCCTTCCTGAATGAGGCGCCGGCTCGCTATACACTTCGGCTTCGGTGCTGATCCCTTCCGCGCACCAGTTGCGACACCATCTGCCGCTCGCGGAACGGAGATTGCGGCTGCAAACGCTAGGCTCTCAGAGTGAGTCACATGATGATCCTGGCGTGGAGTTTGCGCGATGACGATGATGGCTGGTGACGAGGGAACGCAGGATCTGCCGCGCCGGAGCCGCTCTGGACGCGGCGAACGCGGTGGCGCAGCAGCCCGCCGGGCGGCACGCGCCGGCGGAGGGCCAGGACAACAGCTCACGTATATTCGCCGGTCGCTCCCCCCGTATGAGGTGCTCGATGAGGAAGCGCTCTCGCTCGTGGAGGCGAACGCAGATACGATCCTCGAGGAGATTGGCATAGAGTTTCGGGACGATCCGGAGGCCCTATCTCTCTGGAAGCAGGCGGGGGCGGATGTGAGAGGCGACCGGGTGCACTTTCCCAGGGGATTGTGCCGGGGGCTTCTGAAGACGGCACCCCCCGCTTTCACGCAGCACGCGCGCAACCCGGAACGATCGGTCGAGATTGGAGGCAACGCTACGGTCTTCGCGCCGGTTTACGGTCCACCCTTCGTGCGGGATCTCGACGGCATGCGACGCTATGCGACCATCGAGGATTTCCGTAATTTCGTGAAGCTCGCCTACATGGCTCCATCGATCCATCATTCAGGCGGCACCGTGTGCGAGCCTGTGGATGTGCCGGTCAACAAACGCCATCTCGACATGGTGTTTGCGCATATGCGCTATTCCGACAAACCCTTCATGGGCTCTGTCACGGCGCCAGACCGCGCCGAAGACACGGTCGCCATGGCGAAGATCCTGTTTGGCGAGGATTTTGTCGATCAGAACGCAGTGGTCATCAATCTGATCAACGCCAACTCACCCATGGTTTTCGACGAAACCATGCTGGGCGCGGCGAAGGTTTACGCGCGGGCCAACCAGGCGTGCATTGTCACACCGTTCATTCTCGCCGGGGCCATGAGCCCGGTGACGGTCATCGGCACGTTGACGCAGGTTCTGGCTGAAGTTCTGGCAGGTGCAGCGTTCACACAGCTGGTTCGTCCGGGTGCGCCGGTTCTTTTCGGCACGTTCGCTTCATCCATTTCCATGCAGTCGGGCGCGCCCACATTCGGTACGCCGGAACCGTCGCTGGTTTCCTACGGGGCTGCGCAACTTGCGCGACGTCTGGGGCTTCCCTTCCGGACCGGTGGTTCGCTCACGGGCTCCAAGATTCCCGATGCCCAGGCGGCCTATGAAAGCGCGAATACACTGAACTCGACCGTTCTCGCGGGAACCAATTTCGTGCTCCACGCTGCCGGATGGCTGGAGGGCGGGCTGGTGTCCTCCTATGAGAAATTCATGATGGATGTCGATCAGCTCGGCATGCAACAGCGCCTGTGCGAGCCGCTGGACATGTCGGAGAACGGTCAGGCGATGGACGCGATCCGCGAAGTGGGACCTGGAAGCCATTATCTGGGCTGTGCCCACACGCAGGCCAATTTCCAGACCGCGTTCTACCGCTCGTCCATTGCCGACAACAATTCCTACGAGCAATGGGCGGGAGAGGGTGAGAAGACTGCTGCGCAACGCGCCAACCAGCTCGCCCGGAGCTGGCTCGACACGTATCAGGCCCCGCCACTCGATCCGGGCATAGAAGAGGGGCTTCTTGATTTTATAGCCCGGCGAAAAGAATCGATGCCCGACGCTTTTGCCTGAAATCAGCCTTCGGGAAACGCGCGAAGCTTTCGACCGTCGATCGTCTGGAGTACGAGTGCGCCCTCTGGCGTGGTGGCGTAGAATTTCAGGTCGCGCAGGATGGAGAGGAATTGTTGCTCCTGGTCCATCAATGATTCCGCACATGCCATTCTGGTGGTGGCAGCCGGACCCACCGCCAGTTTGCCGTTCTCCTCGGTCCAGCTTGCCGAGTAGCTGTTGCAGGAGGCACGGCCGCTGACGCGGCCGTTTCCGGCAAAGCTGAGCGATACGCGCGAGCTGTCGATGATGCCGCGGCTATCGATATCCTCTACGATCCACACGATATCGATGATTGCGTCCATGGCGACAGGGATGAGGCGTGGTACGGTCCCGACAGGCACGAGCAACAATGTGCCGAGATCGATTTCTGACTGTTCGGGATCCATCAGGATCGCTCCCGAGGTCCAGCGCAGCTTTTGGCCATCATGAATGGCGCCGTAGAGTTGGTACGTTTCTTCTGGCTGAAACCGGGCTTTTTGGACCGAGAGGCTAAAGGGGATAGGCACCTGTTTTCCGTTGAGTGCGATTTTTGTTTCCGCGACAGGAGGTACATCCTCGGAGGCCATGGCATCACGGAGTTCAACAATTGCCATACTGTCCGACGGCAACGCCATGCGCACGAGATAAGTGAGTTCACCGGAAATGGTCAGCATATCCTTCTCCGCTTCCTGGGCCAGCGCATCTGTGCCGGTGACAACACTGGCAGCAAGGGCAATGCTTTTGAGTAAGGTGCGGCATGAAACGAACATGGTTGTCCTCAATCTGTCCTAGTCGACCCGCCCTGATCGATCTGAAAACACCGGTTGTATGAACAATCCTGTACCATTTTATGGCGCATCGGTTGGTGTCGTGCCATCAACTCATGAGAGCTTGCGTGTCACGGCAACCGGCTTATGATGTGTCGATTGGCGCGTTCGCGCCTGTTTTCAGCACCCGGAGAGTTTTGATGGAAAAGCGCCGTCTTGGACGCAGCGACCTCCTTGTTTCTCAGATTTGCCTGGGCACCATGACTTATGGCGAGCAGAACACCGAGGCGGAAGGCCACCAGCAGATGGACCGCGCGGTGGAGCGCGGCGTCAATTTTCTCGATATGGCCGAACTATACCCGATCCCGCCGAAGGCGGAGACGCAGGGACGTACGGAACGCATTGTCGGAACCTGGATGAAAGCGCGGGGTAATCGCGATCAGGTCATCATAGCGTCCAAGGTGATCGGCCGCACGGCCAATGAATGGTTCCGGGGCAACAGGCCATCGAAGCTGGTGCGCGCCGACATTATGGATGCCATCGAAAAATCGCTTGCCCGGCTGCAGACGGACTATATTGACCTTTACCAGATTCACTGGCCAGACCGTGAAAATCCATTTGGCTCCAACCCGACACGCGTCACGGCGATGTCGGAGCCGCTGGCTGATGAAACGCCCATTGCGGAAACGCTGGCGGTGTTCGATGATCTGGTGAAAGCTGGAAAAATTCGTCACTTCGGTCTTTCCAATGAGAGTTCCTGGGGTGTCATGCGCTTCATAGCCGAGGCCGACAAAGGTGTTGGGCCCCGGGTCGTCTCCCTGCAGAACGCCTACAATCTCATGAACCGCACTTTTGAAGTGAACCTTGCGGAGACCTGTCAGCGTGAAGAGATTGGCCTGCTTGCCTATTCGCCGCTGGCCCAGGGCTATCTGACGGGGAAATACGATGATGGCGCGATGCCGGAAGGGTCGCGCAAGGTTCTGTTTGATCGTCTTCAACGGTATGAAAAGCCGGGTGGGCCGGAGGCTGCAAAAGCCTACAACGTCATGGCGCGGGAATTCGGGCTAGCGCCGGCTACCTTCGCGCATGCGTTTGTCAACTCGCGGCCCTTCATGACCTCCAACATCATTGGTGCGACCACGATGGCTCATCTCGAAGAGGCGCTCGATGCGCTTGAGGTGCGCTGGACAGACGAGATGCAGACGGCAGTTGACGATCTGCATCAGCGGATCGGTAATCCGAGCCCCTGAGAAGGCTGCGGGCGATGCCTGTCAGCGGTATCGCCCTTCCCATCACAAAAAAAACGCGTCTCCTTGTCGGATCGGCCTGGCCGTTTGCGTCCTTCGGACATCGCAATGACGGTGCGTCGCAGCGACGGCCGATTTGACAGGAGAGCGCGATGTTCAAAACTGCCTTTGCTGCCGCTTGTACGGCTCTTTTCCTCACATCACTCGCTGGCACGCCTGCGCGCGCGGAAGCGGGGATATCCAAACCGCTCAGGAGCGGAGAGGTGGAAGCTGGCGGCATTCGATATCACTATCAGGTTCACGGGGAGGGGGAGCCGCTCCTCGTCATGCATGGCGGGCTGGGACTGATCGAGATGTTCGGGCCGGTGTTGTCCATGCTGGCGGCTGAACGGGAGGTCATTGCCGTCGACATGCAGGGGCATGGGCGCAGTGAACTCGGTGATCGTCCGATCAGCCTGGAGGCCATGGGCGATGATATGGCCTCTATTCTCGATCAACTGGGTTATGACCGCGTGGATGCCATGGGCTATTCCATGGGTGGCGGCGTCGTGCTGCGTCTTGCCGTGCAGCACCCGGAGAAGGTGCGGCGCATAGCGCTTGTCTCGACGGGTTTTGCGCAGGACGGCTTCTATCCGGAAATGCTCCCGATGCAGGCTCAGGTGGGGGCCGGCATGGCCGAGATGATGAAGGATACGCCCATGTATCAGTCCTATGCCGCCGTGGCGCCGGATCCCTCTCTCTTCCCGAACCTGCTCGACCGCATGGGCGCCTTCATGCGCAAGCCCTATAATTTCGCCGAGGATGTGAAGACATTGGGCATGCCTGTGATGCTGGTGTTCGGGGATTCGGATATGTATCGGTCTGAGCATATTGTGGCATTTTACCAATTGCTCGGTGGCGGGCTGAAGGATGCTGGCTGGCAGCGTGAGAACATGTCTCAGAACCGCCTGGCGATCCTGCCGAATCTTACGCACTACGACATTGGTGTCTCGCCCAGGCTGGCCGAAACCGTGTTGCCGTTCCTGAACGATGACCAGGTCAATGCGCCGTGGACAGCGGATGACCTGATGCGCAAATAGGCGCTTTGCGGGAGAACGTCCCTTGCCGGTCGAGAGCCGGCAAGGGTATTCATGCTTGTGGGTCAGACCATGTCAGGGCCAGGTTGTCCGCTGCCAAGCACTACCATGCGGGCACCGCGCGGGACGCGTTTGTAGAGATCGATAATATCGTGGTTCAGCAAGCGTATGCAGCCTGAAGACACCGACCTGCCGATCGACCAGGGCTCCGTGGTGCCGTGGATGCGATAGAGCGTGTCCTTTCCCTCCTTGTATAGATAGAGCGCGCGCGCGCCGAGTGGATTGTCGATCCCGCCCTGCATGCCGGCTGCAAGCGGGCGATAGCGTTCCGGTTCGCGGTTGATCATTGCAAGAGTCGGGGCCCAGTTGGGCCACTCGGCCTTCCGGCCAATGATGCCGTCGCCCTCATATTCGAGCCCCGCCTTGGCAACGCCGATGCCGTAGCGCATGGCTTTTCCGTTCTCCATCACCAGGTAGAGGAAGCGGTTTTCGGGATCGACAACAATCGTGCCCACCGGCTCGCTGGTCGGGTAATCGACCATCTGGCGCAGATATTTGCGATCCATCCTGGTGACATCGATTGCCGGAATGACGATGCCGTTGTCATCGATCTCGCGGTACATCTCCTGATAGTAGGAGAGCATGGGACCGGGGACGTCTGCCGCGGGGATGGTGCTGCGGCCTGTGGTGGTGCAGGCGGCAGCGAATGCAGGCAGGAGCAGCAACATGACGAGCCGCGCAACGCGTGGGGCTGCGCGTGCAACATTGATGTGGAACAAGGACACTCTCCTTACGTATGGGATTCCGGATTTCATGTGGTGTGGCTCGCTTCTTTGGCGCGGATGCGTGGAAGCGTTGGGTGGCGCTTGGCATGCGGTTCTCGAAAAATTGTGGCAAAGACCGGACCTGTGCCCGAATGTCGCGCGAATAGCGTCCGTGAGCCGAAATCCGCCCATGCAGTGCGGCATTTTTCCCACAGTCTGCGTCTCGTGAGGGCTGGCCCGATACCGTTCGCGGCTCTCAGGGGCCCATTGCACTGGCGTGACACGGACCGGGTGCGGCGCGATTTGCCGGTTACCGGAAGCAAACACGGGCCGCACGCCTTTTCATCCTTACAACGTGGTTAACAGCTCGATTCAAACTTTATTGGTAAGTTTGCAATAACAATGCCCTTTCAACCGGTGGAACGGGCACCGGGCTTCCAAATTCCTCGAACTCCTGCAGATCGTCTATGCGTGTTCCTGCATTCCTTCGACCTGTCCTTTTGACGCTTGTGCTGACCGGCTGCACTGGCGGACCCAGCATTGACGCCGCGCTCAAGATCGATCCGCCCTCACGCGAGGTTACGAGCTCGATTGTGAGGCCGGATGTGGGACTGCCGGACGCCACAATCGCTGAAAGCGAGGCCAGTCATATGAGCGAGGCGGGCATGACGGCCATTGCCGAGCCCGACCGAGTCTCGACACCCGCACTTGAGCAGGTGGCCATGATCACGCCGCCAAAACCGACGCTGCGCCCCAAGAGCGTTGCACGCGGCAAGGTCTATCGAAGCCAGTTCGGCGATGCGCATCCCATCAACTTCGGGAAGATCACTCCAAAGCATCACGCGGTGCACGGTGTCGATGTTTCGCGCTGGCAGGGCGACATCGACTGGGAGAGGCTGCGTGAGCGTGGCGCCAATTTCGCCTATATCAAGGCGACGGACGGGGTCGACCATATCGACCCGATGTTCAAGAAAAACTGGAATGGCGCAGCCAAGGCCGGCATTCGACGTGGCGCCTATCATTTCTTTTTCTGGTGCCGCAGGGCCTCCGACCAGGCGGAATGGTTCATACGCAACGTTCCGAAAGTGAAAGGCGCGCTGCCGCCGGTTCTGGACGTGGAATGGAACCACCAGTCAAGCTGCAAGTGGAAGCCATCGCGCGCGGAAGTCATTGAAAAAATGCAGGTTTTTCTGGATCGGCTCGAGCGTCATTATGGGCAGCGGCCAATCATTTATACCGCGCCCGATTTCTACGAGGACAATCTGAAGGGGGCGTTTCCGAACCACCCGTTCTGGCTGCGCGCCGTGGCCGAGCATCCCTCAAAAGTCTATCCGGGACGTGACTGGGTGTTTTGGCAGTACTCAGGATCGGGCTTGAGCCAGGGCGTGAACGGCAGGATCGACCTCAACGTCTTCCACGGAGACGAAAGCGCCTGGTGGCGCTGGCTTGGCAAGGTGGCCGGCTGATCCCCTGGCAAAAGGGCGTTCCGTCAGGAACACCAGGATTCCCTGAAACCGCGCCAGCGATGGGCAAGGCCCTCGGCAATGAGCTGATCGCCGATCGGCTTGCCGTCCCGGTAGAGGCTTCTGAGCTTGCGGCCGTAAACGTCTTCGTCGCGCATGCTCGTGCGCCGCAGATCGAACGGACCTGAATTGACCAGTTGCTGAAAACGGCGCTGCGCGCGGCGGGCCAGTTTCTTCTCGTATGCGCATTCGGGCGAGAACAGTTCTGGCGTGTTGAAGCCTGTCACCCTGATCTTCTCGCCATTCACATAGAGCGTGTCGCCATCCACGATGCAGTTTACCCGCTTGCCGCTTCCACAGATCGGGAAGTACCGCATAATATGTGGCTGGTTCTGCGATTGCGGGGTGCCAAAGAGGCCTGAGATTGTGTCGGTGGGGATGATGGAATAATGCGCTGCCGCCCAGCCGGCGACAAGGGCGAGTGTGATGAGCCCGAAGCCGTCCTTAAGCGCCTGGAGTGAGCTCCGGTGCCATCTCTTGCGCCTGCTCGCGTGTCCTGGAGCGGCGCGCCGGGCGCTGCCGCTTCTGCCTGATCTGGAAGAAAGATCGAAATAGCGTGCCATTTCCTGCTCCCCGAGGACAGTGGAGCAGGGTTGAATGAAGACAGGGTTTTGGTGGATACGCGAATTTTAACGAATGTGTCCTGTCCTGCGTCGGGCTTGCCCTCCCGATTTACAGGCGCCGAGTTTTGCGCTGTCGTGAACGCGTGAGGGTGAGGACAGCCTGTCGACCAAGGTATGCCAGAGGCTGTATGGATGCCTGATCCAAATTCCGCGTCGGCTGAGTGAATCGGCTGAGTGAATCTGCTGAGTCAGGGGGGAGCTGCGTTGCGAGGCGTGTGAGCGGAAAGGCATGAATGGGCCGCTGTCCGGATCGCATCTCTTGACAGTGCTGGTAGGGAGAAGGATAGGAAAGGACATGATCGAGCAGGACACTCATATCGTTTCCCGGCCGACCGGCATCTTCCAGGGCGAGATGCCGGAGCCTGAACCACGCTGAGAGATAGACGCGGATCACACTCCGGCAACCTCGCCGCGACGCGGACGGGGTTTTGTGCGTAAATCTGTGCCCTGTCCATTTTTGAAAAATGGAGACCATCAATGGCGCAGAACATTTACGACAATTCCGATTTTTTCAAAGGCTACAGCCAGCTTCCACGGCAGGTACACGGACTGGCGGGCGCGCCGGAATGGCCAACCATTGCGGCCATGCTGCCTGATGTAAAGGGGCGTCGGGCTGTTGACCTCGGATGCGGCTTCGGCTGGGTATCGCGCTATCTGCGCGAGGCGGGGGCGCAGAGCGTTCTCGGGCTCGACATTTCGCAGAACATGATTGCGCGGGCGCGCGCCGATACCGACGATGCGGCAATCGACTATCGGATTGCGGATCTGGAGACGCTGGACCTGGCGGAAGGGGGATTCGACTTCGCGTTCAGCGCGCTGACCTTTCATTACATCCGTGATTTCGATCGGCTGGTGCGGACGATCCACGGAGCGCTGACACCAGGCGCGCATTTCGTGTTCACCATCGAACATCCGGTTTTCATGGCGGCCATGCGGCCGCGCTGGCTGCCGGACGAAGACGGGCACAAGACCTGGCCGGTCAATTGCTATGCGCTTGAGGGGGAGCGGCGGACCGACTGGTTCGCCAAGGGCGTGGTCAAATATCACCGCACGATGGCGACGACGCTGAACGCGCTGATCGGAGCCGGATTTGCGCTGCGCGAAATCAGGGAGTTCGCACCGACCGAGGCGCAGATTGCGCAGATGCCGGAACTGGCCGAAGAACTGGAGCGGCCGATGATGCTTCTGGTTTCGGCGCAGCGGTGAGGGAGTGGCGGTGGCTTGCATGATTTGGACAATTGTCCTAATGACGTAGATCATTCGCAATGAGGTCTTCATGGCTGCCGTTTCCACCCGTGAGCAGATTGTCGAAATCGCTGATGATCTGTTCTATCGGGGCGGGTTCGAGGCGACGTCATTTGCGGATATCGCCGCCGATATCGGCATCTCGCGGGGTAATTTCTACTATTATTTCAAGACCAAGGACGAGATTCTGGATGCTGTCATTGACCGGCGGCTTCAGCGCACCTCGGCAATGCTGGATGGATGGGAATCGCAGGCTCCGGAACCGCGCGAGCGGATCGTCGCCTTTATCGAGCTTCTGATCGCCAACCGTGCTCCGATCATGGCCTATGGATGCCCGGTTGGCACGCTCTGCGCCGAGCTTGCCAAGCTCGATCATGTCCACAGGGAACGGGCGGCGGAGATTTTCGGCCTGTTTGCGCGTTGGCTTGAAAAGCAGTTCAGGGCGCTGGGCGCAGATGAGACGGCGCGGGCATGGGCGCTGCATGTGCTGGCCTGGTCGCAGGGGGTGGCTTCGCTCGCCACGGCTTTCAAGGATGAAGCGTTCATCCGCCGGGAAGTGGCGGACATTATCTGCTGGCTCGACGACCGGATTGTTTCACTTTCACAATAGGGACTGGATTTGCATGTTTGTTACTCTTTTGAAGTTTGCCGAGAACCGAAGCGCCGTTGGGGAATTCATGGCTGGCCACAATGAATGGATCGCCAAGGGGTTTGCCGATGGTGTTTTCCTGAGTGTCGGCTCTCTGGAGTTGGGCGGCGGAGCGGTGATTGCCCATGGGGAGAGCCGTGAAGCCCATGATGCACGCATTGCCGCCGATCCCTTCGTGGAGCATGGCGTGGTGAGCGTGGAGACCTATGAGATCGACCCGAAGCGCACGGTGCCGGCGCTGGAGTTTACGATGGCTGGGTAGCGGCGGGCTCTCCTTGCGAGCGCAGGGCGGCTTTGACGGTCGATTGGCCGGACAGGTTCCTGGCGCCAAGCTTCAGGCTATGACCGGTTACGTCTATATGCTCGCCAGCCAGAAGCGCGGCACGATATATATCGGCGTGACGAACGATCTTGGACGCCGGATTGTCGAGCACAAGGACGGGAAGGGCGCTGGTTTTACGCGCCGCTAAGCGGTAACGCGGCTTGTCTGGTATTAGGAGCATTTTGATGTTCGTGACACCATTCAGCGGAAGAGATCGCTAAAGCGCTGGTCGCGACAATGGAAGATCGATCCATGCCATAACGGCCTTCGAAGTGTTGACGGTCAAAGCACTGCCCAAGAAAAAACCCGCGCCTGAGCAGCGCGGGTTTTAATCGTCAAAGAGTGAAAGCCTCAGCTACACCCGCTCGTCGCGCCGCAGGTGTCGCATTTCTCGCAGGTGCCGTTCCTCACCATGGTGAAGTTCTGGCATTCCGAGCACATATTGCCTGTGTAACCCTGCATGATCGCCTGCTGACGGCGGTGGGTCTCGACCTTCTTGGCGTCGGCGGCCTCGGTTGCAGCGGCTTCGGTGAAGACGTCGTTGATATCACCTTCCTGCGCCACCTCTTCGGCCAGTTCCTTCGCTCGTTCCTCATAGTCGCGGCGGAAAGCCGTGGCCTCTTCCTGGAGGCCGGCAACCGCCGGCTTCAGCGCATGCACTGTCGCACCGGAGGAAACAGCACGCACCGTGCTGCCGGAGGAGCCCTTTGGTTCGCCGGACTTGCCGGAGACAACCTTGAGCGGTGCGCCGCGGGTCAGGCCCTTTGAATAGGGCAGGGCCTTGCCTTCATTGATGCCGCGGCCAAGCGCGGTATTGGTGAAGTCGGACGTGTCCACATGGGCAAGGTCGGACCGGTCGAGATAGGAAACGGCCAGTTCGCGGAACACATAGTCGAGGATCGACGTGGCGTTCTTGATGGCATCATTGCCGATGACCATACCGGCCGGCTCGAACTTGGTGAAGGTGAAGGCCTCCACATATTCGTCGAGCGGCACGCCATATTGCAGACCGAGCGAGATGGCGATGGCGAAATTGTTCATCATTGCGCGGAAGGCAGCGCCTTCCTTGTGCATGTCAATGAAGATCTCGCCGAGGCGGCCATCGTCGAATTCGCCGGTGCGCAGGTAGACTTTGTGCCCGCCGATCACAGCCTTCTGGGTATAGCCCTTGCGGCGGTTGGGCAGCTTCTCGCGCTCGCGCACCACTTTCTCGACCACGCGCTCGATGATCTTTTCCGAGATCGTCGCGGCCTGGGCAGCTGTCGGCGCTGCGGCCAGTTCCTCGACCAGATCGTCGGCATCCTCTTCATCGTCGGCGATGAGCGAGGAATTGAGCGGCTGCGAGAGCTTGGAACCATCGCGGTAAAGCGCATTGGCCTTGAGCGCCAGCTTCCAGGAAAGGAGATAGGCCGCTTTGCAGTCCTCAACCGTCGCCTCATTGGGCATGTTGATGGTCTTGGAGATGGCGCCCGAGATGAAGGGCTGGGCAGCGGCCATCATGCGGATGTGGCTCTCGACCGAGAGATAGCGCTTGCCGATCTTGCCGCAGGGATTGGCGCAGTCGAAGACGGGCAGGTGCTCATCCTTCAGATGCGGAGCGCCTTCAAGCGTCATGGCACCACAAATGTGGATGTTGGCGGCCTCGATCTCCTTCTTCGAGAAGCCGAGGGCGGCCAGCATGTCGAAGGAGAAATCGTCAAGCTGCTCATCGGTGAAGCCGAGCTTTTCCCGGCAGAAATCCTCACCGAGCGTCCACTTGTTGAAAGCGAACTTGATGTCGAAGGCCGATTTGAGCGCGGCATTGACGGCGGCGATCTTCTCGTCGTCGAAACCCTTGGCCTTGAGGCTCGTCGGGTTGATGGAAGGCGCCTGGTCGAAATTGCCATGGCCGACGGCATAGGCCTCGATCTCGGCGATCTGGGCCTCGGAATAGCCGAGCGTACGGAGCGCCTCCGGCACAGCGCGGTTGATGATCTTGAAGTAGCCGCCACCGGCCAGCTTCTTGAATTTCACCAACGCGAAGTCGGGCTCAATGCCGGTCGTGTCGCAATCCATGACGAGCCCGATCGTGCCGGTGGGCGCGATGACGGTGGCCTGCGCATTGCGGTAGCCGTGCTTCTCGCCGAGCTCCAATGCGCGGTCCCAGGCGGCGCGGGCATGCTCGATCAGATCGGCATGCGGGCATTCTTCCGCCTTGAGGGGCACCGGATTGACGGAAAGGCCCTCATAACCGTCGCTCTCGCCATGGGCGGCGCGGCGATGGTTGCGAATGACGCGCAGCATGCTCTGGGCATTGCGCTCATAATCGGGGAAGGGGCCGAGCTCGCCGGCCATTTCGGCAGACGTGGCATAGGCCACACCGGTCATGATAGCGGTTAGCGCACCGCAGATGGCGCGGCCTTCAGGCGAATCATAGGGGATGCCGGAGGTCATCAGAAGGCCACCAATGTTGGCGTAACCGAGACCGAGCGTGCGGTATTCGTAGGAAAGCTTTGCAATCTCCCTGGACGGGAACTGGGCCATCATCACTGAGATTTCCAGCACCATGGTCCACAGGCGCACCGTGTGCTCATAGGCCGCGATGTCGATGGAACCGTCCTTGTTGCGATATTGCAGGAGGTTCATCGAGGCGAGATTGCAGGCCGTGTCGTCAAGGAACATGTATTCCGAGCACGGATTCGAGGCGCGGATCGGACCCGCGGCCGGCGAGGTGTGCCAGTCATTCATGGTGGTGTTGTAGTGCAGGCCCGGATCAGCCGATGCCCATGCGGCATAACCGATCTTCTCCCACAGGTCGCGGGCCTTCACGGTCTTGGCGACCTTGCCGTCGATGCGATTGATCAGGTTCCACTCGCCATCAGCCTCGACAGCGCGCAGGAAGTCGTCCTTCAAGGAAACGGAATTGTTTGAGTTCTGGCCGGAAACGGTGAGGTAGGCTTCCGAATCCCAATCCGTGTCATAGGTCTTGAAGCCGAGATCGGTATAGCCCTGGCGCGCAAACTGGATGACGCGCTGGATGTAGTTCTCCGGCACGGCATTGCGCTTGGCGGCCTTGATCTCGCGCTTCAGCGCCGGGTTCTTGGACGGGTCAAAGCAATCATCATTGGCGCCTTCGCAATTGATGCAGGCCTTCATGATGGCGTCGAGATGTTTCCTGGCGATCTTGGAACCGGTGACGAGGGCCGCAACCTTCTGCTCTTCCTTCACCTTCCAGTCGATATAGGATTCAATATCGGGATGGTCGACATCGACCACCACCATCTTGGCCGCGCGACGCGTGGTGCCGCCCGACTTGATGGCGCCGGCGGCACGGTCGCCGATCTTGAGGAAGGACATGAGGCCCGAAGACTTGCCGCCGCCGGACAGCTTTTCACCTTCGCCTCTGAGATGCGAGAAGTTGGAGCCGGTGCCCGAACCATATTTGAACAGGCGCGCCTCGCGGACCCACAGATCCATGATGCCGCCTTCATTCACCAGATCGTCGCCAACGGACTGGATGAAGCAGGCGTGGGGCTGCGGGTGCTCGTATGCCGATTTGGACTTTGTCAGCTTGCCGGTGAAGGGGTCGACATAATAGTGGCCCTGGCCGGGGCCATCGATGCCATAGGCCCAGTGCAGGCCAGTGTTGAACCACTGCGGGGAGTTGGGGGCAACGCGCTGGGTGGCGAGCATGTAGCACAGCTCGTCCATGAAGGTCTGGGCGTCTTCCTCACCATCGAAATAGCCGCCCTTCCAGCCCCAGTAGGTCCAGGTGCCCGCAAGACGATTGAAGACCTGAGCGGCGCTGGTTTCAGAACCATAGCGCTCTTCTTCAGGGAGACCCTTCAGGGCTTCCTCGTCGGCCACCGAACGCCAAAGGAAGGAGGGAACATCGTTCTCCTCAACCTTTTTCAGGCGCGCGGGCACGCCGGCCTTGCGGAAATATTTCTGGGCCAGAATGTCGCTGGCCACCTGGGAGAACTGCGCCGGAACGTCGATATTCTCCAGCCGGAAGACAACGGAGCCATCCGGGTTCTTGATTTCGCTCGTGGCCTTGCGGAAGGAAATCTCCGCGTATGGGCTCTGGCCCTGCCTTGTGAACCGGCGTTCGATGCGCATTTTGTCCTCTTTGCCCCTAATCCAAATATAGTGCCTGCAACGGCCAATGCCTCATCACATTTTTACCGTGCAGACGCTGTGTCCGCCGACTGCCATCCACCGCAGCGGATGACTCTCCTTGATCGAAGGTTGGTGCTTCTTAACGGGCCGGGAAGATGACCCAATCAAAGCGTTGTCTCACCCTGAGCGAAACCGCCCCCAACCTGACGCCGATGCAACGCTAACGTCACATAACATTCACATTATCTGGTGCGTAGAATATCTGAAGACACTAAATATAGTGTTAACAGCTTCTTTATACCAGATCGGAACCTGCACCCCCGCTTGCATTTTTCCACGGCGCAAACGACACCGTTCCGCCCAAAAGCTGTTCGGGCAGGTCTCGGAAACTCAATACAAAATTGGAAAATCGACCGGATTTCTCGCCGACCAATCGCACCTTACGAACGCAGGCGCGAAACCCATAAAAAGCGACTCGTACCCGGACGTCAAGGAGTCGAGTTTGGATCATTTATGACCGCAAGATGTTGTGTGTCACATGTGTGAATAATGGGGAAGTCACTCAGCCGCTGTTGCGGTTTGCGAAACCCACCGTTCCCGCTGCATTGCGGACGGGTGCGCCGGGTTCGGGCAGCGGGGAAGCCGTGAGCCGATCCGTCGGAAGAAAAATGCTGATGTCAGCTGATGAAGTCCAGCACCAGGAAAATGCCGGCTGAAAGTAGCGCTGCGGCCGGAACCGTTGTCACCCATGCAGCAACGATGGTGCGGACATGGGCACGGCGCACGAGTTTGCGCCGAGCGATCTCCTCGCGAGATGTTTTTTGCAACTCGATTTCCAGATCGTCGTCATAGCTGGTGCCATTGTCTGCTTTGAGACGAACGCCCTTGCGTTCGAGATAGGCACGGCGGCGCTTGGAATGGGCCGTGTACCACTCACGGAAAAAGCCGACGCCGAACACCGCGCCAACGGCAGTGTGAGTGGAACTGATGGGCAGGCCGAGACCGGAGGCGATGATAACGGTGATGGCGGCCGACAGGGCGACGCAGAACGCCCGCATCGGATTGAGCTTCGTAATTTGCTCGCCCACCATGCGAATGAGTTTGGGCCCGAAAAGGACAAGGCCGATCGAAATGCCGGCGGCGCCGATGATCATCACCCACAGGGGGATGGTGACGGTGGTGTTTACGGAGCTTTCGTGAACCGTGAAAACAATGGCGGCAAGGGGACCGACAGCATTTGCAACGTCGTTCGCGCCATGGGCAAACGAGAGGAGGGCGGCGGAGATGACCAGGGGAACCTTGAAGAGGCTGCGCAGAGACTGGTTGCGGTTCTCGAGACCTTCAGACTGGGCATGTACGAACAGATGGGCCAGGAACCAGGTGACCGCGAAGAAGGCAAGCCCGATGACGCCGGCACCCATGCCGCTGACGGGAAAAACCTTCTTCAGCCCTTTGAGAGTGAGGTAGGCGGCGAAAGCTCCGGCCATGATGGCAATCAGTAGCGGCAACCAGCGCCGCGCCGCCGAAATCTTGTCGTCCTGATAAATGATGGCGGTTTTGATGAAGGCGAGGAACAGGGCGGCGATAACGCCGCCGACCACGGGAGAGACCACCCAGCTCGCGGCGATCTGCATCATTGTCGACCAGTCGACCGAAGAAAAACCTGCAGCCGCGATACCAGCGCCCATGACACCGCCTACAACCGAATGCGTGGTCGAAACCGGAGCGCCGATCCAGGTGGCAAGGTTGATCCAAAGTGCCGAAGAGATGAGAGCGGCCATCATGGCCCGAACAAACGCCTCGGGTGTTCCGACCGCGGCCGGGTCGATGATGCCTTTTGAAATTGTGTCAACGACATCGCCGCCGGCAATAAGGGCGCCGGCGCTTTCGAACACGGCAGCAATAAGCAAGGCGCCGCCGAGAGTCATGGCCTTGGCACCGACAGCGGGGCCAACATTGTTGGCAACATCATTGGCGCCGATGTTCAGCGCCATGTATGCGCCGATGGCAGCCGCAGCAATGATTATGACCGCGCGCGGTTCTCCGAAGGTGTAGGTGGCGGCGAAAATGGCGGTGAGTGCCAGAAAAAGCAGGCCAAGACCCGGTGCGACCAGTCCGCGCGCGACGGTTGTCGTGGCTTCCTCTACGTGAACCAGTTTGTCCAGGTCCTTGTCGAGGGTCTGTTTGCGCGGATTGGTGGCGGTTTCGCTCATGCGTTTTCCAGTTTCTGCCAATGCGACGCCGCGGGCCGAGCGTTCGGCGAAGAACTCCGCCACCGGTTAGGAAACTATGTTCCTTACGGCAAGAGTTGATGGCAAAAAAGGGGGCTCAGGCCGCGATTTCCCGTGGATTGTGCGCGAACCGGACAAGAAGCTCACCCAGGTCCGGCTCCTGGACAGCGGTGGCTGCGTCCTGCGGTGTGAACCATTGGCGGGTTCGCTGCTTGCGCTCCGGCCATTTGGAACGCTCTTCCGTGACTTCGAGCGGGATGACAGCGACCTCGCAGGGCCATTCGACGCCGGTGCCGTCAAGCTTGTGGTAGTAGAAGCGTCCGATTTCATTTTCACTGGCGCAGCCACGTACCCCGGCTTCCTCCCGCGCTTCACGCTGGGCTGCCATGGCAAGTGTTTCTGAACCCTCCGGCCACCCCTTGGGCAAGACCCAACGACCAGTACCACGACTTGTCACAAGCATGATCTCGATGCCGTTGCCGTCTGCAGTCACGCGCCACGGCAGGGCCGCAGCCTGCACACGGCGGGGATTGCCGCCGAACAGACGCCGGACCGTTTCGGTCAACCGCAGACGTGTGCCGTGAGTGAAAATCGTACTTCTCCTTTGCCCGAACACATTGCGCCGGGATTCGTCTCTTTTCTACAAGTAACTGTTTCTACGCTTAATTTACGCGCTGAGCGGATCAAACCGCTGAACCGCTTGTGCGCTCGAATCGTGGAACGCAGAAGGTCTGTCGGCAGACATAGTGAATTCGTGACAAAAATCAAGGGTTTGGCGTTTTGGTCGCATGTCGAACCGTTACCGTATGCCGGCTCCCGTTGCGGTCCATCTCTCATTATGGACATGCATTGCAAGATCATCCCGCTCTCGCCAGCCGCGCTTTTCGAGTTCGGGCCGGTCATGAAAACCACGCACGTGTCCGACACAAAGATAGCCCACCAGCCGTAGATGCGCGGGTATGCCGAGCACCGCTTTAACACGGTTTTCGTGCAGTATGCTGACCCAGCCGACACCAATTCCTTCGGCGCGTGCCGCCAGCCAAAGGTTTTGAATGGCACACACCGTGCTGAAAAGATCGGTGTCGGCCATGTGGGTGGCACCCAGAACAACGGGACCGCCCCGCGTGGGATCACTTGTGACGCAGATGTTCAGGGGCGCAGACAGGATCCCCTGCAATTTGAGAGAACGGTATTGAGCCTGCCTCTCGGCGGGAAAACGGCCTGCGGCTTCCTCATTCGCCTCGGCAAAGATTTCGGCCACCCGAGCGCGTGTTTTCCTGTCGCGTACCAGGATGAAATCCCAGGGCTGAGAGAGGCCGACGGATGGGGCCTGATGGGCGGCCGCAAGAATGCGAGAAAGCGCATCTTCACAGATCGGATCAGGAAGAAATTCGCCGCGCACGTCGCGTCGCGTCGCGATGGCGCGATAAACAGCCGCCCGATCAGCGGGATCGAACGCCTCGCCTGCTGTCAGAACATCCACAGTGGCGGAGCTGTCTTCTTGGCGCGACATGGGACCTTTCCTTCAGACAGCCCAGCCAGGCAGTTCAGCCGCGCTGGTCTTCCGCGATCGGTTTCTGGTACGAGAAACCCATGTCCCAGGGGAAATAGATCCAGGTATCCTGCGAGACCTCCGTGACGAAGGTATCGATGAGGGGGCGACCCTTTGGCTTGGCGTAGACCGTTGCAAAATGCGCCTTGGGCATCATGGCGCGTACAATCGCTGCCGTCTTCCCTGTGTCGGTCAGATCATCGACGATAAGGACGTTTTCGCCGTCTTCCTTCAGAAGCTCCGGATTGATCTCCTTCAGGACCTGAAGATCACCCTGCTCGGTGTAGTCGTGATAGGAGGCGACACAAACCGTTTCGATGAGACGGATGCCCAGTTCTCGCGAAATGACGGCAGCTGGCACCAGGCCACCGCGCGTGATGCACACAATGGCTTTCCAGCTGCCATTCGCGCCGGCGAGCCGCCATGCTAGGGCGCGCGCATCACGGTGAAACTGGTCCCACGAGACGGGGAAGGCTTTTTCTGGAAGAGACATCGGCATCGCACTCCATGGGCGCATCGGGACGGCGGGTCGGAATGCGCGGTGAATTAGCCGGAAAGGGATGTCGAGCGCAAGCCCGACGCCCGTGGAAGATGGATTTTCCGCTGCTCGTCAGGGTGGGCACGAATTGGACGGCGCTCAATGCGCCATGAATGTTGGCACCGTCATGCTCTGCAGGATGGTGCGGGTGGCGCCGCCAAAAACGAACTCCCGCAATCTGGAGCGGCCGAACGCTCCCATGACAAGAAGGTCGGCACCGGTATCGGAGACCCGGTTGTCGAGAATCTCTCCATGAGAAACGCCGCCGGACTGCTCCACCTTGACGGTGACCTCGATCTCGTGGCGGGCCAAAGCGGTGGCTATGGCCGTGCCAGCCATGGAGGCATCGCGACGGGGCGTGTCCTGCGGGTCGATACAGAACACTTCGACGCTGTCTGCCTCCTTCATGAAGGGCAGTGCATCGAATGCGGCCCTTGCGGCCTGCCGGCTGCCGTTCCACGCAAGGAGGATTTTCTTGAACTCAGCTTCGCGCGCCTTGTGAATATAGGGAACGAAAAGGACAGGGCGACCGCTTTCGAAAAGGAGAGCCTCGACATTGGCTTCCATGGCGCCCGCTGCATCCGGGTCTGTCTGCTGGGCAATGACAATGTCGGCGCTACGGGCACTTTCAATGCCCGAGATAGCGGAATCGCCCGAGACGCTGTCGAAGCCGCGCCACTCATTGCCGACGCCTTCTTTTCGCGCACGCTCGTTAAACAGATTGCGGATCACAGCGTGACGGCGACCTGCCTCCTCGTGCATGTCAACACTAAGGTCGACCACCGGACCACCCATGGGAGAGGCCATCACCATCGGCAGCGCTTCGGCGTGAAGCCCGATCACGTGGCTGCGGTGACGGGCCGCAAGAGGCAGGGCGAGATCCAGGACGCGGGGCGCGTCAGCTTCGCTTTGAAGAATGGCGAGAATGGTCTTGTAGCTCATGTCAGCCTCCTTGGAGCTGCGATGGAGTGCCTTCTCTACTCATAACGCTTTGCCGGCCAGAAAGTTTTGCGCCAGATCAACCTTTTGCCACCTGCCTGTCCGGAATCGACGCGAGCATGACGCGGACTGCTTTCACGGCGGCTGAAAGCGCTGCGGTGGAGCGGGAGCGAACGACGATCTCGGTCCAGAAGCTGCCGTCCTGATATTTCGGATAGGACCCGATGATGGTTTCGGAATGCGCGGCCTGGATTTCACCCAACGGACCGCCGATCGCGCCTTCGGGCAGCGGGGAGGGGATTGTCTCGGAAATGAGCTTTGCGCCCGTCCTCAACGTCGGTATCACATTGTCGAGCATGGCCTGGAAGATCGCCGGTACACCTGCCATCACATAAACGTTTTCGACGCGGAAGCCTGGCGCAACCGAGATCGGGTTTTCGATGAGTTCGGCGCCCTCAGGCATGCGTGCCATGCGCTTGCGAGCCTGAGAAAACTCTATCCCTCGACTGGCGTAATGAGCTTCAAGAAGGCGATAAGCCTTTTCGTCGTAACCGCATGGCCGGTCAAATGCGCGGGCGATGGAATCTGCAGTGATATCGTCATGAGTCGGACCAATGCCGCCGGTGGTGAACACATAGGTATTCCGGGCCCGCAGCGTATTCACCGCTTCGACGATGGCCGCCTCGTCGTCAGAGACAATCCGAACTTCCTTCAGATCTATGCCGACTGCCGTCAGCATGTCGGCCAGGTGGCCGATGTTCCTGTCTTTGGTCCGGCCCGACAGGATTTCGTCGCCGATGACCACCATTGCGGCCGTTACAAGCTCACTCATTCTCGTGGGATCCCTGTTGTCTGGAGAAGAGATAGACCTGTGCCGTAGTAAGGGCAATGGGTCTGAAACGGTGAACAGTGTGTCGGCTTCAGTACGGTTTTTAGTGAACCAGTCAGGGGTTACATCCGTTGAAACCGCAGCGTCGCGGTAGACGACCGAAACCGAAATTCTAGCGAAGCGGAGCAGACAATGACCAAAATTCTGGTTCTTTATTATTCGAGCTGGGGGCACATGGAAGCGATGGCCAAAGCCGCCGCCGATGGAGCGCGGGAAGCGGGTGCTGACGTGACAATCAAGCGTGTGCCTGAACTGGTTCCGGACGATGTGGCAAAGAAGGCACATTACAAGCTCGACCAGGAAGCGCCGATCGCGGAGCCAATGGAACTGGCCGATTATGACGGGTTCATTTTCGGCATTTCGACGCGCTACGGAATGATGGCTTCACAGATCAAGAACTTTCTGGATCAGACCGGGCCGCTCTGGGCGGAAGGCAAGCTGATCGACAAACCTGCGACCGTCATGTCTTCGACAGCAACGCAGCATGGTGGCGCCGAGATGGCACTGGCCTCGACACAGCTTGCCCTTCAGCATCATGGAATGCTGATTGTACCGCTGTCCTACGCGTATCAGGACCAGATGGGCAACGACAAGGTGCGCGGAGGCGCGCCCTATGGCATGACCACCACCACGAATGGCGACGGCTCGCGCATGCCTTCCGAGCAGGAGCTTGAAGGCGCGAAATTCCAGGGCAAACGGCTGGCCGAGATTACTGCAAGGCTAGCAGCCTGATGGATCACCAGGTTCCATGCGGGGAGGGCCGCCATGGGCGGTCCTTTCCCTTTGTGGTTATGAACAAGCGTATTCTCTGAAGAACATGCGTATCCCGCTTGATCACACGGGTTTCTACCGCTAGTCGTTGATGTGTGCGGACGTGGCGAAACTGGTAGACGCAGCAGACTTAAAATTTGCCGCCTTCGGGCTTGCGGGTTCGACCCCCGCCGTCCGCACCAGAGACGCAGGGCAGCATGAGGCGAAGAATGCCGGCGCTGCCTACCAGGTGATGCTCAGGCCCAGGTTGCCCTCAAATATTTCCTTGTGCTCGCCGCCGATACTGGTCGTGTAATCGGCAGTCGCAAAAAGGCCGATCTGTCCGGTGAGATTCGCGACAAGACCCGCACCAAGTTCGAGTGATGTGCCTCCGAGCCCGGTTGTAACCGCATCTCCGCCGAAACGCAGGCTCTGATCTGCCGAGAATGCATGCCAGAGATTGGCCTTTAAATATGGTTTCAGGCTGCGACCATCTTCGGTCTGAAAATCTCCCTGAAAACGTATTCCCAACCGTCCGGTCACGACGTCGTCCGTTTCAAAGGTTATGGATGAAAAACGGTCGCTCTGGTCGTCGAGAGCAAGATGCTGCCAGATCAACTGGGCCTGCGGTTCTAGGTTCCAGCGATCGTTGATGGCGATCGGATAACCAGTCTCAACAGAGGCCGTGACACCGGTCCCGTCAACCTCGATTGCCTCGCCGGCACTGGAGAGCGCCTCTCCACCAAACCATGTGCCCATCACGATACCATCCAGATACCAGCCATTGGGCGCGACATGTGTCCAGTAGCCGCCCAGGCTGGTGCCATGGACATCGAGTTCGCCTACCGCCAGGTCGTTCCAGCCGATAGCCTGGCCGGTAACGTCACCGTTCATGCGGGCATGACTGACAAAGATACCCGCCCGGTCGATATGCCCGCTATCGCTTTCGCGTCCGATCAGGTCCTGGCCAAGCTGAAAGCCCAATAAATTCCCGTCGAACCCGGGAGCGACAGTGCCGTCCCATTTGCTTTCGACAGTCTGTCCGAAGAGCCGGCTCCAGCTTGCGGGCAGAACCGCTTCTCCATCCCGAAGAAAAGGTTGCACACCGCGTCTTTCATGAAATGTGCCAAGCGTGGACGTTGCCAAATGCTGAAGTACAGGCGGAACCGCGGAATAGGTTGCGACCTCCGGACGGTAGAGCGGAACTGTTCCGCCTGTCACCCGGGTTGCACCTGGAGTGGGCGGGGCCACCGGCGGCGCGGCCGGATCCGGAGGCAGGATCGGAGCGGGGCCTGCACCGGGCGCAGGAGCGGGCTCCGGTACAGAGGGCGTGGGTGTCGGTGGATTGACGATGGTTGAGCGCAGATACCAGTTTTCCTGCGTCCCGGCGGAAATCCCGCCTCTATACAGATAATATTCGAAAGCTCCGACCGCGACGCGGTCGTTGAGGGAGAACGCGCCGGAGGCAGTGGTTCCGCCTCCTGTTGCCTCGACCACCATAATCCCGTCCTGAACAGTGGCGCCGCCGCTGCCGCCCAGATTGACGATGAAGATGCCGGTGGAACCAGTGGCGGTTCCCTCCGCGATGACGAGCTTGTCCGAAGGCGAGGCATCGTCGCCCAGAACCGTGTTCAGGGACAGATTTCCGCCATCTCCGAAATAATCGCCGGTGATCGTGAACGTGTCGGTGGTGCTGTTGGCGCCATTGGTCAGGTCGATGGTTCCGGCATTGCTTACATTTGCGCGTTGGCCGATGCCGAACGCATTGATGCCGCCAGTCGCCGAGCCGCCTAAGAGAGCGCTGGTCGCGTCGATGTTCATGGATCCGGTGCCGCTGTCGCCGAGGGTAAGCGTCTCGCTACCCGAGAAGGTCAGGGCAGATCCTGCATTCACATTGATGGTTTCAAGCGTCTGGAAACGGTCGGGGGTGTCGGCCACCACGCCTTCAAGCGTCAGCTCGTCTGTGCCCAGGCCGCCGAGAAACGCATTCAGACCACCAAGATTGGAGGCGTTCAGGTTGCGTAGCGTGGCGGTATCGTCGTCACCGCCCATATCCACATTGCCGCCAATTGTTCCGCCGCCATCCCACAAAAGTGTATCGGTTCCCACGCTCAGCCGGACGTCGCCGCCCACAGAGCCACCGGTGATCGTGACGCGGTCAGTGCCTCCGCTGACGCTGATATTGCCACCGATCGACCCCGCGGAAAGGATGATTGTGTCATGCCCGAACCCGGCCACCAGATTACCATCAATGGTGCCGCCAGACATATCGAAGATGTTGTTGGCGAGCTTCATGTCGACGCGACCGATGCGCCCTCCGGTCATGACCGCTTCGTCGCCGTCGTCGAAATGGTTGACGATGTGGCCTCCGGACATGAAGAACGTATCGAAATGTCCGCCCTGGTTCAGGCTGTCAATCTGGCCGCCAGTCATCCTGAAATCGTCGACGCCGTCGCCCTGCTGCAACTGACCGTTAATCTCGCCTGAATGCACCTCAACCTTGTCTACGCCGGGACCAAACGTGACATTGCCGTTGATGACGCCGGAACCACCGTCAGGCAATATCAAGGTATTGTCGCCGGAAAGGTCCACGACATTGCCGGTGTGCGTACCGCTATCGCAGACGAATACGTCGTTGCCGGCCGTGGGAACCAGAGTGCAGGCGGCGTGGGCCGTGGAAACCGGCCATGCCATGAGACTTCCCAGCGCGCTTCCCGACAGTAACACTGCGGTCAACCGGCCGTTGAACGTGCGGTAATGCATATGCCCCCCTCAAACCACCGGCATCACGACGCAGCATTCCTGTTCCTGCCCGACATCCCTCCCGAATTTTCAGGCTCCTGCGGAGGCCGCTTTATGGTGCGAAGTAATGGTTTGTTGCAGTTATGCCGAGCAGTCCTTTGATGTCCGTGTCTCAGATACCGATAATTTACAAAGATTAACGAGATCTAATTGGGGATACAAATACTCATCTGGACAATTGTCTCTCGCTTTGCGTTTTCATCCAGAAACGATCTATCAGCCGTGACTGGCGATTACATCGAGAAAGGCTTCGCCATACCGGTCGAGTTTGGATTCGCCAATACCGGAAATACCGGCCATGGCCTGGCGCGATGCAGGGCGGACGGCCGCCATTTCGATCAGTGTGCGATCGTGGAAGATGACATAGGGCGGCAGATTCTGCGCCCGGGCGATTTCGATGCGCTTCTCGCGCAGTGCCTTGAAAAGCTCGGCATCTGCCGGAGCCAGCGCGCTGGCGGCATCGCTTCCGGTAGTGCGGCGGCTCCTGCCTTTGGCCGGAGGGCGGGGAACGCGCAGCATCAGCGTTGGCTTTTCACGCAGAAATTGCGCGCCGCGCTCGGAAATCGAGAGGCCGCCATGGCCGCTGAAGTCCACATCGACGAAACCGTGCGCCACCATCTGGCGAAGGATGGAGCGCCAGGTGCGTTGATCGTGTTCCTTGCCGATGCCGAAGGTTGAAATCTGATCGTGGCCGAAACGGGCGATGCGCTCGTCTTCTGCCCCAAGAAGCACGGAGACGACGTAGGCCTGCCCGAAACGTTCGCCCGTACGGTAGATGCAGGAGAGCGCCTTTTGCACGGCGACGGAGCCATCGAAGCGCTCCGGAGGACTACTGCAGGTATCGCAATTGCCGCAGGGCTCACAATGGTCACCGAAATAGTTGAGTAGCACCTGACGGCGGCACTGAGCAGTTTCGGCAAGTCCGAGCAGGGTGTCGAGCTTCTGCATCTCCATTCGCTTGCGCTGATCCGGCGCGTCGGACTCCTCGATGAAGCGGCGTCGCAGAGCGATATCGTCGAAACCGTAAAGCATTAAAGCTTCCGATGGCAGGCCATCGCGGCCGGCACGGCCGGTCTCCTGATAATAGGCTTCAATACTTCCTGGCAGATCGAGATGGGCGACGAAGCGGACGTCGGGTTTGTCGATGCCCATGCCGAACGCGATGGTGGCGACCATGACGACTGCTTCTTCGCGCTGGAAACGTGTCTGATTGGCTTCGCGCATCCCACGGTCCATACCCGCATGATAGGCAAGGGCGTTCCAGCCTTCCGACTGGAGCCAGGCGGCGGTCTCGTCGGTCTTGCGCTTGGAGAGGCAATAGACGATGCCGCTCTCATTCCTGTGTTTTTCAAGAAACCGCTGGAGTTGACGGCGCGGATTGTCCTTTTCCTCGATGGCATAATGTATGTTGGGGCGGTCGAAACCGGCGATAAAACTATCGCGCTCGGCGATGCCCAGATGCGCAATGATCTCCGCGCGGGTGGGGGCATCGGCCGTCGCTGTCAGCGCCATGCGCGGCGTGTCGGGGAACTCCTCCACCAGTGCATCGAGTTGGCGATAATGGGGGCGAAAATCGTGCCCCCACTGGGAGAGACAATGCGCTTCATCGATGGCGATGAGCGACAGGGGAACCTGCTTGAGCCGATCCACCACAGCTGGTCGCAAAAGGGTTTCGGGCGAAACATAAAGAAGGTCGAGAGCGCCTTTGCCGATTGCTTTCCAAATGGCCTGTCGGGCTTCGAGGGGCAGGTTGGAGTTCAGTGCGGCGGCCTGCACACCCGCCTGTTTCAATGCCGCGACCTGATCGGCCATGAGCGCGATGAGCGGCGAGACAACAAGGCCGAGGCCCGGGCGGCAGAGTGCGGGGATCTGATAGCAGAGCGATTTGCCGCCACCTGTGGGCATCAGGACGAAGGCGTTGTTGCCGGAGACAACATGGCTGACGATTTCCGCCTGGCGACCTCGAAAGGCCTCATATCCGTAGACGGTCTTGAGGATGTGCGTGGGGTCAGCGGTCACGGCAGGCCTGTCGGGAGAATCGGGTGATTATCCTCTCATAACAGGTTTCGCCCGGCGCTGCAGACGGGAGAGGCGGTGAGAGGTGCGGCATCACCGCACCGTTCGGTTTGCGCGGCTGAGGCCAGCAAAGACCTGCTTACGCGTTGCTGCCACCATCCACAGCGAGCGATGCGCCGGTGATGTATTGCCCCTGGGGGCTGGCAAGATGCGCGACCATAGCAGCAATATCGTCCGGTGCGCCGTAACGACCCACTGCGTTTAACGCACGCTGTCCGTCGGCACCTGGTCCATCAGCCGGATTCATGTCGGTATCTGTTGACCCCGGATCGACCACATTCACTGTGATGCCGCGAGTGCCGACATCGCGGGCGAGCCCCTTGGTGAAGCCGATCAGAGCGGATTTGCTCATGGAATAGAGCGTGACACCGCCGTGTGGAACGCGCTGGGCGAAGCAGGAGCCTATCGAAATGATGCGACCACCTTCACCCATATGTGACAGGGCAGCCTGGGAAGCCACGAAAACGCCTTTTACATGAATGCCGATCGTGCGGTCGATATCTTCCATCGTCACGTCTTCAGGTGGGCCGTAGGGGAAGATTCCGGCGTTGTTCACAAGAATATCGAGACGGCCGAACGTTCCTGCAGCGCTGTTCACTGCAGCGGTGATCGCATGGGGATCAGCGCTGTCGGCCTGGATGGCGAGGCCGCGACGACCGGCGGCATTGATCTCGGCCACCACGCCCTCAGCCCTGGCAACGCTTGTCGCGTAGGTTATTGCGACGTCGGCGCCGCGGGCTGCAAGACGCCTGGCTATGGCGGCTCCAATGCCTCTGCTTCCTCCTGTGACGAGCGCTGCCTTGCCAAGCAAATCCTGGCCGTATTCTGTTTTGGTCATGGTCTTCTCCTTTTTATGTACCGATCGTTATAAAAATAGTCAGGCTTGAGAATTCGGGTCAAGGGAATTATTTACGGCTTGGTACAAAAGGTATTCGAGATGGCAGGACGCGGCAGGCCCAGAGCATTTGACAGGAATGAAGCCCTGCATCAGGCGATGCGGGTGTTCTGGTCGTGCGGCTATGAAGGCGCGTCGATGAATGAGCTGGCGCAGGCCATGGGCATCAACAAGCCCAGCCTTTATGCGGCGTTTGGGTGTAAGGAGACGCTGTTTCGCGAAGCGATCGAGCTTTATGGACGCGAGCAGGGCGCACCGGTGAGCGAGGCGCTGGAAGGTGGCGATACAGCGCGTGGGGCCATCGAACGCGCATTGCGCCTCAATGCCCGTTGCTACAGCGCCCCGGACAATCCCCGTGGTTGCATGGTGGTGACAGCCGCGCTGGCGGGCGCTCCGGAGAACAGCCCGGTGTGCCGTTTCCTCGCCGAGAGTCGACGAGAGAATGAGGCGTGTTTCCGCCGCCGCGTGGAACGTGGAATCAACGATGGCGATGTACCTGAAAGTGCCGATCCGGCGCGGGTCGCGGCCTTCTACGTCACAGTGCTACACGGGCTTTCAATCCAGGCGCGTGACGGCGCCTCCTGTGCCGCGCTGGAACGGGTGGTGGACAGCGCGATTGCGGCCTGGGACGCCATCACGCGTTAGCATATGCGCATTCTTCTTCCTTTTAACGGTATGATTTGAGGGCTGGCGCAGAAGACACGGGTTTGCCAAAGTGCATCCTCATCAGGAGGATACCATGCCCGACACCAACCCCGTGCCATCCACTGAACTCAAACCATGGCATGCGGTAGCGCCGCTTCTGGTGGATGTGGCCATGGGGCGCCGCCCGGCTGACCTGGTGGTGCGCAATGGTCGCTGGGTCAATGTGCATTCGGGTGAGGTGATTCCGACCACGGATATTGCAATTGTCGCAGGGCGTTTTGCCTATTGCGGACCGGATGCAAGCCACGCGATTGGCAAGAAAACCAAGGTGGTAGATGCCATGGGGCGCTATCTCGTGCCGGGGCTGTGCGACGCTCATATGCACGTGGAGAGCGGCATGGTGACGGTGACGGAGTTTTGCCGCGCCGTGATTCCACATGGTACGACCTCCATGTTTATCGATCCGCATGAAATAGCCAATGTTCTTGGCCTCGACGGTGTACGTCTGATGCACGACGAGGCCATGGCGCAGGCGATAAACGTGTTTGTGCAGATGCCGTCCTGCGTGCCTTCCGCGCCAGGGCTTGAAAATGCCGGAGCAGAACTCACCGCTGATGATGTGGCGGAAGCCATGGAATGGTCGAACATCATTGGCCTTGGCGAGGTGATGAACTTTCCCGGCGTAGCGGCGAATGATGCGACGATGACGGGGGCGATCGCTGCGACCGTGAAGGCCGGCAAGACGGTTGGCGGGCATTATGCCTCGCCGGACCTGGGTCTGCCGTTCCACGGCTATGTGGCCGGCGGGCCGGAGGACGACCATGAGGGCACACGTGCCGAGGATGCGATTGCGCGCGTGCGGCAGGGGATGAAGGCCATGCTGCGGCTGGGTTCTGCCTGGTATGACGTGGCAAGCCAGATCAAGGCGGTGACGGAGCAGGGGCTCGATCCACGCAATTTCATTCTGTGTACCGATGACAGTCACTCCGGCACCCTGGTCAATGACGGGCATATGGACCGTGTGGTGCGGCACGCCATTGCCCAGGGGCTGAAGCCGGTTACGGCGATCCAGATGGCTACGATCAACACGGCCGAGCATTTTCGTCTTGAACGCGAGCTGGGTTCCATTGCACCGGGACGGCGGGCGGATTTTCTCATCGTTTCGGACCTGGCAGAACTTGTCATCGACGATGTCTTCGCGCGTGGAGCGCGGCTGGCGCGGGGTGGCCGGCTGGAGGCGGATATCCCGGCCCATGATTATCCCGAAAAGGCGAAAAATACGGTACGGCTGGGCAAGAAGCTCGCGGCACAGGACTTTGACATTGCCGCGCCCGAAGGCGCGAACCATGTGCGGGCGCGGGTGATCGGTGTAATCGAGAACCAGGCGCCGACGCGGGCGCTCGAAGCCGAACTCAATGTCGAGGACGGCGTTGTCGCCATGGATCGGCGCAATGATGTCTGCCAGATCGCTCTGGTGGAGCGGCATCGTGGCACAGGGCAGGTGACGAACGGGTTCGTTTCGGGGTTCGGCTACATGGAAGATTGCGCCATGGCGTCGACAGTTGCGCATGATTCGCACCACATGCTCGTGGTGGGCACCAACAAGGAAGACATGGCGAAGGCGGCCAACAGGCTGGGTGAAGTCGGTGGTGGTGTGGTGCTCTTCTCAAAGGGACGCGAGCTTGCTCTGGTCGAGATGCCGATTGCCGGGCTGATGTCGGACGAGCGCGCCGAGGTGGTGGCGCAGAAGGCCGCGAAACTTACACGGGTCATGCGCGAGATGGGCTGCACGCTCAACAACGCCTATATGCAGCATTCGCTTCTGGCGCTGGTGGTGATCCCGGAACTCCGGATCTCCGATGCAGGGATTATCGACGTATCGAATTTCCGGAAGGTCGACCTCTTCCTGTGAACTCTCCGGTCAGCGTCGTCGGCCCTGACCGGTGGCGAGTTCGATCACGGACAGGGGGGTGGTGATCACAATGTCAGCTGCAGAACCGAAGGTCTGCCCAAGACCGCGCACCAGTCTTTCCATCTGGCCGACGACGACATCCTCATTCCCTTCGTTCAACTCTCCCTCGCTGGACAAACGCTCTCCCAGCAGGCGAACGAGCACCGGGTTCTCGGCAAACTTGGTGTGGTTGAGCCAGTCGCCGGACGAAACATTGGTGACGTCGATGACCGTCACGCCCAGAGAGGTCAGGTCTTCTGCGTTGCGGTAATCGCCGAGCCGGGGCTGATTGCCGGCGATGAAGCCGGACAGTGTGAGCGCCCGGTCGTTCTGGGAGGTCAGAACCGCAAAGGGCCGCTTCGGCACACCGTAGCGCCGCATCTGTCCCTTGAATACATCGATGTCAATGTCGGGAGAGGCGAGGATAACGTCGGCGAGACGCCCGCCGAGATCGCGATCCCCGGAAAGGGCTAGCTGACGCAGCGCCTCCATGGTCACCCAGCTGCCCATGGAGTGGGCCACGACATCGATGCGCCCGGCGCCGGCGCGCGCCAGGGTTCGCAAAGTCTCTTCCAGAGCGTCGCGGGCCGATGTGGCGCTGTTGCTGTCGTAGACATAATCGATCGTCCGGCCGGCTGATGGCCACGAAAACAGGATCGGCGTGCCGGCATATTCTGAATCGTGAAAGATCTGGGCGGCGCGATAGACGGCTTCGTCAAAGCCGGTGTTGTAGCCGTGGATGAACACCAGCGCGCGACCGCTATGCGCGGCGATATCGTCCCTGAGCGCTTTCTCGAAATCGCTTTCCCCTGCGAAGAGTATCGCGCGCTGAGCGGCAAAATATCGAGCTGGATCAGCAACGCGGGGATTTGGAGCGAGTTCCATCTTGCCGGTTTCATGAATGGCGGGAACCGTGATCTCAACTTTTGCAAAGGTCGGTTCCGGTGCGCGTCCGCCGGCAAAAATCTCGCCCGACTTCTCGGTTCGCATCCGATTGGTGGCGATGAAGATGCCATGGTTTCCGGCAATCTGATCAGCGCGTGCCGGTGCGATCGTTTCAGCGATCAGGCGGGAGGTGTGCGGATTGGCACAGCCCGCGATCAGGGAGAGCGACAGAAAAACGAACAGGCACTGGAATTTGCGGAACAGCATACAACAACAACCCTGCTCGAGCTTCGGGGACCACAGGTGTCTGGCCCCAGGTCTGTTTAAGAGGAAAGAGGCTTTGGATGAAAGACTATCTCTCCCAGAAAACCGGCGTGAAAATGACCAGAACCGCCAAAATTTCAAGCCGGCCCATGAGCATGGCAAAGGCAATGATCCATTTGGCCAGATCGGGAACCGGAGCGAAGCTGCCGGCAGGGCCGACGACCTGGCCGAGGCCAGGGCCGACATTGGTAAGCCCTGTGAGGGCGGCAGAAATGGCGGTAACGAAGTCCAGCCCTGTTGCTGCCAGGAGAAGGATGATGACGGCCCAGATCACCAGGAACGCCGACATGAACAGCACGACCGCGCGTTGCAGATCGTCATCCACGGGCCGGTCGCCATATCGGACGGTGACGATCGTGTTTGGATAGACGAAGCGGCGCAGACCGTTGGCCAGAAGCTTGAACAGGATCAGGAACCGATAGGCCTTGATGCCTCCGGTGGTCGAACCGGAGCAGCCGCCGAGGAACATGGCGACGAAAGCAGCCGCGACGGCAAAGGCCCCCCATTGCGAGTAGTCGTCGCTGGCATAGCCCGTGGTGGTGATAATCGAGACGAAATTGAACGCCGAATGGGTGAGGGCGTCGAAGAATGTATGGTCGTGGACAAGGCGCAGATAGATGGCGACGGCAAGGACAAATACAATCACGTAACCGGCGAAGACGCGGATCTGCGGATCGCGCAGCGCATCAAGCCTGCCACGAACAGCAAAAAGGATCAGGATCGAGAAGGGCAGCGCCGAAATGAACATGAAGAGGGTGCTGATCCAAAGGACCGCCGGATTGTCGGCGTAATAGCCCATGGATGCGTCATGGGTGGAGAAGCCTGCCGTGGCGATGGTTGTTAGCGCGTGGTTCACGGCATCGAACGCCCGCATGCCTGCCGCCGCATAAGCAATGGCGCAGGCGAGTGTGAGCAGCGAATAGATGCTGATAAGCCCCAGCCCGAATGTCGAAAACCGGTCGAAAGGCCGGTCTTCGATATCGGAGGATTCGATGCGGAAATACGAAACGCCGCCCACATTGAGGAACGGCAGCACGAACAGGCCCAGTGCGATAACGCCGAGGCCGCCGATCCATTGCAGGATGGAGCGCCAGATCAACAGCCCGGGCGGCATGCTGTCGAGCCCGACGATAACGGTGGCACCTGTCGCGGTTACGCCTGACACGGATTCGAAGAATGCATCGGCGACACTGAACTCCACCGAAGAGGCCAGCATCGGCACGGCTCCGGCGATGCAGGCCGTCATCCACAAAAGATTGACGACGAGAAACCCGAAGCGGGAGGAAATGGCCGGGGCACGGCCCTGAGTGGCAAGCGACACACCAATGGCAAGCCCGCCGGTGAAAAGTGCGGAAAACGCAAAAACCCGCCAGTCGTCATTGCCATAGTAAAGGTCGACGGCGGCCGGGATGAGCATGGCGGCCGAAAGATATATGGCAAAGACCGCCGCGATGTGGAGTGCGGCGCGTATGGCGAGATACTGCAAGGACTGAACCTCAGGCTGCTCATCAAAGCGTCTGTTGTTCGGGAAGCGATCCCCCTCCCTGGCGCGAGAGTGGCGTCCCGCGCCCCGATATGCAATAGCCCGTAGGACACAAGCACGGGATAGGCAAGAGAGCATGAGTGCAGCAGCGAGAGAGCACGAGTTCGTGAATGCGGTCGCGGAGGCGGCGGACGCGCTGCGCTCGCTTTTTGCCGAGACACCGCTTCAGGAGAACGACTATCTCTCCAAGAAAACCGGCGCCCGGGTTTTCCTGAAGCGTGAGGATCTGACGCCGGTTCGATCCTACAAAATACGCGGTGCGTTCAACTTTTTTCGCAAGGCGATGGCCCGCGGGGGCCAGGAGCGAATGTTCGTCTGTGCTTCGGCGGGCAATCATGCTCAGGGATTTGCCTATGTGTGCCGTCATTTCGGTTGCAAGGGCGTGGTTTTCATGCCGGTTACGACGCCTCAGCAGAAAATCGACAAAACGCGCATTTTTGGCGGAGAATTTGTTGAAATCCGGCTGATTGGCGATTTTTTCGATGATTGTTACCGCGCTGCGCTCGCGTTTGCACAGGAAAGCGGCGGGGCGATGGTGCCGCCATTCGATCACCCGGACATCATTGAGGGGCAGGCGACAGTCGGACGAGAGATCGCCGAGCAGATCCAGTCGTTCGACGGGGCGAATATGGGCGACAGCCTGGTGATCCTGCCCGTCGGTGGTGGCGGACTGGCCTCCGGAGTGACGCGTTATCTCACCGCGTGCGGGGAGGCGGGGTCTTTTGCTTTCGCTGAACCGGAAGGCGCGGCGAGCCTGCAGCAGGCGCTGGTGCAGGACCGGCCGGTGCGGCTCGACAAGGTGGACAATTTTGTCGACGGGGCTGCAGTCGCCGAAATCGGCATGACACCGTTTTCGCATCTCAAGGTATTTGATGCCGATGCCGTGCATCTGGTGCCGGAGAACCGACTGTGTGCGACGATGGTTGAAATGCTGAACATCGAGGGTGTGGTGCTGGAGCCGGCGGGAGCACTTGCGATCGATACGCTGAAGGATTTCGCGCCGCAGGAACTTGCCGGGCGTACCGTGATTGCGGTGGTGTCGGGCGGAAATTTTGATTTCGAGCGTCTGCCGGACGTGAAGGAACGGGCGCTCCGCTTCGACGGTCTGAAAAAGTACTTCATCTTTCGCTTCCCGCAGCGACCCGGCGCACTGCGCGATTTCCTTGATCTCCTGGGGCCGGAAGACGACATCACGCGGTTTGAGTATCTAAAAAAATCGGCGCGCAATTTCGGTTCAGTCCTGATCGGCATCGAGACCCGGAATCGCGCCAATTTTGATGTCCTAACCGGGCGCTTCGACGCCGCTGGCTGGGCTTATCAGGACATTACCGACAACGATACGATCGCGGGTCTGATCATCTGAGACCGAGGGCAAAGGGGCAGATCATTCCGTGCCGCTCGGACCCGGCTCCGTGAGGGCGATCTGGTTGCAAAGCACAAATTAACGATTGCACTTTGGCTGCGGATAGCCCATATGACGCCAAGACGCATGGGCTGGCGCTGCCGGCTTTCTAAAAAGACTGGTTGCGTCTGAAGCCACCGCCCGTGGGCGGGAGCTTAAGCCGGCACTGCCGGCGCGACAGCGCAGCCGCACGGGGCATCCCCGTCGTCTCGTCGTTCATTCAAACATTTATTCGGCAGGTTGCGCCCTGCCACATATCATTTGCGACGCTTCCGGGCGTCAGCATGGGAAAGATTGTAAATTGACCAATGACAACAATGCGAAACAGATCGGTTTCGCGGAACTGGGAATTTCAGGCTCACTGTTGAAGGCGGCTGAAGATGTGGGGTTTGTGACCCCCAAGCCGATCCAGGAGAAGGCCATTCCCGCAATGCTCGCAAAGCGCGACGTGCTGGGTATCGCGCAGACCGGATCCGGCAAGACAGCAGCCTTCTCGCTGCCCATTCTCTCGCAGATTATCGCACTTGGCTCCAAACGCGTTCGCAAAACCGCGCGGGCGCTGATCCTTTGTCCGACAAGGGAACTGGCAGTCCAGATCGACGAAGTGATACGCGAACTTTCCAGGCACGCGCATCTGGCGACAGCGCTGGTGCTGGGCGGGGTTTCCCGCAACAGCCAGGTGAAACGGCTCGCCCAGGGCGTCGACATTCTGGTGGCGACACCTGGCCGGCTGACTGACATCGTGCGGTCGGGCGAACTGTCGCTGGCCGAAACGCGGTGGCTGGTGCTCGACGAGGCCGATCGCATGCTGGATATGGGCTTCATCAATGATGTGCGGCGCATTGCGCGAGCAACACATCCGGCCCGCCAGACAGCTCTGTTCTCGGCGACCATGCCCAATGAAATCGAAGGGCTCGCAAAGAGCCTGCTCAATGATCCCCTGCGCGTTGAGATTGCAAAGCAGTCGACTACGGCCGGTGAGATCAAGCAGCATCTCGTGATGGCGCGGACGAAGCAGAAGCGCAAGATTCTCTCCGACATGCTGGCTGATGAAGCCATGCGTTCGGTGATCGTCTTTGCGCGTACCAAGCATGGGGCCGACCGCGTGACACGTGATCTGGAGCGCGATGGCTTCGAGGCTGCCGTTATTCACGGCAACAAATCTCAGAATGCGCGTCAGCGCGCGCTGAACGGGTTTCGGGACGGATCGGTGCGCATTCTTGTGGCGACCGATATCGCGGCGCGCGGGATTGACGTTCCGGGCATCAGCCATGTGGTGAATTTCGACCTGCCCGACCAGCCGGAAAGTTATGTACATCGCATCGGGCGCACAGGCCGCAATGGCGCTTCCGGCGAGGCGGTGACGCTGTGCGATCCCGCCGAGGCCGACAAGCTGAAGGCCGTGGAGAAGATTATCCGGATGCGACTGCCATTGAAGGCGGATTACACGTCGGAGCCTGATCCGATGCGCCAGCCTCCCGCCAACAACGCCGGTGAGCGCCGGACTGCGCCGAAACCGTCGAAGGGTGGCGAAAATCGCAGGCCGCAGCGGGCCGCCGCGAAACCGCAGCAACGCGCCGAACAAGGGCAGAACGAGGGCGAGAAGCCCGTACGCAGGCGGCGCAGAAACCGCAACAGGCGGCCTGGCGCGCGCGCCGCTTAGCTCTCGTTTCCATATGCACGATCTGGGCTGATCGGCCGATAGGCCGGTCTGGCCCAATTGTCGCCGATGGTCTGTTCGGCTAGGTCAGGACTGTCCGGGTTTCTGGCTCGCGCGGGAGGGAATGGCGAAACGATGATCGGTCTTGCGGCTTTGGCGATCGGGTATGTCCTGTCGCAATTCTACCGGTCGTTTCTGGCAGTCCTGACGCCGGCTTTGACAGCCGAGCTTGGCGCGACCAAGGCCGAGCTATCCATGGCGTCAGGTGCCTGGTTCGTCGTTTTCGCCCTGATGCAGTTCGTGGTCGGTGTGTCGCTCGATCGTTATGGCCCGCGTCGCACGGCAGCTTTTCTATTGACGGTTTGTGGCGGGGGCGGTGCGCTGATGTTTGCGCTCGCGCCGACGCCCGGCACGATCATTCTTGCCATGGCGCTCAACGGGGCAGGGTGCTCCGCCGTTCTGATGGCCTCCGTGTTCATCTTTGCAAAGTCCTTTTCGGCGGGACGGCTCACCATACTCATCTCCTGGCTGGTCGCCTTCGGGACGCTCGGCAATGTGGTGGGGTCCGCGCCCATGGCGGCCGCGGCAGAGGCTTTTGGCTGGCGGAGCGTCATGGGTGCGCTGGCATTCTTCACGATTCTAACCGGTATCGCGATTCATTTGCTCGTCCGGGATCCTGAGCCGGCAGATGGCGTCGAGCGGGCAACCGGGCTGGGGTTCAGGGGGTATCGCGAACTGCTCAGTCTTCGTGTGCTCTGGCCAATCCTGCCCCTTACCGCTCTGAACTATGCGCCGGCGGCGGGCATTCGTGGGCTTTGGGCTGGGCCTTATCTCTCCGATGTCTATAACGCAGACGCGCTGATGATCGGGCAAGCAACGCTTTTCATGGCGCTTGCAATGTCGGCTGGTGGTCTTGTTTACGGACCGCTGGATGTTTTTTTTCGCACACGCAAATGGGTCGCCGTGGGCGGAAACTTCATTGGTCTTGCCGCGATTGCTTTTCTGGCCATCACACCGGTGTCTTCCATTGCCACGACGACGACCGTTTTCGTGGTCATTGGCCTTTGCGGCGCGAGCTATGGCCTGTTGATGGCGCATGGCCGGGCGTTTGTGCCAGCTCATCTGACGGGGCGCGGGGTGACACTTTTGAATTTCTTTTCGGTGGGGGGCGCCGGAGTGATGCAGTTCCTCACCGGTGGCGTCGTGTCGGCATCCACCGTGCCGGGCAACCCGGTTGCAGCGTATCAGACCCTGTTCATTTTCTATGCGGCCCTGATCGCGCTTTCCCTGGCGGTTTACCTGGCTTGCAAAGACGCGCCGCCCGAGCTGGAAAGGGCGCACAACGGCTGAGGTCAGGTTCTGGCTCGGGTGCGTTTGCCTGTCTTCTTGCGCGGGCCGAGGGCGCGCTTGTTCCAGCCCGTCAGGCGATACATGACGAAAAAGATGAAAGAGGCTGGAAAGAGACGAAGCAGTTTCAACGGCCAGACCAGCCGCTTTGGGAAGGCGACTTCGTAACCACCCTGATGTATCCCCCTGTCGATGCGGCGGGCGGCCTCCGATGCGGTCAAAAGCGCCGGCATCGAAAAATTGGTCTTTTTGGTGAGCGGCGTGGCGACAAAACCCGGATTGATGATCTGGGTCCGGATGTTGAGCTTCTCGAAATCGTAGCGCAAACCTTCGACGAGATTGTTGAGGGCCGCCTTTGTCGATCCGTAAGCGGCGGCTGACGGCATGCCGAAGAATGACGTGACCGATCCCATGACGGCGATGTGTCCGAAGCCACGGTCACGCATACGGTCGGAGACCGGGATCAAGCCATTCAGTGTACCAAAAACATTGATCTGGTAGCTGCGCACGAAATTGGTGGTTTCCAGCCGATCTCCGCGCACGGGCAGATAGGTTCCCGCGTTGAAGACTGCCAGTGTTATTGGGCCGAGGTTTTTCTCGATCTGCGCAACGGTGCGTTCCATTCCCGCCTCGTTCATCACGTCGCAGGGAAAAACGAATATCCGCCCCTCAAGATGTTCTGCTTCACGAGTGATGGAGGAAAGGCCGTCTTCGGCGCGCGCAGTGGCCGCGACCGTGTACCCCCTGCCTGCAAGGCGCACTGCGAGCGCGCGTCCGATCCCGGTGCTCGCACCGGTGATCCACACCACTCCATCCTTTGGATTGGCCCGGTAAAGCGCCATCCCAATCCCCTCCAATTCTGGGGCAGGTTTATCGGGCGGTACGCATGTTGAAAAGCGCCTTGTGGAGAGTACACACTGAAATCGTTTTCGGAACCATGGAACAAGCGACAGCTTTGCGCGCTTTTGGCCCGTTGCGCAAAATCCCACCTTGCAACGCTGCCGCGGGCTTTCTAACCTCCGCAAAAATCGAAAGAGGATGCCATGAAAAACTCGGTTGTGGATGCCATAGGCAATACTCCGCTGATCCGCCTTAAGCGTGCCTCGGAGGAAACGGGCTGCGAGATTTTCGGCAAAGCCGAGTTCATGAATCCTGGCCAGTCGGTCAAGGACCGGGCAGGGCTCTTCATCATCCGCGATGCCGAGAAACGCGGGCTTCTTAAGCCGGGCGGTATCATCGTGGAAGGTACTGCGGGCAACACCGGCATTGGCCTGACAGTGGTGGCCAAGGCGTTGGGCTATCGCACGGTGATTGTCATCCCTGAAACCCAGAGCCAGGAGAAGAAAGATGCATTGCGGGTGCTGGGGGCGGAGCTGATCGAAGTTCCCGCGGTCCCCTACAAGAACCCGAACAATTATGTGAAGGTTTCGGGCCGCCTTGCAGAACAGATCGCGAAATCGGAGCCGAACGGTGCCATCTGGGCAAATCAGTTCGACAATGTGGCCAATCGCGAAGGCCATGTGCGTACAACCGCCGCAGAAATCTGGGAGCAGACGGGCGGGAAGATCGACGGTTTCGTTTCGGCCGTCGGAACCGGTGGAACCCTTGCCGGAGTGGCAGAAGGCCTGCGCAGCAAAAGCAGGGTTGTGAAGGTGGCATTGGCGGATCCGATGGGAGCGGCGCTCTTCAGCTACTACACTGCTGGAGAATTGAAATCCGAAGGCACTTCGATCACCGAAGGCATAGGCCAAGGGAGAATTACGGCGAATCTGGATGGATTTGCGCCCGATTTCTCTTTCCAGATCCCGGACGGCGAGGCGCTGCCGATCGTTTTTGACCTGGTACAGGAGGAGGGGCTGTGCCTTGGCGGGTCGACCGGGATCAATATTGCCGGCGCCATCCGGCTTGCGCGCGAACTGGGGCCGGGGCATCGCATTGTGACTATTCTCTGCGATTACGGAACGCGCTACCAGTCCAAGCTCTTCAATCCCTCATTCCTGCGTGAAAAGGGGCTGCCCGTACCTGACTGGATGGATCGATCTCCGGAGATCGACGTTCCGTTCGAGGAGGTTGCCTGATGGCGCAGACGGAGGCGCTTTTCCGAGACGATGCCTATATGCGCGAGGGCGCGGCGCGTGTCATCGGTATCAACGATCGCGGCGGAATTCTCCTGGACAGGACGATGTTTTACGCCACGTCTGGGGGGCAACCGGGCGATACCGGACGCTTTATCCGTGAGGATGGCTCGATTATCCAGATCGCTGCAACGGTGACGGGGGAGACAAACGATGAGATCGTCCACGTCCCTGCGGCGGAGCAGGTTTTACCCGAGATGGGCGAGACGTTGCAGCTTGCGATCGACTGGGAACGACGTTTCAAGTTGATGCGTATGCATACGGCCTGTCATCTCCTGAGCGTGATCTGCCCCTTTCCAATCACGGGGGCTTCGGTGAACGAAGCGGATTCGCGTGTGGATTTCGATCTCCCCGATGCGAGTGTCACCAAGGAGGAGGTCAGCGCCAGGTTGATGGATCTGGTGAACGGGGAGCACCCTGTCTTCACACGCTGGATCAGCGAGGAGGATCTGGAGGCCAATCCCAACCTCGTGAAATCGAAAAATGTTCGGCCGCCGCGGGGGACCGGCCGCATCAGGCTCGTCTGCATTGGCAATGAGGCGAGCATCGACAGCCAGCCATGCGGTGGAACGCATGTTGCGAACACCGCCGAAGTGGGGGAGATCCATATAGGAAAGATTGAAAAGAAGGGGCGGGAGAACCGCCGCTTCCGCATTCGTTTCGGCTCTCTGCCGGCGAACTGAGATTGCGAGGATCACATGAGTGAAACAAGCCGTTTTACCGTTTCATCCGCATGGCTGGAGGAACGTCTTGATCAACCCGGGCTCTCCATCGTCGATGCCTCCTGGTATTTGCCGACACAGGGGAGAAATGCGAAAGCGGAATATGAGGCCGGGCACATCCCGGGAGCCGTGTTCTTCGATCAGGACGCGGTGGTGGCTGCCGATTCTGATCTACCACATACGCTGCCGGATGCCGCAACCTTTCAGCGGCATGTGAGCGCCATGGGTATCTCCAAAACGGACACCATCGTTGTCTACGACGGGCCGGGTCTCTTTTCGGCGCCGCGTGTGTGGTGGATGTTCCGGGTCATGGGCGCACAGGACGTGCGGGTTCTCGATGGAGGGCTGGACGGCTGGCGCGCCGAGGGGCGTGTGCTTACCAACGAGCCAACCAAGATCGCTCCGTCCGTTTTCAACGCCGCACTGGATGAAACGCGTGTCGCCGATATCGATGCCGTGCGGACGATCGTTGAAGGCAGATCGGCGCAGATCGCCGACGCGCGACCGTCGGGGCGATTTACGGGCGAAGATCCAGAGCCGCGACCTGGCATGCGCTCCGGCCACATGCCAGGGGCACGCAACGTGCCTGCTTCCGCTCTTTCACGGGATGGCAGGCTTCTCGCGCCTCAAGAATTGCGGGGGCTGTTCGAGCAGGCAGGCATCGATCTCGATCGACCTGTGGTGACATCATGCGGCTCCGGCGTGACGGCTGCGGTGATTACGCTGGCGCTGGAAACGCTGGGACACACGAACAACCGACTTTATGACGGTTCCTGGAGTGAGTGGGGTAGTCGTGAAGACACTCCCGTCGTGACCGGGAAAGAAGGCTGAAAGACAGGCAACAACACGTTCATCCTGAATTCAGCAGTCTTGAACAATGATTGCCAGAACGGACGAACCTGTTTCCTGAAAGGAGCTTTCCATGTTGAATCGCCGTCAGATGCTTGGGACTGTCATTGCGGCAACCCTGTTGCCGGGGGCGGCCATGGCGCAATCCTCCATGCCATCGGCATCCCGCATCCAGCGCAGTCTGGAGGCCGCTCCGGCTCAGCGCGTACGTCCGCAGGACCGGGTCACGGTGCGCGAACTGAAGCGCCGGCCCGATCTGCGCCGCCGTGCGCCTTCCATTGATATTCAGGCGATCAATTTCGGCTTCGATTCGGCCGATATCCCATATTCGCAGTTCCGCAAGGTCGAAGAGATTGCCGACGCCCTGCATCGGTTGCGCCGCCGGCGGCCGGGAACGATTGTGCTTTTGGAAGGGCACACGGATGCGGTCGGGTCGTTCGGTTACAACCAGCAACTCTCCGAGCGCCGTGCTGCCTCCCTGCGCCGCGTATTGGTGCGCGAGTTCGGTGTGCCCGCGCGCATGCTGGAGACGGTCGGATACGGCGAAGAGTTTCTTCTGGTTCCAACGCCCAACGAGAACTGGCGCAACCGGCGCGTGACGCTGCGGCGGGTCGACGATTTCCTGCGCTGACAGACCTATCTGTTCCGTCGGTCGGTCCCTCCGGCTTGACTGGAATCGGGTGGAAACCTCCAGTCTTTGAAACAAACTGGTCTCCGTCATTTTGAGGGAGACCAGTCATGGGATTGATCAAATTCGTGGCCATGGATAGCGATGAGGCCAAGGCTTTTCGCAATGGCGCGCCCGATGCCTACGGGATGAAGCCGGAAAGGGGGATCTCGGGCGGAAACGGCATACCGTGTCGGCACTGCCTGCGTTCCGTGGCCGAGGGAAAGCCCTACCTCACCCTTGCTTACAGACCCTTTCCGCGGACCCAGCCCTTTGCCGAGACAGGGCCGATATTTCTTTGCGCGGAAGAGTGTGAACGGGCTCCCGACAGCGATGTGATGCCCGATCTGTTCCGCGCCCGCACTGAGTGGCTGCTCCGCGGCTACGGCCATGATGATCGGATTGTCTACGGAACGGGAGCGATAACGCCAAAACAGGATATCTGCACGCGAGCGCACGATCTTCTGAAACGCGAGGATATTGCCTATCTGCACATGCGATCGGCGCAATACAACTGCTATCAGGTGCGGATCGATCGAGCCTGACGCCAAGTATTTCGGATGCCGAGAAAAAAGGCCCGCCGTTTCCGGCGGGCCGCGCTGGAGGCAAGGTACTCGCGTTCAGGCGGCAAGGGCGGATTTCGGCTCTGCCATTTCGTAGCCGAGCGCTTCGGCAACCGCCTGGTTGGTGATGCGGCCCTTATGGACGTTGAGGCCGTTGCGCAGGTTCTGATCGTCGACCAGAGCCTTGAGCCCCTTGTCGGCAAGCTGAAGGCCATAATGCAGAGTGGCGTTGTTCAGCGCGTGCGCAGAGGTGACGGGAACGGCACCCGGCATGTTGGCCACGCAATAGTGGATGATGCCGTCGACCTCATAGGTCGGATCGGAATGCGTGGTGGCATGGGAGGTTTCAAAGCAGCCGCCCTGATCGATGGCGACGTCGACCAGCACGGCGCCCTTCTTCATGCCGGACAGCATTTCGCGGGTGACAAGCTTGGGCGCTGCAGCGCCCGGAATGAGGACGGCACCGACAATGACATCGGAAGAGAAGCACTCCTCCTCAAGGGCCTCGACAGTGGAGTATCGCGTATGGACACGGCCGTTGAAGATGTCATCCAGTTCGCGCAGGCGGGGGATGGAGCGGTCGATGATCGTGACATCTGCGCCCAGACCAACTGCCATCTTTGCCGCATTGAGGCCGACAACGCCGCCACCGATAATGGCGACCTTGCCGGGAAGGACACCGGGAACACCGCCAAGCAGCACGCCGCGTCCACCATTGGCCTTCTGCAGCGCTGTCGCGCCGGCCTGTATGGCAAGACGGCCTGCGACTTCTGACATGGGAGCAAGAAGAGGGAGGCCGCCGCGCGTATCGGTGACGGTTTCGTAGGCAATCGCGGTGACGCCGGAATCGATCAGGCCGCGGGTCTGATCGGGATCCGGAGCCAGATGGAGATATGTGTAGAGGATCTGGTCTTCACGCAGCTGCACCCATTCGGAGGGCTGCGGTTCCTTGACTTTGACGATCATATCCGATCTGGAAAAGACCTCCTCCGCCGACCGGGCGATGGTGGCGCCTGCTACGCGATAGGCATTGTCGTCAGCGCCGATGCCCGCACCCGCGCCAGTTTCCACGAGCACATCGTGCCCGTGCGCCACATATTCACGCACCGAACCTGGCGTCAGGCCGACGCGATATTCGTGATTCTTGATCTCTTTCGGGCAGCCGACGCGCATTGGCGTTCCTCCGGGCATTGTGGCGATTTTCCTGGCTCATTGAATGAGACCACAAAAACCACGGAACGTCTTTGCGAAGTTGTTTGCGTTTTTCTGGATTTTTTGCTATTTTTTGCGCAAAATTACAAAGTTCCGGGAGGAAATTCGAATAATGGCCTTGGATAGGATTGATATCGCCATTCTGGAGGTCCTGCAGAAGGACGGACGAATTTCCAATTCCGCGCTCGCGGAGAAGGTGGGGCTTTCGCAATCGGCCTGTTCGCGCCGCCTCGATAATCTGGAAAAGAGCGGCGTCATCAGGGGATACCATGCCCGGCTTTCAAATGCAGCCCTTGGCCATGGTGTCACGGTCATCGTCCATATTTCGCTTTCCGGTCAATTTGAACGCACACTCAGCGAATTCGAGGCGGCGGTGCAGCGATGCCCGAATGTGGTGTCCTGTCATCTCATGTCCGGCGAGTACGACTATATTCTGCGGATCGCGGCGCGTGACCTGCAGGACTATGAGCGGGTTCACAAGGAGTGGCTTACAGGCATGCCCCACGTGATCAAGATCAACTCCGCGTTTGCGCTGCGCGAAATTGTCGACCGAACCGGGGTCGGGCTGAAACCGCAGATGGCGTGACGCTGGGGCGGGTTCAGCCGGCAGTGACGATATGATCCATCGGGATGTCATGCGGCTGCGGGTAGATCGTGGACAATTCTGCGAAGTCATATCCGATGCCGATGAGAAGCGGTCTTTTTGGCAGAGTGGCGATGGTCCGATCATAAAATCCGCCGCCATAGCCCAGTCGGTGACCGGATGCATCGAAACCGACCAGCGGCGAGACTATGATGTCGGGAATGTTCTCCTCGTCGACTACCGGAACAGGTATGTTCCAGACCCCGCGTTCAAGCCGGTCTCCCGGACAATAGGGGCGAAAGACGAGGGGAGCGGCTTTCTGGATGACGACCGGCAGGGCTGTCGTGGCACCGCGATCATGGAGAGTGGCAAGCCATGGGCGCAGGTCCGGTTCGCCCCGAAACGGCCAGTAAAGCCCAACCACGCGGCCTGATGGATCACCGATCAGAGTGTCGAGCTTTCGCGCGATGATGTCCGCAAGGCGGATGCGCTCGGCGACCGGGACTGCGAGGCGCTCGGCGATCAGGCGGTCGCGCGTGGCCCGGCGCCATCGGCGGACCTCGGGCCAGGCTTCTTCATGTGATGTATCGGCCCCGTCTGCCAGTTCGTGCATGAAGCAGGGTGGAGACGCATAGGGTTTGCTGCTTTTGTCCGCTTCATCGCTCATCGGCATTTCTCCTCGGTGATTATCGGGGCGGCTGCGATGAAGCTGCAGCAGCTTCTGCCAGGATGCTGTTCAGAATACGACGGGAGGGCCTCGTCGAACGGTACGGGTCGTGTGTCACGCGGGCGTCATCAGATTTTGCTGGAACTCTCGAAGCGACGGCGCAATCATGCTCCTTCGCCGGTTCTTTTCAAAGGCCCAGGAGAGACGATCATGATGTCCGCATCCGCATCCGCATCCATGTCCCGCCGTTCGTTCTTGGCAGGCTCTGCTGCCGCAGGTTCTCTGGTGCTGATGCACCCTTTTTCGGCCAGGGCTTCGGTGAACCAGGCGCATTTGCGCATCATGGAAACCACGGATCTGCACGTCCACGTCCTTCCTTACGATTACTATGCCGACAAGCCCAATGACACGATGGGGCTCGCCCGCACGGCCTCCATCATCGATGCGATCCGGGCGGAGGCCACGAATTCCATACTCGTCGACAATGGCGATTTCCTCCAGGGCAATCCCATGGGGGACTATATCGCCTATGAGCGCGGCATGCGTGAAGGTGACGTTCACCCGGTGATCAAGGGCATGAACACGCTGGGCTACGATTGTTCGACGCTGGGCAATCACGAATTCAATTACGGGCTCGATTTCATGTTCAAGGTGCTTGCGGGGGCCAATTTTCCCTTCGTCTGCGCCAATTTGACCAAAGGGGACCTCGCGGCAAACGGACGCGACGATGACCTGTTCCTGAAACCTTACGTGATCCTTGACCGGATGGTGAAGGATGGTAGCAGAAAGGAACTCCCCATTCGTGTCGGCCTGATCGGCTTTGTGCCTCCGCAGATCATGAGCTGGGATTCCAAACATCTGACCGGCAAGGCGATGACGCGGGACATTGTGCGAGCAGCGGAAGCCTGGGTGCCGCAGATGCGCGAGGAGGGCGCCGATATCGTGGTGGCGCTGTCGCATTCCGGTGTCGGCCCGGCACAGTATGCGGAAAACCTCGAGAACGCCTCGCTGCTTCTTGCCGGCGTTGAGGGTATCGACGCCATCGTGACCGGCCATAGCCATCTCGACTTTCCCGGTCCGAAGTTTGAGGGGATCGAAGGCGTGGACAATGCCAGGGGCACGATCGGCGGCAAACCGGCCGTGATGGGTGGCTTCTGGGGGTCGCATCTGGGGCTCATTGACCTGCTTCTGGAGCGGGACGGGCAGAGCTGGGTGGTGGTGAATGCGACTTCCGAAGCGCGCCCGATCTTCAAGCGGGTGGAACGTCAGACCGAGCCTCTTGTCGAAAGCAAAGCGGAAGTTGAAGTGGCTGTGCGTGAAGACCACGAAGCGACGCTGAAGTATGTGCGTACGGCTGTCGGCAAGACATCCGCGCCCCTGCATTCCTACTTCGCGCTGGTGGCCGACGACCCATCCGTGCAGATCGTGAGCCAGGCGCAGATCTGGTACATCACCGACATGCTGAAGGACGGTGAATACAGGGATTTGCCCGTGTTGTCGGCAGCAGCGCCCTTCAAGGCCGGCGGTCGCGGCGGCCCGGATTATTACACGGACGTGCCGGCTGGCGATGTGGCGATCAAGAACGTCGCCGATCTTTATCTTTATCCCAACACGGTGCAGGCGGTTCTGGTGTCGGGTGCGGATGTGAAGGACTGGCTGGAGATGTCCGCCGGAATTTTCAACCAGGTGGAACCTGGCAAGGCAGACCAGCCGCTGCTCGATCCATCTTTCCCTTCCTACAATTTCGACGTGATCGATGGCGTGACCTATCGGATCGACCTGTCGCAGCCGCCGAAATACTCATCCAAGGGAGAGCTCCTGAACGCGGATGCGAGCCGTATCGTGGACTTGCAGTTCAATGGCGAGGCGATTGACCCGGCTCAGAAATTCATCGTAGCGACTAACAATTATCGTGCAGGCGGTGGCGGCAACTTCCCCGGTATCGGTCCTGACAAGGTGGTCTTTGCTGCCCCTGACACGAACCGTGATGTGATTGTGCGCTATATTGTGGAGCAGGGGACGATCAACCCGACGGCTGATGCCAACTGGGCCTTCAAACAACTACCGCACACATCAGTCCTGTTCGAGACAGGGCCCAAAGGAGCGGAGTTCGTTTCGAGCATCAAAGGTGTAGCAATTGAATCCGCCGGCGAAGGGCAGGAGGGTTTTGCCCTCTATCGCATTACGCTCTAGGCAATGGAGTTCCTGAAAGGCCGGGCTTTGCGCTCGGCCTTTTTTCTTTCCGGAACAGCCCTTTGCTCGATGACTTTGAGAATTTGAATCCACTCCTGCGGCGTGACGATGCATTGACATTCGGGCCCTGCAGCGCGATTTGCGGACACGATTTCAGGAGGCAGGCCCGTGATTCGACACATCGTTTTCTTCAGTGCCAAAGATGAGGCGGATGTGGGCCGCATTGCGGAGGGGCTTGGTATGCTGGCCGACATTCCGCATTCGGATTTTTTTGAAGTCGGTCTCAACCGCAAGGTCGATCAGATCGGCACCGAGGTGGATGTCATTGTTTACGCGGAATTCCGCGACGAAGCAGCGCTCGCCGCTTACAAGGCTCATCCGACCTACCAGGCATGCACTGCAAAAGTGCGGCCTCTTCGGGAGATGCGCGTCGCGGCGGATTTCGTTTCCAGAAAGTCCGGCTGACAGGGGTGCTCAGCCTGCATTCCTGACTGATTTATACGCGACGAGCGCGCGTTCGCGGGCTGCCCTATGGTCGACCATCGGGCGTGGGTAGGTTTTGCCGAGTTCTATCTCAGCCTTCTCAAGAGCGCTTTGAGGAGCTTTCCATGGCTGATGCAAATGTTTGTCGGGGAGGGCGGCGAGTTCGGGCACGTATCGGCGCGCGAATTTTCCCACCGGGTCGAATTTTTCTCCCTGCAGAACGGGATTGAAGATGCGGAAGAACGGTGCAGCATCGGCACCGGACCCTGCCACCCACTGCCAGTTGGCCGGGTTGGAGGCGGGGTCGGCATCAACAAGTGTGTCCCAGAACCATTCCTCGCCTTTGCGCCAATGGATGCCCAGATGTTTTACGAGGAATGAAGCGACAACCATCCTCGCCCGGTTGTGCATCCAGCCGGTCTGCCAAAGCTGGCGCATGGCCGCATCGACAACGGGGTAACCCGTTTCGCCGCGCTGCCAGCTTTGCAGCGCATTCTGGTCGTCTCGCCAGGGAAAGGCGTCGAAATTACGGTTGAAGTTTTCTGTGGCAAGTTTCGGGTTGTGGAACAGGAGGTGCCAGCAGAATTCGCGCCAGCCGATCTCCCTGCGAAACGTCTGCAGATCCTCCTCGCCGATCTCGCTTTCACCTTCCAATGCCTGCCAGATCTGAAATGGGGTGATCTCACCATGCGCAAGATGCGGTGAGAGACCGGAGGTGCCAGTTTCGGCCATGAGGTCGCGACGGGATCTGTAGTTCTCGCCGGTGCCGTTGATGAAGTCCGCCAGTCTTTCGCGCGCGCCAGCCTCGCCTGGCGTCCAGCTTTCCTGCAGGCCTTTCGACCAATCGGGCTTCTTTGGAAGAAGGTTCCAGTCTTCAAGTGCGTCGCCCGGCAAATCATCCCTGTAGGGCGTGATCATTTCGGGTGCGTCGGCCGGTGGGCGCGGGTGTATGGATTCCATCATGGAACGCCAGAAAGGCGTGAAGACCCGGTAGGGGCCTCCAGATCCGGTCTTCAAACGCCAGGGCTCGTGAAGCAGGTGCCCGGAGAAACTGTCCGTTTCGATCCCGCGCTCTTTGAGAGTGGCTTTCAACAGAGTGTCGGTTGCCATGCCTGCGGGGTCGTAACGCCGATTCCAGTAAACGGCGCCTGCATGGGTTTCCTCGGCCAGCGAAATGGCGATCTCGACCATGGGGCCGGCACGCAGAACCAGGTGCAGGCCAAGCTTTCCGAGCTCTTCCCTCAACGCCGCAAGGCTGTGGTGAAGCCACCAGCGGCGCGCGCCGCCGAGTGTTCGAGCGCCTTCGCTTGTCTCGTCGAGAACAAAGGCGGCGACAACCGGACGCCCTGTTCCCGCGGCGGCGCAAAGGGCAAGATTATCGCTGAGGCGCAAATCATGCCGGAACAGGAGCAGCACCGGACGCTCATCATCGGGGACCATGCACTCTCCCATGCACATGAGGATCAATCATCGTTTGTGGCGTTGAGTTGTTCGGGGCGCAAGCCCTCACGGCCACCTTCCTGCGTCTTTAGAAGCCCTTTCGAAAGAGCCCATGTTCTGAGTGCTGTGAGGAGCGCCTGCTCACGGGTCATCCCGGCGCCCTCCATGGCGCTGAAGCGGTCGAGGGCCGCAACGATGTCGTTTGGAAGCGCGCGCGATAAAGTGGCCAGCGAGGTATGAGGCCGTGTGTCAGGTTGCTGTTTCATGGTTCCCGCCCGAATCTGGTGTGTTCACATACAATCGGTGCGGTTTAAAAACGTTCCGTCGATCTCAGGCAGCTCACGCATCCGTGTTCGGGTCGTGCACAGGGACGGGCGTGTTCGAGGGACAGCATTCAGCAAGAGTGCCGACCTACGGCTGGGAATGCTGCCAGAACGGGCGGAACGCCTGCAATCGCTTCCAGTCTTCGATCGTGGCGGGCCAATCATAGACGCTGCGTGTTTCACAGGCTCCCAACAGGCGGCCGATGGCGCGTTGCGCGGACGGGTCGTTGATGGAGGAGAGTGGCGGCCTGCAGAGAATCAACTGGGTCACGGCTGCGTCGTTCAGACTGCCAAACATCGTTTGCAGCGTTTTCAGCCGGCTCGATAACCGCTTCACATCGGCAGGCGCGTAGAGGGGGCCGAGGAACTCTATCGCATAGCGGAGCTTTTTCAGCGCCTTGCGCAACGCGTGTTTCTGATCCGTGGCGAAGCTCTCGATCCCTTCAGCGCGGGTGAGGAGGTGGTTCCACCGTTTTTCCAGTTTCTCATCTGCCAGATCTTTGAGTTTTCGGTTGGGTTTTGCCGGTGTGCGAAGACCTGTCTGGATCAATTCGGAGAGACCAAGCAAAAAGACGTTCACGCGCTCTGTAGACAGCGTATGCCGGAGATCGGCACGAACCTTACGGGCGTGCCACTCTAGTGTGCTCAAAACGAGGTTTGCGCCGGGTTCCCGGTGAATTCTGGCATAGAAAGGGCGGGCGACATCGTTGAGGACGACGTCAAGATCGCGCAAGCGCCCGACCTCGTGGCCCAACCAGCGTGCCTCATTTGCAAACTGGATAACAATGGAGGGTTCGATCACCCTGTTGAACAGGGAAAGCGCGCTGCGCAGCCTCCGAAGGCCAATGCGCAATTGATGTGGGCCTTCCATATCCTCGGTGTTCCGGACAGCCTCGATGTTTGCTGAAATCTGCGCCAGACATTCCTGCAGCATGTCCTCGGCTGCTTCGCCAATGCTGCTCTTTCGGGTAATCGGCACGCGAACTGCCTTGCGGGGCACGGCAGGGGGCTCAATGTAACCGTGTTTGGCCAGGAGAACACTGCGTGCCGCCTTGGAGAAGCGGGAAAACCTCAGGGCGCCATCCGGCAGTATCATGCGTGCGCCTCTGTAGAGGCCGGTTGGGTGTCCCTCGATCAACTCGATCTCGAGCTCATGGAGAGGGGCGCTGCGTCCTGCTGCCTTCACGGCGCCGCTGTCTAAAGCGATTTCGGCTTTTGTACCGTCGTCGAGATGAAGGTCGACCTGCGTGCGGCGTATGCGGGTTTCAGCAACCGTTTGGAGTTGGGTGTTCTTAACGAGCCGTGTGATGCGATCCCGGACTTCCTCGTTTTCGATTGCATCGATGGAAACCACGCCCGCAGGAACCATCCGCTCGATTTCGGTGACCCTGGACAGACCGCCTTTGATGGAGCCGTCGAGCTTGATCGTTTGCAGCCATTGCGTGCCCGTGCACCGAAGACGCAGCGTAATTCCATTTTCGCGCAGAGCACCTTCCGACGTGTCGAAATAGAGGCTGTGCAGATGCCGTGTGCCGCGTATCCTGCGTGTTGCGGTAGGTAGTCGCTCGATGCGCGCGAGAGTGTCGGGCACTTGCTGTTTCTCCAGCAAAAGCTTCAACTCGATTTCTGGCAAGAAAGATCCCCGCAAATTCCGCAGTGCGAGCACGCTCGGCTACGGTTTATACTAGACCGGATCCATACAGGATGAAACGTTCTTGCGGCGCAAACCATTCGCGCTGGCCCGGGTTTCGTGAGGAGTTGCAAGGATCAGGTGGTGACAATTAGCACGCAAAGGCGGCAAACCGCCAGCGAACGCAGTCCGGCCGAAAGGCGGCTGGCACAATATCGGACGGCTCTTGATAAAGAATGGCTCCCCGGGCCGGATTCGAACCAGCGACCAACCGGTTAACAGCCGGTTGCTCTACCACTGAGCTACCGGGGAATGCCTGTGCTCGTGCGAGTGAGCGTGCCTATAGCAAACCAAATTCAGCTTTGCAAAGCGCCAATTGTGATTTTCGCGGTTTTTTTCAGGTCGCCCCTCCCATTGAGGGATTTCGCAACGCATATGGAAGGTCCGGCATTGGCATGGAAGATATTGGTGGGCCGCCAAGGGGCGATGGTACGACGCATGGTGCAGCGAAACACAGATACGGCGGCGGGGAAGAACGGACGCCCTTCGGTCTCTCTCATGGGCAAGCGGATTCCCATCCCCCGGTCACGGCTCGCCCGAATCGGGGGAGGCTGCATGCTGGTGGTGCTCGGGCTGTTCGGATTTCTGCCAGTGCTTGGCTTCTGGATGATTCCACTTGGCCTGCTCATACTATCCTATGACATCGCATCGGTACGCCGCCAAAGGCGCAAAGCCACCGTGTGGTGGAACAGGCGGAGAGAAGGAAGGCAGCGCTCGCGTGGCGGGTGACCGGATTGCGACAGTGGAAACGAGCTGTCTCCCCGGTTATTTTCGTGGCAATCACATTTGCCCGCTTGACGAGGAATTGGACGCAACCTATTGAACAGCCCGGTGCCGCTTGCGGCATGGCCTCGTGGCGGAGTGGTTACGCAGAGGACTGCAAATCCTTGCACCCCGGTTCGATTCCGGGCGAGGCCTCCAATTCTTCTTTCCATCCAGTATTCTCAGCACGTTGGACGGCGGCGAACCGCGCTTTTCCGTGACGCGGGGATGAGGCATTCTCGGCCTATTTGCGGCTCCAGCATCTGATCTGCACATCCGAAAGTCTGCAGCCCTCATATTGCTTCTCGATCACCCAGCGGCCACGGCTTACCGTGAAGGACGACCAGTAGTATCCCTTGAAGAGAAAGCCGAGGTTCAGAAGTTGGGCCATCGGACGCACCTCCTTCGAGGCTTCGATCCGGGCGTCAAGCCTGTATCGGCAATAGAACGGTCCGTTCTTGGTCGACAGACATCTGTCCAGATCGAGCGCGTGGATCTTCAGCTTCGCATCTTTTAGAATCAAGGCATTGGCTAGCTGCAGGCGAAACTGAAGATTTCGGTATTCGGCCGCTTCGATCTGCCGTGCGCTCGGGCCGCGCAACAGATCTATCCTGCCCGCATCCGCGTAGCGCTCTTCCTGTGGGTCGGGAGGGGCTTTCGCAGGCTCCCAGGGGATGACGGCGTGGTCTTCGTGGAGCGTGCCAGGCTCAACAGACACATGCAGTTTGGCGAGGCTGCCTGACGCCCGTCGCCCCGCAATGTAGAAAGGGAACTTGACGGGAACCATGGCGCGCGGGCAGTGCCTGCCACCCGGTTGAGCCTGGGGACGGAAAAAACGATCCCTGGGATGGACGCAGTATGAGTAGGGGCCTCGAGAAAGCGGATATTGCCCGCCGGCCCGGAAATCGGGATTGAACGGAACGGCGCCAAGGCGCCCCTTCTTGTCTATATAGGCCACCAGAACCGACATTCTGTCCATTTTCGGAGCTTCGCGCTTCCAGCATTTGCGCGATGTCAGCTGCGTCCATCCGCCGACAGCCCTGTAAGGCGAATTGAGGGACGATTCCGCGTGAGCGACGAAAACCGTCTGTTCGCCCGAATTGCAAACCTCAAGGTCAAGGGCGGTAACCGGCGCGATCAGCATCAGCTGAAACAAAATTGCAAAAGACAGGTATGCTTTCATCTCGTTCTGCCCAAGCCTTGCTCTGCAAGGGAAAACGGTGCCGGATATCGCTGCGAACGCAATTCATGAATTCGACTTACCGGGATACCCCTGCCGGATAAATGGGCGGCTTCCTCATCTGCGCGATGCGTCGGGGCGCAAGCGCTCCAGCACAGGACTGTCGACAGAATGCGGATTTTGGCCGGAACGCGATCAGCCAGCAGGAAGAAGCTCCAGGCAGGAGATGAACGCGCGGTCCAACCTGCGGAACGCTCAGGCCTGCGGATGGAGACAGACTGTCAATATGGCTGACGTTCCCGGCCACGGACCATGATGATAGACTTTCTCAAAATCAGATGTTTGCCACGAAGGATGTTGTTATGAGCTGGAATCCCGCTCTCACGCCGGGCTGTCCGAATGATATCGAGGCCGATTCCATCGAAACGCTGATCGTTCCGCGGGCGCGTGACATTGGCGGCTTCGAGGTGCGTCGGGCGCTGCCTGCACCGAGGCGGCAGATGGTGGGACCGTTCATCTTCTTCGATCAGGCGGGCCCGGCGGAGTTTCTGACCGGTCAGGGGATCGATGTCCGGCCCCATCCTCATATCGGGCTGGCAACCGTGACCTATCTCTTTCGTGGCGATTTCCATCATCGCGATAGTATCGGCTCAGATCAGATCATTCATCCCGGCGCGTTAAACTGGATGGTGGCCGGGCGGGGCGTTTCTCACTCGGAACGCACTAGTGCCGCTTCACGGCAGGGGCCACACAGCCTATTTGGCATTCAGACCTGGGTGGCGTTGCCGGAGGCAATGGAGGATGCAGAGCCTGTTTTCGAACACCACGGGAAGAAGGCGCTTCCCCAGATCGACGACGATGGCGTGCGTCTGAGGCTCATTCTGGGGAGCGCCTATGGCCAGACGGCACCCGCGACGGTCTATACCGACACGTTCTATGCCGATGTAAAACTGGACGCCGGCGCGCGTTTTCCACTGCCGGACGATCATGAGGATCGGGGCGTTTACGTCATCGAGGGGGAAATCTCTGTGGCGGGGCAGGTTTTTGAAGCAGGACGCATGATGGTTTTCCGGCCAGGTGATCCCATTACGGTGGGGGCAGGAGCGAAAGGCGCGCGTCTGATGGTGCTTGGTGGTGCCACAATGAGCGGACCGCGATACATCTGGTGGAATTTCGTCGCCTCCTCACAAGAGCGCATAGAAGCGGCCAAGGACGACTGGCGCAGGGCAGACTGGGGCGCGGGGCTTTTCGACCTGCCACACGGAGACGACCAGGAATTCGTTGCGCTGCCCGGCTGAGCGGTGAAGCGTCGCATGCCTGCGGTCCCTTGCAACATGGCCAGACCTTTCCGCTTGCGCCGGAAGCTCTTTCGGCAGGTGTCAGTGGTCCACGACTGGCTGCCGCAGAGCGATTGACAGGGGCGGCGGCAGCCGTTAGCAAACCCTTCAAATCGTTGTTTTCGCCGAAGCGGGAAACCTCTCCTGCACATCGCGCGAGAACAGGCTTCGGGATCTGACGCATGACAATCGATTTCTCCCAGCAGCGCGCCAATATGGTGGAAGGGCAGTTGCGGACGTCCGATGTGACGAGCAACGCACTTTTGACAGCGATGGGTGAGATTCCGCGTGAGGCCTTTGTGCCGGGACGCAAGAAAGCACTCGCCTATATTGACGAGGATATCGAAATCGCTTCGGCTGCCGAGGGGAACGGCGCCCGTTATCTGATGGAGCCTGCGGCTTTCGGCAAGCTTGTTCAGCTTGCTGACGTGCAGTCCAGCGACGTGGTTCTCGATGTCGGCTCGGGCACGGGCTATTCTGCAGCCGTGCTATCGCGCCTCGCGAGCTTTGTTGTCGCGCTGGAAAGCGACGAGGCGCTCGCGGGGATGGCGACCGAGGCGCTCAGCGATCTCGGATGCGTCAATGTTGCCGTCGTGGGCGGTGCCTTGCAGGGTGGATATGCAGACGATGCACCCTATGACGTGATCGTCATAGGAGGGGCCGTTGACCGTGTTCCGCAGAGCCTTCTGGATCAATTGCGCGATGGGGGACGTCTCGTTGCAGTGATCGGTGAAGGAAACGCGGCGCAGGCGCATCTTTTCGTGAAGGACGACGGCATCGTTTCGAGCCGTCCGGCCTTCAATCTCGCAATCAGGCCGCTGCCCGGGTTCCAGGAGGAGCCGGCATTCATTTTTTGAGGTGAGACTTGTTGCTTTCCTGCAACGGAATTGATCAAGGGATTGATGTAACATCTATTTAAAGAGCGCCTGATTTGGGGGTGGGGGACTTGCTGTTATCGGTGTCTCCCGGGCGTGGACACCGGTCGAAAGACCGGAACACATAAGTCGGGGTGGTGGTGTCCTGAAAGACGCGGCTGCCGATAACAGTCCGAGGTTGACAGATCGTGCCTTTTTATCGTCGTTTCCTTATCCCCCTTGTGGCCTCATCCGCGTTGATTGCGACGCCAGTCACCGTTTCCGCCGAGACCATTCTGGGTGCTCTGGCAAAGGCTTACGAAAACAACTCCACCCTCAATGCGGAACGTGCAGGCGTTCGAATCACGGATGAAGATGTCGCCATCGCGAAATCCGGCATGCGGCCGCGTGTCCAGGGTACGGCTTCGCTCGCTCTGACCCACAATGACGGCACCGACATTCGCACCGGTGAATTCGGTATCTCGCTTACGCAGCCGATTTTCGATGGTTTTCAGACGCGCAACAATGTGGAAGCTGCCGAGGCGTCCGTGCGGGCGGCCAATGAGGCCTTGAGAAATCAGGAACTCGACACGCTTTTCAACGCTGCCAGCGCCTATATGGATGTGATTCGTGATCGCCAGATCGCGGCGTTAAGGGCGCAGAATCTCGAATTTCTGGAAGAGCAGGTCCGTTCGGCCCGCTCGCGCTTCGACGTGGGTGAGGGGACCCGGACCGACGTTGCACAGGCCCAGGCCCGGCGGCAGGCCGCTCTGGCTCAGCTCAGTGCGGCACGTGCGGCGGTCACATCCAGTTCGGCTGTTTATCGCCAGCTTATCGGCGATGCGCCCAAGGACCTGAAAGCGGCCGGACCTCTGACGAATTTGCTGCCGAAGAATTTGGACAGCGCGCTTGCGCTTGGCCTCGCAGAGCACCCGGTCATCAAGGCGCGTCAACACCAGATCGACACCGCGTCTTTCCGTGTAAAATCTTCCGAAGGTGCTTTCCTTCCACAGCTTTCCGGCTCGGTTGGGCTGTCACACAGTTATCGGGATACCTCGCCAGGCCTCTCGAGCGATGGATCGAGCGACAGTGCACGCATCGGGCTGAACCTGACTGTGCCGATTTACCAGGGCGGTCAGGCCTCTGCTCAAGTACGCAAAAACAAGGAAACGCTTGGCCAGGCGCGCATCAATCTTGATGTCAGTCGCGACCAGGTTCGCGCGGCCGTCGTGTCGGCATGGAGCCAGTATCAGGCGGCGCGGGAATCGCTCGCGGCCAATCGTGAACTGGTGCAGGCCGCACAATTGGCACTCAATGGCGTGATCGAAGAGCGCAATGTGGGGCAGCGTACCACGCTCGATGTCTTGAACGCGCAGGCGGATGTGATTGATGCAAAGATCAATCAAGTGAACGCGGAGCGCGACATCGTGGTTGCCAGCTTTGCGATTCTGTCGGCGACCGGCCGGCTTTCCGCCAGCCGGCTCGGGCTTCAGGTCAGCGAGTATCGCCCCGAAGAGCACTACCAGGCAGTCAAGGACAAATGGTACGGCCTGCGTACCCCAGATGGTCGCTGAGAGCTGCCTGTTACGCCTCGGGTGTTGCTCACCTCTTTCAAAAATTGAGCCTTGATGGGATGCCGGTCTCCGTTGAGCCCGGCATTCTTGTGTGCAACCCGAAACTGCATGGGGACGGGGATTCTCATGGGGCTGACCGTGCGTTACGCTGGTCCATATGATTCGACCGTCTGTTCCGGCGCCCGGATAGATCTGAAATCTTCGTTCCGGGCAGGCAGGTGAGGCGGACGCAGTTGGAGGCGGCAAGTTTTACGATGTCACAGGGTTTTGGGGCGCAGAAGATGGAAGCTGCAGTCGAGGCGCTGACTTCCAACGGGAGTCAACGTGAGCCCTCCATGGAGGAGATACTCGCCTCGATTCGGCGCATTATCGAGGATAATGACGCTCCCTCAGCAAAATCTTCCGAAAAAGCGGTTCCCGAGCCTGTTGCTGCGAGCGAAGCTTTGACACAGCGGAACGAGGCCCATGGCCGGGGCGATGCACCGAGCCGGCAGCCGAGCCCGGATCGCGAAGAAGCTTCGCCCGTCCAGCCGGTCAGGCATGACGAAGCGCCGAGCGCTGACACGTCGGGTGACGTTGAAACCTTCAAGTCGGAGCTGCGGGAGACGTCAGTTTCGGAGGCAGCCTCTGATGCCGAGGCCCCGGGAGCGCATGTCGCAGGTTCATCCTCATCGTATGCCTCGACAGTCGATCGCGGGCTGATGCAGCGGATCGCCGAGGTTGACGCTGTACCGAATGCGCCAGCTTCCGTTGAGAGCGCTGGTCGCGTCGAGAATAAAGCGCATGAGAATGAACCGCGCCTGCCGGCTGCTGCCGAGCGGGCTGATGAAGCGAAGCAAGGCATTCTCTCAGAATATACCGGCCGCAAGGTCGCTGCGGCGTTCGGAGAGTTGAACGAAGCCTTTGAAGCCAGCCGCCGGCGCAATTTCGACCAGATGGCCGAAGAAATGCTGAGACCGATGTTGCAGGACTGGCTCGACAACAATCTGCCGACCATTGTCGAACGTCTCGTGCGCGAGGAGATCGAGCGGATTGCGCGTGGCGGATAGACCGCACCGCCTGCCGGTTGACTTGACCTGACCCTTCGGCTTTACACCGTTCTGTGAAGAGACCAGATTGCTGGTCTGTCGCTTTGCTGTCTTTTGATGGGTGGCGAGGTGATCGTTTGTTGATTCCACGCAGTTCCGGAGGGGCCTTTTCCATGTTTCCGGGATTGCTCTAGCGCGGAAACCCTTATGCTTGAGAAGACTTACGACGCGGCAAGCGTCGAGCCGAAAATCGCCGCTCGCTGGGAAGAGGCCGATGCCTTCAAGGCCGGAGCCGGCGCGGAAGCGGGTGCGGAATCCTTCACCATTGTCATTCCGCCACCGAATGTGACCGGCTCGCTGCATATGGGCCATGCTCTCAACAACACGTTGCAGGACATCATGGTGCGTTTCGAACGCATGCGCGGCAAGGACGTTCTATGGCAGCCAGGCATGGACCATGCGGGCATCGCCACTCAGATGGTGGTTGAGCGTCAGCTCATGGAAAAGCAGCAGCACCGCCGCGACCTGGGGCGGGAAAAATTCGTCGACAAAGTCTGGGAATGGAAGGCTGAGTCCGGCGGCGCAATCATGAACCAGCTCAAGCGGCTGGGGGCCTCCTGCGACTGGTCGCGTGAACGCTTCACCATGGACGAGGGACTTTCAAAGGCCGTGGTCGAGGTCTTCGTTTCGCTCTACAAGCAGGAACTCATCTATAAGGACAAACGTCTCGTAAACTGGGACCCGAAGCTCCTGACGGCGATTTCGGATCTCGAGGTCGAGCAGGTCGAGACCAACGGCAACCTTTGGCATTTCCGCTATCCGCTGGCTGATGGGCTGACCTATGAACATCCCTACAAGCTGGACGATGAAGGCAACCGGGTCACCTGGCGGCCCTCCGACGGCCAGCCGGATGGCTATGAGACGCGGGACTATGTGGTGGTTGCCACGACCCGCCCGGAAACCATGCTGGGCGATTCCGGTGTTGCGGTGCATCCTGAGGATCCACGCTACAGGGAACTGGTGGGAAAGAATGTGCTGTTGCCACTGGTTGGACGGCGCATCCCGATCGTCGCCGACGATTATCCGGATCCGGAAGCGGGCACCGGCGCGGTGAAAATGACGCCTGCGCACGATTTCAACGACTTCGAGGTCGGCAAGCGCCATGATCTGGCACAGATCAACATCATGGCGACCGACGCCACGCTCACCCTTAAAGGCAATGAAGCTTTTCTCGAAGGGCTGGAAGGTGCGGACGCGCCGCTCGCGCGCACGATCGCCGAACTGGATGGTATCGATCGCTTCGAGGCGCGCGAGAAGATTGTCGCAATGATGGAGGAGGCGGGGCTTCTGGAGAAGGTCGAGCCCCACAAGCATACGGTGCCACACGGCGACCGCGGCGGAGTGCCGATCGAACCATTCCTCACCGATCAGTGGTATGTGGACGCGAAGACCCTGGCGAAAACGGCCATTGCTTCCGTTCGCGAGGGCCGTACCAAATTCGTGCCAAAGACCTGGGAGAAGACCTATTTCGAGTGGATGGAGAATATCCAGCCATGGTGCGTTTCCCGCCAGCTCTGGTGGGGCCATCAGATTCCCGCGTGGTATGGACCGGATGGGCAGGTCTTCGTCGAGAAGGACGAAGAAACCGCGCTTGAAGCTGCAATCCAGCACTATATCTCGCATGAAGGGCCCTGGAAGGCCTGGGTTGAGGAGAAGCTGGAGAATTTCAAGCCCGGCGAAATTCTCACCCGTGACGAGGATGTGCTCGACACCTGGTTCTCATCTGCTCTGTGGCCTTTTTCCACGCTGGGCTGGCCGGACAAGACGCCTGAGCTGGCACGATACTACCCGACCTCGGTTCTGGTGACAGGCTTCGACATCATCTTCTTCTGGGTCGCCCGGATGATGATGATGGGCATGCACTTCATGGAGGAGGAGCCGTTCCACACGGTCTATGTCCACGCGCTGGTGCGGGATAAGAACGGCGCCAAGATGTCGAAGTCGAAGGGCAATGTCATCGATCCGCTCGAGCTGATTGACGAGTATGGCGCCGATGCGTTGCGCTTCACGCTTGCAATCATGGCAGCGCAAGGTCGTGACGTGAAGCTGGACCCTGCGCGTGTGGCTGGTTATCGCAATTTCGGCACCAAGCTTTGGAATGCGACGCGTTTTGCCGAGATGAACGGTGTCAAGCGTGACGAGAACTTCCGCCCTGGCAATGCGAAGCTTGCCATCAATCGCTGGATCCTGACCGAGCTGACGAGGGCCGCCAGGGGAATTACCGAGAGCATCGAGGCCTACCGCTTCAACGAAGCGGCGGGGACAGCCTACCGGTTTGTCTGGAGCCTGTTCTGTGACTGGTATCTGGAGCTTCTGAAACCTGTTTTCGCAGGGGATGACGAGGCCGCCAAGGCCGAGGCCCGGGCCTGCGCGGCCTACGTGCTTGAAGAAACCTACAAGCTTCTTCATCCGATGATGCCGTTCATGACAGAGGAACTCTGGGCACATACGGGAGGGGACGCTGGCCGGGAGAGCGTTCTGGCGCTGACCCGTTGGCCGGCACCCGACTTTGAGGACGAGGATGCGGCAGCTGACATCAACTGGCTTGTGGACCTGGTGTCCGGCATCCGTTCGGTGCGCGCCGAAATGAACGTGCCGCCTTCCGCCACTGCACCGCTAGTGGCAGTCGATGCCGATGAGGCAACGCGCGCGCGCATTGCACGGCACGATCCGGCAATTCGGCGGCTTGCACGCGTGGGAGAGCTTGGTTTTGCCGGTGAGGCGCCGAAGGGATCGGCGCAGATCGTGCTCGGCGACACCACGTTCTGCCTGCCGCTCGGTGACCTGATCGACCTGTCGGCGGAAGCTGCCCGGCTTGAAAAGGAGATCGCCAAGACCGCGGCGGAAATGCAGCGACTGGAAAAGAAGCTTGGCAACGAGAAGTTCGTTACGAATGCGCCGCAGGAAATCGTTGAGGCCGAGCGCGAGAAACTGGCTGAATTCGCCGATGCGAAGGCGCGGCTGGAAGTGGCGCTTGCCCGCGTGAACGAAGCGGGCTGATCGACCACTATTCCTGCGTTTGACATAGGCTCCCAAGCCGCGTTCGCCCTGTGCGGTGAGCGCGGCTTTCTCATTGCGCCGTATGATTCGTGATCGGGTGGCGAAGACGCGTGTCGGAGACGTTCCGCGCGACCGGTTTGTGACGGTTTCGCGAAATCTCCGGCGGGTGTTGCTATTGTGCAACTGGTGTCGAATTTGCGAATTCGTTGGAGCAAAATGTGTCGATTTCAGGGGAATTTTAAGGCCATCGCGGCTTTGCTGAGCCAAGGCGAGCAGGTTGTCACGCCAATATCCGATAGGCGTATTACGTTCACGTAAGCGTGAGGTGCGACAAGCTGTACAGTAACAATTGAGGTTCGGGATGGCGCTGCTATTCTTGAATGAGCAATTGGAGGAGAGGGGATCTCATGCGTTTGGTTCGCATTCTATCGGCTTCGACCGTTCTGGCTGCGGCTATTGGTTCAGCTCAGGCGGGCGGTTTTTCGCGTGGTACTGCTGACACCGACATCCTTTATGAGGATGGTAACTTTAACATGCGTGCAGGTGCGATCATCGTCGTTCCGACGCAGAAGTTTTCCAAGTCGACGAATCCGGCTCTTGTGGGTACGGATTATCTGGACACCTATGCCATTCCTTCCGGTGCTGTGAAGTTTAAGGTTTCAGACAATCTCTCATGCGCTGGCACCTATACGGATGTCTATGGTGCTGCCTCGACATACGCTTCGCCCTTCGGTCCGGCGGGCAAGCTGTCAGAGAAATTTACGGTTACCGAATTCGGGGCGACCTGTGCCGTGTTCATGAACATGGGGAAGGGGCGACTTGCCGTCCTGGGCGGGGCGTTTCTTGAAAAGTTCAACTATGACTTCCTCGGTGGCGCGGGTGCTCTTGACGTAGATCTCACGAGCAGTGCCGTGGGGTGGCGGGCCGGTGTCGCTTACGAAATACCGGACATCGCGTTTCGCACCGAGCTTATGTATCGTTCGGGCACGACGCATGATGCCACCGGCAGCGGCAATCTGATGATGGGACCGGGTGTAATCGTCCCGGTACCGGCTGCGGGAAATGGTGAACTTCCGCAAAGTGTGGAATTGAAAGTTCAATCCGGCATCGCACCTGGCTGGCTTGCCTTTGGTTCTGTCCGTTGGACTGACTGGTCTGTTAATGAAACGCTGAACCTCAATGTGACCGGCGTCGGCACCAGCCAGAACCAGTATTACTGGCGGGATGGCTGGACCGTCACCGGTGGTATTGGCCACGCGTTTACAGATAATGTGTCGGGCCTCGTCAGCCTTCAGTGGGACCGTGGCGTCTCGACCGGCTATGATTTCCGCACCGACAAATGGCTTTTGGCCGCCGGTGTCAGCATGAAGGATTCTCTTGGTGGGGAACTCCGCCTGGGCGGTGCTGTATCTTATCTGGCCAGCGCCGAGGCCACGAAGGGGATCGAAATCGGCAATGCCGTGGATTCAGGTTGGGCCGGCATCATATCGGCCAACTACAAGGTCAAATGGTAGGCCCCATTTATCGATATCGAGGGATTGATCCCATTTCCCCCAAGACCCGGCTTCGGCCGGGTCTTTTGGTCTCGGGAAGGAGAAGCGGTCTTCCAGCGGGATGAGCGGGCAGGCGGCGGCGGGTGACAAGACTTGTATTGTGACGGGTTTTGCCGCACATAAGAGCAGTCACCCGATCCGGGCCCCTCTGGCAGGCAAGGCGTTGCCTGTGATGTCGGATCGAACGACAACGCGCAAACGCGGCGCAAACCTCGTATCTCTCCATGACAATGCATGACTGGCTTTGGCCCGGTTTTCTGGCCTTCGTGGCCGTAGTCCTCTTTTTCGATCTCTTCGTTCTCCATCGGCGCGATCACGTCATAACGACGCGTGAAGCGATGAAGACAGTCGCCGGTTACGTCGCACTTGCCATGATTTTCGCCATGGGCGTGTTTTACTTCGGTGGCAAGGACCGGGGCGCGGAGTTTCTGACCGGATATCTGATCGAACAGGCGCTTTCCCTCGACAACATCTTCGTCATCGCGCTCATATTCACTTATTTCAAGGTACCTTCCGAGGCGCAGTATCGCGTGCTCTTCTACGGCATCCTGGGCGCGATCGTGATGCGTCTTTCGCTGATCGTTCCGGGCGTAAAGCTGGTTGATCAGTTTCTGGTCATCGGTATGGCGCTGGGGGCGCTTCTCGTCTTCTCCGGCTTCAAGATGATGACGTCCGACGAAGAGATGATCGACCCGGGGGAAAGCCGGATCGTGAAGCTCTTGATGAAAACCGGGCGTGTCACACAGGAATATGAAGGCTCCCGCTTTCTGACAAAGCGCAACGGCGTTCTTTTCATGACTCCGCTTTTCGTCGTGCTGGTTACGGTGGAATTCACGGATCTGATCTTTGCGGTCGATTCCATTCCGGCCGTTCTCGCCATCTCCAACGATCCCTTCATCGTCTTTTCGTCCAACGTGTTCGCGGTGATGGGATTGCGCGCGATGTTCTTCGTTCTCTCCGGCATGATGCGAACCTTCAAGCACCTCAAAACCGGACTCTCTCTGGTTTTGATGTTCATTGGCCTCAAAATGCTGGTTGCGCACTGGATCAAGATTCCCTCACCGCTGGCTCTCTCTGTCACGGTGCTTCTGATCGGAGGCTCGATCGTCGCCTCGATCATCGCGCGAAAGCGTGAGGAACAGGGAATGCAGTCGTGAATCTGCCATGACGGGCAGGGCGCTTTGTGCGCCCTGTTTCCACTGCTGACAGCCCCTGACTGTTGTGCACAGGGCAATGTGTTCATTTGGCAACAGTTTCTCAATAAGCATTCGGTTAAGAATGGGGTGGGACGAAACGCCAATTTCCCGCCATAAACCCGGCGCATCGAAAATGCTCGATGGCGCACGGGTCACAACCGACTGTTCAGGAGAAGTGCCGCGCGCTGCGGCTGGGGTAATTATGGACGCAAAAGCAATTTCGAAAGACAAACTTCCAAGCCGATACGTCACTGTTGGGCCGGCAAGGGCACCGCATCGCTCGTATCTCTATGCCATGGGGCTTTCGGAAGAAGAGATCGCCCAGCCGCTGGTAGGTGTTGCAACCTGCTGGAACGAGGCTGCGCCCTGCAACATTTCGCTGATGCGTCAGGCGCAGGTCGTCAAGAAGGGTGTGGCGGCTGCTCACGGCACACCGCGCGAATTCACTACCATAACGGTGACGGACGGCATCGCCATGGGACACCAGGGCATGAAGTCGTCACTCGTGTCGCGTGACGTCATTGCCGATTCCGTCGAGCTCACCATGCGCGGTCACTGCTACGATGCTCTGGTCGGCCTGGCAGGCTGCGACAAGTCGCTTCCCGGCATGATGATGGCGATGGTGCGGCTCAACGTGCCATCCGTGTTCATTTATGGCGGTTCGATCCTGCCCGGTACCTATCGCGGCCGGCAGATTACGGTTCAGGATGTGTTCGAGGCCGTCGGCCAGCACTCCGTGGGATCGATCTCCGACGAGGATCTGAGCGAGATCGAGCAGGCAGCATGCCCTTCGGCCGGTTCCTGCGGTGCGCAGTTCACGGCCAACACGATGGCAACGGTTGCCGAGGCGATTGGCCTGGCTCTGCCCTATTCCTGCGGCGCGCCTGCTCCTTATGAGATGCGTGACCGGTTCAATTATGCATCGGGTGAAAAGGTGATGGAGCTCATCGCCAAGCAGATTCGTCCGCGCGATATCGTGACCCGCAAGGCTCTGGAAAACGCGGCGGCCGTTGTTGCAGCCTCGGGCGGTTCGACCAACGCCGCGCTGCACTTGCCAGCGATTGCGCATGAAGCGGGTATCGAATTCACACTGTTCGATGTGGCGGAGATCTTCAAGAAGACGCCTTATATTGCCGACCTGAAGCCGGGCGGGAAATATGTTGCAAAGGACATGTTTGAAGCCGGCGGTATCCCGCTCCTCATGAAGACGCTGCTGGAACACGGATATCTGCACGGCGACTGCATGACCGTGACTGGCCGCACAATTGCCGAAAACATGGAGCATGTTCCGTGGAATGCAGATCAGGATGTGGTTCGTCCGGCGAACAATCCGATCACGAAGACCGGCGGTGTGGTTGGCCTTAAGGGCAATCTGGCGCCTGAAGGCGCGATCGTTAAGGTCGCAGGCATGAAGAACCTCACATTTTCGGGTCCGGCGCGTTGCTTCGATTCCGAGGAAGAGTGTTTCGCTGCCGTGACCGAGCGGAAGTACAAGGAAGGCGAAGTGCTGGTCATTCGCTACGAAGGCCCGAAGGGCGGACCGGGGATGCGCGAGATGCTCGCAACCACGGCAGCCCTCTACGGTCAGGGAATGGGCGACAAGGTTGCGCTCATCACCGATGGCCGGTTCTCGGGCGCGACCCGCGGGTTCTGCATCGGTCATGTTGGGCCGGAAGCGGCAGCATGCGGGCCAATCGGCCTCTTGAAGGATGGCGATGTCATCACCATCGATGCCGAGGCCGGCACGATTGACGTGGCGCTCAGCGATAAAGAACTCGCAGAGCGCGCAAAGGAATGGAAACCGCGCGAGACGGACTATCAGTCCGGCGCGATCTGGAAATATGCCCAGACGGTTGGACCGGCCCGTGATGGAGCTGTCACCCATCCGGGGGCAAAGAAAGAAACGCACTGTTATGCGGATATTTGAAGCAGGGAAAACAGCTGTTCTTGCCGGTCTGGTGGCGTCCTTTGCGGCGCTGCCGGGCACCGCTTATGCACTGGACGAGAACACTGTTATTCAGGAGCAGGAAAAGCGTAGCCCCTGGGCCGTGTTCCGCTTCGCTTTCTCTGCTTACAAGCGGGGCGACAAGGAAGAGGCCCTTGAAGCCTATCGCTATGCCGCCGAGAACGGTCAGGTCGGTGCGCGCTGGAAACTGGCCCGCATGTATGCCGAAGGTGACGGTGTCGCCCGCAACGATCGGGAAGCGTTCAAGTTTTTTTCTGCGGTGGCTCAACAGGATGTGCGACCGGGCAGTCCGGACGAGACCTATGTTTCGGACGCGCTTGTGGCGTTGGGCAAATATCTGAAAACGGGCATTCCCGATAGCCCGATCCGCGCCAATCCTCTTGCCGCGCAGGAGCATTTCATGCGGGCGGCTGCGACCTACCGGAATCCGGAGGCTCAGTACCAGGTTGGCCGAATGTTTCTGGACGGTGAGGGCGTGGCCCAGAGCGTGCAGCAGGCTGCACGCTGGTTCCAGCTCGCTGCCGAGAAGGGGCACTCGGGCGCACAGGCCATGCTCGGGCATATCCTGTTCGAAAGTGGCCGCGTGGTAAAAGGTCTGGCGATGATGACAGCGGCGCTGGACCGTGCCGCGCCGAACGATGTTGGCTGGATCAGGGCCATGCAGGAACAGGCTTTTGCTCTGGCTGGAGAATCAGACCGGCGCACTGCAATCGCGCTGGCGCATGATCTGCGCGAAAACGGCTTCGATTGATCGGCAACACGGCGGGCGCCTAGTGCCCGGCCTAGTGCCCGCCAGACTGTGCGCGATAACGCGCCACTGTCATTGGGACGGCGTTTTCCAGAAGCTTCGACGTCTGGAAGCAGGCCTGATCGAGAATTTTCCAGGATGAATTGTTGAGAACCATCTCGCACCGAGCCAGGCGCGGTCCGTCCGGCAGTGTGAGGCAGGCTGTTTCTCCCTGACGAAAAGCCGCTCCATTGGCGCGGCACTGGCAATCGGCCGCAGAGGAGCCTGCGACTGGCAGGGAAAGCGTGACCGCCAGAGCGGCGATCCCTAGGTACCGCAACGTGGGCATAACAGGATCATGTTAACACCGGACGCGGCACGTGGCCATTGACCCGGGTTAATTCGGCCCGGGGCGTTCAGGCTGGGCGCAATTTCAGATCAAGAACGACAGGGACGTGGTCGGATGGCTTTTCCCAGCCGCGCGTGTGCTTTTCAACCGTGACGGCACCTATGTAATCGGCGGCTTCGGGTGAAAGCATCAGATGATCGATGCGGATGCCATTGTTCTTCTGCCAGGCGCCTGCCTGATAGTCCCAGAACGTGTAGACGCCATCATCCTGATTGACTGCGCGCAATGCGTCGGTGAAACCCAGAGCGCCCAGCCGCCGGAAGGCCTGCCGGCTCTCGGGACGAAAAAGGGCGTCGCCCACCCATGCCTCGGGGTTCTTTGCATCTTCTGGTTCGGGGATGACGTTGTAATCACCAGCCAGAACGAGGGGTTCTTCCAGCTTGAGGCGCTCGGCACTCCACTTTTCAAGACGCTCCATCCAGCCGAGTTTGTAGGGAAACTTCTCGCTGTCGACGGGATTGCCATTCGGCAGGTACAGCGAAACGACCCTGAGAACTCCTCTATCGGTGGAAAACACGCCCTCGATAAAGCGGGCCTGCTCGTCACTGTCGTCACCCGGCAGACCGCGATTGACCTCGTCGAAGCGCAGTTTCGAGAGGAGCGCCACACCGTTGAAGCCTTTCTGGCCGTGGGTCTCCACATGGTAGCCGAGCGCTTCGATCGGCTCGCGTGGAAAGAGCTCGTCGACGGATTTGATTTCCTGAAGACAGGCGATGTCCGGACTGGACTCTTCAAGCCAGTGCAGAAGATTGTCGATGCGCGCCTTGACGCCGTTGATGTTCCAGGTAGCGATCTTCATGGGGCCCTTCCACAACTCAACTCTTTCTTAGGTGGGTCGGGAATGCGCCGCAACCGCCTTGTGCAGGATACTGACAGACTGTGCCGAGCGACGCTCCAATCAGGCTTCAGCCTTTCCGGAAGCGAAACGGCAGACCTGACAGGAGCGCGCGCACATAGCGTTTGCGCTGATAGAAGCCGTTGAGTGACACGCGCGGCAGCGCTGTCATAGCGCTGGCGGATGTCCGGGACAGGAGGCCCGGCCTCGTGGTGACTGCGGCGGCAAAACCTGCTTGCCGTGCGGCTGCGATCTCGCGTGGACCGACAGCGGACGGATAGCCGTAGGGGTAAGCAAAGGTTGTCGGTCGCGTGCCCACATAGTCGCAAACCTTCGACGCTGAATCATCCATTTCCGTTTTCAGGCGCCTGGCATCCACCTTGGTCAGATTGGCGTGCGTGAGTGTGTGCGCGCCGAAGCGGGCAAGCGAATCTGCGGCGAGCCCGGCAAGTTCGCTGGCGTCCATCGTCAAACGCTCGGTGATTGCCAGCGGGTCTATGCCATGAGCGAATGCCAGAGCGTCGAGCCGGTCAATCGCAGCGTCTTCGTCTTGCGCTTCACTTATGGCGTTTGCCAAACGATCGAACAGCGCGACCCGTTCGGCACGGTGTTCAATGCGCACGCGCGCATCAATTCCGAACGCTGAAAGATCGACATCGTTCGTGTTCATGACGAGTTCCTGAGCGGTCTTCCACCAGATAGACCTACTTCGCTCGACGAAGCCGGATGTGATGAAGACCGTGTAAGGGACAGCCTGCCTCCGGAAAACAGGCGCGGCGAAGCGTGCATTGTCCCGATAGCCGTCATCCAGAGTGAAGCAGACATACCGGCGTGTGTCCCGGGGGTCGGCAAGCCGCTCAGGCAAATCTTCGAGTGCAATGGGTATCAGGCCCTCTTCCCGGCAGACCTGGATGGCCTCTTCAAGGAAGGCGGGCGTTATGCTCAACCAGGCATTTGGCACCCAGCTAGCGGGGCTTTCAGAATCCACATGGTGGAGGGCAAATATGACACCACGTTTTGGGTTGGCCAGAGGCAACCCCAGGTGCAGAGCCAGGGCCGTACCCTCCAAGCCGGCGCGGATCAGCTCGTATCGGGCAGACCTTTTGAGAGCTTGAAGAGAGGGCATCAGGGGTCTGGCGTCTTTCGATCAGTGTGGGCGGCTGAGGAACATCGAGCTCCGGCTTGTTGCCTCAAGCCGAAACAGGCGCGATCCAAGCAGAAAATGTTGAAGAATTCCCTTCGGTAGATGTCTGGCTTCGTGTTGCAATTTGTGCTTGAAATCTGGCTGTCTTTCAAAAAAATATAGATAGATGCGCGCGCGTTTGTGCCCGATGCTTCGCCAAAAAGATTTCAGAAGATCTGAAGCAACCGGGGAACGACATGACACAAACGACGATGAGCGACGGCGATGCAGTGTCGCGCGCGGACTTGAGCAATCCCGAGTATACACCTCCGCTTATTCAGGCGGTGCCACTTGGGATTCAACACGTGCTGGCAATGTTCGTCTCCAACGTGACGCCGGCCATCATCGTGGCAGGTGCAGCCGGTTTCGGTTTCGGGTCGAACTCACCGGATTTTCCCAATCTCATCTACATGATTCAGATGTCGATGCTCTTTGCCGGGATCGCGACACTGTTCCAGACCATTGGTATGGGGCCGGTGGGCGGACGCCTGCCTATCGTTCAGGGCACAAGCTTCGCGTTCCTGCCGGTGATGATCCCCATTGTTGCGGGGCAGGGCGTGGCTGCCATGGGGGCTCTGATGGGAGGGGTCGTCGTGGGCGGTATCTTTCATTTCTTCCTCGGCAGTTTCGTGGGGCGCCTTCGGTTTGCGCTGCCGCCGATGGTGACGGGGCTGATCGTTCTGATGATCGGTCTGTCGCTCATTAAAGTGGGGATTCAATATTCTGCTGGCGGTGTACCTCTGATCGGAAAGCCTGAATATGGCAGTCTGCAGAACTGGAGCGTTGCGCTGGTTGTGGTCGTGGTCACATTGCTCCTGAAGTTCTTCACGCGTGGCATGTGGTCGATTGCCGCTGTGCTCCTCGGTCTGGTCGCGGGCTATATTGTGGCCCTGGCCATGGGCATGGTGAGCTTCTCCAATGTGGGCAACGCATCCTGGGTGGCGATTCCCGTCCCCTTCAAATGGGGCTTCGAGCTGGCTCTGCCGGCCATTATCGGCATGTGTTTCATGGCCGTCATCTCAGCCATAGAGACGGTCGGCGATGTGTCAGGGATCACCAAGGGGGGAGCCGGCCGCGAGGCGACGGAGAAAGAAATCTCCGGCGCTACCTACGCGGATGGGCTCGGTACGGCCATAGCCGGTGTATTTGGTGGTCTGCCAAACACCTCGTTCAGCCAGAATGTCGGTCTTATCTCCATGACGGGTGTGATGAGCCGGCATGTGGTGACCTATGGTGCGATTTTCCTGATCCTGTGCGGGCTCATGCCGAAGGTTGGAGCGGTGATTTCGACAGTGCCGATCATGGTGCTCGGCGGAGGCGTCATCGTGATGTTCGGCATGGTCGCGGCGGCCGGTATCAATATGCTGTCGGACGTACACTGGAATCGTCGAAACATGGTGATCTTTGCCGTTTCACTCTCTGTGGGGCTGGGGTTGCAGCTCGAACCGGGGGCGTTGCAGCATCTTCCGAAGACCGCGCAGATACTCATGACCTCCGGCCTCTTGCCGGCTGCCTTCCTGGCAATTGTCTTGAACCTTATCCTGCCACAGCACGCCGGTGCGGAACGGAATAGCTGAACCGCAACTGACCCGTTAGACGAAAAGCGCCGCGGAAAAATACGCGGCGCTATCCCGGAAAAACGGTGGTTTGGGAAGAAAGCTCAGATCGAGAAGCTGGTTCCGCACCCACAGGATGCAACGGCGTTGGGATTCCTGATCTGGAAGGACTGACCGATCAAGTCATCGACAAAGTCGATCACCGATCCACCCATATAAACGAGCGACAGATCGTCAATGAGGACGGTTGCTCCATCCCGCTCGATGGCGTGATCGTCTTCATTGCGCTGGTCCGTGAGATCAAAAGCATAGGAAAAGCCAGAGCAGCCGCCACCTTCCACCGAGACGCGCAGAGCAATCTTGCCCGGCTCGTCCTTCAGAATCGTAGCGATGCGCTTTGCCGCAGCTTCCGTTAGTTCAACGCTCTTCATTTCCGTTCCCGCGTCCATGCCCATGATGGTTGTCCTGACGGTCACCTTGCGTTCGTATTCATTGAATAGGTATGAAGCCGAAGGCGGCAAGTCAACCTGAGCGACGCGGTCGGATTTCAGGCGAGGACAAAGGCAGGCCGGGGCGGGCTGCCCGAAAGGATGTTGCGGAGCATGGGAACGGAACAGGGTTTGAAAAATATCGGTTTCGGCTATCGTCCGCGCGCCGCATACGCGACAGACCCGGCGGCCTCGCGCGGCCGGCTTGTGATGGAGCCCGAGAGCCCGACACGAACACCTTTTCAGCGCGACCGGGACCGGATCATCCATTCTACGGCGTTTCGTCGCCTTAAGCACAAGACGCAGGTCTTTATCGCTCACGAGGGCGACCACTACCGCACGCGCCTGACCCACTCCATTGAAGTGGCGCAGATCGCGCGTGCTCTTGCGCGCGCGCTTTGTTGCGATGAGGATCTCGCCGAGGCCATCGCTCTGGTGCATGACTTCGGCCACACGCCCTTTGGGCACACGGGAGAGGACGCGCTCGACGAACGCATGGCACGGTGGGGTGGTTTCGACCATAACGCGCAGTCTTTGCGGATCGTGACCGAACTTGAAAGCCGCTATGCAGAGTTCGATGGTCTCAATCTGTCGTGGGAAACCCTGGAGGGGCTGGTCAAGCACAATGGCCCGCTCACGAATGGTGAGGGCGAAGGGCTCGATGGTCCTGTTCCGCAATCCATTCTCGACTATGTCGCCCGCCACGACCTGGAACTGGCCCGTTTTGCCGGGATCGAAGCGCAGTGCGCGGCGATTGCGGATGACATTGCCTACAACGCGCATGATATCGATGATGGTTTGCGTTCCGGGCTCCTGACGCTTGAAATGCTGGAAGCGGTCGGTCTGCCGGGACAGATTCTTGGAGAGGTCGAACGCCGCTATCCCGGCCTTGATCCGGTGCGCCGTGGGCACGAGCTCATGCGCCGGCAGATAACGGCGATGGTGGAGGATGTGATCGTGGCTTCGCGACAGCGGCTCGAGGTTCTGAAACCTGCCAATACGGACGCTGTGCACGATGCAGATTTCACGATTGTTGCATTCTCGGATCACATGGCGGCGGAAGAAAAGGAACTGAAGCGATTTCTCTATGCCAATCTATATCGCCATGAGGCGGTTGTGGCGGTCCGCGCGCATGCAGACCGGATCGTAAAGGACCTGTTCGACGCCTATTTCGACAATCCGCGTGAGATGCCCGAGGGGTGGCGTGATGGCCTTGATATGGCAGAGGATGCCGAAAAGGCCCGGCTGGTGGCCGATTTTCTCTCCGGCATGACAGACACCTACGCGGTGAAAGAGCACCAGCGCCTGTTTGACCAGACTCCTGAATTGAGCTAGTGCCAACCGCAATTCCGCCGCGGTGCGGACGACAAAGATCTTTTTTTCAGGACATCGTCCATGAACATTTTCGCCGATTTCACAGATCGGGTCGCCAAGACCATTGAAGCTCTCAATCTGCGTACAAGCAGCGGTGAGGGGCTTGACCTTTCGCGCGTGGCCGTCGAACCACCGCGTGATGCAAGCCATGGTGATGTGGCAACCAATGCGGCCATGGTGCTGGCAAAGGCCGTCGGTGAGAATCCGCGGGCACTGGGTGAGAAGATCGCCAAAGCATTCGAGGCCGATCCCGACGTGGCCGCGGCCACGGTGGCGGGACCAGGTTTTGTGAACCTGAAGCTGAGCGACGGTTTCTGGCAGGCGCGGCTCGGCGAAATTCTGGATCTTGGCACCGATTATGGCCGCTCGCAGATGGGACGGGGCGAGAAGGTGAATGTCGAGTATGTTTCGGCAAACCCGACCGGCCCCATGCATGTAGGACATTGCCGTGGCGCGGTGGTGGGCGATGCGCTTGCCAATCTCCTGTCTTTCGCAGGCTATGACGTGGCGCGGGAGTATTACATCAACGATGCGGGCGTGCAGATCGACGTGCTTGGACAGTCGGTGATGTTGCGCTACCGCGAGGCGCTGGGTGAGAAGATCGACGAAATTCCCGCGGGTCTTTACCCGGGAGATTATCTCAAACCGCTGGGCCAGGAGCTTGCCGGGGAATTCGGCACGAAACTTCTGGAAATGCCCTCCGCCGAAGCGATGACGATCGTCAAGGACAGGGCTGTCGAAAGCATGATGGCAATGATCCGGGACGATCTCGCCGCACTGAACATTCGCCATGACGTGTTTTTCTCTGAGCGCTCGCTGCATGCAGGTAATGGCGGGATGATCCGGTCGGCGATCAATGACCTGACCATGAAGGGGCATGTCTATAAGGGCAAATTGCCGCCACCCAAGGGGCAGAAGCCTGATGAGTGGGAGGATCGCGAGCAAACGCTTTTCCGATCAACTGAAGTAGGCGACGATATTGATCGCCCATTGATGAAATCGGATGGCAGCTTCACCTATTTCGCGGCTGACGTGGCCTATATGAAGGACAAGCTGGACCGGGGCTTTGAGCACCTGATCTATGTGCTTGGCGCCGACCATAGCGGCTATGTGAAACGGTTGCAGGCCGTTGCCCGGGCCCTGGCCAGGGACAAGGTGGACCTGACGGTGCTTCTTTGCCAGCTGGTGAAGCTGTTTCGTGGCGGCGAGCCTGTGCGCATGTCCAAGAGGGCAGGGGAGTTCGTCACGCTTCGGGAGGCGGTGGACGAGGTGGGGCGTGATCCGATCCGCTTCATGATGCTGTATCGCAAGAACGACGCCTCGCTCGATTTCGACTTTGAGAAAGTGACGGAACAGTCCAAGGACAATCCTGTCTTTTATGTGCAGTACGCGTCCGCGCGAAGCCACTCGGCATTCAGGCAGGCAAGCGAGCAACTCGGTGTGAAGGAGTTCAGCCGTTCCGAGATGAAGGCCCAGCTTGGCAAGCTTACCGATGAAGGTGAAATGGCCTTGGTACGCAAGCTGGCGGAGTACCCCCGACTTGTCGAAAGCGCCGCCCAGGTGATGGAACCGCACAGGTTGGCATTCTATCTCTATGATCTGGCAAGCCTGTTCCATGCGCAGTGGAACAAGGGCAGCGAGACAGCCGACTTACGTTTTGTTAAGGTTAACGATCCAGAATTGACCTATGCCAGACTGGGTCTGGTGCAGGCAGTTCGCGATGTGTTGACATCCGGGCTTGCGTTGATCGGGGCCGAGGCGCCTTCTGAGATGCGCTGACCCCATCCCGAAAGGGGTGCGGTAGTCTGTCACCTTTTGCCCACATTGCGCTGGTACCCGACAATTGTACGACGTCGCGGGCGTCTACCGAGTGTGAGTGCGGAAAAAAGCATGGCAGATCATAGCTCGAACCAACGCGCGGATAGCGCCGTTTTTTCTGAGGACGACCCATTTGCGGAACTGACCCGCATTATGGGCCACGATCCACGGCGCGCCGAGGCGTCCGGCAATGAGGCCGAGCAGGAGGGCGATGACCTCGCGCTTGAGCTCGAGAACGAATTGCTTGGCGATCTGGCAGAGTTTTCCGACGAGGTTCATGAGGAAGCAGTTCCCCACGACGACTGGCAGCCTCAGCCATCGAGCGACTGGCGTTTCGATGCTGATGAGGCGGCGCAGGCTCCTGACGAGCCTGCAGTTGATATTGCGGCGGATATGGCCGACGAACTCGACGAGAGTTTTGCTGCCAGTTTTGAAAGCGAAATGCGTCTGGAACCTGCTGACGACCTGTCGGCGGCTTCGACCCTGGAGGAAGAAGATATCAGATCTTCTGAGCCCTCAGAAAGCCTTGATGAGCAGCGCTTTGAATCTGAAGCGGCGGAGCCGCACTTCTCCGGCTTTGACCTGGATATGACCGATTCCAGTGCCCCTGTTGCCGAAACAGGATTGGCCCGTGAAGAGCGGGTAGAAGGGGCAGCGGAGGGTGATGACCTGGCCTTCAGCGATCAGGACTTCGCTCAACTAGACAATGAGCTCGAAGCCTCCCTTGCCAATGAGGATTGGTTCCGTTCAGAGAACGAGGTCGCAGATCAGACCCTCGAAACCACGGATGCCGAGGCTTCTTTTGCGCATCAATCCGACGATGCGGCGATTGACGAGAAACAGGAAACACCCGAACCCGAGGATTTTTTTGAGCCGCAGAGTGCTGCAGCTGATTACCCTGCGGAGTTCGATGATATGGAAGACACCGGGCAATCTGAAGTTCCGGTGAGTTTCGATCCGGCTGCAGACTCAACCGCCAGTGCAGACCCGTTTCTTTCGCCGCAGGCTTTCGCCTCCTCGATCGCTCAGGGAACCGAGCGGACGAGTGCGGTCGCCACAGATGTCGCGTACGAAGACCACGATTTTACCGCGAGTCTTGAAGAGCAGCTTTCGGCAGGGGCTGCCGATGAAATGTTGCCTGTGGAGCCGGCCATGCAACCGCAGGCGGACGAGAGCCTGCAGGGCGAGAGCGCGTGGGATGTATTCGAGGCCGTTGAGCCGAATTCAGAACTGCCGGTCGAGGATGATCCAGTGGATGCCACTCTGTCTGCGCCTTTCTGGCAGCAGCCGGAGCATTCTCCTGGCACCCGGTCCCCGGCAACCGAACCATCCGTGCCGCATATCGACACTGTCGATGTGCCGGGAAATGAACGGGTGCAGGTAGAGGACGCTGCTCATATTCCTGAGTTCGTAAGCGAACCCGAGCGCATGCCCGAGGCGGAATCGGACGATCTGGAGCTAGCTTTGGCACGAGCCTTTGGAGACAGCGAAAGTCTCCCCGCCGCAGCACCCAGGGATGTGAGCGACGAGCCTTTTGCAACCGTGCCCGACGATGCATATACCGCTGCTGCCCTGCAACCGGGAGAGCAAGCCCGGGACGAGGAAGATTTCGGCTTTGAAACTGCCTTTGCAGACAGTTTTTCCGAGCCGGAGAGCTTTGCAAAGCGCGACGAAGAGGGCGCGAGCGACAATACACAATCGGACGCCTCGGACGCCTCGGACGCCTTCGTGGTTTCGGATATGAACTCCTGGGGAGAGGCTTCGGAAGAATTCGAACGGGGACACGGTTCTTTTGCTCCAGAGACCGCGGCCGGCATGGCAGCGCGTCCCGGGCTACTCGCGAGCCGTCGCAACCTTGCAATGCTTGGGGTGGCGGGTGGCGTTGCCATTCTTGCGCTTGTCGGTTTTTTCGCCTTCAGCGGCGGTGGCGAAGACAATTCCGCGCCGGTGGTGGTCCGGGCCGATGACGAGCCCATCAAGGTAAAGCCGGAAAATCCTGGCGGAGAACAGGTCCCCAATCAGGATAATCAGGTCTATCAGAGGGTATCTGGCGCCGAGGCAGGCGGAGACCCGGTACAGGAGCGGCTTGTTTCGACGGCAGAGGAACCGGTTGATGTGCCGCAAGCCACGCCAAAGTCGGAGGAGCGGCTGACGCCGGGCGCCGGTGATACGGTCACTCCGACAAGCGAGCCGGTGACGGCAATGACGCCGCGCCGCGTGCGCACCATGGTGGTTCGCCCGGACGGGACTATCGTTCCCCGTGAGCCGGAGGCGCCGGCGCAGGACACCGAAACTGCCGTGGCAACCGGCAATGACGCCGTTGTTGGTCAGCCGGCTCCGGCTGCGGATGCACGGCAGCAGTCTGGTCAGGAGACACCCGCGGATGCACGGCTGGCAAGTGCAGATCCGCTAAGTGAACCAGCCGTGGAGACAAATGCTCCGGCGGCTAACGTCCCCGACACCGCGCCCGTCCCACCCTCCCGCCCAGCAGCGCCTCCGGCGCAGCCGCAGCGGTCCGTTGAAACAACTCAGCCCGCTCAGGTGGCAGCGGCGCCCAGCCAGCCAGCGCAACCCGTCGCGCAGGCACCGGCACCTGTGACCTCCAGTGCGGATGGCTGGTCTGTACAAATTTCGTCACAGCCAACCGTGGAAGCGGCGCAAAAATCCTACCAGGATATGGCGCAGCGTTATGGAAGCCTATTGACCGGAAAAGGGGTCAACATCGTCAAGGCTGATATCGCGGGAAGGGGAACATACTACCGCGTCCGCATTCCTTCATCCTCCAAGGACGACGCAATCCGCCTTTGCTCGCAGCTCAAATCGGCCGGCGGAAGCTGCTTCGTTTCGAAGTGACGTCGAACCACGACGATCCAGAACCGCCGCCATTGTGCGGCGGTTTTTTGTTTTCTTTTCCAGATTCCTCTGCCCGGCTATCCTGATGTCATGAGCGAATCAAAATCCATGATCCTCGGCGCGACCGGGAAAACACTGACTGCAGATGAAATCGCCTTCTATCGCGATGAGCGCCCATGGGGGTTTATCCTGTTCGCGCGAAATATTGGCGAACCCTCACAGGTAAGCGATCTTGTCGCATCCATGCGTGAAAGTGTCGGGAGACCGGATGCACCGGTTTTCATCGATCAGGAGGGGGGCAGGGTGCAGCGCATGCGTCCTCCGCTGGCGGCGAATTACCCCACAGCGCGTGAACTGGGCCGGGTTTTTGCAAGGGACCCGGAACTGGGGGTGCGTGCGGCCTGGCTGATGTCGCGTCTTCATGCAATGGATCTCAGGCGTTACGGGATCACTGCGGACTGTCTTCCGGTGCTCGACGTCCCCATTTCAGGTGCGCATGACGTGATCGGGGACCGCGCCTACGCTCATGACCCGCAGACGGTGATCGCACTCGGACAGGCGGCGAGTGACGGGCTGATGGCGGGGGGCGTTCTTCCCGTGATGAAGCATATACCGGGTCATGGGCGGGCCTTTGCGGACAGCCACAAGGCACTGCCCGAGGTGACGGCGTCACTGGAGGAACTGCGCACACACGATTTCGTGCCTTTCAAGGCGCTGGCTGACCTGCCGATGGCGATGACCGCGCATATTGTCTTCCATGCGGTAGATCCCGAACGCCCGGCAACCACATCCGGGAAGGTGGTGCGCGACATCATCCGTGGGGAGATCGGCTTCGACGGACTCCTCATGAGCGACGACGTGTCCATGCACGCACTTTCTGGGGATTTCTCAGAACGGGCCGAAGCAATCCTTGCGGCGGGCTGCGATCTCGTCCTTCACTGTCACGGCATTATGCCGGAAATGCAGGCTGTCGCCGAAAAGGCGCCTGAATTGTCGGGCAAGAGCCTGGAGCGGGCCAATCGTGCACTGGCTTGCCTCAATCCGGGGGACGATACGGAAGAATTGGCCGCGCGCGCGGAATTCGAGGAGTGCTTCGCGGCGGTCGCTTGACGATAAGGGTCAATGACGCTTGGCGCAGAACGCTGAAAAGACGGCCGTCAAACCGGCACCCATGGACAAGCTGTGGGACGATCAGGCAAAGGAGCGTGGTGTCTCCGAGCCTGCGCTGACGGTTGACGTCGACGGTTTTGAAGGTCCGCTCGACCTGCTTCTCCATCTGGCGCGGACGCAGAAGGTGGATCTGGCGCGGATTTCCGTGCTGGCCCTGGCCGAGCAATACATCGCTTTCGTCGAAAAGGTCCACAAGATGCGGCTGGAGCTGGCCGCCGACTACCTGGTGATGGCGGCCTGGCTCGCCTATCTGAAATCCCGCCTGCTGATCCCCAAAAAACCGGAGGACGAAGAGCCGACCGGTGAGGAAATGGCAGCACTTTTGCAGTTTCGGCTGAAACGCCTGGAAGCGATGCGAGATGCAGCGGCCCGACTCGTTAATCGCAATCGCCTGGGCCGGGACGTGTTTGCCCGTGGAATGCCGGAACCGGTGATCGTTCAGAAGGAAAGCGCTTTTGCGGCCTCGCTCTACGACCTTCTCACCGCTTATGCCTCGCAGCGTCAGCGCCGTGCGGTTACCAATGTGCGCATTGCCAAGCGGGGTGTCTGGTCGCTCAAGCAGGCGCGTGAAATCCTTGTTCGAATGATCGGCGAATTCGGCGACTGGACTGCGCTCGATCATTTTCTCATCCGCTACATGACCAATGCGGAGGACCGGGCGACAGCAACTGCAAGCTCTTTCGCCGCCTCTCTTGAACTGGTGCGGGAAGGAGCGCTCGAAATTCGCCAGCAGGAGCCTTTCGCCCCCATCTACATGCGGACGGGCAAGAAGGCGCCAGCCAGCCTTTTTGAGAACGCCGATGACTGACAACAGCAATGTGGTTCCCTTTGTCGCCAACGAGGGCGAGCAGGAAAACGACACCTCTCAGGCGCGTTCGCCGCATCTCGTCGAGGTCAAACGGATGGTGGAGGCCATTATCTTCGCAAGCGCGGAACCGGTGGCCGAAAAGGCGCTGGCTGAGCGTCTGCCCGATGGAACCGATGTTGCTCAAGCTCTTGCCGAACTCCAGAAAGACTATGAAAAGCGCGGGGTAAACCTGGTTCGCGTTGAAAACAGCTGGGCCTTTCGAACGGCAAGCGATCTGTCGTTTCTAATGAACAGGAACGCTGTTCAGCAGCGCAAATTGTCGCGTGCCGCGCTCGAAATGCTCGCGGTCATCGCCTATCACCAGCCGGTGACACGCGCCGAGATTGAGGAAATTCGCGGTGTCGAGACATCCAAGGGCACGCTCGACATTCTGCTTGAAACGGGCTGGGTCAAGATGCGCGGTCGCCGCCGCACACCCGGACGCCCGGTAACCTACGGAACCAGCACGGAATTTCTGGATCACTTTGGGCTGACGGAACTGCGCGATCTACCGGGCATCGATGAGCTGAAAGGGGCCGGGCTGCTTTCTGCCAGAATGCCGGCCAATTTCTCGGTGCCGCAGCCAATGAGCGATCCGGACGAACTCACAGAAGATGAAGATCCGCTGACGGATATCGACCTGGAAGAACTTGGTCTGTTGACACCGCTCGCTGAGGATGATTGACGGAAGTCCTGCGGGACAGGGGCCGCCTGCGATCCATCCAGGGATACCGGTGCATGGACATTAAGAAGCAAAGTTCGGCGCGTGGAACGGCCGGCGTCAGCTTCGCGGCGCGTCTTTCTTTCCAGAATATCAGTCATGCCTATGCTTCGGGAGCGCAGACGCTCAGGGATGTCTCTCTCTGCGCAGAGCCGGGTGAGGTGCTTTGTCTTCTCGGCCCATCGGGGTCCGGCAAGACGACCCTGCTCAGGATTGCCGCCGGCATCGAGGCGCAACGCTCCGGCCAGGTGTTTCTGAACGAGCGGGAAATTGCCGGGCCCAGTGTTTTCCTGCCGCCTGAAAAGCGCTCGATAGGTCTAGTGTTTCAGGATTTTGCGCTGTTTCCGCATCTGACGATTCTCGACAATGTGCGTTTTGGACTGACCGCGCTTTCGGGTGAGGAAGCCCAGAAAGAGGCAATGATCGCGCTTGAGCGCGTCGGGCTTGAAGGTTACGCGGGTGCCTATCCGCACGTGTTGTCGGGCGGTGAGCAGCAGCGTGTTGCCCTTGCACGTGCGCTGGCGCCACGGCCGGCGGTGCTTTTGATGGATGAGCCATTCTCAGGGCTCGATTCCCGTTTGAAGGACAGTGTGCGCGCGGAAACGCTCTCCATTCTGCGGCAAAGCCGTGCGACCGCCGTTGTGGTGACGCATGACGCAGAGGAAGCGATGCGCATGGGGGACCGGATTGCGCTCCTCAAGGATGGTAAGCTTGTCCAGGTGGGGACCGCCGAAGAACTGTATCGACGTCCGGCCGACGTCTTCGTCGCCAGCTTCTTTTCGGAGATCAACGAGTTTGAGGGGCAGGTACATGGCGGCGGCGTGGAAACGCCTCTGGGGCGTTTTCCGGCAGGTGGTCTGGAAGAGGGGACGGACGCCACGGTGGCTGTACGCCTTTCCGGCTTTCAGGTGGATCAGGAACGGGGTTCTGTACCGGCACGCATCGTTTCGCGCCGCTTCCTCGGCGTGGTGGAGTTCCTCGAACTTGCGATACCCGGGGCTGACCATCACGTGCGGGCGCGTGTGCGCTGCGGACAGTTGCAGCCGGGCGTGCGAGACATCTGGCTGAACGTGATCGAGAGCGATGTTCTCGTATTCGCGAGACAATCGTTTGAAACATCGCGCGAAAGCGCATAAATCAAATCAATGGCAATTGGTGAAAGAGACTGATCATGGGTTCCTTTTCAATCTGGCACTGGCTTATCGTGCTCGTCGTGGTGCTGCTTCTTTTCGGACGCGGCAAGATCCCCGAGCTGATGGGCGACATGGCCAAGGGCATCAAGAGCTTCAAGAAGGGCATGTCCGACGATGATGAGGACACGACCAAGACGGTCGAACATCAGGCCGATGAGCCGGTGAAGGAAGCGACCAAGCCGAGCAAGAAGAAGTCCGGCTGATTCGCCGCGTTCCGCGCAGCGTTTCCACTTCCTGCTATCCGTTTCCGGTGACCTATGTTTGATCTTGGCTGGCCCGAAATCATGGTGATCGCCATCGTCCTGATCGTCGTGGTCGGGCCGAAGGACTTGCCGCGTATGCTGCGCACCTTCGGGCGCACGACGTCCAAATTGCGGACTATGGCGGGCGATTTCCGCAAGCAGTTCGATGAGGCGCTGCAGGAGGCGGAGCTTGATGACGTCAAATCCCTCGTGGACGACGCACGCAAGCTCGATCCGCGCAACGAGATCAAGAAACATCTCAACCCGATCGAGAAGGTGGGGCAGGAGATCCGCTCCGGACTTGATGCGGCGATGAAGCCGCAGGCGGCGAAATCGGGCACGCCGGCGTCCAAGGAGCCGCAAGCGGCGGCGCCGGCAAAGGCGGGCGCGACCCGCATGCCGGGTGAGGCAAAGCCCAAGGCTACAGCGGCGAGCAAGACGGGAACTGCACGGAAAACGGCAGCAAAGCCAGGGGCGGCCAAAGCACCGGCAACAAAGCCCGCGACGACGGCCAGGCCAAAGGCAGGCAGCAAAACCAAAACGGCGGGCGCGACCAAGCGCGCTCCGGCAAAAAAGACTAGCGGAGCCAAGTCGTGAACGCCGAACGTGACGACGATATCGATCAGTCTTCCGCGCCGCTGATCGACCACCTGATCGAGCTCAGATCGCGTCTGATGTGGGCGCTTGCCGGGTTTTTCGTGGCGTTCCTCGTCTGCTTTTTCTTTGCCAAGCAAATCTTCAATTTGCTTGTCATCCCGTTCCAGTGGGCTACCCAGTGGGCGGGGCTGGACGCGGACAAGGTGGACCTGATCTACACCGCGCCGCAGGAATTTTTCTTCACCCAGATCAAGCTTGCCATGTTCGGCGGACTGGTGCTCGCTTTTCCGGTGATCGCCATGCAGGTCTACAAATTTGTCGCGCCCGGTCTTTACCGCAATGAGCGGCGGGCCTTCATGCCGTTCCTGATTGCTTCGCCGATCCTGTTCCTGATCGGTGCAGCGCTTGTCTATTTCTTCTTCACGCCGATGGTGATGTGGTTCTTCCTGTCGATGCAGCAGGTGGGGCCGGACAATACGGTGCAGATTTCGCTCCTGCCCAAGGTTTCCGAATATCTCGGGCTGATCATGACGCTGATCCTGTCCTTCGGCCTGGTGTTCCAGCTCCCGGTGGTGACGACGCTGATGGCGCGGGTGGGGCTTCTGACCTCGACTGGGCTCGCCGACAAGCGCAAATATGCGATCGTGGCGGCCTTTGTGGCGGCGGCGATCCTGACGCCACCGGACCCGGTGAGCCAGATCGGTCTTGCGCTTCCGACCATCCTTCTCTACGAAATTGCCATCTGGGCCGCCCGTATGGTCGAGCGCCAGCGCGAGAAGGAAAAGACCGCGCAGGACGAGACCGACGAAGCGGACCAGCCGACCGCCTAGATTTGCAGGCTTTCCTGTCGCGTTCGAGGCGGTTCACCGCAATCTCTCCGCGATTGGAAATCTGACATGCTCGACATCAAATGGATTCGCGAGAACCCGCAGGCGCTGGACGAAGCGCTGAAAAAGCGCGGCGCGGACCCTGAAAGCGCGAAGCTTATCGCGCTCGACGAAGCGCGCCGCCAGCACCTTACACAGCTGCAGGAAGCGCAGGAGCGCCGCAATGCCGCCTCCAGGGAAATCGGCAAGGCCATGGCCTCCGGCGACAGGGAGCTTGCCGAGAAGCTGAAGGCCGAGGTGTCGGAGCTGAAGAGCTTTGTGCAGGATGGCGAAGCCGAGGAGCGGCGCCATGACGCCGCGCTGAACGACGCGCTGGCGCGTATTCCCAATGTTCCGCTCGACGATGTGCCTGTCGGCGCTGACGAGAACGACAATGTGGAGGTGCGCAAACATGGCGAGCCGAAGCGCGCCAACTGGGCCAGGGAGCATTTCGAAATCGGTGAGGCGCTCGGCCAGATGGATTTCGAACGCGCGGCGAAGCTCTCGGGCTCGCGCTTCACGGTGCTTTCCGGGCAGCTTGCGCGGCTTGAGCGTGCGTTGGGGCAGTTCATGCTCGACCTGCACACGCAGGAGCATGGTTATACGGAAGTCCAGCCGCCGCTTCTGGTGCGCGACGATGCGATGTTTGGTACGGGGCAGTTGCCGAAGTTTACCGAAGATCTTTTCCGCGCCGGTGACGATCACTGGCTGATCCCCACCGCCGAAGTCTCGCTCACCAATCTGGTGCGCGAGGAAATTCTCGATGGCGAAAAGCTGCCGCTGCGCTTTACCGCGCTGACACCGTGCTTCCGCTCGGAAGCGGGTTCTGCGGGACGCGATACGCGCGGCATGCTGCGTCAGCACCAGTTCTACAAGGTGGAGCTTGTCTCGATCACCGATGCCGAAAGCGCGATTGGCGAGCATGAGCGCATGACGGCCTGTGCCGAAACCGTGCTCAAAAAGCTCGATCTTCCGTTCCGCACCATGGTGCTGTGCACCGGTGACATGGGCTTTGGCGCACGCAAGACCTATGATCTGGAAGTATGGCTTCCGGGGCAGAACGCCTATCGTGAGATTTCGTCCTGCTCGGTCTGCGGCGATTTTCAGGGGCGGCGCATGAATGCGCGCTACCGGGTTGCAGGCGAGAAGCAGACGCGCTTCGTGCACACTCTCAACGGTTCGGGAACGGCTGTTGGCCGGGCGCTGATCGCGGTTCTGGAGAATTACCAGAACGAGGATGGCAGTGTCACGATACCGTCAGCGCTGAAACCCTATATGGGCGGCCTGGAGAAAATCGAAGCATTGAAGGATTGAGACTTTGCGCATTCTGTTGACCAATGATGATGGCATTCACGCGGAAGGACTGGCGACGCTGGAGCGGATTGCCCGCACGCTGAGCGACGATGTTTGGGTGGTGGCGCCCGAGACCGACCAGTCGGGCTTTGCCCACTCGCTGTCATTGTCCGAGCCGCTCAGGATGCGCAAGATCGACGACCGGCATTTTGCCCTGCGCGGCACGCCAACGGACTGCGTGATCATGGGTGTGCGGCACGTGATGGATACGCCGCCGGACCTGATCCTTTCCGGCGTCAACAATGGCACCAACATTGCCGACGACGTGACCTATTCGGGGACTGTTGCCGGTGCGATGGAAGGAACGCTTCTTGGCATCCCGTCCTTTGCATTGAGCCAGGCCTACGATTTCACCGACGAAAGCCGCTACATTCCCTTTGCGACGGCAGAGGCGCTTGCGCCGCCGATCCTCAAGAAGCTGATCGAACGCCCGATGCCTGAAGGCGTTCTGGTCAACATCAACTTCCCCAATTGCACGCCTGAGGAAGCCAAGGGCACACTCGTGACCGTGCAGGGCAAGATGGTCCATGGTCTCAACGTGGAAGAACGTCGTGACGGACGCAATTATCCCTATTACTGGCTGCGCTTCGGGCGCAAACAGGCCGACATTCGCCAGGGGAGTGATCAGGCGGCGGTGCGCGACGGTTATGTTTCGGTCACGCCGCTGCATCTTGATCTGACGGCGCATGAGGTGCGCGATCAGCTGGCCAAGGCACTGGCATGAACGAACCGTGGCAGGAGCGAGAGAGCTTTGCCGCCTTCATGCTGCGCATGCGCGCCAGCGGTGTCGGCAGCAAAGAGCTCTTCGCCGCGATGGAAGCGACGCCGCGCGGCAGCTTTCTCCCATCGGAGTGGTACGCGCTTGCCTGGATCGACCGAATGGTGCCGATTGCCTGCGGCGAGGCCATCGAAGGTTGCGACTTTCAGGCTCAGGTGATTGATGCGCTGGGGCTGTCTTCCGGGCATCGGGTGCTCGAGATCGGCACAGGGTCCGGGTTCACGGCAGCCGTCATGGGACGTCTGGCAGGGAGGGTCCTCACACTCGACCGCTACCGGACGCTGGGAGCGGAGGCGCAGTTGCGCTGGGACCATCTGGGCATCACCAATGTGGTTGCCCGCCATGCCGATGGAGCGGATGGGGCGTCCGCTGACGGGCCCTTCGACCGAATCGTTTCCTGGGCCGCTTTCGACGAATTGCCGCGACGATTCGTGGATCAGCTCTCGACGGGCGGGATCATGATTGCGCCGATCGGCCCTGGAAACGATGTTCAAAGCGTTGCCAAACTGGAGAAAGTTGGCAGCAGGTTTGAGCGGACGGATATTGCGGAAACCCGCCTCCAGCCTCTTCTGAAGGGTGTTTCGTCAGCGATCTGAAACCGCGAGAAGCTACCCCATTAGACAATTTCCGCGCGCGGCTTAACCGCTGAGTAACATTAACGCGATTTAATTGCTCGTGTTCAGGTATTGGGTACGCGGGTAGTCAAATGCGTTGTATTGCACGGAATTTCGATCGCGCGCTTTTGCGCGGAGCCGCCGTCATCTTGATCGGCGGTGTGGCGGCAGGATGCAGCTCAGACCTCTCGCGCTTCAAGTCCAGCGACTTTGCTGATGCGCGATCGACGAATCGCAGTGTGGCGATGGCGCCAGCCAGCCAGCCTTATCCCGGCGATATGGCAAGCGGCCTTGACACTACCTACACAGGATCGATCAGCAGGCAGAGCGGGGGACCCCGACCGTCTGCCTCTGTGGGAGGCGCGATGCAGCAGCCTTTGCCGGCGCCCGCCAATACGGCGGCTCGCGCTGCGACCCGGCCAGTCGACCTGACTTCACCCAGTATTGCCAGCGGCAGTGTGCAGCGTCAGCCTATCGCGGCACCGACGCAGTCGGCACCGGTGGTGGCTGCTGCTCCGCAGCCGCAGCTTGACCGTACTCCGACCGGATCCATAGCGCGTCAGTCGGCGCAGGCCCCAGCCCGCAGTGGCAACAGCAGCGATAGCGGCTGGAGCGATGTGGGAGGGACCACCATCACCGTGCGCGAGGGCGAAACGGCTTACAATCTGTCACGGCGTTTTGGCGTTCCCGTGGGGGCAATCCTAAGTGCCAACAATCTTTCGAGCGCGTCCGATCTGAAGGCCGGGCGCCAGATCGTCATCCCCACTTATGTTTATTCGCGCCGAGCGCCGGTCTCTGCACCGGACAGTGATGCGCGCGCGCAGCAGCAGGCTGCACGTCAGCCGATCCCGAACGAACCGGCGCCGCAACGCGAGCCACAGGAACGCCTTGCGGTGCTGCGTGAAACGCCGCGGCCAAAACCGCGACCGCAAGGTGCTGAAACCAACAATACGGCAGCCAATACCCAGAACACAGGTGGCAACACGGGTGCTTCGCCTGCCACTTTGGGTGAGGGGGGCTCCTATACGGTTGTTTCAGGCGATACGCTTTATGGCATCGCCCGCAAAACCGGCGCGAGTGTCGGCGCTATCAAGGCGGCGAACGGTCTGTCGGATGGATATCTGCGGGTGGGGCAAACGCTGGCCATTCCTTCCGGCAATGGCGGCCAACAGACCCAGGTGGCAAGTGTGTCCCAGCAGAATGTCGACAGAACAACGACGAGTGCCACGACACGCGAACCCGCGCCGGCGGTGAAAGCCTCCGCGCCGCAGGCAACCTCTACCACACAGACCCAGGTTGCGGCAGTTGCAACGCAGAGCAATGATGTCGCGCCGGATTCCACGGGAATCGGCAAGCTGCGCTGGCCCGTTCGTGGACGGATCATCTCGGATTTCGGCAGTACGTCCGGTTCGGCCCGCAATGACGGCATCGACATCGCCGTCCCGGCAGGCACACCCGTCAAGGCTGCGGAAAACGGCGTTGTGATTTATGCCGGCGACGGCCTCAAGGAGTTCGGAAACACGGTTCTGGTGCGGCACGACGATGGCATGGTGACGGTCTACGGACATGCCAGTGCGCTTCGGGTCAAACGTGGCGAGAAGGTGCGGCGCGGTCAGGAAATCGCGCTGTCGGGCATGAGCGGCAGCGCCGATCGTCCCAAACTGCACTTTGAAGTGCGTAAGGATGCGACACCCGTCAATCCGAGCGGCTATCTGGAATAAGCGTTCCCTGGATAACGAAAAAAGCTGCGGCCTGCCAGACCTCCGGTCAGGCCGCCTCTTTGACCCGCCCGGAAGGGCGGGTTTTTGTTCACGTGTCCAAACGTTTGCCGAGACGACCGGCAAGGTCCTGGATGAACTGCCAGGCCACGCGACCAGACCGGCTGCCGCGCGTGGTTGCCCATTCAAGCGCTTCAGCGCGGAGCGCTTCCGGAGCTATATCCAAGCCAAAATGAGCAACATAGCCGCGGACCATTTCGAGATAATCGTCCTGCGAACATTTGTGGAAGCCGAGCCACAGCCCGAAACGATCCGACAGTGAGACCTTCTCCTCCACGGCTTCCGACGGATTGATTGCCGTGGAGCGCTCGTTCTCTATCATGTCGCGCGGAAGAAGGTGACGCCGGTTGGATGTGGCGTAGAGAATAACGTTGGCCGGCCGGCCCTCGACACCGCCTTCCAGCGCCGCCTTCAGCGATTTGTAAGATGTGTCGTTCTGATCGAAGGACAGATCGTCGCAGAACAGGATGAAGCGGAAAGGGGCGACCTTCAGAAACGCCATAAGCTGAGGAAGTGTTTCGATATCCTCCCGGTGGATCTCCACCAGTTTCAAAGGTGGCTGTCCGCTGGCGGCAGTGCGGTTGACCTCCGCATGGACCGCTTTGACGAGGGACGACTTTCCCATGCCCCGGGCACCCCACAAGAGGACGTTGTTGGCCGGAAGGCTTTTGGCGAACCGGTCAGTGTTGTCGGCGAGAATATCGCGAACGCGGTCGACGCCGCGAATGAGACCCAACTCTACCCGATTGACGTTTTCTACGGGTTCCAGGGCTTTTCGCTCTGCCTGCCAGACGAAACAGTCGGCAGCGTCGAACCGGGGAGGCACAGCAGGTGCGGGACCGAGATTCTGGATCGTAGCGATTAACCTGTCCAGCTTCTCACTCAACACTTCGATGGTCTTGTCGGACATGATTCCCTCACGAAGGAGCATGCTGTCATGAATTGCGTACCGTACGGTACGGTTCTTTCATAGGGGCGCGGTATTTGCAAGCCGGGAAGGGGGCATTGCGGTACTGAGTGCGGAGCGGGAGTGCACAAGCCCTCAGAAGTCCGTGCGCAGAGACGGTGAACAGTTGCAATGGATAGGCGAAAGTCTATATTCCGGCCACATTTATGACCAGCCGGATGTCCGGCGCATATCAGGAGTTTTCGATGTTCATCACCCCGGCATACGCACAGGCTGGCGCAGGTGGAGCGCCTGACATCTTTGTCAGCATCCTGCCTTTCGTCCTGATCTTTGTGATCATGTATTTCCTCATAATCCGCCCACAGCGGCAGCAAATGAAGAAACGTACCGAAATGCTGGCCGCTGTTCGCCGCGGCGACACGGTGGTTACGGGTGGCGGCCTTGTCGGAAAGGTGACGAAGGTCATCAACGATGCCGAGCTTGAAATCGATCTCGGCGGCGGAAACAAGGTGACGGCCATCCGCTCGATGCTTGCCGAGGTGCGCGTGAAGGGCGAACCGGTGGCTGACAACAGCCAGGCCGCCAAGAAATAACCGCAATATGACGTGATTGCCGGAAAGGGCCGGCAAAACGGCCCTTCCAAACCGAACCGACGAGGCCCCATGCTACATTTCTCGCGCTGGCAAACGATCCTCATATGGCTGGCCGTGGCGCTTGGCGTCGCCTATGCGGCGCCGAACATCATACCGCCATCATACTTGTCCTCGATGCCAAGCTGGGCGCCTTCACGGCCGATGACGTTGGGTCTCGACCTTCAGGGCGGTTCGCATATTCTTCTGCAGATCGAAAAGCAGGAACTGATCGAAGAGCGCATTGTCACAACACGTGACGATATCCGAAGGCTGCTGCGCGAGAAGCGGATCGGCTATACCGGGCTGACGGGATCAGGCCAATCCGTGCAGGTGCGCATTCGCGATGCCGGTCAGGTGGCGGAGGCCAGGGAGGCACTTCGCGATCTGACCCAGCCGGTTAACTCGGGCCTGTTCGGCGGGGGCACCGTCACCGAACTCCAACTGACGGAGCCGGAGCCGGGGCTTCTGCGTTACTCATTGACGGAGGAGGGGATCAACTACCGGGTTTCCTCTGCCCTGTCGCAGTCCATCGAGGTGGTGGGGCGTCGTGTCAACGAACTCGGTACGACCGAGCCGATCATTCAACGTCAGGGTGAAGACCGTATTCTGGTTCAGGTGCCGGGTCTTCAGGATCCTCAGCGCCTGAAGGACATTCTCGGTCAGACGGCCAAGCTTACGTTCCAGATGGTGGACCAGTCGGTGCCGGTGCAAGAGGCGATCAACGGACGCCCGCCAATTGGTACGACGATCAAGTATTCGGTGGATGATCCACCGGTTCCCTATCTGATCGAGGATCGGGTCATCGTCTCGGGTGAAAACCTCGTGGATGCGCAGGCGACATTCGATCAGCGAACCAACGAGCCTGTGGTGAGCTTTCGCTTCGACACCAAGGGCGCGACCCGTTTTGGCCAGGCGACGCAGGAGAATGTCGGGCGGTTGTTCGCCATCATTCTTGACGATCAGGTCATCTCTGCCCCGCAAATTCGCGAGCCCATTCTGGGCGGCACAGGGCAGATATCGGGAAGTTTCGACGTTCAGTCGGCCAATGACCTGGCAGTTCTGCTGCGCGCGGGCGCGCTGCCGGCAACGCTGACAATCATTGAAGAGCGTACGGTGGGTCCGGGCCTTGGGCAGGACTCGATCGACGCAGGCAAGATCGCTTCGGTCATCGGTGCTGCACTCGTCGTCCTGTTCATGATCGCAGCCTATGGGCTGCTCGGTGTGTTCGCCGTCGTGGCGCTCGCGGCGAACGTGACCATGATCATCGCGATCCTTTCGGCGCTCGGGGCAACCCTTACGCTTCCCGGCATTGCCGGTATCGTTCTGACGATTGGCATGGCGGTCGATTCCAGTGTGCTTATCTTCGAGCGAATACGCGAGGAGCGGGCCGGCGGGCGCTCATTGATCCAGGCAGTAGACACCGGTTTCTCCAAGGCTCTGGCGACGATTGTGGATGCCAATGTGACGACACTGATCGCCGCCATCATCCTTTTCTATCTCGGTTCCGGACCGATCCGCGGCTTCGCTGTCACGCTTGCCATCGGTATCGCCACGACCGTGTTCACAGCCTATACGCTGACACGCTGGATCGTAGCCGACTGGGTGCGCCGTCGCCGTCCGAAGGAACTGCCGCGCACACCGCTGCGTTTTGTACCGGACAATACCAGCGTCAGCTTCATGAAGTTGCGGCGCCTCACCTTTACGCTCTCGGCCATTGCTTCGATCGCGGCGGTGGCGTTGTTCATGACCGTGAACATGAACTACGGCATTGACTTCAAGGGCGGTTCTTCGATCGAGGTCCAGTCTCGCGAAGGCCCGGCGGATCTAAGCGATATTCGAGCCCGTCTTTCCGATCTCAACCTTGGCGAAATCCAGGTTCAGGAATTCGGCGATCCGCGCGAGGTGCTGATCCGGGTTCAGGCGCAGGATGGCGGTGAGAATGCGGAGCAGACCGTGATCACCAAGATTCGCGGTGAGCTTGAAGACGCTTATGAATTCCGCCGTGTCGAAGTGGTCGGGCCGACAGTCTCTGGTGAACTCGCACGCGCCGGCACCATAGCGGTGCTCGTATCGCTGATGGCGATCCTGATCTACATCTGGTTGCGGTTCGAGTGGCAATTTGCCGTGGGTGCGATCCTGGCGACGCTGCACGATGTGATCATGACGGTCGGGTTCTTCGTGATTACCGGGATCGAATTCAACCTTTCGAGTATCGCGGCAATTCTGACAATTGTCGGCTACTCGCTGAACGATACCGTGGTCGTCTATGACCGTGTTCGCGAGAATCTCAGACGGTTCAAGAAGATGCCGCTGCCGGAGCTTCTGAACCTGTCGATGAACCAGACGCTCTCGCGTACCATCATGACGTCGGTGACGACGCTACTCGCGCTTGCGGCTCTGTTTGTCTTCGGCGGCGAGGTTATTCGCTCCTTTACGGCGGCGATGATCTTCGGCGTGGTGATCGGCACTTATTCATCGATCTTCATCGCAGGGCCGTTGCTGATCCTGTTCCGCATGCGCTCCACTGGTGCGCTGGGGGCGGAGCAGGCTGACGATGAAGCAGCCGGCTCGGAGACGGCCGGACAGCTGCCGGCCAAGTGATGGCGGGCGGTATCGAAATCCGCGCGGCCCACTTTCCGGGCCGTGCTCCGATTGATGCCTATGGCAATGGCGGTTTCCGCTTTGCCGACATGTCCCACCGTGGCTCGATCCTGTGTCTCCCTTCGGGCATACACGGGTGGGATGTCAGAGGTTTCCGCGATCTGGAGGAGGCGGATCTTGCCCGCATGTTCGATGAAGCCGGTGAATTCGACATCCTGCTTGTTGGTACGGGGGAGCAGCTTATTCCGATGCCGGCTGAGCTCCGCAAGCGGTTTCGCGAGGCCGGTGTGGCGGTAGAAACAATGGCCACCGGCGCGGCGGTGCGGACTTACAATGTGCTTCTGGCCGAGGACCGGACTGTGGCTGCAGCGCTGATCGCTGTCGATTAAGATGGCTGACGGGCATCAATACGTCGTTTCTCTGGTGCGGGAGGCTGACCCGGATCGCTATCTTTCGGTCCTTTATGCTCCAGCAGAAAAGCGCTCAGCCCTTTTTGCACTTTACGCGTTCAACGCTGAGGTGGCGGGAATACGGGACCGCGTGAGCGAAGCCCTGCCAGGCGAGGTGCGGCTGCAGTTCTGGCGTGATGTTCTGACGGCACAGACAGCATCGGAAAGTGCGGAAGGCTCGCCGCTTGCGGTAGCACTGCTCAACGCCGTTCGTTCTCATCAGCTTCCGGTCCAGCCGCTGCTGGACCTCCTGGAAGCGCGCACCTTCGATCTTTATGACGATCCGATGCCGAGCCGGAACGACCTGGAAGGCTATTGCGGTGAAACTGCATCTGCGCTGATCCAGCTTGCCGGTCTGGTGCTTGACACGCCTGCTGCAATGCGGTTTTCGGCGGTTGCCGGGCATGCTGGCTGTGCGCAGGCCATCGCCGGGCTCCTGCGTATGCTACCTATCCACCGCAGGCGCGGGCAGTGCTATGTTCCGGGGGATTTGCTCGCGGCTGCGGGAACCACGCGCGAGGCGCTGTTGAACGGAGAGGACAAGGCGGGATCGGCGCGCGCGCTTGCCGCGATGATTGCGCTCGGCAGACACCATGCGACCAGGTTTGAACAAGGGGCGAAAGATCTTCCAGCCAGCCTGCGCCCGGCGTTTTTGCCTGCAGGGCTTTCAGGCGCTTACCTTGATCGTCTCGAGGCCAGGGGAGAGGCCGTTCTTGATGAAATTGTCTCTCTTGCTTTGTGGCGGCGTCACTGGCTCATATTGAAACGCGCTGCGAGAGGCTGGCGATAAGCTGCTGCCCCATTTGCGCCGTTCTCACATGTTCGTGTTCGCCCCGCGGTCCCGATTGAGGAAATCTCTTGTCAGAAAAACTGAATAGAACCCATGCGGGCATAGGCTGGCTGGCGTCACTGCAGGAAGCCGTTTCCGCGATGGGAGAAGCTGTCTCACGCTTTCCGGTTACTGTCGGCTTTCTGCTTCTCACGGCGGCCCAGGCGAATGCCATCGTTGCCGACAACACTCTGTTTTCATCCCGGCTCTTCGGCGTTGTGCCTCAGGAAAATCAGGTCTTTGCGTTGATTGCGGCGGTGCTTGCGTCATTTGCCGCAACGCTGTTTGCCCAATCCAGGCGCCTCTCGGTGTGGCCCTGTTACATCCTGCCCGTTCTCGCCGGATTGGCAGCCTTCACCGTGATGTGGCCACCCATAAGTGCGCGAACCGTAGAGTGGGCTTTTCTTCTCTCTCTGGCGACAATCGTACCCGTCGCGCCCTTTGCTGGCAGAGGGACAGGCGCCGCCTTCTGGATGTTCACGGCACGCCTGGCTTTTGCGGCTGCGCTCGCGATCCTAGCATTCGTCCTCTTCGGGGGTGGTGTTTCTGCAATACTGGCGAGCCTCACACACCTCTTCGGTATAGACATACCCAACGATTTCTACGGGCACATCTGGGTGTCCATTGGGCTCTTCGTTGCTCCGCTGTTCGGTCTTGGTCAGACCCCCTTTGTGTTCAATGAGGAGCCCGGCGGGCGCGAACATGACATGATGCAACATGGAATGCGGGCGCTTGGCGACTTTGCCGCTGTTCCGCTTCTCATCATCTATGCGGTAATCCTGCATCTCTACACGGCAAAGATCGTTGTAACCGGAGAGGTACCGCAGGGGCAGATCGGCTGGTTGGTGCTTACCTATGGTGTCTGTACCGTTGCGGTTCTGCTTTTGACCAAACCGTTTCTCGATACGGCACGCGCGCCGACCCGATTTTTCGTGCGATTCTGGCCCTTGATCCTTCTGGTCCCGCTTGGCCTTCTTTTTTACGCTCTGTGGTTGCGCGTGAGCGCTTTCGGATGGACTGTGGAACGCTATTTCCTGGGGCTTTTCGGCGTTGTGATGCTCGCTCTGGTCATCCTGCAGACGGTCCGACCTCTGCGCGGCGATATTCGAGTGGTCGCAGGCCTGCCAGTCATCGCGCTTCTCATTGGCAGTTTCGGGCCTCAGGGGGCTGTAAACTGGTCCATCAGTTCGCAACAGGCGCGCTTTCTTCATATCGTCCGTGGCGAGCCTGAGGACCTTCAAACGAAGGCGGAAGCGCTTGCCGTTCTGCGCTATCTCGGTGGAGAGAATGCCGAGCTTGGCGTGGCTCCCGAAGGGTTCGCGCCGTCTGGAGAGGAAAGCCTCTATCGGCAGATTGCCCATGCGTGGAATCTGGATCCGGACAATGCCGTTCAGCGTGGGCGCCAGGGGTTTTCCTATAACAGCGGTACAGCAGTCACCGTTGCCCTGGATGGGTTCGATGTACTTGTTCAGAACGTACAGCTCTACAAGGAAGATACAGCGAGCGTCTCATTGTCCCTACCAGGCGGAACCCGTCTCAGGCCGGTGCTGAAACCCAACGCCGTATCGCTGGCGCCGGAAGCCGGCGCTCCCATTCTCTTCAGGATCGATGCAGCGAGAATCGTCGAGCTGTCCTCGAAAGTCGATCAATCGGCTGTATTGCGCCTCGAGGCGGAAGGCAGACAGATCGTGCTGATCCCCACGTATCTTTACGCCCGTTCATATCCCGAAACAGTGCTGGAGAATTTCTCAGGCGCGATTCTGTTGCGAAGCAGAGACTGGGAGTAGGGTTTAGCGGACTGTTGCAATGCCCCGGAAAGAAGAAGGGGTGCGCGAACCGCACCCCTAATAACCTGCACATCAGAGATTTCTCTGGACCGAACTATTCGGCTGCCTCAGCTGCGGGAAGCCCATCAAGCCATGCCTTGAAGTCCACCAGTGCGCGCGCTGTGAGTGCCTTCTTCTTTGCTACTGATTTTTCCTTGCCGCGAAGTCGCTTGCCTTCCGGCTTGGGAACTTCGACGGGAGGGAAAAGGCCGAAATTGACGTTCATCGGCTGGAATGATCGCTTGCCGGGTTCGTCATCCGAAAGAATGTGTCCGCCGGTGATGTGGTTGAGCAGGGCACCGAAAGCGGTGGTCGCTGGTGGCACGGGAATAGGGCGGCCCAAGCGTTCGGCAGCAGCAAAGCGACCAGCGATCAATCCCATGGACGCGCTTTCCACGTAGCCTTCGCAGCCGGTGATCTGGCCGGCAAAACGAAGTCCTGGACGGCTCTTCAGCTGCAAAGTGCCGTCCAGAAGGGTCGGAGAATTCAGATAAGTGTTGCGATGCAGCCCACCGAGGCGGGCGAACTCGGCGTTTTCCAGACCAGGGATCATACGGAAAATGCGAGTTTGCTCACCATACTTCAGCTTCGTCTGAAATCCGACCATATTGTAGAGCGTGCCCAGCGCATTGTCCTGCCGCAGTTGGACCACCGCGTAGGGCTTCTGATCGGGCATATGCGCATTGGTCAGCCCCATAGGTTTCATCGGACCATGACGGAGCGTTTCGGGGCCTCGCTCCGCCATTACCTCGATCGGGAGGCAGCCGTCGAAATAGGGCGTGCCTTCCCACTCCTTGAATTCGGTCTTGCCGCCATCGAGCAAAGCTTGAATGAATGCTTCGTACTGCGCCCTGTCCATGGGACAGTTGATGTAGTCCTTGCCCGTACCGCCGGGGCCGACCTTGTCATAGCGAGACTGGAACCATGCCACGTTCAGATCGATGGAATCGAAATGAACGATGGGGGCGATGGCGTCAAAGAATGCGAGAGATTCGGCGCCGGTAGCCTGCGAGATCGCTTCTGCAAGTGCCGGTGCGGTCAAGGGACCCGTGGCAATAATTGCCAGGTCCCAGTCCTCGGGCGGTAGGCCGGTGATCTCTTCGCGTTCGATGGTGATCAACGGGTGGGCCTCAAGCTCTGCCGTAACGGCTTGTGAGAAGCCGTCACGATCCACTGCAAGCGCACCGCCGGCCGGCACCTGATTGGCGTCGCCCGAACGCATGATGAGCGAACCCGCCAATCGCATTTCCGCGTGGAGCAGGCCGACCGCATTGGTCTCTGCGTCATCGGAACGGAAGGAATTGGAACAGACCAGCTCGGCCAAGCTGTCGGTCTTGTGAGCATCGGTGCCGCGCACCGGTCGCATCTCATGCAAAATTGCGGGAATTCCCGCCTGTGCGATCTGCCAGGCAGCTTCTGAACCGGCAAGACCGCCGCCAATGATGTGTATCGGTTTCATGGGGAGGAGATAAGCTGCCGTGCCGGGGAATGCAACGCCATAGGACGAGGAGCGCTAACCAAATATGCAGCGTGCCGTCGGGAGCGCTTCCCTCGTGAATAAACGCAGCTTAAACTACGTGCATGGGGCTTGAAATTTTACGTGTTGTATCGGTTTGCGTTGCGTTGGCACTCCTCTGGGCAGGCGGAGCGAAGGCGGAGCGACTGTATGTGTGCAGCGGTTATGGCTGCTTTTACAAGAAAAGCATGACGATCGACGCCGGGGTCAGGCGGAGACTGATTGCCATCATGGCATCAGGCAAAGCGTCTGCGAGAGCTGAACGGGCAGCCGTGGCAAAGGCGGTGCGCTATTTCGAAACTTTGGCAACGCGGGTTATCGGAGTGAGGGACGATCCGAAATCGGCACCCGGCGGTGCTCATGTCTATGGCCAGATGGATTGCATCGACGAGTCGCGAAACACGCATACGCTCCTGCGCTATCTGGAGCGGCATGGGCTTCTTCGTCATCACACAGTCCGGCGAAACTCCGCGCGCGGATTCTTCCTCGACGTGCGTTACCCGCATGCGACAGCCGTGCTTCGAACGAAGAGCGGTGAGGATTGGGCGGTGGATAGCTGGTTTGAGCCGGCCGGAGGCACGCCGGACATCATGAGACTGACCGAATGGAAAAAACGCGGTGTGCGCGGGGAACGCTGAGGGACGAAAAAAAAACGACACCCGCCGAGGGAGGAGGTTCGGCGGATGTCGTTATGGGATGACCGGCAATTTTGGGAGGAGGAGGTTGCCGGTCTATTCGCCAGGGTTGGGAGGAGGTAACCCAAGCGAAATCTATGAAACTCAAATCCTGACAGGCCCCATATAGGAGGCTTCTGCCCGGAAACAACACCCGCCGAGGGAGGAGGTTCGGCGGGTGTCGTTTTGGGATGACCGGCAATTGGGAGGAGGAGGTTGCCGGTCGGTTCCTTCGGGATTGGGAGGAGGATAACCCCAAAGGAAACTCTAAAACTCTGTGTGGCGAGCCGTTTCCGGCTCTGCCGCCCGTTTCAACACCTGCCGGGGGAGGAGATCCGGCAGGTGTTGTTTTGGGTGACCGACAATTGGGAGGAGGAGGTTGTCGGTCATATTCGTCAGGATCGGGAGGAGGTGACCCTGGCGAAACTCGAAATCTCGAATGCCCTTAGAGGGACTTGCGCGCCACGAAGGGGATGTCGCCGCGGGAGATGCCCAGATCGTTCAGCTCACGATTGGAGAGACGGCTCAGCTCGGTGACGGTCTGACGGTAACGGCGCCAGTTGCGGTAATTGCGGATGATGTTCATCTCAGTGCTCGCTTCGTTTGAATTCCGTGTTCGTTTGTTGAGCCTGAGATAGTCCCTTACCGCTCAGCTTTGAAGTGCCAATGTTGCATGACAGCAATGCGATTTGTGCAATGCAGCATGGCGCTTTTGCGGCTGCGTTGTGGCCGATGTTCGGCCGGGATATAATCGGTTTATAAATGAGTGCGGAAAAGCGCGCGCCCTGTTCATGTCCGGCCGATCGGAGAAAGGCATAAAAAAGCCCTGAATCTTGCCAATTTTGCTTTGATAGACTAGGTGCAGGTGATATAGAACCCGCGCTTTCGGAAGCTTAGGGCGCTCCTTGGGTTTTTCGAAGCGGGTGTGGTGGAATTGGTAGACACGCAGGATTTAGGTTCCTGTGGCGCAAGCCGTGGGGGTTCAAGTCCCTCCACCCGCACCAGAAGGGCCATTCCCGGTAAGATTCCCCGACAGGAAGAGCGGTGGGCGCCGTGAAAGCGGCGGCAAAAGCGAATACAAAGGTATGATGGATGCAGGTAACCGAAACTCTCAACTCAGGGCTCAAGCGCGAACTTAAGGTCGTCGTTCCTGCAAAGGACATGGAGGCGCGCCTTAGCCAGCGTCTCGATGACGCTAAGGGCAAGGTCAACCTCAAGGGGTTCCGCCCCGGCAAAGTGCCCGCACAGCACCTGCGCCGCGTCTATGGCAAATCCTTCATGGCTGAGGTCGTGAACGAGATACTTGCGGACACGCAGAGCATCCTGTCGGACCGCGGCGAGAAGCCGGCCATTCAGCCGGAAATCTCAATGACCGAGGACGAGAAGGAAGCCGAAAAGGTTCTGTCCGGGAACGCCGACTTCGAATTCTCGATGTCTTACGAAGTTATCCCGCCGATCGAACTCAAGAGCTTCTCCGATATCAAGATCACACGTCAGGTTTATGACGTGACGGACGAAGAAGTCGAGGAGCAGGTCCGACGCGTTGCCGATTCTGCCCGCACCTATGAGGTGAAGAAGGGCAAGGCGGCCGAAGGCGACAAGGTCAAGCTCGACTATCTCGGAAAAATCGATGGTGAGCCTTTCGATGGCGGCGCCGCCGAGGATTCCGAAGTCGTTATCGGCATGAACCAGTTCATCGCTGGTTTCGAAGAGCAGCTTGTTGGGCTCAAGGCCGGCGATGAGACCACGATCAAGGTAACCTTCCCGGAAGAATATGCGGCTGCGCATCTGGCCGGTAAGGAAGCCGAATTCGATATCAAGGTCAAAGAGATCTCCAAACCGAACGAGCTGGAGATCAATGACGAGACCGCAAAGCAGTTGGGGCTGGAATCTGCCGACAAGCTTCGTGAGATCGTTCGCGGGCAGCTCGAGAACCAGTTCGGCCAGGTGACGCGCCAGAAGGCTAAGCGGCAGATTCTCGATGCACTGGATGACGCCTACAAGTTCGAAGCACCGTCCAAGCTGGTGGAAGCCGAGTTCGAGAACATCTGGAACCAGGTGACCCGCGATCTCGAGGCCGCCGGCCGGACCTTCGAAGACGAGGACACGACCGAGGACGAGGCGCGCGAAGAGTATCAGCGCCTGGCCGAACGTCGCGTGCGTCTGGGGCTCGTACTTTCGGAGATTGGCGAGAAGGCCGAGGTAAAGGTCAGCGATGAGGAGATGCAGCGTGCACTCATCGAATCGATCCGCCGCTACCCGCCGCATCAGCAGCAGGAAATCTACGAGTTCTATCGTCAGAACCCGCAGGCGATGGCCAACATCCGTGCGCCGCTGTTCGAGGAGAAGGTTATAGACCATCTGCTCGGTGAAATCTCCGTCACTGACGAAAAGGTTTCGCGCGACGAATTGATGGCGGACGACGAAGACGAGGCCGAGGCAAAGCCGGCAAAAAAGGAGAAGGCTGCTCCGAAGAAGAAAGCCGCTCCGAAGAAGGCTGCGGCCAAGAAGAAGGAAGAAGGCGAGTAATCCGTCTTCTTTAATCGGACGATCAGAAAAGGCCGCTCCATGAGCGGCCTTTTACCTTTGAGGGATATTCTCTTGCGGCACGATCAGATAAGACGAAGCCCCTTGAAACTCGCATGTCCCTTTTTGCCAATAATGATGTGATCGTGAACCGTGATGCCCAATGGTTTGGCGGTGTCGACGATGGTTTTCGTCATGTCGATATCGGCGCGGGAGGGCGTCGGGTCGCCTGAAGGGTGGTTGTGAACGAGAATGACCGCCGTGGCGGCGAGCTCCAGGGCGCGACGAACCAGCTCTCGCGGATAGACCGGCGTATGATCAACGGTGCCGGTCTGCTGAACCTCGTCGGCAATAAGCTGGTTCTTCTTGTCGAGGAAAAGGACGCGGAATTGCTCTCGGTCCTCATGGGCCATTACCGCGGTGCAATATTCAATCACCTGTGACCATGAGGTCAGGAGCTGGCGGTCGCGCAAGTCTGCCTTAAGCATCCGCTGAGCCAGGGCAGCGGCCACCTTGATATCGCGGGCGGCGGCCTCTCCTATACCGTCGACTTCCTGCAGCAGGCGCTCCGGGGCGCCGAAAATCTCGGGAAGCGAGCCGAAGCGTTCCAGCAAGGCTTTTGCCGGACCTTTCGTATCTGCACGCGGTATCGAGCGGAACAAAAAGAGTTCCAGCAACTCATAATCGGAAAGCGCCGTGCTGCCAGCTTCTGCGAAGCGCTGCCTCAAGCGGTCCCGATGTCCATGATAATGCGGCTTCATGCCGGATTTTCGAGTGGGTACAAGCGGCCGTTCGGCCAGAAAACCGTGGTCGTCGTCCTCTTCCATGAAATGTCCCCGCCACTGTTCCATGGGAACGTGCGGTTTGCCGATGACGCACGTCCTGATGGCAGTCTAGGCCGGGAGACCGGGCCGGTCGAGCCCCGCGGGCGAAAGCGTGAAAATTTCGCAGCCGGTCTCTGTGACACCGATCGAGTGCTCGTACTGGGCTGACAGTGAACGATCGCGGGTCACCGCAGTCCAGCCATCAGACAAAACCTTCACGTGCGGGCGACCGAGATTGATCATCGGTTCAATGGTGAAGATCATGCCGGGACGCATTTCGACACCTTCGTTCACACTGCCATAGTGCAGGATGTTGGGTGCGTCATGGAACAACTGACCGACCCCGTGGCCGCAAAAGTCGCGCACAACCGAACAGCGTTCTCCCTCCGCATAAGACTGGATGGCCGCTCCGATCGCGCCCGTGCGTGCACCGGGCTTTACTGCGGCGATGCCGCGCATAAGGCACTCATGGGTGACCTCGAGGAGCCGTTCGGCGGCGCGCTTGATCGTGCCGACGGGATACATGCGGCTCGAATCTCCATGCCAACCGTCGAGGATATAGGTGACATCGATGTTGACGATATCGCCATCGCGCAGCGGTTTATCATCCGGAATCCCGTGGCAAACCACGTGATTGATGGAGGTGCAGGTGGATTTTGTGTAACCGCGATAGTTCAACGTCGCGGGGATCGCTCCGTGATCCATACCGAATTCAAAAACAAACCTGTCAATCTCATTGGTGGTCACACCTGGTGCAACCCGGCCTGCAAGCTCGTCCAGGCAGCGTGCGGTCAGGTTCGATGCCCGGCGCATGCCTTCGAAGCCTTCCTCGCCGTACAGGCGAATCTGGCCAGTGTTTCGCATCGGGGCGGAGTCTGCTTCGAGGTAGGTGACCATGAGGTTTGAATCGCTTGCACTTCGATTGGATATGGTTGCCGGATTTTGCTGTTTTTATTGCACGATGTCTATCAGACGATCGGGCTTGATTGCTTCAGGGGTGATTTGGCACTTGATGGCGTAAGCTTCAACCCCGGCCTTGTCAGCGAGTGCAAAAGCCTTTGCGTAAGCAGGATCGAGATCGCCGCACAAACGAAAGCGCTGGCAGTCGCCTCTTTGTACCAGATAGATCATGACCGCCCGATGGCCTGCCTGGCGCATAGCGGCAAGTTCGTGCAGATGCCGTGCTCCGCGCTCCGTCACTGTATCGGGGAATTCCGCGAGACCTTCTTCGCGCATGAAATGCACATTCTTCACCTCCACATAGGCGCGGGGACGCCGAGGATCTTCCAGAAGCATGTCGATGCGGGAGCGTTCCCCGTAGCGCTGTTCGCGCTTTAAAGTGTCGTATGTGGCAAGGTCGGAGACCAGGCCTGCATGGATTGCTTCCTCGGCAAGTCTATTGGGCAGTCCCGTGTTTATCCCGACCAGGGTGCCGTCAGCCTCCACGATCTCCAGACGGTGGCGATATTTGCGCTTCGGATCATCGGAGTGGGAGAGATAGACGCGCGATCCCCTGGCCGTCAGCCCGAGCATGGAACCGGTGTTCGGTACCGAGACCGTGAGCTCAGTGCCGTCCATGAGCATGACATCTGCCAGGAAGCGCTTGTAGCGGCGGATCAGGCGTGCCTCGATCAGCGGTGCTGAAAATTCCATGAGGGCCTTTCGATGCGTATCTGCTTGGGATTACGGTGTCTTTGCAGGTTGATCAGTTGCGCGCCGGATGCCGGGACAGCGCGGCAGCGCGTTTTCGATAGTATGGGCCGAGGACCAGTGGCGTCAGATACATGGGTATCTGGTAGCAACCGATGAACAGCAGAAGCGAATCGGTCACGCCGGCGGGGAGGGCGGTCAAGAAGAGGCCAATATTGCGGTTACCAGCAGCAATCCCCAATGGCGCTGCAATTGTCTTCCTGCCAAAGCGTTCGAGCAGGACCGTTACGCCGATCTGCAACAGGAAATTGGCCGCAAAGGCAATCGCGAGATTGAGGCCTACCCGTGCCGGATCAACAAAAATCGTCTCACCGACCGCCGACATGAGACCGATCACCACAACACTCATGAGAATGGCAGAAAGACCGTCAATCGACCGGATCGCAACCGGCGTCGGGTTTGCGAATGCGAAACGGCGAAGAATAAAAGCTGCGGACACGGCAAGCACGATGACAGCCAGAAGCCGGCCGGCGGCCGCCAAAATCACGTCTGCGCTGCCAAGCGCGGGTGTGAGCCAGAAGACGGGCAGAACCGTCAGCGGCAAGAGTGCGGTTCCAAGCGTCATAACCCGCATGGCTGGGGCAGGATCATTGCCGGTCATGATCGCCAGATGCGGGCTCCCGGAAACCGGAGCAGCAGCTGCCATCAACACCAGCGCCGTAGGCAGGACGCCTTCCCAGCCGATCGCCAGGAACACCAGCGCGAAGCTGATGGGTAAAAACAATTGAAAGGCGAGGGTGGCAGCAAGCGAGTGGCGCAGCTCACCGAGCGCACCGACAAGGGCCTTCGGTCCCACCCTCAGGGCTGCCAGAAAGAGCAAAGCTGCAATCATTTCGGCGATCCAGGGTTTTGCCGCGTGCGCAGCTGTCGGCGAGGCGGTGCCGACCAATAGCCCTGCGATGAGGAAGAACCGGGCGCGCGAGGCGGCAAAACCAAGCGCCTTTTCGGCAACAATCAACGGGCCCTGCATTTCACTGCCTTCCTGCTCATGCCGGTGAAACCGTTACGCCACCATCGCTCCACAACCATGAGCGAGAAGTACGCGGGCTGGCAGGTCGGGTCAAACGCCAAGGAATTCCATTGGCCGATCTACGATGTCAGGAGGTAAAACTGGCACGCCCAACGGGACTCGAACCCGTGTTTCCGCCGTGAAAGGGCGGCGTCCTAGACCGCTAGACGATGGGCGCGCTCAAGACGATCCGGCTTATAGTGAGCTTCGTTGCCGGGGGCAACCCGTCTTGTGATGGTTCCATGCTTTTTTTGTGATTTATTTTCTGCGACGGCAGCGCCAGTTCCAGTCGCGCTCCGGGCCGACGTCCACATGCACCGATTTTGTATGACAATAGGTGCCCACGCCACCACGACCGGGCATAGAGCGGACATATTTGGCCAGTTCCCACTTGCTGACGCCATCAATCTGGATGTCGGCGGCGGCGCAATACATGTGGAGAGACTTACGGGCGCCGCGTACACGGCGATTGTAACTGGGGCTGCGATAACCCGATGTGACGACGATTCGTTTGCCGTAATGCCGTTCGATCGCCTTGAGCATGCCGACCAGGGCAGGTTTCAGACAGGCGGTATCAACGCTTTCACGCTGTTTGAGGAGACCATTGGGAGCAAGTCTCGCCATACCGGCAGCCGAGGCGACCTGGTAAGCTGGCTCCTCCTCGTAAATATCTGCGTCGGCATCACCGCTGCCTGTCTTGCTTGAGAACTCGAACAGGCTTTCGCCCTGCCGTACCCCAGGGAGCGCTGAGCCCATATTGACCGATGCCTGCACGGGCTTCGTGTCGGGTGAAGCCGAGGCGAGCATAACCTTCGACGTCTCCGCGGGCTTGGCTTTGCTCGTGTCGATCAGGGGGCGAGTGGCTTTCTCCGCTGCTTTTGCGGCTTTCGGTTCCTTGGCAGAGAAGAAGGCTGAAAGGAAACTCTGTCGCTTGGACGCTGATTCGCTTTCGGGCGGCGGTGTTGCATCGGCTGCTGAGACCTCATCGGAAGTGTCTTCCGGAACAGGAGAGGCGGCCGCCGTCTGTGTAGGGGCGCTCTCGGTCGGAGAGGCGGTTTCCTCTGACGGGCTCCCGGCGGCGGCAGTCTCGGTTGCCGAGACAGATTCCTCCTGCGCAGCCGCTGCTGTCTCTGCCGAAACCTCTTCGGTGGACGCCACCTCTTCTTTTTGGCCAGGACGTTCGGAGGGGAGAGGTAGCGAACCCGAGGTTTCCGATCCGTCAGCGCCGTCGGCGGCTGCAAACAGGACGCCATCGCTGGTTGACAGATCAGGCCCGCTGTCGCCGCTCTGCAGCGCAGTCGGCGCGAGGCCAAGTTGGGTTACGGGGTCAGACGTGGTGGAGCAGGAGGCCAGAAACAGCGCGCAAATTACACCTGTCAGACTGATCCGACCATGGCCCAACACCGTCATACAGCGTTTTCCGCTCTCGTCCCCCAACAACAGAAATATGCCCCTCAATTGGTTGTATTAAGCACGCAACGGTGAACCGAATTCGGATCGCAAATCTGTAGCAAGTGCTTGTCTTGCCTGCGAATCCCAGCCCGATGAAGAACCATATAGGCGTTAGAAAACAATTGAGGCAAGAACATGTTTCATCACGAGACTACGTCAAAGTTCATTCAAGGCCCCTAAAAGCATTGTTTCATGCTGTCATTTTGTGTGATTACGCGCGGATGCGCACGTATTCTCCGGGGGCATCGCCAAGCGTCTTCTTGTTCTTCGCAGGGTTACGGGCTTTCACCTGTCGGCTGCCCTGCGACATGATCCAGCGTTGCCATTGGGGCCACCAGGAGCCGCCATGCTCCCGGGCATCTGCCATCCATTCATCAAATTCGCCACGGGGCTCCCGGCCGGTCCAGAACTGGTACTTTTTCATTTCGGGCGGATTGATGACGCCTGCTATGTGCCCTGAACCTGCAAGAACGAACTCGACCGGCCCTCCGAAAAACCGGCTGCCAAGGAAGACGGATTTCGCAGGCGCTATATGATCCTCACGCGTGGCAAGGTTGAAAATCGGGATTTTTATATCTTCGAGACGAAGGGTTTTGCCGCGCAGGACAGCGCGGCCGCGCGAAAGGTTGTTCTCAAGGTAGCAGTTGCGCAGGTAGTAGGAGTGGTTGGCGGCTGCAAGCCGGGTGGAATCGGAATTCCAGTAAAGGAGGTCGAAGGGCAGCGGAGCCTGGCCGCGCAAGTAATTGTTGACGACATAGGGCCAGATCAGATCGCCGGCGCGTAGCATGTTGAATGCGGTAGCCATGCGTGTCGCGTCCAGGTACCCCCGTTCGCGCATTGCCGAGTCCAGCGCCTGGATCTGCTCTTCGTCGACGAAGACCTTTAGGTCTCCTGCAAAGGTGAAATCCACCTGTGTGGTTAGAAAGGTGGCGCTGGCAATGCGGTCATCGCCCTCGTTGGCCATCAGGGCAAGGCAGGCTGCCAGCAGCGTTCCGCCGACGCAATACCCCATGGCATTGACCTGTTTTTCTCCTGTCGCGGCTTGGATGGTGTCGAGGGCAAACTTTATGCCCCGGTCGATATAATCTGCCCAGTCGTAACGTGCGTGGCGTTCGTCAGGATTGATCCAGGAAATGACAAAAACCGTATGTCCCTGCTCAACCGCCCAGCGAATGAAGGAACGTCTGGGGTTGAGGTCGAGGATGTAGAATTTGTTGATCCAGGGGGGGACGATGAGGAGTGGCCGCTTCAATACATTCTTCGTCGCAGGGGCGTATTGGAGGACTTCGACCAGATCGTTGCGGGCAACGACTTTGCCCGGCGTCGTAGCCAGATTCTCGCCGATCTCGAATTTGGAACTGTCGGACTGGCGGAGTTTGAGATCGCCTTTTCCAGCGGCAATGTCTTCGGCAAGCATGCGCATGCCGCGCACGAGGTTTTCCCCATCGCTCGCCATTGTCTCGCGATAGAGCTCGGGATTCGTCAGGAGAAAATTCGACGGTGACAGGGCCTGACTCATCTGCTCGACGTAGAACCGCGCCTTGTGGCGCGTTATATCATCGAGCTCATCAGCGCCATCCACCAGCTCGGCGGCCCAACGCGCGGTTACGAGATAGGCCTGCTTGAGAAAACTGAAAAAGGCGTTGCGCGCCCATTCGGGGTCCTGGAAACGCTTGTCGGTGGCTGGGGTCGGAACGTAGTCACCGACATTCTCTTCGCTCAGCCGGCGGATGGCATTTGCCCAGATGCCCATGAATTCGGCGAAGAGACGTGTCTGAGCTTCCAGCGCACGAGTGGGGTCGCCCAGCCAATATTCACTAACCCGCGAGAATGTCCTGATCATGTCGGCAATCGGCGCGGCCGTTATGTCGCTCGTCTCGCCCTTTTCTCTCGCTTGCGTCCAGGAGGCCGCAGCCTTGCCGAGTTCCTCAAGCGCGCGCGCCAAATTTTGCGCCAGACGTTCGGGATCTTTTGCGAAATACTGGTGGAGCGTTGAGTCTGCGTGGTTTCCTGCGCCGTTGGTCTGCTTTTCCTGAGCCATAATTTGCGCCTGCAACCTGAACGCGCCTTTCAAGCGGCGCGGTGTTAACGTAATCTCACGGGAGGCTCCCCCGCGACCATCATGCATGGTAGTGGCTTGAATCGGAAGAGAATATGAAAATCAGAGCTCACCGCGGTTTTTTTCGCATCACCGAAGTACTTGGCCTGGCGGTTTCCCTCTCGCTGACGCTCGGTGGATGTGTCAGCGCAAGTCTGGAAGACGCTGTGCCGTCCGCGGCGATCAGGACGCCAACACCCTTGCCGAGGCCTGGGTCGCAGCCCGCGCCAGAGGTAACGTCCGCCCCTGCTGTACGCAATACCGGCGCTTATCCCGATCTCAACATCCCGCCGGAATCGGCAGCGACGCCGATTGATGCCACCGAGAAGGACGCGCTCACGCGCGATCTCTCCGCTGTGCGGGAACGTCTGGCTGTCCGCGCTCCAGGCAACAACGCCGAAGCCGAGGCGGCACGTCTGCGCCGACTTGCCAAAACGCATGCCGAGCGGCAGCTCGAGGAAATCGAAAAGAGCGAATAACCTCTGCTCTCCTTCCCCTCGACCAGTCGAGGGAATGGGTATATGAGGACCGGTCACCGGTCTCGCGTCACCTGCATCGAGGTATGATGATGGAAGAATTTCACAAAATCCGTCGGCTCCCGCCCTATGTTTTCGAGCAGGTGAATCGCCTCAAGGCGAGTGCGCGTTCGCGCGGTGCCGACATCATCGATCTCGGCATGGGAAATCCCGATCTTCCAACCCCTCAGGCCATTGTTGACAAACTGTGTGACGTCGTGCGCGATCCGCGTACACATCGCTATTCTTCTTCGCGCGGCATTCCCGGTCTTCGGCGGGCGCAAGCGGCCTATTACGAGCGTCGGTTCGGCGTAAAGCTCAACCCTGAAACCCAGGTGGTCGCGACCCTGGGGTCGAAGGAGGGGTTTGCGAATATGGCCCAGGCGATCACTGCGCCGGGCGATGTGGTCCTGTGTCCCAATCCGACTTACCCGATTCACGCTTTCGGTTTCATTATGTCGGGTGGCGTTGTGCGTGCCATCCCCGCCGAACCTGACACGAATTTCATTCCGGCGCTCGAACGTGCCGTGCGCTATTCGACGCCGAAGCCTATCGCGCTCATCCTCAATTACCCGTCGAATCCGACAGCCTGCATGGCGTCGCTGGATTTTTACAAGGATGTGGTCGCGTTTGCGCGCAGAAACGATCTGATCATCCTTTCTGATCTTGCCTATTCGGAGATCTATTTCGAGGGTAATCCGCCGCCTTCCGTTCTGGAAGTGCCTGGCGCGATGGACGTCACGGTGGAGTTCACCTCCATGTCCAAGACTTTTTCCATGCCAGGCTGGCGCATGGGGTTTGCGGTCGGCAATGAGCGGCTGATCGCTGCGTTGTCGCGCGTCAAATCCTATCTGGATTATGGGGCGTTCACACCGATTCAGGTGGCGGCTGCAGCTGCTTTGAATTCCGATGGCACGGAGATTGAAGAGGTCCGCGAAGTCTATCGTCGCCGCCGGGATGTGCTAGTGGAATCGTTTGGCCGCGCCGGCTGGGACGTGCCGCCTCCGCCAGCTACCATGTTTGCGTGGGTGCCGATCCCGGACGCCTACAGTGAACTTGGCTCTTTGGAGTTTTCCAAGCTTCTGGTGGAAAAGGCCGAGGTGGCGGTTGCACCTGGCATCGGTTTTGGTGAGTTCGGGGACCAGTATGTGCGTATCGCGCTGGTGGAAAACGAGCACCGGATCCGGCAGGCTGCTCGCAGCATCAAGCGCTTCCTTGCAACCGCACCGGAAAACACTGACAACGTCATCCCGCTCGGCGCCCGACGCTGAGTCTTAATCACTGAACTATCGAGAAGGAGCACGCCGCATCATGGCCGAAGCGTTGCGTATTGGAATTGCGGGTTTGGGAACCGTAGGCGCTTCCGTCGTGCGTTGCATGACGGACAAGGAAGCGGAACTGACCAGGCAATGCGGACGCACAATGGCCCTGACCGCAATTTCTGCACGTGACCGCAATCGCGACCGCGGCATCGAACTGGGCAATGCGCAATGGTTTGACGACCCGGTCGAGCTGGCCGGATCCGCCGAGATCGACGTGTTCGTCGAACTGATCGGTGGCGACAGCGGTGCTGCCTATGATTCCGTGAAGACGGCATTGGAGGCGGGGCGTCACGTGGTGACGGCGAACAAGGCATTGCTGTCCAAACACGGTGTCGCGCTGGCGGCGATCGCGGAGGAGAAGGGCGTTCTTCTCAACTACGAAGCCGCAGTGGCCGGCGGCATCCCCGTTATCAAGACCATGCGTGAAGCGCTCGCCGGGAATGAAGTGAGCCGTGTGTTCGGCATCATGAACGGCACGGCGAACTACATTCTGACACGCATGGAGGAAGAAGGGCTCTCCTTTGAAGACTGTCTCTCAGAAGCGCAGCGCCTTGGATATGCCGAAGCCGATCCCACCTTCGATATCGAGGGACACGACACGGCACATAAACTCTCGATCCTTACGAGTCTCGCTTTCGGCTGTCAGATCTCTGCTGACGACATCTACATGGAGGGCATTTCCAATATCAGCCAGGCAGATATCCGGGCTGCGAGCGAACTTGGCTATCGCATCAAGTTGCTGGGCGTCGCCGTCAAGACCGAGAGCGGGATCGAGCAACGGGTCCATCCGACGATGGTTCCCACGCACTCGGTGATCGCGCAGGTGCATGGCGTGACCAATGCCGTGGCGATCGAAACCGATGTGCTTGGCGAGCTTCTGCTTTCAGGACCTGGCGCAGGCGGAAGTGCTACAGCCTCCGCGGTCATCGGCGATATGGCCGACATTGCGAAGAGCCGCCCGGGTTTTCAGCACGGTCCGGTCTTCGGGCGTCCGGCGGCCAAGCTGAAACCCTACAAGCGGGCGCGAATGCGCTCGCACGAGGGAGGGTACTTCATCCGTATGACGGTGCATGACCGCGCCGGTGTGTTCGCGGCCATTGCCAAGCGCATGGCCGATAACGAGATTTCGCTCGAATCGATCGTCCAGCATGCCGATGGCGGCCTGCCGGACGAGCAGAAGAACGTGATTCTCGTCACTCATGAGACAACGGAAGCGGCCGTTCGCAAAGCGGTTGACGGTGTGATGAAGGACGGTCATCTCGTGGACAAGCCGCAAGTTATCCGCATCGAGCGGGCAGCCTGACGCACATTTCGAGCCTGTCACATTTATTCAATCGATTCATGTTTTTGACGGGGCGACCGGGGTCTTGCCGTGCCGCGCCGTCTTTGCCACAAGAAGCCGCCGCCCATGGAAGGCGGTGAACATCAGGATCTGGATACATGTTGAAAGCCACGCAGGCGGGTCTCGACCGCATACTCACACTGGAACTCGTTCGTGTGACGGAGCGCGCGGCTGTGGCTGCGGCAAGGCTGCGTGGCCGTGGCGACGAAAAAGCGGCCGATCAGGTTGCCGTAGATGCGATGCGCTCGGAGCTCAACCGCCTGCCGATCAAGGGCACTGTGGTGATTGGCGAAGGCGAGCGCGATGAAGCGCCGATGCTCTATATCGGAGAAGAAGTGGGTGTGGGCGAAGGTCCTGAGGTCGATATCGCGCTCGATCCGCTTGAGGGCACCACGATCTGCGCCAAGAACCTGCCCAACTCTCTGGCGGTAATCGCCATCGCCGAGCGAGGCAGCCTGCTTTACGCGCCCGACGTCTACATGGAAAAAATCGCTGTCGGTCCCGGTTATCCCGAAGGCGTCGTCGATCTCGATGCTCCCGCCGTGGAAAATATCGAGGCGCTGGCAAAGGCCAAGGGTGTGCCGGTCAACGAGATCACTGCCTGCATTCTCGACCGGCCCCGCCATGCGCGTCTGATCGAGGAAGTGCGCGGAACGGGTGCTGCGATCCGGCTGATCGGCGACGGTGACGTGGCCGGCGTGATTCATACGACCGATCCGGATGAAACCGGGATCGATATTTATCTTGGCATCGGCGGTGCGCCTGAGGGTGTTCTGGCGGCAGCCGCATTGCGCTGTATCGGGGGGCAGATGCAGGGACGTCTGCAACTCAATACCGAGGAAAAGATCGCGCGCGCGGCGAAGATGGGCATTTCAGACCCAAACAAGGTCTATCGCATGGATGAGATGGCCAAGGGAGATGTGTTGTTTGCCGCAACCGGTGTGACGGATGGCAACCTGCTTTCCGGCGTCAAGTTCGGCCGGGACCAGATATCCACGCACACCATTGTCATGCGTTCCTCCTCTCAGACGGTGCGCGAGATCATCGCCCGTCATCAGGACCTGGACAAGTTCTGAGAACCTCAAGGCCGCTTGCCATTGTTCGTCCTCTGTGAAACCTAGTCGACGATGACAGGCGACAAGCGATACTTCCTGGATGTACGGCACTCTGCACGCGGCCTTGCGTGGGAACATCGGCTGGACCTGCGCGGCGAGAATGTCGCGCTGGCGATGGCGCAGACCCATGGTATTCCCGAAATCGTTGCGCGCGTTCTGGCTGGCCGCGGGGTGGAGATGGACGAGGCCAAGCGGTTTCTCGACCCCACAATTCGTGATCTCCTGCCCGATCCAGCGAGCCTGACCGACATGGAGAAAGCCGCCGAAAGGCTGGCTCGCGCTGTTCAGCACGGCGAGAGGGTCGCGATCTTCGGCGACTACGATGTCGATGGCGCTGTTTCCTCGGCCATGATGAAGCGCTTTCTGGCGCACTACGGCATTGCATCCGAAATCTACATTCCGGACAGGATTTTCGAGGGCTATGGACCAAATCCCGAGGCGATGAGAGAACTCGCTGGCAGGGCGAGCCTGATTGTCACCGTCGACTGCGGGGTCAACAGCGCCGCCGCCATCGCAGCGGCGACTGAGGCGGGCGCCGACGTGGTGGTTCTCGATCATCACCAGGTAGGCGGCGAGTTGCCGGAGGCGGTCGCGGTGGTGAACCCGAACCGGGAAGATGATCTATCGGGGCAGGGCTTCTTGTGTGCCGCCGGGGTTGTGTTCCTGGCTTTGGTGCAAACGGTTAAACGTCTTCGCCAGGAGGGGGCGCCCAAGGCAGCGCCGGATCTGCTGGGGCTTCTTGATCTCGTGGCGCTTGGAACGGTGTGCGATGTGGTGCCGCTTGTGGGTGTCAACCGCGCCTTCGTGGTGAAGGGGCTCTTGGCCGCGCGTCAGATGAAAACGCCGGGACTGGCAGCGCTGGCACGCGTGTCGCGCATCGGCGAACCACTCAACCCTTACCATCTCGGCTTCATGATCGGGCCGCGCATCAATGCCGGTGGCCGTATAGGCAACGCGGCTCTGGGCAGCAATCTGCTCGCCAGCGACGATCCGGCCGAAGCCGCGAAAATCGCAGAGACACTCGACCGGCTGAACACCGAGCGTCAGGACATGGAAACGGTGATGCTCGCGGAGGCGAAGGCCGAGGCGGACGCGGAGTTGATGGCCGGTGAGGGGCCCGCCGTGCTTGTTACCGCGAGCGATCGCTGGCATCCGGGCATCGTTGGTCTTCTGGCGTCTCGTCTCAAGGACCATGCAAGGCGACCGACCTTTGCGATCGCTTTCGATCCGAGCGGCAAGGGCACAGGCTCCGGGCGCTCGATTCCGGGTTTCGATCTGGGCAAAATTGTTCGTGAAGCCGTCTCCGAAGGGCTGCTGGTCAAAGGCGGCGGCCATGCCATGGCTGCCGGGATTACCATCGAGCGCGGTAAGCTCGGGCCGCTTCGGGCGTATTTCGAGGAGCGAGCCGCTAGCGCGGTGAAGAAGCTGAGGGATGCCGAAAGCCTGAAGATCGATGCTGCACTCTCTGCCGATGGGGCGAATTTTGCGCTGCTCGATGCGTTGGAGACCGCTGGGCCATTTGGTTCTGGTCACTCGACACCGGTTCTGGCGCTGCCGCGCCACCGCCTGGCCGATGCGCGCATCGTGGGCAACGGTCATGTGCGTGTTGATCTGCGCTCCCAGACAGGTGCGCGTATGGAGGCCATTGCCTTCCGGGCCGCCGAAACTGACCTCGGCAATTTCCTTTTCGCCAACCGCGGCGCGACGATCCACGTTGCGGGGACGCTGGCGGCCAATCACTGGAATGGAACGAAGCGCATCCAGATGCGGCTTCAGGATGCGGCCAGCGCATGAAAGCGCGGGTCACCCCAGGACGGTGATGATCCGGTCGAGCTCTGAGAGGCGGGCCTGGGTGGTCTCGTAGCCGATCGCAATGGCTTCATCGGCACGGTGGAACTCCGTAAGGCCGATGTGGCCGAGCTTGGGCTGGAGCGACAGGTCCGGCGGGTCGCCCGCCATACGGGCGCGCGAAATTCGATCCTGAATGATGTTGAAGGCTTCGACCATCACACCGGTAATGCCGAGCCGCTGATCGCGCTGATGCGGGCCCTTTTCCACCACAAGCGGAGCTTTGTCGCCTTGCTCCGTTTCCCGGGGCATATCTGCTGCATGCTTGATGACTGCCGCGCGTCCAAACAGATCGTAATGGAGGTTGACGGCCATGACGAGAGGCTGCTCGTAGGTTCGGCAGGCAGAAACAGGGACCGGGTTGACGAGTGCACCGTCAACAAGCACTCGACCGTTGCAAGTGACTGGTTCGAAAACGCCAGGCAAGGCGTAGGAGGCTCGCATCGCGGTGATCAGCGACCCGCTCGATAGCCAGATCTCGTGGCCGGTGCGAATTTCCGCTGCGACGCAGACAAACGGCTTTGAGAGATCGTCAAAGGTCACGCCCCGTAGATGCTCTTCCATGCGCGCCGTGAGCTTCATGCCGCCAAACAGACCGCTGCCGCCGAAATTGATATCGAGCAATCCGAAGATACGCCGCTTGGTCAGGGAGCGGGCAAAATCTTCCAGTTCATCCAGCTTTCCCGCCAGATAACAGCCACCCACCAGCGCGCCGATGGAGGTGCCGGCAATCATGCCAATGGGGATGTTCGCTTCGTCGAGCGCGCGCAGGACACCGATATGGGCCCAGCCGCGTGCAGCGCCGCCGCCGAGGGCAAGGGCGATACCGTTGCGAGGATTTGGTGCAGGCACCCGCTCGGCCACGGGTGGTTCAGGCGAACCCAAGTCGCCCTGCCTGCTGTCTTGCTTCCTGCGTAGAGATGCCCAATCGAGCATGATCATCTCCTCGTCCCCTTGGCATCATGCCCGGGAACTGTATCAAATTGGTGAATATGCGTCGCTTTGGCGAACCGAACGGTTCAACGCTGCCTCACCGGGGAACCTGGCGGATATGCCAGACTCTAGATGTGCGTTCCCGAGAAGAAAGTCTACGCCGCAGGCGATCAAGAAATCGAGACCGACTTTTGGTCAAGCGTGTCCGTCTTTGTGATCCAAAGGCTTCATGCCGAGGTCGATCAGAACCGCCTTGCCATCACGCACGGAGACGTTTCTGTAGAAACAGGAACGCCGGCCGGTGTGGCAGGTTGCGCCATCGCCGGCAACCTTCACGCTCAAATGCACCGCATCCTGATCGCAGTCCGTGGCGATGGAGACAATGTGCTGGACGTTGCCGGAGGTCTCGCCCTTCTTCCAGAGCTGACCTCGCGAGCGCGACCAGTAATGGGCAATGCCGGTCTGTAGTGTCATCGCCAATGCCTCGGCATTCATGTGTGCAACCATCAGGATTGCGTTGGTTTCGGCATCCGTTACCACCGCCGTAAGAAGGCCGTTGGCGTCAAAGCGCGGCGAAAAAGCCGCGCCTTCTTCAAGCGCGGCCTTGTCGGATGGGGCCGGAGGAAAGCTCAATGTCGTCATCAGCGGTGATTGTCGCGCAGCATGGTCATGAAGCGCGCCTGCTCCTGAAGATCTTCTCGATATGCGCCCGTAAACGTGGTGGTGAGCGTGACGGAGCCCTGCTTGCGGATACCGCGCATGGCCATGCACATGTGCTCGGCCTCAACCAGAACGGCCACGCCACGTGGTTTCAGAACATCCTGGATCACATGGGCAATCTGCGCGGTCATGGCTTCCTGCGTCTGCAGGCGGCGCGCGAAGATGTCGACGACGCGGGCGATCTTGGACAGGCCGACCACCTTCCCATCCGGCAAATAGGCTACGTGCGCCTTGCCGATGATCGGCACCATATGATGTTCGCAGTGCGAGTGGAACGAGATGTCCTTGATAAGGACCATGTCGTTGTAGCCCTGCACCTCTTCAAAGGTTCGCCCCAGTTCCTCGGCGGGGCACTGATCGTAACCGGAGAACATCTCGCGGTAGGCCTTGGCCACGCGCTTGGGCGTTTCGACAAGGCCCTCACGGGCGATGTCGTCACCGGTCCAGCGCAAAAGGGTGCGCACAGCGTTTTCCACCTCTTCTTGAGATGGACGATCAGTAGCCGGCTTGTCCATGTAAGATTTTGTCTCCGCGATTTTCTCACCCTTCTCGGCATGAGGCGGAAAATTCTTGATAACAGCGTCCATAGAAGGCGTCTCCCGTAGTCCCTGTCTCGGCAGGGACGAGTTGAACGGTTCACGGCCTTATCCAGCGGGTAATGGAGAAAAATCTCAGCCCGGCCCGACAGCGGCGTGCGCGAAACTGGCACCCACAACGGCATCATGCCTTGTCGTGGGCCCACAGCGTTCATTATATAAGTGGCTTGAGGCAGAAGGGAAGGTGCCGAAGCGACTTTGATGTGTTTCGGTTGCGGCAGAACGGAAATTCCATGCTCGATGACGTCTACAACGCGAAAATTCTTGGTTTTGCCGGCAATATTCAGCGCATCGGGCGGCTGGAAGCGCCGGATGCTTCTGCGAAGGCGCATTCCAAGCTTTGTGGTTCGACTGTTGTGGTCGACCTCAGGGTTGAGGATGACACGGTGGTCGATTTCGCACATGAAGTAAAAGCCTGCGCTCTTGGACAGGCTTCATCGTCAATTATGGCTGCTCATGTGCTGGGAGCGAGTTTCGGCGAGTTGCGGCAGGTCCGTGAACAAATGTACGCCATGCTCAAGGAAGAGGGTGCACCGCCATCCGGTCGTTTTGAAGACCTGAGATATCTGGAGCCGGTGCGTGGCTACAAGGCACGTCATGCGTCCACGCTGCTGACGTTCGATGCGGTGGTGGATGCGATCGATCAGATCGAGAAGGCGCGCGCGGGCGCTGCCGCCTGACAGTATGTCAGACGCCGCGCGAAGCCGAAACTGGCAGGGTCCCTGGCCCAAAACCCCGGGGCGTGTGCTGGGCACGGCGCTGGTGCGGTTCTACCAGCTCACTCTGTCGGGTTTCATCGGCAATTCCTGCCGGCATTTCCCCACCTGTTCCGAATATGCTTATGAGGCGATTGCGCGCCATGGTCTGTGGGCTGGCGGCTGGATGGGGCTTTTTCGCCTCTTGCGCTGCGGGCCGGGCGGTACCCACGGTGTCGATCCGGTGCCGGATCGTCTAGGGAACCGCCTGAAATGGTGGACACCGTGGCGCTACTGGCGGCTTTAAACGACCCGAAAAGGGGTTTACGCCCCGGGCTGATGGCGCTAAACGCCCCTTGCTTACATACACCAAGACCACCCGCGCTCGTTGGCGGGACTGGATAAGGAGAAGTCTCTGATGGCCGAAGCCGTTTCCCTGAAATTTCCCGATGGATCCGTTCGCGACTATGACGCGGCAACGACCGGTGCCGATATTGCCGGCGGCATTTCCAAATCGCTTGCCAAGAAGTCCGTCGCCTATGCGCTGAACGGAACCGTTCGCGACCTGTCCGATCCCGTCGGCAAGTCCGGCGACATCGAGATCATCACTCGTGACGATCCACGCGCGCTGGAGCTCATTCGGCACGATGCTGCTCATGTGCTGGCCGAGGCCGTGCAGGAATTGTGGCCCGGCACGCAGGTCACCATCGGCCCGGTGATCGAGAACGGTTTTTATTACGATTTCGCCCGCAATGAGCCTTTCACGCCCGAGGACCTGCCGGTTATCGAGAAGAAGATGGCGGAGATCATTGCGCGCAACAAGCCTTTCACAAAGGAAGTCTGGTCGCGTGAAAAGGCAAAGAAGGTGTTTTCCGAGAAGGGCGAGAGCTACAAGGTCGAACTAATTGATGCGATCCCCGAGGATCAGGATGTCAAGATCTATGCGCAGGGCGACTGGTTCGACCTTTGCCGCGGTCCGCACATGGTCTCGACTGGCCAGATCGGCAAGGCATTCAAGCTGATGAAGGTGGCCGGCGCCTATTGGCGCGGCGATGCCAACAATCCGATGCTGACCCGCATCTATGGTACGGCCTGGCAAACCCAGGAGGAGCTCGACCAGTATCTTCATATGCTGGAAGAGGCCGAAAAACGCGATCACCGTCGTCTCGGACGCGAGATGGACCTTTTCCATTTCCAGGAAGAGGGTCCGGGCGTTGTCTTCTGGCATTCCAAGGGCTGGCGCATGTTCCAGAACCTTGTCAGCTATATGCGCCGCAGGCTCGCGACCGATGGCTATGACGAGGTGAATGCACCGCAGGTGCTCGACAAGAGCCTCTGGGAGACGTCTGGCCACTGGGGCTGGTACAAGGAAAACATGTTCAAGGTCGAGTGCGCGGACGACGAGGCGGAAGACACCCGTACGTTCGCGCTGAAGCCGATGAACTGCCCCGGTCACGTGCAGATCTTCAAGCATGGCCTAAAATCCTATCGCGACCTGCCCATTCGTCTGGCTGAATTCGGCAATGTGCATCGCTATGAGCCGTCCGGCGCGCTACACGGGCTGATGCGCGTGCGCGGCTTCACGCAGGACGATGCCCACATCTTCTGCACGGAAGAGCAGCTCGCCGCCGAGTGCCTCAAGATCAACGATCTGATTCTGTCCACCTATGCCGATTTCGGCTTTGAGGAGATCACGGTCTATTTTTCCACGCGGCCTGAGAAACGTGTCGGTTCCGATGCGCTATGGGATCACGCCGAGGAAATAATGAGCAAGGTTTTGGTGCAGATCGCCGAGCAGTCGGGCGGACGGATCAAGACGGCGATCAATCCTGGCGACGGAGCGTTTTATGGTCCGAAGTTCGATTATGTGCTGAAGGACGCCATTGGCCGCCAGTGGCAGTGCGGCACAACACAGATCGACTTCAACCTGCCGGAGCGCTTTGGCGCGTTCTATATCGATCAGGATTCGGAGAAGAAGCAACCGGTGATGGTTCACCGGGCGATCTGCGGGTCGATGGAGCGCTTCCTTGGCATTTTGATCGAAAACTATGCAGGACATTTCCCGCTGTGGTTCGCGCCTGTGCAGGTGGTTGTGGCAACGATCACCTCCGATGCCGATGAGTATGCGCTCAAAGTGACGGAGACGCTGAAGGAAGCAGGGCTGCTTGCGGAAGCGGATCTGCGCAACGAGAAGATCAACTACAAGGTCCGCGAACATTCGTTGGCCAAGGTCCCGGTCATCCTCGTCTGTGGCAAGCGTGAGGCGGAAGAAGGCACGGTCAATATCCGCCGTCTTGGCAGCCGCGACCAGGCATCCATGTCGCTGGCTGATGTGACAGCGATGCTGGCGGATGAGGCAACACCGCCCGACCTCAAGCGCAAGGCTGCGAAGGTGGCGGCTGTCTGAGGCCATTCAGCGCGTCATTCCGGAAAAGCCGTGCCACACTGCGCGGCTTTTTTCATATGCAGTGAAAGCCGGATCAATCCGGAAACTGGTTGCGCGTGTCCAGCAGGTCTGTGGGAAGGAGTTCCACGTCCTGGTTACGGCCGGGGATGACAGAAAAATCTCGTTGATAGATTCTGTCACGGTTCTTGGCGACAATGGTGTAATCACCCTCGGCGAGTACCATGGACGCATAGGCGCTGACGGTTTCGTAGACGATCTCACCCGTGTCGGTAAGCACCGACCAAGCGGTGTCGGCAATGGCTTCGCCGCCGCGTTCGCGCACGAGCTTCATCGTGAGATCGGCAGCGCGGTGCTCGACCGTTGCCTCCGTGAGTTTTCCGGCTTCGACACGAATATCGGAGCGGATGACGGCGTTCATGGCGCCGTATTTCGCGACCACATGATATGTGCCTGCATTGAGACGCACGATGCTGCCAGGCTCAACGTCTGGCAGGATCAGGGTGCCGTCGCCGATATTGTCCTCGCCTGCCTCATAGATTGAGAAGCGGAGTTGATTCTGGGGAATTCTTACGCCGCCGGGGAGGATTGCGTTCAGCTTTAGGCCACCCGCATCGAGGAACAGATCCTCACGCATCGGCTCACGTCCGACCGTTATCCTCTTTGTGACACCGGCTCGGCCGTAGGCTGCATGAACCAGATAGCTCCCGGGGGCGAGCTGGAAAACAGTGTTGCCGCCACGTGCGGTTGCCACGAGCGGAAGCTTCTCATCGGCTCCTGGTTGCGTGCCAAAAATGCGCCACACGAGACCATTCGGGATCTCATCACCACCTTCTTGCAGATGTGCGACAAGTGTTACCTCACCGGTCTCCGCAGTGGCGAGGGCGTCGTCCACTGAAGCCGGTGCATAGTTATTGAGGCCGGGCAGGCGTAGAAGACCGTCGACTTTTTCTGCCGCGTCTTCCTGTGCATGAGCGGAAAACGCCATCAGCGGAGAAGCACACAGGGCAAAACAGGAAAGTATCGATCTTAAAGGACTGCGCATGTCTGACATGAAGCCCAAGGCGGTGGCAATTTCAAGGCGATTGTGCGATCTGAATTCCACGAAACGAAAGCTCTCGCAGAACACTCTGCCTGATTCAGGCCATCATATCCTACAGGAGACAGAAAATTGCACCCATCCGTGCTTGATTTCATGCTTGTGCGCCGCTCGACGCCGGTGAAGGATCTTGCGGAACCGGCTCCGTCCGACAAGGAAATCGAGACCATATTGAAGGTGGCCTCGCGGGTGCCCGATCATGGTCGGTTAACACCCTGGCGTTTCATCCTTTACCGGGGCGATGTCAGAAATCAGGTGGGTGAGGCGTTGGCGGCTCGCGCGATGGAGCGGGAACCGGACTTGCCAGAGGCACGAATCGAGCAGGAGCGGACCCGCTTTTCGCGGGCCCCGCTGGTCATTGGCGTGGTTTGTGTCCCGAAGGACAGCCCGACAATTCCCGAATGGGAGATGTTCCTCTCCGGCGGCATGGCTGCAATGAACCTGATGATTGCCGCCAACGCGCTGGGTTATGGGACCAATCTCATCACGAACTGGTATTCGGATGATGCCGAAGGACGCCGCATACTGGGGCTTGCGCCGCAGGAGCGCGTGGTTGGCTTTGTGCATATTGGCTCCTATGAGGGGGAACTTCAGGAGCGCCCGCGTCCGGACCTTGTTGATATTGTCTCCGAGTATACCGGACCGTGGGAGGCATGATGTTTTACGAACCGTCCAAGGGGCATGGGCTTCCCCACGACCCGTTCAAGGCTATTGTATCGCCGCGCCCCATTGGCTGGATTTCCACGCTGTCGCAGGAGGGGATAGCCAATCTCGCTCCCTATTCCTTCTTCAACGCGATCTCGTCCAATCCGCATCTGGTGTTTTTTTCCTCGGAAGGAGCGAAAGATAGCGCGACGCACGCCGAGGAGAATGGTGAGTTCGTCGTCAATCTCGCCAGCCGACATCTTGCGGAGCAACTGAACGCCAGCTCGGTCGATGCACCACGCGGTGTCAATGAATTTGCCTATGCGGGGCTCACAGAAGCTCCTTCAAAGCTTGTAAGGCCGCCGCGCGTGGCTGAATGTCATGCGGCGCTTGAATGCAGGGTAACCGAGATCCGACGCCCGCTGGGTCTCGACGGATCTCCGGCAGGCGTGATTGTGGTTACCGGTGAGGTGGTGGGAGTGCATATCAGCGAGGCCGTGCTGAAGAATGGCCAGTTCGATGCCGTCGCCGCAAGCAATCTGGCGCGTCTGGGCTATCGCGATTATGCGGCTGTCACCGAGACTTTCGAGATGACACGGCCTCAATGGAAGGGTGACTGAGCTTCCTCGATCAAACCGTTGAAACCTGCGCGGCACGTTCAAGCACGCGTTTGGCAAGGGCGAGGTGCGGGCGGTCGAACATGCGTCCACCGATGTTGACAACGCCTGCATTGCCAGCGGCCGAAAATGCCTCCACCACCGCGCGCGCTTCCTCTACCTCTCGAGCGGAGGGGGTGAAGATGTCGTTGATGGGCTCGATCTGGGCTGGATGAATAGCCATCTTGGCGACGAAACCATCGCGGGCGGCTGTGCGGCATTCTCTCTCAAATGCTTCTGTGTCGGAGAAATTGGGAAACACGGTGTCAATGGCCGGAACTCCCGCTGCCGCCGCAGCCAGAAGCGTTATGCTGCGTGCGAGCTGGAATAGTGGTGTATAGCTGCCGTCTTCATGGCGAGCGGTAAGCGCGCCGATATGTGCGGAGAGATCTTCGGCTCCCCAGGTGAGCCCGCAAAGGCGTGGACTGGAGTTGCGATAGCTGGCTGCACTCAGAACACCCAGCGCCGTTTCCGTGATAATCGGCAGAATGCGTGTTTGTCCGTCTGCAACCCCGATTTCTGCCTCGTGAACGCGCAGCGCCGTTGCAAGACGCGCCACGTCGCCGCCGCCTTCGGCCTTGGGCAGCATGATGCCATCCGGTTTGGCTTTCATGACGCCTGCGAGATCATCATTGATCAATCCGGAGGTCAGGTCATTCACGCGCACAAAGAGCCGGGCTTTTGTGTGCGCTCGCGCGTGTTCCAGAAATACCGCGGTGACGCGACGAGCTTCTTCCTTCTTGTCTAGACCTACAGAATCTTCCAGATCAGCGATCAGAACGTCGCACGACGTGTGCAGAGCCTTTTCAAGCTTGCGTTCAGAATCCCCTGGAACAAAGAGCAGAGAGCGCATGTTCAAGCATTCTTCTTGAGGATCATCGCCTGGCGCAGACAGCGGGCCACGAGCTTGTCGTCCTGATTGAAGGCGCGATGCTCAAACTCCACGATGCCCCGATCGGGTTTTGATTTCGATTCACGCACCGACTTCACCTCCGTCTCGACGCGGATGGTGTCGCCGTGGAACACCGGGTTCGGAAAACTGGTGTCGGTCATTCCAAGGTTGGCTATCGTTGTGCCGAGCGTGGTGTCGTGGACCGAGATTCCGATCATCAGACCGAGGGTGAAGAGTGAGTTGACCAGAGGTTTGCCCCATTCAGTTTTCTGTGCAAAATCAAAATCGATGTGCAAGGGCTGAGGGTTCAGCGTCATGGTTGAAAACAGCACGTTGTCGCTTTCGGTGACGCTTTTGCGCAGTGTGTGTTGAAACACCTGTCCTGGCTGGAATTCCTCAAGATAAAGGCCCGCCATTGGGCTCCTCCCGTCCAAAGCATGATCTGTCTCTTGATAGGGGGGGCGGACGCAGGCCGCAAGTCGGCACTTATGGTAAACGTTTCCTATACGAATTCACGCTAGGTTTGACTTAGTCAGGGCGGGAGTGTGACTTCGTGCAGGTGGTTCAGCATTTTCTCAAATGGACGCAGACGGCAAAAGTGGCCGAACGTGCGGGCGCGGCAGCGGCCCTCGCCAGAGCTTATCTCGATGGAGAACTGCCGTTCGATGATCGCTACGCGGCCGAAGCCGCGCTAACGGCTTTGCTCGACGATCCATCTTCCAAGGTGCGATTCGCGCTCGCAGAGGCGCTTTCCATGAGCCGGCACGCACCCGTACAGGTCGTGGCGGCTCTTGCCTCCGATCAGCCCGACGTTGCCGCGCCGATCCTGGCGCGCTCGCCGGTTTTGTCCGACACCGATCTCATCGATCGGGTCGCGGACGAGAGAGAGGCCACCCAATGCCTTATAGCGCGCCGTGCACATCTGAGTATGAGTGTTTCGGCCGCCATTGCGGAGGTTGGGGCGCTCGAGGCTTGTCTGGCACTGGCGGAAAATTCGAGCGCGGACATCGCGGCCGTGAGTTTCCGCCGCATGATCGAACGCCATGGACACGACGCGCGCCTGCGCGAAAAACTGGCTGCGGACCCTCGTTTGCCATCGGATTGCCGTCACGTGCTCTTGCGACAGCTGGGTGAAACCTTGCGTGACGCTCCTTTCGTGCGAGCGCTGGTGGGCGCGGCGCGGGCGGAAAAGCTCACCCGGGATGCATGTATCCGTGCTTCGCTTACGCTGATCGAGACCATTGAGGCTGAAGAGCATGGGGCAATGGTCGAGCATCTTCGCATTCAGGGGGAGCTGACAACCAGCTTCATCGTCCGACTTGTTGCCCATGGGAAGATCGACTTTTTCGGTCATGTACTCGCAACGTTGACAGGGGAGTCTCTGGCACGGATCGGGGGGCTTCTGGTGAACGGACGGGATTTACCGTTGGCCGCGCTTTTTAAGAAAGCAGGTCTCGCAAAGCCTGTTCATGCACCGATCACTCGAGCCTTGGCCGTCTGGCGTGAGGTTGCGCTGGGCAAAAGGGTAGCGGGCGCCCAGGAAGTTTCCTGGCTGATGCTTGAGAGCATCGGTGCAACGCCGGGACAGGGCGGCCCTGCAGCAGATGCTGCAGAACTGGCCGGTCTCTTGCGGTCCATTCATCTCGATGCCCTGCGCGAAAATGCGCGCATTCAGGCGCAGGCGATAGCAGCCGCCTGAAGAATCGGGCGGATTAGATATCCAGCTCGTCGGCGAACTCTGCGTTTTCCTGAATAAAGCGGAAACGCGCTTCCGGTTTGGTGCCCATCAGGGAATCGATGGCGCTCTTTGTCGCTTCCTCGCCATCGAGAACCGACACGCGCAGCAATGTGCGTTTGGCCGGATCCATGGTCGTTTCCTTGAGTTGGCTCGCCATCATCTCGCCAAGACCCTTGAAGCGCCCGATCTCGACTTTGCCGCGTCCCGTGAATTCCGTTTCCAGAAGCTCGTCCTTATGCGCATCATCGCGCGCATACATGGTCTTGCCGCCCTGGCTGATGCGGTAGAGCGGGGGTACGGCCATGTAGAGATGCCCGTTCTCGATAAGCTGCGGCATCTCCTGGTAAAAGAAGGTGATCAGCAGAGAGGCGATATGCGCGCCGTCGACATCGGCGTCCGTCATGATGATCACGCGATCGTAGCGCAGATCGTCTTCTCGGTATTTCGACCTGGTGCCGCAGCCGAGCGCCTGAACGATGTCGGAGATTTGCTGGTTGGCGGCGAGCTTTCCCGTGCCCGCACTTGCCACGTTCAAAATCTTGCCGCGTAGTGGCAGAACGGCCTGACTGGCGCGGTTGCGAGCCTGCTTGGCGGAGCCGCCGGCCGAGTCGCCCTCAACGATGAAGATTTCAGCGCCCGCTGCAGCTCCCATGGTGCAGTCGGCGAGCTTTCCGGGAAGGCGCAGCTTGCGCACCGCGCTCTTGCGGCTGACCTCCCGCTCCTGACGGCGGCGAAGTCGCTCGTCAGCGCGCGCGACAACCCAGTCGAGAAGCTTCGAGGCTTCCTGCGGGTTTTCGGCCAACCAATGATCGAACGGATCGCGCACGGCGTTTTCAACGATGCGCATGGCGGCAGCCGTTGCGAGCTTGTCCTTGGTCTGGCCAACGAACTCCGGCTCGCGCACGAAGACGGAGAGCATGCCGGCGGCCGAGATCATCACGTCTTCGGAGGTGATGATGGAAGCGCGCTTGTTGCCGGTGAGCTCGGCATAGCCGCGAAGACCGCGCAGGAGCGCGTTGCGGAAGCCGGTTTCGTGGGTTCCGCCTTCGGGCGTGGGCACCGTGTTACAATAGGAATTGAGCATGGCGTCGCCGCCATACCAGGTGATGGCCCATTCGACTGCGCCATGTCCTGAGGTTTTCTCGCTACGGCCGGAAAAGACTTCCTTCGTGACCTGAAACTGCCCGTCAAGCGAGGCGATCAGATAGTCCTTCAGACCGCCGGGGAAGTGGAAGGTGGCCTTGTCCGGTGTCTGGTCCTTTTCACCGATCAGTTCGGGTGCACAGACCCAGCGGATCTCGACACCACCGAAAAGATACGCCTTGGACCGTGCCATGCGGTAGAGGCGCGCAGGTTCGAACCTGGCGCCCTTGCCGAAGATCTGCTCATCCGGCTTGAAGCGCACCTTCGTGCCGCGACGGTTGTGAACGTCGCCGAGCTTTTCGAGCCCGCCCTGCGGCAGGCCGCGCGAAAAGGTCTGACGGAAGAGCTGGCGATTGCGCGCCACTTCGACTTCGAGGAGTTCGGAGAGTGCATTCACGACAGAAACGCCGACGCCATGCAGACCGCCGGAGGTCTCGTAGACCTTGGAATCGAATTTTCCGCCAGCGTGCAGCGTGGTCATGATGACTTCGAGCGCCGATTTGTCCCTGAACTTCGGGTGCGGGTCGACCGGGATGCCGCGGCCGTTGTCAGTGACGGAGAGAAAGCCTTCCGCGTCAAGCTCCACTTCGATGAAGGTGGCATGACCGGCCACCGCCTCGTCCATCGAGTTGTCGATGACTTCGGCGAAGAGGTGATGCAACGCCTTGTCGTCGGTGCCGCCGATATACATGCCGGGACGTCGGCGAACAGGCTCAAGTCCTTCCAGAACCTCGATGTCTGCGGCGCTATAACCCTCGCTGGAGCTCACGGATGAGGCAGAAGGCGCGGGCCGCGATGCGGCCTTGCGCGCCGGTGCTGCCGGCTCCGGTGCTTTCGCACGTTCCACATTTGCGGGCATTCCGGCGAAGAGGTCGTTGTTGTCGTCCATGAAGCGTGTGGTGTCCTGTCCGCGAATCACATCGCAGTTTGCCATGGTTTACAAGGCAAAGCGAAGCCTGTTCCGGTTCCGTTCGGAGTGTGTAGACGACGCTTTAACAGAAAGCGCGGGGCCCAGCCAAGAGGTGTGGTAAAAATGAGCGATCATCTCCCCAGCGCGGGGAGATGATCTGTGGGGCAAGCGTCAGCTTGCCAGCGCTTCGATGGGCGGGCAGGCGCAGACCAGATTGCGGTCGCCACCGACATTGTCCACCCGTGATACTGGCGGCCAGTATTTGGAAGCAGAAGCGAGCGAACCTTCGGGGAAGGCGGCTTCACTGCGGCTGTAGGGATGTTCCCATACGTCTCCCATCAGCTCCATCGCCGTGTGCGGAGCGTTGACCAGCGGATTGTCGTCCCTGGGCCACTCGCCCTTTTCCACTTTCGCTGCTTCCTCGGCAATGGAGATCATCGCCTGGCAGAAGCGATCAACCTCGCTCTTCGGCTCCGATTCAGTCGGCTCCACCATCAGTGTTCCCGCAACGGGAAAGCTCATGGTGGGGGCGTGGAAGCCATAGTCGATGAGCCGCTTGGCGATGTCGTCGACGGTGATGCCGGCACGATCCTTGAAAACGCGCGTGTCGAGAATGCACTCATGCGCGACCCGGTCATTGCGGCCCTTATAGAGCACGGGGTAGTGCTCCTTCAGCCTGTGAGCGATGTAGTTGGCGTTGAGGATTGCCATTTCCGTCGCCCGTTTGAGTCCGTCTCCACCCATCATGCGGATATACATCCACGTGATCGGCAGGATCGACGCGCTGCCATAGGGCGCGGCCGCCACCGCCTGGCCGCTGCCCAGAGCCACATGGCCCGGCACGAACGGCTTCAGATGTGCCTTGACGCCGATGGGTCCGACACCCGGTCCTCCGCCGCCGTGGGGAATACAGAAGGTTTTGTGCAGGTTCAGATGGCAGACATCCGCGCCCAGATCGCCCGGACGGGCAAGGCCGACCATGGCGTTGAGGTTGGCGCCGTCGAAATAGACCTGGCCGCCATGCTCGTGGATGACCGCGCACATGTCGCGCACGCCCTCCTCGAACACGCCGTGGGTTGACGGGTAGGTGAGCATGAGAGCGGCAAGCCTGTCTGAATGTTCCGCCGCCTTCGCCTTCAGATCGTCCTGGTCGATATTGCCATCGTCGGTGCAGCGCACGACCACCACCCGCATACCCGCCATGGAGGCAGACGCAGGATTGGTGCCATGGGCGGAGGAGGGGATGAGGCAGATATCGCGATCGGCCTCGCCGCGCTCGGCATGATAGCGGCGGATCGCCAGAAGCCCGGCATATTCGCCCTGGCTGCCGGCATTGGGCTGAAGCGAGACCGCATCGAAGCCCGTGATTTCCGACAGCCAGCGGTCGAGATCATCGATCATCCGGCGATAGCCTGCCGTGTGCTCGGCCGGAGCAAACGGATGCAGGCCTGCCACTTCCGGCCAGCTCACGGGCATCATCTCGGCTGCAGCGTTGAGCTTCATGGTGCAGGAGCCGAGCGGGATCATGGCGCGGTCCAGTGCCAGATCCTTGTCGGCGAGCCGGCGCAGGAAGCGCATCATTTCCGTTTCCGAGCGGTGGGCATGGAAGTCGGGCTGGGTGAGAAAGCCTTCGTCGCGCGCTTTTGACGGCGCGAGCCGCGGTGCATCATCCGGCAGTTTCGCGCCGAACAGGGCGGCAAGGGCTGCAAGATCATCTTCGTCGGTGGTCTCGTCGACATTGATCCCGATCCGATCCGCGTCGATTACGCGAAGGAGACGGCCGCCAGCCTCGGCTTTCTGGGCGATTTCCTCGGCCTTGCCCGGAACGATGGCGGTCACCGTATCGAAGATCGTGTCGCCTGCAAGCCCGATGCCTGCGGCTTTCAACGCTGCATGAAGACGTGACGAACGCGCGTGGATGCCTTCGGCAATGGCAACGAGCCCTTCCGGTCCGTGCCATATGGCGAAGGCCGCCGCCATGTTGGCAAGCAGGGCTTGCGCAGTGCAGATGTTGGAGGTCGCCTTGTCTCGACGAATGTGCTGCTCGCGGGTCTGCAGTGCGAGGCGGTAGCCCGGACGGCCATGTGCATCGACGGATTGGCCGACAAGGCGACCCGGCATCAGGCGCGTGAGCTTGTCGGAAACGGCGCAGTAAGCTGCGTGCGGTCCGCCGAAACCCATGGGGACGCCGAAACGCTGCATCGAGCCCACCGCGATGTCTGCATCGAGCGATGCCGGCGTTTCGCTGAGAAGGAGGCCAAGAGGATCAGCCACCATGATGACAATGGCGCCCTTGTCTTTGGCTTCGGCGATGAGTGCGCCGTGGTCGCCATAGACGCCATATGTATCCGCCCAAGGCACGATAAGGGCGAATGTGTCTTCGTCGATCGTGTTGCCGTCGACCTCGATGCCCAATGGTTCGGCGCGGGTGACGACCACATCATGCGTTTGCGGATGGAGTTCACCGGCGAGTGCCAGCCTGTTGCGTCTGGAGCGATGGTGCCGCCAGGCAATGCCCACGGCCTCAGCCACTGCCGATCCCTCATCCAGAAGTGACGCCGAGGCGACAGGCAGGCCGGTCAGTTCCGTCACCAGTGTCTGGAAGTGGAACAAAAGCTCCAGGCGGCCCTGGCTGATTTCCGACTGATAGGGCGTGTACGCCGTATACCAGGCCGGATTTTCGAACAGATTGCGCTGTATGACCGGCGGCACCTTCACGCCGTGATAGCCGGTCCCGATAAAGCTCTTCAGCACCTTGTTCTGGCGCATGGCGGCGCCGAGCTCGTTGAGGGCTTCGGTTTCGCTGGCTGCCTGCGGCAGGTCGAGCGGGCGGTCGAAGCGGATGGAATTTGGCACCGCCTGCGTGATCAGCGTTTCCAGTGAGGGAACACCAAGCGTGGCCAGCATGGCCTTGGTTTCCTCACCGCGCGGGCCGATATGGCGGGCGGCAAAAGGGAGCGATTTGGCGGGCATGGTGTTTCCTCAGGCAATCGACGCCTTGTAGGCGGCTTCGTCCATCAGGCCTTCAAACTGGCTTTCGTCGGAGAGCTTCATCTTCCAAAGCCAGCCATCGCCGGTTGGGGCGGAGTTGATAAGCGCGGGGTCGCTCGCAAGAGCATCGTTCACCTCGGAAATCTCGCCGTCGGCGGGCGCGTACACGTCGGATGCAGCTTTCACGGATTCCACCACAACGGCTGTGTCGCCCTTTGAAAGCGTCGCGCCGATTTCGGGCAGTTCCACGAAAACCAGATCGCCGAGTTGTTCCTGCGCATAGTCGGTGATGCCGACGGTTGCGACGCCGTTCTCGACTTTGATCCACTCGTGGTCTTCGGTGAAGTAGGTCTGGCTCATCTGGCTGTTATCCTTTTTTGTAGCGCTGCGGCGTGAAGGGAAGGGGATGAACATCGAGTGCGATGCGGTTGCCGCGCACTTCGGTAAAAAGACGGGTGCCGGGTTCAGAGAGCGATCTGGCCACATAGCCCATGGCCACCGGATGCCCAGCCGATGGGCCAAACCCGCCGGATGTGACGCGACCGACCGTCTCGCCCGCGTCGCTGATCAACAGTGCACCGGCACGGACCGGCTGACGCCCTTCCGGCTTCAGACCGACGCGCTTTTCCACTGCGCCGTCCGCGATGATTTTCTGCAATGCCTGCGCGCCGATGAATTTGCCTTCTTCTCGCAGTGCCTTCGGGACGGCCCAGAGGATGGCTGCACTTGCCGGATCGGTGTTTTCGTCAAGATCCTGACCATGCAGGCACAGGCCTGCTTCCAGGCGCAGGCTGTCGCGGGCGGCAAGACCGACCCAATGGACGCGTTCATCGTCGAGCAGCGTGCGGGCGAAGCGCTCGGCTTCATCGAGGGGCAGGGCGACCTCGAAACCGTCTTCACCGGTATAGCCCGAGCGGGCTGCGAACCAGCCCTCGCGGGGTTCTGTGCCGGTCATGAAGGTGAGGTCGCTCAGATCGAGGCCCGCCGCAATCATGGCAGCTTCGGCTTCAGGGCCCTGCAGCGCCAAGAGCACGCGTTCTAGCGGGGTGAGCGAAACCTCGAACGCGGTAGCAATGGCCCGGAAATGCGCTTCGTCCTTGTCGGCATTGCCGGCGTTTGCAACGACCATGAAGCGGTTTTCGCCAAGACGCGTGACAATCAGATCGTCGATGATGCCGGCGTTCTCGTTGAGAAGAACGGTGTATTTCGACTGGCCTTCCTTCAGGGCGGCTGCGTCGAGGGGGCAGGCGCGCGACAGGAATTCGCCAGCATCTGAGCCTTCAACCTCGAAAAGCTGCATGTGGGAAATGTCGAAGAGCCCCGCGCTTTCGCGCGTGTGAAGATGCTCTTTCATCACGCCGGCAGGGTAGGTCAGCGGCATGCGCCAGCCGGCAAACGTGCCGAACCGGGCGTTTGCCTCTTCATGCAACGCTTCCAGCGGCAGATGTTTCTGAGGTTTCGTGTCGCTCATCATTCCTCCAGAATCGCACGCATGCCGCGATCAGCGACATGTTCGTGCCCCTCTGTCGGAAGCCTGAGAGACTCGCGCAGCCGGAACCCTGTCGACCACGCTTACACCTTCGGCGCGGGGATCGCTCCCCGACTTTCCAGAGTGTCTTGGCCCGCCTACGGTTCTTTTGCCTGAGAGATTTCGGGCGATTTCCCCTTCGGCGTCCGCTCCGGCACATGCCGGTTTGGCTCTCTCCCGCAGACAGGCAGGGCTTCTGCCCTCGACGGCTGGAAACTAGCGCAGGCCGCGGTGTTTGTCACCTGCCATAACGCTGACTGTTGTTTTGGCATCACGCTTTCTGTGCACAATGCCTCACCGTCCTGCATTCCTGCGTCAGCCGGCGCCTTGCGCACGGGCAAGATCCGTCTCGATCCGGGCGATGATACGATTGGTTTCTTCCTGGAGCTTGCGGATGCGTTTCAGATTGGCTGAAACCGCGTTCACGAGTTCCGAGCGGCTTTCGTCAACAGGCGAGACGCCGACGCCGTGCAGGAGCCAGGAAAGGCTTACATTCAGAACGCCTGCGAGCATGGCCAGACGGTTGGCACGGGGCTGAGATCGATCGCTTTCCCACGCCTGGATCGTTGCGGCCTTGACGCCGAGGCGACGGGCAAGCTCTGAAACCGAGAGGCCCATGGCGTCGCGAGCCCTGGAAAGACGCCCCCCCATCGTGTCCCGGTCGGGTGACTCTGCATAGATGTGTGCGGTGTCCTGCACCAGTCGGCACCTCCGATTTTTAAACGAACATCGTTGGCTGGATGCCCCCGCCTGATGGCGGGATTTCGCGAGGAAGCATGCCGGAAGCGACGCGCCGGCACAAGTTTGTGTCGCTGCGCCGCTTGTAGTGAGGCTAAAACGCTTTTTGTGACAGTGATTTAGGTGAAAAAGGTAAGAGGATGATTCATGGGTTTCATGCGTTGAATCAGCTCAATCGCCAGCAAGGCGCCTGGCGTGCCAGTCGAGGTGGTCATTCATGAAGGTCGAGATAAACAAATAGGAGTGGTCATAGCCCTCGCGCATGTTGAGCGTGAGCGGAATGCCCGCCTTCTCGCATGCCTTTTCGAACAGCCATGGCCGCAGACCCTCGTCAAGGAAACCGTCTGCCGAACCCTGATCGATGAGGAATTCGGGAAAGCGTGCGCCATCGGCCACAAGTGCGCAGGCGTCGTATTGGCGCCAAACCGCCGGGTCCTCTCCGAGATATTTTTCAAGAGCCGGTTTCGACCAGTCTGCTGTCGAGGGTTCGACGATGGGAGCGAAGGCAGAGCAGCTTTTGAACCGGTCGGGGTTTTTAAGCGCGATGGTCAGCGCGCCGTGCCCGCCCATGGAGTGGCCGAAAATGCCCTGGTGGCTCATATCAGCCGGGAATTTCTTTGCGATCAGCGCCGGCAGTTCCTCTGTGATGTAGGAATACATGCGGTAGTTCTGGGCGAAAGGCTCCTGTGTGGCGTCCACGTAGAACCCGGCACCTTTGCCGAATTGCCAGTTGTCCGCCTCGTCCGGCACGTGATCGCCGCGCGGGCTCGTGTCCGGGCAGACGATGATCAGGCCGTGCTCTGCCGCCATGCGCCGGTATTCGCCCTTGTCCATGACATTCGCATGCGTGCAGGTGAGGCCGGACAGATACCACAGAACGGGGCGGGGACCATCAGCGGACTGAGGAGGCATGAAGACGGCGAAGGTCATGTCGCACCGGCAGGTCTCAGATGCATGGCTGTAAACGCCCTGAACCCCGCCGTGCGAGCGGGCGGTGGAGACGGTTTTCATAGGTTCAGTCCCTTTGTTCTTTCACGGCGCGCCGCACGGTGCGGTCGAGCGCCTGCAGAAAATCGGAGCGGTCGCGGGCGGTGAAACCGGGGTTGTATCCCTTGATCTCTCCGGATTCGCGGAGATCCTGCTTGAGGTTGCGCATGGCAACCGCCATGCCGATGGTTTCTGGCGTGAACGGCCGGCCGGTGGGGCCAAGCACATGGACGTCCCTTTGAACGAGGCGGGCGGCCAGCGGCACATCGGCCGTGATGGCGATGTCGCCCTTAACGGCATTCTCCGCGATCCAGTCGTCGGCGGCGTCGGCGGTGCCGGGCACCACCACATGCCGCACCATGGGATCGCGTGAAGGGCGCAGCCCGCCATTCGAGACATAGACGATGACAAGCCCGTGCCGCTCGGCGACACGGGCTGCTTCCGGCTTCACCGGACAGGCATCTGCATCCACATAGATGGTGGTCAAGGTGATGGCCTCAGTAGACCACCACGGAGCGGATGGATTCGCCTGCATGCATGAGATCGAAGCCCTTGTTGATCTCGTCGAGCGAAAGCGTGTGCGTGATCATCGGGTCGATGTCGATCTTGCCCTCCATGTACCAGTCGACGATCTTGGGCACGTCGGTGCGGCCGCGCGCGCCACCGAAGGCAGTGCCTTTCCAGGTGCGACCGGTGACGAGCTGAAAGGGACGGGTGGAGATTTCCTGACCCGCGCCGGCCACGCCGATGATGATGGACTCGCCCCAGCCGCGATGCGCGCTTTCCAGCGCCTGACGCATGACATGGACATTGCCCGTGCAATCGAACGTGTAGTCCGCGCCGCCGATCTGATCCGCGCCGCGCCTGGTCAGGTTGACGAGATATGGAACGAGGTCTTCGCCGACTTCCTTCGGATTGACGAAATGCGTCATGCCGAATTTTTCGCCCCACGGCTTCTTGTCATTGTTGAGGTCGACGCCAATGATCATGTCGGCTCCGGCAAGCCGCAGGCCCTGAATGACATTGAGGCCGATGCCGCCGAGGCCGAACACGATGGCGGTCGCGCCGATTTCCACCCTGGCCGTGTTGATGACGGCGCCGACGCCCGTGGTCACGCCGCAGCCGATATAGCAGATCTTGTCAAAGGGGGCGTCGGGATTGACCTTCGCCACCGCGATCTCGGGCAGCACAGTGAAGTTCGAGAATGTCGAGCAGCCCATATAGTGATGCAATTTCTCGCCGTTGATCGAGAATCGGCTCGTGCCATCCGGCATCAGCCCCTGGCCCTGGGTGGAGCGGATAGCGGTGCAAAGATTGGTTTTCTGCGACAGGCAGGACGGGCATTCACGGCACTCGGGCGTGTAGAGCGGGATGACGTGATCGCCCTTTTTGAGGCTTGTTACGCCAGGGCCTACATCGACGACAATGCCGGCACCTTCATGGCCCAGAATCGCCGGGAAAATGCCTTCGGGATCGGCGCCCGACAGAGTGAATTCATCCGTATGGCAGATGCCGGTTGCCTTCACCTCGATCAACACTTCGCCGTGGCGAGGACCATCGAGGTCCACTTCCATGACTTCAAGTGGTTTTCCTGCCTGAACGGCAACAGCGGCACGGGATTTCATGGACACTTCTCCTGCAAGTCCGGAATCTACAACGAAAGTTTCAGGAATCGTTTTGGACCGCAAGCCCGATCGGGCAGCAGGTTCTCGCAAAGAGACAAACCCGCTTCTCGTGCGAGAAGCTCGGGAAACGCTTGAGCACGAGCATGCAAGGCCATAGAACAGTGACAAAGCTGTTCGCTGGGGGGAAACACCGTTCATGTTCAAGAAGATCCTCGTTGCCAACCGCGGTGAAATCGCCTGCCGGGTGATGAAGACAGCAAAGCGCATGGGCATAGCGACCGTTGCAGTCTATTCCGATGCCGATGCGGATGCCGTACATGTGGAGATGGCAGACGAGGCGGTGCATATCGGCCCGGCCGCCGCCAATCAGAGCTATCTGTTGGGTGAACGGATCATTGCCGCATGCAAGCAAACCGGCGCTGAAGCCGTTCATCCGGGTTACGGGTTTCTGTCCGAAAATGCCGCCTTCTGCGAGAAGCTTGAGGCGGAGGGGATTGTTTTCATCGGACCCAAACCGAAGGCCATTCAGGCCATGGGCGACAAGATCACGTCCAAGAAGATTGCCGCAGAGGCCGGGGTGTCAACGGTTCCGGGTTTCATGGGCCTGATCGAAGACGCCGAACATGCGGTGAAGATCGCCGGTGAAATCGGTTATCCGGTGATGATCAAGGCATCGGCGGGCGGTGGCGGCAAGGGCATGCGGATCGCGTGGAACGATGCGGAAGCGCGTGAAGGTTTTGAACGCTCGAAATCAGAGGCAGCATCGTCTTTCGGCGATGACCGCATTTTCATCGAAAAGTTCGTCGAAGAGCCGCGGCACATTGAAATTCAGGTGTTGGCCGACGCGCATGGCAACTGCCTTTACCTCGGTGAGCGCGAATGCTCCATTCAGCGCCGCAATCAGAAAGTGGTGGAGGAAGCGCCGTCCCCATTTCTCGATGCGGAGACCCGCGCTGCCATGGGTGCGCAATCGGTGGCGCTCGCAAAAGCCGTTGATTATCAGAGTGCTGGCACGGTCGAGTTCATCGTCGACAAGAACCGGAATTTCTATTTTCTGGAAATGAACACACGCCTTCAGGTGGAACATCCCGTGACAGAGCTTGTCACCGGCATCGATCTGGTGGAGCAGATGCTGCGGGTGGCGGCGGGAGAGGCGCTGTCCTTTGGACAGGCGGATGTAAAACTCAATGGCTGGGCCATTGAAAGCCGTATCTATGCCGAGGATCCGGTGCGCAATTTTCTGCCTTCCATCGGCCGGTTGACACGGTATCGCCCACCACGGGAAGGGCGCTTTGGGGACGCAGTGCTGCGTAACGACACTGGTGTCACCGAGGGCTCGGAAATCTCCATGTTCTACGACCCGATGATCGCCAAGCTGTGCACCTGGGCACCCGAACGCCTGGACGCGATCAACGCGATGAGTGAAGCGCTGGATCGTTTTGTCATCGACGGTATCGAACACAACATTCCTTTTCTTGCCGCGCTGATGAGCCATCCACGCTGGCGTGAGGGACGCCTGTCGACGGGCTTTATCGCCGAGGAATTCTCTGAGGGATTCTCGCCACCTCGTCCCATGGCAGGGGAGCGGGTGGTCCTCGCCGCAGTGGCGCTCGCCGTGGAACTTCTGCGGCGTGACCGGCTGGACCGACTGGCTGACCGGCTGGCGCCTCACTCGGGCGAGTTGAAGCGGGATTGGGTGGTGCGACTGGACGACGATTACCTTTCCGTCAGTGTTGTCGAAGGCATGATTTCGATCCCGCTGGAAATGGACATTCAAATCGATGGTGCTGATCCACTGACAGTGCGCTCCAGTTGGCGACCTGGAGAGCCGGTCTGGGAAGGGGAGGTCAATGGCCGTGCCGTAGCCGTTCAGGTGCGGCCTATTCTGAATGGTGTGAAGCTCGCGTGGCAGGGTGTCTCTGCCGACGCTCGCGTCATGTTGCCAAGAATTGCTGAACTCGATCGGTTGATGCCGGTGCGTGAAGCGCCGGATACATCGAAGATGCTGCTCTGCCCGATGCCGGGGCTCGTGGTATCCATAGCGGTGAGTGAGGGGCAGGAGGTCAAAGCCGGTGAGACACTGGCGGTTGTGGAAGCGATGAAGATGGAAAACGTGCTGCGTGCGGAGCGTGATGCCATGGTATCGAAGATCAACGCTGCGCCGGGTGACAGTCTCGCCGTGGACGCGGTCATCATGGAATTCGAATAGGAGCTTTTTCTGAATGGCGGAAGGAACCATGCGGGCAGCGGTGCTGTTCGATCTCGATGGCACGTTGACCAACCCGTTCGCAGGAATATCGAACTGTATCCGCCATGCGATGGAGAAGATGGGATGCAGGGCTCCGGATGATGATGCGATCCGATCTCACATCGGACCGCCCTTGCAGGTAACATTCGCCGACTTTCTGGAAACGGATGACAACGCGCGCATATGGGAGGCGGTCGGGCACTATCGTGAACGCTATCAGCGGATCGGTAAGTTCGAAAACGAACTGATCCCCGGCATCAAGGATGTGCTCGCCCATTGCGTTGAGGCGGGGTATTTTCTGTCGGTGGCGACATCGAAGCTGGAGCGTTACAGCAAAGACATCATCGCCCATTTCGGCCTCTCGGAATATTTTCATGCCATTCATGGTTCCGCGCCCGATGGGAGTAACTCAAACAAGGCGGACCTGATCCGGCATATTCTGGCGACCGAACCCATCGATCCGTCAAACATCGTCATGATCGGAGACCGGCTTCATGATGTCGCCGGTGGCAATGCCAACGGCGTTCCGACCATCGGCGTATTGTGGGGGTTCGGTGACAGGGCTGAACTCGAAGAGGCTGGTGCAGTGGCTGTTGTGGAGCGGCTTTCGCAGCTTACCGCTGCGATCGATCGGGTTCTGGTACCTGCACCGGCGATCTGACCTCTGAATAAGTCGTTGGCGGCCGAGCGTCGGCCTTTACGCTCGATGCTCAATACGGAACAATGTCGATCTGAGTCTTCAGGAAAGAGACGGCATCGATTCATGGCGAGCGACCGACGTTTGCGCGATCCGATTTTCGCGGCAGCAGAGCGTGTGAAAAACAGGCCCGAACGGCCATTCATACATCTGCGTGTGCATTCGGCCTATTCGCTTCTTGAAGGAGCGCTGCCGCTTGGAAAGATCATCGGCCATGCGCTGAAAGACGAAGCGCCGGCGATCGCAATTACCGACACGAACAATCTCTTCGGTGCGCTCGAATTCTCACAAAAGGCCTCAAAGGAAGGGTTGCAGCCCATCGTCGGTTGTCAGCTTGATACCGCGTTTGAGGATGCGCTGACGGAGGCCCGCCGCGGCAATGGTCGTAAAGGCGGGGGCGCGCAGTATGAGCCCCTGGTCCTGATCGCGGCTACCAGGGAGGGGTATTCCAACCTCGTGCGCCTGGTGAGCCGGGCCTATCTGGAAAACGAGCCCGGCGAAGCCACCCACATAACCACGGAATGGCTGTCCGAACTTGCTGAGGGGATTATCTGCCTGACCGGAGGACCGCGCGGACCCATCGGAGCGGCGCTGAAGGCTGACCGGCAGGAGGTGGCCGAGCAGCGACTGCTTTTCCTCAAAGAGTGTTTCGGCAACCGGCTCTATGTGGAACTGGAGCGGTTTGAGGGCTACGACCGGGCGCTGGAGGCGGCTACTGTCGACCTTGCCTACAGGCATGAATTGCCGCTGGTTGCCACCAATGAGGCGTTTTTCCCTGCCCGTGACGATTATGAAGCCCATGATGCGCTGATTGCCATTGCGGAGGGGGCTGTTATCGCCATGGATGACCGCCGGCAACTCACGCCTGACAATTACCTCAAGAGCCAGGCGGAGATGGCCAGGCTCTTTTCCGATTTGCCCGAGGCCATCGACAACACGATCGAGATCGCCCGGCGCTGTTCCTATTTCACGCAGACGCATCCGCCGATCCTGCCGCGCTTTACGGGCGCGGATGCCGTCGATGCGGAAGCCGCCCTACAGGCCGAAGCGGATGAGCTGCGTCGGCAGGCCCATGAGGGGCTGGAGCGGCGAATCGAAACGCAGGGGCTGGCGGAGGGCTACACGCGCGAGACTTACGTCGAGCGGCTCGACTATGAGCTTGGCATCATCGAACGCATGAAGTTCCCCGGATACTTCCTGATCGTTTCGGACTTTATCAAATGGGCCAAGGCGCAGGATATTCCGGTGGGGCCGGGGCGTGGGTCGGGTGCGGGCTCGCTTGTCGCCTATGCGCTTACGATCACGGACGTGGATCCCCTGCGCTTCTCGCTTCTGTTTGAGCGCTTCCTCAATCCCGACCGCGTGTCCATGCCCGACTTCGACATCGATTTCTGCCAGGATCGTCGTGAAGAGGTGATCCGCTACGTGCAGGAGAAGTACGGCCGTGATCAGGTGGGCCAGATCATTACCTTCGGTACGCTGCAGGCCCGCGCCGTACTGCGTGATGTGGGGCGCGTGCTGCAGATGCCTTATGGGCAGGTGGACCGGCTGTGCAAGATGGTGCCGTCCAATCCGGCCAACCCGACGCCCTTGCCAAAGGCCATCGAGGACGAACCGCGTTTTGCCGAGGAAGTGGAGAAGGAGCCGATTGTCGGCACGCTTCTCGACTATGCGCAGAAGCTGGAAGGGCTCTACCGCCACGCCTCCACGCACGCTGCCGGCATCGTGATCGGTGATCGACCGCTATCGGAACTGGTTCCGATGTATCGCGACCCGCGCTCCGACATGCCGGTCACCCAGTTCAACATGAAGTGGGTCGAGCAGGCGGGACTGGTCAAGTTCGACTTTCTCGGGCTCAAGACACTGACGGTTCTGGAAACAGCGGTAAAGCTCATCCGCCGGCGCGGGATCGAGATCGATCTGTCGCGCATTCCGCTGGACGACCCGGACACTTACGCCATGCTCTCACGCGGTGAGACGGTCGGTGTGTTCCAGGTGGAATCGGCGGGCATGCGCAAGGCGCTGATCGGTATGAAGCCTGACCGGATCGAGGACATTATCGCGCTTGTGGCGCTCTATCGTCCGGGTCCGATGGAGAACATCCCGACCTACAATGCGCGCAAGCATGGCGAAGAGGAAATCGCTTCGATCCACCCCAAGATCGACCATCTGGTGAAGGAGACGCAGGGCGTTATCGTCTACCAGGAGCAGGTGATGCAGATCGCGCAGGAGCTGGCCGGCTACACGCTCGGACAGGCTGACCTTCTGCGCCGAGCCATGGGCAAGAAGATCCGCGCCGAGATGGAAAAGCAGCGCGGCATCTTCGTGAAGGGCGCTACCGAGCGGGGCGTTTCCAAACCGCAGGCCGATTTCATCTTCGATCTTCTGGCCAAATTCGCCGACTATGGCTTCAACAAGTCGCACGCCGCCGCCTACGCCATCGTCTCCTATCAGACGGCCTATCTGAAGGCGCATTATCCGGTCGAGTTCCTGGCCGCGTCCATGACCTATGACATGGCCAACACAGACAAGCTCAACGATTTCCGGCGCGATGCCATGCGGCTTGGGATTGAGGTCGTTTCTCCCTCGGTGCTGACGTCGCATCGGCCCTTCGAAGTGGGCGAGAACAAGATTTACTACGCGTTAGCCGCGATCAAGGGCGTGGGCGATGCGGCGGTCGAGCACATCGTTGAAAAACGCAATGAAAAGCAGTTCGAAAGCCTTGAGGATTTCTGTGCCCGCATCGATCCCAAGATCGTCGGCAAGCGGGTCTTCGAAAGCCTTATTCAGGCTGGGGCCTTCGACTGTTTCGGGCATGACCGGGCCGCCCTTTTTGGTGGGATAGACCGCTTGATGGGGATGGCGGCGCGCGCTGCCGAAGATGCGGCGATGGGGCAGGGCGATATTTTCGGCATGTCAGGGGGCGGTGAGCCGCAGAAAATTCACCTGCCGGCGGTCGAGCCATGGTCGGCCGCCGACAAGCTCCACCGGGAATTCCAGGTTGTCGGCTGCTATCTCTCGGCGCATCCGCTTGATGAATATGCCGAAATCCTTGAGAAGATGCGGGTGCAGAACTGGGCCGATTTCCAGGCCGCGGTAAAACGCGGCGCGACGGCCGGCCGGCTTGCCGGCACCGTTACGTCCAAGCAGGAACGGCGCACGCGTACCGGTAACAAAATGGGGATCATTCAGCTCTCCGATGCCACCGGCCAATATGAGGCGGTGCTGTTTTCCGAAGCTTTGGCGCAGTACCGGGATCTGTTGGAGGCGGGCTCTTCCGTGGTCATCATGGTGGGGGCCGAGAACAGACCTGAAGGTGTCAATCTGCGTATACAGGCCGTGCAGTCTCTCGAAGAGGAAGCCTGCCGGATGCAGAAGGCGTTGCGGATCTATCTTCGTGATCCCAGGCCCCTTCCGGCGATCTCCTCGCAACTCACGCAGCGTGGCGACGCGCAGGTGAGCCTGGTGGTGATCAAGGATGGCGGCCAGGGGGAAATCGAGGTCGGTCTGCCCAACCGGTACCGCATATCGCCACAGATTGCTGCTGCGATGCGGGCTGTGCCGGGTGTCGTCGAGGTAGAACTTGTTTAAGGTCTGATTGCCGCCGAGCCGGGCGGAGCGCAGAAGGAAAAGCCGGCAATCTGCCTAGCTTTCAATCCTCTTCATCACGCTGCGGCCGGCCAGCCTTTCCCTGTCGGAAAGTGTAGCCGGTCTCAACGGCCTGTTTGCCGAATTTCTCGCGCAGACTGTCCATTGCACCCTCTGCGAGGGCACGTTTGTGGGAAAGGCGGTCTACAAGATCGGGCGGATCGGCCTTGGCTGCATCCGTAAGATCACTCACCCCAATGCCGAGCAGGCGAAAGCGAGTGCCGTCGATTTCGCGCTTCAGCAGTTCGAGCCCGGTATGAAAAATCCGGTCGGCCAACCGGGTCGGGTCTCCCAGTTGTCGGTTGCGCGTACGGATACGGAAGTCGGCGGTTTTGAGTTTTAGGACAATCGTACGGCCTGCAATATCCGCTTTCTTGAGGCGCGCTGAAACCCGCTCCGAAAGCGCACGCAGCACCGGAACCAGATCCTCCGCAGTCGACAGGTCGATATTGAACGTGGTTTCCGAAGAAACGCTTTTCGCCTCACTGCGTGGCTTTACGCTACGGTCGTCCAGTCCGCGCGACAGGTGATAAAGACGATCTCCCATGGTTCCATAGCGGCGCATGAGGTCGCCGCGCTCCATGGTCTGCAATTGCCCAATGGTGTTCAGTCCGTCCCGCGCCAGCGTTGCGGCAAAAGCCTTTCCCACACCCCAGATCAGGGTTACAGGCTTTTGTGAGAGAAAGGAGAAAGCTTCTGCTTTGCCGATGACCGAGAAGCCTCTCGGCTTGTCCAGATCGGAGGCGACCTTGGCCAGGAATTTGCAATAGGAAAGCCCGACCGAAACAGTGATGCCGACATCTTCTTCCACCTGGCGAGCAAAGCGGGCGAGCACCAGTGCCGGTGGAGCGCCGTGCAGTTTCTCGGTACCGGAAAGGTCAAGAAAGGCTTCGTCGATGGAAATGGGCTCGACCATCGGGGTGAGCGCTTCCATCATCGAGCGTACCTGGCGGCCGACGCGCGCATATTTTTCCATGTCGGGCTTGATGACGATGGCTTCCGGGCAAGCTTCAAGAGCTTTGAACATGGGCATCGCAGAGCGTACGCCGTTGATCCTGGCAATGTAGCAGGCTGTCGACACGACCCCCCGTTTCCCGCCACCGATGATAACGGGCCTGTCGCGCAGCGCCGGATTGTCACGCTTTTCGACTGCAGCGTAAAAGGCATCGCAATCGATATGGGCCAGGAAAAGATTTTCCAGTTCCACATGGTCGAGTATGCGCGGACTGCCGCATGACCGGCAACGCCTGGACGCAGTCTGCGCCGGGCTCAGGCAATCACGACAAAGGCCGTGCGGAAGGGCGTTGACAGGCATGGCGGATCATGTGAACATAAAGTGAACATGCATATTACTGGAAACGCCGGCGCAGCACAAGTTGCGGCGTGGAGGAGGGCCGGGTGGTCTATGAAGTCGCGCCTCTGTCACCGGAGAGATGGCCGGTATTTGAGGAACTGTTTGGCAAACAGGGGGCCTGCTACGGGTGCTGGTGTACGCATTTCCGGCTGCCGCCGGCGGTGCGGCGCGAGAACAATCGCGAGCGCAACAAGGATCACATCAAGGCGCGGATCGAAGCTGGTCCGCCACCCGGACTGCTACTGATTGAGAACGGCCGTGCCGATGGCTGGATGCAGATCGGCCCTCGCGGTGACGTTCCGGAATGGAACAACAGGGGCCGGGTTTCAGCACCGGTGGAGGATGGCGATGCCGGAGATCCCGAAGTCTGGGCGATATCCTGTTTTTTCCTGAGACCGTCTGTGCGACGAAAGGGGCTGTCACATCAGCTCGTTGCTGCGGGGATCAAGCATGCCCGACTTGAAGGAGCCCGTATTCTGGAAGCCTGTCCGATATCCCACTCCAAGGATTCGCGCTCCATCGGTCTGTTCGTCGGGGCGACACGGGTCTTTGAAAAGGCAGGTTTCAAGACGGTTGTGGAGCGCAAGGCAGGCCGCCCTCTCATGCGGCTGACACTGCAATCTCCGTAGCCGTCCTGGCTGTACCACCAGGTCGCGCCCGAAACAGATTCCGGCGGCGCACGAAGCGCTTCCGACCGCGAATGACCATGTGAGAAAGCTTCTTGGCTACAGCGCGAGCGAGCGGGCGATCTTTTCACCGGCCTCCTTCCAGTGCTCCACCACCGTGATCCCCTCGGGGATTGGCGGCATGAGCGCGCGGACGGAATTGTCGGCCATGAGATGAAAAAGATGAGCATCCTCGACCGTGTCGCGCACGGAAACGAGGTTGTAATACATGTCATCCACGAAGGCGACGGGGCGGGGATGCTCTCCACGCAAGCGCTTGATCGCAGGACCCTTGGCGCGTTCAGTCGTCAGCAGCGGATAGTGCATTTCAAGTTGATCGAGCAAGGTGCGCCGCGTCTGCCTATACCGGTGTGGCATGGCGGTCAGGAGCACAACCTGGCTCGAAGTGGAAAGGCGCGCGATGGTTTCTGACGCATCTTCGGCGAGTTTCTGCCAGTCGTGCTGAACCTCGAAGAAGGAATCGACGAGCTGTGCAACCGTTTCGTCGTTGGCGCGCTTACCAGAGGACAGGTCGACGACGTTTCCGTTCAAGCCGAAACTTTCTAGCTTCAGTTCGAAGCCGCGGGTGCGCAGGTATTCCGGAAACGGTCTGATGAACTCCAGGATCACGTCGTCAACGTCCAGCACAAGCAGAGGGTCGTTGCTTAGGGATAGTTCGTCAATCTGCCTGGCGGTTTCAGGATCAATCGTCATGTGTTTTTGTCCAAAGTGGTATTAAGGCTGGATGTCGTAGAATGTGTTGCCATGTGGCAGGAAGGATGGTGCTCGCGCAACGATCTCCGGAGCGATGCCGCTTTCCTCGGAAAAACGCAGCAGAGTCGGTTCGTGCGCGAGGACGAATTGCAAGACCCCGGCCAAAAAACCTGGTTCGGCTGCCACCACGCGGATCTGGTTTGCCTCGATACCGGTAAGTGAGAGAAACCGGGGGAGGAGCTGATCGTCTGCCGCAATAAAAGCAAGGGCGGAAACGGCGATGGTCTCGGCGTCCTCTCGTTGCATGGTAGAACCTCTTCATTGGACATGAAAAGCCATTGTGGCCTGTCGATCAGACGAATTGCGCGTCGATCCTGGGGCGCTATGCTGTAAAGCTACGATTCGCAGGCGCCCATTACCGATTCATAAATCAAATCGTGCAAGGGTGGGGCCGGAAATTTCGCGGTTTGACGCGGTTTGAAGTGGTGTCGGCGAGGGCTGGTGACAAGCGGCGACGCGGGGTTGAGTGGGACGGGGTGAGATGCCGAAGAAAGTCATGATCGTCGAAGACAACGAGCTCAACATGAAGCTCTTTCGCGATCTTATCGAGGCAAGCGGCTATGACACTGTGCGGACCCGTGACGGGCTGCATGCGCTCGACCTTGCACGCGAGCACCGCCCGGACCTTATTCTGATGGATATCCAGTTGCCGGAGGTTTCTGGGCTTGAGGTCACGAAATGGCTCAAGCAGGATGATGACCTCCATGCGATCCCCGTTATTGCAGTGACGGCCTTCGCAATGAAAGGCGATGAGGAGCGCATCCGGCAGGGCGGATGCGAAGCCTATATCTCGAAGCCGATTTCCGTGCCGAATTTCATCGAAACGATCAAATCCTATCTGGGGGATGCCTGATGCCTACGGTTGGCTTCCCGAAGACATTCGTGAGGAGCCGGCCATGACCGCGCGCATTCTGGTTGTCGACGACGTCCCGTCCAATGTGAAGCTGCTCGAAAGCCGGCTCCTGGCCGAGTATTTCGAGGTTGTCTGCGCCCATAGCGGGGCAGAGGCGCTTAAAATCTGCTCCGGTGGGACGGTGGATGTCGTCCTGTTGGATGTCATGATGCCGGAAATGGATGGCTTTGAGGTCTGCCGCAGGCTCAAAACGGACGATGCCACGCAGCACATCCCGGTCGTGATGGTGACAACACTTGGCGAAACATCGGATCGGGTACGAGGGCTGGAGGCCGGCGCTGACGACTTCCTTTCAAAGCCGGTGGACGATCTCCAGCTGGTGACGCGAGTAAAAAGCCTGGTTCGTCTGAAAATGCTCACGGACGAGTTGCGGCTGCGCACCGAGACGATCGACAATGTGGGTTTTGAACCGGGTATGGAGGACGACCGGCGCGGCGTGCCTCCCATTCTGTTGATCGATGAGGATATCCGCTCTTCTTCCGCGGTTTCTGCCATGCTGCAGGGACGTTTCTCTCTGGATGTGGAGGACGATCCGCAGGCCGGATTGTTTCGTGCTGCCGAAGGCGGTTATGAATGCGTTCTGGTGACCTCCAACTACACGACCTATGATCCGCTGCGGCTTTGTGCCCAGCTGCGGGCGCTGGATCGCACCCGGCTTCTTCCGGTGATGCTGGTGGTCGAAAGGGAAGAGGAGGCGATGATTGCGCGGGCGCTGGAACTGGGAGTGAACGACTACATCGTCCGCCCGGTTGACGAGCAGGAACTGCAGGCGCGTCTGCGGACACAGCTGAGGCGCAAGCGCTACAATGATCGTTTGCGCTCGAGCGTCAGTCAGAGTTTTCGTATGGCCGTCACCGATCCACTGACGGGCCTTCACAATCGCCGTTATCTCGAAACACACTTGCCGAAGCTCCTGGCGCGCGCCGTCGCGCGGCGAAGGCCTTTGTCGGTGATGATGGCTGATATAGATCGGTTCAAGGCAATCAACGATCGCTGGGGTCATCCCAGTGGTGATGATGTGTTGCGCGAGTTCGCCGACCGGTTACGCCAGAATATCCGCGGTATTGACCTGATTTGCCGGTTCGGCGGCGAAGAGTTCGTTGTGGTGATGCCGGATACCGAGCATGACGTGGCAGAGATGGTGGCGGAGCGCCTGCGGGTTGCCATTGCCAGCGAACCCTTCACGGTCGACGGAGGCAAAAATGCGATTGCCGTTACCACGAGCCTGGGGGTTGTCGGTTGCGCAGATGGCAATGATGATCCGGCTGATCTGATAAAGCGCGCGGACATTGCGCTCTATGATGCGAAGAGCAAAGGTCGCAATCGCGTGGTGGCTTCTGCCGCCTGAAGCCCGCCACAGAGAAAGCCACCAAAGGTCCGGCGGTAGTCGATAGCCCTGCCTTCAGGTTTTGGAGCGAGCGTCATTCCCTGGCGCATTGCGGGTATGCTGCAGCACGAAAGAGTGATGATGCATTCCACCAATTTGGGGGCTGACGGAACGCTACATGCGCCCCATATTTAACCCTAACGCCAGTGAGTTGGCGGGAATGGTTAAGTAAGTATTGATTTTCTGACCGCCCTGCGCAAATCTCTCGGCCGAAAGGGGCGGGCTTACGTCTCGGCGTTGCCGGGCAGCCGTCTCGGGATACCCCATGATGCTCAGGTCCGCCGCATCTCCTGGGTCCGTGGGGTCGGCCGGCCGGCGCTGGTTGATAGTGGCCTCCTCGTACCGCTGCCAGTTTGCCGACCGGCCCCCAGTTTCTTCAAATCATGATCTTCGGCTTCCGGGGTTCTCGGAAGGTTTTCTGCAACGCGCAGTCTTCGGGTCTCGCGGGATGCTGATTTCTCAAAAAGAAAACGCCACCCGAAGGCGGCGTTTCAACGAAATGCGGTGAAACCGGATCTATTTGATCTTGGTTTCCTTAAACTCCACATGCTTCTTGGCGATGGGGTCGTATTTCCGCTTGGTCATCTTGTCTGTCATCGTGCGGCTATTCTTCTTCGTGACGTAGAAGAAGCCCGTGTCCGCCGTCGACTGGAGCTTGATCTTGATGGTCGTGGCCTTCGCCATATCTGTCGTCCGTTTCTGGTGGTTTGTCGGTCGCGCAAAAGCAGAATCTCTCCACCAGCGCTTAAAGAGTCTGGCGGACACATAAAGGGTACGCGCGGAAAGTCAAGCCGGGTTGTTCGAGTGGCGGGCAGGAACGGTGCTCAACCGACCTGCCTTCCCCCTTAAGTCATCGATACAAGGAGCTGAGCAGGTTGGGGAAATATCAAAATTTCTGACCACGATCTCATGCCTCTTTCGACATTACTTTCGAAAGGGATTTTCGATGCCCGGCGATAGCTGTCCAGAACTGAACGGTGCAGTGAGGTGTTACTTTTGTATAAATTTATTAACAAATAGCGTTTTCCCGGAATGACGGGAAATATATTATGAAAGAACTTATTTATTCATCAAGATTTGGATTCTTTGACGCTCTCTTTCCTACCTTGTTTAAGGAGGGCCTCTTTCTAGTAGTCATTTTAGGACTGTTAGGCGGCGGTGCAGATGCTCAAACTCCACCTGATTTCGGAACATGCGATTCCCGAATGTGGCTGTCGCAGGGAAATCAGACCCGCCTTAATGCAATCAATACAACCACCAACCCGTTCACTTTTGTGAATCAAGGAGGGGTAACGTTCGCATACAATGGAACCGCCTTCAATCCAATAGATAATTATGGTTATGCCGTTAATAAAAATTCGCCAATTCTTTATAGAGTTGGTTCTAATGGATCTGTACAAAGCCTCGGTTCGATATCCGGTGTTCAATCAACATTGCAGGTAAATACAGGAGAGATTTCAGATGATGGTTCGTACTACATTTATGGAAGAAGTCATCCTGGATACATATATAAAGTAAATATATCTACAAGGGCCGCTTCTAGAATTACATTAAGTAGAAGTGTTTTTCTTTCGGATATGGCGTGGTCGAATGGCCTCCTTTATTCCAAGGAAGGCAACTCATCTCAGCTCATTTCTATCAACCCAGTCACGGGGGCTGTCACCAATGTCGGCAATACGGGTCTTTCCACCTCTAGTAATTTTGGAGCCATGTTCGGCGCGCCGAACGCCGTGTATGGCTCGGGCAACGATGGAGAGGGCTTCTTCGAGTTCGATCTCGAAACCGGACGGGCGACCCGCATTTCGAGCGCACCGGGTTCGTCAGTCAACGACGGTATGAAATGCGCTACCACAAAACTCAGCTTTCAGGCGGATATAAGCATCTCAAAGACCGATGGGCAGGAAGCCTATACGCCCGGCGACGACGTGACATATCAGATAACAGTAAGGAACAACGGACCATTCGGTGCTACAGATATCGGAATAGACGATCCTTTGCCGGTGGGTATCACGTCGGCAAGCTGGACATGCGCCGGCTCTGGTGGCGGTGTCTGCGATGCCACGAGTGGCACTGGCGCGCTTGACAATCAAACGGTCAGTCTTCCTGTAGGCGGCTCGGTTACCTACAACTTTACGATCCCTGTGCCTTCGGACTTTTCCGGTGACCTCACCAACGTGGCAACGTTGAGACTTCCCGACACGATCATAGACACTACCCCGCCGGACAACAACGATTCCGATGTCGATCGCGAAGCCTCGATGTCTCTTATCAAGGATGCGGTACACGACGATGCCAATGGAAACGGGCGGGCCGACGTCGGCGAGACTATCAACTACAATTTTACGGTTGAGAACACCGGTGACGTGCCCCTGACCGATGTGGTTGTAACGGATTCCAAGGCAACGATTTCCGGTAGCCCAATTCCAACATTGGCTCCCGGTGCGATCGATACCACCTCAGTGACTGGTACCTACACAATTGCGGAAGCTGACCTAGTCTCCGGGAGCATTGAAAATGTTGCCTTATTGACCGCGAAAGATCCGGATGGCGATGAACTCTCGAAGCCGTCGCGTCCACTCGATGGCGAGGTGGGAGATTCGACGAGCATCGAAACGCCGCTGGAGGGCGAGTATGATTTCGTCAAGGAAGCGGTACATGCAGATACAAACAGCAACGGGCGTATCGATGCGGGGGAGGTGCTTAACTACAAGTTCACAGTCGAAAACACGGGTAATGTCTCACTGACCAATGTGGTCGTGACGGATTCGCGAGCAACGGTTTCAGGTAGTCCACTGGGCGGCCCGCTGGCGCCGGGGGCAATCGACACCACAAGCGTCACGGGCACTTACACCGTCACGCAGGCAGATATCGATGCAGGAGACCTAGACAATGTTGCCTCATCGACAGCAAAACTCCCGAATGGAAGCGAAATCGGCAAACAGTCTCGTCCGCCTGGTGGTAGTGAGGGCGATCCGACCAGGCCGCCTGGCGATCATGACCCGGTCTCAGACTATGATTTTGTCAAGGAAGCCGCGCATGACGACGCGAACGGGAATGGGCGGGCGGATGTTGGAGAAGTGGTCAACTACACGTTCAAAGTGGAGAATACCGGCAATGTAACACTGACCGATGTGGTTGTGACCGATTCTAAGGCGACGATCTCCGGTAGCCCGATCCCATCGCTTGCACCGGGCGAGATCGATACGAACTCCGTAACCGGCGTTTATACGATCACCGAGGCAGATCTTGCGTCGGGCAGTGTTGACAATGTTGCATCGGCCATAGCCCAAAACCCCAAGGGCAATGACATCCCCAAGCAATCACGTCCGCCAAACGGCACGGAAGGTGACACAACGAACATTGAGACGCCCACTGAGGGAGACTATGATTTTGTGAAGGAAGTGGAGCATGTGGATGCCAACGGTAACAACCTGATTGATGCCGGCGAAGTGCTCAACTACAAGTTTACCGTTGAAAACACCGGCAATGTCTCGCTTACCAATGTGGTCGTAACGGATTCGCGGGCAACAATTTCGGGCAGTCCGCTTGAAGGACCACTGGCACCGGGAGCAGTGGACAGCACGAGCGTTACGGGCGTCTACACCGTTGTTCAAGCGGATATTGATGCAGGTGATCTCGATAATGTCGCTTCATCAAATGCAAAGCTCCCGAACGGCACCGAAGTCCCCAAACAGTCTCGTCCGCCTGATGGCGAAGAGGGTAGTCCAACCCAGCCGCCTGGAGGTATTGCTACGGTTTCTGACTACGATTTTGTCAAGGAAGCGGTGCTGGACGATGCCAATGGTAACGGGTTTGCTGATGCGGGTGAGTTGATCAACTATAAGTTTACGACAATCAATACCGGCAATGTCACATTAACGGACGTTGTGGTCACAGACGACAAGGCGGAAATCACAGGCAGTCCAATTGCCACGCTTGCACCGGGTGTAGTCGATACCAGCGTGACTGGTACACATGTGATCACACAGGACGATATCGATGGTGGTTCCTTCGAGAATGTAGCAACCGCCGTCGGTAAGAACCCGCAAGGTGAGGATGTGCCGAAAGAGGCACGTCCGCCGGATGGTCAGCCTGGCGAAGCGACCATCATACCTTTCGCCACCAACCCTTCGGTTGAACTGGATTTGCAGAGTTCATGGAACGACACAAATGGAAATGGTTTTCCTGATCCTGGAGAGCCAGTCACCTATTCTTTCGTGGTTCGAAACACTGGCAATGTGACGCTGAAGGATCTTGCAATTGCTTCACTTAATGTGGTGCCTGAGGGTGGTGCAACACCACCTATATCCGTTCCTCCTCCTACCGGTGTGCTCATGGGGCTTGCGCCCGGTAGTGAGGATGTTTCCCTACCTACAGTTTCCTATCCTTTGACACAGGCAGACATTGATGCTGGTAGGATTATTGCGACAGCAAGCATTGGCGGGCAGGCTCTCAATGGAACCCCAGTGGTGGATGCATCCGACGACCCAGCCGAGATCGGCAATATTGACATTGAAGATGATGGTGAGCCGGATGATCCGACACCCACCCCTCTGCCACAAGTTGCAGCTCTCGGACTTGAGAAGACCGGGGTTTTTCAGGGAGCTTCTGGCAGGCTCGCGAAACCAGGCGACACCATTCTCTACACGTTGACTGCAACCAATGAAGGCAACGTAACTGTTTACAATGTCTCGCCTCAAGATTCCGGACCACTGTTTGGTGGGGTCCCTGGGACCGGAACGATGACATCGTTCTCCCCGCCGAGTGCCGATCTCGGTGCGGGTGGGAGCGTGGCCTTCACCGCCAAATATGCCGTGACGCAAAGCGACATCAGTGCGGCCCAAGGGCTCAGAGACGGTATTCAGAATTCGGCGACGGTGTCTGGTATTGACCCCAACGGGCAATCTGTACCTTCGCCTGTTGCGGAAGCAGCTGTAGACCTGCCTGGATACGCAATCAGCAAAATGACTTCTTTGGCTGAAGTTCGGCGGGGTGATCGGGTCCCTTACACAATCAATGTGAAGATGCTCGGTTCTGTGGGCGATGCTGCAGTCAACATCGTTGATATGACCCCACCCGGGCTGACCTTTGTACGCGGATCCGCAAAGCTGGATGGCGCTGCGGTGGAACCAAAAACCGAAGGGCGGAGGCTAGTATTTGAGAATGTCGTGTTGCCCGCTGAGGGCGAGATGATCATCGAGCTCCAACTCTCCGTGACTGGTGCTGCCAAACCCGGGGAATATGTAAACCGAGCCTGGGTCGAGACCTCGGCTGGTGTCATGGTCTCTCGTGTTGCTACGGCAGCGGTGGAAGTTGTGGTGGAGGCCCTCTTTGACTGCGGCGACATTATCGGAAAGGTTTTTGACGATAAAAACCGCAATGGTTACCAGGACAAGGGCGAGCCCGGTCTGCCGGGGGTGCGTGTCGCGACGTTGAAGGGACTGTTGCTTACGGCGGATGACCACGGGCGGTTTCATGTGGCCTGTGCGGATCTACCGGACCAAAAGATCGGCACGAACTACATGATGAAGCTCGATCAGCGTTCGTTGCCTTCCGGATACCGGCTCACGACGGAAAACCCGCGTGTTGTAAGGCTGACGGCCGGCAAGGCATCGGAATTTCTGTTCGGAGCGTCGATCGGTAGGGTTGTGCGACTTGATCTGAGTGACGCCGCATTTGTTGGCACCTCTCAGGAGCTTAAACCCGAATGGCGTGAGCGCATCAAGCAGATGATTGTGCTCCTCGACCAGGAGCCGTCTGTTTTGCGGTTGGTGTATTCGGACTCTCATGGAAGCCAGCGGGCGGGGCTCAGGCGCCTTCGGGAAATTCGCAGGCAGATCGCTTCTGAGTGGCGCAAGACCGGCCGCGGGTACCGTCTCGAGATCGAAACGAGGCTGGGAACCAAAGCCACTCAACGCGGTGACCGGCAAAAGGCATTCGATCGCAGGTAACCCCTCAATGTTGGTGGTGCACACCATGCTAGCACCACCAACTGTAATACTACCTCTCTGTAACTGACGTATCGCGTTCATCTCTCCTAGTGCTCCGACACTTCGATTTGCGAACGCTGTTTCAGTCTCTCGTTCCCGCGTCTGGCCAAGAAGGCCCAATCAGAAACCGAACCGTGGACGATAGTATGACGAGGCTTGTCATGTTCAAGAAGCTCCAGACGACGTCGCTCGAGCCGCAGGGTGCGGCAAGCGCATCCAGATCCTTTCAAAGCTTTGCCGGGGCCGTAGGCGGTCTTTTGACAGGCCAGCGAGGGATAAAGAAATTGCCTCAGCTGCAGCGGCGTTCCAACTTTACACACTGCAGCAGGCAGCAGATTAGCGGGAAGGCGCAAGCCGCGATCCGCACGATGCTGCTCGCGCTCATTTTTGCCTTAGGATTGCTGGCACTCGGCGAGGGACCAGCGAAAGCACAGGAAATCCCTCCCACGTCACCCTGTACGCCAGGGCTCGGTCAAACACCGCCTGGGTGGTCGAACGGGCAAGGTACCCCAGATTGTTCAACGCGAGCCGAATGGGCCGGCTCATATGCCTGGAATAGTGCGCCACTTCCTGTCGTACCGACAGGGGATACTACCTTTACCTCCATGATTGGTGGGCCGGACTGGCAGGAATCCATTCGCACCACCATGAACGGGCTTGTGCCGGGTCGGACATATCGAGTTCCGTTCTATGCGATCGGGCGAGGATCGACCGCCGGTGGGCGCCCCAGCGCTTGTGAAGGGCTAAAGCTGACGACTAACGGCACCAATGAAACGATTCTGTTTCCCGATACAACCGCCTGGGAGCAGTCCGTGTTTGCCTTCACTGCAGTGTCGAACTCGCAGACACTCGAAGTTGCCGCGGACGGGTCTTCCAACTGCCTGATCAGCTTCGCGTTGGGGGCTGAAGTCATCGAGATCATCAAAACGGTTTCGGAAGGCGATAAGCCAGGCGATGTTTTGACGTTCACGATGACGGTGGAGAACCAGGGTATTGGTCCCTTGACCGGCGTTTCGATCAGCGAAGACAATCTGATGCGGGCTGATGGCACGCCGTTGACACCCGACAGCGGTCCGACGTTCGTGTCCGCTACATCCGGTTCGTCCGAGGGGACGCTGGTTGAGGGGGAAACAGCCACTTACACGCTAACCTACACGTTGACGCAGGAAGATATCGACGCCGGCGGACTGTTTAATCAGGCGACTGCGGAAGGAACCGACGAGAGCGGAAACCTTTTCAACGATATTTCCAGCGATACGGCAGGGGTTGACGAGAATCCCACAACTGTGTCGATCCCCCCAGGCCCCGACTATGACTTTGTGAAGCAAGGGGAACTGGAAGATTCCAACGGCAATGGTCAGGCGGATGCCGGGGAGCTGATCAACTACACGTTCAGCATAGAGAATACGGGTAACGTGACGCTCACGGATATCGTCGTGTCGGATAACAAGGTCGCAGTCTCCAATAGTCCGATCGATTCGCTGCTCCCGGGGGAGAAGCGGTCAGATTTGGCCGGTGTCTATGCGATTGAGCAGCAGGACATCGACAACGGATTCGTCGAGAATCTGGGAACGGCAAATGCCAAGGATCCACAGGGCTTGGACATTGAGCGGCTATCCAGGGCGATTGAGGGCGTTTCCGGTGACCCGACGGTGATCACTTTCCAGGCAAATCCCGGGCTAGAAGTGGACCTGATTGACGAATGGACCGACACAAACGGAAACGGGTACCCCGATCCGGGTGAGCCGGTAAGCTACACGTTTGTGGTGCGCAACACCGGGAATGTAACACTCGACAACGTTGCATTCTCATCATTGCTGATCGGTTCGAGTACATCCACATCTCCATCCTCAGCGCCTGTTCCGGGCGGTAGCCTGTCGGGTTTTTTGCCCGGTAGTGAGGACAGGACGACATTCACAACCACGTATACGCTAACCCAGGCCGATATAGATGCCGGCGGGATTGTTGCAACGGCCAACGCAGAGGCGACCGGACCCAACAACACACCCGTCTCCGACATATCTGACGACCCGGACGAAGCCGCTGATCTGGATGTCGAAAGTGACGGGGAGCCCGACGATCCCACCCCAACGCCGTTGCCGCAAATAGCCTCCCTGGCGCTGGAGAAATCCGGCGGGTTCCAGGGGGCGGACGGACAGTTTGCTGAACCGGGCGATACTATCCTCTACATGTTTGAGGTTACCAATGACGGCAATGTAACGGTTACGGATGTCGTGCCATCCGATGCCGGGCCCCGGTTCAATGGACAGCCCGGCAGTGGTGAATTGTCATCATTCTCACCGTCCAGCAGTGAACTGGGGGCAGGGGAGAGTGAGACGTTCACGGCGACGTATACGGTGACACAAGATGATATCGACGCCGCTCAGGGTATCGAAGGTGGAGTAAAGAACACGGCGACCGCAACAGGCAACGATCCTTCGGGGCAGGACGTAGACTCGCCCGAGGATGACGCTGTCGTTGACCTGCCAGGTTATTCGATCAGCAAGGTGACGCCTATGGCAGAAGTAGCCCGCGGCGGCCGTGTGCCATACACTATCCGCGTGAAGTCCCTGGGGCTTCCAGGGGAAAGCACTGTCAATATCATCGACATGACCCCATCCGGTCTGACCTATGTGCGCGGATCGGCCATGCTGGACGGCAGTTCTGTCACTCCCAAAGCGGAAGGGCGAAAGCTGACATTCGAGAATGTGACGCTGCCCGCGGGAGGAGAGGTGTCGATTGATCTCGAACTGGGCGTGACGTCGGCAGCCAAGCCCGGCGAGTATGTTAACCAGTCTTGGGTCGAGGATCTGTCCGGCGCGACCCTGTCCCGGATTGCTGCAGCAACCGTCGAGGTGATGGTTGAAGCGTTTTTTGATTGTGGTGATATTATCGGAAAGGTGTTCGACGACAGAAACCGCAATGGATACCAGGATGCCGGAGAGCCGGGTCTGCCCGGTGTCCGGATCGCGACGGTCAAAGGATTGTTGTTGACGGCAGATGATCACGGGCGTTTTCATGTGGCTTGCGCGGATCTGCCCGATCAGCGGATAGGCACGAACTACATCATGAAGCTTGATCCGCGCTCGCTTCCGTCCGGCTATCGTCTTACGACGGAAAATCCACGCGTTGTTCGCCTCACGGCAGGTAAGGCATCGGAGTTTATGTTCGGCGCTTCCATCGGGCGCGTGGTGCGACTTGATTTGTCGGATGCTGCCTTTGTGCCAGGGACCCACCACCTGATGACCGAGTGGCGGGGCCATGTTTCCCAGCTTATCGATCTTCTGGATCACGAACCTTCAGTTCTGCGTCTTGTTTATGCGGAAGGCGGAGAAGGGAGACGACTTGCAAAGAGGCGTATCAATGCGCTGCGCAGACTGGTTGCAAACGAATGGCGTGATGTCGGTCGGCGCTATCAACTGGATATCGAAACGCGCGTGCAAACCGAGGCCCCCCGCGGCTCGAGGCCCGCGAGAAACGCTGTCTATAGATAGACTCTGGTGAACACCCGGAAACAGTATCCGGGTGTTCACATTCTGCTTCCCATGTCACTTTTAATCGCGAAGGACGATGCGGTCGCCGCGCAGATCGAAACCGTCCAGTGTGTTTATGAAGCTCATGCCGAGCAGGCTCTGCTCGAGGCGTCCCGGTTGTGCGATGTAAATCGGCATATCGCTTCGCGAGATGGCTCCTATACTGATCGTTTCAGCACGGGCGCGGGCTACCAAAGTGGTGCCGTTGGCAGTTGCGACTGGTGTCTGGAAACGCAATCCCTCCGGCTCGAAACCTGCCGCGCGTGCATCCGCATCCGCCAGTACGATACTGCTCGCGCCCGTGTCGATCAGCATGCGCAGATCGGTACCATTCACATTTGCGATAACCTCGAAGTGCCCACTGGCAGAACGCTCGACAATCACGTTTATCTGGCCGTCTTTGCCGACCGTGGACACAGGGCTGCCGGGTATCAGGCCAGCCGTTACGCGGCTTGCAATATCCTGAAGCTCGTAGCGGTACTGATAGGCCGCGACCAGCGTTAAAAGCAAAAAGGCCCAGAAGGCGAGGGTTCTTGCAACTTCCCCGATCCGCATACCCGACCCCAAAAAACCTGCGAGAAGGACGGCTGCCCAGAGACCGAGATACAGGGTGGCTGCGAATGCCGAGCTTTCCAGGCCCAATACCCGGCCTGAATCATGGTTGGCGATCAGAAGGATCAAACCGCCTCCAAGCAGCGCCATGGATGTCCAGAACAGGCGCATGGCTATTGGCCCTCCCGTCGCTGGCGAGCGATGCGGGCACGTCGGGTTTCGCGGCGTGGTCTGCGTTCCACCGTTTCCAAACGTCTCGGAAGTTCAGCCATGATTGTATCGCGCTCCTGCGAAGTCAGTGAGAGCCAACTGGCAATCTCGGCGCGCGTGCGCCCGCAGCCAAAACAAAACCCGGATTTCACATCGATCGAGCAGACAAGGGTGCAGGGGGATCTGATGTCGACCATCATCTTTCCATCGTTTCAACAAGACATGGGGCGTCGTGTCCATTGACGCAAGCTATCAGCGCGGTCTGTCTACCATTGCGCTTGACGCTGTTGGTGGCTATCTCGTTTCCGACACCAAACGGGAACCAGATTTATGCCCATTTCCGGAATGCCTTTCGATGACGTCCGCTCTCTGCTTTCCCAACTGAACGTGCCTGACAGCAAAACAGCCGAAACGATGGCAAGGGCGTTCGCCCGGGCAGGTTACACCGGGGAAGAACTGGGACGGTTGCACGAGATCGGCGTCTGGCTCTCTCGCACACGTGGCGCGGTGCCGCCCTTGATCGGCAAATCCGGTGTTGCACTCTACGCCGCGACACATGGCTTTGCAGAGAAGGACCAATCCGAGCAGCGGGCGCGGGTTGATGCGGTAGCAGCCGGGGCTGCTGCGGTATCGCATTTGTGCGTGGCCAATGATCTTTCTCTCAATGTTTTTGATCTGGCGCTTGATTTGCCGTCCAGCGACATGCGCAGGGATGCCTCATTGGACGAACGGGCATGTGCTGCAACGATCGCGTTCGGTATGGAAGCCACGGCCGAAGGGGTCGATTTACTCTGTGTCGGGGCATTGGGCTCGCAGGCCACGGTTGTCGCAAGCGCGATGCTTCTCGCCCTTCTGAAAGGAGAGGTGGGACAACTAAACGAGCCTGATCGGGACGTTGTTTCCCAGGCGCTCTCCTTTCACGCCGATCACCTGACGGATCCACTTGAAGTGCTCCGGCGGCTGGGGGGACGGGATATGGCCGCGCTGACGGGCGCCATCCTCGCAGCCCGGGCACAAAACATCCCTGTTATTCTTGACGGTTTGCCGGCTCTGGCAGCGGCTGCGGTTCTCTACAAGTTGGCGCCGCATGCGATTTGTCATTGCATTCTCGCAGATTGCCACAGTCCATTTGAGAAATGGGCGGCCCAGCAAGTCGAGCTTCAGCCGCTGCTTGAACTGCGGATTGCAAGGGAGGCGGGATGTGCCGGCGCTGTGGCTGCTGGTCTTGTCAAGTCAGCTGCTGCGCTTGCCGGTGGGGTTGCAGAGGTTGCCCGGCGTCTGGGCTAAGCGAAACACTCCCGCCGGGGGGCTCAAGCGCTCCCGCTTGATGCGCGTCTGCGTTCGGTTGGAACAGCCGGGAGTTCCTCCATCACGCGCGAGCGGGGGAAGGCGACGATAGCGTCGGTGCCTGAGCGAAGTCTTGAGTTGAGTTCGAAAACTCCATTGTGCAGGGCTGCCAGGCCCTGCACGATGGGCAAACCGAGCCCGGTACCCTGTTCCGCGCTCTTGATGGCTATGGACCCCTGTCCAAATGCAGAGAGTACCACCGCCAGTTCGTCTTCCGGGATGCCGGGACCATTATCCTTTATGGCGATGTACTGACCGCCACCTGCTGTCCAGCCGACCCTGATGTGGACGGAATTGCCCGTCGGACTGAACTTGATCGCGTTGGATAGAAGATTGAGGGTGATCTGGCGCACTGCGCGTTCATCGGCGAATAGTTTCAGTAGCGTAGGCTCGACGTCGATCCGGAAGGAAATGTCCTTGCCACGCGCCTTCATTTCCATCAGGCGGCAGCAATCCTCCACAATAGCGCCGAGGGAGATCGGTTCCTCGTTGAGCCGGTAGCGTCCGGCCTCTATGCGCGAAAGATCGAGTATCTCGTTGATGAGACTGAGCAAATGCTTCCCGGAACTGTGTATGTCATTCGCGTAATCGCGATAGGTCGAGTTCTCGAGTGGTCCCAGAACCTGGTTGGCCATAACTTCTGAGAAACCGAGAATGGCATTGAGCGGCGTTCGAAGCTCATGGCTCATGGAAGCGAGAAAACGCGATTTTGCCAGGTTGGCTTCTTCTGCGCGGCGGCGGGCTTCGTCCGACATGGATTTGGCCGTTTCCAGCTCCCCCACCAGCGCATTCTTTTCGCTCTGGAAAGAAAGAAGCGTCAACGCCGCACGGTTTCGATGGTGCGCAACATAGGCGAGGAAGGGGAGCGAGGCGGCCAGAACCAGACACATCATCATCGAACCCGTTGTCGGATCACTGCTGACCTTAAAGGCGAACAGACAGACCGGCAGCGCAAATGCGGCCACCAGCGCACCGCTAAGGTTCGCCGTGACGATGGCGGCTCCCGCGATCACGAGAAGCAGAACCGCACCCTGCATTATCTGTGGTTCGGAGAGTGGGCCATGGGGTAGAGGCAGAAATGCGAAATACGCCCATCCAAGGCCGCTCGTGAAATGGGCGGAGAAAAGCCATTGCCGCATGCGTGTGACTTCAATCTCATTCTCCGGCATCCGCTCCAGACGACGTGCGAGAAAAATGAGTGGTACATAACCGGCAAGACAGCTTAGGGCCCACAGAGACGTGGCTTGGGGATCAAGCCCGAGATAAATTCCGCCAAGGCTAATCGCCAGGATGAGCAAAGTCGGCTTGATGATGTTTGAAAGAATGTCGCGCGCGTGCAGTTTCAGCATGTCGCGATTGAAGTCGGGGGGGCCGAGGCTTTGAGACAGCCGGTCACGCGTACGGCGCACGGCAAGCCCCACATTGCTGTTGCGATGCGGCTTGGTGCGGTCCACAATGAACTTGTCGGCGAACTTGTCAGCCGATTTTGACGCTTCCGCCACCATGACCCGTTTTTGAATTCCCGCTATTCACCGCTCAACTTATTCGTGAATGATTAAGAGACCCTTCAAAACATGAGAGGCCGCCGAAACAGACGGAGCCGCGGCCGCAGGTCAATCCGCATCGTGGATGTGGTGCTGACGCTCCTGTTTTTGGGCGGAGTAGCGCTCTTGGTCGATAGATTGCAGCGCTTTGGGGGCCAGACACTGACAGGTGTCGTGATCGTTCATGACGGCGATACGCTGACGGTCGCAGGCGAGCGCATTCGCCTTGAAGGCATCGACGCGCCCGAATTCCAGCAACGCTGCACCCTAGGGGGCAAGGAATATGCATGCGGGCGTGAGGCGCTTCGGGCTTTGCGTCGGTTGGTCGGCGGGGCGGAGGTAGTCTGCGAAGGCTTTCAGCGTGATCGCTATGATCGCCTTCTGGCGCGCTGTAAGGTGAATGAGACGGATATTGGCGAAGCGCTCGTTGCGGCGGGATGGGCGCTCGCCTATGGCGATTATGACGCGGTCGAAGCGGAGGCACGCCGGGCACAGCGCGGCATATGGGGGGGCGGATTCGAAGCGCCACGCGACTGGCGCGAGGAGCATCATGGAGAGCCGCGCCCTGGTGACGGCGATCTGTTGAGGCGCCTTTGGGGGCGACTCGTGAGATGGTTTTCAGGTGAGGAGTAATCGAAACATGAAGCTCTATGATGGTAACCGGGCGCCCAACCCTAGGCGTGTGCGGATATTTCTGGCGGAAAAGGCGATCGACGTGCCCATCGAGCCGGTGGACATGGGAGCCATGGAGCACAAGTCTGAAGCGCTGACGCGTCTCAACCCGCTGCAGCGCTTGCCCGTACTGGAACTTGATGACGGGACGGTTTTGACCGAAACCGTTGCCATATGCCGCTATTTCGAGGGGCTCCAGCCCGAACCCGCGCTTTTCGGCACGGGTGCGCTGGGCGTCGCCACAGTCGAAATGTGGCAGCGCCGTGTTGAGATGCATCTGTTTTATCCCATTGCGCAAGCCTTCCGGCACCTGCATCCGGCCATGAAGGACTGGGAGGTGCCGCAGGTTGCGGAATGGGGGGAAGCAAACAAACCCAAGGCCCTGCAGTTTCTTACCTATCTCGATGAGGCCCTGGCCGATCGCCCATTCATCGCGGGTGATGAGTATTCGATTGCCGATATTACCGGGCTCGTCAGCATTGACTTTATGAAGCTTGCGCGCATTTCAGTTCCGGACGGGCTCGATCATCTGATGCGCTGGTATCACACGGTTGCCGGGCGCCCGAGCGCGAAAGCCTGAGAGTTCAAACGTGCAGACGCCGCCTCTCGAGCCATTGCTGGCGCGAATTCGCAGTTGCCGGATTTGCGTGGAACAACCGCTTGGCGCCCCTCTGCCGCATGAACCGCGGCCAGTTGTGGTGGGGTCGAACACGGCTCGTATCCTCATTGCCGGGCAGGCACCGGGGACGCGGGTCCATGCCTCGGGTTTGCCGTTCGACGACCGGTCCGGTGATCGATTGCGTGACTGGCTTCAGGTGGATCGATCTGAATTTTATGATCCCGCCTGCTTTGCCATTGCCCCGATGGGATTTTGTTTTCCCGGACTTGACGCCAAAGGCGGCGATCTGCCACCACGCCGGGAGTGCGCACCGGCCTGGCGGGCGCAGTTGATGTCGGCAATGCCTCAGATCGAACTTGTTCTTGTTATCGGCCAGTATGCCCAGGCTTGGCACCTTGGGGCCGAAAAATCCAGAACCCTTACCGAGACGGTGCATGACTGGCGTCGACTGCTGGCGCTCGACCTGTGCCCCCGCGTGTTGCCGCTGCCTCATCCTTCATGGCGCAATACAGGATGGTTAAAAACGAATCCCTGGTTTGAACGTGAATTGTTGCCCGTCCTGCGTGAGGAAATTCATCGGCTTCTTCCACGGAAATGAGGAATATCTGATCGCAAAACTCTCTTTGAAGGCAAAAAATTTCTTGTTACCTTGATAATCTCTTGCCATTTTAGGAAATCATTTTCTCCGGAGTTCCTCATGGACCGCCTTGATCGCAAGATCCTGCGTTTGTTGCAGGAAAATTCAACCCTTGCCGTAGCCGATGTCGCAAAAAAGGTCGGGCTTTCCACCACACCATGCTGGCGGCGTATCCAGAAGCTGGAGGAAGAAGGGGTTATTCGTCGGCGCGTGGCGGTGCTTGATCCGGAAAAGGTCAATGCCCGGGTAAATGTGTTCGTGTCGATCCGAACCAACATGCACAGCCACGAATGGCTGAAGCGATTTTCCGAGGTGATCCAGCAATTCCCCGAGGTGGTGGAGTTTTACCGAATGAGCGGCGAGGTGGATTATCTGCTTCGTGTCGTGGTGCCGGACATCGCCGCTTATGACGCATTCTACAAGAAGCTGATCGCGAAGATCGAGATCCGCGACGTTTCATCCACATTCGCGATGGAGCAGATCAAATATACGACCGAGCTTCCGCTCGACTATCTTGTCCTGGACAAGGATTCAGGCGGAGGCAATGGTGGCTGAGCTGGCTAATTCCCGCCTTTGACAACACTGCGCCAGGGATTGCCGGGCGAGGGCGCTTGCCATGCCGGCGGGCTGCTGTTTGGGTTAACCGCGGCGCGCCGCATCGTGAAGCCCGACTCTATGATCGCTGCGCCGTCCAGAATGAAAAGCTGTGTTTTTTCAAAAACGGGCTGCAGAGCCCCGGTTATGGTCACCGGTTCGTAGTTGGAACTTAAGCGGTAGGGGGTCGATGGCACGACCCGAATGACCTGACTGGGGGATGGTTGCTGCATGTGGCTGCAGGCACCGGGGCGTGCCACCAGGATGAAGGAATAGACAAGCTCGCCTTCCAGGTCAGCGGGCAGAAGGTAGCCGGAGAGGCTGACCGTCTGCCCGCTGAAATCGGTCAGGTGAGCCCTCTTTTTCTCATCCGGAGCGGACGAGGCAAGATCTGCCCAGGTGACGGGCCGAACACCTTCCGGTTGCTCCGGGATTTCGGAACCGGTAGCCATTGAAGCGATACAGGCCGATGCGGGCAAAGCTGTGAGCAATGTTGCAAGATATGCCGCGCACCGGCTGGTCATTGTTGGCCCCTACTTCGCGAGTCGGGCAAGCAGGGAGGATGTATCCCAGCGATTGCCCCCCATCTTCTGGACGTCCTTGTAGAATTGATCCACGAGAGCGGTGACGGGCAGGCTCGCGCCGTTGCGATCGGCCTCGGCCAGGCAAATGCCCAGATCCTTGCGCATCCAGTCGACCGCGAAACCGAAGTCGTACTTGCCTTGGTTCATCGTCTTGTGACGATTTTCCATCTGCCAGGAACCGGCTGCTCCCTTGGAGATGACGTCGACGACTTTCTCAATATCGAGCCCGGCTTTCTGGCCGAAATGAATGCCTTCAGCCAGCCCTTGCACCAGCCCTGCGATGCAGATCTGGTTGATCATTTTCGTTAGCTGTCCGGCCCCCGCCGGCCCCATCAAGCCAACCATACGGGCGAAGGATTCGATCACCGGTTTTGCTTTTTCGAAGACTGCTTGTTCGCCTCCGCACATGACCGTTAAAACACCGTTTTCCGCGCCGGCCTGTCCGCCTGAGACTGGTGCGTCGATGAAACCGAAGCCACGCTTCTCAGCCTCTTCGGCGAGCTCACGCGCAACTTCGGCAGACGCGGTGGTGTTGTCGATAAAAACCGCGCCCTTTTTCATGCCATGAAAAGCCCCATCCTGGCCGAGTGTCACCGAGCGAAGATCGTCGTCATTGCCCACGCAGGCGAAAACGAAATCCTTGTCGATTGCAGCGTCCCGGGGCGTCGGCGCGTGCGCGCCTCCATGCTCGTTGACCCAGCTCTGTGCCTTCGCTGCGGTGCGATTGTACACCGTAACCGTATGCCCCCCCTTGTTCTGAAGATGTGCGGCCATCGGATATCCCATGACCCCGAGCCCGATGAATGCGACGTCCGCCATTTCGAAAACTTCTCCTTGTATGCTGTGTTGCGCGCGTCAGCGCTTCAAATGCTTGGTAATTCGACGCTCGATCCAATCAACGGCGTTGCGGAGGACCTCGACGAGACCAAGATAGATGATGGCAGCCCATATGTAAGTCTGGAAGTCGAACGTGCGTGCGTAGGCGCGACGTGTCTCGCCCATCAGGTCATAGACCGTGATGATGGCGACGATGGCGGACCCCTTGATCATCAATATGATCTCATTGCCATAGGGCCTGAGCGCGACAATGAGCGCCTGGGGGAGAATGATCTTGCGCGCGGTCTGGAACCTCGACAGGCCGAGTGCGGCGGCAGCTTCCCATTGTCCCTTGCCGACACTCTCGATGGCACCGCGCAGAATTTCCGCCTGATAGGCGGCAGTGTTGAGCGTGAAGGCGAAGACGGCACAGTACCAGGCTTCCCGGAAGAACGTCCACAATCCGACAGCCTGAAGTTCAGGTCTGAAAGAGCCAAGTCCGTAGTAGACCAGGAAGGTCTGGGCGAGCAGCGGGGTCCCACGGAAAAAATAGACATATGCATAGGCGAGGGCGCCTATCAGCTTGTTCTTTGAAGTGCGTCCAAGGGCGATGGGCACGGAGAGGATTGCGCCGAGAAAAACCGAAACAACGACAAGCTGGACGGTGATCCACAGGCCCGAGAGATAGCGCGGTGCGTAGCGCGTGAAAATATCCGGATCCCAGGCGTTGATCATGAAGCCCAGAACAGCAAGGCCGAGCGCGGCCCAGATCGTCAGCAGGACCACGCCGATTGTGCGGGCACGTGTCCAGCCCTCTTTGATGACGGGCGGGCGCTCGACTGCGGCTTGTGTCTCAGCACTCATCGCTGGACTCCGTGGCGTTTGGTCCAGCTCTCGATCATGCCCAGGACGATTGAGGACAACATGGCCAAAACGAGATAGAGGAGGCATGCGATCCCGAAGAACAAGAATGCTTCCTTGGTGACGCGTGCGGCAATGCCGGTCTGACGCAGGATATCGGCGAGGCCGATCACGGAAACGAGCGCGGTATCTTTCAGGAGGATGAGCCAGAGATTGGAAAGGCCAGGCAGCGCCAGTCTCAGGAGCTGAGGCAGGATGATGAGGCGCATGGTCTGCGGGTTAGAAAGCCCGATCGCTTGACCGCCCTCATACTGACCCTGTGGGATGGCCCGGAAGGCGGCCAGAAACACTTCGCTGGCGTAGGAGGAGAACACGGCGCCGAGCGCGACCATGCCTGCTACAAAAGCGTTGATCTCTATACTAGCGTCCGGATTGAACAGCCGCACGATTTGCTGCAGGCCAATCTGCGCGCCGTAGAAGACCAGAAAGAGCGTCAAAAGCTCCGGCAGACCGCGAAAGATCGTCGTATAGATGTTGGCCGCGAGACGTAAGGTCTTGTCGCTGGAACGTTTTCCCAACGCGACGAAAAAACCGATCGCCAGTCCAAGCGGTAACGTTGCCAGTGCCAGAGAAACCGTCAGAAGCACGCCCTTGGCGATATCATCGCCCCAGCCTTCCGGCCCAAAACTCAAAAGGGTCCAGACCCTTTCCATCTCCCAACACCCCTGTCCGAACCGCCTGACCCGGCATCTAGATGCGAATTGGCGATTTTTCTTGTTCGAGCTCTGTCACCAGAGCCGCATGCAATTCAGGCGGCCGAACTCCCGGAGGCGGCCGCCTGTGACATTAAATCAGGACATCGCAACGACGCTCAGTCGCCGTAAGCGTCGAACGTGAAATACTTGTCGTTGATTTCCTTGTATTTTCCATTCTCACGAATGGCTGTAATGGCGGCATTCAGCTTTTCGCGAAGCTCGTCCTCACCCTGCCGCACAGCGATGCCGATGCCGGGGCCATAGATGTCCTCACGCGGGGTGAGTGTGCCCAGAACCTTGCAGCAGGCGCCGTCGTCGCTGTCCAGGAATTCCTGGAGAACGATGATGTCATCTATGACCGCATCAAGTCGCCCATTGACCATGTCGAGTTTGTATTCCTCAGCGGTCGGATAGACCTTCACATCGCTGTCGGTGAATGTGGTTTCGGCGAAATTCGCGTGGGTGGTCGAACCCTGCGCGCCGATAACCTTTCCGGCCAGATCCTCCGGTGAGGTGCCGGCAATATCTGATTCCTTAGGCACGACCAGAGCTGGCGGCGTGTTGTAATACTTGTTGGTGAAGTCGACCTGCTTCTTGCGCTCTTCCGTGATCGACATGGACGCGACGATTGCGTCGAACTTGCCCGCTTGCAACGCGGGAATAATACCGTCCCAGTCCTGCGTGACGAACTCGCATTCAGCCTTCATCTCGTCGCAAAGCGCTTTGGCGATATCGATGTCGAACCCTTCAAGGGAGCCGTCTGCGGTCAGGTTGTTGAAGGGAGGATAGGCGCCTTCGGTGCCGATCTTGAGCTTCATCATGTCCTGGGCATGAGCCGAGCCCACTACCAGAGCCAAAGCTGCCGCAGGCAGTGCAAGCGCGATACGCCTTGAAATACGCATTCTGGTTCCTCTCATCTAATTATCTGCCGCTTCCGGCCTCCTGCCGGGCGGAACATGAAGCCGGATATTCCCACCGATCCTATTCAAATTGCAACCTTAAAGGTGACTGGTCCCATGCAATGAATGGACGGATCGTGACCCTAGCGCGCCTGCTCGCCGATGCCGGTGTGGCTGATGACAAAGTCGGCAATCTGCTCCACATCTCCGAGATCAAACCGTGGCAGATCCCCAGTCTCAGTCTCGTAATCTCCGGCAACAGCGACGATGGTCGGGTCTGCCACTGCCAGGCAGGTCTGATCGCGCGCTTCCCGCCGCCTGCATTCCAGCTTGGGATGATTTTCGCGTTTGAAACCTTCGATCAGGACGAGGTCGCACGGTGAAAGGCGCGCGAGCATTTCGGTCAGGGTCGGCTCTTGTGCACCCTCCAGTTCGTGAATGATCGCCCAGCGTTTTGCGGAGACGATCGCCACCTCCGAAGCCCCGGCGCTTCGATGCCGGTGAGAATCGGTGCCTTCATGATCTATGTCGAACGCATGGTGTGCGTGTTTCAGCGTGGCGATCCGAAAACCGCGTTTCGTCAACTCCCTCACAAGTGCCGCCGTCAGGGTGGTTTTTCCGGAATTCTTCCAGCCTACAATGCCAAAAATCGCCTGTTTCACGTCGCTTCCCTTCGGTGCCTTTCACGCGCTGTCTGGAGATCTTCGGGCGTGTTGATGTTGAAGAACGGATCGGCCTCGGGATGGCAAGCAAAGTCCACCAGAGCCGCGTTGTGTCGATCGCAGGCGTAGGCGCGGATCCGGCGGGTTCCGCCGCTGGCAAGATGGCGGGCGAGGTCATCGGCAAGGTGTACAGGCCAGAGAGCAAAGACCGGATGAAGTGCGCCGTTGCTGCGTGCGATTGCCGGTCCGCCGGAAACACGGGTGGCCTCCATAAGGCGCGTAACAAGGTTTCCGGGAAGAAAAGGCGTGTCTGCTGCCGCTGTCACGATATGTGATGGTCTGGGAGTGCTGGTTTTTGCCCATTCAAGGCCGGCGAGAACGCCGCCCAACGGACCCATGGGTTCGGGGAGGGGATCGGGAACCACCTCAAGCCCAAGCGGGGCGAACCTGTGCGGGTCGCCATTGGCGTTGAGCACCATGCGGTCAACCTGAGGCGCGAGCCTCTCCATTACCGTCTCAATGATCGTTGACGCGTTGAGACGCAGCAATCCCTTGTCGCCGCCACCCATGCGCTGTGCCGTTCCGCCGGCAAGGATTACTCCAGCAACGCCCAAGCCCATCGTCTCCCTCAGATGTTTCCTGCCTGGCGGGCCACATAGATCACGTAGAGCGATGCGACGATGGCGAGCGTGGAAGATGCAAGCATCACCCATATTAGCGGGAATGGCCCGGTTTCCGGAGAAAGAACAGCTCCGGCTATCACTGAGAGCGCCGCTCCGCCGCCGATCTGGAGCGCTCCGCCGAGGCCGGAGGCCGAACCGGCAAGATGCGGCCTTACGCTGACAATGCCGGCATTGGCATTTGGCATGGTCATGCCGTTGCCGATACCGACGAAAAACGATGGGCCGAAAAGCGACATCGGATGAAAAAGCCCTGCTGCAAACAGCACCAGTGAAAGAACGAGGCCGAGAGCGGCAAGAATATTGCCCGCTAGCATCATGGGATTGATGCCGATGCGCCTTGAAAAACGGCCTGAAAGGAAGTTTCCGATCATGTAACCAACCGAGATCAGGATGAAATACATCCCGTATTGCGATGGCGTCAGATCAAGGATTTCGGTGGCGACGTAGGGTCCACCCCCAAGAAAGGCAAAAAAAGCGCCGGATGCCATGGCAGCCGTTGCCGTGTAGCCCCAGAAGCGCCTCGCCCGGAAGAGCTCCGGATAATTCCTTACCTGTGCGGTCATGCTGGCGGATGGGTTGCGGTTTGTCTCGCCCAGGTCGAGATACACCACGAGGAACGAGATGATCCCGAAGCCGAGGATCAGGTAGAACGTTGCTTTCCATCCGTAAAGCTCATCCAGAAATCCTCCGATCAGGGGGCCGAGCATGGGGGCGAGCGTCATGCCCATGGTGATGTAACCAATGCGGCTGGCCGCTTCGTCCGCGCCAACGGTGTCGCGCACGATTGCCCTTGAGAGAACCATGCCGGCGGCCGCGAAGGCCTGCATCACCCGGCAGATCAGGAAAATGGTGATGTTGGGCGCCATCAATGCCGCGATGGTTGCCAGAATGAATATTGCGAAGCAGGTGAGCATGACCGGACGGCGACCGAAATGGTCCGAAGCGGGGCCGATCCCCAGCTGGAGGACGGCTGTGGCCGCAAGGTAAAGCGAGACCGCCAGTTGAACGATGCTGTAGTCCGCCTGGAAATACTCTGCCATGCCGGGAAGGGATGGCAGAAAAACGTTCATGGAAACGGCCGCCGTTGCGGTCGCGATCACGAGTGTCACGATGTGAGGTGGTGTTGCGGAGCGGGATAAGATTTTTTCCATAACGTCTTGCGAACCTTGCATGTTCATCGGCCTGAGGACTTTGGCCGAGTGGTGCCGGCCTTGTCGGGAGATGCTCACTTTGGCCGGCGGAGTTGGGCGATTTGCTGAAGCACGTCATGTGCCTTCAGTGGCCATTCCAGGACTGGTGCTTTTAGCGGCTGGTTTTGTCCGGTTGACGATCTGTTCGCGGTAAAGCGTGTAGAGACCCGAACATACGACCAACAACGCGCCTCCAATCATTACGCGATCGGGCCAGTCGGCAAAAAATACAATGCCAAGGCCGATAGCCCACAGGAGTGCTGTGTAGCGGAACGGGGCTATGAAGGAGAGCTCGCCAACACGCAGGGACAGCACGATGAAATGGTAGCCGCAAACGATGCACAATGTGGCGCCCACGAGAACAGCGAAATCTGTTCCGCTCATCGGGGCCCAGCCTCCGTAGGGTACGAGTAAAACCGCGCCGGCGCTCGTCACCGAAGCGGCGGTTGCGGCCGAAATCAGGGGCGAGGGAATATCGGGTGGGATCTTTCGGGTGGTGAGATCACGCATCGTGGCAAAGGCGACCGCTGCGACGCCGTAAAGCGAATAGGCGTTGAAGGCACCAAAGCCAGGCCGGATGATGATCAGGATGCCGATGAACCCCACCAGAATCGCGCTCCAGCGGCGCCAGCCGACGGGCTCGCCCAGAAAGAAGGCTGCGCCGAGTGTGACCGCCAGAGGAAGCGCCTGCATGACGGCTGAAAGGTTTGCAATCGGCATATTGGCAAGGGCCGAAAGGAAACATATGGTCGCGCCGGTCTCTCCGGCGACGCGCAATGCCACCATGGGGTGGAAGATCGCACGCGGCGCCTTCAGTGCCTTCCAGTGCCAGGCCAGCAGAAGCATCACCAGTGTGGCCATGACCCCTCGTACCAGCATGACCTGCGCCATGTTCATGTTTTCGGCCACGAGCTTTGTCAGGCCGTCATTGACGGTGAAACCAGCCATGGCAATGGACATGAAAAGCGCACCGCGCGCATTTGGCGAAAACGACACGACCACCTCGCGATGCACAGTGGCGAACACGCGGCGGTTTTCAACGCACTGTGCCCACCTGGAATGAGTTCCTATGGTCTTCGGGAAAAACGAATCCCACCTCCACTATGGGATCCGATGCTAAGTATACCTTATGGAATTGGCAATCGGTTCATGGCTGAAAAACCGGAGGCTGCGATCTAGCCGCCGGTGACGCTCATATGCCGTGAGACCGACGGGCGGTTGGTACGCCGGTCAATGATGAAATCATGCCCTTTGGGCTTGCGGGCGATGGCGCTGTCGATGGCTGTTGCCAGAAGGTCGTTGCCTTCCGATGCTCTGAGAGCGGCGCGCAAATCGGCTGAATCGTCCTGGCCAAGGCACATATAAAGCATGCCAGTGCACGTGATGCGCACGCGGTTGCAGCTTTCGCAGAAATTGTGCGTCATCGGTGTGATGAAGCCGAGCTTTCCGCCGGTTTCAGCGACTTCGACATAGCGCGCCGGGCCACCTGTTTTGAAGGGAATGTCTTTCAGTGTGAATTGCCGCTCCAGTTGAGCCCGAAGGAGGGACAGCGGAAGATACTGGTCCGTGCGGTCACCGTCGATCTCGCCCATGGGCATCGTTTCGATCACGGTCATATCCATTCCGCGACCATGCGCCCAGCGCAACATGGCGGGAATTTCATCTTCGTTGAACCCCTTGAGTGCCACAGTGTTGAGCTTGATCTTCAGGCCGGCTTCCTCTGCTGCGTCAATGCCGCGCATGACCTTTTCCAGCCTACCCCACCGGGTGATTGCATGAAACTTGTCCGGGTCCAGCGTGTCGATCGAAACGTTGATGCGCTTCACTCCGCAGTCGGCCAGCTCACCGGCAAAGCGCTCGAGCTGAGAGCCGTTGCTTGTCAAGGTAAGCTCGTCGAGCGCACCGGATTTCAAATGTCGCGAAATCTGGCGCACCAGATGCATGATGTTCTTGCGTACCAGCGGTTCTCCGCCGGTCAGACGCAGGCGTCGAACGCCCTTTTCGATGAAGACGGTGCAGAGTCGGTCCAGTTCCTCGAGGCTGAGCAAATCCCGTTTGGGGAGAAATGTCATGTCCTCCGCCATGCAATAAACACAACGAAAATCGCAGCGGTCGGTCACCGAAACACGCAGATAGTCAATCGCGCGCCCGAAAGGATCGATCATGGTGCTCTGCGTCATGGGCTCGCTTCCGCTGGCATTCTTCATCGGGTTGGTACTCTGTTATGTCGTGACACAAGGTTCGCTGGTCAAGCGCTGCAGGCTAGCATTGGTGCAATCGTCCGGGCAATTGCAGGGCAGGGCTTTTCAGTTGGACCAAAGGTGAATAGGTCTACATCCGAAAGGTGGTGGCGGATGAAACCTCCCAAGGAACTACGTGTTTCAAAGGATCGTGCCGTGATGACGGTTCTGTTTTCGGATTCCGAACCAGCAGAGTTGTCGGCTGAAATGCTTCGCGTGCTATCCCCCTCGGCTGAGGTTCAGGGACACTCGCCCGAACAGCGCGTGACAGTTTCTGGAAAACGGCATGTAACCATCAGTCGGGCAGAGCCCGTCGGCAACTATGCTGTTCGGCTTGTGTTCAGCGACGGGCATCAAAGCGGCATTTTCACCTGGGTCTATCTGCATGAACTCGTCACGAGCAAAGAGGCCAAGTGGCAGTGGTATCTGGACGACTTGCAGCAAAAAGGATTGAGCCGTGATGCTTGAGCAGGACGCACATTCCATTACGTCGATTGACGCCCTTGAAGCGCTTTACGGGACGCCCGGCCAAGCCTCACTCGTCAAGGTCACGGACCGGGTGATACCAGAGTATGCGACGCTGATCGAAGCGTCGCCCTTCGTCGCCCTCGCCACCATCGGGCCTGAGGGGATTGACTGCTCGCCGCGCGGCGACAAACCCGGCTTCGTGCGCATCCATGATGAGCAAACGCTGATGATGCCCGACCGGCGCGGCAACAATCGTATGGATTCGCTGCGCAATATCGTTCGTGATGAACGGGTTGCGTTTCTCTTCCTTATTCCGGGTACGGGAACCACGCTGCGCGTCAACGGCCGTGCGAGGCTTTCGGCCGATCCGAACCTGTGTGCTTCATTTGCCGTCGACAAAGCCGCACCGCGTTCGGTCATCGTCCTTTCGGTGGATGAGGTTTACTTCCAGTGTGCGCGGGCGATCGTTCGTTCCGACCTCTGGAACAGCGAAAAGTATGTGGATCCGAAGAACCTGCCGACGCCCGGGCAGATTCTCCAGGTGACGAGCCGGGCGGAGATCGACGGCGCTTCCTATGACAGGGAGTGGTCCGGCCGTGCCCGAAAGACCATGTGGTAGTTTCTCTCAGCGGTGAACGAGAATGTTTACCAGCTTTCCGAAGGGGTCCCGGGTGTAGAAGCGTCTGACGCCCCAGGGCTCTACAGCTGGCCCGTACTCAACCGGGTATCCTGCCTTCCGGACCCTCTCAAGTGCCTCATCGAGATCGTCCACCTCTATGGAAAGATCGGGCACTGGCGTGTCCGATCCGCCCTGTGACATGACACTCACCTGCAGGCTCATCTTCTCCTGCGCGCCGTAGGTTGCGATCCAGCCCTGGTCCATCAGGATGTCGAGCCCAAGGACATCGGCATAAAATTGCTTCGCCTTGTCGATTTGGTCCGAGGCGATGTTGGCGACAATTCGCTTTACTTTCACGTCAGGCTCCGTTCAGCTTCACCCTGTCTTCTTGAGGTTTGGAAGAAACACGGTCAACAGGCCAAGCAGCGGCAGGAAGGAGCAGATCTTGTAGACGAACTCGATCCCCGAGCTGTCCGCGATGATCCCCAGCACCGCTGCTCCGAGGCCGCCGAGGCCGAAGGCAAAGCCGAAGAACATGCCGGCAACCATGCCCACACGGCCCGGCAGCAGCTCCTGCGCGAAGACCACGATCTGCGGGAAAGCGGATGCGAGGATAAGGCCGATCGCGACAGTGAGGATCGGAGTCCAGAAGAGGTTGGCGTAGGGAAGAGCCAGGGTGAACGGCAAGACGCCAAGAATGGAAAACCAGATCACCGTCTTCGATCCGATACGATCACCGATCAATCCGCCCAGAACGGTTCCGGCCGCGACCGAGCCGAGGAAAACGAACAGAAGGATCTGCGACTGCTGGACGGTGACGCCGAATTTTTCGATCAGGAAAAAAGTATAATAGCTTGAAATTCCTGCCATGTAGACGTTCTTCGCGAACACCAGTGAGATCAGAATCGCAAGCGACATGGCGATCTTGCCGCGTGGTAGGTTGAGGGCCGGAGAAGGTCCTGCACGTTTTGCAGTGCGCTGGCGGTATGCGGCATACCATGCGCTTACGCGCCACAGAACGATCATGCCGAGGAGTGCTGCGAGAGAGAACCACGCGACACTGCCCTGACCCCTTGGTACCACGATAAATGCGGCGAGCAGCGGACCGATTGCCGTGCCGGCATTGCCGCCCACCTGGAAAACCGCCTGCGCCAGCCCATACCGTCCACCCGAGGCGAGACGCGCCACACGGGAGGATTCTGGGTGAAAGATTGCTGAGCCCAGTCCAATGAACATAGCGCCGATCAGGAGCAGCGAGTAGTTGGCGGCCGTCGCCAACAGAAGCAATCCGATGAAGGTCGAACCCATGCCAACCGGCAGGGAGTAGGGCATGGGTTTCTTGTCGGTGGTCAGCCCGATTGCCGGCTGGAGCAGCGATGCGGTCACCTGAAATGCCATGGTCAAGAGACCGATCTGCCAGAAATCCAGCCCGTAATCGCTTTTCAGCATTGGATAGATCGCCGCAAGCATCGACTGCATGATGTCGTTCAGCATGTGGCAGAAGCTGACGGCCAGAAGTACCGCAAACGCGGTCTGTTCTGCTGGTACGGAGGGCCGGTCGGCGGTGGTGTCGGTCACGTCAATGCTCCATGGGAAGAGGCTGCCAATTGAAGGGCAGCCGCTTATACGCCTCTTGCAAATGACCTGCCTCGGTGATTTGGTCTAGTTTTTTCGCAAGTGGGCCAAATGAATTCTCCTCCCAGTCCCAATAAGGTTGTTTTCAACAGGGACCGGCCGGTCGACGATGAAAAGCGTCGCTCATGGCTCGAGGAAGTTGAGGGCGATCTTGTCATCGGTGAAATCGCGCAGGCGGCACATGCCGAGGTGCCGGTCCACCGACACAGGCGGGGGCAGCTCCTTCATGCCAGCCGCGGGGTGGCGCTGGTCAAAACAGGGTTCGGCCACTGGATTGTACCGACCGGACAGGCGATCTGGATACCCTCGGGGCTGGAGCATGCGGTGGAGATGATGACCGATGTGCGTATGCAATCGGTTTATGTTCTGCCTGAAGCGATCCCTGATTTGCCATCGCGGCCCCGGGTTGTCCGTATCACCCCGCTTATGCGCAGCCTTCTGGAAGAAGTGGCGTCGCTGCCACATGTGGCTCAGCCGACCGGCCGGAACGGTTTGCTCTACGAGCTCATCATGCATGAAATTCCGCGTTTGCCCGAACTGCCGCTGGGATTGCCATTTCCGTCTGACCCGCGGCTTGCGCGTATGTGTCGTGCCTTTCTTGAAACACCGGAAAGTCGCGTCACCATTGATCAATGGGCGTATTCGGCGGGCATGAGCCGCCGCACGTTTACTCGACGTTTCAAGCAGGAGGTGGGGCTCAGCCTCTCGCTTTGGCGCCAGCAGGCCAGCCTGTTTGCTGCGTTGCCGAGGCTGGCAAGCGGAGAAGCCGTGACCACTGTGGCTTTGGACCTGGGCTATGAGAGCGTCGCTGCCTTCACGACGATGTTTAAGCGAATGCTGGGTGCATCGCCGCGCAACTATCTGAAAACACCGGACGCTGAAAGCGACACGTAAGAAAGGCAGCGTCGGTCGAAAACCGGCTCTTCAATCTTCGGCGAGCGCCTCACTGATGCGGCGCATTTGCTCCCCCATCGCTTCACATTGTGCAGGCGTCGATTGTGCCATCACGCGATCAATGAGCTTGGTGTAAACCGCAAGCGCTTCCATCAAGCGCTCCTCGCCATCCGGCGTCAGGTAGAGGCGTAACACACGCCGGTCATTGGCGTCGTTTTCGCGACGTACCAATCCCTGTGTTTCAAGTTGGGGCAACAGCATGGTGATGTTTGAGCGTCCGACCAGAAGACGCCGGGCGAGATCATGCTGAGATTGGCCGGGATGACGATAGAGGTTCATCAGCATGTCGAGTTGCGCAATCTTCAGGCCGAGGGGCTCGAGCGACTTGCTGAGCGCTCGCACAATGGCTTTCTCAGCACGTGCAACGGCGATCCATGTGCGAAAGCGCGGATTGTCCCAGGGGAGTTCTTGTATTTTGTTCATGATTGAACTAACTTTGTTCATGCTTGAACATTATCTGGGTTTCCACCATGACTCGTTTCAGCCTGCTCATCCTGAAACACCTTTTTGGCACATTCGAATATGTCGCGCCAAGTCTCGGCGGTCGTGTGGCGTTCTGGTTGTTTTGCAGAACGCCCGACCCGAGGCGACTGACAGAGAAGGAAAGGCGTATACTCGCCCAGTCCAGGGAGTTCATGCAACAGGCACGCAGACACTCGCTGACGACGTCGCATGGCGAGATCGTCGCTTATGAATTCACGAATTGGGGCGCTCGGCGCGATGGTCCGGCAGTACTGGTTCTTCACGGGTGGCGCTCACGTTCGGAACATATGCGGGTGATAGTGGAAGCATTGCTTCAGCGAGGTTTTCGAGTCGTTTCAGTCGACTTGCCTGGCCATGGAGCGTCAGGTGGGAGAAACCTGAATATACCCAAGGCAGTTGCTGCGGTAAGTTCTGCCGCTCAATGGCTGGGGCCGTTCGATGCCATGGTGGGGCATTCCTTTGGTGGAGCGGTTGCGCTCAATGCGATTGCGGGTTCCGTCGCGGGGATCGCGCCCGTGCGTGTACGACGTCTGGTGACCATTGCGTCACCCAATGCGCTTCCAGAGCTCTTCTCACAGTTCGGTGCTTTTCTCGGTCTTGGTCAACGGACACAAAAGGCACTTGAAGGTTGTGTCGAGGACATCGCCGGAACGCCTTTGCAGGCGTTCGTCGCTGCTGATCAATTGCGGCAGATCCAGATTCCCACACTTGTCATACACGCTCCGGAAGACAAGGAGGTGCCGGCATCGGATGCGAGTGCAATGGGCGGGGCGGGGGAGCATGTCACCGTGGTATGGGCGCCCGGCCTTGGACATCGCCGCATTCTTGCCGACGGAGCCATTGCTGCACGTGCCGCGGCCTTCGTGGCAACGCGCAGGTCCAGATGGTTGAAGCCATCTGCCACTGTAGCATTAGAAGATTGTTTACCAGTCTCCGATTGAGCGTGAATTTCATAACAATTTTATCGATCAGCCCGCGACCTTGTGGCGGAGACCTGTTATTTTGGTTGTGAAACTGACTATTCTGGTTGTGGCAACGAGTTCGAATCTCGGCGGGGTGATCGATTATGTTGAAGTCCATGCGCAAAAGCGGGCTGACCTGTATGGCGGCTATGCTGTTCGCTGGAGGTGTGGGGCAGGCCCATGCGCAGTCGGATAATCTTTTTGACATGCTCTTCGGAGGGAGCAATCGAAAACCTGCCCGAGTCCGAAGCGAGCCCCCGAGGCCAGTCAAGCCCGCTCCGGTAAAGCGGAAGCCTGCCAAAGCGCCGAGGATTGCCGGTCCCTCATACTATAGCTACAAGGCGGAACCGCTCGCTCATGTCGAGTTTTCCGAGATTTCGCTCTCGCCGGCTGAAGGGGCATTCGCGCCGACCTTTGAGGGCGTATCCTTCCGGGAAGCCCTACCCATGCTGGAAGGGGTCGAGTTATACGCGGAAAAGGACATTGCCCAGGCAATCGTAGCGTTTTACTCGAAGAATCCCGACTTCATTTGGGTTTCCGGTTACCAGGTCAACGAACGGGCAAAACGCGTTCTGCGGGTGCTCTCGGAAGCCTCCAGCCACGGGCTGTCCGATGTCGATTATACGGTCGGGGTCCCTTCGAGCGACTTTTCCTACGACGACATCGCAAGCCGCCAGAAAGAGCTGATCCGCTTCGAGATGACGCTAACCGCACGTGCTCTGCGGTACGCGCGTGATGCGCATGCTGGCCGTGTCAATCCCAACAAGCTCTCCGGTTATCATGACTTTCCCGAGAAACCGATGGATCTGGTTCAGAGCATTGGCTTCATGGCGAACATGACGGAGGCGGATCTCTATCTTGAGGGTTTGCACCCGCGCAATGACGTTTATCGCCAGCTTCGTGCCGAGCTGGAGGTTTTGCGCGGCGCTGCCGAGCGGGAGATCATCGTTGACCCGAAGGCGTTTGTCCGACCCGGTGGAAGATCTACTGAATTCGCCAAGCTACTCAAAATCATCGAACGTGATGCCAGCGATGCCTTTCTGGAGGCTCATGGCGCTGTTTTGAAGGAGCATCAAGGCAGTGAAGCGTACGATGATGCCCTTGTTCCGGTGATCAAGGCCGCGCAGGAAATTCACGGTCTCAAACCGGATGGCATCATTGGGCCACGGACGGTCGCGGCGATCGCGGGCGTTTCAAAAACCGCGCGGATCGAGAAGGTGCTTTATGCGCTCGAACGGTTGCGCTGGCACCCCTCGGAACTGGGTGATACGCGCGTTGTCATCAATGCCGCCGCCTTCAACGTCGATTTCTTCGAGAATGGAGAACCGCGGCTTTCCATGCGCACGGTGGTTGGACGCAATGCCAATCAGACGAGCTTCTTCTACGACAAGCTGGAAACCGTGGAGTTCAACCCATACTGGGGCGTTCCGCGGTCCATCATCGTCAACGAGATGCTTCCGAAGCTCTGGCGCGACCCGAGCTATCTCGACCGGAATGGCTATGAGGTGATCAACAGTCAGGGACGCAAGGTCTCGTCTTCCGCCGTAAACTGGGGACGCTATGGAGCGAATGTTCCCTACAGCGTTCGCCAGAAGCCCGGACGCAGCAATGCGCTGGGCGAACTTAAGATACTCTTTCCCAATCGCCATGCGATCTACATGCACGACACACCGGCCAAGAGCCTGTTTCAGAGAGACACGCGCGCGTTCAGCCACGGCTGTGTTAGGCTTGCGGACCCGCGCGCCATGGCGGCAGCGGTCCTCGGCATCTCTGTTGACGAGGTCTCGCGCGCTATCGAGACCGGCGACCGCAGCCGTCCCACCCGGCGCAAGGTCGAGCGCGACATACCGGTCTATATCGGCTATTTCACTGCCTGGCCGCAGACGGATGGGGTGATTGCCTATCATGGTGATATATACGAGCGCGATGCGCACTTGAAAGCTGCGCTGGAGAAGACCACGGATCTGCGTTCTTCCAGCATCTGATTGCGCCCCGCCCCGGCGGGAGATACCGCCCGGCGGACCGAACATGCCACCGGTCAGTCGCGCCAAAATGTCGGAACCAGGAGAACCACAACTGCGAGGATTTCCAGCCGGCCGAGCAGCATTGTCCCGGAAAGGACCCATTTTGCGAAATCGCTGAGCGGTACGAAATTACCGGCGGGGCCGATCGTCGTCCCCAGTCCGGGACCAACATTGGTCAACGCGGTGAGCGAACCGGTTATCGAGGTCAGGAAGTCAAGACCTGTTGCAGCCAGCAAAAGCGTTGCCACCACCCACGATATCAGAAAGCCGGTCACGAACAGAACCACGGAGCGCTGCATCTCTTCGTCGACGACGCGTTTGCCATACCGCAGGGCCTGGACGGAATGGGGATGAATGAGCAAACGCAGGCCGTTGCGCAGCATCGCTCCCAGAATGAGGAAGCGGTATGCCTTGACGCCGCCGGAGGTTGAACCGGAACAACCTCCCAAAAAGGTCGCAAAAAAGGCCAATGTCACTGCGAACGGCCCCCAAAGCGTATAATCTTCGCTGGCAAAGCCGGTCGTGGTGATGATCGAAGCGAAATTGAAAGCGGTGGACGCAAGAATGTCGTCGAATGGATCACCGCTGGCAAGGCGACGCTGTACGGCCAGAACAAGAACGATCACCGCCACATAACTCAGGAAAAGCCTGATCTGCGGGTCACGCAGGGCGTCAAGGCGCCCACGCGCGAAGAACAACACCAGGATTGAGAAGGGCAGGGCGGCGAGCAGCATGAAGACTGTTCCCACCCACAACACGGCATTGCCTTCAAAATAGCCAAAGGATGCGTCATGCGTGGAAAAACCACCTGTCGCGATGGTGGTCATGGCGTGGTTGACCGCATCAAAATTGCTCATGCCGGCGGCCGCATATGCAAGGGCGCAAAGCGCTGTCAAAAGACAGTAGATGCCGACAAGCGCGATGAGAAAGCTGATGAAGCGTTCAAAGGGACGGTTCTCGATGTCCGATGATTCGACCCGAAAGTAGGAAAAGCCACCCACCTTGAGCAGCGGCAGCAGGAAAAGGCCGAGCGCGACCACGCCAATACCGCCAATCCATTGCAGGATCGAGCGCCACAGCAGCAGCCCGGGAGGCAGGGTGTCCAGTCCGGCGATGACGGTCGATCCTGTGGTGGTGATGGCAGACACCGATTCGAAAACGGCCTCGGCAAGGTCGAGTTTCAGCGACGCCGTGTAGAATGGCAGGGCACCAACCAGGCCAAGCATTAGCCATAGCAGCACCACGACCAGAAACGTCGACTGCGTGGAGCCACGAGTGAGCGGCGCACGCGTAGCTGCAGCAATTGTGAGGGCGATGGCGCCCGTCGCCAACGAGCAGACAACGAAAATCTGCCAATCATCATTTCCGTAATAGAGATCAACTGCAGCTGGGAGAAGCATCGAAGCAGCGACATAAACAGCGAAAATGGCCGCTGGATAGGTGGCCGTCCGGATCGTGGATGGTTGCACTTTCTCTACCTCGAAATGAACCGGCTCCGTGGTAGAGGAGAATGCGCTCCAAGGAAAGAGACACAGGAGAAGTGCAGACATGCGCAATCGGCATGACTGTGGGTACTGGTACCCGGTGCGTGATGCCGGTCAGTCCCTTACGCAATAGAAACCGGCACTTTCGCTCGCACCGTATTCGGGGTGCGTGTCGATGACGTGAGACAGTGAAGGAATATTCCAGCGGTCAACGACCCGATAGCCCATCCCTTCGATCGCTTCCAGAAACGAGGCCTCGCTACGGATGTGGTAGGGGACCAGTGCCGGCCCGATCCTTTCCAGCGTGACGATGGTTTTTCCCTTCCGCAGTGCCACCTTGTTCAGGAGCAGATGTTTTGGGAGCGCCACCAGACGTCCCAGAAGAACGGCCAACGGAAGATCGAGATATTGCAACAAGCCTGATCCGAGAAACAGGTCGTAGGGGCCGCGATCGTCCAGGCTGCCCGTAAAGCGCAAACTCCAGATATCATCGTCGCGCGCGCGTTCTTCTCCAGCTTTGACAATGGCAGGCAAGTCGTAAACGGTCCATTCAAGGCAGTCGATTTCAGGCAGAATGCTTCTGAACGCGCGGAATTTCGTGCCCATATGGCCACCTGCATCAAGCAGTGAACGGATGTCTTGCCGTAGTTGACTGAGCCAGAACAGAACCGGGTAGTCCCACGGCATCAATCGGCACATCTGCTCGAAAGCCACGCCAGCGACTGCGTCATGATCGTACCCGGCAAGACCGCGCCGGCTGGCGGCGCTCAAGGCATCGTCATAGTTGGCGTAGACGCCGGAAAAGCGCACCGAACGATGCGCGACCATCCGTATGCGGCCCGCCGCCGCCCGAAACGGCAGGAGCGCTGTTCCATGCGCTTGTTTGAGGCCCTGTTTGAGATGGTTCAGCGACATTTTCGGAGATTTTGGCCCGTTTCGTCCGTTTTCTTAAAAAAAAGCGGATGTTCTGACGAAACCGTAACCTCAGCGGCCTGCATCTACCAATTCATCAATCCGGCTGAGAGGAGAGCCAATCGGGTTAGAGAGCAGGGAGGACGCACAATGCCGAAGGCTTCAGACCGGAAAACCATGCTTCTTCGCCAGCGCCCAGATCTCACGGTTCGTGGCGATCAGACGATTGATGGAAGTGGTGATGTTGGCGATTTCGGCATCATCGATTGCGTCGACCTTTCCATACTTCAGACGGTCGCCGGAATCCGAAATCCGCATGAGTAGTGTCGAGACATTCTCTCCGGCGTCATCGAAGGAATAAATGCAGTGATTGTACTTGTTCCGAAGCCTGGCCTCACTCATCATGCTGCGTGTGACGCTTAGAACGTCCTGACGTATCTGCGGATCAGTTCGACCGAGCTTGGCGAGGCGTTCAACCAGATCGACACGGGCTCTGGAGGTGTTGAGGGTCAGGAAAATCACCGTGGCGGTTTCCATGTCCACCCGGGCGAGCCCCGCGATAAGATGGATCAGAAGACTTTCCGTGTTGGTCCATGTGTAGTTCAGCTGTCCCAGCAGGGTCAGTAAGTCGCGGAAACGCGGGTTGCCTTCCTTCATCGCAAGACTTCTCGCACTCAGCTCGGATGGCTCAATGAAGCCATGCTAGCACTGCTGATTTCCAGCGTCCACGCTGCCACTGAAAAGCCGTTCAGTCCTCACGGAAGGCGCGGTTCATGCTGTCCATGATTGGTTTCGAGAGATATTCGAAGAAGGTGCGTTCCGTTGTCTGGATCAGAACTTCCGCTGGCATGCCCGGTGTCGGCAGAAAACCCCGGACACGTGCGAGTTCGCTTGGCGGCAGGCGCACGCGCGCAAGATAGATCTCGCTCTTGTCGGCAGCGGACTGATCACGCAGAGCGTCGGCGGAAACATAGAAGACTTCGCCCATCAGGACAGGTGTGGTGCGCTGATTGAGTGCGGTCAGTCGGACCGTGGCCTCCTGGCCTACTCGCACGCTGTCGATCTTGGTGCGCGGTATCTGGGTCTCGATGATCAGGGGAACATCGGAAGGCAGGATTTCAGCGATACTCTTGCCGCTTTCGATGACGCCACCCGGGGTGTGATAATACAGTCTTATGACGGTACCGGTAACGGGCGCATTGATAGTGGCGCGGCGCAAGACGTTTTCGGCTGCACGTGATTGTTCGCGCACCGCATCAAGCTCTGCTTCGATTGCCTGCAGCTCATCGAGGGCGGCCTGTCGATAGGCTGCAAGGGTTTGAGCTGCCTGCTGACGGTACCGGGCGATCTGCGCCTGCGTTTCATCCACCTCGGCGGCAAGGCGTCCGATCTGTCCCTCCGCTTCGGCCATGGCCCGTTTGATCGCCGAAATCTCCGGTTTGCGCATCAGCCCCTGCTCATAGAGCTTTTGCTTGCCGTTGAACTCGTCGGAAAGAAACGCAAGTTGGCGGGTGAGTGCCTGATGCTGAGCCTCGTAGCCGCGGCCGCGAATTTCAAGTGCGGCGATGTTGTTGTTAAGCAGCTCAATTTCACTGTTCAATTTACGTTTTGAGGACGCGAAGTTGAGTTTTTGGCTATCGAGGATTTCAGCGACTTCCGGATCGATCATTCGCTCCGTCAGCTCGTCAGGAAAGTCGATATTATCCCTTTCCTGATACTCTGCGCTCAATCGGGCGACGATGGCCAGCAGGCGGGCGCGCCGGAGAAAAAGCTGCCGCTCATTGGCAAGAGCTGACGTCTCATCAAGCTGCAACAAGGGTTGACCGGCGATGATATGGTCACCTTCCGAAACAAGAATTTCCTTGATGACGCCGCCTTCGAGATGCTGGACGATCTTGTTCTGACCAGTGGCGACGAAACTGCCCTGCGAGATGACGGCCGCGGCCAAAGGGGCAAAGCTCGCCCAGACACCGAAACCGCCGAAACAAAGAACCAGTAGAACGACCCCGGCTATGGATTGCTTGCGTATCGAACGCGGAACTTCCGCGTACCATGTCATGTCCTGGAGTTTTGCGATATCTGAGGAACTCATCGGAAGCCTGCCTTCAGGGAAGCTGAGTGGCCAGAGGGCCATTTTGCAATTGCCCGGCCTGATGGGCTGCAAGGGCGCGCAGCACGTCCTCGCGGCGGCCGAACATGGAAATCGTTCCGTTCGTCATCAGCAGGATCTTGTCGACATGCTGGAGCAGGGACGGGCGCTGGGTGATCACGACCGCAGTGATCCGGTTCTGCTTGGCATGCTTCAACGCCCGCGCAAGGGCGGCATCGCCGGCGCTGTCCAGGTTCGAATTGGGTTCGTCGAGGACAATCATGCGCGGATTGCCGAAGAAGGCACGGGCGAGGGCGATGCGCTGCTTTTGTCCACCTGACAGGGGGGAGCCGTCGGCCGCCACGATTGTTTCGTAACCTTGCGGGAATGTTGCGATCATCTCATGCACATCGGCGAGAATTGCCGCCTGATAGATTTCCTGATCCTCCACATCGTCGCGCATGCGCGCAATGTTGGCTTTGATCGAACCGGGGAAGAGCTGAACGTCCTGCGGGAGATAACCGATATTGTCGCCGAATTGCCGCTGATCCCAGTTGCGCAGGTCCATGAGGTCCAGCCGGACGCTGCCCGAGGTGGGCAATATCGACCCCACGAGCATTTTGCCGAGCGTCGTCTTTCCTGCGCCGGAATTGCCGATCACGGCGAGGGAGTCCCCTGGTCGCAGAGAGAAATTGATGCCGTTGAGAACGACCCGTTTCGTGCCCTGCGGCACATACAGCACCCGTTCCACATCCAGCCTGCCTTCGGGCTTCGGGAGAACCAGCCGTTCGAGATTCAGGGGAGAGGAGCGGAGCAGCGTGCTGATCCGCCGGTAGGCTCCCCGGGAAAGAATGAACTGGTTCCAGCCTTCGATTGAACCTTCTATCGGCGCCAGTGCTCGGCCTGCGATGATGGAGGCAGCGATCACCATGCCACCGGTTATGTGTCCCTGGATGGCGAGATATGCCCCCCAGCCAAGCAGGGCCACCTGCGTCAGAAGGCGGATGGCGCGCGAGGTGGCTGCTGAAACGATGTTGCGGTCCTGTGCCTTGACCTGAGCCTTCAGCGAACCGGCCGTGTCCTGCCCCCAGATCTTCACCGCTTCCGGGATCATCGCCAGAGCGTTGATGATCTGCGAATTCCGCGCCATGGAGTCGAGATGCAGATTGGCTTTGCTTTGATAGACATTCGCTTCGCCAAACGGGGCGGCTGTGGCGCGCTGGTTGATGAAGGCGACCAGGGTAAGGAGGAGTGCCGACAGGACCACTATGCTTCCCAGATGAGGATGGACCAGGAATACGGCCAGCACGAAGATCGGGGCGAAAGGGATGTCGAGGAAGGCGAGCAGCGTGCCTGACACCAGAAATGAGCGCAGTTGCTGCAGGTCGCCGAGGGTCTGGTACTCGCGTCCAGTTCCGTGCAGCGAAGCGCGCGCCGCCGCACTCAAGATCGGCGCCCCCAATTGAGCCGCGACCTCGACCGCAGTGCGCATCAGGATAAATCTTCTTATAGCGTCGAAAACGGCCTGGAGCAGCACCGCGCCCACGATGACAATCGTCAGCATAATGAGCGTATCGGTTGAGCGACTTGTCAGAACGCGGTCGGAAATCTGAAAGAGATAGATCGGGATGGCGAGGACGAGGATGTTGCTCGCATTGGTGAAGAGGAGCACCATGAGCATGTTTTTGCGAACCGCTGACAGACCCGCGGTGAGGCTCTTTGAAAAGTCTACTGGACCAAGCCGGCGGTGAAACGAGCCTTTGGCGCCGCTGCTGTTCGCCATTTCCGCAGTTTTGCCGCTTGATCGAGCTTCATGGACTTCGCTTTGCCCGGGGGCACTTTGGGGTTGCTGAACCGGTGCCTCGACGGGAATGTCGTCGGGACACGCTGACCTGGCAACCGGTTTGTCCTCGGGCGTCCCAGACGCGTTGTCATCTCCGGGGATGAAATCGTCAGTGGATTTTTCCTTCCCCACTTCGGGGCTTTGCTTTGCAGCCCGCGCATCCACTTCCCTGAAAATGCGTGAAATCTCTTCATCGGCAGCGCGCAGAATACGCTGCTTGCGCGCTTGGTCTTCCATGCCTGGCGCGCAGGACGATGCATCATTCACATGGGCCGGTCGCTTTGTAGGTTTGTCCAGCATGTTGTTCCCCCCCGGCTCTCTGCTATCCAAGCATTGTCTGCATCACGTCCGCTGTGCCACCGTCAGGGTTGGAGGCATTGGACGGATTTTGGTTAGCGTCTCCTTCGCCTGGCGCTACGAGATCATCGCTCAGAAACACCACGGCCTCGCTGATCAATGCGTCAGCACTCTGCGTATAGAGGTTGGTATCGCTGGAGATCAGTTCAGCCTGAATGAGCAACTCGTCCGAATAGACAGAGCCCGCAGTGTAAGTCGTCGAGTTAACGCCCCCATCGATAATGGTCGCCTGGTTGACGAGTGCGTTGGAGCCGGTAGAAATCTCCCATGATGCATCGGCGTGCGCCGAGCTCTGGCTTTTTGCAAGCGCGACCTGGTCTGCATCACCCAGCACATTGGTCTGGCTGACATATTGTAGATCGACCACGTCGCCGGAAATGTAGAGAACCCGAATGGCCGGCACTCCGGCAAAATCCACTGACGAAAGAAGCGATTGCGGGGCAGGGTCTGCCCCACCGGCCAACTGGTTCAATGCTTCCATGTAGGACGGGGGCATCGCATCGAACGACATTGTGCCATACTGGGTGATGGAAGCCTCGTTCCAGAGGAGATTTCCGCTAGTCGACAACGAGGCAGAACCAGCGGTCTGAAAGTCGCCGACCGTTCCCACGATATCGTCGTCCAGAAGGATGTTTGTCTGGCTTATGATGTTCGCGTGGTAGACATTGCCGCCGACGATGATGAGGTCATAATAATTGCCCAGTTCGGCAAGCGACGATGCGTTGATGACGGTGTTGTTGCCGAGAATGATCTCCGTTCCGCCACCGGAAACCGACATTATGGTTATGTCGTTGTCTTCCACGAAGCTAACCTGCTTGATCCAGTTGGTCAGCATCAGGTCGCCGTCGATTCTTGAAACCTGCCAGTGAGTCGGGAACACAGGGGCACCTTCTGCATTCTGGAGACCGGCCGGAGGCGGGTTGTCGATCGTCTGGATGGTGGCCGTGTTGAGAGCTTTGGTTGGCGTTTCGATCAGCGATTTCCAGCCGTTGAGCGCCGCGCTCGTCGTGTCGTTATCGCTCCATACGTTCAACTGGCTGATCGCGTTGAAATGGACATAGTCGCCGGCTACCGCGAGTACGGGAGCTCCGTACCAGTCGTTCACGAGGGTCGCTTCATTGACCAGGAGGTTCGCTCCCGCCTCTACATGCATTGTCGATTGCGTTGAGAAATCGGTCTCGACCGCGTCCGCGTCTTCATTTCCCGTGATTTTCTTTGGGAGATGCGCTTCCAAGTCAGGTAGTTCCTCGACTTCCTCACCGTTCAGAAAGCTGCCTTCGAGAGATTCGCCCCGCAGAACAATCACACCGTCACCTTCGCCAAGTGTGCTGATGAACGCATCGGCGAGGTCGGGAGCATGCATGATGAAGTCGCCGATCTCCGCCGCGGAGCCGGGCTCCTCAAGATCGGAAAACGGCTGTAGAGGCGAGGCTGCCTCGATGAGGTTTGCGAGTGCCGCGTCAGCGTCAGCGACCGGGGTGAGGCGTAGTCCGTGATTTCCTATGCTCAGATAATCATTGTCCTCCAGATACGCCTGCTGCTTGAGATAAAACGCGAGGGAGCCGGGCGGCTGGTATTCGGCAAAGAACTCCGTGTCGCCTGCCGAGGAGGGTGTGCCGCCAACTGTCGGAACAGGACCAGCGCTTTGGCCGCCGAGCTGGAAGGGGATTGGATTGTAACGCACATGGACAATGACATGAGCGTCAAATCCATCGGTTGGCGGTGGAGTGTATTCGATCTGTGGGGAGAAGCCTTCAAGGGCGTAAGGGCTGACAATGTTAATCTTCACATTGAGAAGTTCGTTTGGCTCAAGAGTGGTGTCGGGCAACGCCTTGAAGTCTTCATAGTCCAGTCGCAGCCTGGCTTCCTCAACGGCCTGGGAGAACAGTCCTATGAAGTGGGCGATAGCTTCCGTGGTTTGATCCATATGCATAAAGCATCACCTTGCTTCGACCTGGCTGGATCGACATTCTGCCGACCATCATTGCCTGTGCACCGCTTGAAAGGTGCGGAGGTTTGCGGGTGTCAGACGAAGGGTGAATGGCGCAAACCTCCGATTCCGGCGCCCAGGGGGGTGGGCGCCGGAAGTCGCTTGTCGTCAGGCGTCGTCTTCACCGACGACGGTGCTGTTGAGATCGCCGCCTACCACTGTGGTATCCACGGTGTTGCCGAGCACGTTCGCGCCCATGACGATCTGCTGATTGAAGGCACTGGTGTCGACAAGTGCATCCGCACTTGCTTCTGAGATGCCATTCACATAGCCGTCATCGCCATTGTTGGAACCCCACATGCCACCGGCGCCGCCTGCGCCGCCTGCACCTGTGGTCGCGATGCCGCCCATGCCGCCGGCGCCGCCGTTGCCACCTGAGACCGGTCCGGCCCATGCGTCACCAGCGTCACCGCCGATAGCAGAAGCCCAACCGCCTGCGCCGTTGCCACCATTTCCACCGTCGCCACCGCGTGCAGCGCCCAGGCCGAAGCCTTCTCCTTCGCCAAGGCCGAAGCCGAGGCCTGCGCCGCCATCGGCTGCGCCGCCCAGGCCACCTATACCGCCCATGCCGCCTACACCGCCGTCGCCGCCGGTGCCTGTTCCGCCGTTGCCGCCGGAGCCTTCACCGCCTGCAGCACCGGTACCGGTTCCGCCGGCCCCGCCAGCGCCAGCTGCGCCGCCTGCACCACCTGCGGCTGCGGCCGCATCGGCGGCAGCGGCTGCGTCTGCTGCGCCGCCAAGTCCGAGACCGCCGGAAGCTGCGGCTGCATCGGCTGCAGCTGCGGCGTCTGCTGCGGCGTTTCCGCCGCTGCCGGCTTCACCGCCCGAGCCGCCTTCGCCGCCGGAGCCTTCACCGCCGGCGCCACCCGTTCCGGTACCACCTGCGCCACCTGTGCCATAACCGCCCAGGCCGCCTGCGCCACCAGTTCCGCCTGCGCCGCCGGCACCACCTGTGCCACCATCGCCGCCAAGACCGACGCCGACGCCCAGACCACCAAGGCCGAGACCCGTGCCGGTCGCCGTTCCGCCTGCCCCGCCTGCAGCGCCGTTACCGTTGCCGCCATAGGCTTTGGCGTCGTCAGCCATGCCGCCGCGGGCATAGCCACCGTCGGCATAACCGTGCGCACCATTGCCGCCATCCGCGTCGGCATCGCCGCCACCTTCGCCACCGTCGCCGCCGGCTACGATGCCATCATCGGCTGTCGCATTGCCGCCCGTCGCATGGCCGTTCTGATTGAACGCGGCCTCATTTGAGACGTTCGGGTTCTCAAGAGTGTCGTTGTCGACCAGATCGTTCACCTGACCGATCACGAAGGCGTTGTCGTTTCCACCGCCATTGAGCGAGTTGTTGAGAATGTCGTCGAACGACATGTCGTCGCCCGGGTCGTATGAAATCTCGCCATCGCGGTTGATGAACAGCTGGTCGACCGTTCCACCTCCGTAGATGTCCACATCAGCGAAGTCGTTGTCGGTAGGCACAAAGCCGTCCAGACCGACGTTCACGGATGTGTTGACCGAGGTGGCGACGTTGGTGGCCACGTCGGTATTGTTGGTCGCATTGTTCTCGGCGTTGTTCTGCGCCGCATTGCGGGCATTGTTGCTGGCAGCATTGTCAGCTGCATTGGTGGCCGCATTTTCAGCAGTGTTGCCAGCCTGATTGGTTGCTGCATTCTGCGCCGCATTGGATGCGACGTTCGTACCGGCATTGTTGCTGGTGTTATCGGCATCGTTGGTAGCGCCGTTGTCCGCATTGTTGCCCGCGGTGTTTTCCGCTGCGTTGATTGCGGTCTGTTCCTGGCCCTGATGCTGCCATTCACCTTGATGCTGATGTTGATGCTGGTCCTGGTCCTGATTGTTGCCAGGCCAGCCAGGGAAGAAAACGCCAAAACCGTTTTGCTTGGGCATGATCGTGTCCTCATCCTCAAAATGAGAACCGTGTGGACACGATCACTGTTCATCTCTCAGGTGATATTGTGTCTACACGGTCCTGCTGTTTCGCGACCCAAGGGCCGCCTTTGGAAGTGCAGAGCCACGTTCGGACATCGAATGAAGATGCACTCCTCCCTCTGCCGGATGAGACCCGTGAACCAGGTGTGAATCCCCACCGCCCACATCATCGTTGCGACCCATGAACAGTTTTCACGTCAGGGACGGGCTTATCCGACGGGAGGAATTGTCGTGCCGGGGCAGCGAACAAAAAACCTGCAAATTCGGTCGATTGGGGCGCACCGAGGCCTGACCATAGGTCCACCCACCACATCAAAATGGGTAGAGACGGGGTAGCCAGGTTTGGGTGAGTCGGGGAACGCATGGCCGGAATATGCCGCTTTCCACAGCTTTGTACCTATAAGGCTACTGTACGGGATCGCAGCGATTCGACGGGCCGTCAGTATGGGAGACCTGTCAGAATCGGAAAGTCCAGTAGAGACAGGCGAGAGTAGCCACGCCGAAGCCGATAAAGGCCAGTGTCCGCAGGAGCACATTGCGCCTTAGAGTGTCGAGCGAAAGATGAGCCGCTACGATTCCCGCGGCGAAAAGGAACTGCCAATCGAGAAGCGCTCGTAGTGCTTCCGTATTGCCGAAAGCCAGTCGCGCTCCCTGGACACCGACTATCGTCGCCAAAAGAACAACAGCCGCCAGATAGACCGGGGTCGTGCCGCTTGCATGGACCACCGCTGCTGCCCGGATGGGCAGTATCGTGACCAGCATGGCTGCGAGGGCGTAGAGAGCGGCCAGTGGCACGAAGCTTGTTGCGCTGGCCAATCCGTCAAGCCTTTCATTGCCGAGGCTGCCAAAGCCGTATCCCTTGATCTGAAGCGCAAACCCAAGGGCTGCCAGCGATCCCGTTAAAACGGCAACGAGAAGAAAGGCGGACGCTGTGCGGTTCATGCGGGATCACTCCGGTATTCAGTCACTCCCTCCGCTTAGGCTGATCCGCGGGTCTTGAAAAGTCTGGAATCGCAACTTCAGCGCAAGGTCTCGGCATCGTCGGCGCGCCACCATCGCTATAGCGGGTGCGTTCTACCCGCGGCAAAGAGCCGTATGCACCCGCTCAGGAGTTGGCGACTTTCTTGCGTTCCTCGCGCGCGAGGCGGCGCTTCTCTACCTCATTGAGAACATAGCAGGCGTCTTCTGCCTCAGATTTGCTGATACCGGCCACGACCGTCATGCCGATCATTGCCGGTTCGTTTCGCAGATTGTCCCAGACAGTCCAGAGCTCTGAGGGGTCCAGGATTATCTCGTAGCGGGATGTCATCTCCCGTCTCCTGCATCGGGTTGATCTCCATGCCTTGCCTGTTAGGAGATCAATGATTCTGATGAAGGAGAAGTAAGTAAAAACAATAAGATAAGAATAAAATTCTAATGATCCGGCCGGGCCTGATGCCGCGGAAAGCGTGGCCGTCAGGTCTGTCAGAAAAGCTGAATAAGGTAAGATGCGATGGTGGGCGCGGCAGGGATTGAACCTGCGACCCCACCCGTGTGAAGGGTGTGCTCTCCCGCTGAGCTACGCGCCCGCTGACGAAGTATCGTCAAGCGAGCCGCGATATAAGGGGCGGGGCGGGGGGGTGTCAAGCGGGCTTTCGGCCCTGCAGTCAGGATGCTGTCGCAGCAATCAGATTTTCCACCATTTCGACCGTCAGCTCGTCGAAACGGGAGATCACGCGCGAGGGCTCGAATGTGCTTACGTGCTGATCGGTATAGCCGAAATCGACCGCAATGACGGGGATGCCGGCGGCCTTCGCGGTGTCGATATCCGTACGCGAATCGCCAATCATCACTGCCCGTTGCGGATCTGCGCCTGCCATGGCAATGGTCCTCAGGAGATGGCCTGGATCGGGTTTGCGCATGGGGAAGGTGTCGCCGCCACATATTGCCCGGAAATGCCCGACAAGACCGAGCGCTTCAAGAAGCGAAAGGGACATGCCTTCCAGCTTGTTGGTACACACAGCCGCGGTGTACCCGGCCGCCCGAAAGCGTTCGATGGTCTCGATTGCTCCTGGAAAGGGGCGGGAATGTCCGGGAACGTTGGCTGTATAGTGATCGAGGAAGATCGCCTGAAGTGTGTCCAACTGGTCCCTGGCGAGATGCCTTTTGCGAAGGGCGAAAGCCCGCTCGATCATCACGCGGCTGCCAAAACCGACGATACGGTTGATGTCTTCCTGTTTCACCGGCTCCATGTCGACAGTCTCGAGGCAGTGATTGAGGCTGTCGAGCAGGTCTGGAGCCGTGTCGACCAGTGTTCCATCGAGATCGAAGACAATGATTGGCGCTGACATGATGTCCCCTTCGTTGAGTTTCACTGGGATACCGCGCAAGGCTGGGTGAAGCAAGTTGGGTACTGTCCGGGCGCAGGTGCGTAGGCCTGCATTGCGGGGAGCGATAAAACGGGTTAGGAACCGCTGAGATACGACCGGGGGCGAAATGTCGGCGGATATGCGGGAATTGAAGATCGAGGCTGCTCGGGCTGCACTTGATCAGGTTGAAGATGGTATGCGACTCGGAATTGGGACAGGGTCCACCGCCGAGGAGTTCGTCCGCCTGTTGGCCGAACGTGTTGCTGGTGGCCTGTCCGTGATCGGTGTTCCCACTTCCGAACGCACGGCGGCGTTGTGCAGCGAACTTGGTGTGCCGCTTACCACGCTCGAGGAAACACCAGAACTGGATCTGACTGTCGACGGTGCCGACGAAATCGGGCCGCAACTCGGGCTGATCAAGGGAGGCGGAGGTGCGTTGCTGCGCGAAAAGATCGTGGCAGCGGCTTCCGAACGGATGATCGTCATTGCCGACAAGTCGAAAATCGTTGAAACGCTCGGTCGTTTCCCGTTGCCGATCGAGGTCAATGCGTTCGGCCTTGGCGCCACGGTGCGGGCAATCGGCAAAGTTGCACGCCAGCTCGGACTCGACGGGAGCCTGGAGGTTCGGGAAAGGAACGGAGCACCGTTCGTTACGGATGGTGGCCATCTGATCGTCGATGCATCTTTTGGCCGCATTCCCGATCCAAGAGCATTGGCAAGCGCTTTGAACGCCATACCGGGTGTTGTAGAACACGGCCTGTTCCTGGACCTTGCGGACACCGCCTTCGTGGCTGGTGATGGCGAGGTGCGAACCCTCGGGGCCGCATGAACAAGAATGGAGTGAGAAACATATGAATCTGGCAACCCGCATCCGCCTTGTTGCAGCTTCCGCAGCCGTGGCGATGACGTTCGCTTTCACCCCTGCCGGAGCGCAGGAGATTTCCGCTTCGCATCTTGCCGCGGCGCGCTCCGCGATCGATGCGATCAATGCGACAGATGATTTCGATGGCGTTCTGCCACAGGCGGCGGCGGCCTTGAAGTCCGAGCTCATTCGCAAGAATCCGGACATGGTTGCACTGATAAATGCCACGGTTGACGAAAAGGCCATTGAGCTGGCGAGCCGCCGGGTCGATCTGGAGCGCGAAGCAGCACAGGCTTATGCCCGCGTCTTCTCGGAGCAGGAGCTCACCGAGATTGCGCAGTTCTATACCTCTCCCACAGGCATGAAGTTGATCGAGGATGGACCGATCGTCACTCGCGAGGTTCTGAAGGCTGGTGAAATCTGGCGTCGCGGTATCGCGCGTGATCTCGCTCAGATGGTCGGGCAGCAGATCCAGGCTGCAACTGAAGCGACTGGAAATGGTGAGGCGTCCGAGGAGGGCACGAAAGCTCAGTAAGCTTTCGATCACGAAACAGTTAGAGCCCGGTCTTCGCACCGGGCTTTTATTCTTCTGCCGGCGTTTCTAAGTGAATGCGGCGATGCAGCATTCCTGTTGCTGCGGAGCTCGAAAAGCGCATGGGCGTGGCGAGCTCCTGATGTTCAAGGGGCGAGGATCAGACAATGAGCGATTTCGATTACGATCTGTTTGTGATTGGCGGTGGATCCGGGGGGGTGCGCGCTGCGCGCCTTGCAGCGGGGCTTGGTAAACGCGTTGCGATTGCCGAAGAGTACCGCTTCGGCGGCACATGCGTCATTCGCGGCTGCGTACCCAAAAAGCTCTATGTCTATGCCTCGCAGTTTCCTGAGCATTTCGAAGATGCCGCCGGGTATGGCTGGTCGGTCTCCAAACCCACGTTTGACTGGAAAACGCTCGTCGCCAACAAGGACCGTGAGATCGCCCGGCTTGAAGGGCTCTATCGCAAAGGGCTCGAGAATGCCGGCGCCGAGATCTTCGAGGCGCGCGCCACGCTGGTGGATCGGCACACGCTGGATGTCGGTGGAAAACGCGTGACCGCGGACAAGATCATCATCGCCGTCGGAGGTCGCCCCAATCCTCACCTGGCGCTTCCAGGCCATGAGCACTGCATTTTTTCCAACGAAGCATTCGATCTGGAAAAACTGCCTGGCTCCATCATCATCGAAGGTGGCGGCTATATTGCCGTGGAGTTCGCCAACATTTTCCATGGTCTCGGCGTCAAGACGACCCTGGTTTACCGGGGCAAGGAAATTCTCTCGCGTTTCGACCTGGATCTGCGTCGTGAGCTTCATGCTACGATGGAAGCCAAAGGCATCAACATCCTGTGTCAGGACGTCCTGACGAAAGTCGAAAAGCGCGGGGAGGGAGACCTTCTCGTTCAACTGAAATCCGGTGCCACCCTTGAGGCTGGTCAGGTGATGCTTGCCATCGGTCGCATCCCCAACACAGAAGGGCTCGGGTTGGAGGCCGCCGGCGTGACGACCGGTAAGCTTGGTGAAATCCCGGTCGATGGTTTTTCCCGCACCAATGTCGACAATATCTGGGCTTTGGGTGATGTGACCAACCGGGTGCAACTGACGCCTGTCGCAATCCATGAGGCAATGTGCTTCATCGAGACCGAATACAAGGGCAATCCGACCGAGGTCGACCATGACACGATTGCCACGGCGGTGTTCTCCCAGCCGGAAATCGGCACGGTCGGGCTTTCCGAGGACGAGGCTGCACAGCGCTTTGAGACGCTGGAGATCTACCGCGCGAGCTTCCGTCCCATGCGTCATACGCTTTCGGGCCGTCAGGAGAAGATGCTGATGAAGCTCGTCGTCGACGGCGAAAGCCGACGGGTTCTTGGTGCGCATGTTATGGGGCCGGATGCCGGCGAGATGGCACAAGTGCTGGGGATTGCGCTCAAGGCAAGGCTCAGCAAGGACGACTTTGATCGCACCATGGCAGTGCACCCGTCTGCGGCAGAAGAGCTGGTGACGATGTACCAGCCGACTTATCGCGTCGAGAAGGGCCATCGGGTCGACTGACATGGGAAAGAGCGTGGGCGCTGTTGGTCTGGTCGGGTATTTCGGCTACGGGTCGCTCGTCAACCGCGATACCCATCGCACCGGGATACTCGATGCCCAGCCCGCGAGGCTCAAGGGCTGGCGTCGGCAGTGGGTGCGGCGTGATGCCGGGAGCAGTCGAGCGCTTTTGAGTGTCAGGCGTGATAGCTGTTCTACAATTGATGGCTTGCTTGTCATTGATCGTGCGGAAAATCTGGCAGCAGTTGATCTGCGAGAAGAGCGTTACCGGCGTGTGCGGCTCGACGCAGCCGAGCTGGAGCTATCCGCAGATTTGCCGTCTGATTGCCCCCTTTACGTCTACGAGGCGTCCGCTGCGCTGGGTAACGTTCGCCTGGAGATCATACAATCTTATCTGGATGCGGTGCTTCAGGGCTTCCTGCGGGAACACGGCCGTGCCGGGGTCGAGCGATTTGTCCGCGACACTGATGGGTTCGATGCTGCAGTGATCGCGGATCGCAAGACGCCGACTTATCCGCGTGCGGTGACGCTTGAGGCCGAGGAAGAGGCGTTCTTCGATGCACTTTTAATGCAGAAAATTCCTGATTTTGCATCTTTCGTGCGTTAGTGTTTCCTCTGTGCCACAATTGCGGGCTAGTATCGGGCGCTTCCTTTGGTTAAGAAGCGGCCTTCCAGTATCCGTCTTTGAGATTTCAGCGGATAGAGGGCATGATCCTGTAGCAACTGTCGAGTAAGCAAGATGACGAAGTGGTCGCCGAATTCGTGGAGAAACAAGCCAATCCAGCAGGTTCCGGCCTATCCGGACGCTGACGCCCTGGCCGAGGTCGAGGCACGCATGGCCACGTATCCGCCACTCGTTTTTGCTGGTGAGGCCCGCAAGCTTAAGAAGCATTTAGCTGCGGTGGCCGAAGGCAACGGTTTTCTGCTTCAGGGGGGCGATTGCGCCGAGAGCTTTGCCGAGCACGGCGCGGACAATATCCGAGACTTCTTCCGTGCGTTTCTGCAGATGGCCGTGGTCTTGACCTATGCCGGATCACAGCCTGTCGTGAAGGTCGGGCGCATTGCCGGCCAGTTTGCCAAGCCGCGTTCCTCCGATACCGAAACCAAGGGCGATGTGGTTCTCCCGAGCTACCGGGGCGACATCATCAACGGCATCGAGTTCAACGAAGCCTCGCGCATCCCCGATCCTTCGCGCCAGGAGATGGTCTATCGCCAGTCGGCCGCGACGCTCAATCTGCTTCGTGCCTTCGCACAAGGCGGTTTTGCCAACCTCGAAAACGTTCACAAGTGGATGCTGGGCTTCCTGTCCGACAGTCCGCAGGCGGAGCGGTATCAGGAATTGGCCAATCGTATCTCTGAAACGGTCGACTTCATGCGCGCTATCGGTATTACCGGTGAAAGCACGCATGCTCTGCGCGAGACGGACTTCTACACCAGCCATGAGGGTCTGCTTCTTGGCTATGAGGAAGCGCTCACGCGTGTCGATTCCACCTCCGGCGACTGGTATGCCACCTCTGGTCACATGATCTGGATCGGCGACCGCACGCGCCAGCCCGATCACGCGCATGTGGAGTACTGCCGTGGCATCAGGAACCCGCTGGGCCTGAAGTGCGGTCCTTCGCTTACGCCGGACGGCCTGCTGGAGCTGATCGACATCCTTAACCCGGAGAACGAACCGGGCCGCCTGACCCTGATTGCCCGCTTCGGTGCGGACAAGGTGGGCGAGTATCTGCCCAAGCTCATTCGAGCGGTGGAAAAGGAAGGCCGCAAGGTCGTCTGGTCCTGCGATCCCATGCATGGCAACACTGTCACCGCCGCAGGTTACAAGACACGGCCCTTCGATCGGATACTCAAGGAGGTTCAGACATTCTTCGAGGTGCACCGCGCCGAGGGATCGCATCCGGGTGGGCTGCATGTGGAGATGACCGGCAAGAACGTCACGGAGTGCACGGGCGGTGCGCGCGCCATTCGCGATGAGGAATTGCAGGATCGATACCACACGCATTGTGATCCGCGTCTCAATGCCGATCAGGCGCTGGAACTGTCCTTCCTGGTGGCGGAGCTTTTGAAGAAAGACCGCGAGTCATTGCCGGCCGGCAAGGTTGCCAACGGGTGAAACGGATTGAGCCATTGCTTCAGCGATAATTGATGTCGCGTGCGGCGTGCCGCTGGTAAACATGGTCCCTGATACGACTTGATCGTGATGGGAGAGAGCCATGACAAAAGAATGTAGCGGATCGTGCCTGTGCGGTGCGGTCCGTTTTCGTACCAGGGGCGCATTGCGCGGGGTGGTTTATTGTCATTGCTCGCAATGCCGCAAGCAGACGGGGCTTTACTACGCAGCGACGGATGTCGACGTCTCCAACGTCGTCATCGAGGGCGAGGATCATCTCACCTGGTACGCGGCTTCCGATTTTGCGCGACGTGGATTTTGCAGGACATGCGGTTCGGCCCTGTTCTGGAAACGGCTTGAGGCCGAGAAGATCTCCATTCTGGCTGGTGCATTCGACCCGCCTTCCGGACTGACTGCTGAAAGCCATATATTCGTGGCCGACAGAGGCGATTTTTACGATATCTCGGATGGGTTGCCGCAATATCTGCGCGGTAGCCCCAGCGTGATCGTCGCGGACGAGTGTGAGGAGAAGTGACTGAAGTTCCGGAGCCTTTGAAGCTTGAAACGCGCGTCGGCCTCCCCGCGGACCTGCGTTATCTCGTGGAAAAGTACCCTCGTGAGGACTGGCAGACACACCCCAATCTTGGCGAGATGGCGCGGTTCTGGCTGCAGCGCCATGACATGTTTCGTGAGCTTGGCGGAATGTTGAAGGCCGGTGTCGCAGACTATCGGGAGGATAAGTTCGCTCCGCATGATTTTGCGCGCTGGTTTGCTCCGAGGCTGCGGTTTTTTCTTCAACAGCTTCAGGGGCACCATCATATCGAGGATACGCACTACTTCCCGGTTTTCGCGAAAGCCGAGCCGCGCATGAAGCGCGGCTTTGATTTGCTCGATAGCGATCACCATGTGATCCACGATGCGTTGGAGCGCAATGCACAGGCCGGCACGTCCTTCCTGCAGGCGCTTCAGGCAAACAACGGTCGCGAACGCTTTTCCGCAGACGCCTATGCGAGCGAAAACGAGGCGCTGCTCGCCATGCTCCTGCGTCATCTGGGCGATGAGGAAGACCTGATCATTCCGCTCATTCTCGATCGCAGCGAAGAGGGGCTGGGTGTGGGTATCTGACCAGAGCTGCAGTGTTGCCAGCAGGGGGGGCAACGGCTACACGCTTAAGGCACTTCGCGTCCTCAGACACATCGAACAGGAACGTCATGGCCCCCAAGTCTGCCCCTTCCGACATTCTGCGCATTGCCACCGCTCAGCTCAATCCGATTGTGGGCGATGTGGCTGGCAACCTGTCAAAGGCACGAGAGGCAAGGGCGGATGCAGCCCGTCATGGTGCCGACCTCCTTCTCTTCACCGAGCTTTTCATTGCCGGTTATCCGCCGGAAGATCTGGTGCTGAAGCCAGCCTTTGTCGACGCGTGCGAAAGGGCGGTTCGCGAGCTTGCTGAAGAGACAAGGGATGGTGGTCCGGGCGTTATCATAGGGGTGCCGCTGAAACGCGACAGCGGGCTGCACAATGCGGTGATGGTGCTGGATGGCGGCGAGGTGGTCGCCGAGCGCTTCAAGCTCGACCTGCCCAATTACGGCGAATTCGATGAAAAGCGTGTCTTTCAGCCAGGCCCGCATATGCCGGGACCGGTGAATTTTCGCGGTGTCCGCATTGGAATTCCAGTTTGCGAGGACATCTGGGGCGACCTCGATGTTTGTGAGACGCTGGCTGAATCGGGCGCAGAGTTACTCCTTGTGCCGAACGGCTCGCCCTATTACCGCGGCAAGGTTGAAGTGCGCCATCAGGTGGTCATTCGTCAGGTCATCGAAAGTGGGTTGCCCATACTCTATGCCAATCAGCTTGGCGGACAGGACGAACTGGTCTTCGACGGGGCGTCCTTTGCCATTCAGGCTGACAAGTCTCTCGCGTTTCAGATGAGCCAGTTCGAGGAAGCGGTTTCCATCTCGACCTGGAAACGCGAGGGAGAGGGGTGGCGCTGCGATGACGGTCCCATGTCGAAAATCCCCGAGAAGGAAGAAGCCGACTATCGAGCCTGCATGCTGGGCCTGCGCGATTATGTAAACAAGAATGGCTTCAAGAATGTCGTTCTGGGTCTTTCGGGGGGCATCGATTCTGCCATTTGTGCCGCGCTGGCGGTCGATGCACTGGGCGAGGAGCGGGTCCGCTGCATCATGATGCCGTACCGCTATACTTCCAAGGATTCGCTCAAGGATGCGGAAGACTGTGCCCGTGCGCTCGGCTGCCGCTACGACATCGTTCCCATCTTTGAACCGGTGGATGGGTTCTCCAACGCGCTTGGCCAACTCTTCGAGGGAACCAAAGAAGGTGTGACGGAGGAAAACCTGCAAAGCCGCACCCGCGGCACCATCCTGATGGCCGTCTCGAACAAGTTCGGCTCCATGGTCGTGACCACGGGAAATAAATCGGAGATGTCCGTCGGCTACGCCACGCTCTATGGCGACATGAATGGCGGCTTCAACCCCATCAAGGATGTGTACAAGATGCAGGTCTATGCCCTGTCGGCCTGGCGCAACACGACCGTTCCGCCCGGCGCGCTCGGGCCTTCGGGTGAGGTCATTCCGCAAAACATCATCGACAAGGCACCGTCTGCCGAGCTTCGTCCGGATCAGACGGACCAGGATTCCCTGCCCCCCTATCCGGTGCTCGACGACATTCTGGAATGTCTCGTTGAAGGAGAAATGAGTGTCGACGCGATCGTGGCGCGCGGGCACGACCGCGAAACGGTGCACCGGATCGAACATCTTCTCTATATTGCCGAATACAAGCGCCGGCAGGCTGCACCCGGTGTGAAGATTACCCGGAAGAATTTTGGCCGTGACCGCCGTTATCCGATCACAAACCGATTCAGGGATCGCTCCTAAGTGTATGCTTTCCTTGCTTCCTTACTTCTCTTGAGAAGGCACCGTATTCGATTGCGCTTCCAGCTCCTTCCGGGTTGAATAGACCCGGTCAACGAGGCCCCAGTCACAGGCTTCCTGTGCAGTCATGAAGAAATCTCGGTCGAGCGTGCGCTCCACGTCCTCTTCAGTGCGCCCGCAATGGTCCGCATAGAGCCGGATCAGCCTGCGCTTCAGCTTCAAAATATCTTCTGCGTGGCGCTGCACGTCGGATGCCTGGCCACGAAACCCGCCGGAAGGCTGGTGGAGAACGATGCTGGCATTGGCAAGGGCCGCACGTCGACCAGGCGCGCCCGCCATCAGGAGGAATGATCCCATGGAACCTGCCGTGCCCATGCAAACAGTTGCCACGGGACTGTTGATGAAGTTCATCGTGTCATAGATGGCAAAGCCGCTCGATACGACGCCGCCCGGCGAGTTGATGTAGAAGGAAATTTCCCGTTCCGGGTTTTCCGATTCCAGAAACAGGAGCTGCGCGCAGACGAGCGCGGCCGAATCGTCATTCACCTCGCCATTCAGAAAGATGATCCGCTCCCGCAGGAGCCGGGAGTAGATGTCGAAAGAGCGTTCGCCTCTCGGTGATTGCTCCACGACCATGGGGACGAGCGCCATCGTGTCGCGCATGCGCGATCTCCTTGTTGTCGATGTCGTTAGGATGGACCTCAGGCGGCGAGCGCCGTGGGGCTTCCATTGCTGTTTGCCGCCATGCGGGGCAGGGCGCGCGGGCTATGGGTCAGTCGAAACCAGGTCTTTCCGTTTTCTGCCGGTCGGATTTCGAAGGTCACCAGGGTGTGCGGCATATTCGTCTCGGTGTCGCGCCAGGCATAGCGAACCCTGGAAAAAGGTATCGTGTCGAGAATTTCATAGTCCCGCGTGCCTGTTGCTTCATCCGGCTTCCCAAGCCAGATTTCTACCAGCTCGGGAATGGTAATCGCGCGCCAGACCTTCTCGGGAGATGATTCCAAAAAATACTCCAGAACGATGTTTTCATTTGCATTATCGTCTTTGGCGTCGCTCATTGATCCATCTCCCTGAGCAGCGTTTTGAGTTTGTCGACCCGCGCCGGCCAGAAGGCGCGATAGCGTGTCAGCCAATCAAGCACCGGCTCCATCCCTCCAGTCTTGATGCGATAGCGTATCTGCCGGCCCAGTTTTTGTTCTTCGATCAACCCAGCGCCGCGTAAAACGGCGAGATGCTGCGACACTGCGGGTTGCGACATCGCCAGGCCTTCGCGCAATTCGGTCGCGTTACGCTCGCCGCCGCACAGTCGCTCCATAATTTGCCGCCGCGTGGGATCCGCCAAAGCTTTAAATATCTCTGCTTCCGTCATGGGTATAAACATAAGTTGATTCTTATGTTTTGTGCAAGAGGGCTTGTGTTGACTGGCCCATTGCGCATTCGCATTGGCGGGCTAGGATGCGCCAAACCGCATCTGCGGCAGTCCCACGACCTCACGGGTCAAACATCAGAGCTTTTCATGTCCTACCTGAACTTTCTTCGCGAGAACGCGCGCTGGCTTGCGGGCGGATTTCTTCTGACGCTATTTTCGTCGTTCGGGCAGACATTCTTCATTTCGCTTTCTGCAGGTGAGATCCGCGAAGAGTATGGCCTCTCCCACGGCGCGTTTGGCACGCTATACATGGTGGCGACATTGGCCAGCGCTTTCACCCTGCCGCGACTGGGACAGATCGTTGACCGCTACCCGGCGCGCAAGGTCACTCTCATCATCATTCCCCTTCTGGCGCTGGCCTGCATCTTCATGGCGCTATCGCATTCACTCCTCGTTCTGGTGGTGACGATCTACATGCTGCGGCTGTTCGGGCAGGGGATGATGACGCACAATTCATTGACGGCGATGGGGCGCTGGTTTTCTGCGCAGCGCGGGCGCGCGGTGTCTGTCGCGACCCTCGGCCACAATGTGGGTGAGGCAATTCTGCCTTTGGCCTTCGTTGCGGTGGCTGCTCTCGTCGGCTGGCGCAACAGCTGGTTCATTGCCGCAGCCCTGCTTCTGCTGTTTGCCTTGCCGGTCATTTCCGGCTTGGTCGCCGTTGAGCGTGCGCCACGCGCCAGCGATCCTGCCGAACGTCGCAGCACCACACGCGACTGGACGCGCGGCGAGGTTCTGCGCGATCCCGTCTTCTACCTGCTCCTGCTAGGTGTCATGGCGCCGGGCTTTATCGGCACCACGATCTTCTTCCATCAGGTTTATCTGGTGGAATTGCGTGGCTGGTCGCTGGAGGTGTTTGCCTCTTCCTTCACCTTCATGGCCTCGATGACGGTTGTATTCGCGCTGATCTCCGGACAATTGATCGACCGGTTTTCTGCGGTCGCGCTTCTTCCCGGCTTCCTCATTCCACTTGGCTCGGCCTGTCTCATACTTGCGGCCAGCGATGCCCAATGGAGTGCGTTTGTCTTTATGGGTCTGATGGGTGTCTCCTATGGGTTTTCATCCACTCTCTTCGGTGCGCTGTGGCCGGAGGTCTATGGAATCAGGCATCTGGGTTCCATCCGGGCGCTGACCGTGGCCATCATGGTCTTCGCAACCGCCATGGGCCCGGGCATTACCGGATTCCTGATTGATCGCGGCGTCAGCTATCCGCTTCAGATCGGGATAATGGGGATTTACTGCCTTGCAGCCTGCGTGATGCTTCTGTTTGTATCCCGTGGCCTCGCTGCCCGACAGCTAGCCGCATAGCCGGTTCTCCTTGCCAATTGCAGCGCTTTTGGATAGGCCCGCACCCATGACAGTCACCGTTCGTTTCGCGCCGTCTCCGACCGGCCACATCCATATCGGCAATACGCGCACCGCGCTCTTCAACTGGCTTTACGCGAAGAAGCAGGGTGGGCGATTTATTCTGCGTTTCGACGATACGGATGTGGAGCGTTCCCGAAAGGAATACGCCGATGGCATCGCCCGTGATCTCGATTGGCTCGGGATCAACCCGGACCTCACCGTCGCCCAGTCTGATCGTTTCGCCCACTACGACGCGGCCGTCGAGAAGTTAAAGGCCGCTGGTCTTCTTTATCCCTGCTACGAGACCACGGAAGAACTCGAGCGCCGCCGCAAGATCCGGCTTTCACGCCGCCTGCCACCTGTTTATGGCCGTGAAGCGCTAAAGCTAACCGACGATGAAAAGGCTGCAATGGAGGCCGAGGGGCGCAAGCCGCACTGGCGCTTTCTGCTGCCGAATTACTCTGACGACCCATTTGCGCCCAGCCGAACTGAGGTGCATTGGGATGACGTTGTCCGCGGTCCGCAGACTGTTGATCTCGCTTCCATGTCGGATCCCGTACTGATCCGCGCCGATGGCACGTATCTCTACACGCTACCCTCGGTGGTCGATGATATTGATCTAGGCGTGACGCATATCATCCGCGGTGACGACCATGTAACGAACACGGGCGCCCAGATTGCCCTGTTCCGGGCGCTTGAGGCGCAGCCGCCGGCTTTTGGACATCACAATCTTTTGACAACCGCATCGGGTGAGGGACTGTCAAAACGTACAGGCGCCCTTTCCATCGCCAGCCTGCGTGAGGCCGGAATAGAGCCCATGGCGGTCGCTTCTCTGGCGGTGCTTATCGGCACGTCGGAGAACGTGACGGCAGCCCCCTCAATGGAAGAACTGGCCGCGCTTTTTGACCCGACTTCCACGTCTCGGTCGGCGGCGAAATTTGATCCTGCTGAATTATCGGGCCTCAGCCGACACCTCATTCAGGCTTTGCCATTCGGCCAGGTAGCAGCCCGTCTTTCGCGGCTGGGCATCGCCGGGGAGGATGCAGAGGCTTTCTGGCTCGCCGTCCGCGGCAACCTTGAGACGGTTTCCGAAGCAGAAGATTGGTGGCGGATTGTAAAGAAAAGCCCGGTCGAGCATGCGGATCTGCCGATAGAGGATCGGGAATTTGTCCGGGCCGCCGCAAAACATCTGCCGCAGGAACCGTGGGATGCGGACACCTGGCGCGCGTGGACCGGAGCAGTCAAGGCCGAGACCGGGCGCAAGGGGCGCGGGCTCTTCATGCCGCTGCGCATTGCCCTTACGGGGCGGGAGCAGGGTCCGGAGCTCGCAGGTCTATTGCCTCTTTTGGGTCGGGAAGAAACGCTGGCCCGACTATCCTGACGCGGCGTTGGGCTGCTTCATCATCGAACGAGCGAGATTGAGGAGTGTCGTCCAGGATCGGTCCTGCGATTTCACTTTGTGCTGACTCCTGTTTCGGAGGCACCGCCACATAAAAGCTTGATGTCGTTTCCCCGGTTGTCTCCTTGGCCACCACCTGGGTGTCTGACGAGTGAGTGGTCTCTTGAGTTGAGGCGCTCTCGGTATCGACCGCTTTTTCTCCTGCCAGGATTGTAAACCGTCTGTCCTTACGGCAGCTGCACGTTTCGCGAGAAACCCCTGTTCGACGGTAGCTGAATGCTTTCGGCAACTCACGGTACGGGGTGCCGTCTGCCGTCGAAATCATGTCCTCGGCTTCCTCGTTCAAAACGTCATGTGCATAGAGTGCGACTTCTGCTCCAGGGCAACGCGCCATGCAGGTCTTCTCATCCCGGGAGAATTTGTCCCTGGACACTGAAAACGAGATTGGGAAATAGTACCCGTCGCACGACCGCACGCACATGGTTTGAAAAACCGTGCTGGGGCGCTGCCGCTTGCGGGCCGCCGATGGCGTGCTTTGCTTGCTGCGCTCTTTGCTTTTTTTTGCGCGTTTTTACGGCACCCTTGTCATAGCAATCGTTGGCTTTCAGCCTTGCCTGAATTCGCGAGCGTTGAGCTTCGGAGCCGCCACCGATACGGCCTTGCTGCCTGCGCAGTTTTGCGAGGTTGTTCTCCATGCTCGCAGCCGACTTTCTCAGCTGAGCGCATTCAGGAATTCGATTGCCGAAAATGCCGAAGCCACATTTCGCCTGCTTCATGCGCGCACGCACGATGCCAAGCTGTTGTTGCTGCTTCGCTATGGCTCGAGAGTAGTTCCGGCTTTTGCTGGAGGATCCGGAGGGCATGGCTGCGAGCCGCGCTTCAAGTGTCTTGCAAATGCGCGATGCCGTTTGGGCAGGAGAAATTGTGATCGCTACGACTGGCATGGCTGTAAAAGCCAGTAAAATCAATCGCAACAGGTATTTACCACCCAGACGCATCTTGTGCCCCGCCTGCACTTTCCGGCTGCCGCGCGAGCAGTCCGCATCGCGCTTTGCTATACATCACCGGTTGAGCCGCGAAGATAAGGCAACCAGGTTAAGCTACGGTTAGAGACATCAGTCTTTCTCCGATGCGCCTCTCAATTCATTCCGGCGCGCGACTGGCACTCAGCTGGTCATGACCGCCTTGCTTTTTTGCAATGCTTCCACGGCTGCCAGAGCAGTCATGTTCACAACCCCGCGCGAGGTGACCGAAGGTGTCAGAATGTGCGCGGGCATGGCCGTTCCAAGCAGGATAGGACCGACATGCAGCGCATCAGTCATGATCTTCAGCGTGGTTAGCGTGATATTGGCTGCGTCAAGGTTCGGGAAGACGAGAAGATTGGCCTCGCCGGAGAGCGACGCCTGCGGAAAGACGCGCTGGCGCAACACTTCCGAGAGCGCGGAATCGCCGTGCATTTCACCATCGGATACAAGATCGGGCGCGACGCGCTTCAGCGTCAGAGCGGCTTCGCGCATCTTGATCGAGCTCTCTGAATCGCGTGAGCCGAAATTGGAGTGCGACAACAGCGCCGCCTTTGGTTCGATGCCGAAGCGCCGAATTTCTTCGGCCGCCAGGATCGTCGTTTCCACGATCTCGGATGCCGTTGGGCAAAGGGTGACATAGGTGTCGGTGAAGAATGTTACACCGAACTGCGAGATCAGCATGGAAAGGGTGGAGAGATCGCACACGCCTTCGCGCTTGCCGATGATCATGTCGACATAGCGCAGGTGTTTTTCAAAGCGCCCTTCAAGACCGCAGATCATGGCGTCGGCCTCATCGCGCATCATGGCGATGGCGGCGATGACCGTCGTGTTGGTGCGGACGAGTGTCCGAGCAGCCTCCGGTGTCACGCCGCGCCGGCCCGCCAGCTGCACCAGCAGATCGACATAGTCGCGATAGCGTGGGTCGTCTTCCGGGTTGATGATGGCGAAGTCCTCGCCGGGTCGAATGCGCAGGCCATAACGCTTCAGGCGCGTTTCCACCACATGCGGGCGGCCGATGATGATGGGCTCGGCAATGCCTTCCTCAATCACGACCTGTGCTGCCCGCAGAACACGCTCATCTTCTCCGTCCGCGTAGATGACGCGCTTCGTTCCCGCGACCTTGGCTGCGGAGAATACGGGTTTCATCACCAGGCCCGAGCGGAACACGAAGCGGTTCAGCCGATCGAGATACTGGTCCATATCTTCAATCGGGCGGGCTGCGACACCGCTTTTCATCGCCGCTTCCGCAACCGCCGGTGCAATGCGCAGGATGAGACGGGGGTCAAAAGGTGAGGGAATAAGGAAATCCGGTCCGAAGATGGGCGTCTCGGCGGAATAGGCGCGCGCTGCGACATCAGAGGGCTCTTCGCGAGCCAGACCGGCGATTGCCTTCACGGCGGCACGCTTCATCTCCTCGTTAATCGCGGTCGCCCCGACATCGAGCGCTCCTCTAAAGATGTAGGGGAAGCACAGAACGTTGTTCACCTGGTTCGGAAAGTCCGAGCGCCCGGTGCAGATCATGGCATCGGGCCTTGCCTCACGTGCCACGTCCGGCATGATTTCGGGCACGGGATTGGCGAGCGCGAGGACCAGCGGCTTTTCGGCCATGTTCGCCAGCATTTCCGGCTTGAGAACACCAGCCGCCGAGAGCCCGAGAAACACATCCGCGCCGCCAATCACGTCAACCAGATTCCGGGCGTCGGTATCCTTCACATAGGGCGCTTTCCAGCGATCCATCTCTTCCGTGCGGCCTTCGTAAACGACACCGTGCCGGTCGGTCAGCCAGATGTTCTCGGTTTTTGCGCCGAGCGAAACAAGCAGATTGAGGCAGGCAAGCGCAGCCGCTCCCGCACCGGACGAAACGATCCTGGCGGTAGCAATGTCCTTGCCAGCCAGTTCGAGACCGTTCAGCACGGCGGCGGCCACGATGATAGCGGTGCCATGCTGATCATCGTGGAATACGGGAATGCCCATGCGGGCCTTCAGCCGTTCCTCGACTTCGAAGCATTCGGGCGCCTTGATATCTTCCAGGTTGATGCCACCGAAGGTTGGTTCGAGGGCAGCGATGGTTTCGACCATGCGGTCGATTTCGGGCGCGTCGATCTCGATGTCGAACACATCGATGCCGGCAAATTTCTTGAAGAGGACAGCCTTGCCTTCCATTACCGGCTTGGATGCAAGTGGACCGATATTGCCGAGCCCCAGCACTGCCGAACCGTTGGAGACCACGGCCACAAGGTTCGCTCTGGCCGTGTAGTCGGCAGCGCTCTTCGGATCGTCATGGATTGCCATACAGGGGGCGGCTACGCCGGGCGAATAAGCCAGGGCCAGATCGCGTTGATTGCCCAAGGGCTTGGTCGCCTGGATTTCCAGTTTGCCGGGGGTGGGGTAACGGTGAAAGAAGAGCGCGGCTTCGTCAAATTCTGATCGCTGCTGCTTCTTGTTGTCGGACGACATTGGCGGCTCCACATTATGGCTCTGGCGGCGTGGCCGTTTGGCTTGCGGCATTGCATCCAAGCGTCGCCCAGACTTTTGAAAAGATCGCGACGCTTACATGGTCTGATTCATCTCCTGTGCTTAGGCGCTCGCAGAGGCTTTTTCCAGCGTTGAATGTCGTGAAGCAGTTTCATGCGCTGGAATCATGCGCCGACCGGATATTTCGTGGTCTGATGGAGCCGATTTTCCGTATTGAAACGGTAGTCGTCATATGTCTGTGACATGAATCGGGCCATAGAATGCGCGACTTAACAAGGCTCAGGCGGGACAATGACCGGCGCTGAACACCGCAGATTTCGCGCACTCTTCATTTCAGACGTTCACCTCGGCTCGAAACCGGCGAAAGCCGAGTTTCTGATCGATTTTCTGCGCTACCACGATGCAGAGAAGATCTATCTGGTCGGTGACATCGTCGATGGCTGGCGCCTCAGGCGATCATGGCACTGGCCAGCAGCACACAATGACGTGGTGCAGAAGCTCCTGCGCAAGGCGCGCAAAGGAGCCGAGATTACCTATATCGCCGGGAACCACGATGAATTTCTGCGCTCGTTTCAGGGCGTCCATTTCGGCGGAATCGTCGTGGCAGACAGGGTGGTTCACGAGACGAGCGACGGACGTAGGTTCCTCGTCATTCACGGCGATCAGTTTGACCAGGTCGTGCATAATGTACGCTGGCTCGCCTATCTCGGCGACAAGGCTTACGATCTTGCCATAGTCGTCAATCGCGTGATCGGGCGCGTACGGCGTGTGCTTGGGCGCCCTTACTGGTCTTTTTCCTCATGGGCGAAGATCAAGGTCAAGAAGGCTGTAAAATTCATAAGTTCGTTCCAGGATGTGCTTGCGCAGGAAGCCCAGCGGTCCGAGGTTGATGGTGTTATTTGCGGCCATATCCACCATGCTGCGATGGAGGATATCGGCGGGGTCACCTACATGAACACGGGAGACTGGGTGGAGAGTTGCACAGCCCTGGTGGAACATTTCGATGGTCGTTTCGAAATCATTACGTGGGCACAGATTCTCGATGCGCAACCTGTTGCCGGCGACGTTCGGGAAAACGGTGTGGTGACTGCGTTCCAGAGAGACCGGATCAAGGCCGCCTGAACGACCCTGACCCCCGAAGCGCTTCTAGCCCCGGAACAATTCTAGCCCCAAAGTTGAGGCGAAGGCGGCGAGACCAGCGAGCCGGAATAGGAAAGCCCATGGGGGCGATCCTTGGCCAGAAGCAGTGGCCCGTCCAGATCCACGTAGTCGGCGCCCTGTGCAAGAAGAACAGCCGGCGCCATGGCGAGCGACGTACCCACCATGCATCCGACCATCACGCCGAAGCCCATTTTACGGGCGCGGTCTCGCAATTCCAGTGCGGCGGTAAGGCCACCCGTCTTGTCGAGTTTGATGTTGACGAAGTCATAGAGCCCCGCGAGGTCTGGAAGGCTATCGGCGGTGTGGACGCTTTCGTCCGCGCAGATTGGCACAGGATGTGGAATTTCGCGCAGGATCTCGTCTTTTCCGGCGGGCAGGGGCTGTTCGATAAGAGCAACGTGGAATTCCGCCGCCGCCAAAATATTCTCGCGGATATTGTTCTCTGTCCAGCCTTCATTCGCATCCACGATCAGGCGGCTGTCGGGGGCAGCGCCTGCGACAGCATGAATGCGCGCTGCATCATTTTCGCCGCCGAGCTTGACCTTCAACAGCGGGCGGGTTGCGTGCGCGCGCGCCTGGGCAGCCATCTCCTCGGGTTCCGCAAGAGAAATCGTGTAGGCCGTCTGCAATGGGCGCGGCGGAATGGTGCATGCGGTTACGGAAGCGCGCCGACCGGAGAGTTTCGCTTCCAGATCCCACAATGCGCAGTCGACAGCGTTGCGCGCGGCTCCGGCAGGCATGGATTTGACAAGATCGGCGCGGGTGATGCCGTTGGCGATGTCTCCACGCACTGCTTCGATCTGGCTGATCACGCTCTCTTCAGATTCGCCGTAACGAGGGTAGGGCACACATTCGCCCTGCCCACGGACGCCGTTTTCACTCACCGTGCAGGTGACGACTCGCGCCTCCGTGCGCGACCCCCTGGAGATCGTGAAAACGCCAGCTATGGGAAAGCTCTCGGTGCCTGTGGCCAGTTCGCGTGTCATTTCCGCCCTTCTTCTCGCAAAAATCTCAATTATCAGAGGAACATGCCTTATATGGAGGCTCTGTGAGCCGGCAAGCGGTTCCCTTTGGACCTGCTCCACACTAATGATGGTGCCATGTTGACCAATTCCGTTGACGACGCAAGCGACGCGGGGAGCCCGGCCGGCCAGAGTGAGGAACCTCACCTGGAGACAGGCACCGAAGACGGTGTGCTTTCATGCCGCCTGACCGGCGCCTGGAACACACGCACCGTTGCGCGGGTCGATGCCCGTATGCGCAAACTGGAAGCGCAGGATGAGCCACAGCGCGTCCTGATGGATCTTTCCGGTATCAGCAGCCTCGATACGGCAGGAGCCTGGATCATCGAGCGCCTCGTCTATGCGCATCAGAGGCGCGGGGCCGAGGTCTCCATCAGCGGCGAAAGCGAGGCCGCCAAGATACTTCTGCCGGCAGTGCGGGGCGCGGTCGAACAGGACAGCGAAAGCAGGCCTCAGGAAAAAGGCTCGCTGCTTGTCAATCTGTTGGGGCGTATCGGCCACGCAATGTACGAGGCGCGGGACGATATCGTCTATGGCGCTCATATTCTGGGGGCTACCATAGGCGGCGCCCAGATGAAGCTTGGCCGCGCGCACGCCATTAATCCAGCCGCCATCGTCAACCAGATTGATCGGATGGGGGTGGGCGCGGTGCCGATTATCGTGCTGATGTCGGCCATCGTCGGCGCCATCATCGCCCAACAGGGTGCGTTCCAGCTGCGTTATTTCGGCGCGGAAATCTTTGTTGTCGACCTGGTTGGGATCCTCATTCTGCGCGAGCTCGGGGTGCTGATGACCGCGATCATGATCGCCGGCCGTTCCGGCAGCGCGATCACCGCTGAAATCGGCTCCATGAAGATGCGCGAAGAAGTGGATGCGCTGACCGTGATCGGTCTTAATCCGGTCGGTGTTCTCGTCTTTCCACGTCTCGTGGCACTCATGGTGGCAGTTCCCTGTCTCACCATCGTTGCCAATTTCGCAGCGCTCGGCGGCGCGATGCTGATCGCCTGGCTTTACTCTGGCATCCCACCGGAGGCATTCATCGATCGTCTGAGGGATTCCATCGATCTTTCAACGATTTTTGCCGGCTTGATCAAGGCACCCTTCATGGCTCTGATCGTCGGGATTATCGCTTCAATCGAAGGCATGAAGGTGGGGGGAAGCGCAGAGTCACTGGGAACACATGTCACCGCGTCGGTGGTCAAGGCCATTTTCGTGGTGATCGTCGTGGACGGAATGTTCGCCATTTTCTACGCGGCAATCGATTTTTAGGTGGCGGGATGGTGCTGATCGAACAACGGCAGGAAGAGCAGGCGGTGCAGTCCCGGGATGTGGTTCTTTCCGTGCGTGATGTGACAGTGGGGTTCGGTGACACGCTGGTGCTCGACGGTCTTTCGCTTGACGTGTACCGTGGTGAAATTCTGGGCTTTGTCGGGGCTTCGGGCGCGGGAAAGTCTGTGCTGTTGCGGACGATCCTCGGTCTTATCCGAAAAAGGTCGGGAACCATTCACCTGCTGGGACAGGATCTCGATGCGGCGACGGATGAAGAGCGGCTGAAAGTCGACATGCATCAGGGTGTGCTGTTTCAGCACGGCGCGTTGTTTTCAGCACTCACGGTCCTTGAGAACATCCAGGTGCCGATGCGTGAATATCTGGATCTGCCGCGCGCACTGATGGATGAACTGGCTTACCTGAAACTCGAGCTCGTCGGCCTGCCGCGTAGTGCGGCGCCGAAATATCCCTCCGAACTCTCGGGCGGCATGATCAAGCGCGCAGCGCTCGCCCGCGCGCTTGCGCTGGACCCGGATATCGTATTCCTGGATGAGCCGACCTCCGGTCTTGACCCGATCGGCGCGGCCGAGTTCGATGAACTTGTCGGGAAACTGCGCGACACGATGGGCCTGACCGTCTATATGGTCACGCACGATCTCGATAGTCTCTTGACGGCGTGCGACCGCATTGCCGTTTTGGGTGGCAAACGTGTGCTCGTGGAAGGCACGGTCGAGGACATGCTTGCATGCGACGATCCTTGGGTGAAAGCCTATTTTAGAGGAAAGCGGGCTCGGCAGATCGACCGTACCGCGAGAGATTAGCAGGTTACCATGGAAACCAGAGCCAACTACGTTCTTGTCGGCTTCTTTACCGTGCTGGTCATTCTGGCTGCATTCGGTTTCGTGTACTGGAGCGCGAATATAGGGGACCGGGGCGATACGGCTGTGCTGCGGTTCAGAATTCCTGGCTCTGCATCCGGTCTTTCGCGTGGCAGCGCGGTGCTCTTCAACGGCGTAAAGGTGGGCGATGTTCGACGCGTTTATCTGGATCTTTCCAACCCAAGCGTTGCGATCGCCGATGCGGAGGTCGACCGCCTGACCCCGATCACACAATCCACGAAGGCAGATGTCGGATTGGCCGGGCTTACGGGCACGGCCAACATCGAGCTGACCGGTGGCAACCCCAGAGAGCCCAACCTCTTTGATCTGGCAGAAGAGCAGGATACGGTCGCGGAAATTCAGGCGAGCCCTTCGGCTGTCACCAATCTTCTTCAGACCGCGCAGAGCCTTTTGACGCGGGCCGACAATGTGGTGTCGCAGCTTGAAGGATTTACAAAGGACGCCCGGCAACCGCTGACGGACACGGTCAAAAACGTCCAGCGATTCTCCGAGGCCCTGGAGCGCAACGCGTCCGGCATCGATTCATTTCTTGCGAATGTGAGTTCGCTTTCAGAGACGATCTCTAACGTGTCGGGTCAACTCGACAGCACTCTGAAGGCCGCCGAGGAATTGATCGCTTCGGTCGATCGCGACAAGATTTCATCCATGGTGAGCAATTTTGACGAGTTTTCCGGTCGACTGGAGAAGGCGAGCCGCAACATCGATACGGTCATGTCCAGTGTTGAGGAGACCGTGCGCTCGATCGGTACATTTTCGACCAACGCCAACCAAACGCTAGCCAAGCTTGATGGTGTTCTGGACAGCGTGGATCCCGCTACGGTGAAATCCGCCGTCGGAAATTTCGAAGAGGCAAGCGCCACGGTGAACCGGGCAGCCAAAAGCATCGCCGATGTCAGCGAAACTGTGGACAAGCGCAAAGAAGACATCGATCAGTTCATAACCAATGCCAGCGAATTGGCCAGCCAGCTGAACAAGTCGTCGGTGCGGCTGGATTCGGTTCTCGCCAAGCTCGACGGCATGCTCGAATCCGGTGACGGTGAAGGCCTCATGGCCGATGCGCGTGAGACACTCAAATCGTTTCGCAAGATGGCTGAAACACTTACGGTTCGGGTCGATGCGATCTCCGGAAATCTCGAGCGCTTTTCGGGCGGCGGATTGCGAGAAGTCGAGTCGCTGGTGCGCGACGCTCGCCGCTCCATCAACCGGATTGAAAGTGCTGTCACGGACTTCGAGCAAAACCCGCAGCGCATCATAACCGGCGGAGAGGGGACAATTCGTCGTTATGACGGGCGGGTGCGACGTTGACATTCATGCGGCATCACCCCAAACCAGTTGGGATAGGGCCTTTAGTTTTTTGAACGATTTCAGGGGCTGGTCCCGCCGGGTTCACCGGCGTTCGGATTGAGGAGCGGTTGTTGAGGACGAGGGCGAGGATTATTGCGCTGCTGGCGCTGGGGGGCGTTCTGTCCGGCTGTGCTGCCTTGCCAGGTGGCGGGCCTGCGCCTGTCGATGCGTTTGACCTCACCACACCCTCGGTGTCGCAGGATGGGCGTCGCGTCAGCCGGAAGCAAATCCTGGTTACTGAGCCCACCGCCATAAAGATGCTGGATGGGCAGGATATTGTCGTTAAAACGTCAAGCGGCGCCATCCAGTATCTTGGCGGTGTGCGGTGGGCAGATCGCCTGCCGAGGATTGTCCAGACGCGTATGGCCGATCTCTATCAGCGCTCGGGCCGCTTTGGAGGTGTCGGTATGCCAGGCGAGGGTCTGGCTATCGATTACCAGATTCTGGCAGACCTGCGCGCCTTCAATGTTCGTGTCGACGGGCAGGATCGCGCTGAAGTCGAGATCTTCGTTCGCATTCTGAATGATCGAAACGGGGTGGTGCGGGCTTCCCGCATATTCAGCGCGTCGGTGCCCGTGAGCGGAAACGGCGGGCAAGCGTTCGCCTCGGCGCTCGACCGTGCCTTCGGCACGGCCATGGCCGGGCTGGTGGACTGGACTGTCTCCAATATCTGAGGCCGAAGGCCTGCTTGGCTCAAAAGCGGCTGATCACGGTGGCTCCGACAGATTGGAAGCGGTTCATTTCCATCAGGGCGTGGATTGATTCTTCAAGGCTGATCTCTCGTCCCACAAGCTGATCTGGAGCGAGTTTACCCGATTGCACCATGGCCAGCATCGCGTCGTATCGATGTGCCTGCATGCCGTGACTGCCAAGCAGTTCCAGTTCATGCGCGATGATCCTGGCCATTGGCACTTGCGGAGTGCTGTGTTCGGCCAGCATCAATCCCACCTGAACATGCCTGCCACGTCGACGCAGGCAGACTATGGAGTTGAAGCAGGTCTGGGGGTGACCCAACGCATCGATTGAGAGATGCGCGCCACCATTTGTCAGGTCGAAGATCGCTTCAGCGACACTGGGCACCTTGGTGGCGTTGATGGCCTTTGTGGCGCCAAGTCGACATGCAAGTTCAAGCTTGTCGTCGGCGATGTCTACAGCTACCACATTTGCTCCCAGTGCGTCGGCTATCATGATAGCGGAAAGTCCGACGCCTCCGCAGCCGTGGACTGACACCCATTGACCGGCAGAAACCCTGCCTTGATCCACCACCGCCCGAAACGACGTTGCGAAACGGCAGCCAAGGCTGGCCGCGGTCACGAAATCCATGGTTTCAGGCAGTGCGACGAGATTGAGGTCGGCCTGATCGATGGCGACGAATTCTGCAAACGAGCCCCAGTGGGTAAAGCCCGGTTGGAACTGATTGTGGCAGACCTGCTGGTGGCCAGCGTGGCACTCGGGGCAGGTGCCGCATCCCCCGACGAAGGGAACGGTGACCCGATCGCCGATCTTCCAACGCTGAACATCCTTGCCGATGGCTTCCACTGTGCCAGCCAATTCATGACCGGGGACATGCGGTAGCTGGATATCCGGGTCATGCCCCATCCAGCCATGCCAGTCGCTGCGGCAAACCCCAGTGGCCTGGACCTTGATCACCACGCCGTGGTTGACCGGCGTCGGGTCGGGCAGGGTAGCGATCCGCGGCGTTTGCGCAAAACTTTCGAAAAGAACGGCTTTCATACGGATCTCACAATGGCTGAAATCTTGAGGTCAGGGTTACCAGAGCTGCCGATGATGTGTCAGGGGCAAAGGGATTGTCTTGTTCCTGCAGAAATTGTGCGTTGGCGCAACCGATGTCTGACTGCAGGAGACGCGGATCCGAATCCTGCTATCGCAAAAGAAAACGGGCCCTCATGGGGCCCGTTCGCTCATTTGGATTCTAAACCGACTTCTAGCGGAGGCGACCGCTGGCATGAGCCAGCATTGTGTAGACCTTGCCGGTGTCGGAGGTCAGATAGGTCTGGGTCATCATATTGTCGCGATCGGATCGGGAGACATCCCGCAACAGTTTCTCGAAATCGCGGCAGTACAGATCGACTGCAGCATGAAATTCGGGATCGGAACGATACTTGTTCTGAATCTCATCGAACGTCTGTTGTCCCTTGAGCGTATAGAGACGCCGCGTAAAGACGTTCCGCTCGCCGCGACGATAGCGGTCCCAAAGATCGATCGACGCTTCATGATCGATGGCCCGGGCGATATCTACGGAGAGCGAGTTCAGCGATTCCACAACATGCAGGGCTGACCGGTCTTCTTTCTGAACGGACGAGGCCGGGCGTTCGCGCTCGTCGCGACCTTCGTCGTTTGAAGCGCTGCGCAGGAGGTCGCGAATCCAGCCGCCGCCTGCTGCTGGCTGGCTGGCTGGCTGCGGCGCACGCGCGGTCTCCGTGGGGCGCGGCGCCGGAGCGGTGGTCTGCCGCGGTCTCTCGATGACGGGCTGCGCAGCTCCAGCCGGTGCCTGCGGAGCAGGCGAAGGCGACGGCTGGCGCAGTGGAGGCGTGTCTGCCGGCAGGCGATTTTCGCCCGCTCGATCCCGTCCATGCATCCGACCGGACTTGGATACGATATCAGAAAGCTCCTTCAGCGCGTTCACCTGCTCCGTGATCGCGTTGCGCATAGCCGAAGTGGATTGCTTGGCTTCTGCCGGCAATTCGGCAATGCCGCGCTTCACGTCACTGCGCGTCTGCTCGAGTTCGTTGCGGATCTCCGCAGCCGTGCGCCGGATTTCTTCTGTTGCTCCGCTAAAGCGGCTTGTGGCAGCTTCGACGACCTCGGCAATCGACTGACGGATGCCTTCGACGGACTGCTGCGTGCGCCCCTCGGCTGTGGTGAGCGTGCGGGCAACAAAATCCTCGAACGCGTTCATGGTGCGCTCGATGTGCTCGGATTTTTCCGCAAGGCCGGAGGCGAGGGCTTCCAGCGCTTTCTGGCGATCCTCAAGATTGCCGCTCAAGCCCGATTGCGCGCGCTCCAGAAGCTCCGATGCTGTCTCCAGCACCTTGCTGTGATCTTCGAAGCGGCTTGCTATGGCCGAGATTTCGCGAAGTGTCCTGTCGGAGAAGTCGGCCAGACGACCGGAATTTGCATTGATGAGGCTCGCCGAATTGGAGAAGGTCTCGGCAGCCTTTTCCGCATTCTCAGCAAAGCTGGTCGCAGTGGTGCTGAGGCGTTCGTCTACCTCAGAGAGATTCTTCGACGCCGTGGAAATCAACGCACCCAAACGCTGGCCAGAAACGCCGAGTTTCTGAAGAAGCTCGTCGATATGTCCGGTCAGGTTCGTCTGTACATTTTCGAAAGCCGACAGAGCTTCGTTCGTCCGGTTGGTCAGCGCATTGAGGAGAGCAGCGTTCTCTGACTGCAGACGCTGCGTCGTTTCCGTCGTGATCGCCTGAATGCTGTCACGCAGCTCGCCGCCGCTGGCAGCGAAACGTTCCACAAGCGGCTTCGCCGTCTCATCCAGGATACGGGACATTTCGGCGGTGCGACCCGCCAGGATGGCGTTGAGCTCGCGGGTGCGTTCTTCCAGGCTCGATACGGTTTCGTTCGTACGTTTGCCGATGTGCTCGTCGACCGATGCAAAGGTCTGAGCGATCGTGTCGGCAGTGGAAACGAGGCGGGCCTGCGTGGTGGAGAGCTGCTGGTTGACGTGTTGCGCAACCGATTCGGCACTTTCGCGCAGACGCGTATCGGCTTCGTTGATGCCTCCGGAAATCGCGCTGGCGATCATGCTTGCACTGTTCGACAGGCGTTCCTGAAGTTGCGAAAGCGATTCACTCATGGCACTGGCACGTGCGTCGAGCTCGGCCGATGTCTGGTGGGTGCGGGCGATGACGCGCTGGTCGAAACTCTCGAAGGTCTTCGAGAGATCTTCGGTGCGCGCCGTGAGCTGCTCGGTGGTCTGGTCGACCCGGTTCAGAAGCTTGCGATCCGCTGCATCAAAGGTGTCTGTGATTGTCTTGGTATGCTGCGACAACGTCTCCGCGGTCGTCTCAAGGCGTGCCGCGATCCGGCCGTCGACCTCTGCGAAGGTTTGCGCGAAGACGCCGGCACGTTCGGTAAAGCGAGCCGAGGCATCGTCAAATGTCCGGTCGATGTCCTCAATGCGTGCGCCGAGGGTTGACGCGGTCTGTTCGGCGCGCGCGGCAATGCGCTTGTCTGCATCTTCGAACACCTTGGCTGCTTCCTCGTTCAGTGTCGAGGTTGCCTCTATGACCTTGTCGCGCAGGGCGCCTGCAACGACAACGGCGCTGTTCTCCAGGGTGCTGCGGACATTTTCCACGCCAATGGAAAGCGCTTTTTCCATTGTCTGGGTGCGCTCTTCGATGATCCCGGTCTGCTTGGTGAAGATCTCGTTGACGCGGATCGCTTCGTCTTCGATCACGGCGTTGAGCGCGGTGCGGTGTTCATCGATCCTGGCAATGTTGGCGTCGAGCGCTTCACCAAAACTGTCACGTGTCTTGGCTAGCTGCTGCACCTGCTCGCCGATCCCGGCTTCGAAGGTGGCGCGTGCCAGATCGAGTTTCTCCATATCCGTGCTGAATGCGCCGGAGAGCCGCTGGTGTGTCTCCTCGAAAGCCTGGATTTGACGCTGCGCGGCCTCGCTCATGCGCGACTGGGTTGCGTCGATACGCTCAATGCCTTCGTCGAACTGGGCAGCCATCTGCGACCAGTTCTGGTCGAGACGTTTGCCAAACTCACCTGCGGTGTTTTCCAGCATGATGCTGGTCGAGGCCACAAGGTCGGACAGCTCGCTGCTGAGGGCGGTTTTGCCTGCCTCGACAGCAGCCGAGACCTCGTCCTTGCCCTGGGCGAAGGTGTTCGCGATCTCCCGGGTTCGTTCGACCAGGGTCTCGTTGATGCTACGCGCCCGAGCTTCGAGAGCGGAGTTCAGCTTCTGAGTACCCGCGTCCAGCGCCTCGGCGCGCGTGGTGAACTCGGCGATAAGAGCCCGGCCACGCTCGGTGACGGCGTTTTCCAACTGTCCGAGACGGGTGTCGAACTCACTCGTCAGAGATTCGGTTGCCTCGCCCAGCGAAGACATCAGAGCGGAACTGCGGGTCTCGAACAGCGAACTGAGCGAGCGTGTCGTCTGGTCCGTGCGCTCGGCGAGGGTAGCCATGCGCTCATCGAACAGATTGCCGAGTGTCTGCGCGGCTTCCTGCGTTTCCTTCGTGAGTGTGCCGAGACGCGAATCGAGAACCTTTGTCAGGGTCTGTTCGGCATCCTGCGTGTTCTGGCTGAAGGTGGAGATGCGCGAGTCGAGAACGCTGCCAAGCTTGGTGGCTGCTTCTTCGGCGCCATCGGCAAGCGCGGAGACGCGTGAATCGAGCAGGCCACCAATCTTCTCGGTGGCTTCGTCCGTCCTCTGCGCGAGGGTGGCCATCCGTGTGTCGAACAAGGTGGCGAGGTTATGGGTCGCATCTTCCGTGCCCTTGGTCAGGGAGGCGATGCGGGTATCGAGAAGGCTTGCCACGGCATCGCCCGACGTCGTGATCCGCTCCGAAAGGCTTTGGATCCGATCGTCAATGCCCTTGTGGAGGTTTCCACCCGTGCCCTCGAGCTGCTTCAGAAGGGCCTCGCTCGATGCGTTCACCGAGGCTGCAAGTTGTCGGGATGCATCGGCAATGGTCGCGCGGATGCGCTCGCCGGCCGTATCCAGTTCATCTTTCAGAATCTCGTGTGCGCCGGCAATGGACGCACGAACGCGTTCTGCGTGGCCTACAATGCCTTCGCGCTCAGATCCGAGGCCATCCACCAGATGGCGGATGCGCGTTTCGTTTTCCGAATAGGCGCGCTCAAGTTCACTTACCTCGGTGTGTACCAGTGTTTCGAGTTCCACGGCGCGCGAGAGGGTGCGATCCATGCCGTCACCCATCGCCTGCACTTCGCGACGAACCGCCTGGCCAACGGTCATAATGCGTTCGTGGGCAAGGTTTTCTGGTTCGGCAAGGCGGAAGGCTGCCTCAGCCATTGATTGCGCGGCCAGCCTCATCTCCTGAGCGCGGCGCACCATGACGGCAAAGCCCCAGAACAGGATGACCGGTACGACAATGCCTACGAGCAGCGCGATTGCATGCGGTGCCGCCAAAAGGGCATCGGTAGAGCGGATTTGCCAAAGATCGGGGCCATAGAGCATCTGGCCGAGGAGAAGGCCGCCGCCAATCCAGAGGGCCGAAAGGATGGCGACGAGCCAATAGGCAGTGTTCGGGGCGCGACGGTCGAACTTGCGCATGACTGCACTGAAGTCGCCGGCCCGGTCGTCGTTGGCGGGTGCAAATGGCTGGGCAGCAGTGTGCTCGGGCTCGGGATCGACCGGTGTGAGGTTCTTCCGGTTGGCAGGGGTTTCCTGGGATTTCTCGGGCCTGGCGACGGTGCTGCTGGCTTTCTCAGGCGCAGCGGCGGTCGAAACCGGAGTGCTCGCCTTTGCGCCCGGGGCATTTTTAGCCGTTTCCTTGGAGGATGGCGCGGTGTCTTTCTTCTCGCTCACGGCGACTTTCTCGTCTCCGTTCTGATCGCGATTTTCGCGCGCGAGTTCCTCGGCCGCTGCAGAAATCTGCGCTTCCAGGTCCTCCATGGAGGCGGCGATGTCCAGGTCGCCATTCTCCAAGCCGTCTGCAAGCTCCAGGTCGAGGGCATCCTCGAGTTCCTTCGCAAAATCGCGCTTGGGTTGATTCTTCTTTGCTACTGTACGCGCCATACCGCCAAACCTCAGCTACTCTCTGCCGGAGCCTCATACGCAAACCAGAGGAACCTCGTACTCCGACACTATGCCCAAAATGAGCCAAGCGTATCGTAATGGGACAAGGCTCCGTTGAAAACACGCAATCGGTCGGATGTGTAAAAGTTTAAACATAAGGTTAACGACGTTTATGGTGAAACAGTCGCTTTGCACTGAAGCCGTTAACCCGTTGTCCATCCGGCATTAATAGGGTGTGAAAGGTGACGTAGAGGAAGTCGGGGATCAGGGTGCAGATCATTTCAGGTGGGCTTTTTGACGAGGGGCATTCAGCAACGGGCGTGATACCGTTCGATCTGAAGCATCTGGCACGTCAAACCATGGGCGATGAAATGTTGGCGCTGGAAATCCTTGGTATGTTTCGGCGACAGATCGAGGGAATGAGCGAGCGCATGCGTGGATGTGACCTTCAATCGAGACGCGAGATGGCACATGCGCTTGTCGGTTCTGCGCGAGGAGTTGGAGCAGGGGCGATTGCTGCCTGCGCTGCGGCGATCGAAAAGAATCCGGCAAATGATGAAGGCATAACGCAATTGGCGAAATTAATCTGCGAAGCCAATGAATTCATTTCGAGATTGCGATAATCTTTCACCGCAGGCGCAGCCATGGATTGCCTTTGCGGTCCAAAAAACATAAGTGAAACGCGAAACTTGGGCGTAGTGGCCTATGTGCTGTTGCCTCCAGTGCCTCGCCCCGCAATTTGCGACAATCCTACCAACTGCTGAGTGCCCGCATGCCGAAGATCACCTATATCGTCCCCGATGGCACGCGCTTCGATGTCGATGCCGACAACGGATCCACGGTCATGGAAAACGCAATTCGCAACGCCGTGCCCGGCATCGAAGCGGAGTGTGGCGGGGCCTGCGCCTGTGCGACTTGCCACGTCTATGTGGGTGAAGAGTGGTCTGACACGGTCGGACAGCCTGAAGCCATGGAAGAGGACATGCTGGACTTTGCCTACGAGGTTCAGCCGACGTCACGTTTGTCCTGTCAGATCATTGTGCGCGACGAACTGGACGGTCTCGTTGTTCGCATTCCCGAGCGACAAGCCTGACTTGTTGGCTTTCGCAAGCCAAGGGGCGTATCGAAGCGCTTTACCCGGGGTTTCGCCCTTTTTCGAGCTGCTCCAGCCGGTAGTTTAGCAGGCGCATCAATCGCCATTCGAAATTGCCGCTTTCGATCCGGTCGAATCGCGCTTGTGCTGCATCGTGTTCCTCGAGCTTCTTCTGTGTCACGCGTTCGGCGCGCGCCTGGAGCGTTTCACACGAGGCGTGCGGGGCAAGATCTCCGATTTCGCGTTCTATGCTGCGTGCGTAGCGTTTGGCGATCCCCAGATGGCTCTCTTCATGGCGTTTGATGTCTTTGGAGAGTGTGTCCCAGACGAGAGCGGTTTCCGGGCCAGCGGTCTTGCGGTTGCGCCAGCGCGGAAGGAAAACGCGCGCATCGACTGTGACTTTCACGTCGGCGATGCGGCAACGGCGCTTGTGTTCCTTGTACGTAATCTTGGTCTTGAACTCCATACGCGTGGCGCCGGGGTGACGTTGCCCGGTGCTTTGCACATGGGGCCCCCGTGAACGGAGCTGTTGCTCTATCTCGCTCAGCGTTTTCCCGCCGATCGAGAAGTAAGTATAGGTACGGGAAATGTCGGCGCTTTCGGCGGGCCATGCAACAAAGGCCAGCAGGGCGAATGTCAGCGTGATGCGTTTCATATTGTCTCCCAAAAACACCCTGCGACTTCGGCCGCACGATGACAAGCCTGGCCTGAGCGGTTTCCGACTCGATCCGTCAAACACATTGCGGTTGATTTTGGCGGCAATGAGCCGCAAAAACGCCTGATTGTGATCCGGAGGCTGAAAGCCCTATGATTTTTCCTGTCTGGAGACTTGCGCACGGGCGCGAACTTGTTCTCGGACCAGATGCCATCATCATGGGCATTTTGAACGTTACACCGGACAGTTTTTCCGATGGTGGCGCTTTTGTGAGTCTGGAGGCTGCGCTCCGTCAGGCCGAGCGATTAATCGGAGACGGGGCACATATCGTCGATATTGGCGGTGAATCGACGCGTCCAGGCGGTGCCCCTGTGTCCGCAAGCGAAGAGCAGGACCGGATCTTGCCGGTGTTCGAAGCGCTCGCCGGCCGCGATGACATTTTACTCTCTGTAGACACCTATCGGGCCGAGACAGCCCGGCTTGCGGTCGCGGCGGGAGCGCATATCGTCAATGATGTCTGGGGGCTCCAGCGTGAGCCGGGTATTGCGGCTGTTGCTGCGAAAAGCGGGGCAGGGCTTGCCATCATGCACACGGGCCGCGAGCGTGAGAAGCTGCCTGATGTAATTGCAGACCAGTTCTCGTTCCTGCGGCTCTCTCTGGAGATTGCTCGTCAGGCAGGTGTCAGAGACGAACAGATCATACTGGATCCGGGATTTGGCTTTGCCAAGGATACGGCGGAGAATGTCGAGATCATGGCCCGTTTCGAAGAATTGGCAGGGCTTGCCTTTCCTCTCCTTGTCGGTACATCGCGGAAGCGCTTTGTCGGGGCTGTCACAGGCCGGGAGAGTGCCGAAGCGCGGGATGTGGGAACAGCCGCGACCAGTGCGCTGCTGAGAATGAAGGGCGCGGCCGTTTTTCGCGTGCACAATGTCGCAATCAACAGGGATTCCCTGAGAATTGCGGATGCTATGCTTGCAGCTCAGAGATAGGCCGGTGAGGCGATGATGTATGTAATCCGGATGAAGAACTGCGCTTTCTTCGCGCGACATGGCGTGCATGACGAAGAGGAGCGCCTGGGGCAGCGTTTTTATGTGGACGCGGAGCTGACCGTAGAGCCCGGGAGGGCACTTAGCGACGATTCCCTTGAGGGGACAGTTGATTACGGCGCCGCCTTCAAGGTCATTGAAGAGATCATTTCCGGCAAACGCCGCTTTCTGATCGAGGCGTTGGCACTCGAGGTAGCGAAGGCCCTTGCTTCCCGTTTCCCGCAGATCGCGCGCTCCGAAATCACGATACGCAAGCCCAACGCACCCGTTCCCGGGGTCTTGGACTATGTCGAGGTTTCCCTGGCCTGGCCCCAATAAGATGCAGGATGTCTATTTGGGGTTGGGTGGCAATGTCGGCGATCCACGTCGCGCGATGCAGATGGTTTTGTCCACGTTGGATGCCAGGGATGATACTGAAGTCCGTTTAGTTTCATCGCTCTACCGAACGCCGCCGTGGGGCAAGCTTGATCAGCCTGATTTTCTCAACGCCGTTGCCTGGGTGCGCACCAGTCTTGCTCCGCACCCGCTCCTTGAACAATGCCTGACGATTGAGCGCGTGCTCAAGCGCGTGCGCCAGGAGCGCTGGGGACCGCGCCCCATCGACGTGGACGTACTTTTTTATGGAGACAGGGTCGTGGATGACGCCGGGTTGACAATACCTCATCCGCGCATGGCTGAGCGTGCGTTTGTCCTGGCTCCGCTGGCCGAGATCGCGCCGGCGCTGGAGATCGGCGGACGATCAGTCAGGACACTTCTGGAAACGCTTGATCAGAGCGGCATGGAGCGCATCACACGGGACGGATGGTGGTGGCGCGAGGGCAGCGCATAGAAGGCAGTCGACAAGGGATTCTCACTCTATAGAGGCGAGAACGCCTCTCTATGGTGCAGCCGGTTATTGGCGAGCGATGGCTTCAATGCCACCGGAATCCGTGCGCTTCAGCTTCATTCCGATCACAGGAACCATGTCATCGTTCACCTGCACGGATATCGTGATGTGCATGGTATTTTTGTCGCTGATGCGCGCGCGCATGGCACCGCTCAGTGAGGAGCGGTGAAGCGCGAAGACCACATCGTTCCCAATGACCTTGCCTCCGGTAACATCGAGACCCTTTCCGGCTGCGCCATCAAGGAATGTGCCACGGTAGCCGCCTTTTTCGCGGACAACACTGGCCTTCATTGGTTGCGTGAAAACCCCGACACGGCAAGTTCCGTCCAGCGCCATCCCGATATTTTTCTCGGGGGTGCCGCCGTCGAAATTGCAGACGAATTTCGTTCCCTTGTACTTGCCGGCGACGATTTCGCCCGGGCCAGACCAGCTTCCTTCGACGGACTGGAAAAAACGCCTCTCGCTTTCTGAAGCTTCCGCCGCGCCGGCCATTCCGGACATTGGGGCTGCAGCAGCGGCCAAAAGGGCAAGCTTGAGCGCGAATTTCAGCATGAGCTAAATGACCAAGTCTGGTTGAAACAAAATCTGACGGGAATCCTGCCGCAGATTGGTTAAGGCTTTATCTACCATACTGGAGCGATTCGGTGCAGCCGCTGTGCGCATCAAACCTTGGCGCCCAGACATGATGTTTGCCGGGTGTGTCTTTTGAGACTCACCTGGCTGCCTCGTGTGTGCGGAAGAGTCGTTTCCGCCTACGCGCTGTCTTTGCTCGCATTCTTGGTTGCAGTGAAACTCGTCAGCGCTTTTAGGAAATCTCCCACACCAGGCCGCGGAATGGCGTTGAAGGGCAGCGGCCGGGCTGCATCCATTGCAGCAATGCCGATGCGCGCCGTCATCATGCCATTGACCACGCCTTCGCCGAGTTTTGCAGACAGGCGCGCAGCGAGCCCGTGGCCGACGACCTGCTGCACAAGGGTTTCACCCGCAGCCATGGAGCCGGTGATTGCAAGATGTGCGAGAATGCTGCGCACGAGACGCATGAATCCTAGAAATCCGGGCCGCGCGCCGTAGAGGTCGGCGATGCGTCGCGTCAGCCGTGCGGCCTCGAAAAGCACATAGACGATATCAACAAGTGCACGGGGGGAGACGGCTGTTACCACCGAAACCCGCTTGGCAGCATTCAAAACTTGCGTGCGCGCCAACGCATCGAGGGGGGCAAGGAGTTCCTTCTCGGCAACTGCGAGCAGGTCCGCGCCGTCGATCACATCATCGTTCAGACCGTGGAGAGTCTTGCGTCCGGCCGCCGTCTCGGGCTTTTGCGCAAGAAGACCCACGAGATGTTCCACCGTTTTCCGGGCTTCTCTGGCGTCATTTCGAAGGATCGCATCCGTCGCATCCCGACGCAGGGCTTCGATGGAAGCGAGCCGCATGATGCCGAGCACCTCCCGAACGATGATTGCCACGAAGGCAGTCAAAGCGATCGCGGCCACGCCCAGCGCCAGCCAGCCAAGCCAGTCGGCACGGTTGAAAAGATCTCGGATCAACCGGTCGGTCCAAAGGCCGATCGCCAACGAAATGAGAATTCCGAATGCTGCGAAGAACACACGCCCGAGGAGGGATCGGCGGCGAGGCGGGACGGGTGGTGGGTCAGTGAATGCCGGGTCCGGGCTGGCAAAGAAATCGTCGCTTTCGGCGACCACCGCTACCGCCTTGCCCGGCTCGATTGACCGGGGTTTCCGTTTGGTCGCCGGCTTTTCGGGATTGGCGGATTTCGGTGGATCGATGCGAAATGAAGCGGGCGCTCTCTTCATGCAAGATGGTCTCCGACGAGAAACTGAAGGGCCCGGTCAAGTCTGATATGCGGTAGTGAAAGGGTAATGCCTTCTGCCGTCCGTTCCAGCCGCGGTGGACGGAACCGCACAAAACGAAGCGATTGTTCTGGAGCGGGGCTGCTGCTGTCTTGATCCGGTTTCGGCTGTTGAAAGATCAGGCCGGGCTTTTCTGGCAGATCGCCCGGAAAAACAGCCGTTTCCGTTTCGCCGTCGAATGTGTCGCCGGCGATGGTCTCACCCTCGAGAGGTGTTCCGATAATGACAGGCAGTGTTTCCCTGCCTTGTCTCACTGTTCCTTCGCGTGTGGCCCGTACGGCTGCCATTGCGAGGACGTCCACCGTGGCGCCGGAGAAATCGGCCCTGGCAATGGCGCGGTCGGCGAGCCTTCGCACGATCGCCTGCAACCGGTCATGGCTCTCATGATGAATATGATCTGCCTTGGTCGCAGCGACGAGTATCCGGTCAATGCGATGGGAAATCAGCCCGGTCAGAAGATTTCCACGCCCCTGACGAAAGCACGAAAGGATCTCCGTCAGTGCCCGTTCGAGGTCGGTCACCGCCTCAGCTCCGGCGTTCATGGCCTGCATTGCGTCGATCAGAACGATCTGGCGGTCGAGCCGGGCGATGTGCTCGCGGAAGAATGGGCGAACTACATGCGTTTTGTAGGCCTCGTAACGTCGCTCCATCATGGCGTGGAGTGAACCGGACCTGGCCTTTGTGCCAGGCTGGACGTTGAGAGGAGCAAAAGTCAGGGCTGGAGAACCTTCAAGCTCGCCAGGCATCAAAAACCGGCCGGGCGGCAGTGTCGAGAGTGCACGGTGATCGGATTTGCAGGCACGCAGATAGGATGAGAAAGCCTCGAAGAGTCTACGTGCCGTCATTTCGTCGGCTGGTTGGTCCGGGTCGCAATCGCGCGTCTGGCCACGCCACTCCTCCGAGAGATCGGCTCGTACAGGCAGGACTGCCATCTCCAGCGCCTCACGGCTGAAAGTCTCGTAATCCTTCAACAGGAGGGGGAGATCGAGAAGCCATTCTCCAGGATAATCAACGATATCGAAGGACAATTTTCCGCGCGACAGCAGTCGATTCCATGCCGATGCGGATTCAAACTCCACGGTCAGGCGGAGTTCGGAGATGGCGCGCGTGGATTCTGGCCAGACGCGGTTTTCAACAAGCGCGGCAATGTGATCTTCATATTGAAAACGAGGTACGGCATCGTCGGGCTGATGTTCGAGATAGGCTTTTGAAATCCGACCCGAGCTTTGTGCTTCGAAGAGGGGCAGGCGACCGCCATGCAGCAGATTGTGCACGAATGCGGTGATGAACACGGTCTTGCCTGCGCGCGAAAGCCCGGTGACCCCAATTCTAAGCGAGGGCGAAACGAGACCGGCAGCGCGACCGGCGAGCGTGTCGAGAGCAATCCGCGCTTCGTCTGTGTATGTGGTCAATGAAGCCAAATGGCGAAATCCTCAAAAATCGCAAGACCTTGCATATAGGAACCCGAAGCCATGATTGAAGAGCGTTCCCTCAACGATCCGGTTTCAGGAAGGCTTCGAGGCGCCCGCCGTTCCGTCGCACCTTGGAAAGCGGGCCCTCGAAGCTGATCACCGCGAGGCCGCAAGTGGGAAAGCCGGAAGCCGTTGCCTGCATGGCCTGTTGATCCCCCGCGGCAGGAAGTTCGAATGCAAGATCCTCCATCATCGGATTGTGCCCTACCACCAACAGTGTGCTGGCCGCCGGAGCTTCGCGCACGGCCTGGAGGTAATCGGCTGCGTCGGAATTGTACAATTCCCGGATCATATTCGTTTTGGGCGGTTGCTCGAAGAGCGTTGAGACGACGGACTCCAGGGTTTCGACGGCACGCCTTGCCGGCGAACACAAAACCAGATCGGGAATCAATCCGCTGGTGCGCATGCGCTGACCGAGTTTTCTGGCGTCAGTCTGTCCCGAATGGGTCAAAGCGCGCTCGAAATCCGACATGCCGGGCGCCGCCCAGCCGGCTTTCGCGTGACGGAGCAGGAGGAGCCGGGACATTAAAGAAATCCGGAAAAAACTGGAGGAAACGTGCCTGATACACTCCAGATTAAGCCGAGAATGGGAAGTTTTTCTGTCATTTCACTCTCCGTAGAACTCCTTCCAGCCTTATCGGGAGTTTATACGCATCGCGCATCTGGAGTAGGAGATATCCACTTTTTCCGCCGCAATTAACAAAAGCGTGAAGCATGCGGCCTTTGTGCTTGTGGTTGTGGGGGCGGGTGAATATATAGGCGCGGGCGTCACAACATCTCAGGGTGACTCGATGAATGAGCTCAGTAATGCCGAATACGTGCCCACCGAGGACGAGCCCTTCATGAATGAGCGCCAACGTTCATATTTCCGTGCGAAATTGTTGCGTTGGAAAAGCGATATTCTGAAAGAAGCGCGTGAGACCCTCGAGGCACTGCAACAGGAAAGTGCAAACCACCCGGACCTCGCAGACCGAGCGTCGTCCGAAACGGATCGTGCAATCGAATTGCGAGCGCGTGACCGTCAGCGCAAGCTGATCTCCAAGATCGATGCCGCCCTGCAGCGGATCGAGGAGGGGACTTACGGGTATTGCGAGGAGACGGGTGAACCAATTTCACTGAAACGTCTCGATGCGCGCCCGATCGCCACGTTGTCGATTGAGGCACAGGAACGTCATGAACGTCGTGAAAAAGTCTATCGCGACGATTGATTTTTGTTACAGGCTTGGACGGAAGTTTGTCTTGTTTGTACGCGCCACCCTCCGGGTTGGCGCTTTTTTCTTGCCTGGAATGCGCTCGAATGGGAGGTGCCCGAAAAGGGCTGTCGCCAATCGTCAGTGCTTTTGCTCCGAAAGCTCTTCGAGCAGCCTGCTCATTTCATCTTCGAGTGTGTGCTCGCTGGCGCTCTCCTGAGGGCTGGAACGCTCCGCGCGTGAAACATCGAGGTCGACAACAGGGGCGTCACTGGTGCGGGGCGCCTGCACCTCGTCCTGTGTTTGCGGGCGTTCACTCAAATGATCGGCTGCTGGCTCGCGCTTTGGGGCGGAGGGCGTTACCGCGGCCAGAGTACCAGCCGACGTTGCAGCAACGGCGGGCCGTGCAGAGATCGATGTGACAGATTCACGGAGAGGCTGCGCCCCCTCTGCCGGGTATCGACGCGGGGCGGGTACTGGGGTTGGGGCCGGAGCGGACGCTGGTGTCGGCCGGCTGGCTATCTGGATCTCACGGTGCGGCGTTGCAGGCCTGCGCTCGGGCTCCGGCGTTTCTTTTTCTCCCGAAGAGGGCGCGGAGGAGGTCGTATCTCCCTCGCTGTCCGGTTCACCGACGATCAAAGGTTCCGGTTCCGCCGGTGACGGTCGCTCTTCGCGGGTATGGACACTGGGCTCAGATTGAGCAGAAGGCGTTCCTCCGATATTGGCTTCAATCACCAGATCGGTCGGTCCGCCTATGAGAATAAGATGTTCGACCTCGTCGCGGCGCACCAGGACAAGGCGCCTGTTATTGTCCACAGGAGTGGCGTCCGTTACTGCCAGACGTGGCTGCCTGCCCCGTGTACCAGAAATGAAGGTTCCGGCAGTAAAACGACGATTGACCCGTACAAAAACGAGAAGAACAATCGCGACGGCAACGAGAATGATCGTCCAGAAGGCCGCGGTTGCGTAAGCCTCTCCAAATATTCCCACAAGCCAATCGCGCATTCGTTCACTCCACTCTCAATTTGATCCGTCAGGTTATGCGTCCCGCAGGTAGGCGGCAACCCATGGGAGAGCTGCCGCTGCACGGTACCATGGTTTTCAGCAGCAAAATTCGCGCAAAGAATGGCGATTTGCGTTTCGATTACACGTGTACGCTTGCAGATGCCGGGAGCCCTGATATATCCCGGTGAGGCCGGGTTCGCGTGGAGCCCGGCGGGAATTGGGCGCGACAAACGGGAAACGCATGGCCAAGCAGACCGGGGGAGAAATCCACGCAGCACCGATCGTAGACCAGAGCTCTCGACCAGGTGCCATTACGCGTCTGATCATTTTCATTGTTATTCTGACGCTTTCCGCGGTCGCTTTTTCCGTGTTCCGCGAGCGCCTCGGCGAGCCGTTCCTGCTTGGTCTTCTCGGCGTTTTGGCGATGATAGGTGTGGGTTTCCTGTTCGCGACGGCTATTGGCTTCGTGCAGGTCGCCCCGCGTTCGGCAGGCAGTGAACTCTCCAGGGCCTTTGTTGATTCCATGGAGGAGGGCCTTGTGGTTGCGGACACCAAGGGCCGCATCCTTTACGCGAATAATGCTTATGCACAAATGACGGGAGCGACATCGGTGGCCGATGTCAAGACCGTCGACGCGCTGCTGGCGGATAACCCGGAAGCAGCGTCGGTGGTGGAGAAGCTCTCGGCGGGGCTGCGTGATGGACGTTCAGGCGATGGAGAGTTCCGCCTCTCTCGTTCCATCCGTCCCGGCGGTGCATTGGGCGCGCGCTGGTATAGGACATGGGCGCGTATTTTCAAGCTGCCAGGCTATCGCCAGCCTGTGTCGGCGTGGCAAATCGCGGATATCTCGGAAGAGCGTGCCGAACAGGAACGCTTTTTCCTCGATCTTCAAAAGGCGATTGATCACCTGGATCATGCGCCGGCTGGCTTTTTCTCTGCCGATCCGGATGGGCGGGTGACTTACATCAACGCCACGCTTGCGGAGTGGCTGGGCATTGACCTCGCCAACTTTGTACCGGGTGCGGTGCGTTTGCCACAGATCGTTGCGGGCGATGGCATGGCGCTGATCAATGCGGTGAAGGCCGACCCCGGAACCGCGCGCAATGCCGTGATCGATCTCGACCTGTCGACCGTGGATGGCGAGGTGCTTCCAGTGCGGTTCATGCATCGCGTAACTGCCAGCCGCGAGGGAACTCCAGGTGCCACCAGGACGATCGTTTTAAATCGCCAGCTGGGCGAAGACGCATCCGCGGACCTTCGGGCTTCGGAAGTGCGTTTCACCCGTTTCTTCAATTCCACACCGATGGCGATCGCATCTGTGGATCATGAAGGACGAATCCTGCGCACCAACGCGCCATTCCTTTCGCTGTTCTCGCGTGTCGTGGACAGCGATGCTGTGGAACGGCATATCCGGCTCGATGCCGTTATCCATGAGAATGATCGTGAGGCTTTTGCCGTAGCACTCGAAAGGGCGAAGCAGCGCCAGGCAGAAATCGCGCCAATCGACACGATGCTGCCGGATGATGCCGAGCGTCACGTTCGCTTCTACGTCAATCCTGTGGTCGATCACGAAGGCGGCGAAGGCGCTGAGGAAGCCGCAATCGTGTACGCCGTCGAGACCACGGAGCAGAAGGCCCTCGAGGCCCAGATGGCGCAGAGCCAAAAGATGCAGGCAGTGGGACAGCTCGCCGGCGGCATCGCTCACGATTTCAACAATGTCCTTACAGCCATCATCATGGCTTCGGACCTGTTGCTGACCAATCACCGTCCATCCGATCCCTCCTTCCCGGACATCATGAACATCAAGCAGAATGCCAATCGCGCGGCTTCGCTCGTGCGGCAACTTCTTGCGTTCTCGCGAAGGCAGACCCTGCGTCCGGAAGTGCTGAACCTCACGGACGTGCTCGCGGATCTGAGAATGCTGCTTGCGCGCCTTGTCGGCAGCGAGATTTCCCTGTCCATCGAGCATGGGCGTGATCTCTGGCCGGTGAAGGCGGATATCGGCCAGTTTGAACAGGTTGTCGTTAATTTGACGGTGAATGCTCGTGATGCCATGCCGGACGGTGGCAAGCTCGCAGTCCGCACCCGTAACATCTCGGCTGAAGAGTGTGCCCAATTCCCTTATCGCGAGATGATCGCTGCCGATTATGTGGCCGTGGAGGTGAGTGACACGGGCACCGGCATTGATCCCGAAACCATCAAGAAAATCTTTGAGCCGTTCTTCACGACCAAGGAGGTGGGCAAGGGAACCGGCCTTGGTCTTTCCATGGTGTATGGCATCGTCAAACAGACCGGTGGCTACATTTTCTGCGATTCCGAGCTGGGTGAGGGCACGACGTTCCGTATATTCCTGCCACGTCATGTTCCGACCGAAGCCGAGAAAACAGCCGAGGAGGCTGCCGTTCGTGGAAATGATGCAGCAAAGGCCAGAGAAGAGAAACGTGATCTCTCTGGTTCAGCGCGCGTGCTTCTGGTGGAGGACGAGGATGCCGTGCGTATGGGCAGTGTGCGCGCTCTTTCTTCGCGCGGCTATGAGGTGCACGAGGCGAGTTCGGGCGTTGAGGCGCTTGAGATATTCGAGGAACTGGACGGGAAGATCGATATTGTCGTTTCCGACGTTGTGATGCCTGAAATGGACGGGCCGACGCTGCTTGGTGAACTGCGCAAGGTGCAACCCGACATCAAGTTCATCTTTGTGTCGGGATATGCCGAGGACGCATTTGCCAAGAACTTGCCCGAGGACGCGCAGTTTGGCTTCCTGCCCAAGCCATTCTCTCTGAAACAGCTTGCGACTGTTGTGAAGGAAATGCTGGAGGAAACCTGATCGGTGAGGCCGCAAAGCAGCGCTTGCGCGGCCTGGTGGGTTGGGGTCTCAGACTGAGACTCTGCGTCGGACGCGGTTTTGCGCTCCAAACAGTCTTATGTAGCGCTCGATTTCTGCGGGGTCGCCGGTGGCCTTTTCCGGATTGTCGGATAGTTTGACCGCCGGTTGGCCGTTTGCGCGGCTAACCTTGCAGACGACTGAAATCGCTTTCAGACCGTCGACTTCGGTTGGTGCGCAATTTTCGAAATCATTGGTGAGATTCGTGCCCCAGCCGAAAGCCATGCGTACTTCGCCTTCGAAGTGCCGGTAGGTGTTCTCGATCGTGTCCACGTCGAGGCCGTCTGAAAAGATCAGCAGTTTGTCGCGGGGATCTTTTCCGTGCTTGCGCCAGAATTCCATGATGCGTTCTCCACCCTCAATGGGAGGAGCGCTGTCGGGGCGGAAGCCAGTCCAGTCCGCCACCCATGGTGGCGCGTTGCGCAGAAACGTTTCCGTGCCGAATGCGTCGGGAAGCACGATCAACAGATTGCCGCCGTAATAGCTTTGCCAGTCTTCGAGTACCCGATAGGGGGCCTGCAACAGCTCCGCATCGGTTTTGGCCAGGGCAGCCAGCACCATCGGGAGTTCGTGAGCGTTGGTGCCAAGCGCTTCCAAGTCAGTGTCCATGGCAAGGAGCACATTCGAGGTGCCGGTGAACGAATCTCCGATGCCTTCCTTGAGAGCTTCCACACACCAGCGCTGCCACAGGAAGGAGTGCCGCCGCCTTGTGCCGAAATCGGAAATCTTGAGTTCGGGCAGCTTCTTGAGGCGCTCGACCTTCGCCCATACCTTCGCCTTGGCGCGTGCATACAGAACGTCGAGCGCAAATGGACCGAGTGAGCGCATGGCGGCGCGCGACCGCAACTCGTTGATAATGGCCAGGGCCGGAATTTCCCACATGGTGGTTTCCATCCACTTGCCATGGAAATGCAGCTCGTATTGACCACCACGACGGGTGAGCTCGTACTCGGGTAAACGGAAATCTGCGAGCCAGTTGAGGAACTCTGGCTGAAAGATCTGCTTGCGACCGTAAAACGTGTTGCCGGCGAGCCAGATCATTTCCTTTTTGGAGAAACGGATAGCGCGCGCGTGGTCCAGTTGCTCGCGCAGCTCTCCTTCATCGATCTCATCCGCCAGGAGAACGGATTTGTTTCGATTGATGAGGGAGAATGTGGCATCCACGTTCGGATAAAGGCCCCAGATCATCTGCAGCATCAGAAGCTTGTAAAAGTCCGTGTCGAGAAGGCTGCGGCAAATCGGGTCGAGTTTCCAGGCGTGATTGTAGACGCGGCGCGCGATATCGGTTTTCGGCATGGGATCGTTTCCTGAGTGTGTCGGTCACCGGTTCGCGGCGTTTGATCGGCAGACCACACCGGCAAACCGGAATTGTCAACGACCGCCGGCGTCAAACTTGCCTCAATCGCCGCCGCGCTGCGGTCGAACGATCTCTACCGTTGCCATTCTTCAGCTTTGAGGCAATTGCGAAACTGATGGTTAAAGTTTCGTTAACGGATGGGGTGGAGACTGTTTGCGGGAGGAGTCTCGAGGAGATGAGTATGGTCTACTCTGGCTTTTCCACGCGACAACTGGCTTGCAGTGGTGCTTTCCTGTTGGGGGTTTTAACTTCATCCTGGACCGTGGCTGTAGCGCATGAGGCGCCGAGCGGGTGGCGATATCCCTATGCCTGTTGCTCCGACCGCGATTGTCAGCAGGTCTCGAACGCAGCCATCGAAGAGAGACCTGAGGGCTATGTGATCAAGGTGACAGGTGAAGTTCTGCCCTATACGGACAAGCGTGTGCGCAATTCGCCTGACGGGGTGTTTCACTGGTGCTCCGTCGCGGGCAAGAAGGATGGTCGCACCATCTGCCTGTTCGTGCCGCCGCGCAGCTTCTGACAGACTGTGAGACCGGGCGCAGGACAAGACCTCAAAGCGGGATGTTGTCGTGCTTTTTCCAGGGGTTTTTGAGGTCCTTGTTGCGCAGCATCCTTAGTGCGCGCGCGATGCGCATCCGTGTGGAATGAGGCATGATCACCTCGTCCACATAGCCGCGTTCGGCTGCCACGAAGGGGGAAAGGAAGCGGTCTTCGTACATTTTGGTGTGTGCGGCGATCTTTTCGGGATCATCGATGTCCTTGCGGAAGATGATTTCCACAGCACCTTTGGCGCCCATCACGGCAATCTGGGCCGAAGGCCAGGCGTAGTTGATGTCTCCGCGAAGATGCTTGGAGGCCATCACGTCGTAGGCACCCCCGAACGCCTTGCGGGTGATAAGGGTGATCTTCGGGACGGTTGCTTCTGCATAGGCAAAAAGCAGCTTCGCGCCGTGCTTGATCAGACCGCCATACTCCTGCGCGGTGCCGGGTAGAAAACCGGGCACATCCACATAGGTGATTATCGGAATGTTGAAGCAATCGCAGAAGCGGACGAAACGGGCGGCTTTTCTGGATGCGTCGGAATCCAGAACACCTGCCAGCACCATAGGTTGGTTGGCAACGAAACCAACCGTGCGTCCTTCAACGCGACCGAAACCGGTGACGATGTTCTTGGCGAAAGATGCCTGTATTTCGAAGAAATCCGCCTCGTCGCAGGATTTCAGGATCAATTCGCGAATGTCGTAGGGTTTGTTGGCATTGTCCGGGACCAGCCGGTCCAGGGAATAGTCGGGGTCGGACACGGACTGGAAGCACTCCACCTCAGGTAGCTCCCCCGTGTTCGAGGTTGGCAGAAAGTCGATCAGGCGACGCATCTGCAGAAGCGCTTCAACGTCGTTGTCATAGGCGCCGTCAGCTATTGAAGATTTGACCGTGTGGACAGATGCTCCGCCGAGTTCTTCCGCTGTCACGGTTTCGTTGGTCACGGTTTTGACCACGTCCGGTCCAGTGACAAACATGTAGGACGTGTCGCGAACCATGAAGATGAAGTCGGTCATCGCGGGGGAGTAGACATCGCCACCGGCACACGGCCCCATGATGACCGAAATCTGGGGAATGACGCCGGATGCGAGGACATTGCGCTGAAAAATTTCGGCGTAGCCGCCGAGCGCCGCCACGCCTTCCTGGATGCGGGCACCGCCGGCATCGTAAAATCCGATGATGGGCGCGCGGTTCTTGAGCGCCATCTCCTGGACCTTCACCACCTTCTCCGCATGCGCCTCGGAAAGAGAGCCGCCGAACACTGTGAAATCCTTGGCGAAAACGAAAACTGTGCGGCCATTGACTGTGCCCCAGCCCGTCACGACACCGTCGCCGGATATACGTGTTTTTTCCATGCCGAAATCGGTGGATCTATGCTCGACAAACATGTCGAATTCTTCGAAGGATCCCTCGTCGAGGAAGATCTCGATGCGTTCTCGTGCCGTCAACTTGCCTTTGGCGTGCTGGGCATCAACGCGCCGCTGGCCACCACCTTCGCGCGCGGCTGCACGCCTACGTTCCAGCTCGAGAAGAACCTCTTTCATGCTTGTCTCCCCCCAAAGGCGATCAATCAACGGCTCCAATGCTGTTAGCATGGTGTCATCGGCAGGCAAATACGCCGTGCGTCCCATATGACGCACGGCGCGTTTGCAGATTTTACCAGCTGCCGGTGTTTTCCATGGAGGCCCAGGGTTCGGCCGGTTCCTTCGCGCCACCCTTCTGAAGAAGTTCAATGGAGATCCCGTCGGGCGAACGAACAAATGCCATGCGACCGTCGCGAGGGGGGCGGTTTATGGTGACGCCTGCCTTCATCAACCGGTCGCACAAAGCGTAAATGTCATCTACTTCATAGGCCAGGTGCCCGAAATTTCGGCCGCCCTCATAATTCTCCGGATCCCAGTTGTAGGTGAGCTCGACAAGCGGCGCCTGGTCCTCCCTGGCGCGCGATTGATCCGCAGGCGCGGCGAGGAAAACGAGGGTATAGCGCCCTTTTTCATTCTCCGAGCGGCGAACTTCAGTCAATCCGAGTTTGTTACAATAGAAATCGAGCGATTCATCAATGTCTTTTACACGGACCATGGTGTGCAGATAACGCATCTTGTCTCTCGCTTGCTGGTTTACGTATACGGTACGGAGGGTCTACCCGTTCTATTCGGCAATGTTGCACGTTAACCGGTTGTGCCGTTTCGCCGAAATCTCTCAAATCCAGCTGATTTCACCTGCTGTTGAAAATCAGAAACTGGGTCTTGCTATGCCACAAAGCGCCAATGCTATCTTTGAAACACACAGTGAGTCGGGCGGACTTGAGAAAAGGCTTGATGGGATGGACGACAAGTCCTCGACAACCAAGAGGTACGAGGCTGGCGATAAGGCGCCCAAGGCGGATGACGCCGCGGAAGCCGGGGAACTCGTAGAGATCTCCGGGGCCATTAAATGGTTCGACGTGGCGAAAGGCTATGGCTTTATCCTCCCTGACGATGAAGAGCATGGTGATGTGCTACTTCACGTAACTTGCCTGCGCAAGGATGGGTTCCAGGCTGCGCTGGAGGGGGCGAGGATAGAATGTCTTGCCCGCCAGGGCGACAAGGGGCTCCAGGCTTTCAAGGTCGTTTCCATTGACCTTTCGACGGCGACGCATCCCAGCGAGGATCAGGCTCCGCGGACCCATGTTTCGGTGGTTGCGGAAAGCGGGTTGGAGCGGGCGCTTGTCAAATGGTTCAACCGCACGAAGGGGTTTGGTTTCCTGACGCGGGGCGAGGGCACTGAGGACATCTTTGTCCACATGGAGACCCTGCGCCGTTACGGACTGACAGAACTAAGGCCCGGGCAAGTGGTTATTGTTCGCTTCGGCCGTGGCGAAAAAGGCCTTATGGTCGCCGAGATTTATCCGGACAACGGTACGCCTCCACCCACGCACTAGCGCTTGCAAGGCGCGCTCTGGAGAGTTCCGAGAATGCCGAGTTTCCTTTCACGCCTGCCACTTTACGTTCGTTCGTCCGGTCTCACGCTGCTTTTTCTGATAGTCGCACTCAATAGTGGTGTTGCCCAGAACTCTGCAATGCGATTGCCAGTCGATCCAGACCCATTGGTGGTTTTGACATCGGCTGGCGAGGTTACTTTCAGTATCGAGATTGCTGATGAGCCGCTGGAGCGCCAGCGCGGGTTGATGTTCCGGCAGTCCATGCCTTCCGACCGTGGCATGCTTTTTGTATTCCCGACGGAAAGCAGACAAGGGTTTTGGATGCAGAACACACCGCTGGCGCTTGACCTGCTTTTCGTAGGTGCGGATGGAGAGGTCCGGGCAATCGCGCCCGGGATTCCGTTCTCCACGGCGTCCATATCGCCCGACGTGGAATCCCAATTCGTCCTTGAACTGCTGGCCGGAACCGCGCAGAAGGTGGGTATCGAGGTCGGTGATCGTCTGCGCCATCCGCGGATTGAGACTGCCGGCGCACAATAGGCATCAATGGCGTTTTCCTGGATATGCAGTCTTTCACACATGACGGGTTCGACCTCTTCTTCATAGATGAAGGACAGGGCGACCCAATTCTTCTGATACATGGTTTTGCTTCCACGCATTATGTGAACTGGGTGGCACCCGGCTGGGTGAAAACCCTGCGTGATGCCGGCTTCCGCGTGATCGCACTCGACAACCGCGGCCACGGGCGCTCGACCAAGAGCCATGACCGGGACGATTATACCCCTGCAAAAATGGCTGGTGACGCTGCGGCGCTACTTGAACATCTCAATGTGTCGAAGGCCCATGTGATGGGCTATTCAATGGGAGCCCGCATTTCCGCGTTCCTCGCTCTGGGGCACCCGGAAAAGGTTGCCACTTTGATCCTGGGGGGACTGGGACTGGGGATGACTGAGGGCGTCGGAGAGTGGGACGAGATTGCCGAAGCGCTATTGGCTCGCGATCCAGCCAGCATCCAATCCGAGCGCGGTCAGATGTTTCGCAGGTTTGCCGACCAGACGAAAAGCGATCGTGAGGCGCTTGCCGCCTGCATCGCAACCTCGCGTGAACTTTTGCCCCCCCAGGATGCGGGCAGGATCACAGCACCAACGCTCATTGCCGTGGGTACCCGCGATGACATCGCCGGTTCGCCCCAAGGTCTGGCGGATCTGTTGCCCAATGGCATCGCGTTTGCCATTGAGAGACGGGACCATATGCTGGCAGTGGGGGACCGCACATTCAAGGCGCGTGCGCTGGCATTTCTGGAGGAGCACCCTCTTGATCGAACGTAGAGCGATTTCATTTATCGGTGCAGAAAACAATCGTTTGACCGGCGACATCTGGGATGGTGGCGGCCAGCCTGTGGTTTTTTTGCACGGTGGCGGCCAGACCCGCCGTGCATGGGATGCCACGGCGCGGGATGTGGCCGGCCGTGGCATGCGCGCGATAGCGGTCGATCAGCGCGGTCACGGTGAAAGCGCCTGGGTGGATAGCGGGAATTACGGCTTTCACCATTATGGCGCGGATGCAGCTGCGATCTTTCGACAGGTCCAGGAGCAGTTTCACACGCAGCCGGCAGCCGTCGGAGCATCGCTTGGAGGGCTGGCCTCCCTGACGGCTGAAATGCGCGATGGTCCCTTGCTGGACGCGCTGGTTCTGGTCGATATCACACCGCGTCTCGATCCGGCTGGCGTGAACAAAATTCAGGGTTTTATGGGAGAGCGGATGGAAGAGGGGTTTGCATCCCTCGAAGAAGCGGCTGACGCCATAGCAGCCTATCTTCCGCATCGCGCTCCCCGCCGCTCGCTGGAAGGTTTGCGCAAGAACCTGCGTCAGGATGAAGACGGCCGCTATCGCTGGCACTGGGATCCAGCCTTTATCAAGGGTGCGGCGAATATCAATTCAGGTGCCGAAGCGCTGATGCAGGAACTCATTGCGGGTCTGCCGCAACTGCAGCTTCCTGTTCTTCTTGTCCGCGGAATGCGCTCTGAGCTGGTGCAGGAGGCTCATGTCCGGGAGTTTGTGACGCTTGCTCCCGCTGCATCCTATGTGGATGTCGGCGGCGCCGGCCATATGGTTGCGGGTGATCGAAATGATGTGTTTGCAGCCGAGATTCTGAAGTTTCTGGGCCGCGACCAGGTCGCCTGATCGCTCAACGACCCTTAAAACGTGCTGGGCGGCGTTCGCGAAATGCCGAGCGCCCCTCCGCGTAATCCGCACTTTCAAAGGTGATATCACCCAGTCCCTGGGCACGCGAGAAGTCCTCTGCGCGGGAGGTCAGGGCCGCGGCGATGGAAGCCTTGGAGGCGTGAATGGACAATGGAGCGTTGACCGCGAGCATTGCCGCTATCTCATCAGCTCTGCTGACGAGAACGTCCGTGGGAACGATCTCGAGAAGAAACCCGCATTCCCTTGCCCGCGCGGCGTCGATCCGTGCGCCGGTGAATGTGAGGTAGCGCGCCATCTGTGCGCCAGTGGTTGCCACAATGTCTCCCATCGCCTCAACCGGATAGGCGAGGCCGAGGCGTGCTGCGGGAATTGCAAAGAGCGCATCGGGTGTTGAAATGCGCAGGTCGCACGCAGCGGCCAGACCGAAGCCACCACCAAAACAGACACCGGAGATCGCCGCAATGGTCGGCAGGCGCGTGTTGCGGATGGCGGCGAATGCTCGCGCATTCAGGTTCTCATAAGCCCGCGCCGTTTCCGCGTTCCGGCGCACAGTGTCAAATTCCGCGATGTCGGCCCCTGCGCAGAAATTATCGCCTGCACCCCGCAAAATGATGACGCGTACCGTTTCATCGGTCTCAAGCTCTTCAATCGCCTTGACCAGATCGTGCCACATCGCCTGTGAGACGGCATTCATCTTTCCAGGGCGGGAGAGAAGGATCGTGGCGACCCCCTCGGTGCAGGAAACACGCAGGGCTGGCTCACTGGGATGCGCTGGCACGGTCATGCATCAATTTTCCTGTATCTATGCTCACGGATTTTTGCGGTTCAACTACCCCGGCTTCTGACGTATGTTTGCGTGCAAGGCAAGCTTGTGCCTTTTTGTGAGCTTTGCTGGCGGGTGACGCCAAGCGACGACCGCTCGGATGCAGAAAAATTTTGAGATGGAGCGACCTAGGCACGACGGTAGAGACGTGTGGTGCTCCGGGTGGAGAAATCCAATGAATGCACACAATGCTATTCGCCAACGCAGTTCCGGGAAAAGCACACCGCAGCCTGTGGACCCGATCTGGTATGCAGTGCGCGAGGAGGCTGAAGCTGCGGTTGCCAATGATCCGCTTCTTGCAGCGTTTCTCTACGCGACGATCTTAAATCACGATGATCTCGAGAACGCGGTCATACACAGGGTGGCCGAGCGGCTTGACCACCCGGATATGGGCGCGGACCTGATCCGCCAGACATTCCACGCCATGTTGGATGCAAGGCCTGAGTGGCGCACGAGTGTGCGTGTCGATATTCAGGCGTATTACGACCGGGATCCGGCCTGCGATCGGTTCTTGATGCCGGTGTTATATTTCAAGGGGTTTCATGCGATCCAGACTCACCGCCTGGCTCATTGGCTGTGGAATGAAGGACGCCGGGATTTCGCCCTATACCTGCAGAGCCGTTCCTCGGCCGTGTTTCAGACCGACATCAATCCGGCTGCTCGCATGGGGAAAGGAATTTTCATTGACCATGCGACAGGGATCGTGATCGGTGAGACGGCCGTGGTTGAGGACGACGTTTCTCTGTTGCATGCGGTAACGCTCGGTGGCACCGGCAAGGAAACTGGCGACAGGCATCCGAAAATTCGCCGTGGCGTTCTGATTGGCGCCGGGGCGAAGATCCTTGGAAATATCGAAGTTGGCCATTGTGCACGCGTTGCCGCAGGGTCCGTGGTTTTGAACGATGTGCCTTCCGCAAAGACGGTCGCGGGCGTTCCCGCCAAAGTGGTCGGCGAATCCGGCTGCAGCGAACCCTCCCGCTCCATGGATCAGATAGTCCACGGCGGTGACTGACAGGAAGTTCACTGCCTCTGGACGGACTGTCATATCAGTGCGTGTATCTCGGATGGCGGGCGTTGGCTTTGCTGGCACGGGGACGATGGCTGTTGACCCGCAGGGGCTTTCCGGCTGAAATTCCGGTTTCAGGGTTTACAGTGGCGCCGGGCTCATGTCAGAAGCGCCCGACCGCAGCATTGCCGCCGGCCCGCCCAGTGGACTACCAGTGGGTTTGATGGCGGCACTGCACGAAATTTGAAGCTGCGCATCGGAGCGTCTCACTCGATGTTCGTATCTGCGTTGCGCAATGCACTGGAGATGTTTCTTGAATCCCGAGGAAATCAGAAAGCTGGAAGCGTATTTCAAACGCACCTTCAACAATCCTGCGTTGAGCGTGAAGGCGCGTCCGCGCAAGGACGATTCCTGCGAACTCTATCTTGGAGACGAGTTTCTCGGAATCATCTTCAAGGATGAGGACGAGGGAGAGCTTTCCTACAATTTCTCAATGGCCATTCTTGATATCGATCTGTGATATCTGCCAGCGAGCATAAATCCTCAAACGGCCTGCACGCTCTGGCGTGTGGGCCTTTTTGCTGCAGGCTCCAGAGGAAGTTTCGGTATCAATCAGGTGTGTTGAGGAGGCGCGACGCTTTCCGCCTTATGGTCCGGTCGAGAACCTGCCATTCACCGAGAAGCGAAGCCGGGAAGCGATAGGTCAGGCTTAGACGGTTCCCGAGATTGATATCGCGTTCGCAGGGTGCAAGAGCCTCTTTTGCGGCAGCTCCCGTCAAGCAGCGGGCCACGAAAGGCTGTGCTGCATCGTTGGCCTCCGCTATTGCAAGAACCTCCCCCGTGTAACCCGATTCCTTCTTGAAACGATGGAAGCGGACATTGCCGGGCCCGGCAATTGAGCGGGCTTCGATTATCTGGCGGTAGACAGGTTCCAGTCGACTGCTCATGTCTCGAGACATGACCTGCTCTTCGAATGTGAGGAATATGATATTGCGGGAGCCATCGACATGATTGAAGTCGTCCCGCCGGTCGGATGTATATCCTTCGAGTTCGGGCCAGGACAGATATAGGTCAAGCCGTAGCGTCACACCGTCCATCCGCGCGCTTTTGAAGCGTATCGCGTTTTCGGGGACTGTTAGTACGTTGTTCCGGATCACGATTTCGCGGAGGCGTTCCGAAGCGGTGTGCCCAGCATCGGAAAGAGAAGCTCCATACCAGTGTCCGAAGCCGAGGATGCCGAGAGACAGGACCAGGAGAAGCAGGCAGAACTGGAAAACGCGGAACGCAAAACGGTTCCTGCGTGAATCCATCACTGCTCGGGGATCTCCTGTGTTTTCGCCGGTCGCCAGTATCGTGCCCTCACACATGTCTTCCGCACCGGAAAGAATCAGCATCAAGCCTCTGAATATTAATGGAGCCTTGGATGGACATGGTAAAGGGAGTGTAAAAGCAGGTTCAGGGATACCCTCTGGGTTGCAGTCGGGGATTTATCCGATGACGGTATTCTGCTTTGCGGTGGGATGTTGCAAAGTGCGAACTCATCGAACTGGAGTGAATTATGCCGATTTACGCGCTGGCGGGTGAAAGCCCGATTTTCGAGGATAGGGAAACCAACTGGATTGCGCCGGATGCGTCGGTCATCGGCCGGGTGCGCCTTGGCCGCAACGCTGGCATCTGGTTCGGTGCGGTGCTGCGTGGCGACAACGAGCCCATCGAGATCGGGGAGAACACCAACATTCAGGAACATTCGGTTCTGCACACGGATATTGGCTTCCCGCTCACCATTGGACCTGGCTGTACGATTGGTCACCGGGCGATACTGCATGGCTGCAGAATTGGCGAAAACAGCCTGGTCGGCATGGGGGCCATTGTTCTCAATGGAGCTGAAATCGGTAGAAACTGCCTGGTGGGCGCGGGAGCACTCGTGACTGAGAACAAGAAGATTCCAGACAATTCGCTAGTCGTGGGTTCGCCGGCGAAAGTGGTGAGGGAGCTCGATGACGAGGCTGTGCGAGGCCTTCAATGGTCATCGGCTCATTATGTGGAAAATGGTCGCCGTTTTCTGGAAGGGATGAAGCCAGTCTGAGGCGCCGACAAAAAAGCGGAGCCGACCCATGGGGTGGGCCGGCTCCTGAACCCGGTCGTTGGGGACGGGGAGGTGGGGACTCGACCGGGTGTCCCAAAACGGACCCACCTGCGCGGAAGTCAGAAACGCAGGAAGGCCCGTTGGATGTCAGTCTGTCATGGGCGCATCCCGTCCATCGCGCCCATGAGTATGGAGTGTGTCAGCGGCTCGAGGCAACGCTGCCGACAGCCATGGAACGTCCATCATTGATGGAGACCCACTTGCCGGAATGAGACGCCGACTGGCGTTTCAGATAGGTGTAGTCCGTATCGGTCCAAACTGAAACACGCGCTTCCAGATTGTCCAGAATATAGTCTCCCATGCTGGTGACGACTGTCAGCACCGCATGTCCGTCACCATTGGGCTGACGCACAACCGTAATCAGAAGATTGCCGGCAGGGACACCAGCACGAATGAGGCGCCGGCGCTTTTCCAGAACATAGTCCTCGCAGTCCCCATAGGCTTGCGGGTAGGACCAGTATTCTTCTATGCCCCACATCTCCATGTCGGTGCGCGGCAGAACCGTCGAGTTCACCGCATTGTTGACATCGATCATCGTCTGCCAGAGCTTCCGTGTGAGCTGCACCGGCCGCGGGCGCGCTGTCGTCTGGCGGCATTCGTCAGCTTCGCGCTGGCAAAGTTCATAGTGTCCGATCGGCTGACTGGTGAGCCCGCCAACCTTCATGAAGTTGGGTGTGGCGAACGCGCTCGTGCTGAGCGTTCCGATCACCACCGCGGCTGCGGCGATAAGCCGTGCGCTTTTTGAAGTCCCCATTTTCTTGTCTCCCCGTTTGAGGTGACAATGACAGAGGGGAATTTATTCCAGGCAAAATTGCATAGTATAAATCGCGCTAAATTCGAGTTGTATTTGGGTTTAATAAGAATAAAACTTGAATGTATTTTGATTTTTATTTGATTCAAATTCATATAAAATTTTACGGAATTCAAAGGGCATTTCGAACGCTAACTGGAGTGCCCGCGCTAACGCGGTCTTCTTCATTAAAGCTACGGCGGCGAAGGGGCGCGGTAACTGCGCGAGAGATGGGGGGGCTGTCTTGGGATACGGGGCAGATGCGGCCATGGCTGCACCGGTGTGTCCCTTAAGGGTACCGGGGAGGGGCGTTCAGCAGCGATTTTGTGGCCGAATGCATGCCTTTGCGGCTGTAGAGAGCCTTAACGGCTTTCCCTCATTTGTGCGGGCGGCTTACAATAAACCGTGTGCCCGAGAGGCCGGAGATGTCATGGCCGGAATATTCGATGACTTGACTGCACGGCTCGGCGCGGCATCAAACTCAGGCATCCGCCGGCAATGAGAATTCGGCTTCAAGGGCCTGTCGGTCCTGTATGCTGGCGAATTCGATGGCGACGCCGTCGTCGAAGTGGCGGACCACCTGACCACGCATTGTGCCGATATGAACCTGCGTTCCACGTTCGGGCCTGACTTCGCTCTCAATTGCAGCGCCGGAGAGCGAAAGATCGATAATGCGGCAGCGGTATTCACGACCGTCCGGCAGACGCAGGACGCTGATCGGATTGCGTGGTGCGATGCGCTCGTGGCGGCGATCTTCAGGCAGATCCAGTTCGTGTTTGTTGGCCAACCAGGTGAGCTGGGCGGCAAGCTTGTCGCGCTTGCGTTCCGACGCGACCACCGTCATGGCGAAACCGTCACGATTGACACGGATAATTTCACCTTCGATGCGACCGACATGATCGAGATAGGCAATAACGCGCTCGCCCTGGCGTCCGGACCGTTGGGCGATAAGGCAGACATCACCCGGCGACATGTCGGTCACCCGGCAGGCGTGCTCGCTACGGTCCTCCAGCATAAAGCGGCCATAGATCGACACTTTCACGCGTTGAAAACTGCGTCGCTCATCGTCCAGATTGGACCGGTTTATCGCCGCTGACATGGTGGTATGCGCTCTTCGCTCTGGCGGTTCTTGCTGCCCTAAATTGGCAGCGCGATGTTACGCCCAAGCGGTTAACAAGCGGTAAGAGGCAACTATGCGTTGCGGCCTCCGTCAAAAACCACCAAATGACGGAAGCGCCGGCCCTGTCCGGGTTCAATCAGGCTGTCAGTGATAGAGCGCTTTTCAGGTACCAGCGGGGGCACCTCGACCGCGGGTCGATTTTTCAAAAGAACCGGCTCCCGATCGGCATCGATGAGGCGCAGCGACGTTACTTCGCAGTCGACGAGGATTTCTGCACCCAGCCAGAAGGGTTTTTCACAAGCCAGGAGGGACCCCATGGCGCGGGGACTTTCCATTCCACCTTCCAGTGGCAGCAACAAAAGCTCGAAAGATGCCTTGTCGCCCGCCCCGTTCTTTCCCTCGAAGGTAAGAATGACAACGGATTTCATGTCAAAGACACTGCGGGCGAGTTTTCCCACCACCGTCTGGTCACGGCCGGTCCACAAGGAAGCGAAGGAAAGCCCCTTTAGTTCTTTTCCAAAAGTGGCACACAAACGGGTGCCGGCGAGGCGGAAGATAGCTTCACCCCGCGCATCCTTCTCAAGAATAAACGTGTCAGCCAGCAGGGATTTGATCTCTGCAGGTTCCACTTCCGTACGCCTGGGGGCCGGACGATTGCCACGCAACCTGTTCCAATATTGGAACAATGTCACCGAACCATCATGTCTCATGCCTCTTGGCTCCTTACTTTCGGCCCGGGCCTGTCTCATAGGCGGACAGGTGCGGGCATTTTCAATAGCGACATGTGGATGGGTGCAGGTTGCGTGCCAAAGTGGCCGGGGTTGTTCACCCCACCGTTTTGTTAAGGTTAAAAAAGAGTTTCAATTGTGCGCTTTCGCGGCGGCTGACAGTGTTCTGCCGACAGCAGGGCCGAATCATTGGCAGGGAAATACGGGCTGGGCCGAAGTTCTAAACAGAATACGAACCGGCAGGGGGGCTCGACAAAGCCGTTCAGGGTGTAAACCTGAACGGCTTTTTTCCGTCTGACAGGTCTGCTAGGCAAAATCATGGATAGAGAAGAAGAAGATCGCGCAAACCGGGCTGCAGCACACGGCACCATGCCGAACCACAGCGATGGCGGACGCGAACCCGTGTTCAATCTGGCGCCCGTAGTCACAGGCCTTGGCCTTTTGTGCATCGCAATCTACGCGGTGGAAGCACTTTGGCTCAACTTCGATCAGCAGATCTGGCTGATGGTTCGTTTCGCTTTCCTTCCCTTTCGTTACACGGGACCGGTGGCGCTGGATGTCTATGCCTTTACCAGTCCGGTTACCTATTCGTTCCTGCATGGGAGCTGGGGCCATTTGCTTGTGAACATGGTCTGGCTTGCCGCGTTCGGCTCACCGCTTGCCAACCGAATTGGCACGATCCGGTTTCTGTCTTTCTGGGTTGCTGGTGCTTTGGCAGCGGTGGCGCTCCACTTCGTCCTTTATCCTTCTTCGATGGTCCCGCTCGTCGGTGCTTCCGGTTCGATCTCGGCGATGATGGGCGCAGCAGCTCGGTTTGCCTTCCGGGTCGACCGCCGGGCATCAAAGCCGGCATTCACCGGCCCGGTCCTGCCTGTATCAGTGGTTTTGAGGTCGCGGATGGTACTGGTCTTTCTCGGCGTTTGGATGATTGCCAACCTGGTAACGGGCGTGTTTAGCGACACCGTTGCCAACGGACCTCAAATTGCTTGGGAAGCACATGTCGGCGGCTTTCTTCTGGGATTTTTCGGCATCCGGGCATTTGAACCCGGCCACGCCGCCCGTCACTAGATCGTGTGACCCGTTGAGCACCTGATGGCAATGCGACACTTGCCAAGCCGCCTTGCTCGGCGCAACATTGGCTTGTTGCGAGGAGAAGGAGATTGCCATGACGGTGAAGGCCATTCTGGATGCGAAAGGGCGCAATGTCGTCACCATCGCCCCGGACATGAAACTCGCGGACGCAGCGCAGCTTCTGTCACAACGGGGTATCGGTGCGGTTGTGGTGACCGAGGCCGATGGTCGGATCGCCGGCATATTGTCGGAACGCGACATTGTGCGCGTCATTGGCAGGGACGGTGCCGTTGCTCTCGATCAGTCGATCTCCAGAGTGATGACGTCGAAAGTGCAGCGCTGCCATGAACAGAACACCATCAACGAGGTCATGCAGATCATGACAACGGGTCGCTTTCGCCATCTCCCAGTGGAGGAAAACGGGAAGATCGCCGGCATCATTTCCATTGGAGACGTCGTCAAAAAACGGATCGAGGATGTGGAGCGCGAGGCGGAAGACATCCGCAGCTATATAGCCACGGCCTGAAAATGAGAGGCTGCCTTTCGGCAGCCTCCTTCAGTCTAGCGATTGTCTCCCTGTGAGCGAACCAGCTCCAGTCCGCGTCTTGTGATGCGGTACGGACCACCATTGCGCGACTGGATTGCGCGTTTGCGTTTGATTTTTCTGAAGATGACCACGTCGAGGCCGGGGAAATACCAGCCATCGCGGGTAACACAGTTCAGTTCGACGATTTGACCGCGGTCATCTTTCTCGATGTCTATGCGGCCACCCTGCGCCAATATGTGCAGGATGCGCTGTTCTGCGCGGGAAATGTCCATCTCTTGAATTCCCATGGGAAAAAACCAGTGGCCGAATGGCCACAAAACATCGCCGCGCCATCTAGCGATGGTGCGGGGTTTCAAGGTTTTCTCGCCCCGATCCTGTGTTGGTTCAGGTTCGGGGCCTCACCGGGCCTCAAGGCTGATGGACATAAAAACTCCGTTGGTTCGGGGTTTTCATAATGCAAACTGTGGCAGGAATAAAGCGCTCGGCTTGCCACATGGGAGTGTTTGGTCTAGCGAATGCGCATCCATCTTCGAACCATCCGACTGCACGGCACCGTGAACCATGACAATCATCGATACGCGCACGCCCGATCCCAAGCGTTTTATCTCCGGAGCCACTGGCGACTGGGAAATTATCGTCGGCATGGAAATCCATGCGCAGGTTACCTCTGAAGCAAAGCTCTTCTCGGGCGCCTCGACGTCTTTCGGCGCTGAGCCCAATGCCAATGTTTCTCTCGTGGATGCGGCCATGCCTGGCATGCTTCCGGTGATCAATGAAGTGTGCGTAAAGCAGGCAATCCGCACGGGGCTGGGCCTTAAGGCGCAGATCAACCTGCGCTCCGTTTTCGACCGCAAAAACTACTTCTATCCGGACCTGCCCCAGGGCTACCAGATTTCCCAGTTCCAGCAGCCGATCGTCGGCGAGGGCAAGGTGACTGTCTCGGTCGGCCCAGCCAAGGATGGCTCGTTCGAGGAGATCGAAGTCGGTATTGAACGTCTGCATCTGGAACAGGACGCAGGCAAGTCGATGCATGACCAGCATCCGACCATGTCCTACGTGGACCTCAACCGATCCGGCGTTGCGCTGATGGAGATTGTCTCCAAGCCTGACATTCGTTCGGCAGACGAGGCCAAGGCTTTCCTGACCAAGCTACGCACCATCCTGCGCTATCTGGGCACTTGCGATGGCAATATGGATGAAGGGTCAATGCGGGCCGATGTCAACGTCTCGGTACGCCGGCCGGGTGGTCCCTTCGGTACGCGTTGCGAGATCAAGAATGTGAACTCCGTGCGTTTCGTCGGGCAGGCCATCGAATCGGAAGCGCGCCGCCAGATCGCCGTCCTTGAAGATGGCGGTACGATTGATCAGGAGACGCGTCTCTTCGATCCCGTAAAGGGCGAGACCCGCTCAATGCGCTCCAAGGAAGAAGCGCATGACTATCGCTATTTCCCCGATCCGGATCTGGTGCCGCTGGAGTTCGATCAGGCCTATGTGGATGCGCTTGCAGCCGATCTTACGGAACTTCCCGATGAGAAGAAGGCACGGTTCATCAAGACATTCGGCCTCTCGGAATATGACGCATCCGTGTTGATCGCGGAGAAGGCCACGGCAGACTTTTTTGAGAAAGTTGCCGAAGGTCGAGACGGCAAGGCCGCAGCCAACTGGGTCATCAACGATCTGCTTGGCGCGTTGAACAAGGCCGGGCAGGGGATCGAGCACACAAACGTTACTCCCGACCAGCTTGGCGGCATCATCGACCAGATCAAGGATGGCACGATTTCCGGCAAGATTGCCAAGGACTTGTTTGAAATCGTCTTCACCGAGGGTGGGGATCCGCGTGTCATCGTTGAAGAACGCGGGATGAAGCAGGTGACAGACACGGGTGCCATCGAAAAGGCTGTGGATGAGGTCATCGCGGCCAACCCCGACAAGGTCGAGCAGGCCAAGGCCAAGCCGACGCTTGCCGGCTGGTTTGTGGGACAGGTGATGAAGGCCACGGGCGGCAAGGCCAATCCACAGGCGGTCAACGCGCTTGTGAAGGAAAAGCTTGGGATCGATGCCTGATAGCGGCATGGATTTTTTCGTACGCACGGCGAGCGAGCGCGACTTGCCAGCCGTGCGTGCGCTCCTCATCGAGACCTGGCACGACACCTATGATCTTCTCTATGGGCGCGAGCGCGTGGTGGAGATTACGAATTCCTGGCATTCCCCTGAGGCGCTGAAAGCACGATTGAAGAGGCCGGACTCAGAATTCGTTTTGGCCGACAGTGGCCAGACTATCGGCGGGATGGCGTTTGCCGTGGCCGAGAACGAGGGCAGGAGTATCAGGCTCCACCAACTCTATGTGCATCCCTCTTGCCAGGGAAACGGTATTGGACTGGCGCTTTTCTCCGAAATTGCTCAATGCTTCCCTGAAGCGCGTGAAATCACGCTCGAGGTTGAAGAGGCAAACAGCAGGGCGAGAGCATTTTACGAACATCTGGGGTTTGAGCAGGTTGGGCGAAGCGGCGATTGCGGCGGGGCGGGTTTCGAATTGCCCGCTCTCGTTTACCGGCGCGAACTTTGATGCTGGCGGACGACCAGACAAGCACTGAACCGCTGTTGATACGAATCGCCGAAAAGCGTGACGTGGCGGCCATCGTCGCACTCTTCGCCGCAGATGCGGTGGGTGGCCACGGCGATACGACCGAAGCGGAAGCGGCAGGGGCTTATCTTGCGGCATTCGAGCGCATCAGCCGTAGCCCGAACGATACGCTTTACGTGGCCGAACTGCACGGCTCGGTGGTTGGGACCTTTCAGACGACGCTCATTCCGGGCATGCCGGGTCGTGGCCGCACAAGTTTTCAGATTGAGGCCGTACAAACGCGGCAGGACCTGCGCGGCCAGGGAATAGGGGCGTCCATGATCCGTCACGCAGTTGAAAAGGCGAGGGCATGCGACGCCCGCCTGGTACAGCTTATGTCCAATGAGACGCGCAAGCGCGCGCACGGGTTTTATGAGCGGCTTGGCTTTGCCAAAAGCCATGTCGGTTTCAAGATGAAGCTGAAATGACTCTGGAGCATCGACTGGAGGTCTTGCCTTCCGGCGCAGCGGACGCCATAACGCCAACCACGAGCCATCTCTGACGATGACAGCGAGCGACTTGAGGACGCCATGAAGAAGTTTCTGCTTCAGTTTTTCACCTGGTGGAACGGCCAGACGCTGGGCACGCGCTTCCACACCTGGCGCAAAGGAACGCGCGTCGGTGAAGACGAGTTCGGAAACACCTATTATGAGGGTGGCAAGGATTCCGAGGGGCGTACGCGTCGCTGGGTGATCTATAACGGCATTTCCGATGCTTCGCTCGTGCCGCCAGGCTGGCACGGCTGGCTGCACCATCGAGTTGACGTGGCACCGGTCAACGAGAACTACACGCCGCGCGAATGGCAGAAACCGCATCTGCCCAATCTGACCGGATCGCCTGCGGCCTACCGTCCGAAAGGCTCGATCGCCACTGCCGCAGATCGCCCGCGCGTGACTGGCGATTACGATGCATGGACGCCGGGTGGCTGAGGCTTCTCGCTGATCTCGCCACAATTGCGTACTAGATTGCCCTGCGTCCATCCGGACGCACAAAGGACGATCTAAACTATTGATGGAGCATCGGAATAGCCCGAAAACCGGATTCCACTTTTCGGTCCGATGCTCTAATCGTAAGCTTTACCGGCTGACGGGCGATTCCGCACCGTCATCAAAGGTCGCAAGCGAACAGGACGGGTGTAGAGCCACATGAAGTCAGGCCAGAAGAAAAACGCCGGTTTTGGGCTGATTATGGCATTGGGACTGGCGATGCTGGCGACTGCGCCGGTTCAGGCCGCCAGAATCAAGCATCCGGTCGCCGAGTTCACGGGTATCGACAAGATCACCGGGCGAATCATCTCCTTTGACGTTTATATGGACGAGACGGTTCAGTTCGGTGCACTACAGGTCACGCCACGGGTCTGTTACACTTCAGAAGAAACCGAAGAGCCGCGTACAGATGCGTTTGTGGAAGTGGACGAGATCACTCTGGACAGAGAGATTCGCCGCATTTTCACAGGCTGGATGCTCGCAGAAAGCCCCGGTCTGAATGCTGTCGAGCACGCGGTCTACGATGTGTGGCTCAAGGGCTGCAAGGAAGACACAGACGTACCGCCGCCAGAAACCAACTGATCGCTACGGATTGAAGCGGGCTTCACCGCCCTGCAGTGCTTCGTGCAGGAGTTGTTCATAGCGAGCTCGAGGCACATCTATCGCCCCAAACTGTTTCAGATGCGGCGTGGTGAATTGTGTATCGAGAAGCGTGAAGCCTTGCGCGCGCAGGCGTTTCACGAGATGAGCGAGGCAAATCTTCGAAGCGTCAGTGCGGCGTGAGAACATGCTCTCGCCAAAGAACGCGCGCCCCAGTGTCACGCCATACAGGCCACCAACCAATCCGTCGTCCGTCCAGGCTTCCACTGTATGGCAATGCCCGTTCTCAAACAGGAGCCCGTAGGCTTCGCGGATGGGAGCGTTGATCCAAGTCTCGTCGCTGTCGCGCCGCGCTTCTGCGCAACCCTCGATCACACCCTCAAAGTCTGTGTCGAAAGCAATGCGGAAAGTGTTGCGACGCAATCGCTTCGCCAGACTTTTGGGAACATGAAACGCGTCCAGGGGAATGATCCCACGCGTCTCCGGCCGCACCCAGAATACCTCCGGATCGTCCGCGCTTTCCGCCATCGGGAACACCCCGGTGGCATAGGCGCGAAGAAGAAGATCCGGAGGAATCCGAAATCCTGGTGCGAAAGGTCGTGCCATCGTGTCCAACCGGCGAATTGCCGGAGAATCACAGCGAGCGGCGAGCCTCAGCTCGTCTTTGCCAGGTAATTCTCCAGCCAGTGGATGTCGTAATCGCCGTTGGCGATGTCGGGATTGCCCACAAGATCCTGGAACAGCGGCAGTGTGGTCTTGATGCCGTCAACCACAAACTCGTCCAGAGCGCGGCGCAAACGCATCATGCACTCTACCCGGTTGCGACCGTGCACGATCAGCTTGCCGATCAGGCTGTCGTAATAGGGCGGAATGCGGTAGCCCGAATAGACGCCGGAATCCACCCGAATTCCCAGACCGCCTGGTGTATGGAAATGCGAGATGGTGCCAGGCGAGGGCGTGAAGGTGCGCGGGTCTTCGGCATTGATGCGGCACTCAATAGCGTGCCCCTCGAAGCGAACTTCGTCCTGCGTGCAGGAAAGACCGCCGCCAGAGGCGACGCGAATCTGCTCGTGCACCAGATCGATGCCTGTGATGGCCTCGGTGACCGGATGCTCCACCTGGAGACGGGTGTTCATCTCGATAAAGTAGAACTCACCGTTCTCGTAGAGAAATTCGATGGTGCCGGCCCCCGAATAGCCCAGGTCGGCAATTGCCTTTGACACGACCTCGCCGATGCGATTGCGCTGCTCGACATTGAGGGCAGGCGAATTGGCTTCTTCCCAGACCTTTTGATGGCGGCGCTGGAGGGAACAGTCACGTTCACCCAGATGAATGGCTTTGCCGGCGCCGTCGCCCATCACCTGCACTTCAATGTGACGAGGCTTTTCGAGATATTTCTCGATATAGACCGCATCGTCGCCAAAAGCGGCGCCCGCTTCCGAGCGGGCGGTGGAGAGCGCTTCGGCAAGGTCGGCTTCCGTCTTCGCGACCTTCATGCCACGACCGCCGCCGCCGGCGGAAGCCTTGATGAGCACTGGATAACCGATGTCAGCGGCAATCCGCTTGGCTTCCACATCGTCCGTCACGGCGCCTTCGGAGCCGGGAACGACAGGGATTCCGAGCTCTTTCACCGTTTTCTTGGCAGTGATCTTGTCGCCCATAATGCGAATATGTTCCGCAGACGGCCCGATGAATGTGAGATTGTGCGCTGCCAAAATCTCGGAGAACTTGGCGTTTTCGGAGAGGAAACCGTAACCGGGATGAACGGCATCCGCGCCGGTGATCTCGCATGCAGCCAGAATCTGATGGATATTCAGATAACTGTCGCGCGAGGGCGGCGGCCCAATGCATACGCTTTCGTCGGCAAGGCGCACATGCATCGCATCCGCGTCGGCCGTGGAATGGACGGCGACGGTCTGGATGCCGAGCTCCTTGGCGGCGCGCAGAACGCGCAGGGCGATTTCGCCGCGATTGGCGATGAGGATTTTATGAAACATGCGCGCCTGCCCCGGATTACTCGATCACAACCAGCGGCTCGCCGAACTCGACCGGCTGGGCATCCTCGAAGAGGATCGCCGTCACTGTGCCGGAGCGGGGAGCAGGGATCTGGTTCATGGTTTTCATCGCTTCGATGATGAGAAGAGTCTGGCCTTCCTTCACGGACTGACCGACCTGGATGAAGGGGTTTGCCCCCGGTGCGGGCGCCGCGTAGGCTGTTCCTACCATCGGAGAGGGAACGGCATTCTTGGAGTCGGCCGGGTTTGCCGCGGGAGCTTCTTCCTTCGGTGAAGCCACCGGTGCAGCAGGAGCAGGAGCGGGGGCTGGTGCTGCATAGGTCTGCACTGCCGCGGCGGCCTGTTTGGCCACGCGAATCCGCAGATCCTCCTGCTCGACTTCGATTTCAGTCAGATTGGTGTCGTTCAAGATCGTCGCAAGCTCGCGAATGAGTTGCTGATCGACCCCCGTCTTCTTTGTCGACATATTCTTATTCCTGCCTTGTTCTCAATCGGGCTGGCTTGCGGCCACCGCATCCAGCGCGAGTACATAACCGATTGTGCCCAAACCGCAAATCATGCCTTTTGCGGCCGGAGCGATCATCGAAACGTGGCGAAAGGCCTCGCGTGCGTGAATGTTGGAGATATGCACCTCGATCACCGGCAGCGGGCTGACGGAGCGGACCGCATCATGAAGGGCAATGGAGGTGTGCCCATAGGCACCGGGATTAATGATGATCCCAACCGCACTTTCGCCAGCTTCATGTATCCAGTCAACGAGGTCGCCTTCGTGGTTGGACTGGCGGAACTCGACATGCATTCCAAGTGCTGAAGCCTTCTTGTGGCATGATGCTTCGATCCCTGCCAGGGTATCGCCGCCGTATATGCCGGGCTCACGTTTTCCGAGCGCATTCAGATTGGGCCCGTTCAGTATGAAGACTGTTTTCGCCATGAAATTGTCCCCTGGCCCTTCGCGACACGCTCTATACGCTCCTCTATAGAGGGCTTAGACCGTGCCGCAAAGATGGCAAGGGGCTTCTTTGTCTGTCCACAGCGCGCTCAACGCGCCGATCAGTTGCTTTGTGAGCGTGCCTGGTCGATTTTCTCGGCAAGAACGTCCTTGCCGAGGGCGCCGAACACAATTTCGTCGCCGATCACATATGCGGGCGTTCCTGTGACTGCAAGCTGATTCGCCAATTCGTAGGTTTCGGAAAAAATCTTTTGAATCGCAGGGTTCTCCATTTCCTTGCGCAGCGCTCCTTCTTCGACCCCATTCTCGACTGCGATCTTGATGGCCAGTTCACCATCGGCGCGTGTCTCGGCGCCTAGGAGCTGCTGGTGAAACCCGGCGTATTTTTCCGGCGCGATGGCATGCACCGCCATCGACACCACATGCGCTTCACGTGATTGAGCAGAAAGGATCGGGAACTCCTTGAGAACGAAGCGGACATCATTGTTTTCTTCCACCAGTGCCTGCATGTCAGCCATGGCGCGCTTGCAATATCCGCAGTTGTAGTCGAAGAATTCAACGACCGTTATGGCTGCGTCCGGATTGCCGACCACACCGTCATAGGGGCTATTGAAAAGCTGGTCTTTCCTCTCCTCCATCACGGCTTTCTGAGCCATTTTTTGCTCTTCACGCTGCTTGGCCTCAAGCGCATCCTGAACCTCCAGAAGAAGTTCGGGATTGTTGAGCAGATAGTCGCGGATAATCTGTTCCACTTCCGGTTTGCCAAGCGGCGCCGCAGTCTCGGCCTGTGCAGCAGAGCTGAATATCGTGAGGGGCGCAAGCAAAGCGGCCGTGGCAGCGAGCACTCGGATTTTTCTCGTGAAGATCATGTCATGTTCCGATTCATCTGTTTGGGTGAGCGGGTGCACTCATGCGTCACTCATGGGTGCGGATGAGGCCACAAAGGTTCATCTTAACCCGGTTTCTTGAACTGAATGATGTCCTGCGCCCGCAGCCAGCCAGGCGTGCCGCGTTTCATGCGCTTTTGCGCCCGGGTCGCGAATATTTTCGCATCCTGATACTTACCGAGATGAAAATAGCCTTCCGCCGTCGCCAGTTCGGCTGCAGCGATTTCGCCGATCTGCCCGTAGGCCTGGGCGAGGTAGCGATAGCCATTGGCAAATTCGGGCTCGCGTGAAAGGCCGGTCTGCAGCTCCGAGGCAGCCTTTCTCACCAGATCCGGCTTGCCCGTCGCGAGCAGGGCCTGCCCGTAGCCGACCTGCAGCAGGCCGGGGGTCCCAGGCGCAAGTGACAGCGCCCGCGCATAGGCGTTAGCTGCTTCCTCGGGTCGGTTGGCCTTTATGAGAACATCTCCGCGCAACTCCTGGAGGTACGGGTTGCGGGGCATCTGGGAAATCAACGCGTCGACCTTTTGCAAAGCGGTACGCGGGTTGCCGGTGAGATATGTGGAGATCGCATCGCCATAGCGCGCAGGGATGCCGCGGGGATCGCTGCGGAAGAGACGTTGCACAGCCTGACCGCCCTCCATATAGGCGGCAATCTTGGCTCGCATCATGTCATGACGAAGCTGCAGCTCCGGGGGATCCTTGCGATCAAAGTGGCTGCTTTTGCGGGCGAGCTCCTCCAGATTGGCAATGCGCTCGCGCGGCATCGGATGGCTGATCTGGTAGGGGTCAACATTTACACCCGCGAGAGCCATGCCGCCGGCCAGACGTTCGAATGTCTTGAGCATTCCTCTGGCAGACTGTCCGGTCCGATTGAGATAATCAATCGCGGTCCGGTCGGCGGTGGCTTCTTCAGAGCGCTGATAGCCAAGCAGGCTGCGCCGCGCCATTTCGGCACCACCGGCCGCCATGCCGACGCCAGCCGTGGCCAGACCGCGCGAGTCAGAAGCAGCTCCGGCGACACCTGCTCCAATGCCAATGAGGGCCGATACGATCGCCATGGTCTGGGCACGTTTCAACTGTTGGCGCAAACGCTCCTGGTGACCGCCCGCGATATGGCCGGCTTCATGGGCAATCACCCCGATTACCTCGTTGGGTGTGTCCGCGTCCGTCAAGGCGCCGGTGTGAATGAAGATCCGGCGTCCGTCGACGAACGCATTGAAACTGCGGTCGTTGACCAGGACGATATCGATACCGGATCTGGAAAGGCCGGCCGCTTTAAGAATCGGGCGGGCGTATTCCGAGATAAGAGCCTCGATTTCCGCGTCACGGACAACGGTCACCCGGGCCTGCGCGAATGCGGCAGGGGCCGAGACGACGGTCAGATAAGCGGCAGCGAGAAATAGCGTAATCGTTCGCGTGACAGTCATGTAAGCCATGGTTTTTTTCTCAAGCATCGCGAAAGTGGTAGACGAGCATGAGGGCAATGGAAAGGCACAACCGTGTGTGATCATGGAGTTGTGATCCATCGCGTCGCTATGTCACCAAACGCAAAAAGCCGGCGCAGGGCGCCGGCTTCCTGTGGTGAAATAACGAAAGCTGGAAGCAGATTTCGGTTTCCTTTGATCTTCGAACTGAAGGTCGGGTGCCTTTTGGACACCCATACCCGGTTCGCGATCTAGAAGAAGCTTTTTCGCTGCCACCAGCCGGTTTTGCGCGGCCGATCAGATTCCGAGGATTCTGATGACGAGACCACCGGTTCGACTTCTGCCACGACACTGTCACCCGCGGGAGCTTCGTTTTCTTCTGCCTTGGGTTTCGCCGCGGTCCTACGCGTGGAAGTTCTGCGTTTCTTCGCAGCCGGGGGCGCAGTCTCTTCAGACGCAACCGTTTCGGTAGACACGCTTTCGGCAGACTTCTCCTCTGCAGGGGGCGTTGCGCCATTGCCTGTTTCGTCTGGCGCGTTGTCCTCAGCGGCAGGAGCAGACGTCTTGCGTGTCCGTCGGCGGGGTTTCCTCGCCGGCTTTTCCTCGGCTGCAGGTTCCTGCTGCGTGTCGGCAGGAGCCTCCTGTTCAGAAGTCTCCGCCGATGCCGCTTCGGTGTTGTCCGACGTATCGGCTTGTACCGTTTCGGATGCGACGTTCTCGCCATCCTCCGCGACATCCTGCGGCTGGCTTTCACGGCGGTTCTTGCGCCCACCCCGTTTGCCGCGATGACGCTTCTTGCGCTCACCCTCGGCATTTTCAGCGGTCAGGGCCTCGCCGGCTTCTTCCGGAGCTGCAGGCTCATCTCCTGTGTTCCCGCCGGATGCATTCTCTTCAACGGCGCCGTGCTCGGAGCTCTCGTTTGCGCTCTGTTCGGTCGCAGCCTCGCCGTTGTTGTTGCGATTGCGACCTCCGCGCCGCTTGCGCTTGCGCCGACGTTTGCGAGGCTCGCCATCCTCACCATTGGTGGTTTCGTGGGATGGAGCGGCGGCTTCTTCCGGTTCCGCGACCTCGATCGGAGCTGTCGGAACGGGCTGCTCCATGCCGGACTTGTCTGCCGGTTGCTGTTTTGTGATTGCGAAATGCTGCGCTCCGACCTCATCATCCGCTTCCACGGTGATGTGCACGCCAAAGCGGTTTTCCATCTCAACGAGGTTGGCGCGCTTGTGGTTCAGCAGATAGAGCGCTGTCGGCGTGGGTGTCCTAACAGCAATGTTGTTGCGGGAATCCTTGAGGAGATACTCTTCGATAGAGCGAACAACGAAAAGCGCCACCGAGGAATCAGAGCGGATATGCCCTGTGCCACCGCAATGGGTGCATGGCTGCATCGTGCTTTCAAGAACGCTTGCACGAATGCGCTGACGGGACATCTCCAGAAGACCGAAATGCGAGATCCGCCCCACCTGGATGCGCGCGCGGTCGTTTTTGAGGCAATCCTTCAGCCGCTTTTCGACTGCGCGGTTGTTTCGGTTCTCCTCCATATCGATGAAGTCGATAACGATCAGGCCCGCGAGATCCCGCAGTCGCAACTGACGCGCAACCTCTTCCGCGGCTTCCAGGTTGGTCTGGAGCGCGGTGTCTTCAATGGAGTGTTCCTTTGTTGAACGGCCGGAATTGACATCGATCGCGACCAGCGCTTCGGTCTGGTTGATGATGATATAGCCGCCAGATTTCAACGTTACCTGGGGCTGCAGCATCCGGTCGAGCTGCGCTTCAATGCCATTGCCTGCAAAGATTGGTGTCACCTCACGATAAGGCTGCACAACCTTTGCGTGGCTCGGCATGAGCATCCGCATGAAATCCTTGGCTTCGCGATAACCTTCTTCGCCTGCCACCAGAACTTCGCCGATATCCTTGTTATAGAGATCGCGCACGGAACGCTTGATCAGACTGCCTTCCTCATAAACAAGAGCAGGGGCGGTCGATTCGAGCGTGAGGCTGCGCACTTTTTCCCAAAGGCGCATCAGATAGTCGTAATCACGCTTGATCTCAGCTTTGGTGCGGTTGGCACCCGCCGTGCGCAGGATTACACCCATGCCCTGCGGGACATCGAGCTGCTTCACAACGTCCTTAAGACGTTTGCGATCCTGAACGTTGGTGATCTTTCGTGAGATGCCACCGCCGCGCGCAGTGTTCGGCATCAGGACGGAATAACGACCGGCAAGCGACAGGTATGTGGTCAGCGCCGCGCCCTTGTTACCGCGTTCTTCCTTGACCACCTGGACAAGAAGTATCTGGCGGCGCTTGATGACTTCCTGGATCTTGTAATTCTTGCGGGCGGCACGACGTGGTGCCTGGACCTCTTCCAGCGCGTCATCGGCGCCAACGGTGTCAACGTTGTCTTCCTCTTCGTCGACATTGCTGTCGTCGCTATCGCCATCGTCCCTGGAGCGACCGCGACGAGAGCGCTTTGCACGGGGCTCCTCCGAAACGACGTCTGCGGCCGCTTCAGCAGCCATGGTTGTCGATTTTTCGCCGCCTTCATCCTCGGAGGTGTCGTCGTCTCCGGAGACATCTATCTTTTCTTCTTCGGCGGTAGCGTCATCCTGCCTGGCAGTCTTCTTCCGGGTATTGGCGCGGCGACGTTTCCGTCCACCCTTCTGGGGCTGGCGCTGTTCGCCTTCTTCCTCGTCCTCATCTGCCTTGGCTTCCGCAGCCTCGGCTTCAATGAGCGCCTGGCGGTCCGCTACAGGAATCTGATAGTAATCTGGATGAATCTCGCTGAAGGCGAGAAAGCCATGCCTGTTTCCACCATATTCGACGAATGCGGCCTGAAGTGAAGGTTCGACGCGTGTTACACGCGCCAGATAGATGTTTCCGCGAAGCTGCTTCTTATCCTGAGATTCGAAATCGAACTCTTCGATGCGATTACCGCGAAGGACGACAACCCTTGTTTCCTCCGGATGGGAGGCATCTATTAGCATTTTGTTCGGCATAAATTCTTGTCTCCCCGGCAGGGTGCGATTGTCGGGCCGGACTCCACGTGTGTCGCCGCAAGCCAGTGTGACAATCTGTGCCGGATAATCTGAGGTTCGTCGGCGTTGAAGGCCGCGCGAAATTGGACCGGAACACCGATTTCGCGGTGCGCTTTAATCCGGATCTATTTCCAATCGCGCCTGAAGCCATTCCATCGCCCGGCAGAACCGTTTCAACCAAGGCCCGGATTTACGGGCCAGCTATTGCTCATAGCGAGCCGGCACGGACGTTTCTTAAGGTCCGGCCGTTTCCTACGTCAGAGCTCTCATGTCTGGAGAATGCCCTGAAAAATTCCTTCTGAATCACCGCCCGTTCCGGTTTGCGGCGGCGGAAAAGGTTCGCCCCGTTGCTCATCGCCGTTTGTCAGCAGGGACTCAAACCAAGGACGCTTATCGCGATGATTCATAGATGCTTTTATGATTTGACAGTTGTATTGGCAACCCTGATTTCTATTGGTGGGCTGGGCTGGAGGCTGACGGGGAACCCGGTCATCGATTGCCCAACGGATGTGGAGAGCGCATAAAAATTGGGAGTTTCCGGGCGATTCGAAGGAAAAACGCCATTTTTCTCATGGGGAATCGATATCGATTCGATGAAGATTCGCACAACGCATCTCAAAGAGGCGGTTTTGCACAGACCAACGCTATTCATTGGGGCTTTTCTCGCGGCGATCACTCTTGTTTTCAACAACGCTTTCGGTGGTGAGCCTGCCCTCAAGGCGCATGACTACAAGATGGCAGGCGACGCGCAGTACACTCGCATTGTCGTTCGTTTCGACCAAAAGCCCGAGTTTCGGTGGTTTCTTCTACGGGATCCCAGCCGCTTGGTCGTTGACCTGCCCTTGACGGAATTTTCCTTCGATCCTCTTGAACTGCGTCCACGCGGTCTGGTTGCAGCCGTCCAGTATGGTGCAGTGGACGCGGAGCGTGCGCGACTGCTTTTCCGGGCGGTGGGGCCGTTCTCCGTCGAGAAAGCCGAGGTTATGAAGAATGAAACCTCGGAAGGATTTCGCCTGATCTTGGAATTGCGGGCGAGTTCGGCTGATGATTTCGATGCAGCGCTGCGTGCGAGCATGCTGAAACCGGGGGCGGAAGAGCCGGGGGAGGGAGCGCCGGCGATACAGGATCGCTTTACCGTAGCGCTTGATCCGGGACATGGCGGCGCGGATGGCGGCGCGCGCGGTATCAATGGAACGATCGAAAAGCAGATCACGTTGCTGTTCGCGCTCGAGCTGGCCCGGAAACTGGAAGAAACGGGGCGTTACCGGGTGGTCCTTACACGTGAAGACGACCGTTTCCTGCGTCTTGACGAGCGGGTTCGGATCGCACGTGAGAAGGGCGCGGATCTGTTTGTCTCGGTGCATGCCGACGCAATCGCCATCCGTAGCGTGCGAGGCGCAACCGTTTATACGGTGTCTGACAAGGCCTCGGATGCCGAGGCGGCGGCGACAGCTGCCCGCGAAAATCTCTCGGATGAAATTGCTGGCAAAGTGCCCGAAGAGGAGCAGGATGAAGTTGAGGATATTCTTGTTGATCTTATCCGGCGCGAAACACATGCGTTCTCCATCCGTTTTGCGCGCACTCTGATCGGCAAATTGTCGGATACGGTTCAACTGGTGAAAAATCCGCACCGATACGCGGGTTTCCGGGTCCTTCGCGCGCCCGATATTCCCTCGGTGCTTCTGGAACTTGGCTATCTGTCGAACCCGGAGGATGAAGCGCAGCTTCGGGATCCCGAGTGGCGTGCCGAGACGATGGACGCAATCGTTGAAGCTGTCGGCTACTTTGCGAAGGCGAATGGCGCGGCGGGTGGATGACGCAAGGACGTTGCAAGTCTGCAACGCTTGAAATGATTAATTCAGCCAGAGGTTCCGCCGTTTGTACCGCCGCATTTTGCCCACAAGACTAAGGCAGTAAGAGCCAATGCAAGATTTTCCGGAAACACCGGGTGCTCCGGGCGGAAGATCATGACAAAAAGTGGTATTATAGAATCGCTGGCGGCGAAGAGGACGAACTGTCTGGCAATGACGAGGCGCGGTTTCGTCATTTGTCTTCGCGATGCGGTTGGAATTTGAAAGACGGCTCTGGCGGTTTGTGGCTTTTGCAGCAAAAGGGCTACGCCAGAGTATGAATTGGAGCGGGCATGGTACGTCTCATCGGGTATTTCTTTGGCGTTGGCATCGTGCTGGCGTTGCTGGTGGCAGCGGGCATCGCGCTTTATGTCGGCGATCTTACAAAAGATCTTCCAGACTATGAGGTCCTGGCGAAGTATGAGCCACCTGTAACCACCCGTGTTCATGCCGCCGACGGCGCACTGATGGCGGAATTTGCGCGCGAGCGCAGGCTTTATCTTCCCATTCAGGCCGTGCCTGACCGGGTCAAGGCTGCCTTTCTCTCTGCCGAAGACAAGAACTTCTACAAGCACCCGGGCGTTGACGTAACAGGTCTTGTGCGTGCCGTGATCACCAATATTCAGAATTTTGGTTCCGGTCGCCGCCCCGTGGGAGCGTCGACCATTACGCAGCAGGTGGCAAAGAACTTCCTGCTGACTTCCGATCAGACCATGCAGCGCAAGATCAAGGAGATGGTGCTCTCCTTCCGTATCGAGCAGGCCTATTCCAAGGACCGTATTCTTGAGCTCTACCTGAACGAGATCTTTTTCGGCCTTGGTTCCTATGGCATCGCCGGAGCGGCCCTGACTTATTTCGACAAGTCGGTCAATGAACTGACGCTTGCCGAAGCAGCCTACCTGGCCGCCCTGCCGAAGGGGCCATCCAATTACCACCCTTTCCGGTACACGGAGCGCGCCATTGAGCGGCGCAACTGGGTGATCGATCAGATGGTCGAAAACGGTTATGCAACTGCCGAGGAGGGTGAGAAGGCCAAGGCGACCGGTCTTAATGTTTCTCCCCGGCGGCGCGGGACCTATCTCTTTGCCGGTGAGTACTTCACGGAAGAGGTTCGTCGCGACATCATTTCGCGCTATGGCGAAGACGCGCTTTACGAAGGCGGTCTGTCGGTCCGGACGACACTCGATCCGAAATTGCAGCTTTATGCCCGCAAGGCGCTGCAAAACGGTCTCATCCGCTACGATACGCTGCGTGGTTATCGCGGACCGGTGACCCAGATCGACGTCTCCGGCGATTGGGGCGTGCCGCTCGGAGAGGTCGAGGCGTTGAGCGATGTTCCAGAATGGAAGCTTGCTGTCGTTCTTGGAACTGAAGATGACAAAATTTCTATAGGCATCAAGCCGGAGCGCACAGTGTCCGGCGCACTCTCGGAAGAACGCGAAACAGGTACAATCGCGCTCGAAGACATGAAGTGGGCCATGCGGCATGTCGTCGATGGCGAACGTCTTAAGGCCAACAAGCAATCGGACGTTCTGAAGCCCGGTGATGTGATTTTCGTCGAGAAGAAGCCGGACACGGAGCGGGCTTGGGAGTTGCGTCAGGTGCCGGAAATCGAAGGCGCCCTGGTGGCCATGGATCCCCATACGGGACGTGTTCTGGCGATGGTCGGCGGCTTCTCCTATGCCGATTCCCAGTTCAATCGGGCGACGCAGGCCTATCGCCAGCCAGGTTCGGCCTTCAAGCCCATCGTTTACGCTGCAGCACTCGACAATGGCTATACGCCGGCTTCGGTCGTGCTCGATGCGCCAATCTCGATCCAGGTCGGCAACGAGGTCTGGGAACCGAAGAACTATGGTGGAAAATCCGCCGGTCCCTCGACATTGCGAGCTGGTATCGAACGTTCGCGCAATCTGATGACTGTGCGCCTGGCAAAGGACATGGGCATGCAGCTTGTGGCTGACTACGCGGAGCATTTCGGTCTTTATGACAAGATGCTCCCTGTGCTGGCCATGTCCCTTGGTTCCGGGGAGACGACGGTCATGCGTATGGTCTCTGCCTATGCGGTGATGGCAAACGGCGGGAAACAGATCGTTCCGTCATTGATTGACCGTATTCAGGACCGCTACGGGAAAACGGTCTACAAGCATGATCGCCGCGAATGTGTGGGTTGTGTCGCAAGCGAGTGGAAAGGGCAGGAGGAACCAGAGATCATCAATGATCGTGATCAGGTTCTCGATCCCATGACCGCTTATCAGATCACCTCAATGATGCAGGGGGTGGTGTCGCGCGGTACAGCGGTGACAGTTTCCGAGCTCGGCCGCCCGATTGCCGGTAAGACAGGGACGACGAATGACGAGAAAGACGCATGGTTCGTTGGCTATACACCCGACCTCGTCGTTGGCGTGTTCATGGGCTACGACACCCCGCGTCCTATGGGGCGTGGCTCCACCGGTGGTGGTCTCGCTGCTCCGATCTTCAAGGAGTTCATGGCGAATGCGCTGAAGGATATGCGCCCCGTCGATTTTCAGGTGCCGGAGGGCATGAACATCATTCCCATTGATCGCAAGACGGGAATGCGCGCCCAGGCCGGACAGCCCGGCGTCATAATGGAAGCTTTTAAACCGGGGACGGGTCCTGCCGACAGCTACTGGGTGATTGGCATGGAGGATCTCGAGGGAGCTGGAGGCCCCCGGGTCATTTCTCCGCAGGCCAACCGTGCCGTGAACTCGGGCGCTGGCGGACTCTACTGATATTGTTGCCTGATTGTGAGCGTGTCTGCTTTACACAAGCGGGCACGCTCCATATGGTCCGACGCGATTCAGAACACTGTTTCTGAAAAAATCCAACAAAACCGAGGTGTTGATCTGCAATGCGCGCAGAAACCGAAAATCTTGTCGACGAAATCAGGCAGGCCATAAGCCTGCTGAGGAGGCATCTTTGACTGGGATGAAGCGGTAAAGAGACTTGATTATCTCAATGCTCGCGCTGAAGAGGCCGACCTGTGGAATGATCCGCAGGAAGCCCAGAAGCTGATGCGCGAGCGTCAGATGCTCGAAGAGAACATCACCAGTGTCCGCAACCTTTCGCAGGCGCTTGAGGACAATGTCGGCTTGATCGAACTCGGCGAGGAAGAGGGCGACACTTCCGTGGTTTCGGAAGCAGAAGCCGCTCTCAAAGGTCTGAATGAAGAGATCGCCGCCCGCCAGGTGGAAACCTTGCTTTCCGGCGAGGCTGACGGCAACGACACTTATCTGGAAATTCATGCCGGTGCTGGCGGTACGGAGAGCCAGGACTGGGCGCAAATGCTCCTGCGCATGTACACGCGCTGGGCAGAGCGCCGTGGCATGAAAGTCGATGTGATGGAGGTCCATGACGGCGAAGAGGCCGGCATCAAGTCGGCGACCCTTCTGATCAAGGGGCGAAACGCCTATGGGTGGCTGAAGACAGAGTCGGGCGTGCACCGCCTTGTTCGTATCTCCCCCTATGACAGCAATGCGCGACGACACACCTCATTCGCCAGTGCCTGGGTCTACCCCGTTATCGATGACACGATCGACATCGATATTCCCGATTCCGAGGTTCGCATCGATACATACCGGGCGTCAGGCGCGGGCGGTCAGCACGTCAATACAACAGACTCGGCTGTCCGCATAACACACATCCCGAGTGGCATTGTGGTGCAGTGTCAAAAGGAGCGCTCACAGCACAAGAACCGCGCTACCGCCTGGGATATGTTGCGCGCGCGCCTCTATGAGGAGGAGCTTAAAAAGCGTGAAGACGCAGCCAGTGCCACAGAAGCTTCCAAGACGGATATTGGCTGGGGCCACCAGATTCGCTCCTACGTCCTGCAGCCCTATCAGCTGGTGAAGGACCTGCGTACGGGCGTTGAGAGTACGAGCCCCCAGGATGTACTCGACGGCAAGCTGGATGCGTTCATGGAAGCTGCACTGTCACAACGGGTTCATGGCAGCAATGGCGCGGAGGTCGAGGACCTGGCATAGTTTCCTGCCGTCTCAGCACCCTACGATATACGGGCGGACGCGAGGCGTTCGCCCGTTTTCATTTTCAGGTGTCGTTCTGGAGATACTTGGCGATCTTGCGCCCTGCGGTGAGAAAGCGGGAGGGATTTATGGCGGTACCGGATCTGCGCACTTCATAATGGAGATGTGGTCCTGTGGAGCGGCCGCTCGAGCCGACCTTTCCCACCTTCGTACCGACCTCCACCCTGTCACCGGTCTTTACAAGAATCTTGCTCATGTGGGCATAGCGCGTCGTAAGACCGTTTCCGTGATCGATCTCTACCATGCGCCCGTAACCGCCGTTCCAGCCCGCTTTTACCACTGTTCCGGAGCCGGTCGCATGGACAGACGCGCCGCGCCGTGCTCGAAAGTCGATGCCCGAATGATGGGCGAGGCGGCCGAGAAACGGATCCTTGCGTGCACCAAAACGGCTCGATACCTGCGCCCCGGGTGCCGGGCTCGCCAGAGGTAGACGCCTTGCCTTGGCCTTGATTTCATTCAGACGGGACAGGGCTTCATCCAGTTCCCGCACCTGGTCCTCAAAAACGAGAGCGGTGGTGGACGCAAGAAGCGGACCGCCGACACTCTCTTCTCGGTGGTCGCCAGGGATTATCAAACCGACATCTTCCAGCGTGCCGGCAATGGCATCAGCGGTCTGATAGGCGTCGTCGGCAAGCAACCTCACACTGTCGATCTGATCTGTCTCGATGGATTCCAGTGCGCGATTGAGCTTTACAAACAGGTAGTCTGCCTTGTCGGCAGCCGACAGTTGCTCACTCTTCTGAGCCGACCGTGAACGGAGCGGCCAGGGTGGCGAACCTGTTTGCGCAGGAGCAAATGATGCGACCGCGATGCTGCCGGTCTTCGTCGGATCGAGCAGTGGTTCGATCTCGGCCTTGATTTTCGGCCGTGGTTCCGGCACGGGCGCGCTATCCGGCAACAGATCGGCCCCTGCACGGTTGAGCACCGGATCGAGCCGGCTTTGACGCTTGGTGAGCTGATCCTGCCGTGCAAGCAGCTCGCCGACCTTTTCCTGCATGAATTGCTGATCGAGAAGCTGGCGGCTGGTGACGCGGTCAAGTTGAGCGCGCAGGGCGGAAATCCGATCTTCATAGGCCTGCTGAAGTCGCGCCTGTCGTGCAACGGTGGCACCGATCAGGTCGTCTCGAAATACGAGATAGGAGGTGGCAAGAAGATATCCTATCGCAAGCGCGGCAATGGCAGAACCGGCCAGGGCGGCGATCCATGGCCGCACCGTGAAATGCCGGATCGTGTCGCCCCGCGCGATGATAATCGTGTGGGGTTCCTTGCGTTTACCGAAAACCGCAGATTGCTGTGAGTGCATCGAGAATCGAACTTGTGTTCAGGGGACCGTGTTCGATGCCGATTACACTTGATTAGGGTTAACAAAGCTTTTCGCGCTACGATTGAAGGGGGACAAAAGCACAATAGCTGGTGCGGCATGGCTCCTGTCAGAATACAGGTTGCGGTTGCGGCAGGGGACTGGCTGGCAATGAAGGGATCTAACGACCTTCCGTTTCAAGCGTCTTGACAGCGTCGAGCACGGACTGAGCATGGCCTGGCACTTTTACTTTGCGCCATGATTCCGCAACGTGACCGTCACGGCCGATCAGGAAAGTTGAGCGCTCGACACCCATATATTTGCGGCCATACATGCTTTTTTCGACCCACACACCGTATGCCTGAAGCGTTTCCTTCTCCTGATCGGAAACGAGAACCACCGTGAGTGCGTGTTTGCTCTTAAACTTGTCGTGGCTCTTGGGGCTGTCTGGCGACATTCCCAGAAGGACCGTATCGAGAGCATCGAATTCCGGCTTGAGCGCCGTAAAGTCGATTGCTTCCGCGGTGCAGCCGCTGGTGTCGTTTTTGGGATAGAAGAACAGCACGACGTTTCTCCCGCGGAAGTCCGACAGTCGGATTTCGCTGCCACCATCTGCGGGCAATGCAAAGTCCGGTGCTTCGCTTCCTTTGACGGGTCCTGTCATTTTCTTTCCCCTGTTTGTGGATAGGCGATGAAAGGGAGAGATATAATCATGTTAGTGGATTCGTCCATGGCTGCGAGTGTCGACGGGAACGGTTTTGGATCAGCAAGGTGCTTCTCACAGAAAGATCAGGTTCAAGCGCGGCGAGATAGCGGCTCTGGAAACTTACCCCTCTACCCATGACAGGGCGCGGCGGGTTCTGCGGCGTTCCGTGTTCTGGCTTTGGTTGAGGCGCTTTATTGCCGGTTTTGCAGGGGTGGTTGCGCTCGTTGTTGTTCTTGGACTGACGCTTCAGCTCGTCGGGACGGGCTCGATCGGCCAGGAGCGGTTGCGGTCGGCTGCGCAAGGAGCCCTGACCACGCTTGCGGGGTACGATGTCGAGACATCCATGGGGGCCTTGCGATTGGTCCCGAGCGATCGCAGTCTGATTGCCCTTGAGATAAGGGACGCGCATCTAACCAAAGCCGAAACCGGTGAAACACTGATCGACGCGGATGTTCTCCGATTCGGCATCAGGCTGCTGCCATTGCTCAAAGGGCAGATAAAGGTCGGAAGCGCAGATATTGCGGGTGCGCGTGTGCAGCTTGCCGCGCTCTCATCGCGCTCCGAGGAGGTGGCCGAGGTCGCGCGCTGGAAAAAGCCGCTCGATCCCAGTCTGGTCGAGAAAGATGTTTTTGACGGTCTCAGACGTGTCTACGCACTGACCGAACGCATGGGAACTCGATACCTGCGCCTGCGTGATGTTGAGGTGATCCTGGATGACACCTCCAGGCGGAGTATGAAGATCGATATCAATGCTTCCATGGCGCCTTCAGGAAAGCTTGATTTCAAAAGCACTATCGCGCTCGACGACCGTGGCATTGAAATTTCTGGAACTGCCTTGCGCCCCGTGCGCGATGGGCCGATCCAGTCAGTGGATGTCGAAATTTCGGCACCCACGCCGTCGCTTCTGGAGACTGCGCGGGCCGTTTCCGGTCGTGATGAACGCACCAGGGGCCTTCTTGAGTCAGTTCGCATATCGTTGCATGGCGGCGAGCGCAAGATCGGCAATGGCCGGCTGAAATTCGAACTGGAGCTGGATAACGCTCCCTTTGATCTTGGGGACGATGGGGTGTTGACCGCAACTGGCCGCATCCGCGCCGAGGTCGGAGACGATGAGGGCATGATCGTCATCAATCAGGCGAACATGGTTGTCGGACGTTCTGCTTTCAATTTCACGGGGCGAATTGTTCCTGTCGAGAATTCCGGCGCCGGGAGTGCGGTCTATCGTTTTGATCTTGCCAGCGGTCAATCCACGATCGCGCCGATCGATTCGCCTGAAGCCGCGGTCCCCTTCGTAGCAGGCGTTGCCGGGCGTATCGACACTGGAAATGGTCGCATCGTCGGGGACACGATCCGCATCGCCACCACATCCGGCGTGATCACCGCAAGTGCTGCGGTCACCTTTCAGGCGGGCAAGACGCCGGGCCTGTCGCTTGCCGTCTATACCGAAGGAATGCCGACCCATGAGGTCAAGCAGTTCTGGCCGTGGTTCGCCGCCTCGGGAGCGAGGGAGTGGGTGCTGGGAAATCTCTTTGGCGGTCGGGTTGTCGAGGGCAATCTTCGCCTGCGCGTGCCTCCGGGGCGTTTCGGCAATGGCAAACCGCTGAACAATGAAGAAGTCAGTGGAGCCTTCGCTGTCTCTGATGCGCGGTTCGACATCGCCGGCCGCATACCGCCCGTGCGAGACGCGGTCGGTCGCATCGCGTTTCAGGGCTCAGACATCGATATCGCGATTGAGGCGGGCACGGTCTTCATGCCGAGTGGGCGGAAAGTGGCTGCCAGCAAGGGATCGCTCACGGTTCGCAATGCTCATGTGAAGCCACGTATCGGCAAACTTGAAATAGACGTAGCCGGTAAGGCGCCTGCCATTGTTGAGCTGGCTTCATATGAGCCTATCGATGTGTCCGACAAGATTGACCTTGCGCCTCAGGATGTGACCGGTGATGTGACCGGGCATGTGGTCGCGGATATCCCTTTGAGCGATGGCATTCTGCGCGAAGATCTCGGCTGGCAGGCTACACTGGAATACAAAAACCTTTCGATCACGAAGCCTTTTGATGGACAGATGGTCGCTGATGCCAATGGCGTGCTGATTGTCGAGCCGGGCAGGGCGGACATTTCCGCCTCCGCAACGCTGAACGGCGTACCGGCACGCCTGGAACTCGTCGAGCCTATCGGAGAGTCCGGGCTGAAGCGGTCACGCAAGATCGAGCTGATGCTCGACGACACGATGCGCAACAAAGTGGTTCCCGGACTGGATGGTATTCTCTCCGGGCCCATGACGGTGGACTATTCCGAGCTCGCCGATGGGCGCAAGGCGCTCACCATAAAGCTGGATAAGGCGCGGTTGACGCTTCCATGGATCAACTGGAGCAAGGGTGCGGGAATCCCTGCGAAGGCGTCCTTCATTCTCGAAGAAACGCCGTCGTCGATGGAACTGACGAACTTTAGACTGACCGGAGAGACATTTTCAGCCGAAGGGCGCCTTACTATTGCTGGCGGCGAGCTCTCCAGCGCCCGGTTCGACAAGGCAAGACTGAACCGGGGCGACGATTTTTCTGTCTCTGTCGACCGGTCGGGCAGGAACTACAAGGTAACCGTGCGTGGTGCATCATTGGATGGGCGCGCGATGATCAAGCATTATCTTGCAACCGGGCGGGGCGCTACCGATAGCGGAAGCGGAGCAGGGGCTAGCGCCGGCGTTACACTTGACGCGAAACTTGCCAGCGTGACCGGTTTCGGCGGTGCGGTTTTGCGGGATGTAATCCTGAACTACACGTCTGCCGCGCAGAACTCGGGCCGTCTTGACATGTCGGCCACAACGGCGTCCGGCGGGAAGGTGACTTTGACGCGTGCCCCAAGCGGTATCACCGCCAATTCGTCGGACGCCGGCGCTGTCATGCGTTTTGTCGACTTTTACGAGAACATGGAAGGCGGGCAGATGGCGCTGTCGCTGAGCGAGGGCAAGGGCGGTGTATTGAGTGGCCGTGTGTCGGCAGAAAACTTTTTTATCGTCAATGAAACCCGTCTGCGCTCGCTTGTCTCTGCAACCGAAAGCAATGGCGAGGTGGACGCCAATAGAATCAGCTTTGAACGCGGCTATGCCACGGTGCTGAAAAGTCCGGGGCGACTGGAGTTGAGAGATGGTGTTCTGCGCGGGCCGTTGATCGGCACGACCTTCCAGGGGACGCTGTTCGATGCGAACGACAACATTGCGATCACTGGAACGTTCATGCCACTCTACGGTCTGAACCGCATCTTTGGCGAAATACCGGTGTTTGGCGAGATCCTTGGAAACGGTCGTGATCGCGGACTGATCGGAATTACCTATCGACTGTATGGCAAGCTCGCCGAGCCTCAGATGGAAGTAAATCCCATCTCGGCCATCGCCCCCGGAATTTTCCGGCAGATATTTGAATTTCGATAAAAAAAGTGCGCCCGGCTGGGCGCACCGTAATGTTCTGAAGCGTTAAACAGCGTCGATCTAGACCGGACGCAAAAGCACGTGTTTTTTCTTCCCGAGGGAGAGTTTCACTACGCCTTCCTCTGTGAGGTTGTCGATGGTCACGGCCTGTCGGTCATCGCTCACGGGCTGGTCGTTCAGACGCACGGCTCCGCCCTTTACGTGACGGCGAGCTTCGCCGTTGGACGCGGCCAATCCTGCCGTCACAAAGAGCGAGAGCACACCGATCCCATCCTCGAGGGCGGAGCGTTCCACTTCTATTGTGGGAAGCGTCTGCGCCAGCGCCCCTTCCTCGAACGTCTTGCGCGCGGTCTCCGCTGCTTCTTCAGCATCATCGCGGCCGTGAAGCATCGCTGTCACTTCGGTTGCCAGGATTTTCTTGGCTTCGTTGAGTTCGGCGCCCTGTAGCGCGCCGAGCCGCGCAATCTCGTCCAACGGCATGGTGGTGTAAAGTTTCAGGAAGCGCTCGACATCTGCATCCTCGGTGTTGCGCCAGTACTGCCAGAAATCATATGCACCCAGCATCTCCGGGTTGAGCCAGACGGCGCCCTCGGCACTCTTGCCCATCTTGGCGCCCGACGCGGTGGTCAGGAGCGGCGAGGTGAGGGCGTAGAGCTGCGGCGTGCCCATGCGGTGGCCGAGATCGATGCCGTTGATGATGTTGCCCCACTGATCGGAGCCACCCATCTGCAGGCGGCAACCGAGCCGCTTGTTCAGCTCCACATAGTCGTATGCCTGGAGGATCATGTAGTTGAATTCTAGGAAAGAGAGAGACTGTTCACGATCGAGGCGCAGTTTCACGGAATCGAATGACAGCATTCGGTTGACCGAGAAATGGCGGCCCACATCACGCAGGAACTCGACATAGTTAATGCCCAGAAGCCAGTCGGCGTTGTTGACCATCAGTGCGTCCTGTGGTCCCTCGCCGAAGGTGAGGTAGTTTGAAAACACCTTCTTGATGCCGGAAATGTTCTCGGCGATCGTCTCCGGCGTCATCAGCTTGCGCGCCTCGTCCTTGAAAGACGGGTCGCCGATCATGCCCGTGCCGCCGCCCATCAGTGCAATCGGGCGGTGCCCTGTCTGTTGCAGCCAGTGCAACATCATGATCTGGATAAGCCCGCCTGCATGCAGGCTGGGCGCCGTGGGGTCGAAGCCGATATAGGCCGTTACCGTCTCGTTCCGAAAGAGTTCATCGAGACCAGCATCGTCAGACGTCTGGTGAATGAACCCGCGTTCGCTGAGCGTGCGCAGGAAGTCGGATTTGAAGGCGGTCATGGTCTTTCAGGCTCTTTGATTTTGGCGGATGCGGCGATACAGCATGCCGTATCCGCAGAACGGTTTACTTCAGGCGTTTGGGGCGGGGCTCGGAAAGTTCACCGCGCAGTCGGCGGTCAAGATAATCCGAGCACTCGCCAATCAGTTCGTCGACGTGATCGGTGTAGAAGTGGTTCACGCCAGGCATGGTCTTCTGCGTAATGGTGATACCCTTTTGAGACTGCAGTTTGTCAACGAGGCCCTGAACGTCGGCAGGCGGTGCAACCTTGTCGGCGTCGCCATGAATGATCAGGCCCGAGGATGGGCAAGGCGCGAGGAAGGAGAAGTCGTACAGGTTTGGCTGCGGCGAGATGGACATGAAGCCTTCGATCTCGGGACGGCGCATCAGGAGCTGCATGCCGATCCAGGCACCGAAGGAGTAGCCCGCGATCCAGCAATTTTTCGAATCGGGATGCAGCGACTGAACCCAGTCGAGCGCCGCGGCTGCATCGGAGAGCTCCCCGGTGCCGTGATCGAATGCTCCCTGGCTGCGGCCGATGCCACGGAAGTTAAAACGCAGTGTGGTGAAACCCCGGCTTTGGAACATGTAGAAAAGATCGTAGACGATCTTGTTGTTCATCGTGCCGCCGAAATGCGGATGCGGATGCAGGATGAGCGCGATCGGAGCGTTCTTTTCCTTCGACGGCTGATATCGTCCTTCCAGACGTCCGGCAGGCCCGGCAAAAATGACCTCAGGCATGAGTACTCCACATTGGGCGCCGCAGCATTTCAGGTTCCACGGGGAACGATGCCCCTTAACCCTTGACGCGACGCCGACGCCTCCATAGAAGCTAGTTTAGAATTGTTCAAAATTGATGGCGCGTAAGCAACCATCATATCGGCAAGCCGGGTAAATAGGACGGCTCGCCCTGAAAATTCAAGGAAATTACGTCAAGGTGGGCAAGTTTGGCCTCAATGACGTGAAGCAGACAGCGGATTCGCGGAGAAAAGCGCAAGATCAATGTCGGCAACTCGAGCATATCTCGACTTCAATGCCAGTGCGCCGCTCACCGAGCGCGCAAGGGCGGCTGTGCTTGACGCGCTGTCCATGCCGGGGAATCCATCTTCCGTTCATACCGAGGGCAGGGAAGCCAGGCGCATACTGGAACAGGCTCGCACGCATGTGGCCCGTCTCGTTGGCGCGCGGGCGGAGGATGTTGTCTTTACCTCTGGCGCGACCGAGGCGGCAGCGATGCTTCTCACACCCTACTGGACCATGGGACGCGCACCACTCGGCTTTTCAAAGCTTTATGTCAGTGCTGCGGATCATCCGTGTTTTTTGAAGGGTGGCCGGTTTTCATGTAATCAAATCAAGATCATACCTGTTCAATCTGATGGATTGATAGATCTTGGCGCGTTGAACTCTCTGCTGGCTGGGCATGATCGCGATGCAGGTCTGCCGCTGGTTGCCGTACATGCGGTGAACAACGAAACGGGCGTCATTCAGCCTATTGAGGAAATCGGACGTCTGGCCAAGGCGAATGGCGCCACGACGATCTTTGATGCAGTACAGGCCGTGGGCCGTATTCCTCTGGATATTTCCGCCGGTTACGCTGATTATTTTATTTTATCGTCGCACAAGATCGGCGGTCCCAAGGGAGCGGGAGCAGTGGTCGGGAATGCCGACCTGATGATGCCGCGGGCGCTGATCGTCGGTGGCGGTCAGGAAAAAGGGCATCGGGCGGGAACCGAGAATCTCGCCGCCAATGCCGGTTTTGGCGCGGCTGCGGCGGAGGCTCTTGGAAACCTGGAGCGTGTCGATCTCATGGCCGAGATGCGGGATCGCTTCGAGAGCGCCGTTTTGAAACGTATACCGGATGCCGTGATTCACGGACGGGATGTAAATCGTGTTGCGAATACCAGTTTCTTTTCCATTCCCGGCATGAAAGCCGAAACAGCCCAGATAGCTTTTGATCTGGGCGGTGTGGCGCTTTCTGCGGGGTCTGCATGTTCATCCGGACGGGTTGGGCCAAGCCATGTCCTTGAAGCTATGGGGCTGGGGAACGAGGCAAGCGCGCTGAGGGTCTCCATTGGTCACTCGACCACTGAAGATGATCTGGCATTGTTTGACAGTGTTTTGGCCAATATCGCCACACGGAGGAAGAGCTCTCCGAAGGCCGGGATGAAAGCCGCGTGAAGCGGCAAAAGGAAAAATCGAGGGTGAAGAGAATAAAAATGGAGAAAAAGACACATATTTAATATGTGACCGGATGAAACGTCCGCTCCGAAGCACTACATCAGGTTTGCCACAAGGCAATCAGGGTGTGCAAATTTGAAGACGGCCGGGCCTTGACCCCGGCATGGATGGAGAACGCATATGCCTGCCGTGCAGGAGACGATTGATCAGGTCCGCATGATCGATGTGGACCAGTATAAATATGGTTTTGAGACGCTTATCGAAAGCGATCTGGCGCCCAAAGGCCTGAATGAAGACATCATCCGTTTCATTTCGGCCAAGAAGGAAGAGCCGGAATGGATGACGGAGTGGCGCCTGAACGCCTACAAGCGGTGGCAGGCCATGGTAGAGCCGAGCTGGGCGCGGGTCAGCTATCCGAAGATCGATTTTCAGGATCTGCACTACTATGCAGCGCCGAAAAATCAGACCGGCCCGAAGTCGCTGGACGAAGTCGATCCGGAGTTGCTCAAGACCTATGAAAAGCTTGGTATCCCCTTGAGGGAGCAGGAAATTCTCGCCGGCGTGCGCAAGCAGGGCGAGCCAAGCGAACTGGAAGAAAACCCGAGCGACAATGTCTATAGCTCCGGACGTGTGGCGGTTGATGCGGTGTTCGATTCCGTGTCGGTCGTGACCACGTTCAAGGAAGAGCTTGCCAAGGCCGGCGTGATTTTCTGCTCGATCTCCGAGGCGATCCGCGAGCATCCCGAGCTGATCCAGAAATATCTGGGCTCGGTCGTACCGGTATCGGACAATTACTATGCTGCGCTGAACTCTGCCGTCTTCACGGATGGTTCCTTCGTGTATGTGCCGAAGGGCGTACGCTGCCCGATGGAATTATCAACCTATTTCCGCATCAACGAGCGAAATACCGGTCAGTTCGAGCGTACGCTGATCATCGCGGAAGAGGGTGCATATGTGTCCTATCTGGAAGGCTGCACCGCGCCGCAGCGCGACGAGAACCAGTTGCACGCAGCCGTGGTCGAGCTCATTGCGCTGGACGATGCGGAGATCAAGTACTCCACGGTCCAGAACTGGTATCCGGGCGATTCCGAGGGCAAGGGCGGCATCTACAACTTCGTCACCAAGCGCGGCGACTGCAGGGGCAAAAACTCCAAGATCTCCTGGACCCAGGTCGAGACCGGTTCGGCGATTACCTGGAAATACCCGTCCTGCATCCTGCGTGGCGACAACAGCCGCGGCGAGTTCTACTCGATTGCCGTTTCCAACGGCCATCAACAGATAGATTCCGGCACCAAGATGCTGCATCTGGGCAAGAACACGTCGAGCCGCATCATCTCCAAGGGCATTTCCGCCGGCCATTCCCAGAACACCTATCGGGGACAGGTTTCGGCCCACCGCAAGGCGGCCAACGCCCGCAACTTCACCCAGTGCGACAGCCTGCTGATCGGCAATGACTGCGGCGCGCACACGGTGCCTTACATCGAGGCGAAGAACGCCACCGCGCAGTTCGAGCACGAGGCGACTACGTCGAAGATTTCCGAGGATCAGCTGTTCTACGTCATGCAGCGCGGCATTCCCGAGGAGGAGGCGATCGCGCTCATCGTCAACGGCTTCGTCAAGGACGTCATCCAGGAGTTGCCGATGGAGTTCGCCGTCGAGGCGCAGAAGCTCATCGGTATTTCGCTTGAAGGTTCGGTCGGCTGAGGCCGGCGCATTTGTTTGGAAAAAATCATGCTTGAGATCAAAAACCTGCACGCCCGCATCGCCGAGGATGGCACCGAGATCATCCGTGGCCTCAACCTGTCTGTGAAGGCCGGCGAAGTGGCCGCGATCATGGGGCCGAACGGCTCCGGCAAGTCGACGCTGTCTTACATCCTTGCCGGTCGTGACGATTACGAGGTGACCGAGGGCGAGATCCTCTACAATGGTGAGTCCATTCTGGAGATGGACCCGGCCGAGCGTGCTGCCGCCGGCATTTTTCTCGCTTTCCAGTACCCGCTCGAAATCCCGGGCGTTGCCACGATGGAGTTCCTCAAGACCGCCATCAATGCACAGCGCAAGGCGCGCGGCGAGGAAGAGCTGAAGATCCCTGAGATGCTGAAGCGGGTTCGTGCTGCCGCCGACGAGCTGGAGATGAGCATGGACATGCTCAAGCGTCCGCTCAACGTCGGCTTCTCCGGTGGCGAGAAGAAGCGGGCTGAAATCCTGCAGATGAAGCTTCTGGAGCCAAAACTCTGCGTTCTTGACGAGACCGATTCCGGCCTCGACATCGATGCGCTGAAGATTGTTGCCGATGGCGTAAACGCCCTGCGTTCGCCTGATCGCGCCGTGCTGGTGATCACCCATTACCAGCGCCTTCTCGACTACATCGTTCCGGACACGGTTCACGTTCTCTACCGCGGCCAGGTCATCAAGTCTGGCGACAAGGATCTGGCGCTGGAGCTGGAGAAGAACGGATATGCCGGCGTCATTGACGCAGCCGCTTGAGGTGATGAGATGAACCTTCATGCTCAAAACACGCTGACGGAGGCCGAGACGGCGCTGGTCAACGGCTATTCCAGCCGTTTTTCCGACCTGCCGGGTGATGCCGACGTCACCGTCCGTCGCGATGAGGCACTCGAGCTTCTCAAGCAGGGCCTGCCCACGCGCCGTGTCGAAGCCTGGCACTACACGGATCTGCGCCGGCTTCTTTCCGTGGTTCCGGATTTCAAGCCGGTCGCCAATGCCGAGGCCGTTGCGCCGCTGATCGAAAACGCGCTCATTCTGCCGGTGCTGAACGGCGCCTCACATGGTCGCCCGGCGGGACCCGAAGGGCTCACCGTTGCCACGCTCGCCGACAAGCTTCAGGAAGGCGCACTGTCTGCCGAATGGCTGACGCCCTCCGACCGATTCGATGCAGTCGGTGCGATCAATGCGGCCTTTGTTTCGGATGGCTACTGGCTCGACATTGCCGAAGGTGCTGAGCTCGATCGTCCTGTCGAGCTTCAGAATATCCATGCGGGCGGTCAGGTGCATGGCCGTTTCGTGGTCAACGCGGCAGCCGGCTCAAAGGCGACCATTATTGAGCGTCAGACCGGTGTTGGCGATGCGCTTGCTTCTTCCGTCACCCACCTGGATGTCGCCGATGGCGCGCATGTGTTCTGGATTCTGCTTCAGGAGCAGCCGGACGATGCGGCCTATCTTGGCCAGTTCACCGCTTCGTTGGGCAAGGATGCGAGCCTTACGCTCTTCATCCTCAACAGTGGCGGCAGGCTGGTTCGTCAGGAGGTCAAGGTTGCAGCGCGGGGCGAGGGCTCCGAGTTCAGGCTTCGCGGCGTGAACCTGCTTGGCGGTGAGACCCATTGCGATGTGACCATGGTGCTCGATCACCTGGCACCCGACACGGTTTCCACCGAGACCTTCCGCAATGTTGTCACGGGCAAGGCCAATGGCGTGTTCCAGGGCCAGATCCGCGTTGCGAAGGTCGCCCAGAAGACCGATGCCAAGATGGCCTGCAACACGCTGTTGCTGTCCGATGATGGCGGGTTCTCTTCCAAGCCGGAACTCGAGATCTTCGCCGACGATGTGGCGTGCGGCCACGGCGCGACAGTGACCGATATTGAGAAAGAGCATCTCTTCTACCTGATGGCGCGCGGCATCGACGAGAAAACCGCACGCGGTCTGCTGGTCAAGGCGTTCGTCGCCGAGGTGATCGAGGAGCTCGAGGACGAAACCGTGATCGAGGCGCTGGAGGCCCGGCTGGTCGACTGGTTCGCCGAGCACGGCTAATTCTAAACCACTCACGCCCGCCTTTCTGGAAGAAGGGCGGGCACGCGGGGTTCGAAATGGACCAGAAGGTCGAAACTATGCGTTATGACGTTGAGGCCGTTCGCCGGGATTTCCCCATCCTTGCGCGCGAGGTTTACGGCAAACCGCTCGTTTATCTCGACAACGGCGCATCGGCGCAGAAACCGCAGGCGGTCATCGATGCGATTACGCATGCCTACAGCAATGAATACGCCAATGTTCATCGCGGCCTGCACTTTCTCTCGAACGCTGCCACGGACGCCTATGAAAAGGCGCGTGAAACGGTTCGGCGCTTCCTGAATGCGGAGAGCACCGATCAGATCATTTTCACCAAGTCGGCCACCGAGGCGATCAACACCGTCGCCTACGGCCATGCGATGCCCAATATCGGCGAGGGCGATGAAATCGTTCTGTCGATCATGGAGCATCACTCCAATATCGTGCCATGGCATTTTTTGCGCGAGCGCCATGGCGCCAGGCTTTCCTGGATCCCGGTCGATGAGGAAGGCGCGCTCACGGTCGAGGCTTTCGAGAAGACGCTGACCGACCGCACGCGGCTTGTCGCGATCACGCATATGTCGAATGTTCTCGGCACGGTCACACCTCTCAAAGAGATCATCCAGATCGCGCATGAGCGTGGCATTCCGGTTCTCGTCGATGGCAGCCAGGGGGCCGTTCATCTCCCGGTCGACGTGCAGGCGCTCGATTGCGATTTCTATGTCTGCACCGGGCACAAGCTCTACGGTCCTTCGGGCATTGGCGTGCTCTACGGCAAGAAAGATCGCCTTGCGGCCATGCGGCCCTTCCAGGGCGGCGGAGAGATGATTGAGGATGTGACACTCGACAATGTCACTTACAATGATCCGCCGCACCGCTTCGAGGCGGGCACGCCGCCGATCGTGCAGGCCATCGGGCTTGGCGCGGCACTGGACTATATCGAAGGCATTGGCCGGGAGGCGATCGCAGCTTATGAGGCGGACCTTGTGCGCTACGCGCATGAGCAGCTTGGCCGCATCAACTCACTGCGTATTTTCGGCAATGCTCCGGGCAAAGGGGCTATAGTCTCTTTTGAGCTTCAGGGCATCCATGCGCACGACGTGTCAATGGTGATAGACCGGGCCGGCGTTGCCGTCAGAGCCGGGACGCATTGCGCGCAGCCGCTCTTGAAACATTTTGGCGTGACCTCCACATGCCGTGCATCGTTCGGCATGTACAACACACGCGAGGAGGTCGACGCCCTCGCTGAAGCGCTTGAGAAAGCGCGGCGTTTTTTCGGGTGAACAAGATGACTGAAACACCGCAGGATACCGAGCAGACGGCCGGGACCACGGCCCCGCAGGAAACGGAAGCCAGGACGTCGTCCATTCCGCAGGAAGAGCTTGCACGCCTGACAGATGACATCGTCAGCGCGCTGAAGACCGTCTACGACCCCGAAATCCCTGCCGACATCTATGAGCTCGGCCTGATCTACAAAGTCGATATCGAGGATGACCGCTCGGTAAAAATCGACATGACACTGACCGCTCCGGGCTGCCCGGTGGCCGGAGAAATGCCCGGCTGGGTCCAAAATGCCGTAAGCACGGTAGAAGGTGTCAGCGACGTTGAAGTGACGATGGTTTTCGATCCGCCCTGGACACCCGATCGCATGTCCGAGGAAGCCCAGTTCGCCGTTGGCTGGTACTGAGGTCTGCACTTGCAACGCTGCGCGTTCTTGCCCATCTTGAGAAGAGAACCTTTCCGCGAGCCTTTCACTCGCCGTGAATGGAGAATTTGATGAGCCGATTTCAAGTGATGACCATGACCGACGCGGCTGCTAGCCGCGTACGCGAGATCGTTGCCGTCCGTGAAGGCGCGATCGGTGTGCGCGTCGGCATCAAGAAGGGCGGCTGCGCGGGCATGGAATACACGGTGGACCTCGTCACCGAGGCGGACCCCAAGGATGACCATGTGGAACATGAGGGTGCGCATGTTTATGTCGCCCCGGAGGCTGCCCTTTTTCTGCTTGGCACCGAGCTTGACTTCGAGGTCACCAAGCTTCGCACCGGCTTCACGTTCAACAATCCCAACCAGACATCGGCCTGTGGTTGCGGCGAGTCCATCGAGTTGAAGCCTGCAGACCTGAAGGCGCTTGCCGAAGCGCGCGGTACTGCCTGACAGACTCTCTGTGGACGACGACGCCATACGTGATATGTTTGCGGGCCTTGGCCCGGTTACGATCCGACCCATGTTCGGCGGCAAGGGAATTTACCATCAGGGCATCGTCTTCGCATTGCAGGTCAATGGCGAGATATTGCTGAAGGCTGACGCCCAGACCGTCCCGATGTTCCTGACCAGTGGTTCCAGGCAATGGATACCTGTCGGCGGGAGAGGGCGCGGACCAGTCGCCATGCCTTACTGGTCGATCCCTGAGAGCGCGATTGATGATCCTGATGAAATGACGCTCTGGGCTCACCGCGCCTTCGAGGCGAGCGTGCGAAGCGGGAAAAAGTAGCTCGTCTCGTAAAAAAAAAGCCGCTGCAGGAAAATACCGGCAACGGCGTTGTTTATCGAATGATGCAGCTCTGATTCAGGTCTTCACCGGGATCTTCATGAAAGCGGGCACATCCTCACCGAAGCCGACTGTTGTGTCGTCCTCGCGTTGATGGCGACGCTGCTCTTTGGGCTGCTCCGGCTTGTCCTGTTTCGCCTTGCGTTCGGCGTTTTCGGATTTGATGTCGCGCTTGCGCGATTTCTTTCCGGAGGACTTTCTCTCGTCCCCTGCCGTATCGGCTTTCCCACTGCGCTTTGTTCCGCGGCCGCGCTTGTCGTCGTCGGCACTTTCGTCCGCGCGCAATGTGGACAAATCACCGTCCAGCCATTCGACTTCCTGGCCAATCAGTTTTTCGATTGAATCCATGTATTTGCGATCAGCCTTGGTGATCAGCGTGAAGGCAGCGCCCTCGCGGCCTGCACGACCGGTACGGCCGATCCGGTGCACATAGTCATCGGCGTGGGTGGGAATGTCGAAATTGAACACGTGGCTCACAGCGGGGATATCGAGTCCGCGCGCGGCAACGTCAGACGCGACGAGCAGCTTCAGATTGCCCTTGCGGAAGTTCTCCAGCATCGTCATTCGCGCACGCTGATCCATGTCTCCATGGAGCGCGCCGGCGTCATACTCGTGACGAACGAGAGAGCGGAAGAGCGTCGCCACTTCACTCTTGCGGTTGCAGAAGATGATCGCGTTCTTCAGCGTGTCGCCCTGAGAATCGATCAGCGACCGCAGGCGCTCGCGTTTCTCCCAGGGCTTCGCGCCGCATTTGACAAAACGCTGGGTGATGTTCGTGGCGGTGGTCGCCGGGCGCGAGACCTCGACACGCACCGGCGCCTGTAGAAACTGCTCGGTGAGCTTGGTGATCTCAGGCGGCATGGTGGCCGAGAAGAAGAGGGTCTGCCGTGTGAAGGGTATCAGCTTGCAGATGCGCTCGATGTCGGGGATGAAGCCCATGTCGAGCATACGGTCTGCCTCGTCGATAACAAGAATCTCGACACCCGTCAGAAGCAGTTTTCCGCGCTCGAAGTGATCAAGAAGGCGACCAGGTGTTGCGATCAGCACATCGGCGCCGCGCTCCAGCTTTTTCTCCTGCTCGTCGAATGAAACGCCACCGATCAGAAGCGCGATGTTGAGCCGGTGGTTTTTGCCATATTTGACAAAATTCTCCTCGACCTGCGCGGCGAGTTCCCGTGTCGGTTCCAGAATGAGTGTCCGGGGCATGCGTGCCCTGGCGCGTCCGCGCTCCAGTCGCGTAAGCATGGGCAGGACGAAGGATGCTGTCTTTCCGGTGCCCGTCTGAGCAATCCCCAGAACATCCTTGCCGCCCAGAGCATGCGGTATTGCGCCTGCCTGGATCGGTGTGGGTTGCGTGTAGCCCGCATCGGCCACGGCGGAGAGGACCTTCTGGGACAGACCCAGATCGGAAAATGTCAACGCTTCCTGAGCGGTGTCTTGTTCTTCTGCTGGCACGTTTCGGCTGTCTTTGTTTCTGCGGCGTAGTGCCGCCTTGTGAGGCCTTGGAACCTCGAATCCCTCGAGGGCGTACGGCTTGGAGCGTTCGATGTCAACAGATCACTTGCCGTAAAGTCAGCTATTGTTCAGTAACGGAACTGCTCGGAAAGGATGCGTTCGTTCCACGAATGGCTTTCGTCGAACAGCACGGTAACGGTTTCCTCGTGCGATTCGCGAACCATGACTGACACGACCGACTTGATCTCGGTATGGTCGGCGACCGCATTCACCGGCCGCTTTTCAGGCTCGAGAATGTCAAAACGCACGGTCGCCTGGTTGGAGAGCAGTGCGCCACGCCAGCGGCGCGGACGAAACGGACTGACCGGAGTGAGTGCAAGAAGCGGCGCATCAAGCGGAAGGATTGGGCCGTGCGCGGAAAGATTATAGGCTGTGGAGCCGGCGGGCGTTGCAACCATTACGCCGTCACATATCAGCTCTTCGAGGCGTACCTTGTCATCGATGGCAATCCGGATCTTGGCCGCCTGGTAAGACTGACGCAGAAGTGAAACCTCGTTGACGGCAACTGCCCTGACCTTGTTGCCATCGGCGTCCAGAGCCTCCATCTGGAGGGGGCGTACGGTTTCAGGAATTGCTGCGGCGACCCGCTCTCGTAAACCGTTCTCACGGTATTCGTTCATCAAAAAGCCGATCGAGCCGCGATTCATCCCATAGATGCGCTTTCCCGCTCCCATCGTTTCACGGAGTATATGCAGCATGAAGCCATCACCGCCGAGCGCCACGATGACGTCGGCGTCCTCGGGGCGTTCCTGGCCGTAGAGCGCTGACAACCGCTTCGCCGCTTCCCGGGCATTGTCGGTGTCGGCGGAAACGAAGGCGAGGGCCATTGGTTGTTGGGTCATGGCAATCGGACTGCCTTGGATTAGCGGCGGGCTGCTATCGGTTAGCACGTGAAGGTTCGCCTGCAAAGGCAATCGAACTCGCATTCATGTGGGGATCGTATATGGTCGATGCCAGTTTTGATTTTACTCTCGCGCACTTTGTGCTAACGGAGCGCCGGATGCCCTTGTAGCTCAGTTGGTAGAGCACCTGATTTGTAATCAGGGGGTCGGCGGTTCGAGTCCGTCCGGGGGCACCATCCTTTCCGTTGTCCGGCCCGGAGACATGGGTAACAGATCGTACCCAGGACATGGGTGACAACCTCGTGCCGAAAGCAGCGGTGCGCAGCAGAACGCCTAGAAGCAGGTCGCTTAGAATTCGTCGCAGCTCTCGCCGATCTGGGTCTGACGGCTTTCCTTTATCTTTGCTTCCCTGATGATAAACCGTTCGTTCGTGAGAACGGAGTTGCTGGGAAAATCATAGCAGACGGTGACGACTGCTTCATCGTTCGTTTCCTCGTCTACACGATAACGGATGCCGGAGCCGTTACCAGTGGCTTCCTCCCACGCGTCGATGGATTCGAGAAATTCTTCCTTTGTCTGTTCAATTCCGATGTCGTTGAGAATGATCAGAGCATCATCGGACAACAGGTCGGAGAGCGCCTGCTGGTCCGCGGTGCGCAGGGCATCGAACCAACCTGCCAGGACCTTGTTCTCCTCACCCAGGGATTGGGAGACGGTCAAGGCCATGGCGGCAATGATCAACTGTAAGCGGTGCAGCCTCATTGGCATCCCCAGTCCCGTACGATTGTGTTCTGTCAACGCCGCCATTCTATCGGCAACGGGGCAATACGGAAATCCCGCACCGATGCCAGGGTTTCATCCGCCTGAAATGATGTTCAGATGCCTGCAGGCAGCGTAGAGTGAGACCGCGGCCGCATTCGACACATTCAACGATCTGATGGCTCCAGGCATGTCCAGGCGCGCCAGGGCGGAGACGGTTTCACGGGTTTTTTGCCGAAGGCCTTTTCCTTCTGCCCCCAGCACCAGAGCGATCCGGTCCGCCTGGAACGTGTTTTCCAGCGGCTCGGGGCCTTCGGAATCGAGCCCAATTGTCTGAAATCCGGCCTGGGAAAGCTCCTCGAGTGCCTCGGCGAGATTGCGGACCGTCAGATGGTCGATATGTTCGAGCGCGCCGGAGGCTGCCTTGGCAAGAACGCCGGATTCGGCCGGGCTGTGGCGCGCAGTCGTCACCAGGGCGTTCACGCCGAAAGCCACGGCAGAACGCATGATGGCGCCGACATTGTGCGGATCCGTGACCTGATCAAGCACGAGGACGAGAGCGGCCCCGTCCAGATCCCGAAGCGGCTTGTGGCTCAGAGGCTCGGCTTCCAGGAGCACCCCCTGATGGACCGCATCAGGCCCGACAAGCCGGTCAATCTCGCGCGGTTCGACCGTTTCGACCGGAAAGGGCAGGGACGTCAGGTCATTCAGTTCCAGACGCGCGGAAGCGTTTCGGGTGACATAGAGGCGCCTGATTCGACGTTGCGGGTTTTCGAGAGCTGCGCGAACGGTATGGAGGCCGTAGAGGCGGACAATGCCATCGTCGGTATTGATGTCGGCGTGAACAGGGGCTTTTCCTCCGCGCTTCTGCGCGGCGCGCTCTCTGTGCGCGCGCCGCAGGCGGGCATAATGGCTGTCTTTCGGGGTTCTGGAATTTTGATCGTCGCTCATGGCGTTTCTATAGTCCGGCGGCGGCATTCTGGAAACCGGATTTACAGGATGAAAGTTTTTCGACGAAGAATTGCGACAGGCGGTTGACACCGGTGAGCGGCCTCGTCATAAGGCGCATCGCGGAACGGAGCAGGGCGATTTGCCTTTCGAAATTCCGCCACGTCGCTGAAGCTCCGACGGAAACGGAGGGGTGTCCGAGTGGTTAAAGGAGACGGACTGTAAATCCGTTCGCTATGCGTACGCTGGTTCGAATCCAGCCCCCTCCACCACCGTCGATCAGAGCCAGCGAAGCGAACCCGGCGGGTATAGCTCAATGGTAGAGCAGCAGCCTTCCAAGCTGAATATGCGGGTTCGATTCCCGCTACCCGCTCCAGCTTACTCCGTGTTTTCGACTTCGTTTGAACGTCTTTGCGTTGCCTGTCTCTCTTGGCATCGGCGAGAATGTTCAGCCGCAGCGGGTGGCTTCGTGGCGTTTGCGCAGCCAAAAGGCGCGCGATGACCCCTGAGATGGTAAAGGGGCTTGTAATTTATCGACTTTGTCGGTAATCGCCCCGCATCTAAAACCCAAACGCATCCACGGCGCCAAAGGAAGTTGCAATGGCCAAAGGTAAATTTGAGCGTACGAAGCCGCATGTGAACATCGGCACGATTGGTCACGTTGACCACGGCAAGACGTCATTGACGGCAGCGATCACGAAGTATTTCGGCGAGTTCCGCGCCTATGACCAGATTGATGGCGCACCGGAAGAGAAGGCGCGCGGGATCACGATTTCGACGGCGCATGTGGAGTATGAGACGGATGCGCGTCACTACGCGCACGTGGACTGCCCCGGCCACGCCGACTATGTGAAGAACATGATCACGGGTGCGGCTCAGATGGACGGCGCGATCCTGGTTGTTTCGGCTGCCGATGGCCCGATGCCGCAGACGCGCGAGCACATTCTTCTTGCCCGCCAGGTTGGCGTTCCGGCGATCGTGGTTTTCCTGAACAAGGTGGACCAGGTTGACGATGAAGAGCTTCTGGAGCTTGTTGAGCTTGAGGTTCGCGAGCTTCTTTCGTCCTACGATTTCCCGGGCGACGACATTCCGATCGTGAAGGGTTCGGCGCTTGCTGCTCTTGAAGACTCCAACAAGGAGATCGGCGAGGACGCGATCCGCAAGCTGATGGCCGAGGTTGACGCCTACATTCCGACGCCCGAGCGTCCGGTTGACCAGCCGTTCCTGATGCCGATCGAGGACGTGTTCTCGATTTCGGGCCGCGGCACGGTTGTTACGGGTCGCGTCGAGCGCGGCATCATCAAGGTCGGCGAGGAAATCGAGATCGTCGGCATCCGTCCGACGACGAAGACGACCTGCACGGGCGTTGAGATGTTCCGCAAGCTTCTCGACCAGGGTCAGGCCGGCGACAACATCGGTGCGCTTCTGCGCGGTGTCGAGCGTGAGGGCGTTGAGCGCGGTCAGGTTCTGGCCAAGCCCGGTTCGGTGACGCCGCACACGAAGTTCAAGGCAGAAGCCTACATCCTGACGAAGGAAGAGGGCGGCCGTCATACGCCGTTCTTCACGAACTACCGCCCGCAGTTCTACTTCCGTACGACGGACGTGACGGGCATCGTTCACCTTCCGGAAGGCACGGAAATGGTGATGCCGGGCGACAATGTGACGGTCGACGTCGAGCTGATCGTGCCGATCGCCATGGAAGAGAAGCTGCGCTTCGCTATCCGTGAAGGCGGCCGCACCGTCGGTGCCGGCATCGTCGCATCGATCACTGAGTGATCAGGCAGGAGCCATTGTCACAAATGACGATGGCGACACCTATGATTTTCAGGCGGGGCGCTGGATACAGCGCCCCGTTTTTTGTGCCTGAAGGGTGAGGGGACTGAAGGGTGAGGGACAATGGCGAGAGTGCTTCTTGGCCTGTTGATCGTTTTCGTGTTTGCGGGCCTGCCGCAGGTATCGGCGGCGCGAAACTGTCCCGAACGCCCGCCGTGCAAAGGGTGCGGCTGTAAGGGCGGTCCCGGATATCGCGCACCGGATGGGAAGTGCGTCAGTTTCAAAAATCTCCACCGCAAATGCGGCACGCCGCCTGAAAAACGCTGTATCTTTGAAAACGCCCCAGGCACGGGAGCGAACAAAAGCTGCGCGTTGAAAAGTCCGCGAAAAAAGTGAGGTTTTCGGCGAATGAAGGCAAACTACTTCTTGAACTGAAAATGCGTTTGGGCAATAAGGGCGCCGATAGGGGTATAGCTCAGTTGGTAGAGCGGCGGTCTCCAAAACCGCAGGTCGGGGGTTCGAGCCCCTCTGCCCCTGCCAGGACATCGCATTGAAGAACCGGACCGGATCGCCTTTTGGGCGGCTTGCAGCCACAATCTCCAGTGGGGGCTTGCAAGAATCGGACTTCGGTTCTATGTAGGTCAAACAGACACGCGGTGCGTGGAGCCGGGAAAGCGGCTTTACGCGCCTTTGTCGTATGGGTGGAATATGAGAATCGATTCGGTTTTTATGTTTCTTCCGCGGCTTTTGGGGCGGCTTTGTCAGCCCCTTGCATCTCTCCCGATCCGATCGGGGACAATAAATAACCTGGCTTGCCAGGCTTCAGAACCAAGAGCGGCATATGGCGTCGAAAACCACGAATCCTTTCACGTTTCTTCAGCAGGTTCGGTCCGAAACCGCGAAAGTAACGTGGCCCTCGCGGCGTGAGACACTGATCTCTACAGTGATGGTCATCGCATTCGCCACACTGGCGGCGATTTTCTTCTTCGCTGCCGACCAGCTCATGGCCTACGGTATCGAGCTCATCCTTGGCATTGGCGCCTGACACTGGACGATTGACGGAGTGCGATTGAAATGACTGCGCGTTGGTACATCGTCCACGCCTATTCCAACTTTGAGAAGAAGGTTGCCGAATCCATTGAGGAGCAGGCCCGCCAGAAAGGGCTGACCGGCAAGATCGAGCAGGTTGTCGTTCCGACCGAGAAGGTGGTGGAAGTGCGCCGTGGCCGCAAGGTCGATGCCGAGCGCAAGTTTTTCCCCGGCTATGTTCTCGTCAAGGCGCAGCTCACCGATGCCGTCTTCTCGATGATCAAGAACACGCCGAAAGTGACCGGCTTTCTTGGCGATTCCAAGCCGGTGCCGATCACCGAGGCGGAGGCCGAGCGCATCCTGACCCAGGTTCAGGAGGGTGTTGAACGCCCCAAGCCCTCGGTCACCTTCGAAATCGGCGAACAGGTGCGTGTGGCCGACGGCCCCTTTGCTTCGTTCAACGGTTCCGTTCAGGAAGTGGACGAGGAGCGCTCGCGACTCAAGGTCGAGGTTTCGATTTTTGGACGGGCCGTGCCCGTCGATCTGGAATTCGGTCAGGTCGAAAAGGGCTGACCGTGTTGCCCTTTGAGGGGCTTCGTCGGTGGAAGGGAAGGGTGGCTTAGCCGGCTGCTGATTTCCGGACCACCAAACTGCAGGTGCCGGCCGATCCTTTGCAGGATGGTCGGCGTGAACGACAAGGCAGATGAGATATGGCTAAGAAAGTTGCAGGCCTGCTCAAGCTTCAGGTTCCCGCGGGTTCGGCGACGCCGTCGCCCCCGATCGGTCCTGCGCTTGGTCAGCGTGGCATCAACATCATGGAGTTCTGCAAGGCATTCAATGCGCAGACCCAGGAGATGGAGAAGGGGTCGCCGATCCCGGTCGTCGTGACCTACTATCAGGACAAGTCTTTCACCTTCACGATGAAGACTCCGCCGGTGAGCTACTTCCTCAAGAAGGCGATCAACCTGAAGTCGGGTTCCAAGGAGCCGGGCAAGTCGGTTGCTGGCAAGATTTCGCGCGACAAGGTGCGTGAAATCGCAGAAGCCAAAATGAAAGACCTGAACGCGAACGACGTCGATGCGGCCATGCGCATGGTCGAGGGTTCCGCGCGTTCCATGGGCCTGGAAGTGGAGGGCTGACGATATGGCGACGAAACTTTCCAAGCGCATCGCAAAGGCGCGCGAAGGCATCGACCGTGACAAGGAATACGCTCTCGATGAGGCCGTTGCGCTTCTGAAGGACCGTGCAACCGCGAAGTTCGACGAGACCATCGAGATCGCGATGAACCTCGGCGTCGACCCGCGTCATGCGGACCAGATGGTTCGCGGCGTCGTCAATCTGCCGAACGGCACGGGCCGTACGGTTCGCGTTGCCGTGTTCGCCAAGGGCGACAAGGCAGATGAGGCCAAGGCTGCCGGTGCCGACATCGTCGGTGCCGAGGATCTGGTGGAGATCGTCCAGAAGGGCGAGATCGATTTCGATCGCTGTATCGCGACGCCGGACATGATGCCGCTGGTCGGTCGTCTCGGTAAGGTGCTCGGTCCGCGTGGCCTGATGCCGAACCCGAAGGTTGGCACCGTGACGCCGGACGTTACGGCTGCGGTCAAGGCTTCCAAGGGCGGCGCTGTCGAGTTCCGCGTCGAGAAGGCCGGTATCGTGCATGCCGGCGTCGGCAAGGCTTCTTTTGATGCCAAGGCCATCGCTGAGAATGTACGCGCTTTTGCGGATGCCGTGATCAAGGCGAAGCCGGCGGGTGCCAAGGGCAACTACCTGAAGAAGGTTGCCATCACCTCGACCATGGGCCCTGGCCTGCGCATTGATGTGGCGAGCCTGACGGCTGCGTCCTGATAAGATTTCGGGGAGGGCGCTCTGGCGCCTTCCCCAAGACTTTCCGCACCCTCGGGTGTGGAAGCCGGAAGGAAACTTCCGGAACATCCTGTCCGAGATTGCAGGCGGTTCGCCTTAATCCCTTTTCGGGGTCTGCATGAGACGGGTGGGACCGGAGACCGGGGCTTGCCCCGTTTGAAGGTTCGAACCGTGTTGGCCTTTTGTCCGATGCCGGAATTCCGGTTGGCGAAAGGGGACAGGATCCTCGAGCGTCGCTTGGGTGATCCGAGTTTGCGGATGCCCTGCGGCAAAAGGCAAACCGGCGGATGCGTCTTTCGGGACTTTCCGTCAAATGGAGAAGGCAGTGGACAGAGCGGAAAAACGCGAATTCGTCGCGGATCTGAATCAGGTGTTCAGCAACACCGGTTCGGTCGTCGTGGCCCACTATGCCGGTCTGACCGTCGCACAGATGAACGATCTTCGTTCGAAGATGCGCGGCGCAGGTGGCACAGTCAAGGTTGCGAAAAACCGTCTCGCCAAAATCGCCCTTCAGGGAACCCCGTCCGAAGGCATTCAGGCCCTTTTCGAAGGCCAGACCCTGATTGCCTATTCGGACGATCCGGTTGTCGCTCCTAGGGTCGCCAATGACTTCGCCAAGGGCAATGACAGGCTTGTCATTCTCGGCGGTGCCATGGGTGAGACCGCGCTCGACGCCGACGGTGTGAAGGCACTCGCCTCGCTGCCGTCGCTGGACGAGCTCAGGGCGAAGCTGGTCGGCATGATTTCGACGCCGGCTACCCGGATCGCACAGGTCGTCAACGCGCCCGCGGGTCAGCTCGCGCGCGTCTTCGGCGCCTATTCCAAGAAGGACGAGGCGGCGTGATGCCGGTCCTCAAGACCAACAACACAGTTCGAACACAAAAGGAAATGTACAATGGCTGATCTTGCTAAGATCGTTGAAGACCTGTCGAGCCTTACCGTCCTCGAGGCGGCTGAGCTTTCGAAGATGCTTGAAGAGAAGTGGGGCGTCTCCGCTGCTGCTCCGGTGGCTGTTGCCGCTGCTGCAGGCGGTGCTGCCGGTGGCGAAGCTGCCGAAGAGAAGACCGAATTCGACGTCGTTCTCGCCGATGCAGGCGCCCAGAAGATCAACGTCATCAAGGAAGTTCGCGGCATCACGGGTCTCGGCCTGAAGGAAGCCAAGGACCTCGTTGAGTCCGCTCCGAAGGCGATCAAGGAAGGCGTGTCCAAGGACGAAGCCGAGAAGATCAAAGAGCAGCTCGAAGGCGCTGGCGCCAAGGTTGAGCTGAAGTAATTCGGCGTCCGGGCCGCACGGATTTCCGATCTGTGCGGGCCGGAACACTGAAGACGGAATCCAAACCTCTTTCCTGTAGGCCGCAAGCGGCTTTCAGGAAACGGGTTTTTATCCGTTTGGATTGACCGCCGGAACGGCGGTTCACGTGGTGCATGCAAGCCAGGCAGGGCAAGGAGCGACGATGGCCGAGACCCAAACGTTTAATGGTCGCAGGCGGGTACGCAAGTTCTTCGGAAAGATTCCGGAAGTTGCGGAGATGCCGAACCTTATCGAGGTTCAGAAGGCATCCTATGACCAGTTCCTGATGGTCGAGGAGCCCGAGGGCGGGCGTCCTGACGAGGGGCTGCAGGCGGTGTTCAAGTCGGTTTTCCCGATTTCGGACTTCGCCGGAACGGCGATGCTTGAATTCGTGAAGTACGAATTCGAGGATCCCAAGTTCGATGTTGACGAGTGCCGGCAGCGCGATCTGACCTTCGCTGCGCCGCTCAAGGTGACGTTGCGCCTGATCGTCTTTGATGTCGATGAGGACACCGGCGCCAAGTCAATCAAGGACATCAAGGAGCAGGACGTCTATATGGGCGATATGCCGCTCATGACGTCCAATGGCACCTTTATCGTCAATGGCACCGAGCGCGTTATCGTCTCGCAGATGCACCGTTCGCCGGGTGTGTTCTTCGACCACGACAAAGGCAAGTCGCATTCGTCGGGCAAGCTTCTGTTTGCCGCGCGTGTGATCCCGTATCGCGGTTCCTGGCTCGACATCGAGTTTGATGCCAAGGACATTGTCCATGCGCGCATCGACCGCCGCCGCAAACTGCCAGCGACGTCGCTTCTGATGGCGCTTGGCATGGATGCTGAAGAGATCCTGTCCACCTTCTACGATCAGCTCACCTATGTGCGCGATGGTGACAATTGGCGTGTTCCCTACTCGGTTGATCGGTTCAAGGGTCTGAAAGCCACGACGGACCTGATCGACGCCGACAGCGGCGAGGTTGTCGTTGAGGCTGGCAAAAAGATCACGGCGCGTCAGGCAAAGCAGCTCGCCGAGAAGGGCCTGAAGGCCATTCGTGCGACGGAAGACGACCTGCTGGGCAATTATCTGGCGGAAGACATCGTCAATCCGGAAACGGGCGAGATTTTCCTCGAGGCCGGTGACGAGATCGATGAGAAGACGCTGAAGGTTCTGCTCGAGACGGGCGCGACCGAAGTGCATTTTCTCGACATCGACCACGTTAATGTTGGCGGCTACATCCGCAACACGCTTGCTGCCGACAAGAACGAGTCCCGCCAGGATGCGCTGTTCGACATCTATCGTGTCATGCGTCCGGGCGAGCCGCCCACGCTCGAAACGGCGGAAGCGATGTTCCATTCGCTGTTCTTCGATGCCGAGCGCTACGACCTTTCGGCCGTTGGCCGCGTCAAGATGAACATGCGTCTCGAACTGGACGCGGAAGACACCGTGCGCGTTCTGCGCAAGGAAGACATCGTTGCCGTGGTCAAGACGCTTGTCGAGCTGCGCGATGGCAAGGGCGAGATCGACGACATCGACAATCTCGGCAACCGCCGTGTGCGTTCCGTCGGCGAGCTGATGGAAAACCAGTACCGTGTCGGCCTCCTGCGCATGGAGCGTGCGATCAAGGAGCGTATGTCCTCGATCGAGATAGACACGGTGATGCCGCAGGACCTGATCAACGCCAAGCCGGCTGCTGCCGCCGTGCGCGAGTTCTTCGGTTCCTCGCAGCTCTCGCAGTTCATGGACCAGACCAACCCGCTGTCAGAGATCACCCACAAGCGTCGTCTTTCGGCACTTGGACCGGGCGGTCTGACGCGTGAGCGTGCTGGCTTTGAGGTGCGCGACGTGCACCCGACCCACTATGGCCGTATCTGCCCGATTGAGACGCCGGAAGGCCCGAATATCGGTCTGATCAACTCGCTCGCCACATTCGCCCGCGTCAACAAATACGGTTTCATCGAGAGCCCGTATCGCAAGATTGTCGACGGCAAGGTGACCCAGGACGTTGTCTACCTGTCCGCAATGGAAGAGGCCAAGCACTACGTTGCTCAGGCCAACGCTTCCATCGGCGAGGATGGCAGCTTCACGGATGAGTTCGTTATCTGCCGCCATGCCGGCGAAGTGATGATGGCACCGCGTGAGAATGTCGACCTGATGGACGTGTCGCCGAAACAGCTTGTGTCGGTTGCGGCAGCACTCATCCCGTTCCTGGAAAACGACGACGCCAACCGCGCTCTCATGGGTTCGAACATGCAGCGTCAGGCCGTGCCTCTGGTGCGTGCCGAGGCGCCGTTCGTCGGCACCGGCATGGAGCCGATCGTTGCGCGCGATTCCGGTGCTGCGATTGCTGCCCGCCGGACCGGTGTCGTCGATCAGGTGGATGCGACCCGTATCGTTATCCGTGCGACGGAAGACGTGGACGCATCGCGTTCGGGCGTTGACATCTACCGCCTGATGAAGTTCCAGCGTTCGAACCAGAACACCTGCGTCAACCAGCGTCCGCTGGTGCGCGTGGGCGACCGGGTCAACAAGGGCGATATCATCGCGGACGGTCCTTCTACGGATCTGGGCGATCTCGCACTTGGCCGGAACGTGCTCGTCGCGTTCATGCCCTGGAACGGCTACAACTACGAGGATTCCATCCTCCTGTCCGAGCGTATCGTTCGCGATGACGTCTTCACTTCCATTCACATCGAGGAATTCGAGGTGATGGCGCGTGATACGAAGCTTGGACCGGAAGAAATCACGCGTGACATTCCGAACGTTTCGGAAGAAGCGCTGAAGAACCTCGACGAAGCCGGCATCACCTATATCGGTGCCGAAGTTCAGCCGGGCGACATTCTGGTTGGCAAGATCACACCGAAGGGCGAAAGCCCGATGACGCCGGAAGAAAAGCTATTGCGCGCCATCTTCGGTGAGAAGGCTTCGGATGTTCGCGACACGTCCATGCGCATGCCACCCGGCACGTACGGAACGGTCGTCGAGGTGCGCGTCTTCAACCGTCACGGCGTCGAGAAGGACGAGCGTGCGATGGCCATCGAGCGCGAGGAAATCGAACGCCTTGCCAAGGACCGCGACGACGAGCAGTCGATTCTGGATCGCAACGTCTATGCGCGTCTCGCCGAAATGCTCGAGGGCAAGCAGGCGATCGCTGGGCCGAAAGGCTTCAAGAAGGGGGCGACCCTTTCCGCCGAGGTTCTGGACGAGTATCCGCGTTCGCAGTGGTGGCAGTTTGCTGTCGAGGACGAGAAGCTTCAGGAAGCTCTCGAAGCCATGCGTGCCCAGTATGACGAGTCGAAGAAGGCGCTTGAACAGCGCTTCATGGACAAGGTCGAAAAGGTGCAGCGCGGCGACGAGATGCCGCCCGGCGTCATGAAGATGGTCAAGGTCTTCGTTGCCGTGAAGCGCAAGATGCAGCCCGGCGACAAGATGGCTGGCCGTCACGGTAACAAGGGTGTGGTTTCGCGCATCGTGCCGGTCGAGGATATGCCGTTTCTTGAAGATGGCCAGCATGTGGATATCGTGCTCAACCCACTGGGTGTGCCGAGCCGCATGAACGTCGGCCAGATTCTGGAGACCCATCTGGGCTGGGCGTGTGCCGGCATGGGGCAGCAGATCGGAGATCTGATCGACAGTTATAAGGAGAGCGGAGACATCAAGCCGCTGCGCCAGACGATCGAGTCGATCATTCCGGACAACGACCGTAACGAGCCGGTACGTCAGTACGACGATGAGAGCATTGTTCGCCTTGGCGAGCAGATGCGTCGCGGCGTGTCCATCGCAACGCCTGTCTTCGACGGCGCGCATGAGGCTGACGTCAACATCATGCTGGAACAGGCAGGCATGCAGACGAGCGGGCAGGTGACACTTTACGACGGGCGTACGGGTGAGCCGTTCGATCGTCAGGTCACTGTCGGCTACATCTACATGCTGAAGCTGCACCACCTGGTGGACGACAAGATCCACGCCCGTTCGATTGGACCGTATTCGCTCGTGACCCAGCAGCCGCTGGGCGGTAAGGCGCAGTTCGGCGGACAGCGTTTCGGTGAGATGGAGGTCTGGGCGCTGGAAGCTTATGGCGCTGCCTACACGCTGCAGGAAATGCTGACCGTGAAGTCGGATGACGTGGCGGGCCGTACCAAGGTTTATGAAGCCATCGTGCGCGGCGACGATACGTTCGAGGCGGGCATTCCGGAGAGCTTCAATGTTCTCGTCAAGGAAATGCGCTCTCTTGGTCTCAATGTGGAGCTCGAAAACTCCCGCATTGACACCGGCGAGACAGAGCAACTGCCCGACGCTGCGGAATAAGCGTTATCGCGTGTCGCGGGGTACACTCTCGCGACACGCAATCGTCGTTCGCAAGGCAGCTTAGCGGCCAAGCATTTGAACCGGTGGGACACGCGGCGGCAGTCTTCACCGAAGTTTAAAAGGGACAAGGCGTCCCGAAAAGGAGATCGGCATGAACCAAGAGGTCATGAATCTTTTCAACCCTCAGGCGCCGGCACAGACTTTCGACTCGATCAGGATTTCTCTGGCTAGCCCCGAGAAAATTCTGTCCTGGTCGTATGGCGAGATCAAAAAGCCCGAGACCATCAACTATCGTACGTTCAAGCCTGAGCGTGACGGTCTCTTCTGCGCGCGCATCTTCGGTCCCATCAAGGACTATGAGTGCCTCTGCGGCAAGTACAAGCGCATGAAGTACAAGGGCGTCATCTGCGAGAAGTGCGGCGTGGAAGTCACGCTGTCACGTGTTCGTCGCGAGCGTATGGGCCATATCGAGCTGGCAGCACCTGTCGCTCATATCTGGTTTCTGAAGTCGCTGCCTTCGCGCATCGGCACGCTGCTCGACATGACCCTGAAGGACATCGAGCGCGTTCTCTATTTCGAGAACTACATCGTGACCGAACCGGGGCTGACGGCGCTCAAGGAAAACCAGCTCCTTTCCGAAGAAGAGTATCTGATTGCGGTTGACGAGTATGGCGAGGACCAGTTCACCGCCATGATCGGTGCCGAGGCTATTCATCACCTTCTGGAATCGATGGACCTCGACAAGATCGCCGGTGATCTGCGTTCGGAGCTCGCATCCACAACATCCGAGCTGAAGCAGAAGAAGCTTCTGAAGCGTCTCAAGGTGGTCGAGAACTTCCTCGAGTCCGGTAATCGCCCTGAGTGGATGATCATGAAGATCGTCCCGGTCATTCCGCCGGATCTGCGTCCACTGGTGCCGCTGGATGGCGGCCGCTTCGCGACCTCCGATCTCAACGACCTTTATCGTCGTGTGATCAACCGAAACAACCGTCTGAAGCGCCTTATCGAGCTGCGCGCGCCGGGCATCATCATTCGCAACGAGAAGCGCATGCTTCAGGAGGCCGTCGACGCACTGTTCGACAACGGTCGCCGTGGGCGCGTTATCACCGGTGCCAACAAGCGTCCGCTGAAGTCGCTCTCCGACATGTTGAAGGGCAAGCAGGGCCGGTTCCGTCAGAACCTGCTCGGCAAGCGCGTCGATTACTCTGGCCGTTCGGTGATCGTGACCGGACCCGAGCTCAAGCTGCACCAGTGCGGCCTGCCGAAGAAGATGGCGCTTGAGCTCTTCAAGCCGTTTATCTATGCGCGTCTTGATGCAAAAGGCTACTCGTCCACCGTCAAGCAGGCGAAGAAGCTGGTCGAGAAGGAAAAGCCAGAGGTGTGGGATATCCTCGATGAGGTTATCCGCGAGCATCCCGTTCTTCTGAACCGCGCGCCGACGCTGCACCGTCTGGGCATCCAGGCGTTCGAGCCCGTGCTGATCGAAGGCAAGGCGATCCAGCTTCACCCGCTGGTCTGCACGGCATTCAACGCCGACTTCGACGGTGATCAGATGGCTGTTCACGTGCCGCTTTCGCTGGAAGCCCAGCTTGAAGCGCGTGTGCTCATGATGTCGACCAACAACATCCTGCACCCGGCCTCCGGCGCACCGATCATCGTGCCGTCGCAGGACATGGTTCTCGGACTCTACTATCTGTCCATCATGAACCAGAACGAGCCGGGTGAGGGCATGGTCTTTGCCGACATGGGCGAACTGCACCATGCTCTGGAGAACAAGGTCGTCACGCTGCACACCAAGATCAAGGGGCGGTTTAAGACCGTCGATGCGGATGGCAATCCCGTCTCGCAGATCCATGAGACGACGCCCGGACGCATGATTGTTGGCGAGCTTCTGCCGAAGAACCACAACGTGCCCTTCGACATCTGCAATCAGGAACTGACCAAGAAGAACATCTCCAAGATGATCGACACGGTCTATCGTCACTGCGGTCAGAAAGAGACAGTCATCTTCTGTGACCGCGTGATGCAGCTCGGCTTTAGCCATGCCTGCCGCGCAGGTATTTCCTTCGGCAAGGACGACATGGTCATTCCGGACACCAAGGAAAAGCTGGTGGCCGAGACCGAGGCGCTCGCCAAGGAATATGAGCAGCAGTACAATGACGGCCTGATCACGCAGGGCGAGAAGTACAACAAGGTCGTCGACGCCTGGGCCAAGTGCTCGGAGAAGGTCGCCGACGAGATGATGAAGCGCATCAAGGCAGTCGAGTTCAATGAAGACGGCCGCCAGAAGCCGATGAACTCGGTTTACATGATGTCGCACTCCGGTGCCCGCGGTTCGCCGGCGCAGATGCGTCAGCTTGCCGGTATGCGTGGCCTCATGGCCCGACCGGATGGCTCCATCATCGAGACGCCGATCATCTCGAACTTCAAGGAAGGCCTGACCGTGATGGAGTACTTCAACTCCACCCACGGCGCCCGTAAGGGTCTGGCCGACACTGCCTTGAAGACAGCAAACTCGGGCTACCTGACTCGTCGTCTCGTCGATGTTGCACAGGACTGCATTGTCACCGTGCCTGATTGCGGCACCGAGAAGGGCCTGACCATGCAGCCCATCGTGGACGCAGGGCAGGTGGTTGCCTCCATCGGTCAGCGTGTCCTTGGCCGTACGGCTCTCGACGACATCATCAATCCGGCTACCGATGAAGTCATCGTTTCGGCAGGGCGCCTGATCGATGAACGCGATGTTGAAGCGATCGAGAAAGCGGGCATCCAGACGGTGCGTATCCGCTCCGCGCTTACCTGTGAGGTTCGCAGCGGCGTATGTGCGGTTTGTTATGGGCGCGATCTGGCGCGCGGCACGCCGGTCAACATCGGTGAGGCGGTCGGCGTTATTGCGGCCCAGTCCATCGGCGAACCGGGCACCCAGCTCACCATGCGTACCTTCCACATGGGCGGAACGGCGCAGGTGGTTGACCAGTCGTTCCTGGAGGCGTCCTTTGAGGGCACCGTCAAGATCCGCAACCGCAATGTGGTGCGCAACTCTGAAGGCGATCTCATCGTGATGGGCCGCAACATGGCGGTTCTGATCCTTGACGAGAACGGCGAGGAGCGTGCAAGCCACCGCCTTACCTACGGTTCGCGGCTCTTCATCGACGAGGGCGACAAGGTCAAGCGCGGTCAGCGCATCGCCGAGTGGGATCCTTACACCCGTCCGATGCTCACCGAAGTGGAAGGCACCGTGGCGTTCGAGGATCTGGTGGATGGCGTTTCCGTTCAGGAAACAGCCGATGAGTCGACCGGTATCACCAAGCGCGAGGTCATCGATTGGCGGTCGACGCCGCGCGGTGCGGACCTGAAGCCGGCGCTGACGGTGCTCGATTCCAAGGGCAAGGTGGCAAAGCTCGCCCGTGGTGGCGATGCACGCTTCCTTATGTCGGTTGAAACGGTTCTGTCCGTTGAGCCGGGCTCCAAGGTCAAGCCGGGCGACGTGATTGCCCGTATTCCGACCGAGAGCGCGCGCACCAAGGACATTACCGGTGGTCTGCCGCGTGTGGCAGAGCTGTTCGAGGCGCGTCGTCCGAAGGATCACGCCATCATTGCCGAGATCGATGGCACGATCCGTTTCGGTAGGGACTACAAGAACAAGCGCCGTATCGTCATCGAGCCGCATGACTCGACACTGGAGCCCGCGGAATATCTCATTCCCAAGGGCAAGCCGTTCCATCTCCAGGATGGTGACCAGATCGAAAAGGGCGATTTCATCCTCGACGGTAATCCGGCACCGCATGACATTCTGGCGATCAAGGGCGTGGAGGCTCTGGCTTCTTACCTGGTCAACGAAATCCAGGAGGTCTATCGTTTGCAGGGCGTGTTGATCAACGACAAGCACATCGAGGTGATCGTTCGCCAGATGCTGCAGAAGGTCGAGATTACGACACAGGGCGATTCGACCTATATTCCGGGCGACCATGTTGACTCGGTCGAGTTCGAGGAGATCAACGAGCGCCTGGTGGAAGAGGGCAAGAAGCCAGCCGAAGGTCAGCCGGTTCTGCTCGGCATCACCAAGGCATCTCTGCAGACGCCGTCCTTCATTTCCGCGGCCTCCTTCCAGGAGACCACCCGCGTGCTGACCGAGGCGGCTGTAGCCGGCAAGATCGACACGCTGCAGGGCCTGAAGGAAAACGTCATCGTGGGTCGCCTTATCCCGGCCGGTACGGGTGGCGCCATGAGCCAGGTTCGCCGCATCGCACGTTCGCGCGACGATCTGATCCTGGACGAGCGACGCAAGAGCTCCGGTGCCGAAATAGCCGATCCTATGATCGCCGACATGACGACGAGCCCCGCCGAGTAATCGGCAGCGCTCATCTCAAAAATGCAAAGCCGGGCCCTGTGCCCGGCTTTTCTTTGGTCGATCCACCGGCGTTGTCGCGTGCCTGTTACCCAACCGGATCATGAGACCCCCGGGCGCCCCTTTCGCCCGGTTTATGGAGAAGATCTCATGTTCAGGAAGCTAGTTTTCGCTGCAACAATGTCCATTTTGGCGCAGTCTCTCGCCCACGCAGACGCCGTGATAAAGCCAGCCTTTCTCGGCGAAATCGTCCTTCCCAGCGGCCTCATGATTTCCGGCATCGAATTCGGTGGCATATCGGGTCTCGATTACGATGCGGAGACGGAGGTGTTTTATGCGATTTCTGATGACCGGTCGGAGAAAGCACCGGCGCGTTTCTATCGGCTGAAGCTTCTGATCGAGGAAGACGGCGTGAAGGGGGCGGACATTATCTCGAGCCATGTGCTCCAGGGAGAGGATGGCGCGCCGTTCGCACCCAAGACCATCGATCCGGAAGCGATCCGCTTCGACGGTACGCGGCAGAGCGTGTTCTGGTCGAGCGAGCGCGACGCCGCGGGCAATCCGGCGCTCTACGAAGCCAGAGCGGACGGCGCGTTCAAGCGCAGCTTTACGATCCCTGGAGCATACCTGCCGGATGCTGCCGGTGAACGCGGCATCCGCAACAATCTGGCATTTGAAGGGCTGGCGCTTTCCGTCGACGGAAAGACTGCCTGGGTGGCGACCGAAAATGCGCTTGCACAGGACGGGCCAAAGGCGACGCCTGAAGCGGGAAGCCTGTCGCGCATCCTGGGTTTTGACGTGGAAAGCGGGGAACCGGTCGCCGAGTATGTCTACGAAACCGGCCCGATCCACCGGAAGTCGGACACGGAGCCCTACTACAACGACAACGGCCTGACGGAGATCCTGGAGATCGACGCCGGCCGGTTTCTTGCGGTCGAGCGTTCCTTTGCGCTGGGGGCAGGTAACGAAATCAATCTTTATCTTGTGGAGACGGCGGGTGCGAGCGACATTCTCGGCGCAGAAAGAATTGCCGACCTTGATGTTGACGTTGCGACACTCAGGAAGACGCATGTCCTGACGATCGGCGAAGGGGATTTCGGTCTCGACGTGGACAATATCGAAGCGATCACCGAGGGGCCGGAGGTTGGCGGCAAACAGACCCTCGTGATGGCCTCCGACAACAACTTCAATCCCAACGGACAGTTCACGCAGTTTGTCGTGTTTACGCTGGAGCCGGGGCTAAACTGAAATAAAGCTTTGCCTGCCGAAAAGGCCCGGGCATGAGCCGGGCCTTTTCGGGTGCTGCTTCAACGCGGCAACTGCTTTCCTACGCCTTTGGCTGTCATGCGATCACACCCGACTGCAAGCACCTAAATTGGTTCGTCAAACGTAACGATCGCGATTTCGCCTTCAAGCGCCCCCTGCCAGGCTGAGAGATGTGGCTCCTCGTCGGGCTCGCCTTCCATGTCACCGATGCGATCAAGCTCAGCTTCCGCATAGCCTTCGCGAGCGAGGGCTTCCAGCGCGAGTCGCACCGCGGTATCGTCATCGGGAGCAAGCAGCATGATGTGAACGCCTTCGCTTTCCTCGCCCTTCTCGCGCCAGACACGACCGGTGATGATGGTGACTGCCCGCTCTTCAGATTCGTCCATAGTCTTTCCTGATTCTTGCAGGGCAGCGTGGGCCCCGGTTGCGAGCCTGTTTTTCGCACGGAGCCTGTTAGAATGACAGAGGCATGGTGTGGTTTCGCTTCGAAAACCGGCCTGATGGAGCAATAATCTGTCGTCGTGACAAGCAAGTGCTTCAATGCACGTCTGTGCGCCAGATATTTGGGCGGGTGGGGTTGACGGTTAACCGACATGCGAGTAATACCCGCTTCGTCCGAGCCGATGTGAGGCTTTTTCTTTCGGGGCGACGCGCCCTGGATCAGGTCTCAAACAGGGTTCGTTTTTGCGAGCGACAGAATTTGCGGCGCATGAAGCGGAAACGCTTCCTCTGCTGTATGTCCGGGCAAGACCGTTGATGCGGTTTGCAGCCCGGATTTATGCATGAACGCAGACTGTTCTTGAAGCGGCCCTCGGGCTTGAGACACGGAATTGTAACAAGGGAAGGTTTGATGCCTACCGTTAACCAGTTGATCCGCAAGCCGCGCGTTGCGCCGGTTAAGCGCAATAAGGTTCCGGCCATGCAGGCCAACCCGCAGAAGCGGGGCGTTTGTACGCGCGTTTACACAACGACGCCGAAGAAGCCGAACTCGGCTATGCGTAAGGTGGCAAAGATCCGCCTCGCCAACGGGTTTGAGGTCATCGGTTATATCCCGGGTGAGGGGCATAATCTTCAGGAGCACTCCGTGGTGATGATCCGCGGCGGCCGTGTGAAGGACCTTCCGGGTGTGCGCTACCACATTATCCGTGGTGTGCTCGACACGCAGGGTGTCAAGAACCGCAAGCAGCGTCGTTCCAAATACGGCGCCAAGCGTCCGAAGTAGGTTTCCCGGCTTCGGCGCTTTGTTTTTGAGCCGGGCCTTCGAAGGTAAGAGACGAAAAACATGTCCCGACGCCATCGCGCAGAAAAGCGAGAGATCAACCCCGATCCGAAATTCGGTGACACGGTTGTTACGAAATTCATGAATGCCATCATGCTTGATGGTAAAAAATCCGCTGCCGAGCGTATCGTTTACGGTGCATTCGAGCAGGTGGAAGAGAAGCTGAAGCAGGAGCCTGTGGGTGTGTTCCACCAGGCGCTGGAGAATGTTGCTCCGCACGTTGAGGTTCGCTCGCGCCGTGTTGGTGGTGCGACCTACCAGGTGCCGGTCGATGTTCGTCCCGAGCGTCGTCAGGCGCTGGCCATCCGCTGGCTGATTTCTGCGGCACGCAAGCGCAACGAGACGACCATGGTCGATCGCCTTTCCGGCGAGTTGCTCGATGCAGCCAACAATCGCGGCACTGCCGTCAAGAAGCGCGAAGACACGCACAAGATGGCTGAAGCCAACCGCGCGTTCTCGCACTACCGCTGGTAGCCTTACGGATCGAAGAGGTACACGACGATGTCCCGCGAATATAAGCTCGAAGACTACCGCAACTTCGGTATCATGGCGCATATCGACGCCGGCAAGACGACGACGACCGAGCGCATTCTTTTCTACACCGGCAAGTCTCACAAGATCGGCGAAGTGCATGACGGCGCTGCGACGATGGACTGGATGGAGCAGGAGCAGGAGCGCGGGATTACGATCACGTCTGCTGCCACGACCACCTTCTGGGAAGGCCGTGACGGCAAGAAGCGCCGCTTCAATATCATCGACACGCCCGGGCACGTCGACTTCACCATTGAGGTTGAGCGTTCGCTGCGCGTTCTCGACGGCGCCGTTGCGCTGCTCGATGCAAATGCCGGTGTGGAGCCGCAGACGGAAACCGTTTGGCGTCAGGCTGACAAGTATCGCGTGCCGCGCATGATCTTCTGTAACAAGATGGACAAGATCGGCGCCGACTTCTACCGTTCGGCGGAGATGGTCAAGACCCGTCTTGGTGCGCAGGCTGTCGTGATGCAGCTCCCGATTGGCGCCGAGAACGATTTTGCCGGTGTCGTGGACCTCATCGAGATGAAGGCGCTTGTCTGGCAGTCCGAAAACCTCGGCGCTGCCTGGGACGTGGTCGACATTCCTGCCGATCTTCAGGAGAAGGCGGAGGAGTATCGCGAGGCTCTCATCGAGGCGGCTGTCGAGATGGACGAAGCCGCGATGGAGCGTTACCTCGAAGGCGAGATGCCGTCGAATGACGAGATCCGCAAGCTGATCCGCAAGGGCACGATCGAGGTCAAGTTCTTCCCGATGTTCTGTGGCTCTGCCTTCAAGAACAAGGGTGTGCAGCCGCTGCTCGACGCCGTCGTCGACTTCCTGCCGTCTCCGATGGACGTACCGTCGATCAAGGGCATCGACCCCAAGACCGAAGCAGAGATTGCTCGCAAGTCGTCTGACGAAGAGCCTGTCTCCATGCTGGCCTTCAAGATCATGAACGATCCGTTCGTTGGCTCGCTCACCTTCTGCCGCATCTATTCGGGTGTGCTGAACAAGGGTGCGTCACTCGCCAACACGGTGAAGGACAAGCGCGAGCGTATTGGCCGTATGCTGCAGATGCATTCCAATTCGCGTTCCGATCTCGAAGTGGCTTACGCAGGCGACATCGTCGCCCTGGCCGGCCTCAAGGAGACCACGACGGGCGACACGCTTTGCGATCCGACCAAGCCGGTCATTCTCGAGCGCATGGAGTTCCCCGATCCGGTGATCCAGATCGCCATCGAGCCGAAGACCAAGGGCGACCAGGAAAAGATGGGCCTCGCGCTCAATCGTCTGGCAGCCGAGGATCCGTCCTTCCGCGTCAAGTCCGACGAGGAATCCGGTCAGACCATTATCGCCGGCATGGGCGAGCTTCACCTCGACATCATCGTCGACCGCCTGAAGCGTGAATTCAAGGTTGAGGCCAATGTGGGCGCTCCGCAGGTTGCATACCGCGAGACGATCACCCGCGAAGCCGAAATCGACTACACGCACAAGAAGCAGTCCGGTGGTTCGGGTCAGTTCGCCCGCGTCAAGATCGTGTTCGCGCCGAACACCGAGAGCGAGGAATTCGAGTTCGAATCCAAGATCGTCGGCGGTTCGGTCCCGAAGGAATACATTCCCGGCGTCCAGAAGGGCATCGAGAGCGTTCTTTCTTCCGGTCCGGTTGCAGGCTTCCCGATGCTCGGCGTGAAAGCCACGCTGATCGATGGTGCCTATCACGACGTTGACTCCTCGGTTCTCGCCTTCGAAATCGCCGCTCGCGCGGCATTCCGTGAAGGCGCCCAGAAAGCTGGCGCTCAGCTGCTCGAGCCGATCATGAAGGTCGAAGTCGTGACGCCGGAAGAGTATGTGGGCAGCATCATTGGTGACCTGAACGGGCGTCGTGGCCAGATTCAGGGCCAGGAAGCACGCGGTATCGCCACGGTTATCAACGCCATGGTGCCGCTGGCCAACATGTTCAAATACGTCGATACGCTGCGTTCGATGTCTCAGGGCCGCGCCCAGTACACGATGCAGTTCGATCACTACGAGCCGGTTCCCAGCGCGGTGGCGCAGGAGATCCAGAAGAAATACGCGTAATCCGCTCAGACACGTTCGTTACGGATTATCGACAGTTGAAAGAGCCCGAACGGGCACAAGGAATGGAGAGCTCACATGGCCAAAGGTAAATTTGAGCGTACGAAGCCGCATGTGAACATCGGCACGATTGGTCACGTTGACCACGGCAAGACGTCATTGACGGCAGCGATCACGAAGTATTTCGGCGAGTTCCGCGCCTATGACCAGATTGATGGCGCACCGGAAGAGAAGGCGCGCGGGATCACGATTTCGACGGCGCATGTGGAGTATGAGACGGATGCGCGTCACTACGCGCACGTGGACTGCCCCGGCCACGCCGACTATGTGAAGAACATGATCACGGGTGCGGCTCAGATGGACGGCGCGATCCTGGTTGTTTCGGCTGCCGATGGCCCGATGCCGCAGACGCGCGAGCACATTCTTCTTGCCCGCCAGGTTGGCGTTCCGGCGATCGTGGTTTTCCTGAACAAGGTGGACCAGGTTGACGATGAAGAGCTTCTGGAGCTTGTTGAGCTTGAGGTTCGCGAGCTTCTTTCGTCCTACGATTTCCCGGGCGACGACATTCCGATCGTGAAGGGTTCGGCGCTTGCTGCTCTTGAAGACTCCAACAAGGAGATCGGCGAGGACGCGATCCGCAAGCTGATGGCCGAGGTTGACGCCTACATTCCGACGCCCGAGCGTCCGGTTGACCAGCCGTTCCTGATGCCGATCGAGGACGTGTTCTCGATTTCGGGCCGCGGCACGGTTGTTACGGGTCGCGTCGAGCGCGGCATCATCAAGGTCGGCGAGGAAATCGAGATCGTCGGCATCCGTCCGACGACGAAGACGACCTGCACGGGCGTTGAGATGTTCCGCAAGCTTCTCGACCAGGGTCAGGCCGGCGACAACATCGGTGCGCTTCTGCGCGGTGTCGAGCGTGAGGGCGTTGAGCGCGGTCAGGTTCTGGCCAAGCCCGGTTCGGTGACGCCGCACACGAAGTTCAAGGCAGAAGCCTACATCCTGACGAAGGAAGAGGGCGGCCGTCATACGCCGTTCTTCACGAACTACCGCCCGCAGTTCTACTTCCGTACGACGGACGTGACGGGCATCGTTCACCTTCCGGAAGGCACGGAAATGGTGATGCCGGGCGACAATGTGACGGTCGACGTCGAGCTGATCGTGCCGATCGCCATGGAAGAGAAGCTGCGCTTCGCTATCCGTGAAGGCGGCCGCACCGTCGGTGCCGGCATCGTCGCATCGATCACTGAGTAAGAACGGCAACCTTCCGGCGCGGCGCGGTTACCCGCGTCGCAGCGGAACAAGGAAGTGACACATGAACGGACAGAATATCCGTATCCGCCTCAAGGCGTTTGATCATCGCGTTCTTGATGCCTCGACGCGGGAAATCGTGTCTACGGCAAAACGCACGGGCGCGAACGTGCGCGGCCCGGTGCCGCTGCCCACGCGCATCGAGAAGTTTACTGTTAACCGGTCTCCTCATATCGACAAGAAGAGCCGCGAGCAGTTCGAGATGCGCACCCACAAGCGGCTGCTCGATATTGTCGATCCGACGCCGCAGACGGTCGACGCGCTGATGAAGCTCGACCTCGCTGCTGGTGTGGATGTCGAGATCAAGCTCTAGGGCGCAAGACAAAAAGTCAGGAACCCGAGCCTCTGACCGTGAAAACGGGTGAGGGGCTGGGAACCCCGAAAGGAAATCGAACCGATGCGTTCAGGTGTTATCGCACAAAAGATCGGTATGACACGCGTCTACAACGAAGCGGGCGAGCATGTGCCCGTGACGGTTCTGCGCATGGAGAACTGTCAGGTCGTTGCGCAGCGTACCGAGGAGAAGAACGGCTACACGGCTGTTCAGCTTGGCGTTGGACTGGCCAAGGTGAAGAACACGTCGAAAGCGTTGCGCGGCCATTTCGCGACCGCTTCCGTCGAGCCGAAGGCCAAGGTGGCCGAATTTCGTGTGTCGCCCGACAACCTTCTGGATGTCGGCGCAGAGATCACGGTCGAGCATTTCGTCCCCGGCCAGAAGGTCGATGTGACGGGCACCTCGATCGGTAAGGGCTTCCAGGGTGTCATGAAGCGTCACAATTTCGGTGGCGGCCGTGCAACCCATGGTAACTCGGTCTCGCACCGCTCGCATGGTTCAACCGGTCAGCGCCAGGATCCCGGCAAGGTGTTCAAGGGCAAGAAGATGGCCGGACACATGGGCGCGCACCGCGTGACCACGCAGAACCTGGAAATCGTGTCCACGGATACCGAGCGCGGTCTTATCCTCGTTCGCGGTGCCGTTCCCGGTTCCAAGGGCGCCTGGATTACAGTGCGCGACGCCGTCAAGGCTCCGCTGCCAGACAACGTGCCGATGCCGGCCGCTATCCGTAGCAATGGCGCTGCAAAGGCTGAAGAAGCTGCCGCCACTGAGGGGGCTGAATAATGGACATTAAAGTTACGACCCTCGCAGGCAAGGATGCCGGTAAGCTGAAGATCTCCGACGAGATTTTCGGACTTGATCCCCGCGAAGATATCCTGCACCGCGTCGTGCGCTGGCAGCTCGCCAAGAAGCAGCAGGGCACGCACAAGACCAAGGGACGCTCCGAGATTGCGCGTACCGGTGCAAAGATGTACCGCCAGAAAGGTACGGGCCGCGCCCGTCACTCGTCGGCTCGTGTACCGCAGTTCCGCGGCGGTGGCCGTGCTCATGGCCCGGTCGTTCGCGACCATAGCCACGATCTTCCCAAGAAGGTCCGTGCGCTCGGTCTGAAGCACGCTCTGTCGGCCAAGGCGAAGGACTCCAGCCTTATCATTATCGATGATCTGGCCCTCGCTGACGGCAAGACGAAGTCCCTGGTGGAGAGCTTCGCCAAGCTCGGCCTGAGCAACGCTCTGCTGATCGGCGGCGCGGAAGTCGATGCCGGCTTCAAGCGTGCTGCTCAAAACATCGCCAACATCGACGTTCTGCCGGTGCAGGGCATCAATGTTTACGACATTCTGCGCCGCGGCACGCTGGTCCTTTCCAAGGCCGCCGTCGAGGCCCTTGAGGAGCGTTTCAAATGACGGAGCTTCGCCACTATGACGTGATCGTCAGCCCGGCGATCACCGAGAAATCGACAATGGCGTCGGAAAACAACCAGGTGGTCTTCAATGTGGACCGCAAGGCGACGAAGCCGGAAATTAAGGCTGCTGTCGAGGCGCTCTTCGGCGTCAAGGTGACCGGTGTCAACACGCTTGTTCGCAAGGGCAAGGTGAAGCGTTTTCGCGGAACGATTGGCCGCCAGAGCGACGTGAAGAAAGCGATCGTCACGCTGGCCGAAGGTCATTCCATCGACATCGCGACTGGCCTCTAATCGGGCGGCGAGGAAGAGACAATGGCACTGAAGAAGTTTAAACCGGTAACCCCAGGCCAGCGCCAGCTGGTCATCGTTGACCGCTCCGGCCTTCACAAGGGCAAGCCCGTGAAGGGCCTGACCCAGGGTCTGACGGGCAAGGGCGGCCGCAACAACACGGGTCGCATCACCGCTCGTTTCCAGGGCGGCGGTCACAAGCGCACTTATCGTCTGATCGACTTCAAGCGTCGCAAGCTTGATATCTCGGCGACGGTGGAGCGTATCGAGTACGATCCGAACCGTACCGCGTTCATCGCGCTGGTGCGTTACGAAGATGGCGAGCTGTCTTATATTCTGGCTCCGCAGCGCCTGGCTGCCGGCGACAAGATCATCGCCAGCGACAAGGCGGTCGACGTAAAGCCGGGCAATGCGATGCCTCTTTCGGCAATGCCGATCGGCACGATCGTGCACAACGTCGAGATGAAGCCCGAAAAGGGCGGACAGATCGCACGCTCTGCCGGCGCTTATGTTCAGCTCGTCGGTCGTGATCAGGGCATGGCGATCCTTCGCCTTAATTCGGGCGAACAACGCCTGGTCTCTGGTCGCTGCTTTGCAACCGTCGGCGCCGTGTCCAACCCGGACCATGGCAATGTCAGCCTGGGCAAGGCCGGTCGTAAGCGCTGGATGGGCAAACGCCCGCACAACCGCGGTGTCGTCATGAACCCGGTCGATCACCCCCATGGTGGTGGTGAGGGCCGTACCTCCGGTGGCCGTCACCCTGTGTCGCCCTGGGGCAAACCCACAAAGGGCATGAAGACCCGGTCGAACAAGTCGACCGACAAGTTCATCATGCGCTCGCGCCACAAGCGCAAGAGCTAAGGAAAGGTAGCGGCAAGTGTCCCGTTCAGTCTGGAAAGGCCCCTTCGTCGACGGCTATCTTCTGAAGAAGGCCGAGAAGGTGCGCGATAGCGGCCGTAACGAGGTCATCAAGATGTGGAGCCGTCGCTCCACCATTCTGCCCCAGTTCGTGGGTTTGACCTTCGGTGTTTACAACGGCCAGAAACACATTCCCGTTTCCGTCTCCGAGGAGATGGTCGGTCACAAGTTTGGTGAATTTGCTCCGACCCGCACCTATTACGGCCATGGGGCGGACAAGAAGGCAAAGAGGAAATAACAATGGGCAAGGCCAAAGCGCCGCGCAGGCTTGCTGACAATGAGGCCCGTGCCGTATTGCGCACGATCCGCGTCAGCCCGCAGAAGCTGAACCTCGTTGCTGCGATGATCCGCGGCAAGAAGGTGGCGACCGCGCTCGCCGACCTGGAGTTTTCGCGCAAGCGGATCGCCGAGACTGTCAAGAAGACGCTGGAATCGGCAATTGCGAATGCGGAAAACAATCACGACCTGGACGTGGATGCGCTGGTCGTGGCCGAAGCCCATGTCGGCAAGTCGATCGTGATGAAGCGGTTCCATGCGCGTGGCCGTGGCCGCGCCAGCCGCATCGAGAAGCCATTTTCGCATCTGACGATTGTCGTGCGTGAAGTGGAAGAGAAAGTGGAGGCCGCCTGATGGGTCAGAAAATTAATCCGATCGGGTTCCGTCTCGGTATCAACCGCACGTGGGACTCTCGTTGGTACGCCAATGATGGCGAATACGGCGATCTTCTGCACGAGGATTTCAAGATCCGTAACTATATCGAGAAGGAGCTCAAGCAGGCTGCCATCTCGAAGGTCGTGATCGAGCGTCCCCACAAGAAGTGCCGCGTGACCATTCACTCTGCGCGTCCGGGCCTTATCATCGGCAAGAAGGGTGCGGACATCGAGAAGCTGCGCCGCAAGGTCTCGCAGATGACGAATGCGGAAACGCATCTGAACATCGTCGAGGTCCGCAAGCCGGAGATCGATGCCACACTGATCGCTCAGTCGATCGCTCAGCAGTTGGAGCGCCGCGTCGCGTTCCGCCGCGCCATGAAGCGTGCCGTTCAGTCGGCCATGCGTCTCGGTGCCGAGGGTATCCGCATCAATTGTGCGGGTCGTCTCGGCGGTGCGGAAATCGCCCGTATGGAATGGTACCGCGAGGGCCGTGTTCCGCTGCACACGCTGCGCGCCGATGTCGACTACGGCACGGCCGAAGCAAAGACCGCTTATGGCATTTGCGGTGTGAAAGTCTGGGTGTTCAAAGGCGAGATCCTCGAGCATGACCCGATGGCTTCCGAACGCCGTGCCACCGAGGGTGACCAGGGCGGTAGCAGCAACCGGCGTCGCGAGAACGCTTAGGAATTTTGGAGTAGAGAACGATGCTGCAACCAAAGCGCACAAAGTTCCGCAAGCAGTTCAAGGGCCGTATCCACGGCGCTGCCAAGGGCGGCACGGAACTCAACTTCGGGTCCTTCGGTCTGAAGGCTCTCGAGCCGGAGCGCGTTACCGCGCGCCAGATTGAAGCGGCCCGCCGCGCGATCACCCGCTACATGAAGCGTCAGGGTCGCGTCTGGATCCGCATTTTCCCGGACCTCCCGGTCACTTCGAAACCGACCGAGGTTCGTATGGGTAAGGGCAAAGGCTCCGTTGACTATTGGGCCTGCCGTGTTAAGCCCGGCCGCGTCATGTTTGAGATCGATGGCGTTGGTGCAGACATTGCGCGTGAGGCGCTGCGTCTGGGCGCTGCAAAGCTGCCGGTCAAGACGCGCTTCGTGCAGCGTATTGCAGAGTAGGAAAGGCGAACGCTATGAAGGCTGTTGATGTCAGGGCGATGACGCCGGACCAGCTCACCGACGAGCTGACAAAACTCAAGAAAGAGCAGTTCAACCTCCGCTTCCAGAAAGCGACCGGACAGCTCGAAAAAACCGCGCGCGTGAAAGAAATCCGTAGGGATATTGCGCGCATCAAGACAATCGCGGCCGAGAAGTCGGCCGGCAGCAAGGCCTGAGGACAGCGAACATGCCAAAGCGCGTTTTGCAGGGCACCGTGGTGAGCGACAAGAACGACAAGACTGTTGTCGTCCGCGTCGAGCGTCGCTTTACCCATCCGATGATGAAAAAGACGGTGCGTATGTCCAAGAAGTACAAGGCGCATGACGAAGAGAATGCGTGCAAGGTCGGCGATGTGGTCATGATTCAGGAGACCGCGCCGATTTCGAAGGACAAGAATTGGGTCGTCCTTAAAGACGCCCAGGCACAATAAACATTGAAATTGCCGGAAAGCGGAGTATCTGAACCGCTTTCCATTGAACGAGAAGGCGGCCAGTCATGATTCAGATGCAAACAAACCTCGATGTGGCGGATAATTCCGGCGCCCGTCGTGTCATGTGCATCAAGGTGCTTGGCGGTTCGAAGCGGAAGTATGCCTCCGTGGGCGACATCATTGTCGTCTCCGTGAAAGAGGCGATCCCGCGCGGCCGCGTGAAGAAGGGCGACGTGATGAAGGCGGTTGTTGTGCGTACGGCGAAGGATATTCGCCGCGCTGACGGCAGCGTCATCCGTTTCGACAAGAACGCAGCCGTTCTCGTCGACAACAAGAAAGAGCCCGTTGGCACGCGTATTTTCGGACCGGTTCCGCGCGAGCTTCGCGCCAAAAACCACATGAAAATCATTTCACTCGCGCCGGAAGTGCTCTAGGAGGCCGGGGATATGCAGAAGATTAAAAAAGGCGACAATGTCGTCGTTCTCGCCGGCAAGGACAAGGGCCGTACCGGCGAAGTGGTGAAGGTGATGCCAAAGGAAGACAAGGCGCTCGTGCGCGGTGTCAACCTGGTTCGCCGCCATCAGAAGCAGTCCGCCCAGGCAGAGGGCGGTATCATTACGAAGGAAGCGCCAATCCACCTGTCGAACCTGGCGCTGGCCGACCCGAAGGATGGCAAGCCGACCCGCGTTGGCTTCAAGGTCCAGGAAGACGGCAAGAAGGTGCGCGTGGCGAAGCGCTCTGGAGAATTGATCGATGGCTAATGCTCAGTACCAGCCGCGCTGGAAGAAGAAGTATGATGAGGTGATCCGCAAGGAACTCCTCGATACTTTCAAGTACGACAATGAGATGCAGGTGCCGCGCATCGACAAGATCGTCATCAACATGGGTGTTGGTGAGGCGACGGGCGATTCCAAAAAGCCGACCTCGGCTGCTGAGGATCTCGCCAAGATCGCCGGTCAGAAGCCGGTCATCACGCGTGCTTCGAAGTCGATTGCCGGCTTCAAGGTGCGTGAGGGCATGCCGCTCGGCGCCAAGGTGACGCTCCGCAAGGACCGTATGTATGAATTTCTGGACCGCCTCGTGACGATCGCGCTACCGCGCGTCCGCGATTTCCGCGGTCTGAACCCGAAGAGCTTTGACGGACGTGGCAACTTCGCCATGGGCCTGAAGGAGCATATCGTGTTCCCCGAGATCAATTACGATCAGGTAGATCAGATCTGGGGAATGGACATCATCGTTTGTACGACTGCAAAAACCGACGACGAAGCGCGGGCCTTGCTCAAGGCCTTTAACTTCCCGTTCCGGCAGTAACGGCAGGCGAGAAGAAGGACACTTTAAATGGCAAAAGTCAGCGCAGTCGAAAAGAACAAGCGTCGACGCAAGATGGTCGATCGCTACGCTGCCAAGCGCGCAGAGCTGAAGGCGATCGTCAAGGATCAGTCCAAGCCCATCGAGGAGCGCTTCCAGGCGCAGCTCAAGCTTGCTGCTCTCCCGCGCAACTCGTCCAAGACTCGCATTCGCAACCGCTGCGATGTGACCGGACGTCCGCGTGCGTATTATCGCAAGCTGAAGATGTCGCGTGTTGCATTGCGTGAACTGGGCAATAACGGGTTGATCCCGGGCCTGGTCAAGTCGAGCTGGTAAGGGGTAAGAACGATGTCCGTGAATGATCCGCTCGGCGATATGCTGACCCGTATCCGCAACGCCATCGGCCGTAACAAGCCGAAGGTTTCTACCCCGGCTTCGCGTCTGCGCGCCCGTGTGCTCGATGTTCTCAAGGCCGAAGGGTATATCCGCGACTACAGCCAGGTCGACTACGACAATGGCAAGTCCGAGATCGAAATCGAACTCAAATACGCCGAAGGTGGCTCCGTGATCCGCGAGATTGCGCGTGTTTCGAAGCCGGGCCGTCGCGTGTATGTGTCGGTGAAATCCATCCCGCAGGTCGCCAATGGTCTTGGTATCGCCATCCTTTCGACGCCCAAGGGCGTGATGGCCGATCATGAGGCGCGCGAACAGAATGTGGGCGGCGAGGTGCTCTGCCAGATCTTCTGATCCGGCAGCAGGCACACGCAAAGAACGAGGGCAGACAAATGTCTCGCATTGGCAAAAAGCCGGTCCCGGTTCCGCAGGGCGTCACCGCTCAGGTCGAGGGCCAGACCGTGACGGCGAAGGGGCCGAAGGGTGAACTGAAGTTCGTCGTCAACGACGAGGTTCTGGTGAAGCTCGAGAATGACGCGATCGCTGTCGACCCGCGCGACCAGTCCAAGGACGCGCGCTCCAAATGGGGTATGTCGCGCACGCAGATCGCAAACATCCTTCAGGGTGTGAAGGATGGTTTCGAAAAGCGTCTTGAGATCAACGGCGTTGGTTATCGTGCCGCGATGCAGGGAAAAAACCTGCAGCTTTCGCTTGGCTACAGCCACGAAGTGATTTACGAGGCTCCGGAAGGAATCAGCATCAGCTGTCCGAAGCCCACCGAGATCGTGATCGCAGGCATCGACAAGCAGGTCGTTGGTCAGGTTGCGGCCGAGATTCGCAAGAAGCGTGGCCCCGAGCCGTATAAGGGCAAGGGCGTCAAATATGCGGACGAGACGATCGTTCGCAAAGAAGGCAAGAAGAAGTAGGAACTCGAACCATGGTCTCGAAAGTCTCCGTCAAGCGGCGTGCGGGACGTGTTCGCCGGAAGATCAAGGCAGTCTCCAATGGCCAGCCCCGTCTTTCGGTCTACCGTTCCTCCAAGAACATCTACGTTCAGGTTATCGACGACGCCAAGGGCCATACGCTCGCGGCTGCTTCGACCCTCGACAAGGATCTCAAAGGCCAGATCAAGACCGGCGCCGATTCCGCTGCTGCTGCAGCCGTTGGCAAGCTGGTTGCAGAGCGGGCCAAGAAGGCAGGCGTAGAGGAAGTGGTCTTTGACCGCGGTCCTTACCTCTTCCACGGTCGCGTCAAGGCTCTTGCCGATGCCGCCCGTGAGGGTGGTCTGAAGTTCTAAACTGTTCGGGCGCTTCTAAACGGAGCGCCCGGATTATCATTTTCAACCCCGTGCTTCCGGAAAAGAACAAGGAAAAGGGCAATGGCACAAGGACGTAGGGACGATCGTCGCGACCGCGAAGAGCGCGATAGCGAATTCGTCGACAAGCTTGTACATATCAATCGCGTCGCCAAGGTGGTGAAGGGCGGCCGTCGTTTCGGTTTCGCCGCACTCGTCGTGGTCGGCGACCAGAAGGGCCGCGTCGGCTTCGGTCATGGCAAGGCCCGTGAGGTGCCGGAGGCCATCCGCAAGGCGACCGAAAGTGCCAAGCGCGACATGGTTTTCGTTCCGCTGCGCGGGGGCCGTACGCTGCATCACGATGTTTCGGGCCGTCATGGCGCCGGTCGTGTTCTCCTGCGTGCCGCCAAGCCCGGTACCGGCATCATCGCCGGTGGTCCGATGCGTGCTGTGTTCGAGACCCTCGGCGTTCAGGACGTGGTGGCCAAATCGCTCGGTTCCTCGAACCCCTACAACATGGTTCGTGCCACTTTCGATGCCCTGAAGCATCAGTTGCATCCCAAGGACGTTGCTGCCCAGCGCGGCATTAAATATTCCACGCTCCAGCAGCGCCGCGGCGCTGCTGCAGGCAGCGAGGAATAAGGATCACGGCAGGTCGGCCCGTTTACTGACGGGCTTTGATCGCCAGGTTTGCAAGGATTGATGAAAATGGCAGAGAAGAAGAAGGGCAAGACGGTCACCGTTGAACAGATCGGCAGCCCGATTCGCCGCCCGGCCAGCCAGCGTCAGACGCTGATCGGCCTTGGTTTGAACAAGATGCACCGCCGTTCCACGCTCGAGGACACACCGTCCGTGCGCGGTATGATCGCGTCGGTGCAGCATCTCGTCCGCGTCGTGGACGAGGCCTGAGGATCCCAGGAGCGATATTATGAAACTGAATGAACTCAGGGATAAAGAAGGCGCCACCAAGTCGCGCAAGCGCGTAGGGCGTGGCATCGGTTCGGGTACCGGCAAGACCGGTGGTCGCGGCGTAAAGGGCCAGAAGTCACGCTCAGGCGTGTCAATCAACGGCTTCGAGGGTGGTCAGATGCCGCTCTATCGGCGCCTGCCCAAGCGCGGCTTCAAGAACATCTTCGGCAACGACTTCAATGAAGTGTCGCTTGGCCGCATCCAGGCCGCGATCGACGCCAAGAAGCTTGACGGCAAAGCCGTCATCGATGTGGCTGCGCTTGTGGCTGCCGGTGTTCTTCGCCGCGCGAAGGATGGTGTTCGCGTCCTCAGCGACGGTGAACTGAAGACAAAGGTTACGCTCGAAGTTGCCGGCGCCTCCAAAGCCGCCGTCGAAAAGATCGAGAAGGCCGGCGGAACGGTCAAGCTGCTCGAAGCAGCGGCCAAGGCCGAGTAATCTGATCCACAAGCGGCGGGCGATTGTCCGCCGCTTGCATCTATGCCTGTCAGACCCTATTTCGGGTTTTCGACAACGTGCGCCCGTGTCGATTCGGATATCTGCGAGGGGCACGACGAAGCGGAGAATACTTCATGGCATCGGCAGCGGAACAGCTTGCGTCCAATCTCAATTTCGCGGCCTTCGCGAAGGCCGAGGATCTCAAGAAGCGCATCTGGTTCACGCTCGGCGCGTTGCTGGTGTACCGACTTGGTACCTACATCCCGATGCCGGGCATCAATCCTGATGCTTTTGCTCAGGCCTTCCAGCAGCAGTCTGGCGGCGTGCTGGGCATGTTCAACATGTTTGCCGGCGGCGCGGTAGAGCGTATGGCGATTTTCGCCCTCGGCATCATGCCTTACATTTCCGCCTCCATCATCATGCAGCTCATGACGTCGGTCGTTCCGTCGCTTGAACAGCTCAAGAAGGAAGGCGAGCAGGGCCGCAAGGTCATCAACCAGTATACCCGTTATGGCACTGTCATTCTTGCGACAGTTCAGGCTTATGGCATCGCCGTGGGGCTGGAGGGCGGCGCGAACATTGTTGCCGATCCGGGCTGGTTCTTCCGTATTTCGGCCGTCATCACGCTGGTTGGCGGCACCATGTTCCTGATGTGGCTTGGCGAGCAGATCACCGCTCGTGGCATCGGCAACGGCATCTCGCTCATCATTTTCTCCGGTATTGTCGCTGGTCTGCCTTCGGCCATTGGCGGTACGCTTGAGCTTGGTCGCACCGGCGCTCTGTCGACCGGCCTGATCCTTGCGATCATCGTTCTGGTTGTGGCGGTCATTGCCGTGATCGTGTTTTTCGAACGCGCCCAGCGCCGCTTGCTGATCCAGTACCCCAAGCGCCAGGTCGGCAACCGCATGTTCCAGGGCGATACCTCACACCTGCCGCTAAAGCTCAACACCGCTGGCGTTATCCCGCCGATCTTCGCGTCGTCGCTGCTCCTGCTGCCTGCGACTGTCGCCGGTTTTTCCGATACGACACAGCTCCCTGGCTGGGCATCTACCATGCTGGCCTCGCTCGGTCACGGTCAGCCGCTGTTCATGTTCCTCTATGCTGCGCTCATTGCTTTCTTCGCGTTCTTTTACACGGCCATCGTGTTCAATCCAAAGGACACAGCCGATCAGTTGAAGAAGCATTCGGGCTTCATTCCGGGCTATCGCCCCGGTGAGCGCACGGCTGAATATATCGACTATGTGTTGACGCGTATCACCGTTATCGGTGCCATTTATCTTGTCTTGATCTGCCTTCTGCCTGAGTTCCTGATTTCGGCTACCGGCGTTCCCTTCTATCTTGGCGGCACGTCGCTTCTGATCGTGGTGAGCGTTACGCTCGACACGGTTGCCCAGATGCAGGGACATCTCATTGCCCATCAGTACGAAGGGCTGATCAAGAAATCCAAATTGCGTGGGGGTAAGAGGGGACGATGAGGCTTATACTTCTTGGACCGCCGGGAGCGGGTAAGGGCACGCAGGCCCAGCGGCTGGTCGAGAAGCACGGCGTTCCGCAACTCTCCACAGGTGACATGTTGCGGGCCGCGGTTGCGGCCGGAACGGAAGTTGGCAAACGCGCGAAAGCGGTGATGGATGCCGGGGAGCTGGTGTCCGACGAGATCGTGAACGCAATCGTGGCGGAGCGAATTGATCAGCCGGATTGCTCGAACGGTTTTATTCTCGACGGATATCCACGCACCCTTGCACAGGCTGATGCCGTTGAGGCGATGCTGGCTGAACGTGAGGTCAAGCTTGACGCGACGATTGAGCTGGTTGTCGATGACGCCGCTTTGGTGGGGCGCATCGAAAAGCGCGCGCAGGATGCCATAGCTGCCGGTCAGGCACCGCGCAAGGATGACAATGCGGCGGTCTTCGACGAGCGATTGCGCGAATATTACAAGAAGACTGCAGCGCTCATCGGCTATTACCATGCCAAGGGTTTCCTGCGGCGGGTCGATGGAATGAAGTCGATCGACGAGGTGACAGTGGAGATCGAGCAGGTTCTCGCTTCGCTTTGAACCTTCGCTTTTTCCGGCAGCGCTTGACTGTGTGGTGTTTATCGATTAATGCCACTCGGTCTCCTGATCGAACGAATCGTTGGTCGGGCCATCAGGCTCGGCCTTCTTGTTTGTAGGAACAATCATCTCCCGCAAGGGCCGGCCTCCACCGGACGCGGGTAAACGAAGCGCCGGGAGACCGGCTCACATGGAGAAGAAGATGGCCCGTATTGCAGGCGTCAATATTCCGACTAACAAGCGCGTCGTGATTGCGCTTCAGTACATCCACGGCATCGGTCCGAAGACCGCCGGGGATATCGTGAAGCAGGTGAACATTCCGGCTGAGCGTCGCGTCAGCGAGCTCACCGATGCCGAGATCCTCGCCATCCGCGAGACGATCGACCGCGATCTGCGCGTTGAGGGTGATCTTCGCCGCGAAGTTTCGATGAACATCAAGCGTCTGATGGATCTGGGCTGCTACCGCGGCCTGCGTCACCGTCGTTCGCTTCCGGTCCGCGGCCAGCGCACGCACACCAATGCGCGCACCCGCAAGGGCCCCGCCAAGGCAATCGCCGGCAAGAAGAAGTAATTGAGTGAGTAGCGAATAGCGAATAGCGAATAGAAGCCGATCTTGTTTCTACTCGCTACTCGCTAACCACTATTCGCTTCTCCAGGTGGAGCCGCTGGTGCTACGGCGGTGTAGAGATCGACTGAAAGGAACAATATGGCTAAGGAAGCCGCACGCGTTCGGCGTCGTGAACGCAAGAATATCTCGTCGGGTGTTGCTCATGTCAATTCGAGCTTCAACAACACGATGATCACCATCACGGATGCGCAGGGCAATGCGATTGCCTGGTCGTCTGCAGGCGCACAGGGTTTCAAGGGCTCGCGCAAGTCGACGCCGTTTGCCGCCCAGGTTGCTGCGGAAGATTGCGCGCGCAAGGCTGCCGAACATGGCATGCGCACGCTTGAAGTCGAGGTTTCCGGCCCTGGTTCGGGTCGCGAGTCCGCGCTTCGCGCGCTGCAGGCTGCTGGCTTCACCATCACCTCCATTCGCGATGTGACGCCGATCCCGCACAATGGTTGCCGTCCACGCAAGAAGCGCCGCGTTTAATCAGAGTTTTCCGCAAGAGCGTTATGGCGCTCCTCTGTGGTTTCCAGAGCGCCCGTCACGAATGGATGGTGGCGGGGTAACGGAAGGAACCCGGAATGATCCAGAAGAACTGGCAAGAGCTTATCAAGCCGAACAAGGTCGAGTTTTCGTCCAAGGGCCGCACGGTCACCACGCTGGTGGCTGAGCCTCTTGAGCGTGGCTTTGGTCTGACGCTCGGCAATGCGCTGCGGCGCGTGCTGCTTTCGTCACTGCGCGGCGCGGCTGTGACCGCCGTGCAGATTGACGGTGTTCTGCACGAATTCTCGTCGATCCCCGGCGTGCGCGAAGATGTGACGGACATCGTCCTGAACATCAAGGAAATCGCGCTGTCGATGGAGGGCGAGGGACCCAAGCGCATGGTTGTGCGCAAGCAGGGACCCGGCACCGTGACGGCTGGCGATATCCAGACTGTTGGCGATGTGGAGGTTCTCAACCCCGACCACGTGCTGTGCACGCTGGACGAGGGAGCGGAAATCCGCATGGAATTCACGGTCGACAACGGCAAGGGCTATGTGCCGGCCGAGCGCAACCGTGCCGAAGATGCGCCCATCGGTCTGATCCCGGTCGACAGCCTTTACTCGCCGGTAAAGAAGGTCTCCTACAAGGTCGAAAACACCCGCGAGGGCCAGGTTCTCGACTATGACAAGCTTACCATGACCATCGAGACCAACGGTTCGGTGACGGGCGAGGACGCAGTGGCTTTCGCTGCACGCATCCTGCAGGACCAGCTTGCGCTGTTCGTCAACTTCGAAGAGCCGCAGAAGGAGCAGCCCGCTGAACAGGTGGCCGAGCTTGCCTTCAATCCGGCACTTCTCAAGAAGGTGGACGAGCTGGAGCTTTCGGTTCGCTCTGCAAACTGCCTGAAGAACGACAACATCGTTTACATCGGCGACCTGATCCAGAAGACGGAAGCCGAGATGCTGCGCACGCCGAATTTCGGCCGCAAGTCGCTCAACGAAATCAAGGAAGTGCTGGCTTCGATGGGGCTCCACCTCGGCATGGATGTCGAGGACTGGCCGCCGGAAAACATCGAAGAACTCGCCAAGCGCTACGAAGACCAATACTAGGCCCGCAAAGCCCGCAAGGTTCGGGCGACGGGGATTGAAGGAGAAAGGCCATGCGTCACGGAAAATCCGGCCGCAAGCTGAACAGGACGGCAAGCCACCGCAAGGCGCTTTTTGCCAACATGGCGGCTTCACTGATCGAACATGAACAGATCGTCACCACTCTGCCCAAGGCGAAAGAACTTCGCCCGATCGTGGAGAAGCTGGTGACGCTCGGCAAGCGCGGCGACCTGCACGCCCGTCGGCAGGCCATTTCGGCCATTCGCGACGAAAGCCTGGTCAAGCGCCTGTTCGACACGCTTGCTCCGCGCTACGCTGAGCGCAACGGCGGCTACACCCGCATCATGAAGGCGGGCTTCCGCCATGGCGACAATGCACCGATGGCTGTCATCGAGTTCGTCGACCGCGATGTCGAGGCGAAGGGCGCTGCAGACCGTGCGCGTGTTGAAGCCGAGGGCGGCAACGAAGAGGCGGAAGCCGCGTAATTCCGGCTTGCCTTGAACGTTCTTGAAAAAGGGGCTCCGTGGCCCCTTTTTTGTTGCGCAGTTTCTGTTCTTCCTAGGGCAGAGCCTTTCAATGTGCACAATGCTCTGAGAAAAGCTTTTTGCGTCAGTGCTCAATCATTTGCATTTTCGAGAATCGGATAGAGGCCAGGCATATGCGGATGCGTTCTGTTTTCCTAAGCGTCGTTCTTTTGGCGTCTTTTGCCGGGACCGTTTTAACGGGCTCGGTTCAGGCGCAGCAGGATGAGGGGGGGACCCTGCGCGGATTTCTGTCCGATCTGTTAAGTGGGGATGCGCGCAACGAGCTCGCTATCCCACGGGATGGGGGGACAGAGCGCCGGGTTCCGTTCGGACGGGCCGATATTCAGTTGTCCTTCGCGCCGCTGGTCAAGGAAACTTCGCCTGCCGTGGTGAACGTCTACGCTTCTTCCACCGTTCAGGTGCGTTCGCCTTTCATGGGCGATCCATTCTTCGAACAGTTTTTTGGCCGTCCGCAGATGCCGCCGCGGGTGCGTTCTTCCCTCGGCTCCGGCGTGCTTGTCGACCCGAGCGGCGTGATCGTGACCAACAATCACGTCATCAGCGATGCCGATGAGGTCAAAGTTGCGCTTGCTGACGGGCGGGAGTTTGAAAGCGAGATCCTGCTGAAGGACAAGGCGCTCGATCTCGCGGTCCTGAAGATTTCCGGCGATGAAGCCTTTCCGGCCGTTGGATTGGGGGATTCCGACCGTCTGGAAGTGGGTGACCTCGTGCTTGCCATCGGCAATCCCTTCGGTGTCGGCCAGACAACAACCAGCGGCATCGTTTCAGCGCTCGCGCGCAGTCATGTGGGCGTGTCCGATTTCGGTTTCTTCATCCAGACCGATGCGGCCATCAACCCCGGCAATTCCGGCGGTGCACTGATCGACATGCGCGGCCAGGTTATCGGCATCAATACGGCCATTGTCAGCCGCAGCGGCGGTTCCATCGGCATCGGTTTTGCAATTCCTGCCAACATGGTGCGAGCGGTGGTGAACGCAGCTCTTTCTGGTGCGGAGACCTTTGAGCGGCCCTTCTTCGGTGCGTCCTTCGATCCGGTAACGGCGCAGATTGCCGAGGCGCTTGGCATGGATCGTCCCGTTGGCGCACTGGTCCGTGAAGTGGCACCGGACAGTCCTGCCGAGCGCGCCGGTCTGCGTCCCGGCGACGTGGTGGTCGCCATGGATGGCGCTGATATTCAACATCCCGATGCGCTTGAGTATCGCCTCGTCACGCATCCGCTCGAGGAAGAAGGTGTTATTGGCGTTTTGCGCGACGGGCAGACGCTGGAACTGGGCTTCGAGCTCGAGCGCCTGTCCGATGGCGATGGACCGACGCCTATCACGCTTGAAGGGCGGGGGCCATTTGCCGGAGCGGCGGTCGCCACCCTCGAACCGCGTCTCGCCCAGCGTCTGAAACTGCCCCTGAACAAGAAGGGGGTCGTCGTTCTGGAGGTCGACCGGCGTTCACCCGCGGCCAGCGTAGGTTTGCGCCCGGGCGATATTATCCGTGAAGTCAATGGTATCGACATTGAGGATGTGGAGACGATGCGGGTCGTCGCGGGCGATACAAGCCGCCGCTGGGCCTTTGCCGTTGAGCGGGACGGGCGCATACTGCGTCAGCGCCTGCGCTTCTGATCTGCCTGTTCGATGAATAACCGATGAGTGATCTCTTTTCCAATCCCGATGAAAGCGGCTTGCGCGTCAGCCGCCCGCTGGCTGATCGCCTGCGTCCACAAAAGCTCGAAGAGGTGGTGGGGCAGGAGCACCTGACAGGCCCCGACGGGGTTCTCACCCGGATGATCGCAAGCCGCTCGTTGGGATCACTCATCTTCTGGGGCCCACCGGGTACCGGCAAGACCACCGTCGCGCGCCTTCTGGCGGGTGAAACGGATCTGGCCTTCGAGCAGATCTCGGCGATCTTCTCAGGCGTTGCCGACTTGAAGAAGGTGTTCGAGGCGGCCCGTCTCAGGCGAAGTCAGGGGCGGCAGACGCTTTTGTTCGTCGACGAAATCCATCGCTTCAATCGCTCGCAGCAGGATTCCTTTTTGCCGGTGATGGAGGATGGCACTGTCGTGCTCGTCGGAGCGACGACGGAAAACCCGTCTTTTGAGCTCAACGCCGCTCTCTTGTCGCGGGCGCGTGTGCTGAATTTCAACACACTTGGGTCCGAGAGCCTCTCGCGCCTGCTCGAACGCGCTGAAGCGCTGGAAGAAAAACCTCTGCCACTGGATGAAGAAGCGCGGGCGGTTTTGGTACGCATGGCCGATGGTGACGGACGTGCTTCGCTGACGCTTGCCGAGGAAGTGTGGCGTGCCGCTCGTGAAGGCGAGGTATTCGATGCGGAGGGGCTGCAGCGTGTCGCCCAGCGCCGTGCGCCCGTCTACGACAAGGGGCAGGATGGGCACTACAATCTGATTTCCGCCCTGCACAAATCCGTGCGCGGATCCGATCCCGACGCCGCGCTCTATTATCTTTGCCGCATGTTCGATGCGGGCGAGACGCCGCTTTATATCGGCCGCAGGCTGGTGCGCATGGCTGTGGAAGACATCGGTCTTGCCGACCCGCAGGCTCTTGTCATCGCCAACGCGGCCAAGGACGCCTACGAGTATCTCGGATCGCCGGAGGGCGAGCTCGCTCTGGCGCAAGCGTGTGTCTATCTGGCGACGGCACCGAAATCGAATGGCGTCTACACCGCTTTCAAGCAGGCCTTTGCCGATGCGAAGGCCAATGGGTCTCTGCTTCCACCGAAGCACATCCTCAACGCGCCGACCAAACTCATGAAAGAGACCGGTTACGGGGCCGGTTATGCATATGATCACGATCAGCCGGATGCGTTCTCCGGGCAAAACTACTTTCCCGAAGAGATGGGGCGCAGGCGCTATTACGACCCGCCGGAGCGCGGTTTCGAACGGGAGGTTCGCAAGCGGCTGGACTATTGGGCGCGGCTGCGCAAGGAGCGGGGAGAGCCGTGATGTCAACGCTTGTTGATTTTTGCGCAACTTCTGCGAAAAGGGCGACATGAACCATCTGCTGATCGTTGCTGCCGGCGGGGCAATCGGTGCCAGCCTGAGACATCTGACCGGCCTTGCTGCCATGCGGTTGCTTGGGGCTGCCTTTCCCTGGGGAACGCTGACGGTCAATCTGGTCGGCTCGTTCGTGATGGGGGTGTTCGTCGAGTGGCTTGCACGACGGGCAGGCGCTTCGCCGGAATTGCGACTGTTCATGGCGACAGGGCTGCTCGGTGGGTTCACGACGTTTTCGGCCTTTTCGCTCGATGTTGCCGTTTTATGGGAACGGGGCGAGGGGTTTCTGGCCGCATCTTATGTGCTCTTGAGCGTCTGCGGCGCCATAGCCGCACTGTTCGCGGGGCTTTATCTGGTTCGGCATTTCGCCTGAGGCGATGATTTTTAATGGATAGGTGAAATGGCTGGCGTACAGCAGATCGAAGTGGACAGGGACGAAGGTGGTATGCGGCTTGACCGTTGGTTCAAGACGCATTTCCCAGGCCTCGGTTTCGGCCATTTGCAAAAGCTCCTGCGCTCCGGCCAGATCCGCGTGAGTGGCAGCCGCGCCAAGGCCGATACCCGTCTTGAGCCAGGGCAGGTGGTGCGCGTGCCTCCTCTCGATGTGGACCGCAAGGGCGATGGACAGGCCACCGCCCACAGCCTGCGCAATACCGGCGATGCCGAAGCGCTTTCACAGATGCTGCTTTACGAAGACCCCAAGGTTTTTGTGTTCAACAAGCCGGCCGGCCTTGCCGTTCAGGGTGGTTCGGGCGTGAACCGCCACGTGGATGGCATGCTGGAAGCGCTCCGCAACAAGAAGGGCGAGAAGCCGCGCCTGGTGCATCGCCTCGACCGTGACACGTCGGGCGTGCTTGTGGTGGCGCGTACCCGCCAGGCGGCCATGCGGCTCGCCGAAGCTTTTCGCGCTCGCGATACAAAAAAGACCTATTGGGCACTCGTGAAGGGTGTACCCAACAGGGATGAGGCGCGCATCTCTACCTGGCTTGCAAAGGAGCAGACGCCGGAGGGAGACCGCATGCGTGTGGTCAAACATGGCGAACCGGATTCCGATCACGCGGTCTCGAACTATCGTGTGGTGGAGCGTGCGGGGTCTGAGCTCTCTTGGCTGGAGATGGAACCCTATACGGGCCGCACGCACCAGCTTCGTGTTCACGCAGCTCATATCGGGTGCCCGATCATCGGTGATCCCAAATATTTTGAGGCGGACCAGAACTGGGAGTTTCCCGGCGGCATCCAGAAGCGCCTGCATCTGCATGCGCGCCGCATCATCATTCCGAACCCTGGTGGTGGCAAGATCGATGTGACGGCGCCGCTGTCTCCCCATATGCGCCAGAGCTGGAACCTTCTCGGGTTTGATGAAGCATCCGCAGAGGAGGGCACATGACGGCCCTCTCTCCCGGTTCGACTTCCGGCCGCCACGATGCAATTGACGCGTTCGCCACCATCATCATGCTCGGTCTGACCCTGACATGGGGCGTCAATCAGGTTGCCATCAAGCTGGCCAATATCGGTTTCAACCCGATGTTGTCCATGTTTCTGCGGTCAGCCGTGGCCACACTGCTCGTCTTTCTGTGGTGCCGCTATCGTGGCATTCGCCTGTTCGAGCGCGACGGAACTCTGTGGCCCGGAGTTCTGGCGGGCCTTCTGTTCGGATTTGAATTCATCCTCGTCTTCTTCGGCCTCGATTATACATCAGCGGCTCGCGGAGCCCTGATGCTCAACACCATGCCGTTCTGGGTGCTGCTTGGCGGCCACTTCTTCCTAGGCGAAAAGATGTCGGCGCTGAAAGTTGGCGGGCTTCTTCTTGCCTTTGCAGGCGTCGTGCTTGTCTTCTCGGACAGTCTCAGCCTGCCGGGACCCGATGCGCTCTTTGGCGATGTTCTGTGTCTTGTCGCAGGCATTGCATGGGCTGCAACGATTGTCGTTATCAAGCAGTCCAGCCTGTCCAATGCGGGAGCGGAAAAGACACTGCTCTATCAGCTGTCCGTCTCTGCCGTTGTCACTATTCCGTTCATCCCTTTCGGTGGGGCGCTTTTGCGTGAGGTAAGCGCTCTGGCAACCGGCGCGCTGGTTTTTCAGGCGGTGTTCGTTGTCTCCTTCACCTATCTGGTCTGGTTCTGGCTGATGCGTCGTTACCCGGCATCGGGGCTCTCCAGTTTCGCATTCCTGACGCCTGTCTTTGGCGTTATGTCGGGCGGCCTCCTTTTGGGCGAACCCCTGACCATCAAAATCCTTCTGGCTCTCTGTCTGATCGCGCTTGGACTGACCGTGGTCAATCGGCCGCGCCGTCGCGTCGTACCCGCATAGCGAAAAGACAAACACACACTATATGTAGGCCCATGCGTGACCTTTTGAACGATCTTGAAAGTGGAAAAACCCCGGCGGAGCTCGACCCGATCCGCCGAGCCCAGAGCACCATTCGCAAACCATTACCCAGACGGTTCTACAAGGAAGTGTCGGTAAATGCCGAGGAGGTGGGTGGTTTTGCGGTTCGGCTCGACGGCAAGACAGTCCGAACCCCGGGGGCAGGCGCTGTTCTTCTGCCCAACGAGGCGACAGCGCTGCTGGTGGCTGCGGAATACGAGGCGCAGGGTGAGCATATCGACCCGGCAACGATGCCTGTGACGCGGCTCGTCAACACGGCGATAGACGGCGTTGCCGTTCACAGCCAGGCTGTATTGGAGGATGTTCTGCGCTACAGCACAGGCGATCTTGTCTGTTACCGTGCAGCTTCTCCGGAGCGACTGGTGGCATTGCAGGCAGAGGCCTGGGATCCGGTTCTGGACTGGGCTCAGGAACATATCGGCGCGCATTTCGTGCTGGCGGAGGGGGTGATCCATGTGGAGCAACCCCGAGAGGCAGTTGCCGCTGTCAGCGCCTATCTACGCCAGAAAAACGAGCCCTTCCGGCTTGCCGCTCTGCACGTGATGACCACTTTGATGGGATCGGCGCTGCTGGCACTTGCGGTTGATGCCGGCGCACTCGACCCCCGGGCCGCGTGGAAGGCCGCCCATGTGGACGAAGACTGGAACATCTCGATGTGGGGAGAGGATGGCGAGGCTGCACAGCGCCGCGCCTTTCGCGAACGGGACATGATGGCCGCCGCAAAGCTTCTGGCCGCGCTCGATTGATGCGGGTAGCAGGGCTCTCGCCAGGGGCTACCGTCCCCCAAACATCTGATAGATGACGCCGGCGATTTCGCTTTCCAGTGGGAACGAGAGCATGCCCATGACCGAGTATCCAAGCAGCCAGGGCATCAAATAAAACCGGATCATGAAGAAGAACCAGGCGACGTAGACTGGCACCAGCGGTTCCAGCAGGAAACCCGGCGTGATGGGCCGAAACAGCTTCAGTATCGGATTGGTAACGCGCACGAAAAAGCGCATGAAGAAAAAGCTGGAGTCTTCGGGCAGGAAAATGCCCATGGCAGCACGCCCGATCAGCGTCCACATGACGACGCCCAATACGTAGTCCAGTACCAATACCCAGATTGGAAATGCAGCCATGCTTTCCTGCATCAAGTCTCTCCCAGGACACGATTCGGGGGCGGGTTATCCCGCCCCCGATATGCGACCATAACGTGGTCAGTGCTTGTCCGAAAGGATAGCCGGGCCTGTCGGCACACGGGTTTCTTCCACCATGCGCTGGATTTCTTCATCCGGTGCTGGTGTGAGCAGCGTTACCACAACCATGGCAACCAGGCTCACCGCCATGCCGACTATGCCGAAGCGCAGATGGTCGAGACCGAACCAGGGCGTTCCGCCAGTGTAGACATAATAGAGGTAAAGGCTGCCTGCGATGAAGCCCGCGGCCATCCCGGCGACCGCGCCAGGCCTGTTCGCCCGTTTCCACCACACACCGAGGGCGAGCGGGAAGAAAAGGCCGGAACAGGCAAAGCAGAATGCCCAGGCCACGGCACCAAGGATGCCCGTTAGCTGCAGCGAAGCGATCAGGGCGCCCAGGGCACCGATGCCGACGAGCAGGATGCGGGCAACGATGAGCCGAACCGCCGTATCCGCTTTCGGATCGATCATCTTGTAATAGAGATCGTGGCTGAGCGCGTTGGCGATCGCCAGAAGCAGACCGTCGGCGGTTGACATGGCTGCTGCCATGCCGCCGGCTGCCACCAGGCCGGAAATCACATAGGGAAGCCCCGCGATCTCTGGTGTCGCAAGCACAACGATGTCAGGCCGCATGAAGAACTCGTTGAGCTGCAATATGCCGTCAGCGTTCTGGTCGGCAATCGCAAGGAAGCCCACACTTGACCAGTTCTGAATCCATGCCAGCGACGCCACCTCTTCAAATGGCTTGCCGATGATGGCAGTTGGCAGGTTCGGATCAAGAAGCTGCAGTTTGGTGAGTGTCGCCAGTGCCGGTGCCGTAAAGTACAGAAGGAAAATGAACAGCAGCGACCATGCCACGGATTTGCGCGCCGACCGCACGGTCGGGGTTGTGAAATAGCGCATCAGAATGTGGGGCAGGGAAGCCGTTCCGCACATCATGCACAGCGCGAGTGTGATGAACTTCCATTCTGCATAGTCACCCACCGGGCCGGTATGCGGGGTTGTGAGCACTGAGAGGCCGGGTATGGCTTCGGCTGGCGGGTTCAGGCCGTACTGGGCCTCGAAATTCGCCATGTTTGCTGCCGCTTCGCCATAGGTGAAATGCGGGATGAGACCGAATCCCTGGGCATTCGACATCCAGATCACCGGAACCAGATAGGCAATGATCAGCACGATGTACTGCGCCACCTGCGTCCACGTGACGGCGCGCATGCCACCGAGCATGGAACATAACAGGATGCCCAGAAGGCCGAACCAGACACCATAAGAGAATGGAATGTGAAGCGCGCGCGCGGCGATGGTGCCGGTTGCGTTGATCTGTGCCGTCACATAGGTGAAGGATGCCACGACCAGAACGATCACGGCGCACAGGCGCGCAAGATTGCCGCCATATCGGGTGCCGATAAAGTCCGGGACCGTGTAGCAGCCGAACTTGCGCAGATAAGGCGCCATCAGCGAGTTGACGAGAACATAGCCACCGGTCCAGCCGACGATGAAGGCCATATAGCCGTAACCGCCGAAATAGACGCCGCCGGCAAGGGCGACAAACGATGCGCCAGACATCCAGTCGGCCGCGGTCGCCATGCCGTTATAAACGGCGGGAACCTGCCGCCCGGCTACATAATAGGCGTCCACTTCCATGGTGCGCGAAAGCCACCCGATAAGGGCGTAGATCGCGATGGTGAAGGCGACGAACAGGATGCCGATCGTGTCGGCCCCCACGCCTAATTGTTCCAGAACCGCCATCAACAGGATGAAGGCAAGGAACCCACCGGTGTATATCGCATACACCCGGCCGATATTATCGATGAACCGTCCCTGAATCAAAGCCATGCCGGTTCCTCCCTATTCTTCTTCGCCGAAGCCGAACTCGTCGTCGATGGCATCCTGGCGCCAGTTCTGCACCCAGATGATGACGACGAAGGCGATCAGCGAACCCTGGGCGATCATGTAGAAGCCGAAGGGGAAGCCAAGAAATGTGAATTCGTTGAGTGTCGAAACCATTGCTGGAACGACAAGTGAGAAGAAAGCCCACAAGGCCAGAACCACGATAGTCAGGTTCCTGGTTTTGGCCCAGTAACGATCCCTCACATCACCTGCGTCATTAGCGGACATGGTGTCCTCCTCCCTAAAAACGTCAGCGACGAAAGTCGTTAACTGCCGCCATTGCGGTTCTATGGATTAGGAATCACAATGGCATGTCTCAAGCATTGGGCATCTTCTGAGCAATGAAAATCGAGACATTGGTCGTATGACAGGAGGATATGTCTTATGGGGATTGCGTGGACCAGGGGGGTAGCGTTTCTGCGTGAAGCGGCGGCAAGACTGACGCTCAAACGGGACCACGCGCCGATTGATACGGTGGACGCGCTTTGCACCTTCATTGCCACGCGTTCCTCGTTTGTCGCTCAGAAAAAGCTCTACGGCTATCTGAAGGCGCGCATGGGTACGCGCTATCCGTCGATGTTCGAGGATGATGTCTTCGTCCAGTCCATCAACGTGGCCAAACTTCATGTCTTCGCGGCCTGCCTCTCCGATCTCACGCTTCACACCGTCGCGAAGGTTGCTTCCAGCGGTGCGTTGGAGCGGGAAGATGCGTCCGCGCTTGCCCGCCACTGCCATACACAGGGGCTCGCCCACAACCGGGAGGCACTTCCCCAGTCGGAAACGGTGGATGAATGGCGCAAAACATTTGAAAAGCGCATCGCCGATACCCACTGGCAGAATGTCGCCGTCGATGGAGGGGCTTTCACCGAGAGCCCTCAGGCGCTTTTCCGTTGGGCGCCGATCGCCGATCAACTGAAACGTCATGACAGGGAAATCGTGGAGAACTCGATCCGCTTCGCGTTTGGCGAAGTGACGCGCGCCTTTCGTGAGCGTGCCGATCTGCCCGCTCTGGCCCGGGGCTGGATGAACCAGCAGGAAAACGGTTGAAGAAAAAGGGCTCCGTCCGTGGACGGAGCCCTGCAATCGCCTTGGGAGGAGCGATTAGACCGAGTAATACATCTCGAACTCGACCGGGTGCGGCGTCATCTCATAACGCAACACTTCCGCCATCTTCAGTTCGATATAGGCATCGATCTGATCGTCGTCGAACACACCGCCTGCTTTCAGGAAGCCACGGTCCTTGTCGAGGCTCATCAACGCTTCGCGCAGCGAGCCACAGACGGTCGGGACCTTCTTCAACTCCTTCGGCGGCAGGTCATAGAGATCCTTGTCCATGGCCTGGCCGGGATGGATCTTGTTCTTGATGCCGTCGATGCCGGCCATCAGCATGGCTGCAAAGGCGAGATAAGGGTTTGCGCCCGGGTCGGGGAAGCGGACCTCGACGCGCTTGGCTTTTGGTGAGGATCCAAACGGAATGCGGCATGAAGCGGAGCGGTTGCGGGCCGAGTAGGCGAGCAAGACCGGGGCTTCAAAACCCGGAACCAGACGCTTGTAAGAGTTGGTGATCGGGTTGGTGAAAGCGTTGATAGCCTTGGCGTGCTTGATGATGCCGCCGATATAGAACAGGCAGTTTTCCGACAGGCCTGCATATTCGTTGCCAGCGAAGGTCGGCTTGCCTTCCTTCCAGATCGACTGGTGCACATGCATGCCCGAGCCGTTGTCGCCATAGATGGGCTTCGGCATAAAAGTGGCTGTTTTGCCGTAGGCGTTGGCAACCTGATGGACGCCATATTTGAACTTCTGAACGCTGTCCGCGCTCTTCAGCAACGTCTCGAACTTGATGCCCAGCTCATGCTGGGCAGCGCCGACCTCGTGATGATGCTTTTCGACGATCACGCCCATCTCGGAGAGAACCGTCAGCATCTCCGAGCGCATGTCCTGAGCCGAGTCGATTGGAGGAACCGGGAAATAACCACCCTTGACGCGCGGACGATGGCCAAGATTGCCTGTCTCATACTCGGCATCGTCGTTGCTTGGCAGTTCGCTCGAGTCGAGCTTGAAGCCGGTGTTGTACGGATCGGCCTTGTACTTCACATCGTCGAAGATGAAAAACTCCGGCTCCGGGCCGATGTAAACGGTGTCGCCAAGCCCCTCCGACTTCAAGAAGGCCTCTGCCTTCTTCGCCGTTCCGCGTGGGTCGCGGTTGTAGGCCTCACCCGAAATCGGGTCGAGGATGTCGCAGAAGATCGCCATGGTCGACTGGGCGAAGAACGGGTCCATATGGGCCGTATCGGTTTCCGGCATCAATACCATGTCGGACTCATTGATGGCTTTCCAGCCGGCGATGGACGAGCCGTCGAACATAACGCCGTCGGCGAACATGTCCTCATCCACGGCGGAGACATCCATGGTGACGTGCTGCAGCTTGCCTTTGGGATCCGTGAAGCGCAGATCGACAAACTTCACGTCGTTTTCCTTGATCTGCTTCATGATGTCTTGTGCAGTGGTCATATTCGCCTTCCTATTTGCGATGGTCTTGCCTGATGATCCCGGAGGTGTTCCGGGAAAGAGAATGATTGCGGATCAAACGGCGTCGGCACCGGTCTCGCCGGTACGGATGCGGATGACTTCTTCCACGTTGGTCACGAAAATCTTCCCGTCGCCGATGCGACCGGTCTGGGCAGCCTTGCGGATCGCCTCGATTGCCGCATCCACGGTTTCGTCCGCCAGGACGACTTCGATCTTCACCTTCGGGAGAAAGTCGACGACATATTCTGCCCCGCGATAGAGCTCGGTGTGCCCTTTCTGGCGCCCGAACCCCTTCGCTTCGATCACAGTTATGCCCTGAAGACCGATTTCCTGAAGGGCTTCCTTCACTTCGTCGAGCTTGAAGGGTTTGATGATCGCTTCGACCTTTTTCATGCCTCGGTGGCCTCCAAATGAGTTCAGGAACGGTGAGCCCGTGCCCCTTGTTGTTCCGGTTCGAATAAGGCACGAAACATGCCAACTCCGATCAGAGCCTTGCACGATCCGTGCCAATCGCTGCATTGTGCCTCCCGAAAGGCATAATCACACGGGTTTTCGGGCAGCGAAACATCGCGTGCTGTGCCTCTGAAAAACATCAAGGGACACATGCGGTGCGCTGTACAGTTTGGCGGCTGCTTAAAAAATATGCAATGCGCTGAAGAAAGCGGCAATATGTGATGCAATTAGAGATTTTAACGCCTGAAGAGATGCGCAGGGTGGATCGCGCTGCGATCGCTGCGGGGGCGCTTGACGGATATGGCCTCATGAAGAATGCGGGGGCGGCGGTGGTGGATGAAATCCTTGCTCGTCATGCTGATGCGGAGGGCTTTCTCGTCCTGTGCGGCCCGGGTAACAATGGGGGTGACGGCTATGTCGTTGCGCGCCTCCTGACAGAACGAGGCCTGAGCGTTCGCGTTTTTGCCAACGCCGAACCGGCCTCGGGCAGCGATGCCGCGATCGCACTTATGGATTGTCCGGTTAAACCGGAGCCATTGGCGGCTTTCGAAGCCAGTCGAGGGTGGCTTGTGGTGGATGCGTTGTTCGGCGCAGGTCTGACGCGTCCCCTGGAAGAAATGGAGGCCGGGATCATCGGAAAGGTAAGCAGCAGCGGGCTTGCTGTGGTCGCCATCGATCTGCCCTCAGGTGTTTGCGGATTGACAGGAAAGCCACTTGGCGCGGCCTTGTCGGCGGATCTGACCGTCACCTTCTTTCGCAAAAAGCCCGGACATCTGCTCGTGCCGGGGCGGCAAATGTGCGGTGATCTCGTTGTTGCGGATATAGGCATTGCAGACAGCGCGCTTGATACTGTTGGTCAGGCACTTTGGGAAAACCAGCCTGCTTTGTGGCGGGAAGCCTTGCCGAAACTTCGCGTCAGCGCTCACAAATATTCGCGCGGTCATGTGGCCGTGATTTCTGGCGGGGCCACCTCGACAGGGGCGGCGCGACTTGCTGCGCGGGCAGCGGCGCGCACAGGGGCAGGGGCCGTAACGGTTCTTTCGCCCGCCAACGCGCTTTCGGTTCATGCGATGCATTTGACGTCGATCATGCTGCGCAAAGCCGACACCGTAAGCGAGTTGCGGGCCTTTTTTGTCGACCGGGGACCCACCGGGACCGTTCTCGGGCCAGGCGCCGGCACAGGGGGACGAACGCGCAGTTTCGCACGCGCTCTTCTCGACAAGGCGAATGACGCAAGCGGACTGGTCTTCGATGCCGACGCACTCACGGCCTTTGGCGGCATGCAGGATGTGTTTTTTGGCATGATCAGGGCTTCCGCCGGCAAGGTTGTTCTCACCCCGCATGAGGGAGAATTCGTCCGGCTTTTTCCCGATCTTCACGACGGAACAGAAACTTCGAAACTGCAGCGAACACGGGAGGCGGCCGTGCGATCCGGGGCGACCCTTGTGCTCAAGGGACCTGATACGATTGTGGCGGCACCCGACGGGCGAGCGGCGATCAATGTCAACGCCACGCCACACTTGGCAACGGCCGGATCGGGCGATGTACTGTCGGGAATAATCGCAAGCCTTATGGCTCAAGCGATGCCGGCTTTTGAAGCGGCATGCGCGGGCGTCTGGATTCACGCAGAATGCGGTCGGTCATTCGGGCGCGGTCTGATCGCCGAAGACCTGCCTGAAACGCTGCCGAATGTGTTGCAGGAACTGTTTCGAGAAAACCCGTCCTGACCTGCAGGCATCGGCAACACCCCGGGCTTCCTTCCACATTCAAGTTTCAGGCCACACTCACGTTTCAGGAAGCCATGTGCGAGAGGAAAAATGCCTCTCCGCCGCAGGTCAATAACGGCGCATCAAGCCAACCAGACGCCCTTGAACCTTCACCCGGTCAGGACCGAATATCCGTGTTTCATATGCCGGATTGGCAGCCTCAAGGGCGATCGACGCTCCCTTGCGCCGAAAGCGCTTCAGGGTTGCTTCTTCCTGATCCACAAGGGCAACCACGATCTCGCCGGGGTTGGCAGTCTGGGTTTCGCGGATGATGACGGTGTCGCCGTCGAAGATGCCTGCCTCGATCATCGAATCGCCCTTGACCTCCAGCGCATAGTGGTCGCCACCGCTCAGCATGTCCGGAGGGACGGCGATGGAATGGGTCTGGTGCTGGATGGCATCGATCGGAACACCCGCAGCGATGCGCCCCATGACCGGCACCGAAACGACACCGGCAAGCGAGTCGTCATTGCTGGCTGCCGGCTTGGGCTGGGATGGTGGCGCTTTGCCGAGGCTGCCTTCAATGACGCTCGGCGAAAACCTGCGTGCGCCGGCATTCAGGCCCGGCGCAATCGAATCGGGCAGGCGCAACACCTCGAGCGCACGGGCCCGATTGGGAAGCCGGCGGATAAAGCCGCGTTCCTCCAGGGCGGTGATCAACCGGTGGATGCCCGACTTGGACGCAAGGTCCAGCGCCTCCTTCATTTCGTCGAAGGATGGTGGAATTCCGGTCTCCTTCAAGCGCTCATGAATGAACAGGAGAAGTTCGTGCTGCTTGCGGGTCAGCATGGTAGCCACCGAGAATCAGTTAAAAACAAAACCAGAACATACTCTATATGTTCCAGTTGTGTTCCGCAACTCCCGGCATTTTCTTTCGATTTCTTGCGTTATGGCGCATGGAACAGGGCCTTTGCGCCGTCCGCGACGAACTGCACGGCCAGAGCTGCAAGTATCACGCCCAGAAGTCTTGTCAGGATCGATCGTCCTGTCTCGCCGAGGAAGCGGTCCACGCGCTCTGCAAGTGTGAACACAGCGTAGGTAATGGCGATCGTAGTGAGAAGAATTGCCAGCAATGTAGCGGTTCCGGTGAGGCCGCTGAAGGATCCGGAGAGAAGCACGGTGGCAGAAATCGCTCCGGGGCCGGCGATCAGGGGGATTGCCAGCGGAAATGCCGCAATATTTCGGATCATGTCCCGGGTGATGGCGCGTTCGGCGCTTTTTTCGTGGCGCTCCTGGCGGCGTTCAAAAATCATCTCGAACGCTATGAAGAAGAGAAGCAGACCGCCGGCCACGCGGAACGCCGGAAGTGTGATGCCGAAAACGGAAAGTATGGCGCTGCCAGCCACGCCGAAGAGCGCAAGAACGGCGAAGCCGATGATTGCGGCGCGGACGGCGACCTGATTGCGCTCTGAACGGTTCATGCCGACCGTCAGCGCAAGAAAGAGTGGCGCAAGACCTGGTGGGTCCACGGTCACGAGCAATGTGACGAACGCGTTGAACAGGGTCTCGTAACCTGACATGGGGTCCTCCCTTGTGACTGTCTAGCCCAGCCAGGAGGGTTCGGAAAAGCCCTGATTGCCACCTCCAGGCGCCTGACTGCGGCGATTTGTCGGTGCCTCCATTCACAGACCTGCCATATGCATCTGAAATTGCGTTGGATTTCCTTTGCGCCAATCTCTGCTCCGATTGGAGAATCAATGGCGTTTCATATATAAGAAGTCAGTGATTCCTTATTTTGTGTGTGATCCGATTTGACTGACCAGACAACGCCGACCGGACCGGGCGAGCCCGACGATATCGAGCCGATTTCCATCATCGAGGAGATGCAGCGCTCCTATCTCGATTACGCGATGAGCGTCATCGTGAGCCGCGCACTCCCGGATGTGCGCGACGGTTTGAAACCGGTGCACCGGCGCATTCTCTACGCCTCGCACGAAAGCGGCTATCACTGGAACCGCAAATATGTGAAGTCGGCACGTCCTGTCGCCGATGTGATGGGTAAATACCATCCTCACGGAGATGCGGCGATCTACGATGCGCTTGTGCGCATGGCGCAGCATTGGTCCATGCGCCTGCCACTGATCGACGGTCAGGGCAATTTCGGTTCCATCGATGGCGATCCGCCGGCGGCGATGCGCTATACCGAGTCCCGGTTGACAAAGGGCGCCCACGAGCTTCTCGAGGATATCGACAAGGAGACGGTCGACTTCCAGGACACCTATGACGGGTCCGGCAGTGAACCCAAAGTGCTTCCGGCCCGTTATCCGAACCTTCTGGTCAATGGTTCCGGTGGCATCGCGGTTGGCATGGCGACCAACATTCCGCCGCACAATCTGTCGGAAGTCATCAATGGCTGCGTGGCCATGATCGACAATCCGGCGATCAGTCTGCCTGAACTGCAGGAGCTGATTCCGGGGCCGGATTTCCCCACCGGGGGCCTTATCCTCGGACGGTCCGGAATCCGCAGTGCCTATGAAACCGGCCGCGGCTCCATCATGATGCGCGGCAAGGTGGCCATCGAGCCGGCGCGCAACGATCGTGAAGCCATCGTGATCTCGGAAATACCCTATCAGGTCAACAAGGCCTCGATGATCGAGAAGATGGCTGAACTGGTGCGCGACAAGCGCATCGAGGGTATCTCCGATATCCGTGACGAGAGCGACCGCCAGGGCTATCGGGTCGTGGTCGAGTTGAAGCGCGATGCAGTTGCCGATGTCGTGCTGAACCAGCTTTATCGGTTCACGCCGCTGCAAACTTCATTCGGTGCGAACATGGTTGCGCTGAATGGCGGTAAGCCTGAGCAGATGAACCTGCTCGATCTCTTGAAGGCCTTTGTCCATTTCCGTGAAGACGTCGTCAGCCGCCGCACCAAATACCTGCTGCGCAAGGCGCGCGACCGCGCGCATGTGCTGGTCGGTCTTGCCATCGCTGTCGCCAATATCGACGAGGTGATCAAGCTTATCCGCCATGCGCCGGATCCGCAGACGGCGCGCGAGCAATTGATGGAGCGTCGTTGGCCCGCGGCTGACGTGGAAGCCCTGATCCTTCTGATCGACGATCCGCGGCATCGGATCAACGAGGATGGCACCTACAATCTTTCCGAGGAGCAGGCCCGCGCGATCCTCGAACTGCGTCTGCAGCGGTTGACAGCACTCGGTCGCGATGAAATCGCCGACGAGTTGAACCAGATCGGTGCAGAAATCAGCGATTACCTGGAAATTCTGGCATCGCGCGCCCGTATTCAGCAGATCGTCAAAGACGAACTCATTGCCGTACGGGACGAATTCGGCACACCTCGCCGGACCGAAATCACCGAAGGTGGAGCAGACCTCGACGATGAGGACCTGATCCAGCGCGAGGACATGGTGGTCACCGTCACCCGCAAAGGTTATATCAAGCGCGTGCCTCTATCGATCTACCGGGCGCAGGCGCGGGGCGGCAAGGGCCGTTCGGGCATGTCGACCAAGGACGAGGATTTCGTCACGCGGCTGTTTGTCGCCAACACGCACACACCCATTCTGTTCTTCTCCTCGCGCGGTATCGTCTATAAGGAAAAGGTCTGGCGCCTCCCGGTCGGAACGCCGCAATCCGTCGGCAAGTTTCTGCGCAACATGCTGCCGCTGGAGGAGGGCGAAAGCATCACGACGATCATGCCGCTGCCTGAAGACGAGGAAAGCTGGGGCGCGCTTGACGTCATGTTCGCCACCACCCGGGGAACGGTGCGCCGCAACAAGCTTTCAGATTTCGTACAGGTCAATCGCAACGGCAAGATTGCGATGAAGCTGGACGATCCAAATGACGAGATCCTCGGTGTCTACACCTGTACAGAGGATGATGACGTGTTGCTGACCGCAGCTTCGGGCCAGTGCATCCGCTTCTGTGTCTCGGATGTGCGCGTCTTTGCAGGCCGCAATTCGATCGGCGTGCGCGGCATCAATCTGGCAGAGGGCGACCGCGTAATCTCCATGGCGATACTTTCCCACGTCGAAGCAAGCCCTGCCGCACGTGCCGCCTATCTGAAGCAGGCAGCGGCAGAACGCAGGCAGGCGAACGGGGATGAGGAAGAAGTTGCTCTCACCAATGAGGAACTGGGAGAGGAAGAGAGCCTTTCGCCCGAACGCTATGAGGAACTGAAAGCTCGCGAACAGATGGTTTTGACCGTCAGCGAATTCGGTTACGGAAAACGTTCTTCAAGTTATGATTTCAGGGTGACCGGTCGAGGCGGCAAGGGCATTCGAGCCACGGATGTCAGCAAAACCGATGAAATCGGCCCCTTGGTTGCCGCATTCCCGGTGGAGGAGGACGATCAGATCATGCTGGTTTCCAATGCCGGGCAGGTTATCCGGGTTCCGGTGAACGGAATACGTATTGCCAGCCGAGCCACAAAGGGTGTTACCATCTTCAATACCGCAAAGGACGAGAAGGTGGTTTCGGTAGAGCGCATTTCGGACACGCAGACCGAAGATGAAATTTCAACAGGCGATGAAGCCGTAGAGAGCGAAGTGGTTACGGAACAGGGAGATGGTGCTGCAGAGTGATCGGCTGCGGTACCAACTCAGACTTTTTCACCGCCTCGCTCCGGGTTTAATGAAAGCGACGGTTGGCAGAGCTGCGGACGCGATTCTCCAGCTTGATGCGGCTGGCTTCTTCATGGAGACCGACGACGGTGGCAATCAGCATCGCGACGGTCATTGCGGCAGCGAGCGTAAAGATCAGCATGGCTTGTCTCCTTTTGGTCTATTAACGTAGAGAGCCGCGATTTGGTTTCATTCTTCAACGCGGCGCCCCTGCAGGCATTGGTGACCTGACTAGCCGATTTGGTTCAAACCGCTGTTGAATGAGGCGTTCAGGCGTGGTTCATCTTTTTCCGCCGAAGCGGTTCTGGCCCGAGCCCAAGAGGCGCGATTGGCGAATTGCCAACGCCTGCTAAGATGGATACAAGCACGCCATGACCGAGCGAACAGCTTTCTATGCGGGGTCATTCGACCCTCTCACAAACGGCCACCTCGATGTGCTCAAGGGTGCGTTGACTGTGGCCGACAAAGTGGTCGTCGGGATCGGCGTTCATCCGGGCAAAAAGCCGCTTTTCAGCTACGAAGAGCGCGTTTCGCTGATTGAGCGTTCTGCGGTGGCCGAATTGGGTCAAGACGCCGGGCGGATCGAGGTCGTGGCGTTTGACAAACTGGTGATCGACGCCGCGCGCACACAGGGTGCCTCGATCATGATCCGCGGTCTGCGCGACGGCACGGATCTGGACTACGAGATGCAAATGGCCGGCATGAACGAGACCATGGCGCCGGACCTGCAAACGGTTTTTTTGCCGGCCAGCCCGTCCGTGCGCACCATTACCGCCACACTTGTCCGTCAGATCGCTTCCATGGGTGGAGACATCGCGCCATTCGTGCCTTCCGTGGTACTGGCAGCGCTTAAGGCCAAATTCCCCGCCTGAAACCAAAAGGAGAGTTTTATGCAGCTTCGCAAGCTCGCTTCGTCTGCGCTCGTGGTCGGTGCCCTTATTGCCGGCCTCGGCATGGCTTCAGCCGCCGAGCCGGAGAATACGATGATTTTAAAGCTCAGGAACGGTGAGGTGACCATCGCATTGCGGCCAGATCTTGCGCCGAAGCACGTTGAGCAGGTCAAGGCCCTTGTCGAGGAAGGGGCCTATGACAATGTCGCTTTCCATCGGGTGATCGACGGGTTCATGGCGCAGACGGGTGATGTTCAGTACGGCGATGTCGAGGACGGCTTTGATGCCCGGCTCGTCGGTACCGGTGGTTCGGACAAGCCAAATTTGCCGGCGGAGTTCTCTGAGGCAGCATTCACGCGCGGCACCGTCGGAATGGCGCGGTCTCAGGATCCAAATTCCGCCAATTCTCAGTTTTTCATTATGTTTGCGCCTGCGGAGCACCTGAACGGACAATACACGGTGATCGGTGAGGTCGAATCGGGCATGGAACTGGTCGATGCGATCAAGAAGGGCGACGCGGCGCAGAACGGTATGGTGCAGAACCCGGACAGGATTCTGAGCGCACGCATGGCAGGCGACGACGCGAATTAAGCGCATCGACAATAGAAAAGGTTTAAGAATGGCTGATATCAAGGATCCGGAAAACACCATCGTGATGGAGACGACCAAGGGCAAGGTCATCATCCAGCTCTTTCCGGACGTTGCTCCCGAACATGTGAAGCGCATCAAGGAACTGACGCGCGACAAGTTCTACGATGGCATCGTTTTCCACCGCGTCATCGATGGTTTCATGGCGCAAACAGGAGATCCGACCGGCACGGGCATGGGCGGATCTGACAAGCCGGATCTCAAGGCCGAGTTCTCAAACATGGCCCATGAGCGCGGTACCTGTTCGATGGCCCGGTCGCAGAATCCGAACTCCGCCAACTCCCAGTTCTTCATTTGCTTCGACAAGGCACCCTGGCTTGATCGGCAGTACTCTGTCTGGGGGCAGGTAACCGAGGGCATGGACAGCATCGACAAGATCAAGCGTGGCGAGCCGGTCTCAGAGCCCGATTCCATCATCTCCATGCGGGTCGCGGCGGACGTTGCCTGAGTTTTTATACCGGGCGGCGGAAAGGTCGCCCGGTCCTGTTTGCCGGCCGGTTTGCGATGCGTGTAGACATCTTTGATTTCGAGCTGCCGGAGGAGCGGATTGCGCTGCGACCTGCCAGTCCGCGCGATTCCGCACGGCTTCTGAAGGTCGAGGGCGGGGCCCTGAGCGATCACGTGGTCCGGGAGCTTCCCAAAATACTTCAGCCCGGCGATGCGCTGGTTTTCAATGACACAAAGGTCATTCCCGCCCGCCTCAGTGGTGTTCGCCGGCGAGGGGAGACCGAGGCGCGCATCGAGGCAACGCTGCATATGCGTGAAGGGCCGGATCGCTGGCGCGCATTCCTGAAGCCGGCAAAGCGCGTGAACGCAGGCGAGCGCATCCAGTTTGGCCATGATGGTGAAAGCTGTTTCCTCGGTACGCTTGAAGCGACAGTAACGGAAAAGGGCGAAGGGGGCGAAGCGCTCCTCGTGTTTGATTTCTCAGGTCCGGTTCTGGACGAGGCGATCGCGGCTGCGGGCTACATGCCGCTGCCACCCTATATCGCAGGCAAACGCGCAGAGGACGAGCGCGACGAAGTCGATTACCAGACGATTTATGCCCGTGAAGAGGGTGCGGTTGCGGCACCGACGGCCGGTCTCCATTTCACCCCGGAACTGATGCAGGAGCTGGACACAGCCGGGATCGAGCGCCATTTCGTGACCCTGCATGTAGGAGCGGGTACCTTTCTCCCAGTCAAGGTTGACGATACGGACGACCACAAGATGCACTCCGAATGGGGTGAGGTGGATGCCGAGACGGCGGAAGCCTTGAAGGCGGTCCGGCAACGGGGCGGGCGCATTGTTTCGGTAGGCACCACCTCGTTGCGGCTCCTGGAAAGCGCGTCACAGCGCACCGGGACACTTGAGGCATGGTCAGGCGCGACTGACATCTTCATCACGCCTGGATATCGTTTCCGCACGGTTGATATCTTGATGACGAACTTTCATCTGCCGCGCTCGACGCTTTTTATGCTCGTTTCGGCCTTTTGTGGAACAGAGACCATGAAGCGCGCCTATGATCATGCGATCCGCAATGAATACCGCTTCTATTCCTATGGTGATGCCAGCCTGCTTTTCAGGGACGATCAGTCGTGAGTGACCAGTTCACCTTCCGCCTTCTGGCGACGGATGGCGATGCCCGACGTGGCGAAATCTCCATGCCGCGCGGTACGATCCGTACCCCCGCTTTCATGCCGGTGGGAACCGCAGGCACGGTCAAGGCAATGTATATGGATCAGGTGCGTGACCTGGGTGCGGACATCATCCTCGGCAATACGTACCACCTTATGCTGCGTCCGGGTGCGGAGCGGATGGCGCGGCTTGGTGGATTGCACGAATTCGCGCGCTGGCCATTCCCCATCCTGACGGATTCGGGCGGGTTTCAGGTCATGTCGTTGGCGGACCTGCGTAAAATCACCGAAAAAGGCGTTACCTTCCGCTCGCATGTGGATGGCCAGGTGTTTGAAATGTCGCCCGAGCGCTCGATCGAGATTCAGGGCTTGCTCGGCTCAGACATCCAGATGCAGCTCGATGAATGTGTTGCATTGCCGGCGGAAGACGCCGAAATCGAACGCGCCATGGAGCTGTCGCTGCGCTGGGCGGACCGCTGCAAGTCGGCGTTCGGTAATCAATCTGGCAAAGCGATGTTCGGCATCGTCCAGGGTGGAGACAAACCACATTTGCGCGAGCGTTCCGCGCGGGCTCTCGCTGCAATGGATCTGAAAGGCTATGCCGTCGGCGGGCTGGCCGTGGGTGAACCGCAGGCGGTCATGCTCGAGATGCTCGAGGCCACCTGTCCGGTTCTACCGGTCGAAAAACCGCGCTATCTGATGGGCGTTGGAACCCCAGACGATATCCTGAAATCGGTTGCGCGCGGCATCGATATGTTCGATTGCGTGATGCCCACCCGTGCGGGGCGGCATGGACTTGCCTACACACGGCGCGGCAAGATCAACCTCAAGAATGCCCGCCATGCCGAGGATACGCGTCCGCTGGATGAAGAGAGCGCTTGCCCGGCTGCGCGGGATTATTCGCGTGCCTATCTTCATCATCTGGTGAAAGCAGGAGAGTCGCTTGCCGGCATGTTGCTCACCTGGAACAACCTCGCATACTACCAGTCTCTCATGCAGGATATCCGCGACGCCATCGAAACCGGTCGCTTTGCCAAGCGATCAGCGGAAATCCGCACGGCCTGGGAGGAAGGCGATATTCCGCCGCTTTGAACAGGTTTGCTCAGATAATGAGCAGGACTGGCCATTTGCAGCGTATGAATTGGGCATTGTCTTCCGTTCTCTGCTCCCGCTGTCGTAACATTTAGAAACAACTTGCTTTTTTCCGGCTTCCCCGCTGAAATACTCCTGAGAGGAGCATTTCTTGACGCCATTTGACGAGATGCGCCTGGGGGGCCAGGCCCGAGATCCCTACGAAGATTACCAGAGCTGGTTTGACCGGCAGGATGCCAAACGCCTGAAGCAGAAGGCGGGCGACGCGGAACGGGTTTTCCGCAGAACCGGTATCACCTTTGCAGTTTATGGCGATCAGGAGGCGGCGGAGCGGCTGATCCCGTTCGACATTGTTCCACGCATAATTTCCGGCAAGGAATGGCGCCGGCTGGTCCAGGGTATCGAGCAGCGTGTTCAGGCGCTCAATGCGTTTCTCGAAGACATCTATCATCGACAGGAAATTCTGCGTGCGGGGCGCATACCCCGCGAAATCATCTCCGGCAATGAGGCGTTCTTGCCGGAAATGATCGGCGTAAAACCACCTGGAGGGGTCTACACCCACATCACCGGTGTCGACATTGTGCGCACAGGTGAAAACGATTTCTTCGTTCTGGAAGACAATGCCCGCACCCCTTCCGGGGTCTCCTATATGCTGGAAAACCGGGAGACCATGATGCAGCTCTTTCCCGAGCTGTTTCAGCAGGTGAAGGTGAGGCCGGTTGAGAACTACCCGCAGCTCCTGCGTGATTCTCTCGCCTGCGTTAAGCCGGAACTTTGCGATGGAAAGCCTACCATTGCCGTTCTGACGCCCGGAAGCTTCAATTCAGCCTATTTCGAGCACGCTTTCCTCGCCGACCAGATGGGCGTGGAACTGGTGGAGGGATCGGATCTCCGCGTGGTGGACGGCCATGTGGCCATGCGGACCACACAGGGCTACAGGCGTATTGATGTTCTCTATCGCAGGATTGACGACGACTATCTCGACCCGCTGACCTTCCGGCCGGATTCGGTCCTTGGTGTGCCGGGCATCATGGATGTCTATCGCGCCGGCAAGATCACCATTGCGAATGCTCCGGGGACCGGGATATGCGACGACAAGGCGATCTATTCCTATATGCCCGATATTGTGGAGTTTTATACGGGGCGCAAGGCGATTTTGCCCAATGTGCCCACCTGGCGCTGCTCAGAGCCGGACAGCCTTGCTTATGTTCTGGAGCACCTTGACGAACTGGTGGTCAAGGAAGTCCACGGATCCGGTGGTTACGGCATGCTCGTGGGACCGGCGGCCTCGAAGAAGGAGAGGACGGCTTTTGCAAAGAAACTGAAGGCCCGCCCGAAAAACTACATCGCCCAGCCGACGCTGTCGCTCTCCACCTGTCCAATCCTGACCAGCAAGGGGCTGGCGCCACGCCATGTGGATCTGCGTCCCTTCGTCCTCGTGTCGGATCGCATACGGATCGTACCGGGTGGACTTACGAGAGTGGCATTGAAGAAGGGATCACTCGTGGTCAACTCCTCGCAAGGGGGGGGCACCAAGGATACCTGGGTTCTCGATGATTAGGGCGCGTTGACATGCTTCTTGGACGTTCAGCCAACGGTCTTTACTGGATGGCCCGTTACATCGAGCGGGCGGAGAATATGGCGCGTCTGGTCGACACCGGGCTGAGGCTGGCGTTGACGCAGACAAGCGCCTCATCCGACGAATGGGCCTCGGTTCTCACGAGCGCTGGTGTGCGTGATTTGTTCGAACAGGACAATGATACGTTCGATACGGCCACGGTTACAAATTTCCTGCTCCGGGACACGGCGAACCCTTCGAGCGTACTGTCCTCCATGGATACGGCGCGCATGAATGCACGGATGGTGAGAACCGCACTGACGCGGGAAACTTGGGAGAGTGTCAACGAAGCGTGGATGGCCATGCATCGCATGCTAAAGCGCCGAGTGGACGAGCAGGACCTGCCTGCCGTTCTCGATGCGGTCAAACGCGAAACCGCACTTATACGCGGTGCATTTCAGGGCACCATGTTGCGCAACGAGATCTTCGATTTCGCGCAAATGGGTACGATGATCGAACGCGCCGACAACACTTCCCGCATACTCGATGTCAAATACTATGTGCTGCTGCCATCGGCTGCTTGGGTCGGTTCCCCACTCGATAACATCCAGTGGCAAACGATCTTGCGTTCAGTTTCTGCCTTGCGGTCATACCGCTGGACCCATGAAGGCGATTTCAATCCGGCGAACATCGCCGATTATCTGATATTGAACCGGCGTATGCCGCGCTCCCTGGCGTTTTGTTACCGGCAAATCTGCGATTCTTTGGGCTATCTGGCAGATGAATATGGTGTGCGACAACGTTGCAACGAGATGGCTGATGCCAAGTACGAGAAACTGAAAACGGCCGCAGTTTCGGATATATTCGATGAAGGCTTGCACGAATTCCTGAGCGATTTCATCCGCGATAATGCCGCTTTGGGCAATCAGATCGCGACAGATTTCCGCTTCTACTGAGGGCAGTCCGATGCGTCTGAAAATCACGCACCGCACAGAATATCGCTATGATGCGCCTCTTTCCTATGCGTTGCAGCGCCTTCGGTTGTGCCCTCAAAGTGGCCCGACCCAGGACGTGCTCGAGTGGTCGCTGAATACTGAAGGCGCAACACAGGAAGCGCAATTCATCGACGGGTTCGGGAATGACACGCGGCTGGTGAGCATAGAAGGCGGGCAGAACACGATTACGCTCGAAGCATCGGGTGTCGTGGAAACCCGTGACACTGCAGGCGTCACGGGCAAACACCAGGGGCTCGCTCCGCTATGGCTATTTGAGCAGCAGACCGCCCTTTGCACAGTTGGACGTGGCGTATCAGCACTCGTGCGGGATATCACAGGCGCCACGGATGTAGAACGTCTGCACGCGCTTATGAGTGAGGTGCGCGAGCGTGTTGCCTATCGGGTCGGGGTGACGGATGCAGCCACCACGGCGGAGGATGCAATCGAAAATGGTGAAGGTGTCTGCCAGGATCATACGCATATTTTTCTGACGTCTGCTCGACTGATGGGCTTTCCGGCGCGGTATGTAAGCGGGTATCTGCGGATGGATGACAGTGATGATCAGGCCGCGAGCCACGCCTGGGCCGAGGCGCATCTAGAGGGGCTCGGGTGGGTGGCCTTTGACTGCTCCAACGGAATTTCGGCAGACGACCGTTATGTCCGCGTTGCTACGGGCCGTGACTACCGCGATGCGATGCCTGTGATGGGGATCCGGATCGGCCAGGCTCAGGAAGAGCTTGCGGTTCAGATCACGGTGGAGCAGTAGTCTTTCTGAACGAATCTGAATGAGGCACGGTCCAGATGACCTATTGCGTCGGGCTGAAAACGCAGCATGGCCTGGTGTTCATGTCGGACACGCGGACGAATGCCGGCGTGGACAACATTTCCACCTTTCGCAAGATGCATTGCTGGCAAAAGCCGGACGATCGCGTTCTGGTACTGCTTTCGGCGGGTAATCTGGCAACCACGCAGGCCGTGGTCAGCCTGCTCGACGAGCGCACCAAGGCGCCCGATGAACGAACCCCGTCCATGATCGAAACGCCGTCCATGTATCAGGCGGCCCGTCTGGTCGGTGATACGGTTAAGGAAGTTATCCGTCAGTCGGCGCCCGTCGGACAGAGTGCTGACGCTTTCGGTGCTTCCTTCATCCTCGGCGGCCAGATCCGCGGCATGGCACCGCGCCTGTTCCTGATTTACCCGGAGGGGAATTTCATCGAGGTGAGCGCCGATACGCCGTTCTTCCAGATTGGCGAGACCAAATATGGCAAACCCATTCTGGTGCGTGCGTTCGATCCGGCCATGAGCCTGGAGGAAACGGTGAAGCTCCTGTTGGTTTCCTTCGATTCCACGCTGAAGTCCAACCTGTCCGTCGGCCTGCCAATCGATCTTTTATACTATAAGAACGACACATTCCGCATCGGCTACGAAAAGCGTATCGAAGCCGACGATCCCTATCTGCGGGAAATCTCGGAGGGCTGGTCCGACGCTTTGAAGAGGGCTTTCAAGAGTCTCCCTGATTTCAAGCGCTAACGTGTCCGGCAACCCGGCTCATGTTTTTGCGCACGTCAGATCGCGAGGTCTGCTGCCTCTCTCAAGCTGACAGCTGAGATCCGATAGGTGCCGTCGGGCTGTCGTTTCAATGTGTAGACTGCCTCATGGCTTTTGCCGTTCGGGCCGGTCGTCAGTACGCGCTGGACAACGGTTGTTACATCCGGTTCGATCGCTTTGCCGAAAGTGAAGCTGCGGGGACGGTAGACCGGTTGATAGCCACGTGTGACCATCTCCATGAACCGGTCGACCGTCGGAAAGAGCTCCCTGATATTCGGTGCGGCATAGGTGTAGGCCCGCGCATCGTCGCCGGCCCGAAAGGCTTCGATCTGGTTTCTGATGGAGGATTGCGCCGCGCGGATTTCTGCTTCGCCTGCGAAAGCGAAAACAGGTGCAAGCAGTGTCAGCGTGATGGTCGGCAGAAAGTTTTTCATTTTGCGGTTCTCCCATTTCTGAGCGTGACCGACTTTTTCATTGAGACAGTCCCGCATTTCAGTCCGGTTTGAAGTCACGAGGTGCGCGCGGGAATGGTTTCACGCGTGATGACGGCCGCTATGACTGCAATGTGTTTTGGGGGCGATTGGGGTCGCAGAGACCTTGCTCTATTTTCGTTTTTAGAATTAAATTGCCAAAACGAACATTGAGATCCCGATGAACCCTTCCTTCCTGACGCCACGGCTGGCAGAAATCCTCGAGCAGGCAAAGGAGCATGGCCGCGTTCTGGTCGACGATTTAGCCGAACAATTCGGTGTGACACCGCAGACGATACGGCGTGATCTCAACGAGCTTTGCGATCGACGCCTCCTGACCCGGATTCACGGCGGAGCCCTCCTGCCTTCCGGGATAGAAAACATGGAATATGAAGCGCGGCGCAAAATCGCCTCGGAGGAAAAACGGGCGATAGGCCAGGCAGCGGCGCGGATCATCCCCGACAGAGCGTCGCTTTTTGTGAATATCGGTACCACCACTGAGGCCGTAAGTGATGCGCTTCTTGATCATGAAGGTCTCATGGTCATCACAAATAATATAAATGTTGCCAATAGGATGCGGGTTTTTCCTTCGTTCGAAGTCATCATTGCCGGTGGTGTGGTGCGCGGATCGGATGGCGGGATCGTTGGCGAAGCTGCGGTTGATTTCATCCGTCAGTTCAAGGTCGACTACGCGGTCATTGGTGTCTCTTCCATCGATCCGGATGGCGCGCTCTACGATTTCGATTTTCGCGAGGTGAAGGTGGCGCAGGCCATCATCGCCAATGCGCGGCACGTGATCCTGGTTTCGGATTCCACCAAGTTCGAACGTGGTGCGCCGGTTCGGATCGGTCACTTGTCCCAGGTCGACACATTCATCACGGACCGTTGCCCTCTGCCGGCCATGCGGGGGCTCTGCGAAGAGGTGGGTGTCCGGTTGATCGAGACAGAATGTTAACGAATAATGATTTTCGTTTGACATTCATTTTTCTTTCGAAATAATTCTTTTATCTCCAAGGCAGGAAAGTTTCCTGTGATCCGAGAGGCAGGGGAGAAACGCGTGCCCGCTTCCAAGTTCGCCCGTTCCGAGATTTTCGACGTGTTCGTCATTGGCGGCGGGATCAATGGATGCGGCATCGCCCGCGATGCTGTCGGGCGTGGGTACTCCGTGTTTCTGGCGGAAATGAACGACCTGGCGAGCGGGACCTCATCAGGCTCTACCAAGCTCATTCACGGCGGGCTGCGCTATCTCGAATATTACGAGTTTCGTCTCGTTCGCGAAGCTCTGATGGAGCGTGAGATACTGTGGCGCAACGCGCCGCACATCATCTGGCCCATGCGTTTCGTTCTGCCCTTGCACAAGGGCCTGCGGCCGGCCTGGCTCATCCGCATCGGGCTTTTTATCTATGATCATATCGGCGGAAGGAAGCTGCTTCCCAAGACCCGCACGCTCGACATGCGCACCGATGCGGCCGGAGAGCCGCTGAAAGAGTCCTATCGCCGGGCGTTCGAGTATTCCGATTGCTGGGTCAACGATGCCCGCTTTGTCGTACTCAATGCCCGGGACGCTGCCGACCGGGGTGCCGATGTGCGGGTGCGCACACGCGTGGTTTCAGCAGAAGACGAAAACGGTATCTGGAAAATCCGGATTCAGAACCTTTTGACGGGTGAGAAAGAAACAGTGCGTGCGCGCTACCTCGTCAATGCCGCCGGCCCGTGGGTCGATCATGTCATTTCGGGGGTGCTCGGTCAGAATGACGTTCAAAATGTGCGTCTGGTGAAGGGCAGTCACATCGTTGTTCGGGGAAAGTTCGACGATCCTCGCGCCTATTTCTTCCAGAACGCCGATGGGCGGATCATCTTTGCCATACCCTATGAGGGCGAATTCACGCTCATTGGTACCACCGATCAGGACTATGAAGGCGACCCCAGGGAGGTCGCGATCAGCGACAGCGAGATCGACTATCTGTGCGCTGCCGCCAGCGAGTATTTTGCCGAACCGGTAAGACGCGACGATATCGTGTGGACGTATTCCGGCGTGCGTCCGCTGTTTGATGACGGCGCCTCGAAAGCGCAGGAAGCTACGCGGGATTATGTGCTGAAATCGGAGACTGCGCGGGGTGGGGCGCCCATGGTGCATGTGTTCGGCGGCAAGATAACGACTTATCGCAAGCTGGCTGAATCTGCGCTGGAGAAAATCGCCGAATCCATCGGCGCAAAAGGTCGACCATGGACCCATTCGGCCACGCTACCGGGTGGCGAGTTCGCTTTTGACGGTTATGAAGCGCAGGTAGAAGCGCTGCTGCGCGACTACGCGTTTCTCGATCGTCATCATGCGGCCCGGCTAGTCAGGCTTTACGGCCTCTGTGCCCGAGAGATTCTCGGGGATGCTCAATCGCTGGGCGATCTCGGACGGCATTTCGGCGTCGATCTTTACGAAACTGAATTGCGCTATCTGGCCGCTCATGAATGGGCGGTCAGTGGGGAGGATGTGCTTTGGCGCAGAACCAAGCGCGGTTTGCGGCTGACGCCGGAGGAGGCGGCAGAAGTCGACAATTACATGCGTGAGATTTCGGGAATGCAAGACCAGGCGGCCAACGCTGGGGGAGGACATGCTTGAACTGCGCAATGTTTCAAAGGTCGTTTCCGGCGAAACGCACATAGATGATGTTTCGCTGCGGCTGGAGCCGGGCTCACTCAATGTGCTGCTCGGACCGACGCTTGCTGGCAAAACCAGCCTGATGCGGCTCATGGCCGGGCTCGATCGGCCCACATCCGGAAGTGTCTGGATGGAAGGAGAGGATGTTACCGGCATCCCCGTCCAGAAGCGCAGCGTCGCCATGGTCTACCAGCAGTTCATCAACTATCCGGCGATGTCGGTTTACGAAAACATCGCATCCCCGCTGCGTGTCGCGGGCTTGGAAAAACGGGTCATCGAGGAGAAGGTACGGCAGGCCGCCGACCTTCTGCACCTGACACCGCATCTGGGTCGGACGCCGCTGGAGCTTTCCGGCGGTCAGCAGCAGCGCACGGCGCTGGCCCGCGCCATGGTCAAGGAAGCGCGTCTCGTGCTTCTGGATGAACCGCTGGCCAATCTGGATTACAAGCTTCGAGAAGAGCTGCGTGCCGAATTGCCGAAGATATTTGCAGCGTCCGGCGCCATCTTCGTCTACGCCACCACCGAGCCCAGCGAAGCGCTGCTTCTTGGTGGAAATACCGCGACCCTCAGCCAGGGCCGGTTGACGCAGTTCGGGCCAACCATCGACGTGTTCCGCAAACCGGTCGATCTCGTGACCGCGCGTACCTTCTCCGACCCACCTTTGAATACGGTTTCGGTGTCAAAGGCGGGCGGACATTTTTCACTCGACAATACTGTTCAGTTGCCTGTGCCGCAGGGCCATGAAAGTGCGCCCGACGGTCCGTACACGCTTGGCTTCCAGCCGCATCACCTTTCTCTTGCGCCTCGCGAGCCCAATGCAGTTTGTGTTCGTGCCAGTGTGTCGGTGACCGAAATCACCGGGTCTGAAAGTTTCGTTCATCTTGATTTCGCGGGCCACCGATGGGTGATGCTGGAAGAGGGCATTCACCGTCTGGAGGTGGGCGAAACCGTCGATGTGTTCATCGATACGCGCCACATGCTGGTGTTCGATAAGGCGAACCGGCGTGTCACGACCGGCAACAGCCGGGCTGCATAGGAGGCGGGAATGGCGCGAATTGATCTCAACAACATTCGCCACGCCTATCTGCCCAACCCTGCGAGCGATGACGATTATGCCCTGAAGCGGGTCCACCACACGTTTGACGATGGCGGGGCCTATGCGTTGCTCGGTCCATCGGGTTGCGGCAAGACCACGCTTTTGAACATCATTTCGGGCCTCCTGCGTCCGACGGAGGGCGAGATACTGTTCGATGGGCAGAATGTGACGGACCTGTCCACCGAAGCCCGCAATATTGCGCAGGTGTTCCAGTTTCCGGTCGTTTACGACACGATGACGGTCTACCAGAATCTTGCCTTTCCCCTGCGCAATCGCGGCGTTGCGGCCGACGAGATCGAACGGCGGGTGCGCGAGACGCTCACCATGATCGATCTGGCAGACCGGGCAGATCAGAAAGCCAGGGGTCTGACCGCCGACGACAAACAGAAGATCGCGCTCGGCCGCGGGCTGGTTCGCTCCGATGTGAGCGCCATTCTCTTCGACGAGCCGCTGACGGTGATCGACCCGCATATGAAATGGGTGTTGCGCTCTCAGTTGAAGGAGCTGCACCGGCGTTTTGCCTTCACCATGGTCTATGTCACCCATGATCAGACCGAGGCGCTCACCTTCGCCGATCAGGTCGTGGTCATGAATGAGGGCGAGATTGTTCAGATCGGCACGCCGGAAGAGCTTTTTGAGCGCCCCAACCACACCTTTGTCGGCTATTTCATAGGCTCTCCGGGCATGAATGTTCTTCCCGTCCGGATCGACGGGCAGGGCGTTCATATCGGCGACCATTCCATCGCTCTGGAAGGGCAGATCCCGGAAATACGGGATGCGAGGATGGAGCTGGGTGTGCGTCCGGAGTATGTGCGTATTGGCGAAAAGGGCATCCCCGCTAAGATCGTGCGCGTGGAGGATACCGGGCGGCGCAAGATCGTTCATGCGACCGTCGAGGGAGAGACCGTGGCGGCGATCGTTCCCGAAGGTGCTGCCCTGCCAGGCGAACCACACATCAGTTTCGATCCCGCAGGTGTCAACATTTATGCGGATTCATGGCGCGTTGATCCAGTCTCCGCGCGTCAGGGAGGGGCGGCATGACCAAGACATGGAACAACCGCGCCTGGTTTCTCGTCCTGCCGGTCCTGTTGCTGGTGGCCTTTAATGCCATCATCCCACTGATGACCGTTGTGAACTACTCGGTACAGGAAACCTTCGGCAACAATCTGTTCTTCTTCGAGGGAACGAAATGGTATGAGGACGTGCTCACTTCCGAGCGTTTTCATGCCTCGCTGTTCCGGCAGTTTCTCTTCACTGGGATCATCCTGCTCATCGAGGTGCCGCTTGGTGTTGCCATCGCTCTCACCATGCCCCGTTCTGGCCCCTGGGTGTCGGTCTGCCTCGTGCTGATGGCACTGCCGCTGCTCATCCCGTGGAATGTGGTGGGCGCCATGTGGAATATCATGGCCCTGCCGGATATCGGCCTTCTCGGCTATGGGCTCAATGCACTCGGCATCCCCTACAATTTTACTCGCCAGCCCATCTCCGCCTGGTTCACGGTGGTCCTGATGGATGTCTGGCACTGGACGTCTCTCGTGGTGCTGCTGGCCTACGCGGGCCTGCGTTCCATCCCGGAGGCTTATTACCAGGCAGCCAAGATCGATGGCGCGTCGCGCTGGTCGGTCTTCCGTTACATCCAGCTGCCCAAGATGAACCGCGTTCTGACGATCGCAATTCTCCTGCGCTTCATGGATTCCTTCATGATCTACACCGAGCCCTTCGTCTTGACCGGCGGTGGGCCGGGTAATGCCACGACCTTCCTGTCCATCGATCTGGTGAAGGCGGCGCTTGGTGAGTTCAATCTCGGCATCGCTGCCGCCATGAGCATCATCTATTTTCTGATGACACTTCTGGTGAGCTGGATCTTCTACACGCTGATGACCCGGGGAGAAGACCAATGAGAGTGACCCGCTGGCTCGTGCCAACGCTCTACATCATCTTCCTGCTTCTGCCGATCTACTGGCTCGTGAACATGTCGTTCAAGACGACCAACGAGATACTTGGTGGCTTTAGCCCTTGGCCGAAGAACTTCACCATCGACAGTTATGTGGAGATTCTCACCAATCCCGTCTGGTACAACGGTTACATCAGCTCCATCAGTTATGTTCTTATAAACACTGTGATTTCTGTCGCCTTCGCGCTGCCTGCCGCCTATGCGTTCTCGCGCTATCGTTTTCTGGGTGACAAGCACCTGTTCTTCTGGCTTCTGACCAATCGAATGGCGCCGCCGGCGGTTTTCGCTCTTCCGTTCTATCAGCTTTATTCCGCCGTCGGCCTGTTCGATACGCCCTGGGCCGTGGCGCTCGCGCATTGCCTCTTCAACATTCCGCTGGCGGTCTGGATCCTCGAAGGCTTCATGTCTGGCGTGCCCAAGGAGATCGACGAGACGGCCTATATCGACGGATATGCGTTTCCGCGCTTCTTCGTGAAGATCTTCATGCCGCTGATCGCGTCGGGTATCGGGGTCACGGCCTTTTTCTGCTTCATGTTCTCATGGGTGGAACTGCTTCTGGCCAAGACACTGACCTCCGTCGCAGCCAAGCCGATCGCCGCCGTGATGACCCGCACCGCCAGCACATCCGGTTACGAACTGGGCCTTCTGGCGGCCGCCGGCGTGTTGACGATCATCCCGGGCGCGATCGTGATCTGGTTCGTACGCAATTACATCGCCAAGGGCTTTGCCCTCGGGCGCGTGTAGGGAGAAAATGATGCCCCATTGGCTCGATCTCACATGGATGGCCTGGACGTGGCAGACGGCCACATTCTTCCTCGTCATCTTCGCGTTTCTGTGCGCCATGACGATCTGGGAGTGGGCAAGCCCTGGAGGCGGGCCACGGCACGGCGTTCTTGGTCTCGACACCACAAGGGGCGACCGTCTTTTCATCTCATTGCTGGGCAGCGCCTTTATCCACCTGGGATGGCTTGGGTTGTCCGACATGCCGCTTTGGGGCGGCACGATTTTGTCTCTGGTCTATGCCTACGCGGTCTTCCGCTGGGTGTAGGTCCCGGACAAAGCAAAGCGGGGCGCAAGGCGTCCCGCGAACCGGCGGACAGGGGTCTCGAAACGGGCTCTACAACCGCCAGACCATGTTCACACCGTGAATGTGGAAACAGGAGGAGGAGTTTGAAATGAAAGCGCATTTGAAGACTTCTGTCGCAGCGCTTGCTTTGCTCTGGCTGCCCGGCCAGGCGATGGCGGACATGGCGGCTGCGGAAAAGTGGATCGACAGTGAATTCCAGCCTTCCTCTCTCAGCCGTGAGGAGCAGCTGGCGGAAATGGAATGGTTCATCAAGGCAGCGGAACCGTTTCAGGGAATGGAGATCAACGTACTCTCCGAGACCATCCCTACCCATTCCTACGAGTCCGAAACGCTGACCAGGGCATTTCAGGAGATCACGGGCATCAAGGTCAACCACCAGCTTCTGGGCGAAGGCGAGGTGGTGCAGGCCGTACAGACCCAGATGCAGACCAACCGCAACCTCTATGATGCCTATGTCAACGATGCAGACCTCGTGGGCACGCATTCGCGCCTGCAAAGTGCAGTCAACCTCACCGACTGGATGGAAGGCGAGGGTGCAGACGTCACGTCTCCGACCCTCGATCTTGAGGATTTTATCGGCGTCGCCTCTGCTACGGGACCGGACGGCAAGCTCTGGCAACTGCCTGATCAGCAGTTCGCCAATCTCTACTGGTTCCGGAAAGACTGGTTCGATCGTCCTGAAATTAAAGAGAAATTCAAGGAGAAATACGGTTACGAACTGGGCGTTCCAGTCAACTGGTCGGCCTATGAGGACATCGCTGATTTCTTCACCAATGACGTAAAGGAAATCGACGGCGTTCGTGTTTACGGTCACATGGATTACGGCAAGCGGGCACCGGATCTCGGCTGGCGCATGACCGATGCCTGGCTCTCCATGGCCGGTGCCGGTTCCAAAGGCCTGCCCAATGGCCGCCCGATCGATGAATGGGGCATCCGCATGGAGGAGGGGTCGTGCAACCCTGCCGGCGCCTCCGTTAGCCGTGGTGGTGCCGCAAATGGACCTGCCGCCGTCTACGCCATCCGCAAATGGGATGAGTGGCTGCGCCAGTATGCGCCGCCCGGTGCCGCCGACCTCGACTTCTACCAGTCGCTGCCGGCGCTCAGCCAGGGCAACGTCGCCCAGCAGATATTCTGGTACACCGCCTTCACTGCCGATATGGTGAAGCCGAAGAGCGAGGGCAACAACACCGTCGATGACGAAGGCAATCTGCTCTGGAAGATGGCACCGTCACCGCACGGCCCCTATTGGGAAGAGGGCATGAAGCTCGGCTATCAGGATGTGGGCTCCTGGACGCTGTTCAAGTCCACACCCGTCGATCGTCGCAAGGCGGCCTGGCTCTACGCCCAGTTCGTCACCTCGAAAACGGTGGACGTGAAGAAGAGCCATGTCGGTCTCACGATCATTCGAGATTCCACGGTGAATCACGAATCCTTCACCGAGCGCTCTCCGAAGCTCGGCGGGCTGGTCGAGTTCTATCGCTCGCCGGACCGGGTTCTGTGGACGGACACGGGCGTCAATGTGCCGGACTATCCAAAGCTCGCCCAGATCTGGTGGCAGCAGATCGGCGACGTGAATTCCGGCGCCTTCACCCCGCAGGAGGCGATGGATCGACTGGCCGGTGAAATGGATATCACCATGGCCCGTATGCAGGCCGCTGACGAAAGCGCCAATGTCTATGGCGGTTGCGGTCCACGCTTGAACGAGGAAAAGGATCCGTCCGAGTGGATCGGTAAGGGCGGCGCAAAAGCCAAACTCGAAAACGAAAAGCCCCAGGGCGAGACCATCGTTTACGAGGAAATCGTCAAGCGCTGGCAATAGAGCCGGTTGCAACACGCCTGAATGGCATCAAAATGGACGGGGAGCCGGCACGCCCGGCTCCCCGTTTGCCAAAGAGCTTCAGACCGATCCGGAGGACCAATGAGCGGTTTTGTATTGGCGATAGACCAGGGCACGACATCCAGCCGGGCAATCGTGTTTGACGCTTCAATGCAGCCGGTGGCGACCGGGCAGAAGGAATTTCAGCAGCACTACCCGAATTCTGGCTGGGTGGAGCACGATCCCGAAGACATCTGGAAGGGTGTCGTGTCGACCGCGCGCAGCGCCCTGCGCAAGGCAAAGCTGGAAGCGTCTGATGTGGCAGCCATCGGGATCACCAATCAGCGCGAAACCATCGTCGTGTGGGACCGTGACACGGGTAAGCCGATCCACAACGCAATCGTCTGGCAGGACCGCCGCACCGCCCCCATGTGCGAAAAGCTGAAGGCGGAAGGGCTGGAGGAAACCTTTACGGCAAAAACCGGTCTGCTTCTCGATCCCTATTTTTCCGGAACCAAACTCGCCTGGATCCTCGATGAGGTGAACGGCGCGCGCGAGCGGGCGGAGAAGGGGGAGCTTCTTGCCGGCACCATCGACACGTTTCTGATCTGGCGCCTGACCGGCGGCAAGGCGCATGTCACGGACGCCACGAATGCCTCGCGCACGCTTTTGTTCAACATCGAGACCAATGGCTGGGATGACGAACTCCTGAAAATTTTGCGTGTGCCGAAGGCACTCTTGCCCGAGGTGAAGGACAGTGCGGACAATTTTGGCGTCACCGAGAAGAAGCTGTTCGGTTCGGCGATGCCGATTCTTGGCGTTGCAGGCGACCAGCAGGCAGCCGTCATCGGTCAGGCCTGTTTCGAGCCTGGCATGCTCAAGGCAACCTATGGCACCGGTTGCTTTGCCGTGCTCAACACCGGGCAGACGATGGTGTCCTCCAAAAACCGTCTCCTCACCACCATTGCATACCGGTTGAATGGCGAGACGACCTACGCGCTTGAAGGCTCGATCTTTGTTGCCGGTGCTGCCGTCCAGTGGCTGCGCGACGGGTTGAAGATCATCGGCAAGGCTGCCGATTCGGGCGCTCTGGCCGCCAAAGCAGACCGTACGCAGCAGCTTTATCTCGTTCCTGCCTTTGTCGGGCTTGGGGCCCCGCACTGGGATGCGGAAGCGCGCGGGGCGATCTACGGCCTGACACGCAATTCGGGCCCGGCAGAATTCGCGCGCGCCACGCTCGAATCGGTCGCGTACCAGACACGCGACCTGCTTGATGCCATGCGCAAGGACTGGCACGACGGGGAAAACGACACCGTGCTGCGGGTCGATGGCGGTATGGTTGCCAGCGACTGGATGCTGCAATTCCTGGCCGACATGCTGGACGCTCCGGTCGACAGGCCGACTCAACTCGAAACCACGGCTCTGGGTGCTGCATGGCTTGCGGGATCGCGGGCCGGTGTCTGGCCTGGCGCCCGGGAATTCGCTGCCGGCTGGAAGCTTGACCGTCAGTTCTGCCCGCAGATGGATGCTGCCGAACGCGAGAACAGGCTGAAGGGCTGGCGTGATGCGGTGCGCAGGACGCTTAGCACGACGTGAATCCCTTGTGGACAGGGCGCTTTGACACGGGAACAAAAAAGTCGGGCGAAAGACGCTTTTTTCCGGTTGACCGCAGATAAGCCCCTCTCTATGTTCCGCCGCAATTTCCGGGGTTCCTTCGAACCCGGCGGGAGCGCGTAGCTCAGTTGGTAGAGCAACTGACTTTTAATCAGTAGGTCCAGGGTTCGAGCCCCTGCGCGCTCACCAAAAAATTTCACTATCCAGATTGAAAGTATCATTCCGCACCCCGATGTGATGCAGGGCATCCATCGCGACGGTATGCCACGCAAAGGTGATTGGCGTGTGTGAGTGCGTCTGCTTATAGGGGGTACGCATTCAAAGACGCGCGGGTTAGCGCTTTCAGTTTGAGACGAAGCATGGCGATTGATGTCGGATATTTAAGCGCGGCGGGTGCTGGAGCACTGTCATTTCTTTCACCCTGCGTGTTGCCGCTCGTCCCGCCTTATCTGTGCTACATGGCCGGCGTTTCGGTTGAGCAGTTCCAGGGTGAGGGGGCTGGCAAGGCCAGTCCTTCCTCCACGAACACCACGCGCTTTGCGCTCTTCTCCGCATCTCTTTCATTCGTGCTTGGCTTCACCACGGTCTTTGTGCTTTTGGGGGCCGGCGCGTCTACCATTGGCGCCGTCCTGCGGACATGGCAGCAGGAACTCGCCATCGTAGCGGGCATCGTCATTATCATCATGGGGCTCAATTTCCTTGGTGTGTTGCGCATTCCGTTCCTGTCGCGCGAGGCGCGCATACAGGCGGGCGGAAAACCGGCTACCAAAATCGGCGCTTATGTGATGGGGCTGGCCTTCGCATTCGGATGGACGCCGTGCATCGGTCCGGTGCTCGGCCCGATCCTGACACTGGCTGGTGGGCGCGAAACCGTGGCCGATGGCGCATTGCTTCTGGCGGTCTACTCGCTGGGCCTTGGTGTGCCCTTTCTTCTCGCAGCGCTGTTCTCCGGAAGCTTCATGCGATTCCTTTCCCGCTTCCGCATGCATCTGGGGCGTGTGGAGAAGGTGATGGGTGGTTTGCTTGTGCTGGCCGGTGTTCTTTTCTTAACCGGCGGCATGCAATCCATGGCCTTCTGGCTTCTTGAAACCTTTCCGGCGCTTGGTAAACTCGGCTGAGAGTGGATTGGTGCCGTAAGGGCAGGATGCTAAGAAAAGACGAATCGTCAAAAGCATTACGGGCATCAATCCATGAGCGAACGCACCTGCCTTTCGGTTATTCTCGCAGCGGGCGAGGGCACGCGCATGAAAAGCGCCACGCCAAAAGTGCTGCACAGAATCGCCGGGCTGGAGATGCTAGGCCATGTGACCCGGGCGCTCGATGCAGCGGGTGCCGGCGACAAGGCGCTGGTTGTGGGGCATGGCGCCGAGGCGGTGACACGTGCAGCAGAAGGCTTTGCTCCCGGTGCCGAGACATTCGTTCAATCGGAGCGGCTGGGCACTGGTCACGCAGTGCTGGCGGCACGCGCTGCGATTGCCCGCGGTTACGACGATGTTCTCGTCACCTTTGGCGATACACCGCTTATCTCGCTAGAGGCTCTTGAGGCGCTGCGCGCGGGGCTTTCGGATGGTGTAGACGTTGTCGTCATGGGATTTCGCACCGAGCAGCCCACCGGCTATGGGCGGCTGATCGAAGATGGCGAGGCATTGATTGCAATCCGCGAAGAGAAGGACTGTACCGACGAGGAGCGTTGCATCACCTTCTGCAATGGCGGTGCAATGGGGATTGCAGGAAACCAGGCACTCAAACTTCTAGAGGCCATTGGTAACGACAACGCCAAGGGCGAATATTACCTGACGGACATCGTCGAGATCGCAACCGCGCAAGGATTGACGGTGCGCGCGATCGAGGCCGACTATGAAAGCGCGCTCGGCATCAACAATCGCGCCGAACTTGCTGCAGCAGAAGCAATCTGGCAACAGCGTCGCCGCAACGCGGTGATGCTTGACGGTGTGACCCTGATCGCACCCGAAACCGTCTATTTTTCGCATGACACCGTCATCGGTCGCGACACGGTCATCGAGCCGAATGTTTTCTTCGGTCCTGGTGTGACGATCGGAGAGAACGTCACCCTCAAAGCCAATTCTCATCTTGAGGAAGCCCGTGTCGATACGGGCGCCTCTATTGGCCCCTTCGCGCGCTTGCGTCCGGGAGCCGAGATCATGGATGGCGCGAAGGTTGGCAATTTCGTCGAGATCAAGAAAGCGCGCGTGGAACCGGGTGCCAAGATCCCGCATCTGTCCTATGTGGGTGATGCGCGCGTGGGGGCGAAGGCCAATCTGGGTGCAGGCACCATCACCTGCAATTATGACGGTTTCTCAAAGCATTTCACCGATATCGAACCTGGGGCGTTCGTCGGGACCAATTCATCTCTGGTTGCACCGGTCACTATCGGTGCGGGCGCCTATGTGGCGTCGGGCAGCGTGATCACAGAGTCCGTGCCCGCCGACGCGCTGGCTTTTGGCCGTGCCCGACAGTCCAACCGGGAGGGGCTGGGAAAGCGTCTGCGCGACCGGTTGGCGGGGCTCAAGGCGCGTCGCTCAAAGACATGAGGCAGGGGCATCGCAAAGCAGCCTTTCTGGCTTGATACGAAGTGAAAGACTTGTTGATTTTCATCCTCTTCTTCCGCGTCCTAGAAGAACTGCGTGAATCGGGGATCGACCGTTTGGTGGGAGGCTGAGACAGCCATATGTGTGGAATTGTGGGCATTGTCGGGCAGACGCCGGTGGCGCCGCTCATCGTCGACGCGCTGAAGCGACTTGAGTATCGCGGATATGATTCCGCCGGCGTCGCAACCCTTGATAATGGCAGGCTCGATCGACGCCGCGCCGAGGGCAAGCTGGTGAACCTCGAGAAGAGGTTGGGTGAAGAACCGCTTGGGGGCCTGATTGGCATCGGCCACACGCGCTGGGCAACCCATGGCGTTCCCAACGAGACCAATGCGCATCCGCATTTCGCCGGCGACGTGGCCGTCGTTCACAATGGGATCATCGAAAATTTCGCGGAATTGCGCGACGAGTTGAAAGCCGATGGTGTCTCGTTTTCTTCGCAGACCGATACGGAGGTCGTCGCACATCTCGTTGCGAGCGAACTGAAAAACGGATCTGTGCCGCAGGACGCGGCCTTCGCGGCGCTGAAGCGTCTGCGCGGTGCCTTTGCCCTGGCGATCATGTTCCGCGGTGACGAAGACATGATTGTCGGCGCTCGCAATGGTCCCCCGCTTGCGGTCGGCCACGGCGAGGGGGAGATGTATCTTGGTTCCGATGCCATCGCGCTTGCGCCTTTCACAAACACCATCACCTACCTGGAGGATGGCGACTGGGTGGTCGTGCGCCGTGGGGGCATGGAGATCTTTGGCATGGATGGCCAGCCGGTCGAACGCGCGCGTCAGCAGTCCGTCGGCACCAGCCTTCTCGTCGACAAGGGCAATCACCGGCATTTCATGGAAAAGGAAATCCATGAACAGCCGGAAGTCATTTCCCACACGCTCGCCCATTATCTCAACTTCGCCGAGGGGGGAGTGGCGGAATTCGATCTGCCCTTCGACTTTGCGAAGATCGAGCGTCTGGCGATTTCAGCCTGCGGCACGGCCTACCTGGCCGGATTGATCGGCAAGTACTGGCTGGAGCGCTATGCACGTCTGCCGGTCGATATCGACATTGCCTCCGAGTTCCGCTATCGCGAAATGCCGCTGCCGAAGAACAGCGCGGCACTCTTCATCTCGCAATCCGGCGAGACGGCCGATACGCTTGCTTCGCTGCGCTATTGCCGGGGAGAGGGCATTCCGATCTCGGCTATCGTCAATGTGCGGGAATCGACCATAGCGCGTGAAAGCGACGGCATTTTCCCGACGCTCGCCGGCCCGGAAATCGGCGTTGCCTCCACCAAGGCATTTACCTGTCAGCTCAGCGTTCTTGCAGCGTTGACGCTCAGGGCAGCCAGGGCGCGCGGCACAATCACCGCAGACGAAGAAAAGACGCTTGTGCGCCAGCTTTCCGAAGCACCGCGGTTTGCGTCGCAGGCGCTCAAGCTGAGCGCGAGCATCGAGAAAGTCGCGCGCGAGCTCTCACATGTGCGTCATGTGCTTTATCTCGGCCGCGACACAAATTACCCGCTGGCGCTGGAAGGTGCGCTGAAGCTCAAGGAAATCTCCTACATTCACGCCGAGGGTTACGCAGCCGGCGAATTGAAGCATGGCCCGATCGCGCTGATCGACGAACAGATGCCGGTGATCGTGATCGCTCCACATGATCGTATTTTCGAGAAAACCGTTTCCAACATGCAGGAGGTCGCCGCGCGCGGTGGTCGCATCATTCTGATCACGGATGAGAAAGGCGCGAAAAACGCAACGCTCGATGCTCTGGAAACAGTGGTTTTGCCGGATGTTCCTGAGTTCGTCGCGCCGATCGTCTACGCATTGCCGATCCAGATGCTGGCCTACCACACGGCCGTCATCATGGGGACGGATGTGGACCAGCCCCGCAATCTGGCAAAATCCGTTACGGTCGAATAGCAGGCAAGGGGCTGTCATACAGCGGCCCGAATTCCTATTCTATTGTTCAGCCTGGTGGCGTAATGTCCACCGGGCTGTTCTTCCTTAATCCATCACATTCGAGGCCCGTTTCCGCATCATGATGACTCGCCTGCGCAACTACTTTCTCACGGGCTTCATAGTCACCGCGCCCCTGGCGATTACCGCCTATCTCGCCTGGTCGATGATCGGCTGGGTGGATTCCTGGGTCAAACCCTATATTCCCTTCCGCTATAACCCTGACAATTATCTGCCATTTGCGGTTCCGGGTTTCGGGTTGATTGTCGCTCTCGTCCTGATCACGCTGATCGGGTTTCTTACAGCGAATTTCATTGGGCGCACAATCATCGCCACCGGCGAGAAAATCCTGGGGCGCATGCCCCTGGTGCGCAGTGTTTACCGCGGTCTGAAGCAAATCCTTGAAACCGTGCTTTCGGAAAGATCGGACACTTTCAAGAAAGTCGGCCTCATTGAATACCCCCGGAAGGGGCTTTGGGCGCTTGTCTTCATCGCCACCGAAACGCGAGGCGAGGTCCAGGCGAAGATCGATGACGATATGGGACAGACAATCGCAGTCTTCCTGCCGACGACACCCAACCCGACCTCCGGTTACCTTTTATTCGTGCCAAAGAAGGATGTGATTGAGCTGAAAATGACGGTGGAGGAGGGGGCCAAGCTTGTCATTTCGGCTGGTCTTGTGGCGCCGGAATATCAGGCAAAGACAGAGGCGCTTGCCGCCGAGGCGAAGGCGAAAGCCGCTCAGCCCGCCCGCAGCAAGCGAATCGCCTCGTCGCGTCCGAACAAATAAAGGAGAAGCCTCAGCGCTTCGCCACGTGGGGATTGGAGATCCGGATCGCGTGACAGGATTAACCGCGCATCGTCGCGCGCGGCCTGCAAAAGGTCCACATGGGCCTCGATCCGGGCGACGCGAAATCCCGGCGTCCCTGACTGCTTTGTCCCCAGAAGATCGCCTTCACCGCGCAATTTGAGATCTTCTTCCGCAATGAGGAAACCGTCTTCCGTTTCCCGCATTACTTCGAGCCTGCGGGTTGCTGTCTCCCCGAGCGGCCCCTTGTAGACGAGAACGCAGGAGGAGGCGAGCGCACCGCGCCCCACACGTCCGCGCAACTGATGCAGTTGCGCCAGACCGAACCGTTCGGCGTGTTCGACCACGATGATCGTCGCGTCGGGCACATCCACGCCCACCTCAACCACGGTGGTGCCGACAAGAATGCGTGTCCGCCCGTCCTTGAAGGCACGCATTGCATCATCTTTGTCGCTGGCTTTCATACGTCCGTGAATGAGACCGACCCTGTCTCCGAACACCTTCTGCAGCGAAGCGTGACGGTCCTCTGCAGACATCAGTTCAAGTTCTTCGGATTCCTCCACGAGCGGGCAGATCCAGTATACCTTCTGGCCTTCTGAGAGCGCTCTTCTGATCCGGTCCACCAATTGCGGAAGACGCTCTACCGGCAGTGTGACGGTTCGGATCGGCTGTCTGCCGGCGGGCTTTTCTGTCAGGCGGGAAACATCCATGTCACCGAAAGCGGAGAGCACGAGTGTCCGGGGGATCGGGGTAGCCGTCATGACAAGCATGTCGGGTGCATTACCCTTGGCCGTCATGGCCAGACGCTGATGCACGCCAAAGCGATGCTGCTCGTCGACGACGGCGAGCGCGAGATCCCTGAATTGTACTGTTTCCTGAAAAAGCGCATGCGTGCCGATCACGAAATCGACCGCTCCGGACGCGATCTCTTCCAGAATGCGCTGGCGCTCCCGTCCCTTTTCACGTCCAGTCAGGATTGCAACGCTCAGGCCAGCGGCCTCTGCCAGGGGCGTGATGGTCGCTGCATGCTGGCGGGCAAGAATTTCGGTCGGTGCCATGAGAGCCGACTGCCCGCCCGCCTCGGCAGCGCGGGCCATGGCGAGGAGTGCCACAACGGTTTTGCCTGCACCCACATCCCCCTGCAGCAGGCGCACCATGCGTTCATCGCTCGCCAGATCCCTGAGGATGTCGCGTACAGCGTCTTCCTGCGCGGTCGTCAGCGAATAGGGCAATGCTCGGCGGATGCTTGTTTCAAAACGCCCGTCGCCATTCAGTGGTCGGCCGGAAAGGCGTTTCACCTTTGCACGCACCAGCGCGAGCGAAAGCTGCCCTGCGAGAAATTCATCATAGGCGATACGCCGCCAGGCGGAACTTTCGGGCTGAACGTCCTCCAGTGCCTGCGGATGGTGAAGCGTTTTCAGCGCATCATTGAACGACGGCATCCGGTTTCGTGACAGAAAGCTCTCATCCTGCCACTCGGGCAGATCTGGCAGACGTTCCAGCGCTTGTGTGATGGCCCGGCGCAATACTTTTGCCGAAAGACCGGCGGTCAGCGGATACACCGGTTCCAGCATTGGCAACGTGTGAGCGTCAGCCTCCGGAACGACGAAATCGGGGTGCACCATGGACGCGCGGCCGTTGAACCATTCCATCCGACCGCTCACCAAAACCTTTTCGCCTTCCGGAAGTATTTTCTCGATCCACGGCGTCCGCGCATGGAAGAAGGTGAGGGCGATCTCTCCCGTTTCGTCGAAGGCGAAGACCCGATAGGGCACGTTCCTGCGTCCGGGGGGAGAGGGGTGATGCCGCCCCACCGTCAGATCCAGCGTGACGATCGCTCCCTCCTGCGCATTGGCGATGCCAGGGCGATTGCGCCGGTCGATGAGCGAGTGCGGCAGCACGAAGAGCAGGTCGCCGACGCGAAGTTCACGCCCGGCCGCATCGCCGGGGGCGATGTTTGCCAGAAGATCGGCGAGTTTCGCGCCAACGCCATCGAGCGCAGTCACGGGAGCAAAAAGGGGATCGAGCAGTGTAGGACGCATACTGTCATGATTAAGGGTCAAATTCGCCGACGCAAGGCTGACAGACGCTCATGCACACGCTATATCCGCCCGGGCGACCGACCGCTGCAGTGCATGAAAGCGAAACCATGACAGGCACCACCCGTTCCAGCCACGATCTCGACCCGCGCCGCCGACGTGCGCTCGTGCGCTCCTGGCGCCGTGGCATGCGCGAGATGGACCTCGTTCTGGGTGGGTTTGCAGATGCCGAAATCGACCGGCTCAGCGACGATGAAATGGATCAGTTCGAAGCCATTTTGAACGTGCCGGATACCAATCTCTTCAAGTGGGTCACGGGTGAACTTCCGGTGCCGCCAGAATATGACACGCCGTTGTGGGGCCGCATCATCGCATCGCAGGGACGCTGAGGCAGGACGTCGATGAAACTCATCAGAGCTTTGAAACTGCCGCGTGCGGGTGCTGGCGCTGTTACCGTCGACGGCGTTGCGGACGGGTTTGAAGCATTCGCCCTGGCCGCCGCTGCGCGTGAGGTGGCGCCTGACGGGCCGATCATCTTCGTCCTGCGTGACGGGCAGCGTCTGCCATCGCTCGTCGATACGCTCCGCTTCGTGGAACCCGGTCTGCCGGTCCTTGATCTTCCGGCGTGGGACTGCCTGCCCTATGACCGGGTGTCGCCCGGCGCCGATGCCGCAGCGCGCAGGCTCGCCGCGATGGGAGCGATGGCGGAGCTACGCAAAAATCCACACCGTGCGGCAGTGATTGTCAGCGCCAATGCGCTGTTGCAGCGCATGCCACCTGCAGACCAGATCGGAGCACAGGGCTTTTGTGCCCGGCCGGGCAATCAGGTCGACATGACGGCGCTGACGGCGCGGCTTGAAACAAGTGGTTTCGAACGCGTTTCCACCGTGCGCGATGTGGGGGAGTATGCGGTGCGCGGCGGCATTCTCGATCTCTTTGCGCCCGGATGGGAAGAAGCGCTGCGCCTCGATTTCTTCGGCGATACGCTCGAATCGATCCGCGCATTCGACATCGCCACCCAGCGCACCACCGGCCAGCGCAAGGAAGTCTCGCTTCAGGCCATGAGCGAGATCACGCTTTCTCCTGAGGTCATAAGTCGGTTTCGCCGCAACTATATCGAGACCTTCGGCGCTCCCTCGCGCGATGACGCGCTTTACAGCGCAGTCAGCGAGGGGCGGCGTTTTGCCGGAATGGAGCACTGGCTGCCACTGTTCCACGAGCGGCTTGACAGCGTGCTCGACTATTTGCCCGAAGCGCCCATCGTGTTCGACCATCTTGCCGAAGAGGCGCTTGGCGAACGGCATGCGCTGATTGTCGATCACTATGAGGCCCGCCGTACGCAGATGGAAGGCACGGAGCTCGGTGGCGCCGTGCCTTACAAGCCGGTTCCGCCCGAGACGCTCTATCTCGATCCGAACGAAATAAATGCGGCTGCAGCCGAAAGGCGCGTGATTCACTTTACGCCCTTTGCAACGCCAGAGACCAGCAAGGCGCGCATCTACCATGCGGGCGCAGAGGCCGGGCGCAGTTTTGCCGAGGAGCGCGCCGACCCCAAAGCTAATGTGTTCGATCACGCGGTCAAGCATATCGGAGCGCTCCGCGCCAATGGCAAGCGTGTGATGATTGCGGGATGGAGCGAAGGCTCTGCCGAACGGCTGTCACAGATCCTTGCCGAACACAATCTCGGCAATGTCGCTCGCATCGACACACTGGCAGAACTGGAAAAACTTGCGCCTGAAACGGCAGGTATCGGCGTTCTGCCGCTGGAGGCTGGCTTTGAAACGGCTGACCTTGCCATCATTGGTGAACAGGACATTCTGGGCGACCGACTGGTGCGTCGCGCCAAAAAACGAAAAAAAGCCTCGGATTTCATCTCTGAGGTGGCCGCACTTTCGGCCGGCGACATCGTCGTTCATGCCGACCACGGCATTGGCCGTTTCATCGGTCTCAAGACCATTGAGGCGATGGGCGCGCCGCATGACTGTCTTGAGCTGCGCTATGCCGGTGATGACCGGCTGTTCCTGCCGGTCGAGAATATCGAGCTTCTGTCCCGTTACGGCTCCGATGGGCCTGACACCATGCTCGACAAGCTTGGCGGTGTGGCCTGGCAGTCGCGCAAGGCCAAGCTGAAGAAAAAGCTTCTGGAGATGGCGGGGCATCTTATCCGCATCGCCGCTGAGCGCGAGATGCGTCCCGGAGTCAGGCTTTCTCCGCCAGAAGGGCTTTATGGCGAATTTGCCGCGCGCTTTCCCTATGAGGAAACGGATGATCAGCAGGCGGCCATTGACGCCGTGATCGACGATCTGGGGTCGGGTCGTCCCATGGACCGCCTGATCTGCGGCGATGTGGGTTTCGGCAAGACGGAAGTTGCGCTGCGCGCTGCCTTTGTCGCTGCGATGGAGGGGCTGCAGGTGGCTGTGGTGGTGCCAACGACACTGCTCGCCCGCCAGCATTTCAAGACGTTCCGCGACCGTTTTGCCGGCCTTCCGTTGCGCGTCCGGCAGGCATCGCGCCTTGTCGGCACGAAGGAGCTTTCAGAAACCAGGAAAGGCATTGCCGACGGTACGGTCGACATCGTGGTGGGCACTCATGCACTTCTGGGTAGTTCTGTTTCGTTCAAGAATCTCGGTCTTCTCATCATCGATGAAGAGCAGCACTTCGGCGTGAGGCACAAGGAGCGGCTGAAGGAGCTGAAATCCGATATTCACGTGCTCACACTGTCAGCAACGCCGATACCGCGCACCCTGCAATTGGCGTTGACGGGCGTGCGAGAGCTTTCGCTCATTACTACGGCGCCCGTGGATCGCATGGCAGTGCGCAGCTTTATCTCACCAGTCGATCCGCTCGTCATCCGCGAGACGCTTCTGCGCGAGCGTTATCGCGGCGGGCAGAGCTTTTACGTCGTTCCGCGCATTTCGGACCTGGCGGAGGTGCGCGCGTTCCTTGAAGAACATGTGCCGGAACTGAAAGTGGCCACGGCCCACGGGCAATTGCCGCCCGGCGAACTCGATGACATCATGAACGCCTTCTATGACGGGCAATATGATGTTCTCCTGTCCACCACAATCGTGGAATCTGGCCTCGATATCCCGACAGCGAACACGCTGATTGTGCACCGCGCTGATATCTTCGGCCTTTCGCAGCTCTATCAGTTGCGTGGGCGCGTGGGGCGCTCCAAGGTGAGGGCCTATGCGCTCTTTACCCTGCCACCCAACCGGACGCTCACATCAACCGCTGAACGGCGGCTCAAGGTGCTCCAGTCGCTCGATACGCTTGGCGCGGGCTTCCAGCTTGCAAGCCACGATCTCGACATTCGCGGCGCCGGTAATATTCTGGGCGAAGAACAGTCCGGTCACGTCAAGGAAGTTGGCTACGAACTTTACCAGCAAATGCTGGAAGAAGCGGTTGCCGAACTGAAGGGATCGGACGAGGCGGTCGATACCGGCTGGTCGCCGCAGATCACGGTCGGCACTGCCGTCATGATTCCGGAATCATATGTTTCAGACCTGCAGTTGCGGCTCGGCCTCTACCGCCGCATCGCAGAGTTGGAATCGCCCGAAGAGATTGATGCCTTCGGTGCGGAACTCATTGACCGTTTCGGCCCGCTGCCTCAGGAGGTGGAACACCTCTTGAAGATCGTTTTCATCAAGGCTCTGTGCCGCAAGGCCAATGTGGAAAAGCTCGATGCCGGCCCCAAGGGAGCTGTGGTGCATTTCCGCAATCAGGAATTTCCCGAGCCGGTGGGGCTCGTACGCTTCATTGGCGAACAGGGTTCGCTGGCAAAAATTCGGCCCGACCAGAGCATCGTTTTCATTCGCGACTGGCCGACGCCTGAAAAACGTCTTGCAGGTTCCGCCGTTATCATGACGCAGCTTGTGCGGCTGACCGAGAAAAAGGCAGCCTGAGGGAAAGCTCTGCTTTATGACGGACTTGTCTTAGTCCTGGCCTTCGCCGAGAGTGCCGTCGGCCTTGGCCTGGGCGACCTGCCGGATGGCATCGGCAAGTGTGGCCGATTCCTGTGCCCCGACCACCGCGTAGCGGCCTTCAAGGAGGAAGCAGGGTACTCCGGTCACTCCCATCTGCTGAGCCGTGGCGATCTCTTGTTCCACCTCTGCCTTGTCAGCATCGGTTGCCAACAGCGTTTCGACCACGGCAGCATCCATGCCCGCATCCCGTGCAGCCTGGACGAGCACGGCGGAGCCTCCGATATCCGCGCCTTCTTCGAAATAGAGCGCGAAAAGACGTCCAACCAGCAAATCCTGAACACCCGGTTCGGCGGTCGCAGCCCATCGGATCACCCGATGTGCGTTGAGCGTGTTCGGAGAGATCTCAATGGCTTCGAAATTGAAATCTATCCCTTCCGCCGCCCCGACAGTGCTGAGTTGCTCATGCATCTGACGGATGCGTTCTTCGTCCCCGAACTTTCCCGTCAGATATGCCTGACGGCTCTTGCCCCCCGAAGGTATGGTGGGGTCGAGTTGAAAGGGCCGCCAACGGATATCGACAGCCAGTTCGGGCACGACTTCCAGCGCTTTCTGCAGGCGCGCGCGCCCCACATAGCACCATGGGCAAACAACGTCGGATACGACATCGATGGTAACGGGAAGAGACATGGTCTTTGCCTTAATCTGCGTCTGGTTTGTGCCACCAGGTCTGCAGTTTGTATCCGTAGAGTGGTGTTTTTTCCGGGTGTGCCAGATCGTTCCAGTAAGCCACCCACTCGTCGCTGTCGTGCTGCATCGGCACGACATAGGCACCCGACATCAAAAGCCGGTCGAGCGCGCGTACGGCTGCAGCGTAATCGTCCATGTTGCGCGCGTTCAGCATCGCGTCGATCATGGCGTCGATTGCCGGGTCGGCAGCGCCCGACAGGTTGAAACTGCCCTCGGCCTCTGCGGCGGAAGATCCCCAGCGGTTGATCTGCTCGATGCCGGGTGACAGCGAACCGGAAAAGCCTACCGATGCAATGATCACATCGAAATCATAGCGCTGTTTGCGTTGCTGCGCCTGTGAATCGTCAAGCAGTCGGATCGATACACCGATGCCGATCTTCCTCAGTGCGCGCTGGAAAACGGCGGCCAGTTTCTCACCTTCCTCGGACGTGACGAGGATTTCGAAGGTAAGGGCCTCGCCCTCGGCATTCACCAGAGCGTTGCCTTCGAGACTGTATCCGGCCTCCTTCAGCATTTTCAGCGCTTCACGCATTTCATTGCGTCCGATCGGATCGCCGCCCATCTCGGCCTTCCCATAGGTGCCGTCCATAACCTCGGGTGTCACCCGGTCGGCATAGGGTTCAAGAAGGGTGCGCTCGCGCTCATCCGCGGGTCTCCCAAGCGCCGAAAGGTGAGAGCCCTGCCAGTAGCTTAGCGTACGTTCGTATTCGCCACGCAACACGTTCGTGTTGACCCAGCCGAAATCGTAGAGTTTGGACAGGGCACGGCGCACCTTCGGGTCGGAAAATTTCTCGCGTCTGGTGTTGAAGAAAAATCCCGTGACTGCCGGCGGCACGCCATTGGTAAAGGTTTCGCTGACAACCTTGCCCTCGCGCGCGGCCGGAAAGTCGATGCCGTGCTGGCGGCGGACCGGATCGGACTCGGCATAGACCGAACAAATCCCCTTCTTGAACGCCTCAATCATCGAATTGGCGTTCAGGAAATATTCGATCGTGACCTTGTCGAAATTGTCGAAGCCCCGTTTTGACGGGATGTTTTCACCCCAATAATCCGGGTTCCGGGTAAAAACGATGCGGCGGCCGGGTTCGACTTCCGAGATGCGATAGGCGCCGCTGCCAATCACCGGTTTCAGCGTCGTCTGATCGAAGGTCTCGATGTCGAAGGCATGAGTCGGAATGATCGGCGTCATCGCGATGATCAGCGGAAACTCTCGATCCGCCTTGTCGTTGAAGGTGAAGCGTACGCTGTGGTCGCCTGTTTTCTCGATCTTTTCGATCTTGGCCATCCGGCTGGAATAGGGTGGCCGCCCTTTTTCCGTGTAGGCTTCATAGGTGAAGATCACATCCTCGGGCGTGACGGGCTCGCCATCGGACCAACTGGCATCCGGATTCAGGTTGAACTCCGCATAGCTGCGGGATTCGTCCATCTCCACGCTTTCGGCGAGAAGCCCATAGAGAGAGAAGGGCTCGTCAGCCGAGCGCATCATGAGCGGTTCGAACACCAGATTGCCAAAAATCGTGTCGATCACGCCCCGCGCCGTGGTGCGCATGCTTTTCAGGATGAACGGATTCAGATTGTCGAACGATCCGACCACACAATAGGTGACGTCTCCGCCTTTTGGCGCATCGGGATTGACGTAGGTGAAATGTTTGAAATCAGCCGGCAGTTCCGGTGTTCCGTGCATGGCGACGCCGTGCATCGGTTCAGCTTGCGCCAGGGCGACACCGGATGCGATCAGGCTGGCAGAAATTGTGAAACGAAGGATTTTGAGGGCTGCAAACATCGACGCACCTTTGGCGGGGAACTCAAGTGGATCCATGCGGATTCATGATTCGCCGGGGAGCGTAACACACCGCGTGCGTTTTCCGGGGCATCCGGCGGATCGTGTGATGTTTGCCGCACCTTGTCACAAAGTCCAGCGAAATGCTTTGACGGGCTGGATTCGTACCGCATGGCGGTGTAACACGCGGCCAAGGGTCATGCTGTCGCCGCATTTTAACAACAGGTGACGCATGGATCGATATTCTGGCGCTGTGCATTTAGAGGAACTGAGCCATATGAAAAGCCTGAACGCGAAAGCAATCCGCACCCTGTTCGCCCTTGCCGGCGCCGCCTGTGTGGCCGCAAGCGGAGTTGGTGTCGCCGCCGCGCAACAGCAGCAGCCGCCGCAGGGCTGGTTCAAGGCCTGCACCAAACAGGAAGACGTGGATATCTGCAACGTGCAGAATGTTCTCGTGGCAGAAACCGGCCAGATGATCACCGGCGTCAGCCTCATCGAGGTGAAGGGCAAGGTAAACCGCAAGGTTTTCCAGATCACCGTGCCGACCGGTCGCATGGTGCCTCCCGGCATCGGCCTGCAGATCGACGGTGGCCAGACGCAAAAGATCGACTATGCCATCTGCCTGCCGGATCGCTGCATTGCGGAAGCACCGCTGACCGATCAGCTCGTCGCCTCCTTCAAGCGCGGCTCGGAACTGACGCTCACATCCGTCAACTTCCAGAACCAGCCCAACCCGATCAAGATGACGCTCTCCGGCTTCACCAATGCCTACGACGGTGACCCGCTGCCGCAGTCCGACATCGAGGATCGCCAGAAGAAGCTTCAGGACTTCGTCAACAAGAACAACGAAGAATTTACCGAGAAGCTGCGCGAAGCGCAGGAGAAGGCGAAGAAGGCTGAATAATTTTCATTCTCCTTCGGAATCTCTAAAAAAACAGGGCCTTCGCGGCCCTGTTTTCATATGCGCTTCAAAAAAAGTCAGTGATGCATGCGCTCGCGGGGCTCGTAGTGGCCGTCACCGGTTTCCACGAAGAATTCCGCCAGTTGCGGGTGGCGGACAGGCACGCCGGATTCATCGGGCATCAGATTCTGCTCCGAAACATAGGCCACATACTCCGTCTCCTCGTTCTCGGCGAGAAGATGGTAGAAGGGCTGATCCTTGCGTGGACGCACTTCCTCGGGGATCGCCTGATACCAGGCTTCGGTGTTGTTGAATTCCGGGTCGACATCGAAAATCACGCCACGGAAGTCGAACACCCGGTGGCGGACGACCTGGCCAATGCGAAATTTTGCAGTTCCAATAGTTTGCATAATGTACCTCTGGCTTCCTATGTGGCGCAGCAGCGGTGACAATTCAATCCCGCAGTCTTGACGGACAGGGCGCTTGCGGGCTAGCCGGCACGCATGGGCGATGCGTTTTCCCGCCGTTTTCGCGGATCGGTGAACCGGGCGGTGGCCCAAACAGGGATGGGCCATGACCAGTGTCGCAGGACTTGTTCTGCCGTTTTTCGGACTGATTTTTATCGGTTACGCCGTTGCCCGGCTGAAACCGCATCCGGCTGATGCTCTCGGCTGGATGAACACCTTCGTCATTTATGTGGCGCTCCCGGCGCTGTTTTTCCAGCTTCTTGCCAAAACACCCATCGAGCGCCTGACGGAGTGGGGCTATATTCTCGGTGCGGTGGCCTCGACCTATATTGTCTTCGGCATCATGTTCGCAGGCTCACTGCTGATCAGCCGCAGTTCGATCGCCGAAAGCACCATCAAGGGGCTTGCCGCCAGCTACGGCAATATCGGCTATATGGGGCCAGGCCTGGCGCTGCTTGCCTTCGGGGAAGAGGCGGCGGTTCCCGTCGCGCTGATCTTCTGTTTCGAGAACATGATCCACTTTGCGGTAGCCCCCATGATGATGGCGATCTCGGGCGGTAACGGTGAGAAACCGGGCCGGCTCGCTTTCGAAGTGGTGCGCAAGATCGTGCTGCACCCGTTCATCGTCGCGACTGCGGCGGGGGTAGCGGCGGCGGCTCTCCATTTCGTGCCCCCGTTGCCGGTCGAGCGTCTGCTTGCTTATCTCGCTTCCGCGGCGGCGCCTTGCGCGCTGTTCGCCATGGGGGTCAGCCTTGCGCTCCGGCCGCTGAAGCGTGTGCCGCACGAGGTGGGCGCCATTGTCGGTCTCAAGCTCGTTCTCCACCCGGCGATCTGCTACCTCATGCTGAGCTGGATCGGCGATTTCTCGGAAAGCTGGGTGTTTTCAGCCGTGCTTTTGGCTTCGCTCCCCACAGCCACCAACGTCTTCGTCATCAGCCAGCAATACGGTGTGTGGATGGAGCGCGCATCGGCGAGCGTGCTCATCACCACGCTTGTTTCGGTGGGGACTGTCACCGCATTGCTTTACGCCATCACGAACGGGATTCTGCCACCGGATCTTTTCCCCTGAACGGAAGGAGTGCGGAAAAACCGCTGCCGGGCCGCATGCCTTCGCGCATGAAGAGGGCCCGCAGCGGCGGAATGCTTCCAATGACAGAAAGGCCTGCACTACGGGCAATCTGTGCCGGCAGAAATCCCGACAGAAGCGAAGCGTTCAGCAGATTGACAGAGTTGCTGCGAGCCAGAACGTCCGGACGCCGTGCAGCATGATAGCGGCTTAACGCACCGGCGGTGCCTGGATCGTCGGGAAACGCGTTGGCCATTGCAACGAGATCCTCCACGTCCCGAATACCAAGATTGAGCCCCTGTGCCGAAATGGGCGGGAACACATGAGCGGCTTCGCCGACGAGCGCGACCCGGTTCTGCCCGAAACGCGACGGCATCAGCGTGCTCAGCGGATAGATCTGGCGCCCAGGCTCCACGGCGACGCGACCCAGCATCGATGAAAACCGCTCCTCGATCCGGAGCGACAATCCCTCGTCGCCGAGGCTGTTCATCCGTTCCGCGTCCTCGGGACGAAGCACCCAGACAAGGCTGGACCGCATTCCGGGAAGGGGAACCTGCGTGCATGGGCCGCTCGTTGTGTGAAGCTCCGTTGAAACGAAGCCGTGCTGACGGGCATGTTCGAAGTTCAGCACGAGGGCGGCCTGCGGCAGGGCGCGTGTCTTTGCCGAAATAGCGGCAGCCTCGCGCGCCGGCGAGCTGCGCCCGTCAGCCGCGACGACTAGCTTTGCTGCGAGTTGCACACCGTTGGCAAGCCTGGCAATCACGTGGTCGCTTTCGCACGCCCATGTTTCGACAAGGCTTTCGTGCCATTCAATCAATGGTGAGGCCTTCGCCGTCTTTGAAAGCTCTTCCGTCAGGCGCGCATTTGGGATGTTCAAGCCAAAAAAATCTTCGCCGATCTCTCCGGCGTGAAACGTCACGGTGGGGCTGCGCACCAGACGCCCCGTAGCGTCCACAAGCCTCATGGCGCGCAGCGGTGCGGTCTCCGGCAAGAGTCCGTCAAGGACGCCGAGCGGCCCGATCGCATCAAGTGACGGGCGCATCAGCGCAACGGTTCTCCGGTCACGCCCCTCAGGGAGGGGGCCCACCAGCGTCACGGCGTGGCCGTGATGTGCCAGCATCAAGGCGGCGATCAGGCCGGCTGGCCCTGTTCCAGCGACGATAATTTTGCGCTCTTGATCGCCCACTGCTTCCATCCAGTTCAGTTTCTGTCTTGATCGACAGGATCGTTTCCTGTCTTTGTCATGATGGGGCGGTTCGGTGCAAGCTTCAACGCGGCGAAAGAACCCAGTCAGTTTCATGAGGGCCGACATGAGCAGCGAGCATGAGGACCTGACCGCTCTGACCGGTTCCCGGCGCACGGTCTACCGCACCGCGCGTCACGCATATCCGCTCTCGCTTGCAGCACTCCTTGTAGCCTTAGCAACTGCTTGGGTTGCACTTGCGCTGATGGGGATGCGGCTGGCGGTGGCTGACCCACGGGCGGCGGGGCCGGGTGCCGGCTGGCTCCAGCTCTTTCCAGATTTGGTACTGCCATCCTCCTTCGAGGCATTTCTGGCCCTTTGCCTTGTCCCGGTGGGCGCCGGCGGCGGTTGGATGGCCTTCCTCGTGTTGACGTTCATGTGGTTTCTCATGGCGTTTTCCATGATGCTGCCGTCGGCAGGTCCGCTGCTGCGCACCTATTGCGAGATCGCTGACACTGCGGCCCGCAAGGGCGAGCGTGTAGTGCACCCATTTGTGCTCGTGGCTGGTTACCTCTCCGTATGGCTTGCCGCGTCACTCGGTTTCGCCACTACGGCGCTCGTCGTTTCCTGGTTGTTGCCCGGCGGTTCAGCACTCTCTCCATGGGGCGGTCTTGCTGGTGCTATCGTTCTTGCAGTTGCCGGGCTTTATCAGTTTTCTGACCTCAAGGAGGCCTGCCTCGTCAAGTGTCGCAATCCTTTCGCCACTCTGTTCGGGCGCTGGAGTATGCGGCCGGCATCGATCTATCGTCTCGGGCTCGAGCAGGGCGCATGGTGCCTTGGCTGCTGCTGGGCGCTGATGCTGGTCATGTTTGCCGTTGGCCTTATGAATGTGTTCTGGATGGCGCTTCTGGGTGTATTCACCATGGTGGAAAAATCTGGTCATAGTCGTGTTTTCACACGCGTTTCAGGCGGGCTCCTGCTTGTGTGGGCGCTCGCGCTTCTTGTAATCTCATTCTAGAAGAGGGGCAGACGCCATGGGAATGAAAGACTGGGCGCTGAAAGGCGAGCTGGTGCTGTCGTGCAATTGCACCGTGTTCTGTCCCTGCGTGCTCTCGCTGGGCAACCACCCTCCCACGGAAGGATACTGCCAGACCTGGGCCGGTTTTCGGATCGATCAGGGGCATTACGGCGAAACGGATCTCTCAGGCATCAATCTCGGTCTGGTGATGGAAATTCCCGGCTATATGAGCCGTGGCAACTGGACCGCCGGCATCTTTCTCGATGAGCGGGCCTCGATCTATGCCGAAAAGGCGATCGGCAGGATCTTTTCGGGCAAGGCGGGCGGAACGACCGGGCTTTTGTCCATTCTCGTCGGTCAGTTTCTGGGCATACAACGCGCGCCGGTTCACTATGAAACCGATGGGAAGACCCGAATTTTCCAGATTCCGAAGATCATCGACGGTGCGATCACGCCCATTGCCGGCAAGGATTCCGATGGCGATACCGTGATCACCAATTCACAATACTGGATTGCGCCGGAAATCACGGTCGCGCGGTCTGAGAAGAGCCGTATGCGTGCCTTTGGACGCAACTGGAATTTTGCCGGGCGTTCGGCGGAAATATGCCCGCTCGACTGGCGCGGACCTTAGGCACAGAGCATGAAGACCAAGAAAGTAACGGCCCCGCAAGCCAAGGCGTTTTCCGTTCACCTCCTGACGGCGTCAGGTTCATTTCTGGCATTCCTGTCGCTGGTGGCGGCCAGCGAGGAACGCTGGGTAGCCATGTTCTGGTGGCTCGGTTTCGCGCTGTTCGTGGACGGCATCGATGGCCCGATAGCACGCAAGCTCGATGTGAAGCAGGTTCTGCCCACATGGTCGGGTGATATGCTCGACAACATCATCGATTACGTCACCTATGTGCTCATTCCTGCCTTTGCGCTCTACCAGAGCGGCTTTATGGGCGAGGGACTATCCTTTTTGTCGGCGGCTATCATCGTTGTCACCAGTGCGATCTATTACGCCGACACAGGCATGAAAACGCGGGAAAACTTCTTCAAGGGTTTTCCCGTCGTCTGGAACATGGTCGTTTTTACCCTGTTTGTGGTCGAGCCAGGTGAGTATGTCGCATTCGCCGTGGTGCTGATCTCCGCCGTCACGACCTTCCTGCCGGTTTTCTTTCTTCATCCTGTTCGTGTGCAGCGGTTGCGCGCACTCAATCTTTCGGTTTTTTTCGCCTGGTGTGGTTTGGGCATTGTCGGACTGGTTCAGAATCTCGATGCGTATCCGCTGGTGCGGATTGGTATTGCCGCGACTGGCCTTTACCTCTTTGTCGTCGGTGGGATCATGCAGGCTTGGCCGAATCTGGGCAAAGGGCGTAAAGGGTAATAGGGCGGTCGCATTTGAATCTCTTTCAAGCAACGCGGCTCTAATGCGCTGCAAAGTCGTCTGCCTATGATCGAGTTGGGAACAAAATAAAAATGTCCGAAATGGGAGCCGGCGTGGATCATTCACACGAAGGCAAGGGCGGCGAGCTTCTCGAAGTTCGTGGGCTGACAAAGATATTCGGGGCGTTGAGAGCCTGCGATGCGATCGACCTTTCTATCGGCAGGGGTGAGATTCACGCGCTTCTCGGCGAGAATGGTGCCGGCAAGTCGACGCTGGTGAAAATGCTGTTCGGGGCGCTGGAACCGGCCGCGGGCGACATTCGCTGGAAGGGAAAGCCGGTTTCCATCCAGTCGCCGGGCGAGGCTCGTGGTCTCGGCATCGGCATGGTGTTCCAACATTTTTCGCTGTTTGAAGCGCTGACGGCTGCTGAAAACATCATGCTGTCGCTGGATGACAAGACGCCTATCCTGCAGGTGGCGGAACGGGCGCGCGAACTTTCCAAGGCCTATGGCCTCCCGCTCGATCCTTTTGCCCATGTGGGCGATCTTTCGGTCGGCGAGCGGCAGCGCATCGAGATTATCCGCTGCCTGCTGCAAAAGCCGGATCTCATCATCCTCGACGAACCCACTTCCGTTCTCACCCCGCAAGAAGCCGATCGGCTCTTTGAAACGCTGGAAACCCTGCGTGACGAGGGGAAGTCGATCCTCTACATTTCCCACCGGCTCGAAGAGGTGAAGCGGCTTTGCGATCGTGCGACCGTGCTGCGTCATGGCAAGGTGGTGTCCCATTGCGACCCGAGGCAGGAGACGGCCGCCTCACTCGCCAAAATGATGGTCGGGGACGATGTCGATACGGTCCGGCGAACCGGAAGCGTGGATCGTGAGGGTGAGGCACTTCTGGAAGTCAAGGCGCTTAATCGGCCGGCCGCGAATCCTTTCGCGATGCCCCTGCGAGGTATCAGTCTCGAAGTTCGTGCCGGCGCGGTCATGGGCATAGCGGGCGTTGCGGGCAACGGGCAGGGGGAATTGTTCGAGGCGCTGTCCGGTGAGGTGCTTCAGGACAAGGCCGATGCCATTCGCATCCGCGGTACGAATGCAGGGCGAACGGGTATTTCCGGTCGCCGCCTGCTTGGAGCGGCCTTTGTGCCGGAAGAGCGGCTGGGCCATGGCGCTGCGCCCCAGATGCGCCTATCCGAGAACCTTTTTCTGTCGCGCCATGTCACCGATAAGCGCGCGCTCGTCGGGATGTTCGGTACGGTGCGCGCGGGTGCTCTGGCGAAGGCTGCTTCCCGCATCGTCAAGGCCATGGATGTCCGCAAAAGCGGGGTGGATCCCGAGGCCTCGGCCCTTTCCGGTGGCAATCTGCAAAAATTCATCATTGGCCGCGAACTTGATCGCCAGCCTGCAGTCATCGTCGTGAACCAGCCCACATGGGGCGTGGACGCCGGTGCAGCTGCGCGTATCCGGCAGGCGTTGATCGATCTTGCGCGCTCGGGTTCGGCGGTTCTGGTCATCTCTCAGGATCTCGATGAGTTGTTCGAAATCTGCGATACCGTAGCCGTCATGCATGATGGACGTCTATCGGCGCCGATGCCGATTGCCGAGGCAAGTTTTGAGAAGATCGGCCTCCTGATGGGCGGTGCGGAGCCCGAACGCTCAGGCCTGCCTGAAAACACGGAGACCGCATGATGCGCCTGGAACTCGTCAAGCGCCCGCAGCACTCCGTTCTGTTCAGCGCCATCTCGCCATTGATCGCGCTGGTGCTTACCATGATCGCCGGTGCGATCATGTTCTCCATACTGGGCAAAAGCCCGATCGATGCGCTGTATTATTATTTCATCGACCCACTGCGCGAGACATGGTCGCTGCATGAACTGGCGATCAAGGCCGCACCGCTGATCCTCATCGCCGTTGGGCTGTCGGTCTGTTTCCTGTCAAACAACTGGAACATCGGCGCCGAAGGGCAGTTCATCGCAGGCGCAATTGCCGGCAGCATCCTGCCCGTGGTGTTTCCAGATTTTCAGAACTGGCTCGTTCTGCCGCTGATGCTCGCCATGGGCCTGGCCGGTGGTGCTGCCTATGCAGCCGTTCCGGCATTTCTGAAGGCCCGCTTCAACACCAATGAAATCTTGACCAGCCTTATGCTGGTTTACGTGGCCCAGCTCTTCCTGGACTGGATCGTGCGCGGTCCCTGGCGCGACCCCGGCGGCATGAACTTTCCCGAGACGCGAGACTTTCATGTTTTTGCCGTTCTGCCCGAACTGATGCCATCGGCGGGCAGGGCCAACTGGGGCATCGTCTTTGCCGTTCTGGCAGCCGTGATCCTGTGGTTCGTGCTGCGCAAGACCCGCAAGGGATTTGAGATCCGCGTTCTGGGCCAAAGTCCGAGGGCAGGGCGCTTTGCCGGCTTTAGCTCTTCGCGGATGGTCATGATGGCCTTTCTGATCTCCGGAGGCCTGGCCGGCCTTGCCGGTATCTCGGAGGTCGCAGGCGCCATCGGCCAGCTTCAGCCCTCCATTTCGCCGGGCTATGGTTTTACCGCGATCATTGTAGCGTTTCTCGGTCGACTAAACCCGATGGGCATCGTGGCGGCCGGCTTCGTTTTGGCTCTTTCCTATCTTGGGGGCGAGGCCGCGCAGATCTCACTCGGTCTTTCAGACAAGGCGGCTCGAGCGTTCCAGGGCATGCTGCTCTTCTTCGTGCTTGGCTGCGACACTCTTATCCACTACAGAATCCGGCTCGCCGGGCGCGCGGTGCGGGGCGGGGAGGCCGCCAGAAATGCTTGAGTCCGTTCTGATCACCATCGCCACCGCAGCAACGCCGCTTCTGATCGCCGCCATCGGCGAACTGGTGGTGGAGCGCTCCGGTGTTCTCAATCTCGGCGTGGAAGGCATGATGGTGATGGGCGCCGTGACCGGCTTCGGCGTCGCCATTACCACGGGATCCCCCTGGCTCGGTGTCTTCGCGGCCATTCTGGTCGGTGCGGCCTTTGCGCTTCTCTTCGGGTTTCTGACGCTGTCGCTCGTTACGAATCAGGTGGCAACGGGTCTGGCGCTGACGCTGCTGGGGCTCGGTGTTTCGGGCATGATCGGCGAGGCCTTTATCGGGTTGCCGGGTGTCAAGATGGCCCCGCTGGTTATTCCCGTCCTGTCCGATCTGCCCGTGGTCGGGCGTTTCCTTTTCGCACAGGCTCCGCTTTTCTACATCTCGATCCTGCTCGTCATTGGCGTCAGCTATTTTCTTTTCAGCACACGTGCCGGCCTTACACTGCGGTCGGTGGGGGACAATCACGATTCCGCCCACGCGCTCGGCATCAGGGTGATTGCGGTGCGCTATGCGGCGGTTGTCTTCGGCGGAGCATGCGCCGGGCTCGCGGGCGCGTATCTCTCGCTGGTCTACACGCCGCAGTGGATCGAGAACATGACAGCCGGTCGCGGCTGGATTGCGCTGGCGCTGGTCGTCTTTGCATCGTGGCGCCCATGGCGTGTGCTGGCGGGAGCCTATCTCTTCGGCGCTGTCTCAATCGGCCAGCTGCATGCACAGGTGATCGGTGTTTCCGTGCCTTCACAGTTCCTGTCCGCGTTGCCCTATCTGGCGACCATCGCCGTTCTTGTACTAATCTCGCGAAACCGGCGACTGACAATGGTCAACACGCCCGCATGCCTCGGCCGGCCCTTTGTGCCTGCCAGATAAGCCCTGCACTCAGTCAACAGAGAGGACGTCAAAATGAAAAAACTCGTTCTGGCACTTGCCGCTACCACTGCGGCCATCGCCTTTGGTGCCGCGCCCGGCGCCGCGCAGGACAAGACCAAGGCCTGCTGGATCTATGTCGGCCCCATCGGCGATTTCGGCTATTCCTACCAGCACCATCAGGGCCTGCTTGATGTGGAGGAGCATTTCGGCGACAAGGTCGAGACAGCCTATCTTGAAAGCGTCCCGGAAGGCGCGGATGCCGAGCGCGCGCTCGAGCGTTTTGCCCGCTCGGGGTGCGATATCATTTTCGCAACGTCCTTTGGTTTCATGGATCCGGTACAGAAGGTTGCCGCCAAGTTCCCGGACATCAAGTTCGAGCATGCCACCGGCTTCAAGCGCGATCACCCAAATGTCGCCACCTTTAACTCGCGCTTCCACGAGGGGCGCTACGTTCAGGGCGTAATCGCTGCGAAAATGTCCGAGAAGGGCGTAGCCGGCTATATCGCCTCTTTCCCGATCCCCGAAGTGGTCATGGGCATCAATGCCTTCATGCTCGGTGCGCAGTCGGTCAATCCGGATTTTCAGGTGAAGATCGTCTGGGCCAACACCTGGTTTGATGCCGGCAAGGAAGCCGACGCCGCCAAGGCGCTGCTTGACCAGGGCGTCGACATCATCACCCAGCACACCGATTCCACCGCACCTCTTCAGGTGGCAGCAGAGCGCGGCATCAAAGGGTTTGGCCAGGCATCCGACATGATCAAGTTCGCGCCGGAAACGCAGCTCACCTCGATCGTGGATGACTGGGGCCCATACTATATCGAGCGCGTTCAGGCGGTCATGGACGGTACCTGGGAGCAGAACGATGTCTGGGGCGGGATGAAGGATGGCCACGTCGTCATGGCGCCGTACACGAACATGCCCGACGATGTTAAGGCGGCTGCCGAGGAAATCGAGGCAAAGATCAAGGATGAGGGCTTCAACCCCTTTACCGGTCCTGTCTACAAGCAGGATGGCACGCTCTGGCTTGAAGAAGGACAGGTGGCACCTGACGGAGAAGTCCTTAGCATGAATTTCTACATCAAGGGCATCGACGACAAGCTGCCGAACTGAGGCGGCTCACCGTTGTTTGAGCGAAAAGGCGGCTTCGGCCGCCTTTTTTGAATCTAACAGATCGAACGGGGCAATCTGCTGACAGTCTCCTGTCAGCAGCAGGGTGGTAAGGTCGGGCCACATACAAAGAGGGATATCCGATGTTGATTTTCTACCATGCACCCTGGTCGCGCTCTTCCAGTATTCTCTGGCTCCTTGAGGAGTTGCAGATTCCTTACGAACTGGAGATGATTGACATCCGTGCGCGCGGGGGTGTGCCCGAGAGCTACCGTTCCATTCAACCCAGCAAGAAGGTTCCCGCTATTGTTCATGACGGGCAGGTTGTGACCGAGCGCGCGGCCATAACCATTTACCTGGCCGACAGGTTTTCACAGGCCGGACTGGCGCCTGCGATGAACGATCCTGACCGTGCGGCCTATCTGACAGCGCTGGTATATTGTGATGCGGTCTTTGACCCGGCGATCTGCGCTCAAGTGCAGAAACTGAAATACGCGAGCAACGAATATCCGTTCGGCACTTTTGCCGATATGCTCGCCTATATCGAACGCCGGCTCGAGAACCAGCCTTTTGCCGCAGGAGAGCGTTTTACCGCCGCCGACACGCAGCTCGCATCCGGAATCAATTACACCATGAACATCCTGCGCGCCCTGCCTGAGAAGCCGGTTTTCAAGGATTATCTCGCACGCGTGGAAACACGACCTGCCTATCGCAAGGCACAGCAGTTGGATATGGAACTGGCTGCCAGCGTACCGTTCTTTTCCGGGCAGGGGAGCTGAGAGAAGAAAAAATGGGCCGTCAGGCCCATCTCTCACGTATTTACGGCGTCCTCAAGGAGCGTTTCAATGAAACGTGGAAGGGCAAAAGCCGCCCGATGATGCGCCGGTGTGTAATAACGGGTCTCGATCCCCGCCATCCGTTCCGTGAGCGTCGCCTCACTGACCGAAAGTGCTTTCGGATCGTCGCTCGACCAGCCCAACGTCATGTGCCCGCCGAAATAGGTGGGTACTGAAACGAGGTAACAGCTCGCTGTCTCGAATACCGAAGAAAGGCCCTTCATCGCCTTGGAAAACTCCTCAGGCTGAAGGAAGGGAACACCGTTCTGGGACACGACGATGCCTCCCGGGCGCAGGATGCGCTTCAGATTCCGGTAAAAATCGGTGGTGAACAACACCGCGCCCGGACCTGTGGGATCGGTGGAATCGACGAGTATTACGTCGAAACGCTTATCGGTTTCCGCCGCAAAAACCGCGCCGTCGGCAATCTCTACCTGGAAACGGGGATCTTCAAAGACTGGCGCATTGAAATCGGCGAAATGCTCACGCGAGAAATCGAGCACCGAGGCATCGATTTCCACCTGGGTGAGGGTGCCGACGCGCTTGTGCTTCAGCACTTCTTCCGCCAAACCGCAGTCGCCGCCGCCGATGATGAGAACATCGGCGGGGTTTTCATGAGCAGCGAGCGGTACGTGCGCCAGCATCTCATGATAGATGAACTCGTCCCGGCTGGTGACCTGCACCGCGCCGTCGAGAACGAGAACTTTTCCGAAGACCGGGTTCTGGATCAGCGACAGCTGATGGTGTCCCGTTCCTTCCTCGTAAAGCACCTCGTCGACATCGAAAACCATACCGATGCCGTCATGGAGGGTTTCCGATATGGTTTTTCGATCGCTCACGCGTTTCGTCCCCGCAGCAGCTCGTTCACATCCATACGGCCAGGAGCGAATGCTTTCTTCAGCACGTCAATACACCGTTCCGGTTGCGCGTCACCGCACATGAAAATGTCCAGAGCTGCATATTGCCTCTCCGGCCAGGAATGGACCGAAATATGACTTTCGGCCAGCACGGCAACGCCGCTTATCCCGCCATTCGGCTCGAACGGGTGCAAGTGGATATGCAAAAGAGTCGCGCCGGCTGCGTTCACGCAGTCGATCAGCGTCTTCTTGATGAACGGCAGATCGTCCAGGCGTTCGGCCTCGAACAGATCCACGATAAAATGAGAGCCGGCGCAAAGAACGCCGTCCTTCTCGATAAAGTGATCCTTGTCGTCGCAAACCGCAGATGCGGCCTGCGCGGTGGTGCTTTCTTCCTTTTGGGCGGTGTTCAGTACAACTGAATCCATCCCCAATTGGAAAAGGGCGTCTTGAGACATGGCGTCCTCTCCAACCAGCAGATGCTCAACCTGATCATTCAGGAATGTGGCCCGTATATATGCAACGAAACTGGGGACGCAAGCACAATCACGCGCGACATTCAGAAGGCATATTCATTCCCGTGACGGTTCACGAAGCGTTCCAGCCTGAAAATAATTTCATATAATATACGATGGATTTTATAATATCATCGGTCCTGTATCAATATATAAGAGGTCAAAATTTCACAAATCTCACAGTTTTAGTAAATCTAATGTCATGTATATTGACCATGTAACGCATTTCGAAAATCAATATACACTGTATAGTTTCATGAATGATATTTTATCCGATTGGTTATGCGCGAATAGTTTAGATGCGGCCGTTCTTCGACGCAATCTGGTGGATCGCCCGCTTCCGATTTTTTTGATCGGGGTGGGGGCGGAAGCCGGCGAAAAACATCTCGACGTGCCCGGAGAGGTGGCCTGGGAGATGGCGGCGCGGGCGCTTGCGGCAGGGGTCCCCGAATTATCCAGGTTGATTCGAACTGTCGAAACGCGTGTGCCGAAGAGTTTTGAGGTTCAGGAGGGTGGGGGAGGCCGTGCTTTCACCTATGACCGGGGGCGAAAGAGCTTACCCCTCGTGAATTGTCCCTACCGGGGGACTGCTTCGGATATTCTCACCGTCACGCACGAGTTCTCTCATGCCCTGCAAATTGTCGCTTCGGGCCGCACCACGATGCCGCCAATGGCTCGCGAACTGTGCGCTTTTGTGGGGGAGCGACTGCTCCTGGGGTGGATTCGCGAACATCAGCCCTCATTATCGCCACTGATGGAAACTGCATGGATGGCCGACAATTCCGGCTATCTCGGAAAAAATCTCCTCTCGCTCGTCGGCGCACTGGAGTGCGGAGGGGAAGCTTACGACTACGCCTGGAATTACCCGATAGCCCGGCTTCTGGCACAGGCGGTTGTGCAGGAGTGGACCGGTAGCGAGATCGCTTCGCTCTTCAAAAGCGGTGCGCAGGCACCTTCACTCCTAACCGACATTCTTGATCGTCCCAGCATTCTTCCGCAGCGATACGTTCTGCCAGCGCTTGGCGATACAGACGGAAGTGTCGCCAGTCTCTACCGCCAGATCGGCGGGCTTCTGTTGCTGGACCTGCAGGATCCGGAGGCAGGCGCCTTCGATGAAGCCATCGGTGTGAGATATGCGCGCCTTCTCGAGTGTATGCAGGGACGCAGGGTCTTTCTGGCACTCGATCGTCAACAGGTGCCGCTCGGATATGTCCTCTGGCAGCGTGGCGAAGAGGGCGAACCTTTTCGGTTCGAGCGCCGGATCGCAACGCCCCAAAGGCTTACAGACCTTCTCACTTCCTTTGAAAGCCATTGCCCGCAGGTGGCGGCTGAACTCCGTCGTCCAAAATCTGGGCACGTTACAGGAGGGCCTGTGTGATGTCGCCGATTGATCTATATTCGGGTGTCGGGTACGCGTTGGAACTCCTGGCGCGCTCCGAAAACCACCGGGATTTCCCGGTAAAGCGCTATCTTGAAGTGGAGATCCTGCCGCCGCTGCATCTCGGTCAGGCACGATTTTATCTCACCCCGGACGGCCTGCCCACCGGTCTTGCCAGTTGGGCGTTTATCGACCTGGATACGGAGCAAAGCATCCTTGAAACAGGGCGCGCACTGGCTTTCCATGAGTGGCGATGCGGTGACCGTCTGTTCTTTAACGATTTTCTTGCCCCCTATGGCACGGCTCGGGAAATCATCTCCGATCTGAGAAGGAATATTTTTCCCGGCCGCCGCGCGACCAGTGTGCGCAGACACGCCGATGGTGCGCTTCGCAGCGTCAAACACTGGAAGAGCACTGCCTAAATCGAACATGCGAGCCGAGAGCCGTTCGGGCGGCTTCGGCTTCGAAGGAATGCCCCCGATGCTTTCCATGTCGGGTGCATGCCGGCGAACATTATTCGCCGGTCAAACCGCCGGTTATCCGGCTTCATACTCAAAAGTACATTTGAAATAGGGATATTGGAAATGTTTGAAGATTTTCAGATTGATAACCCTGGTATTGACGCACCGGTCAGCTTCGGCGGCGGCGGTGAGGAAGCCGATAGTCTGGGCCACACTGTCGGTGCGGCTGTCGGTTCTCTCGTCGGCGGCGCCATTGGTGGGTATTTCGGAAGCGTGCCGGGCGCCGAGCTCGGTGGCACGGTTGGAAACACCGTTGGTGGCCTCATCGGCGGTGCCATCGAAAGCGCGGTGGCCTGATCCCAGGCCATTTCTGAAAATGTAAGTCAGAGCCGAATTGCCGGCACTGAAAAGGTCGGGGCCGTGGAAGAACCACGGTCCCGGCTGCGGATGCCCCGCTCGACAGGTTCCAATATGACGATACGATTGCCGCCGAACGAACAGGGTGTACCCCTGTCGTGGTTCCTAACGACGCTGCGCAAGCATATTCCGTTGTGTGCAGAGCTCACGTTCCTGGCCGTCTGTGTGCGGCTGATCGGGCTTTTGGAACCCTTCGTGTTCCAGGTGGTGATTGATCGGGTGTTGCCGTTCCAGCGTGAAGCATCCCTGATCGTCATCATCATTGTCATGGTTGGCGCCAACGCGTTCCAGGTCTGCTTCAATCTGCTTGCAGCATTTTTGGGCGTTTCAGTTGCAAACCGTCTGACCCTGGAACTGGGAACGCGGTTGTTTGATCATCTCTTCCGGCTGCCACTGCGGCATTTTCGGAAATGGCCGGTGGGAGAAACTCTGTCGCGGATCGGAGAGACGGACACAATCCGGGCATTTCTGGTTGGTCTGACAACCGGCGCTTCACTGGATCTGTTCTTCACTTTTCTCTACGTCGCGGTCCTGCTCTCGATCTCCGGAAAGCTGACTCTCGTCGTGGCCGTGGCTCTCCCACTTCAGGCGGCTTTGTATCTGTGCTTTGGCCCTGTGCTCCGAAAACGCCTGCGTGTGCAGTTCGATACGGGCGCTCGCCATCAGGCTCGGCTGGTTGAGAACCTCACCGGGATGACAGCGGTGAAGGCCCTGACTGCGGAGACCGCGATGTTGGGGCGTCTGCGTCAAACGCTATCCAGAACACTGCAGGCGGCGCGCGGGGTCTACACGATGAATGCCGTCAGCGGCCAACTGGCCATGATATGTGAAAAAGGCGTTTTCATCGGGGTAATCTATGTCGGGGCGCAGCAGGTGTTCGCCGGCGAGCTGACACTGGGACAACTCATCGCATTCCAGCTCATTGCAGAAAAGGTCGCCGCGCCGATCGCGGGCTTCTCAAAACTGTGGCAGGACTGGCAAAATCTTCGTGTCTCGCGTCAGCGATTGGGCGACATCCTGAGCAGTGAGCGTGAGCCATTCGGTGAGAAAAAACGGCTCCCGAACGGGCTCGAACCCCGGCTGGAGTTCCGCTCCGTCTCCTTCTCCTATGCTATCGATCAGCAGCCGGTCCTGGATAGTGTCGACCTTGTTGTGGAGCCACACACATGCACCCTTGTGGTCGGGCCATCAGGGGTAGGGAAATCGACATTCGGGCGCCTGGCAGCCGGTCTGGAGAAGCCGCAGGCCGGAGCGATCTGTTTTGGGGGCGAGGATCTCGGCGACTTCGAACCGGAGAGCGTTCGCTCCCGGATCGTTTATGTTCCTCAGGAACCCTATCTCTTTTCGGGGACGCTCCGCGAAAATCTGCAGCTGCGATGCGCAAACGCCACCGACGCGACGCTGCGGGATGCGCTGGCGGTCGCGGCCGCCGATGATTTTGTTGACCGATTGCCGCTCGGGCTCGATACGCCAGTGGGAGAGCAGGGGAATGCCTTGTCTGGCGGGCAGAAGCAACGCGTCGCCATCGCTCGCGCCGTACTTCAAGGTCCTTCCGTTCTCGTACTCGACGAACCGACCAGCGCGCTCGATGAAGCAACACAACATCGAATGGTCAGTGCGTTGATGCAGCTCCGGGAAAAGATGACGGTCATCGTGATTACCCACCGTCCGGATGTTTTCGCGCACCGTGATCGGATCATCGACTTTGCTGCGGGAACCAATCATGCGTGTGTTTGACAAATCGGGCGCCGCCTCACCGACACTGCATCTTACCGTGTTCATCAGTACGGCCGTCTTCATCATCAGTCTCATCGCCGCCTGTTTGCTGCGTGTCGAGGTGACCGCCCGTGGGTCTGTCCGGCTCGTTCCGCTTGACAGGGTCCAGGTGGTGCAAGCCGAATATCCCGGCTCGATTACGGGTATCCTCGTGCGCGATGGTGTCAGTGTGAAGCAGGGTGAACTGTTGCTCACGCTTGACGCCACCTCAGATGAAGCGCAACTCGCGACACTGCTTGAAGAGGCGACCCGGCTGAAACGCGAGAAAGTCCGGCTCGCCATTTTTCTGTCGGAACTGGTTGAAATGCGCGATGGGAAAACCACGCGAGAACCTGACGGGCATGTTCTTCCGCCTTTGGCTGAAGACGACAGTGACGAGGCCATGCAGACGCGCCTTCTTGATGCCGAGCTCAGGGACTTTGCCGATGGGCTGGCGGCAGCCGATGCTCGCCTGGATGTCAATCAAAAGGCCCTGGACGTGCTCCTGGGCAGGATTGCCCAGGCAGACACTGCACTCGCCGTGCAGGAGGAGCGGCTTCAGGCCGCTGAGAAACTCATGAAACGCGGCATTTCTTCACGCGAGGCCTATTTGAAGGTTCGTTCAGCCTATGATGATCTTCGCAGCGAAAGAGACGTCGTCGAGCGGCAGATTGCGAAAACGAAAGCGGAGGCATCTGTCTTGAAAGCTGAGCGGGCAGGGCTCTTCAGCGCGAACTATAACAGAGTTATGCAGAAGCGGGACAAGACTGATGCGCGTTTGGCCGCGTTGAGCCAGGAGCGCAGGGCTCTGGAGGAGCGGGTCGCGGCAGCGCAACTGCGCGCTCCCCTATCGGGAACGGTCGAGCAGCTCGCCATAACGACCGTTGGAGGTGTTGTTCAGGCCGGACAGGATTTGCTGCGGGTGGTGCCGAAGGACAGCCCGCTCGAATTTGAAGCCCTTTTTTCTAATGAAGACAGCGGCTTCCTTGAGACGGGGCAAAAGGCACGCATCCGTCTTGATGCTTACCCCGCCGAACGATTTGGTGCGATGATGGCTACGATCACCGACATTGCGAGCGATTCGATTGAAGTTGGAGGCGGTGCCCGCTGGGGGTTCGTCGTGCGCATGAGACCCGACGGTGATGCGCTGCAAACCCCGACAGGCAGTCTTGCCCTGCGACCGGGAATGACCGGCAGCGTCGATGCGATCACCGGGGAACGCCGTTTGATCAGCTATTTTCTGGCGCCAATCACGGCTCAGTTCAGCCAAAGTCTGGGAGAGCGCTGACCGGACCTCTCAAATCACTCTCCCGACACTTGGGCGGATGGTTTCGCAGACAGGCTTGTTGTATTGCTTGGCCCGGGCTGTGAGATGTTTGGGGGAACAATGCCGGACGGTACGATTTTTTTGGAAAGCACGGATTTGCGTGTGCGGGTGTCACCACGCTTTGGTGTGCTTCTGGACGGATATCATCGTAATGGACAGCCGTTCATGCGGCCGTTTGCGGGCGAGAAGGATGCGTTCGGACCGACGGATACGGCATGTTTCCCGATGGTGCCTTTTTCCAACCGGGTTGGCGGGAATACATTCGACTATGAAGGTCAAACCTATACGTTCGAACCCAATGACGTACCTCCATTCTACATCCACGGCGAGGGCTGGAAGAGCGACTGGAGCGTGATGGAGCGGACTGCTTGTTCCGTTGCACTTGAGATGCATCATGAGGGGAATTCATGCTCTCCCTACACCTATAGGGCGGCGCAGCGGTTTACGCTTGACCGTAATTGTCTGACGATGTGGATCGAGGTGGAGAACAGGGGCGGGGGCGCCATGCCGTTCGGCCTTGGCCTGCATCCATATTTTCCCCGAACGCCCCGGATGACCCTGCAGGCGCACGCGCTGTCCTGGTGGACGGAAGATGATTACCACGTTCCGGACGAGAACCTGCCGCTGCCCGAAACAGTAGATTTTTCAGAGCCGCGGCTCCTGCCTGATCATGGGCTCAACAACTGTTTTGAAGGATGGGACTGCCGGGCCAGGCTGAACTGGCCCGAGCTCGGGCTTGGGGCGACCATCGATGCAGACCCGATCTTCTCACGATATATGCTCTTTTCACCGCCGCCTGATTTCGAGTTTGTCTGTTTTGAGCCGATGTCTCATACGGCAAACGGTTTTCATCACGCCGATCTCGGTGGCCTTCGTCGTCTTGCTCAAGGCGAGACGTTGGCGGGCAGCATGCGCCTGACGGTGGAAGAAATTGCGTAGGCAAATCTGATCACATTTCCGGAAGGCCCGTTTCGGGAGCCGCGATGCGCAGCTGTGATCAGGGCGCTTGATTGCGGCCTAATTTCGCAAGCCAACACGTTGGCTTCATTCGCATGTCGTGCTTCAACCTTGAACCTACCCCGATCCGTCAAGAGATCGCATAAGATAGATTATGGAACTTAATATGCATGGCTTCAGTCGTCCGACTGCTCGTTTATTGCGCGATATCGGCTTTCTCCACGCCTGCGGCGTTGAAAAGCGCGGCCGGCTCTGCGGAAAATACCGCGTCGTGAGCTCCTGCCGCCGCCCACACCACATCGAACGCCAGAAGGCTCTCGTCCCCAAAGCGCGCAACCTCATCGGGCTGCCCGAGTGGTGACACGCCTCCGATCGCGAAACCTGTTACATCTCGAATATGCCGCGGATCCGCGCGCTTCAAGGTTTCACCGACCAGCGCCGCGGCCTTGGCGGTGTTCAGCTGACGACTGCCCGAAACCAGGAACAGATAAAGCTTCTGGCTCTGTTCGCCCTGAAAAATCAGGGATTTCACGATCTGCGCGACACTGCAGCCGCATTGGCTTGCGGCTTCTTCGGCGGTTCGCGTGGATTCGCCCATCCGTTTGATTTCGATTGTCAGCCCGGCAGATTCTGCCGCTTGCTGCACGCGTTTGATGCTCTTGCTCATTCCATGTCCTCCTCAATGGGCAATTCGAGCACCATGCCGTCAAAAGCCGGTTCCACATGGTCCGGCGTCTCCCGCAACACGGTCTCATAGTCGAGCGGTATATGCATATGTGTCAGCACCGCGCGTCTTGGTGCGAGACGCTCAATCCAGTCCAGCGCTTCATCAAGCGAAAAATGGCTCGGGTGCGGACGATACTGCAGTGCATCGATGATCAATGTGTCGGCGCCTGAAATCAGCGCCGGAGTGTCGTCTGGAAACGCGCTGACGTCAGGACAATAGGCGAAGCCGCCAACGCGATATCCAAGTGAAAGAATATCGCCATGTATCTGAGGCAGCGGAATAAATGAGATTTTACCGCCAGCGCCCTGAATGGAGAATTCCGCCTCGTGACTGATGGGACATGCCTTCAGGATCGGCGGATAATTGCTGCCCGGCGGCGTTTCGAAGCAATAGCCAAAGGCTTCGTTCAGACGCTCCAGTGTCGGCTTGTCCGCATAGACATCCATCAGATGGCGTTGGTTGAGGACATAACCGCGAAGATCGTCGATACCGTGTATGTGATCTGCGTGAGGATGGGTGTAGACGGCCGCATCCAGCCTGTCGACGCCGGCAGAAATCATCTGCTCCCGGAAATCCGGTCCCGTGTCGATCACAACACGCGTGGTGCCGCCGTTCTTGGAGATGCGTTCGACCATTGCAGCGCAGCGGCGGCGCCGGTTTCTTGGATTGTCAGGATTACAGGCGCCCCAGTCTCCGGTGATCCGTGGCGTTCCTGGCGACGAACCGCATCCCAGAATGGTCAGGCGCAGAACATCGTTCACCGCAAGGCGTCCCGTGGCACTTTCGTGAACAGCCGGAAAAAGTTCTCCGTTGTCAGGCGAGCCGTTTCTTCGTCGGAAAGACCGATGGTTTCGCCCAGGACATGCGCCGTATGCGCAACAAAAGCTGGCTCATTGCGCTTGCCGCGTCTGGGTACGGGCGCAAGATACGGCGCATCGGTCTCGACCAGCAGCCGGTCGCGCGGCACAGTTTTGGCTATGTCGCGCAATTCCTGCGAATTGCGGAACGTCAGAATACCCGAGAACGAGATATAGCCACCCAGCTCGACGCCTGCTTTGGCAAGGGAAGCGCCGGAAGAAAAACAGTGCAGAATGAAGGGAAAGGCCCCCTTCCCTGTTTCGTCCTTGAGAATGGCGATCGTGTCGTCATCGGCATTGCGCGCATGAATGACGAGCGGCAAACCTGTCTGGCGAGCCGCCTCGATATGCTTGCGAAAGCCCTGAGCCTGGGCGTCGCGCGGAGCCTTGTCATAGAAATAGTCGAGTCCGGCTTCACCTATGGCGACCACCTTGCGATGGCCGGCAAGCTGAACAAGTTCGTCGGCTGTCACGTCCAGCTCCTCATCCGCATTGTGCGGATGAGTGCCAACGGAACAAAAGACGTTCTCATGCGCCTCGGCTATCGCCCGAATGCGGTCGAACTGACGCACGCGGGTCGATATCGTCACCATGAGGCCGACGCCGGCTTCACCAGCACGCTCGATGAAACCCGCCCGATCCTCCTCGAAGTCGGGAAAATCCAGATGGCAATGGCTGTCGACCAGCATCTATATCAGGCCCCCTCACCGTCCGCCTTGGGTTCGACATAGCGTGGGAAGACCGGCTGCGGAGCCGGTAGGGCGGTGCCGGACACCAGGGCGTTTGCCTCTCCAAGATGGGCAAACGAACGCGCGTCTTTGTCGACGGCCAGAAGGTCGAGCAGCTTCTCGGCCGAACCCGGTATGAAGGGCTGGCAGAGGATGGCCACACGACGCACCAGCTCGGCGGTCGTATATAGGACGGACTGCATACGCGCAGGGTTCGTTTTCTTTAGCGCCCAGGGTTCCTGCCCTGCGAAATAGCGATTTGCCTCGGCCACCACGTTGAAAATCGCAGCGAGCGCCTGATGCAGAGCCTGGGTCTCCATGGCCGTGCGCGCCGTTTCGAGCGCCTCGCCAGCGCGCTTCAGAATGGTCAGGTCCTCCTCGCCAGGCGTGCCCTTCTCGGGCACAGCACCGCCGCAATTCTTGGCAATCATCGAAAGCGAGCGCTGGGCAAGATTGCCCAGATCATTCGCCAGATCAGCGTTGGTGCGGTTGACGATGGCATCATGGCTGTAGCTGCCATCCTGGCCAAACGGCACTTCGCGCAGGAAGAAATACCGCACCGCATCGAGCCCGTAATGCTCGATCAGTGCGAAGGGATCGACCACGTTGCCGACTGATTTGGACATTTTCTCCCCGCGGTTGAACAGGAAGCCATGAGCGTAGACGCGCCTGGGCAGCTCTATGCCCGCTGACATCAGGAATGCCGGCCAGTAGACGGCATGAAATCGCACGATATCCTTCCCGATCACGTGCACATTCGCCGGCCAAAAGGACCAGCGCTCGGCATTCGTGTCGGGATAGCCTGCAGCGGTGATGTAGTTGGTGAGCGCGTCGACCCACACATACATCACATGCTTTTCATCGCCAGGCACGGGAACGCCCCAGTTGAATGTCGAGCGCGATATCGAGAGATCTTTCAGGCCCGAGCGCACGAAGCTCATCACTTCGTTGCGGCGTTCGGCCGGACCGATAAATTCCGGATTGGCCTCGTAATGGGCGAGCAGCTTGTCCTGATAGGCGGAAAGACGGAAAAAATAGGTTTCCTCCTCGTTCCATTCCACGGGGGAACCCAGAGGTTCTCGGCGTACGCCATCCTCGCCGACCGTCGTTTCGCTTTCGTCGAAATAGGCTTCCTGCCGTACGGAGTACCAGCCAGAATAGCGATCCAGATAGATGTCGCCATTGTCGGCCATCATTTTCCAGATCGCCTGGCAGGCGCGATGGTGCCGTTCCTCGGTGGTGCGGATAAACTGGTCATTGGAGCCGCCCAGCGCGGCAATCATGTCCCGGAAAACGGCGGTGTTGCGGTCGGCGAGCGCCTGGGGCGTGATGCCCTCCTTGTCCGCGGTCTGCTGCATCTTCAGCCCGTGCTCGTCGGTGCCGGTCAGGAAGAAAACATCCTTGCCATCAAGCCGCTGGAAACGCGCCATCGCATCTGTCGCGATCACCGTATAGGCATGCCCGATATGGGGTTTGCCGTTGGGATAGAAAATGGGCGTGGTGATGTAAAACTTATCGCGAGCCATTGGGAGGAACGTCCAGAAAACAAATTGCTAGATGACGCCCAGATAGCGCATCACGCATGCTCATGCCAGCCCAACGGACGTCTTCATGCGTTGAATGCGGCATTAAGCTTCGCGGCAATGCCGGAGGCATGCTGCTTGCGGTCGAGATTGAATGTTTCCGCATCGCGGATTGCCGTGTTTATCTCGTCCCAGAGGTCGGCTGCCGCCGCGGCGCCCCGCGTGTCCCCGGCTTCGGCTCGCGTTGTGGCGAACTGATTGATCATGTCGAGCACCGTTCGGTTGAAGATCGAGAATTGAACGTCCCGCTCGCGTCCGCTGACGGCTTCGCCGAGACGCAGCGCTTCGGCGGCGTCGAAATTGCGTCCCGAGACCAGTTTGTGCAGAACATCGGCAATTTCGGCGCCGCCGAACTGCGAAAGAAGAATCGCGTTGCGCACACTGCCTTGCGCTCGTGCAGCGATCTCCTCATCGCTGCCGCCATCGGCGGTGCCCAACGAGCGCAACAGTCCTGCAAGATCCGCTGCCGCAAGCGGTTGAAGGCGTACGATCTGGCAGCGCGAGCGGATTGTGGGAAGGAGCCGCCCAGCCGAATGGGTGATCAAAATGAAGACCGTTCGCGGAGGCGGTTCCTCAAGGCTCTTCAGAAGTGCGTTGGCGGCACTGATGTTGAGGTCGTCTGCCGGATCGACGATCACGACCCGGTACCCGCCATCATGCGGCGTCAGGGACAAAAACCGCTGGATGCGGCGGATTTCATCCACTGTGATGACGGTCTTGAACTTCTTGTCCCGTTCCACGAAGGGCCGCGTCAGATGCAGCAGCGAGGGATGTGCATCCTGCGCGATCAGTCGGAAAGCCTGCGATTTGGGATCGGGCACAGACAGGTGCTCTGGTGCATCTTCCGCTCGTGGATAGGCAAAAAGATGATTGGCAAGATGAAAGGCGAGTGTTGCCTTCCCTATGCCGGGAGGACCGGCAAAAAGAAGCCCGTGATGCAGTTTACCCGCCCGGTAGGCGCCGGCCAGCATGTCGGCCACCCGTTGATGACCGACCAGCAGCGGATTTTCCGAGGGCTCTGGGATTTCCGGCAATGTATCGAAGCGTTCCGGCGCGGTGCGTTCAAACATCAGGCCTCGCTCCTTGCACCGCGCATCTGGGACTTGGCCATGGCCTGTTGAACGGCCCGCTGAACGGCAGTGGCGACCCTGTCGGCGGGCATCGCTGCGTCGATCACCACACAGCGCTCCGGCTCCGCCTTGGCGATTTCGAGAAACGCTTTTCTTCGGCGGCGGTGCGTGGCGAGCGCTTCCTTCTCGAAGCGATCCGGCGCTTCGGTTCCACGTCTTGCATTGGCCCGCCGCAGCCCCTCCTCAGGGTCGATATCGAGGATGAGCGTCAGATCCGGCACCATGTCATTGACCGTGACACGCTCAAGACTTTGCATGAAATCGCGATCGAGATTGCCTGTTACACCCTGGTAGACTCGCGAGGAATCCAAAAAACGGTCGCACAGAACGATAGTTCCCCGTTCGATCGCCGGGCGGATGACCTGCTCTACATGGTCGGAACGTGCTGCCGCGAAAAGAATGGCCTCCATCGCCGGCCCAAACGGCTCAGCCGCCCCCGACAGGAGAACATGCCGAACCGCTTCTGCCCCCGAAGAGCCGCCGGGCTCACGCGTGATGATGACATCGTGCCCCTGCTCTCGCAGACTGGCCGCAAGCTGCGTGATCTGAGTCGATTTTCCAGCCCCCTCGCCCCCCTCGAATGTAATGAAGAATCCGCGAGACAAGAGATGTTGTTCCTCTTCCAAATTGCGCGCGGCGTCATTGCCGACCGAAACCTACTTAGGCCTTCGTCTGGTGAAGGTCCATGCTGATATGCGTTGTGTAAACGGCTGTTTGAACCGAGACCCTGTCAGGAGCGGTATTTGCGTAGCCAGCCGATCAACAATTCACCCACAGCGTCAAGCGCCCGGTCTGGAAGCCCTCCTTTTCCCACACGTTCTGCCGCATAGAGAGGCGTCTCCTGGCTCAGCGTATCGCCGATCCAGACCTTGAGCGTACCAACCCGGTCGCCCTCTTCCACGGGAGCCGGGATCGGGCCCTGATAAACGATGCGCGCACGCAAGCGGTCTGCATTGGTGATGGGGCGAAAAATGGCGATCGGCCCCTCGGCTCGCACGGCCAGCTCGGGCTTGTCACCTCCGAAAACCGAAACCCGGCCAATTGTTTCGCCGGCTTTGAAAAGCTCGATCTTTTCAAAGGCACGAATGCCCCAATCCAGCAGCTTGCGGGCTTCCTCCGCCCGTTCGCTTTCGGTTGAAAGTCCGCTCATGGCGGCAAACAAGCGGCGCCCGTTCCGGTTCACCGCACCAACGATTGCATAGCCGGACGCTTCCGTGAACCCGGTCTTGAGACCTTCGGCCCCGATATCCATGCGCAGAAGCGGATTGCGGTTGCGTTGCAGAATCTTGTTCCAGGTGAAGGATTCCTGAGAATAGTATTTGTAGAACTCCGGATACTCCCGCTGCAGATGCATCGCCAGCGTAACCAGGTCCCGCATCGTGACATACTGCCCTTCGGCGGGCAGGCCCGTCGCATTCACAAAGACCGAGTCTCTCAAGCCGATCTTTCTCGCCCGCTCGGTCATCAACTGGGCGAAGTTCTCTTCCGAACCGGCCATTCCCTCGGCGATGATGATGCAACCGTCGTTGGCAGACTGGACAATCACGCCCTGGATCAACGCTTCGAGCGGCACGGAGGACTTGATTTCAGCGAACATGGTGGAGGTGCCGGACACCGCTCCGCCGGTCCGCCAGGCATGCTCACTGACATAAAATTCGTCGCTCAGCGAAAGCCGCCCGCTCTTGATGGCGTTGAAGACGACTTCCATCGTCATCAGTTTAGCTAGTGAGGCAGGCGGTATGCGCTCGTCGGGATTCTTCGAGAAAAGCACCGTTCCGGTCTCTGCCTCGACCAGATAAGCCTGTGCTGCACGGGTTTCGAAAAGCTGGGCCATAACTGCCTGGCTTCCCAGCAGCAGAAGGCAGCAGGCAAAAACAAGTGTTCTTTTATACGCGGCAAACAAGACAACGCCCCCTAGCGCAGGAATAGCTCCTGAAACTAGCGGTATGAGAGCCTTAAAATCAACCGCCGGCGGCGGTCTGTATCGTGGCTATCGCACGATGAATGCGTCATCCGCGCCGCTCGCCCAGGCTGCCTGCAGAAGCGTGTCCACAAGCGACTGCCCACTGGGGGTGACTTTCAACGCGTAATGCACTTCATCTGCTTCATCGTATACGGTTTCAATCTGCGTCTTGCCGTAGGCTGCCAGTTCCCGTGCCCGCAGCTCGGCTTCTGCCCGCTCCCTCCAGACACCCACGCTCACAAACGTGCCGGCATCCTTGGGAAGCTCGGATTGAAGCGTTACGTTTTTCTGCCGCCACCAGCGTGTGACGTCCTGTGAACGCAGCGCATTGTCTTTCAGGACGCTGTCAAAGGCGCCTGCTGCAGCGCTGACACGCTGGTCTGCATAGGAAAGTGCCGCCACATCCTGCGGAACCGCCTCGAGCGGCGCCGTGCGCGGACGATCCGGCACGATCGGCCCCGAACTAGGCAATTCAAACGCTGATGATGCCGCAATCGGTGTGGGTGGTGTCAGGCCGGGCTGGCTGGCAAAGGCATCGGCGGCCCTCACGCCTGGAAGTGTCGCTGTCGGTGTGGGACCATTCATGGCCACCATCACACCGGTGGCCAGTCCATCGGAAGGATCGGGCGCGACGCCGCCTGGCCTGTAGGATGCCATCAGATATTCGTCGTCACGGCCTTCCAGCGGAGCGGGACCCACATACTCGACCTTAACCTGAGCCACGCCGGCGCTCTGGTAATCGAGAAGTTGTGCGGCACGTTTAGACAGATCGATGATCCGGTTGTGCGCGAAAGGCCCGCGGTCGTTCACTCGTACGAGAACCGAACTGCCGTTGTTCATATTGGTTACGCGCGCATAGCTGGGCAGCGGCATCGTTGGATGCGCGGCTGTCAGATGCGTCATGTCGTAGATTTCGCCATTGGCTGTCAGCCGGCCATGAAACGCGTCACCATACCAGGAAGCTGCACCGACCTTCTCATAGTCGGGATCTTCCTTGGGATGGTACCACTTTCCCTTGATTTGGTAGGGCTTTCCGACCTGATATCGCCCCCCGCCCCGGCGCAGATTGGAGGATTTGGTGGAAATACGCGGACTGGCTTTCACGCCATATTCGGATTCTGCGAAGTATTCTTTGGATTTGCTTTTGCTGACCGCAACCTTCGGCGTTGTGGAGTTGCATGCGGAAAGCAACACTGCACAAGCAGCTATGGCAATGCCGGATGATAAGCGTCGGCTTGATATGCGGCGCGCGGCAATCGGAAAACTCATGCGCCCGCATCTCCCCCAGGCATCGAAATCTCGTTCATGGTCGCGAGATATCCCCACTCATCAAAAATAACCGGAATCACGGCGTTCCAGTCTTCAACAGTACAGGATGCCCTCCGCACCCTGACCCGAAATACCTTAGCAAGCTGTTAATCATTTGTGGCAGCAAAGGGGCAATTCGTCAAAATTGCGGTCTGTGGCGACATTTCATGGATGAGGTTTACGGTAGCGACAGACACGACACCTGGCGAGCCCGCCCACGAGGGGCGTTGCCTGCCGAAAGGCTCTGCGAGCGAGCCAGTCGAACAGGCATCAGATTCAATTAATAAAGCAATATCAAAAGCTTCATTTCGTTTTCTAACGAATGAACTGATCGACGAAATCGCTTCCCAATCCTACCTTTTCATAGTGTTTACGACACATTTCGATCTTCGTGAAAACGTCCTCGAACCCCTCATGCCTGCCCCAGGGATCGACGTAATACATCACCCCGTTCACCTGAAAGAGCGTGATCATCTCTTCGACGTCCTCGGGCACAACGAGCGTATGGGTTTCACCCGGCGGCTCATAGACATAGCCTCCCTCTTCGGCCACCCAGTCATGCTCGAGATAGTGCCATCGTCCCTTGATCACATAGCCGTGCACAGGGTTGGGATGGCGGTGGCGGGCCAGAACACCCGCCTTGCGCACCTTCAGAAGGTTCACCCAGTAACCCTGCGAAGCATTGAGGCAAAGCGGCCGAAACCATACCTGCTCGGCCTGCGGAACCCACACCCGGTCGTCTTCCGGAATGACGCTGGGAACCACGATGTCACTACCCGCCTCCGGTGGCATGGGCAGTTGATATGGCATTCTCTTTTCGTCTTCGCTCTGAGCCATTTCTGTCACTACCTCGCTTACATGACGCCAAACGTTTCGAACGCCTCGACGGCGGGCATGCCTTCGCGGATCGCGTTCCCGACCCGGTTTTCCGTCTCGGCCTTTTCGAGCGAGCGGCGCACCACCTCGTCCTCGGCATCGCGCGGGATGATGAGGACACCCTCGCGGTCGCCGAAGACAAGCGCGCCGGGCTCCACCCTGATGCCCTCGATCTGAACCGGCGAACGGAAATCGATGACCTTGCCGCGCGGACCCTGATCCTGCGCATAAACGCCACGGCAAAACGTCGGGAAGCCGAGCGCTTCGATGCCGTCGGCATCACGCACGTAACCGTCGAGCACGGCGCCGGCCGCTTTCAGAAAGCCGGCCCTTGTCGCCATGAGCTCGCCCCAAAGCGCGTAACGCAGTGATGCACCGGTGGCGACATAGACCTCTCCCTGCTTGAGATCGTCCAGTGCCTCAAGCATGAGTCCAAAGGGCTTGTGAGCGAGCGGACCGCGTGCCTCGTCTCCCCCTTTTCCGAACACGTCGGCTTCGAGAACCGGCATGGCGCGACCGACCATGACCATTTTCTGCTGCAGCGGTGCGATGCCAGCCGGAAGGAACTGGTTTTGCAGGCCCATCTCATCGAGAATGTCGCCGAGCACAGCGGTAAAAAGCCGCTCGCGCATCAGCGCGAACATTTCCGTGTCGTTGGCGTAGGTTTTGTTCATCAGGGGATCCTTCTTCAAGAGGCCGAATAGCCACCGTCGACAGGCAGGATGACGCCGGTGACGAAGGCAGCTTCGGGAGATGCGAGAAAACGGGCGGGGCCAGCCAGATCGTCCGGCCTGCCCCAGCGTTTCATGGGTGTGCGCGACAGAATCTGTTCGCTGCGTGCTGCGTCTTCAGTCAGCGCCCGCGTCAGGTCGGTGGCGATCCAGCCTGGGGCGATTGCGTTGACGCGGATGCCGTCGGCTGCCCAGGCAATGGCCAGCGACTTGGTGAGCTGCGCCACACCACCCTTGGACGCGGCGTAGGCCGGTGAGGTGGCGCTGCCAAAATAGGTGAGCATGGATGCGGTGTTGATTATGCAGCCACCGGCGGCCTTGAGCGCTTTATGGGCAGCCTCGCAACAGCGCTGCGTGCCGTTGAGGTTGATGTCCAGCACATCTGCGAAATCCTTTTGGCGGAACTCCGCTCCGTTGCGCCGGATGATCCCGGCGCAATTGATCAGCACATCAAGGCGCCCGAAGCCGGAGAAGAATGCGGCAACTGCGTCGGCATCGCGCACATCGAGCACTGCCCGCTCGACATTCTCCGGCAGGCTGGCGAATACGCCGTCTTCGTGGCCCGTGGCAACAACACGTGTGCCCTCCTCGCCTGAGAATCCTGCGGCGATGGCGCAGCCGATGCCACTTGATCCACCGACCACGACAACAGTTCTCGTCATGTGTTCACTCTCCAGTTGTTTCAGCACGGCGCGCACGGGTTGCCCTGTAAAGCGACATACCGATCAGCAGCGCCCAGATCGCCAGTGTCAGCACGCCCAGCGTTCCGCCGATGGGGCGCGCAAAAAACTCCGTCAGCTGTCCGTCCGCCTTGATGATCGACTTCATGAAGTTTTCCTCGACCAATTGTCCGAGGATCAGCGCCAGGATCATGGGTGCCAGCGGAAAATCATTCTCCTCCAGAACAAAGGCGATGAGGCCGACAACCAGCATGACCCACACATCAAAAAGCGTGTTGTTGGCTGCAAAGGCACCGATGACGCAAAACAGAAGGATGATTGGAAAGAGAACGTCCTGTGGGATGCTGAGCAGACGGCGCGAGCCGTAAACTGCCGCCAGACCGAGCGGCAGCATAAGCAGGTTCGCAATGATGAAAACCGCGAAAATGGCGTTCACCAACCCGGTGTCCATTACGAAAACCATCGGTCCGGGCGTGATGCCCTTCATCAGGAGGACGCCGATCAGGATCGCGGTGATCGTGTCGCCGGGAATGCCGAAGACAAGGCTTGGTACATAGGCCCCCGACAGTGCTGCGTTGTTGGCGCTTGACGCGCTGACAATGCCCTCGGGATAGCCGGTGCCAAACTTTTCGGGAGAACGGGAGAATTTTTTGGAAAGCGCGTAGGCAATCCACGCCGCGATGTCGGCGCCTGCTCCGGGCAGGGCGCCTATGACGCTGCCGAGCAAGGAAGAACGCACGACCCCGCCCTTGAAACGCCAGATGGTGCTGCCAACACCCGACACCATGGCGCCAAGTCGTACTGGCGGCGGCGCAGGCAAGCGCGAGGGGCGCGCGACCTTGCGCAGGATCTCGGTGATGGCGAACATGCCGATAAGAACAGGGATGATGGACACGCCGCCGATCAGTTCGGTATCGCCGAACGTGAAGCGCTTGACACCCATCACCACATCGATGCCAATCGTGGACAGCATCAGGCCGATGCACAGCGAGAGAACGCCTTTGACCGGTGAGCTGCTGGAAACGAATATGGCGCAGGACAGTCCAAGCAGAGCCAGCCAGAAATACTCGTAGCTCGAAAAGCCGAGCGAAACCGCCGCAATCTGCGGTGCGGCGAGAATGAGGACGGCAACACCGACAAGGCCGCCAATGGTGGAGCACAGCATGTTCACGCCCAGCGCCAGCTCTACCTGCCCTTTCTCGCGCATGCGATAGGATTCATCCGTATAGGCCGCTGACGCGGGTGTACCGGGTATTCGCAGGAGCGCGCCGGGAATGTCGCCGGCAAAAATCGCCATCGTTGTGGCTGCGACAATGGCGCCGATGGCAGGGATCGGATCGAGAAAAAAAGTGATCGGGACGAGCAGTGCGGTGCCCATGGTCGCGGTCAGCCCGGGGATCGAGCCGATCATCAGACCGTAGGCGGAGGCGGCCACGATGATGAAGAAGACCTGCGGCTGAAGGACCTCGCCAAAGGCTGTCAGAACGGCATCCATCAGTAGATCACCTCGGTCAGAAGGCCGAGCGGCAGCGGCACACGCAGGAGATAGGCAAACAGCAGCCAGAGAGCGGCGGTGCCGAGCAAGGCGATGATGGCCGCACGCAGTGGCCTCCCCGTCGTGACGGTCAGGAATGCGCCAAGCAGCACCGGCACCAGAAGCGGAAACCCGATCGGCTTGCTGAGATATGTATAGGCGATCACAAAACCCGGGACCCAGGCCATGCGATGAAATGTGGCCGAACCGCGCATCCAGTCAGCCACGACAAGAAGCGGCGCGTGGCTGCGAACGCCGCTCCAGATCAGCGCAAGTCCGCACACCATCATCACAGCCGCAATAATGGTGGGAAACGTGCCGGGCCCGTAGGGTTGGTCCGGCAAAGTGGGGAAGCCGCGAGCGGCAAATAGAATGAGTGCCGACAGGAGGACGAAAACGCCTCCCGTCACGGCGTCGTTCATACGCATGATCCAGGCCTCCCCATTTAAGGTTACTGCTTCAGGCCAAGCTTCTCGATGACTTCGGCGTTGCTCTTGGAGGCATTCTCCATGAAGGTGCCGAACTCATCTGCAGGGAGCCACCGCACGCCGAAACCGCGGCTGCTCATGAACTCCTGAAACTCTGCGCTCTGATAGACCTTGTCGAGCGCTGCCTCGACCTTGCCGGCGATGTCTGCGTCGAGTCCCTTTGGCCCGACAACACCGCGCCAGGTGCCACCAACCGAGGCGGTGCCCACGGCTTCCTTGGCGGTTGGTACATCGGGGTAGGAAGCAAGGCGCTCATCCGCCAGGACGGCGAGCGTCTTCACAAGACCCGCATCGCGCATGGATGCTGCTTCCGGCAGGGAGGAAGGAACGACAGCCACGCCTCCCGAAACCAGTTCCTGAAAGCCGGGAGCAGCGCCCTGGCTGGGCACAACGGTCAAAGCGGTCGGGTCGACGCCGTTGTCATTCAGGAAACCGGCGAATGCCAGATGATATGCAGCGCCAACGGGGAAACCGGAAGCTTTGAACTTGCCCGGATTGGCTTTGATAGCCTCGAGCGCCTGGCCTGCATCTTCCCACTCGCTATCGGCGCGTACGTTGAAGGCGGACGCGTCGAAGTTGACCAGGGCAATCGGTGTCACATCGGCCGGGGACGCTTCAGACGTGCCGATCGCGGCATAGGTGGTCAGTTCCGCAGTAGCGAGCCCAAGCGTGTAACCGTCCGGATCGGCGTCGATCATCGCCGTATGTCCCACAATACCGCCGGCCCCGGTGCGGTTGACCACGTTGACCGGTGTGCCGAGTACATCCTGCAGGCCTTTGGCGAGCATGCGCCCGACGGCATCGGTGCCGCCGCCGGCGGACCACGGAACAATTAGCGTAATGGGACGCTCCGGGTATTCTGCAAACGCCGGGCCGGCGAAGGCCACGGTCGCTGCAAGCAGCGTCGTTAAGGTTGCGTATTTCATTGCTTCTCCTCCGTTGATTGGCATTCCTCAATGCCGATTGTCGGTTCACGCTGAACCGAAAAGCTCCTTCGTGTCGGACAGGCTCTGCTCGAGCAGCCGCTCCATGGCGGAGCGGGCCTGATCCGGGTCGTGTGCGGCGATGGCTTCGTAGACGAGCCGGTGGTTCTTGAGATTGCCCTCGAAATTTCCCGGCTGTTCGATGAGCGCCTCGAAATTGGCGCGCACCGCGTGGATGATCGAGCGAATGATGGACTGAATGAAGCGATTGTTCGCTGCATCTGCCACAGCAAGATGGAAAGCGACGTCGACCCTGACCTGTTCTGCGGTGCTGCCGCTGCCGCGTTGCTCTTCCATGTCACGATAGGCCGCGGCGATCGCTTCGACCTGGTTCGGAGCTGCTGAACGGGCTGCCTCGAAGGCTGCCGCCGGCTCGATCGTCTGGCGTGTCTGGACAAGTTCCTCCATGAAATCGGAGTCGGCGCGAAACAGTGCGCCGAACCAGTCGATCACATCGGGATCAAGCACATTCCATTCTGCCCGCGGTAGAACCACGGTTCCCCGGCGCGGCGCAATGGCCACCATCGATTTGGCCGCAAGCAGCTTCATTGCCTCTCGAAGCGTATTTCGAGAAACCGCAAAGCGTGATGCGAGTTCGGCCTCCAGAGGCAGACGTTGCCCCTCCGAAAACTCTCCCTCAACAATTGCCTGACCGATGGCCTCTGCCGTGATGAAGGCTCCCGACCTCCATTGCGACCCAACCCGCGACGTCATGGCTCCTCCCTGCCGTCATTGGTAGGATCAATGAGCCTTGAATCTCAAATTCTGTCAAGGGGGCTTATGGGTAGCCGTGGTTTGATGGCTGCCCTCTCCCGGGGAGAATGTTGCGGGAGGCGAGGTTTTGGGGGCCGGCAGGTGCGGGCAAATCTGTTAGGATGATCGCCCGCAGCGCGACGTTTGTTTGCTGCTGCGGGAGCCGGCTCGGGCGCGTTGTGCGAATTCTACAGGCATGAAGCCGAGATTGCGCAAAGCCAATGTGCGGGAGCGTTGTCGCGCTTAAATGCGAACTTCGTCATCAAATCGGAGACGATGTGATCGTCATTGCCGGTGTAGAGTGCAATACGATTTTCCGCTCGCGCGTCGATCACCGCGCGCACCGCGTCGAGCGTCCGATAACGGTTGAACGGCGCCATCTTGACCGCCACCCCATCCTCGATTTCGGTAAGGCGACATTACCTTAAAGGCATGATGTTGTTAAATTATCTGATAGATATGAGAAATCCCGGCAAAGGATAATGGCGGAGGGAGTGGGATTCGAACCCACGAGACGGTCACCCGCCTGCCGGTTTTCAAGACCGGTGCCTTCAACCGCTCGGCCATCCCTCCGGGCATTGATTTCGTTAGCTTTTTTTGGAACAGCAGTATCGCCTGGTCAGAGCGATGCGATCACTTTGCTACCGAATGCCTTTTACGGCTTCGCCTTTACCGCGCCTCGTATTGCGGCGTCAACCTGTTACGATGCATCAGGCTGCGTCCGCAGGATGAGGTGCCATAATGATTGGGCGACTGTGCCTCAGGCTTACAACGGCGGGCCAGGCTCTGGAGCGCTGTGCGAAGGCCCGGAAAGCAATTCGCCAACCGGGCCTCCCCCAAATCGCAGAAGCGATCAGTTTACCTGCAGATTTGCAGCAGACGCGCGTCCGCGATTGTCCTGCTCAAGATCAAACGTCAGGGACTGACCTTCAACCAGGCCTCCCAGTCCAGCCCGGTCCAGTGCGCTGATGTGAACGAATACGTCGCTCTCACCATCGTCGCGCTCGATGAAACCAAAGCCTTTTTGACCATTGAAGAATTTTACTTTGCCCGTTGGCATGGTGGCGATCCTTTATAATCTCGACCAGAAGAACACGCCCCGCAATCAGCAGGACGCAACAAATATCGATTTCAGGAACGAGAATGGCGGGTCGAGTTTGGTTGACGCCGCCCGAAGCCAAGCCAGGCCCTAATAACGATCAGGCGAGATTGTGCCCGGAGTATGGCTTATTCAAGGCCCACTCGTTCTCAGCCGGATTCCGAAAGAAATGGTTGGCAATTATCGGCTGACAGTGCCTATGCTGGTCAATGACTTCTGATCTCGAAAATCTGGCCCGCAAGCTCTACACTGACAGCAATGGACGCAGTTGGGCCGACGAGAGTTGGGATCTCCGCGATAAATGGATGAGCGCGGCGCGCCAGCGATTTGATGCCAATGGGAACCGATTACCGGAGAGTGGTCAACGTGACGGTCCCCCTTCCCGGCTACCTGAAGCGCCGCCGGAAGGAACAGCAGGCTTACGGCGCCCGGAAAAGCGAAAAATGAAATCCGTCTCGGCCCTCCCTGCCAGGCAATCGATATCGGAACGGCGGGCTGAAGAGACGAACACCAATGCCAGGAAAATCCTGCAGCATGAAGACACGGAGCGTCGTGAGAAAACCGAGCGCCTGAAGCGGGCACGGATTGCCGCTGAGCTCGCGGCGATCAAGGACAGTGCACGCTAGGCAACAAAAAAGCGGGCCAGAGCCCGCTTCCCTTCGTTCCTGAGACTTACGCGGGTGCCGGTACCTTCATGGTCACCACACAGTCTTGCAGGTCAAATCCAGAGCCGTTCACCGGAGAACCTCACCGCACATCTTGCAGGACGTTCCGCACCAGACCAGCATCTGATTGGAACCGTATGGGCCTTTTCTTGCCGGATGGCAAGAAAAAAATCTTGTAGCTCGACTTTTGCGCGAAACAGGCGCATCGTAATTCATGAAAACAATTCACCTTATCCTATCAGAGACGGCGTGGTTCGTTGCCATCGGCATCATGATCTCGATTTGTGCATGGTTCGCATACATCGTTCTGATCAGCATTACTTGGTGAACTCAGGATCAGACGGCGGTGCCACGTGGCGCGCCGGCGCTTCAGTCTCTCGCGCAACAGGATATCCGAGATGCATGTTGATCCGGGCATTGAACAAAATTGTCTGCCACGGCTAACTCCGGCCGATTCCCAGGAGGTAGAGACCACTCAATACGGGCGGCGTATCGAGGTCGACGGCACCTGGACAGTCTATCACGTCTTCACCGGCGTCCCTGCCCTGCAGGCAGAAGTTCCTGCGATTGGCCTGTCGCGCATCGTCGCAACAGACCTCATGATCCGGAACAATCAACGACAGAAGAGACCAGTCGGTCTTACCGGGAAGTCGATGAGGACGTCGGTGTGGCGCAGTCCGCGTTCCCTTGGCGCCGCTGCGCTGAAAATGCTGAGCGGGAAAACAATCCGACATTGACCCACCACGTGGTTCAGAAGTCCTTCGCGGTGACCAGGTATGCCGCTTGGCGACCGCGTGCGTAAACCTTTCTGGCAGCATCGTAGACAGTCCCACGAGCGCCATCGAAGACCTGTAGAAGTTCACCCTCGTTTATCCCGTTCTCCGTCGAGACGAGTGCGTTGGCCTGAACAAAAAAAGATACTTCAAACAATCCATCATACCCGAGGAAGCGGACGCATCGTCTGTTTCTGTCATAGCTTCGGGCCTTGTTTGGAAAATCCAGCACCATCATTCCATCTTTCGTTGCGAGAGGTGTGAGCCATACCGATGCCAGCCATTGCCCGGATGAAACCGCGCGATCAGCAGCTTTTTAGAGATGGAAGCCAGCTCACGTTCTTATGGCGCTCCAGACCAGCGCGAAATTTTCTGGCTGTCGCCGCACCTTGGAAAAGCTTGCCGACGATGCCGGCATGGTCCGCTTCAACCCTGCGAACAAAAGCAGCGTCGGGCCTTTCGGGGGCAATCTTCCCGCCCTCGTTCTCCCAGGTATCAAGGTCGTCCGGCGGAGACCTTGTTTCGGGTCTGCGTGTCATGACAGTTTCCGATCTCTATCGAGCGCATCTTCGAGTTCTCTGGGGTCGATCTGCTTCATCTGGCTTTTGAGGGTTTCCGTGCCGACAGCCGGCAGGTGAATAAAGGTCGATACACCTCGCCAAGCTAGCCAGGACAACCCCTCTATAATCTCTTCGTCTCGTTCAACCTGATATTCGCCAGCCGGCAATTGCTGATCGAAGCCACCCAGAAGAAAACTCCCCTGAAACCGAACTGTGTACCTGATTGTGCGTGTAAGCATGGCTGCATTCCCTACGGGAGGAGCGCCTTCCTGCTCGACCGTTCTTTCGTGACGTAATTCAGGAGTTTTCTGATTTGGGCGAGATAGCCATTCGCCTGCAGAGCGTTTCCCGGGCCGCTGGCCGACTTTGTAACTGGAAGGCAGCGTAAAACAACCTGCGGCGTCAGCAGCGCCTGATGTTGATGGTCTACCTGCATTGAGTTCGAAATGAGGCGCCCTTTCGCCTGGTATGCAGCTCCAGTCGGGGAGCTTTCCAGTCGGGTTGACCAAAAAATGGGGCGGGAGCGCCTGAAGAATTGGCAGGCAACAAAAAAGCACCACCAGTGCTCTGAAGTAAAACGATGAAATGAGACATCACACAACAAGGCCTGCGTGGTTGACCGAGTGTCAATTCCGGGCTTCCAAACGCTCGACCATTTCACCGGTCGCGGTCTGGCGCTTTTGCGAGCAACCCCGGCTTGCGGCAGCTCGTTTCATTCAGGATGGCGCGAGTGATGCCGGGGCCTTGGTTGCAGGCCCTCCAGGGAGAAGAGCCAGCGATTTGCTTCCCATGCCGGGCATGCTTAAAAATGAGGTGCAGACTCACCGGCGCACGCGCGCCAACAGGCAGCTTTTTCATGGCAGACATGACTCCCGTTTTCGACGGTCACAATGACGCGCTTCTGAGACTTTATCAGAGCGGACGGCGGGATGCCGAACAACTTTTCCTGCAGGGAATGGATGGCGGGCACGTGGATCTTCCGCGAGCCCGAAAGGGAGGTCTGGCGGGCGGGCTCTTCGCGATTTTTCCACCGCCGCTTTCAAACATGAAAGTGAACGGAAAACGTCCGCAGGATGTAACCTTTCCTCAGCTTGGGCAGTCGGATGCGCTGACCTCTACGCTCGCCATGGCTGCATTGCTGCAGCGTCTTGAACGTGCATCTGAGGGCCGCCTGGCCATATGCCGCAATGCGAGTTCAATTCGTCAGGCGATGGCCTCGGACACTTTGGCCGCCGTATTCCATATCGAAGGCGCGGAAGCGGTGGGTGCCGATCTTGACCTGATAGACGTTCTCTATGCTGCCGGTTTGCGTTCGCTCGGACCGGTTTGGAGCCGTTCCAACATTTTCGGTCATGGCGTTCCGTTCCGCTTTCCCTCCTCTCCTGACATCGGCGAGGGTTTAAGCGAGGCCGGCAAGGCGCTTGTGCGCAAGTGCAATCGGCTTGGCATTCTGGTCGATCTCTCCCATCTCAACGAAAAGGGGTTTCGTGACGTTCAGGCGATCAGCGATGCGCCGCTTGTCGCAAGCCATTCGAACGCTCATGCCATCTGTCCCCAGTCCCGCAATCTGACGGATTGGCAGATGTGCGCGATCCGTGAGACAGGTGGTCTGGCAGGTCTCAATTTCTCTGTCAGCTTTCTGCGGTCCGACGGAGGCACCAACGCCAATACGGGCCTCGACATTCTCCTCAAGCACCTTGACGCGATGCTTGAGGCACTTGGTGAAGGGGGTGTGGCGCTCGGATCCGATTTCGATGGCGCCCTCGTGCCGCGGTCAATCGGAGACGTGACCGGCCTGCCGAAACTGATCGAGGCCATGCGCGCGCATGGCTATGGAGAGGAGTTGATCGAGAAAATCGCCTGGCGCAACTGGCTGCGCGTGCTCGAACGCACGATCGGATGAGGCGGGGCAATTCCAGGGGATGGAGGTCGATTTTTCATCCCGAATGCGCAACAAGAGTCAGTTGGAGCGTTTTCGCGTGTCAACGATAAACGGAATGCTCAGAATACGGGAACACAAGATGCAGCCCTCAAGGGATATCGCAAGACTCCTCGAAATCATGAAAGCACTTCGCACCCCACAGACCGGTTGTCCGTGGGACGTGGAGCAGGACTTCGCTTCCATCGCACCCTACACGATCGAGGAGGCCTACGAGGTCGCTGACGCGATCGAACGCAATGATCTAGACGACCTGCGCGAGGAACTGGGGGACCTTCTGTTGCAGGTCGTATTCCACGCACGCATGGCAGAGGAAGAAGGTCATTTCGATTTCGGGGATGTGGTCGAGGCGATCACCCGCAAGATGATCCGTCGTCACCCCCATGTGTTCGGTGATGCCGAGGCGCGGAGCCGCGGGATGGCGAAAGGCATGTGGAATGAGATCAAGGCACAGGAAAAGGCCGAGCGTGTTGCGCGGCGTTTGCAGAATGGCAACCCTGAGGAGTCTGCGGCCTATCTGGATGATGTCCCACGTGCCCTGCCCGCCCTTATGCGTGCTCACAAACTTCAACAACGCGCCGCCCGCGTCGGTTTTGATTGGGGCGAGAACGGTCCGGTCCTCGACAAGATCGAGGAGGAGATCGGTGAGCTGCGTGAAGCCCTGAAGGAGCAGGATGACGCTCACGCGGCAGAGGAGTATGGTGATCTTCTGTTTGCCGTGGTCAATCTGGGACGCCATCTGGGTTATGATGCGGAAGCCGCCCTCGCCCACACAAATGACAAGTTCCGCAAGCGCTTCGACTTTGTGGAACGTGAACTCAAGAATGCCGGGCGTTCACTGGAGGAGGCGGAGCTGCAGGAAATGGAAACGCTTTGGCAGCGCGCTAAGACTGCAGCCCGCTGAAGGGGCTGCCGTTAAAGCACCAGGGCTACCACGCGTTGACGTATCTAATGCCGGGAGGGCTTGTTTCCGGAAAGCTGCTCCTGCATGTCCTGCTTTGCCGCTTCCGTCATCCGTACTTTCAGTGAGATGCTTCCATCGTCATTGTTCGTGCGCTCGACGACGTCACCATTGCGATAGACCCAGTCCAGGAGTGACATCCGTTCCGGTGCAAGATCGATCGAGGTCAAGACAATCTGTCCGGAAATATGCTCCTCGATCAACGCCAGGAGATCGGGAATGCCCTCTCCCGTGATCGCGGAGATTGCCAGCGGGGCGTCGTCGGCGCGCATACCCTCCAACAGGGCCCGGCGTCGTTCCGGATCAAGCCTGTCAATCTTGTTCCAGACCTCCAGAACGCGTGTCCGGTCCGCGGCGTCCACACCCAGGTCGCCGAGAATGGCCTCGACATCCATAGCCTGAGCTGCCGTATCGGGATCAGCGATATCCCGGAGATGTACGATCAGATCCGCTTCGATCACTTCTTCCAACGTTGCGCGGAACGCAGCGACAAGATGGGTCGGCAGATCGGAGATGAAGCCGACCGTGTCCGAAAGAATAACCGTCGTGCCGTGAGGAAGCTGTACCCGGCGAAGGGTAGGATCCAGCGTGGCAAAGAGCATGTCTTCTGCCATCACGCTGGCCCCGGTGAGCCGGTTGAACAGCGTCGACTTGCCAGCATTGGTGTAGCCGACGATGGCAACGATCGGGAACGGTACCTTCCTTCGTTTTGCACGATGCAGATCGCGCGTGCGCCGGACCTGTTCCAGATCCTTCTTCAGGCGCATGATGCGCTCCTGAAGCTGGCGTCTGTCCGCTTCGATCTGTGTCTCACCCGGACCACCCATGAAGCCGCCGCCGCCGCGCTGCCGCTCCAGGTGGGTCCAGCTGCGGACCAGGCGGCCGCGTTGATATTCCAGATGGGCCAGATCGACCTGAAGCCGTCCTTCCTTGGTACGCGCGCGGCGCCCGAAAATCTCCAGGATCAGCCCCGTTCTGTCCAAAACCTTGGCCTTGAGCGCCTTTTCGAGGTTGCGCTGCTGGACCGGTGTGAGTGGATGATCGATGATCACCACTTCCACCGCCTGCTCTTCCACCCGCGCAGCGATCTCTTCCAGTTTGCCCGTGCCGAGCAATGTCGCAGGCCGAGGTGTGTGCACACTCACGATCTCGGCAAAAACCACATCGAGGTCGATCGCTTCCGTAAGACCGATCGCCTCTTCATGGCGTGCTTCAGACGCGCGCGAAGAAGCCGCACCACTCTCGGTGGCACGGCGCTCCGACGGGAGGACAGGCGTGATGACGGCGGCTCGCGTGGAGTCGGGACCAAAAGTCGACCGATCGCCGTCGCGCGCTGCTTCGTCTGGCTTGCGTTTTTCGGTCAATCAGGAGTCCCGATTGCTTTCCTCGGCGTCGTAAAGCTGAACGGGCTGGCTCGGCATGATCGTCGAGATCGCATGCTTGTAGACAAGCTGCGAATGTCCGTCGCGGCGCAGGAGCACGCAGAAATTATCAAATGAAGTAACAATGCCTGTCAGTTTGACACCGTTGATGAGGAAGATCGTCAGAGGGTTCTTGCTCTTGCGAACGGTATTCAGGAACAGGTCCTGCAGGTTTTGAGTTCGTTCCGCCATTTTTGGTCTTTCACCCATTCGCTGCCTCAGGGCAGCCAGTAGCGCAAATATGACACGCTCCTGTCAAGAAAGTCTGTGACAGGGACTGCATGATCAATTGATGCCTATGTTCATCGGTTGCACCGAGCCGCATCATCATGCGCGTTGGTTAACAGCTAGGACTTTTTTCCGCAATCGCAAAAAACGCGTCCCGCAGGGAGCGGGCGACACTGCCGGGATGTCCGTTGGCCACCGGTTTCCCATCGATGTTGACCACCGGCATCACGACGCTCGTGGCACTCGTCACAAACGCTTCGCGGGCGTTCTGCGCTTCTTCGACTGAAAAAGCACGCTCCTCGACCCTGAGCCCGAGATCGTCGGCGACCTTCATCACGGTGGCCCTGGTTATTCCGCGCAAAATGCCGAAATCGGCCGGACGGGTCACCAGATGTCCGTCCCTGGTAACGATCCATGCATTGGTCGATGCGCCTTCCTTGACCGTTCCGTCCGGATCCACAAACCACGCTTCCTGCGCACCGGCATCGACCGCGGCCTGGCGTGCCAGAACGTTTGGCAAAAGACCGATGGTCTTGATATCCACGCGCTCCCAGCGGTTTTCCGGCACGGTGATGACCGTCATGCCCTTTTCGGCCTTCTTTGCCGCGGCGTTCGGATCCATGCGCTTTGCCGTCACCACCAGGGCGGAGCGAACCGGCGTGGTGGGGAAAGCGTGGTCACGCGGGGCCACGCCGCGCGTCACCTGCAGATAGACCATGCCATTGCGCACATGGTTGCGGCGGATAACTTCGCGCATGATGAATTCCAGCGCCTTGCGCTCGACTGGCCAGTCCATGCGAAGCTCACGCAGCGAACGGTCGAGCCGGTCAAGATGCCCCTTCATGTCGATGATGAAACCACGGGAAATCTCGCACACCTCGTAGACGCCGTCAGCGAGCTGATAACCACGATCTTCCACGTGAACCATCGCGTCACCGTGATTCGCATAACGCCCGTTCACATAAGCAATGCGTGGCATGTCACACTCTCCGTCTCATGAAATCTGCCGGCTGGAATCGTCGCCGCAAAAAAGAATGGTTTGTTTTGCCGCTCTGCGGGAGCTTTTTCAAGCAGCTCAGAAGAACTCCAGGCTGACACGGAACATCTGTTCAACCTGACGGACCGCACTTTCGAGTGCAAAGATCACCACCCGGTCCTTCGGCTTGATCTTCAGAGACCCGCTCGGCTTGATCACCGCACCGTCGCGATAGACCGCGCCGATGCGCATTCCATCGGGGAACTCCACCTCGCTGAGCGGCGGGCCGACAAGCGGCGATGTTTCCAGGGCCTCGGCCTCGATGACCTCGGCTGCGCCACGCTGAATGTTGTGGACGGCGCGAATGCGGCCGCGTCTGACATGCTGAAGAACCTTGGATATTGTCACGGAGCGCGGGTTCACATGCGCGTCAATCCCCAGCGTTTTGGCAAAATCGTGATAGGTCGGATTGTTGATCAGAACCAGATTGGAGCGGCACCCGAGACGCTTGGCAATCACGCTCGACAGGATGTTGACCTGATCGTCATTGGTCAGCGCCACCATCAGGTCAGCATGCTGAATATCGGCTTCCAGAAGAAGTTTCTGGTCGAGCGCGCTTCCATGCAGAACAACGGTGCGACGCAGCTTGTCGGCCAGCGCAACCGCGCGTTCGCGCGTGTTCTCGATCACCTTGACCTTGGTGCGGCTCTGTTTCTTTTCCATGGCGCGCGAGACATAGAGGCCGATGTTGCCGCCACCGGCGATGACGATGCGCGTCGCCTCGCGCTCCTCATGCCCAAAGAGACCAAGCGTGCGTCGCACCTGATCCTTGGTTGTCACCACATAGGCCAGATCACCGGCAATGAGCTGATCGCCCGAATGCGGGATGAACAGCTTGCCCTCGCGTGAGACGCCCACCACGGTCGATGGCAAGTCGGGGAAGAGTTCCGTCAGCTGTGCCAGCGGCGTGTTGATGACCGGACATTCCTCGAGGCATTCGATCGCTACCATCGATACCTTGTCGTCGGCGAAGCTCACCACATCTGTCGCACCGGGCAGTGCGATGCGGCGCATCACCATTTCGCCAACTTCCACTTCCGGCGAGATGATCACGTCGATGGGCAGATGATCGCGCGAGAACAGGTCCATATAGTGCGATTGCAGATATGACTGCGAGCGAATGCGCGCGATTTTGGTCGGCACATTGAAAAGCGAATGCGCGACCTGGCAGGCGACCATGTTCACCTCGTCGAACAGGGTCACGGCGATGATCATGTCGGCTTCGCTTGCGCCGGCAGAGGCGAGCACGTCGGGATGTGCGCCATGGCCGACAAAGCCACGCACGTCGAGCGTATCGCGAACGGCGCGAATCAACTCCGGCGATGTATCGATCACGGACACGTCGTTCTGCTCTGCCGCCAACCGTTCCGCGATACCGAAACCGACCTGCCCCGCGCCGCAAATAATGACTTTCATCGCCTGTTCCCTGCCTCAACAATGACCGAATGACGGGTCTGCAAGGCTCCTGCTAAAACCTGAGAGGCCCCGCCGGAATTGTGGGGTGTCCGGCGGCGGTTCTGATCTTCGCCCTTTTCCCCCGGGCTCGTTCCGGACGGAGGCAAAGGGCGCGAACAAACCACTAGCGCTTTTCCAGTGACATGAAAACACCTGGATAAGGCAGGGTCTAAACGCCCAGAGATTTCAGTTTGCGATGAAGCGCAGAGCGTTCCATGCCGACGAATTCTGCCGTGCGCGAAATGTTTCCGCCAAAGCGGTTGATCTGGGCAAGCAGATACTCCTTCTCGAAGAGTTCGCGCGCCTCGCGCAATGGCAGGGCCATGATGTGCTGGTCCGACTGCGTCGGCAGACGCGGCATGACATCGCCGATTTCTGCTGGCAACAGGTCTGCGGTGATCGGTGTGTCCGGCCCGTCACCCCGCGTCAGGATCATCAGCCGCTCGATATTGTTGCGTAGCTGGCGGACATTGCCCGGCCAGTTGTGCGCCTGGAGAACGGCCATCGCATCATTGCCCAGCGGACGCGGCTTGATACCCGCCTGCTCACCGATCTGCTGCATGAAATGATCGACAAGCAGGGGGATGTCCTCGCGTCGATCCGCCAGGGGCGGCACAACCACCGGCACCACGGCGAGACGGTGGAACAGATCTTCGCGGAAGCGGCCCTCGGCGATCAGGGATTCAATATTCTGCGCCGTGGATGAGATGATGCGTACGTCCACCCTCACCCGTCGTGTGCCACCAACGCGCTCGAACTGCTGGTCCACGAGAACACGCAGGATCTTGCTCTGCGTGCCGAGCGGCATGTCAGCCACTTCATCGAGATAGAGGACGCCGCCGTGAGCTTCCTCAAGGGCTCCCACCTTTCTCTCGCCACCGTCGGATTCGGTGCCGAACAACTCTATCTCCATACGCTCAGGCGTAATGGCTGCGGCGTTCAGCGTCACGAATGGTCCATTGCTGCGTGGTGAGGCGGCATGGATTGCCCTGGCGACCAGTTCCTTGCCTGAGCCGGACGGTCCTGTCAGCATGATCCGGCTGTTGGAGGGGGCGACACGCTCGATCGTCTGGCGCAAATGGTTTAGTGCCGCGGACTCGCCAACGAGATCGTATGAGGCGCCGCTCCGCTTCTTCAGATCGCTCATCTCGCGCTTGAGCTTGGAAATCTCCAGTGCCCGCTCGCAGATCAGGATCATCCGGTCGGTCTTGAACGGTTTCTCGATGAAATCATAGGCACCGCGCTTGATCGCCGAAACCGCGGTTTCGATTGTGCCGTGACCGGAAATCATGACAACAGGAACGTGGGGGTGCAGTTCCTTGATCTTGTCGAGCAGCGCCAGTCCGTCCAGCTTGGATCCCTGTAGCCAGATATCGAGCAGGATGAGGCGTGGAACCCGTTCCGAGATCGAGGCAAGCGCACTGTCGCTGTCGTGAGCGGTTCGCGTCTCATGGCCTTCGTCGCTCAGAATGCCGGCAACGAGTTCACGGATGTCTTCCTCGTCGTCTACGATCAGAATGTCGGAAGCCATTTTCTACCTTCTTGTCGTCTCAGCGGTGCCACCGGCGTCTCCGGCGGCGGGAAGTATGATGCGGATCATCGCGCCGATGCCGTCATGGAAATCAGCCGGTGCGTCGTGCAGTTCCAGCCGCCCCCCGTGATCCTCGATGATCTTTTTCACAATGGCCAGGCCAAGGCCCGTCCCCTTGTCGCGCGTGGTCATATAGGGTTCGAGCAGACGCTGGCGGTTTTCCCGCGGCAATCCCTTGCCATTGTCGATCACTTCAACCTGGATAAAGCGGCCGTTCATGCCCGCATTGATACGGATCGCACCCGGCTGACCATTGTTTCGTTCGGCGGCGTCGATCGCCTCTGCGGCGTTCTTGATCACGTTACCGAAGGCCTGGCCCATCAAACGAGCGTCGAAACGCCCCATTAGCGGGGTCTCCGAGATATGTCGTTCAAAGCTGATCTCGTTGCGGGCGACCTCCACCAGAAATGAAGCCTCGCGCAGCGGTTCCCTCAGATCGAGGTGCTGGATGTCCGGCTTTGGCATCCGCGCAAAAGCCGAGAACTCATCGACCATTCGTCCGATATCACCGACTTGCCGGATGATCGTATCGGTACACTGATCGAAGATCTCCCTGTCCTGTTCGATTACCTTCCCGAACCTGCGGCGGATGCGCTCGGCAGACAACTGGATCGGAGTCAGCGGGTTTTTGATCTCATGAGCAATGCGCCGTGCGACATCCGCCCAGGCCATTGATCGTTGTGCCTGCATCAAATCGGTGATGTCGTCGACCGTTACCACGTAGGAATGCTCATCGTCCTCGTTGACACCCTCTTCCGTTGTGATCTGGATGTTGAAGGTACGTTCCGATCCCCCCCGAAAGAAAGTAGCCTGTTCGCGGTAGACGGGTCGGCCCGTCTTGCGCCCGGTCTCGAACACGCGCCCGAGATGCGGCAGAACAGCCGAGAGATTCCTGTTCACCGCTTCGTGCGCGGAAATGTCGAGCATAGCCTCGGCGGAGCGGTTGACCATGGCAACCGAACCGTCCGCCTCCACACCGATAACGCCCGCACTGACGCCGGACAGCACCGCCTCGGTGAAGCGGCGCCGCTCGTCAATCACGTCCTTGGCGGCGATGAGCTGATCGCGCTGCGATTTGAGCTGTTGCGTCATCTTGTTGAACGTGTCGCCGAGGAGACCGACATCGCCGTCGGAGGATCGTACGGGAACGGTGACGTCGAGATCACCGGTGGACACCGCTCCTGCCGCGCCAATCAACTGGCGTATCGGACGCACCAGGCGGTCCGCAACAGCGATGCCTGTCCAGATCGCTGCAAGGACGATCGCCAGTGTCACGACGAGATATAACAGCGCAAAAGCGATTTGTGTGTTGCCGCGATTTCCTTCGAGAGAACGATACTCATCCGTGTTGGTGCGTACGATCTGTCGTGCTTTCAAGACCTCGGGATCCAGCAGCGCGCCGGTATAAAGATAGGCGTCGGGGATATCCTGAAGTTTGTAGACAGCAGTCACCAGATTGGTGCCGCCAATTTCATTGAAGGCGATCTGGGAGCTGTTGGCGATTTCCATCGCCTTGCTTCCGGGACGCGGCAGCGGAATATCTTCCACCATCTGCGCGCTCATGATCACAGAACCGTCTTCGCGGACCAGTTCGGCATCCGCCAGCCCGCGGAGCATGGCTTGGCGCGTCATGAAATCGCGGAAGCCATATCGGTCGAGATTGTACAGCGTGCGCGCCTGATCAAGCCGAACACCCATGCTCTCCGTCGTGCCCTGCAGGCTTCGCGCATTCTGCTGCACATAGGCATCGGCGATCGAGAGCGAGGAATAGACGATTACCTTCGTGCGGAGTTCGAACCATCGGTCAAGGCCGAGTTCAAGCGTGACCGAGGCGATTACCGCCACAAGGATCGCGGGTATCGCCGCCACCAGAGAGAACATCGCGATGATGCGCACGTGCAGGCGAGACGCCGCCCTCTGGCCTTTCCGCGATTTGTAGATGCGCAGGCCCTCGAGGACGATCAGCCCGAACAAAAGCATGATGAAGGCGAAATTCACCGTGATCAGGAGAAGCGTTGTCTGCTCATCCGGTGTAAAAGGCGTCAGCCCCAGAAGCACCGTGAAAGAGACTGCGGCCGTCAGAAGTGCACCGAGTGCTGCCGCGACGCCGACATAAAACGTGGCCGAACGCCCACGCCGCACAGGCGAAGCCGCAACAAAAGGCTGCGTCGGCGAACTTTCAGACAAGCTTACCATAACTCCCGCTTCTGCTCTCCAGCACCGCCCGAATGTTGCACATATGCAACGACTGTCACCCGCTGGCAACAGTTGCATTTCCCAACATTGCGGCATTGCTGGGGCAAAATGGGGATCTGCGGGATCGGAGATCAGTCAGCCGGCGAGTTTTCCCGCGTTGTCAGCCAGCGCCACGATAGATGTTGATTCCATAGTCGCGAATCTTCTTACGAAGGGTGTTGCGGTTGAGCCCGAGGAGATCTGCGGCCTTCAGCTGGTTTCCACCGGTAGCCGTAAGTGCAGCGATCAGGAGCGGCTGTTCGACGTCGGAAAGGACCCGCTGATACAGCCCGGCCGGTGGAAGCTGGTCGCCGAACTGCCCGAAATAGCGTTGAAGATGCTGCTCGACGGCCTGCGTCAGTGTTGTTTCTTCGAGAAGCGCTTCCTGCTGGCTTACCCGCAAAGCACCAGCGGCGCGCAACTCCTGTTCAATGATCTCGGCAGAGATTTCATCCTGCGGATAAAGAGCCGCGAGGCGTCGCACCAGGTTTTCCAGTTCACGCACATTGCCCGGCCAGCGATAATTTTTAAGCCGGTCGAGCCCGTCCGATCCAATGCGCTTGGCCTGCAATCCCTCCTGCTCGGCCCGCGCAAAAAAGTGCCGCACGAGATCGGGTATATCCTCGGCCCGCTCACGCAACGGAGGCAGACGCAGCGGCACCACATTGAGCCGATAAAACAGATCCTCGCGGAAAAGCCCCTGATCGATCAGCATTCTGGGGTCCTTGTTGGTGGCAGCCACGATGCGCACATCGGTCCGGATCGGGGTGCGCCCGCCGACGGTCGTATACTCCCCCTGCTGCAGCACGCGAAGGAGGCGTGTTTGTGCCTCCATTGGCATGTCGCCGATCTCGTCTAGAAAGAGCGTTCCGCCTTCCGCCTGTTCGAAGCGACCGAAGGAGCGCGCCTGCGCACCGGTAAATGCTCCTTTTTCATGTCCGAAGAGTTCGGATTCGATGAGGTCGCGCGGGATGGCGGCCATGTTGATCGCCACGAAGGGCCCCTTTCGTCTGCGGCCATACTCATGAAGCGCTCGCGCCACCAGTTCCTTGCCCGTTCCGGACTCTCCACTGATCATGACAGTGAGGTCGGTCTGCATCATGCGCGCCAGCAGGCGATAGATTTCCTGCATGGCAGCCGAACGACCGATGAGAGGCAGGGCGTCGGGCGCTTCAGCGCTCGCGCTCTCCTTCTGATTCGATTTCGGTTCCGAGAGCGCGCGTCCGACGATGTTGACGAGTTCTGTCAGATCGAAAGGCTTAGGCAGATACTCATAGGCCCCCACTTCCGAGGCCCGGATCGCGGTCATGAACGTATTTTGCGCGCTCATGGCAACGACCGGGAGGTCGGGACGGGCCTTGCGGATTCGCGGCAGCAGGTCGAAGGCATTGCCGTCGGGCATCACCACATCGGTGATCACCAGATCCCCCTCGCCCGCAGAAACCCAGCGCCAGAGCGTCTCCACGTTCGAGGTCACCCGCACGTCGTGACCCGCGCGTGAAAGTGCCTGATTGAGCACAGTGCGGATGGCTGCGTCGTCGTCGGCGACGAGAATGCTGGTCATGCGGGCGTATCCTTTTCATTGACAAGGACATCCTTGCGGCGCGCTTCGCGCCAGGCAGGCATCAGGATGCGGAAAACCGTGCCGCGCTGGCCGGACGATTCGCACTCGATGACGCCGCCATGCGCGCCGACGATCTTGGCGACCAGCGCGAGCCCCAGACCGGAGCCATTCTGTTTGGAAGTCACAAAAGGATCGAAGATGATTTGGCGCAGGTCCTCGGGAATCCCCGGCCCATTGTCATGAACGCAGAATTCCAGCGGCAAGGCCACGCGATCCGGTGAGCCCGGAACTGACAGCCGAATACCCGGCCGGAACGCGGTCGTCAGCCTTATCTCGCCATCGTCCCTGTCGCCGATCGCTTCAGCGGCGTTCTTCACCAGGTTCAGGAACACCTGGATCAACTGATCACGGTTTGCCCATACGGGCGGCAGGGAGGGATCGTAGTCCTCGACAATGCTCACCTTGCGGGCGAAGCCGCTTTTGGCGACCGCCTTGACGTGATCAAGCACCAGGTGAATGTTGATCGGGTCGCGCTCCACCGGGCGTTCGTCTGAGAACACTTCCATGCGATCCACCAGCGCGACGATCCGGTCCGTCTCCTCGGTGATGAGGCGTGTCAGCGCCCGGTCTTCGTCGGAAACCGCGTGTTCGAGCAATTGTGCGGCACCGCGAATGCCCGAAAGCGGGTTCTTGATCTCATGGGCGAGCATGGCTGCCAATCCCGTTACCGACCGGGCTGCCCCACGATGCACCATCTGCCGGTCGATCTTGTCGGCCATGGAGCGTTCCTGCAGAAGAAGCGCGACCGCGCCCGGCACTTCCGAAACAGGTGCTGCATGGATATCCACCATGCGCTCCGCCCCCAGCCGCGGCGAGGAAATGTCGACGCGATATTCATTGATGGCCACACGCTGCTCGCGCACCTGTTCCACAAGCGCAATCAAGGGGCTCCCGAAGGGAACGAAATCTTCCAGCCGGCTGCGGGCAAGGATGGAGGCGCCCGAGCGAAAGAAGTCCTCCGCTTCCGCATTGACCTCGACCATGAAACCATCGCGGTCGATCATCACCATCGGATGCCTCAGCGTGTTCAGGAGAAGACTGGCGGGGCCGATCTCCATGCGTGTGGGCTCCTCCTGTCTGTTCATGCGGCCAGACGCTCCTCGTGTCTGCGAAAAAGCCCGCGCAGAAGGCGCGAGACCTCGCGATGATCGGTCCCCGTCATGATCGCCTTGCGGCTTTCTGCATCGATCTCGCCAAGATGCCGGTCCATGTACCAGCCAAGATGTTTGCGCGCGTGCCGTGTGCCATGCTCGATGCCGTAAAGGGCGAGCATCGCCTCGTAATGATCGATCACATAGTCGGGGAGGTTTTCAGGCCGGCGTTCGGCATTGGCAGCAACCGCTCCGGCCGTCCACGGCGCGCCGTAATGCGCACGGCCGACCATCACCGCATCCGCACCGGATGCGGCCAGGATGCCCGCAGCATCCTCTGGCGTGGTCACGTCGCCATTGGCCACGACCGGGATGCCGACGGCGTCCTTCACCGCCGAAATGGCCCGCCAGTCCGCCTTGCCCTTGTAGAACTGGCAGCGTGTGCGTCCGTGTACCGTGACCATTGCAACGCCTGCGTCCTCGGCACGGCTGGCGATGTCCGGAGCGTTCAGCGCATTCTCGTCCCATCCAAGCCGCATCTTCACCGTAACGGGCACCCGCACCGCCGCGACAACCGCCTCGATCAGGCTCAGCGCATGGCCGGGTTCACGCATCAGCGCAGAGCCGGAGTAACCGCCCGTCACCTTCTTGGCGGGGCAACCCATATTGATGTCGATGATATCGGCGCCTTCAGCTTCCGCGATCCGCGCGCCTTCGGCCATCCATCGCGCCTCCCTGCCCGCAAGCTGCACCATGTGCACGTCCACCTCCGGACGGCGCAGACGGCGGGCCGATTCGGCTTTTCCGCGCGCGAGCTCGCCGCTCGCCACCATTTCGGACACCACAAGGCCGGCTCCATGCGCATGGGCCCGCGCACGAAAGGCAAGATCGGTCACGCCCGACATCGGCGCCAGAAACACCCGGTTGCGGATCGTCACGGATCCGATCGTGAGCGGTGTCGAAAGAAATTCAGTGGATGAGATGCACAAAATTAAAGCACCTTTTGTTTGTGCTCATTATTTAGCCACTTCAAGCCCGGCCTGCAACACACAATTCGCGCGGAATAGGTGGCATGCAAATTCGGCTGGCCTTTCGCGGCGTGTCTTATTATGCGTCTGCCCTATGGACAAGCAGATGCACCAATCCGAGACCCTTGCCGAGACGAACCCCGTGGCACCGCGTTCGGCGGGAGAAGTCGCTGCCGTCATCGTCGCCGCAGGCCGGGGCGAGCGCGCAGGCCAATCCACCGAGGGACCCAAGCAATATCGCCTGATCGGTGGCAAGCCGGTTCTGCGTCACACGCTTGAGACCTTCCTCTCCGATCCCCGTATCGGGCGCATCGTTGTCGCGATCCATCCCGATGACGAGGCTCTCTTTGCGGAGGCGATAGCCGGGCTTTCCAGTCAGCGTGTCCAGGCGATCCATGGCGGTCATTCAAGGCAGGCCTCCACGCGGCTCGCCCTGCTTGCGCTCTACGATCCCGCCCCCCAGACCGTCCTGATTCACGATGGTGTGCGTCCGTTCATCGACCGGGAGCTGATCGACCGGATAATCAACACGGTGGAGGAGGGCCAGGGCGCGTTGCCCGCCCTGCCCGTCGCCGACACGGTCAAACGGGCCGGCCCCGCGGGGTTCATCGCCGAAACCGTGCCGCGTCACGATCTACATGCCGCCCAGACCCCGCAGGGCTTTCCTTTCGCGCTGATCGCTGCGGCCCATGAGCGCGCGCACAAGCTCGGCCGTGAGGATTTCACAGACGACGCCTCCATCGCCGAATGGGCAAAGATACCCGTCCGCCTGGTTGCCGGCGCCGTCGACAACATCAAGCTCACCTGGGCGCGCGACATAGCTCTGGCCGATGAGCGCCTGAACCGCCCGACCGCATTCCCCGATGTGCGTACCGGCAATGGCTATGATGTCCACACCTTCACCGATGGCGATGCCGTCATTCTGTGCGGTGTCAGCATCCCACACACGAAGCGTCTCGCCGGCCATTCGGATGCCGATGTCGGTCTGCACGCACTCACTGACGCGCTGCTTGCCACCTGTGGCGCCGGTGACATCGGCACGCATTTTCCCCCTTCGGACCCGCAGTGGAAGGGTGCTGCCTCGCACATTTTCCTCGAACATGCGGCCCGCATCGTGCGCGAGGCGGGCGGACGCATCGCCAATGCCGATGTCACAATCATTTGCGAAGCACCAAAAGTCGGCCCCCACCGGGAAGCCATGACGGCAGCACTCTCCGCCATGCTCGGCATCGCGCCGCACCGCATCTCCATCAAGGCCACCACCAACGAAAAAATGGGTTTCATTGGTCGCGAGGAAGGCATAGCGGCCATTGCAACGGCCAGTGTGGTCTATCCCGGCGAGGTGCCGGCATGAGCGAATACGAGGAACGCGCCCGCGCGGTTCTTTCCGCCTGCAAAGCGCGCGGCATCATGCTGGCCACCGCCGAATCCTGCACCGGCGGCATGATCGCCGCAGCCCTCACCGACATCGCAGGCTCATCCACGGTCGTCGATCGCGGCTACGTCACCTATTCCAACGAAGCCAAGATGGACATGCTCGGCGTCCTGCCCGAAACACTCGCCACCCATGGTGCCGTTTCGGAAGAGACAGCTCTCGAAATGGCCTCCGGCGCGCTTGATCGCTCGCGCGCAGGCGTGGCGGTTGCCGTCACCGGCATTGCCGGTCCCGATGGCGGCTCGACAGAAAAGCCTGTCGGTCTCGTCTGGTTCGGTCTGGCGCTTGAGGGACGTCCGCCCACTGCACAATCGCACATCTTCTCGGGTCAGGATCGCGCAGCCGTTCGCTCTTCCACTGTGGAAATGGCGCTGGATCTGGTGCTTTCATCCCTGAAGAACGCTTAAGCGGCTGCTCCGTAGACCACATCGGCACGGCGCTCGAAGGCTTCGGAAAACATGCGGAACGCGCGATCGAACATGGCGCCCATGACCGCGCCGAGCATGCGGCTCTTGAATTCATATTCGATGAAGAAGTGGATGTCGCATTCGGCCTCACCGGCCGGCTCAAAGCGCCATTCGTTCTTCAGAAAGCGAAAAGGCCCATCGACGTAGCGGACATCGATCGCCGCTTCCTGCGGCTTGAGCGTGACCTGGCTCGTAAATGTCTCGCGCAGCGCCTTGTAACCAACCGTCATGTCGGCGACCAGAAGCGTCACCCCGTCACGTTCTTTTCGAGTGCGCACGGTCAGTGCCTCGCACATGGGTACGAACTCGGGATATTTCTCCACATCCGCGACCAGCGCAAACATGTCTTCAGGCGTGTGCGCCACCCGGCGCACGGTCTCGAATTTCGGCATCAGTTCGCAGCAGGACCCACAGCGTTCAGGCGCGCATCACGCGCTGCCTTCAGCTTGGCGAAATCCTCGCCCGCATGGTGAGAGGAGCGTGTCAGAGGGCTCGACGACACCATGAGGAAGCCCTTCGTGTAAGCCACGGTTTCATAGGACTTGAATTCTTCGGGCGTGACGAATTTTTTCACCGGATGGTGCTTGCGCGTCGGCTGCAGATACTGGCCGATGGTCATGAAGTCGACATTGGCCGAGCGCAGATCGTCCATGAGCTGCAATACTTCGTTGCGCTCCTCGCCAAGCCCCACCATGATCCCGGATTTGGTGAACATGGTCGGATCCAGCTCTTTCACCTGCTGGAGAAGGCGCAGCGAATGGAAATAGCGCGCGCCGGGGCGCACCTTCAGATAGTTGCCCGGAACAGTCTCCAGATTGTGGTTGAACACATCGGGTTTTGCCGCAACCACGATTTCCAGTGCACCGTCCTTGCGCAGGAAATCCGGTGTCAGGATCTCAATGGTTGTTTCGGGCGATGCCGCGCGGATCGCGCCGATCACGTCGGCAAAGTGCTGCGCACCGCCATCGGCGAGATCGTCCCGGTCGACCGATGTGATAACCACATGCTTGAGCGCCATCTCGCGCACGGCCTTGGCGACGTTCTCCGGCTCGTTGATGTCCACTGGGCCGGGAATGCCGGTCGCGACATTGCAGAAGGCACAGGCGCGGGTGCAAATCTCCCCGAGGATCATGAAGGTCGCGTGCTTCTTATCCCAGCATTCGCCGATGTTCGGGCAGCCGGCCTCCTCGCACACGGTCACGAGCTTGTTGGACTTCACAATCTCGCGGGTTTCCAGATAGCCCTGCGAGGTCGGTGCCTTGACCCGGATCCATTTGGGCTTGCGCAGCACTTCCTGGTCGGGCCGGTGCTCCTTTTCAGGGTGCCGCGGACGCGGCTTGGCAGTGACAGTATCGAGAATCGTGACCATGTTTGTCCTATCGCGCCCGGCTGGAAGACGAGCGTCCGAATACCCAGAGGATCAGGATCGCGCCAACAATGGCGATCACCAGATTGCCCAGAAAACCGTAGAACGAAATTCCGACAAGGCCGGCAAGCGTTCCACCGACAAAGGAACCGGCAATGCCGACAAGGATGTTGGTGAAGAACCCATGCTCGCGGTTCATCGTTTTCTCGGCCACGTAACCGGCCAGAAAACCGATCACGAGAAGGCCGAAAAAGCCGACGCCGGGCATGCCCAGAAGACCGTAGCTTTCTTCCATCATCCTGCTCCTCGTTCAAAGTTCCCCCGCATATAGTCCAGTTGGTGCGGGGGAAACAGGGGTTCAGCCCGTTTTAGGCGTTGAGCGTGCGCCCATAGGCGTCCAGCACACTTTCCTTCATCATCTCCGAAAGGGTCGGATGCGGGAAGACGGTGTGCATCAGCTCTTCTTCCGTGGTCTCAAGGTTCATCGCAACGACAAAGCCCTGGATCAGCTCGGTCACTTCCGCGCCGATCATGTGCGCGCCCAGAAGCTCACCCGTCTTCTTGTCGAAGATCGTCTTGATGAAGCCCTGATCCTCGCCAAGGGCAATCGCCTTGCCGTTGGCGACGAACTGGTAGCGGCCAACCCGGATGTCGCGACCGGCTTCCTTGGCTTTCGCTTCCGTCATTCCGACGGAGGCAACCTGCGGATGGCAATAGGTACAGCCCGGAATGAGCCCCTTGTCGAGAGCATGCACGCCAGGCACACCGGCGATCTTTTCGATGCAGATCACGCCCTCATGCTCGGCCTTGTGCGCCAGCATGGGCGGGCCTGCCACATCACCGATCGCATAGATGCCGTCGACGTTCGTGCGCCCGTATCCGTCAACGACCACGCAGCCGCGATCCGTCTTCACACCAAGCGATTCGAGGCCGAGATTTTCGATATTGCCCTGCACGCCAACGGCGGAAATCAGCTTTTCGGCCGAAATCTTCTCAACCTTGCCGTCCTTGGTCTCCACATGGGCGGTGATCCCGTCCCTGCTCTTCTCGACCTTCGCAACCTTGGCCTCAAGCTTGAACTTGATGCCCTGCTTTTCGAACTGGCGCTTTGCGAACTTGGAGACCTCAGCATCCTCAACCGGCAGGATCTGCGGCATCAGCTCTACCACGGTCACCTCCGCACCCATGGTGCGGTAGAAGGAGGCGAACTCCATGCCAATGGCGCCGGAACCCATCACGACCAGCGATTTCGGCATCGTCTTGGGAACCATTGCCTCGAAATAGGTCCAGATCTTGTCGCCATCGGGCTCAATACCCGGCAGAACGCGCGGGCGCGCGCCCGTGGCGACAATGATGTGCTTCGCCTTGTAGGTGCCGGCACCCTTGGTGTTCTTCGGCATGGGTGGCTGCGGTTGCATCGCCTTTTTCGAAGGCTCGGAAACGACCACCTCACCCGGCTTGGAAAGCTTCGCCTCGCCCCAGATCACATCAATCTTGTTCTTTTTCATCAGGAATCCGACACCGCCATTCAGGCGCTGGGACACCTTGCGCGAACGGTCCACAACGGCGTCCACATCGGCCGAAATCTTGCCTTCAATGGTCAGTCCGTAATCCTTGCCATTTTCGGCATAATGCTTGATCTCGGCCGAACGCAGCAGAGCCTTTGTCGGGATACAGCCCCAGTTCAGGCAGATGCCGCCCAGATGCTCGCGCTCCACGATTGCCGTTTTTAAACCAAGCTGTGCAGCACGGACGGCGGTGACATAGCCGCCGGGTCCCGATCCTATGATGATAACGTCGTAATTTTCAGCCACAGCTGGTTTCTCCTTGTCGTCGTATCATTGTCCGGGCGCAGCTTTGGAACGGCCGCGCCCCGAGAGTTTTCAGGTCCGCGCAGCCCCGCGCAGACCAAAAGCGATGAGCAATAGAAACACGCCGTTGGAAAGCAGTTCCACGGCGAGCAGAATGCCCAGGATGGTCGCTGCAGCCCATGGCATGTCCGCCAGTATCATCACACCAAGCAGCAGCGAGACGATGCCTGAAAAGAGCACCCACCCCCAGCCGGAGAGCGGCCGGAATGCGAACGCATACATGATCTTCACCACACCGAGCACCAAAAACATGATCGCGACCAGAATGGTAAGCGATATGATCCCCGCGGCCGGTTTGACGATGATCGATATGCCCACGGCAAGCGTCAGCGCCCCGAGCAGAAGTGCCCACAAAAAGCCGCCCCAGCCACGAACACGGAAGGCCTGCACGATCTGGAGCACGCCAAACAGAACGAAAGTCCAGGCCGCGAGTATCGCTGCCGTCATGGTTGCGGCGAACGGATTGGCAAGCGCCAGAATGCCGCCAATCAAAGAGACTGCTCCAAGCAGTGCCAGCCATCCCCACGACGCATGTACGCTTTCATTTCCCAAAGTGTTGGCCATGCTCAACCCTCCTTTTTCAAAGTCCAAGCATGTCTCTCACGACCGGGGCGAGCCCCCGGCCAATGGAGCTCGTGTTTTCCGCGTCCAGGTGAACGCCGTCAAGCGGGCTTGTGCGTGCAACAGAAGCGGCATCGAAAAAGCCCGTACCGGTTTCCCTGGCGAGCGATGCATAGAGGGTGGCCAGCTTGGCCGATTCGATACGAGCGCTCTCAAACAAAGCCGCGAAATCGGGATCAGGCGTTTCACAGGCCGGCGGAGGCGACATGATGAGGACCTTCGGTGCCGGTTCTCCCATCGGATAGTCATGCCCGCGCACGATATCGATCAGTCGCTGCATGCCCTGTTTGGCTCCAAATGCGTGGCCGCAAATGAAGGGCTTCATGTCGTTGGTGCCCAGCATGATGACAACCAGATCGAGCGGCGCATGGCTGGTCAGGAGCGTGGGCAGAACCCGTGCGCCATTTCGGTCGGCACCGGAGGCAAAGTCGTTGAAAACCGTGGTGCGGCCATTCAGCCCTTCGGCAATCACGCGTGCCGTGCCGCCAAGTTCCGCTTCAAGAACGCTCGGCCAGCGAACGTCATGGGCGTGCCGCCCGGGGCCGTCAGGGTCATACCCCCATGTCAGCGAATCGCCAAAGCACAGGATGGTCTTCATCATTTGCCCCCGGGGTAGCAGTCCATACGGTCCCTATATCAGCATCGTCAGCGGGTTTTCGATGACCTTCTTGAAGGCTGCGAGAAGTTCGGCGCCGAGCGCGCCATCCACTGCGCGGTGATCGGTCGAAAGCGTCACCGACATCACCGTTGCAACCTTCACTTCGCCATCCTTCACCACGGCCCGCTGCTCGCCAGCGCCAACCGCGAGGATCGTCGCATGCGGCGGGTTGATGACGGCGGCGAAGTCCTTGATGCCGAACATGCCGAGATTGGAAACGGCCGTGTTGCCGCCCTGATACTCTTCCGCCTTCAGCTTGCGCGAGCGCGCCCGCGCTGCCAGATCCTTCATCTCGTTGGAAATCGCCGACAGCGTCTTCTCGTCGGCGCGGCGGATGATCGGCGTGATCAGGCCACCGGGGATCGACACGGCAACGCCCACATCGGCGTTTTTGTGTTTCACCATGGCGCTCTCGGTCCACGAGACATTCGCCTCCGGCACCATGGCAAGCGCTTTTGCGTGCGCCTTGATGACCATGTCGTTGACCGACAGTTTGTAAGCCGGCTTCTCGCCATCGTCGGTCTTCACCTTCGGCGCGGCATCGTTCAGTTGCTTGCGCAGCGCCAGAAGCGCGTCGATCTCGCAGTCGAGCGTCAGGTAGAAATGCGGGACGGTGGATTTCGCCTCGACCAGACGGCGCGCGATGGTCTTGCGCATGCTGTCATGCGGGATCAGCTCGTAGGAGCCTTCCTCGAACAGTTTCATGACCTGATCGTCGGACATGGTCGGCTGTGCGGCGGGTGCTGCAGAAGGTGCTGCTTCGGCTGATTTCGCGCCACCATCGTTCGCCGCTGCTTCCACATCGGCCTTGACGATCCGGCCCTTCGGCCCGGAACCTGAAAGCGCTGCAAGATCAAGCCCGGCTTCCTTCGCAAGACGGCGCGCAAGCGGAGAGGCGAATACACGCCCGCCATCGCCTGTCGGTGCCGCTTTCGCTTCCGCAGGCTTTGCCTCGGATTTGGCAGCGGGTGCTTCTTCCTTTGCAGGCTTTTCAGACTTTGGTTCAGGCGTGGAGTCGGAACCGCTCTCGGCAGCTTTCGCCGCCGCACCGGCATCCTCGCCCTCTTCGGCCAGAACAGCGATCAGCGCATTCACCTTCACGCCTTCAGTGCCTTCCGGCACCACCAGCTTTGCGACGGTGCCCTCGTCCACGGCTTCCACTTCCATGGTCGCCTTGTCGGTCTCGATTTCGGCGATCACATCGCCCGGCGCGACGCTATCGCCTTCCTTAACCAGCCATTTGGCGAGATTACCCTCTTCCATCGTCGGCGAAAGGGCAGGCATGGTGACTTTGATCGGCATGGTGTCCTCCCCCTCTAGCTGCGATAGGAAACGGCTTTCACCGCTTCGACCACTTCGGCCACGTTCGGCAGCGCGAGCTTTTCAAGGTTCGCCGCATAAGGCATCGGCACATCCTTGCCCGCGACCGTGATCACCGGCGCGTCGAGATAGTCGAAGGCCCGCTGCATCACCTGGCTGGCGATATGCGCGCCCACCGAAGACTGCGGGAACCCTTCCTCGACCGTCACCAGACGATTGGTCTTCTTCACCGAAGCGATCACCGTATCAAGGTCCATCGGGCGGATCGTGCGCAGGTCGATCACCTCCACGTCGATCCCCTCACCCGCCAGCTCTTCTGCCGCCTTGACCGCATAGGTCATGCCGATGCCGAAGGAAACGATGGTGGCGTCCCTGCCTTCCTTGTGGATGCGCGCCTTGCCGATCGGCAGCACAAAGTCATCCATCTTCGGAACGTCAAAACTCTGGCCGTAGAGGATTTCGTTTTCGAGGAAGATCACCGGGTTCGGATCGCGGATCGCGGCCTTCAAAAGCCCCTTCGCATCGGCTGCCGTATAAGGCATCACCACCTTGAGCCCCGGGATATGCCCATACCAGGCGGCGTAGCACTGCGAATGCTGTGCGGCCACGCGGGCAGCCGCCCCGTTCGGTCCGCGGAACACGATGGGCGCGCCCATCTGACCGCCGGCCATATAGAGCGTCTTGGCGGCCGAATTGACGATCTGGTCGATCGCCTGCATGGCGAAGTTGAACGTCATGAATTCGACGATCGGCTTCAGCCCGGCAAAGGCCGCACCAACGCCGACGCCGGCAAAGCCGTGCTCGGTGATCGGCGTGTCGACCACGCGCTTGTCGCCGAACTCCTGAAGCAGCCCCTGGGTCACCTTGTAGGCGCCCTGATATTCGGCCACCTCTTCACCCATGACGAAAACATCGCCATCGCGGCGCATTTCCTCCGCCATGGCATCGCGCAGGGCTTCGCGCACGGTGGTCGAAACCATCTCCGTGCCCTCGGGAATGTCCGGATCGGCGGCGATTTTAATTTCAGGTGCAGCAGGGACCGAAGCGCCGCCGGAGGGTTTTTCTTCCGTTTCCGTCTTTGCCGTTTCGTCTCCCGATGCATCGGAGGCAGGCTTCGAGGCTGTCTTGTCGAGATCGGCCTCGCTTTCGCCTTCACCCAGAAGAAGCGCAATGGCGGTATTGACCTTCACGCCTTCGGTGCCTTCGGCGATCAGGATCTTGCCGAGCGTGCCTTCGTCCACGGCTTCCACTTCCATGGTCGCCTTGTCGGTTTCGATCTCGGCGATCACGTCACCGGGCGCGACGGCATCGCCTTCCTTCTTGATCCATTTGGAAAGATTGCCCTCTTCCATGGTCGGAGAGAGCGCGGGCATGAGAATTTCGGTTGGCATGTCGGCCCTCCCCTCAAAGCAGAATGTCGGTGTAGAGTTCAGACACATCCGGTTCCGGATCCGTCTGCGCGAATTCGGCCGAATCACCGACGATCTCGCGCACCTCCTTGTCGATGGCCTTCAGTTCGTCTTCGTCAGCCCATTTGTTCGCCACCAGACGCTGCTTCACCTGCTCGATGGGATCATGTTCGGAGCGCATTTTCTGCACTTCATCCTTGGAGCGGTATTTGGCAGGATCCGACATGGAATGGCCGCGATAGCGATAGGTCTGCATTTCCAGAATGATCGGCCCCTTGCCCGAACGGCACCATTCCACGGCCAGATCGCCGGCGGCCTTCACCGCGCGCACATCCATGCCATCCACCTGAATACCCGGGATCTTGAAGGAAAGACCGCGATGGGAGAAATCGGTTTCCGCGGAGGAGCGCGCCACGGCCGTGCCCATGGCGTAGCGGTTATTCTCGATGATGTAGACCACCGGAAGCTTCCACAGCGACGCCATGTTGAAGCTCTCATAGACCTGGCCCTGATTGGCAGCGCCATCGCCGAAATAGGTGATCGAAACGCTGTCATCGCCCCGATAGCGGTTGGCGAAGGCCAGCCCCGTGCCAAGCGGCACCTGCGCGCCGACAATGCCGTGACCGCCGTAAAATTTCTTCTCCTTGGAGAACATGTGCATGGAGCCGCCCTTGCCCTTGGAGTAGCCGTTGCGGCGCCCCGTAAGCTCGGCCATCACGCCGCGCGCTTCCATGCCCGTTGCGAGCATGTGTCCATGATCGCGATAACCGGTAATCACCTGGTCGCCGTCCTTCATGCTCATCTGCATGCCGACGACCACGGCCTCCTGGCCAATATAAAGGTGACAGAAACCGCCGATCAGGCCCATGCCATAGAGCTGGCCGGCCTTTTCCTCGAAACGACGGATCAGAAGCATTTCACGATAGGCGTGAAGCTCCTGTTCCTTGTCAAAATCTTCCGGCTTGGGTGGCTTGGGTGCCTGAACAGCACTCCCTGACGCCCCTTTCTTGGTCGAGCGTGACCTTGCGGCACTTGTCTTGCTTGCGGCTCGCGCCATGCCTCTACTCCCTAGCTGACATTCCGGGGAATTTGTGCAACGGTAGAGTCAGGCATTGGTTGCGCCGTGAGCCTCCCGTCATCTCCCGCTTATGGTAGATGAAGCTAGCACGTGGAGCAAAATTCGGCCATTCAAAATCCGCATAGCTGCCATGCAGCTAAACGATTGGATTTTCACATATTATTGTTGATTAAGTGAAATTCAGTTAATTCAACGATCAGCGCCAATGAGGATAATGACCTCATTTTCTCGCGCCAGATTGAGCGCACGACGCGCCTGTTCGTCGAGCATATCCTTTTCAAGACTGCCATCGTTCACCAGAGCAACCCTGTGCTCAAGCTCCTTGCGCTTGGCGACAAGTTCATCAAGCCGGGCCTGTGCTTCGGCGATCCGTGTCTCAAGCCTGTATTTCGAGTATATGCCATAATCGCCGTGATAGGCGTGAAAGCCAAAATAGGCGAGAAAAAGCCCCGTGATCGTCGGAACGATCAGACGGCCAGTGTTGCGGCGTTTGTGATGACGTGTCCACATGCGGAAAAACCCTTCTCCCGCATGTGACCATATGTTGCTTAAAGGACCGTTATTTCCCTACGGTCACCTGAAGACTTTATCCGCGCAGGATCGATTTTCCGGCGTAGCGCGCCTGCGGGCCAAGCTCTTCCTCGATGCGGATGAGCTGATTGTACTTCGCCGTGCGATCCGAGCGCGCCAGCGAACCGGTCTTGATCTGCCCGCAATTGGTGGCAACGGCCAGATCCGAAATGGTCGAATCCTCGGTTTCGCCAGAACGGTGCGACATGACTGCCGTGTAGCCGGCCTTGTGCGCTGTCTCCACCGCGTCGAGCGTTTCAGTCAGCGTGCCGATCTGGTTCACCTTCACCAGAATCGAGTTGCCGATCCCCATCTTGATGCCATCGCGCAGGCGCGCCGAGTTGGTGACGAACAGATCGTCGCCAACGAGTTGGGCTTTGTCGCCAACCAGGTCGGTGAGGATCTTCCAGCCCTCGAAATCGTCTTCCGACATGCCGTCTTCGATGGAAATGATCGGATAGTTGCCGACGAGCTTTGCAAGATACTCGGCCTGCGCCTTGCCGTCGCGCGTCTGGCCTTCGCCTTCGTAGACGTATTTGCCTTCCTTGAAGAACTCGGTGGCAGCACAGTCGAGTGCAATGGCCACGTCCTCTCCCGGCTTGTAGCCGGCCTTCTCGATGGAGGCGAGAACGAAATCCAGTGCGTCTTCGGCGCTTTTCAGGTTCGGCGCAAAGCCGCCCTCATCGCCCACATTGGTGTTGTGGCCGGCATCCTTCAGCCCTGCTTTCAGTGTGTGGAAGATTTCCGAGCCCCAGCGCACGGCCTCGCGGATCGAGGATGCGCCGATGGGCATCACCATGAATTCCTGGAAATCGATCGGGTTGTCGGCATGGGCGCCGCCATTGACGATGTTCATCATCGGTACAGGCAGGACATGCGCGGAAGCGCCGCCCACATAGCGGTAAAGCGGGAGATTGGAGGCTTCGGCGGCCGCCTTTGCAACCGCCAGCGAAACGCCGAGGATCGCATTTGCGCCAAGACGGCCCTTGTTAGGGGTGCCGTCCAGATCGATCATCGCCTGGTCGATCTGCATCTGTTTTTCAGCTTCAAGCCCGCTCAGGGTCTCGAAGATCTCGCCATTGATGGCATCGACTGCCTGCTCGACACCCTTTCCGAGATAGCGCTTGCCGCCATCGCGCAGTTCCACGGCCTCATGAGCACCGGTCGATGCGCCCGAAGGCACTGCGGCACGCCCCATCGAACCGTCTTCCAGAACCACATCGACCTCGACGGTGGGGTTGCCCCGGCTGTCCAGTATTTCGCGTCCGACAATGTCGAGAATGGCAGTCATTTTAGCTCTCTCTGATCTGAAGGTTGTCCCCGGCGCCCGTCACCGGGAGGGTATGTTCGCGCTTTTCATAACGCAGGCGGACGAAAACTCAATGTCGAGACAGGCTTCAGCTCGCCTTGGCGATACGATCAAAGGCCATCAGGCGCTCAAGAAGCCCCTTCATCTCGTGGAGCGGCACCATATTGGGACCGTCAGACGGCGCATTGTCGGGATCCTGATGTGTTTCCATGAAAACGCCAGCGACACCCACCGCAACGGCAGCGCGCGCAAGCGTTTCCACAAATTCTCGCTGACCGCCGGACGAACCTCCACGGCCTCCGGGCTGGGCGACCGAATGCGTCGCATCGAAGATAACCGGTGCGCCCATAGCCGCCATCTGCGGCAGGCCGCGCATGTCCGAAACAAGCGTGTTATATCCGAACGAGGTACCCCGCTCGGTCGCCATCACATTTGGATTGCCCGAATCCGTCACCTTGGCGATCACGTTTTCCATGTCCCAGGGAGCCAGAAACTGCCCCTTTTTCACATTCACCACCTTGCCGGTTTTTGCTGCGGCGATCAGGAGATCGGTCTGGCGGCACAGAAATGCCGGGATCTGGAGTACATCGACCACTTCGGCGACGACCCGGCACTGCTCCTCGGTGTGAACGTCCGTAATCACCGGGACATCGAATTCCTTGCGGATGTCGGCGAAGATCGGCATGGCAGCATCCAGCCCCGCCCCGCGTTTTCCCGAGAGCGACGTGCGGTTGGCCTTGTCGAAGCTGCTCTTGTAGACGAGCCCGATGCCCAGTTCGTCGGTCATTTCCTTGAGTGCGCCTGCCATGTCGAAAGCGTGCTCACGCGTTTCCATCTGGCAGGGGCCGGCGATCAGCGCCAGCGGCGCGTCATTGCCGAACACGACCTTTCCGACAGTCACACGCGGATTGGGTTTCATGGGGAAGACTCCTCAAAGACAAAAACTGCGCCCTGCCCCGCTGCCGGCGGCACGATGATGCTGCCCTGTTCTTCGGCGAACAGGACAGCCTGCATGGATAGGTGCGACTGCAATCCGGCAATATCCGGACATTGGAAGACAATCGCCGCGAGATCGAGCTGGCCGTGCGGAGCCGCACGGTCGAGGCCAAGGTCGGCCTTGTAGCGTTCCGGTGTCATCACGGTCAAAACCGCATTCCCTAGTGGCAGATCGAGCCCGTCCCCCTGAACGGGTTCAGGGGATGCGCCGGAGAACCGCTTCAGAAATCCTGCATGCGTTTCGGGGCTTGCGGCGAGCAGGATGATGCGCGCGGTGCCGGTAACGCCATTTAGATGCGTTTCCAGCGCGCCGCGCCCGCCCGAAGGCAGGTTCACACGCTGGCAGGTGAAGAAGAAATGCCCGTCAGCATCCTTTGGGGCGGCGAAGGCAAGCCGAAATGATGCGGTCGCCTCCTTTCCCGAAGCATCGCGGAACGGACGCGAAAAGGAAAGCGGGTCGCCAGCCGAAATTCCGCCATCCACAAAGCGCTCGTGGTCCTCGTCGGCGTCATCGGTACCAAGAACAACGGCGGAGAAGCCCTCGTCGCCGAACAGCTTCCGAAATTCTTGGTCGCGCTTGACGAAGACGTTGCCCGCTTCTTCGGCCTCGCGTGCTGCCTTCGGATCGACGCGGCTCAACGGTTCCAGATAGGAGCCGTCCTTGAAAAACACGCAGCAATTACCGGTTCCAAAGGGATGGGCGGCATCGGGTGCGACGGTAAAACCGAGCGTCTTTAAACGCTCTCGCGCAACCGGCAGATGAGCGGTTGGCAACACACAATGGTCGAGATTGCGCGAGGAAGTTACGTCGTTTTCAGAAACCATGCACCGCATGTGCCCCAAGCTCCGGCGCTTTGCAAGTGCTCCACCGGTGAAGAAAGATCACCCCGCTGCGGCGGCGGGGTGAGAATATCAAACGAGACGCGACTGCTCTACAGCTGCTTCGATGAAGGAAGCAAAGAGCGGATGCGGCTCAAAGGGCCGGCTTTTGAGCTCGGGGTGATACTGCACACCGATGAACCAGGGATGATCGGGATATTCAACCGTCTCGGGAAGCACACCGTCGGGAGACAGACCTGCAAATACAAGCCCACACTCTTCGAGCTTCTGACGATAGCCGATGTTGACCTCATAGCGATGGCGGTGACGCTCGGAAATCTCTTCCGAACCATAGATCGCCGCGATCTTGGAGCCTTCGACAAGTTTCGAATCGTAAGCGCCGAGGCGCATGGTTCCGCCGAGATCGCCGGAGGCCGTGCGCTTCTCCAGCATATTGCCCTTGAGCCACTCGGTCATCAGGCCGACGACCGGTTCGCTGGTCGGGCCGAACTCGGTTGACGAGGCATTTTCAATACCTGCCAGCGAACGGGCAGCCTCGATGCAGGCCATCTGCATGCCAAAGCAGATGCCGAAATACGGCACCTTGCGCTCGCGTGCGAACTTGGCGGCGAGAATCTTGCCTTCCGCGCCGCGCTCTCCGAAGCCGCCCGGCACCAGGATGCCATGAACCTTCTCAAGCCACGGAGCCGGATCTTCCTTCTCGAAGATTTCCGCCTCGATCCATTCGAGCTTCACGCGTACCCGATTTGCCATGCCGCCATGCGACAGGGCCTCGATCAGCGATTTGTAGGCATCCTTCAGCCCGGTGTATTTGCCGACGACGGCGATCGTCACCTGGCCTTCGGGATTGTGGATCCGGTCCGCCACCTCGTCCCAGCGCTCCATACGCGGCTTGGGGGCAGGATCAATGCCGAACGCGGCCAGCACTTCCGAATCAAGCCCCTCCCGGTGATAGGCGAGCGGCACGTCGTAGATATGCGCCACGTCCAGCGCCTGAATCACGGCTGATTCGCGTACATTGCAGAAGAGCGACAGCTTGCGCCGTTCTTCCGCGGGGATTTCCCGGTCCGCGCGCACCAGAAGAATGTCGGGAGCAATGCCGATGGAGCGCAGTTCCTTGACCGAATGCTGCGTCGGCTTGGTCTTGAGTTCGCCGGCTGCCGGAATCCAGGGCATCAAGGTCAGATGCACATAGACCGCGTTGCCGCGCGGCAGTTCATTGCCGAGCTGGCGAATCGCCTCAAGGAACGGCATCGCCTCGATGTCGCCGACGGTTCCGCCTATTTCGCACAGAACGAAATCGTAATCGTCATTGCCTTCGAGGACGAACTGCTTGATCTCGTCGGTAACGTGCGGGATCACCTGCACCGTGGCGCCCAGATAGTCGCCACGACGCTCTTTTTCCAGAATGTTCTGGTAGATCCGGCCTGTGGTGATGTTGTCCTGCTTGTTGGCCGAACGCCCGGTAAAGCGCTCGTAATGGCCAAGGTCCAGGTCGGTTTCGGCACCGTCGTCGGTGACGAAGACCTCACCATGCTGATAGGGCGACATCGTGCCCGGATCAACATTCAGGTAGGGATCGAGTTTACGGATGCGAACGCGGTACCCACGGGCCTGTAACAGCGCGCCAAGGGCTGCTGCTGCAATGCCTTTTCCGAGGGAGGAGACCACGCCGCCGGTTATGAAAACATATCGCGCCATGGGACTCATCGCTTAACCGGACACAGGCGATTCCGCCAGCAAAAAATAACGAGACGCAAATCTTTTTGCGCACCGCGGTGAATAAGTTCTGCGATTGGCAAAGCCGGCCGCTGTCGAAGCGACCGGTCAACCTCGCGAACCGGGCTTACTGCCCCGTGGGAACCTGATCTGCAGGCTCAGCGTCAGCCGGAACCGTAGGTTCTTCGGTAGGCGCGGAAGCGCCCGCACCGCCCAGCTGGTCAAGAACGCCGCCCGAACCTTCCGTCTGCTCGCTGCCGGCGGGGATGCGATCCAGGATATCCGTGGGGCTCGCGCCGTAACGGGCGATCAGAGACAGAGCGAGAGACGTCGCGAAGAACGCTGCCGCCAGAATGGCCGTCGTGCGCGTCAGGGCATTGGCAGCGCCGCGTGCGGACATGAAACCGGAACCGCCGCCGATGCCAAGCCCGCCACCCTCGGAGCGTTGCATGAGGACGACGCCAACCAGCGCGACCACGACGATCAGATGAATGACGATGATAACGGTCTGCATGTTTCCTTCCGGCTCTCCGGCTCGAAGCGTCCGCCTCTGTGCGGACGCGGCTCATTACACGGCTTTTGCCGATTTTCCAAGACCGGCAGAAATCCGTATCCTGGTACCTGAGTGTTTTTCCAGAAAACGGGACAGAATGCACCGTTTTCAAGGCGTTTGTGACGGTTTTCGGTCAAACCCGCCGGAATTCCCGAATTCCCGTCAAACCCACCCTCACATAGGCGCTTGCGGTGACAACGCAAGCGTTTTCTGTTCTCTCAAACCGGACACGCGGCGGCAATCGCAAGAAAATCCACCGCCTTCAGGCTCGCCCCACCAACCAGCGCACCATCCACATGTTCGATCGAAAGCAGTTCCGTCGCATTGCCCGGTTTGACCGAACCGCCATAGAGAATCCGCATTTTACCGGCCTCTTCTCCCAAGAGAGATGTCAGCTCGTCGCGGATATGTCGGTGGGCCTCAGCCACATCCTCGGCGGTCGGCGTCAAGCCCGTCCCGATGGCCCAGACCGGTTCATAGGCAACCACCGTATTCTCTGCCTGTGCAGTTTTGGGAACCGATCCTGAAATCTGTCGCGAAAGAACCGATAGCGTGTCGCCGGCTTCGCGCTCTGCCTTGGTCTCGCCAATGCAGATGACCGCGGTCAGACCCGCGCGCCATGCGGCTTCAGCCTTTGCTGCCACAACAGCATCGGTCTCGCCATGGTCGGTGCGGCGTTCCGAATGGCCGACCAGGACATGGGTCGCACCCGCATCCGCCAGCATTTCTGCAGAAATGTCCCCCGTATGCGCGCCGGATGCGGCGGTGTGGCAATCCTGCCCACCAAGGTGAACCCTGCCATCCAGCGCCTCCCGCGCCGGCGTCATGAGGGTGGCAGGAACACAGATCAGAGCATCGGCGCCGCCAAACGCCCCCTCAGCCATTGCCTTCAGCTCGCCGATATCGGCGCTCATGCCGTTCATTTTCCAGTTTCCAGCGATCAGAGGGCGAATTCCGGGCGTCATGGGTCGATGTCCTCAACAAAAACAAACTCGGGAGCTTCCCTAGCAAAAACACGGGCTGATGCAAAAGCAATTGGGGTGGCAATTCCCACTCCGCTATCGACACTTGGCGTCTGGGACGCTATTGCGCTTCGTTGGGAACACTACCCCAAACACACCAAGGAACTTCGGAAAAGCCATGCTCGACAGTCTGAGAAATGCCGCCTCCACCTGGATCGCCAAGCTGCTCCTGGGCCTTCTTGTCGTGAGCTTCGCTGTCTGGGGCATCTCCGGACAGGTTCTGAACGACCAATCCCGCAACGTCCTGTCAGCCGGAGATTCCTCCGTTTCTATGCTGGACTTCCGTCTCGCCTATGATCGACAGATCAATGCGCTGTCGCAGCAACTTGGCACACGCGTGACACGCGAGCAGGCTGTTGCCTTCGGTCTGGATGACCAGGTGCTGCAGCAGCTCGCCGCCGGCGCCCTTCTGGACGAAGAGGCACGCCGCCTCGGCCTTGGCCTTTCCGGAGACAAGCTTGCCCAGCTGACCGCGGACGATCCCGCGTTTCGCGGACCTGACGGTCGGTTCGACCGGCAACAGTTTGATTTCGTGCTGCGCCAGATCGGCATGCGCCCGGAAGACTATCTGAAGAACCGCGAGCAGGTGGCCATCCGCCAGCAGATCGTCGAAGCTGCGACGGACGGCATGAGTGTTCCGGATGAGCTGTTCAAGAATCTTGCGCTCTATCGCGGTGAAGATCGCACCGTCGAATATCTCGCAGTGCCGCGCTCTCTTGTGGAGCCGGTAGCGGATCCTGATGATGCCGCTTTGCAGGCATGGTTCGACGAGCGCAAGGACAACTACGCGGCTCCCGAATACCGCAAGTTCAGCTATGTCAAGCTCGAGCCCTCCGACATCGCCGATCCCGAGGCCATTTCGGACGCGCAGGTGCAGAAGGCCTATGAAGACCTCCGCGATCGATTCACGACACCGGAAAAGCGCACGATTGACCAGATCGTGTTTGCCGACCGCGCTGCAGCTGAAGCGGCGCTGAAAGACCTGCTGGACGGCAAGAGTTTCACGGAAGTCGCATCATCGGCGGGCAAGAGCAGCGCCGACACCGCCCTCGGCACCCTGTCCCGTAGTGAAGTGGCAGATGATGCCGTGGCTGAAGCAGCGTTCTCTCTGGACGCAAACCAGTTCAGCGATGTGATCGACGGTGCTTTTGGCCCCGTGATCGTTTCTGTCTCAGAGATCCAGCCGGAGGTCGTGCAGCCACTCAGCGAAGTTGAAAGCGAGCTTCGTCAGGACTTGGCGCTGGAAGAGGCTGCCCGGGTTCTGCTTGACGTGCATGATGCCTATGAAGACGCGCGCGCCGGTGGCGCATCGATGGCGGAAGCTGCGGAAAGGCTAAGACTTTCCATGCGCACGATTGAAGCCATTGACGCCAGCGCCCGCCGTCCCGACGGCTCGATCGTTGGAGATCTCCCCGTTTCGGCTGAACTTCTGCGTGAGGTGTTCGAAAGCGATTCCGGCATTGAAAACGCCCCTCTCTCCATGGGCGGAAATGGATTTGTCTTCTATGAGGTCGAGGGCATCACCCCTGAAAGAGACCGCTCGCTGGATGAAGTGCGCGACCAGGTTACGCAGGACTGGCGGAAGGCCGAGACGGACCGGCTTCTGGCCGAACGTGCGTCTCAGTTCGCCAAGCGACTTGAGGAAGGTGCTTCTCTGGACGAAATCGCAGAGGAAATCGGCCAGGAAAAACAGATCAAGCGCGGTCTCAAGCGCAACGCCAACGACGCCGATCTGGGACAGGCTGGTGTCGCTGCGGTGTTCTCCGTCCCACGCAACGGAACAGGCGTTTTTACCAATCCTGCAGGGGATGGTCAGTTCCTGTTCAAGGTGACGGAAGTGTTCGAGCCCGCCAGTGCAACCGCCGAAAGCGTTTCCGACAATCAGCGGGCCGCCATGCGATCAGCGCTTGCCGATGATCTGCTCGACCAGATGGTAGCGCGCCTGCAAGGCAAATATCCGGTAACGGTGAACCGGGCCGCCATGCAGGAAGCACTGAGCTTCTGAGGCCTGCGATGAACGCTTTCAAGTCATACATCGCAAAGGTCGCTTCCGGTGCACCTTTGAGCTTTGACGAGGCGCGGCAGGCTTTCGGCATCATGATGTCGGGTGATGCAACGCCAAGCCAGATCGGTGGCTTTCTGATGGCTTTGCGGGTGCGTGGGGAAACCGTGGAAGAGATTTCCGGTGCAGTGGCAACCATGCGCGACAAGATGCTGCCGGTTTCCGCGCCTGACGACGCGGTGGACATCGTTGGCACCGGGGGGGATGCTTCCGGTTCCTACAATGTGTCCACCTGTTCCGCCTTCATTGTTGCGGGTGCCGGGGTCCCGGTGGCGAAGCACGGAAACAGGGCGCTCTCATCGCGCTCGGGTGCGGCTGACACGCTGGCCGCCCTCGGCATCAATATCGAGCTGACCCCACCGGGGATTGCCGACTGCATCAACGAGGCAGGGCTCGGCTTCATGTTTGCGCCTGCACATCACTCTGCCATGCGGCATGTGGGGCCGTCACGGGTTGAACTTGGAACCCGCACGATCTTCAACCTTCTTGGACCGCTTTCCAATCCGGCCGGTGTCCGACGCCAGTTGATCGGAGTGTTTTCTGCGGAATGGGTAGCTCCGATCGCCAATGTGCTCAAGCAATTGGGCACGGAAGCCGCTTGGGTCGTCCACGGTGCGGGCCTTGACGAAATGACAACCGCCGGAACAACACAGGTTGCAGCCCTGGAAAACGGTGAAATCCGCCATTTCGAACTCACGCCCGAAGACGTTGGTCTCAAGCGGGTCACCATGGCCGATCTGAAAGGCGGCGAAGCAGCTTACAACGCGAAAGCGCTGAAAGCGGTACTCGAAGGTGAGAAGAACGCCTACCGTGACATCTGCCTGTTGAATTCCGGTGCCGCGCTGGTGGTGGCGGGGCGTGTAAAGACGCTGAAGGATGGAATTGCGCTGGCTGCTGAATCGCTTGATCAAGGGCACGCACTCACCACCTTGAACCAACTGATCGACGTTTCGAACAGGGGAGCCCCCCAGGGTGGCCACGAGCAATGACGACCGATATCCTGCGCAAGATCGAAACCTACAAGCGCGAGGAGATTGCAGCCGCCAAGTCCGTTGTGCCCCTGCCCGAGCTTGTGGCCAAAACACGTGATGTGGAAGCGCCGCGCGGTTTCGCTGACGCGTTGTTCCAGAAACAGGCGGCGGGACGGTTCGGTCTGATCGCCGAAATCAAGAAGGCCAGCCCTTCACGCGGACTCATCCGCGCCGATTTTGATCCTCCCCGGCTTGCCGCAGCTTATGAGGAAGGTGGCGCTTCCTGCCTATCGGTGCTGACTGACGGCCCATCCTTTCAGGGGGCGCCGGCTTTTCTGGAAGCTGCGCGCTCCGCATGTGGATTGCCGGCGCTGCGCAAGGACTTCCTGTTTGAGCCCTATCAGGTGTATGAGGCGCGCTGCTGGGGTGCTGACGCGATCCTGATCATCATGGCCAGCGTATCCGACGATGAAGCGCACGCCCTCGAAAACACCGCGCTCGAACTCGGTATGGACTGCCTGATAGAAGTGCATGATGAAGAGGAACTTGAGCGTTCGCTCAAACTGTCCTCGCGGCTCATCGGCATCAACAACCGCAATCTCCGCACTTTCGAAACCTCCCTCCAGACCAGTGAGCGCCTCGCTCCGCTTGTACCCGCAGACCGGCTCGTGGTCGGCGAAAGCGGCATCTTTACCAATGAAGACTGCCGTCGCCTGGCGCGTGCGGGTATGAACACTTTTCTGGTTGGCGAAAGCCTGATGCGTCAGGATGATGTCGCCGCAGCAACGCGGGTTCTGTTGGGCCTCGATGCGGCCAATCAGGCAGACTGACCGATGAGCGGCGAAACCGGGAAGCTGACGCATATCGGCGCTTCCGGAGAAGCGCATATGGTGGATGTCAGCGGCAAGCAGGAGACAAGCCGGGAAGCTGTCGCCGAAGGCGTTGTGCTCATGCAGGCGCAGACGCTTGAAGCCATTCTTTCAGGCAATGCGAAGAAAGGCGATGTGCTGGCCACTGCGCGCATCGCCGGCATTATGGGCGCAAAGAAAACATCTGACCTGATCCCCCTATGCCATCCTCTGGCCCTTTCAAAAGTGGTGGTTGAGATTGAACCCGATACTGCCCTCCCCGGCCTGAAAGTGCGTGCCCGCGTCAGGGTCACCGGTCAGACGGGCGTGGAGATGGAAGCGCTGACAGCAGTCTCCGTTTCCTGCCTGACGATCTACGACATGGCGAAGGCGCTCGATAAGGGCATGACGATCAGCAACATTCGCCTTCTTGAAAAGACCGGCGGGAAGTCGGGCGACTGGCGGGCTCCGGAGCTTTCTGAATGACCCTTTTGCCGGTAGACGAGGCGCTGGAGCGCATTCTCGACGGCGTAAAGGCGCTGCCTGGTGAGCGCGTACCCATCGAAGAGGCCGACGGTCGTGTTCTGGCCACCCCGCTTTCGGCGATGCGCACGCAACCACCCTTTCATGCCTCCGCCATGGACGGCTATGCGGTGCGGGCGAAGGATGTCCAAACCCCGCGTGCCGTGCGGTTGCGTGTGGTTGGGGAATCGGCTGCAGGAAACCGGTTTCCTGGAGTTGTTGGCGCCTGCGAGGCCGTGCGGATTTTTACAGGTGCTCCGGTGCCTGAAGGCGCCGACACCATTCTGATACAAGAGAACGCCACCTCTCTGGGCGATGACTTTATCGAAGCAACGAGCGCGGTGGCGATCGGCCGCCACATCCGCAAAGCCGGGCTTGACTTCCAGGAAGGTGACACTGTCCTTGAGCAGGGGCGCCGGCTTGGGCCCGCCAGTATTGGCCTGGCCGCTGCCGCTGGCCATGCGTTTCTTTCTGTAACCGAGCGCCCACTGGTTGCGATCATCGCCACGGGTGACGAACTGGTGAGACCGGGAGAGACTTGCGGTCCGGATCAGATTGTCGCTTCGAACGGTTTTGCGATTGGAGCACTGGCGAAGAACGAAGGTGCCAGAATCCTCGATCTGGGTATTGTGAGCGACGACACAGCTGCAATTTCAGCCGCTGTGCGAAAAGCTGCAGATGCCGGGGCGCACGTCCTGGTCACCCTTGGCGGAGCTTCGGTCGGTGCCCGCGACCTGGTACGGCAGTCCCTGCTCGACGCTGGTATGTCGCTCGACTTCTGGAAGATTGCCATGCGCCCGGGCAAGCCATTGATGTTTGGCAAGCTTGGAGAGATGCGCGTTCTCGGCCTGCCTGGCAACCCTGTCTCAAGCCTGGTCTGTGCGCATCTCTTTCTGCGTCCGCTTGTTGCCCGGTTGGGGCAGCGCAACCACACACCCGATTTGCGCGCGGCAGTTCTGGCGACGGCGCTGCGTGAGAATGACGAGCGCCGCGATTATATTCGCGCTTCTGTCGCTGCCGGTCCGGAAGGGCTGATCGCAACGCCGTTTCCCGTGCAAGATTCTTCCATGCTCACGACACTGGCGGCGGCCAATGCCCTTATCGTCCGGGAACCCGGGGCGCCGGCTGCCGAAGCGGGCTCGCGTTGCCGAGTGCTGATGCTTGGCTGATTTCCGGCCCGGAGCGAATGTGTTCCTCTTGGAAGGACGCAAGGCGCGGGGAGCCTCTCTTCCGGTGACTGGTTTTTTTTGGGGGGGAATGAAGGCGCACAACACCCGACGGGCGCGGAATATATGAGGTTTTATTGCCCTGTTCGACCAGGAATGGAGACCTTCATCTCCTTGCCGCCATATCCGTGAACCGCGTCATGGGCTCGGACGGTGACATGCGTGAGACCACCCGGCAGCGCAATGCCGGACAAGCTCCGGGTGAATGGCTGCTCGTCGACATGCGGGTGCAGAAGTTTGCGCGAGCCAAGGATATTGCCGGCATCGTCGAGCACATCCCATCGGTCTGCATAGTGCTCCCAACCTTCATCGGAATGCACGACGGTAACCTCAAAACTATAGGTTCCGGCTGATTCGGCGAGGACGTTGACATTTACGACGTCCGCTTCACCAGCGAACGCTGTCGATGCGAACATAAGCGCGAACATAAAGGAGCCGGCACCGCCCGCCCGAAAACCATGTCTGGCTCCATGGTGCGGGCTGGCCATGCCGGGTCTCCACATATCAAAGTATCCGATCAGAACGGGATTTCGTCGTCCAGGTTCTGTGAGTAGCCGCCACCGCCGCCACCGCCACCGCCGCCACCGCTGCTATCGGCCGGGCCTGACTGGCCGAAATCAGAACCGCGGCTGCCGCCGCCGCTATAGCCGACCTGATTGTCGCCACCCTGTCCACGCGTGTCGAGCATCTGCAACTCGCCGCGGAATTTCTGCAACACAACTTCAGTCGTGTAGCGTTCCTGACCATTCTGGTCAGTCCATTTACGCGTCTGAAGCTGGCCCTCGATATAAACCTTCGCGCCCTTTTTCAGATATTGCTCGGCCACCTTGGCGAGGTTGTCGTTGAAGATCACGACATTGTGCCATTCGGTGCGCTCGCGGCGCTCACCCGACTGGCGATCGCGCCACGTTTCGGAGGTCGCAATGCGCATATTGACCACCGGATCGCCGGAATTGAGCCGGCGGATCTCGGGATCAGCACCCAGATTTCCCACCAGAATGACCTTGTTGACGCTGCCCGCCATAACGCTTCTCCACGCTTGTCCGAAATCTGCCGCGCACTTTATCGCAAGCCGGTCTGCCGCGCGCTCCCCGCCTGCAGTGCCCCGCCTCTCGTCCACAGCTCATTTGTTCCTATTATGTTCACATTCATGCGACAGCGTCAATGCCGCCTGTTCAGTGGAACTGGATCCTAGATAAAGGGAACGATCTCATGGAGAAAGCCCCGCCGCCTGTTGGTCGCACGGGGCTCCGGGTCTTCAGACCCTCCATACCGGGAATGGTTTACCGGTGTCATAAGGCAGGGAAGTATCACACCCCCTGTCTTCAGATAGATTCAGTTTTCGGGGGGCAGCCAGCCGCCAGCGTTGTCGTGCCTGCCGACGATTGCGTTCTCCAGAAACGCCATTCGCCATGGACCGGTATCGAAACACATTTTTCCGCGCCAGGCGGCGAATGTGTCGCGAACCGATCAGCCGGCTGTGGCTTCGCGACCGAGGCGAAGCCCGGTGGATCGGTCAGGTGGAGTCATGCCTTCCTCCTTCTTCGCGTTTCGCCAATTGCTCGGCATCAGCCCGCTCAAGCGGCCCATGCTTGCAGATATGCCCACCGGCATCTCCGCGGAGCACTCAAACCGCGAGCGCTGACTAAAATATACTGCGCCTTCAGGCTCCTGTGGTCAAGCAGATGCCCTGCAGCGCCCTGAAATGTGATCTGTGTAACGCCAGACGCAGATCTGTCAGAATTGTCAGGAGAGCGTTCGTTTTTTGTTCTTTTTGCTTGCGGTGGGCCGGGCGACGCGTGTTAAAGGGAAGATGCGTGTTTGTCTGCGTCTTGAGCATGCTTCTGAGCATATTGGGGAGCATTTCGGAGAGCGGCTCGGACGCGCGCGGCGGAGCGCTGTCGGCACGATGTCATTCTGGCCCGGATGTCGACATTTGCATGCCGCTTCCTACATGATGCACAGACCGGCATGCGGCCGGCCGATCCAGTTTCTCAAAACAGGCAGCGACGGGGCATGCCAGAACACAAATTCATTACCATCCGCGGCGCGCGTGAGCACAATCTGAAGAATGTCGATCTCGACCTGCCGCGCGAGAAGCTGATCGTCATGACGGGCCTTTCGGGTTCGGGAAAGTCGTCGCTCGCCTTCGATACGATCTATGCCGAGGGCCAGCGGCGCTATGTGGAGAGCCTTTCGGCCTATGCGCGTCAGTTCCTGGAAATGATGCAGAAGCCGGATGTCGATCAGATCGACGGGCTTTCACCAGCGATTTCCATCGAACAGAAGACAACGTCGAAGAACCCCCGCTCCACCGTTGGTACGGTGACGGAGATCTATGACTATATGCGCCTGCTTTTCGCGCGGGTGGGCGTGCCCTATTCACCGGCAACCGGCCTGCCCATCGAAAGCCAGACGGTCAGCCAGATGGTCGACCGGGTGATGGCGCTTGAGGAAGGCACGCGGCTTTATATTCTCGCCCCCATCGTGCGCGGGCGCAAAGGCGAATATCGCAAGGAAATGGCCGAGCTCCAGAAGAAGGGGTTTCAACGCGTCAAGGTGGACGGCACGTTCTACGAAATTGCCGAGGTGCCGGCGCTCGACAAGAAATACAAGCATGACATCGACGTGGTGGTTGACCGCGTCGTGGTACGCGATGACCTGGCGACACGCCTTGCCGACTCGCTTGAGACCTGTCTGAAGCTTGCCGAAGGACTGGCAATTGCCGAGTTTGCCGACAAGCCGCTTTCCGACGAGGCAACGGCCAGGGGCGGTGGGGCGAACAAGTCAAAGAACGAGACGCATGAGCGGGTCGTCTTTTCGGAAAAGTTCGCCTGTCCCGTATCAGGTTTCACGATCCCGGAGATCGAGCCGCGTCTGTTTTCGTTCAACAATCCGGCGGGCGCCTGCCCCACCTGCGACGGGCTCGGCAGCCAGCGCGCCATCGATCCGAACCTGGTGGTTCCGGACGACAATGCGATCCTGCGCGAAGGCGCGATCGCGCCCTGGGCAAAATCGACCTCGCCCTATTATTTGCAGACGCTGGAGGCGCTTGGCCGTGAATATGGCTTCAAGGTCGGCGACCGCTGGCGCGACCTGCCGGCTGAGGGACAGGATGCGATCCTGAACGGCACGGGGTCGAAGAAGATCGTTTTCGATTATGATGACGGCCTGCGCAGCTACCGCACCACGAAGCCGTTTGAGGGTGTGGTGGTCAATCTCCAGCGTCGCTGGAAGGAGACGGAATCGGCCTGGATGCGCGAGGAGATCGAGCGCTACATGTCGGCCCACCCCTGCCCGGCCTGTGGCGGCCACCGCCTGAAACCCGAGGCGCTGGCCGTGAAAATCGACGGCCTGCATATCGGTCAGGTCACAGAAATGTCGATCCGCAAAGCGGGTGCCTGGTTTGAAGACCTGCCAAAACGTCTCAACGACAAGCAGAACGAAATCGCGGTTCGTATCCTGAAGGAAATCCGCGAGCGGCTGCGCTTTCTCAACGATGTGGGGCTCGACTATCTGACGCTGTCGCGCAATTCGGGCACGCTGTCAGGCGGCGAGAGCCAGCGCATCCGGCTTGCCTCGCAGATCGGCTCGGGTCTGACGGGGGTTCTCTACGTCCTTGACGAACCGTCCATCGGCCTGCATCAGCGCGACAATGACCGGCTTCTGGCAACACTCAGGCATTTGCGTGACCTCGGCAACACGGTGATCGTGGTCGAGCATGACGAGGACGCAATTCTGACGGCGGACCACGTGGTCGACATCGGACCGGCGGCCGGCGTTCATGGCGGACAGATCATCGCCGAAGGAACCCCGCGCGACATCATGGCCAACCCGGCCTCCGTCACCGGCAAGTATCTGACGGGTGCGATGGGGATCAAGATGCCCGAGCAGCGCCGGGAAATCCCCAAGAAGCGGCGTATCCGCGTGGTGGGGGCGCGTGGAAACAATTTGAAGGACGTGACGGCGGAAGTGCCGCTCGGCACGTTTGCCTGCGTCACCGGCGTTTCGGGCGGCGGCAAGTCGACACTTCTCATCGAGACGGTTTTCAAAGCCGCGTCTCGGCGGATCATGGGGTCACGGGAACAGCCCGCCGAACACGACAGGATCGAAGGCCTGGAACATCTCGACAAGGTGATCGACATCGATCAGTCGCCGATCGGACGGACCCCGCGCTCCAACCCGGCGACCTATACCGGTGCGTTCACGCCAATCCGTGACTGGTTTGCGGGCCTGCCCGAAGCAAAGGCGCGTGGCTACCAGCCCGGACGCTTTTCGTTCAACGTCAAGGGCGGTCGCTGCGAGGCCTGCCAGGGTGACGGCGTGATCAAGATCGAGATGCACTTTCTGCCGGATGTTTACGTGACCTGCGATGTCTGCCACGGCAAGCGCTACAATCGCGAAACACTGGAAGTGACCTTCAAGGGCAAGTCTATTGCCGACGTGCTGGAAATGACGGTGGACGAAGGGGTGGAATTTTTCGCAGCCGTGCCCGCCGTTCGCGACAAGCTGGTCACCCTGGCCCGTGTCGGCCTCGGCTATATCCATATCGGGCAGCAGGCCACGACCCTTTCGGGCGGTGAGGCGCAGCGCATCAAGCTCGCCAAGGAGCTCTCGAAACGGGCCACTGGACGCACGCTCTACATTCTGGACGAGCCCACCACCGGCCTCCATTTTCATGATGTGGCAAAGCTGCTTGAAGTGCTGCATGAGCTGGTCGATCAGGGCAACACGGTCGTCGTGATCGAACACAATCTGGAAGTCATCAAGACCGCCGACTGGATTCTCGATCTTGGACCGGAGGGCGGCGATGGCGGCGGCGAACTGGTTGCCTCGGGCTCCATAGACGACATCATGGCGGAACCGCGCAGCTACACCGGCAAATTCCTCAAAGAACTTCTCGAGCGCCGGCCTGCGGGCAAGGCACAGGCAGCGGAGTAAGAGACCCATGACTACTGGCACCATTCGCGCGGGCATGGGCGGCTGGACGTTTCAGCCTTGGGAAGGAACATTCTACCCGGATGACCTGCCAAAGAAGCGGCAGCTCGAATATGCCTCACGACAGGTGCCGACGATCGAGGTGAACGGCACCTATTACGGCAGCCAGAAACCGGCGACCTATGCCAAATGGGCGAGTGAGGCGCCGGAAGGGTTTGTGTTTTCACTCAAAGGCAACCGCTTTGTGACGAACCGTAAGGTGCTTTCGGAAGCATCTGAATCTCTTGAGAAATTTCTTGACTCAGGCATTTCCGAGATCGGGGAGAAGCTCGGCCCGCTCGTCTGGCAGTTCGCTCCTACCAAAAAGTTCGACCCGGAGGATTTTGAGGGATTTCTGCAGCTTCTACCATCCGAGCGCGACGGGGTTCGGCTCCGACACGTTCTGGAAGTGCGCAACGAGACCTTCTGTACGCCGGAGTTTCCTCAACTCGTGCGCAAGTATGGTGCCGCGATCTGCTATGCGCATCACAACACATATCCGGAAGTCGCCGATGTGACCGGTGATTTCGTCTATGCCCGTCTTCAGCGCGGCGAGGACGATATTCCGACAGCTTATGCTCCCACAGAGCTTGATGCATGGGTCAAGCGCGCGAAGCTTTGGGCCGAGGGCGGCCAGCCAGACGACCTGCCTCTCATGGACCAGGCCTTCACGCCGGAGAGAGAGCCGCGAGATGTGTTCGTCTATTTCATCCATGAAGGAAAGATCCGCGCGCCGCATGCCGCCAGAGCATTCATGGAGCGTGCGGGCTAGCTCACCGTGGGCAGTGCCGTTCTTAAAGTCTTGGCGCGACCGGTCACAGGTCGGGGCGCGGGCTAAATAAAAGCCTTTGATCTTTGACTTAAGGCTCGGTTTTTTTACGAGTTTTTATCGGGCTTCCCGGAAGTTTTCCGGGTGCGTTTGTATGGTCCCAGGCCGCGAGCGGCGCGTGAAAACTGGCGCTGCTCATGCCATGGTCGATAGGGTTCACTGATCGCAAAAGCAATCCTGATCAGGGACGGATCAGAACCATTGTGTCCTAACCGTATCTCGGCGCTCCCCCGTCGAGCCAGGGTACGCGCCGTGATTGTTTGTGCACGACCAGCCTTACACGGTCGATCGATACGCGCATCATTGATGACGATGAGATCCGTGGCCCCACACAGTTCATGAAGAAGTAGGCGGGACGTGGGCAGCTCGGTTTTCATCACATGCGCAATGATCGCTCCACGTTCATGGCGTAGCACGCAGAAGGCATCGTTGCACAGAAAGTGATTTGTCGTCGCCCGGGCAAGGAGCGCGGCCGTCCCCGCTCCTCTCAACACTTCCGGTTTGCGGACTACTTCTGTTCCGGCAGCTCGCAGCCAGTTTTCCAGAGAAAACGCGTTGGGTCTCTTGCGGTTGACTGTAAGGGCGCCATCGTGCGCGCGCACAGCCACCAGTCGCGCATCTTCGGATACTAAAACATCAGGCAGACCACGCGCTGAAACGAGGATGAGCCCCAACACAAGAAAGGGCAGCGCAGCCAACCGCAGTCTGGTCGTTGTCATGGTGAGGATTGCAAGCGCAGCGGTCAGGCTCAGCGTGGCGGAGAGTGGTATCGCGCCGGTCGCATCGAAGGGGGTTTGCTCAGAAAACCACCGGGCGATGCCCATGACCGTCGAGATACCCCACCCCATCAAGGCCAATGGCCATCCATCAAGGTTGAGCGGCATTGTGGCTATCGCCGCCACGGCCGAAGGCATCACCACCAGAGAAACCACGGGCATTGCCGCCAGGTTGGCTCCAAGAGCAAGTGGCGATGCCCGCTGGAAATGCCACACACCATAGAGGGTTGTCGCTGTCCCGGCGATCAGCGATGTGAGCGCGATACCGCCGATAGAGATGAAGATGAGATGGACGAGCCTCGCAGTGCCTTTCCGCTCCACATACGGTTTTCGGGAGAGCCGTTTGGCGCGGTGCGCATTCCACGCCGCATAGCCGGCGATGAGTGCCGCAGTTGCCGAAAAAGACATCTGGAAGCCCGGTCCCACGACTTCGTGGGGCGTCGTGACAATCACGATCAGGGCCGCAACAGCCAGGTTGCGCATGGTTAAAGCAGCGCGATCGAACAACAGGGCCAGGAGCATGACCGCGAGCATGAGAAAGCTGCGCTGAGCCGCCACACCGCCACCGGAGACGAGCAAATAGAAGAAACAGACAAGCAGGGCGACAGCCGCTGCGTATTTGCGCACCGGATGACGCGAAGAAAAACCGGGGAACAACGCGAAGCCCAGCCTTGCAGCGCCAATTATCGTGAAGGCCGCGAGTGCCATGTGCAGCCCCGAAATGGCAAGAACATGCGCCAGTCCGGCCCGACGCAGATCTTCATTGTAATGTTCCGGTATGCCCCCTCTCATCCCGGTAATCAGCGCCGCAGCCACCTCTCCTTCCGCTCCTCCCACCCGGCTGCGAAGTCTCTCGGCAAGAGACTCCCGCAATCCCTGGAGCGTGGATAAAGCCCACTTCGCTCTTCCGAATGGCCGGTCGATCTCGACACGCTCCGGCTCCCGCATGAAAAAGCCCACAGCCCCGAGGCCGTCAAAATAGCTCTCAAACGAAAAATCGTAGGCGTGCGGGCGCACCGGACCCGAAGGTGTCATGAGGCGCACCAGGCCCTGAACTCCATCGCCCGGGCTCAATCCGTCTGGGATGGAGCGTGCCGACAAACGCGCGCGCTCCGGCGCATAGCGCAAGTGCGGGCGTTCGGTGGCAACCACATCCACGGTCAAACGAGAGCGCCCGTTCGCTCGCGGTTCAATGCTGACCACGCGGGCTGTAAGCCGCGTCGTCACGTCGGCGCCGAGCATGGGTGTGGCGGCCCGCCAGGTTTCGACCTTCGCGCATGAAAGCCCGAGAAGAACGATCAATGCGGCAAGGGCGGCGACACGAAGAACAGGTTTTCCCGACGCCAGGAAAGCCACAAGGGTGAGCGCGAGCAGACCGCTGACGACAGCATAGGCTGGCGGTTCGACCGGTAATGCGAAATATGCAAGTGCGCCGCCGCCAAGCAGGACAGGGAGCCAAAGGAACAGCGTGCCTCTAGATGATTCCTGCGAGAGTGCAGCGTGTATCCCCGCACTCCACGTCTGCCAGAGCGGGGCGAGCAAAACGAGCTTTCGTGCTGCAACCGGCGCATACACGGGGCGCGCCGGCCACACTCCAATGCTCTGTGTTGCGTCTTCAGCTTCCGGCGTTTGCGTGCCGACAGCGAACTGGGCCCGCTCGTCGCTCTCTGCAACCGCCAGTTCGCCCCCCATCGCCTGGCCTCCCCGTGCCATGCTTGCGCCCCGACCGTTCTATGCTACATGACAGCCAGCCAAAGACCACCTGCGGTATCGCATACCTTTCAAAAGGCCGTGAGACCGCATCAAATCCCGGGATAGATTCATGAGCAGACCCGTCGTCACGCGCTTTGCGCCCTCACCCACCGGATATTTGCACATCGGCGGTGCGCGAACGGCCCTATTCAACTGGCTTTATGCGCGCCATACCGGCGGGAAAATGCTGTTGCGCATCGAAGACACCGACCGGCAGCGTTCGACCGAAGAGGCCACCGCCGCAATCCTCGACGGGCTTGCCTGGCTCGGACTCGATTGCGATGGCGAGCCTGTCTCCCAGTTTGCGCGGGCAGACCGGCACCGCGCGGTCGCGGAGGAGCTCGTTGCCAAGGGAGAAGCCTACTACTGCTACAGCTCGCCCGAAGAGCTGGAAGCGATGCGTGAGAAGGCGCGCGCCGAGGGGCGCCCACCCCGCTATGACGGTACCTGGCGTGACCGTGATCCGTCGGAGGCTCCTGAAGGGATCAAGCCGGTCATCCGTATCAAGACACCGCAAGACGGGGAAACGGTCGTCGAGGATCAGGTGCAGGGCACGGTGCGCTTTCCCAACAAGGATCTCGACGATTTCATTATCCTGCGTTCCGATGGATCCCCCACATACATGCATGCCGTGGTGGTGGACGACCATGATATGGGCGTCACACACATCATCCGCGGCGACGATCATCTGACCAATGCCGCACGCCAGACAGTGATCTACAGGGCCATGGGCTGGGAGGTGCCGGTGATGGCCCATATCCCGCTTATTCATGGGCCAGACGGCGCGAAACTCTCCAAACGGCATGGCGCGCTGGGCGTCGAGGCTTATAGGGAGATGGGTTACCTTCCCTCGGCCTTGCGCAACTATCTGGCACGATTGGGCTGGAGCCATGGAGACGACGAGATCATGTCCGACGAAGACATGATTCGCTGGTTCGACATCACCGACGTGAACAAGGGCGCCGCACGCTTCGACTTCCAGAAGCTGGAAGCGCTCAACGGCGTGCATATGCGGCAGATGGACGATGCAAGGTTGCTCGACATTCTGATCGATACACTGCCGTATCTCGAAGGAGGAAAAGCACTCCTCGACGCTCTGGACGAGACGCGGAAAGACCAGTTTTTACAGGCTCTTCCGGGCTTGAAAGAGCGCGCCAAAACCTTGGTTGAACTTGTTGATAGCGCGAGCTTTCTGTTCGCGGAAAGACCGCTCTCAATCGATGAAAAAGCCGATCAGCTGCTGGATGAGAATGCGCGTCAACTGCTTGCGGAAATTCTTCCCGTATTGCAAAATGTCGACGATTGGACCCTTGCGAATATCGAAGCAGCTGTCCGCGCTTTCGCGGAACAGACCGAACGCAAGCTTGGCAAAGTCGCCCAACCGTTGAGGGCAGCGCTCGTCGGGCGCACCACATCGCCAGGCATCTTCGATGTTCTTTCCGTTCTTGGGCGAGAGGAGAGTTTGGCGCGAATCCGCGATCAGGCTGCCTAGCTTCGTCCCGCAGAGGATCAGGCTTGCGGACTGGGTTTGATCACCAGGGGTGTGCTGCACTGCAATATTCAGATGCTGCACGCGCTTGGCACCACGGGGGAAATGCGTTAGCTATTTCGCGCGCTCGACCGCCGGCAATATTGTTTGGGCGACAGTTTTCTGGCGCCAAGTTCCTTGAAGTGAGAGGTGATTGCGATGACCAAACCAACTGCGAAGCTGGAAATTGGCGGCCAGGAAAACGGGCACGAATTCGAGATTTTGAAGGGTAGCGTGGGCCCGGATGTCGTCAACATCACCTCGCTCTACAAAGACACCGGGATGTTCACTTACGATCCGGGCTTCACCTCCACGGCAAGCTGCGAATCGAAGATCACCTATATTGACGGCGATGAAGGCATCCTTCTCCACCGCGGCTATCCGATTGAGCAACTGGCCGAGCACGGCGATTTTCTGGAGACCTGCTATCTGCTGCTTTATGGCGAACTGCCAACCAAGGCGCAGAAGGAGGATTTCGACTACCGCGTGACGCACCACACAATGGTGCATGAGCAGATGAATCGCTTCTTCACCGGTTTTCGCCGTGACGCGCACCCGATGGCGGTTATGTGCGGTGTGGTGGGCGCCATGTCGGCATTCTATCACGATTCCACGGATATTTCCGACCCGCATCAGCGCATGGTGGCTAGCCTGCGCATGATCGCGAAAATGCCGACCATTGCGGCGATGGCCTACAAGTATCACGTCGGGCAGCCCTTCGTTTATCCGAAGAACGACCTCGGCTATGCGGCGAACTTCCTGCACATGTGCTTCTCGGTCCCGTGCGAGGAATACAAGGTGAACCCGGTTCTGGCGCGCGCCATGGAGCGGATTTTCATCCTGCATGCCGACCACGAGCAGAACGCTTCCACCTCGACGGTGCGTCTGGCCGGCTCTTCCGGCGCCAATCCGTTTGCCTGCATCGCCGCTGGCATCGCCTGCCTGTGGGGCCCTGCCCATGGGGGCGCAAACGAGGCGGCGCTCAACATGCTGGACGAAATCGGTTCGGTCGATCGCATTCCCGAGTTCATTGATCGCGCCAAGGACAAGAACGATCCATTCCGCCTCATGGGCTTTGGCCACCGGGTCTACAAGAACTACGACCCGCGCGCGAAGATCATGCAGAAGACCTGCCACGAGGTGTTAAGCGAACTGGGCATCAAGGACGATCCGCAGCTCGACATCGCCATGGAGCTGGAGCGTATCGCGCTGACAGATGAGTACTTCATCGAGAAGAAGCTATACCCGAACATCGACTTCTATTCCGGCATCACGCTGAAGGCACTGGGTTTCCCCACCACCATGTTCACGGTGCTTTTTGCGCTCGCGCGCACCGTCGGCTGGATCGCCCAGTGGAAAGAGATGATTGAGGATCCGAAGCAGAAGATCGGTCGCCCGCGCCAGCTCTACACGGGCGCAACCCAGCGCGACTATGTGCCGATCGCCAAGCGCTAAGCTCTGATCGACGACAAAAATGCCCCGCTGTCATAGGCGGGGCTTTTTTTATGCGGGTCTGGTTCAGGCGGCGCGTGCGATGTGCCGGAGCACCACCTGCGCGGCAATCTCGCCGGAAGGTCTTTCTGTAGCCAGAGCGTCGGCGATTTCCTGGAAACCGGACATCTGTGCGGCGCGCGCGGGCTTTTCGTCCCACAATGTCGTGACCTGACGGGCGAGATATGACGGCCGGATATATTGATTGAAATGTTCAGGCACGACCGGCCAACCGGCGATCAGATTCGGCAGGGCCGCAGACCACACCGTGATCAGCGGAATGAGCGCGCGCGCCGCGAAATCCGTCTTGTAGCAAAGGATCGTCGGCACGCGCGCGAGAGCCAGCTCCAGAGAGACGGTTCCTGAACACGCCAGTGCTGCATCTGCCTCGGCGAAGGCCTGCCATTTGCGCTCGTGATCGAGGATGATCTCGGGTTTTTGAGGCCAGTCCTTCACCGCAGCCTCGATCATGGACGAAACGTGCGGAACGGTGGGCATCACCACACGGAAGTCGTGACCGGCGTCATGAAGGTGGCGCACGGTTTCTCCAAAAGGCTGGAGAAGACGCGAGACCTCGCCACGGCGTGATCCAGGCAGGAGAAGCAGGGACCGCTGCCCGTCAGACGCTTTGGCCGCCCCTGACAGATGCGCCTGCGCCGCAGCCAGAATATTCGGCTCGCTTGCCAGGCGATGGCCTACAAAGGTTCCGGTCGGGCCGCCGAGCCGTTCCAGTTCCGCCGGTTCGAACGGCAAAAGGCAGAGAACCTCGTCGACATGCGGGCGCATGGCAGGCGCCCTTCCCGGCCGCCACGCCCAAACGCTTGGACACACGTAGTGGATAATCGGGATGGAGGGTGCGAGCGCGCGCACCTTCTTTGCGACGCGGAGGCTGAACTCCGGACTGTCGATGGTGATCAGGCAGTCGGGCTCTGCGTCAGCAATGGCCTTTGCCGTCTGGCCGATGCGGCGTATTAACCTGGGCAGGTCGCGCACAATGGCGCTGATCCCCATCAGGGCGATTTCTTCAGCATCAAAAAACGAGTCCAGACCGCGCGCGATGAGTCCACGCCCCCCAACCCCCATAAGCTCGACATTCGCTCCGCTCATCCTGCGCAGCGCCTCTACGAGGTCTGCCCCCAGAAGATCCCCGGATTCCTCACCGGCGATAATGGCAATCCTCAAAGGGCGGCGATCAGCGTTCATCCTTCGCCTCCGGATCAAGTCCGATCACGAACAGGCCGTGCTCGTCTGCCAGTCTGACCGTGGTCGCATAATCAAGAATCAGCGAGCGTCCGGCCTCGACCCCGACACCGGAGAGCCCGGCAGCATGTGCCGCCTTTATCGTGTCAGGGCCGATGGTCGGCATGTCGGCGCGTTTTTCCTGATCCGGCTTGGCGCATTTCACAAGTGCTCCGCCCGTCTTTCCCGCAAGGCGACCATGGTTGCGCATGCCTTGCATACGCTCAAGCAGCCCTGCAGTTCCTTCAATCCCTTCCAGAGCCACAGCCCGGCCGCCCACAGCGATCGCCGCCTGACCGATGTCGAGCGAACCGATCACCCGGGCTGCCTCATAGGCGGCCTGCAGATCCATTCTGTCCGATGCTTTCGGGCTGATGCGGGTCATTACACCTTCCGGCGCGAGAAGCTCCGGCGCAATCTCATGCGCGCCCAACACGCGAATTCCCCTGGATTCTATATACGCTATCACGGCGCGCAGGAGCCCGTCGTCCCCTTTTGCGTAAGCGGTCACCAGTTTGGGAAGAGCGCGAAAAATGTCCCATCCCAACCTGACTTTCAGAATGGGCGGCCGGCGGCTCACGCCTCCGGCGAGCACGAGATGCGTCACGCCGGCGCGTTGCAGCTTTGGCAGGAACAATGCCAAGCGTTCGGCGGGGGCTGGCCAAAGGTCGAACTCGGCGACATTCTCGCCACCGAGCCAGTCTGCTTCACCTTCAATGGCAATGACAATCGGCCTGTGCCCGCCCTTAACGAGAGTGCGGACCACATCCCGTGGCAGTGCTCCGCTGCCGGCCACAACCGCGATGCGGGAGGCTTCCGGCAGAACCGATTGTTTATCAGCCTGTATCATCATCCTCGGAGGCGCCTCTGCCACGCGCCGGGAGGGTGAAGTGACGCTTGTCCCGGCCACCAACAAAGGCAACAATATCGCCGATCAGCTGTGAAGAGGGATAGGCGCTGCGGACAGCGCGGGCGTTCTCATCCAGCGAATTACCCTCCGCGAAGAGCATCCTGTAGGCCTTCCTCAGGGCTGCAATATCCTCTCGCGGCATGCCGGAGCGTTTGAGACCGATGAGATTGAGACCGCGCAGACATGCGCGATCCCCCACCGCCATTCCGTAGGGGATGACATCGCCCACCACGGCGGCAAAGCCGCCCAAAAATGCGTGATGGCCAATCCGCACGAACTGATGGACTGCGGCATAGCCCGAAATGATCACATGATCGCCAATCTCGGCATGACCGCCGAGGCCGGCATAATTCGCCATGGTGACATGATTGCCCACATCGCTGTCGTGCGCCACATGCGAGTAGGCCATGAAGAGGCCGTGCGAACCGACCGTGGTCTTTCCGCGACTGGTGTCCGTGCCGGCATGAAAAGTCACCCCTTCGCGGATAACGCAGTGCGCCCCGACCTCGAGCGTGCTCTTGCCACCCTTGTGCTTGAAGTTTTGCGGGGGAGCACCAAGAACGGCCTGCGGATAGACCTGGCATGACTCGCCAAGTGTCGTGTCGCCCATGATGGTCACGTGGCCGATCAGTTCCACGTCATCGTGCAGCCGGGCGCCTGAAGATACGTGGCAAAAAGGCCCGATACGAACCCCCTGGCCCAGTTCTGCGCCAGGTTCAATGACAGCCGAAGGGTGAATGACAGTGTCGCGCGGCATGAAATTCCCGTCAGCTCGCCTGTTCCACAGACATCATCGCCGAAATGACGGCCTCGGCAACCTTGGCCTCGTCCACCTTGGCGACGCAATCAAACTTCCAGATGTTCCCGCGTTGTTTAACCTTGGTCACATGGATCTCAAGACGGTCGCCGGGAACCACCGGCTTGCGGAACTTCGCGTTATCGATGGTCATGAAATAGACCAGTGAGGGACTGTCGTCGCCGGCATTGTTGATGCAGATCGCGCCAGCAGTCTGCGCCATCGCCTCAACGATCAGGACGCCCGGCATCACCGGTTGCGTCGGAAAATGCCCCGTGAAATGAGGCTCGTTCATGGTGACATTCTTGATGCCGATGGCGGAACGGTCGCCATCAATCTCGATGATCCTGTCGACCAGAAGAAAAGGATAACGATGCGGAAGTAACCGCATCAGATCCATGATATCCAGGCTTTCAAGCGTGGTCGAAGCGGTGTCACTCATCCCCGTCCCTCATCTTCTTTCTCTTCCCGTCTACCAGCCCCCGCAGGGCAGCCAGCTCGCGAAAGGCCTCGCGTATCGGCTGGGCGGGAGAACCGGCCCAACGCTCGCCCGGCGGCACGTCGTTCATGACGCCGCTGGATGCGGCAAGCTGCGCACCGGTACCAATATTGATATGATCAGCAATGCCGACCCTGCCACCCAGCATGACGAAATCGCCGAGCGTCACGGATCCCGAAAGGCCACAGTTTCCGGCGATGATGCAGCTTCGGCCGATGCGAACATTGTGCGCCACCTGCACCAGGTTATCGATCTTCGTCCCCTGCCCGATAACCGTATCAACGAGAGCGCCGCGGTCCACTGTGGTGTTGGCGCCGATCTCGACATCATCCTGAATGACGACGCGGCCGATCTGCGGCAGCTTTTCAAGCCCCCTGGCACCTGGCAAATAGCCGAACCCATCCTGGCCGATCCGGACGCCAGCGTGAAGAATGACACGGTCGCCGACCATGGCGCATTGCACCGAAGCGCCGGGCCCCACATAGCTGTCCCGACCGATCCGGGTCGAGGTTCCGATCACGGCGTTGGGGGCAATGATCGTCCCACGGCCGATCATGACGCCTCTTCCGATGACGGCACCGGGTTCCACGATCACGCCATCCTCGAGAACGGCATCGACCGCGACGCTCGCCCGGTTGGAAATTCCGGTCTCTCCGGTCATCGTTCCGGGGCTCATGGCCTGAGGGAAGAGAAGGCGCGTTATCTGCGCAAAGGCCGCCTGCGGCTTATCGGCGATAAGCACCGCCACGGTTTCCGGACAATGCCCCGCCGCCTCGCGCTTGCACAAGACAGCAGCGGCCGTCGTGTTGCGCACGAGCTCGGCGTTGCGCTTGCCCTCAATAAAAACCAGCATGCCGGCACCGCCGTCAGATGCGGCAGCAACGCCCTCGATCATAACCTCCGCCAACTCGGGGCGAGCGAGCTCGGCTCCCGTCAGCGAGGCAACCTCGCCTGCCGTAATGCGGCGTGCGGGAGGAAAAAAATCAGGGTCCTTCATGGAAACCTTTCGCCCGGACCCAAAGGGCCCGGGCTAAACGGAACTGCTTCAGCAACACGCGGCCGTTAGAAGCGTGTCGAAATACCGAAGTTGAAATGCTCCACGTCGTCGGATTCTTCCTTCAGGACGGGGTAGGCATAATCAACACGCAGCGGACCGAAGGGCGACGCCCAGATCAGGCCGGCGCCGACCGAAGCGCGCCACTGCATATCGGTTCCGATCGCCCCGGCAACATCGCTGCCGTAAAGCGTGGCGGCATCGGCAAAGACCGCGCCACGAAGACCGAAGCTTTCGGGCAGGATCGGGAACGGGAACTGCGCTTCCGCGGAGGCATTGAAATAGGTCGTGCCGCCCAGATGATCGCCGGTGGCAGTGTCATACGGACCAATGCCGTTGTAGTCAAAGCCGCGAATGATGCGGTCGCTGCTCGAGAAATGGTCGAACACGCGCAGTTCGCCATCAAGCGCCTGAATGTGACCGGCTCCCACCGTGAAGAGGCCGACCAGGTCAAGCTCTTCCGACAAGGTGTGATAATAGGTGCCGCGCGCGGTCGCCTTCACGAACTTGGCGTCGCCGCCAAGGCCAGCGACCTCGAGCGTCAGGTTCGCATAAAGACCCGAATGCGGGTTCTTCATGTCGTCGATCGTGTTGTAGATCAGCGAACCGCTGACGGACGACTTGATCCACTTTTCCTGATCGATTGCCTGAACGAGCGCCGTGGCAAGATCGCACCCCGGAGCACTCGGATCTTCACAGCTTCCAATGCCGGTGTACTCTTCCTGAGAGAGGTTGTAGGCAAGCTGCGTGGACAGTGCTTCGGTGATCGGAAGACCGAAGCGAACCGTCGCACCTGTCGTGTCGCGCTCATACTTGTCGTCGAACTTGCGGGTGCGGCGATAAACATCGAAACCGGCCGAGATGCGGCGACCGAGGAAATATGGCTCGGTGAACGAGAACGAATAGTCGCGCGAATCCTTGCCGCCGCCTGCGGCTACGCGAACATACTGGCCGCGGCCCAGGAAGTTGCGCTCCGTGACAGAGCCTTCCACGGAGAAACCGCCGCTGCTGTCGACCCCACCGCTGGTTGAGTAGCCAGCACCGATGGAGAATTCACCGGTCGATTTCTCAACCACATCAACGACCAGAATGACCTGATCGGGCTGCGACCCCGGAACGGTCGAGATATTGACCGTCTGGAAGAAGTTCAGCGCTTCAAGACGGCGCTTGGCACGCTGCACCAGCACCTGGTTGAAGGCATCGCCTTCGCTCAGGTCGAACTCACGGCGGATGACATAGTCGCGCGTACGCTGGTTGCCGCGGATTTCGATGCGCTGAATGTAGGCGCGCGGTCCCTCATCGATCGAATAGACGACATCGATCTCACGGGTTTCGAAATTGCGGTTGCCACGGGGCGTGACCTGCGCAAACGCATAGCCCATGCCAGCGACATGCTCGGTCAGGGCGATAATGGAATCTTCGACATTCTTGGCGCTGTAGACACTGCCCTGACGGGTCTCGATCTGCGAACGCAGGGTTTCCGGATCAATGCCGGAGATCGTGCTCTCGACATCGATATTGCCAAAGCGATAGCGCTCGCCCTCTTCCACGGTAAAGGTCAGGGTGTAAGCGTTCTCGGTCTCGTCGAGATCGGCAGTCGAGGAAATAACACGGAAATCCGCATAGCCGCGATTGTAATAGAAACGACGCAGCGTTTCCTCGTCCGCGCGCAGACGGTTGTCATCATAGATGTCATTGCGCAGCAGGAAGGAAAGGAAGTTCGACTGCTTCGTCGAAATCACGTCTTTCAGACGGCCATCGCGGAATGCATTGTTGCCGACGAAATTGATCGCGGCAATCTTCGTGCGTCCACCTTCCTGCACCTCGAAGATGACATTGACGCGGCCATCCTCGAGTTCCTGGGTGCGTCCGCTGACGGTCGCGTCGTCGCGACCAATGCGCCGATAGGCTTCGCGGATGGTCTCCTCATCAGCCTGAAGCGCCTGATTGGAGAAGGACTTGCGAGGCTGCAGCTGTACGGCGCGCGCCAGATTCGCATCCTTGATCTTCTTGTTGCCCTGGAAGATCACCTGATTGACGATCGAGTACTCGTCGACAGTGACGACCAGCGCCCCGCCCGACTGACTGATCGACACATCCGCAAAAAGGCCGGTGGCGAAGAGCCGCTTGACGGCGTCGTTGACATCGTCCTGCGAGAAGGAACGCCCCGGGCGGATGTTGATGTAATTGCGAATGGTTTCCGCGTCGACGCGACGGTTTCCACGCACCTCGATTCGGCTGACCGTGGCAGCATGCGCCGCCTCCATCGTGGCCAGCTCGACGGCGATCGTCCCCGTCATCGCCAACCCCGCCGAGAGGGCCACTGCCGAAACGGCGTTCTTAAAGCTCGAAGATGCCTTCATTGGGCTTGAAAACCTCTATTCTCTTTGTCCCCGCAGCGAGAAATAGGAACAATCTTGCAAAGCAGCTAACCTAATAGCCAGATTTTTCCTACACGCAAGCCTTCTGGTTAATTTGCGTTTACGAACCACCGCTTAGTGGCATTCGCGTCACGCCAAAATCAAAGCCATGGTAAATATCGTCTCAATTTTTACACATTTTGCCTTCCCGCGCCTCCCTAGCATCCAAACAGGTCGTTCCAAAAAACAAACCCCATGAATGCGAGAACGGCGAACAGACCAACACGGTAAACCGCGTCCATGACCTTCTCGGACACGGGACGGCGCATCACAGCTTCTATGGCGTAGAACACCAGATGCCCGCCATCAAGGGGGGGAATGGGCAAAAGATTAAGAACGCCTATCCCGACTGACAATAATGCAACAAGTTGCACCAGCCATTCGAACCCGAGTTGAGCCGCTTTTCCGGCCATGTCCGCGATCTTGACCGGCCCGCCAAGCTGGCATCGATCTTCCCGGCCGGCCACGAAGCGCTTGAGAAACTGGCCGGTGCGGTAGATCACATAGCCGGTTTCACGCACCGCTTCACCGAGCGCCTCGATGGGACCGAACTCGATCAGGCGGGGCTGGCCCATCTCCTGATCGTTGACGACACCGATCACGCCAATCCGCACTGTGTTGCCCAGGGCATCCTTCTGTTCGAGAAGCTCAGGCGTGGCTTTCAGGACCACTTCCTCTTCGCCCCGGCGAACAATGAACGCCAATTCATCGCCTGCGCGCCCTGAAACGATACGCTGGACATCGCCGAAAGTGCGCACCTGGGTGCCATCGACGGAGACAAACCGGTCGCCGGGCTGAAATCCGGCGATGGCGGCAGGCGTATCCGGCCGCACTTCGGCGACCATCGGCTCCATGACATACCGACCGAAGCCAGCAAACATGACCGCGAACACGGCTATGGTGAGAAGAAAATTGAAGAATGGACCGGCGAACACCGTCGCCGCACGCTTCCATACAGGCTGGGTGTGGAAGGCCACACGCAACTCGTCGGGCGACAGATGCTCGGTTGATTCGGGGTCGGGCGTGCTGGTCACCGACATGTCGCCGGTGAACTTCACATACCCCCCGAGGGGGATCGCCGACAGTTTCCAGCGTGTGCCGTGCCGGTCGTTGAACCCAAAGAGCTCAGGGCCAAAACCGATCGAGAACGCCTTCACCCCAATGCCGCACCAGCGGCCGACGAGATAGTGTCCCATTTCATGAACGAACACGACCACAGTCAGAACGAACAGGAACGGGATGATCGTTCCGACCAAAAGGCCGTTCGTGCTGAAAATGGAAGTCATAAAGTCGATCACGTCAGTCTCACTCGATCGCGGTTTGCTTCAGTGTTTCAATCTGGAAAAACTATCGGGACTTTCAGAAGGTCTGCCGCATTGTTCCAATAAGTTTCCGGTTAACGCGGACACGTGCCCCAAAGAGCCTCCCGAATCCCGGCTTACCAACACTCCATGCCATCGCGGCAGATCCAAGGCAAATGGTTCCGGGTTCCTAAAACCTGAAAAGAGCGTGAGCCGGGTAGTCTCCTCCGCCCAACAGCGCCGCCAGAAGATAAAGGGCAAGGGCCGCCGCCATGAGCCCGTCCACCCGGTCCATCACCCCGCCATGGCCGGGAATGAGATTGCTGGAATCCTTTACGCCACTGCGGCGCTTCAGGGCCGATTCGAACAGATCGCCAATCTGCGAAATCACCGCCAGGACAAGTGCGATAAGGGCAATCAACACAGTGCCATGAGCCGCACTCTCATGGAGTGCGAATGCGCCGCCTGCAAGCACGGCGAAAACCGTGCCGCCGACCGCGCCGCTCCATGTCTTCCCCGGGGAGATGGAGGGGGCAAGCTTCGCCCCACCTAGGGTTCGGCCGGTAAAATAGGCCATAATGTCCGTTGTCCAGACGACTGCGAACAGAAACAGGATCGCAAACAGCCCCGACCGGTCATCGGCCCTTAGATGAACAAGCGCCAATGTGGGCGCGGCTGCATAGGCAAGCCCTGCAACCATTCCAAAGCCGGTTCTGGATGCCCAGCCGTGCATTGCGAGGATGAAAAGTGCGGCCGCCAGACCAAGAAACAGCATCGAAGCCGACTGGTCGAAAACCATCAACGTCATGACCGCAGCAAGCAATGTACCACCGAGAACGGTGTGCATGCTGGCGCCTCGCTCCGGGCGCATGGCGCACCATTCATAGAAAATCGCGCCGGCCATAGCCGCGCCCATCAGGCGAAAAGGCAACCCGCCAAAATAGGTAATCAGCAGAACGGCGAAGCCTAGAACGACCGCCGAAATGATACGCAATTGCAGATTGCTTCGCGGGCGGCGGGGCGCCGGCATTTCTCCCTCGCCACGCCCGTTCATAGGACAGCTTCGCGCGCTCCGACGCCGCCAAAGCGGCGTTCGCGGGCATTGAAGGTGGTGATGGCAGTTTCAAGATCCGCGCGACCGAAATCCGGCCAATGACAGGGCAGAAAAACGAACTCGGCATAAGCGGCCTGCCAAAGGAGAAAGTTCGACAGACGCTGCTCACCGCTTGTTCTGATGATCAGATCCGGATCGGGAATACCGGCGGTATCGAGGTAACCACCGAAAGCTTCCAGATCGACCGCATCGGCCTCCAGTCGGCCCGATTGCACGTCATGCATCAGTGCTTTCGCAGCCCTCAAAATCTCGTCGCGAGCGCCGTAGTTGAAGGCGATCACCAGGTTCATTCTGGTGTTCTCCGCCGTGAGATTTTCCGCCTCCAGCAACAGCGACCTGATGTCCTTTTCAAGGTTCTCCCTGTCGCCGATGATGCGCACGCGAACACCGTTCTGATGCAGCTCGGCAAGATCGCGGCGAATGAACAGGCGCAAAAGCCCCATGAGGTCGTTGACCTCAGAAGGCGGCCGCGACCAGTTTTCCGACGAAAAAGCGTAGACGGTGAGCCAATTAATGCCCAGTTCGCCAGCCGAACGCACGGCGCTGCGCAGCGCTTCCACACCGGCGCGGTGCCCGGCCCGGCGCGGGAGGCCCCGCGCTTCGGCCCAGCGACCGTTTCCATCCATGATTATGGCTATGTGCGCCGGCTTCAAATGCTACTCTCCCCTCGCCTCGTGAGCACGCTGCAGTGGCTAAACCTGCATGATTTCGGCTTCCTTGGCGGCGAGCAGCTTATCGATGGCCGAAATCGTCTCATCCGTCATCTTTTGCACCTGATCGGACTGCGCGTGCAGCTCGTCCTGGCTTATGTCGCCATCCTTTTCGGCCTTTTTGAGGTGCTCCATGCCGTCGCGGCGCACGTGACGTGCCGCAACCTTCGCGTTTTCCGCGTATTGATGCGCGATCTTGACGAGTTCCTTGCGACGCTCCTCATTGAGCTCAGGCAAGGGAATACGCAGCGTCGATCCGTCCATGATCGGGTTGAAACCGAGATTCGATTCGCGGATGGCCCTGTCCACGGCGTTGATCATGCTCTGATCCCAGACCGCGACCGAGATCATGCGCGGCTCCGGTACAGAAACCGTCGCAACCTGGTTGATCGGCATCGCCGAGCCATAGGCCTCCACCTGAATCGGGTCGAGAAGATTGGCGGAAGCCCGGCCCGTCCTCAGCGAAGCCAAGTCGTGCTGGAAGGCACTCGTCGCCCCGTCCATACGCCGCTTTAGGTCTTTAAAATCAACGCCGTCGGCCATCATTAAATCTCCTTACGCACCGGCACGCTGTTCTGGTTCGGCGTCATCGGACACGATGGTGCAATGTCCGCCGCCTTTCAAGATGGCGTTGAACCCGCCCTCTTCATGAATCGAGAAAACGATTATCGGAATGTGGTTCTCGCGCGCAAGAGCAATCGCAGCAGTATCCATGATGGCCAGGCCATCTCTGATCACCTGAGCGTGGCTGAGTCGCTCGTAGCGCGTCGCATTCGGATCCTTGCGCGGATCGGCGGAATAGACACCGTCGACCTGTGTTCCCTTGAAGAGCGCATCCGCGCCGATCTCCGCCGCTCTGAGTGCTGCCGCCGAATCCGTTGTGAAAAACGGATTGCCGGTGCCGCCTGCGAAAATCACCACCTTGCCTGCATTCATGTAGCTCGTGGCCTGGCGCTGTGAGAAGCTCTCGCAGAGCTCGGGCATGGCAATGGCTGACATGACCACGGCATCGACACCCATCTTCACCAGAGAAGTGCGCAGCGCCAGAGAATTGATGACGGTGGCGAGCATGCCCATGTGATCGCCCGTCACCCGGTCGCCGCCCTTGGAGGCCACTGCAACGCCCCGGAAGATGTTACCCCCGCCGATAACGACTCCGACTTCGACGCCCAACCTGCGCGCTTCCAGAATATCGCGAGCGATGCGGTCCACCACAGACACATCGATGCCGAACCCCTGCTCGCCCATCAGGGCCTCGCCGGATGCTTTCAGGACAACGCGCCGGTAGCGTTTCTCGGTCATCTTCAAAGTCTCCAAATTTGACCCTGCGTTACACGAAGGGCGCCGCGTTGTCACGCGGCGCCCTTCGTCTTCAAACAGCTATTCGCCGGTCTCAGGACTTGACGGCAGCAGCCACTTCAGCCGCGAAGTCGGTCTCCTCACGCTCGATGCCTTCACCAAGCGCGAAACGGACGAAGCTCACGATCTTTGCCGGCGCGCCGATTTCCTTTTCGGCTTCGGCAAGCGCTTTCTCGACGGTAAGGTCCGGGTTCATCACGAAAGCCTGCTTCAGGAGAACAACCTCCTCGAAGAACTTGCGCAGACGGCCTTCGACCATTTTCTCAATGATGTTCTCCGGCTTGCCTGACTGACGAGCCTGGTCGGAGAAGATGTCTTTCTCACGGGCAACGGCTGCCGGATCGACATCGGCTTCGGTCAGAGCCAGCGGATTGGTCGCTGCCACATGCATGGCGACCTGACGGCCGAAAGCACGGGCCGCGTCGGCATTGCCCGAGGTCTCGATGGCCACCAGCACACCGAGCTTGCCAAGACCGTCGGTCACGGCATTGTGGACATAGCTTGCAACTGCACCATTTTCGACGGACAGCCTGGCCGAACGGCGCAGCGTCATGTTCTCGCCGATCGTGCCGATGGCGTCCTTTACCGTGTCGGCTACAGACTTTCCCGTGGCGGGGTAAGTTGCGGAGGAAACTGTCTCGATCGAGCCGTCCGTACCGAGAGCGACGGTAGCGATGTTGCTCACCAGTGCCTGGAAGGCATCATTGCGGGCAACGAAGTCGGTCTCGGAATTGACCTCGACGACGACAGCACTGTTCGCGTCGGATGCAACGCCGATCAGGCCCTCGGCTGCCGTGCGACCAGCCTTCTTGTCGGCCTTGGCAATGCCCTTCTTGCGCAGCCAGTCCATGGCTGCTTCCATGTCGCCATTGTTCTCGGTCAGGGCCGTCTTGCAGTCCATCATGCCTGCGCCGCTCTTCTCGCGCAGTTCCTTGACCATTGCTGCTGTAATGCTCATCGTCGCCTCTTCATCAATCTTGTTGAGCATCTCCGCTTTTCGCTGAAACGCGAAAACGCTCTATCTCGTTGTTTTCACGCAACTCCGGACGGAAAGCCGATCTGCAGCATTCCTGGAGTTGCTCTAACAAAAACGGCCGCGAAGCCTGTTGTCTGCCGCGCGGCCGTTGCAGGGAATCAGCCCCACATTTTCGGAACGGCGCTGGTTAGGCGTCCTTGTTTTCTTCTGTTGCCGGCGTTGCGGCTTCATCGTCGAGGGTCGGCTCTGCAGGAGCCTCGACGGCCTCGCCGATATCAAGGCCAAGGGCGCCCTGCTGGCGCTCAATGCCGTCGATCGCTGCCTTGGCTACGAGATCGCAATAAAGAGCGATAGCACGCGCCGCATCGTCGTTGCCCGGAATCGGGTAGTCGACGACATCCGGATCGCAGTTCGAATCGACGATTGCGACCACCGGAATGCCAAGACGCTTGGCCTCCTGCACGGCAATCGCTTCCTTGTTGGTGTCGATCACGAACATCAGGTCCGGCGTGGAACCCATGTCGCGAATACCCCCGAGAGCACGGTCGAGCTTCTCACGCTCGCGCTCCAGATTCAGGCGCTCCTTTTTGGTGAAGCCCTGAGCATCGGCTGCGAGCAGTTCGTCGAGCTTGCGCAAACGCTGGATCGAGTTGGAGATCGTCTTCCAGTTGGTCAGCATGCCGCCGAGCCAACGGGCATTCACATAATACTGTGCCGAACGCCTGGCAGAATCGGCAACGATCTCGGACGCCTGACGCTTGGTGCCAACGAACAGAATACGGCCGCCCTTGGCGACGGTGTCTGAGACGGTCTTCAGCGCCTGGTGCATCAGTGGCACGGTCTGGCTGAGGTCGATGATGTGAACATTGTTGCGGGCACCAAAGATGTAGTTGGACATCTTCGGGTTCCAGCGGTGGGTCTGGTGACCAAAGTGAACACCAGCTTCCAGAAGCTGGCGCATGCTGATATCGGGCAGTGCCATTCGTTATCCTTTCCGGTTGAACCTCCACGGACCGTCAGGCGGAAACCGCCACCGGAGGCGCTGGTCGGATGTCTCCCGACCGGAACCAAGATCCGTGTGTGGAATGCGCGCGCATATAGAAGCTTATGGCGCATAATGCAAGCGTTTGGCCGGCAAATGGGCCTATTTGGTGCAATCGGCCCCGTCTTTCGTCTCATCGAACATCGTCAGATCGACAAGCTGGCCGCGAATCGAAAACTCATCATAGTTCATCTCGAGGCTTCGCGTGACGCCGCTCTCATGCAGTAAAAAACTTATCTCGTAATCGGGCAAAGCCTCGCCACGCTCCTCGGTTGGATCGAAATAGGCAATGCTTACCGGCCAGTAGGACTGGTTCTCGAGCCGAGCGGCGGCCGATCGCTCCGGGTCGTTTTTCTCAATTGGTTTCGCCTTGCCGATCGTTACCGAGGTCATCATCACCCGATCAGCATCTTCGGAGCTGTCGTAGAGCGTGGTCTGATAGAAGCCGCCGCCGGATTCGGCCTTTGCCAACACTTCTTTCATGTGCCGTACGGGAAACTGTGTCCGCTCGAGCTTCTCGCTGCGACGTTCAGGCCTGGACAGCTCCACCAGCGTCTCGCCCTCTTCCAGACGGGCGACACCCTTCACCTCCCGGTCCAGCATGTTGTCGAGATACATCTTGTTGACGAACTGGAAGACCTTTCCTTCACCATCCTCATAGGTGGTGGTCTGCTGGTCCGAAAGCCGCGATGCATCATCCGTTTCCAGACGCATGACGAAACGAAAGGTGGTGGTGTACCCCTCACAGACCGACCCGGCGAACTCGTAGACCATGCGCCCGGAAATGCCGTTTATGCCCGATCGATCGCTCGCCTGCTCCAGTGAGAGGTCATAAATGGCCCGATGCGGCAGCAATTTCGGCGCCGCCTGAGCGAGGCTTGCCCCAGCGACCGGAACAGAAAACAGGGCCAAGGCAAAAAGGCGCAATGAGCGCATGAACGACCTCCGGTATTCGGCATTTTACGGTCGGAGCACATCGTGACCGTCTGGATGGTTCCGTTTGAACGAGAGTCGTGGCGGAAGCGTGGCAAATATGCAACCTCTCCCCCTGCGGCACATTCCCCCTCAGTGTGGATATGATTGCGAAAGTGTCGCAACTGACGTTTAGTTTTGCCTGCTACGGATTTGCCGTGGTGACACACATTGAAATGCCGGGAGACCAATATGGCACGTGAAATCGAGAAAAGATTGCTGGAACTGGGTGTCGAACTGCCCGAAGCGGCAGCGCCTGTGGCTAATTACGTGCCCTTTGTGCAGACCGGATCGTTGCTGATGACCTCCGGACAGCTTCCCATCAAGGACGGCAAGCTGATGGCGATGGGGCTTCTTGGACGTGAACTGGGAACCGAGGCCGGCAAGCTGGCAGCCAAATGGTGTACGGTTAATGTGCTCGCACAGGCACGGGCAGCACTTGGCGATCTGGAACGGATCAAGCGTGTGGTCCGCATTTCCGTCTATGTGGCCTCGACCCCGGATTTTACCGACCAGCATCTCGTCGCCAACGGTGCTTCGGATTTCCTTGTGGCCGCTCTTGGAGATCGCGGACGCCACGCGCGCGCTGCTGTCGGCATGGCTTCCTTGCCCATGAATGCGCCGGTCGAAATAGACGCCATTATCGAGGTCGCCGAATAATGCCCGTTCTGGACTGGCTGACCGCACGCCCCATAGCGCATCGCGGTCTGCATGACATGAACCATGCGCGCTGGGAAAACACGCTTTCGGCGTTTGAGGCAGCCGCTAGTGCCGGTTATTCCATCGAATGTGACGTGCATCTATCATCTGACGGTGTTCCCATGGTCTTCCACGATCATGCGCTGCGTCGACTGACAGGGCAGGATGGAACGATCGCAGGAAAACTGGCGATCGAGATGGGCGCATTAAAGGTCGGCGACACCGCCGATCATGTGCCAACGCTGCGCGAGATGCTCACACTGGTGGCGGGGCGTGTTCCGGTGGTGATCGAGCTGAAGGGCGCAGAAGGGCATGACGATGCACTTGTCGCCAACGTGACTGAAGCACTGCGGGGGTATTCCGGCTCGGTCGCCCTGATGTCTTTTGATCACCGCCTCGTCCGCCAGCTCGCACATTTTGCTCCCCATCTGCCACGCGGGCTGACGGCGGAGGGGCCTTCCCCAGCAGCGATGGAGGGACATTTTTCCATGCTGGCGCATGATATTTCCTTCGTATCATACGCAGTGGATGAATTGCCGAACCCGTTTGTCACCTTCGTGCGCGAGCGCCTTTCCATGCCTGTCATCACGTGGACGGTGCGCGATCCGGAGGCCATCAAACGTACCTTTGCATACGCCGATCAGATGACCTTCGAAGGGTTCACGCCCTGACCGCCGCCGCGTGGCGGACCTCTTGAAGCGCTCCCCATGCGCGCTTAGTTAAACCTATGACGAAAGCAAAAACGGATGCGTCCATGTCGGGCGAAGTGACGCTAACGGTTTCGCCGTCGCTCGCCGATGTGCCGGAAGCCGACTGGGCGCCACTTACCGGAGCTCGCCGGGACGCGGCGGAAACCTCCTACAATCCCTTCGTGTCCCACGCCTTTCTTTCTAGCCTGGAAGACAGCGGGTGTGCTGTGCGCGAAAGCGGATGGCTGGGTCAGCACCTGCTTCTGCGGTCCAGCGAGGGCACCCTGCTCGGCGCGGTTCCGTGTTACCTAAAATCGCACAGCCAGGGAGAATATGTTTTCGACCACGGCTGGGCAGATGCTTTCGAACGTGCCGGCGGCCGGTATTATCCAAAACTGCAGATTTCAATACCTTTCACCCCTGCGGGCGGTCCCCGCCTTCTGGTTCGCGACGGCGCGCCTCTGGAAACCGTTCGGCAGGCGCTCGCCGAAGGGATCAGGACGCTGACGGAGAGGCTCGGCATTTCATCGGCCCATGTGACCTTTGCAACCGGCGACGACATCGCGGCGCTCAAATGCGCAGGGTTTCTCTTGCGAACCGACCAGCAGTTCCATTTTTTCAACCGCGACTACCGCACCTATGATGATTTTCTCGACACACTCACTTCACGCAAACGCAAGGCCCTTAAAAAGGAGCGTCGCACCGCTGTCGAAAACGCGATCGGGATCGATTGGCTGACAGGCCGTGACCTTACCGAGGCCGTATGGGACGATTTTTTTAAATTCTACACGGACACGGGAAATCGCAAGTGGGGCCGGCCCTATCTCAACCGCCGCTTCTTTTCGCTGATCGGCGAACGCATGGCCGACGACATCCTCCTGGTCATGGCGCGAAGGAATGGGCGCTACATTGCCGGCGCCATCAACTTCATTGGCTCAGACACGTTGTTCGGTCGAAACTGGGGGTGCATCGAACACCACCCCTTTCTGCATTTCGAGGTCTGCTATCATCAGGCGATCGAGTTTGCCATTGCGCGCGGGCTGTGGCGGGTGGAAGCCGGGGCACAGGGCGAGCACAAGCTCGCGCGCGGCTACGAGCCGGTCACCACGCGGTCGGCCCATTTCATTCCCCATCCCGGCCTGCGTCGCGCGGTGGCACAATATCTGGAGATGGAGCGGCGCGACGTGGCAGAAATCCAACGCGTTCTGGAAGCGCACACTCCGTTTCGCAAAGGCTGAGCCTGATCAGTGCATGACGGATTTCGAGAAGAGATTGATCACCAGTACACCAGCAATGATGAGACCGACGCCCAGGAGTGCCGGCACATCGAGCGCCTGCTGAAACCACAGCCAGCCGATGGCGGTGATGAACACGATCCCGGCGCCTGACCATAACGCATAAACGATGCCGACCGACATGGTGCGCAGTGTCAACGAGAGGAAAAAGAAGGCAACCGCATAGCCGATGAGCGTGACCAGTGAAGGTGCGAGGCGCGTGAACCCTTCCGTCTGCTTAAGTGCGGTTGTCGCAACCACCTCGAAAAGAATGGCAACGATCAGATAAAGATAGGTCACGCTCTGCACCTTTTAAAAACCCGGCTTGGAAAACCCCGGCGAATCGGCCTGTGTCAGGAGTTGACGGCACGGACATTAGCGCAGAAAAATGCCGCCGCAATTGCCCGAGACGAGAGGTTCCCATGACCAGTGCCGCCTATGACAAGGACAACGTTTTCGCCAAAATTCTGCGTGGCGAACTTCCCTCTCACAAGCTCTATGAAGACGACGAAACATTCGCGTTAATGGATATCATGCCGCGTGGCGATGGCCATTGTCTGGTGATCCCTAAAAGACCCGCGCGAAATATCCTCGACGTAGAGGAAGACAGTCTTGCGGCCGTGATGCGCACCGTGCAGAAACTTGCGCGCGCGACAAAAGCTGCCTTCAACGCAGATGGCGTGACCATTCAGCAGTTCAACGAGCAGGCGGGGGGCCAGGTCGTGTTCCATCTTCACGTCCACATCATTCCGCGCTTTGACGGGGTTGCCCTGCGCCCGCACACCGGCGAGATGGCGGATCATGCCGTTCTTGCAGAGCAGGCGGAGAAAATCCGCGCCCAGCTCTAGGGGAGATCGCCCCAGGAGCGGCAGTCATCAGCCGATCAGGTAAAGCCCGATCAGAAGAACAGCTTCGGCGACGGCGATCCCGGCGAGAATTTGTTTGCGTGACAGGAGGTAGGCGGCAAATCCTGCGATGGCCGCCCCCACCCGCAGCGCAAGGGAAGAATCGGCGAGCGCGCCGGAAGGAAACACGATGAGATTGGCGATCACGGCAGCCACGAGGGCGGTCGCGATACAGCGCACGAAGACGAGGATGTCGGATTCATCAGACATCTTGCCGCCGAGATAGACACCCAGGTAGCGCCAGGTATCGGTTGCAAGCCAACCGGCAAGAAGAATGAACAGATAGGGCCACCACCAGGCATCGAGCGCGTCGAAACTCACTTGCCTGTCCCTCGTTTCAGACGCGTGCGGTGCCAGACATAGGCGGCGCCACCGGCAATGCAGCCTGCGGCAAGAAGGTCGAAACCGGGCAGCAGCAAGTGAAACACCGGTCCGCTGAGCAGTCCCAGAACCATCGCCACGTGCCCTGCCCGTTCACGCGCCGAGCCCCAGAGAGATGTCAGGAAGTAAATCGGCGTCAGGAAGAAAAGCGCTGCCGTCACTTGCACCGGCAGACTTTCGGCAAGAAGGAAAACGGTCGCCACCACACCCATATTCACCAGCACAAGCGTGGTTCCGATACCGGTGTAATAGGCCGTTCTGAGATCCCGCGGCACATTCCTGAAACTCTCCATGGCGAGAACCCATGAAGTAATCGCCACGAAGTGTGAAAGAGCGTACAGCACCCATTTCCGGGTACGCGGCCCGCGCATCTCCGGGGTCAAGGCAACAACCATCGGAGCCAGACGTACCGAGGAAAGCGCGACGGCGAAGGCTGCAGCAATGAGGCTGTTGCCGGCGATCATCGCGCCGATCAGCACCACCTGTGCAGGCAATGCCCAAACAACACCAGTCATGAAAACAGTCTGCGGCAAGGTAAGCCCGGCCTCGCGTGCAAGGCCGGCAAAACCCACAAAGGCGCTCACAAGCACCAGGCCGGGAACCGAGAAGCAGCGGCGCACCCCCCGCAGATACCAGCTGATGTGGCTTTCTTCGCTGCCTGATTCGGCTGTCGTGTTCTCATTCATCGGCGCACGACCTAGCACAGCATGACGCGGCGTGCGATACGACGAAGGCGTGGGTGCTTGGGACACCCACGCCTTCGAAATTGGTCCACTTCAGGCCTGCGCCCGATCATCAACCCTTACGCGGCAATTGCGGCACCAGGCTGCGCTTGGGTGGTTCCTTCGGCTTCTGTGCCTTGGGTTTCGCCGCCGCTTTGGGCTTGCGGGTTTTCCTGGCAGCGGGTTTTGCCTTTTTTCTGGCCGGCACCTCGTCGCGGGGCTTGATTGGAGCATCGTCAGGGACCGCATCGAGTTTCAGACCGCTCTCACCAACATCATCCTCTGCGACCGTAACCCGTACCGTACCGCCCTTCTTGAGGCGTCCGAAAAGCACCTCCTCAGCCAAGGGCTTCTTGATGTGCTCCTGTATGACGCGGCCAAGTGGGCGTGCGCCCATCCGCTCGTCGTAACCCTTGTCCGCCAACCAGGCGACCGCCTCCTCCGACAGGTCAAAGGTAACGCGGCGCTCGGCGAGCTGCGCCTCAAGCTGCATGACGAATTTCTGCACAACCTGATGGATGACCGGAACCGGCAGAGAGCCGAACGGGATAACGGCGTCGAGGCGGTTGCGGAATTCCGGCGTGAAGAGGCGGTTGATTGCCTCCATATCGTCGCCTTCGCGTTTCGACGATCCGAAACCGATGGCCGGCTTGGCGAGATCGGCTGCACCCGCATTGGTCGTCATGATCAGGATCACATTGCGGAAATCGATGCTCTTGCCATTGTGATCGGTGAGCTTGCCGTGATCCATCACCTGCAGGAGGATGTTGAAAAGATCCGGGTGCGCCTTCTCGATCTCATCGAGGAGAAGCACGCAATGCGGATGCTGATCGACACCGTCGGTCAGCAGGCCACCCTGATCGAAACCGACGTAACCCGGCGGGGCACCGATCAGGCGTGAAACCGTATGGCGCTCCATGTATTCCGACATATCGAATCGCAACAATTCGACGCCAAGCGATGCAGCAAGCTGTTTGGCGACCTCGGTCTTGCCAACACCCGTGGGGCCCGAGAACAGATAGGAGCCGATCGGCTTTTCGGGCTCTCTCAGACCGGCACGCGCCAATTTGATCGCAGAAGAAAGCGCGGTGATGGCGGCATCCTGTCCGTAAACGACACGCTTCAGTTCGTCCTCAAGCGTCGCCAGAACCTTCTCGTCATCGGCCGAAACGGTTTTCGGAGGAATGCGGGCCATGGTAGCGATCGTGGCCTCGATCTCCTTGACGTTGATCGTCTTGCGGCGTTTCGCTTCCGGAAGCAGCTTCTGCGAAGCACCGGTCTCGTCCAACACGTCGATCGCCTTGTCTGGCAGTTTGCGATCGTTGATGTAGCGCGCCGATAGTTCGACCGCGGCCTTCACCGCTTCGTTCGTGTAGCGAACCTTGTGGAAGTCCTCGAAATAGGGTTTCAGACCCTTCATAATCTCGATCGCATCCTCAACCGTCGGTTCGCTGACGTCGATCTTCTGGAACCGACGCACCAGAGCGCGATCCTTCTCGAAGAACTGGCGGAACTCCTTATAGGTGGTCGAGCCGATACAGCGGATCGCGCCGGACGATAATGCGGGTTTCAAGAGATTGGATGCATCCATTGCGCCGCCAGAAGTCGCACCGGCGCCAATCACGGTGTGGATTTCATCAATGAAAAGAACCGCACCGGGAAAATCCTCCAGCTCCTTCACAACCTGCTTCAGACGTTCCTCAAAATCGCCGCGATACCGGGTGCCCGCCAAAAGCGAACCCATATCGAGCGCGAAAATGGTGGCGTCTGCCAGCACATCCGGCACATCCCCCTCGACGATGCGCTTGGCGAGCCCTTCGGCAATCGCCGTCTTGCCGACGCCGGGATCCCCAACATAGAGCGGATTGTTCTTGGAGCGGCGGCAAAGCACCTGAATCGTACGATTGATTTCGGGCGCGCGCCCGATCAGCGGATCGATGCGCCCGGCCCGCGCCTTCTCGTTGAGATTGACACAATAGGCCGTAAGCGCATCCTGCGCCTGCTTCTTCTTGTTGCCGTCTTCAGCCTCTGCACCAGGTGCGCCGGACTCCTCGTCTTCTGCACCACGCGGCGTTCTTGCCTCCGACCCGCCAGGCCGTTTGGCGATGCCGTGACTGATATAATTGACCGCGTCGTAACGCGTCATCTGCTGTTCCTGCAGAAAATAGGCTGCATGGCTCTCGCGTTCGGCAAAGATCGCAACGAGCACATTGGCGCCCGACACTTCTTCGCGTCCCGACGATTGCACATGGATGACGGCGCGCTGGATAACGCGCTGAAACCCGGCAGTCGGCTTGGAATCCTCATCGTAGCCCGTGACAAGGTTGTCGAGCTCGCCGTCAATGTATTTGATCACTGTCTCCTTGAGCGCATCCAGGTCGACATTGCAGGCGCGCATCACGGCTGCGGCGTCCGAATCGTCGATCAGCGCAAGAAGCAAATGCTCGAGCGTTGCATACTCATGGTGGCGCTCATTGGCGAACGTAAGCGCCTGATGCAGTGCCCGCTCCAAGCCTTGGGAAAAAGCCGGCATTCAGTACCTCATTTCTTTTCCATCACGCATTGAAGCGGGTGCTGGTGTTGTCGGGAGAAGTCCATCACCTGCGTTACCTTGGTCTCAGCCACTTCAAACGTGAACACGCCACATTCACCAACACCGTGATTGTGTACGTGCAGCATAATTCTGGTCGCGGCTTCGCGATCCTTCTTGAAGAAGCGCTCAAGCACATGAATGACGAACTCCATCGGGGTGTAATCGTCATTCAGCAACAATACACGATAGAGGCTCGGTTTCTTCGTCTTGGTTTTCGTACGCGTGATGACCGCAGTTCCGCGATCGGAACTGTCACCATCTTTCTCGCCATCCTGCATTCGCCAGACGTCGTGCTGCATGGCTTCACCGATATTCAAAAATTCCATTCCCTATGCCGAGCCCTTACGTGGGACATGTAGGTACCCTTCCGACAATTTTAAGCCCTTATCCGTTCCTGACAATATGGGTGAAGGGGTTTTGCGTTCAAAACTACGCCATCATCAACCTGGATGGTTCAGACATTCATTCCAACCGGTATCCGGGCCGGTCAATCATTCGATTTCGAGTCAATGTTAAGAAATTCCGTCAACGAATAGCTCACCATAAACGGATTGGTAACGCCGCCGCCGATAGGGTGATGGGAAATGGGCCTGCGAGTGGGGATGCCTCGCGGCCTGAAACCAGATGCAAATGGGTGTAATCGTGCGTCAGGCGTTGTTGGGTAGAGCGAATCTTGTGCGGCTCTCAGGCAAGATTCTCACTGCACTTTTCATTTCCGGTATCGTCATGCTGGGCGCGGCAGAACAGGCTTCTGCGAACGCCAAATATGCTGGCATCGTCATGGATGCGAAGACCGGCAAGGTTCTCTATGAATCAAATGCCGATGCTCCACGGTATCCTGCCTCGCTGACGAAGATGATGACCGCCTACATGATCTTCGAGGCGCTTTCGACAGGCCGTATCAGCAAGGATACCCGTATTCCCGTGTCGCGGAACGCAGCGGCCGAGCCACCGACCAACATCGCCCTGCGTCCCGGAGACAGCCTGACTGTGGACCAGGCCATTCGGGCGCTGGTGACCCGTTCCGCAAATGATGCTGCGACCGCCGTGGCCGAGTTTCTCGGCGGGTCGGAAGCCAAGTTCGCTTCAATGATGACAGCGAAGGCGCGACAGCTCGGCATGTCCCGTACCACGTTCAAGAACGCGCATGGTTTGCCCAACAGCCAGCAGAAGACAACCGCGCGCGACATGGCCAAGCTCAGTATCGCCCTGCGCGAGCATTATCCGCAATATTACAGCTACTTCCAGACCAGGTCCTTCACCTACAAGAAGCGTCGCTACGGCAACCACAATCGCCTGCTTGGGCGGGTCAAGGGTGTCGATGGAATCAAGACTGGTTATACCCGTGCTTCCGGTTTCAATCTTGCCAGCTCCGTGCAGGCGAATGGCCGCAGCATCGTTGCCGTGGTCATGGGCGGCCGCACGTCACGCAGCCGCGATGCGCACATGGCAGATCTTATCGAACGCTACCTGAACCAGGGGTCGACCGGACGTGATCGCATGCTGATCGCCAAGGCTCCCGGTGGTGCCCGCACCGCGCTCGCTGCAATGATCCCTGGCAGACAGGTTCCACTGCCGACCGAACGGCCCGAAGTGGAAACGCTTACTGCTTATGCGCCCGAGCAGCCGATTAAGGCCGCAACTGTGGTCAGCGCCTCCGCGCCACGCCCGAGCGCTCCGGTCGCTGCCGTCGATCCCATGCCGACGGCTTCCACGGCGCCAGAAGCGCAGGGCGCGGGATCCATCGGTGGCTGGGTCATTCAGGTTGCCTCGATGCCCAGCGAGGATGAAGCGCTGATGTTCCTTGCCGAAACAGAAAAAAAGGCAGGAGCAGTGCTCGCAAGCGCCGTGCCGATCACCGAGACCTTCGAGAAGGGTGGTGTGACCTACCACCGCGCCCGTTTTGTCGGGTTCGCGAACAAGTCCGACGCCTGGGGGGCCTGCGCGTCGCTTAAGAAGAAGAGCATCTCCTGCTACGCCGTGCAGCAGTAAGACCGGAGTTTTTGATGAGTCAGGATAGTGTAGCGCGTACCGGGAACTCACTCATGAGCGGACAGCAAAACGTCGCGGGCCTCGTTGATGCGGGCAGCAAGAGACGAGGTACCTCCCATGTCGGGATGCAGGCGCTGCATCAGGCGGCGGTGAGCCTCTCTGATCTGCGCAACGGACGCACCTCTTTCAAGACCAAGGACCTCATAGGCCTCCTCCTCGGTCATGGGGCCCGTGCCCGACGCAACTCCCTCCCCCCGGTCGCCATTCGGTTGCGCGCCATCGCGCCAGGTGGGGAATTCGCTGTCAAGATAGGTTTCCAGAAGCCTTAGGCTCTCTTCATCGCTTTCAAGCTCCGTATAGAGCGAAAGCAGCTCCTCCAGCGTCATCTCTGCGAGCCGGCGCCCTTCGTGCCGGCCGGCCAGAACCACCCCGGACAATGTTCCACTATCGTGATCGAGCTCCATTTCGAGCGCTGCCGAACGCACCGTAGAGCTCTGGCCAGGCTTCTTTTTCTGTCCCATCTTCAAACGCGCGGAACCGAACCAGGCAGCCGCAGCAGAAATCAACATTCCCCCGATCCCTGCCCTGCCGGCGAAAAGCATGACGACACCGGCAAGCGCCAGCAAAGCCGGACCGGCCATCCGCAAAGTGTTGGCCACCCGCTTCGGGTTTGCATTCAAGAGCGCGAAGCTGCCCAAAGTCAGTAGCAACAAGAGCGCGAAGAAGAAGAACGGGAAGCTCATCGGTCTTTGTTATCGCGCAGATGTTCCAGCATCCTGCGATCCTCGGGTCTGTTCCGGTCGCGGAGTGCCTTGAGACCGCCCGTCGCATACACCGCGACGGCGGACAGCAGTCTGCCGAGTTCGGCCGCGGACCGCGAATCGAAGCGAAACCATGCCCCCTTCGACAGACGGGCGATCTCGCGGAATGCCCGTTCAGCAATCGGATCCTGCCCTTCCTGAAAGACGAAAACCGGCACGCCGCTCAGGCCAAGACGCCCGGCCTTGTCCGATAGATCGTCGACGCTCTCTTCCATGGCGTCGCCAATATAGACGAGCGCGTTTACCTTCTCGCGTGCGGTTTCCTTGAGAGCGTGCGCCAGAACCTTGCCGATCTGCGTGTGGCCGCCACGGCAGTCAATCCTGGTCATGAGCGTTTTCAAAGCTTCGGTATCACGCACGAAACGCGAGGCGCGGCTTTCGCCAAAACCCCGAAAGTAAACGAGCTGGACATTGAGTGAGCCCGCTTTGCCCACGGCATCGAACATCTCGGCCTGAAGTTTGCAGGCAAGATCCCAGGTGGGCTGCCGGCTCATTGTCGCGTCCAGCGCAAGAATGAGCCGTCCGCTGCCGGGACCGCGCAGCGGCGCAAGTGCGCGCGCCTGCCGCACGAATGCATCAATGGCTCCCGATGGTGATCGGGTGTCGGCGGGCTTTGTCTCTGCGCGACGCGGCGCGGGCATTTTCTTTTCGCTCATAGGAAGAAAGATGGGCGTCCTCGAACTGGTTGCAAGGCTCATCGTAAGCCTGCGCCAGATCGGGCGCTACAGCAAGCCGAGTTCTGTCAGTTCGCGGCGCAGTTCCAGAGGCATTTCCGCATCGTCTCCGGCGCTGCCGAGATCCTGTGGCGCGTCCTTTGGCTCGAGATATCGCCAACCCTGGAAGGCACGGCGTGGCTGAAACTGCGTGCGCACCAATTTGGGCTCCAGCACCAGATGACAGCGCGACACACCTTCTGCATCACGGAACGGCCGAATGTCCAAAAGTCTTTGACGGCACTGAACCGTGCCTTTGATCACCCAATAGAGAGATCCGCCTTCGGTCAGCTCTTCTACACGCTTTGGCACCATGCGCGTCGTGTGAAACTGTTCAGCCGGCTCGCCGCGTGCCTGCTTTTCCCGCAAGCGAAGCGCGATCCAGTCCTGCAACTGCTCGACGCTTTCGCAGCCGACGCACAATTTGATCAGGTTGAGTGCCATTGTTCAAATGTCGGGCGCTGCCCTGCCGAGGTCAAGCTCGATGGCCGGCTCTCCACAGCGTTGAGAAATATTCAGCATTCCACGACGTTGACCGCCAGTCCGCCCAGGCTCGTTTCCTTGTAGCGCTCGTTCATGTCCACGCCGGTCTGCCGCATCGTTTCCACTGCAGCATCAAGCGAAACAAAATGCTTCCCATCGCCCTTGACCGCGAGAGAAGCGGCCGTAACAGCCTTGACCGAGCCGAGAGCATTGCGCTCGATGCAGGGGACCTGGACGAGCCCTGCGACTGGGTCGCAGGTCATGCCCAGGTGGTGTTCGAGCGCGATCTCAGCGGCGTTCTCCACCTGTTCGGGTGTACCACCCAGCACGGCGGCAAAGCCCGCTGCCGCCATGGCGGAAGCCGAGCCGACTTCGCCCTGGCAACCGACCTCCGCTCCGGATATGGAAGCGTTATGCTTGACAATGCCACCGATCGCGGCTGCCGTCAGAAGGAAATCGCGGATACCGTTGGCATCGGCATCGACATGAAACTTCTGCCAGTAACGCATGACCGCAGGCACCACGCCCGCCGCCCCATTGGTGGGTGCAGTCACCACGCGGCCGCCGCTGGCGTTTTCCTCATTCACGGCCATGGCGAAAACGGAAAGCCAGTCGTTCGCCGCAAGGGGATTGGGGCGATTTTGACGCCAGTCTTCATCCAGCCTGTCATGCAACTGCCGCGCACGACGGCGCACATTCAGGCCGCCGGGCATGATGCCGTCCTGCGAAAGGCCGCGTTCAATGCACGCGTCCATGGCCTGCCAGATGCGGTCCAGACCGGAATCGAGCTCCGCCCGGGTTATATGTGCTTCTTCGTTCGCCCGCTTCATCTCGGCGATCGATAATCCGCTTTCAGCAGCCATGGCCAGCATTTCGCGAGCGCTCGCGAAGGGGAACGGCACATTGCCGGCCTCAGGCTTGCCTGCATCGCTCTTTAGTGTCTGCAACTCTTCCTCGGAAACAACGAAACCGCCGCCGACGGAGTAATAGATGCGTCTCAAAAGGAGCCTGCCATCCGCGTCATAAGCGTTGAATGCCATGCCATTCGCATGACCGGGGAGAGCCGCTTTCTTGTCGAGCACGAGGTCGCTTTGCGGATCGAACTGGTATGGCTGATGCCCTTTAGGCCGGACCATCTTCTCGGCTGCAATCCTCGCGAGCTGTTCATCCATGCGATCAGGATCGACCGTCAGAGGATTGTAACCTGCAAGTCCCAGTATTACGGCCCGGTCCGTGCCGTGGCCCACACCGGTAAAGGCAAGGGAGCCATGCAGGCTGACACCCAGCCGGTGCACGACACTGCCGGTCGGGCGCGGCCAGTCATCGCCGGCGACCTCGGCCAGAAACCGCTCCGCCGCCGTCATGGGCCCCATCGTGTGCGAACTGGAGGGTCCGATGCCGATCTTGAACAGGTCGAAAACGGAAAGGAACATGGGCGAAGGCTCCGGATGTGGCCAGACGAGGAACTCCCGCGGTGTGCAAGCCCCCCAACGATGGAGAAGGAGCGCGCTGACACGACCGCGACACCGCATGATGTAGGCGATTTCCCCAAACAAGCAAAGGGCGCAGCGATTGTGCTGCGCCCTGTGACTTTAAAGAACCGATGTTGTGCGGTTTTGCTGGTAGTTCAGCTTGCCGTTGCTACGACCGCTGCCGTTTCGGCGCCAATCAAGAGCCATGCCAGAAAGATGATTCCCGCAAGCCCGATCACTGCTTTGGCGGTTACGCCCCAGCAGGATCTCTCAACGCTATCGTCCATGCATATCCCGTTTTTCTTAATTCAATCTCCGAACGGGATAATCCCGATCGCCGATCTGTGACCGCGGGAGATACTCCTCCGCGTAGGCTTCCGCAAGTCCAAAAACGGCGAAATCGCGACCAGAGAACTGTTGTAAAACCCCGGAAAAAGAGGGTTTATCAGCATAATCAGGGACTTGTGCCGGTAAAGGAATTTTCAACAGGTGTGGCAAAATGCGGACATTTTTGCTGCAATGCACCATCTCTCGCCCTGAAAGGCACTCGACTCAGGGCGCGGAAGGCTTTGGCCCCGGAAATAGCTCATCCGTTCTGCCAGCTACTCGATAGGCCATTAGGCCGATCCACTCACGTATGCCAAGGGTCGTGTTCCGCAGGGAATCAAGTGCGTTGTCTTCAGCCAGGCCCGGCGTTTCGTTGCCGGCCGTTTTGTAATCCACCGGCCAGGGCGTTACCGGAAGTCCGGCTTTTCGGAACACACCGACAGCGCGTGGCATGTGAAAGGCGGAGGTGACGAGAAGCCAGGTCTCGCCTGCGGCCGGCTCAACCAGTTTTCTGGAGAAAACGGCGTTTTCATAGGTGTCGCGCGAACGGTTTTCCAGAACAAGGCGGTCTGCAGCCACGCCAAGCGCGGTCAAGAGACGCGGTGCGGTGTCCGCATCGCCCTCTCCGGCCAGAAAGACAGCGCCCTGCCCTCCAGAGATCAGGATCTTAGCCTGCGGAAACCGGCGCGCGAGGATCGCGACTTCGACAAAGCGATCCCCACTGGAGTTTAGCTCATGGCCGCCCCGCGCCATGTTGATGGAGCCTTCCAGTCCGCCGCCGAGAACAATGATGCCATCGACGGAAACAGGTATAGGTACGGGCTTCTGAAAACGATCTTCAAGGGGCCCGAGCACCAGTGCACCGAGCGTCGTCCATGCTGAAAGAACAAGCACCAGAAAGGACAGGCCGCCCGCCGCCATGGACAGGCGGCGCCAACCGAAAAATGCGGTGAGAAGCGACACTGCGATAAGGATCGCAACAAGGCTGAGGGGCTGAAGGAACAGCCAGCCTATTGCGGAAACGAGGTGGAACATGGCGCGGCCCCTGTTTTAGATCAAAGCCGCACCATGATGACTACCACCACCTGTTAGGTGCAAAACGCCCCGCGGCCTGTTCGATCACATGCGCCGTACGGAACAGTGTCTCTTCGTCAAACGGCTTGCCTATGAGTTGGAGGCCGAGCGGAAGGCCTTTTGGGTCGAGGCCGGCCGGTACGGCAATCCCGGGCAAGCCCGCCATGTTCACCGTGACGGTGAAGATGTCGTTGAGATACATCTTTACCGGATCAGACGCCATATCCTGATCCGCGATGCCGAAGGCCGCCGAAGGTGTAGCTGGCGTCAGGATGGCATCGACGCCCTGATCGAACACCTGCTCGAAGTCGCGCTTGATAAGCGTGCGCACCTTCTGTGCCCTGAGATAATAGGCATCGTAATAGCCCGCAGACAGCACGTAGGTGCCGATCATGATGCGGCGCTTGACCTCGCGGCCAAAACCGGCCGCACGGGTCTGCTCATACATGTCGGCAATGTCCCTGCCGGGCACGCGCAGGCCGTAGCGTACGCCATCATAGCGCGCCAGGTTTGACGAGGCTTCGGCAGGCGCAACGATATAGTAGGCCGGCAGCGCGTACTTGGTGTGCGGCAGGGAGATATCGACGATCTCCGCGCCCGCATCGCGCATCCAGTCAATGCCCTTCTTCCAGAGCGCTTCGATTTCCTCCGGCATGCCGTCGAGACGGTATTCACGCGGGATGCCGATCTTCAGGCCTTTGACCGACCGGCCAATGGCAGCTTCGTAATCCGGCACCGGCAGGTCGACGGAGGTGGTGTCCTTGTCGTCCACAGAGGCCATCGATTTCAAGAGAATTGCCGCGTCGCGGACGTCGCGCGCAATCGGCCCTGCCTGATCAAGTGAGGAGGCGAAGGCCACCGTGCCCCAGCGCGAGCAGCGGCCATAGGTAGGTTTGATGCCGACCGTTCCGGTGAAGGCGGCGGGCTGGCGGATCGACCCGCCCGTGTCCGTTGCGGTGGCACCCGCACACAGGAAGGCGGCCACAGCGGCGGCAGACCCACCCGACGAACCGCCTGGAACGAGATCGGCATTGGAGCCTTCGGCGCGCCAGGGATTGATGACCGGCCCGTAATAGGAGGTTTCGTTGGACGATCCCATCGCAAACTCATCCATGTTGAGCTTGCCGAGCATCACCGCGCCATCCGCCCACAAATTGGCCGTGACGGTGGATTCGTATTTGGGCTTGAACCCGTCAAGGATGTGGCTTGCTGCCTGGGTGTGAACGTCCTGCGTTGCAAACAGGTCCTTGATGCCGAGCGGAATGCCTTCCAGGGGACCGGCTTCGCCTTTTGCAAACTTTTCGTCACTCGCCTTTGCCATGGCGCGTGCCTTGTCATGTGTGACAGCCACATAGGCGTTGAGCTTTTCGTTGGCTGTATCGATGGCCGAAAGATAGGCCTCGGTCAGCTCGGTGGCGGTGAAGGCCTTTGTGGCCAGCTTCTCGCGCGCTTCGGCGATTGTGAGTTTGGTGAGCTCTGTCATGGAAGATCCGTGAAAATCCGGCGGCCCGTCAGGGCAAATGGGTTGGGAAGCGAGGCGTTCTTATTCGACCACTTTGGGCACGACGAAGAAATTGTCTTCCGAGGCCGGCGCATTGGCGACGATATCGTCAGCCTTGTTGCCGTCGGTCACGCCGTCCTGACGCTTCTTCATCGCCATCGGAATGACGGAGGTCATCGGCTCGACGCCCTCCACATTCACTTCATTCAACTGCTCGACGAAACCGAGAATGGCATTGAGTTCACCCGTCATGCGCTCGGCATCGGCCTCGTCAACGGCAATGCGGGAAAGGCGCGCAACACGCTTCACGGTATCGATGTCCACGGACATGGTTTTCTCCAGGCGCTTATTGGCTGCGCCCCGGCTATAATCGGCACGCGGGCGGCGTGCAACCGCCAACGCGCTCCGACGCACCGGATTTGCTAAAGGGTTATGCTCTCGCCGACTTTGAGCGTCGGTACGTTCACGCCCGATCCTTCCATTCCGTCGATGAATTTCTGCGCCGTTTGATCGATGATCGGGAACGAGCCAAAATGACAGGGCAGAACCGTCTCGAACTTGAAGTAGCGACGGCAGGCAAGAGCAGCCACAGCGCCCCCCATGGTGAAGCGGTCGCCGACGGGTACAAGACCGATTTCGGGCTGATGCAACTCATGAATCAGCGCCATATCGCTAAAAATATCGGTGTCGCCCATATGATAGAGCGTCTTTTCATCGGGGAAATGAAGCACCAGGCCTGCAGGATTGCCCAGATAGGTGTTCGCACCGCCCTCGCCCGAAGAAGATGAGGAATGCTGCGCGTTGACAAAGGTGGTGGTGAAACCGCCGCAATCGACCGTGCCGCCATGGTTGCCGGGGTTGATCCGGCTCTGGTCGACACCTTTACCCACAAGAAACATGCAGATCTCGAAATTGGCGACCAGCATCGCTCCGGTGCTTTTCAGAATATCGACCGCATCGCCGATATGATCGTCATGGCCGTGGGTGAGCAACACATGGGTCACGCCATCGGACGGGCCTTCCCATCCACCGCTCCAGGAGGGGTTGCCGCTGAAAAACGGATCGATCAGGATGTGTGCGTCACCCGCATCCACGCGAAATGCCGAATGGCCGTACCAGGTCAGCTCCATGCGATTGTCCTCCATTATCTCTGTCGCGCAGCGCACTCGATGGCGGCTATCGCACATCGGCAGCTTTCCGTGTAACCGGTGCAGCGCTAAAACGATCCCTCAGTCCTAATCGGAGAAGATGGTTTTGTCAGTGGTTGACCTGCAGGAACTCCCCGCTTTTCTCGAAGCAGGCCAGACACTGGCCGGCCTCGATCTCGGCACCAGGACCATAGGGCTTTCAGTCTCCGATCGAGGCCTGTCCCTTGCCACACCACGGCAGGTGATCATGCGCAGGAAGTTCACACAGGATTCCGAAGCACTGATTGCGGCTTTCGAGCGCGACAATGTGGGCGGGATTGTCATCGGCCTGCCGGTGAACATGGACGGAAGCGAAGGACCGCGTGCGCAGTCGACGCGCGCCTTTATCCGCAATTTCGAGCGGCTTACCGACCTTCCCGTCGCCTTCTGGGACGAACGCATGTCGACGGTCGCTGCGGAGCGAGCCCTTCTGGAGATGGATGTGTCACGGAAAAAACGGGCCGAGCGGATCGATTCGGCTGCTGCCGCCTTCATTCTTCAGGGCGCACTCGACAGGTTGCGCGCTTCCGGGCCCGCCTCATCCACACGATAAGCCGCCCGTTTCTCTTTGAACCAGGTCCACAGGGCGCGCCGGCGCCGGAACGCGATGATGGCCAGAAGGATGAAGCTGTCGAGCACGCAGGCCCGGGCTACCATGCCTGGAATAATGGTCGGGTCGATGCCCAGAATGTTGCCGTAAATCCGAAACAGCAGGTCATTCATCTCCCGGCTGAAAAAGCCGAGGCCGAAGTTGATGTCATGATAGGACAGTCCATACCATCCCCAGAACAGGCCGAGCGGGAGCGCCCAGAAAATCAGAAGATAACGCATTACGGGCTCCGATGATCGTTGGCGGGCGGCGAGAAACGCAGCCGCTGCCTGCGGGCAACACGCCACGCCATGGCTTCGTGAGCGGCATCAATAATCTGCAGTGTCGAGACCCGGGACATGGGCGCTGCGGCCGGTACGGTTTTTTCCTGTTCCGCGATCCCCTCCTCCCGCCGCATCACCAGATGAGACGCCAGAACAGCGAGGAATTTCATCGTTGTGGCGGTCGAGGGCGAGAACGCGGTTGCATTTGAGGAAAGCCCTGCATGAAACACGTCGACAAGCAGCATGACCAATGCAGCGGCGCAGGCCAGTCCGGCAACGTTTGCCGTCTCGTGCCGGTCTCCATTTTCAAGCACAGACACAAAGAGCGTCCACGTGAAAAGCGCGGCCACCAGCGCGTTGCCCAGCACAATACCCAAATGGCCGAAGAATGTTGTTGCTTGCCAGGCGGTCTCAGCACCCAGAGCGCCAGCGGGCACGATAATGCCTTCGGCCTGCGCGGCTGACCAGGCGGCCAGACCGAAAATGACGGCCCAGTAGACAGACAGAAGGATAGAAAATGTGCGGTTCATGACTCTCGTTCCCGGATAAAAGTCACACTGAACCGCCGCAAATCTCCCTGCAACGGTTACCAATCATTAAGGTTAACTTTCACAGGCGCGGAGAGTGGGGCTCCGGCTTTACAGACCTGCGGCCGGTCATTAGCAATAAGATCCCCTCTCTTCCCGGTTTCCCATGTTCGCCATTTTCGAAAGCACCCTGCCGATTTTCCTGGTCATCATTGCGGGAAACGCGCTGCGCCGGACACCGCTTATCAGGGACGAAACGTGGCCGGGGCTGGAGCAGCTTTGCTACTGGTTCCTGTACCCCGCGCTGCTTTTCATCACCATTGCCAATGCGGACTTCTCAAAACTCCGGCTGGACGCCCTGCTTGGGGCTCTGATGGTCTCGGTCCTCGTGATGATCCTTCTCGTGCTGGCCATATGGCCCCTGCTGAAAGCAAGCGGATTGATCAGGCACAGTCAGTATTCTTCGCTCTTCCAGACTGCGGTACGCTGGAACGGCTTCATGGCGCTGGCGGTCGCGCAGAAGCTCTTTCCTCCCGAAGGTGCAGCCGTGGTCGCACTTGTGATGGCGACGATCATCATCCCCATCAACATCGCCTCGGTGTTCGTGGTCACACGGTTTGCGGACCGCAGCGCATCGTGGTCAAAGGTCCTTCTGGACGTGGTCCGAAACCCGATGGTTCTGGCGGCGGCGGGTGCGGTGGTTCTGCGGTTCATGCCCTTTGGACTCTACCCGCCTTTGAACCAGACGCTTGATCTGGTCGGTCGCGCTGCGCTCGGGATGGGGCTTTTGACCATTGGCGCCAGCCTGCGTCCCGGCGATTTCCTGGGCGCACCGGTAGCCCTGTGGACCTCCGCCTTTCTGAAACTGATCTTCTTTCCGGCGCTCATGATTTCGATGGCGCTCGGTTTTGGCGTCACTGGACCGGCGCTCGACTACCTGGCGCTCTGTGCGGCGGTTCCCACCGCCATGAATGGCTATCTTCTCGCACGTCAACTCGGTGGTGATGCACCACTTTACGCGAGTATAACCACGCTGCAGACAGCGCTCGCCTTCTTCACGATGCCGCTTGTTCTAACGGTTGTCGCTCAGCTCGCGTCCGGATAAAGCACATCGAGGATGGAGGCCGCATCGTGCCGCGCATCCAGCATTCCGTAAGTGCTGCGCCACTGGCCGGCAAGACGCGTCTCGATGAAGGCATCGGCAACCCTTCCGGCACCCATGCGTTTCAACTCGGCTGCGGCTGCCGCCAGGGCGAGCTGTTCGGTCAGGATGCGGGCCGACCCCTCATCCGTCTGACACACGCGCGCAGCGGCGGCCAGAACCTCCAGCGTTGCGCCGCCTTTTTCGCCAAGGTCTCTGCCAATCATCCCAAGCACATCGTCAAAAAGCCCGGCATTGCGCTCAAGGACGCGCAAAACGTCAAGTCCCATCACGTTGCCGGAGCCTTCCCAGATCGCGTTGACCGGGGCTTCACGGTAGTGACGGGCGAGCGGGGCCTCCTCGACATAGCCATTGCCGCCCAGGCACTCCATCGCCTCATAGGTGACGGCGGGCGCCAGCTTGCAGACCCAGTATTTGACCACCGGCGTCATGACGCGGGCGAAGGCCGCATCACCGCGGCTGTCGGCGGCCTCGTCAAAGGAACGGGCGAGCCGCATCGAAAGCGCCGTTGCCGCCGCGACGTCAAGGGCCATGTCGGCAAGCACCCGCATCATCAGCGGCTGCTCGATGAGCCGCGAGCCGAAAGCCTTACGGTGGCGCGTGTGATGCACGGCTTCCGCCAGTGCCGCACGCATCATGCCCGCCGAGCCCAGTGCACAGTCGAGCCGCGTCAGCGTCACCATGTCCATGATGGTGCGGATGCCACCACCCGGCTCGCCGACCAGTTCACCCATTGTGCCGTGGAATTCCACCTCTGATGAGGCATTCGAGCGATTGCCGAGCTTTTCCTTGAGACGCTGGAAATGCAGGCCGTTTCCGGCGCCGTCCTCCAGCACCCGCGGCACCAGAAAACAGGACAACCCCTGATCGGCCTGCGCCAGCACCAGAAAAGCGTCGGACATTGGCGCAGACAGGAACCATTTGTGGCCCGTCAGACGATAGATCTTTCCTTCAAGGCGTTCGGCCCGCGTGGTGTTTGCGCGCACATCGGTTCCGCCCTGCTTTTCGGTCATCCCCATACCTATGGTGATGCCGTTCTTCTGCGCCACTGGCTTGTTCGAATGATCGTATTTGCGGACGGCCACGCGTGGCGCCCAGCGGCGAAACAGCGTGTTGTCCGCCATCAATGCCGCAAGCGAGGCATTGGTCATGGTCAGCGGGCATAGATGACCGCATTCGAGTTGTGCCGTCAGATAAAAGCGCGCAGCACGTATCTGATGGCGATGTCCTGCCTCGGATTCCGTCTTCTCCCAGATGGAGGAATGGAGCCCGTTGGCGGCGGAGCGACGCATCAATGCGTGATATGCGGGATGATATTCGACGAGATCGAGCCGGTTTCCATACCGGTCATGGGTTCTGAGCTGAGGCGTTTCGGCATTGGCCAGACGGGCCAGATCAAGTGCCTCCTGATTACGCACGAAACGCCCAAGCGTATCGAGTTCCTTGCGCACAGGTTCTGAGAACCGCTCTGCCACCTGCATCAGCAAGGGATCGCTGCGCCAGGCATTGGTGCCGGCGATCGGAGGCGACTGGTTGGTTACTTCATGCGTCACGGCTTCACTCTATCACAACAAAAGCAGCGCGTCGGGAATCAACGCACGCTCAACGACCCATAGTGGCAAGCACACCTTGCCAATCGATGAAAGCTTGATGACCCACAAAAACAGAAAAGCTGTTATTTGTGCCCGGTAGACGGGTTCGGCACGCGATGCGCGCTTGCAGCGGTTCTGGCTGCAGCCTATAGCAGGCTCTTGAGATGACAAACGCCTCTTTCCCACTTTACCCACACCGCCACCTGCTTGGCATCAAGGGGCTGTCGCCCCTCGACATCGAAACACTTCTCGACCGTGCCGATGCGGCCGTTGCGATTTCAAGGCGGCAGGAGAAGAAGACGGCCGCGCTGCGCGGCCGTACACATATCAACCTTTTCTACGAAGCCTCCACACGGACCCAGTCTTCGTTCGAACTGGCTGGCAAGCGGCTCGGCGCGGATGTCATGAACATGTCCGTCGCAAGCTCTTCGACCAAGAAGGGCGAGACGCTGCTCGACACTGCGATCACGCTGAACGCCATGCGGCCGGATATTCTGGTGATCCGGCACGCTGCGGCCGGCGCTGCGGCGCTCCTCGCCCAGAAGGTTTCATGCTCAGTCGTCAATGCGGGCGACGGCGCTCATGAACACCCGACACAGGCTCTGCTCGATGCACTTACGATACGTCGCGCGAAAGGCCGCATTGGCGGGCTCACCGTGGCGATCTGCGGTGACGTTCTGCATTCACGCGTGGCGCGCTCGAACATCGTTTTGCTGAACGCCATGGGCGCGCGGGTGCGGGTCGTTGCGCCCTCGACGCTTCTTCCCGCCGGCATCGGCCAGATGGGAGTGGAACCCTTCACGAGGATGGACGAGGGCCTGAAGGGAGCGGATATTGTGATGATGCTCCGATTGCAGCGCGAACGAATGGCAGGATCGCTCATTCCCTCGGTACGGGAGTATTTCCGCCATTTCGGCCTGGATTCGGAAAAGCTGAAGGTAGCCAGGGATGATGTACTGGTGATGCATCCGGGCCCCATGAATCGAGGAGTCGAAATCGCCTCCGAGATCGCAGACGGACCGCAAAGTCTGATTCAGGAACAGGTGGAAATGGGCGTTGCCGTGCGGATGGCCGTGATGGAAGCGTTGCTTGACCCAAGACGTGACACCGAGGGAGACGTGACATGAGCGCGACCGTCTTTCAGAACGCTCGTGTTGTCGATCCCTCGCGTGACATAGACGAAAACGGTTCGGTCATCGTCGCCGACGGCAAAATCCTTGCCGCAGGTGCCGATGCCCATAATCAGGGCACCCCTGAAAACGCTGAAATCGTCGATTGCCAGGGGCACGCTGTCATCCCCGGTCTTGTGGATTCGCGCGTGTTCATAGGTGAGCCCGGCGCGGAACACCGTGAAACCATCGCCTCAGCAAGCCGGGCCGCAGCAGCAGGCGGCGTGACGTCCGTCATCATGATGCCCGATACCTCCCCGGTGATCGACGATGTGGCTCTGGTGGAGTTCGTCAAACGCACCGCACGCGATACGGCGACCATCAACGTGTTTCCTGCTGCATCCGTAACCAAGGGGTTTGCGGGAAAGGAGCTTTCGGAATTTGGGCTTTTGCACGAAGCCGGGGCCGTGATGCTTACCGAGGGGCGTTCGACAATCGACAACGCACTGGTGATGCGGCGTGCCCTCACCTACGCCCGCGATCTGGGCATTACCATAGCCCACGAGACACAGGATCCGCATCTGGCCTCCTCAGGCGTGATGAATGAGGGACTTTTCGCGAGCTGGCTCGGGCTTCCCGGCATTCCGCGCGAGGCTGAAACCATACCGCTCAGCCGGGACCTGATGCTCGCCACCCTGACCGGAGGCCGCTACCACGCCGCGAAAATCTCCACCGCAATGTCGGCAGCGGCCATCGCACGGGCCAAGAATGAAGGAGCGGATGTCAGCGCAGGCATCTCGATCAACCATTTGACGCTGAACGAAAACGACATCGGCGATTACCGCACATTCTTCCGGCTTTCGCCGCCCTTGCGCACAGAAGATGACCGGGTCGCCATGGTGGAGGCACTGAAAACCGGGGTTGTCGATATTATCGTTTCCTCGCACGACCCGCAGGACGTGGACACAAAGCGCCTACCGTTTGCCGAAGCCGAAGCCGGTGCCATCGGTCTCGAGACATTGCTGGCAGCATCATTGCGCCTTTATCACAATGGCGACCTGTCACTGATGCGCCTCATCGAGTGTCTGTCCACCGCACCAGCGCGATTGTTCGGGCTTCCCGGCGGCACACTCAAGCCGGGTGCGGACGCTGATCTTGCACTGGTAGATCTCGGCGCGCCGTGGATCGTACGCGAGGCAGACATTCGATCGCTGTCGAAGAACACATGCTTTGAGGGCGCACGTATGCAGGGTCGGGTCTTGCAAACAATGGTTGCAGGCCGCACAGTATTCACGGCCTGAGCGAAAGAAGGTTCGAGGGAGAGAACCAGATGCCGGATCCCATCAGTTGGCAGATTGCGCTGCCCTATCTCGCCGCAGCGCTCTTGTTCGGTTATCTGCTCGGATCCATTCCGTTCGGCTTGATCGTTACACGCCTCGCCGGTCTTGGCGATGTCCGCAAGATCGGTTCGGGCAATATCGGTGCAACCAATGTACTCCGCACAGGCAACAAGAAACTCGCTGCCCTTACGCTCCTTGGCGATGCACTCAAAGGCACGGCTGCCGTTTTGCTTGCCGGTCTTTATGGCCCCGATCAGGCAATCGCGGCAGGGCTTGGCGCGTTTCTCGGCCATCTCTTTCCTGTCTGGCTAGGCTTCCGTGGCGGCAAGGGAGTGGCAACCTATCTCGGCGTCCTGATTGCGCTCGCCTGGCCGGGTGCCATCATCTTCGCCGCAGTCTGGCTCACCGTGGCCTTCGTCACGCGGTATTCGTCGCTTTCGGCGCTAGTCGCCGCGCTCGCCGTTCCGCTCGGACTTTATCTGCTGGACTATGTTCAGGTGGCTGAACTCTTTGTGTTGATGAGCGCGATCGTGTTTATCAAGCACCGCACAAACATATCGCGTTTGATGGCGGGGACTGAAACACGCATCGGGGGCAAGGGGTGATGAGTGCTGACGAAGGCGCTCGGCTTAGCGACCGTCAGCGCCTCGCCTGGTTGCAGCTACTACGCAGCGAGAATGTCGGCCCGGTCACTTTCCGCCAACTCGTCAATCACTTCGGTTCGGCCGAAACCGCGCTAAAGATGTTGCCGGAGCTTGCGGCTCGCGGCGGAGCGACGCGGCGTATCGTTATCGCCTCCCTCACGGATGTGGAGCGGGAACTGGAAGAAGCAAGACGCCTGGGCGCCAGTTTCGTCGCTGTCGGGGAACCTGAGTATCCCCCGTTAATGCGCCGTATGGACCAGCCGCCCCCACTGCTCGCGATGAAGGGGGATCTTTCCGTTGCACTCAGGCCGACAATCGCACTGGTCGGAGCGCGCAACGCATCGCTCACCGGCATAAAGATGGCAAGGCAACTGGCGGCCGAGCTCGGAAAGGCCGGCTTCTCCGTCGCGTCGGGACTTGCCCGCGGGATCGATGCCGCGGTCCACCAGGGCAGCCTCGACAGTGGCACCATCGCTGCGCTTGCCGGCGGTCTTGATCGCCCCTACCCGCCCGAAAATCTCACGCTTTTTGAGGAAATTGCGGAACGGGGAACCGTGCTGAGCGAAATGCCGTTCGGCTGGGTGCCGCGGGCGCGCGATTTTCCCCGCCGTAACCGCCTGGTCGCGGGTCTCGCCTTTGGTCTTGTGGTGGTCGAAGCGGCAAAGCGCTCCGGTTCTCTCATAAGCGCTCGGCTGGCCGGAGAGATGGGACGGCTTGTCTTCGCCGTACCGGGATCACCTTACGATCCACGCGCGGGCGGCACGAATGCGCTCCTGAAAGACGGTGCGATCCTGGTCACCGAAACCGATGACATCGTTTCGCAGATAATTCCCCTGTTGGAGAAACCGCTGCCGAGAACAGAAAGCCTTGAAGAACCCTCGCCTGTCTCGGCGGCTCCGCCTCCCAGCGATAGCGACCGTGATAAAATCACTCAGGCACTGGGCCCCACCCCCGTGCTGACAGACGATATTATCCGCCATACCGGCCTTCATCCCTCACAGGTTCTCACCATTCTGCTCGAGCTTGATCTTGCCGGTCGGCTTGAGCGGCATTCAGGAAGCGCGGTCTCGCTTCTTCCCGGGAACATCTAGCCCCCTCGCATTCCCCTGAAAACGACAGGGCTGGTCGCCGCGAATAATGTCGCCGGCCTCGAGATACGCCATCTCAATCATGTATGCGAGCAGGTCACATCGCTCCGCAAGCGCCATGGTTCGCAACTGACCGAGCATTGCCTGCATATAATCAAGTGCGTCGGTTCGGCCCCCACCACAATGTTCGCCCATTCGCCGACACTCCCTTCCAGCGCGCGGCACCCCTGGTGTTGCCCGATATCCGCCGTCCCCGATCATTCTCCATTAGGACCCAGATGAAGTATACACACCATTATAAACAAATAAACGGAAAATTTACGATAAACAAAAACTGTCCACAGACCCTTTCCAGCGGACGAAATTCCCGTTGACCCTTGACCGCACGGCAAAGCACGGCCATGTGACGAGGCTGGATTCGTTCAAATTGCGAGGCGCCGCCAGATGCCGGACGCCTGCGGGGAAATCTGAAAGCTTATGGATCTCGTTATCGTCGAGTCGCCGGCCAAGGCGAAAACCATCAACAAATATCTGGGTTCGAACTACAAGGTTCTGGCTTCGTTCGGCCATGTCCGCGACCTTCCACCCAAGGATGGCTCGGTGCGTCCTGACGAGGATTTCGCCATGTCGTGGAGCGTGGACAGCCCCTCCTCCAAGCGACTAAGCGACATCGCCAAGGCTGTGAAGGATGCCGATACGCTGATACTCGCCACCGACCCCGACCGCGAGGGAGAGGCGATTTCCTGGCATGTGCTGGAAGTTCTGAGGCAGAAAAAGGTTCTCAAGGACAAGCCGGTGCAGCGCGTTGTCTTCAACGCCATCACCAAGAAGGCCGTGCTCGACGCACTGGCCCATCCTCGTGAACTCGATGCGCCGCTCGTCGATGCCTATCTTGCGCGCCGCGCACTTGATTATCTGGTTGGTTTTACACTTTCGCCCGTCCTGTGGCGGAAGCTGCCTGGAGCGCGCTCGGCGGGCCGCGTCCAATCGGTAGCGCTGCGCCTCGTCTGCGACCGCGAGGCGGAAATCGAGCGCTTCATCCGCGAGGATTACTGGCAGATTGCAGCAAAGCTCTCCACGCCGCGCCAGGAGAGTTTTGAAGCGCGCCTGACGACCATCGACGGTAAAAAACTGCAGAAGCTCGATATCAAGAGCCAGGAGCAGGCCGACGACATCACTGCGATGCTTGAGGGTGCTTCCTTCAGAGCAGTCTCCGTCGAGGCAAAGCCGACGCGGCGCAATCCCGCGCCGCCCTTCACCACATCGACCCTGCAGCAGGCCGCGTCCTCGCGTCTCGGCTTCGGTGCCTCGCGCACCATGCAGGTGGCGCAGCGCCTCTACGAAGGCATTGACATCGGTGGTGAGACGGCAGGTCTGATCACCTATATGCGTACCGACGGCGTTCAGATGGCGCCTGAGGCGCTCGATCAGGCGCGCAAGGCGATCGGCGCCGAGTTCGGCGAGCGCTATCTGCCCGAGAAGCCGCGCTTTTATTCGGTGAAGGCCAAGAATGCGCAGGAAGCGCACGAAGCCATCCGTCCGACGGATTTCTCCCGCACGCCCGATCAGGTGCGCCGTTATCTCGATGCGGATCAGGCTCGTCTCTACGAAATAATCTGGAAACGTGCCATCGCCAGCCAGATGCAGCCTGCCGAGATTGAGCGTACGACGGTCGAGATCGTTGCCGAGAACGGGGCTCGCAATGCCGGGCTGCGTGCCGTCGGATCGGTCATCCGGTTTGAGGGTTTCCTTGCCGCCTATGCAATCGACAAGGACGAAAACGCCGAGGATGAGGAAAGCCGCCGCCTGCCTGAAATTCACGAAGGCGAGATGCAGACGCGCGAAAAGATCGACGCCACCAAGCACACGACCGAGCCGCCGCCGCGCTATTCGGAAGCCTCGCTCATCAAGAAGATGGAAGAGCTCGGCATCGGCCGCCCCTCTACCTATGCGGCGACGCTCAAGACGCTTGAGGATCGTGACTATGTGACGATCGAGAAGCGCAAGCTCATGCCGCAGGCCAAGGGCCGGCTGGTCACGGCATTTCTGGAAAATTTCTTCGAACGCTATGTGGAATACGACTTCACCGCAGATCTTGAAGAAAAGCTCGACAAGATTTCCGATGGCCAGCTTTCATGGAAGGAGGTTCTGCGTGATTTCTGGCAGGATTTCTCGGGCCATGTGGACGAGATCAAGGAACTTCGTGTCACCAATGTTCTCGATGCGCTCAACGAGGAACTGGCCCCGCTCGCCTTCCCCGCCAAGGAAGACGGCAGCGATCCGCGCGCCTGTCCGCGCTGCGGGAGCGGCCAGCTCTCTCTCAAGCTCGGTCGCCACGGTGCGTTCGTCGGCTGTTCCAACTATCCCGAGTGCGGGTTTACCCGCCAGTTCGGGGAGGCGGGCAATGGCGAGAATGGCGAAAACGGTCTCGACGGCGACAAGGTGCTCGGCAAGGACCCGCACACCGAAGAGGAGATCACGCTGCGCTCCGGCCGGTTCGGTCCCTATATCCAGCGTGGTGAAGGCAAGGAAGCCAAGCGGGCCGGGCTGCCGAAGGGCTGGGCGCCCGAATCCATCGACATCGAGAAGGCGCTTGCGCTTCTGTCGCTGCCGCGTGATGTCGGCCAGCATCCTGAATCCGGCAAGATGATCTCCGCCGGCATTGGACGCTACGGCCCCTTCCTGCTGCATGACGGCGCTTATGCCAATCTGGAAAGCGTCGAGGATGTGTTCTCCATCGGGCTGAACCGCGCCGTCACGGTGATTGCGGAGAAACAGGCCAAGGGCGGGCGCGGACGTTCGACGCCGACAGCTCTCAAGGAGCTTGGCGATCACCCCGACGGGGGCGGCAAGATCACCGTCCGCGACGGGCGCTACGGCCCCTATGTCAATCACGGCAAGGTCAACGCGACCCTTCCCAAGGGCAAGGACCCGATGGACGTGACGCTCGAGGAAGCGCTCGAACTGATCGCGGCCAAAGCATCCAAGGGCGGCAAGAAGAAGCCGGCGGCGAAGAAGAAAGCGCCGGCCAAGAAGGCGACCACGGCCAAGAAGACAACCGCGGCAAAGAAAAAGACCGCAGCCAGGAAAGAGGAATAACGCCTTGGCGCGCAGCATCTCCGGCAAGTCGAAATCGAAGGCCCGGTCGGCCAGCACACAAACGGCCAAAGGGTCGTCCGGTTCGGCATTGCCCAGTCGCGACGAAGTGCTGCGCTTTATCAAGGACAATCCTGATCGCACGTCGAAGCGCGACATCGCCAAGGCGTTCGGTCTCAAGGGTGGCGACCGTATCTGGCTGAAGGATATTCTGCGTGACCTTCAGGACGAGGGACTTTTGAAGAAAACGCGCAAGCGCCTTCTTCGTCCGGGCGCGCTGCCTCATGTGGTAGTGCTCGACATATTCTCGCGCGACGCCGCCGGCGCGCTTCTGGCAAGGCCCGCCGAGCGCGAGGATCAGGATGAAGGGGAAGGCCCCCTGCCCCTCGTGGAAATCCGCACTCAAAAGGGCGGCAAGCCTGCTGGCATTGGCGACCGCGTGCTGGCCCGCGTTTTCCCCACGGATAATGGTGAAGGTCCCGCCTATACGGGCCGCGTGATGAAGGTCTTCGAAAAGCGGCGGCAGAGCATTCTTGGCGTCATCCGCAAGTCGAAGGATGGCGTGTTTCGCATCGAGCCCGTCGAGCGCACCCAGCGCGAACTCGTGATTGACGGCAACGATCTGAACGACGCGCAGGATGGCGATCTGGTGGAGATCGAGCCCATTTCCGGCGGGCGCTACGGCCCCGCGCGCGGCAAGGTGATTTCGGTCATCGGTTCGCTTTCCAGTGAAAAGGCGGTCTCCATGATCGCCATTCACGCGCACGAGATTCCACATATCTTCCCCGAAGGGGTGATCGCCGAGGCGGAAGCCGCAAAGCCCGTCACGCTTTCAGGCCGCGAAGACTGGCGCGACCTGCCGCTCATCACCATCGACCCGGCCGACGCCAAGGACCACGATGATGCGGTCATGGCTGAGCCTGATCCGGACGAGAAAAACCCGGGTGGCTTCATCGCCACGGTGGCCATCGCCGATGTGGCACATTATGTGCGGCAGGGTTCCGCACTCGACCGGGAGGCCCTGAAACGCGGCAATTCCGTCTATTTTCCGGACCGTGTCGTTCCGATGCTGCCCGAGCGCATTTCCAACGATCTGTGCTCCTTGCGCGAGGGCGAACCGCGCCCTGCGCTTGCCGTACGCATGCGTTTTTCTGCGTCGGGGCGGAAGGTCGGCCACAGCTTCCATCGTGTCATTATGCGCTCGGCGGCGAAACTCTCCTATCAGCAGGCTCAGAAGGCCATCGATGGGGAACCGGACGACAAGACCGGCCCGCTTCTTGACCACATCCTCAAGCCGCTCTGGGCGGCCTACGCCGTCCTGAAACGCGGGCGCGATGACCGTCAGCCGCTGGAACTCGACCTGCCTGAGCGCAAGATCCTCCTGAAGGAGGACGGCACTGTCGATCGCGTGGTCGTACCGCCGCGTCTCGATGCGCACAAATTGATCGAAGAATTCATGGTGCAGGCCAATGTGGCTGCGGCCGAGACACTGGAGGCCAAGCGTCAGGCGCTCGTCTACCGCGTCCACGACGCCCCATCGCTTGCCAAGCAGGAAGCCCTGCGCGAATTTCTGCGCACCTTCGAGATCTCGCTGGCGCGAGGGGCGCAGCTCAAGCCCGCCCAGTTCAACGCGATCCTCGCCCGCGTGCGTGACACGGAACACGAGCAACTGGTCAACGAAGTCGTGCTGCGCTCGCAGAGCCAGGCAGTATACGCACCTGAAAACCTTGGCCATTTCGGTTTGAACCTACGTCGCTACGCCCATTTCACCTCGCCCATCCGCCGCTATGCGGATCTGATCGTCCATCGCGCGCTGATTGCGGCTCTCGGGCTTGGCAAGGACGGGCTGACACAGGACGAGGAATCCCGGCTGGAAGAAACGGCTGCTCTCATCTCGGCAACCGAGCGCCGCGCCATGGCCGCCGAGCGCGACACGGTTGACCGGCTTGTGGCCGAGCATCTGTCGGGTCGTCTGGGCGAAGAGTTCGATGCCCGCATCTCCGGCGTGGCCAAGGCGGGACTTTTTGTCCAGTTGCCGCAATACGGTGCCGATGGCTTTGTGCCTGTCTCCACACTGGGAGACGAGTACTATATCTATGACGAAGCACGGCATGCCATGGTGGGTGAGCGCAGTGGGCGCGGCTTTCAGCTTGGTGACAGCGTGTCGGTGCGGCTCGTCGAAATTGCGCCGCTGGCCGGCGCCATGCGGTTTGAAATGCTGAGCAAGCCCGAGAAACTGCCGGGGTCGATGAAATCGTTTCACAAGGCCAGGGGTCGCCCAGGCCGCACCTCGGGTAAGAGCCGCCGCGCCTCGCAGGGCAGGAGACGATAATGGAAGAGAATATCTACGGCGGCGCAGCAACTGAAAAGAAGCCTGAACGCCCGCTTGTGGAGGCCATGAAACGCGGCTTCATGGGACGCTGCCCCAATTGCGGCGAAGGGAAACTTTTTCGCGCCTATCTGAAAACCGCGGACAAATGCCCTGCATGCGGCGAGGAATTCCACCATCACCGCGCCGATGACCTGCCCGCATATCTGGTGATCTTCATCGTCGGCCACGTCGTTGTCGGCGCGTTCATGGGGATGGAGGCGTTCACCGATTGGCCGGGCTGGGTGCATCTTTCGATCTGGGTGCCGGTCACGCTGATTATGTCTCTCCTTCTGATCGGCCCCATCAAGGGTTCGATCGTCGGGCTCCAATGGGCCTATTACATGCACGGGTTCGGCGATGAAGACGAACCGGCAGACACACACCCGGAACTGGAAAAACATTCTTAGGAGAAGGCCATGAGCGAGCGCCCCAATCGCATGGATGGTCTCGACAAGGCCGCCGTCGATCGCGCTGAGGCAAAGGATTTTTCGCTCGGCGGCAAGCCCATGCGGCCACGGGATGCGGCGACGCTCATCCTGCTTGACCGAAGCGGTGACGAAGTGCGCGTTTTGATGGGACGTCGCCATCGCAAACACGCTTTCATGCCCGGCCGTTTCGTGTTTCCGGGAGGGCGTACCGATCCCGCCGATGGCCGCATTCCCGTGGCCGCGGGCCTGCACCCTGACGAAGAGCGCCGGCTGATCGGCACCGGATCACGTGCGACACCGGCGCGGGCACGCGCCGTCGCCATGTCGGCCATTCGCGAAACCTATGAGGAAGCCGGTCTGCTGATCGGCGAGAAAGGCCCTTTCTCCACCACGGCAAGAGACTGGCAGGGCTTTGCCACAAACGACGTCTGCCCCTCGCTCTCCGGCCTGCGTTACATCGCCCGTGCGATCACGCCGCCCGGTCGTGTGCGCCGCTTCGACACCCGGTTTCTGGCCGCGTGGCGTGACGATGTGGCGGTGGAACTGCCCGATGGCGGCCCGACCCATGAGCTGGAGGAGCTGGTATGGCTTTCCATTCCGGAGGCGAAAAAAACCGAGGTTCCGCTCATCACCTGCACAATCCTCGATGATCTGGAACAGCGTCTCAAGGTTGATCCGGAGCTCAAGCCGGGGGCGCCCGTACCCTTCTATTCCATGCGCTACAACCGCTTTGAGCGGAAGCTGATCTAGGGTCAGGACTGGTGCGTGGTTCGACAAGCTCACCATGAGGGACGGTGGCGCTAGCGAACAACGCCTCTCTGCCGCTGCTCCAGATGAAGCCCGGTGAAACCCTCCCTCATGGTGAGCTTGTCGAACCACGCACAGGCATTGCAGCAACCGATCAAGCGAAACATTGAGATAAAGGAGTGGCGACCTAGCCTAAAGCAGACTCCAGCCAAAACGGGCGGCCACGATAATCATGAAAATGCCGAACGCCGTTTCGAGCTTCCTCTTGTCGAGCGCATGGGCGATCCGCACACCGAGCGGTGCCACGAGGAGCGTGATCGGTATGATGAGCAGGACGGCAATCCAGTTCACATAACCGGTGGAGGCCACCGGCAGCAGCGGCTCGCCCCATCCGGCCCAGACATAGCCGAAGAGACCAGGGATCGAGATCAACACGCCCACCCCCGACGAGGTCGCCACAGCCTGGTGCATGGGACGGTTGAACAGCGTCATGAAGGTGTTGTTCAAAACACCGCCGCCAATGCCCATCAACGTGGAGAAGAAACCGATCAACGCTCCCACCAGTGAACGGGCTGGATTGCCCGGAATCTCGGTTCCAAGATGCCAGGTCTGCCGGTTCAAAAGCAGCCGGATACCCACCAGACAGGCAATCACCGCGAAGATCGCCCGCAACCCGCTGCTGGACACATGAGCCGCGACAAGCGATGCCAGGACAACACCAGTCGGCACGGCAATGACGAAGCTGCGCAACAGATCCATGTCCACCGCGCCCCGCAGATAATGCGCGCGGAAGGAGCGCAGGGAGGTCGGCACGATGATGGCAAGCGACGTGCCGACGGACAGGTGCATGCGCACCGCCTCATCCACGCCAACAAGTCCAAACACCTGATAAAAAACGGGGACCAGGATCGCACCGCCGCCTATGCCGAAAAGACCGGCGAGGATGCCTGCCACGACGCCCGCCGCCGCCAGTGCAGCAGAAAACATGGCGATTTCGCCCATGGGCAGGTTCATGACGCCCCCTCTCAGACCCGACGCAGCGTCGCCTAGCTAGCGTTGATGCGGGCCAAATGCAATTTCCATTTGTCGGGATCGTTCTCAGGCCGCATCGCGTTTTGTAGTGAGGTCAACGGCCGCGAATGCCTCACGCAGGACATCCCCTCCCGCCCCCGGCCTTGTGGCCTTGCTTGAAAGGATCTGCCTATAGCGGCGTGCACCGTCAAATCCGTGAAACAGGCCGATCATGTGTCTTGTCACATGCGACAGCCGGCCGCCCCGCGCGATATGCTGATCGGCATAGTCGGCCATAGTCTCAATCAGCGCGTCAAAGTCTACCGGCTGCGACGATACCCCTTCGAGAAAGGCATCGACATCCGCCAACAGCGCCGGATTCTGATAGGCCGCCCGCCCCAGCATCACGCCATCCACATGCTCAAGATGCCGGCGCGCCTCTTCGAGGGTAACAATGCCGCCATTGATACCGATGAAGCGGTCCGGATTCCCATGTTTGAGGCGATAGACACGATCGTAATCCAGCGGCGGAATCTCCCGGTTCTCCTTGGGGCTCAACCCCTGTAACCAGGCTTTGCGGGCATGCACCCAAAGCGCATCGGCTCCCGCTGACCAAGCCGCATCGGCAAGTGCATCAAGCGCCGTTTCGGTATCCTGATCGTCCACGCCGATCCGGCACTTGACCGTCACCGGTACGGAAACCCGTGCCTTCATCGCCGCAACACCCGCCGCCACGACGTCCGGCGTTTTCATCAAACAGGCGCCGAAGGTTCCCGACTGGACCCGGTCCGATGGGCAACCGACATTGAGATTGATCTCGTCATACCCAAAGCCAGCCCCGATCTCGGCAGCTCGGGCGAGTTTTTCAGGATCGGATCCCCCAAGCTGAAGTGCAACGGGGTGTTCGCTCCCGTCAAAGCCGAGCAGGCGCTCACGATCGCCGTGAATGGCAGCGTCGGCAACAATCATCTCGGTATAGAGAAGCGCCAGGCCCGTAAGTTGCCGATGGAAATAGCGGCAATGGCGGTCCGTCCAGTCGATCATCGGCGCAACGGCGAACACCGATTTCTTTAGGCACCAATTTGTTTCATTTTTATCAGGACCTTGCGGCACCTTCTTCTCCGTCTTTCTCACATTCGTTTTGTACCAGTTCCACCTGCTTCGGAGCTGGATTTGGCACAATGTACCAAATTGCATCCCCGTGAACCGAACAAGGGAGCGATAGTGGGCACAATTACCGCGCGCAAGTGCAAGACGGCAGCGTCGGCTACGTGGCGCGAGTGCGGGTTATGCGGGATGGCGCAATCTATCACCAGACGGAGACTTTTGACAGACGTCCCGCCGCGGCGGTCTGGATGAGAAAAAGGGAGTGTGAGCTCGCAAAGTCTGGCACCATCGACGAAATCAGGGTCGCCGACCCGAGGCTAGCAAAGATCATCGACACGCAAGGCGCCATCAAGGAGATCGGGCGGTCGAAGGCACAAGTGCTCAGGGCGATCGGCGACCGCCTCTCAAGAACTCAACAAGCTGCTGGATAACGCCTTGTTCTCTGGTGCTTTCTTCTACCAATGCGGCTGTGCCGGAAAAAATATCGCCGCAAAATTAAACCATTGAAATCACTATGATACTTCTAAAAAACAAGTTCCTGTTCTCGCTCTCTGGATTCAAGAGACCGCCGGTTGGATATACGCAGAAACGCACTCTTCCAAAGTACTGCCAATTGCCAGTAGCAGGTATTCGGAGTTGTCAACCTTCGCTCAGCCACGGCGTTTCCCATCATCGCCGCGGGTGTGAAGTTTAAGAGCAGCCCTGGCCGCGTGGCACCCCGCAATGTAGCCAAAAGTCAGGGCGGGGCCGAGCGTAATCCCGGCGCCCGGATAGGCGCCGCCCATGACCGAGTTCATGTCGTTTCCGCAGGCATAAAGCCCTGGCACTGCGCTGCCGTCGGTGTCAAGAACCTGGGCATCGGCATTCACGGAAAGGCCCATTGATGTGCCGATATCGCCAGGATAGATCCGGATCGCGTAATATGGCGCTTTGAGCGGCCGTAAGCAGGGATTTGGCTTGTTGTCCGGGTCGCCGAGATAGGTCTGGTAGGCGGTATTGCCCTTCCCGAATGCACTGTCGGTTCCGACCGTGGCATCGCGATTGTAGTGGTCCACCGTCTCGGCCAGTGCCTGTTCCGGTACACCACACAGCGAGGCCAGTTCGCCGAGAGAAGCCGCACGCTTTAAATAACCCGAACGAATATGCGGCCGGTAGGAAGCCGGAAACGGCCGAACAGCGCCGAACCCGTATTTCCGCAAATTGGCATGGTCACAGACCAGCCAGGCCTCGTGCACGCCGCTCGCGAGCATTCCGCTGACAAAATCATGATAGGAAGATGCCTCGTTGACAAAGCGGCGACCGGTATTGTCGATCGCGATCAGGCCCGGTTTGGCCCGGTCGAGGAAGAGATGCGGAAAGGGCCTATGACCGCCCTGAGCGGGGATCAGCGAGACGGGTGCCCAAAAGGCAGCATTCTTGTTGGACCTGCGGAAATCCGCCCCAACCGCCTGTGCCGCGCGGATTCCGTCGCCGGTCGCGGGTTTGGGCGACATCGAGTAATGCGCTGATCCTTCCCGCACATGGGCCATAACCTCGCGGCGCATGGTCTGCGAAGCCGGAAAGCCACCAGTCGCCAGGACTACGCCAACACGGGCGCGGAATTCCGTTCCGTCATCGGCCGCGAAACCCGTGACACGGCCATTCTTGTAAAGCAGTTGGTCGAGCGCGACGCCCGTCCGGATCCCGATGTTGCGCTTGAGCACCGAATAGGCCAGACGGCCCGCGACCGCCTGACCAAGCACAAGCCGCGTTCCGCGATGATATGTCAAACGGTCCCGCAGATGGCGCGCAAGGAGCCTCAGGGCATGCAGGGCGGAGGTCGGCCTTCGCGTCAAATTCATGAAGTGACCGATATCGATGCGGTTGAGAAGCATGCCGCCAAGAACCGTGAACTCGTCGATCGGGTCTTTTAAACGCCTGAAATGATCCCCCAGTAATCTGCCGTCAAACGTGCGGGCATCAAGAACGCGTCCGCCCATAGCGGCGCCCGGACTGTCCGGATGGTAGTCCGGAGAGTATTCGCGGTGCTCGAACTGCAGGTCGGTGTGCGTCTCCATGAACTCGACCATCTCTGGCCCGTTCTTGAGAAAGGCATTCACCACTTCCGTGTTCATTGCGTTACCGACTTCACCGGCTATGTAGCGCAGCGCATCCTCTCTGCTGTCGGACATGCCCGCCGCGCGCATCTTGGGGTTGTCGGGTATCCAGATGGCGCCGCCGGAAACCGCGGTAGAACCGCCGAACTGCGCATCCTTTTCGAAGATCGCGACCGTCAGGCCAAGCTCATGGGCAGTCAGCGCGGCGGCCATGCCGGCCGCGCCGGACCCGATAATGACGAGATCGAATTCCTCGTTGCAAGCAGATTCAGATTTCACCGTATTCAAACCGCTTCCTCCGGACGCGGATAACGTCCGACGGCCCAACCGCCATCGACGCGGAGCACCTCGCCGCTGATGAACCCGGCATCGGGGCCAGCGAGGAACAGGATGGCCGATGCCACCTCCTCGGGCTGACCGACCCGGCGCAGCGGTGATTGCTCGACGAAAATCTCGTGACGCCATTTCTCCGTATGGATACGATCCTTCGTCATCGGCGTCTCGATAAGCCCCGGCGCGACCGCGTTGATGCGTATGCCCTCGGGGCCGAAGTCGGTCGCAATCTGCCGTGTCAGCGTCGCCACCGCGCCCTTCGAGGTCGAGTATGCCGCGCTCCTGGTCGCTCCGATTTCGGCATAGATCGAGGCCACATTGACGATCGCCCCGCCTTTGCCGCGCATCAGGTCGACACCGAGCTGGCACATGCGGAACAGCGAAACGAGGTTGATTTCCAGCATGTGGCGCAGATCGTCCACGCCCGTCCGGTCGAGGCGATCTCCGCCGCCGATGCCTGCATTGTTGATCAGCACAGACAGAGGTGCGGGTATCGATGCCAACGCCGCCTTGAGTTTTTCTTCCAGTGCAGTGTCGGTCACGTCGGTGAGCAGGGTCCTGCCCCGAGGGCCCAGCCTGCCTTCCAGGGTGCCGAGCAACTGGTCATCGCGATCGACCGCCAAGACATTGGCGCCCCGGTCAGCAAGCAGCAGCGCGGTCGCACGCCCGATGCCCGATGCCGCGCCAGTCACGATCGCTGTCCGTCCGTCGAATGACTTCATCTCAGCCTCCCAGCGCTCCGCCGAGCGACCGGCCGCCGTCGACGACCAGGACCTGGCCGCTGATGAAGCGGGCCTTCGGAGAGCTCAGGAACGCCACCGCCTCGGCGATGTCTTCCGGTTTGCCAAGATTCCCGCCGGGCTGCATGCCGCGGAGGGCTTCGAGATCGCCTTCAGGCCGAGCCTTCAGCATGTCCGTTTCGATCACGCCCGGGGCGACGGCGTTCACGGTGATGCCTTTCGGGGCAAGCTCGAGCGCAAGCGAGCGGGTAAAGCCCGCGACCGCCGCCTTCGAGGATGCATAATGGATGTACTCTTTCGCACCGAGCATGGCGCGCGACGCGATGTTGACTATGGCACTGCCCTCACCCATGGCCCGGGTCGCCAACTGGCAGAGCTTAAACATCGCGACGAGGTTCACCTCGTACATGCCGCGGAAGTCCTCCGCGTCGAGTGTATCGAAAGGCTTTACGTTAAAAATGCCAGCATTGTTCACCAGCCGGCGAACCCGCCCGGCTTGCGAGACGATGTCGGCGAGCGCCTGCTCGTCGGTGATGTCAGCCTCTACGGCCTCCGCCTTCAGGCCCGCCGCGACCAAAATCTTGGCAGCATCGCGCGCCTTGTCGCCCGCAAGATCGACTATCAGGACATCGTCTCCCGCGCGTGCCAGCGCCTTAGCGATTGCCAAGCCAATGCCGGCTCCGCCGCCGGTCACGATGGATTTCATCTCGCTTCTCCGTTTTCGCGGCAGCAAATGCCCGGGCCGGAGGATCGCTGCGGCCCGGGCGGTTTCGTGCCGTACCCGTTACTGGCCGAAAGCTTCGAGATCGATCTTGCCGTAGACATGCTCGCGGATCAGACTGGCGACGGCTTCCGGATCGGTCTGGTCGATGCCGGAAAGACGCTCCTTCCAGGCTTTCTCCGCTGCGAGGAAATCCTCTATCAAGCCCGACGGATCGGCGATTCCGCGATCATCCACGGACTTCTGCGGCAGGGCATCGATGAAGTCCGCCTGGAACGAGGCAAGCTTTTCAGCAAGATCCGTGCCCGGCTCGTCAATCGACAGGCCGCGTTCGCGCGAACCCTCCAGGGCTGCCGCCACGTCTGCAGCATAAGTGACCTGTGTGCGCGCGAGGCCAAGGGCCATTGTGTCCAGCAGCACCTTGCGCTGTTCCATTTCAAGACCCTGCCAGAAGCTCGGGTTCAGCACGTAGGTCGCGCCCATTACGACGCCCATGGGCAGCATCGTGACGCTCTTGGCCACCTCCCAAAACTTGTTGCCCTTGTCGAGGTTGGTCGGGTCGGACATGGTGCAGTCCAGCGAACCGCGGCTGAGACCGGAATAAACGTCGCCGATCGGAACGGAGACCGGTACGCCGCCAATCGCCTCAACCCATGCAGTCTGCGCACCGCCCGCCGTGCGGATCTTGCGACCCTTGGCATCGTCGAGCGAGACCAGCGGCTCCATGCACATGAAGTTGTAGACCGGGGTCGAATAACCGCCGACGAAGATGCCACCATTGGCTTTCCACTCGTCACTCAACTGGGCATTCGTGATGCCCACCTCGGTGTAGGCCAGCGCCGCGGCCATCGCATCGCTGGCGGTGAAGACGAGGTCGTTGAGCACATTGTTGACCGGCAATTCGGACGGGGTGTAGCCCGGATAGACTACGCCGAGTTGGGCGACGTTGTCGCGAATGCCCTGCATCGTAGACTTGGCCGGCACCAGAGCCCCACTCGAATAGACCTCGAAGGTGATCTCGCCGCCGGACGCCTCCGCGATGTCCTCGGCGAATTTCTGATAGGGCTGCTCGTTCAGGATATGCACCGGCGTCAACCAGTTGGTCGCCAGGTAGGTGTCGGCCAAGACCGGAGCCGCCTGAGCGGTGACGGCCAGGGCCATGAGGGATGTCGTCAGCTTCTTCATTTAACTCCTCCAGTTGAAGATCCGGCGAACCGGGTATTGTGTTCTCCTCACCCAGAAGGCCCGGGCAGCCAGAGTGTGATGATCGGAAAGGCCACGAGTAGAACGATAGTGAAAGCGTCAGCGAGGATGAACCACGAGACGCCCTTGAAGATGGTGCCCAGCGGTATGCTGTCGCCAAGGCTCGACCGGATGACATAGACATTCATGCCGACCGGCGGGGTAATCAGCCCCGTCTCGAGCAACTTTACCGCCAGTACGCCGAACCAGATCGCGTTGATGTCGAGACCGTGGATGATCGATGCCAGAACCGGGATGGTGAGCAGCAGGATCGAGATGCTTTCGAGAAAGCATCCGAGGACCAGGTAGAGGATGCAGATCAGGATGATCACGGTTGTCGCGTCCAAGCCGGCCAGTTGCTGCGACACCCATACCGGCAGGGTCGACAGGGCAAGGAAGCGCGAGAACAGCGCGGCACCAACAACGATGATGAAGATCGTCGACGTGCTCTGCGCGGTGTCGATCAGCGCGTGCGTTAGCGTTTTCACGCTCAGCGTGCCGCGGATCATCGCGATCGCGCAGGCCAGGAAGGCCCCTATCGCGCCGGCTTCGGTCGCCGTGAAGATACCGGAGAAGATGCCGCCGAGAACGCCGGCAATCAGCACTGGCAGCGGCCATGTCTCGCGCACCAACGCGAGCTTCTCGCGCCATGTCGTCTGCGTGTCGAGGCGCGGCGCGAGCGACGGGTTGAGCATGCAACGGATCGTGATCATGCCGGCGAATACCAGGCCCGAGAGGATACCCGGGATCAGTGCGGCGAGGAAAAGCGCGGCGATGGAGACATCCATCATCAGCCCGTAGACGATCAGCAAAACGCTCGGCGGGATCAGCGAGCCCAGCGTGCCCGCCGCAGCAACTGAGCCGGAGGCGAGCGAGGGCGCGTATCCGGCCTTCAGCATCTCCGGTACGGCGATACGCGAAAAGGCAGCCGCGGTTGCGACTGAAGAGCCGCTGGCTGAGGCGAACAGCGCGCTGGATGCGATGCTCGCCGTCGCCAGCCCGCCCGGCAGGCGGTTGAGGAAGACCCGTGCCGCATTGAACAGGCCAGATGTCAGCCGGGCGCCGGAGGCGATGTAGCCCATCAGCAGAAACATCGGGACAGCGGAGAGATTCCAGTCGCCGATCAATTCATAGGGAATGGCCTTGGAGATACCGATGGCCGGCATCGGTCCCATCATGGCCCAGATCCCGATGAACGAGGTCAGCCCCATGGCGACGCCGATGGGAATACGAAGGCCGATCGCGATGAGCGTCGCTGCGATGCCTATCAGACCTATGTCCAGACGATCCATGGCGACACCTATGCCGGGTCTTCGATCTCGGCATGTGGCGCGACGCGCCCCGCGAGAATCTCGATGAGACGGATGGCCATGACAATACATGCAAGCGCCAGGCCGATTGGCAGCAGGAACTTGGTCGGCCAGATGACGACGCGCCAGGTACCTTCAACAACTTCGCCGATCTTCCAGGACTGGACCGCGATCCCCCAGGACAGCCAGGCGAGGCCGCCGTAGAAGACGCCGGATAGAAGCGTTGCAAGCAAATAGACCCAGCGCTTCAGCGTATTCGGCAAGAGAGCGTAGAGCAGCTCCATGACGATAGAGCCCTGGCGCACCTCTACCCAGGCGAGTGGCAGGAAGACCGCCGCGACCATGTAATAGCTGGCAACCACTTCCGCAGTGCCAGGGATCGGTCGGTTGAGCAGATATTTGCCGAGCACGTCGGCTGTGACGTGCAGCATCATCAAGAACAGCGCGAGCGCGGCCAGGCCGGCAAGCAAGTGGCTTATGAATCGGGTTAATTGCATGTCACTGCATCCGGTAGCCGCCATTGACGTCAATGACACCGCCGGTGATGTAGGCGCTGTCCGGACCCGCCAGGAATGACACCGCGCCCGCGACGTCCTCCGGCGTTCCGATGCGGCCTTGCGGGATGGACTGCGCCACCGCCGCGTCATCGGCCTCGTCCAGCGAGAGGCGCAGCATCGGCGCGTTGATCAGACCCGGCGCGACCGCGTTGACCGCGACGCCGATCGCTGCCCCCTCACGGGCGGCGGCTTTCACGAGGCCGAGCACGGCACTCTTGCTGGCGATATAGGCGGAACTCGATCGGTAGCCGCCCAACTGGGCGGCGACCGATGAAAAACCGATAAAGCGAGCACCTTCGACCGGGTTTGCCTCGCGCAGGCGAAGGAATTCGCGCAGGAGGAAGAAAGTGCCGGTGCTGTTGACCGCCTGCGTTTTCTGCCACTCCTCGGTTGACAGCTCGGTGATCGGACGGCGGGCGCCATTCTCGTCGAGGATCAGAATGCCCGCAGCGGCAACGACGACGTGGATCGGCCCATATTCGCGTTCGATATCGCCGAAGGTCTTGTGGATGGCCACCTCGTCGGTGACGTCCAGCTTTCGCGCTAAATGCGGGCCGGACGGCAGCCGCGCGGCGAGATCGCCGACCCTTTCCTCATCCAGATCGCACGCGATAACGGTGAATCCGTCGCATGCCAGACGATCACAAACCGCCCGTCCGATTCCACCCGCTGCACCGGTTACCAACGCCAAGCCCGACAAGCCAAACTCCTCCCATTCGCCCTCGGAGCCTAGATTGAGTCCAATAATGCAATTTTTGTCAATATAATTTCTCAAATACCGCTAAATTGTATCCATTTATTGCGCGTGGCCAGTTGCAGAATGGGTCTCTTGGAGGCATGATCCGGACAACAAATCGATGGGAGAAGGGTGCTGTCTTGAAAGGAAAAACCGCAGCGGGCGAAGCGACCGCCGCCCTGAGGGAGATGATCCTCTCCGGTCAGTTGCATCCTGGGCAGCCGGTACGCCAGAACCACCTATCGGAGCTACTGGGCATTTCACGCACGCCGCTGCGCACGGCGATGGCGACGCTCACGCAGGACGGCTTGCTGAGCTACGAGGAGAACCGGGGCTACCGGGTGAAGTCTTTCTCTGTCGACAGCATCATCAAAGTTTTCGAGATCCGCGCCGGGCTGGAAGCCATGGCCTGCCGGGCAGCGGTGCGGTGTGGAATCGACAATGCGACCATCGAGGAACTGGACCGCCTCGTGACGATCGGCGACCGTATCCTGTCTTCAGGTTCGCTCGATGTGGCGGATCTTCCCGAGTATCGCCAGTTCAATGTCCGGTTCCACGACACGATCATCAACGCGGCCCAGAATCCCTGGCTACACGAATTCGTCGGCAGGACCCACAATGTTCCGCTGGTCTCTGACCGCATCATCCTGTGGGAGCCGGACGATTTCGCCCTGATCCAGCGCTCGCATGACGATCACCACCGCATCGCCCGAGCACTCCGAAACAGCGACGGCGAACGCGCCGCCGCCATCATGCACGAACATGTCCAATATGCCGGAGAGGCACTCGTTGATCGTCTCCGCAACGACCCTGAGGAGACCTTCAGGAAACTCGCTTTTTCGCCTCCAACTGCCAATACTTGCCAGAAAGACCAGTAAATGACACTTCGCGTATTCTTCTCGCCCGCATCCCCTTTTGTCCGGAAGGTATTCGTCGCCGCCCATGAAAAGGGCATCGCGGACCAGCTTGAGAAGCTGCCCTCCAACGCCTGGCCGGTGAAACGCGACCCGGTCATCGTTCGTGAGAACCCGTCCGGCAAGGTGCCCACCGCACTGCTCGACGATGGCACCGCGCTGTTTGACAGCCGGGTGATCTGCGCCTATGTCGATTCGATGTCAGGCGCGATGCCGCTGCTGCCGGAAGACCCCGCCAAACGTTTCCAGGCGATGACGCTCGAAGCCCTCGCCGATTCCATCCTCGATGCGGCCCTCCTGTGCCGTTACGAATCGGTGCTGCGTCCTTCCGAATTTTACTGGCAACTTTGGCACGACAGTCAGATGGAGAAGGTCGACAGCGGCCTGGACGACCTACAGAAACGTTGGTTGCCACACCTCACCGGCGCACCTACGCTTGGCAGTATCGCTGTCGCATGTGCACTGGGCTACCTCGACTTTCGCTTTGCCGACAAACCATGGAGGAAAGATCGCGCAGACCTTGCGGCTTGGTTTGCTGAATTCTCATGCCGCCCGTCGATGAAAGCGACAATGCCAGAGTAATGGCCAATCGTCGGGGCACCGTTAGTTGTCGCGCATTGGGTACTGTCTCGCTTGTGGCGGATACAAGTGGATATAGCCGGCAAGCCATTGGAGACAGCTGGTTTGTCGCCGAGCATCTGGTTTGATGACGAAGAGCCGTTAACGCAGTCTTCGACGAAGGCGGGTTCGGACTGCCGAACCTCGCCAGGCTGTTGTCTCCGTGGACCAGCTCGGATCGCCGCACCCGCACAGATGCCCGCTACTCGAGCATTCCTGCAGCATGCGGAACTCCCTCGATGACTTCTCGAACCAACTGAAATACTCCCTCCAGCTCATGCATTGGAATGCCACCGAAGGCGAGCCGCAACGCCTGCGGCACTGCAACTGTCGTCGCAAATGGCTCCGCACTGGAAGCCAAAATGCCATGCTCCTTCAGGCGCGAAACAACTGGCTCGGCCCGAGCACCCTTTTCCAACGGCAACCAGGCGAAGCCTGCGTTGCGATGAGAAAGAATGGCCGACCTATTCAAAACGCTGTGGCAAAGCTTCTGGCGCTCTGCGCCATCACGCCGCCGAGCCATTTGAGAGCTGGCGAGCGTGCCATCTTCTATCCAGCCCGTGGCAAGACCGGAGATAAGCGCCGGGGCATTCCAGGTGGTCGCCCGGATGGCTTCGAGCAGTCGGTCTGTGTACAGCGCAGGGGCGATCACATAGCCTAGGCGTAGCCCTGTCGCGAGATTCTTGGAAAAGCTCCCAACGTGAAACGTTCGCTCCGGCGCGAGGGAGAGGAGACTGGCCGGAGGGTCCGGCTCCAGAAAAGCATACGCCGCATCCTCGATGATCAGCAGGTCGTTCTCACGTGCAACCTCAATCAGGCGCAGGCGCGTCTCCTCATTCATGACCGATCCCAGGGGGTTGTGAACTGTTGGCATCAGATAGACGCAGCGCACTTTTCGTTCACGACATTGTCGTTGCAGATCTTCTGGATCCATCACGCCGCCCTTCCCGTCGACCGGAACGAGTTCGAGCCCCTGCAACGCGGCAATGGATTTGAAACCTGGATAGGTCAGGGTGTCGAGTGCGATCCGTTCCCCGCGCCGAAAAAGCCCGAGAGCGAGTATCGCCAGCCCGTGCTGGCCACCGGACGTGACGAGAAGGCTTTCGGGGTCAACCTGTCCAAGGGTCGGCGAAAGGCTTTCGGCGATGATCCGGCGCTCGTGCCTTCGCCCGCCGTGCGGCTGGTAGCGTAGCATCGCCTCCAGGTCGCCACTCGCGGCAAGCCGCCTTAGGCCCGATCGCAACTTATCTGCATCGGCTGCGTCACCTGGCATGTTGAAAACCAGGTCGATGAGGTCATCGTTGGCGATCTGCCGGACCCCAAGCGCGGGTGGCAAAGCCAGATCCCGCACGAACGTGCCGCGCCCGGCTTCGCCGACAATCAAGCCCCTGCGCTCCAACTCGCCGTAAGCCCGCGTCGCCGTGGCAAGTGCCACCTTGAACTGCTCTGCAAACGCGCGATGTGTCGGAAGCTTCGTACCCGGAGCCAGCTTGCCATCCTGAATCGCATTCGAAAGCATGTCGGCGAGGCGAATGTATCGAGGTTTTCCCATATCCCGAATGTATCCAGTACAATTTAAAAATTGTCATACTAATTTCCTCATGGCATAGCAATCCCGATTGAATTCTTGAGGCCCCCGATGTCCAGAAACATGTCAGCTTGCCTTCTTGCCGCTGGTCTCTTCACGGTGACGTTCGCCGTAAACCTTCAGGCTCCGCTCTATGATGCCTACGCGGCGGAAAGTGATGTCGGAGCGACGGCTGTGACGGCCGCGTTCGCGGCCTATGTCGGAGGTCTTATGCCGACCCTGTTGCTACTCGGCGGGCTCTCGGACAGGATAGGACGACGGGGCCCCATCGCCCTGGCTTTGATACTGGGCGCTGTCGCAACAGCACTTCTCGTGCAGGCACCTAGCTGGACAAGTCTTGTGGTCGCGCGTTTCCTGCTGGGGATCGGGACCGCTCTCGCGACGACCAGCGGGGCCGCCTACATGACAGAAATTCTAGGCCAGGATCGCGCGAAAGGTGGCGCACTCGTCGTCACTTCCGCCACATCGCTTGGCTTTGGAGGGGGCGCTTTGGCGACAGGTATCAGTCTTGGACTGCAAGGACCAACGCTTCTGCCAGCCAGCTACATCGTACTCTTTGTGGCAGCTCCCGTCCTTGCCGTGATTGCCCTCGGGCTGCCTCGGGTTGACAGCGCCAAACCCGTTTCCCTTCTGCGCCTGCCCGTCTTCCCCTCCGGCACTTGGGTATTTGGGGCAGCAATGGCGCTGGCCTGGTCCACAACCGGGATGACAATCGCGGTCGTTCCGCTGGAACTTGCCGCTAACGACCTTGGCGGATGGACGGGGCTCGTCATCTTTCTGGCGATCTTCGTGGGTTTCCTTTGTCAGCCGATTGCCCGACGCATGACCAATGGCGATGCGCTTGCTCTGGGATTCGTTTTGATCCCACTCGGCTTCCTCGTCCTCCTCGCCGGAGTGTTTTTCAAGGTTTTGGCATTCGTTCTCGCTGGCACATGCATCACCAGCGCTGCAAGCTATGGCTTTACCTATCTGGCTGCACTGGCAGAGGTTTCGCTACGTGCACCGGATGACAGGGCGCGGGCTACAGCGGGATTGTTCGTGTATGCATATTTCGGGTTTTCCCTGCCGGTTATCGCCAGCGGCGCACTGGCAGACATGCTCGGTCTGTTCCTGGCAATGGTAATTTTTGCAACCCTCCAGATCGCGGTCACCGCGATCATCGTCATCACGTGGAAAAGGACGGGTGTTTCACCCGCCGTCGCCCTGGATGCCGGATGACATTGCGCTTCCTGACGCCAGATCGGCGAAATATGTTGATCGTACACCCATTCTGATTGTCGCAACTGCTGGGAAAACGCACCGTTCGATGACTTCTTGGGGTGCTTCAAGTATCTCGAGAGCGCGGTCTCAGGATCCGACCCGCCATACGCATTCCAAAGAAGAAGCCGCACTCACCGTGTCTTGCTGCCCACACAGACCCGTGGCGTTTCTCGCTCCTGCAGATTGCAGACGTCTCAAATCAATCGAGGATCGACCTGTTTACCCGTTCCGGTTTGCAGGGAGGTCAGGACTTCGGGGCGCTTCAACAGCTTCGTTCAACGCGTGGCGGTCATCATCGCTGCCTTCAGCGCTGCAGCGCCTTCAAGCACCACGTCCACGGATGGGGAGAATCCTGCGGCCAGCATCCGCCGCGCCATCATGTGTTCGCCCGGGCGATTGACGGTTTCCACAGCAACAAGTCGACCGCCCGCATAGAGATAAACGGCAAAGGCACCACTCTCAGGATCGCCAGTGATCACCTCAGCGTCCACGCTGAAGGAAAGCCCCGCCATCTGCAGCTTGCGCTCGCCCTGATCGGACCAGAACCATGGTACCGCATCGTGGACTGCATCCTTGCCGAGCATGGACTTTGCGGCGATACGCGCCTGGTCGGTGGCGTTCTGGACCGATTCGAGGCGCAACCTGCGCCCCGAGCCGCCCTGCGGGAAGGAAACACAATCGCCGATGGCATAGATGTCATTGGCGCTGGTGCGGCAGGAAGCATCCACATGAATACCGTTGTCGCAGACAAGGCCGGTCGATTCGGCCAGTGAGGTGTCCGGCGGTGCTCCGATTCCCACCAACACCAGATCAGCGGGAAGCGCCTGGCCCGAGGATGTCTTCACGGCACGTAGTCTGCCATCCTCGCCATCGAGCCGCTCGACACCGGTATTGGTCATTATTCTGACGCCGAGGCCCTCATGATAGCCATGCATATGGTCTGCAACGGGTTTGCTCACGGCGCGACCGAGGATGCGTTCGGCCGTTTCAAGAACGGTTACATTCTTTCCGGCAATGATGGCTGTAGCAGCCACCTCAAGCCCGATAAAGCCGCCGCCGACCACAACGACGTTCTGTGCGGATGCCAGGGCATCGCGCAGCAGACGGGCATCGGCGCAGTCACGCAGATAAAAAATGCCCTCGAGTCCAGAACCCGGCACCGACAGCCGGCGGGGTTGGGCGCCTGTCGCAAGCAGGAGCTTGCTCCATTCAAGCTGCCTGCCATCGTCCAGCGTCAGCGTTCGGGCACCCTGATCGATGGCCGTGGCACGAACGCCTGTAAGCAACTCGATATTATGGGTTTCATAGAACGCCTGCGCCCGCAGGATCTGAGGCTCCGCATCGGCGGCCTTCAGAAAAGCTTTCGAGAGCGGTGGTTTATGGTAGGGCAGTTCGGGATCTTCCGAAACAAGCGTTAGCCGCCCGTCAAAGCCTTCCTCGCGCAGGCTCGATGCGGCCTGCACGCCCGCGTGGCCAGCGCCGATGATGATGATGTGCCCGTCCAGTGTCTGTCTCCCGCCTCGAGCGATCCCAGAATACCAAGGCACGACATAGTGAGCGTTGGCTCCTTGAGCAAGCCCGGGCCGGGCACTCCGCCACCACCACCTCCTCCTCACATTGATTTGGAGTATCGCATAGTTTTGCCCTCCGGCGGGGCTCATGCCGGAGGGCGCGCTGCAACAACCCTGTCTAGAACAGGGCCGCGGTCTTTTGCAGCGTTATCCAGACCCCCCAAAGAATGGGGATGCCGACGACGGCCCAGGCGGCCAGCGTCTTGCCATCGAACCTGCCCTTGCCGATGCCGAAAGAGCCGGTCGGGCCGGCATCGGCTGCCGCAGACTTTGCCTGGAGCCTGGCGACTTCTTCCTCCGGCATGTACCATTTCTCCGAAAGTGGCTTGACGAGCATGTTGCAGATCAGGCCGAGAAGCAGCATTCCGGCCAGGATGTACATCGTAAAGTCGTAGACCTGCTCGCGCGGAATGCCCGCATTGAGCTGCGCCTCGCGTATGTAGTTCACCACCACTGGGCCGATGATGCCGGCTGTCGCCCACGCCGTCAGCAGCCGGCCATGTATCGCACCAACGAACTGCGTTCCAAAAATGTCAGCGAGATAGGCCGGCACTGTGGCGAAACCTCCCCCATACATGGACAGGATGATGCCGAACATCAAAACGAAGAGGACCTGGCTGCCCATATGGGCAGCAGAAGGCGCCAGCGCATAGAGCACGATGCCGATCAGGAAGAACGCGTAATAGGTGTTCTTGCGCCCGATCTTGTCCGACAGCGAGGCCCAGAAGAAGCGACCGCCGATGTTGAACAGCGAAAGGAGACCGGCAAACCCCGCAGCAATCGCGGCAATGGCAGATTTTTGCGACGCATCGAGCTCGTTGAAGGTCAGCTCCGGCAATCCGAGCAGCCGTCCGCCGAAAATCTCCTGAAGCATGGGCGAAGCCATGCCGATAACGCCGATTCCGGCCGAAACATTGAGCGTGAGCACGGCCCATATCAGCCAGAACTGTTTTGTCCTGTGGGCGTCACGCAGATGGACATGTCGCGAAGTGATCATCGACTTCGCACTCTTCTCCGGCGGCGTCCAACCCTCCGGACGCCAGCCCGCAGGCGGAATGCGATAGCCGAACGCGCCGCCCATCATGAAGACGAAATAGATGGCTGCCATGATCAGAAAGGTCTGCCAGACACCAACGGAACTGGCGGTTTTGAACGTGTTCATCAGCATATCGGCCAAAGGCGCGCCGATCATGGCGCCGCCGCCAAAGCCCATGATCGCCATGCCCGTCGCCATGCCGCGCCGGTCCGGAAACCATTTGATCAGGGTCGAGACGGGCGAAATGTAACCAAGCCCCAGCCCGATGCCGCCGATCACGCCGGCGCCAAGCCACATCAGCCAGAGCTGATGAAACATCACGCCAATGGCGGCAACGGCGATGCCGCCGCACCAGCAGAAGGCTGCGACCACACCCGCCTTGCGCGGGCCCGCTCTTTCGAGCCAGCCACCCCAGATCGCCGCAGCCGAACCGAGCAGCACGAAGAACAGCGTGTAAATCCAGCCCAGATCAGAAACCCGCCAGTCACAGCTCGTGGTGAACAGCGCACTGACAAGCGTCATGTCTTCGCACACGACACGCTGGGAAATGCCGATGGCCTGCGTCAGCGGCAGCCAGAACACGCTGAAACCATAGGCCATGCCGATGCACAGATGAATCGCGAGGGCAGCCGGTGGCACCAGCCAGCGGTTAAAGCCCGGCTGGGCGATGATCCTCTCCCTCTCGAGTATGCCGCCTTCCGGGGCGCCGGATAATGTTTCACTTGCTGCGGACATAAGTCTCCTCCTCCTGCCGGGTGTCCCGGCAGCCGTCCTGCTGGTTAAACATGTGATGATCCCGATTGATGTGGCCTGCCGCCCTCCGCGACAGGCACTTCCGGGTCGGGACCCGGATGTCGATAGCGTCCTCCTCTTACCTCGACTTGAGACAAGCAACGCTCGTGCCAGTAAGCACGCACCAAGGATTTCAGATACTTATCGGCTGCGCGGTCGCCGAAATGGACAATTTGTCCAAAACGTCAGGACATTTTGTCCGGCGCGTTCAACGGGCTTCGGGTAGCCAGATCGTGAAGCGGGTTCCCTTGCCCGGTCTGCTTTCGACCGAGATCTTGCCGCCCTGACGGCTGATCAGGGTCTGGCTGATCGACAGACCTAGACCGGTTCCTTCCCGTCGCTTGGTGGTGAAGAATGGATCAAAGATCTTCTCCAGCATGTCGGGTGTCATGCCGACACCGGTGTCGGTGATCTCGATAACGAGCCCCTGCCTGCCTTCAGGATCCTCATCACGGCTGACGATTGAAAGCACTCCCCCATCGGGCATGGCGTGAATGGCGTTTACGATCAAGTTCACGAGCACCTGCTGGAGTTCAGTCCGGTTCATCAAGACAAGCCGGGTCGCCAGATGATCCTGCGTGACGGCGATTTCCGCCTTGTTGAGAAGATGCTGAACGAGCGGCAGCGTGTCCGTGATCACGTCTTTTGGGGAATGACGCTCCAGAAAACCCGCATATTCTTCCGGCTTGGCAAACTGAAGTAGCTTGGTCACGATCTGGCTGATCCGGTGGACCTGTTCGTCAAGCAACCGGAACTCGGTTCGCGCCTCGTCGGCGCGCTCACCCATCACCTGACGCACCACTTCAAGATTGCCCTGGATTACGGCAATCGGATTGTTGATTTCATGCGCCACACCGGCGGTGATTTCGCCAATGGCCGCCAGCTTTTCCGACATGATGAGTTGACGGGTGGTGGCCTCCAATTGCCGGTTTGCGAGCCGCAGTTCGCGTGTGCGCTCCTCCACCCGGGCGTTCAGTTCCTCGTTCCAGGCGCGCAATTGCCTGTCGCGCTCCTGCAATCTCTCCAGAAGCAGATCGAGATGCTGCGCCACCCGGCCGATTTCATCATCGACGCCATGAATGCCCGTGCGCGCGCCCAGATCCCCGCCTTCCACCTCGGAGATGGTGCCTGCCATGCGCTCCAGCGGCTTGAAGATCGAACGCGCCCAGCGCAGGAACAATGGAACGCTCAGGGCCGTGATCGCCAGAAACGCAACAGCGATTGTCAACAGCGTTGCGTATTTGGCTTCCGTGAAGGGTGCTTCCAGAAAGCCGACATAAAGCATCCCGACACGCTTGCCGAAGCTGTCGGTGATCGGCTCATAGGCGGAGATATACCAGTCATTGACAACAAAAGCGCTGTCGAGCCAGACGCGCCCCTCGCCGAGCACCGCAGAACGCACGATACTCGACACGCGCGTGCCGAGCGCCCTGCGCCCCTCGAAGAGCCGGACATTCGTGCTGATGCGCACATCGTCGAGGAAGAGCGTTGCGGTTCCCTGGCTTCCCTCTGGCAGGCTCGCCTCCCGATAGACGAGATCGTTGATCGTGTCGATGAATTCGAGGTTCCGGTTCAGGAGACTGCCGCCGACAAGGGCAGCGGGACGCCCTCCGGGCAAGCGCACCGGCGTTGCCGAATGAACGACCATGCCGCGCGTTTCGGCTGCGCGGTCCGTGGGCACGGCATTGGCCGTGGGCACCAGCTCCAGCCGGGCGCGCGTAGCCAGCACCGGCGCGATTGAAGCCAGTTCATCCTCGGAAAATATGTCGATCCCTGTGGACGCTTCTCCCGAAAGTGCTGCCTCGATGATCGGCCAGTCGGAGCGCGGAACGCCTGCAAGCTTCGGCGCCGATGTCACAACGCTGCCATCTGCAGGGATCAGATACACAAAGTCGAGATTGAGTGCGCGGCGATGTTCTTCCAGGAGCGCTTCCAGACCGCCTCCGCCAGCCTCCACGACATCGCGAAAACGTGCCGAGCGGCCCAGCGCCGTGATGCGTTCGCCGGTGTTTTCCAGCAATCGTGCGAAATATTGATGGGCAATCGTCAGGTCGCCATTGACCTTGGAGATCAGCGCGGCATCGAACTTCGCGTTCCACCGATAGACTGCCATGCCCAGAAGCAGAGGCAGGATCACAAGCGTGGGTAAAAGCGCGATCACGAGGAGGCGAAAACGGACCGACCGCCCTTGCCCCCCGCGCCGGTCAGGATCTAATCGGTCAGACATTCCAGACGGCACATTTGCGGTCGATCGTCTTGCGGGAAATGCCGAGCTGGCGCGCGGCAGCCTCCCGGTCGCCGCCCAGCCGGTTCAGCACGGCAAGTATGTGGCGACGCTCGATATCGGCAAGACTTTCCCCACCCTCGACGCTGTCGGGCACGGCTCGGATCCCACCGCCGAAATCGTGCGGGAAACGGCCGAGAATCAGTGTCCGCTCTATGAGATTGCGCAATTCACGTACATTGCCAGGCCACCCATAACTCGCAAGGGCAGCTCGTGCATCCGCCCCAATGGGCACTTTGGGCATTCCAAGCTGTTGAGAGAGCTTGGTCATGAACAGGTCGGCAAGTTCCTGCACATCCTCGCCACGATCCCTGAGCGGGGGCAGATGGATCTGCATCACGTTGATGCGGAAGAACAGATCGGCGCGAAACTGGCCGGCTTCCACCAGTTTTTCGAGTTCGGCGTTGGTTGCAAAAACAAAACGCAGGTCGACAGGAATTTCGCGTTCCGATCCCACAGGCCGGATGCGCCGGTCCTCCAGCACGCGCAGAAGCTTGCTCTGCGTGGCTGGCGGCAACTCGCCGATCTCGTCGAGAAACAGGGTTCCGCCCTGCGCATGCATGAAAAGCCCTTCGCGTGCCGCCTCCGCGCCGGTGAAGGCCCCCCTGAGATGGCCGAACAACTCGGTCTCGATCATGTCGGGTGGAATGGCAGCGCAGTTCACGGGCACGAAGGGCTTGTGAGCCCGGTCCGACAGTGAATGGAGAGAGCGCGCCGCAACCTCCTTGCCAGTACCGGACTGGCCCGTCAGAAGCACCGAGGTCGGCAGCGGCGCAACGCGGGCAATCGTCTCCCGCACGTCACTGATCGTTTTGGATCCACCGATCAGCTTGTCACGCAGGAGCACGTGATCGGAGGTCGATTTCAGTTCATAACGCAACACATAGTTTTCGCGCTGGAGCCGCATCTGGTCGAGACAACGCGCCACCGCGTTCAAAAGCTGGTTGGAGCGGAAGGGTTTCAGAATGAAATCCACAGCACCGGCGCGCAGCGCCTGAATGGCAGTCTCCAGATCCGCGTAGGCCGTCATCAAAATGGCATTGGAGAAAAAGCCGATAGCGCGCTGCTCGGCCAGCCAGTCAACGCCATTCTTGCCCGGCATGATGTTGTCGAGGATCACCACATCGTAATGGTTGGTGTCGAGCTTGCGCGATGCCTCCTCGGTGTCGGCGGCCTCGTCGAGCCGATTGCAGCGGGGGCCGAGCGTCCGCGAAAGAAAGTTTCTCATGCCCGGCTCATCGTCGATCACGAGAATGGAGGCCTGAGCCAGCCATGGGCCGAATTCCGGATCCGCCGCCGTGTTGCGTGGTGCTCTTGCCGCCTGTCCGCTCGCCATATCCTCCCGATCCCCCTCCGGTGTGGAGCCGCATGATTAGCCAAGCTTCCGTGGAAATCAAATAGGGTTTCCCCTACTCCCCGCCGCCCAACTGGAAGGATTTGCGCCACTGATCCAGAAATGCCTTCCGCTTTGCCTGGTCGAGCCCGACCAGCAGCGCCGGGGAAAGCGCAATCGGCCTGAACGCAGCCTCTTCAGCCGAGGGGCCGGCTCCCGTGTCGATGCGATTGAGCATGGCCGGACCGTTGAGCGACGAAAAAAGACGGGACGGGCCCGAGAGGAGGCGCTGCCCCGTATCGGTCAGCGCAAGCGCGATCAGCGCATTGGCGGCGCGCTTGTTGCGGGCGTGGCGCGAAACAAGAGCCGCACGCGACAATGCCAGTGTGTAATCGGAAGGGAAGATGATGCCGATGCGCGGGTCCTCCTCCTGCCGGGCAAGCGCATAGGATCCCAGAACATTGTAGCCAAGCACGAGCCGGCCGGTGCGAACACCGTCGATCACCTCGGAGCTGCAACAGAAGAGTCGCGCGCGGTTCTGACCAAGGCTCTCGAGCAGCCGCCCCCATGTGGAGGCCTGCGAGGCGTCCTCGAAAGCGAAGATATAGCCGACACCGGAGCTCTCGATGTCATAGGTGCCGATGCGGCCTCGAAAACGCTCGGTCTGACGCAGAAGATCGACCAGCTCGAAGCGGTTGCGCGGAACTTCTTCCGGCTTCAGTCCTTCACGGTCATACACGATGACGGCCGGCTCGTAGGTAAGACCGACGAGTTCATTGCGCCATGACGCCCAGTCGGGCAGATCGGGCGGCAGGCTGAAGCGAAACGGCTCCGAGCACCCGTCATTGACAAGCCGCACCTGCTCGGGAATGGCCGACGAAATGACGGTGTCAGCGAAAAATTCTCCCTTTTCACAAGCATCGGCGACGGCGGCGTAAAGATCCAGACTGGTCATTTGCCGATAGATGACCGCAGTGGAAGGGTTGGTGCGCTGAAACTCGCGGATCAGCGGTTCTATGAAGACAAGATCGGTGACACTGCCGATAACAAGCGTTTCGGCTTCTTCACCGGATGCGTCGAACCGCGTGTCTTCCGCCATGGCCGATGGCGGCACAATCCATGCTGCCAACAGACACAGTCCGAAAATCAGGCGTCTCATGATGCTTTTGTTCCTTCCCGGGCGAGCGGCAGATCAAGGCTGATGGTGAAGCCCCGCTCCTCACGATCCAGCGTGATGCGGCCGTGGTGAAACTCAGCGACCTCCCGGACGATGGCGAGCCCCAGCCCGGCGCTTTCCGGCTTGTTGGGATTGATTGCAAAACGATGCCCGATTTCGCTGGCGTCGCTGACAGGCAGCCCCTCGCCCGCATCGGTAACCGCAATGCGCGCCCGGTCGTCGCCCACGGTGACCACGAGATCGATGGGCGGCTTTCCGTGCGCATGCGCGTTGTTCAACAGGTTCTTGATCGCTTCACGCAGGCTGAACGCATCGCCACGAACCATCACGGGTTCCTCCGGCAGATCGAGCCTTATGCGCGGTTTGCGCCCGCCTGCGATTTGCACAAAGTCGCGCTCTGCGCCAACGGCAATGCGGCGCAGATCCAACGGCTCGAGCGGAGCGGTGTCGGCGCGATGCGTCACGAGCGCGTGGCTCAGAAGCTGATCGGTCAGACGGTTCAGGCCGATCGCGCGGCTGCGAATGCGGCGATGCAGCGTCTTCAGGCGCTGTGGATCGTCTTCGTCCAGGGCGAGTTCGCTATGCGCTCTCAACGCGGTGATGGAAGTGCGGATCTGGTGGGCGGAATCGGCGACATAATCCTGCATGGCACGCACACGGCGGTCGAGCCTGCCCATGAAGCGGTTGATCGCGGCAACCAGCGCCGAAACCTCGTCCGGCGCGTGCATGGAGAATGGCGAGAGATCGAGCGGATCACGTTCCAGGATCGCTGTTTGAATGCGTTCGAGCGGGCGCATGGCATAGCGCATGGCAAGCAGCGCCAGGATCAGGATTGCAAGACCGGCACCGGCGATAACGGCAACTGCCTGGGTGACCATGCTGCGCGCCAGTTGCTCACGGCTTCCGGTCGTGTGCGCCACGATGATATGGATGTCGCCGCTCACCGCCCGTTCCGCGAGCCGGCGCAGCATGACGAGTGCGCGGACCCGCTCGCCCTCGAACTGGACTTCGTAGGTGTAGCCGCCTTCCGGGATGGTGGCCGCGTCAGGCAGCGGGAAATCCTCGTATCCGGTGAGTGTGGTGCCGTCGGGCTGCGTAACGCGGTAGAACACGCGTTCATCCTTGGCGAGCGACAGGAGTTCGAAAGCCGACACGGGTATATCGACACGCACCTCGCCTTCGACAACAAAGATGCGCTCCGCGATCTGCAGCGCGGCCCCCTGCAGGAGCCGGTCAAATGCCTCATTGGCCGCCTGTCGGCCATAACCATAAGCTGCCCAGATCGTGGCGGCCACGGCCAGCGTCAGCACCAGCGTGAGCGAGATCGTCAAACGGTAGACGATTGAAAGGCTGCGGCCGGGCAAGGCCTGACGTACGGGGTGCCCCATCACGTTCCCGGTTCCATCGAAACCGCCTGATAGCCAAGGCCGCGCAATGTCCGGATTTCAAGACCGGATCCCTCGATCTTTCGCCTGAGGCGACCGACATAGAGCTCGACCGCATTCGGGTTGCGCTCCTCGTCGTGGCCGAACAGCCGGGTCAGAAGATCTTCTTTTTCAAGCACACGGTCGCGGTTCGTCAGAAAAATTTCCAGAAGGGTCTGCTCGCGCCGCGTCAGTTCGCATGGTTCCCCGTCGATCAGGACCCGCCGGGCGGCCATGTCAAAGGTCAGCTTGCCAACAGACAATGTGCGGTCGGCATCGCCGCTGCGCCGGCGGACGATGGCGCGAATTCGCGCTTCCAGTTCGCCCAGATCGAATGGCTTGATCATGTAGTCGTCGGCGCCCAGATCAAGCGCATCGATCTTGTCGTTCACGGCAAGGCGTGCTGTCAGAACCAGAACCGGAACGCGGTTTCCGGCCGCACGCAGTTTCTTCAGGAAAGCAATTCCCGATCCATCCGGCAGGTTGATGTCGAGCACGATCAGATCGTGATGGGCCATGGCCACGAAGTGTTCGGCATCCTCGAGCGTTTCGGCGCGATCGCTCACATGGCCGGACTTCTCCAGCCGCCTCTCAATGGCTTCCGCGACATCGCGCGTATCTTCGACAATCAGGAAATGCATTTTTCCGGACAATGACAGCTTGTTGACAGGGTCACCCTATAGGCTCTCCTTCGTCATGAGAACAATCTCCTGACAAACCGTTCCGTCCACTGGGAGGTCGGCGGTATCAAAAAGATCGAGACAGGTGGCGCTCTTTCGTGGCGCGCCCGCTCGGGAGGAGGAAAATCTATGAAAAAGCTGCTCGGCCTAGCGGCCGTCTTCACGCTCGCATCCAGCCTGTCGGCCTTTGCGTTTGAGCCCAACAACACCGAATGCATTGCGCCCGCCAATCCCGGCGGCGGCTGGGATTTCACCTGCCGCCAGGTGGGCAAGACCTTGCAGGATCTCGACCTCGTGCCCGGCACGATGCAGGTTTCCAACATTGCCGGCGGCGGCGGTGGCGTCGCCTTTGCTGAAGTGGTCGGCAAGCGAAACGCCGAAAACAACCTTATCGTTGCAGCCTCTTCGGCCACGGCCACGCGCCTCGCGCAGGGTGCGTTTCCGGGCAACACCATGGATCAGGTGCGCTGGATCGGTTCGGTCGGTGCCGATTACGGGGTGATCGCGGTTGCCAAGGATTCGCCGATCAACACGCTCCCCGAGCTCATGGAGAAGATCAAGACAGATCCCTCCTCGGTTTCGGTTGCGGGCGGCTCGGCCGTCGGTGGCTGGGATCATCTCAAAGTGCTGATCGCTGCATCCAAGGCCGGTGTCGAGGATGTCCGTCAGGTGAAATACGTTGCGTTTGATGGTGGTGGCGAGGCGGTTACCCAGCTTCTGGCCGGCTCTGTTCAGGCCTTTACCGGTGACGCATCGGAAGCCAAGGGATTTGTCGATTCGGGCGACATCAAGGTGATTGCCGTCCTTGCACCGGAACGCCTTGAAGGCGATTTCTCGTCCTTCCCCACGGCACGCGAACAGGGCATCGACGTGATCGGTGCCAACTGGCGCGGTTTCTATGCGCCCGGTGAAATGTCGGATGAAGCCTATGACTACTGGGTCAATGCCGTCAGCAAGGTCTATGCATCCGACGAGTGGAAAGAGATCATGGCTCAGAACGGTCTCGCTCCGCTCGACCTTCAGGGCGATGAATTCCAGGCCTTCGTGAAGGAATCCATCGATTCCATCACCGATCTCTCGAAGCAGATCGGTATCGTGAAGTAACCACCGGAAAACTCGCTCGGGCCTGCCGGGAGCATCCTGCAGGCCCGAATTGTATCGAGAACAATCAGGGGAGCGTGTCCGTCATGAGCGACCGTATCTTCGGGGTCTTCGGCTTCCTTCTCGCTGTCTTCTATATCTGGCAGGCAACGCAGATCGAGCTGAGCTTCATTTCCGATCCGTTTGGACCAAAGGCCTTTCCATTCATGATCGGCACCGTGCTTGCTATTTCCAGCACGATCATCGTCCTCAAGCCGGACACCGAACCCGAATGGCCGACCTTCGCGCGCCTTTTCGAGATCGGCATGGCCACTGCCGTCATGGTGGCCTATGCGCTTTTTCTCAAGGAGTACGGCTTTGTCGCCTGCACCGCGGTTGCGGCAAGCTATCTCTCATGGCGCCTTGGCTCCAGCCCGGTTTCGGCCATCATCGCCGGCGTGCTGATCGCCGTCGGCATCTACGTCATTTTCCATCTCGTCCTGGGGCTGTCGCTGGCACGCGGCCCCTGGGGCTTCTGAGGCGGGAGGCCCAATATGGACACACTGGCATCACTCGCGGACGGGTTTGCCGTCGCGCTCACCTGGCAGAACCTCATGCTGGCGCTGATAGGGTGCTTTCTCGGCACCATCATCGGCGCGTTGCCGGGTCTTGGCCCTTCAAACGGCGTTGCAATCCTCATTCCGCTCGCCTTCACGCTCGGCCTTCCCGCCACACCGGCCCTCATCCTGCTGACCAGCGTCTATTATGGCGCCATGTATGGCGGGCGCATCTCGTCGATCCTGCTCAACATCCCGGGCGATGAACCGGCGCTGATGACAACGCTCGACGGCCACCCGATGGCGAAGGCCGGCAAAGCCGGCGAGGCGCTCGCGATCTCCGGCCTTGCCTCCTTCATCGGCGCGTTTTTCGCCACTTGGGGGCTGGTCTTTCTGGCGCCGCAGCTCGTCAAGGTCGCGCTTTTGTTCGGCCCGGCGGAATATTTCGCGCTCTTCGTTCTCGCTTTCGCCACGCTCGGCGGCATTGCCAGCCGCAATCAGGCGAAAGCAGCGCTCGCTGCCGTCATCGGTCTCGGCATAGCCACCATTGGCGTTGACGGTCAGACCGGCGTTCCGCGCTTTTCCTTCGGTGAAGTGCATTTATACGACGGGATCGACTTCCTCGTCGCCATTGTCGGCCTTTTCGCTCTCTCGGAAGTTTTCATCTTTCTGGAGCACCGTGCCGGCAGCGGCGCCGACGACAAGGTGGTAAAAGTGGGCCGCATCGTTCCACCATGGAAGATGGTGCGTGAAACACTGCCCGCCATGGGCCGGTCGACGATCTTCGGCTTCATCGCAGGCGTCCTGCCGGGGGCCGGCGCCTCGCTCGGCTCGTTCATCTCCTACACGTTCGAAAAGCGCATCTCCGATCGCAAGGGCACGTTCGGAAAGGGCGACCCACGCGGCGTGGCAGCACCTGAAGCCGGCAACAATTCGGCCGCCGGCGGCGCGCTCGTGCCGATGCTCGCGCTCGGCGTACCCGGTTCCGGCACGACGGCCGTGCTGCTTGCCATGCTGCTTGCGCTCAACATCACGCCCGGTCCCCTGCTCTTCCAGCAGAACCCGGATGTGGTCTGGGGCCTGATCGCGGCACTCTTCATCGGCAACATCATGCTTCTGGCCATGAACCTGCCGCTGGTCTCACTCTTCGTGCGGGTGCTTCTGATCCCGACCCGCTATCTTATGCCCGCCGTGGCCATGATCTCCTTCGTCGGCATTTACGGAATTTCCGGCTCGACCTTCGATCTGGTGGTGATGGTTATCTTCGGCGTGATGGGCTGGGTCCTGCGCAAGCTCGACGTCCCGCTGGTGCCGATCATTCTCGGTGTGTTGCTGGGCGACCAGATGGAAAAGAACCTGCGCCGCGCCATGACCATCCATGATGGCGACTGGACGATGCTGTTCAACTCGTGGCTGGCCATCGGCCTCTGGACCTTCGCCATTGTCGGCTTTGTCCTGCCGCTCATCGTCGGGCGATACTTCCGTCCGAAGATCGCGGACGAGGCCATCGCCGAAGGTTCGGACCCAGACTGAGCTGAATTGCCTTTCAGCTTCCCGAGGCGGCGTGGCTCCTGAGCCGCGCCGTTCTCAATGTGAGGAACCCTGTGGCAAGCACGATGATGAACGCACCGATCACCGTGTTGAGACTGGGGATTTCACCGAAGAAGACATAGCCGACAACCCCAGACAGAATGAGGCTCGAGTAGCCAAGCGGTCCCAGAAACCCGGCATCGCCCAGCCAGTGGGCGCGCAGAAAGCAGAATTGCGCAGCTTGCGAAAATACGCCCACCGCCAGAAGAAACGGCCAGTGCCCCGCCGCGACCGGCTGCCAGCCGGAGAGCGCCGGAAAAGCGGTGATAAGCGCAAGCCCACCTGTGTAAAACAGCATCATGACGACCGGCGGCGTACCCTTGAGCTGTCTTGTGACAATGATCGCCCCCGTCCCCGCCAACACGGCAGCGAGTGCAGCCAGAAGTGCCGGCGTCCACGGCACATTGCCCGGACTCGCGGCAATGAACGCGCCCACGAGGCCAAGCCCCGCCGCCAGCCAGCGCGAGCCTGAAACCGCTTCGCGCAGGATCAGGGCCGAGAGCGCCACCAGAACAACGGGCCGCGTGAAATTCATGGTCATGTAGAGCGCCAGCGGCAGATGCGCGACGGCGTAGAAGCCGCCCGTCAGCGCCACGGCCGACAGGAACACCCTGAACAGGTGCAGCGGCACACGGTCGATCCGTGTAAGGACGGATCGCTGGTGCGCCAGCCATGGCAGGATCACGCAGAAACCGACCAATGCGCGGAGAAAAACGAGTTGCCACGGCGGATAGCCCGCGCCCAGCGCCTTGACGATGGATATGGCCCAGATGTTGAGGCCCATATCCGCCAGAAGCCAGGCGCCGGCGCGCAGATTGTCCTTTGCCGTAGCGCCTGCGTTCACGGCCGCGCCACAAGGTTCGCCATCAGGCGGAACGCGCCCGGCACAAGCTTCTCCATCTGGTGATGCAGAATGAGCGCCACATGCGTGTGCCGCCCCTTGCCGATCCGCGCCGAAAGGAGCGAGCCCTCATGCGGTGCCTCGTCGGGATCGGCCATGGTCAGAAGCGGCTCATATGCGTCATCCCAGCTTCTGGCAAAATAGAGCCCGCGCTCCTTGTGCCAGTCCTGCCAGTCCTCATCCGTGATGCAGTTTGGCGTGTTGAGCAGTGAATGCCCGGGCAGGAGGTGCGTTACCTGCGCATTCTCGTCGGTCACGCGCCAGCGCAGTGACGGCTTGCCGATCTCCAGCCGGCGCGGCGGCACGGTTGCCGGATCCCAGTCGTCCCAGGGGCGGTGATAGAGGGTGACGAGATTGCCGCCTTTCTCCACCCAGCGATGCACGAGCGGCATGGCATTTTTGAGCGCCGGTCGCGCACGCATGGCAAAGATGCCCACCACCATTGTGTCGATGTTTTTCAGGCCTTCTTCCGTAAGGTCGCTGTCCGCCAATTCGGTCGCATCAAGCCCCATCGCCTGCAGCCAGTGTCCCACCCGGTCGTTGCCGCCACCGACATAGCCCACCCGCACATCCGGCAGTGCCACGTCCAGAACACGTACCGACAATTGCGCAGGAAATGCGCGAGCACGTTCACCTATATGAGGATAGGCAATATGTTTGACAGTTTCGGCCGGCGCCCCGTCAATCCCCAAGGAAAGATTGTAGAGGCCAGGCGCTATGTCTTTCGGCGCCTCCACAAGAAAACCGCCGGAAACCGCTGTCGCCGACCACCCGGACGGCAGTTCCAGCCCCGCTTTTGCCGACTGCGGAAAAAGCCCCGAAACACGCAGCTCGATCTGGCGCGTTTCCGAGACGGCATTGATCAATGCACGGTCGGGAGAAAGTGTCGCTGACCGTGCAGGAAGCACGACCGGTTCTCGTTCGAGTGGCAACAGCGTCTCAGAAGAAACCCCATCGACGGTCACTCCGACCCGGATGGCCGGAAGGCGCGCCACGCCGGGGCGATGGAAGGCCGGATAACAATCCGTACTTTCGGCATCCACCGGCACATGAACAGCCCCATCTGCAAAGCGCCAGCCCTTCGGCAGAACCGGCGATACATCTGAAACCGGCCCGGAGCTTTCAATCGTCAGCGCGACACTGTCACCAGGCCGCAGGACATCGCGTTCAAACCAGGCGCGCACCTCCACGCCACTGGCAATCCGCATGACGTGGGAAAGCTGCACTTCCTTTGCCGCGAGGCGGTGTTCAACCTCTTCACGTGCATTGTCAGCGCAGGCATCGCGGGCGACGCGCACCGCCTTGAGGGCCAAGGCTGCCTGACGCGCCACCTCTCCCATATCCGGAAATGCCTCGAACGCAGCCTCGCAGGCCGCCTGTGCCTCGTCCAGATGGGCGGCGATTTCTGGTGCTCCGGCAAAGGAAGCCAGATCAGCCAGCGTTGCAGGCAGCCCGTCCGTGATCCGGTTATCCGGCCCATTCACCTCGGAACGCACCAGATGCAGCGGCCAGTCGCGCTCTTCACCGTGTGGCACCCAGCGGCCCATGCCCTGTGTCAGATGGAAAGCCCGCGACTGCTCACCGATCTGCGCCCAGCTCCACCCGGTTACCGGGTCTTGTCCGGTACCCTTGACCGTCAGCGTGGCACTGGGCGGCGGCAAATCGTCGTCGTAATTGTCACCTGCCCCCGACCACGCCGGTAGATATAGCTTTTTCACCTGCCACACCGGCAGATCCACGTCCGGGAATGTCGGGTCGGCGGCAGCGCTCATCACGTCATGGGCAAGCTCGGTCATCGCCCGGTGATGCCCGTGCTGGCCAGGGACATCCAGGAATGTGGGGCAGATGATGTCCGGTCGCTCGGTGCGGATGATCTCGACAAAGCGTTTGAGCGTGCGCTCGCGTCCCCATTTTTCAAGAGTCTCGGTGCCGCGTTTCGAGAACCCGAAATCGAAGATCGTGTCGTCGGGCGTTTCCGATAGCCAGTAGAGATTGAGGTTCAGCACATCGGCGGCGCGCTCCATTTCCGCCGTGCGTACTACGCCCAGATCGTGTGTCACCTCCGAGCCGATGGCGTTCTGCCCGCCCTCGCCGCGGTTTGCGCAGGCAAAGGAGAGCGAAATGCCATCGCGCAGGGCCAAAGCCGCAAGCATTTCCGACGTCTCGTCGTCGGGATGCGCGCCCGTATTCATGAAGGAGACGCAGGATTTCAGTGGCGCAAGAGCCTGCCAGAGCCTGACAATGAGCGGATTGCGCATCTGTGTGGCAATACGCTCCTGATCGGAAACGGGCATTTGTGAACCTCCCGGAGAATCATGTTTTTGCGGCAATGCGCGGTGTGACGGTGTCGTGGATGACGAGTGCAGCCCCGCCAAGCGCGGCGGTAAGACGTCCGCAGGCGCCCCGCTGGACTCTTGGTGTAACCCGCTCTGCCCGCGCGGCGACGGAGCCGCCGGGAAGATCAAGCGCGGCAATGAGATGGTCGAGAACCGCGTCCGGCATCGCGCCGCCCAGGATAACGGTTTCAGGATCGAAAAGATTCTCGATCAGGCCAACCGCCTGCGAAAGCGGGCCGGCCGCCTCCTCGATCCACTCCATCAATGGCCCGTTGCCTGCCCTGTAAAGGTTTTCGATGTCCGAGGCACTGCCTATCTCGATGCCTGCGCCTGCGAGCTTGGCGCGCGCAGCGATGCGGCTTGCATAGGTTTCGAGGCATCCATGATTGCCGCAGGCGCAAATCCGCCCCCCAGGGCGGACTATGACATGGCCGATCTCGCCGGCATTGCCGAATGCTCCGCGCTGGACCTCGCCCTCGGCGACCACGCCAAGCCCCAGCCCTGCCCCGAAATAGAGAAAGCAGAAAGTGCGCAGTCCTGTTGCGACGCCGCGCACGCGCTCCGCCACGGCGGCAGCGGTCGCATCGTTTTCCACCACCACCGGCATGTCTAGGGCGTCTTCGAACACGGCAACGGGATCGCTATCTTCCCAGCCGTGAAGTGCGGACTGGCCTGCGCCGGAAATACCAACCTTGCCGAAAGGGCCCGGCATCACGACACCAGCACCCAGAATTTTCTGCGTCTTTCCGCATCGTCCGTCGAGCGCGCTGGAACGAATTCGTCGTGCAACCGAAACAACCGTGGACGGTGCGTTGTCCGGCAACGCTTCGCGGGTGGTAAACAGCGTCTCGCCCTCGAGGTTTACCAGCGCGCCGAACATCGCGTCCGGCCTGACCTCGATGCCGAGCGCCACCGCGCCGTCTGCATTGAGCCGGTATTTCAGTACCGGCAAACCCCGTCCCTCCGACTGTCGCCCGGCTTCAATCAGAAGTCTGTCTTCTTCCAGTTCGGCAATGATGTTGCTCACGGCCTGCGTGGACAGCCCCGATATGCGTGCGATCTCCGCCCGCCCGACGGGCTGCCGCTCACGCACATGCCCAAGCACCACCTGACGGTTGTGAAGCCGGGTGCGTTCAGCATTCGATCCGACAATGCGACGGGGGTTGTTGATCTTCATATTCGCTTATTAATTCAACTAACTTGAATATTCAACTTGATTGAGTTAATCGTCGATGAATGGACATGCCGCCTCGTGGAGACGGGTGAACAGAGGGTGACAGGCTGGCCGGGTACGCTCCGGGCAGCGATCAAAGGGAGCAAGCAGAATGAAACTCAACAGACTACGGACCTTCATGCTGGGTGCCGCAACTGCGGCCATGACCATGGCTGCTGGAGCAGGAGGCGCTTCTGCGGTCGAGATCGAGTACTGGCAGTATTTCTTCGAAGCCCGCGTCGATGCGATGGACAAGCTGATCGAGAATTTCGAGGCAGCCAATCCCGACATCACCGTCAAGATGACGCATTTCCCCTATGACAGCTATCGCACCAAGGTAGCCGCTGCCATTCCGGCCGGTCAGGGCCCCGACGTCGTCCAGCTCTTCTATGGCTGGCTTAACGATTATGTGGAAGCCGAGCTGATCCAGCCGCTGCCCGCCGACACCTTCCCGCCGGAAAAGATCGAGGAAGAGTTCTTCCCCATGGTCAAGGCCATGCGAATGGGCGACAGTTACTGGGCGCTGCCTACCGCCGTGCGCTCGCTGGCGCTCTTCTACAATGAGCGCATGTTCGAGGAAGCCGGCATCGAGAACCCACCGGCAAACCTCGACGAATTCGTTGAAGCAGCGAAAAAACTGACCAAGAAGGACGGTGCCGGGAACCTCACCGCCGTTGGCATCACCACCGGCATGACCGCGCAGGACCACCACTGGATTCGTGAAGTGCTGATCCGCCAGTTCGGCGGCGAGCCCTATCTGGATGACTACAAAAAGGTCAACTACAACAACGAGGCCGGGCTGAAAGCCTTTGGTTTCTATAATGATTTGCAGGCCAAGCATGGCGTGACCAAGGCTGCCTTCATGGATGAGCCGCAGGCCGCCTTCAAGGCCGGTCGCGCCGGCATGCACATTGACGGCTCTTTCCGCATCGGCGCGCTTGAAAGCGTGCGCGGCCTCAAATGGGGTGTGGCCGAGCTTCCCGCCGGTCCCGATGGCACCAAGTCGAACTATTCCTCCTACTGGGTGAACGCGATCACCTCGAAGGCGGAAGGCGAGAAGTTCGATGCCGCCGTCAAGTTCATGGAGTACCTCACCTCCGACGAGGCCATGCAGATCTGGCTTGAGACTGTCGGCGAATTGCCCGCAAAGCCGTCTGCCGCCATGACCGACGAAAACGTCAACCACCCGGTCTACGGTCCCTTCATCAAGGGTCTGGAATACGCAAAGACCACGGTCTTCGCCAATGAGAGCGCCCAGCGCCAGGCCATGGTGGACATGATGCAGCGCATCGAGCTGCAGGGTCAGGCGCTTGAAGAGAGCGTCGCGCAGGCCGCCGAGGAGGAGCAGAAAGTCCTCGACGAATATTACAAGAAATAAGGCCTTTCGGGCGTCCGGACCGCCGGACGCCCAACGAAATTTCGGGACGGGGCCATGCGCTTTTACAACAATCTCACCATCTCGCAGAAGCAGATCGTCTGGGCCTGGATCTTCCTTGCCCTGCCGGTTCTCTTCTACGTCGTCATCCGGTTTTATCCGACAGCCAATGCCTTCGTTCTGTCCTTTCAGGAATGGAACCTGCTTGGCGACCGGAAATATGTGGGGCTTGAAAACTACGCAAAGCTGTTCAGCGATCCGGTTTTCTGGAAAGTGTTCAAAAACACCTTCCTGTATCTGATCCTGGGCACACCGATCAGCCTCGTCCTGTCCTTCATCATCGCCTATCACCTCGACAAGGTGCGTTTCATGCACGGCACCATCCGTGCACTCTACTTCCTGCCCTTCATGACAAGTGCCGTGGCCATGGCCTGGGTGTGGCGCTGGTTCTACCAACCGGTCCCCATCGGCGTGTTCAACAATTTCCTGGCGAGTTTCGGCATCAGCCAGATCGAATTCCTGAGCTCGACCACCAACGCCCTGCCCTCGGTTCTGGCCTGCGCCGTCTGGGCCGGTCTCGGCTTTCAGGTCATCATCTTCATGGCCGGGCTGCGCGCCATTCCGCAGAGCTATTATGAAGCCGCACGCATAGACGGCGTCTCCACCTGGACGGTGCTGAGCGAGATTACCATCCCGCTTCTAAAACCCACCATCGTGTTTCTCGTGGTCTTTTCCTCGATCGGCTTCCTGCGGATCTTCGATCAGGTGTTCAACATGACCACCAACAATCCGGGCGGGCCGCTCAACTCCACCAAGCCGCTGGTGCTTCTGATCTACGATACCGCATTCAACGGCTTCAACATGGGCTATGCGGCAGCGCAGACCGTCGTGCTCTTCACCATTCTGCTGGTCGTCAGCCTGATCCAGCTTCGACTTTTGAAGGATAGCTGACATGGCCAGTCAGGACATCGCCGTAAAGCCTTCCACCGACGCGCTTTTTTCCGGATCTTCACGCAACTCCCGGCGCAATATGGGCCAGTTCATCCGCTGGGCGCTACTGTTCGGCGGCGGCATTCTCATGATCATGCCCATCGTGTTCATGGTCTCCACCTCGCTGAAATTTCCCTTCGAGGTCTACAATCTCAACCTGATCCCGGAAGAGCCGACGATCGAGAACTACACCTATGTCCTCGAAGACGGACGCTTCTACCGCTGGTTCGTCAACTCGCTGGTGATCTCCATCGTCACCACCGCGTCGGCCGTCTTCTTCGACGCGCTGGTGGGCTATGCGCTCTGCAAATTCAAGTTCCCCGGCCGCTACCTGGTCTTCATCGCCATTCTCTCCACGCTCATGATCCCGACCGAGATGCTGGTCATCCCGTGGTATCTCATGAGCAAGAGTTTTGGCTGGCTCGACACCTATTGGGGCATCATGTTCCCAGGCGTCATGACCGCCTTCGGCACCTTCCTCATGAAGCAGTTTTTCGAGACCGTTCCCGACGATTTCCTGGAAGCTGCACGCATCGACGGGCTGAACGAATTCCAGATCTGGTGGCAGGTGGCCATGCCGCTCGTGCGTCCGGCGCTTGCAGCCCTCGCGATCTTCGTTTTCCTCGGCAACTGGACCGCCTTCATCTGGCCACTGATCGTCACCAATTCGGTGGAGATGTACACGCTGCCGGTCGGGCTTTCGAGCTTCGGCGACGAGGTGGATGTGGCCTGGGAACTGATCATGACGGGTGCGGCCATCTCCACACTGCCGACGCTGGTCGTCTTCCTCATCTTCCAGCGCTTCATCATTCGCGGCGTTGTCATGGCCGGCCTCAAGGGATAAGCGCACGATGAGCCTCAACGAGAAATTCCCTCACCCCGTCTATAAGGACACGGTGCTCGCGCCGCTCTTTGAAGGCGTGAAGGCCAACTATGTGGGTGCGTTCCGCGCCATCAACCGTGCGCATCTGGTGATGCTTACGGAGAGCGGCATTCTCGCCCACGAAGATGCCGCCCGCATTGCCGGTGCGCTCGTCGATATTGACGAAACGGTCGATGTCGATGCCCTCACCTATACCGGCGAGGTGGAAGACTATTTCTTCCTCGTCGAGGCGGAGCTCAAAAAGCGGCTTGGCCCGGATCTTGCCGGCATGTTGCACACGGCCCGCTCGCGCAATGACATGGACCACACGGTCTTCAAACTCACATTGAAGCACCATGCCGACACGCTGATCGGCAAGGCGCACGCGTTGGCTTCAGCCCTCATCGCCAAGGCCGAAGCCGAGCGCGACACGCTGATCGTTGCCTACACACACGGCCAGCCGGCCCAACCCTCCACCTTCGGGCACTATCTGTCGGCTGCAACCGAGGTGCTTCTGCGCGACATCGAGCGCCTGCAGGCGGCCCGCGCCAATATCGACCATTGCCCGATGGGCGCTGCCGCGATCACCACCAGCGGCTTTCCCATCGACCGCGCCCGCATGGCCGATCTGCTGGGCTTTTCCGAGCCGCTGCGCAATTCCTATGGCTGCATCGCCTCGGTTGACTATGTCACCGGCCTCTACAGCGCGATGAAGCTCACCTTCCTGCACCTTGGCCGCCTCATCCAGGACATGCAGTTCTGGTCAGCCTTCGAGGTGGGACAGCTCCACGTGCCCGGCAGTCTCGTGCAGATTTCATCCATTATGCCGCAGAAGCGCAATCCCGTGCCCATCGAGCATCTGCGCCATCTGGCGTCGATGACCTGCGGTCGCGCCGATGCGGTCGTCAACACGATGCACAACACGCCCTTCACCGACATGAACGACAGCGAGGGCGAGGTTCAGGTGGCCGGCTATGCGGCTTTCCAGAGCGGCGCACGCGTGCTCGACCTTCTGGCAGCCCTGATCAGCGCCATTTCCATCGACAGCGAGCGCGTGGCCAGAAACATCGACGCCGCCTGCATCACGGTCACCGAACTGGCCGACACGCTGGTGCGCCGCGAGGGGCTCTCTTTCCGGCAGGCGCATGAGATCGCCGCCGCCACGGCCCGCGCCGTGATTACCGCCGGCAAACCACTCGGCGAAGGTCATGACGCCTTCTCTAAGGCCTTCAGGGAACTGACCGGGCGCGACAGCACACTCGACCGCGCAGCCTATGGCGAGGCCGTCAGCGCGCGCCATTTCGTGGCGGTGCGCGAGCGTTTCGGCGGCCCTGCACCCGACGCCATGAACGAGGCGCTTCAAACCTATCGCGCCACCCTCACACGCCTTTCAGAACAACAGGCAGCGGACCTTGCCCGCGCCGAAAAAGCCGGAGCCGCGCTCGATGCCGCCTTCGGCGCTCTCTTGCAGGAGTAGACCCTTGGCCACCTTGTCCCTTCGCAATCTCGTCAAATCCTACGGCAAGGTCGAGGTGCTTCACGGCATCAATCTCGACGTGGCCGATGGTGAATTCGTCGTCTTCGTCGGCCCGTCCGGCTGCGGCAAATCCACGACACTGCGCATGATCGCCGGCCTTGAGGAGATCAGCGGCGGCGAAATCCACATCGGCGAGCGCCTCGTCAACAATCTGGAGCCCAAGGAGCGCGACATCGCCATGGTGTTCCAGAACTACGCCATTTATCCGCACATGTCGGTGCGCAAGAATATCGGCTTCGGCCTGCGCACGTCCAAGCTCTCAAAAGAGGCGAAGGACAGGCGCATCGACGAGGTGGCCGCCATTCTCGGCATGACCGATCTTCTGGAGCGCCGGCCCAACCAGTTGTCCGGCGGTCAGCGCCAGCGCGTCGCCATCGGCCGCGCCATGGTGCGCGATCCCGCCGTCTTTCTGTTCGACGAGCCGCTCTCCAACCTTGATGCGCAACTGCGCACCCAGATGCGGCTTGAAATCAAGAAGCTGCACCAACGTGTTGGAAACACGATCATTTTCGTGACGCACGATCAGGTGGAAGCCATGACCATGGCCGACCGGATCGTGATCATGAAGGATGGCTATATCCAGCAGGTCGGCACGCCGCTTGAGGTCTATCACAAGCCGGCCAACACCTTCGTCGCCCAGTTCATCGGCGCACCATCCATGAACATGCTGCCGGGCAACTGGGCCGGAAAAGGCGTGAAGCTCGGTGATGGGCTCGGCATCGATCTGCCCGAACGCAGTGCCCCCGAAGGCACCGACGTAATTCTCGGTGTTCGGCCTGACGATCTTGTCGTGACCGGTGGCAAGGGGCTCTTCTCCGGCACGGTCAACATCGTGGAGCCGCTTGGCGCGGACACGCTGGTCTATGTCGGCGTCAACGGCCATGAGGTGATCGCAAAGGCTTCCGGCCGTGAGCCGCCGAAAGCCGGCGACACGGTCAAGCTGACGGCGAAGGCCGGCGAAATGCACCTGTTTGACGCCAAATCCGGGGAGGCGCTGCCGTGAAGCAACCCAACCGGTCAGGCCGCGTTCTGAGCGTGGGCCGGCTTTATTGCGATCTCATTTTCACCGAACTGCCGAAGATGCCGACACTTGGCGAAGAGGTCTTCGCCGGCGGTCTGTCGATCAAGCCGGGCGGCGGCGCGTTCATTACGGCTGCCTATGTCGCAGCTCTCGGTCGTCCTGTCGGTCTTGCCTCGGCATTGCCCTCCGGGCCATTCGCCGCCGCACTAATGGCGGAGCTTGAGGCCAGCGGCGTCGATCTTTCAGCCTCGCAAGCCATGCCCGATACACTCGATCCGCAGATCACCGTTGCCATGACATCGGGCACAGAACGCGCCTTCCTGACGCGCCGCGCCGGCCCAGCCGTGCCGGAAACATTTGCACAAGCCATCGCCAGCGGCGACTTTGCCCATCTCCACATCGGCGAACTCGCCACTCTGGTGGAAGCTCCTTTCCTGCTCGAACAGGCGCGCGCCGCCGGGCTTTCCATCTCGCTCGACTGTTCCTGGGACGATGCGGTTCTGGCCAGAGACGATCTCGCCGCGCTGATCGGTGCCGTGGACATATTCCTGCCCAACGAGACAGAGGCGCAGCGTCTTGCCATTGCCCCCGGCAAAAAGCCGCCCGCGCCGCTCACTGTCGTCAAGCGCGGGCCGGAAGGTTCCATGGCTATCAGCGCCGAAAACACGGTTTCAATGCCGACGCAGCCTGTCAATGTAATCGATTCCACGGGCGCCGGAGACGCGTTCAATGCCGGTTTCATCGATGCCTGGCTTTCCGGCAAACCGCTTGAACAATGCCTTGAAGCGGGCAATCGCTGCGGGGCGGAAGCCGTCATGCGGGTCGGCGGGGCAACTGACCTGCCCGATATGAGCGCACTGGTAAAGGCGGCCTCCTAGAGAGAGGCTGCCTCCACCTCTTCGCCGGCCCTTGCCTTAAGGCGAGCAAAACTCATGGCCACATGGGCGCGGCGTATCTGCCCGACGCTTTCCAGCGCCCCGCAGGCCACGGCAGCGGCAATGTCGGAGACTTCGCGCAGGAAAAAGCCAATCTCGCTGGCAAGCGTTTCTTCCGTGCCATCCTCGCCGGCGGCACGTTTCAGCCAGATCCTCGTCGTCTGATAATAGAGCCTTTCGGAAAACTCCTGCAGCGGTTCGTTCTCCGTCAGTGTCATGAGGAGATGGAAAAAATCCATATTGAGCTGCGCGAAGGCGCGCTGGCTGGGCGTTCTCACCAAAGCCTCGCAGCGTGTCTTCATGGCAGCGAAGGCGCGTTTGGCGTCTTCATCGGGCTCTGCCGGTGAAAGCTTGCCGATCAGTTCGGAAAGCTCCACACGCAGGCGATAGACCTGTTCCAGCGAGGCGATGTCGATATCCGTGACGATGGTGCCCACGCCATGGACCGAGCGCAGATAGCCTTCGTCTTCGAGCCGTGCGAGAACCCGGCGGATCGGTGTGCGGCTGGTGTCGAATTCCTCGGCGAGGTCCTCTTCGCGCAGCCGCATGCCCGGCGGATAGTCGAGCAGGCAGATGCGTTCGCGCAAAAGCGTGTAGATCCGCTCGAACCGCGCGCGCGCCTCGCCTGTCATCGCTCTGGCTCCATCGCGGTCAGCTCACCTTCCTGCCCAGCCGTTCAAGCATGCCAAGACATTCATCGAGCTGTTCCAGCGAGACGAACTCGTCTGCCTTGTGCGCCTGCTCGATGGAGCCCGGCCCGCAGATGACGGAGGAAATTCCGGTTTTCTGGAAGAGCCCCGCCTCCGTGCCGAACGCCACCACTTCCGCCTCGGTAAGGCCGGTAAGCTCCGAAACGATCTGCCGTGCTTCGGATTCGGTCACCGGCTCCAGCCCGTCCACTTCGCCGATTACATGGGTGACGATGTCGGAACCCTCAAAAACCGCCTGCATAGCCGGTTTCAGCTCGGATTCCACAAAAGTGCGGATGCGGTCTTTCACAAAATCCGCATCCTCATTGCGCACGGGGCGCATTTCCCATTCGACGGAGCAGTGGTCGGCGATCACATTGCGCGCCGCACCGCCCGAGATCGTGCCCACCTGGAGCGTCGTCCAGGGCGGATCGAAGCGGTTGCCCTTCGGCGCGCGCGTCTTCAGCTCCTCGGCCAGCGCCATGAGCCGCGTGATATAGCGCACCGCATATTCAACCGCATTGACGCCGCGTTCGGGCGAAGAGGCATGGCCGGCAAGCCCGCGAAACTCGGTCGTGTATTCGAAACAGCCCTTGTGGCCTTCTATGATGCGCATCATGGTCGGCTCGCCGATAATGGCGACGGAGGGCCGGAGTTCGGTCCTCTCCAGTTCCTCCACCAGCGCGCGCGCGCCAAAACACCCCACCTCCTCGTCATAGGTGAGGGCGAAATGCAGCGGCCGTTTCAGGTCCAGCTCGGCAAAGTGCGGCGCCATGGCGAGCGTGCAGGCGATGAACCCCTTCATGTCACAGGTGCCGCGGCCATAAAGCCTGCCATCTGCCTCACGCATGGCAAAGGGATCGCTCGTCCACTCCTGCCCATCAACGGGTACCACATCGGAATGGCCCGAAAGTACGATGCCGCCATCCCCTTCGGGCCCCAGCGTGGCAAACAGGTTTGCCTTGTTCCCGCTCTCGTCCAGCGTCATTGAAAGCCTTGCACCAAGCGCGCTCAAAAGCTCGCTTGCATAGGCGATCATTTCCAGATTGCTGTCCGCCGAAATGGTGGGAAACCCCACCAGATCGGACAGGATGCGCGTCGTGTTGTCCAGCGTTTCGGATCGCATGGATCAGTTCTTCACGATCAGTTCGCGCGGGCGGCGGCAAAGCGCCTCGGCCGGGCCATCTTCCGTGATCAGGATGCTTTCAGTGATTTCCAGCCCCCAGTCGGCCATCCACAGGCCCGGCATGAAATGGAAGGTCATGCCTGCTTCAAGGATCGTTTCGTCCTCGCGGCGCAGCGAGATCGTGCGCTCACCCCAGTCTGGCGGATAGGAAATGCCGATCGGATAACCGCAGCGCCCGTCACGTGTGATGCCGGCCCGCTCCAGCGCGCCATAAAGCGCATCGGCGATCTGGCCTGCGCGATTGCCCGGACGCGCGATCTCCAGTCCTGCCTCGATCCCTTCCACCAGCGCCTTTTCCGCATCCAGCATGTGCTGTGGCGGCGTGCCGAGAAAGACGGTGCGGCAGAGCGGCGCGTGATATCGGCGATAACAGCCGGCGATCTCGAAGAAGGTCGCATGCCCCTGCTCGAAGCGCCGCCCGTCCCAGGTCAGATGCGGTGCAGCAGCATCGGAGCCGGTCGGCAGAAGCGGCACGATGGCCGGATATTCGCCCCAGTCGTCATCCACCCCGCGGATCGCGTCCGCATAGATCTCGGCCACCAGATCGTTTTTCTTCAGACCCGGCTCGATGCGCTCGACAATGCCGTCGATCATCTTTTCCGAAATCCGCGCCGCGCGGCGCATGAAGACGATCTCCTCTTCCGATTTCACGGCGCGCTGCCAGTTCACCAGCGCCGTCGCATCGACAAAGGTCGCGTTGGGCAGTTCTTCCTTCAGCACCAGATAGGCCTTGGCGGAGAAATAGTAGTTCTCCAGCTCCACGCCTATCCGCTTGTTGCCAAAGCCATGGGCGCGCAAAATTTCGGCCAGATGCTGCATCGGATGCAGCGTGTTGGCCTGCACATAGTGGTCTGGATAGCGCAGCACCCGGTCGTCATCCATGTAGACGGTGCGCACGGCGCCGTTCCCGTCCATGGCGCGGCCCCACCAGAGCGGATCGGCATCCTTGAAGACGATCACGCCCTGATGGACATAGAACGACCAGCCATCATAACCCGTCAGCCAGGCCATATTGGAGGGATCTTCCACGAACAGAACGTCGATACCCTTCGCCTCCATGGCGTTGCGGGTCTTTTCGAGGCGAGCGGCATATTCCTGCGCGCTGAAGGGCATTTCGGTTGCTGGCATGGTTCCTCCAAAAGAGCAAAAACCGGACGCTTGTGCATCCGGCGAAACCGTACACCGGAAAGGCAATGCAATATTGTGTACAACTAATCCATCACCACATTTTCGATCCGGTGAATCGCAGGAAAACGACATCGAATGTCGCTACTTCTATTCCCGATCCAACGATGTTGTGTACAAATCAGCACCATCGCGCTGCCTCGCAGACAATCCGGGAGATTTTCATGAGCCACAGGGCAACGCTCGCGCTGGCAGATATTCTGGCTGCCCGCCGGCGGATCAGGGACATTGCATCGCTCAACACGCCTCTCCCGCCGTCGCCCTTTCTCAGCCGTCTTACCGGTGATGACGTCCTCCTCAAGCTCGAAATCGGGCAGGCAAGCGGCGCCTTCAAGCTGCGCGGTGCCGCCAATGCGGTCCTCACCCTGCCGGACGACGCCACCGGCGTCACCTGCTGCTCGACCGGCAATCATGGCCGCGCCGTCGCCCATGCAGCACGCGCGCGTGGCCTGCGCGCCGTCATCTGTATGTCGAAGCTGGTGCCGGAGGCGAAAATCGCCGGCATCAGGGCGCTTGGTGCCGAAGCCCGCATCATCGGCGCAAGCCAGGACGAGGCACAGGTCGAAAGCCGCCGCCTCGCCGATGAAGAGGGCTTTTGCGAAGTCTCTCCTTTTGATGACCTCGCGGTCATCGCCGGTCAGGGCACGATCGGGCTTGAGCTTCTGGAGCAGCGCCCGGATCTCGAAACCGTTCTCATTCCGCTGTCGGGCGGAGGGCTCGCCGGCGGCATCGCGTTCGCGCTGAAGACGATCAAGCCTTCCATCCGTGTCATCGGCATCACCATGGAGCGGGGTGCGGCCATGCACGCCTCGCTTGCCGCAGGAAAACCTGTCACCGTCACCGAAGTGGCAAGCCTTGCCGATTCGCTCGGCGGCGGCATCGGGCTCGATAACTGCCATTCCTTGGCGCTCTGCCGCGATTTCCTCGATGAGGTCGTGCTTGTCACCGAGGAAGAGATCTATCGCGCCATGCAGGCCCACTATTTCGAAGACCGTCTGGTGTGCGAAGGGGCGAGCGCCGTCGGTGCTGCCGCCCTCATGGCCGGAAAGATCACCAGCAGGCCCGGCCCCACCGCCACGCTCATCACCGGCCGCAATGTCGACATGCAGATCTTCACCGACATTGTCTGCGGCCGCGATGTCGCGCTCGGCGACACGATCATCAAGGGAGCGCCCCATGCCGCATGACATTCTTGTCCTGACCGAAGCCGATCTGCGCAAGGCCGTCCGGCTCGACCTCGAAGCCATCGACGTGGTGGAAGAAGCCTTCTGCGCGCTCGCCTCCGGCGCGGTCATCATGCCGCCCATCCTGTCCATGGACATTCCGCAGGTGCATGGCGAAGTGGATGTGAAGACGGCCTATATTCCCGGCTTCGACGGGTTCGCCATCAAGGTCAGCCCCGGTTTCTTCGACAATCCGAAGATCGGCCTGCCGAGCCTCAATGGCCTCATGATCCTGTTTTCGGCGAAAACCGGGCTCGTGGAAGCGCTTCTGCTCGATAACGGCTTTCTCACCGATGTGCGCACGGCTGCCGCCGGCGCGGTTGCCGCCCGCCATCTTGCACCTTCGACGGTCGAGACCGCCGGCGTCATGGGCACCGGCGTGCAGGCCCGGCTGCAAATGATCGCCGCCCATCAGGTGCGTCCTTTCTCCCGCCTTCTCGTCTGGGGTCGCGACGCGGAAAAGGCAAAAGCCTGCGCCGCCGATCTGGCCGAAACCCTTGGCATCGACGCAAAAGCCGAGACTGACCCGGCCCGCCTCGTCGCTCAAAGCCAGCTTGTCGTCACCACCACGCCGGCCCGAGAGCCTGTTCTCAAGGCCGACTGGCTGCATCCCGGCCTCCACATCACCGCCATGGGCTCCGATCAGGAAGGCAAGAACGAGATCGAACCGGAAACCCTTGCCCGCGCCGATCTCTACGTCGCCGACCGTGTGAGCCAGTGCGAAAAACTCGGTGAACTGGCGGCCGCCATCCGCGCCGGCGTATGGCATAACAACACGCCACCCGAACTCGGAGACATCGTTTCCGGCGCCAGAACCGGCCGCACCAGCGATGACCAGATCACCATCTGCGACCTCACCGGAACGGGCGCACAGGACACGGCCATCGCCACTTTTGCGCGCGCCCGGGCCTTGACAGCGGGGGCCGGTACGACGATCCAGAGCTGACCATGCTCAAGCTCGACGATCGCGATCTCAAGATTCTCGGTATCCTTCAAAGGGAAGGCCGCATCTCCAAGGCGGCGCTGGCCGAGCGCGTGAACCTCACTCCCGCCCCCTGCTGGGAGCGGCTGAAACGCCTTGAAAAGGCGGGCATCATCACCGGCTACCGCGCCGAGGTGGCGCTGGCGAAGCTCGCCCCGCACATCGCCGTCTTCATGGCCGCCGAACTTGCCGGCCACCGCGCGGAAGACTTCCAGCGATTCGAACGCAGCGTTCAGGACATCGATGAAATCACCGGCTGCTGGGCCGTCGGCGGCGGTTTCGACTATATTTTGCAGATCATCGCCCGCGACATCGACACCTATCAGCGGCTGGTCGACAGGCTTCTTGAGATGAATGTGGGACTTGCCCGCTATTTCACCTACATCGTCACCAAGCCCGTGAAACAGCCCGGCGCACTTCCCCTCGGCGTTCTGGTGAACGCCGATCCGCAGAAGGAATAGCGGGCGCGGGCCGCGAAGTTCAGAAGAAACGTCGGCAGCCCCTGCCAAGATCGTCAGAAAATTTGGCGCCTCAGGCAGCATGATTCCAGTCAATCCAAACACTGGAAATCCGCTTGGGAGAAAGCCGATGTCCGCATTTGCAGCCCTTCAGAAAACCGCCCTGTCCGATCTCGCCGATCCGCGCCTGTTCCGCGAATACGCCTATGCGGACGGCCACTGGATCGCCGCCCCCGGCGACCCGGTGGTGGATGTCTACAATCCCGCGGATGGCGCGCGGCTCGGCTGCGTTCCGGCGCTCACCGCAGAGCAGGTTGATGAAACCATCGAAGCGGCTCATGCGGCGTTTCCCGGCTGGGCGGCCCTTCTGCCGCAGGAGCGCGCGCAAATCCTGATGCGCTGGTACGATCTGATCGTCGCCGCCAAGGAGGACCTCGCCCATCTCATGGTTCTCGAACAGGGCAAGCCGCTCTCGGAAGCCCGTGGCGAGATCGACTACGCCGCCTCCTTCGTCTCCTTCTACGCCGAGGAAGCCAAGCGCGTTTCGGTCGAAAGCGTTGCTTCGCATCTGCCGGATGCTGATATGCAGGTTTCGCGCGAGCCGGTGGGTGTCGCGGCCCTCGTCACGCCATGGAACTTCCCCTCCGCCATGCTCACCCGCAAGGCGGCAGCCGCCCTTGCCGCCGGCTGCACCGTGGTCGCGCACCCCTCTTCCGAGACGCCGTTCTCCGCACTCGCCCTTGCAGAACTTGCCGAGCGCGCCGGCGTGCCGGCTGGCGTCTTCAACGTGCTCACCGGCAAGGCCGCCGAAGTGGTCGGCGCGATGACCGCCTCAACCCGTGTGCGCGCCGTCTCATTTACCGGCTCCACCGAGATCGGCCGCCTGCTCTACGCGCAGTCGGCGCCGACCGTGAAGCGGCTGGTCATGGAGCTTGGCGGCCATGCGCCCTTCATCGCCTTTGCCGATTGTGACCTCGACCACGCGGTCGAGAGCGCCATTTCGGCAAAGTTCGCCACTACCGGGCAGGACTGCCTTGCCGCCAACCGCTTCTATATCGAGCGCTCCATCTATGACGCCTTCGTCGCAGCCTTTGCCCGCAAGGTCGAGGAACTGACGGTCGGGAACGGCCTCACCGATCCCGATATCGGCCCGCTCATCCATGAGCGCGCGGTCGCGAAGCAGAAAGAACAGGTCGCCGATGCGCTTGAAAAAGGGGCGCGGCTCGTAACAGGCGGAAAAGTGTCGCGGCACGGCCCAACCTTCTTCGAACCTACGGTTCTGGCCGACGTGCCCGAAACGGCACTCATCTTCCGTGAAGAAACCTTCGGCCCGATTGCCGCCTTCACCCCCTTCGACGACGAAACGGACGTGCTCGAAAAGGCGAACGACACCGAAACCGGCCTCGCCGCCTATCTGCACACGCAGGACCCCGGTCGCATCGCCCGCTTTTCGCGCGGTCTCGAATTCGGCATGGTGGCCGTGAACCGCACCAAGATCACCGGCGCGCCCATCCCCTTCGGCGGGGTCAAGCAGGCCGGCCTTGAGCGCGAGGGCTCCCGCCATGGGCTGGAAGCCTTCACCAACATCAAATATGTCTGCCGCAACGTCGGTTGAGCAGCGCTGAATACAGTTTGAGACGAACAGGAGAGTGACATGCTGTTGAAGAACGACCAACTCGACCAGTGGGACCGCGAGGCCTTCTTCCATCCCTCGACCCATCTGGCCCAGCATGCGCGTGGCGAAAGCGCAAACCGCATCGTGACCGGCGGCAACGGCGTCTATATCGAGGATCGCGACGGCAAGAAGCTGCTCGACGCCTTCGCCGGCCTTTATTGCGTCAATGTCGGCTATGGCCGCACCGAGATCGCCGACGCCATTGCCGAGCAGGCCCGGGAGCTTGCCTATTACCACGCCTATGTGGGCCACGGCACGGAAGCCTCCATCAAGCTCGCCAAGATGATCATCGACCGCGCGCCGGAAAACATGTCCAAGGTCTATTTCGGCCTCGGCGGCTCAGATGCCAACGAGACCAATGTCAAGCTGATCTGGTACTACAACAACATTCTCGGCCGCCCCGAGAAGAAGAAGATCATCTCTCGCTGGCGCGGCTATCACGGCTCCGGCCTGATGACCGGCTCGCTGACCGGGCTTGAGCTGTTCCACAAGAAGTTCGACCTGCCGCTGGCCCAGGTGGTCCACACCGAAGCGCCCTATTACTACCGCCGCCCGGACCATTCCATGAGCGAGGAAGCGTTCACCGCCCATTGCGTGGCCGAGCTTGAAGCGCTGATCGAGCGCGAGGGCGCGGACACCATCGCCGCCTTTATCGGTGAGCCCGTTCTTGGCACGGGTGGCATCGTGCCGCCGCCGGCCGGATACTGGGCCGCGATCCAGAAGGTTCTGCGCAGAAACGACATCCTGCTCGTCGCCGACGAGGTGGTGACCGGTTTTGGACGCCTCGGCTCCATGTTCGGCTCCATCCACTACGACATGGAACCCGACCTCATCACCATCGCCAAGGGCCTTACCTCGGCCTATGCGCCGCTTTCCGGCTCCATCGTCGGCAAGAAGATGTGGGAAGTGCTCGAGCGCGGCACGGACGAAAACGGCCCCATCGGCCATGGCTGGACCTATTCGGCCCACCCGATCGGTGCGGCAGCCGGCATCGCCAATCTCGAACTGGTCGACAAGCTCGGCCTCGTCAAGAATGCCGGCGAGACGGGCGCTTACTTCGTCAACGCGATGCGTAACGCCATCGGCGACCATGTCCATGTCGGGGAAGTGCGCGGCGAAGGCATGCTGTGTGCCGTCGAGTTCGTGAAAGAGCGTGAGGACCGCACCTTCTTCGACGCTTCCGAGAAGATCGGTCCGCAGATGGCCGCTGCCCTTCTCGAACAGGGTGTCATCGGCCGCGCCATGCCGCAGGGCGACATTCTGGGCTTCGCGCCCCCGCTCTGCCTGACGCGCGAAGAGGCAGACACGATTGTCGATGCGACCGCCAAGGCCGTAAACACCGTCTTCAAAAGCTGATCTCCAGACTCCGGCGCTTCGGGGCCTTGCCCCGGAGCGTCAATTCGGCCATCTCTTCTCCGCAGTTATCTGGGAGAATTTCATGGCCGATTTCGTTTTTCCGCCCGCCAGCCAGCCGTCTGTTGCCGTTGCCGGCACCGAGGCACGCTTTCCCGTGCGGCGCATCTTCTGCGTGGGGCGCAACTATGCCGCCCACGCCCGCGAAATGGGCCATGAGCCGGAGCGCGAGCCGCCGTTCTTCTTCACCAAGCCGGCAGATGCGGTGGTCGATACGGGTACCGTCATCCCTTATCCAAGCCTGACAAAAGACCTGCACCACGAGATCGAAATGGTCGTGGCGATCGGCAAGGGCGGCAGCGATATCGATCCGGCCCATGCACTCGACCACGTCTACGGCTATGCGGTCGGGCTCGATCTAACGCGCCGTGATCTTCAGGGAGAAGCCAAGAAAAAGGGGCGCCCGTGGGACTGGGGCAAGGCGTTCGACCGCTCGTCCCCCTGCGGCCCCATCGTGCCCATTGCCGAGACCGACCACCCTTCCGAAGGCCGTGTCTGGCTCGCCGTCAACGGCGAGATCAGGCAGGAAGGCAACCTTGACGAACTGATCTGGCCTGTGGCCGACGTGATCGCGCTCTGCAGCCAGGCCATGGAGCTTAAGGCCGGCGATCTGATCTACACCGGAACACCCGCCGGCGTTGGCGCGCTTCAGCCGGGCGATAAGGTGGAAGGCGGTGTTGACGGGATCGGCGAGATCGCCATCACCATTGGCGAGGCGTGAGATGAGCGACATCGTCCTGCACAACTATTTCCGCTCCTCCACCTCCTTCAGGGTACGCATCGCGCTTGCCATGAAGGGCATCGACTATCGCTATGCCGCGCATCATCTGCGCCACGGCGAGCATCGCGGTGAGGCCTATCTCTCGGTCAACCCGCAGGGCCTCGTTCCGGCGCTTGTGTGGAGCGACGGCACGATGATCGCGCAGTCCATGGCGATCATGGAGTTCCTGGACGAGACGGTGCCCGAGCCCCCGCTCCTGCCTGCCGATGCGCCTGGACGCGCGCGGGTTCGCATGCTCTCCCAGATGATCGCCTGTGAAATCCATCCGGTGAACAATCTGCGCATTCTGAACGCGCTGAAGGAGCGTTACGGCGCAGACGATGCGGAAGTCGGCGCATGGTTCCGCCACTGGGTGAACGCCACGTTCGAACCGCTTGAAAGGATGCTGACCGAGAGCCCGCAGACCGGCGTCTTCTGCCACGGCGATGCGCCGACCATGGCCGATATCTGCCTCGTTGCACAGGTGGCGAACAACAAGCGCTTCGACGTCGACATGGCGCCCTATCCCGTCATCCAGCGTATCAACGACGCCTGCATGGAACTGGAAGCGTTCCGGAAGGCCGCGCCGATGAACCAGCCCGACGCGGAATAATTCAACCGGGAGGCCGCTCAGGCGGCCTTTTCCTCCAGAATCAGCATGATGATGGTTTCAGCGGCAAGTGCGAGCATTTCCTCGCCCTCGATTTCCACCTCGCCGTGATGGCGAATGAGAAGCCGGCCCGGCGCCTTTTCCTCGATGCCCTTTAGCGTGCTGCGCAGCCGCACGCGGCTACCGGCCTTGACCGGCGCCAGAAAGCGCAGCCGGTCGAGCCCGTAATTGATGATTGTGCCCAGATGCACCGGCCACGCGCCGCAATCGTAAGACAGGCTCGATAAAAGCGAGAGCGTGAGGAAGCCGTGCGCCACGGGCTTGCCAAACGGGCTTTCGCGCTCTGTACGCTCGCGGTCCACATGTATCCACTGGTGATCGTTGGTGCAGTCGGCGAAACGGTCGATCATCGACTGGTCCACGACCACCCACTCGGAGATTGTGGGAGCCCCGCCGATCTCCGCTTCCAACACATGCGCGTTCATGGGCCCGGCCTTTCTGAGATAATTTCGCGTGCAAATCCCGATAGTCGCTGGAAAAGCGGCTTCGACGCTGGTTCCACCGCCGACCGCTTCCCATAATGACCCCGAATATTGTGCATTGCAGCACAAATAACAAGGAGGGCTTGGCACAAGGCAAAATTGCGATGAAGGCCTTCATCTGCATAAAGTTGATCGACATTATCAGATTTGAGCCGAGTCACTCTGGAATTATTCTAAACAATAAGCCATATTGCGGGAACGATATGTGAAAGGACTGTTATGCGCCTAACGCGACAAACCAATTATGCGATCCGGATTCTGATGTATTGCGCCGCCAATGAAGGCCGGCTCAGCCGCATCTCCGACATCGCCGAAGCATACTCCCTGTCCGATCTTTTCCTGTTCAAGATCCTGCAGCCACTCGTCGAGCACGGCTTTGTCGAAACCGTGCGGGGGCGCCATGGTGGCGTTCGTCTTGCAAAGCCGGCCGAGGAGATAACCTTGTTCGACGTGGTTCGGGTGACGGAAGACAATTTCGCAATGGCTGAGTGCTTCGAGAATGACGACGCCGACTGCCCGCTTGTCGAGAGCTGCGGCCTGAATGAAGCGCTGCGCAAAGCCCTGAACGCCTTCTTCGAGGTTCTGGCCGGCTACACAATCAGCGATCTCGCGGTGGCCAGGCCGGATATGCGATTACGTCTTGGCCTTGATGATTTACCCGAGCGTGCTGCCGCGCGCTAGAATCCGGAAGGTCGTCCCACACTGCAGTCCCTTCGTCAAAACGGATGTCGCGACGGGATCTGCGCGGATTGCGGCAATACATAGGGCCGATTTTCGGCAGGCGGCACACCCACCTGAATTCGGCACTCAAAGACATCGGACACAAGCCCGTCGTTGAAGACATCGGCAGGCGTTCCCGCCGCAACTACCGTCCCGCGGTGCATCATTGCTACCTGATCGGCGAAGCGCGCCGTAAGATTAAGATCGTGTAGAACCGCGAGCACACCACCGCCGGAGGCTGCGAACCCTGCCGCAATGTCCATGATGATGAGCTGGTGCTTGATGTCGAGGCTTGAAACCGGCTCGTCAAGCAGAAGGTAGCGCGGTCTGCCGTCGAGCACCGGCCTCCAGACCTGGCAAAGGACGCGTGCGAGCTGGACGCGCTGCTGCTCCCCGCCCGAAAGCTCCTGATAAAAGCGTCCGGCAAACCCTGAAAGGTCAACGCGCTCCAACGCCATCTCGGGAAGTTTTCTCTGCTCGGCCGGGCTCGCTCCTGACCGCCCGCCCAGAAGCCCCAGTTTCACCACTTCACGCACTGTATAGGGAAACGCGAGCGCGCTTGCCTGCGGCAGGACGGCCCGATGCGCGGCAGCCTGCCAAGGCTCCATGCCTTGCAGTGCTTCGCCATTGATCAGCACCTCGCCTTCAAAGGGAAGATCGCCGGAGATGGCCTTCAGAAATGTGGTCTTGCCCGATCCGTTGGGACCAACGATCGCCGTCACGGTACCGGGCTTTACCGACAGCGACACATTGCGGAGTATCGGCTTGCGTCCTACCCGCACTGAAAGATTATCGACCTCTATCGCCATCACAGATCCAGAATCCCTCTCTGGCGCAACAATATCCAAAGGAAGAACGGGGCACCCAGTGTCGCCGTTACAATGCCGATAGGGAGTTCGGCGGGTGCCACGACAACGCGACTGATCGCATCGGACACCAGCAGAAGCACCGCCCCCAGAAGCGCCGAGGCTGGCAGAAGGTAACGATGTTCGGGACCGATGGTCAGGCGCAAGAGATGCGGCACGACGATGCCGACGAAACCGATGCTGCCGGCCACCGCAACCGAAGCCCCTGTTGCGGCCGCTACGGCCAGAATCGCACAATTCTTCACCCGCTGGACGCGCACGCCAAGATGGTGCGCTGTCGCCTCCCCCAAAACCATGGCATCAAGTCCACGCGCCAGAAATGGCGCTGCCCCCAGAGCTGCAAGAATGATCGGTCCCGCGGCCCAGATCTTGGTCCAGCTTGCTCCTGCCAGCGAGCCGAGCCCCCAGAATGTCAGGTCTCGCAGCTCCTGATCGTCGGCGACATAGACGAAAATGCCTGACAAGGCGCCCGCCAATGCGCCGAGCGCAATGCCGGCCAGAAGCATGGTGGCGATGGAGGTCTGGCCACGCCGCGTGGCCACCCGGTAAAGAAGCAGGGTCGACACGACCCCGCCAAAGAAGGCGGCCAGCGGCAGTGCGTAAATTCCAAACATGCCGACTACCGGTGCCAGCACCGTGTTGCCGAGAACGATGACAATTATGGCACCTAGCCCGGCTCCGGAGCCGACACCGACAATACCCGGGTCGGCCAGCGGATTGCGAAACAGGCCCTGCATGACAGCGCCGGAAACCGCCAGCGAAGCGCCGATCAGGCTTCCAAGAACCACACGCGGCAGCCGAATGTCGCCGATCACCACACGATCGCGCAGTGAAAGGGCATCTGCCCCGCCGCCCAGCCATTCCGACAGCACAACCCACAAGGATGTTTCGGATGCGCCCCATCCAAGACTGAAGACGAACAAAAGCGCATAAAGCACAACAAGGGCCAGGATTACCGCCCGTGCCCGCGCCGAACGGTCACCGCCCGCCACGGCCTGCCACCGCCAACCGGGCGCGGATGCGACATCGTCACGTAACGCCATCTCAGTCGGTTACCGTTTCCGTCCGCTGCAAAGCGCGAGCGAGATCACGCACCGCTTCCGCGGTTCGCGGACCAAAACCCAGCAGATAGGATCCGTCCATTCGAATCAGTGCCCTGTTCTCACCGGCGGGCGTGCTGGCAATCGCAGGGTGGGAAAGAACATCTTCAGACGCAAGATGATCCGCGCCACCCCGGGCCATCATCAGGACCACATCGGGTGCAGCCGAGATCACTGCTTCCGCCGAAACCTGACGATAGCCGGAGAACCTGTCCATCGCGTTCTCAGCTCCCGCCATGCGGATGATCCCGTCTGCGGCAGTGTTCTTGCCTGCAGCCATGACCCGGCCACCCTGCATGCTGAGCACAAAGAGCACACGCTTTCCATCAGCTTGCGTTTGCGCTTCCCTCTGGGCGGCGTCGAGATCCGCCTGCACCTGACTGGCGAGCGCTTCTGCCTTTGCTTCCACGTTCAACGCCGCTCCAACCACGCGAATCTTGCGCAGGATCGCGTCTCGGTCATAGCCCTCCGGCACCATGACCACGGGGATGCGGGATGTCCTGAGCGCATCCATGGTCTCGACCGGGCCACTTCCCTCCATGGCCAGAATAGCGCTTGGCCCCACGGAGAGCACCCCCTCAGGTGAGAGCGCACGCAGGTAACCGATGTCAGGCAGTTTCTTCGCTTCTGGTGGATAGGTGCTGGTCGTGTCCCGAGCAACGAGCCTCTCCTCTTCGCCAAGGCTGTAGATGATCTCGGTTATGGCACCACCAATCGCCACCAGCTTCGAGGCATCAGCAAATGGCCCCACTGCCTCGTCTGCGGTGGCCGGCGTGAAAGCTGCGCCTAGAGCAGCAAGTGTAGTCACCGCCAGCCGCCCCAGCCCTCTTCGCGTCATTGACGAAAGCGCTTCACGCATGGCCCGCCATCTTGTCTGGATCCTTGGCTGTTTTTCGTAATGCACGAGACCATCCCAATTTCTGAGTTCGCCAAAAAGGGATGGAGAGCCACGCTCCCCTTCCCCAAAATTACACTCAGGCCACCTGCCGGCATTCGAGCCGCGGCAAACCTTCAACCATGGAGCGCCAATCCGTTCGCTCGGCATGGCCTTCGAGGCGCTCTCCGAAGAATTGGGCGATCAACTGCCCATCCGCTCCATAAGCCTCCATCGACGTGACGTGTCCGTCCCTGGTCGGCTTGCGGACGGCCCACAGTTCCTTCACGTGGTCGGTTCGCAGATGGAGATTGAAGCCTGGATCGAGAATGTTGATCCATGGCCCCATCGGCTTCACTGTCTCGATCACGCCAGTATGAATCTGGATGCAACCGCTGCTGCCGACGAAACACATGATCGGCACGGCGTCGCGGACCGATGCATGCAGCATCTGCGTCAGGGCATCCTCCTGCAATCGCCAGGCATAGTCCTCACCGATCAGGTGAACGGCCTGATGACGCGTCAGGTTCAACTTGCGCAGAATGTTAAAGAGCTGATGCACATCCGTCATTGCGCTCCAGCGTTCGCGCAGGACATCCGCCGCCGGCAGTTCGTCGGTGGCGATCTCCTCCACGATCTTATCGGCCTGAATATCGAGCGGAGCCTGCTGATCGGGATGAAGAAGGACTTCGACCAGCTTCTGATAGGCGTAGAGGTTCGATTTCGGCCTCAAATGCACCTTGTGCACGGCATTACCGGCCTTGTCGAAAAACTGCAGGCTGCGCCGGACATCATCGCCATCGCGCTTTTCCACCGCAAAGCCAAACGACCAGCGGGAGGGAAAAATTCGCAGATCAATGTCGCGCCCCAGAACAAGTGCGTGCTGCGCGCCAACAGTGATTTTCTCGTAAACACCGACCTTTTCATGAACGGCGCTCTCATTTCGGGTCAGAGCCATGACCTCGCCGACGGTTTCAAGGGCCGGAAGAAGGTCGGAGACGCGCGGCTCGATACGGGTCACGCCATGGCCCACATGCGCGGCAAGCAATTCTGCTTCCGAAATGCCCAGCATCTCGGCCAGGTCCCGCTCGCGCATTTTGGGGTTTTCATCACGGGCGCGCCTGATCGCCTCGGGCGCGCGTGCTGTATGAACATTCATTCCACAAACCTATTTGTTGAGAATCAGCTTTCCCTGACGGGTGATCTTCAGGCGGTAATACGCGCCATGATGCTCGATCCCGATTTCGCGGCGACCTCCGAACAGATCCGTGCTGGAAATTGTCCGGTCAGGCGTAACGCCACCTTGCCTGACGGCCAGATGCTGTATGTCTGCCTGTCCGCGCGGGTCGATCGACAAATAGGTCTTCATTGGAAAGAACCTCCATTTTCATGTCACTGGCTTGGGCTCACATCGACAGCATGTTTTCTGCCATTCGCTTTCTTGACTTTTATTATCATATTTTATAGCCACCGCAATACCGGAGTGGAATTATCAAGATAAATTTCCTAGCCGGATAATCGTCGGCAAGCCAGCGCCAGCCGGCCATTTGCTGTGTTTGATTGCTGGAGAATCTGGAATATGCGGAATTACACGCGATACACGAGCCTTGGTCTGCTGTGCGGAACGTCAATGGCGACACTGGTCCTTGCGGTGAACGCCGGCGCGGAGGAAACGCCGGTGGTTTTGTCGGAGGCATCGGGCAGGGTCACCCTTCTCGACCGCATAACGGTGGTTAGCAGAACCGGCGAAAGCGCTCTGGAAACCATGGCTTCGGTAAGCCAGATCAGCGGCGAAGAGCTCGACCGCCGTATGGCAACCAACGCCAACGACGTCTTTTTCGGTGTTCCAGGGATCACGGTCTACTCGGATGGCCGCCCGGCGGTCAGCAACATCAACATCCGCGGCCTTCAGGACGCCGGCCGCGTCTCTGTCATCGTGGATGGCGCACGTCAGAACTTCCACAAGGCCGGTCACGACGTCTCCCGCATGTTCTGGCTCGACCCAATGCTCATCCAGCAGGTGGACGTTATTCGCGGACCGAGCGCAAACACGTTCGGATCGGGCACGATTGGCGGCGTTGTCTATTTCGAGACTAAAAAACCGGATGACTTCCTGCGTGATGACGAGAATTACGCCCTGTCGCTTACGGGTCGCTATGAATCGAACGGTTCCGGCTGGACCACCAGCGCGATCGGCGCCTATCGCTTCAACGAAGCTGCGTCCATTCTCGGCAACATCGTTTGGCGCGACTATGGCGACTACAAGGATGGTGACGGGACGCGCGTCGACAATTCAGGCTTTGACGTGCTGAGTGGCCACCTCAAAGGAACCATCAGACCGACCGAGAACAGCGAACTGACACTGGGCTGGACCGGGTCTCGCGATGACTGGTCTTCGACCGAAACGCGAGACTATCTGCTCGACAGCGACACATTCACGGGTGAGTTCAAGCTGTCCGACGCCGAAGAGAAGTGGCTGAACCTCAATGTCAAGGCTGCCGTCAACAATATGGATCTGACCCAGACTGACACAGGCTCTCGCCCCGGCACATCCGCTTACGACTTGCGAACGACCAGTTTCGACATCTGGAACACATCCTACTTCGATACCGGGATGTTTGCCCATGAACTGACCGTCGGCGGCGACTGGGTCTATGACGATTTCACCTCCAGCGCGGCTTCTGGCGGATCGGACAGCTACAATCCAACCGGCACAAGACGTGTGTGGGGGGCCTATGTGCAGGACAAACTTTCCTATGACTGGCTCGAGATCGTTGCTGGTGTAAGATACGATTCCTACGAGCTTGAGGCTTCTGAGAAAAGCTCTGGCGACCGTTTCTCTCCTCGTCTCAGTGTCGGTGTTTCGCCGTTCAACGAGGGGGCCCTGTCCGGCCTTCAGATCTACGGCTCTTATTCCGAAGGTTATCGGGCACCCAACACTTCCGAGGCGTATATCACCGGTGGGCACTCGTTCCCTGGCTTCAGCTTCGCATTCCTGCCAAATCCCGATTTGAAGCCCGAAACAGGGAAGACGTGGGAAGCCGGGGTGAACTACAAGGCTGACGGCCTCTTCAATGCCGAGGATACACTCCGGATCAAGGCAGCCTATTTCCATAACGATGTCGACGACTACATCACGATACCCACCTTCCCGGCAATTCCGGGCAGTGAGTGCGCCAGTCTCGGGCACACCATGTGTGCGCAGTATCAGAACGTCTATGCTGCAGAGATTCAGGGATTTGAACTGGAGAGTCGCTACGACGCCGGGCGCTACTTTGCAGGCCTGGGAATTTCCATCATTGACGGACACCAGACAGACCGGGACGGCGTGCGCTCCGACCTTACGACCATACCTTCGGCCAGCGTGACGCTCGATGGAGGGATGCGTTTCCTCGAACGCCGCCTGACACTCGGTGGCGAAGTCGAGTTCAACAAGGCACCCAGCGGATCGACCTTCGCAGAAGATTATACCCTGGTGAATCTCTACGCCAACTATCAACCCAACGAAAACCTCCGGTTTGATTTCCGCGTCGACAACCTTTTCGATAAGCGGTACGTGCTGCCGATAGCCGACGTCTCCGATGGCATGCATGCGCAGCCTGGTCTGACCGTAAAGCTCGGTGCAACCGTGCGTTTTGGAGGATAAGATGTCATCTCGATTATCGCTTCTGGCTCATATGTCCGTCGCCGCCCGTATCGTGGCGGCGATGGTCGCCCCCCTGGCAATGACCTTGCCGGGGGCTGCGCAGGACGCTGTCGCCGGTTCGATCAGGCTCGAGCTTAACGCTCTCCAGAAAAGCGAAAAGGGCTGTCGCATTGCATTCGTGGTCGAGAATGCGATGGGAAAGGATATTGCCAAGGCAGCCTATGAAATTGCCCTCTTCACCAGGGAAGGTCTCGTTGACCGGCTTCTGATCCTCGATTTTCAGGACCTGCCCAGCGAGAAAACCAAGGTGCGCCGTTTCGATCTGGCCGAAGCCGATTGCGATGAGATCGGCCGCGTTCTCATCAACGACGCTTCGGCCTGCGAGGGCGACGGGATTGAACCTGGAGACTGTATCGCGCGGCTGGAAGCCACCAGCCGCGGCTCAGTCACATTCGGCAAATAATCTCCAGACATAAACCGACAGGAATGCCCCAATGTTCGACGGCGTCATCTCTTCCATAGGCTCCTTTCTCAAGCTCGGCGGCCCGGTCGTCGCGATCCTGCTCGTTCTGTCGGTCTTCGCCGTGGCGCTGATCCTTCTGAAGTTCGCGCAGTTTCAGCGCGAACGCGTTGGTCGGCACGGGCGTTCCAACCGCGCGCTCCATGCCTGGTTTCACCACAATCAGGGAGAGGCGCGGTCCATGCTTGCCAATGCCCGCTCACCGCTGGAGGAAACCCTTGCAACCACCATGCGCCTTGCCGCTGCAAAGGCGGACAGAGGCGCTATAGAAGACGAAATCAGCCGCCTGGCGCTTGGTCGTCTGCATGATCTGCAACGTGGGTTTCGCGCGCTGGACGCGATCGCCCAGGTGGCGCCTCTGCTTGGTCTGTTCGGCACCGTTCTTGGCATGATCGAAGCTTTCCAGAAGCTCCAGGAAGCCGGAAATTCGGTAGACCCGTCACTGCTGGCCGGCGGTATCTGGGTTGCGCTCCTGACAACGGCTTGCGGCCTTGCCGTTGCCATGCCGGTTTCGCTTCTTCTTACCTGGTTCGAGACGCGTATCGAGAACGAGCGCGTCGCCATTGAAACGATGACGGCGACAGTTCTTTCCCACGCATCAATTGAAAAAGCAGAGGCACGCGCAGCCTCGGAAGAAGCCGGATCACCGCGGCCGGTGACAGGTGAAACCCATGCGCATTGACGTCGCAGCAGTCAGGAAGAGAAGGCCTCTGTCGCTCACATCGCTGATTGATGTGATCTTCCTGCTATTGCTCTTCTTCATGCTCACCTCGACCTTCACGCGCTTCGCAAGGGTGGAGATTTCCGGCGGACCGGCCTCGGCATCTACTGGCGGCAAGTCGCCAGACGTGCTGATCCGCGTTGATGATCCGGCGGGCTGGCGCGTCAATGGCCGGATGCTCGCCGAAGAGGCAGCCGTCGTCGAACTCGCACGCCTGAAGGAAGCCGGCGCGGAAACCGCCGTTCTCCTGGTGCGCGGCGAGCTCACATCCCAACAGCTGGTTGAGGCGGTGGAAAACATTCGCCGCAACACCGAACTCAACCTTTCCGTCGCGAGGTAATTTCCATGCTCCGCCTTGCCCGTCCGACGCAGCCCCGCCAGCGGGAAAGCACGATCGCTCTGATCAACATCGTCTTCCTGATGCTGATCTTTTTCCTCGTTGCCGGCACGCTGACGCCGCCGCTCGACAATGATGTCAGCCTGATTTCCACCGTCGAGGCCAATCCGTCAGAGCCGCCGAATGCGCTGTTCGTCACCGAAGAGGGTGAGATTCGCCTGCGCGGTAGGATTACCGATGCACAGGGTTTCATGCTCGCGCGCGCAGAAACCCTTGGTGAAAAGGCTGCAAGACAACTCGAGATCAAGGTGGCAGCGGACCGCAATCTGCCGGCCACCAAACTCGTCGACATTGTCGGCGCCCTCAAGGCGGCCGGTGCCAGCAGGATCAGCATCATCACGGAACGTGCGGCAGAATGAAAATGCGGGCATGGAAATGGGCCGTGGCGCTGGCCGTATCGTTAAGCCTTCACGCGGGGGCGGCAGTCTATGTGATGAGCCGCCCGACAGATGTCGAGATCGCCGGTGGCGGCTCCACGGAGATCGCGATCGCCGGCAACGCCTTTGCCGATATGGTTGCTGCCGGTAAAACAACCGAGGAAATCGTGCCGGTATCGCAGCCGGAGACAGAGCCGGTTCAGCCCGAAACGGCAAGAGAGGTGCCGCCCGAGGCACCGGTCGAAACCGTGGTTGACGAAGCCCCGACCCCGGTCGTGGAGGCGGAGCAACCCGTTGCCGAGGTGACGGAGGCAGAGACAGCAGAGGCTGTCGAACCGGTCGAGAGCGCGCAGATTGTGGCAGCCCTGTCGGAAGCACCGGTTCCAACGCCCCGCCCCGCCTACACGCCGCCGCCCAAACCAAAGACCGAGAAAAAGCCGGTCCGCAAGGCCAAAACGGCACCGCCTAAACAGCGCAGCGCCGGCTCAAAGGGTCGCGACACTCAGGATGCGCGCCGTGGAACGGCGTCGGGAAAGCAGAACGCCGGAAAGGCCTCCAAGGGCCGACAGGTCGCGCGTGCCACGCAAAGTGGCAATGCGCGCGTCTCCAACTATCCCGGCAAGGTTGTCTCCAAACTGCGGCGTTCCCTTCGCTATCCCAGCGCGGCAAAACGCCAGCGGCTGAAGGGCGAGGTGCGTGTGCGCTTCACTGTCGCGCAGAATGGTTCGGTGAGCGGCATTCGCATTGTTAGCAGTTCCGGGTCGAACGTCCTCGATCAGGCCGCTCTCGACACGGTGCGTCGCGCAGCTCCCTTCCCCCGGATACCGGCAGAAGCGGGCCGCTCAAGCTGGGGCTTCACTGTGCCATTGGCGTTTCGCCGCTGATCCCACACGGTCCGCGCAGCCGCCGGGCTGCGCGGTGAATTTTCAGCCTATACCGAAGCCAAAAGGCTCGCATTGCCGCCGGCCGCCGTCGTGTCGACACAGATGGCGCGTTCATGTGCAAAGGCCGCCGGGTAGATCGGCTCCACGATCAAAGGAACAATCGCCCCTTCCCGCGCGGCAAGCGTCCGGCGCAGGGTCGTCAGCCATTCAGCTTCGCCATTGGCGGCCACCAGATCAACGGCAAGAGCGGTCAGGATTTCAGGAGAAACCGTGCCGTCAGCGCCCTCCAGCGGAAGCCCCTGCCCCAGCAGCGGCTTGAGAATGCGTCGCGCTTCCGGATGCACTGCAAGCACTGCGTTTCCGGCCGACAGTGCCTGCACGACCTGCGCCAGCAGGACCTCTTCATCTGCACCGAGACAGAGCGCACGGCCACGTGGTGTCAACATCAGCGTGTTGGCCTCGCCCGTCGGCCCCGGCAGATCGAGAGGCCCCTGATCCAACGCCGCCGAGGCTGCCATCGCTTCCTGTGCCCTGCCACGCAGGAGCTTGCGCAGGACCGGGAGCCTGTCCGCGCGCGCTGTCCACCTGGTGTCCACTGCAGGCAGGAGGCGGTTCACCGCGTCGGCAGCCAGCACGGCCCCTGAAGGCTTTACCTGTTCAATCTCCGCACCACGCCGGAAACGGCGCAGATAGTGCGGGCCACCCGCTTTCGGCCCTGTACCCGAAAGCCCCTCACCGCCGAAGGGTTGAGAGCCGACGACGGCGCCGATCTGATTTCGGTTCACGTAGATGTTGCCCGCGTGCACGCGATCGATCACATGCTGAGCGCGCGCGTCAATGCGCGTGTGTAGCCCAAACGTCAGGCCATAACCCTTTGCGTTGACATTGGAAATAACTTTGTCGATATCATCCGCCTCAAAAGCGGCCACATGCAGTATGGGCCCGAAGATTTCACGCTCCAGTTCCTGGATTCCAGACACTTTGAAGGCAGCCGGCGCCACGAAACGCCCGCCATCCGGCACATCGAGCGCCGCGATGAGGCGACCATTGTCCGTCATACGCTGCGCATAGGTTTTGATCGTCTCGCGTGCTTCATCGTCGATCACCGGACCGACATCGGTCGAAACCTCCCATGGATCGCCGATGCTGAGAGCCTGCATGGCGCCCTTCAGCATCTCGAGGACCCGATCTTCCACATCCTTCTGCACATAGAGCATGCGCAGGGCCGAGCAGCGTTGACCGGCACTCTGGAAGGCGGAGGCGACTATGTCGCGCACGGCCTGCTCGGGGAGCGCGGTGGAATCGACGATCATCGCGTTGAGCCCGCCGGTCTCCGCGATCAGCATGGCCTCAGGTCCGGCATTGTCGGCAAGTTGCCGCTCGATGAGCCGCGCAACCTCCGTCGAGCCGGTGAAACATACGCCGGCAATGCGCGGATCAGCGGTCAGAGGGCCACCGACTGTCGGACCATCACCAATCAGAAGCTGCAGCACTTGGGCCGGCACGCCCGCCTCATGCATCACTGCAACGGCGCGGGCCGCAATTAGCGATGTCTGTTCGGCCGGCTTTGCAATGACCGCATTGCCCGTCACGAGTGCCGCTGCGATCTGTCCGGTAAAGATTGCGAGCGGGAAGTTCCACGGCGAAATGCACACGATCACGCCCCTCGCCCGCGTGTCCTTCTCAACATGTTCGGCTTCGCGGGCGTAGTAGCGCAGAAAATCCACCGCCTCGCGGACCTCAGCGATGCCGTCGGCAAGTGATTTGCCGGCCTCGCGCGTGGCAAGCGCGAAGAACTCCGCTGCGTGCTTCTCGTAGAGATCGGCGATATGGCGCAAAATTCTGCCGCGCTCTGCCACCGGCGTTTTCGCCCAGCCGGGCTGCGCCTGCAATGCGACGTCCACCGCCTCACTTGCCTGCTCCCGCGTGGCATCGCGAACCGTACCCACGGTTTCGGAGAGCCGCGCCGGATTGATCACTTTTCGCGTGTCTCCCTTTCCCTTTGCAGGGGTGATGGAGCGCGCTTCCCATTGATGCGGTGCGGCAAACGGCCCCCGGGCTGCATCAAGCTCGAGCATGGTCACCGGGTCCGTGATGTCCCAGCCCCTGGCGTTCTTCCGGCTCGGGCCGAAAATCTCCGAAGGGCGTTCGATGGCCGGATTGGCCGCATTCAGGGGCTTTTCCACAGCTGCAAAGGGATCGGCGGCAATTACTTCCGCGCTCACATCTTCGTCGACGATCTGGTGCACAAAGGAGGAGTTGGCCCCGTTTTCGAGCAGTCTGCGAACGAGATAAGCAAGCAGATCCTGGTGCGCACCCACAGGCGCATAGATGCGGCAGCGCGTCCCTTCACGCTTGCGCACGGTCTCGTGCAGCGCTTCGCCCATCCCATGCAGGCGCTGAAATTCAAAAAGCGACTTGTCAGAGGCCATCGCGAGAATGGCGGCCGCCGTATGGGCGTTGTGCGTAGCGAATTGCGGGTAGATGCGATCCGTCATCCCCAGGAGTTTACGTGCGCAGGCGATGTAGCTCACATCCGTGTTAACCTTGCGCGTGAAAACCGGGAAGCCGTCCAGCCCCATCACCTGAGCACGTTTGATCTCGGTGTCCCAGTAGGCGCCTTTGACCAGTCGCACCATGATCCGCCGGTCAAGCCGCTCTGCAAGCGCGTGGAGCCAGTCCAGAACAAATGGTGCGCGTGGCCCATATGCCTGCACCACCACACCGAACCCGTCCCAGCCGGCAAGGTCCTCATCGGCCAAAACCGCTTCGATCACGTCGAGCGAGAGGTCGAGGCGGTCCGCCTCTTCTGCGTCGATATTGAGGCCCATGCGTGCGTCCCGCGCCGCCAGGGCAAGGCTCTTCAGCCGCTCGATCATCACCGGCAGCATGCGTGCTTTCTGCGTTGCCTCATAGCGTGGATGAAGCGCGGAGAGTTTTACGGAAATACCCGGATTCTCGCGAATATCGTCCCGGTTGGAGTGGCGTTTCAGAGCAGCGATGGCGTCCGCGTAGGCCTTGTGATAGCGCAGCGCGTCCGCTTCCGTACGGGCCGCCTCACCAAGCATGTCATAGGAGTAGGTGTAGCCCTTTTCGACCATGGAGCGGCCGCGCTTCATCGCTTCCTCGATGGTTCGGCCAAGCACGAACTGCTCGCCCATCTCACGCATCGCGCGCGACACGGCAGTGCGGATCACGGGTTCACCCATGCGGCGCACCAGCCCGCGCAGGATCGCTTCAACACCGTCCCCCTCATCGTCCAGAACACGCCCCGTCAGCATCAGCGCCCAGGTCGAAGCATTCACAAAGATCGATGCCGATTCACCCGAATGAGCGGACCAGTCATGCGGCGCGATCTTGTCGCGGATCAAATCGTCCATCGTCTCGGCGTCAGGCACGCGCAGCAGCGCCTCCGCCAGACACATCAGCGCCACGCCTTCCTGGGTCGAAAGGCCATATTCGGAGAGAAACGCTTCCATCATGTGCATGTCGCTTGAAGAGCGCACCGCCCGCACCAGTTCGGCTGCATTGGCCGAGATCCGGTCTCTGTCTTCGTGCGACAGGTCGGCCAGGGCGACCAGCCTCCGCAGCGCCTCCGCTTCATCGACCAGGTAGTGAGCCCTGATTTCTTCTCGCAGTTTTTGCGGCGCATTCTTCTGCATGATGTCCTCGATTATGGAATGGCACTTACGGCGCTCCTACCGCCTCAGCGCAGCGATCATAACACAGGGACTTTGGCCATTCGGGCTAATCTATTGCTCTATTTAGGTCATATGGGCTATCTTTCCTTCGAATACCGGACCTTGAGAGCTGCATTTTATATGGCAACAGAACGTGTTGACCGCATCGACCGAAATATCCTCGACGCCCTGACCAGGGATGGCCGACTTTCCATCGCCGAGCTTGCGCGCCGGGTCGGTCTTTCAAAGACCCCGGTTCAGGCCCGGCTGCGCCGTCTGGAGAAGGAAGGCTATATTCGCGGCTACTCGGCAATCATTGATCGCGCACGCATCGGCGAAGGCCATATTGCTTTTGTTCAGGTAGAGTTGGAAGACACGCGTTCATCCGCACTTGCCGCCTTCAACAAAGCGGTTCTTGCCGTGCCCGAGATCGAGCAATGTCACATGACGGCCGCCGGCTTCGATTACCTGCTCAAGGTGCGGACGCGCGATATTTCGAGCTATCGCAAGGTGCTGGGCGAGCGTATCTCCGCCCTGCCCCATGTCGCCCGCACCTCGACCTTCGTGACGATGGAAACCGTCAAGGATCGGTAGCGGGCGTCGTGTCCAGCGTATTGAGGAAGGCAATCAGCGCCTGCCGCCCGCGGTCCGTGAACACCACGCCGCGAATTTCGCTCTGCCCCGAGGCCGCGGCGGGTGCGCTGCTGTAGTGGTCGATCACCGCCTCAAGCGTAGCGATCTGCCCGGCATGCATATAGGGCGGTCGGCCTGCCACACCACGCAGCGAGGGTGTCTTGTACGCGCGCTCCATCGCGGCCGCTCTACGTTTCATGAAACGCAGAGCATCGCACGCATCCGGCGCCGCGTCGCTGTAGCGCCCCAGACAGTTGAACGGGTCGGCTTGCACTGCGGCGATGCCAACCGCCCGACCCAGATCCTCCGGCAGTCCCGGGACAGGTGGAACACCCGTATTGTGAAAGTGGTCGTCCGTGAATCGCGGGCCGTTGTGGCATTCAAGACAATTTGCCTTGCCGATGAAGAGCCGCAGCCCCTCAAGTTCCAGATCGCTGAAGGCTGCGTCCCCTGTCGGCTCCTTCCCCGCCGCAATGGCCCTCGCAAAACGGTCAAAGCGGGTTTCGGTGGGTATCAGCGTGCGTTCGAAGGCCTCAATCGCCTTGCCGATATTGGCAAACACCCGGTTGACCGGTTCCTGTTCTTCCGGTTTCATTGCAGACCACTGCGCGCGTTCGGTCTCCGAACCAAGCGGGCTGGCGTTTTCCGGAATTTCAGAGATATCGGGAAGCGCCCCGAATATTTCCGAATACGTATCCGCATAGGTTTCCGCCACATAACGGGTATAGGCGGCGCGGTTACCAGCGTGTTCGCGCTGGTCCTCCAGGGGTGTGAGCGCCTGCGCCCAGAGGCTGTCGCGCCGGCCGTCCCAGAATTGCCAGATATTCCACGCAGCCCCCGCCAGAGGCATGGTGCGCCGGTCGGTTTCATCCGCTCCCAAACCACGCGGACGGGCATCTTGAAACTGCTGGTCGGGAACATGACACGTGGCACACGAGATGTTTCCAGTCCCGCTGAGCCCTTCATCGAAAAAGAGCAGTCGGCCGAAGTCTGCAGCCTGCGGGTCGTCCGCATACCGATTTCCTGGTGAAGGCGGAAGAGGCCCCAGCGCATCGATGGAAAGAGACGCGATCTTTGCCCTCTCGTCCTCGCTCAGTGCACCGGAATCACAGGCGGACAAAGCAAGAAAACCGCACAGCGCGCCGATTGCAGCATGGCCGCGCGCCGTCCTCATATCACAGATCCAGATTGAAGACCGCCTCATCGAGCCCCGGATCGGCCGAGATCCCGATGCGGATTTCCCAGTGCCCGCCCATGTTGAAGCGCATTCCTTCCACCCGATATTGCCCATCTCCAAGAGCTTCCGCCATCTGCGGCTCTGTCGGCAAACCGTGGCCGTGGGCCGGCATACCGCCATCGATCGATATGGAGGCATCGTTGACCGGCGCGCCGTCAGGTGTGGTGATCGTCACCACCCAGTCATGGGTTTCATTTACGGGTATGGGCTGGGCTTCGGTCTCGAACATGACCTGGTAGAAACCGTCCCTGCTCACCGTGTTGTAGGCGACGTCGATTTCGGGTGCGGGTGGCGTGAAGAGCCGGTAAGCCGCATAGATTGCGGCAACCGCCATTAGAAGCCCGACACTCGCAAGCACGAAACGCCTCGACCCGGTTTTGTCCTGAAACGGCATCTGGTCCCTCCGACTCGTCAGGTGCACTACTTAACCCCCAGCCGCCACCCGGTGCCATAGGAACTCTGTCCCATCATTAAAAAAGCCAAGGAAAACCGGCATGTTGCTGACGGTGTTTATTGCTCGGGATAGAGGATCGGGGTCAAGCCCCTTGATCTCAACGATGCCGCATGACGAGTCCGAGCCCAAAACTGCACAATATTGCACTCTCCTCGAATGACTATTCTCGCGTGTCAGTTACTCGTCATTCCACCAATCATCGCGCCGGGCGCTACAAGATGGATAAGCACTAACGCCTTGTCATCCTTTAGTGCTCCGACGGCGAACCATCCCACAACTCCGACAGGAAAAAGGTAAAGGTTCCCGGGAGTCCAACCAAACCCTGTCGCGGTGTATCCCATGATCTGAACGGCAGATGCGCCCCAGTTGACCGCAAAAACAGGGCGATCGCGCTATGATTCACAGGCGATGATTTCAGACGGCCCGAGTCAGCCCCCCGTCTATGCGCAGGTTTTGGCCTGTCATATAGCCTCCATCTTCAGAGGCGAGCCATGAAATCAGCGAAGACACTTCCGATGCATAGCCATAACGGCCCATTGGAATGCGCGCCTTGCGATCTTCTGTTTCGGGAAGACTATCTATGAAGCCAGGAAGCACGTTGTTCATACGGATGTTTTGGGGCGCATACTTATCTGAGTAAAGCTTTGCGAAGGCTGCCAGCCCTGCCCGAAAGACGCCCGATGTTGGAAAGAGCGGGTCGGGCTCAAACGCCGCGAAGGTTGAGATGTTGATGATCGCTCCGCCACCCTGCGCTTCCATCAGTGGTGTGATGAGCCGTGCCGGTCGGATCACATTCATCAAGTAGACTTCCATGCCGTGATGCCAGTCTTCATCACTGATCTCCAGAACCGGGCCCTTCGGCCCGTGGCCCGCCGAGTTCACCAATACATCAACACGGCCCCAGCGATCCTTAGCACCCTCGATCAACGCGGTCAGGGCTTCGCCATCAAGATTGGAGCCGGTCACCCCAAAACCGCCTAACTTTGCACCGAGCGCTTCGCCCTTGCCTGACGATGAGAGGATGCCGACCTTGAACCCATCTGCGGCCAACCTTCGTGCTGCATCTGCACCCATACCGCTGCCTCCAGCCGTTATCAGCGCCACTTTTTCTACTGCCATGATTGAAATCCTCTATGATTTCTGGAGAAATGGCATGGATTTGGAGCGATTTCGATTCAGGTTTGCTGTTTTGAACCTGTAGAATTACTATTGTGCAATGACTGACCTTCCTCCTCTCAACAGCTTGCGCGCATTTGATGCAGCAGGTCGTCGCCTCAGTTTCCGCGCCGCTGCCGATGAGCTGGGCGTCACACAAGGGGCCGTTGCGCAACAGGTTCGCCAACTCGAGGCCCATCTGGATGTCATCTTGTTCGAACGTGTGCCGAAGGGCTTGGTGTTCACATCGGTCGGACGCAGCTTTCACAGCCGGATTGCAGGGGTCTTCGCGGATCTTCGCGCAGCAACCGCCGAGTTGAAGCCGGAGCCCAACAAAGTCGTCGTCAGCGTAACCCCAACGTTCGCCGCAAAATGGCTGATTCCAAATCTTCCAGACTTCACGGCAACGCACCCGGATATCGATCTACGGATCATGGCCACCGACAAAGTTTCAAGCTTTCACAGCGATGGGATCGACCTTGCGGTACGGCAGGGATCGCCGCCATTTGGCGCGTCGTTGGACGTGACGTTGCTTTTCAAGCAGACACTGATAGCGGTTGCTTCACCAAAGCTTGCAGGCCTCGGCGGTCATCCGCTCGATCCTGAAGCTCTGTCCAAACAGCCGAAGATCCACGATACTCACGACCTATGGCCAAGTTATCTTGCGTTCTTGGGCGTGCAAGACCAATCGCCTCGCGGTCTTCGCTTGAGTCAGACCTCTCTCGCAGTGGATGCAGCCATCGCCGGTCAGGGTGTGGCCTTGGTCAGTCGATTTCTGGTGGCGCAAGACCTTGAAGCCGGTCGTTTGGTCGAGGTTGGTAAGATGTGGGAGGCCAGCGGAAACGACTTCTACGTCCTCATCCCTCGCACCGCAAAGAACAACCGGCCCGTGAGTGAGGTCATGTCGTGGCTAAAGACGCGCTCCGCTGAAGATGCCTGACGTCTTTAAACTGGTAGCGGACACACAAATCATCGAGACGCAAGGCAACTAGGTCCCGCAAATCGGCCATTCGCATCCGCAAAAGAGGCAACGACGACAGTGAGTTCAAACACGCGTCCGATGGTCCGCATAAAACAATGCGTGAACACGACCTCCGAAAGAACGAAACCCACCGGGCCGTTCTTCAAACGCCCCCTTCGAGCAACGTGAGTGGACCGAGAACATGTTCACAAAGTTGCAGAAATGGCGGCGCATCGCAGGTGGACATGACCGCTGCGCACAGACACCCGTGCCAGCGGCCTGCCTCGCATCGCCGCGCATCAATGTATCATCTTCCGGAGCAATCCGTGCCCCCTGCCCCTAGAGCCCCAGTCCGCCGATGCAGACATATTTTGTATCGAGATAATCTTCGATGCCCTGATGTCCGCCTTCCTTGCCGAGGCCCGATTCCTTGAGGCCGCCAAACGGCGCTTCGACCGTGGTGATAATGCCCTCGTTTACCCCGACCAAGCCGTATTTCAGCCCTTCCATAACGCGGAAGGCCCGTCCCAGATCGCCGGTGTAGAAATAGCAGGCAAGACCAAACACGGTGTCGTTGGCAAGATTGATTGCCTCTTCTTCCGTCTCGAACCGGAACACCGGCGCGACGGGACCGAAAATCTCTTCCTGCATAAAGCGCATGTCGGGCGTTGCGTTGGAGATCACGGTCGGCTGGAAGAATGAGCCTCCCAGTGGATGGCGCGCGCCGCCGGCAGTGACCTTGGCTCCCTTGCTGGTGGCGTCCGCAATGAGCTCCTCGACCTTCTCGATCGCCTTCTCATCGATCAGTGGCCCCTGCTGGGTTCCTTCCTCAAGGCCCGACCCTACTTTCAGCTTTTCGGCAGCGGCCGAGAGCTTCTCTACAAACGTGTCGTAGATGCCCGCCTGCACGAAAAACCGGTTGGTACAGACGCAGGTCTGGCCGGAGTTGCGGTACTTGGCTGCAATCGCACCTTCGACAGCGCGGTCGATATCCGCGTCGTCGAAAACGATGAAAGGTGCGTTTCCGCCCAATTCCATGGACACCTTCTTCACCGTCCCCGCCGTCTTTTCAATCAGCGTCTTTCCCACCTCGGTGGAACCGGTGAACGTGATCTTGCGGACAAGCGGGTTCTCGCAAAGCTCATCGCCGATTTCAGAAGCCGCGCCGGTGACGATGTTCACGACACCTTTTGGAAACCCCGCCTCTTCGCACAAAACACCCCAGGCGAGCCCGGAATACGGTGTCTGCGAAGCGGGTTTGGCAACGGCAGTACAGCCGGATGCAAGTGCCGGGCCGAGCTTGCGCGCCAGCATTGAGGACGGAAAATTCCATGGCGTGATCGCGCCGATGACCCCGACCGGTTCCTTGGTCACCAGAATGCGTCGGTCCGCCCAGGGCGAAGGCACCACATCGCCATAGACCCGGCGTCCCTCTTCGGCGTACCAGAGAATGTAGGCAGCCGACATGCCCACCTCGCCCTTGGCCTCGGCAAGGGACTTGCCCTGCTCCATCACCAGGAGTTCGGCAAGTGCGTCCTGATTGTCCATAATGGCATCATGCAGTTTGCGCAGAAGCTTGGCACGATGGTCAGCGGAGGTTCTTTTCCAGGAATGGAAAGCGGCGTCGGCGGCCTCGATGGCACGCCGGGTTTCCGCCGTGCCTGCCCGTGGCACGGTGCCGATCGTCTGGCCATTGGCGGGATTGACGACATCAATGGTCTGACCCGAATCCGCCTTCACCCAGGCTCCGTCAATGAAATTTGCCTGGCGCATGAAATGACTGGTCTTCTGAAGCATCTGCATCTTCTCCTGTGTTTGCGCGGCACCGTACCGTCCTCCGCTATCCCGGCTAGAGGCTAGCTGGCCTCATTGATAGAGCCAGTGAAGCACCGATAGCCAGAACGCGGCCGATAGCACCGCCAGAGCCGTGGCGATGGTCATCGCGTTGGAAGCGAGCGCCTGCCCCGTACCGAAGCGCGAGGCAATCAGATACGGATTCACCCCTGACGGCAGGCTTGCGGCAATGACGGCGATCTGCGCGCTGAAGACCGGCAGGCCAATCACAAGCGCCACACCAAGGGCAACGGCAGGCATCAGGAAAAGTTTCAGCCCGGCAATCACGATTGCGGGCCGCACATCGCCCGAAATGCCAAACCGGCGCAATCCGAGGCCCATGGCGAAAAGCGCAACGGGGCCCGCGACATTGGCAAGCGCATCGACAAACCGGGTACCGAGAGCCGGCATTTGAAACCCCGAGAAACGCCAGAGCAGGCCTGCAACGATGCCGATGATCAGCGGACTGGAAAAAAGCTTTGTCAGAAACTCGCGGAGAACCGAAAGCGCACTCCCGCCCTTGCGACCGACAAGCGCGAACAGCAGAATCGACATTCCCATCATGATCGGCAGATGGATCGACACGATCAGCGACAGGATCTCAAACCCCTCCTGGCCGAACACGCCGAGCATGAAGGGGATGCCAAGAAGGACGAGGTTGGAAAAACTCGTGGAGAGACCGGCAACCACGCCGGCGCGGGCATCGCGCCCGAACAGATGGACAATCGTAAAATGCCCCGCCACCCAGGCGACGGCGACGGCGGTAAAATAGGTGGTCCAGAGGGCCCATGGCAGGCTGCCGTCAAATGCCGCCCCCGCCATCGTACGGAAAAGCAGAAGTGGCACAGCGATGGTCACGGCGAATTCGCTCAGGGCGTCACCCGTCTGCGGCTTTAGCAGACCGGTCCAGCCGGCCACATAGCCGAATGCAACAAGCCCAAAAACGAAGGAAACGGTTTCAACAAGCGGAGACATGCAGACTGTTTAGCCGCAATGGTTGCCAAGGGAAACCATCAGTCAGACAAATCCACTCAGGGCAGCAAGGCGGCTTTCAAGTCCGGTCCCTGTGCCTATATGCTAGGAAGAATAGTTTGAGGATTGCCCTATGCTTCGCCTGCTTGTTGCCATCATTTTTGTTTTCAGCGTCCTTCCAGCGCAGGCAACCGAGGCCGGGTGGGCGCTGTTGCGCAACGGCGGACAGGTTGTTCTGATGCGGCACGCGATTGCACCGGGAAACGGAGATCCGGCCAATTTCGACCTTGAGAAATGTGGCACCCAACGCAACCTTTCCGAGCGCGGACGTCTGCAGGCCCGACGCATCGGCGCGCTCGTCGAGGCGCGCGCGGCGCCGGTGGAAAAGGTCCTGGCCAGCCGCTATTGTCGTACCCGCGACACCGCAACCCAGGCATTCGGCCCGACATTGATGGAAGCCTTCCCCGCGCTTGACCTGCCATCAGACGAGAGCGCCATGGAAAAGCAGAAGGCGGACATTCTGGAGCGAATCAACAGCTACACCGGATCGGGAAACCTGTTTCTGATCACCCATCTTGAAGTCATCCAGGCGTTGATCGGTGCGCCGGCACGAGAAGGCGAAGCCATTATTTTGTCACGCGGAGGCGACAGTCTCGCCGTGGCCGCGCGCATCAAATTCAACTGATCGTGCCATCAGCGGTACCTATAGCCCCTTTTCCTACCGGCAAAAACCGATTAGAGACCCCACGATCATCCTATTGTAAGAGAATCTCCCCAGACTGAGGGCCGCACGTGACGACATTCGACAAGGTTGCCGACATCATCGCTGAGACCAGCGAGATCGATCGCGAGAAAATCACCCCCGAAAGCCACACCATCGACGATCTGGGCATCGACAGCCTCGACTTCCTCGACATCGTCTTTGCCATCGACAAGGAATTCGGCATTAAGGTTCCGCTCGAAAAGTGGACCCAGGAAGTCAATGACGGCAAGGTTTCGACGGAAGAGTATTTCGTCATGAAAAACCTCTGTGCCAAGATCGACGACCTGGTGGCTGCAAAGGCCGGCTGAGTTTTCCTGACAGTAGACCGTTGAAGGGAGCGGCATGAGCGCGCGCGATGTAGTTATTACCGGGATGGGCATTGTTTCCTCGCTTGGCGAGGGCGCGGACGCCCACTGGCAGGCGCTCACGGCGAAGACGCCCTCTCCCGTCCTCGATCGGGACCGGTTTGCGCCATACACCATTCATCCCCTGCCCGAGATCGACTGGGGCCAGCAGATCCCCCGCCGCGGGGATCAGCGCCAGATGGAGACGTGGCAGCGCCTTGGCACCTATGCTGCAGGGCTGGCGCTCGACGATGCCGGGCTCAAGGACGACGAGGCGCTCTGCGCGACGATGGACATGGTGGTGGCTGCCGGTGGTGGCGAGCGTGACGAGACCGTGGACGAGGCCATCCTCGCCGCATCGCTCGAGCGTGACGACCATGACATCCTGCTAAACGAGAAGCTCACCACCGAGCTGCGGCCGACGCTGTTTCTTGCGCAGCTTTCCAACCTTCTTGCGGGCAACATTTCCATTGTCCACAAGGTGACCGGTTCTTCCCGCACCTTCATGGGCGAGGAAGGTGCCGGTGTTTCGGCGATCGAGACGGCTGCCGCGCGCATCCGCTCCGGACAATCCTCGCATGTTCTGGTTGGTGCATCCTTCCAGACCGAGCATTCAGACATGCTGCTTGCCTATGAACTGGCCGGTTTTCTGCATCGCGAAGACTGGAAGCCCGTCTGGCAACGCGCAGATGCAGAGGGCGGCGGTGTGGTCACTGGTTCCGGCGCTTCTTTTCTGGTTCTGGAATCGCGCGAGCATGCGGAAAAGCGCGGCCGCAACGCCTACGCTTCGATGGGACCGGTGGTCTCACGCCGCACGCGCCGCCGGAGTGAACCGCTGGTCGCCGGTATCACAGAGATGCTTGATCGGCTTCCTCTGCCCCAGACCCCGGTTCTGGCTCTTTCGGGCGCATCCGGCGCCGATGCGGCAACGGCCGCCGAACGCGAAGCGCTTTCCCGTCACGACAACGTTGCGCTGCGCGGCTTCTCAACGCTCACCGGCCACATGAAGGAAGCGCAGTTTCCCTTTGCAGTGGCGCTTGCAGCGCTTGCGCTGCATCATGGCAACCCCTACCCGGCCTTCGACAGTGCAACCGAAGCTGCATTCGACGGTAGCCTCGATACCGTTCTGGCGACGTCCATTGGCTACCACTGCTACGAAGGCATGGGCCTCATAAAAAGGGCCTGACGCCCGTCGGCCCGGAGGATTTTGAAGAAAGCGATCCCGTGAAAACGACCGACAGCTTTGGAAGACCCGTTATCGCCGTCACCGGAATGGGTGTCGTCACCTCTCTCGGCCAGGGCCGCGCAGAGAACTGGGATGCGCTGATAAACGGGCGGTCCGGCATCCACCCCATCACGCGCTTTCCCACCGATCATCTGGCCACCACGATTTCCGGCATGGTCGATTTCCTGCCGTCGAGCACGAAAGGGGCGAGCGTCCACACGCACCACCTCGCCGATCTCGTGGCCGCGGAAGCCATCGAACAGTCCGGTCTGCCCGCCTCCGATTTCGGTGGACCGCTCTTTCTGGCAGCGCCTCCGGTCGAGCTAGACTGGCATCACCGTCTAGCGCTTTACGCCAAAGCCCGTAGTCACAACGGCAATCCCTCGCTCATCGAAGCAGCAAGGGAAGCCCGCGCCATGGAGCTTTTTGAGGAAAGCCAGTTCGGCACCATCGCCGACAGGCTTGCCGAGCGCTACGGAACACGCGGACTGCCCATCACCATGTCGACTGCCTGCGCGTCGGGTGCGACCGCGATCCAGTTGGGCGCGGAGGCGATCCGTCGTGGCGAATGCGACCGGGCGCTCGCCGTCGGTGCGGACGGATCGGCAACAGCCGAAGCGCTCATCCGTTTCTCGCTTCTGTCCGCCCTCACCACCCAGAACGACGCGCCGGAAAAGGCATCGCGTCCTTTCTCCAAGGATCGCAGCGGGTTCGTTCTGGCGGAAGGTGCCGGCGCGCTGGTGCTCGAATCTCTGGAAAGCGCCCTTGCGCGCGGTGCCGAAATCCTCGGCATCATGCGCGGCTGCGGCGAGAAGGCCGATGATTTCCATCGCACGCGTTCAAAGCCCGACGGCTCGCCCGCCATCGGTGCGGTGCGCGCTGCCCTTGCGGACGCCGGCATGGCCGAATACGAGATCGAATATGTCAACGCGCACGGCACCTCGACGCCCGAGAACGACAAGATGGAGCATCTGTCGCTTTCCACCGTCTTTGGCGAGCGCATGAAGACCACCCCAATATCCTCCAACAAGTCGATGATTGGCCACACGCTCTCTGCAGCCGGTGCCATCGAAGCCGTTTTCTCACTGATGACCATGCGTGAAGGCATCATTCCGCCCACCATCAACTATGACACGCCGGACCCGGCGATCGAGCTTGACGTGGTGCCAAACGTGAAGCGCGAAGCGCAGGTTTCGACCGTTCTTTCCAACTCGTTTGGCTTCGGCGGACAGAACACCTGCCTTGTCATGGCCCGCGAACCGGTCTAATCGACCGGGTTCAATTGCCCGAAACCATCGGAATTCATTATGCGCGCACTTCAACTCGTCGCCGATCGCAAGCTTGAGACAGTCGATCTTGCGCCGCCCCCGGCTCCCGGACAGGGCGAAGTGACCCTGAAGATCCGTGCCGTCGCCCTTAACCACATCGATGTCTGGGGCTGGCGCGGCATGGCGTTTGCCAAGCGAAAAATGCCGCTTGTGGTTGGAGCCGAGGCGTCCGGCGTGGTCGAGACGGTTGGTCCCGGCGTCAGCAATCTGCTTCCAGGCCAGCTCGTTTCCATCTATGGCGCACGCACCTGCGGCCTGTGCCGCCCCTGCCGCGAAGGCCGCGACAATCTGTGCGAACATGTCTCCGGCGTGCACGGTTTTCACCTTGATGGCTTTGCACAGGAAAAAATCAATCTGCCCGCACGTCTCCTCGTCCCGGCACCGCCCGGTGTGGACGAAATCGGTGCTGCCGTCGCGCCCGTCACCTTCGGCACCGTCGAGCACATGCTGTTCGACAATGCGAAGCTCGAGCCGGGCGAAACCATTCTCGTTCAGGCCGGCGGTTCCGGCATTGGCACCGCCGCCATCCAGCTTGCCAAGAGCATGGGCTGCACCGTCATCACCACGGTCGGCTCCGAGGACAAGATGGAAAAGGCAAAGGCGCTCGGTGCCGATCATGTGATCAACTACCGCGAGGACCGCTTCGAGGGGGTTGTGCGCAAGATCACAAAGAAGCGCGGCGTCGACGTGGTGTTCGAGCATGTGGGTGCCGACACATGGGCAGGCTCGCTCCTTTCCATGAAGCGCGGCGGACGCCTCGTCACCTGCGGGTCCACCTCCGGTGTTTCCACCAACATGAACCTGATGCAGCTTTTCCAGCAGCAACTCAAGATTTTCGGTTCCTTCGGCTGCCGCATGGAAAACATGGCCAACGCCATGCAGAAGATGGCGCGTGGGCTCTGCTCTCCGGTCATCGACACCGAGGTGAGCTTTACCGATATAGACAAGGCGCTTTCTCGCATGGAAGGCCGCGACGTGTTCGGCAAGATCATCCTGCGCGTGGACTGACCTGCGCCCCATGAAGCGCTTTCTCTACTCAACCGGCAAACGGCTCAAGACGCTGGAATACTGGCTCACCGCGCGCATGGTGATCGGTATTCTGACACTTCTGCGCAAGCTGCCGCCAGAAAAGGCGCTTGGTCTGGCTGAAAAGGTCGCCCGCAAACTCGGGCCCAAAGTAGGCCGTCATCGACTGGCAGTCGACAATCTGCGGCAGGCCTATCCCGAAAAGAGCGAAGCCGAGATCGAGACCATCGCCCTCGACATGTGGGGCAACATGGCGCGTCTTGCAGCCGAGTATGTGTTTCTCGACAAGCTGTTCGATTTCGATCCGGAGGCTGAAACCCCTGGCCGTGTCGAGGTGGAAGGTGTTGAGATCTTCAAGCGCCTGCGCGACGAGAAGGGCGTTCCGCACATCTTCTTCACCGGGCATCTGGGCAATTTCGAATTCCTGCCGATCGCTGCCGCCCGCTTCGAGCTCGCCACCACATCGCTCTTCCGACCGCCCAACAATCCTTATGTAGCTGACTACATACTGAAAACCCGCAGCAGCGCCATGGGCGGGCTTGTGCCCTCACAGGCGGGGGCGGCCCTTCAACTCGCCCGCGTTCTGGACGATGGCGGCAATATCGGCGTTCTGGTCGACCAGAAATTCCGCAAGGGCGTGAAGACGCACTTCTTCGGCCGCGAATGCAAGACCAACCCGCTATTGCCCAAACTTGCGCGTCAATATGGCTGCGATGTCTACCCGGCCCGCTGCAAGCGCCTGCCTGGCGGCCGCTATCGTCTCATCGTGGAAGACAAGATCGCCCTGCCAAGGCAGGCGGATGGCATGATCGACATCGATACCAGCGCTCAATTGCTCAACGACGTTGTGGAGCGCTGGGTTCGCGAGGATCCCGGCCAGTGGATGTGGTTCCACAAGCGGTGGGAAATGTAGCCTGCCTCCGGACGTTCAATCCGTGACGACGATCCGCGTGTTGCGCGGCCCGACCTTCCGCACCAGCGAATAAAGCCGCTTCGCGTTGGCCGTATGCAGGCGCACACATCCATGTGAGGCAGGCCGCCCGAGCTTCGACACCGCATTGGTGCCATGGATCGCATAGCCACCATAGTAGAAGATCGAATAGGGCATGGGCGACATGTCGTATTTGCGCGAGTGCCACATCTTGTGCATGCGGGTGGGGCGCCACTGCCCCCGCGGCGTCACATAGCCGCGACGCGCGGTCGATACCCGCCAGCGGTGCAACACGCGTCCGCCATGCATGACCGTCATTGTCTGCTTCGACAAGCTGACTTTGGCCACGAGCCGTGCCGCAAAGCCTTCTGTTGCGCCGCCCGAAAGAAACAGGCCGGCCAAGGCCAATGCAAAGAAAAACCGTTTCATGAGCGCCCCCCGCTACATGTGTTAAGTTTCTACCCGTTGTCTTGACGCATCTAACGTCAATTCATGACAAAACCCCAAATGTCCTTGGTAAATAGAACTATACTGCCTCGTGCGCGACAAGTTCTACCTCTTCACATTTCCGTGCGCGCGCGATCTTGCCAAGCTGGCCACATGCCGCTCTATTGCCCTCATGAACGAACAGCTTGCCTTGGCGGTGCGGCGCAGGACGGACGACCTCGTCGCACTCACTTCCGATCTGATACGATTTCCCACGGTGAACCCGCCCGGAGACGCGTATACGCCGTGCTGCGAATACATTGCGCGTCGGCTGAAAGCCAGGGGCTTTGCCACGCAATTCGTCCGGGGTGTGGGCGCTCCGGGCGATTCAGACCGCTATCCGCGCACAAACGTCATCGCGCGGCGCGAGGGTCGCAGCCCCGGCGCCACAGTGCATTTCAATTCCCATATCGATGTGGTGGAAGCCGGTGAAGGCTGGACGGTCGACCCCTATGCCGCCGTCGTGAAGGACGGCAAGGTTTTCGGGCGTGGCGCCTGCGACATGAAGGGCGGCCTCGCTGCCTCAATCATCGCAGCCGAAGCGTTTCTGGAGATCTATCCGGATTTTCCCGGTGCCATCGAGATTTCCGGCACGGCGGACGAGGAATCCGGCGGCTTTGGCGGGGTTGCCTATCTGGCACGGGAGGGCTTCTTTTCGAAGCCGCGCGTGGATCACGTCATCATTCCCGAGCCGCTCAACAAGGACCGCATCTGTCTTGGCCATCGCGGTGTGTGGTGGGCGGAAATCGAGACGCGCGGCGCCATTGCCCATGGTGCGATGCCGTTCCTCGGCGATTCGGCCATTCGCCACATGGGCGCGCTCCTCCATGCCTTCGAGGAAGAGCTGTTCCCTGCGCTGGACGCGAAGGAAACACGGATGCCGGTCGTGCCCGAGGGCGCGCGCCGCTCCACCATGAACATAAACTCGGTGCATGGCGGCCAGACGGAGGATTTTTTCCCCGGGCTCCCCGCGCCCAATGTGGCCCACTCCTGCCGCATGGTGATCGATCGCCGTTTCCTCATCGAGGAAGACATTTCGGAGGTGAAAGGCGAAGTGGTCTCCATACTGGAACGCCTGAAACGCGAGCGTCCGAAATTCGACTACTCAATGCGCGATCTGATGGAGGTTCTGCCGCTCATGACGGAAGAAGACGCGCCCGTGCCGAGCGCCATTGCTGCGGGTATTCGCGAGGTATTCGGCAAGGAACCCGAATATGTGATTTCACCTGGAACCTACGACCAGAAGCACATTTCGCGCATCGGCCACCTTCATGACTGCGTTGCCTATGGCCCCGGCATTCTCGACCTTGCCCACCAGCCCGACGAATGGGTCGGCATCGAAGATATGGTGCAGTCAGCCACCGTCATGGCGATGAGCCTCGACGTTCTGTTGCGTGGTGTCGTTCCGCCGCGATAAACCTCATTTCAATGCGTGATTTACAGCCGCGCTGAATCACGCTTCAATCCTGAAAAATCACACGGCCCTGCGGGAGAGAGACATGAACACGATCAAGTCCATTATCGGCGGCGCGACGCTGTTATTGGCTGCAGGAACGGCGGCCCTGGCTGCCCGCACCGATCTCGTGATCGGCGTCGTTCTGGAGCCGCCTCATCTCGACCCCACCGCCAGTGCTGCCGCCGCGATCGACGAAATCCTTTACGCCAATCTTTTTCAGGGCCTGACCCGCATCGGCAGAAACGGTGAGGTTTTGCCCGCGCTCGCCGAGAGCTGGGAGGTTTCCGACGACGGCAAGACCTACACTTTCAAGCTGCGCTCCGGGGTGACTTTCCATGATGGCACCACGTTTGATGCCGAGGACGTGAAGTTCACGCTGGATCGGGCCCGCGCCGAAAATTCAACCAATGCGCAAAAACAACTCTTTGCGGCCATCGACACGGTCGAAGTAATCGACCCCCAGACAATCCGGATCATGCTGTCGGCCCCACAGGGCTCCTTCCTCTACAATCTGGGCTGGGGCGATGCGGTCATCGTTGCGCCCGAATCGGCTGAAACCAACAAGGAAAAGCCGATCGGCACCGGTCCCTTCAAATTCGACAAATGGGCCAAGGGGTCGTCCGTCACGCTGGTGAAGAACCCGGACTACTGGGGTGAGCCGGTTGCGCTTGAAAAGGCCGAGTTCCGCGTTGTTCCCGATGCCGCCGCCGCCATTCCCGCGCTCTTATCGGGCGATGTGCAGGCTTTCCCGCAGATGCCCGCCGGCGATGCGCTTAGCCAGATCGAAAATGATCCGCGCTTCGTCGTTGCCATTGGTGCCACCGAGGGCGAAACAATCCTGTCCACCAACAATGGCAAGGAACCCTTCAACAACATCAAGGTGCGTCAGGCCATCGCCCACGCGCTCAACCGGGAAGAGATCATCGCCGGCAATGGTTCGGGCTACGGCACGCCCATCGGCTCGCATTTCTCGCCCGCCAATGAAGCCTACGTGGACCTGACCGCCACCTATCCCTACGATCCCGCAAAGGCGAAAGCACTCCTCGCGGAGGCCGGCTACCCCGACGGTTTCAAGGCCACGCTCAAGCTCCCCCCTCCGGCCTATGCGCGCGATGGCGGACAGGTCGTCGCCTCGCAGCTGCGCCAGGTCGGCATAGAACTGGAGATCATACCCGTCGAATGGGCGCAATGGCTCGAACAGGTGTTCAAGAACAAGGATTACGATCTCACCATCGTCTCCCACACGGAGCCGAACGACATCAACATCTACGCTCGCGACGATTATTACTTCAACTACAAGAACCCCGCCTTCAAGGAAGTCATGAACGCGCTCGACGCGACCGCTGACCCGGAAAAGCGCATCGAGCTCTATCAGACGGCCCAGAAAATCATCGCCGAGGATGCAGTCAACGGCTTCATGTTCCAGCTTCCCAAGATCGGCGTATGGGACGCCAGGCTTCAGGGCATGTGGGAAAACTCGCCCATTCAGGCCAATGACCTGACAGGGGTGAAATGGTCTGATTAAAGGCCGAAAGGACTTCCGCGGCCGATACAGGCCGCGAGAGGTCCGGACCTGACCATGCTCGCCTTTCTCGCAAAGCGCATCGCCATCGGCCTTGTCACTCTTGTAGTGGCGTCCGCCGTGGTGTTTCTGGTTCTGGAAATCGTCCCGGGCGACCCTGCCCTGTTGATGCTCGGCATGAACGCGCAACCCGAGGCGCTGGCTGCCCTGCGTGAGGAAATGGGCCTCAACCAGCCGGTTCTCCTGCGTTATTTCGGTTGGATTGCCGGCATGGCGCTTGGCGACTTCGGCAATTCCTATACCTATTCATCGCCGGTGCTCGAACTGATCGGCGAGCGCGTCCTGGTGTCTCTGCCGCTCGCGCTCATCTCGCTCTTCCTGTCCACGGCAATCGCCCTGCCCGTCGGGATTTTCGCCGCCTCAAGGCGCGGAAAGCCTGCTGACACAATCAGCATGGGCGCGGCCCAGATCGGTGTCGCCATCCCCAATTTCTGGTTCGCGCTCATCCTGATCTATCTCTTCGCCGTATGGCTTCGCCTCGTGCCTGCCGGCGGTTTTCCGGGCTGGGATGCAGGGCTGTGGGCAGGGTTCAAAGCCCTTCTTCTTCCAGCCATCGCTCTGGCGCTGCCGCAGGCGGCCATCCTCGCCCGCGTCACCCGTTCGGCCATGCTCGAAGTGCTCGGCGAGGACTATATCCGCACCGCGCGCGCCAAAGGCATGCCGCGCCGCATTGTCCTTTGGCATCATGCGCTACGCAATGCGCTCATCCCGGTGCTCACCATTCTCGGCCTGCAATTCGCCTTTCTGCTTGCCGGCACCATCATCATCGAGAATGTGTTTTATCTGCCCGGTCTCGGGCGCCTGATCTTCCAGGCCATCACCCAGCGCGATCTCATCGTCGTGGAAGGCGTGGTTATGCTGCTCGTCGCCACGGTCATCGCCGTCAACATTCTCGTCGATATCGGCTACGCCATCGTCGATCCGCGCCTGAGGACACGCCGATGACCCCGGATGCGCCGCCTCCTTCTCCTCCACCGGAGCGTCACTTCCTCGAGATGGCCTTTGCCAATCGATCCTTCGTGATTGGTGCCATCATCACGGTCCTCGTTGCCGCGATGGCGCTCCTGTCCTTCCTGTGGACACCCTACGACATTACCCATCTCGTCGTTGCCGACCGCATGAAGGGCCTTTCGCTTGCTCATCCGCTCGGCACCGATCACCTCGGCCGCGACATTCTTTCCATGATCATGATTGGCGCGCGCAATTCCATCGCCGTTGCCATCGTCGCCGTCGGCATCGGCATGGGGGTCGGTGTCCCGCTCGGCACATGGGCTGCGGCCCGTGGTGGCCTGATCGATGAGATCCTGATGCGCTTCAACGATCTCGTCTTCGCCTTTCCCGCCCTCCTGTCAGCCATCATGATCACCGCCATTTTCGGCCCCGGCGCGATCAACGCCATCATCGCCATCGGCATTTTCAACGTTCCCGTCTTTGCCCGCGTGGCGCGCGCGGGTGCGCTTTCCATCTGGCCGCGCGAATACATTCTCGCGGCCCGTGCCGCCGGCAAGAGCAAGGCGCTCATCACCATCGAGCATATCCTGCCCAACATCGCTGCGCTGCTGCTCGTGCAGGGCACCATCCAGTTCGCGCTCGGCATTCTGGCCGAAGCGGGCCTTTCCTATCTCGGCCTTGGCGCGCAGCCTCCCATGCCTTCCTGGGGCCGCATGCTATTCGAGGCGCAGACCCGCATGATGATTGCCCCGCATCTGGCAGTCTTTCCGGGCCTCGCCATCGTGATAACCGTGCTCGGGCTCAACCTTTTGGGTGATGGCCTGCGCGACCTTCTCGACCCGAGACTGAGGCGCGAGCGATGAGCCTGCTTGAAATCGAAAACCTGTCGCTCTCGATCGCCGGTCACCCGGTTCTCAGAGATATAGACCTTCGGATCGCCCCGGGCGAAGTGCTGGGCGTTGTTGGCGAATCCGGTTCCGGAAAATCCATGACCGCCCTCACCGTCATGCAGCTCCTGCCGGAGCTCGCCCGCGCGAAGGGCCGCGTCACCTTCGACGGGGTAGACATTCTGGCAGCCCCCGAAGAGGCCATGTGCCGGCTGCGCGGCGATGATCTTGGCATGGTCTTTCAGGAGCCGATGACCGCGCTCAACCCGGTCAAGACGATTGGCGAACAGGTGGCCGAGGGCATTCGCTGGCACACGGGCGCCAATCGCCCGGACGCCGAAGCCCGTGCCCGGGCCATTCTCGACCGGGTCGGCCTGCCCGAGGCCAAATTCCCGCTCTCGCGCTTTCCGCACGAGCTCTCTGGCGGCCAGCGCCAGCGCGTCGTCATTGCCATTGCCTGCGCGTTGAAACCCAAGCTCCTGATCGCAGACGAACCCACCACCGCACTCGATGTCGTACTCCAGGCGCAGATCCTCGATCTCCTGCGCGATCTGGTGGCGGAAAATCGCATGGGTCTCATGCTCATCTCGCACGACCTTGCCGTCGTTGCCGACATGGCCGACCGCGTGAGCGTGATGCGCAATGGTGCGGTGATGGAAAGCGGCCCGACGGTCGGGGTTTTGAGCGAACAGAAACACCCTTACACGCGCCAGCTCGCAGAAGCCTCCACACACGTACCGGCCCGCGCACGTTCACAGGAGAAGGCCGAAAAGCAAGAACCGCAGCCTCTGCTTTCGGTTTCCGGCGTCACGCGCGATTATCCCGGCCGCCGCAAGGGGCTCTTCTCCAAACCCGAGCCCTTTCGCGCCGTTGACAACGTCAGTTTTTCCCTGGCGCCCGGTCACGCTGTTGCCCTGGTGGGACGTTCGGGCTGCGGCAAGTCGACCCTTGCCCGCATGATTCTCGCACTCGACCGGCCAACTGCGGGCGAGATCCGGCTGAACGGTGAAACGCTCGGCGGCAAGAGTGAGTACGAGCTTCGCCATGCAAGGCGCAACATGCAGGTGGTTTTTCAGGATCCTTATGGCTCGTTCAACCCTCGCCACCGGGTGGAGCGGCTGGTTGCCGAGCCTTTGCATCTGCTCGACCGGAAGCCTACGGCGGCACAGCGCCACGAATGTGTTGCCGAAGCACTGGAATCGGTGGGTCTTAACGCGGGCGACATGCATAAATATCCGCACGAATTTTCCGGTGGCCAGCGCCAGCGCATTTCGATTGCCCGCGCCATCATCACCCGACCGAAGCTGATCGTGGCCGACGAACCCGTCTCAGCGCTCGACGTATCCATACGCGCGCAGGTGCTCGATCTCTTCGCCGATCTGAACCAGCGTCTCGATCTGACCTATCTCTTCATCACGCATGATTTGACAGTTGCCCGTGCCATTACCGACGATGTCATGGTCATGCATGAGGGGAGGATCGTGGAAAGCGGGCCGACAGCGACCGTCCTGCAAAACCCAAAATCGGAAGCAGCACGTGCGCTGGTTGCCGCCGCACCTCATCTGGAACGGGCTGTGGCTACCCGGCAGCGGGCGACTGGCGACTAGAAGCGTTGCTGCTGCAAACGTTCCACAAATCAGCGCGAGAGATGAGCGACTTCCTCAGTACCAAGTGCCAGGACGTCACAGACGCGTGTTGTAAGCCGCTCGGCCCGACAGCAGAGTTCGGCATCGCGCATTGCCAGTTCAAACAGGGTTTCTGCAAGGATAAGCCGCCTTGCATGGCTCAACTGTCGCAGATTCATTCTGGCCTGCATGATCTCGGCTTCCGACGTTAGGTCCACTAACGCAGACATGATTTCTGCGACCTCTTCTTCGGAGAGTTTAAGGGCGCTGGCGGCGAAGCGGCGCAGAACAGCTGCCTCCCGCGGCCCCACGGCCTCGTCGGTCAAAGCCAGCCGCAGCAACAAAAGCACTTCGGCAGCCATTGCGTTCATGGCGGCTGTCATCGCATGCCCTCCTGCATCTGCATCGGATTCTGCCGATGCGAACATGGCTTTCTCCCGGTTCCCTGCCCCATTACCACGACACCAAAGCGCCGCCGCGCTCCCGCAAAACTGCGCAAAACATTCTCAGACAGCTCCGCCGGCGGGACAGAGCTCAATTCGGACACTTCCAGACTGCTTTGCCGCGCGTCGTCGTCAAGTTCATTCCCTATCCATAGCGCCACAGCACAAAGCTTCATGTACAATCATCAATTCACCTTGCGGTCTCCATCCGCTTGTGCTGCAAGAAGCCATCTCATCGCTGGCTACCCCCTGAATATGTTTGAAGCAAGTCTCGAAATTCTCCTGCTGCTGGCGCTGGCAGCTTTCTTTGCCGGCTTTATGGACGCGATCGCCGGCGGCGGTGGCCTGGTCACCATCCCTGCATTGCTGCTCGCCGGGTTCCCGCCCGTGCTTGCGCTGGGTACAAACAAGCTGCAGGGGATGTTTGGGAGCGGCGCGGCTGTTTATGCCTATGCGAAAGCCGGTCACGTGCGCGTTTCAAGCCAGATTTTTCCCGCCATCTTCTCATTTCTCGCGTCCATCGCCGGCGCGCTTGTGGCCACTGTCCTGCCAGCCGAACTGTTGCGTGGTATGCTTCCATTTTTGCTCATAGCCGTTGCGCTGTATTTCGCGTTCAAGCCGAATTTGAACGATATCGATCGTGCCCAACGCATCTCACCATTCCTGTTTGGTCTCACCATTGCCCCGCTTCTGGGATTTTACGATGGCGCATTTGGCCCGGGAACGGGGTCGTTCTTCATGCTCGCTTTTGTTGGCCTTGCCGGACAGGGCCTGCTTAAGGCGACGGCGCATACCAAATTTCTCAACTTCGCGTCCAATGTTGGCGGCTTTGCAGCGTTTGCCGCAGTTGGCGCCATCGCCTGGAAGGTCGGGCTGATCATGGGGTTGGCGCAGATTGCCGGAGCCCGGATCGGTGCTGCTTTCGCAATGAAAAAGGGCGCGCGTATTATCAAGCCTCTTCTTGTTCTCGTCTGTGTGGCATTGGCAACAAGGCTTCTTATGGACGGCAACAACCCGCTTCTGCGATATATTGGCCTATAAGTTGCGACGAGCTTTAACGTACCCCTGCTTAAACCTGACCGGGGATACCCATGACACTCAATGCACCCTCAAAGCTCGTCTTTCTTCTCAGCCTCGTGATCGCCGTGATTGCGCTTCTCGCGGCGTTGAACCTCCTCTCCTTCGTGCCGATCCCGTCATTCTGGATCTTGAGCCTGGCTTATATTCTTCTTGCCGGAGGCGCAGTGCTGAAGGGCTTCTGACCGTCTTTTCAGATGCGGCGGGCGGCAGTATCGTGCCTGGATGTATGATGGTTCAGGACTACCGGGTCTGACCACGGCGGCAGAGATTCTCCCGCCGGATCCTGACTGTTTTTTCCTGCGCCACCGTCGTCCGCAGCCGGCGTTCTGCGATGCCGTGCTTGGCATTACCGGTTATGCAGAAAGGAAAAAGGGACACTTTCGCCAGATCGAGGCTGCCTCTCTGGCCGTTCCCCTTATTTTCAGTTTCTCATCCTCCTTTGCGATTGCGCTCGGCAGGGTGCCGGAACAGCATGAACGGTTCGGTTGCTTCACATCCGGTCTTTTTGCCGGCCCGGCGATCATCGATTCCCGTGGCGAGAGCGCCTGTGTTCAGGTCGACTTCACCCCGACCGGTGCACGCAGGTTTTTCGGCGTGCCCATGAGTGAACTTGCTGCCCGTATGATTCCGCTGGACGATATCCTCGGGCTGCCTGCCCACCGATTGCGTGACCGTCTGGAGGAAGAGCCCAACTGGGAGCGTCGCCTCGATCTCGTCGAAACGCTTGTCTACCGGCGCTTGCTTGAACAGCCCCCATCCGACCGACAAGCCGCTACGGCTATCGGTCACATCGCCGCAAGCCAGGGAACAGTGTCCATCACCACGATTGCAGCCGAACTCGATTGCAGCCGTAAACATCTCAACGAGATATTCCGCCGTAATGTCGGCATTGCTCCCAAAACCTATGCGCGCATGGTGCGATTTCATCATGTGCGTCGCCTCGCGATGACAGGTCAGCGCTCCTGGGCCGATATTGCACAGGAGTGCGGATTTTCCGATCAGGCTCATATGAGCCGCGAATTTCTGGAGTTTTGCGGCGAGACTCCATCCGGGTGGAGGCGCCGGTGCGCTGATCGGCGGTAACATTTCTTCAAGACGGGTCCGTGTGTCGCTGCCAAGCTGCTGCGTAAACAAAACGGAGACCATCATGAACCAGTTCGCCTCGTTTGAAGCGCCTCGCATCTATCCCACTTTTCGGTACCGTGATGCCGCCCGCATGATCGCGTGGCTAGAGAAAGCGTTCGGCTTCCGTGTTCACGCCCAGCACGAGCACGACGGTCGCATTGTCCATGCCGAACTTGCTCTTGGATCATCCATGATCATGGTCGGTGAAGCGGCGGCCGATGCCTATGGTGATCTCGTTGGAACAGCTGGCCAGGCGGGTGGAAAGTCCACTTATGTGGCGGTGGACGACACGGACCTGCTCTTTGCCAGGGCAAAGAACGCCGGCGCGAAAACCCTACAGAGTCTCCGCGACACGGAGTACGGCAGCCGCGATTTCATCTGCGCCGACCCGGAGGGCAATATCTGGTGTTTTGGCACTTACTGGCCCAAGGCGCATGAAAGCCCGACCGCAGAATAGTTTCAGCGTGCGGCTGCCAACAGAGCGTCGCAGTCGAGATGCTCCTCCAGTCTTTGCGCGATGTCGCCGAGCGCGGTTTCGACCTGTAGACGATAACCCGCGCCACCGGTCTGTATGCCGAACTCACTGAGAAAGCGGGCCCGAAACGGATCGGAACTGAACAGCCCGTGCAGATAGGTTCCCAATACCCGGCCGTCCCTGCTCATGGCACCTTCCGCCCTGTCGCCGATCATGGCGACTGGGTGGGCACAGTCGGCCCCAAAGGTCCGACCGATGTGGATTTCATAGCCGCTGATCGACACCAGATATGGGCGTGAGACGGCTTCAACCTCGCGCAGCGCCTTCTGCGGCTGCATGACCGTTTCCACATCAAGCAGCCCGAGCCCCTCGACACGGCCTGCCGTTCCCTCAAACCCTTCCGGATCCTCGACGCTACGGCCGAGCATTTGATATCCGCCGCATAGACCGACAATGTGTCCACCGCGTTGCCGATGCGCCTTGAGATCCTCGTCCCAGCCCTGACGGCGCAGAAACGCCAGATCGCCGATGGTCGACTTCGACCCCGGCAGCACGATCAATTCTGCATCGCGCGGTAGCCGTTCGCCCGGCGGTACGAACACCACCTCCACTTCCGGTTCTGCGGAAAGCGGATCGAGATCGTCAAAATTGGCGATCCGCGAAAGCATCGGCACCGCAACCTTGAGCTTTGCCGGTAGCGGGCTCGAGCGCCGCGCCAGTGTGACGGAATCCTCCGGCGGAAGCCGATGCGCTTCTGCAAGCCACGGCACGACGCCGAAGGACGGCCAGCCCGTGAACCGGTGAATGGCGGCGATCCCGTCATCGAACAGCGAGAGGTCGCCGCGAAACTTGTTCACGATATAGCCGACGATCATGCGCCGGTCGGCTTCGTCGAGAATGAGATGGGTGCCGGCCAGCGCCGCGATCACCCCACCCCGGTCGATGTCCCCCACCAGAACAACAGGCACATCGGCCTGCGTGGCAAAGCCCATATTGGCGATGTCGCGTGCGCGCAGATTGATCTCGGCCGGCGATCCGGCTCCCTCGACAATCACCAGGTCGGCCTCCTTGCGCAACCGCTCAAAGGAGTCCATCACAGGCGCCATCAATGCACCCTTGCTGCGCTGATAGTCACGCGCCCGCGCCGAACCACGTGATTGCCCCTGCACCACAAGCTGCGCGCCCGTGTCGCTCTCCGGCTTGATCAGCACCGGGTTCATGTCCACGGTCGGCGCAACCCCACAGGCCAAAGCCTGCAGCCATTGCGCCCGCCCTATCTCTCCCATTTCGCTGGATCCGGGAATAGCTGCGATGGCCGCATTGTTCGACATATTCTGCGGCTTGAACGGGCGAACCTTGAGCCCCCGTCGTTTCGCCATACGGCAGAGCCCGGCCACCAGCACCGATTTGCCCACATCCGAGCCCGTACCCTGCAGCATGATCGCGCGCGCCATGGTCATCCTGTCTAAATCCTCACCGCGTTTGATGCACAGCGCCTGTGCCACACCTCGCATTGCGCGGTCCACTCAATGCACTAAACTGCTCGATCAGGGAAGGAATTCCATTTCGGGAGGACGTTATGGACGCCAGCGTTTCACAGGCTGCGGAGCAATTCGGGCTCAACGCAGACCAGCGCGCCATTCAGGAAATGACGCAGAGCTTCGCCGCCGATCGCGTCGCCCCGCACGCACTCGACTGGGACCGTGAAAAGTATTTTCCCGCCGATGTGGTGCGCGAGACCGGTCCGCTGGGGTTCGGCGGCATCTATGTGCGCGACGATGTCGGTGGCTCGGCGCTCGGCCGGCTCGACGCGGTGCTGATATTCGAGGCCCTTGCTGCCGCCTGTCCGGGCTTTTCCTCTTTCATCTCCATCCACAACATGGCCGGATGGATGATCGACACATTCGGCAACGAGGAACAGCGCCAGCGTTTCCTGCCGAAACTCACCTCGATGGAATGGCTCGCAAGCTATTGCCTGACCGAACCCGGTTCCGGCTCTGATGCCGCCGCCCTCAAGACCAAGGCCGTCAAGTCCGGCGGCGACTACGTGCTGAACGGCACCAAACAGTTCATTTCGGGTGCTGGCGAAAACGACATTTATGTCGCCATGGTGCGCACCGGCGAAGACGGTCCCAAGGGCGTTTCCACGGTCGTCGTCCCAAAGGATGCGCCCGGCCTTTCCTTCGGCCCGGCCGAGTTCAAAATGGGCTGGCACATGCAGCCGACCCGCCAGGTGATCTTCGAGGACTGTAAGGTGCCTGCCGAAAACCTTCTGTCCAATGAGGGCGCCGGCTTCGGCATTGCCATGGCCGGGCTTGATGGCGGGCGTCTCAACATCGCCGCCTGTTCGCTGGGTGGCGCCCAATCCGCGCTCGACAAGGCCCTTGCCTACACGAGCGAACGCGAGGCGTTCGGGCAGGCTATCAATCGCTTTCAGGCGCTCCAGTTCAAGCTTGCCGACATGGAAACCAATCTGCAGGCCTCACGGATGATGCTCTACACCGCTGCAGCCAAGCTGGACGCCAAGACATCGGACGCCTCAAAATGGTCGGCCATGGCCAAGCGGTTCGTCACCGACACCTGTTTCGAAATCGCCAACGACGCGCTCCAGCTGCATGGCGGTTATGGATATCTGCATGAATACGGCGTCGAAAAACTGGTGCGCGACCTGCGCGTTCACCAGATTCTCGAAGGCACCAACGAGATCATGCGCCTCATCATTGCAAGGCATCTGGTCGGCCGGAGCTGATCCCGCCGCCGAAACCGCATCGCCGCTCCCGGGAGGAATATATGGCAAGCATCGCATTCATCGGTCTCGGCAATATGGGCAACCCCATGGCCGCCAATCTCGTCAAGGCAGGGCATACGGTACTGGGTTTCGACCTTGTCACGGAAAATCTTGAAACCGCCACGCGAAACGGCGTCACGGTCATGGCCAGTGCCGCGGCGGCGGTGAAGGATGCGGACGTCGTTATCACCATGCTGCCTGCCGGCAAACACGTGCTGTCCGTCTATGCCGACATTGCTGCGAAGGCCCGCAAGGGTGCGCTCCTGATCGATTCCTCCACCATCGATGTGGAGTCAGCCCGCAAGGCGCATGACATTGCCTCCGAGCACGGGCTTCTTTCCATAGACGCGCCGGTGTCCGGCGGCGTGGGCGGAGCGGAAGCAGGCACCCTCACCTTCATGGCCGGCGGCTCGGCGGACGCATTCGCCAGGGCCAGTCCGATTCTCGAACCGATGGCGGGGCGCGTCGTCCATTGCGGTGATGGCGGCGCCGGTCAGGCCGCGAAAATCTGCAACAACATGATCCTCGGCATTTCGATGATCGCCGTGGGCGAAGCCTTCGTTCTGGCCGAGAAGCTCGGCCTTTCCCATCAGGCGCTGTTTGACGTGGCCTCCACATCCTCGGGCCAGTGCTGGTCTCTGACAAGCTATTGTCCCGTGCCTGGTCCGGTGCCTGCCTCCCCGGCCAACCGCGATTACAAGCCAGGCTTTGCGGCAGCCTTGATGCTCAAGGATCTGAAACTGGCACAGGAAGCCGCCCAGAGCGCCGGCGCTGCCACTCCGCTCGGCGCGGAGGCCACCCAGCTCTATACGCTGTTCAACGCCATGGGGCACGAAGGCTCCGATTTCTCCGGGATCATCAATTTCCTGCGCGGCAAGCAAAGCTGAAAATATAGAATGCCGGCAAAAAAAAGCGATTTTATACTTCGCGCTAACTTCCCGGTAACCATGAGCGGCTAGAAATGACGTCGAGGCGGCTTTGAAGCCTCCCCGACGCCGGATCAGGTCTCGCGTACCGGTACGGGAACTCTTCGCAGTGTTGCGTAATGGCGAAGAGAAGTATTCGAGTGATGTAAAACCGCGTCTCTTCCCGCCCGAAGACACGCGGTTTTTCCTTGTTGGATCGTCAGCTTTTACGAAGCTCCGCTTCGGCCTTATCCAATGCCACAGAAATACGGTCGCAGGCCATGTCGATGGTTTCGCGCGTCCAGATCAAGGGTGGTGACAGGATCATCGTGTCTCCAACGGCCCGCATCATCATGCCGCCCGCGATAGCGTGGTCGCGCACGCATGAAGCGGCGGCCCCTTCACCGGGAAAACGTTTGCGGGCTTCCTTGCCCGAGACGATCTCGATTGCCGCCATAAGGCCGAAGGAACGCACTTCGCCGACAATACCATGGTCGCCGAGGCGCGCCTGCAATGCTTCGGCGAGATAAGGGCCAGTGTCGGTGCGCACACGCTCTACCAGCCCTTCCCGCTCGATGATTTCCAGGTTCTTCAGCGCCACCGCACAGGCTACCGGATGCCCCGAATAGGTGTAGCCATGGAAGAACTCTCCGCCCTTTTTGACCAGCGTTTCGGCAATCCGATCACCAACCAGAAGTGCTGAAAGCGGCTGATATCCGGACGTCAGGGCCTTGGCTGTCGTGATCGTGTCTGGCTGAAGACCGAGCCGCCTGGCAGCAAACCACTCGCCCGTACGGCCATAGCCGGTGATCACCTCGTCCAGCATCAAGAGCACGTCATATTTCCGGCAGATGCGGTCGATCTCCGGCCAGTAGCTTTCCGGCGGGATCTTGACGCCGCCCGCGCCCATCACCGGCTCACCGATGAAGGCTGCAACGTGCTCCGGCCCAGCCGCGAGGATTGCATCCTCAACTGCCTTGGCTGCGCGCAATCCGAAATCATGGTCGCTCTCGCCCGCTTCCCTCAGATCAAACGCATAGGGCGGCATCACGTGGTCGATGTTCGGCACGGCGCCATAGAGCTGCCCGTGCATGGCCCCCATGCCGCCAAGCGACGTCGCCGCAACGGTGGAGCCGTGATAGGCCCAGTTGCGCGAAATGATGCGGTTCTTTTCCGGCTTGCCCTCAAGTGCCCAATAATGCCGCACCAGCCGCAGCGCCGTGTCATTGGCTTCCGAGCCGGACGACCCGTAAAAGACCTGATTGATGTTCTCCGGCGCAATCTCCGCCAGCTTCTGCGAAAGCAGCACCGGTGAAGGCGTCGAGCAGCGAAAGAAGGAATTGTAATATGGCAACTCCTTCATCTGTTCATAGGCCACTTCGGCCAGCTCATCGCGCCCGTAGCCAATGTTCACGCACCAAAGGCCGGCCATCCCGTCGAGGATCTCGTTGCCCTCCATGTCATAGACGAAAGGCCCATCGGCACGGGTGATGATGCGTGAACCGGCGGCCCGCAAATCCTTGTGGTCGGTGAATGGATGCAAATGGTGCGCAGCGTCCATTGTCTGAAGCTGCTTCAGCGAAAAATTCTGATAGGTCATGAGTTTGGCCTCTTCTGCTTGAAATGATCCGGCAACGCCGGAGCCTCGTTCAAACAGAAGCCGGAGGCGAATATCCGATGCGCGCACAAAGCCGCAGCAATTCCGCGTGCCGCGTACGCGGCGACGGTTTGGTCGCCGGCAAGATGCCATGTTCGTGGGTCGCACGGTGCTTCATGAGGAGACTCTAGCCGCACACGACTGCGCTGTTCAAGCAGGATTGCCCGTACCGCCCCACCCGCGCGGCGGCGAATATGTCGCATCTCTGACGCTACAGGTCGCCAGCCCTGCCGTGTCCCGCCGATCTTGGCTCCATCATCGAGAATGTGCAGCAGTCACGAAGGATGCCCATGACGCAGGACCTCGCAACCGCTGATCCCGGCTCCGCCCGCTCGAGGCGCGGCGGGCGTGCCGCAAAGCGCGCCAGCACGTCACATTTCGAACAGCCCCCTTTTCGTCGCCTGGTCAACCCGTTCGAGCCCACGCGCATCGTTTCTGAAGACCAGCTTGAAGCCATACATCTGGCCTCGCTACGCGTGTTGAGCGAGATCGGCGTCGAGGTGCTTCATGACGAAGCGCGCGCGATCATGAAAGCCCATGGCGCCGATGTGCGCGCCGATACCCAGCGCGTTCATTTCGATCCCGCTTTGATCCTCGACTACATCGCTCATTGCCCATCCGAGTTCGAGGTCCACGCACGCAACCCGGCGCACAATCTCCATATGGGCGGCAACAGCCTCATTCTCGCGCAGATGGCGTCCGCGCCCAATTGCTCCGATCTCGACCGCGGCCGCAGACCGGGCAATCAGGAGGATTTTCGGAATTTCATCAAGCTCTCACAGATGCACAACATCATCCAGTGTCAGGGGGGCTATCCGGTCGAACCCATCGACATTCACCCCTCCACCCGGCACCTGGAGTGCCTGCGCGACATCGCCACCCTGACCGACAAGGCCTTCCACATCTATTCGCTGGGGCGTGAACGCAATCTCGACGGTCTGGAAATTGCCCGGATCGTTCGCGGGGTCAGCGCCGAGCAGTTTGCCAACGAGGTATCCTGTTTCACCATTATCAACACCAACTCGCCACTCAGGCTCGACGTACCGATGATGGAAGGCATCATCCAGATGAGCCGCCACGGACAGGCCGTCATCATCACACCCTTCACACTGGCTGGCGCGATGGCCCCAGTCACCATCGCCGGTGCCGTGGTCGAGCAGAATGCCGAGGCTCTTGCCGCAATCGCCTTTGCGCAGATGGTCCGCAAGGGCGCTCCCGTCGGCTATGGCGGCTTCACGTCGAATGTCGACATGCGCTCCGGGGCGCCGGCTTTCGGCACGCCCGAATACATGAAAGCCCAGCTTCTGGGAGGACAGCTCGCCCGGCGCTACGGCATCCCCTATCGGAGCTCCAATGTCTGTGCCGCCAATACGGTCGATGCGCAGGCCGCCTATGAAAGTACTTTTTCGCTCTGGGGTGTCATTCAGGGCGGCGCAAACATGGTCAAACATGCCGCCGGCTGGCTCGAAGGCGGGCTGTGCTGCTCCTATGAAAAGATGATGCTCGACATCGACCTGCTGCAGATGGTGGCCGAGTTTCTGCAACCGCTCGATCTGTCGGAAGACGCGCTTGGTGTCGATGCCATCCGCGATGTCGGCCCAGGCGGACATTTCTTTGGCTCCCCGCACACACAGGCGCGTTACAAGACGGCCTTTTATTCTCCCATCATCTCGGACTGGCGCAATTACGAGACCTGGGCGCAGGCCGGCTCTCCCACCGCGATCGATCACGCCAACCGGCTCTGGAAGGAGCGGCTTGCCATGTACGAGCTTCCGCCGATGGAGGAAGCAATTCGCGACGAGCTTAACGAGTTCGTCGAGCGCCGTATCCGAGAGGGCGGTGCGCCTACGGATTTCTAGTTCCGATTCCAGTAACAGGTGCAACCTTATGAAATCCCATGCAAAAGCAGTTGTGATCGGCGGTGGCGTGGTCGGATGTTCGGTGCTCTACCACCTTGCCCGCGCCGGCTGGAGCGACGTCATGCTGATTGAACGCTCTGAATTGACCTCCGGCTCTTCCTGGCATGCGGCAGGCGGATTTCACACGCTCAATGGCGATCCCAACGTTGCGAAGCTTCAGGCCTATACGGTCCAGCTCTACCGGGAAATCGAAGAACTTTCCGGCCAGTCCTGCGGCCTGCACCTGACCGGTGGCGTCATGCTGGCCGACACGCCAGAGCGCATGGATTTTCTGCGCCTTGCCCACGCCAAGGGCCGCTATCTCGGCATGGAGACCGAGCTCATCACACCGTCTGAAGCCAAATCCATGTTCCCCCTCATGGACGAACGCCACTTCGTCGGCGCCATGTGGGACCCGGTCGAAGGCCATCTCGATCCCTCCGGCACAACCCATGCCTATGCGAAAGCCGCGCGGAAACTCGGTGCCGAAATCGTGCTTAGAAACCGAGTCACGGAACTCACGCAAACCTCTGACGGAACATGGAAAATTGCCACCGAGCAAGGCACGGTCGAAACCGAGCACGTGGTCAATTGCGGCGGCCTTTGGGCGCGCGAGGTGGGCCGCATGGCGGGCCTGGAACTGCCGCTTCTGGCCATGGAGCACATGTATCTCCTCACCGAGCCCATGCCGGAAGTGGAGGCTTTCAACCGCGAAACCGGCCGCGAGATGATCGGTGTGATCGATTTCAAGGGCGAGATCTACACGCGTCAGGAACGCAATGGCATTCTGCTTGGCACCTATGAGAAGGCGGCGAAGCCGTGGTCGCCGCTCGAGACACCGTGGGATTTTGGCCATGAGCTTCTGGAGCCGGATATCGACCGCATCGCTCCGTCGCTTGAAGTGGGCTTTCGCCATTTTCCGGCGCTGGAAAACGCCGGCATCAAGCAGGTGATCAACGGCCCTTTCACCTTCGCCCCCGATGGCAACCCGCTTGTCGGCCCGGTTCAGGGTCTCACCAATTACTGGGTCGCCTGCGCTGTCATGGCGGGTTTCAGCCAGGGTGGCGGGGTCGGGCTTGCACTTGCCAACTGGATGGTCGATGGCGATCCGGGCTTCGACGTATGGGGCATGGATGTCGCCCGTTTTGGCGAATGGGCAAGCCTGCGCTACACAAACGCCAAGGTGCGGGAAAACTATTCCCGCCGCTTTTCCATCCGCTTCCCCAATGAAGAACTGCCGGCAGCCCGCCCGGCGCAGACAACGCCGCTCTACGACATCATGGTGCGCGACAACAATGCGGTCATGGGCGATTCCTGGGGACTGGAAACACCCCTCTGGTTCGCGCCAAAAGACACCGAACCGAGGGATGTCGTCTCCTTCCGCCGGTCCAATGATTTTGCGCCTGTTGGGAAAGAGGTGCGCGCCGTGCGCGAGCGCGTGGGCATCACCGAGATCGCCAATTTTGCAAAGTATGAGATTTCGGGCACCGGTGCGCGGGCCTTCCTCGACCGTCTGATGACCAATCACCTGCCGAAGCCCGGCCGCATCGTCCTCTCTCCCATGCTCAACGAAGTCGGCAGGCTCATCGGCGATTTCACCATTGCCAACCGTGGTCCGAAAGACGGCATCGACCGCTTCATGGTCTGGGGTTCGTCAGCCGCGCAAATCTACCATATGCGCTGGTTCGAAAAGCACCTGCCGCCCGACGGCACGGTGCACGTCCATCGCTTCGACCAGACCCTTGTCGGTCTGTCGCTTGCAGGACCGAAATCCCGCGCCGTTCTCGAAAAACTGGTCGATATCGATATTTCGAAAGATGCCTTTCGCTTCATGGATTTCCGCGAAATGGCCGTCGCCGGCGCGCCCTGCATGGTCAACCGGCTCACCTACACCGGCGATCTCGGCTATGAAATCTGGATGCCGCCGGCCTGTCAGCGCCAGGTCTATACGGCGCTCAAGGGTTCGGGCGCCGAATTCGACATTGTTGATTTCGGCATGCGCGCGCTGCTCTCGATGCGGCTTGAAAAGAATTTCCCGACCTGGTTCCGCGAACTGCGCCCGATCTATGGCCCTTTCGAGGGAGGCATGGAGCGTTTCGTCAAGCTGGACAAGGGGGAGTTCATCGGCCGCGAGGCCGCCATAGAGGAGAAGCAGGAGGGACCGCGCCTGCGCCGTGTCTCCTTCATCGTCGAGGCCGAAGACGCCGATGTGATGGGCGACGAGCCGATCTGGGCAAAGGTCGGCGATCAGGATTTCGGCACCGTCGAACCGACACACGGCTATGGCGCGCCCCGCTTCGATGAAGCTGGCAGGAAGATCGCCAAGGCCGGCACCAGCATGGTCGATGGCGCGTGGCGCGTCGTCGGCTGGGTGACCTCCGGCGGATACGCCCATTCGGTCGAAAAATCCATGGCGCAGGGTTATGTGCCGGCTGCTCTTTCCGACGACGAGACCACCGGCCTCTTCGAGATCGAGATCCTGGGCCGCCGCTGTCCCGCGCGCATCAATGTCGCCCCTCTTTTTGATTGCGAGGGCAGAAGAATGCGCGCATGAGAAAGGCTGCTCTCTCCCTGCATTAACGAGATTTTCCTGACGAATGTCACATGGGAACGCAAATTCGCTCCCAGCCAACAGTTAGAGTGATGCTTCTACAATCTTGACTAGATCGCCAAATGTCGTCTTATCGGTTATAATATTTTCATCGATACTAATCTGGTAATTGTTCTCAACATTTAGGATAAGCTCAAAAACATCCAATCTTTCATTAAAAATATCTCCATTTAGCATAGAGTTGGAATTTATATTATCAACATAAATTGAGAATTCATTGTATAATATATCTTTTATATCATTATATATTTTATCATAACTTCCCATCTCAAAACCCTTTCGAAATTATAATTACAAAGTACACATGTAGATATTATTATTGCAAAGCGCCATTATAAAAGAATATATTAATTAAAACTAAGGCCATTCATTCAAATTTACTGACTCTCTAATTCTCTCAACCAAAGAATTCCTTGCACGTCGGCTCGTGACATAAGGAAGCCCCAGTCGCCGCGCTGTCCAGCCGACGATGCGCAGGCCATCGACACCAGGTTCGAAACGCTGTGCCAGCGCCCAGCTCCGGCAATCGACAGCACAGACATCCGCCCGCCCGTCCCGCACTGCTTTAAGCGAAGCGCGATGCCCACCCGTTTCAAGTGTTTCTGCAAAAAGATCAATGGTTTCATTGAACTCTTTCAGATCCTGAATCAGGGCGAGAAAGCCCGAGCGCGAGAGCACTTCATTATAGGCAAGGCGTGTTCCCCGCATGAGATCAAGCGGTAAATGCGCCCGCCCGTCTGCGGGCGCAGCGACGTCACAGCGAGCCACGCTCTTCCGCATCAGGATCACACTCGAATAATACGCCCCCTCACCGCCCTCATAGGCTGAATAATCCGGCTGCCCGATCACACACACATGCTCGGCCAGCCCCGCCTCCATCGGCCCCCAGCATGTCTGCGCCAGAAGCAGATGCGGGTTTCGCCAAAGTGCCTGCAGGTCACCACTGCGCGTCAGGTTTTCTGGCGCATCGATGCCACGGGCGCGCAGCGCGTCGCGCCAGCTTCGCCATTGCGCATCGGTTTCATCCCGGCACTCGGGCCAGTCATACATGGGAAGGGCTGCAATCCATTCACTCATGCGCTTTTATTCAACGTCGCCAGTGCACAAGGCAAGCGCTCACTCCTTCACCGGCCTTGCCGGCACGGGCACTGTTCCCTGCCCGCCAATCCTGCGCCCATGCGCCCGCGGGCGAAATCCGCGCGAAGCTTCCGGCATGCGCCGCAAGACCGGATGCGGTACCGGCTCCTTGGCCTGAAAGGCGAAGTCCTTCAGAAGCGCCCAGTAACCGGCATAGCTGTAACCGCCATTCATGGCGAGCCACTCCGCCCGCCGCTCACGGTAGAGTGCGGGAAGCCGATACCACGGCACGCTCGGCATCTTGTGATGAACGAGGTGCAGATTGTTGTTGAGGAACAGGAGCGATAACGGCGAGCGCTCAACAATGATGGTCCGCCCGTCCGGTCGTTCCGACCACTGATGCTCGGCAAAGGTGCGCAGCGAAATCAGCGATTGTCCGAGCCAGGCCGGCACGAGAACATAAAGCCACAGCGGCATTCCGAAACCGTAGGCAATGATGGGCAGAACAACGGCCAGCCCCACCCCGTGCAGCAGCCAGGCCCTTCGCACACCGGGCGCATTCTCGCCGATCAGCCTCCATTCCGAAATCAGAAAGCCCGCATTCATGATTGCTGGCCCAAGCAGGAAACGCCCGATCATCGTGTTGTTGACTGTCAGGAGGCGCTGCGCCCAGACCGGCATTTCCTGATATTGCCAGAGGGCCCTGTAATGGCTCTCCGGATCCTCGAACGGATCGGTCAGCCGTTCGTCAGCATGATGACGCAGATGCAGCGCCTTGAACCGGCGATAAGGATAGACGAGCCCGATGGGCAGGAACACCAACGCTTCATTGATGGCAGAGGAGCGCGTGGGATGCCCGTGCAGACATTCATGCATGAGCGAACTCTGGAGCGCGATCGTCATTGTCAGGAGGGCCAGCGCCGCCAGCGGCCAGCCGGGCCACAGAGCAAACCCGGCCATCGCCCAGGCAGCATGGCAGGCGATGATCAGGGCAAAGGTCGGCCATTCCATTGCCGCGCGGCGTTTGCCCCGGCTTACGGTCGTCATACGCATTCTGTTCCGATTCCGCGCCACCCCCGGTAGGCTTCATTGCCCGCCACAGCGGCGCTTGATTGAGGCTGACAGAATCCTGTCAGTAGACGGAAATACACGCAATGCGAGAATGCGCACTATTCGTTGACAATGCGCACCAATCATATCAAGTGTTTACTAAAGTCATCAGATGTTTGAGCTGCAGGATGGACAAATCTGTCATCGACAAGCGTGATCTCTCGGGCACTTTCCGTGAGCGCCTGAAAACGCTGCTTCAACGCTCGGGTCTCAACCAGTCGGCCTTTGCTTCGGCCGTCGGCATAGACCGGTCCGCCCTCTCCCAGTTGCTCTCGGGTGCGTCCACCCGCCTCCCGCGCGCCGAGACGCTCATCAACATCGCGGCCGAACACAAAGTGTCGCTCGACTGGCTGCTGGGCCTCAGCCAGGACGAGGGCATCACCGGCGACCTGCGCGAAAGCCTCGAGATCGCCGAGGCTCAGGGCGGGTTCGACGACACAATGCTTGCGAAATGGCATGCCGAGGCTGTCGGCACCAAGATCCGCTACGTGCCCTCGGGCATTCCCGACCTCCTGCGCACTGAGGCTGTCATTCACTATGAAGCCGAGGCCATGCCGCAGCGCCGCGACACGCAGATCAGCGAGGCCCGGTATCGTGTGGACTATAACCGCCGGCCCGAGACCGACATGGAGGTCTGCATGCCCCGGCAGACCCTGGAGCTGTTCGCCAAGGGCGAAGGCGTGTGGCGCACCCTGCCCGAGCAGGTTCGGGCAGAACAGGTCATCCACATGGCGCGCCTGCTCGACGATCTCTACCCCACCTTCCGTCTGTTCCTGTTCGATGGTCGCCGCCGCTATTCCGCGCCCTACACGATCTTCGGCCCCTATCGTGCAGCCCTTTATATGGGTGGCATGTATCTGGTGATCAGCTCCACTGGCTCCCTTCAGCGCCTTACCCGGCATTTCGACGGGCTGATCCGCGATGCCGAGATCAATGCCCATGAGGCGGCCGGTTTTGTCAAAAGCCTTCGGCTTGGATGAGAATCGCGGATTGACGGATATAAAGATTTCTTTATATCCTTGCCCCATATCGAAGCCTCGCCCGAATGGAAGGCGCGCCCATGCAGTCCCAGCCCCTCGCGAACCCCATCGACGCGCTGCTTGCGGAACGGGGTGTTCTCCTCGCCGATGGCGCGACAGGCACAAACCTTTTCGCCATGGGCCTGGAATCGGGCGAAGCGCCGGAACTCTGGAACGAGCATGCGCCTGAGAAGATCGAAGCCCTGCACCAGGGCTTTGTCGATGCCGGCGCCGACATCATCCTGACCAATTCCTTTGGCGGCACGCGTCACCGGCTCAAGCTGCACAACGCGCAGGACCGTGTCCACGAATTGAACCGCAAGGCAGCCGAGATCGCCTGCCGCATCGCCAAAAAGGCCGGACGCCGCATCATCGTGGCGGGCTCCGTCGGCCCCACGGGCGAGCTTCTCGTGCCGCTTGGCGCGCTCACCTATGAGGAGGCGGTGGACGCTTTCACCGAGCAGATGGAAGGTCTCAAGGCAGGCGGCGCGGAAGTGGCATGGATCGAAACCATGTCTGCGCCCGACGAGATCCGCGCGGCGGCGGAAGCCGCGATCCGGGTTGGCCTTCCCTACACCTATACCGGCTCCTTCGACACAGCCGGCCGCACCATGATGGGCCTTGCACCAAAAGACATTCACACCGTTGTCGACGACCTGCCCCAGGCGCCTCTCGCGGTCGGTGCCAATTGCGGCGTCGGCGCGCCCGACATTCTGGCGTCTTTGCTGGACATGACGGAAGCGCGGCCGGACGCCACAGTGGTCGTCAAGGGCAATTGCGGGATTCCGGAATTCCGAGGCACCGAGGTTCACTATTCCGGAACGCCCGAATTGATGAGCGAATATGTGCGGCTTGCCGTCGATGGCGGCGCGAAGATCATTGGCGGCTGCTGCGGCACCTCCTTCGAGCATCTGGCGGCCATGCGCACTGCGCTGGACGGACACAGGAAGCCCGCAAACCGTCCGGGCATCGAGGAGATCGTTGCCCGCGTCGGCCCCTTGCGCAACAAGGCGGCATCCGAAAGCGGCGCAGGCACCGGCACGCGCAGATCCCGGCGCGGGCGCGGTTAAGGGCCGCTGGACCAAACGAAAGCGGCTTGCCTGTCTGGCTGGTAGCGGTAAAAGCAATTCTTCGCCGAAGGCATCCTCCTTCCGCGCATGATTCCGGCAGGCGTTGAATGTTCCGCCCGCCATAAGGGGTAAACGACATGACTGCCATCGCTCCCGGCGTCCGCGCGCCGGCCAATCCGTGGACCGCCGAAGCGCGGGCGATGCTGGCGCTTTCATGGCCGATGGTGCTCACCAATCTGGCCCAGATCGCCATGACAACCACCGACGTCATGATGATGGGGCGTTTGGGACCGGATGCCCTGGCAGCGGGGACGCTCGGTTATAATCTCTATTTTGCGCCGCTCATCTTCGGCCTCGGCCTGCTGCTTGCCACCTCCCCCATGATGGCGAGCGCGCTCGGACGCAAGCTTCACGCGGTGCGCGACGTGCGCCGCACCGTACGGCAGGGGCTCTGGCTGGCCATCGTCGTCTCCATTCCGATCTGGCTCCTGCTCTGGCAGTCCGAGCGGGTCCTTCTGTGGATGGGACAGGAGCCAGACCTCGCTGCCGTGGCTGGCAGCTATGTGCGTGCGCTTCAATGGGCGGCTCTGCCCTTTTTCGGCTATATCGTCCTGCGTTCGTTCATTTCGGCGCTGGAACGCCCGGGATGGGCGCTCACCATCATGTTCATCATGGTGGCCTTCAACGTGCTGGCCAACTGGTGCCTGATGTTCGGCAATCTCGGCTTTCCGGCACTTGGTGTGCCCGGATCCGGCATCGCCACCACGCTTTCAAGTCTTTTGATGTTTCTCGGTCTCGCACTGGTCGTTTCCATCGAACGCCAGTTCCGCCGCTACCAGCTTTTTGGCCGCTTCTGGCGCTCCGACTGGCCGCGCTTCTTCGAGCTGATCCGCCTCGGTCTGCCAATTGCCGGAGCGATGACGTTCGAGGTCACGATCTTCAATGCCGCGGCCCTTCTGATGGGGCTGATCAGTGCGCCTGCATTGGCCGCCCACGCCATTGCCATCCAGATTTCCTCCATCACATTCATGGTGCCCATGGGGCTTGCGCAGGCGGCAACCGTCCGCGTTGGTCGTGCGTTCGGCGCGCAGAACCGGGACGCGATAACCCGCGCCGGCTGGACCGCTTTCGTCATGGGGGTTGGGTTCATGGCGCTGATGGCCGTCATCATGGTCACGCTTCCAGGGCCATTGATCGGCGCTTTCATCGATCTAGACCTGGCCGAAAATGCCGACGTCATCGCCCTTGCCGTCACCTTCCTGGCTTTTGCCGGCCTGTTCCAGATATTTGATGGGGCGCAGGCGGTTGCTGCCGGCATGCTGCGTGGGCTGCACGACACAAAAGTGCCGATGATCTATTCGCTGTTCGGCTATTGGGGGCTTGGCATGACGTCGAGCGTGGTCCTTGCCTTTGTCCTCGGCATGGACGGGCCCGGCATCTGGATCGGCCTCGTAAGCGGCCTCGCCATCGTTTCGGTGCTGCTTTATGTGCGCTGGCTGAGGCGCGAGCGCCTCATGCCCTGGCTTCACCAGCCCCGCGCGGCTTGAATTTTCCGCGTTTGGCTTCGTCGATCAGCATATTCGCCACCTGCATGCGCATCATGGCATTCGCCCGCAGATGAGCAGGCACACGGTCGGGGTGATTGCGAAAGGCGAATTCCCGCCGCAACCGATCAAGGAGTTTCGGCTCGATGGCCTGGCTCAGACCGAGTTCACGCGCAATATCGTCGGGGTCGGTGGTCAGCGGTGGAGCCGGGGGCGGTTCTACAATCTTGGTGTCTGGCTCGACCGGCCCCGCCGACTGGTGCTCGTCATACTCCACCTGCGCGCGCCGGTCGGTAAAGTTGATGCGGCCTGAGTGGAGTTCCTCCGCCACGGAAAGATAGTCGAGAGAATTGAGGCTCGCAGGCACACCGCCCGCATACTCATTGTCTTCACTGATCAGTTCATCAAGCAATGCCGCAAAATCGCGGCCTCTCCCGATGGCCATGTCGCATCTCCCGCCGGTGCAAGAGCTCCAATCATCCAATCCGCACCAGGCGCACCCTTAGCGGCGGGCGGTTAAGAAAATGCATCTCTGCTCCACTCTATTTGAAACAGGCACAAAATGCACGACCCGCCCCTGAAGGTGATCACAATGTGGGCAATCTTCAAACGCTACTATCTGTGCGAATCGATGTTTCCCGCGTTACCCTTCAAGCCGTTTCGAGCCGAGGAGGCCCTGATGAAACCTGCTTTCGCCACCGTCGCATTCCTTGTTGCATTGCAAACGCCAGTCACTGCACAGGACGAACCCTATCTGGACGACCGTTCGACGCCGCAGGCCCTGTTGAGATCACTCTACAACGCGGTCAACCGCAAGGAATACGCCCGCGCCTACGACTATTTCGCAACGCCGCCCGCCGATACGCTCGAAGCCTATCAACAAGGCTATGCCGACACGGAACATGTCGAGCTTGCAATGGGAACAGCCACCTCCGAGGGCGCTGCCGGCAGCATTGTCTATTCACTGCCCGTGGCAATCCGTGCGCGGGCAAGCGGTGGCGACGAACGGGTTTTTGCGGGTTGCTATACGCTGCGCCTGTCAAACCCGTTGATCCAGGGAACACCTTACAATCCGCTTCATATCGAAAAGGCGGAAATGAAACCCGCTACCGGCGAACTCGCCAGCGTTCTGCCGCCCAGTTGCGGTGATGGCGCTCCGGATGAAACCGACGCCATTTTGGCCAGCGCAACGGCACTCTTCAAGTCTGTTTATGGCGCCAGCTGCCCCCAGGCATTCGAACAGGGACGCGACGAACAGGTAGAATCCTACACAATCGCCTTCAACTATTCGCATGAGAGTCTCGACACACCGAAACACGAGGCCAGGCTCTTCCGCTTCTATTGCGGGAGCGGCGCATATAACGAGATACACGCCTATATTCTGGCCGGTGAGGACGGCGAACTTGCCCCACTGCAATTCGCCACACCCGAAACGAGCGTTCAGTATGAGGACGATGATCCCGAGAGGAAGGTGGAGGACATCCGGACCATTGGCTATACTGCCGATAATACGCTTGTGAACTCGTCTTATGATGCTGATACGCTGACGCTCACCAGTTACAATAAATGGCGCGGCGTCGGCGACGCCTTTTCGTCAGGCACATGGATATTCCGCGAGGGTACCTTCACACTCGTCCGCTATGATGTTGATGCGTCGTATGATGGCGAGCAGGATCCCATCACCATTCTCGACTATCATACTGGACCCTGAAACCTTGCGTCATTGCTGCGCGAGCATCCAGTTCAGCGTTTCGCGCCAATCGGTCATGCGGATCGGCGTGCCGTGTGTGCCGGTCTCGAAGCGCACGAAGCGGGCGGGATAACCCTTTGCCGATGAGAGGATTTTTCTAAAAAACGCTTCCTGCCGCTCGACCGGAAACACGCGGTCATTGCTGCCGTGACCGAAGAACACCGGCACACGGGCTGCAAAAGCCGGGCTCTTGAGAAACGCCTCATGCCACAGGGAGCCGAGCAGCAACAACCCGCCTAGCCGATCCACCATCGATGCATCTTCCGCCAGCCACCAGCACTGCACGCCGCCCATTGAGCCACATGCGACAAACACGGGCGCGCCCGGCGAAGCGGCCGCGTAATGGGAGATGAGCGCCGCGATCTGTTGTTTCCCACGTGCCTCGAAATCCGCGACATCAGGCGACAGATACAGCCCGCCGCTCTTCACCATCAGGTTCTTGATGCGGTTGAAATTGCCGCCGAAGGTGAAATCGTTCACACCCTGCCGTCGGTTGCCGCCCTGCCCATGCAGATAGATCACGATGGCGCTCGCGCCCCTGGTCTTCCCCACTGCAAAATATCGAACCGGCCCGGCTTCTGTCCGAAGTGAAAGCTCCTGCTGCGCGCTGCGCACACCAGTGGAGACATAGCGGCCCTCGACGCGGCGCTCCGGCACAGCATCGCGGCCATTGATGTCACGCATTTCCTGGTAGTCGACAACGCGGTAGGCGCCGCCATCACTTGTCCCAAGAAAAGCCGGATAGGCAAAGAGCCGGTCCTTGTGCGCAGCGAGTTCGAAAGCCTGCGTCGCCGTTACTCCACAAAACGCGAAAATGGAGAAAAAACAGAGGTTTGTAATGGAAATGAAATTCATTAATTCAACACGCCACCCGCTTTTTCCAGGGCCTCCGGCGTGTCCACGTCGATATGTGCCGCCGCACCCGTCTCCACATCGATCACCGAAACCAGCCCCTGTTCCACCACATGCCTTGCGCCCGTGTCGCCTTCAAGCCGCGCCACTTCGGCAAAGAGCACGCGTGGAAGGATCACCGGATTGCCGCGTTTGCCATTGTGGGTTGCCCGAACCACGGAATTGCCGCCCGCCTTCACAAACGCGTCCACGAGCCGGTTGAGATCCTCGCTTCCGATCTGCGGCATGTCCGCCAGCATGATAAGCGCACCAGAAGCCTCTTCCGGCAGTGCGGAAATGCCGGTTTTGAGAGAGGTCGACAGCCCCTCCTGATAGGCTCCGTTGATCGCAACGCCCAGACCAAGTCCGTCAAGCGCCGTCTTCACCCGCTCCGCCTCATGCCCGAGCACGGCCACAGCCCCTTTGATGTGGGCCTTCGCAAGTTCGGCTCCAGTCCGGCGCACCAGCGGCACGTCATCGAAACTGGCGAGGAGCTTGTTGTGGGCTCCCATCCGCCGCGACTGTCCAGCCGCCAGAAGCACGCCCCACACAGCCAACTCGCGCGACGGGGCTTTTCCTTCGCGCGGCTGAGGCCGCGTCGGAATTTCGGCGAGCAGCCCGCCGACCCCCATCCCGGCAATATCTGACGATAAAACGGCGATCCCGGCCATCAGCCGATCGAGTACCCAGTCGAAACCATTCGTTTTCGGGCTGCGCGCGCACCCGGGCGCGCCGATCACCGGCTTGCCATCAATGGTGCCAATCACCAGAAGATTACCCGGATCAACCGGCATGCCGACCCGCTCCACAGTCCCGCCGGCTTTGTGGATCGCAGCCGGGATCACGTCGTCCGCGTCACACACGGCCGATGCGCCGAAAACGAGCAGCATGTCGCTTTCATCCTTGAGCGCCGTGATGGCGCGCGCGACGGCGTCGGCCTCATGTGCAGGCCGCAGCTCGCGCGTGACATGGCTCCCCGAACGCGCCAGCCGCTCACCAGTGATCCGCGCCGTTTTGTCGAGAACGCTGTCTTTCAGGCCCGGCAGCGCCGTCTGCACCACGCCAACCGAATGCGGCCGGAACGGTGCAACGCGAAACACGTCCTCACGGATCTCGTCCACCGCCTCGCTCACCCTGCGAGCAGGGACGGCAAAGGGGATGATCTTCACCGTCGCCACCATCTGCCCTTCGGTCACCGGGCTGTAATCTGGCAGCGTGGCAAGCGTGATGGCCGGGTCAACGGCGTTCAGCCGGTCCACAGCCTCCTTGTCGACGATGAAGAGACCTGCCTTTTCAGCATAAAAGTTCACCCGCCCCGTGGAGGGAGGCCGCACGGCAATTCCGTCAACGGCAAGCCGTTTCGCCAGCCGTTCTGCCGCCTGATCCTCGTCCAGATCGTCAGGTTCGAGCTTGGCCGCAATCACGGTCGAAACACCTTCCGCCCGCAAAAGTGCAACGTCTTCTGCCGTCAGCCGGTGCGCCTTGCGCAGGCGCGTGCCGCCGGCCAGCGTCGAATGCGCAAGCACCGCCCCTTCGGCGTCCTTGATGGCGAGCGGCCCAAACTTCACGACGGGAGGTCCCCGCCATCAAATCCGCGCGTCCTCAGCGCCCTGATAACCGCGCCGAGCACCGCCACGGCGATCTCGGCCGGCGTCGCTGCTCCGATATCGAGGCCGATGGGCGCATCGATCCGCTCCAGCGCGGCGCTGGCGACGCCCGTATCCATCAAACGCTCCACACGCCTGGCATGGGTCTTCCGGCTTCCCAGCGCACCGATGTAAAAACACTTCGCCTCGAAGGCTGCCTTCAAGGCCGGATCGTCGATTTTCGGGTCATGGGTGAGAGCTGCCAGTGCCGTATAGGCATCGAGCGGCTGGCGCGCCAGCGCTTCATCCGGCCATTCGGCGTGTAGCGCCACACCGGGAAACCGCTCCGGCGAGGCAAAGGCCGTGCGCGGGTCGATGATCGTCAGGTCAAACCCGGCAATCTTCGCCATCGGCGCCAGCGCCTGGCTGATATGCACCGCGCCAATCACCACGAGACGCGGCGCGGGCAGATGCACGTTGAGGAAAAAATTCCGACCGTCGACCTCCGCCACACCAGATTTTCCGGAACGGAAGACGCGCGCCACGGCCTCACCCAGGGCTCCCGCCACCGCATCGCCCTCGCAGATCACCCGGTCTCGTCCGTCGCCCAGATCCGTCAACAGGATCGCGGCCCTGCGGTCGCGCCGCAGCGCGTTCAGCTTCTTCAGCGAATGCGGATCCACTAGCCAAGCCTCTCCACATAAACCCTGATGCGTCCGCCGCAGGAAAGGCCCACCTCCCAGGCGGCCTCGTCGGCGACACCGAATTCCAGCATGCGCGCCTTGCCCTCGGCAAGCACATCTGCAGCTTCTGCGATCACCGCGCCTTCCACACAGCCGCCCGAAACCGAGCCCTCGAAACTGCCGTCCGCGTCGATCACGAGATGGCTGCCAACCGGACGCGGCGCAGATCCCCAGGTTTCAACCACGGTGGCAATCACCACATCGCGGCCGGCCTTCATCCATTCCTCCGCGATCATCAGCGGATCGCGCGCATGGTCTCTTTCAACAAGATCAGACATTGGCGTTTCTCCCGCCTTTCATATGGGCACGCTGGAAGTGCCGTGCCAAGTCCCCGCTGCTTGTCGGTGCCGTCAGCGCGGCCACGAGATCACCAAGCGCGTCGAGCGTGTGCACCGCGCGCAGCTCATCCACATATGGCAGCATGGCCCGCATGCCGCGTGCGCGCGGCTCGAACCCGTCAAACCCGAGCAAGGGGTTCAGCCAGATCAACCGCCGGCAGGATTTCGAAAGCCGCTCCATCTCGCGTGACAGAACCTCGATATGGTCGCGCTCCAGTCCGTCCGTGATCAAAAGCACGATGGCGCCCTGCCCCAGAACCCGGCGCGACCAGAGGCGGTTGAAGTCACCGAGCGCCGTGCCGATCCGTGTGCCACCCGACCAGTCGCGCACGGTGTCTGACGCCTCGTGCATCGCTTCGTCGGGATCACGCCGGCTAAGCGCACGCGTGATGTTGGTCAGACGCGTGCCGAAGGTGAAACTGTGAACGCGCCTGCGCTTCTCCGTCAGCGCATGCAAAAAATGCAGGAAAACACGCGAATACTGGCTCATCGAGCCCGAAATATCGACCAGCGCCACCAGCGGTGGGGCGGTCTCACGCGGTGAGCGGAATTTCGGAAGGATCAGGTCCCCGCCCGTGCGCAGGCTCGACCGCAGCATGGCGTGAGGGTCGATCCGCACGCCATGGGGATCGGGTCTGAAGCGGCGCGTCGCTATCCTGTCGAACGGCAGGGCAAGGTCGCGCATCGCAAGGCGGGCCTCCGCCAGCTCCGCAGCCGACATCTGCGCGAAATCCTTGCCGCGCAGCACCTCCATCGCCGTAAAGGAAAGGCGCGCATCCAGCTCGAATTCCGGGCGTTTCCTGATGATCGCGCGCCGTTCCTCTTCGAGCGCATCTTCCGCACGGCGGTCGCCGGCGCGCTTTTTCTCGCGCAGCACTTCCGCCTCCTCGCCATCCTCGCCGCCGTCCGCATCGTCGCGATCCTCGCGACGGGCCCAGTAAAGACGGAACACGGCATCGAACACTGCGTGGTCCTCGCGCCGTGAAATCATGGTCGAATGCAGCGTCCAGTAGAAATCGGAGCGGTTCTCAATGCCGACCGAAAGCACGGCGCGCACCGCATCCATCACTGACGCAGGCCCGATCCTGAGACCGGCGCGGCGCAGCATCCGGGCAAAGCCGACAATGCGGTTTGCAAGCCGCGCGCCCTCGGGTTCTGGCAGGGCGTCTTTGGGCATTGCCGGGGCGGCGGCCATTCAGCCGACCCTCACCTCTTCCAGAACCCGCACGCCCTCGCCCTCCTCCATCCGTGCAATATCGTCCTGGTATTTCAGGAGAACGCCCATTGTGTCGGACACGGTTTCGGCATCGAGCGCCTCCTTGCCCAGCGCGGTCAGCGCTGTGGCCCAGTCGATCGTTTCGGCAACGCCGGGGGCCTTGAAGAGATCGAGCTCACGCAATTTCTGAACGAACACCACGACCTGTTTTGCGAGCGTCGCATTGGCGTTCGGCACCTTGCGGGCAAGAATATCGAGCTCGCGCTGCGCGTCCGGGTAATCGACCCAGTGGTATAGGCAGCGCCGTTTCAGCGCGTCGTGGATTTCGCGTGTTCGGTTGGTGGTGATCACGACAATGGGCGGTTCTGCAGCCCTGATCGTGCCAAGCTCCGGCACGCTCACCTGAAAGTCGGATAGCACTTCCAGAAGATAAGCCTCGAATGCCTCGTCGGCCCGGTCAAGCTCATCGATCAGAAAGACCGGCGGTCCGCCGGTGCTGCTCTCCAGCGCTTCCAGAACTGGACGCCGGATCAGGTATTTTTCAGAAAAAACACCGCTTTCCATTTCCGCGCGGTCATCAATGCCCGATGCCTCGGCCATGCGGATCTCGATCATCTGCGCGGCGTAGTTCCACTCATAGACGGCGGAGGAGACGTCGAGACCCTCATAACATTGCAGCCGGATGAGTTTACGGCCGAGCCGGTCGGCAAGCACCTTGGCGATCTCTGTCTTGCCGACACCCGCCTCGCCTTCCAGAAACAGCGGCCGCTGCATGGTCAGGCTGAGAAAAAGCACGGTGGCAAGCGAGCGGTCGGCCACATAGCCGCCCTCGGTCAGAAGCGCCAGTGTTTCATCGATGGATTGCGGCAGGCCGCGGGTGCTCGATTGGGCCATCATTCCCCCAAAGTGTTTCCCGGATGGAGCTCAGGATCGAGAAGCTACAATACCCGGTAGCCGCGTTCATGATAGAGGAGCGGGCTGGATTTTTCGCCGATGCTGAGACCGGCAACCCGGCCGAAATAGACCCGGTGCGTGCCCAGTTCCACGGTCTCGACCACGTGGCAGTCGAAAACAGCCAGCGCGTCGGGAAGTGTGGGCGCGCCGGTGGCGATCGTTTCCCAATTCGCAAGAGCAAAGCGATCTTCGGGCGAAAGCCCGGTTAGTCCAGAGAATGCGTTGGAGAGATCCTGATGGTCCGCCGTCAATGTGTTGAGTGCGAACACACCATTCTTCACAAAGCTGTCATTGTTCGGGTTTTCGCGATTGAGGCAAACCAGCACCGTGGGTGGATTGTCGGAAACCGAACAGGCTGCAATGGCCGTCACGCCGCGCCTGCCAGCCGGCCCATCGGTGGTGACCACATGAACGGCGCCGGCAAAACGTGCCATGGCATCGCGATAGTGGCGTGGCTCGATCTCGTTGGTCTTAAGCACAGTCAACTCTTTTCAACTCTCATGCGCGATATAGGGTCGGTGGAGAGCCATACCAAGGCGCACCGATACCCGACAGTGCAAAAAGCAGAAAAAGCGGTACGCCAGCCGAACACTTCAGGCACGAGACTATTACCAGAAGTGCTTTATGACACAGTTATTTACCAGTTCAGCAGCTTTGCGGTTAAGTTCTGATGCCGGCGGGCTGATTCCCATGCTACTGCGTGACCGTCAAACGGGTAACTGAACCACGATATGCGTCGCTTCGCCATTTTCATCTTTTGCAGCCTCGCTGCCTTCAGTCAGCCTGCCGCCCATGCGCAGGAGCCGCTCGTGGGGCTGGCCGCGCCATTGACCGAGAATTTTGAGCTGCTTGGACAGCAGATGCGTGACGGAGCGCGTGTGGCGGCTCAGTCCACCGGTGCGCAGATCGTTGAAGCCGATACGCAGTGCAGCACTGAAGGTGGGCAGGCCGCGGCCCGCTCACTCATCGATCAGAAAGTGTCAGTGGTGGTGGGCTTTCTGTGTACAGACGCCATCGACGCAGCTCTCCCTCTCCTGGCGGAAGCCGGCATTCCCGTCATAACGCCCGGGGTGCGCACCTCAGCCCTGACCGATCAGCGCGAGCGCACAGGCTGGCCGATTTTTCGTACGGCACCGCGAGCTGATGCGGAGCGCGATGCTGTAGCTCGCCTACTCCTGCCCCGCTGGCGTGATGCCTTCTTTGCCATTGTGGACGATGGGACGATCTATGGGCGCGAACTGGCGGAAAACCTGCGCGCCACTGCCGAGCTGCAGGAACTCAAGCCCGTCTTCCTCGATACGTTCCGCCCGCAGCTCGACAACCAGATCGCACTGGCCGGCCGCCTGAAACGCTCGGGCGCGACCCATGTATTCGTGGGTGGTGATCGCAGCGATATTGCCATTCTGGCTCGCGACGCAGCGGGCATGGAGTACGATCTGGTCATTGCCGGCGGCGAAGCGTTGCGCGCGGAGGAAAGCGCCATACCGCTTGCGGAGGGAACGCTGATGATTGGTCTGCCGCGGTGGGCCGATATTGCCACCGAGACCGCCAGAAGCGCCCTCGATGATGCAGGCATCGTTCCCGACGGATACGTTTTGCCTGCCTTTGCAGCCACCGAACTTGCCGTCGCCGCGCTTCGTGCCGGGTCCGGCCCCATCGTCCAGGCACTCCAGTCCGGCACGTTCCAGACAGCGCTCGGACCTTATTCCTTCGATGAGAAGGGCGATCTGGAGCAACCCCTTTACCGGCTGTTCCTCTTTGACGGGCAGACGTTTGAGGAGGTTGAGTGATGTGGCGCAAGGGGCCCCGCAACCTGATCACCGATGTGGCGGGGCTCACGGTCGGCAATCACACCGACCAGCGCGTCAAATCCGGTGTCACGACAATTTTGTGCGAAACACCTGCGACGGCAGGTGTTCAGGTTCTTGGCGGCGCACCGGGGACACGCGAAACCGATGCGCTGGAGCCGCATAACCTGGTCGACGGGGTGGACGCCATCACACTGTCGGGCGGTTCGGCCTTCGGCATCGATGCGGCGGCAGGCGTTCAGGCGGCGCTGCGCGAGATGGGCCGGGGTTTTGAAATTCTGGGTTTTCGCGTGCCCATCGTGCCCGGCGCCATCCTCTTCGACCTGCCGAATGGTGGCGACAAGGACTGGGGTCGTTTCTCCCCCTACCGGGATTTCGGCTTTTCGGCCGCCATGGCCGCATCACGGGATTTCGAGATTGGCACGGCTGGTGCTGGCACCGGCGCAACCACGGCCACGCTTAAAGGCGGCCTCGGCTCTGCTTCCACCTTGCTTGAAAATGGCATCACTGTCGGTGCGCTCGTTGCCGTGAATGCGGTGGGCTCCGTCACCGTGGGCGACACACCGCACTTCTGGGCCGCCCCCTTTGAACTCGATGACGAGTTTGGCGGTCTCGGCCTGCCTCATCCAATGCCGGCGGATGCTTCCGCCGTCACCACCAAGATGCGCACGGCGGCGCGCGGCAATACAACCATTGCAGTCATCGCCACCGATGCAAAGCTCGACAAACCTGCCGCAAAACGTCTCGCCATCGCTGCTCATGACGGTTTCGCGCGCGCCATCTGGCCGGCGCACACACCGGTCGACGGTGACCTTGTCTTTGCGCTATCGACCGGCCGCAGCGAAACGCCCCTTGACCTTGAAGCCGTGATCGATCTCAACGCCGCTGCCGCCGCAACTATGGCACGAGCCATTGCCAGGGGCGTTTTCGCGGCGAAACCGGACAAAAGTGATATATTTCCCACTTGGGCGGAAAAATCTGTCGTAGGGCAGTGAGACCAGCATTCAGCCGAAAGGAATTTCATCATGAAGCACTTTCTCATGGCACTGTGCGCCGCCACACTTCTTGCCACCTCATCTTCGGCTCATGCGGGAGATACGGCCTCGGTCGAGGTCCTCGGCTTTTCAGCGGACGGTGCCACATTCGCCTTCGAGGAATTCGGCATTCAGGACGGATCCGGCTTCCCCTACGCAAATCGCTATTACATCGACACCGCCAATGACAGTTTCCTCCCCGGCACACCCATCCGCGTGACCCTTGAGCAGGATGGTGCTGGCATTTCCGATGCACGCGCTCTGGCAAGAACGCAGGCTCAATCCGTCATTGCCGACACCATACTTGCTGAAAATCGTGGTTTCACTGCGGGTTGGAACGCCGTGACGGAGCAATCCGCAGATCCTTTCCGGATGGCCGTCAATCCGCGTCCGGTTTTTCCCGCCATCGACAGCCCTCTTGAATTCCGCCTGGCTGAACTGCCCATGCCGGACGGAGCAGAATGTTATGGTTTTGGCGAACCGGCCGGCTTCCGCCTCACCCGCATTGCCACAGAGGCCGGGGCTGAAACCGTGCTTGTGCATGAAGACAGTGCGATCCCACAGAGCCGCGGTTGCCCTCTCGGTTATGCAATCAGCGGCATCCAGACCTTCTATCCGGACGGTGGCACACCGGTCTTCGCAGTGATGATTGCCATGCGCAAAGTGGGCTTTGAAGGGCCTGACCATCGATTTATCGCCGTTACCGGTCGGCTTTAGACGCTGATGTTCGGCGGCGACGAAAGCCTGGTTTCTCCGTGAGGCGGTGTCTGGTCAGACTCCGGCAGGCGCTGCCGTCGCCGATACTGGCATTGAAGGGCGCACTCGTCTGGGGCGTGCTCATGGGCGTCAACATGCTCGTGTTCCTGTGGTCACGCGGATGGCAGACATTGCCGCAAGTGACGGCGCTGACCTTCATCTTTGCGCTTGGTGCGGCTCTCGCTTTTCCTCTCGGCCACACTTTTCAGGCGCTTCTTGCACGCAGATCCGAACCGGAAACTCGCTTCGCTGCCGCGTTTGTCTCCTTCGCGGCCGCCACCATCTGCATCACAGCAGCGCTGTACGCGTTGCAGTATCGTGCCTATTACGCTCAGTGGCACGGTGATCCCTTTTCGATCCGGTGGATACTTCATTTCGTTTTCACCACTGCGGGTGCTGTCTATCAATTTGCCGTCATAGGGCTTCGCGTCTATTTTCCCTGGGGATTGGCTGCACTTTTTGCCCTCTCCTACCTCTATGCCGCCAAGCCGCGTTGAGGAAATCGCGCAGCTCTGCTAGTCAGGCGCCGACCCCACTTTCATGGAAGGCAAGGCACGCATGATCCCGCGCTATTCGCGGCCGGAAATGGCCGCCATCTGGTCGCCCGAGACCAAGTTCCGCATCTGGTTCGAAATCGAGGCCCATGCCGCAGACGCGATGGCTGAACTCGGCATTGTCCCGAAAGAGGCTGCCAGGACCATCTGGGACAAGGCCGGCAACGCCACATTCGACATCGACCGGATCGACGAGATCGAGCGCGAGACGAAGCACGACGTCATCGCCTTCCTGACACATCTGGCGGAGATTGTCGGGCCCGAGGCCCGCTTCGTGCATCAGGGCATGACCTCTTCCGACGTGCTCGACACCTGTCTTAGCGTCCAGCTCGTGCGCGCCACCGACATCCTGCTCGACGATCTCGACAAATTGCTCGCGGCTTTGAAGAAACGCGCCTTCGAACACAAGGATACCGTTACCATCGGCCGCAGCCACGGCATCCATGCCGAGCCGACCACATTCGGCGTCAAACTGGCGCAGGCCTATGCCGAGTTCGAGCGTTGCCGCACCCGCCTCGTCAATGCGCGTGAGGAGATTGCCACCTGCGCCATTTCCGGCGCCGTCGGCACTTTCGCCAACATCGACCCGAGCGTCGAGGCACATGTGGCAGAGAAAATGGGCCTGAAGCCGGAGCCCGTCTCCACACAGGTTATCCCGCGCGACCGTCACGCCATGTATTTTGCCACCCTCGCGGTGATTGCCTCTTCGATCGAGCGTCTTTCGGTCGAGGTCCGGCATCTGCAGCGCACCGAGGTGCTGGAAGCGGAGGAGTATTTCTCGCCGGGCCAGAAGGGCTCGTCAGCCATGCCGCACAAGCGCAACCCTGTGCTCTCGGAAAACCTGACCGGTCTTGCCCGCATGGTGCGCGCCTATGCCATGCCCGCCATGGAAAACGTGGCACTCTGGCACGAGCGCGACATCTCGCACTCCTCGGTGGAGCGCATGATCGGCCCGGACGCCACCGTCACGCTCGATTTCGCGCTGATGCGTCTCACCGGCATGATGGAAAAGCTGGTGGTCTATCCCGAAGCGATGGAGAAAAACCTCAACAAGTTCCGTGGCCTTGTCCATTCGCAGCGTGTGCTTCTGGCGCTCACCCAGGCAGGTGTGTCGCGCGAGGATGCCTATCGGCTGGTGCAGCGCAACGCCATGAAAGTCTGGGAAGAAGGCGCCGATTTCCTTGAGGAACTTCTGGGCGACAAGGACGTTCGCGCCGCACTCTCGGAAGAAGACATCCGCGAGAAATTCGACCTCGGCTACCACACCAAACATGTGAACACGATCTTCGAGCGGGTTTTCGGCGAAAGCTGATCTTTCCGCCCTGAACGCAAGAACGCCGGCGCGTCACCCGATACGCCGGCGCTTTACTGTGTGGGACGCTGGGAGCTCGATCAGCTCGCCGGTGAAACGCGGATCACCGTGCCCCAGGGATCCGCAAACTCCATGCCCGCCGTCGCAGTCCTGCTCTTCAGTTCCAGCCAGGAAAGTCCTGCGCGGTGGGGATTGCGTTTTCCTGCCCCGGCGCTGCGCCAGCTGTTCGCGCCGATATGGTGGTGGTAGCCACCTGTTGCCAGAAACACGGCCTGCGATCCGTAGCGGGTCATCGTCTCAAAGCCCTGTGCCTCGTGCCACCAGGCCTCCGCCGTCTTCGGGTCGCCCACGCGCAGATGCACATGGCCGATGACGGTGTTCTCCGGCGCGCCCTGCCAGCCTTCATCCCCCGCGGGCAGCGTGGACAGCAGGCTGGAAAAATCGAGCCGTTCCGTTGCCATTGCAATGCCGTCTTCGTTTTTTGTCCAGCTTTCGGGGTCGCGGTCGGCATAAATCTCGATACCGTTGCCTTCAGGGTCCGAAAGATAGAGGGCTTCGCTCACCAGATGGTCTGAAGCCCCTTCGATCTGCATGTTCCGGTCACGCGCAAAAAGCGCCCAGCGCGCCAGATCGGTGCGGTCGGGTAGCAGGAATGCCGTGTGAAAGAGCCCGGCCTCACGCGGGTTGTCCGGTTCGGCAAAGCGGTCCTCGGCGATCTCCAGCAGCGTGCGACCACCCGCCCCCAGCGCAATCGCGCCATCGTTGCTTTCCATTTCCTGAAAGCCCAGGATATCGGCATAGAATGCGGCCAATGCCCGCGCATCGCGTGCTCTCAGGCCCACGCGACCGATGCTCACCGGGGTGGTTGCAGCGAAGGGAAACCCGTCCATGGCTATATCTCCAATAATGCGGCAGCCGGCCGTTTCGGCGGGCCACCTCGCGTTTCCCTGAAACTGGCGTGTCATACCCGGGCGCACAAGCATGTGTCGGGAGAACACTTCGTTCACAATTTCAACACCAATTATGAATTATCGTTCGAGACAATTCAAAATCGTGCTTCCAATTGGCGAACGCTTGCATGCAACCGTTACGATGGCTACATGGCCGGCCATGAAAGCTTCCGATGCAGACATCCTCATCATCCCCGGTTACACCAATTCGGGACCCGATCACTGGCAGACGCGGTGGCAATCCCGCCTGTCCACGGCGCGACGTGTCGAACAGGAAGCCTGGTCGAAACCAGTGCGCGAAGACTGGGTCGCCAAAGTCGCAAAAGCCGTCAATGAAGCGGAGAAGCCGGTTGTTCTGGTCGCACATTCGCTGGGTGTCGCCACCGCCGTGCAGGCAATTCCTGAATTTACAAAACCCGTCGCCGGCGCGTTCTTTGTAGCACCGCCGGACGTGGCCAACAGCAGGATCAGGCCGAAACACCTGATGACGTTCGGCCCCTATCCGCGCGACCCGCTACCCTTCCCGTCCATCACCATCGCCAGCCGAAACGACCATTTCTGCGCGTTTGACGTCGCAGAGGATATTGCCGCGGCGTGGGGGTCGCTTTTTCTGGATGCAGGGGAATCCGGCCATATCAACGCCGAATCGGGATTTGGCCCGTGGCCGGAAGGCTCCATGACCTTCGCCAAATTCCTGCAGCAGCTCTGAACGCCTTCAGTTTTGAACGGAATCGCGGGCGGCCTGAAGCATGGCCGGCGCGCCCTGAGCCATATACGCCGCTTCCGATCCCATGGCGAACAATCTGAAACCCATGGCGTAGAAACGCCCGACAAGGCGCGGATCGACCACGTAAATGGCTGCGTGTTTACCGAGAGCCCGGGCCTTTTGAGCAATGGACGCAATCGCGGGCATCATCTCTTCAAGAGCCGGATCAACCGTCCTGCCGTTCGTCCAGGCGATGGAGAAATCCGACGGGCCAACCAGAACACCGTCAATACCCTCCACTTCAAGAATGTCGTCAAGCGCGGCAAGCGCTTGCCGGGTCTCGATCATGGCGAAGGCGACCGTGCCCGCATTGGCCGTCTCAAGCCAGGCCTGACCGTCAGACGCGCCTTCACGGGGCATTGCGAAACTAGGCCCCCAGGATCGGAGCCCGACGGGCGGATATTTCATCGCCGCTGCGAATGCACGAGCATCGTCGACCGAGTTTACCATCGGCGCGATCACCGCCTCCGCGCCCATGTCGAGCGCACGGCTTGCCATGTCGAAACGCCCTACCGGGATACGCACCAGAGGATGTCTGTCATTCAGCCGGATGGCGCCAATTCCGCGCAGCACGCTGTCTTCATGATGCCCGCCATGCTGCATATCGAGCGTGACGGCACCGAAGTCGAGGCCAGCAAGGAGCTCGACAGTCTGCGAATCGGGAATGGAAGACCAGGCGGAGAAAACGCTCTCGCCTGCTTCAAGCCGGGCGGCCAGTGACGGTGTTGACACGGGCCTACTCGCTGTTCTTGACCTGCTCGATCGCCGTGGCGAGCAATTCGTCCATCGTGCGGCGAATCTGGTGATCCGACTGCTGAACGCCTGCCGCATCGAAATCCTTGCGCACCTTGCGGAACACGTCGTCATCGCCGGCTTCCTCGAAATCGGCATTCACGACTTCGCGTGCGTACGCTTCGGCATCGTCACCGCTTTTGCCCAGGAGATCGGCCGCCCACAGGCCGAGCAACTTGTTGCGGCGCGCCATGGCCTTGAATTTCTGGGTCTCGTCGTGAACGAACTTGTTCTCGAACGCGTCTTCACGGTCTTTCATATTGGCCATTTCGCAAATCCTCCGGCTCGGGCATCGTCTGGCGATGCGGAAACATCTGATTGGGAAGCAGAAACCAGAAGCCCCGTCCCGGGTCAATACGCTCGTTTGGCGCATCCGTTCTTTGCCGGTGGGGCACAAACTCGTTGGCTATCACAAATGGCAATTGTGGTATGAGTGGGTTTGCGCTAGAGACCGCGTGAAACGATGCATCCATGAAACTGCCGCATTGCGGAACTTCCGCGCGAAGTTTCCCTGTCTAGGCAACGGACCAGGAAAAGCCATGAACCGTCGTCGCCGCATTTATGAGGGCAAGGCCAAAATTCTTTATGAAGGCCCCGAGCCCGGCACCTTGATCCAGTTCTTCAAGGACGACGCCACAGCCTTCAACAAGAAGAAGCACGAGATTGTCGATGGCAAGGGCGTGCTCAACAACCGGATCTCGGAGTATATTTTCGAGCATCTGAACCGGATCGGCATCCCGACTCACTTCATTCGCCGGCTCAACATGCGTGAGCAGCTGATCAAGGAAGTGGAGATCATTCCGCTCGAGATCGTTGTGCGCAATGTCGCTGCCGGCTCGCTCGCCAAGCGGCTGGGCATCGAAGAAGGCACCGTTCTGCCCCGTTCGATCATCGAGTTCTACTACAAGGCCGATGCGCTGGACGATCCAATGGTCTCTGAAGAGCACATCACCGCGTTCGGCTGGGCAAGTCCTCAGGAAATCGACGACATGATGGCGCTCGCCATTCGCGTCAATGATTTCCTCACTGGCCTTTTCCTCGGAGTCGGCATCCAGCTCGTCGACTTCAAGATGGAATGCGGGCGTCTGTGGGAAAACGAGATGATGCGCGTCATCGTGGCCGACGAAATCTCTCCCGATTCCTGTCGCCTGTGGGACACCACCACGCAGGACAAGATGGACAAGGACCGTTTCCGTCGCGATATGGGCGGGCTCGTGGAAGCCTATCAGGAAGTGGCCCGTCGTCTCGGCATCATGAACGAGAACGAGCCGCCGCGCGGCAACGGCCCTGTCCTCGTATCCTCCAAAGACAACAAGACACGCCATTAGGCGTGGCAGGAAATTCAGGGAGTATCAAAGTGATCAAGGCCCGCGTCACCGTGACGTTGAAGAACGGCGTTCTGGACCCCCAGGGAAAAGCCATTGAAGGCGCACTCGATGCGCTTGGTTTCCCCGGTGTCGGCTCGGTGCGCCAGGGCAAGGTCTTTGATCTGGAGCTTGAGGGTTCCGACAAGGCCAAGGCCGAGAGCGACCTCAGCGCCATGTGCGAAAAGCTTCTGGCGAACACCGTGATTGAGGACTACACTGTCTCAGTTACCTGAGGTTGTGAAGAAAGACCGTCATGGGCGACGTCACCAATGCGCTGCTTTATGAGGCTCTCAAGAGCACGCATAGTCGCCTGGACAAATTCGAAGCCGTTCAATCGGAGATCCGTCAGGAGCTGGTCTCCATCCAGGGGCATATGATTGCGATCCAGCAGGACACCCGCAATATCCACGGTATGCTCGAACGCCATGACGACAGCATAGAACGCCGCCTCGAACTCCGTGAAATGCCCGAAGGCCCGCAGAAACCATACGATCCCAGCCCAAGCGATCAGACCCCATGAAATCAGCCATCATCCAGCTTCCCGGCCTCAATCGCGATCGCGACATGATCGCCGCGCTTACCAAGATTTCCGGAAAGGCGCCGATCACCGTCTGGCAGACGGAGACCGAGCTTCCAGATGTCGACCTCGTGGTCATTCCGGGCGGCTTCTCCTATGGCGACTATCTGCGCTGTGGCGCAATCGCCGCCCGCATGCCGGTCATGCAGGCCGTGGCCGAGAAGGCCCGCAAGGGCGTGCTCGTCATGGGTGTGTGCAATGGTTTTCAGGTTCTCGTCGAAATGGGCCTCCTGCCCGGCGCACTGATGCGCAACGCCTCGTTGAAGTTCGTGTGCCGCGAGGTGAAGCTCGAAGTCACCAACGCCAGCACGCCCTTCACGCGAGGTTATCAGCAGGGCCAGATCATCCGCTGCCCGGTCGCCCACCACGATGGAAACTATTTCGCGGACGCCGAGACGCTGAAGCGGATCGAGGACGAAGGCCAGGTTGCCTTCCGTTACGCCGAGGGCACCAATCCCAACGGCTCGGTGAACGACATTGCCGGCATTGTCAGCGACAGCGGCAATGTGCTTGGCATGATGCCTCACCCCGAAAACCTGATCGAAGCCGCCCATGGTGGCGATGACGGCCGCGCGCTCTTCGCCAGCGTCCTTGGAAAGGCCGCCTGATGGGTCGCGCCGGACATTCCGGTTCAGATCCGCAAAACCCGGTACGTCGTGCCACCTGTGCGGCACTGATGACAGCGCTGCTTCTTCTGTCGGCATGCCAGACCGAACCTATGGGTGGCGCACTCAATCTCGAGGTCGATGCCTCCACTCCCGTAGCCGCTCTTCAGAAGATCAACAGCAATGGCGCAAAATGCTGGATGCGCTCCGGGGATCGTCGCTTCCGTAATCTCCACATGATTCCGGAGCTGGATACCCGGGTGGGGCGACCGCGGCTGTTGATCATGCGCAGCAAGAACCAGCAGGGGCTGCCCTTGCTGGTCATTGAAGCTTCCGGATCCCCGACGACAATTTCGACCTATGGACCGCTGGCGTCGACGCAGACCGGCGCCCGGATCAACGCCGATATCATGCGCTGGTCGGGCGGAACAACCGGTTGCTGAGCCAGGAAAACCACGCAATTGAGTTTCGAACGCCGTTTTGATGACGTTTGCAGTTTGACGATGGGCTCGCTACGGTGACCGTATTGGACGATGCAGGTGCTCTGGTCGCGCTTGCGTCCAGCCAGCGATTTGTAAGGAACCCCTGTGGATTCTCGCGCTGATGCTTTAGACTTAAACTTTAAATTTAGATTCTCATACTAATGCAAGCGCTCGCAAACGGCCCAGGGGAACCCGCATGACGAAAATCCTGAACATCGCCGGCTTCGTAGTCGGCTTGCTTGCGCTTGTCGTGCAATTCGCTCTGACCATCCCTGCTTCCATGGAAGCAGGGCGCAGTCTCGTCGGGTCGGTCTTCCACTACTTTTCGTATTTCACCATTCTGACAAATGTTCTGGTGGTTCTCGTCCACCTGGCTGCCTTGTCGGGCGTACCGCGCTTCTTCACGCAGGCCTGGGTTCGCGCCGGAGTCGCGGTATCGATCCTTCTGGTCGGTATCGTCTATTGGCAGCTTCTGTCCGGGATCTGGCAGCCAGAGGGCCTTTTCCTTGTGTGCGATGTCGCGCTTCACTACGTCGCGCCGGTGCTCTATCTCATCTGGTGGCTGGTGGCCGGTACGGATGGCAGCCTTTCCTGGCGCCACCTCCCCCTTTGGCTCGCCTATCCGCTTCTCTATGTCACCTATGTCCTGGTTCGCGCTCCGATCGCGGGGGAAGTACCCTATTACTTTCTGGATGCACGGTTGAATGGATGGCCCAGTGTGCTCTTTTATCTAGCCGCCATTCTGGTCACTTTTGCCTTCCTTGGGCGTATTGCAATGCTGGCGGACCGCCTTATCGCAAGCGGAAAGCCCTCTCGCGCCAACGCCTCCGTATAGAAGCAGGCCAGCGCGCCCAAACCTCACAAACTCCCGGCTGCGAAATGCTCTGGGCAAGAGCCTGAGCCAATGGATTGACTGCGCCCATCGTTATGGCGATGTCGAAACCAGCCTGATCATTCCCAGAACGACCGGAGACCTTCCCGACGGGCCTCTTCTCGCGAGACACCTATATCGCGCAATTGTTCGTCCGTGAGGTCGAGCAGAGCCAGCCTGCTGCGGCGCTTGTCAAACAGGGCTTCAATCCGTGCTACAGCGGAGCGCAGACCAGGTCTGAATGACTTCTTCGCTGGCTCCGGCGCCTCCGACCTGCATCCCTGATCAATTGTTTTGATTGCATCCATTGCATCACTCCTTCTACTGGAATGGAGCGATTGAACCTATGCATTGACTCCAATATGGGTGCAATATAGATAATTGTCACCATGACAAATTGGCTCCCAAACCTTCAGCGCGGATCCGGCCCGCTTTATGTGCGTCTCGCAGACCAGATCGAACGCGATATCGAGAATGGTACGCTCACGCCCGGAACCAAGCTGCCGCCACAGCGCAATCTTGCTTATGACGTTGGCGTTACGATTGGCACGGTAAGCCGGGCCTATTCTCTGGTTCGCCAGCGCGGGCTGGTTTCAGGAGAGGTCGGTCGCGGCACCTATGTGCTTGAGCGCATACGCACCGTCCGTCCGGATGGCGTGCAGGCACAGCCATTCGGCGGAACACGCAGCCCACTGCCAGAGCCGGGGAAGACCCGCATGGATTCCACTGCCGCGCCCAATGTTGGCCAGGCTGAGGTCCTGACGAGGATTGCAGAACGGATCGCCCGCGATTATCCGGCGGATGTGGCCAGCTACACGCGTACACTCCCCACGCGCTGGCTTGAAGCCGGCAGCCAGTGGCTTGCGCGCGGCGATTGGAACCCGCAGCCGGAAACCATTGTCCCCACGCTCGGCGGACATGCCGGCATTCTGGCAACCATTGCAGCCATGACCGTGCCGGGTGACCGGATCGCCTTCGAGGAATACACCTATTCGCATGTCGCCCGCAGCGCCACGGTGATAGGCCGCCGTCTGCTTTCGGTCGCCATCGACGAGGAGGGCATGGTGCCAGAGGATTTCGAGCGGGTTTGCGCCCAGCAACACCCCCGTCTGGTGTTTCTGGTTCCTTCGCTACACAATCCAACACTGTCGATCATGCCCGAAGCGCGCCGGCAGGCCATTGTGGATATCGCCAGGACGCACAATGTCTGGCTGATCGAGGACAATATTTACGGCGCGCTTCTCGACAAGTCGCCGCCTCTTTTCGCTTCCCTGGCGCCGGAGCGCACGTTTCATGTGGGGAGCCTGTCCAAGTCCATTGCTGCGGGCGTGCGCGGCGGCTGGATCGCCAGCCCCCTGCCCTATGTCTCGCGTGTGCTTACTGCGCACAAAATGATCACCGGCGGCATACCTTTTCTGCTTGCCGAACTCGCAGCCCAGCTCGTGCTTTCGGGAGAAGCCCGAAGCATTCACGCCCGCGTGCGTGCGGAGATTGCGGCCCGAGAGGCAATTGCCGCCTCCGTCTTTGCAGGAAAGGACTTCACTTCTCATCCGGATGCGCCATTTGTGTGGCTGAGACTGCCCGAGCCATGGCTGTCGAGCACCTTCAAACAGGCGGCAATGGAGGAGGATGTCCTGGTTGATGACGAAGACGAGTTCAAGGTGGGGCGGGCCGGCAGCCCCCTGCACCGTGTCCGCATTGCCTTCACCGTACCCGAGAGCCGGGAGACCGTGACAAGGGGGCTGAGGAAGCTCAGAAGCCTTCTCGACAATCCGATCAGCGGGTTTGACAATTACGGTTGATGAAAACCGGCAAAGGGAAGTGGATTATCCCGGCACAATACTGTAACGCAGGCCCCAGATAGCCTCAGACAGCTAAAGCAACCCTTTGCAGGGACCATGCCGACCACATGACCATTCCCAATCACATCCCCATCACCGAAGATCTCATCGCCGCCCACGGCTTGAAGCCCGACGAGTATCAGCGCATCCTCGATCTGATCGGTCGTGAACCGAGCTTCACGGAGCTCGGCATTTTCTCCGCCATGTGGAACGAACACTGTTCCTACAAGAGCTCGAAAAAATGGCTGCGCACGCTCCCCACTTCGGGCCCGCAGGTCATTCAGGGCCCTGGCGAAAATGCCGGCGTGGTCGATATCGGAGACGGCCAGTGCGTGGTCTTCAAGATGGAGAGCCACAACCACCCCTCCTATATCGAGCCCTATCAGGGCGCGGCCACCGGCGTCGGCGGCATTCTGCGCGATGTCTTCACCATGGGCGCGCGCCCGGTCGCGGCCATGAATGCGCTGCGCTTCGGTGCACCCGATCATCCCAAGACGAAGCATCTTGTGGCCGGTGTGGTTTCGGGCATTGGCGGCTACGGCAATTCCTTCGGCGTTCCCACGGTCGGTGGCGAGGTCAATTTCGATGCCCGCTACAATGGCAACATTCTGGTCAATGCCTTTGCAGCCGGAATCGCCGAAACCAACGCGATCTTCTACTCGAAGGCTGAAGGTGTTGGCCTGCCCGTCGTCTATCTCGGCGCCAAGACAGGACGTGATGGCGTCGGCGGGGCGACGATGGCCTCTGCCGAGTTCGATGAGGGCATCGACGAAAAACGGCCCACCGTTCAGGTCGGCGATCCTTTCACCGAAAAATGCCTGCTCGAAGCCTGCCTCGAACTAATGGCCACCGGCGCCGTCATCGCCATTCAGGACATGGGCGCAGCGGGGCTAACCTGCTCGGCCGTGGAGATGGGTGCGAAAGGCGATCTCGGCATCGAGCTCGACCTCGACAGGGTTCCCGTGCGCGAAGAACGCATGAGCGCCTACGAAATGATGCTCTCGGAAAGCCAGGAGCGCATGCTCATGGTGCTCCAGCCCGAAAAACGCGACGAGGCCGAGGCCATCTTCCGCAAATGGGGGCTGGATTTCGCCATTGTCGGCAAGACGACCGATGATCTGCGTTTCCGCATCATGCATCAGGGCGAGGAAGTGGCCAATCTCCCCATCAAGGAGCTTGGCGACGAGGCACCCGAATATGACCGCCCGTGGGTCGAGCCGAAGCCGAAAGCACCGCTCGCAGGGCCGGTGCCGGTAGCCGACATCGCAGAAAGCCTGCTCAAGCTTCTCAATTCGCCCGATCTCTCCTCCCGGCGCTGGGTGTGGGAACAGTATGACACGCTCATTCAGGGCAATTCGCTGCACCTCCCCGGTGGGGATGCCGGCGTTGTCCGCGTGGACGGACAGGAGAAAAAGGCCCTCGCCTTCTCGTCTGATGTCACACCGCGCTATTGCGAGGCCGACCCTTACGAAGGCGGCAAGCAGGCCGTGGCCGAGTGCTGGCGCAACATCACCGCCACCGGTGCCGAACCGCTCGCCTCCACCGACAATCTCAATTTCGGCAATCCCGAAAAGCCGGAGATCATGGGCCAGCTCGTCCACGCCATCAAGGGCATCGGCGAGGCCTGCACCGCGCTTGGCTTCCCGATCGTGTCGGGCAATGTCTCGCTCTACAACGAAACACTCGGCGAGGCGATCCCACCGACCCCGACCATTGCGGGCGTCGGCCTTATCCCGGACTGGCAAAAGGCAAGCCGCGCCGCCTTCTCCGCGAAAGGCGAAGCGATCGTTCTCATCGGCGCGCCGGAAGGCTGGGGCTCGCATCTTGGCCAGTCGGTCTATCTGCGTGATATTCATGGTCGTGCCGAAGGCCCGCCTCCCCCGGTCGACCTCGTCCACGAGAAGCGTACCGGCGATCTCGTGCGCGGCCTCATCCGTTCCGGCGCGTTGACCGCCACCCACGACTGTTCGGATGGTGGTCTTGCCGTTGCGCTGGCAGAGATGGCCATCGCCTCTGGCATCGGCGCCACCATCGAAACGCCCGAAAATCCGATTGCCGCCTTTTTCGGCGAGGATCAGGGTCGGTATGTCGCGACGACCGCAAACGTCGACGAGGTCCTGTCAGCCGCCAGAACGGCGGGCGTTGCGGCCGTGGTCATCGGCAGGACCGGTGGCGATGCGCTCACGCTGGGTGAAGCGTCACCTGTCGCGGTCACAACCCTGAAAGAGGCGCACGAGGCCTGGTTCCCACACTTCATGGACGGGGCCTGACAAGAGTCTGTCAGCGCGTCTCCGCTCCTGCTAGATTCAGGCAAAGTTCGGCCGGAGGCGCGCCGATGTACGACTGGAACGATCTGAAGTATCTCCTGGCTGTGATACGTGCCGGGTCCACCGCTGCCGCCGCCCGATCGCTGGGCGTCAGCCAGACCACGGTCGCACGCCGGCTTGATGCTCTGGAGCACGCCCTCTCCACCCCGTTGTTCGAGCGAATGCCGGAAGGTTTTCGGCCTACGAAACTGGCAATGGACCTTCTGCCTCTCGCCGAGCGGATCGAAGAGAGAGCCTCCCGGCTTTCCGATCTCGCCAGCGCCCATGCCCGTCATTCGCGTCAGGTTTTGAGGGTTTCAACCACCTCACTGCTTGCCGCCCATCTCCTGCCAGACCTTCTGGCGCACTACAGGCACGAGGTGTCTGAGATGACGGTCGAGATCGATACCAGCAACAATGCCTCCGACCTCGTTCACGGGGAAGCCGACCTGGCCTTGCGTCTTGGCACATTGCCCCAGAACCCGGAGATCATCCGGTCACGTGTAGGGATCAGCCACTGGACACTTTATGCAAGCCGCGATTTCGTGAAGACCCATGGCATCCCGGCTTCGCCCGAAGCGCTCATCGCCTGCCCACTGGCTGTCGGGGAAGGAGCACTCGCCCGTATTCTCCCCCTGCAACGCCTTTCCGAGCTGCTTTCCTCACACCCGCCTGCCTATCGCTGCGACAGTCCGGAAGCCCTGATTGCGCTGGTCAGGGCCGGGCTTGCAGCCGCGCCTCTGCCGGTCTGGCTGGCGGCCCGGGACGAGACCCTCGTGCCTCTGCCTGTATCCGCCTGCAATGTCGCTGCGCCGATCTGGATGTTGTGCCATGAACGAAACCGGCATGTTCGCCACATTGAAGCCTTTCGCAAGGTGGCGACGCTTCGTCTCCGCGCGATGCGCCGCCAGTTTTCCGAACCGGAGAAAGCCCTTGATCAGGCAGCCCCTTCCTTGGATTTTACAGGCCCCGCCGCAACGGGAAACCCCAGCTGACGCGCTTGCGCAGCCGCGTCGCGCGCACCCCAGCGCTTCTGGACCTGATTGTTCCCGATCTCGAACCATTCCATGGCCACCAGTTCATAGCTGTTGCCCGTAGGGGCGTCGAAATCGAGGAACGGCGCGGTCCAGCGTCCCGTTTCGCGAAAACGGACGGCAGCCCGGTCCTTCTCCACCACGCAATCCTCAATCACCAGTTTCATGTTGAGTGACCCATGAAGCTGCCGCCAGATGGAGGCGGCAAACTCGAAGGCCCCCGTTCCGGTTACACCCTGAATTTCGCAGTCAGGGGCGAAGATCTGTCTCAAACGCTCGATGTCACCGCGGTTCATGGCATCCACATATGCGTCGATGACATCTCTTACGACCTGTTCCTTGCTCGCTACTGTCATGTCTGTTCCTTTGAAAAACCGCCCGTTCGGCGGCGCATCCTCATGCGTCTGATCGGGTGGACGCTTCAACGGAACTTGCCGCAGCCCCCTTCTGCAAATCTGTGGCCCAGTCCTGGCAATTCGTCCCGCTCGATTGACCTTGTCGGCGCCAGACGCCATATCTCGATTGAGAACATTTCAGGAGGCACTGCATCCATGGCCATGAACGCCGCCGACATTGAACGCCTGATCAAGGAAGGCATCCCTGACGCTCAGGTCACGATCCGCGATTTGGCAGGAGACGGGGACCACTACGCAGCGGAAGTGGTGGCGGAGAGCTTCAGAGGCAAGTCCCGCGTGCAGCAGCATCAGATGGTCTACAATGCCCTGAAGGGCAATATGGGCGGAGCTCTTCATGCACTCGCCTTGCAAACCAGTGCCCCGGATTGAGCGAGAAAAAAGTTTTTATCCGCTGGCGTTGCACCACAATGGATGGTGCAATACATAACGGTTTACAAGTGAAACGCCGGGCCTTTACCCCGGTCAGATGAGGATTTGCGATGACCGGCATCAACGAATTCATCGATAATGAAGTCAAAAGCAGCGACGTTGTGCTTTTCATGAAGGGTACACCCGGCTTTCCGCAGTGCGGCTTTTCAGGCCAGGTGGTTCAGATCCTCGACTACCTCGACGTCGACTATAAGGGCGTCAACGTTCTGACCTCCGACGAACTGCGTCAGGGCATCAAGGACTACTCCAACTGGCCCACCATTCCGCAACTCTACGTGAAGGGCGAATTCGTGGGCGGTTGCGACATCATCCGGGAAATGTTCCAGGCAGGCGAGCTGCAGGCTTTCCTGAATGAAAAGGGTGTGGCAGCCAAAGGCGCCGCCTGATTTCAATACCGGATTAGCGCCCCCGTCGGGCGCTTGTTTTTTCAGATGCGTTGGCGTTCGCCAGCGCATTTTTTCGCGTCGGTGACTGGTTTCCCGTTTCATTGCCGGCGCTTGTTGTGGCCCGGAGCGCGTTTTCTCGCTGCGGATGGGATCACGGCGTCTGCCTGCATAATCGTGGCCTGTTTGAGCCGCCAGCAGGGTTGATTGCGCATGCCTGTTGATCATTGGAGAGTGATATGAACAAGTCCGTTTCAAATGAAGCCCTGCAACCGCGGAAATCTCTGGGCCGGGCGGAATTCATTGCACTTGCCGCAGCGCTCATGTCGCTCAATGCGCTTGCCATCGACATCATGCTGCCGGCCCTTCAGCAGATCGGCGCCGAACTTGGCGTGGATGACGAGAATGCTCGCCAGTACATCGTGACCGCCTATATCGCCGGTCTTGGCGGCGGCCAGCTCGTTTTCGGTCCGCTCTCCGACCGCTTCGGTCGCCGCGCGCCATTGTTCTTCGGTCTCGTCCTCTATGTGTCCGCAGCGTTGATCGCGGCGATTTCACCCAGTTTCGCTTTCATTCTCGTTCTGCGCTTCCTCCAGGGCATCGGGGCAGCCACGACGCGTGTCATCGCCGTCTCCGCAATTCGCGACGTCTTCGGCGGCCGCCAGATGGCTGAAGTCCTTTCCATGGTCATGATGGTCTTCATGGTTATTCCGGTCATCGCTCCGAGCATCGGACAGATCATCATGATCTTTGGCGACTGGTCCGAGATCTTTCTCGCCATGGCTGTTCTGGCCGTCATCTTCGGCACATGGGCCGCGCTCCGGCTTCCAGAGACACTCGCTCCGGAGAACCGGCGCGAGCTAACCTTCTCGTCAGTGACAAAGGGGTTCGCCTACGTCCTGACCAACCGAATCGCTCTTTGCTACACGCTCGCGACGACCAGCATCTTCGGCGCGCTTTTCGGGTTCATCAGTTCAGCACAGCAGATCTATACCGACACATTCAACCTGGCCGACTGGTTTCCGATCCTGTTCGCCATCGGCGCCGGCCTCATGGCTGTTTCGTCCTTCACCAATTCGCGGCTGGTAGGGCGGATCGGCATGCGCCGCCTCTCCCATACGGCGCTTGTCGGGTTCACGCTCGTCAGCTTCCTCTGGCTGGTGCTTGCCATGGTCGGCTATATGCCGTTTGCACTATTCTTCGTGTTGTTCTCTGTCGCCATGTTTCAGTTTGGCTGGGTCGGTGCGAACTTCAATTCTATCGCCATGGAACCTCTGGGCCATGTGGCCGGCACAGCGGCAGCGACGCAGGGGTTCCTCACCACGCTTGGTGGAGGTCTGATCGGCGCTCTGGTCGGCCAGTCCTTCGATGGTTCCACCGTGCCTCTGGCCGCCGGTTATTTTCTCACCGGTGCGGTGGCCATCGTCCTTGTTCTCATCGGCGAACGGGGCCGCATGTTCCACGCGGTCAACCCGCCCGTGTAAGCCCCGCGAAGTCGAACAGTTTCCGATCGAGCAGGTGAGACGGGCGTGCATTGGTCAGCGCCCGGATCATCGTGTCCTTGCGACCGGGCATGCGATTTTCGATATCCGTCAACATCGCCTTCATGGCGTTGCGCTGAAGGCCGTCCTGACTGCCGCAAAGGTCGCAGGGAATGATGGGAAACTTCATCGCTTCGGCGAATTTCGCCAGATCCGTTTCCGCGCAATAGCTGAGCGGGCGAAGCACCATCACGTCACCCTCGTCGTTCAAAAGCTTGGGCGGCATCGCCGCAAGACGTCCGCCATGAAACAGGTTCATGAAAAAGGTTTCGAGAATGTCCTCGCGGTGATGGCCAAGCACGAGTGAAGAGCAGCCCTCCTCCCGCGCAATCCGGTAGAGATGCCCACGCCGAAGCCGTGAACAAAGCGAGCAATAAGTGCTTGATTCGGGAAGTTTCTCCGTCACCACCGAATAGGTGTCCTGGTATTCGATCCGGTGTGCGACACCGATACTGTCGAGATACTCCGGCAGAATGTGTTTTGGAAAATTCGGCTGTCCCTGATCCAGATTGCAGGCGAGAAGCTCAACCGGCAGAAGGCCACGCCATTGAAGATCCATCAGCACCGCCAGAAGACCGTAGGAATCCTTTCCTCCTGAAAGTGCTACCAGCCAGCGCTCACCGGGTTTCACCATGGCGAAATCTTCGATCGCCTGACGTGTCTGGCGCAACAGACGCTTGCGCAGCTTGTTGAACTCCACCGAAGACGGCATGCCGTACATGAACGGTGGTGTGTCTTGCGCCTCATCCGCCTCTGTGTCCGTCATATCGATCGGTTCTTTCGATTGCGCCAAAGTGGTATGCATGGACACGCCTCTGTCGGTACATATGATTTCGCGTCTTCCTATCAGAAGCCTTGCGGCAAGGCGACTTAACGAATAGGCATTTTCAACTTTCTGTTGGCAGAACATCGTTTGATGGAGATTGCGCGCGTGGCCCAGCGGCTCGACATTCTGGTTCCTTTCCTCAACGAACGGGAGAGCGTTGCCGGGTTCAGCGCCCTGGCAGGCGAGCTTGCCGTACAGGTCAAGCAGCGCTTCGACCTCGACACGCATTTCATCTTTATCGATGACGGAAGCACGGATGAAGGGGGCGCGCTCTATGGCGAGCACATGACCGGCCGCTGGTCGCTCATCACGCTTGCGCGCAATTTCGGCAAGGAAACGGCCATCCTTGCCGGCCTTGATCATTCCGAGGGAGATTACGTCCTCCTCATGGATGCCGACCTACAGCATACGGTGGACGTCGCTCTCGACATGATCGGTCGCATCACTGCCGATCCAGACCTCGACATGGTCTATGCAGTTCGCGCAGACCGTGCCGAGAGCCGCACGCTGGGGCGATACCTTGCCAATGGTTTCTACTGGCTGATCAATATGGGTCAGCGTTACGAGATCCCGGCCAATGCCGGCGATTTCCGTGTCATGACGAGCCGCTTTGCCGCGGCACTGCGCCAGTTGCGTGATCAGCGCCGCTTCAACAAGGGGCTTTACGCCTGGACCGGCTTCAAGCAGGAACGCATCCTCTACAAACCGGCCGAACGGCAAGGTGGCGAAAGCAAGTGGTCGCGGCGTCGTTTGATCGCCTTTTCTCTGGAAGGGTTCACCTCGTTCTCCGTTGTGCCCTTGCGCATGGTCTCGCTGTTCGGCACCGGTGTTGCGGTGCTCGGCTTTCTCTACGGCATCAAGATCCTTCTGGAGGTTCTGTTCACCGGTGTCTCCGTTCCCGGCTATCCCAGTCTGATCGTGGCGGTACTGGTTCTGGGCGGTCTCAACCTGGCTCTGACGGGCCTTGTGGGCGAGTATGTCTGGTCCGCGTTGAGTGAGGCGAAGAACAGGCCGAATTACATCGTGAAGTCCATCACGGGCTCCGAGACCTCTGCACCCTCGGCCACGAAAGAGCGCAAGCCGCGCAAGGCAACCCATGGCTGAGCCCGGCGCCCGCTCGATCTGGCTGATCGCGGATGACTACGGCTTTTCGCCGGGCGTCAGCGACACCATACGTGCGCTACTGGAAGGCGAACGCCTGAGCGGCACCGGCTGCATGACCCTCTTCGACGACTGGCCGAGCGAGGCCAGCGCCCTTGCCACGATCGGTGGTCCGTTCGCGGTCGGCATGCATCTCACCCTCACAGATTTCCCTGCCCTCTCCACGGGCCGGACCATGCCGGACCTCAAGCGGCTTCTTGCAAAAACTGAAGCGGACGCCATCATGTCCGAAGCCGATGCTCAGCTCGCACGCTTTCGTGAGGCATTCGGGCGCGACCCCGATTTCATCGACGGCCATCAGCATGTCCATTTCCTTCCGCCCGTGCGGCAGTGGTTGATCAGGCAGTTTGCCGATGTTCCGAGTGACAAGCGCCCATGGTTGCGTGGTGCACCGACACTGCGCGCGGCCCCCGCTCTGGTGAGGGGCAAAATCGTTGTGGCGCGCCTGCTTGCACGCGACTTCGACGCCGAGATGCGGCGCCATGGTTTTAACGTCGAGGGACCGCTCTGCGGCTTTTACGACTGGCGCAGAGCCGGTGCTTTTGCTCGCGCGCTCGACCTCTTCATCGACCGGGCACCTGATGGCGCCGTTGTCATGTGTCATCCCGGCACGGTCGATGAGATCCTTCGCGACCGTGACGTGTTCACCGACGCCCGCAACGAGGAACGGGATGCACTCGCCTCGGACGCCTTCCCATTGCGCCTTGCCGGAGCGGGCCTGTCCCTGAGGCGCGAGCGGCGATGATCGAGCGAGATGACCACCCGGTCTCCACGAAGTTCGGCCGTTTCGCCATTGTCGGCCTTTTGAACACGGCGATCGATCTTGCGAGTTTCACCGCCCTTGTCGCTCTCGGACTTCCGGCACTTGCCGCCAATTTTCTCGGCTGGGCCGTTGCCGTGATCTTTTCCTTCGCGGTCAATTCGCGCTGGACATTCGAGCGTGCTGAACGATTCAACCTTCACAGGGCTTTTGCGAAATTCGCCATCAGCGGCAGCATCATCTCACTTGGATCGTCGACACTCGCCGTTTATCTCCTGCCACCGTTTACGGGCCTGTTCGCGGCCAAACTCATCGGCATTGTCGTCGGCGCGATCCTCAATTTTTTCGCCGCCCGCTGGTCGATCGAAAATCGGGTAATTTGATTCACTTTCAGACGAAACGGGCGGGTTTTAGCTCGAATTCCGGCAAACCGAGACATTTTGGGAAAAACGGCTCAAAGATCGCTTCCGGCCGGTGGGACGAAGAATATCCGCACCGTCCAGCTTCTCTCTCCGCCGAATCCGGACACCGTCACATCCTGCGTATCGCGCCCGCCACTCGACAGCTCGACCGCCTTGTTCAGACACCCTTTCTGGCCTTCGAAGCAGGCAATCAGCATTCCTTTCTGAGCGACACTCTCTGGGGTGATCCAGGGCGTTAGCGCATAGGAGTTCGCCTGCATGGAATAGGGGCGAGAGGCCGTATAGAAGGTCATTCCGCTGGCCAGTATCTTGTCGCCGGCCACATAGGTGAGCGGCGTGTCGTACCGCGCATACCACGCACTCTCAATCTGACCTGCGAGAGTGCGAACCGGCACATTGTTGTAGTGCGAGGTGTTTTTCGCTTCCTCGGCATAGATTATCGGCGTCAAGGCGAGAAGACAGGCGCCATAAATCATCACGATCGCAGGAATGGCGGGCTTCTGCACCTCCAGACGTCCAGCCTTGACGATCAACAGCAGAAAGGTGGGCGCCGAGAAGTACAGCGGCAGCGCCCACACCGAACTGAATTGCACGGTGAATACGATACCAAGCAGAAGTGTAAGCGCGAGGGACCCGAAGCCGGCCCACAAGAGCGCGCGCCCGGCCAGCGTGCTGCGCAACCCAAGGAATGGTCCAGCCTCAAACCAGGGACCGCGCCCGTTGCGCCGGATGGCAATCAACAAGACAAGAACGGCTGGAAGCAGATAGGCCAATAGGGCCGCGAGGAAACGCGGGGCGGAGGTGAGACCGATCCAGGGTGAGCCATCCCCCTGTTCAGAGACATAGGTCAACGGCAGAAAATCGTTCCCGGCCAGCCACAGAAGATGCGGTGTCATCAGCGCCAGGAAAACAAGGCTCGCCACCCAGACACCGGGCTTCAACAACAGCGTCCGCGCCTCGCGATCAAACAGCACATGAAGGCAGATGGCACCCAGAAGTGCGGCCGAAAAGTACTTGATCAGCATGGAAGCGGCAGCCAAGACGCCCAAAATCACGGCGTCTGCGAAGCGTTGCTTTTCCAGAAAGCGCAGGTAGAACCACACGGTCGCGGCCCAGAAGGGAAGCATGGCCGAGTTGGCGTTGTACTTGATCGCGAGAAATGTAACCGGCGGCAGAAAGAAGAAAAGTGCCGTGGCCAGAAACGCGCGCCATGGATCGAGAAACCGCGTGGCGATCCGCCAACTTGCAAACATGAGCGCTGCGCCATTGACCGCCGACAGGAGATAGTAGGCCCAGTCGACATTGGGAAACACGGCAAACCATGCCGCCGTGATCCAGGCAAACAGCGGTGGGTGCTTGTAATATCCCAGCTCCCAGGCGATGCCCCAGGAATAGTTCTCCAGCATGTCGCCAAAGCCATCGAGATTGAGCTGGGTCAGGCTGGCATAAACCGTCCACAACGCGACGAAGAAGGCCAGCAACAAGCCCATTCGCACACTGGACGCCCCGGCCAGTCCTTTCATGGCATTACCCCGATAAATCTCTGAAGACAAAAAAGAAGGCGTCCGGCCAATGGCAGGACGCCCCCCTTCCGAATTACCCGCCGAAACGTATCAGCGCGAGTAGTACTCGACAACCAGGTTCGGCTCCATATGCACCGCATACGGCACGTCGGAAATCGCGGGCATGCGCAGATAGGTGGCGACCATCTTGTTGTGGTCGACCTCGACATAATCCGGAACATCGCGCTCGGCGAGCTGCGTGGCTTCCAGAACGATGGCGAGCTGCTTGGACTTTTCCTTGACCTCGATCACGTCACCGGCCTTGCAGCGGTAGGACGGGATGTTGACGCGGCGGCCATTGACCAGAATGTGGCCGTGGTTCACGAACTGACGCGCAGCGAAAATCGTGGGAACGAATTTGGCGCGGTAGACGATGGCGTCGAGGCGGGACTCCAGGAGACCGATCAGGTTCTCGTTGGTGTCGCCCTTGCGACGGTTGGCCTCGTCATAGGTCTTGCGGAACTGCTTTTCCGAAATGTCGCCGTAGTGACCTTTCAGCTTCTGCTTGGCGCGCAGCTGCAGACCGAAGTCCGAGAGCTTGCCCTTGCGGCGCTGACCGTGCTGGCCGGGCCCATATTCACGGCGGTTGACCGGGGATTTCGGGCGACCCCAAATATTCTCGCCAAGACGGCGATCAAGTTTGTACTTTGCTGAATGGCGCTTGCTCATCGCATTCCCTTTCACATCAAAAACCCCGGAGCAAAACACTCCGGACGAAGGAAACGCGCCCTCCTCTGGCTTCCGTTTTCGAAACCTGACAGGACAGACCACGCACGCTGATGCGGCTTGTCCACGGGACACGTTAAAAAGCGCGGCAGCCGGAAAGCCATCGCGCTTGTGCGGGTGATTATTGGAGACCGGGCCAAATGTCAACCGGAACCCTAATCCAGATAGCATTTGGGACGCAGGGGGCGAACATCCGTCAAACCAACATCGTGGTGCACAAGTTCGGGAACATCCCGCGGATCGATGGTGCGCCGCCGACGCTTTCCGTGCGCACCCGCTACTCTCGCCCATTTCAAAAACGAATGCCAGAGCGATGCGCGCGCGCCGGAGCCATGAAGGAAAACTTGTTCCATTGTAATTTTCCAGTTGCCTCAAGGAAAAGCTGAGTTGATTTCGCGCCTGAATTTCGCTCTTCTAAAGTGCAGATTCCAATCGAATGATCACCGGGTACCATAAGGAGAATTTATCCATGTCCGGTGCACTCCTTCCGCCACTGGCGGCGGTTCGCGCCTTCGAGGCAGCATCACGCCATGGCAGCTTCACCAAGGCCGGCGAGGAGCTGGGCATGACCCAGGCCGCCGTCAGCTATCAGATCAGGATCCTGGAAGACCGGATCGGCACGCCCCTTTTCGTGCGCCGGCCGAGACAGGTTACGCTGACCGAAACCGGCCAGCGGCTTGCGCCGGCCGTGAGCGACGCGTTTGAACGGCTTTCTGCAGCCTATGCTGACGCCCGCGGCATGATGGAAGGCACATTCACCATCAGCACCGCGCAGACCTTTGCCACCAACTGGCTTGTGGAGAACATCGATGCCTTTCAGACGCTGCATCCGACATTGTCGGTGCGGCTCGAAACAACGCAACGGCTAGCCGCTTTCAACACCGAGGATGTCGACATCGCCATTCGCGGCGGGCACGGCCCCTGGCCCGGGCTGGAGCGTCACCTGCTCATCGAAGCCGACTTCACTCCGATGCTGAGCCCAAGGCTTGCCGACACCGTTGGCGGCATCTCGACGCCTGAGGATCTTTTGAAGTTACCGCTGCTCGACCTCGGAGATCCATGGTGGACGATCTGGTTCAGCGCCGTCGATATCAAGATCGACAGTGACGACCGCCCCCCTATGGCGAAACTCGGAGGGCAGAGCATGCTGGCACGGGCGGCTATCGCCGGGCGCGGGGTGGCGATGCTCACACCTGCGCTGTACCGGACGGAACTGGAAGCAGGGCTGCTGCTAAGGCCCTTCGAACGCACGGAATCCGATGGTCTCGGATATTGGCTTGTCTATCCGGAGGGACGTCGCAACGCTCCAAAAATCCGGGCTTTCCGGGACTGGATTCTCCAAGCCTTGCGCGACGAAGAGATGGGCCGCGACAATGGTCGACAAGAACAGATGCCGGATCAGCGTGCCCTGAAGCCGAACCCGGTAACAAGACGGCGATAGCCCTCCACCGGGGCGCCGGAGGTAAAATGAGCGATGTCCTGCCCCCCCGCACCAGCAGGCACAGGCAAATCAGCCGCCAGCGTGAGGGCGCGCCTAGCAATCGCCTCGGATGTATCGATCCAGTCCACGGGCCATGGCGCGGTCTTGCGCATGCGGTTCACCAGAAACGGGTAGTGCGTGCAGGCCAGCACCACGATGTCGGTGCGCTTTCCGTCCTGCTCGACGAAACAGGGGGCGATTTCCCGCTCGACGGCCGCCTCATCCACATAGCCTTCGCGCATATACTGCTCGGCGAGAGCTGCCAGGTTTTCGCTGCCCACCAGCCGGACATGGCACTTGGCCGCATAGTCGCGGATCAGGTCGCGGGTGTATTGCCGCCTCACGGTGCCGGGCGTTGCAAGCACGGACACCAGCCCTGATCTCGTGCGCTCCGCTGCCGGCTTGATCGCGGGAACCGTACCCACAAAGGTTTGACCGGGGAACACCTCGCGCAATCGGTGGATGGCGAGCGTCGACGCGGTATTGCAGGCGATCACCGACATGGCTGGCCGATACGTCTCGAGGAGTTCCTCAAACAGCGCGACCATACGCTCGAGGAGCGCGCCCTCCTCCCATGCGCCATAAGGGAAGGCTGCATCATCGGCCACATAGACATAGGGCCGGCCCGGCAGAAGAATGCGCGCTTCCTTGACCACGGAAAGGCCGCCAATGCCCGAATCGAAGAAAAGGATCGGCCGGGTTTCCATGGTCATCCCCGGTCAGGCGCGCCTGAGCCGCGCGGGTTTTTCGGCGAAAACTTCTCCAGCGAACTCAACACGCCGCGCAGCACTGCCAGCTCTTCCACGGTGAAGCCGGGACGAGTGAACAACGCCCGCAAATTGTCCATCATCTTCGGCTTTTTGTCCTCGGTTCTGAAATAGCCGCGCTCGTCCAGCACTTTGTCGAGATAGCTCATGAGACTTTCAATATGCAGTTTCTCGGCGGGTGCGAGTGCAATGTCGGGCGGCCGGACGGCCTGATCGCCTGTCTTGATCCACTCATAGGACATGAGCAGAACCGCCTGGGCGATGTTCAGGGAGGCAAAAGCCGGATTGACCGGAAAGGTGACGATCTCGTCGGCAAGCGCCACTTCCTCATTGGTCAGACCCCAGCGCTCCCGCCCGAAAAGGATGCCGGTCTTCTGGCCACCGGCAAAGCGGTTTCGCAGATCGGCGGCGGCTTCGACCGGGCCGCGCACGGGTTTGAAATTGTCGCGCGGGCGCGCGGTGGTGGCCAGGACGAAGTTCAGATCCGCCACCGCTTCCGCCGGGGTCTCAAAGACCGTGGCCGCATCGATCACATGGTCGGCGCGGCTTGCCGCCGCACGCGCCTTCTCGTTCGGCCAGCCATCGCGCGGGCTGACGAGGCGAAGCTCCGCCAGACCGAAATTGGCCATGGCGCGCGCGACCATGCCGATGTTTTCACCCAGCTGCGGCTCCACCAGAATGATTGCGGGGCCTTCTGCGAGCATGTTTTGCTGTTTGTCTGTTCCTGCCATGATGGGCTGCTGTTACCCGCTTCATGCGCTGCGGTAAAGCACGCAATGATCAGTTTGCGAACATGGCGCTGCGGACAAGTTCGGGAATGATCGCGACCGCCTTCAGCGCGTCTTTCAGCGTTTTCTGCCGCGACGGAGCGAGCCGGTCGACAGCGATCCGGTTGGAGAGCGGTATGCCGGCAGCGATATCTTCCACCTGCTGCTCCAGCACACGCGCCAGGAGGAAGCGATGTGCATCGCGCAGCGCGAGCAGATCGCTGCGTGGCATTGCAGGCAGATCGGCGAGTGCTTCCAGCCGGGCGCGTGTGGAGGCATGCGGCAGATGATGGCGAATTGCGAGCGCGCGGGCGAGTGCCGAGATCGGAAACAGACCGTGGAGTTTCAGATCCAAACGTCCATTGTCCTGCCGAAACCCACCAAAAATCGTGAAGGGATTGGCGACATTGCGCACGCTTTCACCCAGGAGCTTGGCGAATTCAACACGTTCCGCCCCCTTTTTCCATACATGGGCCGCAAGCTCGGTGACCAGCCGTTCTTCGCCGTAAACCGCCCGAAGATCGTAGAAAATGTCGACATTGAGGAGGTCCTGCGGTCTCGCCTTTGACACCCACCCACCTATACGTTCGCGCCAGGTTTCCGCTGACCCGCGCCAGGCGGGATTGCGCGCCATCACGCCGCCCTTGCAAAGAGGAATTGCTGCCGTGTGCAGATGGTCGGTGAACTTTTCCGCAAAAGCAGCAAACCAGCTGTCTTCGGGTCCATCGGGTGCACCCTTTGAAAAGATTATGGCATTGTCCTGATCGGCAGCCAGCAGGCTTTCACCGCGCCCACCCGATCCCAGAACCATCACGGCGAACGGTACCGGTGGAGCGCCCCGCCCCTCTGCTTCCATTTCACACAGCGCCATATGGCAGGCGCTCGCGGTGATGGAACACAGAATACCGGAAATGATTTCGGCGATAACGCGCGTGTCGGTCTCTTCGTCGAGAAGCGCTGAAGCTATGACGGCGGTACGCGACCATGCGCCGGCGAGATCGGCGGATGTTCGCGCATTTTCGATACGTGCCTGGAGATCGACAGCGGCTCCTGCCCGGAACTTCAGAAAATCACGCGAAGAGAGCACGCCGGCAAGGTTTCCGCTGTCATCCGAAACCGCCAGATGCCGAATTCTCTTTCGGCTCATCAGGCCCAGTGCCTTATAGAAAAATGCATCGTCCTCCACCGAGATCACCGGCTTTGAAGCAATGACCGACACAGGTTTGGCCAGTGTGTCGCGGCCCCCGGCGGCAATTGCCCGCAGGACATCCCGCTCGGTAACGATGGCATAGTCGGCGACGTGGCCGGCCGCTCGTCCATCCGCCGCAAGAAGAAGCGAACTGATGCAGCGCTCTGCCATGAGGCGAGCAGCGTCCAACACCGTGACGTCGTCACGCGCCACGACGGGCTCACGGGTCGCCGCTTCCAGTACACGATGGCGGAAAGCGTAGGGATCGATGGCTTCAAGCGCATGTCGAGCGGCGCCGCTGCGGCGCAGAAAGGGTTCGCTCCACCCAGCTTCCGCCTGCTGGCGCAGGGCCTGTGAGCGCAGGCTTGAGGCGCGCTCGGCCTCGGCGACCGTGCGAATGCCGCGTTCTGCGAGATGCGGCGCAAGCGCGATGAAGATTTCTCCCGCAATGCGCGCATCTGCGGTCGCTCGGTGGCGCCCGGACGTATCCACCTCCAGCCAGGCGGCGATCGCCTCCAGGGACGCATCGGGCAGGTGTGAATTGACAAGACCGGCAAGCATGCGCACACAGAGCGTTCTTGGAGCCTGCCAGAGCAGACCGGCCCTGTGCGCCTCGCGCTCGAGAACGGCCAGATCGAAGCCAAGCGCATAACCAACGAGAAGGCGACCGCCCCGATACGCCTCAAAGCGCGGCCATGCCTCGGCAAAATCGGGTGCCGTGCGCAGCATCTGCCCGGTAATGCCATGAATGGTGGTGGAACGCGGCGGGATGGGGACGCCCGGGTCAACGAGTGTCTCAAACGTATCGTCCGGCCGCAACTCTCCGTCCACCAGCGCCATGCCGCCGAGCTGCAGGATACGCGCTTCCTTAACATCAAGCCCGGTGGTCTCGGTATCGAAAGCCACCGCGTTGGCGGCGATCAGGGGTGTGGCGTCGGTGACAGGTCTCACAACACAGTCCAAACAGAAGGTTTTGAGTGAATTTGCACCAGAAACAGACCGAATTCACCCGCAGATACCACGCCTGGGACCAAAGTCTCACCTTTCGTCACATCGCGGTGTGGAACGGACCGCATGTGGTTCCGTAGGCGCAGACACCATGTGCCACCTGTTTACCGGTTTCGACCTGGCACTTTGGGAAAATGAAACCCGCTGCTTATCGCTGGATGGCGTGGCCACCAGCGTTCGGCTGGAGCGTTTTTTTCTGGCGCGTTCTGGAGAATATCGGTGCGCGCTGGATTGACCGTCAGCGGTCTTCTGGACTGGCTTTACCAGGAGTTCCCGGATGAAGGCCACGATCTCGATAGTTTCACCTCCTTCTTGGGCGTATGCTGCGGGCGCTTCCTTGCCCTGCAGCTCACAGGCGACATAACCGGTGGCCGGACGGTCTCCATCCGGTCGCTGGACGCAGTCTCCGTGCTGGCGCTCGAGGAAGCACACCTGCGCGGCAGGACAATGGTGGGAAGCGCATTTCAGATACCGGATGGCAGCCCGACTATGGGATCTGACTGAATATGAGCGATGCGTTGACGCCGCCGAAGCCGAAGGCGTTCGACAGAACATGACGGAGTTTCCGGTGGCTGGGTTTTCCGGCCACCATATCGAAACGGGACGCTGCTTCATCGGGGTTTTTCAGGTTCAGCGTTGCGGGCACCACCCCTTCGCGCAGTGCCATCACCGAAAAGATCGCCTCGATCGCCCCCGCCGCACCAAGAAGGTGCCCGGTGGACGACTTGGTGGCGGCGATGGCGAGCGCCTTCTCCCGACTTGCGAAGACGCTGCTGATCGCCGCGAGTTCCGCCGCATCGCCGACCTCGGTCGAGGTGCTGTGGGCGTTGATGTGATCGATGTCTTCGGCGGCCAGGCCGGCCATGGACAACGCCTGGCGCATCGCCGCGGCCGCGCTGCGCCCGTCAGGATGCCCGGCCGTCAGATGATAGGCATCCGCAGTGGTGCCATAGCCGGCCAGAACCGCCAGCGGCGTTGCCCCACGGGCGCGCGCATGACTTAGCCGCTCGATAACGAGAATGCCGGAGCCCTCGGCCAGAACGAAGCCGGCGCGGTCCCTGTCAAAGGGACGTGAGGCCTCTTCCGGCGCATGGTTGAAGGCGGTGCACAGAGCCCGGGAGGCGGCGAAACCGCCTATGGAAATCGGGTCTACCGACCCTTCCGCGCCGCCGCACACCACCACATCCGCCTCGCCTGTCAAAATCAGCCGCAAGCCGTCGCCAATGGCCTGCCCGGCCGCGGCGCAGGCGGTGACCGGCGCACCGATGGGACCAGTGAAACCGTAGCGGATCGATACCCAGCCGGCGGCGAGATTGGCCAGAAAGGCCGGGACCGTGAATGGCGACAGGCGACGCGGCCCCCGGGTCAGAATCGTCTTCACCGCTTCCGCCATCAGTGGTGAACCGCCGACACCCGTGCCGATGATGATAGCGGTTCTGGCGCGCGCGCCTTCATCCTCCGGCATCCAGACGGCCTGCGCCAACGCTTCGGCGGTTGCCGCCAGGCCATATTGGATGAAGCGGTCCATTTTCCTGATGTCCCTGGCGTCAACCCACTCGCGCGGGTCAAATCCATGAATGTCCGTCTCCTTGGGCGGAACAAGGCCAGCAATGGTGCAGGAGAAGCCGGAAACATCAAATCGATCATTGGTAACGATGCCGCTGCGCCCCTCAAGGAGGCGACGCCAATTGGTTTCAACACCGACACCCAAAGGGCTGACCACCCCCATCCCCGTCACCACTACCGGGTCTTTGTGGACCATTGCATTTTTTCCTCTTTAGCTTTCGCATTCCATAATTCGTGTAATTACACCAGTGTATCTACACTTTTTATTGCGGAAAAATATCGTGCCTTGCCTCACGCGGCTTAGCCCGATGTCAGTTTTTTAAGCGCGACGAGCATGTCCTGATGGTCGTGACCGGCGAGTAGCTCACGCAGCTCCGCCTGTGCCATTTGCCAATGGGGGGTGATCTCGGTAACCAGCCTGCGGCCCTGTTCGCTCAGAAGGAAACGGCGTCCATTGCCCCTGGTCGCGGGAACAGCGCGAACAAGACCCTTCTTCAATAGAAGTTCCAGATTGCGCAGAAGCGTGGTGCGATCGGTCGCCACCCGCTCCGCGGTGCGGCTGACGGGTTCGTCAAACTGCCTTGCAAGGGTGGCGAGGATGGCGAATTGCACCACCGAAACGCCGAAAGGACGTAACTGTTCATCATAGCGGCGCGTCATCGAGCGCGCCGCCATCACAGTGTTCATCAAAAGGCAATCATCGGCCACATAATCCATCGGGCGGACAGTATAGTGTATCTACACGGTGTCAAGCGACAAAATGCCGGGTGGCTTCTTTGCGGTTCTCATCAGGAATGCTATAGGGCAGCCGACCTTTCGCGGGGGGAGTTCCTCTCTGCGCCTTTCAAACCACAATTGCGGAGCTTTTTCATGGGTAAGATCAAGGTGGACAATCCGGTCGTCGAGCTCGACGGCGATGAGATGACACGGATCATCTGGCAGTTCATCAAGGAAAAGCTGATCCACCCCTATCTCGACATCGATCTGAAGTATTACGATCTCGGCATCGAGGCGCGTGACGCGACCGACGACCAGATCACCGTCGATGCTGCCGAAGCGATCAAAAAATATGGCGTTGGCGTGAAATGCGCCACCATCACGCCGGATGAGGCGCGCGTCGAGGAATTCGGCCTGAAGCGCATGTATCGCTCCCCCAACGGCACGATCCGCAATATTCTCGGCGGCGTGATCTTCCGCGAGCCGATCATCATGAAAAACGTTCCGCGCCTGGTTCCCGGCTGGACGCAGCCGATCATCGTGGGCCGCCACGCCTTTGGTGACCAGTACCGCGCCACCGACTTCAAATTCCCTGGCAAGGGCAAGCTCACGATCAAGTTCGTCGGCGAGGATGGCGAGACCATCGAGCACGAAGTGTTCGACGCCCCCTCCTCCGGCGTGGCCATGGCCATGTACAATCTCGACGATTCCATCCGCGATTTCGCCCGCGCTTCGATGAACTACGCGCTGATGCGCAAGGTGCCGTGCTACCTCTCCACCAAGAACACGATCATGAAAGCCTATGACGGGCGCTTCAAAGACATCTTCCAGGAGATCTACGAGACCGAATTCGAGCAAAAGTTCAAGGAAGCCAAGATCACCTATGAGCACCGTCTGATCGACGACATGGTCGCCTCGGCGCTCAAATGGTCGGGCGGTTATGTCTGGGCCTGTAAGAACTATGACGGCGACGTGCAGTCCGACACGGTGGCGCAGGGTTTTGGCTCGCTTGGCCTGATGACCTCGGTGCTGATGACGCCGGATGGCAAGACCGTGGAAGCGGAAGCCGCACACGGCACGGTGACACGCCACTACCGCCAGCACCAGAAGGGCGAGGAAACCTCGACCAACTCCATCGCCTCGATCTTCGCCTGGACCCGTGGCCTCGCCCACCGCGCCAAGCTGGACAACAACAAGGAACTGGCGAACTTTGCCCAGACGCTGGAACAGGTCTGTATCGACACGGTGGAATCCGGCCACATGACCAAGGATCTGGCACTGCTCATCGGCCCCGATCAGCCGTGGCTTTCCACCACCGGTTTCCTCGACAAGATCGACGAAAACCTGCAGAAGGCAATGGGATAAGCCCCACTCCTTACGCATAGCAGATGATCAGGCCGCGGTTTCGACCGCGGCTTTTTCGTTTGGCAGGAAAAAACGCGGGCCTCTATGAGCCCGCGCATAGTCGATCTTCCGTCCCGGGCGTTGCGCTCAGCCTTCCATCGCGGCCTTGACGGCGGCGATGGCCTCGGCCGCTCTGGAACCATCCGGGCCCCCGGCCTGTGCCATGTCGGGGCGGCCACCGCCGCCCTTGCCGCCGATGGCGGCGGAGGCAACACGGACAAGATCGACCGCGCTGAAGCGCTCGATCAGATCTTTCGTCACGCCAACCACGACGCTGGCCTTGCCTTCTTCCGAGGTCCCGACGAACACGGTGACGCCAGAGCCAAGCGAGGCCTTGCCATCATCGGCAAGCGGCTTCAGATCTTTTGGCGAAATGCCCTCGACCACGCGGCCCATGAAACCCACGCCAGCGACGGTTTCCCTGCCGCCCTCAGCGGCCCCGCCCCCGCCCAAGGCAAGCTTGCGGCGCGCTTCCGAGAGTTCGCGCTCAAGTCTGCGGCGTTCCTCAAGGACAGTCTCCAGGCGCGTGGCCACATCAGCGGGCGCGACCTTCAATGCGCCGGCAGCAAGTTTCAACTGCTGCTCCTGCTGGCCGAGATAATGTCGTGCGGCATCAGCCGTCAAAGCTTCGATGCGGCGCACGCCCGAGGCGACGGCACCTTCGGACACGATACGGATCAGGCCGATGTCGCCCGTGGCCTTCACATGCGTGCCTCCGCAAAGCTCCAGCGAGTAGGTCTTGCCGGCCCTGTCGCCCTCGCGCGCGGTACCCATGGACACAACGCGCACCTCGTCGCCGTATTTTTCACCGAACAGCGCCATGGCGCCAGCTTCGATCGCGTCGTCGACAGCCATCAGGTGCGTCTCGACAGGTGCATTCTGCAAAACGATGGAATTGGCCATATCCTCCACACGAGCGAGTTCATCGTCCGATATGGGTTTTGGATGCGAGAAGTCGAAGCGCAGGCGTTCCGGTGCAACGAGCGAGCCCTTCTGCGCCACATGGGTGCCAAGCACTTCACGCAACGCTTCGTGCAGGAGGTGCGTGGCGGAGTGGTTGGCACGGATGCGCGTGCGACGCGCGTGATCAACCTTCAACGCGACCACGTCGCCGTTCCTGACCCTGCCGCTCTCGACACGGCCAAAATGAACGAGAAGCCCGTCGCCCTTCTTCTGGGTGTCGGTAACGACAATTGAAAAGCCTTCTCCCGAGATAAGGCCGGTATCGCCCACCTGACCGCCGGATTCGCCATAGAACGGGGTCTGATTGGTGACGATAGCCACCTCGTCGCCCTCAGCGGCCTCGTCAACCATGGCGCCGTCGAGCACCAGAGCTGACACCACGCCTTCGGCGTCCTCGGTCTCATAGCCGAGAAAATCGCTGCCGCCTGTCCTGTCCTTGACCGCGAACCAGACGGCCTCGGTGGCCGCTTCGCCGGAGCCTGCCCAGTTCGCCCGCGCCTCGGCCTTTTGACGTTCCATTGCGTCATTGAAGCCGCCGAGATCCACATGGATGCCGCGCTGGCGCAGTGCATCCTGCGTCAGGTCGAGCGGGAAGCCATAGGTGTCGTACAGCCTGAACGCGGTTTCGCCGTCGAGAAGGTCGCCCTCTCCCATCTCGCTGGTGGCGTCGGACAGGAGCGTCAGGCCGCGCGCCAGCGTCTTGCGGAAACGGGTTTCCTCAAGCTTCAGCGTCTCGGTGATGAGCGCCTCACCGCGCACGAGTTCGGGATAGGCGCGGCCCATCTCACGCACGAGCGCGGGTACCAGGCGCCACATCAGCGGATCTTTCGCCCCCAGAAGCTGCGCGTGACGCATGGCGCGGCGCATGATGCGACGCAGCACGTAGCCGCGCCCCTCATTGGACGGCAGAACGCCATCGGCAATCAGGAAGCTCGACGCGCGCAGATGATCCGCAATGACCTTGTGGCTTGCATGCTGAGCGCCCTCGGCCCGTACGCCGGTTGCCTCCTCGGAGGCGTGGATGAGCGCGCGGAAAAGGTCAATGTCGTAATTGTCGTGAACACCCTGGAGAACAGCCGCCACGCGCTCCAGCCCCATGCCGGTGTCGATGGAGGGGCGCGGCAGGTTTACCCGCTCGTCCGGCGTGAGCTGCTCGAACTGCATGAAGACGAGATTCCAGATCTCGATGAAGCGGTCGCCATCTTCGTCAGGACTTCCGGGAGGGCCGCCGGGAATATGATCGCCGTGATCATAGAAGATTTCCGAACAAGGGCCACAGGGGCCGGTGTCGCCCATGGCCCAGAAATTGTCATTCGTGGCGATGCGGATGATGCGGTCGTCGGGCAGGCCGGCAATTTTCTTCCAGAAGCCCGCCGCCTCATCATCCGTATGGTACACCGTGACCAGGAGACGTTTGGGATCCAGCCCAAACTCTTTCGTCACGAGGTTCCACGCAAGCTCGATGGCGCGGTCCTTGAAGTAGTCGCCAAAGGAGAAATTGCCCATCATCTCGAAGAAGGTATGATGACGGGCCGTGTAGCCAACATTGTCGAGATCATTGTGCTTGCCGCCGGCGCGCACGCATTTCTGCGCCGTTACCGCCCGATCATAGGGTCTCGTCTCCAGGCCGGTGAAGACGTTCTTGAAGGGGACCATGCCGGCATTGGTGAACATAAGGGTCGGGTCATTGCGCGGCACGAGCGGGCCAGAGGCCACGATCTCATGTCCGTTTTTCTTAAAATAGTCGAGAAAGGTCGACCGGATGTCGTTGACGCCACTCATGATTCAGCCTTTGCGAGAAGCCCGCCCAGACAAGCGGGGAACAGAAGCCCGCCTTTTAACGTCAGCGTCCGGGCCTGTCCAGAAATCCCGTCAGGATACGATCATACAGGCAGGTTAAGCCGGCATAAAAAAACACCGCCAGCAGCTGGCGGTGTTCTGATGTCACCGGATTGGATCAGACCGGCTCCCCGGCGCTGACCGAACCCGCGAGAGTGAGGGCCCTATTCCTGAGCGTCCTGAGCGTCCTCAGCGTCCCCACCATCCTGGTCGCCCGGCCCCGTATCATCGAGGAATTTCTCGGCAATCAGGCCTGCATTCTGACGCAACGCCAGTTCGATCTCCTGCGCTGCCTCGGGATTGTCGCGCAGGAACTGCTTGGCGTTCTCGCGCCCCTGCCCCAGACGCTGGGAGTTGTAGGAAAACCAGGCACCTGATTTTTCAACGATGCCGGCCTTCACGCCGAGATCGATCAGTTCGCCCGTCTTGGACACGCCCTCACCATACATGATGTCGAACTCAACCTGCTTGAAGGGCGGCGCCATCTTGTTCTTCACGACCTTGATGCGGGTCTGGTTGCCCACCGTTTCGTCACGATCCTTGACGGAACCGATACGACGAATGTCGAGGCGCACCGAGGAATAGAATTTTAGCGCATTGCCGCCCGTGGTCGTCTCGGGAGAACCGAACATCACACCGATCTTCATGCGGATCTGATTGATGAAGATCACCATGGTCTTCGACCGGGAGATGGAGGCGGTAAGTTTGCGCAGCGCCTGGCTCATGAGACGGGCCTGCATGCCCGGCAGGGAATCGCCCATCTCACCTTCGATTTCGGCGCGCGGCGTAAGCGCGGCAACCGAATCGACCACAATCACATCCAGCGCACCGGAGCGCACGAGTGTGTCGCAGATCTCAAGCGCCTGCTCACCCGTGTCGGGCTGAGAGATCAGGAGATTCTCGAGATCGACGCCCAGCTTGCGGGCATAGACAGGATCGAGTGCATGCTCGGCATCGATGAAGCCGCAAATCCCGCCCTTCTTCTGGGCCTCGGCAACCGTGTGAAGCGCCAAGGTCGTCTTGCCTGAGCTTTCAGGACCGTAAATCTCGACAATGCGGCCGCGCGGCAGTCCGCCGATGCCCAGGGCAATATCGAGGCCCAGCGACCCGGTGGAGATGGTCTCGATCTCGACCACCTGATCATTGGCGCCAAGCCGCATGATCGATCCCTTGCCGAAGGCACGTTCGATCTGCGATAGCGCTGCATCCAGAGCCTTGGTTTTGTCCACCGAATTATCCTCTACAAGCCGCAATGAATTCTGAGCCATGATACAACACCCCTTCGAGGTCAATGGAGGCGGTTCCGCCAAATCCGCGATAGCCATCTGTACCCTTTTTGTTCTATTTTTGCAATAGGCAGTAGAGCATTGAAAAAACAGCATAAATGCATTTTGTTCTATTTTTGTACGCCTGAATTCACAATCTGTGCCCGCTCTCGGGGCTCAGATGCCCGGGCAGAGAGCGGGGGGATATCACCGCGCCAGGCGATTCGGGAAGCGGCCCGATGAACGTGACCAGCCCACCTCGACTCTTTGCTGTCGGCGGCGCCCATATGGACCGTCGCGGACGTCTCGATGCGGCACACATTCCCGCCACTTCCAACCCCGGACGCATGCGCGAAGAGGTCGGCGGAGGAATTTTCAATGCTGCGTGCATGGCTACCCGGCGCGGTGTGTCCGTATCGCTCCTTTCACTGCGAGGCGGGGATGCAGCGGGCGAAGCCGTGGCGCGCGCGGTGGAGGAAGCCGGTATCGAAGATCTCTCGGCGACCTTTCTCGACCGGGTGACACCAAGCTACACTGCTATTCTTGATCATGACGGCGAGCTTATCACCGGTCTTGCGGATATGGCACTTTATGATGTTGCGTTCGCCAAGCAGATGAGCCGCTCGAAAACGCGGGACGCTGCGGCTGGGTCCGATGCCATACTCTGCGATGCCAACCTGCCCCCGGAGGCACTGGCGCAGCTCGCATCTATCCGCGGAGCCGCGCCTCTTTACGCGATCGCCGTCTCACCAGCAAAGGCCAGGCGGCTGATACCCGTTTTTTCCGGACTCTCCGTGCTTTTCATGAATGCGCGTGAGGCGCGCAGTCTTGCCGGGCTTCAGTCCGCAGCTTCGATCCCGCTGGCGGTGCAAGCGCTGCGTGATCTCGGCCTGCGCGCCGCCGTCATCACCGAGGGCAGCGCCGCCGTGACGGTATTCACGCCCGAAAACCAGTGGCAGATCGAACCGCCACGGTTGGATGCCCTCGTAGATGTGACCGGCGCCGGCGACGCGCTGGCTGGTGCAACCGTTGCAGCCCTGATCCGTGGCCTGTCCATTCAGGAGGCCGCGCGCGAAGGCGTGGCCGCCTCTGGACTTGCTGTTGGCTCCGCCTCGGCAGCGCCCGAATTCGATAATAGCGCCTTCGATGCGGCGCTCGCGCGGGTGCCCGCCCCGCGACCTGTCTGATAAAGGAGTTTTCCCGTGCGTTCCAACAACATTATCGATGTCCATGCGCCGGTCGCCGAAGCCCTTGCCGAAGGCAAGCCGGTGGTGGCACTGGAGAGCACCATCATCACCCATGGCATGCCCTGGCCGCGCAACAACGAGATGGCCGGAGACGTGGAGGCACTGATCCGCGAGGAAGGCGCCGTCCCCGCCACCATTGCAGTGGTCGACGGACGGCTGAAGATTGGTCTGTCGGATCAGGAACGCGAAGCCCTGGCGCAGGCGACGGATCCGATGAAGCTGTCGCGCGCAGATCTGGCCTTTGCCATTGCCGAGGGGAAAAGCGGCGGCACGACCGTGGCCGCGACAATGATCGCCGCGCACATGGCTGGCATACATGTTTTCGCCACGGGCGGCATCGGCGGTGTTCACAAGGGAGCTGAGACGAGCTTCGACATTTCGGCCGATCTCGACGAATTGTCTCGGACACCCGTTATCGTCGTCTCTGCAGGGCCGAAGGCGATACTGGATACCGAGAAGACGCTGGAAGTGCTGGAAACCCGGGGCGTTCCCGTAATCGCCTTTGGTACCGACACAATGCCAGCCTTCTGGTCGCGCCAATCCCCCTATCCCGCACCGCTACGCCTCGACACGGCCGAAGCCATCGCGCGTTTTCAGGCGACCCGCGCGGCGCTCGGGATCGACGGCGGCATGCTGATCGCCAATCCGGTTGCCGCGGAAGACGAGATCGCTGCCGATGTGATGTCCGGTCATATTCTGACGGCACAGCGCGAAGCGAACGAAAAAGGTATATCGGGCAAGGATGTGACGCCATTCCTTCTGGCCCGGATTCTGGAACTGACGGGCGGCGCGAGCCTCGTTACCAATATTGCGTTGGTAAAAAACAATGCGCGGCTCGCGGCGCGCATCGCCACGGCGATGGCCGCCGGATAGCATTTCCCAAAACGGAAAAGCCGCTAGCTGGTGCCGGCGGCTTTTCTGTCTTGCATATAGCGTGAGGGATCAGGCGCCGGTGAGCGGCGACAGGCGAATCTCCACGCGGCGGTTCTGTGCGCGGCCTTCCGGCGTCGCGTTGGAGGCAATCGGCTGAGCCTCGCCCTGGCCGATAATCGCAAAACGCTGGCTGCTCGCGCCTTGACCAATAAGGTAATTGGCAACGGCCCCGGCGCGGCGCTGTGAGAGCTCCAGATTGTAATTTGCATCGCCCGTGGAGTCGGTATGACCAAAGACGTCCACCAGCGTGCGATTGTATTTCTGAAGAACCAGAGCGACGGAATTCAGGGTGGAATAGAAGGCCGGCTGAATGTTGGCCGAGTCGGTTGCGAAGGTGATGTTGGAAGGCATGTTGAGGATGATGTAGTCGCCCTGGCGGGTGACACTCACGCCGGTACCCTGCAACTGGCCACGCAACTGCGCTTCCTGCTGGTCCATGTAGGAGCCGACCGCGCCACCGGCCAGTGCGCCGATGCCTGCGCCGATCAGCGCGTTGCGACGATCATCGCCACCGGCCAGAAGTCCAACGCCTGCACCCGCCAGCGCACCAAGCGCAGCCCCGCCGGCCGTGTTGGAGATCTTCTGCTGACCGGTGTAGGGATCCGTGCTGGTCACGCAGCCGGCAGAAAAGCCTGCCACGAGCGCAACCGCGATGGATTTCTTCAACATAGTCCGTATCCTCACTTTTCAATATCTGCGACTGGAATCGCGCGCAAATCGCCCCTTAAGCCCCCGTGTATCACAAATCGGGCGAAATTCGGCGCGGTTTTCGTCAAACTATATGCGAAGTTTAGAAAAATGCATCCCGTCGCGGACGTGTGCATCAATCGTTTCTGTAGAGCAGCCAGTTCTTCATGAACTTGCCCCTGGGAATGCTGGAGAACAGGGTAACGCGGTTGCGCCCGTCCACCTTGGACGCATAAAGCGCCTGGTCCGTCTTGGCGTAGAGTTCATCGGCATTGGCAGCATCGGTTGCCATGCATACGCCAAGCGATATACGAATGGGCCCGCACTTGCGAGCGCCGGATCCTACAACGAATTCGGCCTTTTCGACGGCGAGGCGCATCGTTTCCGCAAGTTTCACGGTCGCCTCCTCAGTGAGACCTTCCACGATGATGGCGAACTCCTCTCCACCCGTTCTCGCGACAAAACAGTCGTCTACGCACTGGGTCTTGAGAATCTGGGCGACGCCCTGCAGGATCTTGTCGCCAACGGGATGACCGTATTGATCGTTGATCGCCTTGAAACCGTCGATATCTGCAAGGATCAGCGCGTTGAACATGACAGAGCGCTGTTCGTCGAAGATGCCGGCCATGCGCTTGTCAAAGGCCCGGCGGTTCCAGATCCTCGTCAAGGGATCGGTATCGGCAAGGCGTTTGTACCTCTGGAGCTGCGTGCGCATTGCTTCAAGCTCGCTGGATTTTTCTTCCATGGCCTGCGTGATCTGACGCCCCTGGGCGATCGTCGTCTCCGTGGCAGCAGCCATGATGCCCACGATCTTGCGCATGAGATCGTGGGTAATGGCGCTGCGGCCGTTGAGCCCGTTGGAGGTCTGATCAAGGATCACACCGAACTTTTCCAGCGAACTGCGCTCGCGGCCAAGCAGCGACAGAATTTCCTGCGCTCGCGTGGCGATCTGCTCCTGCGCATCCTCGACGATGGCTTGCCGGTTGTTCTGCGTGAAGTATTTGAGAGCCAGCTTGTCCAGGGCTTCCTGGGTCGGGCGGCCGTTCAACGCTTCGAAATCGCGCACAAGATCGCGGTTCGAACCGGTAAAGACCTCGTAAAAAATCTCGTAATTGCGCGGCAGACCGGTCACCCCCATGCGGCGCATGGAGCCTGCAATCATGCCGGCAATGTCGGTGGGCCCCTTCTCCGGGGCGCCTGAAGTCTGCAACATGCGCCGTCCACCTTCCCCCAAAGGCATGACCGTCAGACACCACGCAAGAGTGGAGCCGATGACAACCGTGAGTACCCTATTTTACATCAGCTAACGCAGGGTTAACCTGCTGCGTCCCGAGAGGTTCAAACCGGGTCCCACACGGGCGAGAAGTCGTAGTCGCAGATGCGAACCCCTCGGTGCTGCAAGGCGGAGATAGAGCGCATTTCCTCAGCACCTAGCGAAAAATCGAATATGTCTGCGTTCTCGGCCAAACGCGCTGGATTGCTGGTCCGTGGAATGGCGATCACGCCTTCCTGCTGCACATGCCAGCGCAACACGATCTGCGCCGGTGTCTTGCCATAGCGTTCAGCCGGACCTGCCACCTCCGGTTGCGAGAACAGATCACCGCCCCGCGCCAGTGGGCAATAGGAGACCATTGCCATACCTGCGTCGCGGCACGCGGCATATACCCGGTCCTGCTTCAAAAAAGGATGATACTCAACCTGATTTGCAACGAGGGGGGCTTCGGAAAGGCGAACCGCCTCGGCCAGAAGATCTGTCGGAAAGTTGGACACGCCAATATGGCGCGCGGCTCCGCTCGCCCTCACGCGGTTCAGGGCCTTCATGCTTTCAGTGAGGTCTACATCCGGGTTCGGCCAGTGGATCAACAGAAGGTCGACATGGTCAAAGCCCAGCCGCGACAAGCTCGCCTCTGCGGAACGCTCAAGGTCACCAGCCGCGATGTCGGTCCACCAGACCTTGGTGGTCAGGAAAACATCGTCCCGCTTCACTCCCGAGGCACGAATGCCCTGGCCAACGGCTTCCTCGTTGTCATAGGCGGCAGCGGTATCGATATGGCGGTATCCAACCTTCAACGCATGCGAAACGAGCTCCGTGCAGGCCTGCCCCTTCAAAGTCCAGGTTCCCATTCCCAGGACCGGGATGGATGCACCGTTCGTCTCAACTGTCTGCATTGAAAACCTCTCCGTCTTTCGGCCACTTTTAGCGCCGACTAATATAATCACAACATAAAACAATGATTATACCGGGGCGATTACACGATGCGGCACCAAGCGGCCGGCAAATCACGCATCGAAGCCATTGATATCGCGCGCGGCGGCGCACTCATCGCCATGGCAGTCTATCATTTCAGCTGGGACCTTGAGTTCTTCGGCTATATGGACGCTGGCACCACGATCTCCGGTGGATGGCGTCTTTTTGCACGTGCCATCGCATCCTCCTTCCTGTTTCTGGTTGGCGCCAGCCTGTTTTTAGCTCATCAGAAACGTATCCGCTGGGCGGGCTTCCTGAAACGCCTGGCCATGATCACCGTGGCTGCGACCGCAATCTCGGTCGCGACCTGGTTCGCTCTGCCGCAGGGCTTTATCTTTTTCGGGATCCTGCATCACATTGCGGTGGCAAGCCTGCTAGGTCTCGCCTTTCTGAGCTTTCCGGCCTGGCTTCTTTTGGGGCTCGCCGCCGGGTTTTTCGCTGCACCGCATGTGTTTAGCGCGCCATTGTTCGATACACCGGCTCTTTGGTGGGTCGGACTTTCCACGTTTCGTCCCCCGTCAAATGACTATGTCCCGCTGGTTCCCTGGTTCGGAGCCGTCATTGCCGGCATCGCCGCCGCCCGCATTGCAAAAGAGACAGGTTTTCTTCACGCGATTGCCCTTCTGAAGCCGGGGAACTGGCTGGCCCCCGTCGCCTTTGCGGGTCGCCATAGCCTCGCCTTCTATCTTCTCCACCAGCCAGTTCTCATTGCATGCGTCTGGGTGTTGGCCCAGGTCTGGCCGCCGGCAGTCGTGCCTGCCGATATCCGCTTTACACAAGAATGTACGCGCCAATGCGGGGAAGCGCGCGATGCAGGCTTTTGTGCAACCTATTGCGCGTGCTTCACCAACACACTGGAAACCGAGAATCGTCTTGACCTGGTCATGTCGGGCAAGCCGGGAAAAGAGATGCAAAGCCGCTTGAGCCAAATCGCAACCGAATGCACTATGCGTGCAGAAGCGGGGAGCGATTTCACGCAGCGGGACCTTACGAATGAACGACCCTGAACGGCAACCGGCTCGATTTCCATGGCCACCTGTCATCTATCTGGCGGCAATTGCCATCGCCGCAACGCTGGGCGTGTTCTATCCGCCGGGATGGTTCGGCCCGCCGCTTGCAGACATACTTTTTGCCATAGGCTGCCTGCTCATCGTCGGATTCGTGATACTCGACGTGCAGGCCATGCGGACGCTCCGCAGGGCGGGAACGGCCATCCTGCCCACGCGCGGCGCAGATGCACTGGTCACGAGCGGGCCATTCGCGATCAGCCGAAATCCTATCTATCTCGGCAATTCAATGCTTCTTGCAGGGATCGCCCTGGTATCGGGCAATCCATGGTTTCTCCTGCTTCTCGCCATCGCCTGCTTCCTGACGCAAAAGCTCGCGATCGAGCCTGAAGAGCGCCATCTCGCAGTGCGATTTGGCAAAAAATATCGGGATTATCAGAAACGTGTACGCCGCTGGTTCTAAGCGGTCGCATCACAATCAGGTTGTCACACCAAGTTCCGCCAGGCGCTCCACGCAGGCTTCTTCCGCGCGCGCCAATTCTTCAAGTGTGTCTTCGAGATCCCGGCGCTTCTGGCGCAAATCCTGCTGCTTTTCAGAAATCCGGGCGAGCATGAGCTTCAGCTGCCCGATCTCTCCAGGTGGCGCCTTGTAAACCTCTATGATCTCGCGAATCTCGGCAATCGAAAAACCAATACTGCGTCCTCGCAAAATCTGCCGCACGAGGTGCCGGTCGGACGGCCGGTAAAGCCGCGTGCGACCGCGGCGAACGGGCTTGATCAACCCTTCATCCTCGTAAAAGCGCAGCGTCCGTGTGGAAATCCCGAACTCACGCGTCAGCTCGGTGATGGAGTAGTAATCGCGCATTGCGCCCTGCCCTTTTATGACGGCTCCCCTGACGCCCATGCCGGACGTTGCCCCAATGGTGAGTGCCGCATTATTCTTTTTCCGGATGATGCGGCAGGCTGTAACCTGCCGATGCCCGCCCCGCTTTATCTCCAAACTGGAGCATTTGTTTAGCGAGGAAAAACAAAGTCGCACGGTTCTTACGTAAAAGTCAATTTCCTGAACCTTATGTGTGGGAACCCCGGGAAAGAGCGCGCTCGATACATCGACGCGCACCGGCTGCCGGTTCGCCAAGGCGGACAATTGAGGCCGGATAACGCGGCGGACGAGTCCGTTGGCGGAACCGATGAATACAATTTCGGGAGCGGATGGGACAGCCGGCTTGCGCATATAGTGTGGGAAACCAGACAGTGAGCCGCCCCATCGTTCGTATGGACAGACGCCGAAGCGGGCGTGGCCCTACGGCACATTTTATCGCTGAGCTATGAAAGCAGGCCAGTTCGCGCAGATTGAGCAGGCGCGGGCAGAATGCTCTCGGACAAGGATCAACCAGCTTGCAACAGCGCCACGCCCATAGCGCCAGCGATGCGATGATCGACGGTTCCTATGCCTGGTTCCGTATGACGATTGCATTGCTTCTGGGCACATTCGGCACGGTGGGGCTGTGGGCGTTCGTGGTCGTTCTGCCACCCATCCAGGCAGAGTTTGGTGTCGATCGGGCGGCCGCCTCCCTGCCCTATACGAGCTCGATGATCGGCTTTGCACTCGGCAACGTGCTCATCGGGCGGTTTGCAGATCGAATTGGTGTGGCGCTGCCCGTGGCCATCGCGGGGGCCGTGCTTGGCGCAGGCTTTGTCGCCTCCAGCTTCACAACCGCACTCTGGCAGTTCGTCATTCTGCAGGGGCTGATCGGGCTTGGTGGATCGGCCTGTTTTGGCCCGCTTCTGGCCGACATCTCCCACTGGTTCGAAAAGCGGCGAGGAATCGCCGTGGCGGCAGTGGCCTGCGGCAATTATCTTTCGGGCGTGCTTTGGCCGACCGTCATCAAATTTGCGCTGGAACACACAAGCTGGCGGGTGACCTTTCTTGGCATCGGCATTTTTTGCATCGCCAGTATCGTGCCGCTGGCCATGCTCATGCGGGCCAGACCCGATGTGAATCAGGCTGACGACATCGCAGCCGCCCATTTACGGCGTCCCGGTGGACGAAAACCGATCGACCTTTCACCCCGAATGCTGCAAACGCTTCTGGTGCTTGCCGGGCTGGGCTGTTGCGTCGCCATGTCGATGCCGCAGGTTCACATCGTCGCCTATTGCATCGACCTGGGCTTCGATATCGCGCGCGGCGCGGAGATGCTGTCTCTCATGCTGGGCGCGGGCATCGCCAGCAGACTGGTCTCAGGTCTGCTCGCCGACCGTATCGGCGGTGTGCCGACACTGTTGATCGGGTCGGTTCTGCAATGCCTCTCGCTGTTCCTCTACATTCCCTTCAACGGGCTCGCCTCGCTTTACATGGTTTCGTTCATCTTCGGTCTGTCGCAAGGTGGCATCGTGCCCAGCTACGCGATCATCGTGCGTGAGTATCTGCCGGCGCGTGAAGCGGGTCAGCGCATGGGCGTCGTGATCATGGCCACCATTATAGGCATGGCACTTGGGGGATGGATGTCGGGCTGGATTTATGACCTGACAGGCTCTTATCAGGCCGCTTTCCTTAACGGGATCGCCTGGAACCTCGGCAATATGGCCATCGCCATTTTCATTCTCTACCGCGCGCGCCGCTCGGCAACGCCCCTGCCCGCCTGAACTAATGAACTATATCCCAAACCACCAGGTGGCGAGGCCGAGGAAAGCGAGGAAGCCGACCACATCAGTGACTGCGGTGACGAAAACCGCCGATGCCACCGCCGGGTCAGCGCCAACGCGATCAAGCAGGAGCGGAATGAGGATGCCGCCAAGGGCAGCGACGAACATGTTGATTATCATCGCCGCAGCAATGATGCCGCCCAGATTGTAGTCCTGGAACCAAGCGGCCGCGACCACGCCGATCAGCGTTGCGAAAACGACACCGTTCAGGAGGCCGACCCCCATTTCACGACGGATGATGCGGCCGGCATTGTAAATGTCGATGTCGCGGGTGGCGAGCGCGCGCACCGTGACGGTCATGGTTTGTGACCCGGCATTCCCACCCATGCCAGCGACGATCGGCATCAGGATCGCGAGCGCGACGACTTTCTCGATCGTGTCATCGAAGAGGCCGATTACGGAAGCTGCCAGGAATGCGGTGATCAGATTGACCATAAGCCAGGGTACGCGTGAGCGCGCAGCGGTCCAGACACGGTCGGAAAGCTCTTCGTCGCCGACGCCGCCGAGGCGCAAAAGGTCTTCCTCCGCTTCCTGCTGGATAACGTCGACCACGTCGTCAATAGTGAGCACACCGACCAGGCGTTCGTTCTCGTCAACAACCGCAGCCGACAGGAGATCGTATTTCTCAAAGATCTGCGCCGCTTCTTCCTGGTCCATCGTGGCCGGGATGGCGTGGCGCGTCTCGCGCATTATATCCTCGATTTTCACGCCACGTTTCGTGCGCAGGATGCGATCGAGGTCGACCGCGCCCACGAGCCGGAATGTGGGATCGATGACAAAAATCTGCGCGAAGCTTTCCGGGAGGTTCTGCTCCTCCCGCATATAATCGATGGTCTGGCCAACGGTCCAGAACGGCGGCACAGCGACAAACTCCGTCTGCATGCGCCGGCCGGCGGTCTCCTCCGGGTAGCCCAGGGAACGGCGCAGGCGCACGCGCTCCGTGAAGGGAAGCTCGGCCAGAATCTCATCCTGGTCCTGCTGGTCGAGGTCCTCCAGAATATAAACGGCGTCGTCCGAATCCAGCTGCTCAACGGCGCGCGCCACTTGTTGATTGGGCAGGTTTTCCAGAATTTCGAGACGGATTGCCTCGTCCACCTCGGTCAGCGCGGTGTAATCGAAATCATCTCCCATAAGCACGACAAGCGCGAGGCGCTGGTCGGGAAGAAGAGCTTCGAGAAGATCGCCGACTTCGGACTGATGAAGCGCACCGATCTCCTGACGGAGGGTAATGGTGTCCCGGTCGGCAATCGCTGCACCGATATGGGCCAGAAAGGGTGCTGCCACCACACCATCCGCATCATAGATGCCCATTGCCTCCGCGCCTTCGGCGCCGGCGTCTTCGTTCAGTCCTTCGGGTTCGCTCAAATGGACCTCCCTGGTGGGATGTGGGCTCTGCGAATGGGCGCAGTCTTCTTTCGGCAATACAGATGCGTGTGCCACACGGCAACCGGGGCACCATGCTTTCCGCCGTAGATTTTTGGCTGTGGCCGGGCCTTCCCGCGCGGCAGGAACACATCTCCCCCTCGAACGTTAATGCGTTGCGGCATAAGCTGGTTCCAGCCCGAGCAGGTTTTGCCGATCCGAGCCACCAAATGGAACAAAACGATGCCGCTTCTTCGCACCCTCCCCTTTTTCCTTGTTCTCGTGGTCGGTGGCGGCCTTGCCGTCGGATATCTGACTGCACCCGGAACCTGGTATGAGGGGCTTGAAAAACCGGTGTTCAATCCGCCAAACTGGATATTCGGCCCAGTATGGGCTGTGCTTTATGTGCTGATTGCCGTGGCCGGGGCACGCATATGGCTGCGCGAACGCCGGAGCAATGCAATGCACCTGTGGTGGATGCAGCTTGTTCTCAACTTCGCCTGGTCACCCACTTTCTTTTCGCTCCACATGATCGGCCCCGCGCTCGTGATCATCCTGCTTCTTGCGGCCACGGTTATCGGCTTTATCATCGCGAGCTGGCGTGTCGACCGGCCTTCGGCCCTTATGTTCCTGCCCTATGCGGCGTGGGTCTTGTTCGCCGGTTTGCTGAACGGAGCAATTCTCACCCTGAACTAGGAAGGGATGCGCCCCTGTCCGGGCGCTCCAGAGCGACCTGAATGAGCACCATGAAAGTCCATTTCAATCGCATGGTCCTGGCAGCCTTCGCAGCGGCAATGCTGACGAGCACTCTGGCGCGCGCGGACGACGGGCCCGAGAGTGAAGCGGCACAGGCGCGGCAGGTTCGGATCCAGCGTGAACTGGAACGCAGCCGCGATATGCTGGAAGACCAGCACCAGGAATGGATGCGCAGTCAGCGGGACATCCCGCGTCTGACGACGCCCGGCCCGCTTGATCTCAATGTGCCGATCTACACATCGCCAGCCCGGCTTCAGTAAACGCCCATGGCGGCACCGCTCGTCATCACACCAAAAAAGACCGCGCGCCAGACGAGGCACGCGGTCCAAATGTGCTGGAAAACCTCAAGCAATGAGGCCCTGAAGGCAATCGGATTTATTCGGCTGCCTTGCGGGCCGCATCGAGCCAACCGTCAACGGTATCGCGGTTATCGGAAATCCAGTCAGAAGCCTGCTTCTTGATGTCTTCCGGCTTGTCAGCGCCATCGTTCATCGCCGCGTTCTGGGCAAAAATGTCCTCGAGCGGGATCGAAGCCGACTTGAGCAGCGTTGCAACAGCCGGGTTTTCCTCGAGGAACCCGGAATTGGCAACCGGCACGATGTCATTGGCCTCAAAGCCCATGACGCAAGGATCGGCAACACAGCCATCGATCCCGGCTGCGGCATTCTCCTCCGTGGCCTCTTCCGGAACCTGAATCCAGACAACATCCTCGCCGATCTTCAGCTCGTTGACCGTCCAGTTGGGGGTCCAGGTGTAGAAGAGGATGGGTTCGCCGCTCTCATAGGCCGCGACGGCATCCGCCATGGAGGCAGAGTAGCTCGCCTTGATCTCGTTGATGTGATCCTTGAGCTCGTATTTTGTCAGGTGATCCTCGATCGCCACCTCACAGCCCCAGCCGGGCGGGCAAGCCACGAGATCCGCCTTGCCATCTCCATCACGGTCAAAGGCTTCCTTCACCTCGTCCCGCTTGAAGTCGTCAAGCGACTTGATCTCGAACTTCTCAGCCGACGCCTTGTCGATGAGGTAGCCCTGAAGCGCGCCGCCGGTCGCAACCGCGCCGACGATCTCCGCCGTGGCCTCGAAAGCCGGACGATAGGTGTCGTGAATCGGGAACCAGCCGTTCACCCAAAGGTCGACATCGCCATACCCGACCGCCTGATAGAAAGGCGGATTATCGAGCGTGGTCGGACCTTCGACCGTGTAGCCGAGCTCTTCAAACATCTGCTTGTAGATTTCAGCGTGGAACCAGCCTGTGTCCCAGGTGGCCTGCGCCATCTTGATCGTTTTACCGGCACCGGGGCCGTCCTGCGCCATCGCCGGCATGGCGATGGAGCCAAGCAGCGCCAGGGCTGCGATTGCGGGAATGCTTCTCTTAAGACCAGTCATAACAAGCAGTCTCCATAAATTCGTGTTCGACAATTGTGGCAGGGCAGAGCCGCTGCCGTGAATGCGGAACGCCAGATCGCGCTCCGCGAGACGGGCGGTGCCCTATGCGGCCTTGCCCGCTTTTTCTTCGTCACCCGGCTTACCGAGCGCAAACACTGAGCGCAGGGTCTGCCAGAGCGAAGGCGTGTGCACGGCTTTCTTTTCGCCGAGCGATTGGGTGATGCGATCAAGGATAATCGCCAGAAGCACGATGCCGATGCCGCCTGCGGTCGCTGCCCCCACATTGAGGCGACCGAGGCCGGTATAGACTGTAAGGCCGAGCCCGCCAGCGCCGATCAGTGCTGCAATGACCACCATCGACAGAGCCAGCATCAGGGTCTGGTTGAGACCCGCCATGATGGTGCGTAGTGCCAGTGGAAACTGCACCTCCCACAACATCTGCCAGCGCGTGGAGCCGAAGGCCTCCGCCGCTTCGATCAGATCGCCGCGCACATTGCGGATTCCCAGATTGGTGAGGCGAATGATCGGCGGAAGAGCAAAGATGATCGTGGCGATGATGCCCGGCACCATGCCTACACCGAACAGCATCACGATAGGCACCAGATAAACGAAGGACGGGATCGTCTGCATGATGTCCAGAATCGGCCGTACAACGAAGAGCACACGGTCGCTGCGGGCACTCCAGATGCCGAGTGGGATGCCGATCATGGCGCAGAACAGCACCGAGGTGATGATCATGGACAGGGTGGTCATGGTCTCCGACCAGAGGCCGATCATGTCTATGAAGGCGAGGGCAACAAGCGTGAAAATGGCAACCCCGCGGCCCGCCGTACGCCAGGCTATCAGCGTGAGGCCTGCTGTGAACACCAGCATGGGCAGCCAGTGAAAGAATGCATCAAGCCAGCCGAGAACAGCCGTGATCGGTGTCTGCATAGCGCGGAAGAAGGGGCGGAAATTCGGTACCAGAAAGTCACGAACGAAACTGTTGACCCAGTCGTCGAGCGGTATCTGAACGAGATCGGCAGGGCTGATCATTGGCGTTCTCCTTTCTGTGCGGCGCCGGCGTCGGCTTCATCCGTGGTGGAGACCACCTCCTCGCTTTCCTCGCCTGAAAGCTGAGAAAACACCGCCTGCGGTTCGATGACCCCGGCAAGACGGCCACGCTTATCGGCAACGGCTATGGGATAACCGGCGCTTGCAGCACCATAAAGCTCGTTGAGCGGCGTATCGCGCGAAACCGTGGGGACTTCCGTCACGAGCACTTCCGAAAGGTCCGTGCGGCCTTCTTCCCGGGCAGCGACCGCCAGTTCCTGATAGGTGACAAGACCGGCGATCCGGTCGTCCTCGACGACGTAGAGGGCGTTGCGATTGTGCTCCTCCATAAGGTCGAGCGCCTTTTCCGCTGCGTTCTTTTCACCCAGCTCAACGGTGATCGGGCGTTCGGCGACATGCGCGGCATCGAAAACACGGCCGCGGTCAATATCTCCGACGAAGGCGGCGACATAGTCGTCGGCTGGATTGTCGACGATCTCCTGCGCCGTGCCGACCTGAACAAAGCGGCCGTCCTTCATGATGGCGATCTTGTCGCCCAGCAGCAGCGCCTCATTGAGATCGTGGGTGATGAAGATGATGGTCTTCTTGAGCTTCTTCTGAAGATGAAGAAGTTCCTCCTGCATTTCGCGGCGGATAAGAGGATCGAGCGCGCCGAAAGGCTCATCCATCAGGAGAATTTGCGGATCGGTGGCAAGCCCACGGGCAAGACCCACGCGCTGTTGCATACCACCGGACAGTTCGTCCGGGTAGCTGTCGGCATAAGCAGCAAGACCGACCTGTTCCAGCGCGGCCAGAGCCTTTGCGCGGCGTGGTGTGGCTCCCTCTCCCTTGATTTTCAGACCATAGGCGGCGTTCTCGGCGACGGTCTTGTGGGGAAAGAGTGCGAAATGCTGGAACACCATGGTGATCTTCTCACGCCGCACCTTGCGCAGGCGCTCGGCAGAGCAGCTCGCCACATCGTCTTCGTCAATCAGGATTTTACCATAGGTGGGAGGGATCAAGCCATTCAGGGTTCTGACAAGCGTGGACTTCCCGGAGCCCGAAAGGCCCATAACCACGAAAATCTCGCCTTCGCGGACATCAAAACTGACGTCCTGAACGCCGACGGTCTGCCCTGTTTCCTCAAAAATCTCGATCTTGGTCTTATTCTGCTTCAGACCTTCGAGCGCCTGTTCTGGATGATCTCCAAATATCTTATAAACATTCTCGACCCGTAGCTTGGGTTTCATGATTCCTCTTGGCTGATTATTTTATGGAAAATGAAATACAGGTCGGACACCTGTAAAATATTTCACACACGCCTGCATTCTGTAGTCGCCGTTCGAGACTTCATTCTGCCTAGGGCGTCATGTGAAAATACCATACATGGGCACTGACATAACGCGCGTTATTTCGAATCGCAACAGTCAGTGAAAATTAATTCAGCATTCAATATAGCTGATCCCCAGCCTGGCGGCTTGCGGGGGTCCGTCCGCAAGAAGCGTTTCTTTCGACGAAATGACCTGCTAGTGGTAAGCCTGCGGGTGGGCGTCCATGACGCCATCAAGTGCATTTTAGAGGGACGAAGAATGAACGACCGCTACGACGCCTATGCTGCTGCAACCATCGTAACGTTCGGAGCCATCGTGATCGGCGGCCTGATGGCTGCTGCGCTCTCTTTCGGAGAGCGGGATGCGTTCTTCTTCGCGCTCGGAGCAGGCACCTCGGCATGGGGAGCGGGGTATGCGATGTTCCTCGATAAGGCGCGGGTGTTTGTCGGCCTCACGGCGTTGGCCGTGGCGATGTCAATCGCGGCAGCCATTCTGCTGGGCTTCTGAAGCCGGGAATGTGAAAAAGGGGCAGGTTGCCCTGCCCCTTCGACCAATCGGGCCTCACATGGCGGTCAGGCGGCTTCGGCACTCACCTTTCCTGTCCAGGCGGTGCGGTCGATATCCAGATCCGGGAATTTCTCGGGGTCGAGAACCGGTCGCTCGACACCTGCCTTCAGCTGCTCTCTGAAGTCTTTCAGTATCCTCAGGCCTGTGGGCAGAAGCATCATGATGGCGATGAGATTGACGAGCGCCAGGATGCCCATCATCGGGTCAGAGAAGAAGAACACCGCGGTCGCGCCGGGCGCCACCGCGCCCAGAAAAACGATCCCCATCACGATCAAGCGTAATGCGTTGATGGCCGCGGGGTGTTCGCTGATCACCGTCAGCGCGTTCTCTCCCAGATAGTAATTGTAGATGATCGAGCTGAAGGCAAAAAGCAGAAGGATGAAGGTCAGGAAGTACTGGGTCCATTCGCCAAGGTGAGAAACAAGCGATTGCTGAGTGAGGACAACACCGTCAATAGCCTCAGAACCCGGCGTGTATACATCGCCCAATAAAATGACGAAGGCGGTGCAGCTGCAGATTACCATTGTGTCGATGAATACGGAGAACGACTGGGTGATGCCCTGACTGATCGGATGGCGCACATCCGCCGTAGCCGCCACGTTTGGCGCCGAACCAAGACCAGCCTCATTGGAGAAGAGACCGCGCCGCAGACCCTGTGCAAGCGCGGCGCCCATGCCGCCACCGACAGCCTGTTCCAGACCGAACGCATTCATGACGATGGAGTAGAGAACACCGGGTAGTTCGGTGATGTTTAAAAGGATAATAATCACCGCCATCAGCAGATAGGCGATCGCCATGACGGGAACCACCACGTCGGCGGCCCTGGCAATGCGGCGGATACCGCCGAAGACAATGAAGCCGGCGATCACGGTCAGAAGGATGCCCGACCACATCCGGTCGATCCCCAGGCTTTCCTGCGCCGCGCCTGCGACGGTGTTTCCCTGGAATGCATTGAATCCTATGGCGAATGCCGCGATCAGACAGATCGCATAAAGCACTGCGAGCCACTTATATTCCTCACCGAGACCATGAATGATGGACCGGGCCGGACCGCCGCGAAACGTGCCGTCCGGTTCGCGGCGCTTGTAGAGCTGCGCCAGGGAGCATTCGATCAGACTGGTCGCCATGCCCACCAGAGCAATCGCCCACATCCAGAACACCGCACCTGGCCCACCGAGCGTGATGGCCACGGCCACGCCCGCGATATTGCCGCCACCGACCCGCCCGCCAACGGAAACGAGAAGCGCCGCTCGCGCGGAGATCGCATTGGGGTCTCCGCTTTGATTTTTGGAAGAGAGGACGCGGAACATGCGCCTGAAGAACTGAAGTTGAACAAACCCGGTCAACGCGGTGATGAATATACCTAAGACGACAAGGATGGGGATCAGGGACCACCCCCAGGTTAAGTCTCCGATAACGCCGAATAAGCTCTCGATGAATGTCACTGTCGCACCCTCGCTTTTCGCTAATGCACTTTCCGGCCTCTCGGCCCATGCGGCAGAATAGCCCACAATCAAAAGCAGCACACCCAAAGAAACACACGTCCACAAGCAGACTGGTGCTCTGGGGCAGGAGTGGATCAATCTTGTCTTCACCCTGTCTGGGTTCCGGCAACCTGACGGCTTTAACACTTTCCTAACGCTCGCCTACAGCAACTGGGACTACCTCAATCAGCGTACTCGTCCCATTGGCCGGGTTGTGGTATCCCACCAGCACAATCAACTTGCCTATCGATCTGAACTTAACGACAGTTCCCGGGGGGAAAGCATGTCGCTCGCATTTGAGACCTGCGCACCGGTCGACTTTGTCGTCGAGGCGCAGACCTGCCGAGACGCGATAGAGCCGGCACTAAGGCGCATTGTGACGTCCGCACGGGAGCGCGGGTGGAGCCACCAACAGGTTCACCTCGCGCTCATCGAAATCGCGATCGCATCCATCAAGACTGAAAAGCTCGACATTGCCACGCTCGCACGCATGCGTCGCGCCGCGTGGTGCGCCACGGCAACGGATTGATCCACTTCCCGCCCCGCAATCTTCCAGGAGGCTTGCGTGCGCGCCGCCTTCGCGATTTGGGAAGGCGCGAGAACAGGTGTATGCCTGTGTCACCGATCAGGATGCCTCAAAATGCGTTCCTGCCCCGAAAACGACGCAGCCGCGTCGATTGTACGGTGGCGTGACAGGCGTGAAAGGCCCGATCCTCGGTCGGCGACGAGAACGCGGAAGAACAGTGTCAAATGCTCGACAAACCAGAAAACTCCCCGCTTCAGAGCCGCAAGCGGCAGGTGAAAACACCCGTGCGGTTCGATGCAGGCCGCAATGAACGCGCCAAGATCGGCTTTGTCCTTCTGCCGAACGATCAACTGGTGGAAGAGGACATGGTACGCATGGCCCCGCCAGGCGTCGGCGTCTACTTCTCCAGAGCACGGATGCCGCATGAAATCTCTACCGGCACACTTGCGCAGCTTACCGAAAGCCTTGCCGAAACAGCAGGCCGCATCTTGCCAGATGACAATCTCGACGTTGTTTGCCTTGCCTGCACCTCAGGCACCGTCGCGGTGGGTGAAACCCGTGTCTGCGCGGAACTCAGCAAGGGTGCGCCCACTGCCTGCGCCACTTCACTGATGGGCAGCGTGACAAAGGCGCTTGGGGCCCTGCAGGTGCGCCGCATTGCAGTGGGCACTCCGTATGCTCATGAACTAACCGATACCGTCGTTGGCTATCTGCAAGATAAAGCGGGTTTCGAGATCACGGCCTACGCAGGCCTCGGCCTTGACTACGACCGCGAAATGGTTCGGGTCACACCTGACTATCTTCTCGAGTTCGGCGCCAGTCTCGACACGCCGGATGCAGAAGCACTGCTGATAAGCTGCAGCGCGTTGCGGTCGCTGGAGATCGTCGAGACGCTTGAAAAGAAAACAGGAAAGCCCGTGATCGTCAGCAATCAAGCCATGATGTGGAACTGCCTGCGGCTTGCAGGCGTCGAGGATCGCCTCTCCGGTTTTGGCGAATTGCTGCGACAGTTCTGATCAGACACAGGATGCGCGGAGGGCAATTCTTAAGAGCGCAAAGAAATCGTGATGCATCGATTTTCGCGTCGGGGGATTACCCTGATGACGAATCGTGGCAAGAAACGGTTGATATGTTTCTGGAATTTCTAGATGCGCTCGCTCTCATAATCTCCTTTGTGGTGCTGTCCACCGCCATGGTGGAATTTCTGGCCCGCATGATCAGCCGCGTGTATCTTAACGGACACCCCAAAGCCGTATAACCCAAAGCCGTATAACGGCCAGCGTGCGGATGCCTTTTGCCCGACAGCGTTCCCCCGGATCGGCAGGGGTGCAAACGGCAGGGGCCTGCGGCTCTCGGGACGAATGTGGAGCCCAAACAAAAAATCTTCCTCGACGCAAATCGAAGAAGATTCCTTGTTCGCTCAATCGATGATCGAGAGCGAAAGCGCCCCACCCATCGCCCCCAACGGTCGGGACGCCCCTCGTTAGCACGCATACAAACCACGTGAATTAACACAGGTTAAGTTCGGCAAGGATTGCTGGAATGCACGGTCTGTCATCACAGCCAGGGGAACCGCGCCGGAGTGGCGTGTTCTCAAACGCCGTGGTTCCCTTTGCTTCGCCTTCAAGCATTATTCGTTCATTATCGAACCTGACACAGTTCACTTCGACCAAGCCTACGATCGAAGCTCGACAGGTCAGTCTCTCGAAGAGCCACCTGACAGAGGCACCGTCCCCGCGATTGAGAAGTGACACGGCTTTGGTGCTTCCGCGATTTTTGAAAGCGCGTGCACGGGCAGCGATCGATCGGGTGAAAAACCAGCACTCACGCTGATTACGTTATCGCACCAATCCCCAATGCATTCCCAGACAGCTACCCTAGGTTGCCGATGGGTGAGTGTTGTTCTCTTCGCCCAAAAGGCTTGCTCCCACACTCTGCCCGGTAACGTTTCGCTTGACACGCACTGGGACGAAGCGGTTGGAATGACCTTTCTGCAGGGACTGAATTATTCGACTTTTCAGGCTGAAATTTCTGGGTACCGGTTTCGCCCGAATTGAAATCACATATGGAGGAGAAAGATGTTGTGGCGTGTGAGGGAGACCCCAAAACTCTGGCAAACCGTTCGCGAAATGCCATGGAACTCCTGGTGGGCCAATGAACCGAACTGGTTCCGGAGCTACCCTACAATGTTAACACGCGAAGAGATGCGAATGCTGAGCTGGGCAGCAGAAAACGCACCCCCCGGTCCGATAGTAGATCTCGGTTGCTTTCTTGGAGGCTCCACAGTGAGTCTAGCTGTCGGCCTGCGCCGATCTGGCAGGACCGACAAAATTCACTCCTACGATATGTTTCACGCAGGAGAGAATTTGCGCAAGCGGTTCTTTCCGGACTTCCCTGTAGATGCCGCGCGTCCAGACGATTGCCTCCCCGCCTTCCGCCACTTCACGTCCGAATTCTCCGATTTCCTGACCGTAAATCAGGGAGATATACTCAATGAAGAATGGCTAGGCGATGAAATATCCTTGCTTTTTGTTGATCTTTCAAAAAGCAGATATATAAATGATCATATACTTAGTAATTTTTTCACAAAATTAAAACCAAAATCTCTTGTTATCCAGCAAGATTTCCTCTTCTTTAAAGATCCATGGCTTTTGCATAGCATGTATAAGCTACGAAAATACTTTGAATTTCTCTCCTACTGCCAAGAGCATTCCGTGATATTTGGGACAAAAATCGTTCCTTCGAAACGGGAAGTTCAGGCAGGCTACGCTCAGGAAATGTCTGTCTCCGATATCAAAGAAGCAGCGGAATATTTCCTGACACTCTTTCCACACGCGCGACAGCGTGAAATGATTCGGGCCACAGTGGCATCCTTTGAGGCGTCGCCAAAAGCTCAGAAGGAGTGGGATTTCGGCAATCCGCTGAACTTGCCCTATCGAATGGTGGATCGGAACTAAGTCCGGGCCGTCGAATTTTATCTGGGCGTCATCGTTATACATTCACAGGCGCCGAGACGCACATTCCGTCATCTTCTTCTTACAGAAGCGGTGTCTCGGCTGGGGCCTTGCAAGCGGAATGTCAGATGGCAGGCAACACCAACCAAAGGCGCAATGTTCATCAGTCTATTTGGGAAATCAGGGCAGGCACAAGGCCTCAAAAAGCGCTGAGGCCAGACGCAGACGCCGGAAGGCCAGTAAAATTGACTATTCCAGAGCGAGCTTGGTGCGGTCGAGAAGACTCGAACTTCCACGGGTTGCCCCACAGCGACCTCAACGCTGCGCGTCTACCAATTCCGCCACGACCGCACGCAGCTGGAGGCCGGTTCACACCGGCAACGGGCATGTAGCAAATCGGATTTCGGTAAACAAGCGCCCTTCTTCAAAAAGACGAAAAAAATCATCTGAACCCACATGACCGCCGTGCACTGGACCCGTAACCGGTTTGTCTCCATATGTGTCGGGCAGTTTCAGTACCTGACGGGATGATGCGATGAGCGAACGCGGCCAGATCGACACGGAATTCCTGCCGCGCGTGGCGGGTGCGCCCGTGGAATGGCGAACCGAACCGGGCTTGACCGATTACGAACAGGCCGTCGCCTTTATGGAAGAGCGAGCCGGCCTGATTCGCGAAGGGAAAGCCTCTGAGCTCGTATGGCTGGTGGAGCACCCACCGCTCTACACAGCCGGTACAAGCGCCAATAGCGCCGACCTGCTCGAGAAAGGCCGCTTCCCGGTCTACAAGACGGGCCGCGGCGGCGAATACACCTATCATGGGCCGGGCCAGAGGGTCGCCTATGTGATGCTTGACCTGAAGACCCGCCGCGAGGATGTGCGCGCCTTCATCGCTGCCCTGGAAGCCTGGATTATCGCTACGCTGGAACGGTTCAACATCAAGGGCGAGCGGCGCGAGGATCGTGTCGGTGTCTGGGTGGTACGGCCGGACAAGCCGCCCCTGCCCGGGAGCCTGCCCGCCGAAGACAAGATTGCCGCCATCGGGATTCGCCTGCGGCGCTGGGTCAGCTTTCACGGCATCTCGATCAACGTCGAGCCGGATCTGGCTCATTTCGGCGGCATCGTACCCTGCGGTATAAGCGGTTATGGTGTCACCAGCCTGGTCGATCTTGGTCTGCCGGTGACGATGGAGGATCTCGACCTCGCGCTCAAAGCCGCTTTTGCCGAGGTGTTCGGCCCTGCGGAAAGCCGTTGACGCCCGGGACAGGTCCGGCATGAATAAGCGATGGCGCGATCGCAAATGGCTGGCAGTCGCGTCACGCAAGGCTTGAGAGCGTTTCGGCGATCCGGTTCGGGATGCGCGGCGCTCTGACGGAGGAGCGCCACGATGCGATTATCACATGCCCTTGGGGCCATTGCCCTCATTTCCCTCTCCATGACCAGTCCTGCAGCGATTGCCCAACAGGCGACCGATGCCCACGCACCCGAGAGCGCAAGCGGGCTTACATCCAAAACGACGGTTCACGCAAAAGAACAGATGGTGGCGGCCGCCAATCCGCTTGCGGCGGAGGCGGGTCTCGACATTCTCCGCAACGGCGGAAGTGCTGCCGATGCACTCGTCGCCGTGCAGACGGTGCTCGGTCTGGTAGAGCCGCAATCATCGGGCATTGGCGGCGGAGCATTCCTTGTCTGGTATGACGCTGAAACCGGCAAGGTCACAACCTTCGATGGACGGGAAACCGCGCCCGCCGCGGCAACACCAGAGCTGTTCCTCGACAAGCAGGGCGAACCGCTTGCCTTCTTCGATGCCGTGGTCGGCGGACGCTCGGTCGGTGCACCGGGCGTGGTGCGCCTGATGGAAACCATCCACAAACGTGCCGGAAAGCTTGAGTGGCCAAAGCTTCTTGAACCGGCCATCCGGCTGGCGGAAGCGGGTTTTACTGTCTCGCCCCGGCTTCACGCTCTCATCGAGGAAGACAAGGGCCGGCTCGACACGCAACCTGCCGCCCGCGCCTATTTTTATGACAAGGATGGCGAGGCAGTCGCGGTCGGATCGATCCTGAAAAATCCGGACTATGCCGCAACACTGAAACGAATTGCCGAGTATGGAGCAGACGGCTTCTACAAGGGACCGGTCGCTCAGCAGATCGTGGCGGCGGTCAAGGCACATAAAGACAATCCCGGCCTTCTGACACTTGAGGATCTGGCGGGGTACGAGGTGAAGGAGCGTGACGCGGTATGCGCTCCCTACCGCGAATTTGAGGTTTGCGGAATGGGTCCCCCCTCCTCCGGCGCGCTGACCGTCGGGCAGATCCTCGGTATGGTTGGCACATTCGACCTGGGCAGTCTCGGCCCCGAGGACCCCGAAAGCTGGCGCATCATTGGTGACGCAACGCGGCTCGCCTTCGCCGACCGGGGCCGCTACATGGCCGACAGCGATTTCGTCAATATGCCGAAGGGTCTTCTCGACCAGGAATATCTGAAAGCGCGTGCGGCACTGATCCGCCGTCCCACCGCCCTTGGCGCGGATGACGTGAAGGCTGGAGATCCGCCATGGGATAAAGCCGAATTGCGCATCGACGGCATGAGTCTCGAGCAGCCCTCGACGTCACATTTCGTTATTGTCGACAAGGCGGGCAACATCGCCTCAATGACGACATCGGTGGAAAGCGCTTTCGGCTCACGCCAGTTGGCGGCCGGTTTCATCCTCAACAATCAGCTCACGGATTTCTCGTTTGCGCCTGAAGCCGATGGCGAGGCTGTGGCCAACCGGGTCGAACCAGGCAAGCGTCCGCGCTCCTCCATGTCGCCGACGATCGTTCTGAAGGACGGAAAACCGCTCCACGCGCTTGGCTCGCCTGGCGGTAGCAACATCATACCCTATGTCGCGAACGCGATCATCGCACTGACAGACTGGGGCATGAACATGCAACAGGCCATCGACCTGCCGCATCTGACAAATCGTTTCGGCACCTACACGCTGGAAGCCGGCACCAAAGCCGAGGAGATGCAGAACGATCTCGACGCGCTTGGCTTCAAGACATCCATCGGCGACCTCAACTCCGGCCTGCACGGCATCACGCTCACTCCGGAAGGTCTGGAAGGGGCTGCCGACCCGCGCCGCGAAGGCGTGGCTATTGGCGACTAGTCAACAGCGTAGTTCAGAAATGACAGCTGCAGGTTTCTGCATGGCACGGCTTCATGGGAAGCAACACAGCACAGACAGAGAGGCGGGCCTTCCCGCCTCTTTCACATTCGGGCGGTGCCTGACATCACACGCACGGCACCGGCAAGCATCAAATGGCGCCGATCACCACAGCAGCCATCATGATAAAGGAACTGACGGCAACGAGCGAGACGACATCCTGGACAAGATCGGTCATTTATCCCTCCTGATCACTTTATAATCCCTTTATGTTCTATTTTTGTTCCATCGTCAAGTGCGATAGAAGGCGCCTCTTCCGGGCCTGGCAATCAGGGTTTACGTAGGGTTAATTCGCAAACAAACGTTCAGAAGCCCCTCGGTCGTCCGGAGGCTATCGACACGCAGGGACGCTGCTGATGCGTTACCCGGTCCAGGCGACAACCTTGCCGCCGCTCAGCGTGACGACGCGGTCCATCCGCGCGGCCAGTTCATGATTGTGAGTGGCGATCAGGGCTGCAAGGCCGGACTGACGCACGAGCGCCTCCAGCGCGTCGAACACATAGCCTGCCGTCTTGGGGTCGAGATTGCCGGTCGGCTCATCCGCGAGAAGAATACGCGGGGCGTTGGCGACAGCCCGGGCGATGGCCACCCTTTGCTGCTCGCCACCCGACAGCTCGGCCGGCCTGTGGCTCGCCCGGTGGCCAACACGCAGGTAATCAAGAAGCTGTCCCGCACGCTCCTTCGCCTCTGCCGGTGCCATGCCGGTGATCATCTGCGGGATCATGACGTTCTCTTCCGCGGAGAACTCCGGCAGCAGATGATGAAACTGGTAGACGAAGCCGATCTCGTTACGCCGGATCGCAGTGCGCGCATCATCCGCGAGCCGACCGCACGCCTGACCTCCGACAATCACCTCACCGGAGTCCGGTGCCTCAAGGAGTCCTGCCAGATGCAGCAATGTCGACTTGCCAGCTCCTGACGGGGCAACCAGCGCCACCATCTCGCCCGGGTTCAGGGAAAATGCGGCATCCCGGAGGATGGTGAGCCTGCCCTCGCCCTCGCGGTAGCTGCGCTCTATGCCCTTCAGTTCCAGAATGGGTGCCGCCATCAGTCATACCTCAGAGCATCGACCGGATCGAGCCGGGAGGCCCGCCAGGCAGGAAAGAGCGTTGCCACGAAGGACAGAACGAGAGCCATGATAATGACCGCAACTGTTTCGCCCGCTTCCATCTTGGCCGGCAACTGGCTCAGGAAATAGAGTTCGGGATCAAAGATCGTGGTGCCTGAAAGCCAGGAGAAGAACTGGCGAATGGACTCGACGTTCCAGCAGATGACGACACCGAGAATGACACCGGCAAGCGTGCCGGCAACGCCGATCGCCGCGCCCGTCATCAAGAAGATGCGCATGATGGCCCCACTCGTCGCTCCCATGGTGCGCAGAATAGCGATGTCGTGCCCCTTGTCCTTCACCAGCATCACAAGACCGGAAATGATGTTGAGTGCGGCGACAAGAACGATCATCGTCAGGATCATGAACATGACGTTGCGCTCCACTTCGAGCGCGGAGAAGAAGGTGCTGTTGCGCTGGCGCCAGTCGGAGAGAAGGATGGGACGCTGAGCGGCCTCTTCCACCCTGGGGCGCAGGACGTCCACGGCATCGGGATTGTCGACGAAAAGCTCGATCGACTGCACCAGCCCCTCCGCATTGAAATAGAGCTGCGCCTCCTGGAGCGGCATGTAGATGATGGAAGAATCGTATTCCGACATGCCGATCTCGAATGTGGCTGAGATCGGGTAGGTCTTCACGCGTGGTGTTGTCCCGAAGGGCGTAATGTCGCCATCAGGGGCAACCAGCGTAACGGAATCGCCAACCGTAAGACCCAGATTCTGCGCCATGCGAGAACCGACAGCGAGCCCCTCACCTGCAGCAAAGCCGACAAGAGAGCCTTCCTTGATGTTATCGGAAACCAGTTCGAGACGAGACAGATCGTCTGCGCGCACGCCGCGCACCACGGCCCCCGTTCCCGCTCCGCTGCGGCCGGAAACAAGCACCTGCCCCTGCACCATCGGCATGGCGATGCGAACGCCCTCGACGCCCTCAATGCGACTGGCCACACCCTCATAATCATCCATCGGCATATCGATGGGCTGCACGATGAGATGACCGTTGACGCCAAGAATACGGGTAAGCAATTCGGCGCGAAAACCATTCATCACCGCCATCACGACAATCAGCGTCGCCACGCCCAGCATGATGCCAATGAATGAAATGGAGGCGATCACCGAGATGACCGTCTCTTTCCGGCGAGAGCGAAGGTAGCGCCAGGCGATCAGCCGCTCGAAACGGGAGAACGGTCCGGCGCCGAGAGGTTTCCCCGGGGCGCTCTGCGTGGCTTCTCCGCTGGTGGCGGCTTCACTCATGGCTCGACCTCAAAGGCTCTTGCGCAAACGAAAATCGCGGCATCGCCTCATGCGACGCCCTGAGCGAGACGGTTGAGCGCATCTTCGACCGACAGGGAAACCCGCTCTCCGGAGGCCCGGTTCTTGAGCTCCACCTCGCCATTGGCGACACCCCGCGGGCCGACCACCAATTGCCAGGGAAGACCAATCAGGTCCGCGGTGGCAAACTTGCCGCCGGCGCGCTGGTCCGTATCGTCATAAAGCACATCCCTGCCCGCAGCCTGCAGCTTTCCGTAAAGCTCTTCGCAGATGCGGTCGCAGGCTTCGTCACCCACCTTCATGTTGATCAGGCCCACATCGAAAGGCGCGACGCTCTCCGGCCAGATGATGCCGTTCTCGTCGTGGCTGGCTTCAATGATGGCCGCCAGCAGGCGGCTTGGGCCAATACCGTAGGATCCCATGGACACATGATGCTCCTTGCCGTCAGGACCGGTGACGGTCGCGTTCATCGGCTTGGAATACTTGGTGCCGAAGTGGAAAATATGACCGACTTCGATACCGCGCGCAGAAACTTTCTCCTCATCGGGAATAGCGTTCCATGCAGCTTCGTCATGCATCTCGTCGGTTGCCGCATAGGGCGTTGTCCAGGTGGTCACGATGTCGGCAATCTCCGCATCATTGCTGAAATCGACATCAGCGCCCGGCACTTGCAGATCGAGGAACTTCTTGCGGCAGAACACCTCGCTCTCGCCGGTGGAGGCGAGGATGATGAATTCGTGGCTGAGATCGCCGCCGATAGGTCCGGTGTCGGCGCGCATCGGGATCGCCTGCAGGCCCATCCGTGCAAATGTGCGCAGATAGGCAACGAACATGCGGTTGTAAGCGGCCTTCGCGCCCTCGAAGTCGAGATCGAAGGAATAGGCATCCTTCATCAAAAACTCGCGCGAACGCATAACGCCGAAGCGCGGGCGCACCTCATCGCGAAACTTCCACTGGATGTGATAGAGATTGAGCGGCAGATCCTTGTAGGATTTGACGTAGGAACGGAAGATGTCCGTCACCATCTCTTCATTGGTTGGGCCATAGAGCATCTTGCGCTCGTGCCGGTCGGTGATGCGCAGCATCTCCTTGCCGTAATCGTCATAGCGCCCGCTCTCCATCCACAGATCGGCCGACTGGATGGTGGGCATCAGGATTTCCTGGGCCCCTGCCCGGTTCTGCTCTTCGCGGATGATCTGATTGACCTTGTCGAGAACGCGCTTACCCAGCGGCAGCCAGGAAAAGCTCCCGGCGCCCTGCTGACGGATCATACCGGCACGCAGCATCAGACGGTGAGAGACGATTTCAGCCTCACGAGGGGTTTCTTTCAGGATCGGCAGAAAGTAGCGCGACAGTCGCATATACGTATCCATGGAAGCGGCTCGGCAGAGCCTGTTCGGAATCAAAATGACAAACGGTTCAAGGCCGGTGTCTTAACCATTTCGCAACAGAATGAAAAGCCGAAGCCATATGGCCGCCCCGTGCTCCGTTCTTCAAAACCGCCACCGCAGAGCAATTTGATAACAAAGCATTTCAAAGGCAATTTTCCTCGTGACATTTCGTCTCAACTTGCTCTATGGTGCCCTCCCATAATAAGAGGGTGGAGCTGAAATTCATCCTCATTACGCGGTCAAAGTCTTGGGAGGATGCGGTCCAGGCGCGGTAACTCGCAGCCGCCGACGATGATACGGCAAAGGATCGGACGCGTTGAGTTAGCAAGGCCTTTGGGCCTTGCATTTTTTTTGGGAGAAGCCGCCCTGCCCCGACCGATGTCCAGGGCCCGGACACCCTCATGCCCGGCACCGTTCATGATCGAAGATTTCGGGTGCGTGCGAAACGGTTTTTGAGACCGTAAGCTATCGGTTCAGTCGAACCTGGGCACGACCCTTGGGATGTCGTCAAACGAGTATCCCAGACCGCGGGTCATCAGAACCAGAAGGCCGCAAATGAGCAGCGCGATGATCGTTGTGCGGATGAGTGCCCGCAGCATATGCGGCCCGCGCGGCGCGCTTTCGGTGGTGCCGAGTGTCACCTCACCGTCTTCTTCCTGTGTGCGCAGGCCGAACGGCAGTGCGATGAAAAGCACGGTCCACCAGACAATGAAAAATACGGCGAGAAGAGAAACCCAGCCCATTGGTGAACCTCAGACCTGTTCGAGTTCGACAAGGGTGCCAGTAAAGTCCTTGGGGTGAAGAAAGAGGACTGGCTTGCCATGGGCACCGATCTTCGGCTGTCCGTCTCCAAGAATGCGCGCGCCATCCGCTTTCAGCCGGTCGCGCGCGGCTGAGATGTCAGCCACCTCGTAGCAAATGTGATGCATGCCGCCGTCTGGATTCTTTGAAAGGAACCCGGCAATGGGCGACCCTTCACCGAGTGGTTCAAGCAGTTCGACCTTCGTATTGTCGAGTTCAATGAAGACCACCGTGACACCGTGCTCGGGCAAGGCCTGCGGTACGGAAACCTTCGCGCCCAGCGTATCGCGATAAAGGGCCGACGCCTTCTCAAGATCAGGCACGGCGATTGCCACGTGATTGAGCTTTCCAAGCATCGGCTGACATCTCCTGCAATGCGGTGAGGTGACTGGCACCCCACCCCTTTGCTTATTGCGTGACGAAGACCGTCACAATGGGCTTTTTGCCCCATGCGGCATTTGCCGCATTGCGCACCGCACGGCGGACTGATTCCGACACCAGGTCGAGATCCTTGCGGCGGTTGCGCGGAATGCTGCGCAAAGCACCGGATGCTGCGTCCAGCATGATGTCCTCGAGAAGCTCTCCCCGCGCATCACGCTCGGCCACACCGATGGCGACGATATCGGGGTCGCCATCGAGATTGAAGCGTTCATCAAGCACGACATTGAGCACGACATGGCCGGCATAGGAAAGTTTGCGGCGATCGCGGATGCCCATCTCTTCATCGTCGCCCAGAAGCCGGCCATCCTTGAAGAAACGCCCATGCTGGACCTCGCCGATGATTTCGGCCGGTCCGGGAGCAAGGCGCAGCATGTCGCCATTGCGCACCTGCGTGACCTCGGGAATGCCTTCCATCGCGCCGAGCGAGCCCTGCGCTACCAGATGCGCGGCCTCGCCATGCACCGGCACGAGGATCTGCGGACGCACCCAGGAATACATGCGCTTCAATTCGCTCCGACGCGGATGACCGGACACGTGGACCAATGCGTCGTCATCCTCGATGATCTCAATGCCCATCTCGATCAGACGGTTCTTGGTCTCCAGAACCGCCTTCTCGTTGCCGGGGATGAGGCGCGAGGAATAGACCACCGTATCGCCCGCCGTGAGCGCGACATTGCGCATCTCGTCGCGGGCGAGCTTGGCGAGCGCGGCGCGGCTCTCGCCCTGGCTTCCGGTGCACAGAACCACAACCTTGTCGCGGGGCACATGCTGGAATTCGTCTTCATCCAGATATTCGGGGAGACCATCGAGATAGCCAAGTTCCGTGGCCACATCGATAACGCGTTTCATGGAACGGCCGAGCACGAGAAGCTGGCGACCGGCATCGCGCGCGGCCTCCGCGATAGAGCGGATGCGCCCGACATTCGAAGAGAAGGTGGTGACGACGACACGGCCGGACGCCGCCTCGATCACTTCCTTCAGCCCTTCGCCAACGGCCTGTTCGGTGGGCGATTCGCCTTCGCGCATGGCGTTGGTGGAATCGCAGACGAGCGCCAGAACGCCTTCATCGCCGATAGCGCGGAAGCGTGACTCGTCGGTCTTGGGACCGATGGCGGGCGCCGGATCGATCTTCCAGTCGCCCGTATGCACCACCCTGCCGAGCGGCGTGGTGATGGCCAGCGAAACCGGCTCGGGGATGGAGTGCGCGACGGCAATGGCCTCGATGCTGAACGGACCGATCTCGAATGTTTCGCCGGCCCTGAATATCTTCACCGGCACATCGGGTGCCCCGGATTCGGACTGGCGCTTGGCTTCCAGAAGTCCGGCGGCAAAAGGCGTCATCCAGACATCGGACTTGAGCAGCGGCCAAAGATCGAGCACGGCACCGTAGTGGTCTTCATGCGCGTGGGTGATCACGATGCCACGCAGCCGATCGACCTCGCCACGGATGAAGCTGATGTCGGGCAAAACCAGATCGACGCCGGGAAGCTCCGGCCCCGGAAAGGTGACACCGCAATCAACAACGATCCATTCGCGTTTGGCGGCGGGCCCAAACCCATAGAGCCCGAAATTCATGCCGATCTCGCCGACACCGCCAAGCGGGCAGAAAACCAGCTCGGAATTTTTCAGATCGCCGCTCTTGGCCGGCTTTTTTGTGCTGGAACGCGCCATGGGTCCCCTTCTCTTAATCTGCCTGCACAGAGGCGACCGCGCCAAAATGGACGTCGCCTGCTGCAATTCTCAACAATGAACCGTCCGGCTCGCGGATGACGAAGCGACAGGCTTCGTCGATGGTTTCGAATGTGCCGCGCGCCACGCGCCCTTCGACACGGATCGACACGGGCGAGCCGAGGCCCGCCGCTCTTTTCAGCCAGCGGCTGCGAATGGCATCGAGCCCGCGACCGCCATTCCAAAGGCGACTGTTATCGACCCAGGCGTCCGAAAGCGCAAGGAACAGATCGCCCGCATCACCGCCAAACCCCAACGCCCTGAGCGAGGTTGCAGGATAGGGCGTGTTGTCCGGATGAGAGATGACATTCACGCCGATGCCCACCGCAATGGCGAACCGCCCATCGGGCAGAATGGTCGATTCCAGCAGAATGCCGGAAAGCTTCGCACCGTCGGCCAGAACGTCATTTGGCCATTTGAGAGCAAAGCGTCCACCCGGCATGTCGCCACCATCGGCAGCAACCGCGATGCGCTTTTCTGGCACGACTGCCAGAAGCGCATCGGACAGGGCCAGCCCTGCAACGAAGCCGAGCGTGGCCGCCGTGGCCGGCTCGAAATGACCGACATTCAAAAGCGTGGCGGCAAGGTTGCCGGGAGGTGTTGCCCATTCCCGTCCGCGCCTTCCACGCCCGCTCTCCTGTCTGGACGCGACAACCCAGAGGTTGCCCTGATCGCCGGCGCGCGCATGATCCAGCGCCAGCGCATTGGTGGACCCGACGCTCTCATGGGCTTCCAGCCGATAGCCGGCCGTTTCCGCCGAAGGCGCCAGACGAAAGGCCATGGCCTAGAAGAAGGTCTTTGCGGCAGCCTCGGCGAAACGCCCGACAGGGCCACCGATCAGAACATAGAGCAGCACGAAGGCGCCCGACAGGAGCATCACGAAGCGCAATTCGCCCGCCATGGGCTGGAAGCCGCCCGCCGATTCGTCGAACCACATGATCTTGATTACGCGCAGATAGTAAAACGCGCCGACTACAGAGCTGACCACGCCGATGACCGCGAGTGCATAGAGTTTTGCGTCGATGGCGGCGAGGAACACGTACCATTTTCCCCAGAAGCCGGCGAGCGGCGGAATGCCAGCCAGAGAGAACATGAGAATGGTCATGATCGTGGCCATCATCGGATTGGTCGACGAGAGGCCGGCCAGATCGTCGATCTGCTCGACATTGCCGTCATTGCGGCGCATGGCCAGGATCACGGCAAACGTGCCGAGCGTCATGGCCAGATAGATGAGCATGTAGATTGCCACGCCCTTCACGCCAGCCTCGGAGTTTGCGGCAAGCCCGACAAGGGCGTAGCCCACATGGCCGATGGAGGAATAGGCCATGAGGCGCTTGATGTTGCGCTGGCCGATGGCCGCGAAAGCACCAAGGATCATGGAGGCAATCGCGATGAAGACGATGATCTGCTGCCAGTCGCTGGCGATCGGCTCGAATGCCCCCATGGTGACACGCACCAGAAGCGCCATGGCGGCCATCTTGGGCGCGGCAGCAAAGAAGGCTGTCACCGGCGTCGGCGCGCCTTCATAGACGTCCGGCGTCCACATGTGGAACGGAACTGCCGAAATCTTGAAGGCGAGACCGGCAAGCACGAAGACCAGACCGAAGACGAGTCCGAGCTGACGCTCTGCACCCGTCAGCGTTGCGGCGATGACGTCGAAGCCGGTGTTGCCCGTGTAGCCGTAGACCAGCGAAATGCCGTAAAGCATCATGCCCGAAGAGAGCGCGCCCAGAACAAAGTATTTCAGGCCTGCTTCGGTGGAGCGTGCACTGTCGCGGTTGATGGCGGCAACGACATAGAGTGCAAGCGACTGCAGCTCGATGCCGAGATAGAGCGCGATCATGTCATTGGCCGAGATCATCAGCATCATGCCGAGCGTGGCCAGCATGATGAGAACCGGGAACTCGAACTTGTCGAACTTCTCCGCCTTGGCAAAACCGACAGACATGACAAGCGTCACGACGGAGCCGACCAGCGTCAGGATCTTCATGAAGCGCGCGAACGCATCGCTTACGAACGCGCCGCCGAAGGCGCGGCCATCGGCCGGGAAGATCACCATCAGCGCGATCACGGCGACCAGAAGCGCAACCGCAAGACCGGTGACGGTGGAATTGGCACGGGGGCCGGAAAAGACACCGACCATCAGGAGCGCCATAGCGCCCACCGCCAGGATCAGCTCCGGCGTTGCAAGGATCAGGCTTATCGTCAGATCAGGCGTCATTCGCTTTCAATCCGTTTACTGCGCGGCAGCCGTTGCCGCTTCCCGTGCCATGTCGGCCGACAGGGAGACATTGTTCACAAGTGCTTCGACCGAAACCGCCGTCGCATCGAGGATCGGTGCCGGGTAGACACCGAAGAAGATGACCAGAACCACCAGCGGGTAGAGGATCAGCTTCTCGCGTGCGGAGAGGTCGAGCATGCCCTTGAGGCTTTCCTTGGTCAGCGAGCCGAAAATCACCCGGCGATAGAGCCAGAGCGCATAGCCTGCCGACAGGATGACACCGGTGGTGGCGAAGAGCGCGACCCACGTGTTGACCTTGAACACCGACAGAAGCGTCAGGAACTCGCCGACGAAGCCGCTGGTGCCGGGCAGGCCCACATTCGCCATGGTGAAGATCATGAACACGGTGGCGTATTTGGGCATGTTGTTGACCAGACCGCCATAGGCCGCGATCTCGCGTGTGTGCATGCGGTCATAGATGACGCCGACACACAGGAAGAGCGCACCCGAGACGAGACCGTGCGAGAGCATCTGGAAGATCGCGCCCTGCACGCCCTGCTCGTTGATCGCGAAAATGCCCATGGTGACGAAGCCCATATGGGCGACCGAGGAATAAGCGATCAGCTTCTTGATGTCCTCCTGCATCAGCGCCACCAGAGAGGTGTAGATGATGGCAATGACCGACAGGGTGAAGACCAGCGGCGCCAGATCGATGGAAGCGACCGGGAACATGGGAAGCGAGAAACGCAGGAAGCCATAGCCGCCCATCTTCAGCAGGATACCCGCCAGGATGACCGAGCCGGCCGTCGGCGCCTCCACGTGCGCGTCGGGCAACCAAGTGTGAACCGGCCACATGGGCATTTTCACGGCGAAGGAGGCGAAGAAGGCCACCCATAGCCAGTATTGCATGCCCTCCGGGAAGACGTGGGTCAGAAGCGTAGGGATATCCGTTGTTCCGGCCTGCCAGTACATCGCCATCATGGCGAGCAGCATGAGAACCGAGCCGAGCAGCGTGTAGAGGAAGAACTTGAAGCTCGCATAGACGCGCCGCTTGCCGCCCCAGACGCCGATGATGATGAACATCGGAATGAGGCCCGCCTCGAAGAACACGTAGAAAAGCACGATGTCGAGCGCGCAGAACACGCCGATCATGAGCGTTTCCAGTATCAGAAACGCGATCATGTATTCCTTGACGCGGTGCTCCACCGCCTCCCAGCTTGCCAGAACGCATAGCGGCATGAGGAAGGTGGTCAGGATGACGAACAGCATGGAGATGCCGTCGACACCCATGTGATAGGAAATGCCGGAGCCCAGCCATTCGCGCTTTTCGACCATCTGGAAACCGGGCGTCGACGCATCGAAGCCGATCCAGATGAACAGCGACAGGACGAAGGTGAAGACCGTCGTCAAAAGCGCGACATTGCGAATGTTGCGGCGCGCACCGGCACCGTCCTCCCGGATCAGGAGGATGAGAAGCGCACCCACCAGCGGCAGGAAGGTGACCGTGGAAAGAATTGGCCAGTCGGTCATGGCTTAGAACGTGCCTCCAAGCATCATCCAGGTAACGAGGGCAGCAACGCCGATGAGCATGGCGAAGGCGTAGTGATAGAGATAGCCGCTCTGCAGCTTGACGATCCGGTTGGTCACATCGACCACACGGGCCGAAATGCCATCCGGGCCGAGACCGTCGATGACCATGCCGTCGCCCTTTTTCCAGAGGAAATGGCCGAGGCGCTTGGCCGGACGGACGAACAGGAAGTCGTAGAGCTCGTCGAAATACCATTTGTTGAGCAGGAAGGCGTAAAGCCCGCTGAACTGCTGTGCAAGCCGCTTGGGGCGCTCTGGCGACCGGATGTAGTAGACCCAGGCGACATAGAGGCCGAGAAGCATGGCGACGAACGGGGCAAGCTTCACCCAGACGGGCACATGATGGAACTCTTCCAGCATGTGGTTGTCCGGCAGCGTGAAGAGCGCGCCCTTCCAGAAATGCTCATACTCATGGCCGACGAAGAACTCCTTGAAGGCAACGCCGGCGAAGAGTGCGCCAACAGCCAGGATGAACAGCGGCACGAGCATGACCAGCGGCGATTCATGCACATGGTGCATCACATCGGCAGACGCGCGCGGCTTGCCGTGGAAGGTCATGAAGATAAGGCGCCACGAATAGAAGCTCGTGAAGACGGCGGCCACGGTGAGCAGGATGAAGGAGAACATGGCGAAGTAGTTCTCTGCCGCGAATGCGCCTTCGATGATCGCATCCTTGGAGAAGAAACCGGCCGTGCCGATGACCGTCAACGGGATGCCCACGCCCGTAAGCGCGATCGTGCCGATGATCATCATCCAGTAGGTCTGGGGGATAAGCTTCCTGAGACCGCCCATCTTGCGCATGTCCTGCTCGTCGGAAACGGCATGGATAACCGAACCGGACCCAAGGAACAGGAGTGCCTTGAAGAAGGCGTGCGTGAACAGGTGGAAGATGGCCGCGCTGTAAAAGCCGGTGCCAAGGGCCACGAACATGTAGCCGAGCTGCGAACAGGTCGAATAGGCGATGACGCGCTTGATGTCGTTCTGCACGAGGCCCACGGTCGCGGCGAAGAAGGCCGTGAACGCGCCGACGAAGGTCACGACGGTGAGAGCCGTGTGCGACAGTTCGAAGATCGGCGACAGACGCGCGACCATGAAGACACCGGCCGTCACCATGGTGGCGGCGTGGATGAGTGCGGAGACCGGGGTCGGGCCTTCCATGGCGTCCGGCAGCCATGTGTGCAGCGGCACCTGTGCCGACTTGCCCATGGCGCCCATGAACAGAAGCAGACAGATCGCCGTCAGCGCGCCGCCCTTGTCCAGCGCGTAGCCGAGGAAGGTCAGGACCGGCTCGCCAGCCTCTGCGCCTTCGGCGGGCAGATAGGTGGCCGCATTGGCGAAGATCGTGCTGAAGTTCACCGAACCGAACAGCATGTAGACGCCGAAAATGCCGAGCAAAAAGCCGAAATCGCCGACGCGGTTGACGATGAATGCCTTCATGGCTGCGGCATTGGCCGAGGGTTTCTTGAACCAGAAGCCGATCAGGAGATAGGAGGCCAGACCCACGCCTTCCCAGCCGAAGAACATCTGGACCAGATTGTCCGATGTCACCAGCATGAGCATGGCGAAGGTGAAGAGCGACAGATAGGCGAAGAAGCGCGGCCGATGCGGATCGTGGTGCATGTAGCCGATCGAATAGATGTGAACCAGCGCCGAGACCGTGTTCACCACGATCAGCATGACGACGGTCAGCGTGTCGACGCGGATCGCCCACGACACATCCAGATTACCCGACGTGATGAAGGAAAGGAGCGGTACGGTGAATGCCTCGCCGCTGCCCATGGCGACCGAAAAGAAGGCCACCCAGGACAGAAGCGCGACAATAACCATCAGGCCGCTGGTGATCAGCTCGGACCCCTTCGCGCCGATGGAGCGGCCGAACAGCCCGGCAATCAGAAAGCCGATAAGCGGGAGAAATACGATCGCTTGATACATGGCCGTATGCTCAGCCCTTCATCATGTTGATGTCTTCGACGGCGATGGTGCCGCGGTTGCGGAAGAAGACGACGAGAATGGCAAGACCGATCGCGGCTTCCGCCGCCGCGACGGTGAGAACGAATAGCGCGAAAACCTGTCCTACGAGATCTCCCAGAACCGAGGAGAAGGCGACGAAGTTCAGATTGACCGCAAGCAGGATCAGCTCGACCGACATCAGGATGATGATGACGTTCTTCCGGTTCAGGAAGATGCCGAACACGCCGAGCGTGAACAGGATGGCCGAGACGGTCAGATAATGTGCGATGCCGATTTCCAGCATGATCAGAGTCCCTCGCCCGTTTCGACTTTCTTGATCTCGATCGCCGTTTCAGGCGTGCGCGCCACCTGGGCAGAAATGTTCTGCCGCTTGACGTTTTCCTTGTGGCGCAGCGTCAGCACGATGGCGCCGATCATGGCAACCAGGAGCACCATGCCGGCGATCTGGAAGAAATGAATGTAATCCGTGTAGAGAATGTCGCCGAGGGCTGCCGTGTTGTGGCGCACATCGATCGGCGGCGTTGGCTGCGCAACCTCGCCCGAAAGCTCGGGCGCGAAGGCATAGCCCCCCAGCACGATGACAAGCTCCGCGGCAAGGATGATACCCACCAGTGCACCCACCGGCGCATATTGCAGCGCTCCGCGCTTCAGTTCGGCGAAATCCACATCCAGCATCATGACGACGAACAGGAAGAGCACGGCGACCGCGCCCACATAGACGACAAGCATGATGAAGGCGAGGAACTCCGCGCCTGTCAGAAGGAAGAGACCGGCCGAGTTGAAGAACGCGACGATCAGAAAGAGCACCGAATGCACGGGATTGCGTGCAGCGATGACCATGAAGGCCGCCGCCACGGTGAGAAAGGCGAACAGATAAAAGAAAATCGCCTCAAGTCCTGTCAGCATGGTTCCCTCGGTACCTAGCCTGCCGCAACAAAACGCCACGGCTTTTCAATAAACCCGGCGCGCCGGGCATTCACGATGCTTCGTTTAGACGGGCGCCCTGCCCCCGTCCACAGGTCAAACCGTCACCGGTATGGTGCATCCAGCGCAATGTTGCGCGCCAGTTCCCGCTCCCAGCGATCGCCATTGGCAAGCAGCCTGTCCTTGTCGTAATAGAGTTCCTCGCGCGTTTCCGTCGCGAATTCGAAGTTCGGCCCCTCGACGATAGCGTCCACCGGGCAGGCTTCCTGACAAAAACCGCAATAGATGCACTTCACCATGTCGATGTCGTAGCGCACCGTGCGGCGCGTGCCGTCATTGCGGCGGGGACCCGCCTCGATGGTTATGGCCTGGGCCGGGCAGATCGCCTCGCACAGCTTGCAGGCAATGCAGCGCTCTTCGCCATTGGGATAGCGGCGCAATGCGTGCTCGCCACGAAAGCGCGGGCTGACCGGGCCTTTTTCATGCGGGTAGTTCAGCGTGTATTTCGGCGCAAAGAACTGCCGCATGGACAGGATGACAGCCCCGACGAACTCTTTGAGAAGCAGCGACTTGGCTGCCTGTGCAAGCGCACTCATCGATTTTCTCCGAAGCGTGTTTCAGGGATGGAAACTCTCATGGTCATGCCATCCCCGTGATTTTCAGGAAGGCCGCGGTGGCAACGACCATGAAGAGCGACAGCGGCAGGAACACTTTCCAGCCAAGGCGCATCAACTGATCGTAGCGGTAGCGCGGCACGAAAGCCTTCACCAGCGCGAACATGAAGAAGACCATGCACATCTTCAACACGAACCAGATCACGCCCGGCACCCAGGTGAAGGGCGCCACGTCGAGCGGCGGCAGCCAGCCACCCAGGAACAGGATGGTGGTGAGCGCACACATCAGGACGATGGCCACATACTCGCCGAGGAAGAAGAGCAGGAACGGCGTCGAGGAATACTCGATCATGTGACCGGCCACGAGCTCGGATTCAGCTTCCACCAGATCGAAGGGCGGGCGGTTCGTCTCGGCCAGCGCCGAGATGAAGAACACGATGAACATGGGGAACAGCGCCAGCCAGTTCCAGTCTAGGAACGTGTTGGGCAGTCCAAGCATGGTGCCAAGACCGTCGCCCTGGGCGAGCACGATGTCGGTCAGGTTCAGCGAGCCTACCGTGAGCAGGACGGTGACGATGACAAAGCCGATGGAGACCTCATAAGAGACCATCTGTGCCGCCGAACGCAGCGCGCCGAGGAATGGATATTTCGAGTTGGAGGCCCAGCCGCCCATGATCACGCCATAGACTTCCAGCGAAGCGATGGCGAAAACGTAGAGAATGCCGATGTTCACATTGGCAATGGCCCAGCCTTCATTGACCGGGATCACCGCCCATGCGGCAATCGCCAGAACCGAGGCAACGACCGGCGCCAGCAGGAATACGCCCTTGTTGGCGCCCGATGGGATCACCGGCTCCTTGAAGACGAACTTGAAAAGGTCGGCAAACGCCTGGAACAGCCCCCACGGGCCGACCACGTTCGGACCACGGCGGCGCTGCACGGCGGCCCATATCTTGCGGTCGGCGTAAAGGATATAGGCGACGAAGATCAGGAGGATGACGATCATCGCCACCGACTGCAGAAGGATCAGAAGCCCCGGAAGGACGTAGGTTGAAAAGAAGGTATCCATTCGTCTCTACTCGGCCGCCTGTTTTACGTCGCCGCGCGCCAGCGCCGAACATTCGGCCATCACGGCCGAGGCACGGGCGATCGGGTTGGTGAGATAGAAATCCTTCACCGGCGAGGTGAAGGGTGCCTTGGTAAGCCGCCCGCCAAGCTTCGCAAGCTTTTCGACATCGCCTGCATCGGCAGGCGTAACCGTGTCGATGGCCGCGAAATGCGGGAATTCAGCATAAAGGGCTGCGCGCAGGGCGGCCAGCGAATCGAACGGCAGCCTGTGGCCGAGCACATCGGACAATGCCCGCAGGATCGCCCAGTCTTCCTTGGCTTCGCCCGGCGCGAAACCGGCGCGGTTGGTCATCTGCACCCGCCCCTCGGTGTTCACATAGGTGCCGGACTTCTCCGTATAGGTCGCAGCCGGCAGGATGACATCGGCGCGATGCGCACCGGCATCGCCATGGGTGCCGATATAGACGGTGAAAGCCCCACCGATCGCGTTCATGTCGATCTCGTCGGCACCGAGCAGGAAGAGCACATCCATCGCGCCCATCATGCCCTTCATATCCTTGCCGCCCTTCCCTGGCACGAAGCCGAGATCGAGACCGCCGACGCGGGACGCCGCCGTATGCAGCACGGCAAAACCGTTCCATTCGGCAGACACTGCCTTGACCGAGCCGGCCAGCTTTGCCGCAAGGCCAAGGATCGCCGCACCATCGGAGCGGGCAAGCGCGCCCTGCCCCACGATGATCATCGGCCGCTTGGCCTTCTTCAAAACCGAAGCGAATTTGCCCTTGCCTTCGGCAAGTTCCTTGAGCGTCTCGGCACCGGTGCCGAGCATATCGTAATCGTAGCGCAGATCGCCCATCTCGCCGATCACGCCGATGGGGAAATCGCCCATGCGCCAGCGCTTGCGGATGCGGGCGTTGAGAACCGACGCCTCGAAGCGCGGATTGGCGCCGATGATCAAAAGCGCGTCGGCGTCCTCGATGCCCTCGATGGTCGGGTTGAAAATGTAGCCCGCACGGCCAAGCGCCGGGTCGAGTGCGGCACCGTCCTGACGGCAATCATAATTCGCCGAACCCAGCGACTGCATCAGCGATTTCAGCGCATACATTTCCTCGACGGCGGCCAGATCGCCGGCGATGGCGCCGATCTTTTCCGGCTGAGCCTTCGATATGGCCTTGGCGATGGCATCGAACGCCTCGGGCCAGGTGGCCGGCTGCAGCCGCTTGCCCTTGCGCACATAAGGGCGGTCGAGACGCTGGGTTCTGAGGCCATCCCAGACGAAGCGGGATTTGTCGGAAATCCATTCCTCGTTCACCGCCTCGTTGATGCGCGGCAGGATGCGCATGACTTCGCGTCCACGCGTATCGACGCGGATAGCCGAACCAACCGCATCCATCACGTCGATGGACTGGGTCTTGCTGAGCTCCCACGGACGTGCCTGGAACGCATAGGGGCGCGAGGTCAGCGCGCCGACCGGGCACAGGTCGATCACATTGCCCTGAAGCTCGGACGTCATCGCCTCTTCGAGATAGGTGGTGATCTCGGCATCCTCGCCACGGCCGATCAGGCCAAGCTCGGAGATGCCCGCCACCTCGGTGGTGAAGCGGACGCAGCGCGTGCAGTGGATGCAGCGCGTCATGATCGTCTTGACGAGCGGGCCGATATATTTGTCTTCGACGGCGCGCTTGTTTTCCCTGTAGCGGGACGAATCCACGCCGAAGGCCATGGCCTGATCCTGCAGGTCGCATTCGCCGCCCTGATCGCAGATCGGGCAGTCGAGCGGATGGTTGATGAGCAGGAACTCCATCACGCCTTCGCGGGCCTTCTTGACCATCGGCGTGTTGGTGAAGATTTCCGGTGCCTCGCCATTGGGTCCGGGACGCAGATCGCGCACGCCCATGGCGCAGGAGGCGGCCGGCTTGGGCGGTCCGCCCTTCACTTCCACCAGACACATGCGGCAATTGCCTGCGATCGACAGACGCTCATGGAAACAGAAGCGCGGCACCTCCGCGCCCGCCTCCTCGGCGGCCTGCAGCAGCGTGTAGTGATCGGGTACCTCGATCTCCGTGCCGTCGACTTTCAATTTTGCCATGGTCGCTGTCCGCTTACCTCTCGCCCCTTCCGGAGCAAACCTTCACTTTTATTCCGCCGCCACCAGCGCCGGCCGGGCCTGATGCGCATTGCGGGTGAACTCGTCGATGCGCCGCTCGATTTCCGGGCGGAAATGACGCACCAAGCCCTGGATGGGCCACGCAGCCGCATCACCCAAGGCACAGATCGTGTGGCCTTCCACCTGTTTCGTCACATCGAGCAGCATGTCGATTTCGTGCTTCTGAGCCTGACCAACTACCAGCCGCTCCATCACGCGCCACATCCAGCCGGTGCCTTCGCGGCATGGCGTGCACTGGCCGCAGCTCTCGTGCTTATAGAAGTAGGAGAGCCGCGCAATCGCCTTCACGATGTCGGTGGACTTGTCCATCACGATCACGGCGGCGGTGCCGAGACCGGACTTCAGTTCGCGCAGGCTGTCGAAGTCCATCGGCGTATCGATGATCTCACTGGCCGGCACCAATGGCACCGAAGAGCCGCCCGGAATGACCGCCAGAAGATTGTCCCAGCCGCCACGGACGCCGCCGCAATGGCGCTCGATCAGCTCGCGGAACGGGATCGACATCTCCTCTTCTACCGTGCACGGGTTTTCCACGTGGCCGGAGATGCAAAAAAGCTTCGTGCCCTTGTTGTTCTCGCGCCCGAAGGAGGAGAACCATGATGCGCCGCGGCGAAGAATGGTTGGCGCAACGGCGATGGATTCGACGTTGTTCACAGTGGTCGGGCAACCATAGAGGCCGACATTCGCGGGGAATGGCGGCTTCAGGCGAGGCTGGCCCTTCTTGCCTTCAAGGCTTTCGAGAAGTGCCGTTTCCTCACCGCAGATATAAGCGCCGGCGCCGTGATGGACGAAAACGTCCATGTCCCAGCCGCATTTGTTGTTTTTGCCGAGAAGGCCCGCCTCGTAACACTCGGCAATCGCACGCTCGAGCGCCTCGCGCTCGCGGATGAACTCGCCGCGCACGTAGATATAGGCGGTGTGCGCGCCCATGGCGAAGCCGGCGATCAGGCATCCCTCGACCAGCGTGTGCGGGTCGTGGCGCATGATATCGCGGTCTTTGCAGGTGCCGGGCTCCGATTCGTCGGCATTGACGACGAGATAATGCGGGCGGTCGCCCGGCTCTTTCGGCATGAACGACCATTTGAGACCGGTCGGGAAGCCGGCGCCGCCGCGCCCGCGCAGGCCCGACGCCTTCATCTCGTTGATGATCCAGTCGCGGCCCTTGTCGATCAGGCCCTTCGTGTTGTCCCACAGACCGCGCGACTGCGCGCCCTTCAGGGAACGGTCGAACTGGCCGTAGATATTGGTGAAGATGCGGTCTTTATCCTGGAGCATGACTCAGTCCCTCACCTCGGCTTCTTGCCGAAAACTTTGATGTATTCGGCTTCGCCGCCTTTGGCGAGCGCCTTGGCCTGTTTGACCCAGTCCTCGCGCTCGATGCGGCCATGAAAGCTCAGATAACCATCGACCCATTCGCGCTCGGCCTTCTTCCACTTCGAAACCTGCTCGAAGGTGAATATGCCGAGATCGTGCAGAATGCCCTCGATCTTCGGGCCAATGCCAGAAATCATCTTGAGGTCGTCAGGTTCTGCCGGACGGGCGATGCCGACCGGACGGTTCTTGTCTTCAAGCGCGGGCTTGGCCGGTTTTGCCGGTTTTGCGGCCGCAGACGCTTTGGACGAGGTGGCGGATTTGGGCGAGGTGCCAGGCTTTTTCTTCGGAGCAGCCTTGGCAGAAACAGCGGCGGCTGCCGATGTCTTGCCATTGTCCGCCTTGACCGGTGACGGCGACTTGATCGCCGGATCGGTTTCGGTGGCAGACGTGTCGGGTTTGGCCGCGCGGGACGGCGGCACCTCGGTGCCTGCGGAAGCCTTTTTCCGGCTGCCGGGCTTGCCCTTCGTCTTGCCGGTGACGGCCTTTTCGTCGGTCAGCGCCGTGAGGCCACTGGCAGGAGCCGAATAGATGCGGTCGATCTGCGGACCGGGCTTGATCGTGTCGCCCTTGCCGGCCTCGAATGCATCGATGATTTCTTCGAGGCGCTCGGGCGTCAAGTCTTCATAGGTGTCCTTGAAGATCATGACCATCGGCGCGTTCACGCAGGCGCCCTGACACTCCACCTCTTCCCACGACAGCGTGCCGTCGGCATTGGGGTGGAAGGGTTCCGGATTGATCTTCTTCTTGCACAGTTCGATCAGTTCGCCGGAGCCACGCAGCATGCAGGGTGTGGTGCCACACACCTGAATGTGGGCGCGGGTGCCGACGGGCGCGAGCTGAAACTGGGTGTAGAAGGTCGCCACTTCCAGAACGCGGATAAGCGGCATGTCCAGCATTTCTGCCACATGCTCAATGGCCGCGCGCGTGACCCAGCCTTCCTGCTCCTGCGCCAGCATCAGAAGCGGGATCACCGCCGACTGCTTGCGGTCTTTCGGATATTTGCCCAGCCAGCGCTTCACCTCCCCGTTCATGGCACGGGAAAAAGCGAAGCTCTGCGGCTGGACGGCTTCGTCTGCGAGACGGCGGACTGACATTTATCTGTCTACCTCACCAAACACGATGTCGAGGGAGCCAAGCACGGCGGCGACGTCGGCCAAAAGATGGCCGCGACACAGGAAATCCATGGCCTGGAGATGAGCAAAGCCCGGGGCGCGCAGCTTGCAGCGATAAGGCTTGTTGGTCCCGTCGGAGACCAGATAGACGCCGAACTCGCCCTTGGGCGCTTCCACGCAGGCATACACCTCGCCTTCGGGAACGTGGTAGCCTTCGGTGTAGAGCTTGAAGTGATGGATCAGCGCTTCCATCGACCGCTTCATCTCGCCGCGCTTGGGCGGGACGATCTTGCCGTCGGTGTTGGAAACCGGGCCGACACGCTCCTTGCCGAGCAGCCGATCAACGCACTGGCGCATGATCTTCGCCGACTGGCGCATCTCTTCCATACGGATGAGATAGCGATCATAGCAGTCGCCATTCTTGCCGACCGGGATGTCGAAATCCATCTCCGGGTAGCATTCATAGGGCTGGCTCTTGCGCAGATCCCATGCCGCACCCGAACCGCGCACCATGACGCCCGAGAAGCCCCAGGCCCATGCGTCTTCCAGCGTCACGACGCCAATATCGACATTGCGCTGCTTGAAGATGCGGTTGCCGGTCAAAAGATTGTCGAGATCGTCCACCGTCTTGTGGAACGGCTCGATCCAGTTGCCGATGTCCTCGACGAGCTGATCGGGAATGTCCTGATGAACGCCGCCGGGGCGGAAATAGGCCGCGTGCATGCGCGCGCCGCAGGCCCGCTCATAAAACACCATCAGCTTTTCGCGCTCTTCAAAGCCCCACAGCGGCGGGGTGAGCGCGCCCACGTCCAGCGCCTGCGTGGTGATGTTCAGAAGATGGTTCAGAATGCGGCCGATCTCGGAGAAGAGCACGCGGATGAGCTGACCGCGGATCGGAACGTCAATGCCGATCAGACGCTCCACGGCCAGCGCAAAGGCGTGTTCCTGGTTCATGGGCGCGACATAGTCGAGCCGGTCGAAATAAGGCACGGCCTGCAGATAGGTCTTGTGCTCGATCAGCTTTTCGGTGCCGCGATGCAAAAGCCCGATATGCGGATCGACACGCTCGACCACCTCACCGTCGAGCTCAAGCACAAGGCGCAGAACGCCGTGCGCCGCCGGATGCTGCGGGCCGAAGTTGATGTTGAAGTTGCGGACGGAGTGTTCAGTCATGACGCATGGCCCCTTCGTGGCCAGAGCGAATAGCGAATAGCGAATAGCGAATAGAAAGCGATCCCGTCATGCCGATTTTTCCTGTAGTCGCCGGATCATTGATCTGATCATCTTTCCAATCTCTTCAGCCGCCTGGAGCAGTTCCTGCAGCCTGCCTTCTTCCAACAAATTCAAACGCGACGCCAACATCAGATGCGTCTCTAATTCCTTCAGCGAACCCTGCGCAACGCGCAGAAACTGAATAAAGGCTCCGGTAAGTTCGCGCCCATGCCCTTCAGCAATGTTCGCCGGTACTGAACCGGCCGCGCGGCGTATCTGACTCGTAAGACCGTAAATCTCTGTGTTTGGAAAGTCGCGGGTTGCACGATAGCAGTCCGTAGCCAGATCCATCGCTGCTTTCCATATCAGAAGGTCCCTGTACGAGTTGATCGTCAACCGAGCCTCTCTATTCGCTATTCGCTACTCCCTATTCGCTTTCCTTCACTCTTTCGCCTTCTCATCGCCGGGCAGAACGTAATCCGTCCCCTCCCATGGCGAAAGGAAATCGAAATTGCGGAATTCCTGCCGCAGCTCGACGGGTTCGTAGACGACACGCTTCAGATTGTCGTCGTAGCGAACCTCGACAAAGCCGGTCAGAGGGAAGTCCTTGCGCAGCGGGTGGCCCTCGAAACCGTAGTCGGTGAGGATGCGCCGCAGATCCGGGTGGCCTGTGAAAAGGACACCGTACATGTCATAGATTTCGCGCTCGAACCAATTAGCCGCGGGAAACACTTCGATGGCCGAAGGCACGGGTGTGTCCTCATCCGTCGACAGCTTTACCCGGACGCGCTGGTTCTGGCGCGGCGACAGAAGATGGTACACCACCTCGAAACGCTTTTGCCGCGAGGGGTAGTCCGCTCCCGAAATGTCGATGAAAGCGAAGAACTGGCATTGCACATCGTTCTTCAGAAAATTGAGCACATCCACGATGTCGCCCGGCTCGACCAGGAAGGTCAGTTCGCCATAGGCAACGACCGCATCCTGAATCTGCGCGTCGAGTTTTTCCGTGACGTAGGCCGCCAGGTCCTTCAGCGCTTCGCTCATATCCGCCTCTAACGTTCGATCGTGCCGGTGCGACGGATCTTCTTCTGCAGAAGAAGAATGCCGTAAAGCAGCGCTTCCGCCGTGGGCGGGCAGCCGGGCACATAGATGTCGACAGGCACGACGCGATCGCAGCCGCGCACCACCGAATAGGAATAGTGATAATAGCCGCCGCCATTGGCGCATGAGCCCATGGAAATGACGTAGCGCGGCTCAGGCATCTGGTCATAGACCTTGCGCAGGGCCGGCGCCATCTTGTTGGTCAGCGTGCCGGCGACGATCATCACGTCGGACTGGCGCGGTGACGCACGCGGCGCGATGCCAAAACGCTCTGCATCGTAGCGCGGCATGGAGATGTGCATCATCTCCACGGCGCAGCATGCCAGACCGAAGGTCATCCACATGAGCGAGCCGGTACGCGCCCAGGTGATCAACGCCTCCGAAGACGTGACAAGAAAGCCCTTGTCGGAAAGTTCGTTGTTGAGACCCGTATAAAACGGATCATCCGAACCGACCGGATTGCCAGTGTTCGGGTCGATCAGGCCCTTGGGCCGGGGCGCTACGAGCGTGCCGTTGTTCAGTCCCATTCCAGCGCTCCCTTCTTCCATTCGTAGATGAAGCCGATGGTGAGAATGCCGAGGAACACCATCATAGACCAGAAACCGAGCCAGCCGATATCGCCAAACGCCACAGCCCACGGGAAGAGGAAAGCCACTTCCAGATCGAAGATGATGAACAGAATCGCCACAAGATAGAAGCGCACATCGAACTTCATGCGCGCATCGTCGAATGCGTTGAAGCCGCATTCATATGCGGAGAGCTTCTCCGGATCCGGATTGCGATAGGCCACCAGGAATGGCGCAACCACCAGCGCAAGCGCGACGACGAGCGCGACGCCGATGAAAATAACGATAGGTAGGTATGAACTCAGAAGCTCATTCATGGTCCGACTTTCCGTTGCCCGCCGCGGGCGAGGCTGCGTATCGAGGCCCGAGACCGGGATTTTGCGCCTACGGCCAAGGCAGCAAGGCTAGGCTCATGTTGCAACGCGGCGAGGGTTAGCGCAGGGCGCTTGGCGACGCAAGTCAAACCTTGGCCAGATTGCGGCATTGTCGCACGCATATCCGCCGTTGTTCACAAACAGCGCCCCTTCCGGCGTTCCGCCACAGCGCAGATAACGCACAAAATCCGCCTGTAAAGCGCCCTCTCCTTTCTGTCAGGAGACTCCGCTGCTTTGGAACAATCGGGTGGCATCCGCCTGGCCGACTGGTTAGGTCTGTTACAAAGCGAATGGCGGGGAAGAACGCAGGCATATGCGAAGAGAGCGACTCACACCGGCAGAGGTGCGGCGAATTGCCCTCGGCGCCCAGGGATTTTCCACATCACGCCCCCGGGGGCCCATTACCCGTCATCATATTCGGCGTACGCTGGCCCGCACCGGTTTGCTACAGATCGACTCGGTCAATGTGGTAGCCCGCGCACACCTCATGCCGCTTTATGCACGTCTGGGACCCTATCCGGTGGAGGTTCTGCAGAGAGCCCACGCGAAAAAACCGCGCATGCTGTTTGAATACTGGGCCCATGAGGCCTCGCTCCTGCCGGTTGAACTTCAGCCCTTTCTGCGCTGGCGAATGGAGCGCGCGCGGCGCGGTGAAGGCGTCTACAAGGGGCTCGTCCATTTCGCTCGCGAGAAAAGAGAGCTCGTCGAACGTCTATACAAAGAGGTGGAGAGCCGAGGACCGCTGGCTGCTTCCGAACTTGATGGGGAAAGCGGAAGCGGCGGCTGGTGGGGCTGGAGCGAAACCAAAAAAGCGCTCGAGTGGCTTTTCTGGTGCGGTCGTATCACCACCCATTCCCGCCGACCAAGCTTTGAGCGTCTCTACGATCTCCCCGAGCGTGTGTTGCCGCGCTATGTTTTCGATGCCCCCACTCCACGAGAAGATGACGCACAGCGTGCTCTGGTCAACATAGCGGCGCGCGCGCTCGGCGTTGCCAGCGAGCCGGACATCAGGGACTATTTTCGACTGAAACCCGATGTATCCAAGGCGCGTGTCGCCGAGCTCGTCGAGGATGGTGTCTTGTATCCCGTGGAGATCCGCGGCTGGCGCCATGCTGCATACCTTCACAAGGACGCGCAGCTGCCGCGGCGCATCGATCGGGCCGCGCTGCTCGCACCCTTCGATCCGGTCGTCTGGGAGCGCGACCGGGCCGAACGCATCTTCGGCTTTCGCTATCGGATCGAAATCTATACTCCCGCTCACAGGCGCGAGCATGGCTATTACGTTCTGCCTTTTCTTCTGGGGGATCGCATCGCGGCGCGTGTGGATCTCAAGGCGGATCGGAAAGAACGGGTTCTGCTCGTTCAGTCGAGCCATGCAGAGCCCAAGGCCCCCGCCCACACGGCGGAAGCGCTGCGCCGGGAGCTTGAGCGTCTCGCGCATTGGCTCGACCTGGATTCGGTTCTCGTCATGCCTCGCGGAAATCTGGCGCAGCAATTGGGTCCTATCAAATGAGGATGCGGCGCTTGACCCATCGTCAACCACCAATCCTTCCGCCTCCCTGGTGCTTTTTGCAACCATTTCGGGATTTACTCTCACATTTACAAAACTTTTCGATTTTTTTTTACAACCTCTGCTTTTTGAGAATGATGTCTTCTTTTTGTCAGATCGAAACTGCTTGCGCGAAACTGCTATCTGAATTTTGCAATCTCAAGGTGATATTCCCGATCCAGGCGCACTCAAAAAAATCCCACAAAACCCGAACTTTTCGAAATAGTACAAAAATACAAATCAAAATTGTGTAACCCAGAGTTGCCTTGAAGAAAAAATGTCCGCACAACTCAGCGGTTGCTTTTAAAAAATCCACAACCTGGCAGGTACAATCTCTAGTAATAAAACAAGGATCTCGTGTTTAATCTTTGTTTATTTCTGCTCATCAATCCTGTTCTCGGGCTTGGGAGTACTGGAAATGGACAAAAGATATTTCGTAAAATTTTTCCACCGATCAGACGGCACAGCAGCGCTTGAATTCGCCATTATTGCGCCGGTGTTCTTTCTCACCGTTTTTTCGATGATTGCTTACGGGATCTATCTAAGCGCCGCTCATTCCGTACAGCAGGTCAGCGCTGATGCCGCCCGTGCTGCAGTCGCGGGGCTCTCTCAGATGGAGAGGCAAACGCTGGCGCGTGATTTCATCCAACGGTCGATGACCGATCATCCATTCATCGACACGAAAAAGTTCGACATCCAGGTCGCGGACGATGCCGGTAACCCCAACCAGTTTACCGTTTCCGTCAAATACGATGCCAGCGACCTGCCGATCTGGTCGCTCTATTCCTACGTGATGCCCGACAAGGAAATTGTGGGGTACTCGACGATCCGGTTAGGAGGGCTGTGACATGCCCAGAACCCGCTTTTCACACATCAGCAGGTTCGCCAACGATCGCCGCGGAAATGTCGCAACACTGTTCGCCCTGTTTGTCCCCATCATGATTGGCTGTGTGGCACTGGGGGTCGACTATGGCAATCTCACCCTGCAAGACCGCAAGCTTCAGAAGACAGCCGACCTCGCTTCGATCGTTGCAGCTGCTGATATAGCCAGGGCTGAGAAAGCCGTCGCCCAGTTTTTCTCTCTCAATAACCAGGAGATCGCTCTCGAGACCGACGAGGGACTTCTGCTCGATGGTCGCTACCTGTCCGCCGATGAGTATATAGAGCAGGAAAAACACGGCATCGCGCGCCTGGTGCGCGGACGCTACTATCCCGACCCCTCCATTGCCACCAGTCTACGCTTTGTGGAGATGGAAACGTCGCCTGACGCCGCAAGAGTGACGATCAGAAAACGCGGTGACCTGTATTTCGGTGCGATATTCGCCGACCCGCCGGAATTGTCTGCGGTCGGTACCGCATCAGCAGAAAAGCTCGCGGGTTTCTCGGTCGGATCCCGTCTTGCAAGCCTCAACGAAGGTCTATTGAACGGCCTGCTTGGCGGTCTGCTCGGCACGACGATCTCGCTGAAAGTGATGGACTATGAGGGATTGCTCGACGCCGACATCGATATCCTTTCCTTCATGCAGACTCTGGCAACACGCCTGGATCTGACCGGCCTGACATACAGCCAGATACTCGAAACCGACCTTACCCTGCCTGAATTGCTGTCAACCATGCGCTTGACGAGCGGCGTGCCGCCAACGGTTCAGAGTGTCCTCAGGACACTCGAGACGGCAACCGCGAAGAACAGCAATACCATCAGGCTGGAGCAGCTTCTGAACCTCGATGCAATTGGCGCGCTGAGCATAGCCACCACTGCTCCCTGGGAGATGAGGATTGCAGCGCTTGAAATGATTACCATGGCTGCCGCACTTGCCAATGGTGACAATCAGGTTGCAGTCGATGCCGGCTTAAATCTCTCTCCGCTCACCAATCTTTCGGTCAAGCTTGCAATCGGTGAACCACCCGCCGGAACGCCCAGCCATGCGCTGGCGCCCATCGGCACAGCCGTACGAACGGCACAAACGCGCCTGAAGGTCTCGTTTGAAGTCGGTATCGACCTGGTGGTCCTGAAAACGAAGCTACGGATTCCGCTCTATGTGGAAGTGGCGCATGCCGAGGCACGCATCGCCGATATCCAATGCAGCCCCTCGCAGCCAAACAAGGGCAGTGTCTCTGTTGACGCGATGCCGGGAGTGTTGGAGATCGCGCTCGGTGAAGTTGATGACCGTACTTTGTCGACATTTTCGGATCAGGCTCGGGTCAGTCCCGCCAGGATGATCGACGTTGGAGGCATCTTGAGCGTATCGGTCAACGGCAAGGCGCATGTTGAAACGCAGAACATGCAACCGACACGGCTGCGCTTCTCAAGTTCGGATATCCGGCAAGGACGCATCAGGAGCGTATCAACACGGGACATTCTGGGCTCGACAACCAGTTCACTGCTCGAAAACCTCCATCTCGACGTAGAAGTTCCGGGCGGGTCGCTTCTCGGCGGAACGCTCCTCAACACCACGCTTGTGAAGGGCACCGTCAAGGCGCTCCTCTCAAGCCTCTCGGAACCGATCGACGAACTCCTTTACAATGTGCTTGCGCTGGCTGGTGTGAAGATCGGCGAAGCCGATGTAAGGGTCACCGGCGTCAGCTGCAAACGCCCGGTGCTCGTGCAGTAGCTCCCAGGCACAATGAGTTGCCGCCTGCCCCGCGATCCAGATTGCGGGGCTTTTTTCCTCCCGATGCACGGGTCGCCCGGCACCCACAGCAGCAATCACATCTCCGATTGGTACCAGGAGCAGAATGGGTGTAAGATCGCTGGTCTCGCCGCACTTGAAGCTTCAAGCGTGTGGCGACATGGAGGATATCATGAAACCCTATGCACTTCTTGCTGCGCTGATCGGCCTATGGCCGGCAGCGGCTTTTGCGCATGCATGCCCCAGCCTGATGAGCGAAATCGATCAGGCGATGCAGACAGCCTCGCTGTCAGAGAGCGATACGGCTCGTGTCAAGGAACTGCGGACAATGGGCGAGGAACAGCACAAGGCCGGCGATCACGACGCATCCATGTCGAGCCTTGAGGAAGCAAAGGCCCTGCTCGGCCTGTAGCCTCCGCCTGCATGATCTGACGTGCTTTGAAAAGCAAAAAAGCGGGCCCCGGCCCGCTTCCTTCGTTCCCGAGAGCCACCGGGTGCCGGTACCTTCACGGTCACCACGGGGTCGTTCGGATCGAATACAGTGATCTTCCGGGGAACCTCACCACATATCTTGCAGGACGTCCCACGCCGGTTCAACCACCGCTCGCCAGGAGATGGTGTTGCGTGGCATGCAATGCAAGAGCTTCTGTGAGGAAAGTCGTCACTATCCGTCGGCTGCGCCTGTACGATCAGGCCAGGGACAAGATTTACGCGGACCTCCAGCCTGGCTCCTGATCATGTATCTCGGAACGGTTGCGCCCCAGATGTTTGGCGCGATAAAGTGCCTTGTCGGCCTCTTCCATAAGAGTTTCGACATCAGCCGAACCATCGTCCGACGACGCCAATCCAACGCTCACGGTTACACTGATGGGGATCCCGCCGTCTGGCGTCACATGCCCCTGCGCAAAAGCGCGTCGTATCCGCTCAGCAACTTCAAGCGCCTGTTCACGAGTACATTTGGGAAGAAGGATGGCAAATTCCTCGCCCCCTACCCGGCCGATAATATCGCCAGAGCGCAGGCACGCCGAGATCTTTGCCGCCGCGATCGAAATTACCTGGTCACCGGTTGCGTGGCCGAAACGGTCGTTGATCGACTTGAAGTGATCGATATCCAGCATCAGCGCCGAATATGGATGGCATTGTTTGGCGCAGTACCGGGCAAGCTTCTGCGCCTCTTCGCCGAACGAGCGCCGATTGAGGAGGCTGGACAGGGGATCGTGGCGCGCGAGATGGGATAATTGTGCAATCAGATCTTTTTGCTTTGCCATAGCGCTGGCGAGCATCAGAGGCGCCAGGGTGATCAGACTGACACCGAGCCGCATCGATACAAGCGCTCCTTCCTCCGACACACCAACCACGCGGTCGAACAGATTGGTCGAGAGCGCGATCAGGCTCCAAAAGCTGAACACCGATGTCAAAAGGACTGTCACGAAGCGCGGATAGACAATCGCGGCCCACAGGAGGGCCGGCACGGGAAATGCGACGGCGCCGGGACCACCAATCTGGAAACTGGCAAAACAACTGAGAACCAGAGAAAGTACCGGTAGGCCGAGATAGGCCAGCCGCTTCGTCGACACACCGCGCGGGAATGAAAACAGGCGAGCGGTCAGAATGACCGGGAGGATGGCGACGTAGTTCGCAAATTCGGTGACGAACCAGAAGGTCCACCCCCCAACAGCACTGCCGCCAAACAGCACAGGATTGGCGACCGCCCCCACAAAGCCGGCCAGGCACGCCCCAAACCCGATAGCAGAAATCAGTTGCGGAACAGACTCCGGCGTCTGAAGCTGGATCGCCTCGCGGGAATACATTCGCAGAACCGTGTAAGCCCCGCCGATACCGGCGAGATTGGCACCTGTCAGTATCAACGCCTTGTCCAGGGGCGAGCCGGTCATCAGATCAGCAGCGATGAAGCCCGCCGTCGCTCCCAGCCAACCCAGCGGGGTTGCGGTTTTGGGAAACCGCAGAAGCAGGCCGAGCATTACGGCGTTGGCGGGCCAGACGTTCGCCAGAAAATCGAGCGGGCGCGTGTAAATGCCAAAAAGGCAAGTACCGAAAATCACCACGCCGAGCAGAAATGCAGCCTGGACGGTCTCAAGGACAGATCCTCTGCGCGTTTCCTTGCGGGCTTCAATATTCGTCAGCACGGCTAAAGGCCCCCACACATTGAGGCAGCAGCTTAGTGCCCAATGATATCTCTCAGGTTAAGAGAAGCAGCCGAACGGCAGTTTTCGGCACCTCATGAGCGATGGTTAACGCTTCCGTGCAGAGAGCATTAAAGTTCGATCATTACACTCATTGTCATGAGCCTGACAAAGCTGTTCTCGTGTCTGTTGCGCGTTGCGCTTTTGCTTTCACCGGCAGCCGCCGCCGTGATCATGTTCGTCTATCTTCTGGACGTGGCGGAACGAACGGGCGAGCCACAGGCCGTGGACCCATTCCGCACAGCAACGATCCGATGACGGCGCCACTGGCCGTTCCGATGGGGCTGCCGGGCAGGCACATGCCTTGCCGCAACAGGCGGGTCGGACAAGCCGTATCGGCCGTACCGCTTGCCGCGCAATCGATACGCATGCGGCTCAATATTAAAGGTAGTCTGGAACTGGAAACGGATGTTCTGGGGCAATTATCCCCCGGCGCCACTTCTCCGGATTTATGGGAAGTGGCGCGAGTGACGGGGCTCGAACCCGCGACCTCCGGCGTGACAGGCCGGCACTCTAACCAACTGAGCTACACCCGCGCTTGAGGCGCTGTGCCGAAGCAGCAACGCGTCGATGAGCGCTGAATTAGGGGGTTCTTGATGTGGTGTCAAGCAGCCAATCTGCAGTTTGTGAAACTTTCTTGATGTTGGTTCAATATGCGTTGGAGAAGGTGTTTTTTGCTTGCGATCCGAGCGCGAACCCCCTAAACGATCCGCTTGGAATGGGCGATTAGCTCAGTTGGTAGAGCGCTTCGTTTACACCGAAGATGTCGGCAGTTCGAGCCTGTCATCGCCCACCATTCCCTCCTCATTCCGCGAATGTTGCGACTTCTTCGCCCCGGCACGTTGCCGTGCCACTCACTTGTCCCCCCTCTCCCCTGGAGTAGATGCGTGTCCGAGATTCGCAAATCCCGAAAAGACGACCTCGTCGACCTTATCGAGATCTGGCGGCGGTCTGTCCGCGCGACGCATGACTTCCTCTCTGAATCAGACTTCCGCGCGATCGAGGCCGACGTGGCCGGAACCTATCTTCCGGGTGCGGACCTGTGGGTCGCAGTCGATGAAGAGGATTCGCCCCTCGCCTTCATGGGACTCTGCGAAGGGCATATTGACAGTCTGTTCGTGGATCCGGATTCGCGCGGCACAGGTCTTGGTGCGCGCTTAATCGCACATGCGCGCGAGGTCGCCGGCAGACACATTACCCTGGATGTCAACGAGCAGAATGAGCTGGCACTTGGCTTCTATCGAAAGATGGGCTTCGAGGTGAAGGCGCGCTCGCCGAGGGATGGCGCAGGTCGCCCCTATCCGCTTCTTCATATGTCCCTTGAGGCATGCAAGACGCGCTCCAGACAGGCGGGGTAGGCCACCTCCGCAAGGGTGCCGGACAGAGAATGACGCCAGCGTCGCTCTCGTGTTTGAGACAAAAGAAAAGCCGGGCTGGAACCCGGCTTTTCTTGCATTCCCTTGAGGGCGCGATCAGCTGTTGACCGCGTCCTTGAGGCCCTTGCCGGCCGAGAACTTCGGCACGTTGCGAGCCGGGATCTGAACCGTAGCACCGGTCTGCGGGTTGCGGCCCGTTGAGGCTTCACGCCGCGAGACGGAGAAGTTGCCGAAGCCGACGAGGCGCACGTCCCCACCCTTTTTGAGTTCGCCTTCGATCACGGAGAAAACCGCATCGACCGCGGACTGGGCGTCGCCTTTGGAGAGGCCTGCCTCTTCTGCGACTGCGGATACGAGCTCGTTCTTGTTCATGTAATTACCCCTTCCTGATAAGGACCAAGTGATGCGACTCACTCGGCTCGAGGCAGTCTAGGGAGAACAATTGCCGCCACCAAGCACGAAATGCTTTCAGGCGCTCTAAAACCCACGTTTTCTGCGGTTTTCGACAGAAAAGCCGGGCAAAATGCCCGGCTTCTGATGATTCTGCCGAAAATACGGCGTGGAAATGCCTCAATCCCTTGCACCGCACCGGTTACGCGCCTTTGCTCAACCGGTGCGGCGAAACGGAATCAATGGGCGATTGTTTGCCCTTCGGTCCCGCCTGCAGCGACCTTTCCGGCCGGCTCGACGGGCTCCACCCATTCGATCGGCTCGGGCATGCGGGTAAGCGCATGTTCCAGCACCTCGCCGACGCGGCTTACGGGAACAATCTCGAGGCCGTTCTTCACGTTCTCGGGAATGTCTGCCAGATCCTTGGCGTTCTCTTCAGGAATGAGCACCTTCTTGATCCCACCGCGCAAAGCAGCAAGAAGCTTTTCCTTCAGGCCACCGATTGGAAGCACACGGCCACGCAGTGTGATCTCGCCGGTCATGGCGATGTCCTTGCGCACCGGAATGCCGGTCATGATGGACACGATGGATGTGGCCATCGCAACGCCCGCAGACGGACCATCCTTGGGGGTAGCGCCTTCCGGCACGTGCACGTGGATGTCCTTCTTGTCGAAGACCGGCGGCTCGATGCCGAAATCGACGGCGCGCGAGCGGACATAGGATGCCGCAGCGGAGATCGATTCCTTCATCACGTCGCGCAGATTGCCGGTAACGGTCATCTTGCCCTTGCCGGGCATCATGACGCCTTCAATGGTGAGCAACTCGCCGCCAACTTCCGTCCACGCGAGACCCGTCACGACACCAACCTGGTCCTCACCCTCGGCCTGACCGAAGCGATAACGCTGCACGCCCAGATAATCCGACAGGTTGTCCTCGGTCACTTCGACCTTGTCCTTGCCGCCGTCCTTCTTCGCGTTGCGCAGGATTTCCGTCACCGCCTTGCGGGCGAGCTTCATCAGTTCACGCTCGAGATTGCGAACACCCGCCTCACGTGTGTAGGTGCGGATGATCTGCTGGAGCGCGCCATCGGTCACGGAGAACTCATGCGCCTCCAGAGCATGCTCACGCACGGCCTTGGGCAGGAGGTGCCGCTTGGCGATCTCCACCTTCTCGTCTTCGGTGTAGCCGGCGATGCGGATGATCTCCATGCGGTCCATCAGCGCTGGCGGAATGTTCAGCGTGTTGGCCGTGGTGACAAACATCACGCTCGACAGGTCGTATTCCACCTCGAGATAGTGGTCCATGAAAGTCGAATTCTGCTCCGGGTCGAGAACCTCAAGCAGCGCCGAAGAGGGATCACCACGGAAATCCATGCCCATCTTGTCGATCTCATCGAGCAGGAAGAGCGGGTTGGACTTTTTCGCCTTCTTCATCGACTGGACGACCTTGCCGGGCATCGAGCCGATGTAGGTGCGACGGTGCCCGCGGATTTCAGCCTCATCACGCACACCGCCGAGCGCCATGCGGACATATTCACGTCCCGTAGCCTTGGCGATGGACTTGGCGAGCGATGTCTTGCCGACGCCGGGCGGGCCGACGAGGCACAGGATCGGCCCCTTGAGCTTCTTCTGACGGCTCTGGACTGCCAGGTACTCGACGATGCGCTCCTTGACTTTCTCAAGACCGAAATGATCGGTGTCGAGCACATTCTCCGCAAATTCGAGATCGTTCTTGATTTTGCTTGGCTTCCTCCACGGTATGGAAAGCAGCCAGTCGAGATAGTTGCGAACCACCGTGGCTTCGGCCGACATGGGCGACATGGTCTTGAGCTTCTTCAGCTCGGCCTCGGCCTTCTCGCGCGCTTCCTTGGAGAGCTTGGTCTTGTTGATGCGCTCTTCCAGTTCGGCAGCCTCGTTGCGGCCGTCCTCGCCCTCGCCGAGCTCCTTCTGAATGGCCTTCATCTGCTCATTCAGATAGTACTCGCGCTGGGTCTTCTCCATCTGACGCTTGACGCGCGAACGGATACGCTTTTCCACCTGCAGCACGGAAATCTCGGCTTCCATGAAGCCCATGGCCTTTTCGAGCCGCTCGCGAACGGAGAGCGTGGCCAGCATTTCCTGCTTCTCGGGAATCTTGATCGCCAGATGTGAGGCAACCGTATCGGCCAGCTTCGAGTAATCCTCGATCTGGGTCGCGGCCCCCACCACTTCGGGCGAGATCTTCTTGTTGAGCTTTACGTAATTCTCAAAATCGGAAACGACCGAACGTGCCAGCGCCTCGATCTCGACCTGGTCCTCTTCCGGCTCCGGGAGCAGATCCGCGGTCGCTTCATGGAATTCCTCACGGTCGGTGAACTGCGAAATGCGGGCACGCGATGTTCCCTCGACCAGCACCTTTACCGTTCCGTCCGGCAACTTCAGGAGCTGCAGCACATTGGCAAGCGTACCGACGTCGTAAATGCCACTCGGATCCGGGTCGTCGTCCGCAGCGTTCATCTGCGTTGCCAGCAGGATCTGACGCTCGGCGCCCATCACTTCTTCCAGCGCCTTGATCGACTTGTCGCGGCCGACGAAGAGCGGGACGATCATATGCGGGAACACCACGATATCGCGCAGGGGCAATACGGGAAATGCGGTGCCACCAGCGGTCTTGGGGGTATCAGTCATGTTTCAGCCTTTTCAAACCGCGACCGCTCGAGAGCCGGCCACGGGTTTCAGTCTATCCGGCCAGAGCGTTATCCACCAGAAGCAACCGCATCTTTGCGCGATGTCCGTGTGGAAACCACCCCACCATTACTCCTCCCTTAGTTGGAGACATGAACCGAGAAGATCAAGGGCCTAGGCAGGATGCATGGACCGGACACACAGCCTGCAACCTCTGACCGTCCCGATTCGGTGGTTTTGGGGTACATCGACGCTGCAAAAACGCGAACGTCACCGAAGCAGGACTCCGGTGACGCAAACACTCAAACTTCCAGACGCGGACGTTTCGTCAGGCGCTGGCGTTACCCTTTTCCTGCTCGCGCTCTGCGTAAATATAGAGCGGGCGGGCATTGCCGGCGACAACCTCGTCGGAGATGACGACCTCCTGGACCCCCTCCAGCGCGGGCAGCTCAAACATGGTGTCGAGGAGAATCGCTTCCATGATAGAACGCAGACCGCGTGCGCCCGTCTTGCGCTCGATAGCCTTGCGAGCGATCGCAGCAAGCGCGTTTTCATGGAAGGTCAGTTCCACATTCTCCATGTCGAACAGGCGCTGATACTGCTTGACCAGAGCGTTTTTGGGCTCGCTCAGGATCTGCACGAGAGCAGCCTCGTCCAGGTCTTCAAGCGTCGCCAAAACCGGGAGACGTCCAACGAATTCGGGGATAAGACCGAATTTCAAAAGGTCTTCCGGCTCCACCTGGCGGAAAAGCTCGCCCGTTCGACGATCCTCCGGCGAGGCCACCGTCGCGCCAAAGCCGATGGATGTCTTGCGGCCACGGTCGGAGATGATCCTGTCAAGGCCAGCAAATGCGCCACCGCAGATGAAGAGTATGTTGGCCGTGTCCACCTGCAGGAACTCCTGCTGGGGGTGCTTGCGACCGCCCTGGGGCGGAACGGAAGCAACCGTGCCTTCCATGATCTTCAGCAATGCCTGCTGCACGCCCTCGCCTGACACGTCACGCGTGATCGAAGGATTGTCGGACTTGCGAGAAATCTTGTCGATCTCATCGATATAGACAATGCCACGCTGCGCGCGCTCGACATTGTAATCGGCCGACTGCAGCAGCTTGAGAATGATGTTCTCGACATCTTCGCCCACATAGCCGGCTTCGGTGAGCGTCGTCGCATCGGCCATGGTGAAGGGCACGTCGATGATGCGGGCGAGTGTCTGCGCCAGCAATGTCTTGCCGCAGCCCGTCGGACCAATCAGCAGGATATTCGACTTGGCCAACTCCACATCAGCGTTCTTGGATGCGTGGGCAAGGCGCTTGTAGTGATTGTGGACCGCCACGGAAAGCACGCGCTTGGCGTGGCCCTGGCCGATCACATAATCGTCAAGCACTTCGATGATCTCCTGCGGTGTGGGCACGCCCTCGCGCGACTTCACCATCGAGGATTTGTTTTCCTCGCGGATGATGTCCATGCACAGTTCGACGCACTCGTCGCAGATGAAGACAGTCGGTCCCGCAATCAGTTTGCGGACTTCGTGCTGGCTCTTGCCGCAGAAGGAGCAGTACAGCGTGTTCTTGGAGTCCCCGCTGCCGTTGCTGGCCTTGCTCATGTCTTACGTCCTTTCACTACCCACCGGCATGTCGCCCCGTACCTGCCGGGCGGTCATGGACCCTGAAGATGGGATAACCTCCAGGTGGTCCACGCTCTGTCTTCGAAACGAACCACAAATCCGAAAACGCGGCAACCATACCGAGCCCCTGACCAGACCTTGGCTCTGGAAACTCAATATAGGTTTAACGTAGGCGTTCACACACCGGCTGCAAACACAAAAATGTGACAGAATTGACGCAATCGGCCGCAAATGCGCACCGAATCGCGCCTCACCCGGCGCCTTGCCGGGCCCTGCGTTAATGAATGCCTGAACGGACCTCAGGATCCGGGCGCTTTCTCGACCGCTTCGCGCGAACTGATCACCTTGTCGATCAGGCCGAACTCCTGCGCCTCGTCCGAGGTCATGAAGTGGTCACGGTCGAGCGTCTTTTCAATCGTCTCGTAGTCCTGGCCGGTATGCTGGACATAGACCTCGTTCAGGCGACGCTTCAGCTTGATGATGTCCTGCGCGTGGCGCTCGATATCGGACGCCTGCCCCTGAAACCCCCCGGAGGGCTGATGCACCATGATGCGTGCGTTGGGCGTAGCAAAACGCATATCCTTGTGACCGGCGCACAGAAGCAGCGATCCCATGGACGCGGCCTGGCCGATACACAGGGTGGAGACCGGAGGCTGGATGAACTGCATGGTATCGTAGATGGCCATGCCCGAGGTCACCACACCGCCCGGCGAATTGATGTAGAGCGCGATCTCTTTCTTGGGATTGTCGGCCTCAAGAAAAAGAAGCTGCGCACACACGAGCGAGGCCATGCCATCCTCGATCGGGCCGGTGATAAAGATGATGCGCTCTTTGAGAAGGCGCGAGAAGATGTCGTAAGCCCGTTCACCCCGGTTCGTCTGCTCGACGACCATGGGCACCAGATTCATGGCGGTATCGACGGGATTCGGCATGAATATACCTTTCGGTTGGAAGTCGCACGCCGCAAATCCGGCGCGCGCAAAAGCGGCAGAATCGTTTGGTTCAAGGGGATAAATAGGATGCCCCCTTCCCCTGACGCAAGAGCAAGCGCGTATCAAGATGCTCGTCTGCTGCCGATTCGCCCGTTATGAATGGCGATTGGTGCCACATGGCATCGTCTGTCCTGGAAGCCGGATTGCCAGCAACATGCACTCCAAGCCTGCCTATCTCCAGTTCGACGCTGATCGAAAATCCGTCCAGCTCGACCCGCACCAGCCGGAATTCGTTTGCAATCCTTATGACGCCTACGCGTTCCTCCACGCGCAGGGACCGGCCTTCTTCTGGGAAAATTACGGCTTCTGGTGCCTGATCGATCATGACGGCGTCAATCGCGCGCTGCGCGACCGGCGCCTCGGGCGCCAGCAGCCCGACGGGCGCAAGCCGGACCCTGCGTCCCGAACACATCTTGCCCATTTCGACGCGGTCGAGGCGAACTCCATGCTGGAGCTGGAACCGCCAGTCCATACGCGGCTCAGAAAACTCGTCAACCGCGCCTTCGTTTCGCGTCAGGTGGAGCGCCTGCGCCCGCGCGTCGAAGCACTTTGCCATGAACTCATCACCGGCTTCGAGCGGGATGGCGAGGCGGAGCTCCTTGCCGCCTACGCAACGCCCATACCGCTGGTCATCATCACGGAAATGCTTGGCGTTCCGGGCGAAATGGGGCCGCAACTGGTCGAGTGGTCGCACCGTATGGTGGCCATGTATATGCATGGCTCGGATGAGAAAACCCAGCGCCGCGCCGACGCGGCCGCACGCGACTTCTCCGCCTTCATCCGTGCCTATGCCGTGAAGCGGCGTGCCTCTCCCGGCGATGATCTGCTAAGCCTTCTGATCTCCGCGAAAGAAGATGGTGAGCAGCTTTCCGAAGATGAACTAGCTTCGTCTGCGATCCTGCTCCTGAATGCGGGACACGAAGCGACCGTGCACCAGCTCGGCAATGCCATATCCACCATTCTTGCGCAGGGCGGCGACCCGCGCCGCTTCTTCGCCTCCGAGGCAGAGACGGCGGCCACGGTCGAGGAATGCCTGCGCTACGATCCGCCGCTGCACATGTTCACACGCTACGCCTACGAGACCGTTGAGGTCACGGCTGGCCTCACCCTGAAGCCCGGCGAAACCTTGGGGCTGATGCTGGGTGCGGCCAATAGCGACCCGCGCGCCTTCGATCATCCGCGCAACTTCCGGCCTGGACGTGGAGATCAAAAAAACGTCTCGTTCGGTGCCGGCATCCATTTTTGTATAGGTGCGCCACTGGCGCGACTGGAAATGCAGGTGGGATTGAAAGTTCTGTTCGAACGCCTGCCCCCGCTCGCTCTGAAGGCGCCACCGACCTATGGCGACACCTAACATTTTCATGGGCTTGAGCGGCTGGACTGCCGCTGGCATACTGGCTCTTGACGAGGCTCGGTCTCGCGCGAAATGGAAACGGCACGGGCCAAAGAGCCCGCGCCGCATAAAAAGCCAAGCAAGCGTATCTGGTTCAGATCTGGGCCAGCGCCTGCTCCAGATCGGCGATGATGTCTTCCACATCCTCGATACCGATCGACAGGCGGATCACATCGACGCCTGCACCAGCTGCAGCCTTTTGCTCATCGGAAAGCTGGCGATGCGTGGTGGACGCCGGGTGAATGATCAGGGATTTCGTGTCGCCGATATTGGCCAGATGCGAGAATAGCTCCACGCTCTCCACCACCTTCACACCCGCATCGAAGCCGTCCTTCAGGCCAAAGGTGAAGACCGCACCCGCGCCCTTGGGGGAGTATTTCTTCATGAGGCCATGATTGGGATCATCGGGCAGGCCCGGATAGGAAACCCAGGACACCTTGTCGTGGCCCTTCAACCACTCGGCGACCTTGAGCGCATTGTCGCTGTGACGTTGCATGCGAAGGGCGAGCGTCTCGATGCCGGTCAGAATCTGGAACGCGTTGAAGGGCGAGATCGCCGGGCCGAAATCACGCAGTCCCAAGACGCGGGCGGCAATCGCGAACGCGAAATTGCCAAAGGTCTCATGCAATACCATGCCGCCATATTCGGGGCGCGGCTCGGAAAGCATTGGATACTTACCCGACTTCGACCAGTCGAACGTACCACCGTCGACCAGAACACCGCCCACGGAATTGCCGTGGCCGCCCATGAACTTGGTCAGCGAGTGCAAAACAACATCGGCGCCGTGCTCAATGGGGCGCAACAGATAGGGTGAGGCCATGGTGTTGTCGACGATGAACGGCAGGCCATGCTTGCGGGCGACATTGCCGATCTTCTCCAGATCCACAAAGGTGCCGCCGGGATTGGCGAGGCTTTCGACGAAGATCGCCTGCGTATTGTCATCGATCTGGCTTTCAAAACTGTCGAGGTCTTCCGGATCGGCCCAGCGCACATGCCAGTCAAAGTTCTTGAAAGCATGGCCGAACTGGTTGATCGACCCGCCGTAAAGTTTCCTGGCAGCGATGAAGTTCGCGCCGGGCTTCATGATCGTGTGGAAAGTGAGGAGCTGTGCTGCGTGACCCGACGCCGTGGCGAGCGCCGCCGTGCCGCCTTCCAGAGCCGCGACGCGCTCTTCGAGAACAGCCTGCGTCGGGTTCATGATGCGGGTGTAGATATTGCCGAAGGCCTTGAGGCCAAACAGAGAGGCGGCATGGTCCGCATCGTCGAAGACATAGGAGGTGGTCTGGTAGATCGGCGTGGCGCGCGCGCCTGTCGCCGGATCGGGCTGAGCCCCTGCATGCACTGCCAGCGTGTCGAAACCGGGCGTACGCTCACTCATGACTATTCCTCCAAAAAAACAGATATTCGTTCGGGGCATCAATACAGAGGGCGCCGTCGCAGGAAAAGGCGTTTTGTCCCTGTGGGCTGGCGTTCTTTGGAAAATCAGCGTTGACGTATGCCGAAACTCTGAAAACCTTTGCGCATGATGGGCTTTTTCGAGGAAATGACCCGGCTGTTCACACCGTTCCAGCCAATCTCGCGGGAGAGCCGGGCATACTCGATCTTCGGGCAGCGATCCATCACCACCTGGATCCCCTTTTCCTCCAACCTCCCGGCGGAAGCATCGTCACGCACCGTAAGCTGCATCCAGACCACCTTGGGGAGCGGGTCCATTGCCAGTATCTCATCCGTCACGCCGGGGATGGCGGCCGAAGGGCGGAAGATGTCGACCATGTCCACCGGTTCCGACAAATCGGCGAGACGGGCAACGACCGGTCGTCCGGCAATCTCCCTGCCTGCCTGCCCGGGATTGACGGGAAACACCGAATAGCCCTTGTCGATCAGATATTTGGTGACGAAGAAGCTCGGTCGCACCTCATTGGCAGATGCGCCGACGATGGCGACCGTCTTTACCGCATTCAGAATACCGGAGATGTAGGCATCGTCATATTTGTCGTGGTTCATCGTCGCTCCCGGAGATTCGCTTTGTCGGTGTTGTTCTTCTCCTCGGCTTGCCGCGAATGGCACCCGTCGGGCCAGCCCGATCTTGAAACCCCGGCCGACCGCATTCTCGGCGCAAACAAGCTTCATGATAAGGTTCTGCTTATTCCAGCCCGCAGTAAACCAGGGGTCGAACATGTTGAGATACGCAATACTCGCCATCGGAGCGACGCTCATCGCCAGCCCGGCAGAGGCAATATCCCGTTACACGTCAACTGCCATGAGCTGCGCCGAGGTGCAAGCGCGGATCGCGGCGGAGGGTGCTGCCATCATGCGTTATCAGTCGCGCAACAACCCCAGTCTCCCGCGCTATGATCGCTATGTGTCGCATGAGCGGCTTTGCCCCGTTGGCCATATCGGTGCCCGCGCTACCATTCCTGCGGCAGACCGCGAATCCTGCCCGGTGCTACGCTGCAAACCGGAAATCAGGGAGCGGCTTTTCCAACGTCCCTGGTTTAAATCCCACTGATTTTTCCTGCCGCCTTACAGGACAGATCAGGGCTCCATTCCGGTCGCTGATACCAGCCGGAATGATATACTTAAAAACAGAAAAAATCCTTTATTCATTTATGCTTATATCAACTTTTTCCCTGAACTAGCCTCAGGCATTACTTCCCGCCGCACCTCGCCGGTGCGCCATTTTTCTCCGGAGATGGCGTGACTTGCAACGATGTTCGGAAAGGGAAGCCATGCACAAGCTTTTGGTCACAATCCTGGGTACGGTCCTGCTGTTCCCCAACCAAAGTACATGGGCCGCAGGACTGACCTGTCAGCAAATCCAGGCGTCCATTAGAAAACACGGTTCAATCATTTTGCGCTACCCGTCCAGAAACGGCGGTCCCATTCAGCGTTATGATCGGTTCGTGGCAAATCTCGAGGAGTGTCCGGCCGCATTCAACACGTTGAAGGTTCGGCGCGTCCCCGCTTTCGATACGGATGCGTGCCCCGTGCACATCTGCTGGACGGATGACTGACGAAAACCGGGGCAGCCGCAAAATACAGACTGCCTGCCGTTATCGGCAGGCTCTTCTATTTGCCCTGCCATTGCGGCGCGCGTTTTTCGATAAAGGCGCCAATACCTTCTTCCGCATCTCGCGCCATCATGTTCTCCACCATCACCCGCACCGTGTAGTCATAGGCCTGCGAAAGTTCCATCTCGGCCTGTGAGTAGAACGCTTCCTTACCGATCTTGAGCGTCAAAGGTGATTTGGAAGCAATGGTTTGTGCGAAATTCATCGCGGTCTGATTCAAGACATCCTGCGGCACCACACGATTGACCAGACCGAACGAACGGGCCGTCTGCGCGTCGATCATCTCTCCCGTAAGCAGCATTTCCATGGCGTGCTTGCGCGAAATATTGCGCGACAGAGCCACCATGGGCGTCGAACAGAACAGGCCGATATTGACACCCGGCGTTGCAAACCGCGCCGTATCGCTCGCAACCGCAAGGTCACAGGAGGCGACAAGCTGGCAGCCGGCAGCGGTGGCGACCCCGCTCACCTCGGCAATCACCGGCTTGGGGTGGCGCACGATGGTCTGCATCAGGCTGGCGCACAGAAGCATGGTCTTTTCGAAGAACCCCCTGCCCCGGTCCGCGTCAGCACGGTGCGCCGTCAACTCCTTCAGATCATGGCCGGCACAAAACACCCTGCCTTCGGAGCGGAGAATGATGACACGCACCGCTTCGTCGTCGCGGGCGCGCTCGAGAGCGCCTTTCAGCGCCTCCATCATGGCAATGGACAGCGCATTGGCCGGCGGGCTGGCAAGCGTCAGCCGCAGGATGCCATCGGCCTCGCTCACAGCGACGGGTGCCTGTATCCTCTCCTGATCTGCAGCCGCTTCGGCCATGGTCTTCCTCCCTGCGTGTGATGCGTTGCCACCTTAGTGCCGCTTGTGTTGATCCGGCAATCCGGCAATTCTCTCATCGATTGGGCGCCTTCGCAAAGCGCCAGTCAGGCAAAATGGGGAGGACAAGGTTGATGGATGCACGCAGCGGTGGACAAAGGTTCCAACCGGTGATGAACGCCGAAGAAGTCAATTCATATCTGCGCGAAGTGTTTCCACAGGCCTGCAGCGGTGAGGTTCCCGACTATCGCGCGCTTAACGTCTCTCCGGGTGGCTGTACGGTGCGGCTTGAGGCCGGGTTCCGGCATCTGCGTCCCGGCGACACGGTTTCCGGTCCGTCTCTCTTTGCGCTGGCCGATATCGGCGGCTATGTGTGTGCGCTCTCCCATATCGGCCGCAAGGCGCTCGCCGTGACCACCAATCTCAACATAAACTTCATGCGCAAGGCCGGCCCCGGCACGGTGGACGGCCATTGCCGCATTCTGAAACTCGGTCGCCGGCTGATGGTTTTCGAGGCCGAACTGGTGGCCGGCGATACAGGCGGAACCGTCGCTCACGCCACCGGAACCTACTCCATCCCGCCCGCCGAATGACCCGTTCTGCCTCAGAAATGCGGTAAGCAGCGCTGATTTATGGCGGTATCTGGATACCGTAATTTCAACCTCTTGTTTTTATTGATGTTTTCATGACGCCGCCCAAAATATTGCACTTGACGTCCATCCCACCCCCCTATAGATAACCAGCGCTGCACCTTAACTGTCGTGCTGCATTGGTTTGCATTGCCTGAGCCTGCCGGGTTTCGACAATGTCAAACACAAGCAACAAGAAACGCCCAGCCTTTCGGCCGGGTTCATGAAAGTGGAAAAAGACCCATGAAAACCTTTTCGCAGAAGCCTGCGGAAGTGACGAAGAAGTGGATCCTGATCGACGCCGAAGGCGTTGTCGTCGGCCGTCTCGCTTCTATCGTTGCAAACCGTCTCCGCGGCAAGCACAAGCCCACCTTCACCCCGCATGTGGACGATGGCGACAATGTCATCATCATCAATGCCGACAAGGTTGTGCTGACCGGCAAGAAATACACCGACAAGAAATACTACTGGCACACGGGTCACCCCGGCGGCATCAAGGAGCGCACCGCGCGCCAGCTGCTCGAGGGGCGGTTCCCCGAGCGTCTGCTTGAGAAGGCCGTTGAGCGCATGATCCCGCGCGGTCCGCTTGGTCGCCGCCAGATGAAGAATCTGCGCGTCTACGCCGGCGCCGAGCATCCGCACGCCGCCCAGAACCCGGAGACGCTCGACGTCGCCGCCATGAGCAAGAAGAATGTGAGGGCCCAGTAATGGCCGAAATCAATTCCCTCGAAGAGCTGGGTGCGGCAACCGCTGCGCAGACCGCCGAGCAGGAAGCTCCGGTGCATGTGCAGAAGCTGGACGCCCAGGGCCGCGCTTACGCCACCGGCAAGCGCAAGAACGCCATTGCCCGCGTGTGGGTCAAGCCGGGCTCCGGCAAGATCACCGTCAACGGCAAGGAGTTCCAGGCATATTTCGCACGCCCGGTTCTGCAGATGATCCTACAGCAGCCGATCGTCGCTGCCGACCGCAACGGCCAGTATGACATCGTCGCCACCGTCGTCGGTGGAGGCCTGTCCGGTCAGGCCGGTGCCGTCCGTCACGGCATCTCCAAGGCTCTGACCCATTACGAACCAGAGCTGCGCGGCGTCCTCAAGAAGGGTGGCTTCCTGACCCGCGACAGCCGCGTGGTCGAGCGCAAGAAGTATGGCCGGGCAAAGGCTCGCCGCTCGTTCCAGTTCTCCAAGCGCTAAGCTTCCAGAACTGCCGGATACGAAAAAGCGGGCCTTCGGGTCCGCTTTTTTCTTGCGCGGGTTTTGGCTTCACCCTACCCATCTGGATCATCACAGGAGAAGCGCCATGCCGTCGAATTCCATCGACCACGCATTCACCGCCCGCACCCTCACCAGTGCGGCCAGCGACCCCACCTATGCGGGAGCGCTCTCCTTCATGCGCCGCAAGTTCACCAAATCACTGAAGGGCGCCGACGTTGTGGTCTGGGGCATCCCGTTCGACGCAGCCGTCTCCAATCGACCGGGCGCGCGTTTCGGTCCACAGGCGATCCGCCGTGCCTCGGCGATCTTCGACAATGACCCTCAATATCCGTTTGGCGCGGAGCTGTTCGCAGAAATGTCCGTCATTGATTATGGCGACTGCCTGCTCGATTACGGCAATCATCAGAAGACACCGGCGACCATCGAGCGCGAAGCGACGAAGATACTAAAGGCCGGCGCCTTTCTACTGTCGCTTGGCGGCGATCATTTCGTCACTTGGCCGCTGCTGAAAGCCCATGCGGCAAAGCACGGCCCGCTCGCGCTCGTCCAGTTCGATGCCCATCAGGACACGTGGCACGATGACGGCAAGCGGATCGACCATGGCTCCTTCGTCGGGCGTGCGGTGCGGGATGGCGTCATCGATCCGGCTGCTTCCATTCAGGTCGGCATCCGCACGCACGCGCCTGAAGATTGCGGCATTGCGATCCTGCATGGCTATGATGTGGAAGAGATGAAGGCCGCGGAGATCGCCGAAGCTATTCTTGCGCGTGTGGGCACCCGCCCCGCCTATATTACCTTCGACATCGACTGCCTTGATCCCGCCTATGCGCCAGGCACCGGAACCCCCGTGGCCGGCGGCCCGTCCAGTGCGAAAATGCTCTCGGTTTTGCGCCAGCTCGGCGCGCTCAACATGGTCGGTGCGGACATTGTCGAAATTGCCCCTGCCTACGATCATGCCGATGTAACGGCAATCGCCGGCGCGACCATCGCCATGCACTATCTCGGCCTTCTCGCAGTGAGAAGGCGACGATAAGAGCTGAAGCATCGATTCAAGCGCTTTAAGGATTGATTCCAAACGCGTGCGCAACCAGTTGAAACAAGACTCTTTTCCAGGACTGACATCATGACGGCGAAAATCTTCATCGACGGCGAACACGGCACCACCGGCCTGCAGATCAGGACGCGTCTGGCCGAGCGCCGCGACATCGAGGTGATCTCCATCTCCGCCGAGAAGCGCAAGGATCCTGCGGCGCGTGCGGAGTTCCTCAACAGGGCCGACATCGCGATTTTATGCCTGCCGGACGACGCCGCGCGTGAAAGCGTCTCGCTGATCGAGAATGACGCAACCCGCGTCATTGATGCCTCCACGGCTCATCGCGTCGCGGAGGGCTGGACTTATGGCTTTGCGGAGATGGACAGGGCGCAGGGCGCTGCGATCCGCGACGCGAAACGGGTTGCCAATCCCGGTTGCTGGCCGCAGGGCTCCATCGCGTTTCTACGACCGCTCATCGGTGCAGGCCTTCTGCCCGCCGATCTGCCCGTCACCGTCAACGGCATCTCGGGCTATTCGGGTGGCGGCCGCAGCATGATCGAGGACTATGAGGCGAAGGGCGCCGAAGCACCGAAATTCATGCCTTATGCGCTCACACTCAACCACAAACACCTGCCCGAACTCCAGACCTATGCGGGGCTTGCAGGCACGCCGCTGATGCAGCCGGCGGTGGGCAATTTCGCCCAGGGCATGCTGACCGCCCTCCCCCTGCAGCTTGGGCATCTCGACCGGGTTCCTTCAGCCGCGGAACTCCATGCTGTACTCGCCGACCATTACGGCGCGATTGAGGGCGGTGTAGTGAAGGTCGCCCCACTCGCCGCAATCGAACGCACGGCGGATATCGACCCCGAGACCCACAACGACACCAACACGATGACGCTGCACGTCTTTGCCAACGACGCCCGAGCGCAGGCGCTGCTCATTGCCGTCTATGACAATCTCGGCAAGGGCGCTTCAGGTGCAGCGGTGCAGAACATGGATCTGATGTTAAAAGGACTTTGAGCTTCTGCTCATGGCAAGAATGAAGGCGCGCCCCGACAGACGCGCCTTTTTTATTTGGTCGTTTATCTGAAATTATACGGCGGCGTAGACCTCGTCCTCGTCACGTTTGCGGTGTGACGGTTCAGGGAGAGGATAAGGCCCCTTGGTCGCGCGCCAGTGAGCGCAGGCGAAGAAAAGCACGACAAGCGCCACCCCCTGATGCGTGAGCGCCACGTCGATGGGCACGACCATGATAAGGGTCATGATGCCGATGGCGGCCTGCGCCAACACCAGAATCCCAAAGAGGATGGTGCGGCGTGCATGTGGCGTCCCCGGTTCCCGCCGGATCACGAACACGATCTGCCAGAGCGCGAGGACCAGAAGCGCATAGGCGCCGAGCCTGTGTACAAATTGCACCATTTTCGGGTTCTCGAAGAAATTGATCCAGGCCGGCGTCTGCGCAAACAGTCCGCCCGGCACCAGCGCGCCGTCCATCAGCGGCCAGGTGTTGTAGGTCATTCCGGCGCGCAGACCGGCGACAAGACCGCCTAGGTAAATCTGGAACAGCACCGCGATCACCATCCAGCCGGCGAAGCGGCGCACACCTTCCTCCGCCCTGCCGGTGGAGTGCGGCGCAAGGCCACGAGCGACCAGCGCCGTAGCGGCGAAGATGAGGCAGGCGATGGTGAGGTGCGTGGCAAGCCTGTACTGGCTCACATCGACCCGGTCCACCAGGCCGGAGGCGACCATCCACCAGCCGACCGCACCCTGCAGGCCACCCAGCGCCAGAATGCCAAGAAGCTTCGGCTTCAGGCTGTTTTCGAGCCGCCCAGTCAACCAGAAAAAGGCCAACGGCAGCGCAAAAACGAAACCAACACCGCGCGCTAGCAGCCGATGCGCCCACTCCCACCAGAAGATGGTCTTGAAATCATCGAGGCTCATGCCCTTGTTGACCTGCTGGTATTCAGGAATCTGGCGGTATTTCTCCAGTTCCTCCTGCCATTCGGCCTCGCTCAGTGGCGGGATGACACCATGAATCGGTTTCCACTCCGTGATGGAGAGGCCCGATTCCGTCAGCCGGGTCGCTCCGCCGACGATTACCAGGGCGAACAGCGTCAAAAGCACAAAATAAAGCCAGAAGCGCACGAATTTGCGGTTGCGCAAAAGAGTCTCCTGCGAGACATCTGCCCTTGCAGCACTGGAAGCGGTCATATCCACAGCGTCAGCCATCGTCATTTTGGAAGTTGACCGTTGGTGAACCAAAGCCCTCTGACTTGCAAGTCGAACCACCCTTTGCGCGACAAGCCGTCGCGCCACGTCAGTTGCGTGATTGCATCCCCTCTTCCCGCGCTCTATGAGACGAGCAAAAGGTGTTTGTCATGCCCGTACGTCTGCGAAAATTCATTGGCATGGTCGCGCTCGTCGCGCTTGTAGCCATTTACGCCATCTTATCGACCGCGATTGCTGTCGCTCAGTTGGCTCAGTCAGGCCCATTGATCCACCTTGCCTATTTCTTCCTGACCGGACTGCTCTGGATCATCCCGGCCATGTTCATCATCCGCTGGATGATCGGCAAGCCCGAGCGCGACGCCTGAACCGTCGATTATTCCTTCACCTTTTATCGCTACACAGAAACGGCGCTGCCGGAAAGGCGGCTTCGATAACAGCGATGGAAGATGACGTTTGCCAGGCAGCCAGAGCGTGTTCCTCCCGCCGGCATGAAAGGCGGGAATGGTCTCAGCGTTGAAGTGTGCGATGCCAGCGCTGCGGTTCTGCGGCGCTACCGCGAGGACTGCGCCGAGGCCTGCTTCATGCCCGCCCAAAGCCCCGACTGGGTGTCAGCGTGGACCAGACACACGCCTCATCCTTCAATCATCGTGCGCCTTTGCGACGGGCAGGGACACTTGCTGAGCCTTGCGCTCGAGGTCGTTCAGAAGGGCCGCTTTCGCATCGCCCGTTTCATAGGCGACCGTCACGCCAACGGTAATTTTCCCGCCCTTCACGTTCGGCTTTGCGACGGTTTTCCCAAAACACATCTCACCGCGCTGCGCGATGGCATCCGGCAAGCCCGGCCGGAGATCGACGTTCTGGTTCTCGAACGACAACTGCGTGAGTGCGCCGGTCAGGACAATCCCCTGCTGGGCTGGCCGCATAGCGACAGTCCCAATGTCTCGCTTGCGGTCAATCTGGACGGGGGCTTTGATGCGGTGCTCGCGCGTTCCAGTGGCAAGCGGAAGCGAAAGCAGCATCGCTCTCAGGCACGTAAACTGGAGGCTGCCGGTAAGGTGGAGCGCCGTCTCGCCCGTTCACGCGCCGAAGCTGAAGTGATGCTTAACGCCTTCTTTGACATGAAGGCGCACCGCTTCGCCCAGATGGGCATTCAGAATGTTTTTGCACCTGACGCGGTGAAAAACGCGTTTCGCACACTGTTTGGTGATGCGGCTGAGACGCAAGATCCGCGCTTCGTGCTTCACGGGCTTGAAGTGGCCGGAAAGCTCCGTGCCGTAACAGGCTCAAGCCGCACGGGCGATCGCCTAGTCTGCGAGTTCAGTTCAATCGCGGACGATGAACTGACCGATGCCAGCCCCGGCCGTTTCCTCTTCTATGAGAACATTCAGGAAGCGTGTTCGGAAGGGCTGAAAATCTATGATTTCAGCGTTGGCGACGAGTACTACAAACGTCTGTGGTGCGATCTGGAAACCATCCAGTTCGACACATTCGTTCCGCTTACCGGGAAGGGCCGCGTCCTGGCCTCCGGACTGTCCGCTGCCGCGCGCGCCAAGCATCTGATCAACAACAATCCCAGGCTCTGGCGGCTGGCGAAGGCACTGCGGCGCCAGCTTGGCTCAGCACATCGCTGAGCCTCGCCGAGAGGATCAGGCCGCGTCGCGCCCGGGAGGCGCAGGGGGCATGCTGTAGCCGGCAGGTGAAACCAGGATTGGCGCGTCGACGCCGCTGTCGCGGAGTTCGTCCAGCATCTCCAGAACGAGTTCACCTTCGTCCGGGTCGATCATGCTGACAAGCACTTCCGTATCGGACGAGAGCAGACGACGGATCGCCTGCGCATCCGTCGGCCCGCATTCGACGATGACGACATCGTAGGCGGCCGACAATGATTCCATGATGATGGGCAACCGGTCCGCCGCGCGCATGGCGCGCTGCGGGTCAGCCGTGCCGACGGGAATGATATGGCACTCCGAAAAGAGATCCGTATGGATCACGTCGGCAAATTGCGATTCGGAAGCGAGAAGGTTGGTGATCCCGGCATAGGCGACACTTTCAAGCATCGGCAAAGAGGCCGCGCCCGAAGCAGTGAGATCGAGAAGCAGAACGCGCAGGCCGGAATCGGCCACATCCCGCGCGACCAAAACCGATGCCGCGGCAGCCTCATCGCCTTCGGGAGAGATAAACAATGCGCGCGTTGCGCCGCCGGTCACCAGTCTTTCGGATGCCTGTTCGATGTCGATCTCACCGTAGCGTGCCACGCGCTTCCGCTCATGCTGCTCTTCCGGTTCTGGGAGGGGAGCGGAAACCACTTTTCTGGCAGGTGGCGCTTTCGGAGCCTGCGGCTTTGGCATATCGACCTCGACCAATGGCTCAGCACGCGGCATTCGTGCGGTCGCAGGCACCGGAGCAGCAACACCGGCGGTCGGGCGCATGGCGCGACCACTAAACAGCTCCTGCAGCAATGTGATGATGGCCATGATCAGCAGCGAGGCGACAAAGGCGGCAACCGTGATCGGCATGATTTTCGGGAAATATGGCTCGCTTGGCGTGATGGCACGCGAAAAGATCCGGACATCCGCGGGCAGGTAATTGCGGTCGCTGCGAGACGCCGCCTCACGATAGCGTGTCAGATAGGATTCGAGCAGTTCGCGCTGCGCCGTGGCTTCCCGCTCCAGTGCGCGAAGTTCCACCTGTTCTTCTTCGGCAACAGCAGACGCTGCCTTCAGACGATTGAGTTCGGCCGTCAGTTCTTCCTCGCGCCGTTGCGCCGTTGCGGCTTCGGCCTCGAAACCAGCCAGCACCTTGTTGGCCTCGCTCCTGATCTGTGCGTCGAAATCGGCGAGTTGCGAACGCAGGGCGCGAATGCGTGGATGATTGCCAAGCAACGTCGTGGAAAGGTCGGCGATTTGCGCGTTGAGTTCCACCTGACGTTCACGCAAGCGCTGAATAAGCGGCGATGCCATGACTTCAGGCAGGGTTTCTACGGGAGCGCCACTTTCCAGTGCGCTGCGCACGGAATCTGCCTGCGCTGTCGCCGCGGAACGATTGGCGCGGGTGCGAGACAGCTCGCTAGACAGTTCAGCAAGCTGCTGCGTGGCCAGCACGGTGTTGTTCTGACCGAGCAGGAGATCGGACTGCGCCCGGTACTCTGCGACACGGGCTTCGGCTTCTTTCACGCGCTCGCGCAGATCCTGGATTTCCGGTTCCAGCCACTGGGTCGCACTGGTGTTCGACTGAAGCTTCGCTTCGCTCTGCATCGCGACGTAGGCGTCTGCCACAGCGTTCGGAATTTCAGCCGCAAGCTTGGGATCCTCAGAAGAAAACTCGATAACAATGACGCGTGAGTTCTCGACCCGGTAGACGGTGAGGCGCTCGCGGAACGCGCGTAGAACCTTTTCTTCCTGTGTTCCTTCGACCGGAGCGCTCTTGATGCCCGCCATCACGAGCAAGCCGGACAGAAAGGAACCCCCGCCGCCTTCAAACTCGCCGCGATTGGCAAGATTGTATTGCTCGGCGACGCTGGTGAGGATTTCGGTGGAGGTGATGAGTTCCACCTGGCTTGCCACGCCCTCCCCGTCAAGAATTGGCCGGTCTCCATCGTTCACGCCCTGCGGGCGCGTGTATACGGATTCGCGGGTCTCAATCAGAAGCCGCGTCTGGGCGCGGTACTGCGGTGTGACGGTATAGGTAACGGCAAAAACCAGTCCGGTGATGACAAGCGCGGCGAAGAGAATGCGTGGCCATTTGCGCCGGACACCGGCAAAAAGCCGGCTCAGGTCCACATCCACGTCACCATGCGCGATCTGATCGCTGTTCATCCAGTTGGCTCCCAATCTGCTTGCCGCCAAGGTAAACGGGCATAGTAACCAGCCGGTTAAAGCTGCGCGTCAGCCGTTCAAGGGCAAACGCATGCGCGTTATGGGGGTATAAGGCGCAGCTTTACCCGACATTAACCCTAACGGATGGATAAAACGAGCATGGTGCCTGCTCTGGTGGCGATTTCGCTTACGGATCAAGGGCGGGACTTGATGACGTCAGAGGTTTGCAGTCGGTCATGATGAAAACAGCCAAACTCCTGCCCGTGCTGGCAGCACTCGTTCTTGCTGCGGGCTGTTCGGGGTATCGCCCGGCACCGGCGGCCTTCCACGAAGCGCTTTACCAGCCATATGTTCTGGACGCCGGAGACTCGCTTCGCGTCACCGTTTTTGATCAGGACAACCTCACCAACACCTACAGCGTCGACCAGGCTGGTTACATCGCATTTCCGCTGATCGGTTCGGTACCTGCCCGGGGCAGGACCTTAAAACAGATTGAGCAGTCGATCGCCGGCAAGCTCAGGCAGGGCTATCTGCGTGATCCGGATGTGACGGTCGAAATTGACCGTTATCGCCCCGTTTTCGTGATGGGCGAAGTCGGGTCTCCCGGGCAGTATTCCTATGTTCCTGGCATGACAGTTCAAAAGGCTGTTGCCGCCGCCGGTGGTTTCAGCCCCCGCGCCAATCAGAGCAATGTCGACATCACCCGCGACATCAACGGCAAGGTGTTGACCGGACGTGTCGTCACCTCAGATCCGCTTCTTCCTGGTGACACTGTCTATGTCCGCGAACGCCTGTTCTGAAGCGTATCCGCCAACAGGGGTCGAGGCCGTGCCCTCTCGCGAGAGACTGAGGATCGTACACTGTTTCCGCTCTCCGGTCGGCGGAATCTTTCGCCATGTCCGTGACCTTTGCGATGCTCAGCGCGCTGCCGGGCACGAGGTCGGTATTATCTGCGATTCCACCACCGGCGGAAGCTATGAAGCAAGCCTTATCGCTGATCTGGAGCCGCGGCTTTCCCTTGGGGTGAAGCGCACCCCCATGCAGCGCCATATCGGACTGGGCGATCTCACCGCCGCGCGGCGTGCCTATGGCGTCGTGCGCGAGATGCGTCCCGACGTGCTGCACGGACATGGAGCCAAGGGCGGGGTATACGCACGGGTGTTCGGTACCTTGATGCGGATGTCGGGCCAGAGGCCCGCACGGATCTATTCGCCACACGGAGGGAGCCTGCATTATGCAGCGCAGACCGCTACCGGACGCTTCTTCTTTTCAATCGAACGCATGATGGATCGCCTGACCGATCACATCCTGTTCGTGTCCGATTACGAACGGCGTACGTTTGAACAGAAGGTCGGAATTCCCCGCGCACCCAGCACACTGGTCTATAACGGGCTGACTGCAGATGAGTTCGACCCCGTTGAAACCCTCTCGCAAGCGGCCGATTTCCTCTACATCGGCATGATGCGCGATCTGAAGGGCCCAGACCTTTTCATTGATGCGCTGTCACTGACGCAGCGGTTAATCGACCGCAGGCTGACTGCCGTCATGGTCGGAGACGGCGACGATCTCGATCGTTACAGACATCAGGCGCAGGAACTCGGTTTCGGCGAACGTATTCGCTTCCTTCCGGCCATGCCCGCGCGCAATGCGTTTTCACTGGCCCGGATCATGGTGGTGCCCTCGCGCGCCGAAGCCATGCCCTATATCGTGCTGGAGGCACTGGCGGCCGGTCGCACCCTGATCGCCAGTGCTGTTGGCGGAATTCCCGAAATCTTCGGCGAGGATTCCCCTGCCCTAACCCGACCTGACGCCGACGCCATAGCCGGCAAGATGCAACTGGCGCTTGATGACGAAGCGGCTTTCCATGCCCTGATGCCGGGAACGGCCGATCTGCGGATGCGCTTCGGTGCGGACGTCATGGCCGCCACCATTGAGACGGCATACCGGGCCAGCCTGGACACCAAACGTTAAGCACAAATACGAGCAGTTTTAGCAAGTCTGTGCCTGAAACAGAATTTTAGCCCCTGGCACCTATCGTACGGTCGCAAACCTCAGGGGGCATTGCCAGTTCATGAATCAGATTGACCCGAAACGGCTTCAGGTATCGAAGGCGCCGAAACAATCGGGCATGCTGAAGGCCGGCGAGGAGCAGAGCAAGCTCAACCCCATAGCTTGGCAGGTCGCACAACAATACAAGCGCGAGACCATGTCGCCAGTCATGGTTCTGGGTGTAATGCGCCTGGTCGAGCTCGTGATGTTGCTCGCGACCGGCTTTGTTCTCTACGCGATTTACGTAGGCTTCTCGCCAGTGCTTTTTTGGCACTATATGACCGTAATCGGCGGCGGCTCCCTTCTCATGGTGGTGCTGTGCGAATTCACCAGCTGCTACCAGATGCGCGCGCTGCGCAACCCAACCGGCGCAATGGGGCGAGTGTTCATCGCCTGGATGGCGACATTCGCGGCGCTGGCTCTGACGGGTTTCTTCCTGAAAATTTCCGACAGCTTTTCGCGCTTCTGGCTCGGGTCCTGGTTTGTCTGCGGGTTCATGACGCTTCTGGTGTTGCGCATTACCATGTCGCAGCTCCTGCGCCGCTGGGCGCGCAACGGCACGATCGAACGCCGCGCGGTTATCGTGGGTGGGGGTGCCAACGCCGAGCAACTCATTCGCTCCATCGAGCAGCAACCCTATAACGACATACGCATCTGCGGACTGTTCGATGATCGCGACGATCTGCGCTCACCGCCCGTTGTTGCCGGCTATCCGAAGCTCGGCACCATCACCGAACTGGTGGAGTTCACCCGCATCGCCAGGATCGACATGCTGATTGTCGCGTTGCCAATCTCGGCAGAGAAGCGTGTGCTGTCGCTTCTTTCAAAACTCTGGGTGCTGCCGGTCGACATCCGTCTCTCGGCTCATGCAAACCATCTGCGGTTCCGCCCGCGTGCCTACTCATATATCGGCTCGGTGCCGATGCTGGATATTTTCGACCGTCCCATCAACGACTGGGATTCGGTCGCCAAAAGAGGGTTCGACATCTTCTTCAGCCTGCTCGGAATTCTCGTTTTCTCTCCAATCATGATCGCCACGGCCATCGCAATAAAGCTCGACAGCAAGGGGCCTGTGCTGTTCAGGCAAAAGCGCCACGGCTTCAACAACGAGTCCATTGAGGTGCTGAAGTTTCGCTCCATGTATGTGGATCAGTGCGACCCGACGGCAAGAAATGCCGTGACCAAGAACGACCCACGGGTCACCCGTGTCGGCCGCTTTATCCGCAAGACATCCATCGATGAGCTGCCTCAGTTCTTCAACGCGCTTTTTGGCAGCCTTTCCCTGGTGGGGCCGCGGCCGCATGCGGTGGCCGCCCAGGCACACAATCGGCTTTATGAAGAAGTCGTCGATGGCTACTTCGCCCGTCACAAAGTGAAACCCGGTGTCACCGGCTGGGCGCAGATCAATGGCTGGCGCGGCGAGGTTGATTCGGACGAGAAAATCCGCAAACGCACGGAGTACGATCTCTATTACATCGAAAACTGGTCGCTCTGGCTCGACCTCAAGATCCTGTTCCTGACGCCAATCAGCCTGTTCAATACGGAAAACGCCTATTGAGCCTGCTCACCTACGATAGAGAGCCGCCCGGGCTTGCCCGCGCCGCCATCGACGCCAAGCTGGTTTCGCTCGCGAAGCTGGCAGCGATCGGCTTTGGGGTTTTCCTGTCGGGTTTCGTTATTCGCGAACCAGCCCCCTATGAGCTCTACATGGTGGGCCTGATCGCAATCTGGGCGCTCGCAGGCCTGCGGATATCGCGACGGACCGCGCCGCTTCTGGCGCTGCTCGTCGCTTTCAATATCGGCGGTCTTATTTCACTGTCCCAACTTGCAGATCTCGGCACGATCCCGCTTTACATCGCGGTGTCGCTCTTCCTCGCTCTCACATCCGTATTCTTCGCCGCGATCATCGAGGCGGAGTCCGAGCTGCTTTCTGTTGTTTTCCGTGCCTGGGTGGCGGCTGCCGCGGCCACCGCGCTGTTCGGCATTCTGGGCTATTTCAACGCGTTTCCCGGCGCCGAGATGTTTACCAAGTTCGGGCGGGCAGCCGGTGTGTTCGAAGATCCGAACGTCTTCGGCCCTTTTCTCACACTGCCAGCGATCTATCTGCTTTACCTGATCCTGACCGCGCGGCCACGCATTGCTCTTCTGTCCGCTCCGCTTTTGCTCATCATCACGGGTGGTATCTTCTTCTCATTTTCGCGGGGCGCGTGGGGCCTTCTTCTCATGACGGCAAGCCTTCTCGTTCTCGCTGTCTTTCTCAATGCCGGTACAGCCAGCGCGCGGCTGCGTATTGCCGTTACGGCGCTGCTTGCGGCCGCCGGCATCGCACTTGCCCTCATTCTCGCACTTCAGATTCCGGCGGTCTCGGAGCTCTTCACCCAACGCGCTCAGCTCGTGCAGGATTATGACAGCGCCCGCCTTGGCCGCTTTGCCCGGTTCGGGATTGGTTTCGGATGGGCGACCGAGCACCCTTTTGGAATTGGGCCTTTGCAATTCGGCCAGATTCTCGGTGAGGACACGCACAATATCTGGCTCAAGGCATTGCTCGATTATTCATGGCTAGGTTTCGCTGCTTACCTGACGCTGATTTTGTGGACGGTGACAGCAGGCTTCCGCATTCTGTTCCGCCGCCGCCCCTGGCAGCCATATCTGATCTGCGTCTACATCGTCTTCGTTGGACATGTGGCCCTCGGCACCGTCATCGACACCGATCACTGGCGCCATTTCTACCTCCTCCTCGGCCTTCTATGGGGCATGATCGCGCTGGAGCAGAAGTGGATGGCACGGCGCCTTTAGGATGAGGCGGAGCCGGCGTCAGAATGGCTGCATAAACCTCCACACCGCGCTCTCGACCTAGTTGTCATTCCGTGCGCCCACCGGCTCTTCGCCTCGCGTTATGGTGAGGCGAACGCCTTTATCCCGCCTCAACTCAAGAATAGCGCCCACCCGACACCATTGACCATCAAAGCATGGCGCCGCCCATTCACTGACCTGGCTATATTGATCCTGCGGCGTGAACCCTTCGTCTGGCCGTGACGCACGCACGGCCCTGAGCGAATACGAGAACCAGGGATCGAACAGAACGGCCATGCTATTCATTACGCCGTTCACACCCTCGGAGTAATCCCAGTCCCTGCTCCACGTTACACGGCAACCGCCGCTCGGTGTTGCATCAGTGGCGAATGTCAGTTCCACGTAGGGCTCTCCCTCGGCGAGATCCCTTGCCTCCTCCCCATTCTTGGAAAGCACCACCGCTTTCGGCTTCGAGCCAGCCTCAAAGCCGAGGGCGTAAAGGTCAGATGAGACAATCTGGTATCCCTCGGGCAACAGTTGCGCGGGAAGTTCCTGCGTGACCGGTTGGGTAAGGCAGGCCGACCTGAGCGTTTCGAAGACATTGAGTATGCCCCGAAGGTCCGACCAGTTTTTGTGTGCAAAGGTGATGCGCTCTGGCTCGGCTGATGCGGCAGACAATGCGCCCAACGACCAGATCGCTGACAGGCATGCGCTCCGAAGAAACTGCGGAAGGGATGTTTTTCTCATCGAAATCAGCTCCAGCAGTGGTGTCTACTGGCAAAGCCTAACACAAAACATGCATTCGGGATCTGGCGTACGAAGGAAACACGAGCAGGATAGGTGTGGCTTCGAAACGCGGCCAGTCAGTGGACGTTGCTTGCAAGCCAGCCGGAATTTTCAAAACCAGCAAGTCAGGGCGTCAGACAAAAGAGGCCTCGATACGCCAAAATTTAGAGGAAAAATGGTCGGAGCGGCGGGATTCGAACCCACGACCCCTTGACCCCCAGTCAAGTGCGCTACCGGGCTGCGCTACGCTCCGAACCGGCGCAAGGGATATAGTTTCCTCTCCCCACGCGCAAGGCCTAAAAACCGTTCGAAGGCAAAAAGCCGTCCGCAGCGCCAACTTTCTTCAACGCCCTCTCGGGGAAGGCGGAAAAGCGTCTATCGCACCTGATCGAGCAGGCGCTTGCATTCCAGCAGGTCGAACAACGCCTCCTGCAGAAGCGCACGATTGTCACGCGAAAGGCTCGCCGCATCCGCAGTGACAGGCCCATCCTGTTCGCCGCGGCCCAAGCCGAAGAAGCGCTTGCTCGGCTTGGCCTTCGGCGTGCCCACCAGAACTTCCTCTTCAGAAGCGGCTTTCTCGGCTTCGGCCTGATGGCTCTGGGCGATCGCTTCGACGGCTGCCACATCGCCACGACCGATGGCGACGACAAACTGGTTGCCGTTTTCGCGCAAAAGCTTTTGCACGCCTTTAATGGTGTATCCCTGGTCATAGAGCATGTGACGAATGCCCTTGATCAGGTCGATATCCTGCGGACGGTAATAGCGGCGGCCGCCGCCCCGCTTTAGTGGCTTGATCTGTGAAAACCGCGTTTCCCAGAAGCGCAGAACGTGCTGCGGCAGGTCCAGCTCTTCAGCCGCTTCGCTGATGGTGCGGAAAGCGTCGGGGCTCTTGTCCATGATCTCGCAATCTCCTGAAGGCCGGCGCGCCAAGCCACCTGCCCTGCAAACCGGGCATTCCATCCACCGCTTTTGCAGCTTCAGAACACCCAACCGATTCGAGAGTGTAAACCACTTCCCGACCAGGGAAAAATGAGAGTGGTGCCGTTTCCAAAAGCGCGTGTCAGGCGCTCTTGCGCATGCGCCTTGCCTGATGCGCCTTCAGAATACGCTCCTTGAGCACGTTCGAGGCTTTGAAGGTCATCACTCGCCGCGGAGAGATCGGCACTTCTTCGCCGGTCTTGGGATTGCGGCCGATGCGCTCGTTCTTGTCGCGCACCTGAAAGGTGGCGAAAGAGGAAAGCTTCACCGTCTCACCACGCACCACCGCGTCGCAGACTTCCTGAAGAACCATTTCGACAAGCTGAGCGGATTCGGTTCGCGACAGTCCGACCTTCCGATAGACGGCCTCTGCCAGCTCGGCACGCGTCAGTGTCTTTCCCCCCATAGGGCTACCCATCCAGATCTTGAAAATGCTTGTGATTTCAATACGTGGCGCTGACGTTACAAAAATTGCTTCGCAACGGTCAAGGACGATACACGTGATTTACGTCCGCTACCAGCGCACCAGCACCGCGCCCCATGTGAAACCACCGCCCATCGCCTCTAGAAGAACGAGATCGCCTTTCTTGATCTGGCCGCGCTCGACGGCCACAGAAAGCGCCAGCGGGACAGAGGCTGCAGAAGTGTTGCCATGCAGATCCACGGTCACCACAACCTTCTCCTCAGCTATGCCAAGCTTCCTGGCCGATGCGTCAATGATCCGCCGATTGGCCTGGTGCGGAACGAACCAGTCGATGTCGTCGGCTGTAATGCCAGCCTTGGCAAAGACATCCTCGATCACGTCAGTGATCATGCCGACAGCGTGTTTGAAGACTTCCCTTCCCTGCATGCGCAGGTGACCAACCGTGCAGGTGGTCGATGGTCCGCCATCCACATAGAGCTTGTCACGCTGGCTGCCGTCGGAACGCAGGGATGAAGCGATGATACCGCGCTGGGCAAGTGCGGCTTCTCCGTCCTCGGCCTCCAGAACCACCGCGCCCGCTCCATCTCCGAACAGGACACAGGTTGTGCGGTCATTCCAGTCGAGAATGCGCGAAAACGTTTCCGAACCGATCACCAGCATCCGCTTTGCCTGACCGCCACGAATATAGAGATCTGCTGTGGTGATGGCATAGACGAAGCCGCTGCAAACGGCCTGCATGTCGAAGGCAAAGCCGCCTGGCATGCCAAGCCGCTCCTGGATTTCCACGGCGGTCGCCGGGAAGGTGTTGTTGGGCGTCGAGGTCGCCAGAATGATCATGTCGATGTCGGCTGGCGTCAATCCCGCGCTATCGAGAGCCGCGCGCGCAGCCGCCTCTCCCAGCGATGCCGTCGTCTCGTCTTCCGAGGCGATGTGACGCTGGCGGATGCCGGTCCGCTGGACGATCCACTCGTCAGACGTATCCACGAGTTTTTCAAATTCAGCATTCTTCATGATGCGGCGTGGCAGAGCAGAGCCAATGCCACGCACGACGGATCTAGTCATCACAGCGTCCTATTCATTCACGGCTGCAGCGCCGGCAGCCACTTGCGGCTTGCGGGCGTGATAGAGGTCCAGGGTGGCGCGAGTCCTGTCGAGCAGATGACTGCGCGCCATTTCATATCCAAGCTCGACGGCTGCCGCAAACCCTTCAGCATCCGCCCCGCCATGGCTTTTGACGACGATCCCGTTGAGGCCCAGGAAGACGCCACCATTCACCTTGCGAACGTCCATCTTCTCGCCTAGACGCTGGAAGGCGCCACGCGCGAAAAGATAGCCTATGCGCGCCATCAGCGTGCGTCCCATAGCCTCGCGGAGATACCCGGCAATCTGTCGCGCTGTGCCTTCGGCTGTCTTCAACGCGATGTTGCCGGCGAAGCCTTCCGAAACGACCACATCGACAGTGCCCTTGCCAATATCGTCACCCTCCACGAAGCCCTCATAGCGCATCGTGTTGAGCGCGGCCTCGCGCAGCATGCGCCCGGCCTCTTTGACTTCTTCCTGGCCCTTGATCTCTTCAACCCCCACATTCAGGAGGCCGACCGTGGGCCGATCGAGATCGAAAAGCGCGTTGGCCATGGCGGCACCAAGGATGGCGAAGTCGACCAGCTGCTGAGCATCAGCGCCAATGGTTGCGCCAACATCCAACACAATGCTTTCGCTGCGCATGGTCGGCCAGATCGCGGCAATTGCCGGGCGTTCGATATCGGCCATGGTGCGCAGACAGAACTTCGACATGGCCATCAGCGCGCCGGTGTTGCCGGCAGAAACACAGGCGTCCGCCTCGCCGTTTTTGACCGCTTCGATGGCCTTCCACATGGAGGATTTCCAGCGCCCCTGCCGCAGGGCCTGGCTCGGCTTGTCGTCCATCCGCACCGCTACCTCGCAATGCGTGAAGTCGCTAACGTCCCTGAGGGCGGGTAAGCCATCAAGGATCGGCAGGACAACATCCTCGCGGCCATAAATGAGAAAGCGGGCGTCGGGACGTCGTTCGATAACCTTGGTCAGGCCACGCAGCGTGACCTCGGGACCATGATCCCCACCCATAGCGTCAATCGAAATGCGTACCACGCGTGATGTGCCTCAATGGTTGATCGGGCGCCGGTATCGGCTCAAATGTGCGGCGAAAATAGCGTTTTTGACCGGAGGCACAACCTCGTTTCGCGCCTTCAACATGCAATTCAGGACTTTTGTCCAAGCTTTCGCAGCCCTTCATACAGCGGACCGGGCTCTTTTGGCGCTTCGTCCTCAGGCTGCCCGGCTTCCATAACAGCCCCGGCTTTGCGCGGATAGGGGTCGATGCCGAGTGTGAAGAATTCTTCTACAAGCGCACCAACGTCAATAATGCTGCCGTGAAAGGTGTCGGGCATGTCCGGACCTTCCGCGTCAAGTACGAACTCTCCACCGTCAATTTCATTGCGCGCCAGCCGCGATCCCTCTGGTACGAGCGTCGCGGACACGTCTTCCTTGATATGGCTTGAAACGGGTTCGAGTGTCACCACGCAGGCCTGGGTTATGTCCGCCTCCACCGTGCCGGTGATGCGCACGCCATCGGCTTTCCACGGCCGCACGGTGAGGTCCGCTGTGAAACGCTCGACAGAAAGAAGATCATGCTCGTCGGCAAGGGACTTGCGTTCACTCTCGTCAGCCTTGATCAAAACCGCCATCCCCTTTCGGGCAAGGCGATGAACATTCACCTCGTGTGAGACCGGCGCCCTTTTCTTCTTATCGGTCGCGTTCCTGTCGATCATGGCTCAGCGCTCCCTTTCTGCATCAGGGAATGAAATGTCGGCGGCGGTCAGGCGTTCCACCTTCAGGTCTTCAAGCAGGGCCGCAGCTTCAAACGCATATAGAGCAAGCGGTTCGGCACCCGACCAATTCTCGGCGTCGGGGCGGATATTGCGGCGCAGGGCAGCTGCCAGCGTTTCCACGTCGCCGGCGTCAATCGCTTCGCCATAGGCGGCGGCGCGGCCATAAAACATGCGTGCCAGTTTTTTGATCCGCTTGGGGACCCCCAAATCTCCGATCCCCAGTTCGCGAATCGCGTGCTCCACGTCCGCGAAAAAAACGTCCGTGACCTCCTGCGCAACATCCCGAACAGCCGCCCCCTCCTCGTTTCGTACCCGGCGCAGAAACAGAATCATATGAAGCGCGATCATCTCGAAGCGGCCGAGCGGCGTGTCGGGCACCTCCCAGCGTGCATAAAAGACTGGCTGCCGCGAGGCCGCCACGATTCGTTCATACAAGCCGTCGATGACCGTACGGCGCGAACGCTGCCCAAAGCCAAACAGCTTCTGGAACATGAGAAATGCCCTCCCTCGGGGCTGGTTTGGGACAGGATCAGGTTGCATCGGCGCTTAAGCTGGTTTACCCGTTTTGCCGGCGGGGACAAGGGCTTTCACTCGAAAGCCTTCGCGCCGGGGACGCTATGGAGATGTCGTTGCAGGTGAAGAAAATCAACATTTATCCTGTCGGACGCACAATTTTGGCCGCCGGTCTTGCCGGCGCTGCGGCTGCATTGTCCGGCTGCAATGTCGCCAACACGCTGGATGCGCGCGAAACCCTTACGCAGGGTTATGTCATCGACGAGCAGGCGTTGGAGCTGGTTCCCGTCGGCTCCAGCCGCGAGCAGGTGCTTCTCGCGCTCGGTTCGCCGTCCACAACGGCAACCTTCGACGATGAAGCCTTCTACTACATTTCGCAGAAACGGGTGCGTGGGGCAGCTTTCATGCGTCCGCGCCTTGTCGAGCAGCAGGTTCTCGCTGTTTATTTCGGTGACGATGAGCGCGTCTCGAAGATCGCCCATTACGGGATGGAAGACGGCAAGGTGTTCGATTTCATTTCACGCACCACGCCGACTGGCGGCAAGGAACAGACCTTTATCGGCCAGATTCTTGCCGGCGCCTCGAAGGGCGGCCCTCCGTCAGGCCTCTTCGGCGGCGGCTGACCGATCGCCAATCTCAGGCAACAACAAAAACCCGCGAGCGACGCTCGCGGGTTTTTTCTTTGTCACGAATGCAGGTCTTGCCTGCCTGTCAGTGAGCCAGAACGGCCAAAAGCAACAGTGCGATGATGTTGGTGATTTTGATCATCGGGTTCACTGCCGGTCCGGCCGTGTCCTTGTAAGGGTCACCCACGGTATCGCCCGTCACCGACGCCTTGTGGGCCTCCGAACCCTTTTCGTGCTTGATGCCGTCGGCATCAACGAAACCGTCCTCGAAGGATTTCTTGGCATTGTCCCAGGCGCCGCCGCCGGCGGTCATCGAGATTGCCACGAACAGCCCCGTGACGATGACGCCCAGAAGCATCGCGCCGAGCGCGGAGAAGGCCTCGCTCTTGCCGGCGATGGCATAGACAACCGCGAACGCAACGAGCGGCGAGAGCACCGGCAGGAGCGAAGGAACGATCATTTCCTTGATCGCGGCCTTTGTCAGAAGGTCGACCGCCGCACCGTAATCCGGCTTTTCCTTGCCCTCCATGATGCCCGGCTTCTCGCGGAACTGCCGGCGCACCTCCTGTACGATGGCACCGCCCGCGCGGCCGACTGCAGTCATGGAGAGCCCGCCAAAAAGGAACGGCAGAAGCCCGCCAAAGAGAAGGCCGACCACCACATAGGGGTTGGAGAGCGAGAAATCGACGCTTACGCCCTCAAAGAAAGTACCCGGCTCCGCATTCGCGGCAAAGTATTTCAGGTCTTCGGTATAAGCGGCGAACAGAACCAGCGCGCCCAGCCCGGCGGAACCGATGGCATAGCCCTTGGTCACTGCCTTGGTGGTGTTGCCGACCGCATCGAGCGCGTCGGTCGTCTGGCGCACCTCTGCCGGCAGGTCAGACATTTCGGCGATGCCGCCTGCATTGTCCGTCACCGGACCGAACGCATCAAGTGCCACCACCATACCGGCGAGTGCCAGCATGGTCGTCACCGCTATGGCGATGCCGAACAGCCCCGCCAGGTTGAATGACAGGATGATGCCGGCGATGATGACGATGGCGGGAAGTGCTGTGGCCTCAAGCGAAACCGCCAGTCCCTGGATGACATTGGTGCCGTGTCCGGTCACCGAAGCCTGGCTGATGGAACGCACCGGCCGGTAGCCGACACCGGTATAATATTCGGTAATCCAGATGATGAGGCCTGTAACGCCCAGTCCCACAACGCCGCACCAGAAAAGGGACGTACCCGTGAAGGTGCTTCCATTGCTGGCCGAGAAGGACGTGGAACCGCCCAGCCACCCCCAGACAATGCCACCGAGCGCGACGACCGAGAGCGCGGCGGTGGCCCAGAAGCCTTTATAGAGCGCGCCCATGATCGAGTTGTTGGAGCCAAGCTTGACGAAGAATGTGCCGATGATCGAAGTCACCACACAGGCACCACCGATAACCAGCGGGAAAAGCATGAGTGTCAGTGCCACCTCGCCGGTGAAGAAGATCGAGGCGAGCACCATGGTGGCCACAACCGTCACCACATAGGTCTCGAACAGGTCGGCAGCCATGCCTGCACAGTCGCCGACATTGTCGCCCACATTGTCCGCAATCGTGGCCGGGTTGCGCGGATCATCCTCGGGGATGCCAGCCTCCACCTTGCCCACCAGATCGCCGCCGACATCCGCACCCTTGGTGAAAATGCCGCCGCCGAGGCGCGCGAAGATGGAGATGAGCGAGGCGCCGAAACCGAGCGCCACCAGTGCGTCGATGACAATACGGTCCGTCGGCGCATGGCCAAGCGGCCCAGTGAGAACCCAGAAATAGACTGATACGCCCAACAGCGCGAGCCCCGCCACCAGAAGCCCGGTGATCGCACCGGACTTGAATGCGATGTCCAGACCGGCAGCCAGGCTGTTAGAGGCTGCCTGCGCCGTGCGTACATTGGCACGCACCGAAACGTGCATGCCAATGAAACCTGCGGAGGCTGAAAGCACCGCACCGATGAGGAAGCCGATGGCCGCCACGCCGGTGAGAAGCCACCACGCGAGAATGAAAACCACAACGCCGACAATGGCGACCGTGGTGTACTGCCTTGTCAAATAGGCCTGCGCGCCCTCCCGGATTGCGCCGGCGATTTCCTGCATGCGTGCATTGCCCTGATCGGCGGCCAGCACCGACCGGGTTGCCCAGATGGCATAGAGTATGGAAAGCACACCGCAGGCGATGACCACGTAAAGCATGTTCATTGCCAATCTATCCCTTGATTTCGACCCTCGGCTGGAACCCCCTCCCGGGTCACGCTGAAAAGGCCGGCGGCATTTGCGCCCCTCCCGGCCCAATGCGCGCAGCTTGGGCGAAGGCGCGCGGACACGTCAAGCTAGTGCTGGGATAATTTGTCGCAGAAGTCTCCGGAATGCGCCTGAAGGCCTTGTGCCGTCTGGCGTTGCGGGATCAGGCGGGTTGGCGTCTGCGGCGGGTGACCGCCATGGCGCCAAGCGCAAGAAGGCACGAACCGGCGACGGGAATCACGATCCATGCGAGCATGTTCCAGCCAAAGGCATTGTAGATCTGCCCTGACATCAGCGAGGCAAACGCCGTGGTCGAGAAGAGCAGGAAGTCGTGCACGCCCTGAACGCTGTTCTTCTCCGATGGCCGGTAGCATTCGGCTACCATCGCGGTCGCGCCGATGAAGCCAAAATTCCAGCCGATCCCGAGCAGGATCAGCGCTGTCCAAAACTGCCAAAGCTCGATGCCCGATAACGCCACAATGGCGCAGGCAATGAGGGTCAGCAGTCCTGTGGCCACAATGGTTTCCTTGCCGAAGCGGGCAATCAGCCGGCCTGTGACGAAACTCGGCGCGAACATCGCCATCACGTGCCAGGAAATGCCGAGCGTCGCCTCGTCCGGCGTGAAACCGCAGCCCACCATGGCCAGCGGCGCGCCTGTCATGACGAAGCTCATCAGCGCATAGGACGCGATGCCGCAGAAAAGCGAGACCAGAAAACGTGGTTGCAACAGGATCCGGACCAGCGGGCGGGCCGGCTCGTGATCATCAAGCACTGCGGAAGGAGCTTCCTTGGGCAGGCGAAGAAAAGACAGGATCAAAGATCCCAGAAGGCCAAGGAACACAAGTGCTGCGAAGGCGCCGGCAAACTGTATCGGTGCAAACAGGTCACGCGTGTAGATCACGGTTTGCGGGCCAATGATCGCGGCGAAGACGCCGCCGCCCAGCACCCAGGATATGGCTTTGGGCTTGAAGTCAGAGGGCGCATTGTCGGCCGCCGCAAAACGATATTGCTGCAGAAACGCGTTTCCGATTCCGGTCAGCAGGAGTCCGAAGGCGAACAGCCAGAAGCTGCTCTGGAAAAGAGCCGTCGCAGCAACGAAACCGCCGCTCGCCGTCACGAGACCGCCAGCCATGAAGCCGTTGCGGCGGCCGACGGCGCGCATCAGGGCGGCAGCGGGAAGTGCGCCGAGCGCGATACCGACATTGAAACCCGTTACGGGAGCCGTTGCGAGCGATTTGTCGCTGCCGAGCAGATAAAATCCGGCGAGACCGCCCATGGAGATGGCGATCGGGGCGGCGGATCCAACGATGGCCTGTGCGGAAGCAAGGATCAGCGCGGTGCGTTTTGCCTCGCGGTACAGGTCATCGCGCGTGCCGGTCATTCCGGATCTTTCCCCCTGCCCTCATTGCGGCTACGCCGGGCGACCCGGTCGAGCACGGCATTGACGAGCTTCGGCTCGTCCTCGGTGTAGAACGCCTTGGCGATGTCCACATATTCAGAAACAATTACGGCCACCGGCACATCCTTGCGTCTGGTCAGCTCGTAGACGCCGGCGCGCAGGATGGCGCGCAGCGTCGAATCGAGACGCGAGAGCGGCCAGTCCTCCGTCAGTGCCTTGCGGATCACCGGATCGATCGTCTTCTGGTCTTCGACAACGCCCGACAGAATGGCGCGGAACCATTGCGGATCGGCATCGCGGTAAAGCTCGCCGTCGATCTCCTTGCCAAGGCGGAAAAGCTCGTACTCTGCGGTGGTCTCAAGCAGGCCGGTGCCTGCAACGTCCATCTGATAAAGCGCCTGAACGGCTGCAAGGCGGGCTGAACCCCGTTTGTTGGCCGGGCGAAAGCCGTCTGCGGTCGGTTCGGTCACATCAAGCTCCCATGCGCTGTTTGAGCGCAATCATCGTCAGTGCTGCCTCGGCGGCAAAATATCCCTTGCCCATGCTCTCGCCGCTGGTTCCTTCACTTTTCTCGATACGGGCGAGCGCCTGCGCCTCGTTCTCGACAGTCAGAATACCATTGCCAATGGCGAGATTCTTCTGCACGGCCAGATCCATGAGGGCGCGGCTCGATTCATTCGCGACAACATCGAAATGATAGGTCTCGCCACGAATGACACAGCCAAGAGCCACATAGCCATGATAAAGCCCGCCGCCGTTTCCGGACGCTGCAAAGGCGATCGCGGCAGGCACTTCAAGCGCACCGGGAACGGTCACCACGTCATAGGATGCACCGGCGGCATCCAATGCTGCCTTTGCACCTTCAAGAAGGCCATCGGCCAAATGGTCATAGAAACGGGCTTCGACGATCAGCAGCCTCAGGGGGCGCGCATCGGCCATGGACATTCTCCACACGGCTAAAACTCTAGAATGAGAGCGCTGCCTTAAGCCTCTTTGGCCGCGTCCGCAAGACGTGCGGCGTAACGGGCCATCGTATCGACCTCGATATTGACCCGGTCGCCCACCTTTCGCTCTCCCCAGGTGGTGACGGAAAGCGAATGATGAATGAGCAGGACGTCGAAACGCGCGCCCTCCACGCGGTTGACGGTCAAAGACGCGCCATCCAGCGCCACAGAGCCCTTGGGCGCGATGAATTTGGCGAGTTCCTTCGGCGCTTCAAGCACGAAGCGAACGGCCTCGCCCTCATCCCTGCGCTCGACAATTTCAGCCATTCCGTCCACATGGCCCGAGACGATATGTCCACCTAGCTCGTCGCCAACCTTGAGCGCACGTTCCAGATTGATTCTATATCCTGGCTGCCAACGCGAAGCCGTGGTCAGCCGCAGCGCCTCTTCCCACGCCTCCACCTCGAACCAGCGCGTGTTCGCGCCCGCTTCTGGCAGTTTCACCACGGTGAGGCACACACCTGCGCAGGCTATGGAAGCGCCAATGTCAATGGTCTCCGGATCGTAGTGGGTCTCGATGCGCAGCAGCACCCCTTCGTCGCGCGGGGTGACGGACTGCACCACACCTATGTCCGTGACAATGCCGGTGAACATCAGTCGCCTCTCACATATTCCAGATACATATCATCGCCAAACCGCGCTTCGCGCAGCAGGTGAAAACCTTCCGGGATATGGTCGCAATCGATCGGTGCGGCAATCCCGCCAGGGCCGATTTCCGATGGCCCAACAAAGAGTGCGAGTCGGTCGACCACCCCTTCCTCGATGAACATCCGGGCAGTGAAGGCCCCACCCTCCACCATGAGGGTCAGAATACCCCGCGCTGCCAGATCCTCCAGAAATTCCGGCAATGCGATCTCGCCGTCATGGAGTTCGACGCCGAGAAAGTCGACGCCGGCCTCGGCCAGGGCCTTTCTGCTTTCCGGCTGACAGTTTTCCGCCGCCGTGATCAGAACTGGCACATCGCGTGCAGACTGTGCCAGAACGGACTGCACCGGGAGCTTCATCCGCCGGTCGAGCACGACGCGGAGCGGTGAGCGGTGTTCAAGCCCCGGCAGCCGGCAGGTCAGCGACGGATCGTCCGCCAACACCGTACCGATGCCGACGAGGATAGCGTCGCTCTCCGCCCGCATCATGTGCGCCTGCCTGCGTGATACGGGGCCGGTGATTGCAACCTGTCCCTCCCCTTTCCGGCCGATCATCCCATCGGCAGATATGGCAAGCTTGAGAGTCACTTCCGGACGTTTCTTCATGGAGCGAGTGAGATAGCCGCGCAACATGTCCGTGGCGTCTTCTGCCAGCACCCCTTCCACCACCTCAATGCCCGCTTCGCGCAGGATGGCGTAGCCCCTGCCGCTGACGCGCAGGTCGGGATCGCTCGCCGCTCCCACCACACGGGCGATGCCGGCGGAGACAAGCGCATTGGCGCAGGGGGGGGTGCGACCGTGATGCGCGCAGGGTTCGAGCGTCACATAGGCTGTTGCCCCACGCGCCGCCTCGCCCGCTTCTGCCAGTGCCTGCGGCTCGGCATGCGGGCGCCCGCCAATGGCGGTGATGCCACTGCCCACGATGCGTCCATCGCGCACGATCAGCGTTCCAACAGAGGGATTGGTGCCGGTCAGGCCGAGATTGCGGCGCGACAGCCGGATCGCAGCGGCCATGAACCGCCGGTCGAGCTCGCTGGCCGGCGCGCTTTCCATCCTCAGTCCTCTTTGCCTTTCAGTTCACCCAGAACGTCCTGAAAATCCTTGGCTTCGCGAAAATTGCGATAGACCGAGGCAAAGCGCACATAGGCCACGTCATCCAGCGCCTTCAACGCATCGATGACAAGCAGGCCGATGTCGTCGGAAGGGACTTCCGTCTCGCCCGAGCTTTCGAGCTGGCGCACGATGCCGGTGACCGCGCGTTCCACGCGCTCTGGCTCCACATTGCGCTTTCTAAGTGCGATATCGAAGGAACGCATCAGCTTGTCGCGGTCGAACGGCACCTTGCGGCCCGACCGCTTGACCACCACCAGATCGCGCAGCTGAATGCGCTCGAATGTGGTGAAACGCCCGCCGCAATCGGGACAGGCGCGCCGTCGCCGGATCGCCGCCCCGTCTTCGGCGGGGCGGGAATCCTTTACCTGTGTGTCTTCCGACTGACAGTACGGACAGCGCATATCGGGCCCTTGTTCACGAATCCATTCGTGACTGCTTACCCCAGATAGGGGTAAAGCGGGAAGCGCTCGGTGAGTGCGATCACCTTGTCCTTCACAGCCTGTTCGACCTTGGCGTTGCCCTCGTCAGAGTTCGCTGCCTTAAGACCGTCGAGCACCTCGGCGATCAGCTGGCCGATCTCGCGGAACTCCGCCGTGCCGAACCCGCGCGTGGTGCCAGCCGGCGTGCCTAGACGGATGCCCGATGTCACGAAGGGCTTTTCGGGATCGAAGGGGATGCCGTTCTTGTTGCAGGTGATGTTGGCGCGGCCAAGAGCGGCCTCGGCGCGCTTGCCCGTTGCGTTCTTGGGGCGCAGGTCCACGAGCATCAGGTGGTTGTCGGTGCCGCCCGACACGATATCGAGACCGGTTTCCTTAAGGCTCTCGGCCAGAGCACGGGCATTCGCCACCACATCGCGCGCATAAGTCTTGAAATCCGGCTTGAGCGCCTCGCCCAGCGCAACCGCCTTGGCGGCAATCACATGCATCAGCGGGCCGCCCTGCAGGCCCGGGAACACGGCCGAATTGAATTTTTTCGCCAATGCTTCGTCATTGGTGAGGATCATGCCGCCGCGTGGGCCACGCAGTGATTTGTGCGTCGTGGTGGTGACCACATGGGCATGCGGCACTGGCGACGGGTGCTGGCCACCGGCAACGAGGCCGGCGATATGGGCCATGTCGACCATCAGGTAAGCGCCGATCTCGTCGGCAATCTCGCGGAAACGCTTCCAGTCCCACACCCGCGAATAGGCGGTGCCGCCGGCCAGAATCAGCTTCGGCCTGTGTTCCTTGGCCAGCCGCTCCACCTCGTCCATGTCGAGCAGGTGATCGTCCTTGCGCACACCGTAGGAGATGGGGTTGAACCACTTGCCGGACATGTTGACCGGCGAGCCATGGGTCAGGTGTCCGCCAGAATTCAGGTCGAGGCCCATGAAACTGTCGCCCGGCTGCAGGAGCGCCAGGAACACGGCCTGGTTCATCTGCGAACCGGAATTGGGCTGCACATTGGCGAACCCGCAGCCGAACAGCTTTTTGGCGCGCTCGATGGCCAGTTCCTCGACGATATCGACATACTGACAACCGCCATAATACCGCTTGCCCGGATAACCTTCCGCGTATTTGTTGGTCAGGACCGTGCCCTGCGCTTCCATCACGGCGCGCGAGACGATGTTTTCCGAGGCGATCAGCTCGATCTCGTGACGCTGGCGGCCAAGTTCCTGACGGATTGCGGAGAAAATGTCCTGGTCGCTGTCTTCGAGCGGTCGGGTGAAGAATGCGTCGGTCTCGCTGGAAGCGGCGGCGGTCGCAATTGCCATGGCGGTGTGTCCCCTTCGATGATGGATCAAATGCGGAAGTGGCGCATCTAGCACTTTTCCCCCGACCTCACCACGCCTGCCGGCGAAAATTTATGCTCCGCAAACGCAACAGCCGCCCGTTTCCGGGCGGCTGCGGCAATTCATCATGGCTGCGTCGGTCAGAGCGCAGTCGAAATCTGCAATTCGCTCGCCCCGTCCCGTCCATAAATGTCGTCGCGCAGGTGCACGGCACCGTCGCCCGTCGACCAGGCGGAGATATAAGTGAAATACACAGGAACAGGATTGTTGAGCGAAACCCGGACATCCTCGTCGTTCTGGATCGTCTGCTCAATGCGCCGGCGGTCCCAGCCATCGGTCTCACGCAGAAGCCAGGTGACGAGGTCGCGCACGTTCTGAACGCGCACGCAGCCCGATGAATAAAACCGGTCGAGATCGCGAAACAGCCCCTGCTGCGGCGTGTCGTGCATGTAGACGGCGTGCGGGTTTGGAAAATTGATCTTGATCGACGCCATCGCGTTGATCCGGCCCGGATCCTGGCGGAAGCGGTATTTTGCAGCGTCGTCCGTCGACCAGTCCACCGTCAACGGATCCACCTCGCTGCCATCGGGCGCGATCAGGCGGATATTGTTGTCCGTCAGATAGTTCGGGTTCTTGCGCATCAGCGGGATGATGTCCTTGCGGACGATCGAAACGGGCGCATTCCAGTAAGGATTGATGATGATTTCATTGATCTTGGAATTCAGGATCGGCGTCTGGCGGTCGATCTTGCCGACAATCGCCGTATGACGCAGCATTACGCGGCCATTGTCCACCGCCTCGATTTCAGCAGCAGGGATGTTCACCACCACATAGCGGTCACCAAGGAAACCGGACATGGAGCGAAGCCGAACCAGGTTGGTCTCCAGTTGGCCGAGCCGAATGGCTGCGGGGACATTAAGGGCTGCAAACGTGTGCCGCCCCGTCACACCGTCGGCAGGCAGGCCGTGCCGTGCCTGAAAACGCTTCACCGCCGCATCCACGTAGGAATCGAACGACTGCGACATGCCCGCGCGCTCCGAAAGATCGCCCGAGATCATCAGCCGGCGGCGCAGGATCTCCACATTGGGATCGACCACGCCCAGCTCCAGTTTCTTGTCATCCGGCACGCGAGGCCAGCCGCCCTGCGAAACGATACTGGAATACTCCATGATCGCGCGCTCGACATAGGACACCGTTTCCTGGCTGAAGATCGGAAGGTTGGACGCCACCTTGCCGCCGCTGCTTGCCCGCGCGTCAAACTGATCGTTCCAGGCGCCGCGCCGGGGCGAACGAATGATCGCTTCGATCAGGTCCTGGGCACTGGCGGCTCCGGTCATCGCTGCCGTTGCGGCTGCGCCGGCACCGGTTAAAAATAGGCGGCGGTTCGTCTTCATACGCGTATCCGTGCTCTCTTGGCTTGTCAGCCCCTTTTCCGGGTGCTGCATGCAGTCCTGCAGCTATACATGCCTCGACTGCGTTAAGAATCCGCGAACCCTACTTAGAAACTGGCGCTGACGCGCCGTGCGGTCTTCACAAGGCTGCATTCCACCGGATTATGACCTTAACGTGACCACGCGTCACTTTAAGCACGATAACAAACGCGTGAAAGCCGGCGTCCCGCCACGCCGGCCTTCACTGGCTGCACACCGGCGCGCAGCCAGGTGATCAAGATGAGACTACATGCGGTATGCGATCGAGTCGTTCCAGAAGCGATCCAGCCGCTGAAGGGCGCGGTTCATCTGGCTGAACTCGTCAGGGCTGATCCCGCCCACCTGCTCAATGGAGCCGATATGACGGTTGTAAAGCCCCTCGACCACCTTGGCGACCTGCACACCCTTGGGCGTCAGGCTGATGCGCACCGAACGACGGTCGACGCGCGAGCGCTGGTGGTTCACGAAGCCGAGATCAACCAGCTTCTTGAGGTTGTAGGAGACGTTGGAGCCGAGGTAGTAGCCGCGCGAGCGCAGCTCGCCAGCCGTCAGTTCCGTGTCACCGATATTGAAGAGCAGCAATGCCTGGATGGCATTGATATCGCTGCGTCCGTTGCGCTCGAACTCGTCCTTGATCACGTCGAGCAGACGGCGGTGCAGTCGCTCCACGAGCTGGAGAGATTCAAGATAAAGAGAACGCAGTGCATCTTTGCGTTCGTCATTCGTAGCGGCAGGTTTCGCCGCGGGTCGCGAAGTATTCATAACTAAAGCCTCTCGTTTGACGCCGGTGATTTTTGTTTTTTGTCTCACCTTGGCCTGACCCTATCGAATGCTTCTAAAATTCGACTTAAACACTAGCCTTAACAACGCCTTACAAAAGCCGCCCCTGCAAACACAGCTAACAGCCGGTAAACCGGGCTGTGGACATTCGATGAAAGATTGAGAGAGGCGTTGACCCGGGATGGGAAGCAGCCGGGCTACTGCATGGCTTTGCGTCTGCTGCGATAGCGGACAAAACGCAACGCACCGTAGCTGGCGGCCACCAGAAGGTGGAAGCCGATCAGCGGATAATTGTCCCCGAAGAGATCCGATAACGGGCCGTACATCATCACCTCAGCGGCAGCGCACAGAAACCAGATGACTGCGCCCCACGGAGCGATCAGCCACAGACCGACCGAAGCAAAGGGATAGATAACGGCCAGAATGACACTGGCGACCTGCCAGTGGACCGGCATCAGATCAAACCGCCACATCAGCCCTGGATAGAAGCCCAGAAGCCGGACCCAATAAAACAGCCCCATGATCAGGCAGGCGAGCGCGATCGCTCGATGGAAGCCGGAATAAAAACTGTCGAGCTGCGACGGTCTGGTGGACGTTAGGCCGGAAAGGGTCTCGCCGTTCACAAACTCAGCTCCCCGTCGGGCAATGGCGCGAAATACGCGTTGATGCGTTCTTCACTGACCTCGCTCAGCGTTTCCGGTTGCCAGCGCGGCGTGCTGCCCTTTTCTACCAGCACGGCACGAATGCCCTCGTAGAAGTCGTGCCCGGTGAGCATCCGGTTGAGGATGCGGAACTCCATCTTCATGCACTCGTCCATTTCCAGCATTGCACCAGCCCGCACCTGGCGGAATGCGACGCAAAGGCTGGTGGGCGAGCGCTTTTTGATTGTTGCCAAGGTTTCGCGTGCCCATTCATCCTGATCACCGGACAGCGATTCCAGGATTTCAGCAAGGCTTCCGAAGGAGAAGTGGCGCGCAATCGCGTGTATGATTGCCTCGTTCAACTCCGACTCGGCCTCGCCGCTGAACACGGAGAGCGTTCCATCCACATCGTCGGTTTCGCACAATGCCTCGGTGAGAGCCGGCAAATTTTCTGCATCCACCGAATGTGTGGCCAGCCCCGCGGCACAGGCGTCGCCACGGCGAATGCGACTGCCGGTCAGGGCCAGATACATGCCCAGCTCGCCAGGCAAACGCGACAAAAGGTGACTGCCACCGACGTCGGGGAAGAAACCGATCCCCACTTCGGGCATCGCAAAAATCGCATTTTCAGTCATCACGCGATGGGAACCATGGAAGGAGACGCCGACACCTCCGCCCATGACGATACCGTCAATCAACGCGATATAGGGTTTTGGAAAACGGGCAATCGCGGCGTTGAGCCGGTACTCGTCCGCGAAGAAGTCTGGACTGGCCTTGCCTTCGAGCCCGGCGCGGTAGACATCCAGGATGTCGCCGCCTGCAGAGAAGGCCCGTCCCTCCCCGCGAATGATGACGCGCTCGACTGCTCTGTCGGCCTCCCAGGCCGAAAGTGCCCGAGCAAGCGCGCTGACCATGCCGTGATTGATGGCATTCAAGGAGGTCGGCCGGGAAAGCGTTACGAGCCCGGCACGCCCGACCTGTTCGAACAGGATATCTCCAGCGCCACCGAAATCGACCTTCACCGGAACCCCCAATCGTTGCAAAAGCAGCAAACCCTTTAAGGTGATTATTCGCCGCTACCCGGGCCGTCAATGCTATAAGCGGATGCGACCACAGGACACCGGACGCGGACTTGGACCGGTTTCACCTGCATGATAGAGAGACGCCACACTGGAGTCGAAGCCGTGAACAAGTTTTCCTGCACCATCAACAGTCTGGGCACCCGCCGTACCGTCGACGAGATCACGGGCGGTCGACGACTGCGACGCACCCGCAAGGCCGACTGGTCGCGCCGTCTTGTGCGCGAGACCCATCTGACGGTCGACGATCTTATCTGGCCGCTGTTCCTGATGGAGGGTGACAACCGGCAGGAGCCACTCGAGGCAATGCCCGGTGTCATGCGGCACACGGTCGATCATGCGGTAAGACAGGCGGAGCGGGCAGCGAAACTGGGCATACCCGCCATTGCCACCTTCCCCAATATCGACCCCGGGCGCAGGGATGAAACAGGCTCCCATAGCCTCGACCCGGACAATCTGATCAACCGGGCCACCCGCGCGATCAAGGAGGCGGTGCCGGAGATCGGCGTGATAACCGATGTGGCACTCGATCCGTTTACCAGCCACGGCCATGACGGGATCCTGCGCGATGGCGAGATCGTCAATGACGAAACAGTCGCCCTCATTGCGATGGCGGCCGTCGGACAGGCTGCGGCAGGCGCCGACATCATCGCGCCCTCCGACATGATGGACGGCCGCATCGGTGCGATCCGTGACGCACTCGATCAGAATGGCTTCCAGGATGTCGCCATCATGTCCTATGCAACAAAATTTGCCTCTGCCTTCTATGGCCCTTACCGCGAAGCGATTGGTACGGGCAGTCTTCTGAAGGGCGACAAGAAGACCTACTATATCGATCCCGCCAACAGCGACGAGGCCATCCGGGAAGCCGAGCAGGATCTTCTGGAAGGAGCGGACATGTTGATGGTGAAGCCCGGGCTTCCCTATCTCGACATCGCCCGCCGGCTGAAAGACACATTTGCCGTTCCGACCTTCGCCTACCAGGTGTCCGGCGAGTTTGCGATGATCAAGGCTGCGGCGGCCAACGGGTGGATCGACGGTGAGAAGGCCATGATCGAGAGCCTTCTTGCCTTTAAACGCGCCGGTTGCGACGGGATTCTCACCTATTTTGCACCCGAAATGGCGGAATTGCTCTGATTTCACGCCCGAGAGCTTGAAGCGCCGACAGGGTTACCCATCTGTGCGGTGAACCAACCGAAAGGCATTGTTCATGACAGCCCGGCCCCTTGATGGCGAAATCCTGAATACGGCACAGGATGATGGATATCTTTATCGCGGCGTTCGTACGCGCCGTATCGCAGCGTTTTTCATAGATTACCTGCTGATAGGGCTGATGATGATTCCGGTCGCGATCATCGTCGCTCTTCTCGGCATCCTGACCCTGGGTCTCGGCTGGCTTCTGTTCGGCATTCTCGCGCCCCTGACCGCCCTTCTCTATGTAGCGTTGACTTTGGGAGGCCGCCGACAGGCGACGCTTGGCATGCAGTTCATGGACATTCGGCTTGCGCGCCTTGACGGCGGGCGAGTCGATTCACTTCTGGCTGTGGTTCATACGGTCCTTTTCTGGGCGGGCAATGCGATCCTGACCCCTCTCATTCTCCTTGCGAGCCTTTTTCTGGATCACAAACGCACCGTGCACGACCTTCTGTTGGGAACCGTTGTCGTTCGCTCGAGCTAAATACCCCTAAAAGTTGTATTATTAACGCAACCATATACTTTAGATTTATACGCTGTGGGCGCCGCTGTATATTGATTCCTCTACGGGGGCATATTCGATACAGTGAGTATTTCGATGACTGATACTTTTGACGACGCCCGCCGGTGGGAGACCACTTCTGAGAGCCGCAGAACGGAAATTCACATTCGCCAGGGAAGCTGGCTGCACCTCCGCCGCGTTCTCGCGCTGTTCATCGATTATGCTCTTTATGTCGCTTTGGCTTTCGCTCTCGCTGTCGGTGCGACGTTGTTGATGGAGTATCTGACCGGGGTCGGCGGAACGCAGGGCCTTACGACGCATGGATTTTCCGAACAATCCGTCAACGCCTTCTATACGATGGCCGCAGCGATTGCCTCTGTGGCGACGCTGGCCATAGTCCTGCTCTATATCGGCATCACCTTGGGAGGACGTCGCCAGGCGACTCTCGGGATGCGCGTTCTTGGGCTGCGTCTTGAGCGCCTCGACAATACGAAGATTACGGCCCGGTATGGGATCGCCCATTTTCTATTGTTTCTGGCGACCGCGACGGTTTTCACACCGCTCATCCTGTTTGCGCCTTTCGTTCTGGCCAACAGGCAAACCCTTCATGACCGGTTGCTCGACATTGTTATCCTCGGCTCGCCCGAAAACCTGATACCCGGCGCAAAGCCCTGAAACTTGACCATCAGCCGACGGCAAGCAAAAATCTTTCTCAACCGATGCGGTCTACTCCCCTCATTTGTCCGGCTTTTCACAGCATGGGACAAATCCATGCTTGCGGCGCGCCTGCCCGTGCTTATTCTCCTCAACGGATCGCAGGCGCAAATCATCGCCTGCGCTGACAGCGTCAAGCAGCGGGACCTGAATGGCCGATTTTCATCTCTGGGCGACCTATGCGATCATTCTCGCAACCGTCGCCGCCTATGTCAGCGAACGCTTCACACTGGAGAGCGTCGCGCTCGGCAGTCTGGTCGCCTTTCTGGCACTCTTTGCGTTCATCCCCTATGAAGGGGCGTCCGGCGCGTTGCCGCCCGATGAACTTCTGTCCGGTTTCGCCAACCCTGCGCTCGCGACGGTTCTGGCGCTGCTAATCGTCGGACAGGGGCTGTTTGCCACTGATGCACTCGACAAACCAGCCCGCATATTGGCGAAGTCAGCGGGTAGCTCGAGCACGCGAACCATCATCATAACGCTCCTCACGGCGGCGATGCTGAGCGCGATCTTGAACAACACCCCTGTGGTCGTCATCTTCATTCCGGTGCTCATCGTTTTTGCCGCACAACGCAATTTCCCGGTTTCAAAGGCGCTGATGCCCTTGTCGTTCATGACCATTCTAGGGGGCATGACCACGCTGATCGGATCATCCACCAACCTGCTCGTGGCCGGCGTCGCGGGCAAGGCCGGCATTTCGATCGGCTTCTTCGACATCACAATGCCCGGCCTGCTTCTGGCGGCCACGGGGGCGCTCTACGTCTTTTTCGTCATGCCACGAATCCTGCGGGATTCGAGCAGCGAAAAGACCTTTCGGCAGATGCAGTCCGGAACCCAGTTCATCGGCGAAATTCGCGTGGTGCCGGGTCATCCGTTCATCGGCAAGGAATCCAAAGCCGGCCTGTTCCAGGGGCTCGGCGATCTTACTCCCCGCCTCATCGTTCGGCGCGGAATGAGCTTTCATCCTCCTTTCGAGAATGTGGTGCTGTCGGAGGGGGACCGCCTTATGGTGACAGCCACCCGACGCGCCTTCACGCAGGCGCTTTCGCATGGCGCGGCCGGGCACATTGCCGAATCGGACTCAGCGACGGTAGGCCCCGACTACCACATCGCCGAAGCCGTCATTCCGCCTGGCTCTCGCCACGCCGGACGCACGATCCGCAATGCCGGGATCGAGACCGAGCACAGTGTCCACATGCTGGGTGTACAGCGCAAAAGCCGGATGGGCCGCACTCCGGTCTCCGACATCCGGCTCGAACCCGGTGACACGATCCTTGTCGGCGGCACCGATCGCGCGTTCGAGGATCTGCGCGAAAGCCATGATCTTCTTGTCCTGGAATGGTCTGCCGAGCCCGTCCCCCAGCGCCGCAAAGCCTGGATCGCTTTCGTGATTTTCGCTGGCATCGTCGTCACGGCAGCGCTTGACATTGCGCCGATTGTCGCCACCGCCATTGCCGGCGCCTTTGCCATGATCGCCACGGGCTGCCTGACACTCGCCCAGGCTGGCCGTGCCTTTGATCGGCAAATCTTCCTGCTCGTGGGCTCGGCTATTGCTGCAGCGACGGCGCTGGAGCGGACAGGTGGCGCGCAACTCATTGCCGATGCGGCCGTTGCCGCGCTTGAAGGGCAAGCGCCCGCAATCATTCTTTCAGGCTATTTTGCAGTGGTCGCCATTCTGACCAATTTTCTTTCCAACAATGCAACAGCCGTGCTTTTCACACCCATAGCGCTCGGAATTTCTGCCGCCATCGGCGCACCTCCGGAAGCCTTCATCGCGGCAACCATTTTTGCCGCAAACTGCTCTTTCGCAACGCCGATCGGCTACCAGACAAACCTGATGGTCATGGGCCCCGGCCACTATTCTTTCCGCGATTTCATCAAGGCCGGCATGCCGCTGGTGGCGATAATTTGGTTGACGTTTTCGTTTGTCGGGCCATGGTATTATGGGCTTTAGGACCAGGAGTGACGCCCTACCGACATGACTCAGCAACCCGCCCAATCGCCGCAGTTCTTCCTGACCGCGCCTTCACCCTGCCCTTATCTGGAAGGGCAGTTCGAACGGAAGGTGTTCACCCATCTGGTGGGGGACAAGGCACCCGAACTGAACGATTTGCTGACCCAGGGCGGCTTCCGCCGCTCACAGAACATCGCCTATCGCCCGGCCTGTGAGACCTGTCGCGCCTGCGTTTCCGTCCGCATCCTCGCGCAGGAATTCCAGCCAACGAAAAACATGAAGCGCATTCTCAAGCAGAATGCCGATCTCATCGGCACCGCCCGTGATGCCGAACCGTCAACCGAACAATACACCCTGTTCCGTTCCTATCTCGACGCCCGGCACAAAAAGGGCGGCATGTCAGACATGACCGTGCTCGACTACGCAATGATGGTCGAAGACACGCATGTGAGTACCCAGGTGATCGAGTATCGCCGCCGCGGTCCCGACAGTTTTATCACCGGCAGGGGCGAGGGCGAACTGATGGCCGTGGCGCTGACCGACACGATGGGCGACGGACTGTCGATGGTGTACTCCTTCTTCAATCCCGAGCTCACCGATCGCTCGCTCGGCACCTTCATGATCCTCGACCACATCAATCGTGCGGTCGCCGCCGGGCTGCCGCATGTCTATCTCGGATACTGGGTCAATGGCTCGCGCAAAATGGCTTATAAGGTGCGTTTCAAGCCTCAGGAACATCTGGGCCCGCAGGGATGGGAACGCGTCGACTGACCGTCGATGTTAAAAACCTTTCTGCATCTGCCATGCCTCCCCCGGAAGGGTCTTACATGTCCACTCCTCCCGCTTCCTCCTCGCATGCCAAGGGGCTCGCACTGACAGCTTTTGGCGGCATGGCGCTCACCATCGATATTCCGCTGATACGGCTCGCCGACGGCGATCCCTGGCCGATCCTGATGGTCCGTAGCGGCCTGACCGTGACGGTGGCCCTTATCGTGTGGTTGATCTGGCGCGCATTCTCCAGAAATGTCCCGCCTCTCGTTCCCGGCCGGGTCGGGCTGGTGGTCGCCTGTCTCTACGCACTCTCCGCGCTCTGCTTCATCACCGCCGTCTACAACACGTCGACCGCCAACCTTGTGTTCATCCTCGCCTTCAACTCGATGTTTGCCGCGCTTCTTTCATGGCTGTTTCTGAAGGAGAGGCCGAAACCGGTCACGCTGATGGCCATGGGGGCCATGCTGATCGGTGTCCTGATCATCGTGGGCGGTGGCATCGGGGCCGGCAATCTGTTTGGCGATGTGATGGCGCTCGGTGCCGCATTCCTTCTTGCAACGGCCATCACCATCACGCGCGGCAGCGGGCGCGACATGGGGTTTGCCGCGCTCGTGGCCGTGGCACTACCCTTCATCGTCGCGGTGGTCATGACCGTCCAAACCGGCTACCGCATCGAGGCTCCCTGGTGGATCATCCTCAATGGAGCGGTGATCATGCCGATTTCCTTCTTTTGCCTGTCCAATGGCCCAAAGTACATTTCCGGACCCGAAGTGGCGATGTTCTACCTTCTGGAGACAGTGCTGGCGCCAGTCTGGGTCTGGCTCGTCTTCTCAGAGGTGCCAAGCAGCGCCACCCTCATCGGCGGTACTATCCTGATCGTGACACTGATCGCCCACTCGCTGTGGCAGCTGCATTCAGGCCGCAAGCGGCGACTGGCGCAAGGCGTGATGCGCCACCCACTGTAGGGTGAGCCGCGAGAGCGCAGTGACAGACACCCGCTATTTTTTCTTCATGGCCTGAGCCAACGCAGCCGCAAGCGCGCCCTGCGGCTCACTGCTGCCGCGCCCGCCCGGCTTTCCGCCGCCATTGCGTGGCATCCCGCCACGGGCAGATTTGCCCTGATCGCGCGGACGACCAGCGCCGGTTCCACCGCCGGCCCCTGCCCCGGTGGTTCCGCCGGCATCCCTGCGCATGGAAAGGCTGATGCGCTTGCGCTTGATATCCACCTCAAGCACCCGCACCTTCACCACATCGCCCGCCTTCACCACCTCATGGGCGTCCTTCACGAAACGGTCGGCAAGCTGCGAAACATGGACGAGACCGTCCTGATGGACGCCGATATCGACGAAGGCGCCGAAGGCGGCGACATTGGTCACCGTGCCTTCAAGACTCATGCCGGGTTTCAGATCCTTGATGTCGTCGATACCTTCAGCAAACGTCGCCGTGCGGAAAGCCGGGCGCGGGTCGCGACCCGGTTTCTCTAGTTCGGCGATGATGTCGCGTACCGTCGGCAGGCCGAAACGCTCATCCACGAATACGCGCGGATCGAGGGCCTTCAGCGCCCCGGCATCGCCCATCAGCGAACGCACGTCGCGCCCGCAGGAAGCCACGATCTTGCGCGCCACGCCATAGGCTTCCGGGTGGACAGAGGAGGCATCCAGCGGCTCCGTGCCGTTCTGGATGCGCAGGAAGCCGGCGCACTGCTCGAAGGTGCGCTGACCAAGCCGCGCCACCTCCAGCAGCTGCGTGCGGCTTGAGAAAGCGCCATGAGCGTTGCGATGGGCGACAATCGCCTCTGCGATCGATTCTCCAAGGCCCGAGACGCGGGCGAGAAGCGATTTCGATGCCGTGTTGAGATCGACACCCACCGCGTTCACCGCGTCTTCAACCACCGCATCCAACGCCCTGGCGAGACGATACTGGTCGACGTCGTGCTGATACTGGCCGACACCGATGGATTTGGGTTCGATTTTCACCAGTTCGGCCAACGGGTCCTGCAGCCGTCGCGCGATGGAAACCGCCCCACGCAGCGACACATCGAGATCGGGGAATTCGGCTGCCGCCGTGGGCGATGCCGAATAAACCGACGCGCCGGCCTCCGACACCACCACCTTGAGCGGTTTGGGCGCGGGCATGTCGGAGAGCATGTCGGCTACCATCTTTTCAGTCTCGCGGCTCGCCGTGCCATTGCCGATGGCGATGAGTTCCACACCATGTTTTCGAATAAGCGCGGAAAGTGCCGCCTGGCTGCCGCGCAGATCATTGCGAGGCGGGAAGGGATAGACCGTTTCGGTATCCAGCAGTTTTCCGGTTCCATCTACCACCGCAACCTTGACGCCGGTGCGGATGCCCGGATCAAGCCCCATCGTTGCGCGCGTTCCCGCAGGAGCGGCCAGAAGCAGATCCTTCAGATTGCGGGCAAAAACGTTAATCGCCTCTTCCTCGGCCCGCTCGCGCAGATCACGCATCAGATCGAGGCTCAGATGCAGGAAAAGTTTGACACGCCATGTCCAGCCGGCGACCTCCATCAGCCACTGGTCGCCAGGCAGAGTGCCGCCAATCTCATAGGCTGCCGCGATCATGCGCACGGCCGGTTTCAGCGGACTGGTGTCGTCGTTATCCACTTCCAGATCGAGCGCCAGCACGTCCTCATTGCGGCCGCGCAGCATGGCGAGCGCACGGTGGCTCGGCACACCGGCCCAGCGCTCTGAATGGTCGAAATAGTCGGAAAATTTCGCGCCCGCCTCTTCCTTGCCCTCGACCACGCGGGCGCGCAGCACCGCACGTTCCTTCATGTGATTGCGCAACTGCCCGACCAGGTCGGCATTTTCAGCAAATTGCTCGGCCAGTATGTCGCGCGCGCCCTCAAGCGCGGCCTTTTCATCCGGCACCTCTTCGCCCAGATAATCCTTCGCAAGGTCTGCCGGCACTTTCGAGCGATCCGCCAAGATGGCTTCGGCGAGCGGTCCCAGCCCGCGCTCGCGCGCAATCTGCGCCTTGGTGCGCCGCTTGGGTTTGTAGGGCAGGTAGATGTCTTCAAGCTCGGCTTTTGTCGCTGCGGTAGCGATCTTCGTCTCCAGCTCCGGCGTCAACTTGCCCTGCTCGCGGATCGAACCGAGGATCGTATCACGCCGCTGGTCGAGCTCGCGCAGATAGGAAAGCCGCTCGGAGAGCGTACGCAATTGCGTGTCGTCGAGTCCGCCCGTCACCTCCTTGCGGTAGCGCGCGATGAACGGAACGGTTGCCCCTTCATCCAGAAGCCCGATGGCGGCTTCCGCCTGCTCCGGGCGGGCGCTGATTTCGGCGGCGATGAGGGCGGCAATGCGTTTGGGGTCTGCGGACATGGAATTCCCTGAATCGATTGGTGAGGCGAAGATAGTGCCAATCGCCTTAGCCTGCCGCTCACAAGAAGCGCTTTTCCACAATCGGGAATGTGAGGGGCCAGGTGCGCTGAGAGGGAGTGCGTCCTTCGACAAGCTCAGGATGAGGGACGCACGGCGCGGAAACAGGCATCCACACCGCAGCGCAAATCAGCGCGGTGCGAGATCGGCGATGAGGTCGTTCACCACTTCGGCCATCAGCATGGAAGCGGAGAAATCGAACTCGTTTATGGCGACGAACACGCCCACACCACGCGTGGGGGCAAAGGCGTGATAGACAAACATGCCCTGCCGTCCGCCAGCCTTCTGCAGGATAAGCGGGCGATCACCTTCCGGCTGCATCACCACCCAGCCAAGCCCCATCGCATCCATATGGCCGGATTCATCAAAACCGTAGGTCGGATCGAGCGCGTCGCGCTGGACATAGGAGGCATGGTTGAGCATCCGCATCTCGGCCATGTCCGACGAGAATTGATCGAGATGCCACTTGAGCCATTTCAGCATGTCGTTTGTGGTCGTGTAGAGACCGCTGGCCCCGGCCATGACCGGCGTGTTGGGAACATCCGGCAAGGGTGAACCGTCGAAATTGTGCCCCTGCATCAGGCGATCGCGATCAGCCTCACCGGGTGCAAGCGTGGTGTCTTTCAGCCCCAGTGGCTCCAGCACACGCTCGGAAAGCAGCTCGGCATAGGGCTTTCCGGCGGCGGAGCCGAGAGCGACGGCCAGCATGTCAAACCCGAAATTGGAATAGAGCCCGCCCGTTCCGGCGGGGAAAAGCTGCACGCCTTCCGAAAGCGCCTTCGAATAGGCTTCCTTCGTCACCGTCGAGAACGGGTCATCGGCCGGCCCGCGCTCCACATCCACCTCGCGCGGCAGACCCGAAGTATGCGTTGCCAGATCGATCAGGCGAATGGGTTTGTCATCGAGAACGGGGATCTCCACGTCCCAGCCCAGCCGATCCTGCAGGCGATCGGTAAAATTGACCGTCCCGTCGGCCACGAGGCTTGCAAGAACCGCGCCGGTGAACACCTTGCTGATCGAGCCGACCCGCATCAGCGTGTCGCCATCTGGCGTCTTGCCATTGCCCTTTGCGGTTTCGCCGAATCCAAAAACAGCTGTTTCACCATCCCGCACGGCACCGATGATGAGCCCGGGCACATCCGTCTGCAGATAAAGAACCTGTCCGGAAAAGGAGACGGCTTCCTCAAGCAGGCTGTCTTTCGATACAGCAGGCTGCGCGAGCTCCAAAAACCCGACCAGCGCCAAAGCGGCCACAGCGGGTTTCATTCCTTTCATCCGGTGCAGCATTGTTGCCTCTCCTCTGTCTGCACGATCTCCTTCAGACCCGGCTGGCGATCCTCATCCGAATTTGCCGGTGCGCGGAAACCCTTTCGGTGCCATGCGGCCGGCGGCGGCACGGTTGCCCATCCATTCGGTGAGTTCCTCCCGCGTCTTGACGAAAGTCCGGTCAGCCGAATCCTTCCAGGAAAGTCCCTCTTCCATGGCGAAGGTCTTGATGTCGGAGACCCCGCCATCCTTGTAGCGCTGCAGGCGCACCCCCTTGCCGCGCGTCATCTCCGGCACTTCGGCGAGCGGGAAGACAAGCAGCTTGCGGTTCTGGCCGACGACCGCCACATGGTCGCCCGAAACCGGCAGGCAGAGCTTGGCCTCGTCCGGGGTCTTTACATTCATCACCTGCTTGCCCTTGCGGGTGTTGGCCACGATCTCCTTCTCGGCCACGACGAAGCCGTTGCCCAGATGCGAGACAACCAGAAGCTTTCGCTCCGGATCATGCGCAAAGGCTGTCACGATGGCCTGATCATTGTCCATGTCGACCATGATGCGCACCGGCTCGCCATGGCCGCGACCGCCAGGCAGACGATCGGCGCCGATGGTGAACACCTTGCCGCCCGTCGTGAAGAGCAGGATCTTGTCGGTCGTCTGTGCATGGAAAGCGATCTTGAGGCTGTCGCCTTCCTTGAAGGACAGAGACGAGAAATCCGCCAGATGCCCCTTCATGGCGCGCAGCCAGCCTTTTTCGGAGAGTACCACCGTGATCGGCTCGCGCTCGATCAGCGCCTCGTGCACCTCTTCCAGATCGTGCTCCGGCGCTTCAGCAAAGGTGGTGCGGCGCTTGCCGAGAGCCGGGTTCTTCTCCGGATCGAAGGTCTGGCGCACTTTGGCCACTTCCCAGCGCACCGTCTTCCACTGGCGTGCGGTAGAGGCAAGCAGCGCCTCGATGCCTTCCTTCTCTTCGGAAAGCTTCTCGAACTCCTTGCGGATCTCGAATTCCTCAAGCTTGCGCAGGGCGCGCAGGCGCATGTTGAGGATCGCCTCGGCCTGCGTGTCGGTCAATTCGAAGCGCGCGATCATCACCTTCTTGGGCTCATCCTCCTCGCGGATGATGCGGATGACCTCGTCAATGTTGAGATAGGCGACCAGATAGCCGGCCAGAATTTCCAGCCGCTTCTCGATTTCGGCGAGCCTGTGGCGCGAACGGCGCAGAAGCACCTCACGGCGATGGTCGAGCCATTCGCGCAACACCTGTTTGAGCGAGAGCACGCCCGGCACCTTGCCGCGCGAAAGCACGTTCATGTTGAGCGGGAAGCGGCTTTCCAGATCGGTCAGCTTGAAAACCGATTCCATCAGGAGTTCCGGAGCAACGGTGCGGCTCCTGGGAACCAGGACGATGCGGATGTCTTCCGCGCTCTCGTCGCGAATGTCTTCCAGGAGCGGCAGCCGGCGCGAGATGATCAGTTCGGCGATCTTCTCGATCAGCCGCGATTTCTGCACGCCATAGGGGATCTCGGTGACCACGGCCGTCCACATGCCGCGCCCCTGATCCTCCTTGTGCCAGCGCGCCCGTACGCGGAAACCGCCGCGACCGGTCGAATAGGCCTCGCGGATCGAGGCCTGATCCTCGACGATGATGCCGCCGGTCGGGAAATCCGGCCCCTTGACGAACTCGAGAAGGCGGTCCGGATCGATTTCCGGATCGTCGATGACGGCAAGCGCCGCATCGCAAACCTCGGCCGCGTTGTGCGGCGGGATCGAGGTGGCCATGCCCACGGCAATCCCCGACGAACCGTTGCACAGAAGGTTCGGGAACGCGCCGGGGAGAACCGTGGGCTCCTCGTCTTCCTCATTGTAGGTCAGGCGAAAATCAACCGCATCCTCGGTGATGCCGGTCAGGATTTCCGAGGCGACCTCGGTCATGCGCGCTTCGGTGTAGCGCATGGCGGCAGCGTTATCGCCATCGATATTGCCGAAATTGCCCTGCCCGTCGACCAGCGGATAGCGCATGGCAAAGGGCTGCGCCAGACGCACCAGAGCGTCATATATCGACTGGTCGCCATGCGGGTGGAACTTGCCCATCACGTCGCCGACGATGCGGGCGCATTTGGCAAAGCCCTGGTCGGGGCTGAGACGAAGGAGCCGCATCGTGTGGACAATGCGCCGATGCACCGGCTTCAGCCCGTCACGCACATCCGGCAAAGCGCGATGCATGATCGTCGACAGCGCATAGGCGAGATAGCGCTCTTCAAGCGCCTTTTTCAGATCAACCGGCTCGACGGCATCACCGCCGTCGCCACCGGGCGGAAGCAAATCTTTTCCCATGGGTTCGGGTTAGACCAGAGGGTGATTCGCGGCAAGGGGGGGAGTAGCGAGTAGCGAGTAGCGAGTAGCGAGTATGGATTGCCTCAGGCGACGCAGGTGTCCAGCCCTTTTTCCCTATTCGCTATTCCCTATTCGCTACTCGCTCTGTTCCCTCACCGCGTCACCTGCGCCAGGAACCGCTCGATGGTCAATGTCGCGGGATCGCCTGGTTCACCCAGCTTGCGCGCGATCGAGCCGTGGGTGTAGCGACCACCGTCGAACACGGCTGAACGCGCTCCACGCGCCCTCAGGAGATTGGAATAACCATTGGTCAGCGCCTTGCGGCGCGCGCCGTTGGAGCCCGAATGCAGGAAGAGATGCGGCGGGAAGCCGGAGCCGCGCCGGGCATAGGTGACGGGCGACCAGCGCACCCAGTCGTTGGGATCGGAGCCAAACGCATTGATGTAGGGATAGCCGAGCGAACCACGCATACCCGCGTAGGCAACCATGTCATAGGCCTGCACGTCGTTGGGTATGACCCCGCGGATAGAGCCCGCAACGTTGCGGGCGGCCGCCATGGCGACCAGATGCGCCCCGGCAGAATGCCCCATGAGCACGATGCGTGAGGGATCTCCGCCATAACGCGAAATGTTGGAGCGCACCCAGGCGATCGCCGCCGAAAGATCGTTCACCTGGCCGTCAATCGTCGTCTGCGGAACCTTGCGATAGTCGATTGCCACAAGCAGGTAACCGCGCGAGGTAAGCCATTCGGGAAGCGAATAGACCTTCTTGCGCGAGCCCTTCACCCAGCCACCGCCATGGGCGTAGATCACCACGGGCGCCTTGCGTTGACCGAAGGAGAAAAGGTTCATACGAACGACACCGGCCTGCGCCGTGCGGCCAGGACGGTCTGGCGCATGAATGTCGAGTTTCAGTCCCTGACGGTAGGTGATGCCTTCGTGGAGCTCTACGGCCTGTGCGGCCAGCGAAAACAACATCGTCAGGAAAAGCCCTGCCCCCAGTTGCCCCAATGCCCTCATTCTCTGCCTCTCCCGGAGATTCCTTGGTGGTGCTTAAACCATTCGAAGACCCGTAAAATTGACACAGGAATGCCCTCAGGTCATCCTCAGATCGCATTTTCAGCCAACGAACCTGTTGGGTGACTGTTACCTTACGCAATTTCAAGGAAATTCCCATGCTCAGCCACATGACCAAGCTGAAGTCTCTTTCGCTCGCTGCGCTTCTCTCGGCAACGGCGCTGCACTCCGCCTGGGCCTGGGAGGCGGAAGAGGTCGCCGCCCGCTACAAGACCCTGCTTGGAGATCAGGGGCTGACGGCGGAATGGAGCGGCGTCCGCCAGGATGGCGATTCGATCGTTCTGGAAAATGCATCTCTCGGCCTTTTGGACGTCGAGGCGAAGGTCGAGCTCGGTGATTTTCTCCTGGAGGACGTTACCGAAACCGACAACGTCTACGAGATCGGCCGAATCGCGGTCGACAGTTTCGAACAGTCGGAGGAAGGCTTCGATATCGCATTGAGCGGCCTTTCCGTCGAAGGGCTCATTCTGCCTAAAGAGGGCGAAAACGCGCCCTATGGCGGCCTGATGCAATATCGCCGCTTCGCGCTCGACAGCGCACGTGTGGGGAAAGAAGAAACGCCCGTCTTTACCCTCGAATCGCTTCACGCCAACACCACGCTTGGTGACGGCTCCGAGGCAATGTCTTTTGTCGGAGCCGTCGAGAATTTCTGGCTGGATGTCGCAACGCTTACCGACAACGGCGATGCGCGCAGCAAACTGGGCGAATATGGCTATGAGGAGCTTGCTGGCAGCGTTGATATGGCCGGTAGCTGGGCTCTGGCCGACGGTCGCATGAAGATCACGCGCTACGACGTCAAGGTCGAGAATGCCGGAACACTGGCGATCACGGCGGACATCAGCGGCTACACGCCGGAGTTCATCCGCACCCTGCAGGATATGCAGAACAAGATGGATAGCGGCACCGAACAGCAGAAGCAGGCGCAGGGCCTTGCCATGCTCGGCCTCATGCAGCAGCTCAGCCTGCATGGCGCCTCGATCCGCTTTTCGGATGCGTCACTGACTGGAAAGGTGCTCGCCTATGCGGCGGAACAGCAAGGGGTCAAGCCGGAAGACGTCGCCAATCAGGCCAAAGCCATCGTGCCTCTCATGGCCGGTCAGTATCTCGGTCCGGACCTGACACAGCGCCTCTCAAAGGCCGTTACCACCTATCTCGACAATCCGCGCAACATCACGATCAGCGTTGCGCCGGAAGAAGGGATTCCGTTCGCCGTTCTGATGGGTACTGCCATGGGTTCACCTGAAGCGCTGGCCAAGCAGGTGGGGCTTTCGATTACGGCGAATGAGTGAGTGGTGAATAGCGAATAGCGAATAGCGAATAGCGAATAGCGAATAGCGAATAGCGAATAGCGAAAAAGGGGGTGCAAGCCGTGTAAGGCCTGCAACCCCTTTTATTTTACGAACAGCTATTCGCTACTCGCTATTCGCTCATTCAATCCTTCTTGACCGGCGCCAGACGCAGGTTCAATTCACGAAGCTGTGCGGCGCTCGCTTCCGAAGGCGCGCCCATCAGAAGATCCTGTGCCTGCTGGTTCATCGGGAACATAGTGATCTCACGCAGGTTCTTTGCGCCAAGAAGCAGCATGACAATGCGGTCGATACCGGCCGCCATGCCGCCATGGGGCGGTGCGCCATACTGGAATGCGCGGTAGAGACCGCCGAAACGTTCTTCAACGTCCTTTTGCGTAAAGCCGACTTTCTCGAAAGCCTTGACCATCACCTCAGGAAGATGATTGCGGATGCCGCCGGATGCGATCTCGAAGCCGTTGCAAACGAGATCGTACTGGTAGGCTTTCAGCGACAGCGGATCCTCGCCCTCCAGCCCCTCCAGACCGCCCTGCGGCATGGTGAAGGGGTTGTGGCCGAAGTCGATTTTCTTTTCGTCCTCGTTCCACTCGTAGAAGGGGAAATCGACGATCCAGGCGAGCTTGAACTGATCGCGATCAATCAGATCGAGTTCTTCGCCCGCTCGTGTGCGGGCAGCGCCGGCAAAGGCGGCGAATTTCTTCGGGTCGCCTGCAGCGAAGAAGCAGGCGTCGCCGTCTTCAAGGCCAAGCTGGGTGCGGATCGCCTCGGTGCGCTCGGGACCGATATTCTTGGCAATCGGGCCGGCGCCCTCAAGGCTTTCGCCTTCCTTGCGCCAGAAGATGTAGCCGAGCCCCGGCTGCCCCTCACCCTGCGCCCAGGAGTTCATGCGGTCGCAAAAGGCTCTGGAGCCACCCGTCTTGGCCGGAATGGCCCACACTTCGGCTTTCTCGTCATTGGCGAGAATGTTGGCGAAAACCTTGAAGCCCGAGCCGCGGAAATGCTCGGAGACATCTTCCATTTCGATCGGGTTTCTGAGATCCGGCTTGTCGGAACCGTATTTGCGCATCGCCTCGTCATAGGGAATGCGCGGAAAGACGTCCGTCACCGGCTTGCCGTTGGCAAACTTCTCAAAGATGCCGCGCATCACCGGTTCCATGGTCTGGAACACGTCTTCCTGCTCGACGAAGCTCATCTCGAGGTCAAGCTGGTAGAACTCGCCCGGAAGGCGGTCTGCGCGCGGGTCCTCGTCGCGGAAGCAGGGCGCGATCTGGAAATAGCGGTCGAAGCCCGACACCATGATCAGCTGCTTGTAGATCTGCGGTGCCTGCGGCAGTGCGTAGAACTTGCCTTCATGAAGACGTGACGGCACCAGAAAGTCGCGCGCACCTTCGGGCGAGGAAGCAGTGAGGATTGGCGTCGAATATTCAGTGAAGCCCGCCTCACCCATGGCGCGGCGCATCTCGGCGATGATCTTCGTGCGCTGAACGATGTTCTTGTGCAACGTGTCGCGGCGCAGATCGAGGAACCGGTATTTGAGGCGGATGTCTTCAGGATAGTCCGGCTCGCCGAACACCGGCAGCGGAAGCTCCTTCGCCTCGGACAGCACTTCGATCTCGCGGGCGAAAATCTCGACCTCGCCCGTGGGCAGGTTCTTGTTGATCGTCTCGTCGGTGCGCGCCTTTACCTCGCCATCGACACGGATCACCCATTCGCCGCGGACAGTCTCCGCGGTCTTGAACGAGGGAGAATCGGGATCGGCGACGATCTGCGTCACGCCGTGATGATCGCGCAGGTCGATGAACAGGAGGCCGCCATGGTCGCGCACGCGATGCACCCAGCCGGACAGGCGCACATTCGCGCCCACATCGGATTTTCTGAGTTCGGCGCAGGAATGGCTGCGGTAGCGATGCATGGTCATATCATCCGTGTTCTGAAATTCGTGCCCGGAACAAGGCGAAACCGTCCCGGAAGGTCGGCGGGAAAAGCGCATGGGAGGCCTGATTTGTCAAGGTGCCGGGCCGCAGCGCGCCCCCCACCACCTCGGTATCAGGCCTTTTCATTCGACACGATGACACGGGCGGTGTCAGTTTCAGTCCACCAGTCACCGAGCGCATCGATCAACGGTACGAGATCGAGCCCCGCCCTCGTCAAATCGTACTCGACTCGCAGCGGATAGCCGTCGAACACCGTGCGCTCAACGATGCCGGCCTGTTCGAGCTTGCGCAACTCCAGCGAAAGCATCCGGTGGGACACGGTCGGGTTATCACGCTGCAACTCGCTGAAGCGCTTCGTGCCCTCCTTCAAGTAATAGATGAGCAGCGTCGGCCATCGGCCGCTCAACACGCGCATCACCTCTTCGATGGGACAGCGCGAAACCAGATCTTTCATGGCGAGGGTCCAGTCCAGGGTTACAAAAAAGTGCGTAATTTACATGGGGGCACAAGCCGCTAGGTTCCAGCCTCGCTGCGCAGCGTGATCACCGAGAAATCACGGAGAACGATAAATGGAACCGATTCTTGTCTATGGCTTCCCGGCGGGAAGCTCCATGGGGCTTGTGGCCGGGCTGGAATGGCTTGGCAAATCCTACCGGCTTTGCCGGGTGGATATGCTTGGTGAGATGCGCGAGCCTTCCTATGCGCGCCTCAACGCCCGGCATGAAACCCCCGTGCTCATCACCGATGTGGGGGAGCCGCTGACTGAAACCATGGCCATTGCCGCGTGGCTGGAAGCGCGGGATGATGAGCGGCGCATCAGTTTTGCGCCCCGCTCAGCCGAAGCTGACCGGATGCATCAGCTCATGGCCTTTATCAACACGGGCTTCACCTCGGCATTCGGCCCTCTTTGGGTGGCTCTGGAAGACGATACCCTTGACGCGCAGAAGAAGGAGGTGCTGCGCGCCTTTGGCCGCGAAGCAGTCATCGAGCGTCACGATAAACTTGAGGCCATGGCGGGAGACGGGCCGTATCTCGTTGGCGAGAGCCCCACTCTCGCGGACGCTCTTCTCATCGGCGTGGCACGTTGGCTTGATTTCCACGAGGTTGCTTCCCCGGAACGTTGGCCGAAGCTTTTCGATATACGCCGACGCATCGAGGCGGACCCGGCCATTGCCTATGCATTGGCGCTCGAAAGCGGCGAAAGCGTCGCCGGTTCTGGTGCGTGTCTCGGACATGTGGCGTTGCATGAGGTGATCGAACGATACGGCCGCTAGCTTCACGCCGGCAGACGTTGAAGGCATTCAATTCTGCCGGCACCCTGGCCACGCTTTCGATCATTCCGTCGGCTGGCATCCGCTCGACTGGGACCATCGCCCCGGCCTGCTGGCCCAAGAGAATTGGTACAGGGCATCCTATAGCTCGTTGTTGAACGGTGCGACCTGCCGCGCCTCCCAGCACGGGCCTCCCACCATGTCCAGCCTTCGCCCGCTGATCCCTCTTCTCATTGCCGCTGGTATCCTTTTGGCCGGTAACGGGCTTCAGGGCACGCTGATCGCACTTCGCGGCGCGGCGGAGGGTTTTTCCGAAACCACTATCGGCCTCATGGGCAGTGCGTATTTCGCCGGTTTCCTGATCGGCTGTCTCTACGTACCGCGTCTTTTGCGCGCGGTGGGCCATATCCGGGCTTTTGCGGCACTTGCGGCACTGGGAGCCGCCGGCGCGCTGCTCCTCGTGCTCTTCGTCGATCCGCTGGCCTGGATCGCCGTGCGTTTCCTTTCCGGTATCTGCTTTTCCAGCCTCTTCACCACCATCGAAAGCTGGCTCAACTCGGCTGCGCAAAACACCAACCGCGCCCGCGTTCTGGCCATCTACCGCATCATCGACATCGCCGCTGTCACCGGCTCGCAATACATGCTGCCAGCACTCGGCATCGAAGGCTTCGTCACCTTCGCCGTCATGGCCATGATGATCACCTTGTCTCTGGTACCGGTCTCCATGGCCGACCGCTCGAATCCGAAACCGCCGGCCGAGCTGCGCCTCGACCTGGCCGCCGTATGGCGCATCTCGCCGCTGGCCGCCTTCGGCTGTTTGGCAGTCGGCCTCACCAACAGTGCCTTCCGCATTGTCGGGCCGATCTACGGCCAGTCCATCGGCTTCAGCGTTTCGGAGATCGCCACCTTCATGAGCGCGGGCATTATTGGCGGGGCGGTGATGCAATATCCTCTGGGGGCGCTCTCCGATCGTCACGACCGTCGCGTCGTCCTTCTCTGCACCACCATCGGTGCACTTGTCTCCGCGCTGATCATCGTCTGGTTTGCAAGCGACAGCCCCAACGCGAACATGCTCCTTGTCTTCCTGTTTGGCGCTTTTGCCATGTCGCTCTATTCATTGTCCGTGGCTCACGCCAACGATCATGCCCAGAAGGATCAGTTCGTGCAGCTCGCCGCCGGCCTGCTGTTTTTTTATTCGCTCGGCGCCATGGTCGGACCTCTGCTGGCCTCACTTCTGATGCAGCGTTTTGGCCCACACGCGCTCTTCTCCTACACGTCCATTGTCTATGCGGTGCTGATCGGCGTGACCTTCTACCGGATGAGCGTGCGCCCATCCGTTCCGGCAGCGAGGCGGCGGCGCTTTGCGGCGCTGTTGCGAACTTCGCCTGTTTTCGTCCGGATGGCACGGCGCAGCCGCAATCAGCGATCCATCGACGACCTTTAATCGCGGCAAGCGGATTCTTTCCTTTTTCGCCAGCATGACCTAAAGAAACAGAATGGATCTGATCACCAAGCAAAAAGACCTCGAAGCGGCGATTCACGTCTTCGAAAAATCCGATTTCGTCACCGTCGATACTGAGTTTATCCGCGAATCGACCTTCTGGCCGGAGCTCTGCCTGATCCAGATGGCAGCGCCGGGTGCGACCGCGCTCATCGATCCGCTCGCCGATGGGATCGACCTCACACCGTTCTTTGCGCTCATGGCCAACGAGAACATCGTGAAAGTGTTCCACGCGGCGCGTCAGGATGTCGAGATCGTCTACAATCTCGGGAAATTGATCCCCACTCCTCTTTTCGACACGCAGGTGGCCGCCTCCGTCTGCGGTTTCGGCGATAGTGTCTCCTACGATCAGCTCGTCGCGAAGATTACAGGCGCACGCATCGACAAATCATCACGGTTCACCGACTGGCGCCGCCGTCCTCTCTCCGACAAGCAGCTAAGCTACGCGCTCGCCGACGTGACGCATCTCATCGATGTTTACCAGCACCTCAAGACCGAGCTGGAGCGTGAGGGTCGAGCGCATTGGCTCAACGAGGAAATGGCGGTGCTGACAGCACGCGAAACCTATGACCCGCATCCCGATGATGCATGGAAGAGGCTCAAGCTTCGCGTCAAGAAACCCATCGACCTCGCCATACTCCAGCACGTCGCGGCCTGGCGCGAGCGTGAGGCGCGCGAGCGCAATGTGCCGCGTGGGCGCGTCATCAAGGACGACGCAATCTACGAAGTGGCACAGCAGCATCCGCGCGACAGCGAGGCGCTGGGGCGGCTTCGCACGATTCCGAAAGGCTGGGAACGATCCAGTGCAGCGGCGGGGCTTCTCGGTGCCGTCGCCAAGGCGATGGCGATTCCGAAAGAGGATCTGCCGCGCCTGCCCCGTCCACCCCAGGCCCCCGAGGGAGCAGCCGCTGCGGCCGAACTTCTCAAAGTGTTGCTGAAGCTCGTAGCCGACAAGCAGGGTGTGGCGCCGAAAATGCTTGCCTCCAGCGACGATATCGACCGTATCGCCGCCGAAGGCGCGGATGCTGATGTTCCGGCCATGTCAGGCTGGCGGCGCGAGGTCTTCGGCAAGGAAGCGATGAAACTGGTGCAGGGCGAGCTTGCGCTGCGTTTCAACAATCGGAAGATCGAGATCTTCGAGCCTGCCGATGCCCATAGCGAGGCTGCGGAATAGCAGCAGAACTGGATTCCACAGCCTTTTTCTTCCAATCGATCATCGCCGGATGATGCTGTTCTGACATCAATGCCCTTTCTCCCGGATCACGGAGGAGAAAGGGGCTGTCAGCGCTACCCCAGCCTATTCTTTCGCCACTTCGAGTGCCAAATTCAGTCCCGTGACTTTGGCCAGATGTGCCATTCGGCCAACAGGGCGTTCTCCCATCAAGGCTTCATGTGATTTGGGAATGAGAAGCACTATGGCGCCGTCTTCCCGCTTTTCCCACTTGAGCTTGGGTATGATGCCCGGCATCGAAGCCGTCAGCAGATAGACCACTCGCAGAAGACCTCCCAGTATCCGTGCTCTCTCGACGTAACGGGGTGTCGCCAGCTGGCGCATACGCGGCGACAGGGCATCATTGAAGAGCCCTTCATGCCGAAACAGGTTGGCAAGCGCGATGAAGGCCCGGCCCGGGTGGTCAATGCCGATGAAGGAGCCATGAGCGATAATGTTGAGCGACTGGGTGCCCCGGTATTCCGGGTGCGCGCGCCAGCCAATGTCGGCCAGAAGACACGCCGCCTCGCGATAGCGCGCCTCCTCCTCCGTCTCTTCGATGCCAAGTGCCTCCAGCGCCGGTCCACTCCACTCAGCCAGTTCACGCGCGTGAGTCACCGAACGTGACCGCAGCACGGCGAGTTCCTGAGCGGCCGAAAGCAGCGGATCCCGCCTGCGATCTTCTTCCTCCAGCAGCGAGTAGAGATAGCCTTCACGCACGCCGAGCGCCGAGAAGACAATCTTGGACGGGTTTGATGCCCTGATGATTTCCTGCAGCACCGTCGCACCATAGGGCAGAAGCGTACGGCGGTTCTTGGAGATGTGGCTGATACCGGCGAAACGGTCGACACCGCCGGCGACGCGTTTCAGAAAATCCATCGACTGCTCGATGTCCATCTCGTAATGGTGCATCACCTCGAGTGGATAGCCGGTTTCAAGCATGTGCAGGCGGGCGAGGTTTCGCCATGTGCCGCCGACGCAGTAGAAGGGGCGCCCGGCTCCGTCCTTCATCCACGGGGCGCGGGCCAGTTCATCTCGAGCGATGCGCCCGGCCCTGGTTACGGAGTTTTTCGCCATCTCTTTAAGCCGCAAGCCGCCGAGTGGCAGGGTAATGCCGTCGCCCATCTCGTAGCCTTCAACCTCAACGAGTTCGAGACTGCCGCCGCCAAGGTCGCCGACAATGCCGTTCGGCTTGTGAAAGCCCGACATGATGCCGAAGGCGGAGTATTTCGCCTCCTCGCGGCCGGAGAGCACACGAATGTTCGTGCCCAGAATGTCTTCTGCCCGGTGGATGAAGTCCGGGCCGTTCTTCGCCTCGCGTGCCGCAGCGGTCGCAAGCACGTGCAGGGATTGCGCGCCGGCCTGCTCGGACAGCGCGCGGAAGCGGCGGAACTCTTCGACCGCCCGCGTCACGCCTTCAGGGTCCAGTTCGCCCGTCGTGACGATACTCTTGCCGAGGCCGGCCAGCATTTTTTCGTTGAACAACACACTCGGGGAGCGCGCGACCCCCTCGTAGATCACGAGGCGAATCGAGTTTGACCCGATATCGATGACCGAAACGGGACGCCGGTCCTGAAGCCGGCCCTGAGATTCAGCTATGCCCAAAAGATATGTCCGTTAGTCCGTTGGTGAAACGGCTTCGGCATCTACCTTCTTGCGCTTTTTGAAAGCGGCGATCCGCTTCGGCGCATGAGACTTCAAGGCATTGCCGCGACCGGATAGGCTCGGATTCGTCATGAAATATTCCTGAGCGTTGAACGGTTCTTCTCCCTCTTCAGGCATAATGCGCCGAGAGGTGCCATCGGGCAATACTTCAAAGCTTTGCTGGTTGTCCATGATGTTTCCGAGCATAATTTGCCCGAGAACCTGTTCATGCACCGTGGGGTTGGTGATCGGCACCATGGTTTCCACGCGCCGATCGAGGTTGCGTGGCATGATATCGGCCGACGAAATATAAACCACCGCCTCGTCGGACGGCAGGCCGTGTCCGTTGCCGAAACAGTAGATCCGGCTGTGTTCCAAAAAGCGGCCAACGATGGATTTCACCCGGATGCGCTCGGAAAGGCCCGGCACCTGCGGACGCAGACAACAGATGCCGCGCACCACCAGATCGATCTCGACACCCGCCTGCCCTGCCTCATAGAGCGCGTCGATGACGAGCGGGTCCACCAGTGAATTCATCTTCATCCAGATCTGGCCCGGCCGTCCCGCCTTAACATGCTCGATCTCCGCGCGAATATGATCGAGCAGCCGGTTGCGCAGCGAGAAAGGCGATACGGCTATTCGCATTTCGCCATCGGGCTCGGCATAGCCGGTGATAAAGTTGAACACCTGCGCCACATCACGTGCGATCTGCGGATCGTCCGTGAAGTAGGACAGGTCGGTGTAAATCCGCGCAGTAATCGGGTGATAATTGCCCGTGCCCAGATGACAGTAGTTGCGCAGCTTGCCTTCCTCGCGGCGTACCACGAGCGACATTTTCGCATGCGTCTTCAATTCAATGAAGCCGAACACGACCTGCACGCCTGCCCTTTCCAGGTCGCGCGCCCAGCGGATGTTCGCTTCCTCGTCGAAGCGCGCTTTCAGTTCCACCAGCGCCGTAACGGATTTGCCCGCCTCGGATGCCTCGATCAGGGCCCGCACGATCGGGCTGTCATTCGAGGTTCGGTAGAGTGTCTGCTTGATCGCGACCACTTCCGGATCCTGCGAGGCCTGGCGCAGGAACTGCACCACCACGTCGAACGATTCATAGGGGTGGTGGACAATCAAATCCTTCTCGCGGATGGCTGCGAAACAATCGCCATTATGCTCGCGGATGCGTTCGGGAAAGCGCGGATTGTAAGGCTGGAACAGAAGGTCCTCCCGCGGCACCTTCACAATCTCGGAAATCTGGTTGATGGCCAATGGCCGTTCCAGAACAGTGATGCGGTTTTCCGCGACACCCAATTCGCTCGCGACAAAATCCCGTAAGCCTTTTGGCATCTCATTGTCGAACTCGATGCGGATCACCGAGCCGCGGCGACGGCGCTTCAGGGCCGATTCGAAAAGGCGTACCAGATCCTCGGCCTCTTCCTCAACCTCGATATCGCTGTCGCGGATGATGCGGAATGTGCCGGAGCCAATCACCTGGTAGCGCGGGAAAAGCTTTCCGATGAACAGGCTGACGACATCTTCGAGCGTAATGAAACGGACCGTGCCGCTGCGGTCGGGCAACTGGATGAACCGCTTAAGCGCCACGGGCAGACGCAAAAGCGCGGTCATCGGTTCCAGCTCGCCTTCGTGTTGCAGTTCGAGCGCGATGGAAAAGCCAAGATTTGGAATAAATGGAAACGGGTGCGCCGGGTCGATGGACAGCGGAGTTAGAACCGGAAAAATCGCTTCCATGAAATGGTCTTCCAGCCATTTCATGTCAGATTGATTCAAGGCGTCGGCACGAACGAGCTCAATGCCTTCCCTGCCCAGGAGCGCCAGAAGCGCATTGAGGCTGTCATGCTGATCGATCTGTAGCCGCGCCACCTCGCGCAACACATGTTCAAGCTGCTCTTCGGGCGTGCGGCCGTCTGCGCTGCGCGTGGCGATGTGCTCGCGTACCTGTCCGGCGAGACCTGCAACACGCACCATGAAGAACTCGTCCAGATTATCGGCCGAGATCGACAGGAACCGCAGACGCTCCAGAAGCGGGTGGCTCTCGTTCTGAGCCTCATCCAGAACCCGCCTGTTGAACTGGAGCCAGGAGAATTCACGGTTGACGAAACGGTCCGGGCTGGCGCCGGCGATTTCATCGGCAGCGCCTGTCTCCAGAGAAAACTCATTCCGAACCGGCTTCAGTTCATTCATAATCTCACTCACGCTTTTCCAGTCACACGACACAGTTCGCTTGCCGCCAGTTTATCTGGTGACATGGTTTTGCGACAGTTTCATATCATAGGCTTGCAAAGATGCAGTTTATGCTACAAACGCAGGCAACTTCCAACGCATTCCAAGCGGGAGACGATGATGGCCGGATCTGCCATTCCCCATTTTCAGAACACCAGCGGACACGAAGTAATCGAAATCGGCGTGAAGGAATTCATGTGCGTCGGCGCCAATCCGCCCTTCGATCATCCGCATGTGTTCATCGACATGGGCGACGAGAACGAACGGGTCTGCCCCTATTGCTCGACGCTCTACCGATACAACCCGGCGCTGAAACCCGCCGAGACCAAGCCCGAAGGTTGCCAGTTCGAGGAAGCGGCCTGAGTAGCCAACAGGCCGATGACGGACGCCCCAGCAGCAATTATTGCCGGCGCAGGCATTGCCGGCCTGACGGCTGCGCTCGCCATGGCACGGCAAGGATTGCCGGTGCGCATCTACGAGCGCGCGCCTGATCTGACTGAGGTCGGCGCGGGTCTTCAGCTTTCTCCCAATGCGACGCGCCTTCTGGCCCGCCTCGGCGTGCTTGACGTCCTTGGAGATCGGGCCGTGCGCCCGCAGGCGGTGACCCTGATGAGGGCTGGCAACCTGTCTCCCCTTGCCCAAGTTCGTCTGGGGGATGCGGGCGAAACACGCTGGAATGCACCTTATCTGGTTGCACACCGCGCGGATCTGCAAAGCGCGCTTCTTGAGCGGGCGCGAAGCGAAGCGTCGATTAAGGTCGTCACCGGAGCATTGGTCGAGAAATCAGAGCTTCTAAAGGATGGCGGTGTGCGGTTGCACATCCGGCGAGACGACGCCATTGAGGACGTTCACACACCGCTTCTGATCGCCGCCGACGGCGTGTGGTCACATTCCCGACGTCTTGTCCGCTCCTCCGTGCGCAGCCGCTTCACCGGATACATTGCCTGGCGTGCGACGTTGCCAGTAGCAGAGGCGCGGGCAGCACTGGGCGATGCTCTTGTCGCTGACAGGGTGATAGCCTTCCTGGATCCGGCGTTTCACCTCGTCGCCTACCCGATCAGCGGTGGGCGTGCGATCAATCTGGTCGTCATTTTGCCCGGCGAAGTACCGCTCAATGCCTGGGCGCAGGACGTCGATGATACCCCTCTTAAAAAGACCCTCGCCCGGGTCAATCCGGCCCTCGGCCGGCTCGCAGGATCAGAGAGCGCCTCATGGACGGTCTGGCCGGTTCATGCAGTCAACCCCGCAGACGCGTGGACCAGTCCGCAGGGGGTGGCGCTCATCGGCGATGCAGCCCATGCAGTCCCTCCCTTTGCCGCTCAGGGTGCCGGGATGGCTATCGAGGACGCGGTCGTGCTTGCCAGGCTTTTGGTCGGTGCTGCCGGCGAACCGGCCTCTGCCCTCGCCACCTATGAAGCGGCGCGCAAGCCCCGGGTGATCCGCGTTGCCCGTCGCGGCGCCTTCAATCGCTTCACATGGCATGCACGCGGCGCGGTCGCGCTTGCGCGCGACATGGTTCTGAGAGGGCGCGGCGATAACGCTCTCATGGCTGATTTAGACTGGCTATACGGTTTCGACGCAGAAGCTCCCGAGCACTTCTGAACCCCCGGCACCACCTACCTGTATCAGAAATGAGAAACGCCGCGCCTCCACAGGGAGACGCGGCGCTGGTGTTTCGGTTCGTGCCGGGAGATCAGTGCAGGATCTGCGACAGGAACAGCTTGGTGCGTTCGTGCTGCGGATTATCGAAGAAGGCTTCCGGTGTGTTCTGCTCCACGATCTGGCCCTGGTCCATGAAGATCACACGGTTGGCCACCTGGCGGGCAAAGCCCATTTCGTGGGTGACACAGATCATGGTCATACCCTCTTCGGCAAGGTCGACCATGGTGTCGAGCACCTCCTTGATCATTTCCGGATCGAGCGCAGAGGTCGGCTCATCGAACAGCATAATGCGCGGGTTCATGCACAGGGCGCGGGCAATCGCCACACGCTGCTGCTGACCGCCCGAAAGCTGGCCGGGGTATTTGTTGGCCTGTTCCGGGATCTTCACGCGCTCCAGAAAGTGCATCGCGGTCGCCTCGGCTTCCTTCTTGGGCGTCTTGCGCACCCAGATCGGGGCCAGCGTGCAGTTTTCCAGAATGGTCAGATGCGGAAAGAGGTTGAAGTGCTGGAACACCATTCCGACTTCACGCCGCACCTCGTCGATCTTCTTCAGATCGTTGGTGAGTTCAATGCCGTCTACGACGATCTTGCCCTTCTGGTGTTCCTCAAGCCGGTTGATGCACCGGATCATGGTGGATTTTCCCGAGCCGGAAGGCCCGCACACCACAATGCGCTCGCCACGCATCACCCTGAGATTGATGTCCTTCAACACGTGAAAGTCACCATACCATTTGTGCATGCCGACGATGTCGATCGCGACGTCTGTGTCGGAGATCTGCATCTTGCTTCGGTCGGCGTGGAGCTCTTCGGCCCGGACGGCGTTTTCCTTTGCCATTTTAGTTTCCCCTTGGCTCTCGGCCTAGCGTTTGTGGCCGGTATCGAGCCGGCGTTCCATGAAAATTGAATAGCGCGACATGCCGAAGCAGAACAGCCAGAATACGAAACCGGCAAACACGAGACCGGTGATCGGTGTCTGGGGCGATGCCCAGTTCGCGTCCGCAAAGTTCTGTCGCACTGCCCCCAGAAGGTCGAACATGCCAATGATGTAGACAAGGCTCGTGTCCTTGAAGAGGCCGATGAAGGTGTTGACGATGCCGGGAATGACCAGCTTGATCGCCTGAGGAAGAACGACAAGGTTCATCTTCTTCCAGAAGCTCAGACCCAGCGCATCGGCGCCCTCGTACTGCCCTTTCGGAATCGCCTGCAGACCGCCGCGGATGACTTCCGCCATATAGGCCGAGGCAAACAGCGCCACGCCGACCAGCGCCCGCAGAAGCTTGTCGAACGATGTTCCCGGCGGCAGGAAGAGCGGCAGCATGACGCTCGCCATGAACAGGATGGTGATCAGCGGCACGCCGCGAATTGTCTCAATGAAGACAATGCAGACGAGCTTCACCACCGGCATTTGCGACCGGCGACCGAGCGCCAGAAGAATGCCAAGCGGGAACGAGACCGCGATGCCCACATATGCAAGCACGAGCGTCACCAGCAGACCGCCCCAGAGCGGGGTCGGCACCGGTCGAAGCCCGAACACGCCTCCCGACAGAAGGACAAAGCCGACAATCGGAAATACGACGAACAGAAGGATGGCGTTGAGCCCTTTGCGCGGAACGCCGGGAATCAGGAGCGGAGTCAGAAGCGCCACGAACAGAAAGCCAGTCAGATATACGCGCCAGCGTTCATCGACGGGATAGCGCCCGAACATGAATTGCTGGAATTTCGCATCCACAAAGGCCCAGCATGCTCCGGACCAGCCTTCCGGCTGCGTGCCACCCTGCACCACGGTGGCACAGACGGAGCGGTCCGCCCCGGTCCATTGGGCATCAATGAACGCCCACTGGATTACCGGCGGCACGATCATCACGATCAGAGCAATGCCAAGAATTGTGAAAATCGTGTCCGTCACGTTGGCAAACAGGTTCTTGCGCAACCATGAAACGGGCCCATGGTCCGAGACGGGTGGCGCCTGATTGGCCACCATCTCGGCGCGGACGAAGGAAAGATCGTGTTCTTGCATCCTATCGCTCCACCAGCGCCATTCGCGCGTTGTACCAGTTCATCAAACCGGCCGTTCCGAGACTGAGACCGAGATAGACGACCAGCCAGATAGCGACCACTTCAATGGCCTGACCTGTCTGGTTGAGCGTTGTCCCGCCTGTGGCAACGAGATCGGGATAGCCGATTGCCACCGCCAGCGAAGAGTTCTTGGTCAGGTTCAAATACTGGCTGGTCAGCGGCGGGATAATGATCCGCAATGCCTGCGGTATGATCACCAGCCGCATCGACTGGCTCGAGCGCAGGCCCAGTGCCTGAGCGGCCTCACTCTGGCCATGGCTGACGCCAAGCACCCCGGCGCGGACGATCTCGGCGATGAAGGCAGCCGTATAGAACGACAGGGCCAGATATAGTGCCAGAAATTCCGGACGCACCTGAATGCCGCCACGCAGGTTGAAGGTCGACAGTTCCGGAAACTCGAAACTCAGCGGCAGGCCGGTGACGACAAATGCCAGAAGGGGCAAGCCGCCAATCAACGCCACGCTGGTCCAGAACACCGGGAACTGCTCGCCCGTCGCCATCTGTCTGCGATGCGCCCAGCGGCGCACGAAGAAGGTGAAGACGATGCCAAGCACAAGTCCGACGAGTACAAGCCAGGCCCCCTCACCCCACAGGAAGCGGGGAAAATAGAGCCCACGGCTGTTGAGGTAGGATCCGAACGGGAGGTCGATGCTCTCACGCGGCAGCGGCAACACGGAGAGGACACCGAAATACCAGAAGAAGATCACCAGAAGCGGCGGAATGTTGCGAAAAACCTCGACATAGACGAGACAGATGCGATTGATCAGCCAGTTCTTCGACAGGCGGCCGATACCGATGATGAACCCGATGATCGTGGCAGTGATGATACCGACGATCGCCACGCGAAGCGTGTTCAGGAACCCGACGAAGAGTGCGCGCCCATAAGTGGAATCGGAAGAAAATTCGACAAGGCTGTCACCAATGTCGAAGCCGGCACGTCCTTGCAGGAAATCGAACCCGGATGCGATGTTGGCACGTTGTAGATTTGCCGTCGTGTTGCCGATGATCCAGTAGATCAGGGCAATCAGGCCGGCAAATACCAGGACTTGATAGGCAATTCCTCGAACGCGCGGATCATAGAAGAGCGGCACACGAGGCGCCGCGCCCTCCACAGTTGATTGCGGGGTGGCCATGGCTATCCTCACCAGGAATGGTGAAAGGCGGCGCGAACCGCCTCTCACGCATTAGTTTGACGGGATCCGATCAGCGGATCGGCATACCGTACTGAAGGCCACCCTTCGTCCAAAGGGCGTTGATCCCGCGCGAGATCTTCAGCGGGCTCTCTGCACCCACATTGCGCTCAAAGATTTCGCCATAATTGCCCACATGCTTGATCGCACGAACGGCGAAATCGTTGGTCAGACCAAGATCGGTACCAAGCTTGCTGCCTTCCTCGGTGCCAAGAAGACGACGCACCTCGGGGTTGTCCGAGTTCATCTTCTCTTCGAGGTTGGCCTGGCTGATGCCCAGCTCTTCTGCATTGACGAGCGCGTAATAGACCCATTTCACGATATCCAGCCACTGGTCATCGCCGTGGCGCACTGCTGGCCCAAGGGGTTCCTTGGAGATGATTTCGGGCAGAACGATGTGATCATCCGGATTGGTGAGGTTTAAGCGGACGGCATAAAGACCGGACTGATCGGTCGTGTAGACGTCGCAGCGCCCTGCATCATAGGCCGCATTCACCTCTTCGAACTTCTCGAAAACAACTGGGCTGTACTCCATGTTGTTTGCCTTGAAGTAGTCGGCAAGGTTCAATTCCGTCGTCGTGCCGGCCTGCACGCAGACCGCGGCGCCTGAAAGCTGAAGTGCTGAGTTGATGCCCTCAAGCTTCTTTGCATTGATCATGAAGCCCTGGCCGTCATAGTAGGTGACGCCAGCAAAGTTGAGGCCAAGCGCGGTGTCGCGGCTGATCGTCCAGGTGGTGTTGCGCGAAAGCACGTCCACCTCGCCCGATTGAAGCGCCGTGAAACGGTCTTTCGCCGACAGTGGCGTGAACTCCACTGCTTCGGGATCGTCAAAGATTGCGGCAGCCACGGCGCGGCAGAAATCCACGTCGAGGCCTTTCCAGTTGCCCTGGTCGTCCGGTGCGCTGAAACCGATCAGACCGGTGTTGACGCCGCACTGGACGTGGCCTTTCGCCTTGACATCGTCCAGCGTGGCCGCGGAAGCCGGTGCTGCCATCATCGCGATCGCGGCCGAGCCGAGCAACGCTTTGACAATATTTTTCATGATTACGAACCCTTTTTTCTGTGTTCGGGCTTATCCCCTGACATTTTCAGTGCGGAAGCAGGCGAATGTCCCGTACACCCCAATCGGAGCGCCGGCCCAAAGAGGGCGGACACGCACTTCCTCTCCCACGCACTGGTCCCATCGAATGCCATAAATCTGTTTGGGTCAAGAGCCAAAGACCCTTGCTCCAGAGGCACGCGCGCAGCTCCTCCCCGGTTGACGGGTCGCCGACAATGGCGTTCCATCCGGCATCTCAAACGCCCGGTTTTGAGGGTTTTCCTTCCGCTCACAATCCAGGGCGCGTCCGCAGTCAATCAAGCGACAGGTTCCATGAACGAAATGAATAAGACTAAAGTCGGAGACAACACGCGACTTGCCCATATGGGCAACAACCCGCGCGACTTTCACGGTTTCGTCAACCCGCCGGTGGTTCACGCTTCAACCGTGCTGTTTCCCGATGCCGGGACCATGGCCTCACGCAACCAGAAATATACATACGGCACCCGCGGCACCCCCACCACCGACGCGCTGGCAGCCGCCATGAACGAGCTGGAAGGGGCTGCCGGCACCATTATCGTGCCTTCGGGGCTAGCCGCTGTCACCGTTCCGCTGCTCGCTTTCCTGTCGTCCGGCGACCACATCCTGATCGTCGATTCGGTCTATCATCCGACACGCCATTTCGCAGATACCATGCTTACCCGGCTTGGCGTCGAAGTGACCTATTACGACCCGGCTGCCGACAAAGACATCGCCACACTGATGCAACCCAATACCAAAGTGGTCCTTACGGAGGCTCCGGGCTCCGGAACGTTCGAAATGCAGGACATCCCGGCCATTGTCGACATCGCCCACCGGGGTGGCGCCATCGTGATGATGGACAACACCTGGGCGACACCACTCTTCTTCCGCCCGCTCGACCACGGGGTCGATATTTCCATTCAGGCGGCCACCAAATACCCTGGCGGCCATTCAGATGTTCTTCTGGGAACAGTTTCGGCCAATGAAGCGTGCTTCGAGCGCCTGCTCGACGCCCACGGGGCACTCGGCATCTGTGCTGCACCGGACGATGTCTACCAGGTGCTGCGTGGCTTGCGCACCATGGGCGTGCGACTCGAACGCCACCAGCAGAGCGCACTGGCGCTCGCGCGCTGGCTGGAGGGGCAGAAGGGCGTTGCCCGCGTTCTCCACCCTGCTCTCGAATCACATCCCGGCCACGCGATCTGGAAGCGCGACTTTACCGGTTCCAGCGGACTGTTCTCCATCGTCCTTGATGGAGGCGGCGAAAAGCAGGCTCACGCGTTTCTCGACACATTGAAATATTTCGGCCTCGGCTATTCATGGGGAGGTTACGAGAGCCTTGCAGTGCACGTGCAGCTCAACGACCGCACGATCGCCAAGCCGCCCGAAGAAGGCCCGGTGATCCGACTGCAAGTCGGCTTGGAAGATGTTGAGGATCTGAAGGCCGATCTTGCCGCAGCTCTTGTCGCCACCGCAAAGGCCTGACGGCAGGGCTCATTGCTCCGCGGCGCGTGCTTCAACCGCTTCTTGTCTGATCGGGGTGTGCGCCGCACCCGGGCAATGAGCCAGGCCTCTATCTGCCTTCTCTCATGATCCTTTCAAGCGCTCGCCGGTCGCTGCGGGACCTGATCTGTTCGGCCGTAAAATGGCGCGGCATCAGCCGTTTTCCGATGGTGTCCTGCTCTACATCGAAACTGCGGCGCGCAGCCACCAGAAGGTCCTGGGCACGGTAGGTGGCCACCACGATGACAGTCAGTTCGCGCAACCTCTCAAGGGCCGGTTTCCGATCAACCGGCCAGGCGCCCTCAGCCGTGCGGTTCTGCTCGAGCACCTTGTCGATCAATTGCTGAAATGTGCCGATATCAAGCCATTCGCTGCTATCGAGCGGCCCCTGAAACCATTGCGGATTGCGGTCGCTGCCATTCAGGATGTCGAGATCGAGGTCGCTTAGTGAATACCGATTGCGTGCCACTGCTTTCTCGCCGTCGGCAAGATTGCCTACCTCCAGCAACACAGCTTCGATATAAATGGGCTCGGCGCTCATGTTCGCAATCAGGCAATGCGCCTGCAGGCGATGACCAGCGCCCCGATTGATCAGGATTTTGGGACGAAGCGTGCGCCGGTAGTTCATCAGCAGCATCTGAAAATAGAGCGTCCATACCACCAGTGTGGCGAGACTTGCCAGCGCACTGACGGCACCATGGTTGTTTTGCAGCCAGCTCCAGATCGCTTCAACAATTGTGTCCTGCATTGGCGGCCAACGCCCGTCCGCTCTCTTCGTTCCGGAGAGCCGTGACGCCCGGCGATGGAACGGAAACCTCCCGTCCTCCGTTCAGACCACAGATGTTGAACAGACCCCGAAAGGAGCACTGGCATGAGCGACCGGCAGAAAAAAGATCGCGCATCGGACATCCAGAGCAGCGATCTCGCCGCCGACCGGATGGGCAATAATCAGCTGCAGGGCGACGACCAGGCGAAGGTCCGCAATCAGCGCCATGCCGTTCCGGACGTCAAACAGGAGGCAGACGATGTCATCGAGAGTTTCGAGAAGCTGGACAAGGAAGAGCGCGCGCGCAGGGATCTCGGCAAGGGTGCCCGCTCCGGCAGCACCTAGCTCCTCTCTTCCAGGCGCCCTCCCCGCGTGATCATGAAGGCCCGAGAACTTCGAGAGGTGCCCCAGAACGAAGTGTCGGAAAACGCAAAGCCGGACATCTCATCGTTCATGCGGGCAATCGTTTCGGCCGTTAAAGCGGCGCGCTGAATGCGCTCCAGGGACCATGTTTCCCCGGAAAAACCACCGGCGGGGTCAGCGCCTCGCAGGTGGTTTTTATTTCGGTGACAAGCTAAATCTGAAACAAGCGGCCTGCCCCATCGGCACGCCGGTCAAGCCCCAGAAGCCCCATTGCGCCCCATGCCCCTGCCAGAGCGCTCGAAACAACCGGCAGACCGCATTGCTGCTCGATGGTTTCCGTCACCGGAAGCGTCTGCAAACCGCCGCATGAAATGAAGAGCGCCTCCACATCCTTCGCGGCGCGGCAGGTTCCCACGCCCAGATCGATCAGTGTTTCGCTGGTCACAGTCGCAATCGCATCCACATCCTCGATGTCGAGCGAGCGCAGGACCTTCACCTCGAAACCGGCGTTCTCCAGATACGTCTTCAGGCGGTCATTGACGACACTGCGATAGGCCGTGGCCACCGCCAGCCGGCGCACACCAAGCGCTGCCAGAGCTTCCAGGACGCTGTCGCTCATCGTGGTAGCGGGCAGCCGCGAGGCTTTTTCCATTGTCGCAATGAGTTCTGCGTTGAACGCAGCGCCACGATAGAAACTCAGCGATGTCCCCATCAAAGAAATCGCCTGCGCGCCCCGCTTTGCGAGACGCATGGAAAGCTCCTCCACCCGTTCGATCACCGCGTCATAACCTTCCGGCGAAAGCGCCTTCAGGGCCAGTCCCTCCGCGATGAATTCAGCCCGCGCCGCATAAAGCGCCCGAGGTTCCGGCGGGACAGCGCCCGCCGCCGGTGGAACGATCATGCCGATTACCGGTTTGTCGCCCATACCCTCACCCCTTGCCATGACCAGCAGCGGAAGGACGCGCGGAAAACGCGCTGACCGCATCCATGTTCAGATCGAATCCGAGGCCGGGGCGTTCTGAAAGGCTCATCTTCCCGCGTTCCGGCTTTTGCAGGCCGGTGAAGATCTTCTCGCACACATTGACTGCTGGCACGTGATACTCGACCAGTCCGCCATTCGACACGCCGGCATGCAGATGCGCATTGTGGAAAGGCCAGCCACCGCCGTTGGCAATCGGCGTTGCAAAGGCGTCTGCCATCGCCGCGATCTTCTGCGCTTGGGTAAAACCGCCTCCAATCACAACGTTGGGCTGCAAAACGTCGACGCATTTCTCCACCAGCAGGTCGCGAAAGCGATAGGCAAGCCCCTCGTTCTGTCCGCCCGCGAGCGGCACGGGACAGCGCTGGCGCAGATCCGCCAGCCAGCCGGTATCGTTTTTCAGAAGCGGCTCCTCGAAGAAATCGACCCTGTAGGGCGCCACCGCCTGCGCCAGTTTGAACGCGCTGTGAGGATCGAGATTGCAGTTTGCATCGATGAAGAGCTGCACGTCCGGCCCAACCGCCTCGCGCACCGCAGCCACCCGACGCGCATCCTCCGCAATCATTTCAGCAACGTTGATCACATCGCGACGGCGGGTGGCCTCTGGCGCCACGGTCATCTTGAGGCGGTTGAACCCGGCATCCACCCAGCCACGCGCTGACTGCACAAGTTGATCGATGGTCAGAAAATTGAAGCCGCAGGTGACGTAAACCGGCACTTCCCGGCGCGCGCCACCCAGAAGCCGCCACACCGGCTGGCCGAGGATCTTTCCTTTCAGGTCCCACAGCGCAGTGTCGACTGCGGAGATTGCATGCAAGGCATAACCCGTCTGCCCGCGCGGGCTCATTAGCCAGAAGAGCTTTTCCCAGATCGCTTCCGTGGCCAGTGGGTCCATGCCCTCCAGCGCGGGTGCTGCCACCTCGCGGATGGCTTCGGCAACGGTGCGTTCTTCGGTGATGGCCGTAAAGCCATGTCCCACATGACCATCGGCGGTCTCCACCGTGCAAACCACGGCGGATAGATCGAGACTGCGGGTGACGCCCGCCGCCGTGATCTCGGCTGGAATGTTGAGAGCGTAGCTCTGAATGCGCGTGATGGCGCGCGCTTGTGCCGAAGGCGACTGCAACATGGTTATCTCATCATCTGCGAAGGTAGGAAAAGAACAATCTCGGGAAACAGGGTAATCAGCAGCGTTCCAATGCCCAGGATCGCCAGGAACGGCAGCGAACCCATCATGATCTCCCGCATGTCAACCTTTCTGGCTATGGCCTTGACCACGAAAAGGTTGATGCCCAGAGGCGGCGTGATGCAGCCCATCTCCATGTTCAGGGTCACAAAGACGCCGAACCAGACCGGGTCGAAACCGGCGCTGAGCACAAAGGGGAGGAACATGGGTGCCACGATCACGACGATGGCAAAAGGCGGCAGGAAGCAGCCCAGAACCAGCATCACCAACCAAAGGGCGAACAGCGTCAGCCAGCGATTGTCGAATGCATCGACCAGCAGGCTGGTGATGGCGGACACGACATTGTGGAAGGCGAGAAACTGCGAAAAGGTGTAGGCGAAGGCGGCGATGATGAGAATCATCGACGTGTCCTGTACCGTCTTGAGCAAAAGCTCGCGCCACACGGACCAGCTTGTGATGCGGTAGATCACCAGCACCAGAAGGATGGAGGCCGTCGCACCGACAGCGGCGATTTCGGAAGGCGTTGCCCAGCCGCCATAGAGCGCCAGCATGATGCCGGCCATCAGAGCGAAGAAGGGTAAAACCCGTCCAAAACTGCCGCTCTGGCCGCTGGCGGCGCGCGCGGCGCCCAGTTCTTCAAATTCCGCGCGCTGTTCGGGCGTCAGTTTCGCCAGGTGTCGCCACATGACGAACCAGGTGTAGAGCGAAAACAGCACCACCAGCATCAGCCCCGGCAGAATGCCGGCAAGAAAGAGCTGGCCAATGGAGGTTTTCGTCACCACGCCATAGAGCAGAAGCACTATGGAGGGCGGTATGAGAATACCCAGCGTTCCACCACCGACAACGATGCCACAGGCAAGCCCTGGCGGATATCGACGCGCGAGCATTTCCGGCACGCCTGAAGAGCCCATCGCCGCCACCGTGGCCGGCGAGGACCCGGAGATGGCCGAGAACATTGCGCAGCCGGCAATGGTCGACATGCCGAGCCCGCCGGGCACGGGCAGGAGTCTGCTCAGCGCGGAATAGATGTCTGAGCCGGCTGGACTGACCGCCACCACCGCGCCCATGAAGATGAACATCGGCAGCGCGACCAGCTCGATGGAATCGAGCGACTGGAAAGCCGTTTCCGCGATGTAAAGCAGTTCACCCGGCTCACCGACCAGAACGGATGAGGCCACCATCGCGCCAAGCAGCGCATAGCCGATGGGAAGCCCCGCCAGGATGAAAAGGAGAAGAATGCCAACCGAAACGAAGGCAAGCGTGACCGGATCCATCAGTGATGCCCTCCCTGCGGCTGTTCGAGCCGGCCACCGCACAGCCGGATCGTCAGATCAACCGCGAGCGACGCGACCAGAAGTGTTCCACCAAGCGGGATCGCGAGATGCGGCACCCAAAGCGGTGGACCCCACAGGGTCTCCGAACGCCAGCCGGTCTCCCAGGAATGAAGAAACATGTTCCAGCCGGAATAGGTCACGAGCACGAAGAGGCACAGCGCGAGGAATTCAAGGCTGGCGGTGTGTACCTGCCCGGCGCGCCCCTTCAGATATCCGGCGAGAATCTGGACGCTGATCTGGCCGCCGCTGCGGTCCGTAAAGGCGGCCGAGAGGAAGGCGGCAAAGATCAGAAGGTAGACGCTGAATTCCAGTTCCCATATCGTATTGACACCGAGAAGGCCCCGCGCGAACACAGCCCAGGTGATGACGGCGGATGCCACCACGACGCCGACCGCCGACACCATGGCTGCGGCGGCCGACACACGCTGCAGCACCGCTCGCACTCTGAAAAGCACCTTCAGAAGCGGTGACTGCTCTGCGGGCGCCCCTTCGGGCGCTCCGCCATGATCTGACTTTGCTTCGTTGAGCGCATTCATTGGCGCGGCTGGTCCACCGCTTTCAGAACGGCATCACCATTGGGGACACTTTCCCGGAAATAGGCCCAGGCGTGCTCGCGCGCCGCATCATGCCACTGTGCAACCTGCTCTTCGGTGAGCTCATGCACGCTGACGCCGGCCTCCCGGAAGGCATCGGATATCCGCTTGTTGTCCTTGACTGTCTGTTCTGCGAACCAGGCTTCAGATTCGGCAATGGCTTCCAGAAGAGCCGCGTAATGCGCCTCGCCGATCTTTTCCTCCACACCGGGCGACAGGAGAACCGAATGCATGGCGCCCACGAAGCCTGGACCGACCATCAGGTGATCGACCACCTCCTGCAGATTGTATCCCTCGAAGGACGCATAGATCGTCAGCACGCCGCTCAGAACGCCGGTCTGCAGCGACTGGTAGATTTCCGACGCGGGCAGCGATGTGATCGTCGCGCCATAGCCGTTCATCATGATCTCGGTGGCCTTGCCAAGCCCTCTCATCTTGTGACCCTTCAGGTCCTCCGGCAGCACGATTGCCTCGCCCTTGTTCCCGATCGTGCCCATCGCCCAGCCGCCACCGGCAAAAACCAGGCCTGCTTCCGACACCGCCTCCTCGAGCATCGGCCAGATCGCCCGCTCACGCCACACCAATCCGTCCTGCGGGGATGCGACGAGCCCCGGAAGCGCGCCGATCTCCGCCATCGGCACCTTTCCCGAGAGCCAGGGCAGCGGGTAGATCGCCATGTCGATCCGATCTCGCGCCACAAAGTCGGCCTGCGCCCGCGCCTTGCCGAGTTGCTGGTTGGGATAGACCTCCACCTTCACCTCTCCGCCGGTCTTTTGGGCTACGATCTCCGAGATCCGGTCAGCCCACAGATCGCGTGTGTCGCCGTCGGTGTAGGAATGGCTGAGCCGCAGAACGGTTTCGGCCGACGCCGCTTCCACGGCGATTACCGAAGCAGCGCAGGCAAGCGCCGCTGCCATGAATCTGTACATCAATTTCCTCCCGCCGGTTGCCCGGCTCTCGTTCCCATTTGAACACCAAATATTAAATCTGGTATACCAAACCGTAGTTTGTGGCGAACCGGCTTGTCAATAGCCGGAAGAACGGTCAAGAAATTCGAAACTGGGTATGGATGCGGGTGCAAGGTGACAGCAAGGCGCAAGACTGTTTCCGACGACAAGCCGCTGGCCGAAGGGCTGGCGCGGCAACTTGAACAGGAAATCATCGACGGTGTGATCAGGCCGGGCGACGAGCTGGACGAGCGCCGGCTTGCGGAGCGTTTCGGCGTATCGCGCACGCCGATCCGCGAAGCGCTGCGCAGGCTCGGCGTGGAGCGCCTGATCGAGCTTCGACCGCGCCGCAGCGCCATCGTGCGCTCCCTTACCGCGCAAAATCTGGCGCAGATGTTCGAGGTTCTTTCGGGGCTTGAGTCCTTTGCTGTCGAATGCGCGGCGCGGCGCATGAACCAGCAACAGATCGAGCAGCTACGCTCCATACATGAAGAAACAGCAGCTATCGTCGATGCCGGCGACCGCAACGGCTTTGACCGGTTGAACTTCCAGTTCCACCAGGCAATCTATCGCGGTGCGGGCAATCCTTATCTGATGGAGCAGTTGGAGGGGCTTCGTACCAAGCTCGCCCCCTATCGTCGCTGGCTTCTGCGTCGTCTCGACCGCATGAGACAGTCGCATAACGAACATGCGATGATCCTGGAAGCCATTGAGGCTGGCGAGGGCGCGCGCGCGGCCACAGAAATGCGCCGCCACATCTGCGATCCCGACCGGCTGGTTGACTTCATGATGATGGAACAGACCGAGCGCTAGCGCTTTGGGACAGCGGCAAAAGCAAAAGTTCCTGCTCGATGTCCAGGCGGACAGCTATCGGTCGCCCCGGCTTTTCAATCGGAATGTCGGGACATGCATTTCATCGTTGATGCAGGCGGATGCTTCGGCTATGAAAGCGGCGCGCTGATGCTTCGTATCCAGCGCAGATCGGCCAGCACCCGTAGCTCAGCTGGATAGAGCGCTGCCCTCCGAAGGCAGAGGTCACAGGTTCGAATCCTGTCGGGTGCGCCAATCTTTTCAGGTCCATTCTTGTCACATGGTTTACATTTGATACCGGAGAGATGGTTTACACTTTCTCCGGAGCGAATGGGTTTGATGCCGGTTCGACACGATCCTCCTTATTGTCGAAGAAACCCAGATCATAGTCGAGGAATGAGACGAGCCAAATTCCATCATCGACTTCGCGCAGTCCCAGGATTTGGCCTGCGAAGACCTGGCTGAGGTTGATTTTTCGTTTTCCGATGCAGATTCTACCGCATCGTGTGACACGCACGGTGCGGTCATGAAGCGGGTAGTCCGGTTCGTCGGGCGGCCGATAGGCGCGGGGTGACGGTGTATAGAGTTCGCCCGGATAGGCACCGCCCAGCCCCTGATGGGGCCTTTCATTGTTGTAAACCTCGATGAAGCGATCGAAGCGCTCCTGCTGCTGCAGGAAGTTGAAGGCGGCCGGCTTTGCGGCTTCCTTCTTGAGGGTGAGATGCATGCGCTCGTGGCGCCCGTTCTCTTGCGGATGACCGGGTTTGATGCGTTCGATTGTGATACCCAGACGCAGCCACCACACAGACAGCCTGCTCAATCCGAACAGCGCATGCGGGCTGGCGAAGGGTGTGCCGTTATCGGTACGGATTGCGCCTGGCACTCCGAAATCCCAGAAAACCCGCTCGAAAACGGAGAAGGCGAAGTCCGACTTCGTCGAGGTCAAGCCTTCGCAGGCCAGCAGATAGCGCGAATGATAATCGGTGATGGTCAGGGGGTAACAATATTGCCGGTTGCCGAGCCTGAACTCTCCCTTGTAGTCGGCGCACCAAAGGCCGTTCGCCTGAACTGCGCTGCGGAGAGCAGTCCCCCGGGCCTTGTAACGGCGCCGTCTGCGGCGCGTGACCAGGCCGTGCCGGTCGAGCACCGCATGCACCGTGCTGATGGCGGGGGGCTTGATCATCGGATATTGCCGGATCAGCTTGTCGCGGATCTTTGGCGCCCCCCAGGATGAATGTTCGCGCTTCAGACCCAGGATGCAGCGCTCGATCTGGACGGGAAGCCTGTTGGCCTGGCGATAGGGTCGCCGTGAGCGGTCGTTCAACCCGTCAAGGCCACACTCCTTGTAGCGCTCGAAAATCCTGTAGCCGGTGACCCGTGATATGCCGAACTCCCGGCAAAGAGGCGCCATCTGCTCTCCTTCAAGCAGACGAGCGATGAATCTGAGACGTTCGTCCATTGGCTTACACTCTTTCCAGGGCATTCGGGTTCCCCCAAATGCGAGATGTGTAAACCATGTGTCCGGTATGAAGTGTCACCTATCTCTCGATAAGCTCATCATAGACTTAGGCTGTTTCAGCGTTCCGATAGAATGAGCGGCGTTGCACCGGGCTGGAAGACCGGGCTGAGACATTCTGCGGTTCTGGCCGTTCAGAACCTGCCGCTCTTCTTCGAGCCAAAACCACACTCAGAGCGGCGAACAGTGGGATAGATCCTGAAAATCCGCCTCCAACTCTGTAGGACCAGAGCTGCCTAGCCTCCCCTTCCCCAAGGATCTGCAGCGCCTTTGAAGACAAGCCAATGTAACGTCCCCAGGAATGCAGTCCATTAGAGCATTTTGCAGTCAGGTGGAATTACCTGACGTGCGCAACAATGCGGAAAAACTGATAGATAGAACGGAGCAGCGTTTCCGTGAAACGGTGAAGCGATCTGGAATGCTGAGCCTTTCATCCAAATAACTGTTGTCCCGCTTCACCCGCAGAGGGTTGATCGTTCGGGAAATCCGATCGCGAAGGCCTGCTGAGCTTCATGATTGCGCGATTGGTCAAACGCGGATGGTGAGAAGCCTTGCAGCCAGCCTGTGCTGCTCTCAAAGCGAAGCGCCGTGGCATTCAGCTCTCCCCACCAGGCCAGACCCGTTCCCAGGCCCGGAAGGTACCCCGTTTGCGTTCACTCGGACCTTCTGTTGCCAATCGTGCCGATCGCGCTGAAGGAATAGCCAATCCCGTATACAGACTTTATTGGCGCGTCAGTGTTGGTATGAGTGGATATTTTCCGTCGTAAACGGCTGGCAACGGCGTCGAGATGGCGGTTTTCGAAGGTGGTTTGCCGCCGGGACAAGACGCGGGCCAGCTCTTCCCTGGAGCACGGTTTGCCCGCGTTCCCCATCAAGGCTTCAACGAAAGTCTTTTCGGTCGCGGTTAACTTGATTGCCTGTCCGTCCGGAGCCTGCAAGACCCAGCCCACCGCATCGAGAACCCATTCTTGCGATGCCTCCCTGGAAGTCCGCTCCTGCGGCAGCCGCCGCAACAGGCTGTGGACCGCCGCCGCGATCTCCCGCAGTGCCGTATGCTTGACCAGATAGATATCGGCGCCACTTTCAAAGCCACGCACACGGCTCTCGGTATCCCCATGCGCCGTCAGCATGATGATCCCGCAGTTCAGCTTTGAGCGGATGTCCTTTGCCAGGCAATAGCCGTCGCCATCGGGAAGCGCAATGTCGAGAATGACAAGATCGGGCAAGCTGCCCCCTCGCAATGCGTCCGCAAGCTCGCCCGCGGTGCCGATACCGGTCGCGTCGAAACCCTGAAGGCATAAATAGTCTACCAGATCACCGCGCAGCGAATCGTCATCTTCGACCACAAGAATTCGGTTCATGCCCTTTCTGTCTCCCCCACGGCAGTTTCGTTTTCAGGTGTATTAGGTTCCAGACCGGGGATCGGCAGGCGTATGGTCGCGATGGTTCCTCCCCCACGGCGCGGCCGCAGATCCAACGCCCCCCGATGATATCCGATCAATTTTCTGCACGTGTAAAGACCCAGGCCGCTGCCGGCCGTTCTTCGGGTGTTTGAGGCCCTGAAAAACCGCCGCCCCACATGGCTGAGCTCTCCATCCGGTATGCCTATCCCGCGATCTGCCACCTCCACGACAAGAAGATTGTTCCGTCTGGAAAACGCCACTTCAACCGGCCTGTCGGACCGTGAATATTTTAGTGCATTGTCAATCAGATTGACGATGACGGTCCGCAACATCTCCACATCACCCCAGTAATCAGGGACATCGACGAGTGGTCTCATCTGCAGCCTTTGATTCTGACCGATATGCCCAAAGTACTGCTGGATTTCCCGTGTCAGCTGTAATGGGTTGAGCTTCTCGACTTTGAGCGTGCTTCCCACCTGCTGCTCGGTAGACAGAAAGCGGTCAATGAGCTGGGTCATGCGAGAAACGGACGCATCGATGCCAGTCAAACGCTTTGCAACCGCGTCCGGTGGCTTCTGGATCATGACGCCGAGCATCTCTGTGGCGTAGCGTATGGCAGCCAGAGGCGTGCGAAACTCATGGCTCACCATATGCATGAACTGGCGCTGTTCTTCACGGGCGGCCTTTTCCTCATCAAGACTGGCAGAGAGCTCACTTTCCAGGCGTCGCCGTTCAGTCACTTCCTCCGCAAGCGCCGCGTTCCTGTCGCGCAGGTCGATGGACAGCCGCATCCCGACCATGAAGAGCATGCAGATGAACAGCCCCACCATGAACAGATGCCCCTGAAAGAAGTACCAGCTGTTGATGTTGCTCACGATCGGCGCGCTGGCAACCAGATGCGGGGACCAGAATGCAAGCGCACTCTGGAGCAAACTGGCACCGATATACTCCGCCAGAAGCGCAATCGTGATCCAGCGCAGGAATGCGGGCTGTCCCCTATCGACATAGAGGATCCGAATCATCATCCCCATCATGGCAAGGGTAAATGCCGTGGAGGCATGAATACGCAAAGACAGGTCGTGCGGAGCCAGCGCCATGGCGAGACACCAGAGCGCCGTATGCACCGCAAGAATGACCAGCCCGACCCTGAGACACCCCGGATGGCCGAGGAACCTCGCCATACCGTCTGCCAGTAAAACCAATCCGAGCTTGATAGTCATGTTGTCGACGAAAAGATGCAGCGGATGGGGATCAGGCCCACGCAGCATCAGGAGAAACAAGCCCAACGCAATGGCGCTGAAACCAGCGGCGATAAGCTTCAGTTCGTAAAGATAACGCCAGGACCGCCATACCAGAAGCCATGCAAAGGCCTGCAAGGCAGTCGTGCAGACTTCGAGCAGCAATAGCGTCTTCAAATCCAGCATGCAGACGTGTTGGCCCATTTTGCCGGCTATCGCAAGATTCTTTCAGAACAACACCGCCCTTAAGGAAGTTTTTTGTGGGGGTTTTATTAACGGAATCGCCCGCCGCAAGAATTGGTCAGAATTGGTCAGAATTGGTAGCTGGAATCACTGGCAGGACTCTTCGTATCTGATGTGATCATGCCCGAAAATCGATGTTCTTCATCAGGGCCCACCAGCAGGGTGAGCAAGGTCTCGGGCGGTCAGGTGTTGCGTGGGGGAAATGCCGTTGTCGAGAGATCCGTTTTTCAAAGGGGCGTTCAGGAAGATTTTCGGAACGTGTAGCGACACGCTCCCCAGAGTGGCTCGCGGCGTTGCGGCCGCCGCTCTGACAGGCGCGGCACTCATGTCCGGCATCCAACATGCCAACGCCAATTGGACCAACCCGTCAGTGTCGCTCTCTTTCAACGGGCAGGATGGAAAATGTATTGCAGGGCCCTACGCCAATGCCACGACCACAGAAATTGTCGTCGACTGGACGGCCTACAATACCGATGCCACACCTGGCAGATACCTCCAGCTTATTGTGTGGGATGAGGCCTCCAGTAATACCCGCTCCACCGTTCCAGCCTATGGGAATGCGCCTACTGGACAGTTGCCCACGCAGCGCGACATCGTCGAGGTCCTTGATCAATTTCTCATTACAGGAACCAGCAATGTCTATCTGGGACTGCGGGATAACTGGGATGACGGGTCCGTCTGGTCTGACGCGCGCAGCCCAGTCAATGCAGCTGATCGGGTCGGTCCAGCCAGCGGAACCCGCGGCTATACCTTCATCGACATGGCGAGCGATCCTGATTGCGTAGCCAAGCCCGAGATCGAGATCACCGGCAATGCACAACCGATTACGGATGGCACAACGTCCACCGACACGGCAAACTGGACCCATTTTGGCTCAACCATTTCCGCAAGCTCTTATCCGATCAACCGGGTTTTCGGCATCCGGAATGTCGGCACGGGCACCTTGACCGTATCCAGCGCCAGCCTCTCCGGGGCAAATGCCTCGCAATTCACCATCACATCCCCTCCTCCATCATCGATCGCGCCTGGCGGTTCGGGCACCTTCACCGTTCGCTTCTCTCCGGTGGGAGCACCGGGTTCGAGAGTTGCCACAATGACGCTTCGAAACAATGATGCAGATGAAGACCCCTTCACTTTCACCATTTCCGGAGACACGACCAACACAGCGCCTACCGCCAATGCGGGCTCCAATCAGACGGTAAACTCCGGTGCGGCAGTCGCACTGAATGGCGCGGCATCTTCTACCAATGATAGCGGGCAGACATTGTCCTATTCGTGGAGCAGGGTCAGCGGTCCTGCTGTGACCCTGTCAGGGGCATCCACCGCCACTCCGTCTTTCACCGCTCCGACGCTCTCTCCGGGAGCGTCGAATGCGACGCTGGTATTCCAGCTTACCGTCAATGATGGGTCGCAAACGGCCACCGATACCGTGACCGTTACCGTTGCACCGCCTCCCAACACCCCGCCAACCGCGAATGCAGGGTCTGACCAGACGGTCACCTCCGGGGGTGCGGTTTCGCTCAACGGATCCGCCTCGTCAGCAAATGATGGCGGCCAGACCCTGACCTACGCATGGAACCAGACCAGCGGACCTGCAGTCGCCCTGTCGGGGGCCTCGACGGCGACACCGTCCTTCACCTCTCCAACACTTGCGCCAGGTGCAGCGAATGCGATCCTGATCTTCCAGCTGACGGTCAATGATGGCATGGAAGCGGCATCGGATACTGTGACCATTACCGTTACACCGCCTCCCAACACCCCACCGACCGCGAATGCCGGGCCTGACCAGACAGTCACCTCCGCGGATGGGGTTTCGCTCAATGGTTCGGCATCGTCCGCCAATGATGGCGGCCAGACCCTGACTTACGCATGGAGCCAGACGAGCGGGCCGGCAGTGACGCTGACGAACGCGACAACCGCTACCCCGTCGTTCACCGCGCCGGCACTCACCCCCGGGGCGCCGGACGCCGTGCTCGTCTTTGAACTTGAGGTGAATGACGGCATGGAGACGGCGACAGATTCCGTTTCCATCACTGTCGAAGCTCCGCCAAACACGCCGCCGACGGCGGACGCAGGCTCGGATCAGACCGTTGCCTCCGGTGCGCCAGTCTCGCTGGACGGGACCGGCTCATCAGCCAATGACAGCGGTCAAACACTTACCTACTCCTGGACGCAGACCAGCGGTCAATCGGTGACTTTGAGCGGTGGCTCGACAGCCACGCCTTCCTTCACCGCCCCGACGCTCGCTATCGGCGCTGCGAATGAAGTTCTGACCTTCGACCTCACCGTGAATGACGGCGTGGCAGGAGCTACGGATTCAATCACCGTCACGGTGACGGCTCCCGGCAACACAACGCCAACGGCAGATGCCGGCACGGATCAGGCCGTAGCCTCCGGTGCGTCGGTCTCACTGGACGGAACGGGTTCCTCCGACCCGGACAGTGGGCAAAGCCTGACCTACGCCTGGACCCAGACGAGTGGCCCGACTGTCACCCTGACAGGCGCATCGACTGCCACCCCGTCCTTCACGGCCCCCACGCTGGCGATTGGCGATGCCGACGAGGTTCTCGTCTTTCAGCTTACCGTTGATGACAGCATCGCGAATGCGTCGGATTCAGTGTCCGTGACGGTTCGTGCCCCCGGCAATACTCCTGCCACTGCAGATGCAGGGGCGAGCCAGACGGTTGGCTCCAGCAATCCGGTTACACTCGACGGCTCAGGATCCTCAGCCAATGATAGCGGGCAGACACTGACCTATTCCTGGACTCAGACCAGCGGCCCATCGGTGACCTTGACCGGGGCCAGCACAGCCACGCCGACGTTCACGGCCCCAACGCTGACGATCGGTGATGCCAACGCGGTTCTCGTTTTCGAGCTTTTGGTCGATGACGGTTTTTCATTGGACACTGATTACGTGACCATCACCGTGACCGCACCACCCAACACCCCCGCCACGGCCGATGCCGGTAGCGACCAGACAGTTGCTTCTGGCGCGTCTGTCTCACTGGACGGATCGGGTTCCTCCGCCAATGATGGCGGGCAGGCATTGACCTATTCCTGGACCCAGACCAGCGGTCAATCGGTGACGTTGACGGGGGCGACAACTGCATCACCATCCTTCCTGGCTCCGAACCTTGCCATTGGCGCTGCTGATGAAGTTCTGGTGTTTGATCTCACTGTGAATGACGGTTTTTCGGGAGCAGTTGATTCGGTTACGATCACGGTTTCGGCACCCGGCAACACACCGCCGACCGCGAATGCCGGTTCTGACGAGACAGTTGCTTCCGGGGCGTCCGTTATACTGGACGGCACATCGTCTTCTGCGAATGACGTGGGGCAGCCGCTGACCTACAGCTGGGTACAGACCAGCGGCCCGCCGGTCGCGCTGACAGACGCGACGAGTGTTTCGCCATCCTTCACGGCCCCCGCCCTTTCCATTGGCGATGCGGACGAAGTTCTGGTCTTCGAACTTGAAGTTGACGATGGCTTCGCGACCGCGACAGACAGTGTGGGAATTACCGTTACTGCGCCGGGCAATACGCCTCCGACGGCTGATGCAGGCGCTGACCAGGCGGTTGTCTCGGCAGCGTCCGTCACACTGGACGGATCAGGGTCCTCATCCAATGATGCGGGACAACCTCTCAGCTATGCATGGACACAGACGGGTGGGCCCGCGGTAACGCTTACCGGCGCGGCCAGCGTCTCCCCCACATTCAACGCTCCAACGCTCGCTACCGGTGCCCCCGATGTCGTTCTGACCTTCGATCTGGAGGTGAATGACGGCTTTGCTTCGGCAACGGATCAGGTCGAGATAACCGTTGCTGCAAATGGCGATACAACGCGCCCCAGCGTTTCCGTGACCGGACCGGACACGCAAGTCGTGGCGGGCGAGAGTGTCGTCGTGGAAATCCTCTTCTCCGAGCCGGTTTTCGGGTTTTCCAGTGCAGACATCGCGGTGTTGAACGGGCACGTCCGTTCGCTGAGCGGAGCAGCCACCCTGTATCACGCAACCATAGTCGCTTCGGGACAAGGGGATCTGTCGGTGTCGGTGCCGTCGGGCGTTGCAAGCGATGCCGCCGGGAACACAAACCTGGCTTCGGGAACGGTTGTGGTTTCTAATGCCACTGTGCGGGAAACGCAGCAGCAGATGGCGCGTTTCATGCAGGCGCGCGCCACACAACTGATCAGCGGTCAGCCGGACCTCATCGCGCTTTATCGCGGGAATGGCAGTGGCTCTCTTAGTGCTCAGGCGACATCCGAAGACGGAAACCTCACCTTCGCCACGCGACCAACAGATCCTATTTGGGCTGAATTGTCGGCGTCCTGGTCGAAGAATTCAGGTACCACGAACCGGTATGTGCATCTGAGCACCGGGACCCATTTCGAGCTGACGCCACATCTTGCGGCCGGCGCTATGGTTCAGGTCGATCATCTGGCGCATGAAAACGAGGATACTTCCATTTCCGGCACGGGCTGGCTGGCCGGTCCCTATCTGGTTGGCCGATTGCCCGGGCATCCGCTCTATTTCAGTGCGCAGGCATTGCTCGGCCAGAGCCGGAACAGTCACGCACCTTTCGGGACCTATACGGATACCGTCAGAACGCAGCGTGGACTCTTCCGCGTCACGGTGGCAGGCGACATATCGCTCGGTCTGATCACCTTGACACCCAGCCTTGACGCCGTTCATCTTTTTGACCGGCAGCGCTCCTATACGGACAGTCTGGGCAACGTCATTCCCGACCAGTCGATCACCATGAACTCGCTCGAATTGAGCCTTGACGCCTCGATGCCGATCGACGTTCCCTTCGGCGCGTTGACATTGCGGGGTGGCGTACCCCTCACATTTGCCAGCACATCGGGCAGCGGGGAAGCAGCATCGGTAACCTCCGCAACGGATGGCGCACGACTGGGCTTCAGGATCGGCGTTGATTATCTGTTCGAGAATGGCGGGAAACTGGCGCTCGACTTCGACTATGACGGTCTGGGCTCGGGAGACTACGAAAAATACGGTGCCGGTCTGAAGTACAGAATCGCCTTTTGACGCTGGCTTGAAAGCTCGATCACTGCTTCATTCGCAATCGCGTGCACTGGCGGCAACAACGGGTGTCTGGGATTTCTCGCCAGATGCGCGTTCTTCGCACCGGGTGCCATGTCCGGATCACTACCTACGCAGGGCTGAAGGGCACTCGCTAGAGCGTTTTGCAATCAGGTGGAAACACCTGACGTCAGCACAAATGCGGAAAAACTGATAGGTAGTGCCGAACAGCGTTTCCGTGAAACGGTGAACCGCTCTAATCGCCGGATCGGATTTATCGCCACCTCAGAACCGGACGTTCAATGTGACGGTGCCTGAGTGATCATCCACTCCGGAACCAAACAGCCCGCCATACGAAAAGTCCAGCGTGGCGGCGCTGCCAAGCGTCATCTCCAGGCCGGCATCCAGAACCAGCACGTCGCGCGCCAGTGGCACTCCGGCTATCGGAACGCCCTCCCCGCCGGCGGCGAACGAGACCTGAGAGGTCGGCGTCTCACCGAAGGCGTGTCGCCAGGCGACCGCTCCGCTTAGGGAAGCATTCATGCCGCCCCATCTGCCGCCCCATCCAATGTCAGTTTCAGCGCGCAGACCAAGCGTCGTCAAGGTGGCCGTGTCCGAACCAGCTGTCACGCTCAAAGCGGCAGAGCCTCCCCTCTCGGAGAAACCATCGGTGGAGTGTCGCACATGAGCAAGGTTGGCGAAGGGTTCCAGCCGGGCGCCACCAGCGTCAACGTGATAGGCTGCTTCACCCCAGGCTTGCAGCGTCCGTGCATTGTAGCTGGCCGACACCTGATCCGAGAAGCCGGTGAACGCCACCGCGCGGCTGGTTTCCAGCCTGTGCCAGCCATGAGAAACGCCCCCTTGCAGACTGAACCCGCCCCAGTGTCCGCCACCATAAATGCCAAGTGTATAGCCGTCAGCGGTGCTGGATGACGAGCGCATGTCAACTCCGTAGCGAGAACGGGAAACGCCACCGAAGACACCAAGCAGATAAGCGTCCAGGAACGCTGCATCACCCCCCACCAACAAACCGCCAATGCTGCGGTCCAGCGTGGCGGCATTCCCGTCGCCATCCCATTGTCCCCAGGCGCCGAAGCCACGCGCCCACAGACCCGGGCTTTCAAACATCGAATAGTCTGCTTCGGCAGCCGCACCGGCATTTCCATCGGCACCAATCCCTCCCAGCGTGTCCCGAAGCCGGTTCATCGCCCCTTCTCGCGGGAAACGGCTGTCTTCCAGAAGCGCTGTTTTCATGGAGCTGTGGATCTCGCCTGTGAGATCGTCGAATGCTGCCCGGGCATCGTCCTCACTGCCGGAATTACCGAGCAACGCATCGTAGAGGGCATTGCCCCGGCCCAGAGCCTCGAGAGGTCCTGCTACAGCCAGCTGATTGGGTGTGCTGGCGATATCGGAGAAAAACACAGCCTGCTCTGAATGCAGATAGACATTGGTTGCGTCGTACTCGAGCGTGAAATCAAGAAACACATAGTCATCGGTTGGGCGGGACGTATCGAATGAACCGCTCAAGCTGCCAGCCGAGATTATGGTGTAGGTTCCGGGCGTATAGGTCGACCCGTCATCGATCCCGTTCTCCGGTGTGACATGCACCATACCTCCATTGATCGTGACCGAGCCGGCGGCGTCCAAATGGTCGTTGTGCGTACCGGCAGTGAAACCGCCGTCCGCAAGCTCGACCTCATAGACCGAACCTGGATCGAAGAGGACACTGGCCGCACTCAAGGTCCCGATCGAGTTGCCCGGCGCTAGCCGTCCGCCCGATGCCGTTATAGCGAGCCCCGTCAATGTCCCTGTCCCGCCGACGATGCCTCCATTGAGAGAAACCACGTTGCCGCCAAGGCTCCCATTGACCAAAAGCGCGCCTCCGGAGACCTGCGAAACGCCGGTAAAGCCCGAAGAATCTCCCGTCAACACGGTTTCTCCTGCAAGCTGGTAGAGCCGGCCTTCACCGATCATGTCGACTGCAAATTCGTGGGCGCTCCCAGTGTGATTGAAGAACAGTTTCGCATCCTCGTGGTCACCGAACCACAATTCCGGGGCATCAAGATTACCGGGTGCAACTGCAGCCTCCCCGGCGGCAGCGCCTATATTGAGAGTTCCCTCAGAGGTCGCGTTGAAGCCCAGATAGGCTCTGTTGGCGACGGTCACCGTTCCGTCTGCCGCGATTGTCAGCGTGCCGGCGCCCTCTTCCGCGACGAAAAGGTGGTCGCCAGCCAAACCGGCATCCGGACCGCTGACCAGAACCGCCCCCTCGCCCATGGGCGCATAGCCAAGCGTGATGGTTGAGGTGGCCGAGACTTTTCCGCCGGTGATGGCAAGTGCGCCTCTGCCTTCATCCCCAACGATCAATTCGCCATCGGCATTCAGCTCCGAATCCGGGCCAGAAACACTCACTGTTCCGACCGTGTCCTGTCGCGCGCCAACCTTGACATCGGTGGTGCTCACCTCGCCGCCATCGGCGATGGTCAGCAGGCCGGTGCCCCCATCGGAATTGCCCAGATAAACGCCGAGATCTGTCGTGAGCTGCGAGCCGGCACCGGTGACAAGCGTGGTGCCATCACCCAGATCGCCGATAAACAGATAATCGGAAGACGAGAGCGTGCCTCCTGACGACAGGGTGAGTGTACCGCTGGCACCGACATCTGCCCCCAGAGTGATCTCGCCCGCGTCTGTCCAGCCTGCATTGTCGATTATCAGGGTGCCCAGCCCCAAACTATCGTGAGACCCGAGATACAGATTGCTATGGTTTCCAAGAACCGCCGCACCGTCTGAGAGAGTGATCTGGCCGATACCGCCCGTGCCGACATAGGTGTCTGCACCCAAAGTCCAGTTCGAGCTGGCTCCCGAGACAGTCAAAGTTCCCGATCCACCCCCTTCACCAATCGTGACAAATCCGTTGGAGAGAAATGTCGCACCATTCTGGATATTGAGCGCACCGGATTCAATGCGCCCCACTCTCGTATCGTCGGTCACCGTCAACGTGGCATTATCGAAAGTGGCGAAGCTGCCCCCGCCGCCGGCCGAATAGCCTATCAGGAGATCAGCGCCGGCAAAGACAGAGGCGCCGGTACTGGCTTCAAGAGTGCCTAGGCCGGAAAAGCCGACAATCATGTTGGCACTGTTGGCGTTCAGTTGGGCTGTAGGACCGATCAGGCTGACCGTACCCTGCGTGTCGTTGCCCTGCGCGATCAGAATGGCGGCGGCCTCTACCGTCGCATCCGTTATGTTGAGTGTGCCCACCCCTTGCGAACCCACATAAAGCGTCGAGCTGTTCAGCCATTGCGAGGTGGCGCCCGTGATGACGGTTTTGCCGTTCCCCGTCGGCGTTGCGCCGAGTATCCCCAGCGTGTTGCTGACAACACCTCCGTCGGAGATGATCAGGGTTCCGAGACCGAGATTTCCCACGGTCAGTGTATCGCCGATGTTCCATGTGTTTGGCTGGGTTCCCCCGCCCGTTCCGAAAACAGTTTCCGTGGCTCCTCCGTCGATAACCGCCTGCGCCAGTGCCGACACGGGTAGCGTGGTCGACGTCATCAGCGCCATGAACGAAGCTTGTACAGTTCGGCGAACCTGTCTGCGCTCTCTCAACTCACCGTGGTTGGACATTTCCTGCACGTCGCATTCCCCTTGAAAAAACCTCGCGCTGCCCGAAACAGTTTTGAAATCAACTGTCGCGAGTCTGACGTTTTTACGCGTGGAGGCTTGAGGCGGCATGCGACGTTTGTGCGATCGCGGGTAGATTATCGCCACCCTTTGCGGGCATCAGGGGGCTGGCAGGGTGATGGGTTCGTCCCAGAAGTAATCGACCATCATCTCGATCCGGGATTCCATGATCTCGGCACGCGTGTCCCCTTGCTGGATGGATTGCGCCGGCGTCATGGTTTTCATGTGCCGCTCGACCGGGCGCATGGTTTTGGGATCAAGCAGGGTGGTCACATGCGAAACGGACCTCACAGGTTCCATCGTCTCCTGCGTGTGCGAAAATCGCACAAGGGAGATGCCGTCGATCGTCTCCGTGTCGCAGGAAGTCTCACGGATGGTTTCCCGGAGGATTGCATTGCGCGCCAGCGTTTCCTCAAGCCAGTTTTCCTTGCGCATCTGAGAGCGTTGCCACGTCTCGCCGTCGCGGGAGGTGTATTCCTCAGACCCCAGCACCAGCCAATGGACGCCGGTCTCGCGTACAGCCTGATGAAAATGACTGTAATCTCGAAACCATTGCTGCGTGTGCTGTACGGTCACACCGCCCATGAGAGTCCGGGTTTCAATGCGGTAATTCTCCCATTTCTCACCGGCAGCGAGCATGGCCTGGATATCTTCTTTGCAGCCGGCCTGCACCGGGGTGGCGAGCGGAAAAATCACAAGAAGGCCGATGAGGATGCGGCGCATGACGAAGCTCCTATTGCTGCATGAAACTGATGGCGAAGAGCCAGAAACCAACCTGACCGGCCAGTCCGGCAAGGAGGAGGTAAAAGAAGAACCTGCTCACCCCGCCCTGCAACTGGCGCGATAAAACGCTGCTCTTGAAAGGCTGATTGGCGAGATAGCCGGGCAATATCCTTGCACGCAGCCAGCTGTATCGGGGACCTGCCGCATCCTGCTCTATCATGGCCTTCGCTCCGGTGAAGAAAGAGCTGATCTTCCAGCCGATAAATCCGATGAATGTGATCGCCGCAGAGCCCAGCATCCACCAGGTTGTCCATGCGACATCAGCAATTGGGACGCCATAAATCGTCATCGCCCTGCCCTCTTCACAGACGTTCGACCGTACCTGGCCTTGCGTGCCATGCCCAGGTTAACAAGGCCGATGAACAGAAGCAGCAAAACTATGGTCATAGCATTCCGCATGGACTTGCCGTGCATGGCCGGGTCAATCGACCGGATCTGCGGGTCTGTTGGCAGATATCGGATCGGGACGCGCTGAGGGGGTTCATGGCGCTCGTAAAAGCCGGAGGAAACCTGAACAGTACCCCGGCGCATGGTTTCGCCCACGGTGAAACCGATCGTCATCTCATAGCGATATCTCGGGCGATCCGTACCGTGGCGCACCACGCGCTTGTCAAGGATGGTGGCCATTGTCTCGACACCGGACCTGTCGAGCGCGCCATAGTGGCGGTCGGACGACGTGAAGCTCCAGAACCCGTAAAGCAACGCAGCAGCAAAGGGAGCCAGCAGAACGGCGGTTTCGGCAAGACGCCGCCATGGTCCGACAGCCGAGCCGTTTCGTTCCGGGGGCGTCGCCTCAACCATGAGCCACCCTCGGGGGCGCTCTCAACCATCGCAGGACAAGGAACGTCGCAATGAACGCCGGCACCAGCAGCACAAGTCCCATAGCCGCAATCACCGCAGGCACAGCCCAAAGCTGTTCGAAATTGTTCTGACGCACATCCCGCTTGCGGTCCGGTGTAAAGAATATTTCGTGCCGCGAACCAACTGGAAAATTCCAGTTGGGGGAAGATTGACCGGTGCTGGCCTGAGTCATCTCACCATCTGTAAAGCGGTATCGAAAAACCGGGCTGTAGTCCGTCGTCACGCCATCCCAAGGATTCCAACCGTCCCAGGCATAGACATGAACGACCTCCCCCATGGTGCGTTCCGCACTGTGCAGAAAGCTGCGGGTTTCCCATGCGATCGAGGCGGCAGCTCCCAGAAACAGCACAGGAGCCAGAAAGATGAGAACCCAGACCCGCCACGACGCTTCACGCTTTCCGTCCGGTCCGGTTCGCAGCAGATAGAGCTGCGTCATGTTCAACCGGATCAGGGCGGTGTGTATCATTGGGTGATGCCTCTAGTGCGTCAAAGCGCTTTCCCGGCTCAGGTCGCCTGAGCTTCGTGCATTGTGCGGAGCGGGTCAGGACCATAGGTATTGCCCCCCTGCGTCCCCTTGAGAAACCCCAGTTCGACGATCATCCAAAGCGCAACCGCCATGGCGGCCCACATCACAGCCATGGCCGCAACTCCCGGTACCATGACGCTGGTGCCCCCCAGTTCCACCGCAGAATAGCCGATCTTGAGAATGCTCATCACCTGCATGATCACGCCGGGGGCCATGAAGATGACGACCCATGGCAAAGCGGGCTTTCCGCGATCATGCAGCCGCTTCACCACCACTGCCGACCACATGTAGACGATGGCGCCTGACAACAGCACCTGCCCCAGAACCAGAACAGTCCCTTCGGGCAGAAGAAACATAATACCAAGACCGGCGATCATCGCCATCGCCGCAATGCCGACAAATCCAAGCCAGAAACGCCGGCGCGAAATGCGTCCCTCAAATTTGGTGAAAAGATCCATCGCTCCCCAACCGCGGTGCACAAACACCGTCTTTCAAGCTCATTACTTCATCTGCAAAGGATCTTAGGCCGGGGAAACCATCCGGTCATGCGACGTTTGTGTGAGGCGCCACATCAGATGGGCGCCCGTTCAAACAGGCACCGGGCGCTCGCCCTCATTAAGCGGCGTCAGAATGTCTGCGATCAGCCCTCGCATCCAGCGATGAGCCGGATTGTCCGTCGTCCGCTTGTGCCACACGCCCACAATCAGGACTGGGTCGATGGGCATTGGCGGTTTGTAGAGCGTCAGATTCTGCGATGGGGCAAGCCTTTCGGCCAGCCGGTGCGGGATCAGCGAGATCAACTCGCTTTCGCCCACCACACGGCAAATGCCCGAGAAGACCGGCATGGTCATGACAACTCTGCGGCTGCGTCCCACACGCGCCAGTGCCGCATCGCCCGCGGCCGCGTGTTTGCCTTCGGGCGAAAACAGAAGGTGTCCCAGTTCGCAAAACAAGTCCATGTCGAGCACTTCTCCAGGCTGCACGCCTGCCCGGGCCAGTACCGGGTTGTCAGCCGCTGCGATGACCGTATAGCTGGAGTGGAAGAGCGGACGACGATCCGTCCATTCGGGAAAATCCAGATCCGGCATGAGCGCCATGTCGGCCTCATAGCGCTCCAGCGAATCCAGGTAGCTGTTCGGCACCAGGTCAATCAGCTGCATGCGCATCCGGGGTGCTGCGACCCGTAGCTTCTGGGCAAGCTCGGGCATCAGCATCTCGGCAAAAAAATCTGCCCCAGCCAGCTTGAAACTCATCGTGCTGGCGGCCGGATCGAATGCCGGCGGTGCCAATAGCGCTTCCAGACGGGCAAGCTCCGCATTGAGCGGCAGAGACAGGGAGACCGCATAATCGGTGGGCCGCAAACCCTGGCCATGGCGCACGAACAGCTGGTCATTCAGCGCATGGCGGAGCCGGCCAAGCGCGCCCGACACCGCTGATTGCGACATACCCAGCCTCTCCCCTGCCTTCACCGTGGAGCCTTCTCTCAACAAGGCGTCGAGAACACGCAGAAGATTGAGGTCGAATGTCGCAAAATTCATTTTGTCGATAGACTCTATCCAATCAAACGATTTTTCAGATTAATTCCACCCTGCTACACAATGCAATGACGAGAGCGCTTTCGTTTCCTTGACCTGGGTTCATGGAGGAAACGATGCCTGATGCACTGACCGGCCCCGGCGTCTTCACGTGGAACGGGGTTCGCTACAAGACCATACTCTCCCCGACCGAGACGGGCGGTGCCATGTCGATCGTCGACAGCTGGTCTCCGGCCGGGTTCGGCCCACCCCGCCATGTGCACGAGGCGGAGGACGAGACCTTCGTGCTCATCGAGGGTTCATGCGATTTCTGGCTCGAGGGGAAGAGCTTCACCTGCGAGCCCGGGGAAAGTGTCTTTATTCCGCGTGGCCGCGAACATACCTTTCGCGCCTCGGCCGGCGAACCGAGCCGCCATCTGGTGATCTTCACCCCCGGCGGGTTCGAGAACTTCTTTGTCGAGATGGTAAGGGAACAGTTCCGCATTCCCGACGACATGGAGCGGATCAATGAAGCGGCGTTGCGCCACAACATGCGGTTCACCGGCCCGCCTCTCGGTGTGGAGTAGCTCATGTCATCCCGACAGAATGAAAGACCGATTGTCTACCACATCCCGGCCTGCCCTTTCTCGCAGCGGCTGGAAATCCTGCTGGCCCTGAAGGGACAGATCGAGGCTGTCGAGTTCCAGGTCGTCGATATCACCCGGCCGCGCGATCCGGAGTTACTTGAGAAAACACGCGGCACCACCGCACTACCGGTTCTTGAAACGCCACAGGGAGGCATTCTCAAGGAAAGTCTGGTGATCCTCGATTATCTCGAAGAGATTACCGCGGGGCCGCCAGTGCGGCGTATCGATCCTTTCGAGCATGCCATCGAACGCATGCTGATCGCGAAGGAAGGCCCCTTTATCACGGCGGGCTACAGGCTGGTTATGAACCAGGATCGCGACGCGCGTGATGGCAAGCACAAACAGCTGCTCGATCTCTATAGGGATCTCAACGACTTCCTGCTCGCGTACGGATCTGAGGCGGATCAGGCTGACGGGTTTCTGTTCGACAAGTTCGGTCTGGCCGAAGTGGTGTTCACCCCGATCTTCGCGCGTTTCTGGTTTCTGGACTACTACGAGGACTTCGCATTGCCGGATGAACCTGGCTTTGCCCGCGTCTCACGCTGGCGCGACGCCTGTCTCGCTCATCCCGCCGCGCAGCAGGTAAGCCGCGAGGAGATCATCAAGCTCTACTACGATTATGCGCTCGGGCTGGGCAATGGCGCCCTGCCTCCCGGCCGATCCATCTCCAGTTTCACGGCTCATCCGCACTGGCGAGACCGGCCCTGGCCGCCGGCCAGCAAATATGAGCAGGCAGCAAGCGATCGGGACCTGGGGCTCGCATGAGACGGCCTCGACAACCAACGCCGCCCGCCTTTCCGCAGCGCAAACACATCAATGGGAGATAACATGATGCGCGGTATAGCTTTTCTTTTTTTCCTGAGCGCCAGCCTCTATGCGCTGGCCGGCATGGCATTCGGCATACATATGGCTTCTTCGCAGGATCATTCACTGGCTTCCGCCCATGCTCATCTGAACCTCATCGGCTGGGTGACGCTGGGCATGAGCGGGCTTTATTATCACAACGTTCCTCAGGCGGCCGAAGGCAGGCTCGCAGGGCTCCATTTCGCGATGGCCTCGCTCGGCCTGTGGATGATTGTGCCTGGCATCGTGCTTGCGCTCAAAGGCGTCACAGAGGGGCTGGCCATCGCCGGGTCTCTGGTCACCATTCTGGCCATGGGTCTATTTGTTTTCATCGTATTCACGGGCAGAGCGGAACGGTCAGCCAGCAGGGCAGCGTGACGTCCGCTGCATGCTGATGCAGGAGCGACCACAATGGACAAGGCATCCAACCTTGTCGGGCAGATATATGATGCTGTCTTCGACACAGGGATCTGGCCGCAGCTTTTGTGCAGCCTCGCAGACTATTGCGGGGTTGAGAACGCCGCGCTGGTCGTGACAGACCCGAGCATCCACTTTTCATCGGTGATCACACCGCGCGCCGATCCTTATGTGGTTTCGCAATACGCGGAAAAATGGTGGGCGCATGATCCAACCGCGGCAACGACAGCATCCATGCCGGTGGGACGGATCACGAGCCTTGCGGACACCGGTCGTGAAAAATTCTTCTGCAGCCGGTTTTACAATGACTACTGGCGCCATTCCGGTCTTGGTGCCGAGCGGCTGGCGACCAATCTATCGACCGACCGGGGAGGCTTTTCCAGTATCGTCCTGCAGGCACCGGCCCGACGGGATCGCATCGGAGCCGACACGGTCAAACGCTTCTCATACTTCATTCCGCACCTGGTGCGTGCCGTCGGCCTTGCACGAAACCTACAGAGGGCTGCCTTTGAAACCTCGCTTCTGAATACCGGCAAACACGGTCCCTCCGCGACCAGCACGGCTATCATAGATCGTGAGCGGCGCGTGCTTTTTGCAGATTCGGGGGCAGAGCGCCTGTTTTCAGAGGGCAGAGGGATTTCCGTCATCAAGGGCCGACTGCGCTTCGCCGAAGAACGCTCCCATGCTGCCCTGCAAGCCGCCCTATCCACCTGTTCTGCAACCAGCGTTTCCGCACCTCATGCCCGGCGGATCGCGGTGATGCCAAAACCGGATGCGATGCCGTATTCAGTGGAGATCCGCCCCATTCGCATCGCCAGCACGGCTCCCGGCGCGCCAGTGCCCTCGGCTCTCATCCAAATCAGCAATCCGGAACTGGACCGCGATCAGTGCCTGGTGGTGCTTCAGAAGCGCTTCGGTCTTACTCCCGCCGAGGCCAGGCTTGCGCTGGAGATGCGCAAGGGAGATGGCCGCGCCGCCGCTGCCAGGCGGTGTGGGATATCCATCAACACCGCGCGGACACACCTGACAAGCATTTTTGGGAAAACCGGTGTCACACGTCAGGCAGAGCTGATCAAGGTTCTGATCGAGCTAGAATGATACCAAACAGGGCCAGACGTTGCTCTGATCCGAAGGCGCGGATTTCCCAAATGGAGTGAGCGGCCAGAACAGACGGGGATCATCTGCCGATCGACAAGCGGCATCCCGCAGAACGAACCGACGCAAATATACGCCGGAACGCAGAAAACCATTGGCGTACGATCCTTGCCCTTTCGATCCGACCTTGCTGCCGGATCTGATGAAGCATCTCATCATCGATGCCGGAGGATCTCGCCGGGCGTAACGACTCTCTATTGCCTCTCATGTTAGAAAAATGGTCAGCCATCACTCTATCCTCATTGCTGTGCGATGGCGCTAAAGTATTATATAATTGGAATTTTTCCTTGTCAGAAAATCTTCCTGAATGTTAGTTTTTCTAACATTATGAGAGAGATCGATATTGGCTGGCTGCCATTGAACTCCTTGAGGGTCTTGGCGGCGTTTCACAACTCAGGTTCCGTCGGAGGCGCAGCACGTGCGCTGAACGTGACTCATGGGGCCGTCAGTCAGCATCTGCGTAACCTGGAAGACCGCCTGCAGCGGAAATTGTTTGCCCGTTCCGGACATCGGCTGATGATGTTGCCGGAGGCCACCGGATTGGCCGAAACCCTACTTCAAAACTTTCGAAACATTGCCGGTGATGTCGAGCGTTTTCGGCGTGACGACAACATCTTGAACATCACGGTAACGCCGCATTTCGCGCAACATTGGTTGCTCCCTCGGCTTGGAGCCTTCCTCCAGCGCCACCCGGAAATCGACTTGCGTATCAACACCGACGCCGCCGTACACGATCTTGTAGCGGGTGATTTTGATGCTGCCGTGCGGCATGGCGACGGAAACTGGCCGGGGATTAACAGCGAGAAACTGCTGGAGGGCTGGGACGTGGTCGTGGCGGCGCCTTCGGTTGTCGAGAACGTTGCCATCGATTCGCCCGCAGACCTCACGCGACTGCCCTGGATGCTGGATGAGGACAGGGACACGGAAATGGCCCGCTGGTTCAGTGATCATGGCGTAGCATACGAAACTCACACACGCGTTACGCGCCTGCCGAGCGCCCTCACGCTCGTAGCGGCACTCGACGGTTATGGCGTGGCGTGGCTGCCACATGTTTATGCCGCGCCTTATCTGGCTTCAGGGCGTCTTGTGAAACTGTTCAGCGAGAAACGGTCGAGCACTCGAGCCATGCGACACTATTACCTGTGCTGGGCCGACAACAAGAACCGCCCGGCCTTCAGGGTTTTCCGGCAATGGATCAAGCGTCAGGTTTCAGACGAAGCGGCTAAGATCTGAGCCGCACCAATCCACGGATAATGTCGGGAAGCGAGCAACTTCGAGGCTACGACGAACCGGACTACCCGCTCCATGACCGCACCGTGCGTGTCACACGATGCGGCAGAATCTGCATCGGAAAACGAAAAATCAATCTCAGCCAGGTCTTCGCAGGCCAAATCCTGGGACTGCGCGAAGTCGATGACGGAATTTGGCTCGTCTCATTCCTCGACTATGATCTGGGTTTCTTCGACAATAAGGAGGATCGTGTCGAACCAGCATCAAACCCATTCGCTCCGGAGAAAGTGTAAACCATCTCTCCGGTATCAAATGTAAACCATGTGACAAGAATGGACCCTGAAATCGTTGGCGATCCCGGCAGGATTCGAACCTGCGACCATCGGCTTAGAAGGCCGGTGCTCTATCCAACTGAGCTACGGGACCGACGTGTGGAGCTCATTCAGTGTGTCCACGGGGTCTTGCGGTCATAGCGGAAATTGTCCGCATAGGAAACCTGACGCCGCTTGGGCTTGTGAGGTTCTTCCACACGGAAGGGAATTCCGTTCCGTTCGGCGTAGGCGATAGCCTCTTGCCTGCTCTCAAAAGTCAGGCGAACCTGGCTCTTCATGTCGGAAGACGTGGTGTATCCCATGAGAGGATCGATCTTGCGCGGTATTTCGGGATCGAACTCCAGCACCCAAAGGCCGGTCTTGGCCTTGCCGGACTGCATGGCCGTCTTGGCCGGGCTGAAAATGCGCGCAGACACGTCGTAAACCTCGTTCCAGAGCATTTTTCAGTCAGGTGGCACCACCTGACATCCGCACAAATGCGAAAAGGTGGTCGGAGCGGCAGGATTCGAACCTGCGACCCTCTGGTCCCAAACCAGATGCGCTACCAGGCTGCGCTACGCTCCGAGCGAATGAACCCCTATAGTCTCAGAATTTTCCGCGCAAGCCCAAATCGATGATTTCCGCATGAAGTGCGGCAACAAGTACAACATCGCCCGGCAAAGCCGGGCGATGAAAGTGGTTATTCGGATGGCTTGGGTGTTTCGATGGTGACTTTTTCCGGAACATCGATGTTCACACCACCGTCGCCGCCGCCCAGTGCACCGCCGAAAAGCAGGAACCCTCCCAGAGCGAGAGCAACGACGAGCCCGCCGGCTATGAACCAGCCGGCACCCCCGCCGCCACCTGAGGTCACCACCGTGGTGCGATCCTTGCGCTCATCAGTCATCATGCACTCCTTTGTCACTTGTCTGATCTGTGGAGAGCAAAACTTTGATCGGCGAAAATGGTTCCCCCAAGGCGCACACCGCCTTGGCGTTTCGAACAAGGGTCTAGCCTTCGAACATCCTCTCACCCGCTTCCAAAGCAGCCACCATCTCGGCGGCGAGCGGGCGGGTGATTCTGGTCTTTCGTTCGAGGGCCGCGCGGTCGATGGCGTCCACTGCCCGGATGGCGCTTGAAAGAGAGCGTTCGATGCGGCGCACCAGAAACTGCACCACATGCGGTTCGACATCGACCTGCCGGTCGGCGAAAAGTTTCGTGATCACGCCGGCAAGGAGCATGTCGTCTGGCTCATCGATTTCCACCATCGCGGCAGCCTTGAGCCGCGACAGGAGATCGGGAAGTTTCACACCCCAGGCGCTCGGGAAGCTGCGCGCGGTGAGAAGCATCGCCTGCCCCCCCGAGCGCGCCGCATTGATCAGATGGAAAAGGCCGTTCTCGTCCACCGGGCCGCCATCCACATTGTCGATCAGGACCGGGCGCAAACCCGCCTGCTCCATGGCCTCGGCGTCGATCCCTTCGCGCGGCACCGTCACGGCATCCGTTTCTTCCCGCCAGATGGCCGCGAGGTGCGTTTTGCCGCTGCCTGCGGGGCCGGCGAGGATCACCACCGGTGCCGGCCATGAAGGCCAGTTCTCGATCAGGGCGGCCGCACGCGCGTTGGCGGGCGTCACCACCAGATCGTCGCGACTCAACGCTTCCGAGGGAGCCAGATCAAAGGGCAGCTGGCGCGATGACATGGCTTCAGCCCCGGGATTTCGGCGTTTTGGCCGGCGCGTCTTCGTGTCCGCTGTAGAGCGGCGAAGCGAGATACTGGTTGATGGCGAAACGCACCAGAACGGCAACGGCCGCCGCTGCCGGCACCGCGATGAGAAGGCCTGCAAAGCCGAACAGATAGCCGAACGCGAACAGCGCGAACATCAGCCACACCGGATGAAGGCCCACGCTCTTGCCGACGAGTTTCGGCTGCAGAATGTTGCCTTCGAGAAACTGACCGGAGAAGAAGATCGCCCCCACCGCCAGAACCCACCACCATTCGGGCCAGAACTGCACCAGCGCGATGCCGATCGACAGGCCGAAGCCGATCAGCGAACCCACATACGGAACAAAGCTGATCAGCCCCGCAAAAAGCCCGATCAACAGTCCGAAATTGAGCCCCACCAGCGACAGGCCAACGGCATAGAAAATGCCGAGAATGAGACACAGCGTGCCCTGCCCGCGCACGAAGCCCGCCGTTGCGACATTGATGTCGCGCGCGATCTGGCGCACCGTCTCCACATGGTCGCGCGGCACCCAGCTGTCCACCTTCTCGACCATGTGGTCCCAGTCGAGGAGCATGTAAAACGCGACCACCGGCGTGACGACGAAAAGGCTCGCCACGTTGACGATCGCCACGCCCGAACTCCAGACCGATTTGAAGAGCGTGCCCAGAAAACTCGAGCCCTGCGCAAGAATCGAGCTCAGATTCTCGCGCACCGCGTCGGTCTCACCATTGATGAAATTGTCGAGCCATGCCGGCTCGAGCTGGTTCGCCAGTTCCTGCAACCGCGTCAGATATTCGGGCAAGCGGCTTGCGAAATCGGCCAGCTGAGTGCCCAGCACCGGCAGCACGATCATCAGGCCGAGCACGAGCGCCACCACAAATGCAATCAGGATAAGCACCGTCGCAGCGATACGCGACAGCCCCATCGCCTCCAGCCGGTCGGCGACTGGGTCAAGAAAATACGCGAGCACCATGCCCGCGAGGAACGGCAGCAGGATGGAACTGAAAACATAAAGAAACAGGACGAGCCCCAGCCCCGCCAGCCCCCAGAAGGCGACATGGCGCGCCAGCGTCGGGCGGGCGATCACCGGCCCGGCCCCGTTTTCAGCGTCCTTCGGCGTCACTTTCCGCATAACCACCCATATGCTTGATCCAGGCGACGAGATAGGCCGCTCCGGAAGCTACGGTCAAGAGCCCGGTTGCCACGATGAGCGCGATCCTCACCGCGCCCGAACTGTATCCGAATGCGAGCTCCGCCAGAACCAGCAGCGCCAGCAATATCTGCGCCAGCGTGTTCGCCTTTGAAACGAACAGCGGTTTCATTGCCACCGGGTGCCCCATGACATTGGCGAGCAGCACGCCACCGACGATCAACGCATCGCGCGAAACGACAGCAATCACCAGCCAGAGCGGCAACTCCATCATATAGCCGAACACAACGAAAACACTGACAAGGAGCAGCTTGTCGGCGATCGGGTCCAGATAGGCACCAAGCTCGGTACGCTGGTCGAAATGCCGCGCGATAAAACCATCCACCCCGTCAGAGATGCCTGCCGCCAGAAAACCGGCAAACGCCCAGCCATATTCCCCCTTAAGGAGAGCGAACACCACGCCCGGAACAAGAAAGAAGCGCATCAACGTGATGATGTTGGGTACCGTCAATGAAAAATCTCCACCCTCGCCGCCCGCTGCCTGGCCCTTTTCGTTGCGATCAAAGGCAGTTTCGGGTCACACTTATCGCAGGCTTTCACACATTGTAGGGTAAGGACACGCTTTCAATAGGCCAGCCTATTAATATCTCCCGCCTTGCAGAAGCGCCCCCTTCATGTCAGAAGCCGAAAAAAACGCGGCGGCGAGAACGAAATGGCTCAGGACAGCAAAAATGGCCTCACCTATGCCGATGCGGGCGTCGACATCGATGCCGGCAGCCGGATGGTGGAAAAAATCAAGCCCATGGTGCGCGCCACGCGCCGGCCCGGCGCCGACAGCGAGATCGGCGGCTTCGGCGGCCTGTTCGACCTGAAGGCGGCAGGCTTCACCGACCCCATCCTCGTGGCCGCCAATGATGGCGTCGGCACCAAGCTCAAGATCGCCATCGACGCGAACCGACACGACACGGTCGGCATCGACCTCGTTGCCATGTGCGTCAACGATCTTGTCGTTCAGGGTGCCGAGCCGCTCTTCTTCCTCGACTATTTTGCCACCGGCAGGCTCGATCCCGACCAGGGTGCGGCCATCGTTTCGGGCATTGCCGAGGGCTGCCGGCAGGCCGGATGCGCGCTGATCGGCGGCGAGACGGCGGAAATGCCGGGCATGTATCACGGCGAGGATTACGACCTGGCGGGCTTCGCCGTGGGCGCGGCAGAGCGTGAACGTCTTCTGCCCACAGGCGACGTTGACGAGGGCGACGTTCTTCTGGGCCTCGCCTCCTCCGGTGTTCATTCCAACGGTTTTTCGCTGGTGCGCCGCATCGTTTCCGATGCCGGTTTGGGCTGGGACGACAAGGCTCCTTTCGCGCCGGGCAAGACGATGGGCGAAGCGCTGCTTGAGCCCACCCGCATCTACGTCAAACCGATCCTTGAAACGCTCAAGGCCGCCTGGGGCATCAAGGCGCTCGCCCACATCACCGGCGGCGGCTTTCCCGAAAACCTGCCGCGCGTGCTGCCCGATCATCTGGCCGCCGAGATCGACCTCGACGCAATCGATGTGCCGGCGGTCTTTTCCTGGCTTGCCAGAACCGGCGGTGTTGCCGAGAGCGAAATGCTCTCTACCTTCAATTGCGGCATCGGCATGGTTGTGGCGGTTGCCGCCGATGAGGCGGCACAGATCGCGGCACTCCTCCAGCAGGCGGGCGAGCATGTCACCATGCTTGGCCAGATCGTCCCGCGCCAGGCCGCCGGCGTCACCTATCGCGGTTCTCTCGCCCTATGACGCGCCGGACACGCAAAAGGGTAGCGGTCCTTATTTCCGGCCGCGGGTCCAACATGGCGGCCCTCATCGCGGCCGCCATCGACCCGTCGTTTCCAGCCGAGATAGTCGGTGTGGTCTCCAACCGCGCCGACGCCCGCGGTCTCGAGATTGCCGCCACGCACAGCATCCCCACAAGAGTGGTGTCATCGCGCGATTATGATGGGCGCGAGGCGCATGACGCCGCCATCCACAAGGCTCTGACCGAGTTCAAGGCGGAAATCGTTTGCCTGGCTGGATACATGCGCCTTCTGACCCCGGATTTCGTGCAGAAATGGAAGGGGCGTATGATCAACATCCACCCTGCCCTCCTGCCCAGCTTTCGCGGGCTTGATACGCATGCCCGCGCACTTGCAACCGGCGTGCGCGTCCACGGATGCACGGTTCATTTCGTCACGCCTGAGATGGATGAGGGCCCGATCATCGCCCAGGCCGCCGTTCCCGTTCTCACCGACGATACGGAAGAGACGCTTGGCGAGCGGGTTCTCAAGGTCGAGCATCGGCTCTACCCCCTGGCGCTCCGCCTTCTCGCGGAAGGTCGCGTACGCATGTCCGATGGTGTTGCCGTATTCTCCGGCGTCGAGGACGAACACCGGGACATCGCGATTGTTTCTCCCGGCGAACGACGCGGTTGAGGGAAAGAGCCCCCTTCTCCACACCTTCGTCATCCTCGGACCTGATCCGAGGACCCATGCCGGGACGCCGGGGATAAACTTCGGCCCTTCAAGGCGACACGCTATTTTTCTCACCCGCACCCCGTCACCACCGCAACGGCATGGATCCCATGGTCAGGCCATGGGATGACGACGTCGACGAAGCGCGTTCCCTACTCGCTATTCGCCACTCCCTATTCGCTCTTTTCTCCCCCACCCCAAAACCTCCACTACACTCCCACCCATCGCCCCTGTCGGGAACCGGGTCCGGAGCCGGGGATCAGGAGGGGTGACGGCAGCCTCCCCCTCGGGTTCGGTGACCCGAGGCCTGTGAGGGCCCGCGAAAGGCCGGCGGCCGGTTTCAGACCGGTTGCGGAAAAGCCGCTAGGGCACAGATCGCCCGAGTGACCGGTCGGCAGACGGGACAGCGGCCGGCGGGGCGCGCTTTTCGCGCCACTTATTTCCAAACAGAGAGGCACGAAAAACGCGCCCCGTTTCCCGAACTGATGGCAAACCCCGGCGGAAAACCCCGCGCGGCAACGAAGGAGCCTGTCTTGCAATGCCCCGTCATCCCGGAAGCCGCAGGCTATTCGGAACCCATTAGCAGAATGCGCGAGCGCACGGCCTGGTCCTCACACAGCCCGCACCCACACCTTCGTATCGTGGAACGCCGCGCCGCCATATGGCGCGATGGAATCGGCGCCAGTCAATACATTGATGCCCTCGCCGCGCTCATGCGCGCTGTTCGGCCAGATGCCCTCGGCAATCACCACGCCTCGTCGCACACCGTCGAAGAGCTTTACGTGCAGGATCACCTCGCCACGCTGATTGCCGATTTCAACGCGATCGCCGTTTTGAAGTCCCAGCTCTGCCGCATCGTCGGGATGCAGCAACAGTTCGGGCCGCCCTTCCCGCTTCACCGACCCAGGTGTTTCGGTGAAACTCGAATTCAGGAAGGTGCGTGCCGGCGAGGTCGCCAGCCGATACGGATGGTCCGGATCCGCAACCTCGATGAAGTCCATGTGGTCGGGGAACTCCGGCATGCGTGTGTGCGGTCCCTGCAAGCCGATGGAGGGCGGCGGACGGTTTGGCGCTGGCGTTCCGGTCCAGTCTGGCCGGAACCGGTATTTGCCGTCGGGATGACCGAATCCCTTGACGAAATGAGCGGTGTCGAAATCCGGCTGCACATCGGCCCAGCGATCGGCCCTGAAGCTTTCGAACGTGCCGAGCCCGCGCTTCTCCAGCATGAACTCGACATGCTCGCGGGCCGTAAGCCCGAAGCCCGGCTGGTCAGCGACACCAAGACGTTTCGCAAGCTCCTCGATCACGAACAGGTTTTCGCGTGCCTCCCCGGGCGCATCCACGAGCTTGGGGCCGAGAATGATGTGCTGGTGACCGCCGCCGCGATAAATATCGTCATGCTCGAGGAACATCGTCGCCGGCAGAACCACATCGGCAAGCTTCGCCGTGTCGGTCATGAACTGCTCGTGCACGCAGGTGAAAAGGTCCTCGCGCAGAAAGCCCTTTTTCACCAGCCGCTGTTCCGGAGCGATGTTGGCCGGATTGGTGTTCTGGATCAAAAGTGCGGTGACGGGTGCCCCCCCATGCAGTGCCTCAGCATCATTGGTCAGTATGCGCCCGATCTGGGCCTGATCGAGCGATCGGATCGAAGGATCGCGCAGCGCACTGCCCTCGATCTGCGACTTGTCGAGGCGGAAGATACCGGAATTGGAATGAAACGCACCTCCACCCTCATATTGCCAGCAGCCGGTGACTGCAGCGATGGAAAGGGCGGCATGCATGTTCACGACGCCATTGCGATTGCGCGTAAATCCGTAGCCCAGCCGGAAGAAAGTGCGCTTGGTCTCACCGACCAGCTTTGCAAATGTCTCGATTTCGTCGACCGAAAGCCCCGTGATGGAAGAGGCCCATTCGGGCGTGCGCGTCTTCAGATGCGCTTCGAGCCCCCTGGGATCGTCGGTGTATTTGTCAAGAAATGCCCAGTCAGCCAAACCATCGCGGAAAAGAACATGCATGACCGCGCAGGCAAGGGCAGCATCCGTGCCCGGCTTCAAGACAAGGCCGAGATCGGCCTGTTTCATGGTAGCATTGTCGTAGACGTCGATGACAATGATCTTCGCACCGCGCTCCTTGCGCGCCTTGATCGCATGCGTCATCACATTGACCTGGGTCGCAACTGCGTTGGTGCCCCAGATCACCACGCAGTCGGACTTCGCCATCTCACGTGGGTCGGGCCCGCGCAGATCGCCGGTTCCCATGACAAAGCCGGTCCAGGCAGCATTGGTGCAGACCGTGCCGAAAAAGCCGGAATAGCGTTTGGCGTGCCGCAGGCGGTCTATGGAATCGCGCTGCACAAGTCCCATCGTGCCAGCATAGTAATAGGGCCAGACCGTCTCGCTCCCGTGTTTTTCCTCCGCCTTCAGGAAAGCTTCGGCAACACGGTCGAGCGCGGCCTCCCAGCTCGCCTCCTTCCACTGCCCCTCACCTTTCGCGCCGGAACGGACCAGCGGCTTCAGCAGACGGTCGGGATGGTGAATGCGTTCGGCATAGCGGGCAACCTTGGCGCAGATCACGCCGGCGGTGTAACTGTTGTCCCTGGCTCCATGGACGCGGCCAATGCGCCCGTCCTTCACCTCGACATCAAGCGCACAGGTCGACGGGCAGTCATGCGGACAGGCCGAATGGCCGATATGGATGTTTGCGTGTGTGTTCATGGCAGGAACACTAGCGATTTTCTGTACGGACGCGTAGAGCCAATGAACAGAAAATCACGCGCAGGCCTCACTGAAGTTGGAAACATGAACTATCGCCACGCCTATCATGCCGGAAACTTCGCCGATGTGGTCAAGCACGCCATCCTGGCCCGCATCGTCGAATATCTGAAGCGCAAGGACAAGGCTTTCCGTGTCATCGACACGCATGCGGGTATCGGCCTCTACGACCTGAGTTCGGAAGAGGCGCAGAAAACCGGCGAATGGCGCGACGGGATCGGCCGACTGGTCGAGGCTTCCCTCAATGAGAAAACATCGAAGCTTTTGAATCCCTTGCTGGAAGCGGTTCATAAGGAGAATCAGGGTGCGGGTATCCTGCACTATCCCGGCTCGCCGCGCCTCGTGCGCCATCTTCTGCGCAAACAGGATCGTCTGACCGCCATCGAACTGCACCCACAGGATGCTGCGCGGCTGAAGGACGTTTTTGCCGGCGATTTCCAGACACGGGTGATCGAACTTGATGGCTGGCTGGCGCTGGGCGCGCATCTGCCGCCGAAAGAAAAGCGTGGAATGGTGCTGATCGACCCGCCCTTCGAGGAGGAGGACGAGTTCGGGCGAATTGTCACGAAACTCGAAAAGGCACACCGGCGCTGGCCGGGCGGCATCTATGCGGTCTGGTACCCCATCAAGAACCATGACGCGGTTCAGGCTTTCCGCATACGCCTTACCGAAAGCGGTATTGCCGATGTGATCGACATCCGTCTCGAGTTGCGCCCGCCCTCCGATGAACCGCGCCTCGACGGGACCGGCATGATCGTGATCAATCCACCTTTCGTGCTGCGTGAGGAGATGGAGACGCTGCTTCCGGCGCTTGCAGACATTCTGGGCGAAGAGGGCAAGGGCCGCTGGGCACTCGAAAGGCTTACGACAGAATAGCGCGACCATGCTTGACCCAAACCGCGCACTGGCGCAAAACTTCAACCGACCGCACCGCAACAATCCGGGAGACAGACCTATGGCGCGCTTAAGGGCTCTCGCAGCCGGCCTCGCCGCAACCATCGCAGCAGCATTTGTGCCGATGCAGGCGAAAGCAGCCGATCCGGTCGGCGTATACGGCGCGGCAGGCGATGTCTGCGCGGATACGCGTGTTCACTCGACTATTCAGAAGCGCTTCCGCTATCAGGTTACCCATGTGCCGAACCTGCCGGACGTCGACATCGTCGATTTCTACGGTTCCTACCAGACACGCTACAGCCCGTCCTCCTATGACAGCCCGATCGAGCGGCGTTATTGCCGCGCCACGGCGCGCCTCTCCGATGGGCGCGACCGGACGATCTGGTATCTGATCGAATATGGCCAGGGCTTTGCCGGTGTCGGCAACAATGTCGAGTTCTGCGTTTCCGGCTTCGACCGCTGGAACGTCTATGACGGCCACTGCCGCGTGCTGCGATAGACGACGCGATTGCGGGGCGGACCATGCGTATCGCAAAGCGGCTTTCCGCCGCCCTTCTGGCATGTCTTGTGACATTCCCTGCCCCGGCGATTGCCGGCGAGCGCGGTGCGCCGGCGGGTGCGTTCGATTTCTATGTGCTGTCGCTAAGCTGGTCGCCCAGCTACTGCGCCGCCGAGGGCGCGGAGGCCAACCGGCAGCAATGCGGACGCGAGCGGCCCTATGCCTTTGTGGTCCACGGGCTCTGGCCGCAATATGAGAGAAGCTACCCGGAATATTGCCAATCCAAGCGCCCGCAGCGTGTTCCGAATGCGCTGGTTGATCAGTATCGAGACATCATGCCGTCGGCAGGCCTGATGGGCCATCAATGGCGCAAGCACGGCATGTGTACGGGGTTTGCGCAGGAGGACTATTTCGCCCTCTCCCGCAAAGCGCGGGAGCGTGTGGAAACACCCCCCGAGTTCCGCCGGCTTGCAAAACCGGAGATGGTTTCGCCAAAACGTGTGGAAGAGGCCTTCCTTGAAGCCAATCCCGGCCTGAAGAAAGACGCCATCGCCGTCACCTGCGACAAGCGCTATCTGCGCGAAGTGCGCATCTGCATGACCAGGGACCTGGAGTTCCGGTCCTGTGAAGCCGTGGACCGAAAGGACTGCCGGCGCGAGCGGGTTCTGATGCCACCGGCGCGGGGCGGATAAAGAAAAAGCCGGACACGGGGCCCGGCTTTTCCATTTCAGTCTGTCGCTTGGATCAGAACTGCATACCAAGGCCGAACATGACCTTGTTGGAGCTGTCGCTGACTTCCTGCGCACCACTGCCGGTGTTGAACGCTTCGTCACCGAACTTGGTGTAACGGTATTCGACGCGGCCGAAGACCTTGTCGGTCAGCTTCGCATCGACGCCGGCACCAGCCGTCCAGCCGAGCATGGTGTTGGTGTCGGACCCGGCTGCATCCGTGATCTTCAGACGCTGTGCAGCGCCACCGGCCGTACCGTAGATCAGGATGTTGTCGGTCGCGGCGACACCCAGACGAGCGCGCAGCGTGCCGTCGACGCCATGCTTGGATTCGACACCGGCATTGGTGCCTTCCATGCCGTTGTAGCCCACATCGCCTTCAACACCGTAGACGAAGCTGCCGGACTGGAAGTTCCAGCCGGCGAAGCCGTTTCCGACAAAGCCGTCAGTGTCGATGTCGTTGCCGGCAACCGGCTGATTGGCTGCGGTCTCACCGGAGAAACCATAGCCAAGCGCGATACCGGCATAGCCACCTTCCCAATCATTGATCGGGGTGGAGATCACCGGCGCGGCAGGCGGTGCAGGCGGCTGCTCCATGACTGCATCCGCAGCCTGTGCGGCACCAGCCGCTGCAACAAAACCAACGGCTGCGGCCGCGGAAAGAATTACGTTCTTATGGGCTTTCATGGTCCATACTCCTTAAGCCACTAGCATTTTCATAGCTGTGGGCGCCCCTCTTGGCATCATGCCCTTCAAACGCTCCACGCTGGCGAGACCGGTTATCCTGGGAGGAAGCGGGCCGATCTCGCATGAGCCCTATCTGGGCGCGAAATGAGGCTGAACGTGCCCGAAAAATGGGTCTTTCAGCGGCGCCAATAAGGCGGAAAATTGACGTTGCAAATGGGCAACATCCCCTGAACTGCACCTTGGGGTCCTGCGCGCTAGTTCCTATATTCCGACGGCTGTTCTGATTCTCACGAGGTTCCTCATGCTCTTCAGCCTGCTTCTACTTGCGGCCGGTGTCGTTCTTCTGATGCTGGCCGGCGACATATTCGTCAAAGGCGCTGTGGGGCTGGCTGAGAATCTTGGCATATCTCCTCTAGTCATCGGCTTGACCGTGGTCGCCTTCGGCACTTCTGCACCAGAACTCTTCACCTCCATACAGGCAGCACTCTCGGATGCGCCGGGCCTCGCGGTGGGCAATGTGGTCGGCTCCAACATTGCCAACATTCTTCTGGTGCTCGGCCTTCCCGCGATCATTTATCCCATCGTCTCAGACGGGAAGGGCCTGAGGCGCAACCTGGTGGCGATGCTACTGACCACCGTCATTTTCATGTGGATGCTCACGGGCGGTGTCATCTCGCGTCTTGAAGGTGCACTGCTTTTCGCAGGCCTTTGCGCCTTCATCGCCTGGCAGGCGCGCGATGCTGTGAACGGCAAAGCATCTGCAGACCACGACTTTCACGACGAGATCGGCGAGGCGCCGCACGATCGCAAACGGGTGACCGCCTATCTGGTGGCTGGTGTAATCGGTCTGCCCATAGCGGCCCAATTGACAGTAGCCGGCGCTGTGAGGATCGCTGAAAGTTTTGGCGTGAGCGACGCCGTGATCGGCCTGACGATCGTCGCCATAGGCACCTCGCTTCCCGAGCTTGCCACGAGCCTGGCGGCTGCACTGAAACGTCACTCCACCGTTGCGCTGGGCAATATCGTGGGATCGAACATCTTCAACATCGCCTGCATCATGGGCCTGACGGCGCTCATTACGCCGATCGCTGTAGATCCGCGCATCGTGTCGATCGATATGTGGGTAATGCTCGCCGCTGCCTGTGTGCTGGCACTTCTCGGCTTCCTGCGCATCGCGTCAGGCAAGCTCATGGGCAGCGCAATGCTGGCGGGGTTTGCCGGTTACATCGTCACGGTTTTCTAATCGCACAAGCGGGGCCGAACTGGCCGGCCCCGCTATTGGCAACCCAGGCTATTCGATATCAGAATTTGACGCCGACACCCAGGCCTATGCGATGGGAGCCCCAGCTCATTGGTCCAGTTCCACTCTCCAGTTCGAAGTCTTTCTTTCCAAACTGGGTGTAGCGATACTCCGTACGCGCAAATACCGTATCGGTCAGCATCGCGTCAGCACCAACTCCCGCGGTCCATCCGACGAGGGTCTGAGTATCTTTCTTGCTACCTTGCGAAAGCTGCACACGAGCGACTGCCGCACCTGCAGTAGTGTAGAGCAAGAGATTATCCGTGATGGCATAGCCGAGGCGCGCTCTCAGAGATCCCTCGGCGCCAGCTTTAAGGGTGACCCCATAGTTCTCAGCTTTCATACCATTGAAGCCAATGTCGGTTTCACCGCCGTAGACCATTGAACCATTCTGAAAGTTGTAGCCGGCAAACCCTGATCCAATGAAGCCGCTTGGCGTCAGGGCTTTCTCGCCATCCTTGGCTTTCCCAGAAAACCCGCGTCCGACCATTGCTCCGAGATAGCCCCCTCCCCAATCTTTCATTGGCGCGGGTGCCAAGACCGGTGCGCTGCGAGAGACATCATTCAAGGTTGGGTCCGCTGCAAAAGCTCCGCCAGTTGCCAGCAATACAGAAAAGGAAGTCAAGATAGATTTTTTATATAACATTACTCACCTATATCAAATAATACAAATATAGTTCCTCAGATTTATTTGTCAAAATTGTGAAATTTGGAAAATCTATAAACCTATTCTTCTAAACAATATGGATACGCAATAGATTTTTTCTCAAGATGCGTCAGGAGCGTTTTCGCAGCGAATGTGAAAGGGTTGGACCCGATCGATTTTCAGCTTACATGGACTGGTGAGAAACGTTCCCGGGCAAACGAAGGCGTTCCGGGGTGAGAAATTACGGGAAAGACATGGCTCAATCGAGGGCAACGGTACTGATCACCGGAGGTGCGAAACGCATCGGCGCAGCCATTGCGCGCGACCTTGCTGGGCACGGATTTGCCGTTGCCATTCACTGCAGCCAGTCCCGCGAAGCAGCCGAGAACCTGGCCGATGAGATCGTCAGGACAGGCGGGGAAGCCCATGTGGTGCAGGCTGACCTGCAGGATGGCGCGGCCACCCGCGACCTGATCGGCCAGACGCGTCGAGCGCTGGGCGTGCCAACCATTCTCGTCAACAACGCCTCGGTGTTTGAAGATGACGGAATTACCGACTTTACAGATGAAAGCTGGGATGCGCACTTCGACCTGCATGTGAAAGCGCCGGCTCTGCTCGCGCAAGCCCTTGCAGGAGCGCTCAAGGACGATCAGGAAGCGTTGATCGTCAACATGATCGATCAACGTGTGTGGCGTCTCAATCCACGTTTCTTCAGCTATACGCTCTCAAAATCAGCACTCTGGACCGCCACACGAACCATGGCGCAGGCGCTCGGCCCGAACATACGCGTCAACGCCATAGGACCTGGCCCCACCCTACCCAACCAGCGCCAGCAGCAGGCGGATTTCGACCGTCAGACGGACGCGCTTATTCTCGAGCGCGGCCCCGACCTCGCTGATTTTGGGCGCACCATCCGATATCTTTGGGAGACACGCTCGATAACCGGCCAGATGATCGCGCTTGACGGGGGGCAGCATCTTGCGTGGGAGACCCCCGACGTTGCGGGGATCCCCGAGTGAGCACCATAGTCACGTTAAAAGAGCCGGCGAACCTGGCGCTCGAGTGGGACAGCGGTGAAACGACTGACGGTGTTGTCGGGATCGAGGTCATCCAGTCAGCCGTGAAACGTCTGCCCAACGCCCCGGGCGTCTATCGCATGATGAACACCGGGGGTGACGTGCTCTATGTCGGCAAGGCGCGCAGCCTCAAGAAGCGCGTCACCAATTACGCGCAGGGCCGCGGCCACACGAACCGTATCGGTCGCATGGTCAGAGAGACCGCGTCCATGGAATTCGTGGTCACGCGGACGGAAACCGAAGCGCTGCTTCTTGAAGCCAACCTCATCAAGCGGTTGCGGCCGCGCTTCAACGTGCTTTTGCGCGATGACAAGTCGTTTCCCTATATTCTCCTGACCGGCGACCATCCGGCACCAGGGATTTTCAAGCATCGTGGAGCGCGATCAAAGAAGGGCGATTATTTCGGTCCGTTCGCCTCGGCGGGGGCCGTCGGGCGCACGATCAATTCCCTGCAGCGCGCATTTCTTTTGCGTACCTGCACCGATTCGGTCTTTGAGAGCCGCACCCGCCCCTGCCTTCTGTTCCAGATCAAACGTTGCTCGGGACCTTGCACAGGCGAGATCAGCGAAGAGGGCTACGCAGAGCTCGTCTCAGAAGCGAAGGCTTTTCTTTCGGGCCGCTCCAGCAAGGTGAAAGCGGAAATCGCCCAGTCCATGCAGGAGGCGTCCGAGGCGCTCGATTTCGAGCGCGCGGCAATCTACCGCGACAGGCTTTCTGCCCTGAGCCATGTACAGAGCCATCAGGGCATTAATCCGCAAGGTGTGGAAGAAGCGGACGTGTTCGCCATTCACCAGGAGGGCGGGCAAAACTGCATTCAGGTTTTCTTCTTCCGCACCGGTCAGAACTGGGGCAACCGCGCCTATTTCCCGAAGGCCGACGCGAGCCTTGAGGCAGAAGAAGTGCTCGGCGCATTCCTCGCTCAATTCTACGACGACAAACCCTGCCCCCGCATGGTTCTCCTGTCGCGCGAGATCGAGGACCAGGAACTTCTGGCCGATGCGCTTTCGACACGCGCAGGCAGGAAGGTGCAGGTTTCGTGCCCGCAAAGGGGTGAAAAGAAGGACCTGACCGACCACGCGTTGCAGAACGCCCGCGAAGCGCTAGGGCGGCGGCTGGCCGAGACATCGTCGCAGGCGCGGCTCATGGAAGGCTTTGCAGAGACGTTCGGCCTTGAAAGCGCACCACGGCGCATCGAGGTTTATGACAATTCACATATCATGGGCACTAACGCGGTGGGCGGCATGATCGTTGCCGGCGCCGAAGGCTTTGCAAAAAACCAGTATAGGAAGTTCAACATCCGCTCGACGGATATCACGCCGGGCGATGATTACGGCATGATGCGCGAGGTGATGCAACGGCGGTTTTCTCGGTTGATCAAGGAGAACGGGCTACCAGGGTCGGCAGCGCCGTCTGATCCCGACACCGACCAAGAAGAGGCAGGCGAGTTGCCCGCCTGGCCCGATGTTCTTCTTATTGACGGCGGTCAGGGCCAGTTGGCGGCGGTCACGCAAGTGCTGGAGGAACTCGGGATCGCGGGCCTGGTTACCGCCATCGGCGTGGCCAAGGGCGTCGACCGCGACGCCGGGCGGGAGCGGTTCTTCATGGCAGGCAGGAACCCTTTCAGCCTACCGGTTCGCGACCCGGTCCTCTATTTCATCCAGCGGCTGCGTGATGAAGCCCACCGGTTCGCCATCGGCTCGCACCGCGCGCGGCGAAAGAAGGAAATGGTCAAAAATCCGCTGGACGAGATTGGCGGCATAGGCCCCGGCCGCAAGCGCGCGCTCCTGCATCATTTCGGGACCGCGAAAGCCGTGAGCCGCGCCGCCATCGAAGATCTGACGGCAGTGGATGGCATCTCCGAGGCCATCGCCCGACTAATCTACAATCATTTTCACGAAAACGGCTGAACCGGCGTTGTTTCGTCGCGCCCCATGAGGTTGGCGCTTGCCGTATGCGCCTCGTTCTGATTTGACAGGAGGTGATTGGCCCCCGGCGCGTACAGACGGGTGGGCCGACTTCAACAGACTGGGGCGCCCAGAGGCCCCGCGGCAGACCGGAGCAGGATTGCGCTTCATGGCCAGACGTAGCACACCGGCATTCAACATCCCCAACCTTCTGACTTACGGCAGAATTCTCGCGGTGCCAGCGATTGTCCTGTGTTTTTTTCTGGAGGGCAGACTCCAGTCGAGTGATTTCGCCCGTTGGTCAGCGCTCGCGCTTTTCATCGCGGCAAGCATCACAGATTACCTGGACGGCTATCTTGCCCGTATCTGGAAGCAGACCTCCAACATCGGCAAAATGCTCGATCCCATTGCCGACAAGCTGCTCGTTTCCACGTGCCTTCTGCTTCTTGCAGCCGACACCGACCGCACCATCGCCGGGTGGACCCTGTGGGCAGCGATCATCATCCTCTGCCGAGAAATTCTGGTTTCTGGCCTTCGGGAGTATCTGGCAGCCCTGAAAGTCAGCGTTCCTGTCACGCAACTGGCCAAATGGAAAACCACGATCCAGATGGTTGCCATCGGGTTTTTGCTCGCCGGTCCCGCCGGGGACAAGGTTCTGCCCTACACGACCCAACTCGGCATCGCGCTCCTTTGGATTTCTGCCATCGTGACCCTTTATACGGGCTATGACTATTTCCGCGCCGGGCTGAAGCACATCGTGGAGGAGTGACGATGAAGCTGGTTTATTTTGCATGGGTGCGCGAGCGCATCGGTCTGCCTGACGAGACGGTGGACCTGCCTGCGGACGTGAACACGGTTGCGGACCTGCTCAACTGGCTGAAAGGGCGGGGAGAAAACTACGGGGCCGCCCTGGAACGGCAGGACATCATCCGTGTCGCCATCAACCAGGAGCATGCGGACCATTCCGCGCCCCTGCCCGCCAATGGTGAGATTGCGCTGTTCCCGCCGATGACCGGAGGGTGAAAATGGTGCCAACGTGTGAACCCCTGGTACGTGTACAGGCAGATGATTTCGACCTCGCCACAGAAGCCCGGCGGCTCACCGCCGGGCGACGCGATGTTGGTGCTGTCGTGAGCTTCACGGGTCTCTGCAGAGACGAGAACGGGATGCTTGAGGCACTTGAACTCGAACATTACCCCGGCATGGCAGAGGCGGAGATCGCCCGGATTGCCAGTGAGGCAGCGGGGCGCTGGCCACTTACGGGTCTGACGGTTATCCACCGTTTCGGAAAGATCGTGCCCGGCGATAATATCGTGCTCGTGGTGGCTGCCTCGTCCCACAGGCGTGCAGCGTTCGAAGCCGCCGACTTCCTCATGGATTTTCTCAAGTCCCGTGCGCCCTTCTGGAAGAAAGAGCATGTCAGAGGAGGCACCGGGGCAGGCTGGGTGGAAGCGAAGGATGCAGACCTGGACGATATGAAACGCTGGGAGCGTTGAAACCAGATGCCTTTACGCCTTGCTAACGATAGCGTTCATTTCTCTCAAGACTAGACGTTTCGACAAACCATTCAGGGTTATAGCTTCCTCCAGGTAACGCCGGGGAGCGCAATGTCGGAATCTTTCCAGACGATGCTGATTGCGGGAACGAGCCCCGCATGGTTGATCGCAGCTGCAGGCCTTGCGGGGTGCCTGGGGCTTGGATATCAACTGGCCCGTGTCAGCCGGCGCTATCGCGACGCGCGGGACGATCAGAAAAACCATCAAGAACTCATCGACAACCTTTCCGAAGGCATCTACCGGTCTTCGCCCGACGGACGGCAGTTGAGCGCAAATCCTGCACTTGTGCGTCTTAACGGTTACGAGAGCGAGGCAGCACTCCTTGCGGGGGTCAAGGACATTGCCAAGGAATGGTATGTGGACCCCACCCGACGCGATGCGTTCCGAGCGGAGCTAGAGGCCAACGGCAAGGTCGAGAATTTCATCTCGGAAGTACATCGTCACAAGACGCGGGAACGTATCTGGATCAGCGAATCGGCACGCCTGGTGCGCGACCGCCGAACCGGCAAGCCGCTCTATTATGAAGGCTCTGTTCGCGAAATCACCGAAACGATGAAGCGCCTGAAACTTCAGGACATGTTCGAGAAGCTGACATCGCAACTGCCCGGAGGGCTTTTCCAGTTACTGCGGCGTGACAATGGCGAGTTCTCCGTTCTCTACGTCTCAAAAGGCTTCCGCCATTTGCTCGGCTATGACGACCGCACAGTGCCGGAGAACCCGAACACCGTTCTCCACATGGTCCACAATGATGACCGCGCAAACTACCTTGAAACGCTGAGGGATTCAGGCCTCAAGCTTCAACCCTGGGAATGTGAATTTCGCATTCATGCGGTGGATGGAGCGGAGAAATGGCTGCGTGTCGCGGCAATGCCTGAAACCACAAAAGAGGGTATTGTCTGGCACGGCTACCTTTCCGATATTTCCCCGCGCAAGAAGAATGAAATGGAGATCGAACGCCTGGCGTTCTACGATCCATTGACCCGGCTTCCCAACCGCCGGCGGCTCTTCGATCAGGTGGGCCGTCAAATGGCGTTATGCAAACGAAGCGGGCATCGCGGGGCGATTCTCTTCATCGATCTCGACAACTTCAAGACCCTTAATGACACAATGGGCCATGATGTCGGTGACGTCTTTCTCAAGCAGGTGGCCGATCGCCTTCAGGCTGCCGTTGGGCCGCAGGACGCGGTGGGCAGGATCGGCGGTGACGAGTTTGTGATCGTTCTTTCCCTGAATGACACCACGGCTGCGACGGCTACGCGCAACGCAATCGTGGCCGCCAACCGGGTTCTTGCTGCCCTGCGGCAGGAATTCGTTCTGGGGCACATGATCCATCACACGTCGGCAAGCGTCGGCGTTCTCGTGTTCGACGGCAGCGAGAAGGGCCCTGAAGTGCTGATGAAGAATGCCGACATGGCGATGTATCAGGCGAAGAGCCTGGGCCGGAATAACGTCGCCCTGTTCGATCCGAAAGTGCTGCGGAAGGAGCGCAAGCGTTTTCGACTGCTCAACGATATGCGTAGCGCGCTGGTGGATAACAATCTGGAGCTGCACTACCAACCCCAGGTGAATGCCGCCGGCCATGTGGTGGGAGCAGAGGCGCTGCTGCGGTGGAACCACGCGGAGCACGGCGCGCTTTCGCCAAGCGACTTCGTGGGGCTGGCCGAACAGCACGGGCTTGCGGAACTCCTGGGGCGCGGTGTGATCGACACCAGCGTGCGCACCCTTGCCCAATGGAAAGACAACCCGCGCCTTGCGGGATTGCGGATGGCCGTGAACATCAGCCTCAAATCGCTGCGCGATCCGGATTTTCTCGACTTCCTGCACGACAGGCTCAATACGCACGGCCTCGATCCCCAGCGTCTGACACTGGAGATGACAGAACGTGTTCTGACCAGCGATCAGATGCAGATCACCCGGCGCATGCATGAGCTAAAGGCGCTGGGTGTGCGGCTTTCGCTCGACGATTTCGGAACGGGTTATTCCTCCATAGCCTATCTGAAAAAACTGCCTTTTGACGAACTGAAGATCGATGGAAGCTTCATTACCGATATCGAGAGCAGCGAAAGCAATCGTGCGCTGGTCCAAACCATGCTGGACATGGCCTCCACGCTTGGTCTTTCTGCCGTCGCAGAACACGTGCAGACCCAGCAGCAGGAAGTTCTGCTGAAATCATCAGGCTGCATGTATTTCCAGGGCTGGCTCTATGGCCGCGCCATGACGGGAGGCGACTTCGCCAACTATGTGCTGGAGCGCAATCCCGCTTCCATCCTCAAATTTCCGAACTCGCGCCAGGGCGCATAAAAAAACCGGGGCTGAACCCCGGTTTCAAAGAACAGCGCTTGATGAACGCTCGTCAGTCAGCCGACGATTTCGGTGTCGGAGAACCAGTAGCGGATCTCTTCGGCTGCGGTTTCAGGCGCATCGGAACCGTGAACAGAGTTCTCACCGATCGACGTGGCGAATTCCTTGCGGATCGTGCCCTCGGCGGCTTCGGCCGGATTGGTTGCGCCCATAATCTCACGGTTCTTCAGGATGGCGTTCTCACCCTCGAGAACCTGAACGACGGTCGGGCCGGAGGACATGAACTCACACAGTTCGTCGAAGAACGGCCGCTCCTTGTGGACCGCATAAAAACCCTCGGCCTGACGGCGGCTCATCCACACGCGTTTCGAAGCCACGACACGCAGGCCGGCATCTTCGAGCTTCTTGGTGATGGCGCCGGTCAGATTGCGCTTGGTGGCATCCGGCTTGATCATGGAAAATGTGCGTTCGATCGCCATGGTCGGTCCTTCGATTGTCTGGAGTTTGAGCGTCGGCTCATTCTTGGAGATGGCGCGCTCTATAGCGGTCTCGAAGGCACATGGGAAGGCCCTTCCCTTCAGGAGGCCGCCGGGATGCGCCGAGCAATCCCGTCGTGAAGGTCCAGGCAGCGCTCGAACCAAGTGGTTACCGGGTCATCCACGGCCAGAAGCGGGAACGGAGAAATAACGCGCGCCCACTGGAAAATGCCCGCCACGATATAGTCGGCAAAAAGAGGCCTTTGCCCGCCGATGAACGGCTGCTCGGAAAGCATTAGACGTAGTGGCAGCAGGCTCGCACGAAATCCCTCAAGACGATCTTCCCGCCCCCTTGCCGCCTCCTCCAGCGTGCGCCCGAACCGTTGTTCGCGGCTGCTGCGGAAATACACCTGGTCGGCAAGGTCGAGTGCAGCGTGGATTTCAAGAAGCAAAGAAGGGCCGATATAGCCTATGAGAGTGGCCTGCGCCCATTTCTCGATGAAACGCGAGAGAGCCTTGCCCCCCTCGCCTTCGAAGAGCGAGGAGCGGTCGGAATAGGTTTCTTCCAGGTAAAGTGCGATCTGGAAAGAATCGGCACATGTTCTGCCGCGGTCCCGAATGACCGGAACGGTCTTGAAGCTACCAGCCTCAATCTCTCCGATATCCGTAAAGCGAACCGGCATCGACTTAAACTCAAGCCCCTTGTGGGCGAGCGCAAAGGCAACTTTCCAGCAATGCGGACTGAAAGGGCGGGCTTCATCCGCGCCCACGAGATCGTACAATACAATCGTCACGCCTGGTCCTTTCTATTCCGGATGAGACCTGAGAGATTGCTCACGATTGCATATCCACTGTTCAAAACAATGTTCCAAACGCAGGATTTTCTGCTCCAGACCTCGGACAAAGACGATGAAACAGCATTTTGAGATGTTCGCCTCCTACAACTCGTGGGCCAATGCGAAAATTTATGAGGCTGCACAGGTCCTCGATGCGGACGCGCTCAACCGGAACGTGGGCATCTTCTTCGAATCGCTGATGGGCACACTCAATCACATTCTTGTGGCCGATCTCATCTGGATGAAGCGATTTACGGGAGAAGGCGCGGCCCCAGCCCGGCTGGACACGATCCTGCATCCGGCACTTCCGGCTCTGCGCATCGCACGAGAAAACGAGGACAAGCGTATTTTAAACTGGATAGAGAATCTCGATGAAGAAGCTTTCTCCGGCCGCTTCACCTATGTCACCGTCACCGACGTGCGAACGGTTTCACAACGCCTTGCGCCCGCACTGAGTCACTTCTTCAACCATCAAACACACCATCGCGGGCACGCCCACGCGGCTCTGTCGATCCTCGGGATAGACGCACCTTCTATCGATCTGATATACTTCCAGAGAACAAAACAAGGATCACGTTTTGGTTGAATTGATATATACATATTTCAACCAACAATAAATCATGTAAATTGAATTTTATTACAATTTTTTTATTTTTATTTACTTGAATAAACTCTATCGTAAATGCGGGTATTTAATAATCCATAGCTGCCCTACCCTCCTTATTGTCGAAACTTACTTCGACCCAACTAAGGAGGACGATGATGAGCAGGAAGTATAGAACAGTACTCGCCAACCTGGCGTGTGGGGTTGTTGTGCTCAGCATGTCAATGCCCGCAGCGGCAATCGACCTTGGCGGCGTCAGCATCGGCGGAAATGACCGCGGCGGTGTCAGTGCCAGTGTGGGCGGCGTTTCCGCGTCGGTCGGCACCAGCAACGGCGTATCGGCCGACGTCAATGCAGGTCTGGGATCAACATCCGCCAATGTGGGTGCTTCGGTCGGAGGCGGCAGCGTTGCCGGCATCAATGCAGACGCGAATGTCGGTGGAGCGGTTGGCGCACGGAGCAACACAACGGTTGGAGGCGGCGGCGGGAGCCTCTTCGGTTCCAACACCACGGCGTCCATCGGCGGCGACAGCGGTTTAAACGCAGGCGTCAACGCGAATGTCGGTAACGGCGGTCTCGGGACCCGTCTGAGGCTCCGGCTGGGCGCAGATGACAGCCCAGGAACCGGCGGTCCCGGCACTGGTGGTCCCGGCGTTGGGGGACCTGGCAATGGCGGTGGGGGTATCGGTGGCGGCGGCAGCCTGGGGCACCGGGCTATCAGCGGCATGAGCGATCAGCAGATCGCAATTTACCGCAAACGCTGCGTCAACATCCTGCGCAATCCAAACGCATGGGAATACGATCTCGTGCAGCTGTGCAAACTTCTGCGCCAAGCGGCCGCACGTTGAACGCCGTTTCATGAACCGGGTGTGGCCCACTTTGTCTGGGCCACACCTGTCTGCTTTTGGCAACACCCGCCATTTTCTGTCAGCCCGCGGCTTCTGGTTCGACAGTCGTGGCTTGCAAGGCTGACGACGACCCGTCAAAACGCCGTCATGTTGACCATTTCAAACTTATCGCTGCGCATTGCAGGCCGGCTCCTCATCGACCAGGCTTCGCTTACCCTTCCAGCCGGAACGAAGGCAGGCCTTGTTGGCCGGAACGGCACCGGCAAGACAACCCTCTTTCGCGCGATCACCGGAGATCTTGTATCCGAAAGTGGGACGGTAAGCGTGCCCAAAGGGACCAGGATCGGTCAGGTTGCACAGGAAGCGCCTGGCACGGACGAGCCGTTGATCGATATCGTTTTGAGGGCGGACACGGAGCGCGAAGCACTCCTCACGGAGGCCAACACGGCCACCGACGCGCATCGCATCGCCGAAATCCAGACGCGACTGACCGATATCGATGCACACTCTGCGGAGGCACGCGCGGCATCAATCCTGTCCGGCCTTGGTTTCGACGCGGATGCGCAGAAGCGTCCCGCATCGTCGTTTTCCGGTGGCTGGCGCATGCGCGTGGCGCTTGCGTCGGTGCTCTTCACCCAGCCCGATCTGCTGCTGCTTGACGAACCGACGAACTATCTGGATCTCGAAGGCACGCTCTGGCTTGAAAACTACCTGTCTCGCTACCCGCACACGGTTCTTCTCATCAGCCATGACCGCGACCTTCTGAACCGGGCCGTATCGTCAATCGTGCATCTTGAGCGCAAGAAACTGACCTTCTGGCGCGGGGGCTATGACCAGTTTGCCCGTCAATATGCCGAAAAGGCCGAGCTTCAGGAAAAGATGCGCGTCAAGCAGGAAGCCCAGCGCAAGCACATGCAGTCCTTCGTCGACCGCTTTCGTTACAAGGCTTCAAAGGCGCGCCAGGCGCAATCGCGGCTGAAAGCGCTGGAACGCATGTCGCCCATGGCCGCAGTCGTGAACGAGACGGTTTTGCCGTTCCGCTTTCCCAATCCTGAAAAAGCGGTCGCCTCCCCCATCATCGCGCTTGATGGCGGCGCTGTCGGATACACGCCGGGCAAACCCGTTCTGCGCGGACTGACATTGCGCATCGACAATGACGACCGCATCGCGCTTCTTGGCGCGAACGGCAACGGCAAGTCGACTTTCGCGAAACTGATCGCCGACAGGCTGACGCTGGAAAAGGGCACCAAGACGGTCGCACCCGGTCTGAAGGTGTCCATTTTTGCCCAGCATCAGCTTGATGATCTGCGGCCCGACGAAGACGCCTATCAGCATTTGCGGCGGCTGATGCCCGATGCTCCGGAGGCGAAAGTGCGGGCACGGGTGGCGCAGTTCGGCCTGACCACCGAAAAAATGTCGACACCCGCCCGCGACCTGTCGGGCGGCGAGAAGGCGCGGCTTCTGATGGGCCTTGCCACGTTCGAGGCTCCGCACCTGCTTATCCTCGATGAGCCCACCAACCATCTCGACATCGATAGCCGAGAAGCGCTTGTCGAGGCGCTCAACATGTTCGACGGAGCGGTGATCCTCATCAGCCATGATCGACACCTGATCGAGGCGACGGCAGACCGCCTGTGGATTGTCGGCGATGGGACCGTTTCCTCCTATGACGGTGATATGGACGATTACCGCGCCCGCATGACGGGCGGGGCAAGCCGCAACCGGGAAAAGCGGGAAACAGACAAGGCTTCCAAGGCGGACAAGCGCAGGGAGGCGGCGCGCAAGCGCGCAGCTCTCGAACCACTTGCCAAGGAAATCAAGGCCACCGAAGGGCTGATTGACAGAACCCGCAAACGGATCGACGCCATCGAGGCGCGGCTCGCCGATGCGAGCCTCTACGACAAGGAGCCGAAAAAGGTCTCGGAACTAGCCAAGGAACGTTCCGATCTTGCCGCCATGCTGGCAAAGCACGAAGACCGCTGGCTCACGCTTTCCAGCGATTATGAGGAAGGGATGGCTTCGTGAAACGGCCCCTCACCATTGGCTTCGACGCCGATGACACGCTTTGGCACAATGAACGCTTCTATCGCCTGACGGAGACGCGCTTTGCGGAGTTTCTTGCGGATTTTGCAGAGGCCGGGCACCTGACAGAGCGCCTTCTGCAGGCCGAGAAACGGAATCTGGGAAAATACGGGTTCGGCATCAAGGGCTTCACCCTTTCCATGATCGAGACCGCCATCGAGGTGACGGACGGACAAGTGCCAGCGGCGACGATCCGTGACATTCTCGATGCAGGCCGGGAGATGCTGGACCATCCGGTGGAAACCCTGCCCTACGCGCGCGAGGCCCTGGAGACGCTTGCCGGGCGTCATCGGCTGGTGCTGATTACCAAGGGTGACCTGTTCGACCAGGAACGCAAGCTGGCAGCATCGGGCCTTGGTGATTACTTCGATGCCGTCGAAATTGTCAGCGACAAATCACAGGCCACCTATCAGCGCATATTCGCGACACACGGGGATGGGCCTGAGCATGCTGCTATGATCGGAAATTCGCTCAAGTCCGACGTGATCCCGGCAATCGAGGCTGGGGCCTGGGGCGTGTTCGTGCCGCATGATCTGACCTGGGCGCACGAACATGCGGATGAACCGCACACTGAACCGCGTTTCCGCAAAATCACGCATCTGGGTGAAATCGAAGCGGTTCTGGCGGAAATCGGCTAGCGTTTTCGGCGCTCTGACGGCGCCAGGCGCAATCGCCCTTCGACGAGATCAGGATGAGGGCTCCTGCAAGGCAAGGTGCTTTACGGGCCGAAAGCGAATCGGCCGTCTAGGCCTTCTTCTGCCAGCGTCTATCCGGACCCTGCTGCCAATAGGTGACGGCATGGCCGGCAGATTTGAGGGCTTTCCAGTATCCGCGCGCAGCGTCGAGCTGAGCGGCGTCGTGACCGTCGAACATCACGACAGCGCGCTCATATCCTTTCACCCCGGTCGGATCGGCTCCATCCACGAAAAAGCGGATCTGAGCGCCATTCGGATTGATTTCTGCATCGGTCAAGAGCACCGGTTGGTGCTCTGCATGCGCGTCCCGATCGGTGCCGTGGGCGAGGAAGGCCTCCTCGCGCCACGTCCACAACCAGTTGTCGAGTGCGTCGCAACGCTCGCGGGTGCCCGTCTGGATCACCACTTTCCAGCCCCGTTCGAGGCTTTTCTCGACCAGGGACGGCAACGCTTCCTCCAGGGTCGATTCTGTCAAGTGGTAGAAAAGAACGTCCATCGGCCTATTCATAGTGATCCGCTACAAGGCGGTCGAGCAGACGCACACCGAAACCCGAACCCCAGGACCGGTTGATCTCGTCGAGGGGCGCGCCCATCGCTGTGCCTGCAACATCGAGATGCGCCCAGGCTCCCTCCTTGACGAAACGCTTAAGGAACTGTGCTGCAGTGATGGACCCAGCCATGCGGCCAGCGGAGTTTTTCATGTCCGCATTCTTCGAATCGATCTGCTTGTCATAATCTTCGCCAAGGGGAAGGCGCCAGACCTTCTCTCCGGTGGCCTCGCCCGCCGAAAACAACCGCCCGGCCAGCGTGTCGTCGTTGGAAAACAGGCCCGCCCGATGATGGCCCAGCGCCACCATGACCGCACCGGTAAGCGTCGCGAGATCGACCATGAACTGCGGCTTGAAGCGATCGTTGCAATACCAGAGCACATCGGCCAGCACGAGCCGCCCTTCCGCATCGGTGTTGATGACCTCAATGGTCTGGCCGGACATGGATGTGACGATGTCGCCCGGGCGCTGGGCATTGCCGTCAGGCATGTTCTCGACGAGACCGATCAGGCCGACAGCATTGACCCTGGCCTTGCGGGCAGCGAGCGCATGCATGACGCCCATGACGGCAGCGGCACCGCCCATGTCGCCCTTCATGTCTTCCATTCCTCCGGCCGGCTTTATGGAGATGCCGCCTGTGTCGAACACCACGCCCTTGCCGACGAAAGCGACAGGCTTCTCCTTCGCCTTGCCGCCATTCCATGCAATGATTGCCAGGCGTGGCGGCCGGACAGACCCCTGTGCAACGCCGAGCAGCGCGCCCATGCCAAGCTTCTTCATTTCCTTCTCGGTCAGAATCTCGACCTTGGCGCCAAGCTTTTCCAGCTCCTTCGCCTTTGCGGCAAACTCGACCGGTCCGAGAACATTGGCCGGTTCATTCACAAGGTCACGGGCGAGCACAACGCCATTGGCGACAGCCTCGGCGCGCACAAAAGCCTTTTTCGCTGCGGACGGATCGGCGCACTGGATGACAATCTTCAGCTTCTTGGCGGGTTTATCGTTTCCATTGTCGCGGCTCGTGGTCTTATACTTGTCGAAACTGTAGGCGCGCAGCAGCATGCCAAGCGCCAGACTGGCGACCGCCGCCGCATCGATTTCGGCGCCATCGACCTCCGCCACGAGGGTAATCTCTGAAGCGGATTTCCCGGCGGCCAAAGCCGCGCCGCCGATTTTAAGAAGCGCTTCCTCGGCAAGCTCTTCGGGTTTGCCGACACCGATGGCCGTGAGCCGATCGAGCTGCGACCCGGCGGGTGCCAGTACCTCAACGCTCTTCGCCAGTTTTCCCGAAAATCCCGAAACCTCAAAGGCTCGGGCAAGCACACCCTCGGGGTCACAGGCCTTTGCTTTTTCTCCCAGACCGCCACCTTCGTTCGCCAGAACGATGACGGTACCCTTCCCGGGCATTGCAAATTTGGCGAAGGAGACGCTCGGTCTGTCGGTCATGATATTTCCCAGATTTCCGTGATTGGTCGATAGAAGGCGCCGGCGATCTTGGAGGTTTTATGCAAATTGGCAAGGCCCGCACGCAGGGGCGTTCCGATTTTTCACCGATGCGTGCAACCTGCGCGGGTCAGTTATCAACCCGTAAGCAAGCTGTTAACCGCGTTTGTTTCGCATTTTCTAACCAATCCCACCCAAAGTCACCCATGGGACAAGAAATGGTGGGCCGCCCTTCAAAGCCGGCAGTTGCGCATTGTGCGCGCGTGTCAGGACCGTTAGGTTCGCGCGCGCCTTTAAAGGGCTGTTCCAACGAAACGGATTGTCGATATCCATGCGGGTGATCGAACTTTACATCATGCGTCGCACCTTCGCGCTTTTCGCGGCGGCGTTGCTGTGGGTGCTCGCACTGGTGTGGACGACGCAGGTCCTCAACCGGATCGACCTCGTGACCGATAGCGGGCAATCCGCTGGTACTTTCTTCTTCGTGGCGGCCCTCGTTCTGCCGTCCGTCATCCCCATCGTGATCCCCTTTGCGCTCGGCATCGCTGTCGCTCAGACGCTGGCGACGATGAACTCGGATTCCGAGCTTGTGGTCATCAATGCCTCGGGTGCCCCCCGCGCCACCATCATCCGCCCGGTTCTGATCATCGCCATAGGCGCCAGCATTGCTTCCTTCCTGATCAACAACACGCTGGAACCTGCCTCGCGCCAGGCTTTCCGGTCCGTGTTGGCCAACGCCCGCGCGGATCTGATAACGACCGTGCTTCAGGAGGGATCCTTCCAGAAGGTGGATGACGGGCTTTTCGTACAGGTCTCAGAGCGTCTCCCCAACGGGCTTCTGGGCGGCATTTTCGTGGCCGATTCGCGCGATGAGAACACCAAGCTCGTCTATCACGCGCGAACCGGCGCGGCAGTGGAGCGCGAAGGTGGCTCAATCCTGGTAATGCAAGACGGGATGGTGCAGCGACAATCGGTGAACGGCGACGTCTCGACGATCCGCTTCGATTCATATGCGTTCGACCTTTCGCAGTTCACCAGCGGAGGCGGAGGAGAACCGACACTGCATCCGAAGGATCGGTCACTCGCATTTCTTTTGAACCCGGATGTAAACGACACCTTCTACAAAAAATCGCCCCAGATCATCCGTGCCGAGCTGCATATGCGCCTTTCCGAATGGCTATATCCGCTTGTTTTCGCAATGGTCGCACTTGCCGTTGCAGGCGATGCGCGGTCTTTTCGTGAAGCACGTCTCCACCCCATCGTCACCACAATGGCGATCTCGCTGATCATACGATGGGTCGGGTTTTATTCGGGTACGGAAGCCGAAAGCTCACCATTCTTCTCCTTCGTTCTTTATGCCGCTCCTCTTTTGATGATTGGACTATGTGCGGTGTTCATCCTCACCAATCGCGTGATGGAATTGCCAACGCACTGGGTTGAAAAGCTGAACGCACGCATGCAACGACTGACCGAGAGCATGACGCATTGGCGCGTCAGGCTCGCAAACAGGCGGACACCAGCCGGGAGGCGCGGATGATCGGCCTGACGCTGGGCGGGTATTTTTTCCGCCGTTACGCCTCGATTGCTGCATGGAACTTCTTCGGCATCGGCCTGCTGATCTTCATCGTGACGTTCGCGGAGGTGTCGAGCCGCTCGGCCGGATTGCCTGGCTACACGGCGCAATGGGCCTTCTCGCTTGCCGCTCTGCAGACACCAATCATCCTGTTGCAGGCTATTCCGTTTATCGGGCTCATCGCCGCGATGGCGACGCTGATCAGCCTGAACCGCAAATATGAACTCGTCGTGGCCCGCGCAGCCGGTGTCTCGGCGTGGCAGTTTCTGATACCGATCGCGTTCGGCTCGTTCCTGTTCGGAGTGGTTGCGGTGGCTGCGCTCAATCCTCTTGCTGCCAATGGATTCGCCCAGGCGCAGAGCGTAGAAGCCCAGGTACGCGGCGCCAAGAGCAGCACCAATTCGGAGGCCGAGCAATGGATCAAGCAGCGCTCGGGCGGCGAGGAAACCATCATCGGTTCGAGTGCCGTTTTGAACGGCGGTCAGGTTCTGGTGCGTCCGACATTTTTCCGAATCGATGCCGAAGGCCGTATCTTCGAACGTCTCGATGCCGCGCGAGCGTTCCTCCGCGACGGCTACTGGGACCTGCAGGGCGTGGCACGTCGACGCGGCACTGCTGCGGCAGAGAAAATCGAAAACATCCAGATCGAAACCAATCTTCAGCCTGAGTTCGTTGGCGAGCAGCTCGCCCGCCCTGAAGCAACGTCAATCTATGCACTGCCCGGAAAGATTGAAGTTGCTCGTTCCTTCGGGCTTAAAGCAAACGCGTTTGCTACGCATTTTCATTCACTTGTGGTGTTGCCCCTGCTGCTGGTCGCCATGACTCTGATTGCCGCTACGGTATCGATGAGATTTACCAGAATGGGACAGTCAGCAACGGTAATTCTGGGTGGAATCCTCGCCGGGTTTCTGCTTTATGTGGTTTCGGTCCTGGTCAAGGCGTTCGGCAGTGCTGGAGTCGTTCCTCCGGTTGTGGCTGCATGGACGCCTGTGGTCGTGGCGATGTTCTACGGGGTGACTTTCCTATTGTACAAGGAGGACGGTTAGTGGGGGTTGCGGCAAAGAGAGCCGGCATGTCCACACGGTTAGCGCATTTGATGGGCGCAACCGCGTTGGCAACCTTGTGCACCTATACATTGCTTCCACAGGCCCCTGCCCTTGCGCAGACGGGCGGCCTGGACGTTTCCGACTTGCCGCAGGGTGCGCAGATGCTCCTGACGGCGGACAACCTGATTTACGACAACGATCTCAACACAATCACGGCTGCGGGCGGTGTGCAGATCGAGTATGCCGGCAACAGCCTAGTCGCGGACCGCGTCATCTATGATCGCAGGACATCGCGCGTTGTGGCCCGCGGACGCGTGCAGATCATCGAAGAAGACGGCAACCGCATCTTTGCCGACGAGATCGATGTCACCGACGACTTCCGTGACGGCTTTGTCAACGCTTTGCGGATCGAGACCGTCGACAAGACCTATTTCGCCGCTGAAAGCGCGGAGCGTTCCGGCGGACAACTGACGACGTTTAACAATGGTGTCTACACCGCTTGTGAGCCATGCCGGGAGAAGCCCGGCAAGCCCCCGATCTGGCAGATCAAGGCTCAGAAGATCATCTGGAACGGAGAAACGAAAACGGTTCGATTCGAAGGCTCCCGATTCGAGTTCTTCGGCATGCCGATCGCCTACCTGCCCTTCTTCGAGGTCGCCGATCCGACCGTGAAGAGAAAGTCCGGCTTTCTCATTCCCGGCGCCTCCTACAAGGAAGAGATGGGGGTTGGCATCAGCGTCCCCTATTACTTCGCATTTTCACCGACCTACGACCTGACCGTAACAGGCACCTACTATACCAAGCAGGGTTTTCTCGGTGAGGCCGAATGGCGCCAGCGTTTCGACAATGGCCAATACAGCATCAAGATCGCCGGCATCAAACAACAGGATCCGGAAGCCTGGGATGCGAGCACGGTCAACAGGAGTGAAACCGGTCGTGGCATGATCGGTTCGAAGGGCCAGTTCCGTATCAATCCTCGCTGGACCTTCGGCTGGGATGTGCTGGCGCAGACCGACAAGAATTTTTCGCGCACCTATGGCATCGATGGCTTCTCAGACACGGTGCAGACATCGCAACTTTATCTGACTGGTCTCGACGACCGGAACTTCTTCGATCTGAGAGCCTTTCATTTCGACGTTCAGGAAAACGTTCTCGACGGCTCGATCAATGCGCGGAACGACAAGCAGCCCTGGGTTTTGCCCAGCTTCGATTATTCCTACACGCCGGATGAAGCCGTTGCTGGCGGCGAGCTGAATTTCGATGTGAACGTGCAGAACATTTATCGGGATTCGCTTAGCGGTAATCTGAATTCCCAGAACTCGGGAATCTATGAGCGAATCGACGGTATTGAGGGATTGGCCAGCCGCATGACGGCCGAGGCCGAGTGGAAACGTTCCTTCGTGAGCTCCGGCGGCCTTGTAGTCACACCTATCCTGCAGGCGCGCGGCGATGCGATCTACACCGACTACGATGCCAATACCGTTAATGGTATTACCAGTTTCGAGCTGAACAACACGGCTGTTGGCAGCGATGTTCGCTCATCCTATTACCGCTACATGGCCACGGCCGGCCTTGAAGCCCGCTGGCCCATCCTCTTCTCCACCTCTAGCGCGAGCCATGTTCTGGAGCCGATGGCGCAGATTTTCATGCGGCCGGACGCGCCCCATCAGGACAGGCTGGGCATTCCCAACGAGGATGCTCAATCGCTTGTCTTCGACGCGACGACCTTGTTCGAGCGCGACAAGTTCTCCGGCTATGACCGGATTGAGGGTGGCACGCGCGCCAATGTGGGCATCCGCTATTCGGGCAGTTTTGCCAATGGATGGACCACTCAGGGGCTGTTCGGGCAATCCTATCATCTGGCCGGCGCCAACCCATACGCCCAGACGGACCTCGTCCACGCGGGTGCCTATTCGGGTCTGGAGACGGACGTCTCCGATTTTGTGGGTATGATCGGTATTGCCAGCCCGAACGGTTTTGCGTTTTCTGCCGGGGCACGGTTCGACGAAAAGACATTCGATCTTCGCCGCACTGACCTGAAAACAGCCGCGACCTTCGGCCAGCTCACGACATCGCTGCAATACGCCTATATCGAAGCACAGCCACTCTACGGGTTTGAAGACGACCGGCAGGAAGTTACCGGTGTTGCCAAAGTGCGCTTTGACGAAAACTGGAGCGGCTTTGCCTCGGGCACTTATGATATTGAAAGCCAGACCCTCGTGAAAAACGATTACGGCTTCTCCTACGGCGACGAATGTTTCATCTATTCGATGACCTATTCCCGCAGCAAGAACCGCGATACGCAGGAAGTCAGTCAGTCTTTCGGATTTCGTATTTCACTGCGGACAATCGGTGACTTCGGAACCAGCAGCGGCGAGCTGAATACCAGCTTCTAGCCCGCCTGATACGGCCCCTGTCCAGGTGACGGGGCCGTTTCGAGCACCGCTTGCGCTTTCCTTTCGGTCAAAAGGCCATGTTTTCGCCCCACGCGATGTCGATAAAACAGCTTAAGGGACTGTAGCTCCCGTGCATTTGCTGTTATCTCAGGCGCAATTGCGGGGTGCAAAGATGAGAACAATGACGATGTTTAGCAATTGCAGGCGGTTTCTGAGCGCGGGCGTTCTTACGGTAGCCATGGCAACGGCCCTGCCAATGCTTACCGTAACAAGCGCACAGGCGACGGAAATCCGCTATGTTGTGAACAACGCGCCGATCACCAGCTATGATATCGACCGTCGCGTGGCGTTTCTGAAGCTGCAGCGTGAAGGTGGCAATCTGCGCCAAAAGGCAACCGATCAGATGATCGAGCAGACGCTGAAGACGCAGGAAATGCAGCGTCGCAATATCAACATACCCGATGAAATGGTGAACCAGGCCTATGCCCGCTTCGCCAGCGGCAATCGCATGTCGACCAGCCAGTTGAACACCGTTCTGGCGCAAAGCGGCGTTACCGCCGATCATTTCAAGGAATTCATCCGTTCACAGATCGGCTGGGGGCGTGTCATGCAGGCACGCTCCAGTTCGGCGGGTCGCATGAGCGAGCAGGATGTCGTTGCCAAAATGCTCCAGCAGGGCGGCAGCAAGCCGAGCGCGACCGAGTACATGCTCCAGCAGGTGATCTTTGTGGTCCCTTCGGGGGAGCGTTCCAGTCTTCTGGGCAAACGCAAGCGTGAGGCACAGGCCATGCGCGACCGCTTTCGCGGCTGCGACAGCACGCGCCAGTTTGCCAAGGGCCTGATCGACGTGACGGTACGAGACCTCGGCCGCATTCTGGAGCCGGAGTTGCCGTCCGATTGGAAGGACCAGGTCAAAAAGACCTCTCCCGGAAGTGCCACGGGCGTTCGTGAAACTGAGCGCGGTGTCGAGTTCATCGGTGTGTGTAGCACACGTGAGGTTTCCGATGACCGGGTTGCGCAAATGGTCTTCCAGAACGAAAACTCCGGCAATGACGCCATGGAAAAGGAAGCGCAGGCTTTCCTGGAGGAACTGCGCAAGAATGCGCGCATAAGCCAACGGTGATTTGCCAAGGGCCTGACACAGACGGGCTCCCTTCTTTCCACCAGCTATTTTCTCCAGAAGGAGATGGGTCGTGCTCCCGCTCGCGCTCAGCATCGGCGATCCTTCCGGGATAGGCCCCGAAATCATCCTCAAGGCGTGGCTTGGGAGAGGCAAGTTTGAATTGCCTCCCTTCTATGTTCTTGGGGATCCAGCTCTGCTTTCGGCTCGGGCCCGATATCTGGGACTGGACGTTCCGATTTCAGAAACCGAACCGGAACATGCGACCGCCGGTTTTGCCCAACGCCTGCCGATCTCGCCGCTCGACAACAGGCTGGCCGACAAGCCCGGGCATGCTCAAACGGTGAATGCGGCCGGCGTCATCGAGGCCATTTCGCGTGCCGTGGATGACACTATGCAGATGCGTTCCGCAGCGGTGGTTACAGCCCCCATTGCCAAGAAGCCGCTCTATGACGCGGGTTTTCGCTACCCTGGCCATACAGAGTATCTCGGTCATCTGGCGGCAGAGATTACGGGCACCCCTGCAAAGCCTGTAATGATGCTGGCCGGTCCTGACCTGCGCACCATACCGGTGACGGTCCATGAGCCACTGGCAACCGTTCCCTCGACGCTTACACGGGAGCTTGTGGAAGAGACGGCCAGGATAGCCGTGCACGATCTGCGCGAGCGCTTTGGCATTGCTGCTCCCCGGCTTGCCATCGCCGGCCTCAACCCGCATGCAGGCGAAGGTGGAGCAATGGGAACCGAAGATAACGATATCATCGCGCCAGCAATCCATGCTCTGCGGGCGGCCGGGATCAATGCGTTCGGGCCCCTACCCGCCGACACGATGTTTCACGCACGAGCCCGCCAGCACTATGATGCAGCGCTTTGCATGTATCATGACCAGGCATTGATCCCCGTCAAAACCATAGGCTTTGATGAAACGGTGAATGTCACGCTCGGCCTCCCCTTCATCCGCACTTCCCCCGACCATGGTACCGCGTTTGATATTGCCGCCAGGGGCATTGCGCGCGTCGACAGTATGATCGCGGCCATTCGCCTGGCGAGAGCATTGGCGGACAACACGAGTGCGACCCGATGAGCGCTGACGGCCTTCCCCCATTGCGCGAAGTGATCGCCGCTCACGGCCTTGCTGCGAAGAAGTCGCTTGGGCAAAATTTTCTTCTTGATCTCAATTTGACGGCGAAGGTGGCGCGCGCTGCCGGAAATCTCGAAGGCGCGACGGTCATCGAGGTTGGCCCCGGGCCTGGAGGGCTGACACGTGCGCTTCTCATGGCAGGCGCCGAACGTGTCATCGCTGTCGAGCGCGATGAGCGCTGCCTTGATGCCCTGGCTGAGATCGCCAGTCATTATCCGGGCCGGCTGGACGTTGTCAGCGGTGATGCGATGGAGACGGATTTCGCTGATCTCGCACCACATGCGGCGGGTGAAGTGCGGATCGTTGCAAACCTGCCGTACAATATAGGCACCGAACTCCTGGTGCGCTGGCTCACGCCAGAAACCTGGCCGCCGTTCTATGCTTCCATGACATTGATGTTTCAACGCGAGGTGGCGCAACGGATCGTGGCGCAGCCCGGTGACAAGTCGTATGGCCGGCTGGGCGTTCTGGCCGGTTGGCGCACAGAGGCAAGAATTGCTTTCGACCTTCCGCCGCAGGCCTTTACGCCACCGCCCAAGGTGACCTCGTCAGTGGTGCATATCGTGCCGCGCGCAACCCCGCTGGCCGTCGACCCGGCGAAACTGGCAAAGGTTACCGAAGCTGCGTTCGGGCAGCGTCGCAAGATGCTGCGGCAGAGTCTGAAACCGCTTGGTGGTGAGGTGCTTCTGGCTCGTGCGGGCATTGATGCGACGCGCCGCGCAGAGACGCTTTCGGTGGCCGAATTCGTAACGCTGGCGAACAAGGCCTGAGCTTCAATTCGCCTCTTCTGCGAGGAGCCCTGCCACAAAATCGAACAGGCCGGGGCGCCGGTCGCGGCGAAGCCTCTCCGCCTCAACGATCGAGCGAACCGCGGAGAACGCCCGATCAAGCTGATCATTGATGACCACGTAATCGTAATCGATCCACTTCTCTATCTCGGTGCGTGCGTTCTTCAGGCGCGTCTGGATGATCTCCGGCGTATCCTCTGCCCGCCGCGTGAGACGGCCGAGAAGCTCTTTCATGGTGGGGGGCAGAATGAAGATTGACACGACATCGCCACGCATTTTCTCGCGCAATTGCTCTGCTCCCTGCCAGTCAATGTCGAAGAGCATATCGCGGCCCTCCGTAAGGGCCTTCTCGACCGGGCCACGCGGGGTGCCGTAGAAATTGCCGTGGACCTCGGCCCATTCGAGCAGATCGTCATTGTCGCGCATGATCTCGAACTCGCGCTGCGACTTGAAATGATAGTGCACGCCTTCGATCTCACTGCCGCGTCTCGCGCGCGTTGTCACGCTGACGGAAAGCTCGAAACCGGGAACCTGCGCCAGCAGTGTGCGTGCAATGGTGGATTTCCCCGCGCCTGAAGGCGAAGACAGCACCAGCATAAGACCGCGGCGCGAGACATCGGTGGAAACGGCAGGCGAGGGTTCCGAGGACATGGTCTACTCCAGATTTTGCACCTGCTCTCGAAACTGATCCACGACAGCCTTCAGTTCCAGGCCGATGGCCGTCACCGTTGCCGCGTTGGACTTTGAGCAAAGCGTATTGGATTCGCGGTTGAACTCCTGACCCAGGAAATCGAGCTTTCGCCCGATGGGGCCACCTGCGTCGATCAGCGCCCGCGCCGATGCGATATGCGTGCGCAGACGGTCGATTTCCTCGCGTATGTCGGCTTTTGCCGCGAGAATGGCTGCTTCCGCGTGCAGACGGTCCGAATCGAAGCCGGTGGCTGCATCGATAAGCCGCGATACCTGCTCACGCAGGCGCTCTCGAATGGCTTCGGGAGAGCGCGAAGAATCGGCTTCGACCTGATCGGTCAATGTCTCGATACGGGCCACCTGATCGAGCAAAATGGATTGCAGCGCGCCGCCCTCTTCCCGTCGGGCCTCCTCAAGGCCCTGCAGCGCATCGTCAAAGGCAGCGAGGATCGCCTCGTCAAGTGAAGCACGCATGTCTTCATCCGCCACGGGATCGGCGAAATCGAGAACCCCGCGCAAACCGAGCAGCCCATCGGCTGTGGCCGGCCCCGTACCGAACTCATGCTGAAGCCGTCCGGCAAGAGCCGCAATCTCTTTCAGAAAGTCCTCGTCAACGACAGGGCGACGCAGCGCCGCGCTCTGCGTGAATGTAAGAGAAGCCTGAACATTGCCGCGGGAAAAGCGCTTCTGCAGGCGCTGCCGGGCCGTCTGCTCAATGCGTTCGAAGCCTGCCGGCAAACGAAAGCGCGCTTCCAGGCTGCGCCCGTTGACCGACTTCACCTCCCAGGCGATGCCGCCTGCATCGTGGTCGCGCGCGGCACGGGCAAATCCCGTCATGCTCTGGAGCCTGCTCATGCCTCCCCTCATGCCTCCCCTCTGTGCGCCTGCGCGTCCGGCTCAATTCGAACCGTTGTCGCTCCCGTTTTCTTCCTCCGCCCGACGCTCACGTTCGATCCTGCGCCAGCGAGCGACATTCTCGTTGTGTTCCTTGAGTGTCTTGGCGAAAACGTGCCCGCCTGTTCCGTCGGCGACGAAATAGAGTTCATCCGTCTGAGAGGGGTTTGCCACGGCCTCGAGAGCCGCGCGGCCGGGATTGGCAATGGGTGTGGGTGGCAGACCATCGATAAGGTACGTGTTGTAGGGTGTCTTCTTGTCGAGATCAGACCGATAAATCGGTCGATCAGACGGTTTTCCCTGACCGCCGAACAGCCCGTAGATGATCGTGGGATCCGACTGTAGCCGCATGCCCTTGCGCAAGCGATTGATGAATACGGCGGCAACCCGCGGGCGCTCATCGGCGATTCCCGTTTCCTTTTCAACAATGGAAGCCAGCGTCACGAACTCATTCTTGTCCTTGATCGGCAAATCTTCGTCGCGACGCTCCCAGATGCTGTCAACGAGCTCGCGCTGATCCTCGAGCAGTTTCTCAACGACCGCCGCACGATCCATACCGCGCGTGAAACGTAGCGTATCGGCGGCAAGACTGCCTTCGGGTGGGAGTTCGTCGGGCAGAGTGCCAGAAAGCTCTTCGGTTTCACGGATCCGCTCGAACACCTGGAAGACGGTCTGTCCCTCGGGAATGGTGAGCGAATACAGAACGCTCCTGCCGCTCTTCAACAGTTCCATGATGTCGTGCATGGACGCGCCGGCATCGATGGCGTATTCGCCCGCCTTCAACTGGGAATCCGCACCATAGGCGCGAACGCCGAGCGAAAAGATGCGGGCATCGGAAATAACGCGCTCGCGTTCAAGCAGGCTCGCGATCTGGCGCACACCGGTGTTCGGTTTGATCATCACGGTCTCGGCCGTTCGCGAAGGACCCGGCTGATGGAACTCCCGCTTGCCGAAATAAAATGCGAAGCCGGCAAGAATGACCAGAAATACAACCGATGAGAAGACGAAGTTCAGGAATACCACGAACTGACTGCGCGCACGCTTCGAGCGACGTGGCGGCGGTGTTCCGGCCTCCGGCCGCAAAGTCTGGTTGGCCGATTTGAACGCGCGACCGCGTTCATCGCCTGCCTGACGGCCGAAGCCGGAATTGTCACCGGAAGTCCCTGTCATGCCTCTTGGACCGCTCCCTTCAGAACGGCGCCAACGGTCGCCAGTCCTGTCCTAAATATTCGTGTCTTAAACGTCCACACAGGCTTCGGAAAAACACTCCTCCGGCACCTGACGTTCGCCATCTCGATTCGTGTCTGTCAGACTGAATTGCGAAAATGGCAAAACTGCAAGACCGTTATCGGAAAGCTTCATGCATCATAACGCTTGAACACAAGCGATGCATTGGTGCCGCCGAAGCCGAACGAGTTGGACAACGCTACGTCAACCTGCCGCTCACGCGGCCTGTTGGGTACCAGATCGATTGGCGTTTCCACCTGTGGATTGTCCAGATTGATGGTCGGCGGAGCAATGTTGTCACGAATGGCAAGAACCGAGAAGATCGCCTCTGCCGCCCCGGCGGCACCCAAAAGATGTCCGATTGAGGACTTGGTGGAGGACATCGATACCTTGCTGGCAGAATCCCCCAGGAGACGCTCCACGGCACCGAGTTCAATCGTATCCGCCATGGTGGATGTACCATGTGCGTTGATATAATCCACATCGGCCGGGGAAAGACCTGCACGTTTCAAAGCAGCCTTCATGCAACGGTAGGCACCGTCGCCATCCTCGGCCGGAGCCGTAATGTGGTAGGCGTCGCCGGTGAGGCCATAACCCACGACTTCAGCGTAGATCCTGGCGCCGCGCGCCTTTGCGTGCTCCAGCTCCTCTAGAACAACCACGCCAGCGCCCTCGCCCATGACAAAACCGTCACGGTCGCGGTCATAGGGGCGGGAGGCCTTTTCCGGCGTGTCGTTAAAGCTGGTGGAAAGTGCTTTGCAGGCAGAAAAGCCTGCAATGGAAAGACGCGTGATCGGTGCTTCTGCACCGCCCGCCAGCATAACGTCAGCATCACCCAGCATGATAAGCCGCGCGGCATCGCCAATGGCATGCGCACCGGTTGAGCACGCGGTCACCACTGCATGGTTCGGCCCCTTCAGCCCGTGGCGGATGGACACCTGCCCCGAGACCAGGTTGATAATGTTGCCTGGAATAAAGAACGGGCTGATGCGGCGCGGGCCGCGCTCAGCGAGCGTCAAGGCGTTCTCAGCAATGCCTTCAATGCCACCAATCCCCGAGCCGATAAGCACGCCAGTGGCATATTTTTCGTCTTCGGTTTCCGGTTTCCAGCCCGAATCCTCCAACGCCTGATCAGCCGCAGCAATGCCGTAGGTGATGAACTCACCTATCTTACGCTGCTCGCGCGGCTCCAGAAAAGCATCAGGGTCAAACGCCCCCTCGCCTTCGCGCGGGATCGAATTGGCGATCTTGCAGGCCAGATCATCGACCTCGAAACGATCGATGCGGCTGGCCGCACTCTTGCCCGAAAGCAGGCTCTTCCACCCATGTTCAACACCGAGGCCGAAGGGTGAAAGAAGCCCCATACCGGTGACGACGACGCGTCTCATATGCTGATTATCCGCCTTGACTACGTTTCGTAACGAAAACGCCGGACGGCCTCAGGCGGTCGCCTTGTCGATGTACTTCACAGCATCGCCGACGGTGAGGATCGTCTCGGCTGCGTCATCCGGAATTTCAACGCCGAACTCTTCTTCAAAGGCCATGACCAGCTCGACGGTGTCGAGGCTGTCTGCGCCAAGATCATCAATGAAGCTAGCGCCTTCGGTCACCTTGTCGCCTTCGACGCCCAGATGTTCGACAACGATTTTCTTAACGCGTTCTGCAGTATCGCTCATGAGAGAACCCTCGACTTTCTGAATTTCCGATCTTCGTTAGCCGCACGAATGCCGCTAATCAAGCGAAATGACGACTAAAGCGCCGATACGATCGACGCCCAGTCTGTTATGTTCCGTTAACGATGCACTCTGTGCATGCGGCGTGCGGAACGGCTTCGAGCGGGCGCTTATCACGATTTTAGCGCGCGCGCCAAGAGGTATTCCGCGTGTCCGCGCTTATGGGGAAAGACGCCTCAACCACTCCTCCCAAAGGTCCAGTCACGAAACAGGAATCGCCACAGGACCGGATTTCCGGATGGCTGGAGCCCTTTATTTCCGTGCCCTGCAGGCTTCTCACACCGCGCACCGAGAAAGGACGCTAGCCTGGCTGCCTGATGATTTTCGGCAGTGGTTTCACCTATAATCTCGTGCAGACTTAGTGTGGAGAAACCGAAGTCGAGCAGAGCGCGCATGACTTCAACGGCGCAGCCGTAACGCCCCCACAGATCCGCAGAGAGTTCAATACCCAGTTCACCGCTACCCTGTGGACAATTGGCGGTGCGAACACCCGCACAGCCAACGACCCGTCCGATTCTGCGTTCGACAATGGCAAACTGGTAGTTCCGGCGCGGATGCTCCTGCGCCCATGCGCAAAACAGCGCAACGAGTTCGGCTGGATCCCCCGCTTCCTGTCCCGCATTTCTGCGAGCGGACACAAAGCGGGGGTCTGACTGGTAAGCGGCCAATGCCGGAATGTCGGCGGGCTCGAAATCACGTAGATCAAAGCGCCGTGTGGAGAGCCCGTCCATTGTTGATCCTGCACAAGCCGTATTCAGATCATTGCCATGCCACCATTAACGTGCACGGTCTGGCCCGTGACATAGGAGGCCTCGTTGGAGGCGAGGTATGCTACAGCGGACGCTATTTCCTCACCGCTGCCCATGCGTTTCATGGGAATGGCGCCCATGATCGCGTCGCGCTGCTTGTCGTTGAGCTTGTCGGTCATGGCCGATTCGATGAAGCCGGGGGCAACGCAGTTGACGGTGATCGACCGGCTGGCGATTTCCTGGGCAAGCGACTTGGAAAAGCCGATCAAACCCGCCTTTGAGGCACAGTAATTCGCCTGACCGGGATTGCCGGTAACGCCGACAACGGAGGTGATGTTTATGATGCGGCCGAATCGGCGGCGCATCATCGGGTGTGTCAGTTCGCGCGTCAGCCGGAAGACCGATCCAAGATTGATTTCCAGAACCTGATCCCAGTCATCGTCGCTCATGCGCACGAAGAGGCCGTCGCGGGTGATGCCGGCATTGTTGACGAGGATATCGACCCCCTCAAGTTCCGATTCCGCCTTCTCGGCCAACTGTTTGACTTCATTGCGGTCAGACAGGTTGGCGGGAAACAGCCTGACGCGATCACCGAGATCGGCGGCAAGCGACTCCAGCTTTTCAACCCGCGTGCCGTGCAGGCCGACAATGGCACCCTGGGCATGCAAAGTGCGCGCGATGGCCTCGCCGATGCCGCCGGACGCCCCTGTCACCAGTGCCTTGCGGCCGCTCAGATCAAACATGGCCTTGTCCTTTTCAATCACCTAAATTCTTCGTTGTATAAGCGGCCCGGCTCAGCCGAGTGCCGCCATTGCCGCTTCGATATCTGCCGGTGTGTTAACCGGGACTGCGGCAAGATCACGGTTGATGCGACGGGCGAGACCAGACAGCACCTTGCCGGAGCCGATTTCATAAAGCGTCTCCACGCCGTTCTCTCCAAACCAGTCGATGGTTTCGCGCCAGCGCACACGACCCGTGACCTGCTCGACCAGTCGTTCGGCTATCTCTTCGGGATCCCTCAAAGGCGAGACGGTGACATTAGCCACCACCGGAACGGCCGGGGCGTGTTTCCTGACACCGGCGAGCGCTTCGCGCATGGCCCCGGCAGCAGGCTGCATGAGCGCGGAGTGGAAGGGTGCGGAAACCGGTAGCATTATCGCGCGTTTGGCACCCTTTTCCGACGCGAGCCTGGCAGCCTCCTCGACGGCGCTCCTGGCACCGGAAATCACGAGCTGTCCGCCGCCATTGTCATTGGCGATCTGGCAGACGCCTTCCTTTCCGGCAGCAGAGCAGACCGATTCCACGTCTGAAGCTTCGAGACCGATGATCGCGGCCATCGCCCCTTCGCCCACCGGCACGGCAGCCTGCATGGCATTGCCTCGAATGCGCAAAAGCCGCGCGGTGTCAGCCAGCGAGAATGTGCCGGCAGCGCACAGGGCAGAATATTCACCAAGCGAATGACCGGCCACGAAGGACACTTTGTCCCTAAGCGAAAGACCGCCCTTCTCCATCACCCGCATAGCGGCGATTGAAACGGCCATCAGCGCTGGCTGTGCATTGGCGGTGAGTGTCAGTTCGTCCTCAGGACCTTCCCACATGATTCTGGAAAGTTTCTGGTTGAGCGCGTCATCAACCTCCTGGAAAACGTCCTTTGCCTCGCGGAACGCATCGGCCAGATCGCGCCCCATGCCGACAGCCTGACTTCCCTGACCTGGAAAGGTGAAAGCGATGCCCATCGCCAAATCTCCGGTATTCGTCCTTGTCGGGCGCATCTGGTGACGCAACACAATCGGCGCGTCAAGCTTTTTGGGCGTTTTCGGTCCCCGAGAGCCGTGACATGAAAACTCCATAATTGAGGAGAGATGTATCGCTGTTCCGCCCCAATTCCGGTGGCGTGCAGGGGTATTTTAGACATGTCTTTTAAAGCAAACGGGCCACGACAGCAGGAAATTGCACCTCGCCGCAGGCTTACGCTCGCGCAGATCTTGGGCTTTGTTTCCGTGACACTCTTCATTTCCACGGAAGTGGCAACCGCTTCCGCTGCCGGGATATGGGGGCTCTCCGGATTACTGCACCTTCAGACCGTCGGCGAGATCATTCTGTCGGTGATCATCGGCATTCCCGCGCTTTTTGCGATGGTGCGCTGCGGGCAACTCGCCTTCGCTGCGGAGACCGACCCGGAAAACAACTGATCCGGGCGAAGGGAAGAAAAACCGTCCGTTCATGTCAGGAACTGTCAGCGAGCAATCGCGTGCGCTGGCAAGCGGGCTGCATAATGTCTATATGTGCGCGGCCTGCCAAAGCCCCGACATGACGGACTTTTCCCATGACGACAGCTCTTTCCATCAAAGATCTTTCAAAGACCTACGACACTGGTGTGACCGCACTGAAATCGGTCGACCTCGATATCAGGCGCGGCGAGATACTCGCGCTGCTCGGCCCAAACGGGGCCGGAAAAACGACGATGATCTCCATCGTCTGCGGGCTGGTAAAGCCCACTACTGGCACGGTAACCGTGGAAGGCAATGATATTGTCCAGAACTACCGCCAGGCGCGACAGTTGATCGGGCTCGTTCCCCAGGAACTGCACACCGAAACCTTCGAAACGGTCTGGGCAACGGTCAGCTACAGTCGCGGCCTTTTCGGCAAGAAACCGGCGCCGGCGCTGGTCGAGCAGATCCTGCGCGACCTCTCACTTTACGACAAGAAAGACAGCCAGATCATGGCTCTCTCGGGCGGCATGAAACGGCGCGTGATGATCGCCAAGGCCCTGGCCCACGAGCCGCGCATCCTCTTTCTGGATGAACCGACCGCGGGTGTCGACGTGGAACTGCGCAAGGATATGTGGCGGCTCGTCAAGCGCTTGCGGGATACCGGTGTCACGATCATCCTGACCACGCACTATATCGAAGAGGCGGAAGAAATTGCCGACCGAGTGGGTGTCATCAACAAAGGGCAGCTGCTTCTGGTCGAGGAAAAGGCCGAGTTGATGCGTAAACTCGGACAAAAGCAGCTCACGCTGGATCTACAGAAGCCACTGAACGCGTTGCCGGCACAGCTTTCCGGATACGATCTCGAACTCGCCGATGGCGGCACGCGGATCATCTATCATTACGACACACAGGCGAAACGGACGGGAATTGCCTCCCTGTTGTCGGCGCTGAGCGAAGCCGGAATCACCGTCAAGGATCTCGATACGGAACAGCGCTCGCTCGAAGACATTTTCGTGAGCCTCGTGGTGGAGGAAAACAAGTGAATTTCGAAGCCGTCAAATCCATCTATCTCTTCGAGATGGCCCGCATGAAGCGCACGCTTCTTCAAAGCGTGATTTCGCCCGTGCTCTCCACCTCGCTTTATTTCATCGTCTTTGGCGCGGCGATCGGCTCGCGCATCGAGGAGATCGACGGCGTCCAGTATGGCGCGTTCATCGTTCCCGGGTTGATGATGCTGACGCTGTTGCAGAATTCCATCTCCAACGCATCGTTCGGCATCTATTTTCCAAAATTCATCGGCACGATCTATGAGGTTCTCTCGGCACCGATCTCCTTTTTCGAAATCGTGCTTGGCTATGTGGGGGCGGCTGCAACCAAGTCGCTGATCCTCGGCCTCATCATCCTGGCTACGGCGCATCTCTTCGTCCCCATAGAAATCAGGCACCCATTCTGGATGCTGTTCTTCCTGGTGATGACGGCGGTTACCTTCAGTCTGTTCGGCTTCATCATCGGCATATGGGCCGACAATTTTGAGAAGCTTCAGCTGATACCCCTTCTGGTGATCACGCCGCTCGTCTTCCTTGGCGGATCGTTCTACTCCATCGAGATGCTGCCGGAATTCTGGCAGAAGGTGACGCTTGCAAACCCGGTGCTCTACCTTATCAGCGGTTTCCGCTGGAGCTTTTACGAGACTGCAGATGTGGGAATTGGCGTGAGCATCGCCATGATCTCCTTCTTCCTTGCGCTTTGCCTTGGCGCCATCTGGTGGATTTTCAAGACTGGTTACAAGCTCAAGACGTGACGCGCTATCGCAGAGTCTTCAAATGGTCTTTGGACTCCCTGCCGGTTTCGAGGGTCAGGACCTAGTGCAAAGCGGTCGCCGGTTTCGGCGACCGTCACCAGCCGATCAGTGAGAAAACTGCGGAAATCGTTGCGTTCATGGCATCGCTGGAGGCCAGCGTCGTCCGGCTGCAGCGCAAGCGAACACTCAAGCAGGATGCTGCGACCATGGCGCGCGCTTCCTTACGCCAATGTTTTTACAAAACCCTGTTTTCCACATCACCGCTGCATCGGCCATTTTTCAGCAGTCCCTGACCGAGATACTTGAAATGCCAACATCTGTTTCTCCCCAGAGTGGTACTCTTGTACAAATCGCCACCGGCTCCGGTCATGGTGAGACCTGCGCCGTTGTGTCGTTTCTGGAGGGCTACGGCCTCCATCCTGTTGTGCTGGGTTTCCAACTTTGCTCGGTTTTGTGGACACATACGACAGCGTTTGGCGGCATGCCCATTTGTGTTCCGTCTCAGGAAGCAAATGCCGCTATCGCACTGTTACACAGCACCATGACCGAAAGCGATGCCACCGAGGGGGCACCCGTATGCAGCAGCTTGCAGGTCATTTGGCATGTCGTGGCCATGTGTCTCTTTTTCGTGCCTCCCCCTCCCCGAGGGGTCACCTATCCTGATCGTGTTATCTTCCGGTCCCGGAGTCCCTTGCATCCTGCAACAAACCCTGTATAAGCGCGCGATCTGCCGGTCTCAGCTGGGGGCTGAACGGAGGGCCGTGCGCTTTTCTCGATTTCGCGAAGCGTACGCTGTGAAGACAGGTTCTTCCGCCTCCCGTGTCTCCGCTCTCGACCGTCCAACGCGCTTTTCTTCGGCCCTTCAGGGACAAGACTAGTCGCAGAGGCTTAGCCGCTGGGCCGGTGGATGGAAACGAAGAAAGGCAAGACAATGGCACTTTACGAACACGTGTTTCTTGCCCGGCAGGATCTCTCGCAGCAGCAGATCGATGCCCTTGTGGAACAGTACAAGGGTGTGATCGAGGCTGGTGGCGGCTCCGTTGGCCGGGTTGAAAACTGGGGGCAGAAGTCCCTCGCCTACCGGATCAAGAAGAACCGCAAGGCTTACTTCACCCTCATGGACATCGACGCTCCGGCTGCGGCCGTAAAGGAAGTCGAGCGCCAGATGGGCCTGTCGGAAGACATTCTGCGCTTCATGACCATTCGCGTCGACGCGCATGAGGAAGGTCCTTCCGCGATGATGCAGCGCCGCGACGACCGTGGCCCGCGCCGTGACGACCGAGGCCCGCGTGGCCCGCGCCGCGACGACCGTGGCCCGCGCCGCGATCATGACCGCGACAGTAACAAGGAAGGCTCCGAATAATGGTCGACATCAACCAGATCCCGACGCGGCGCCCTTTCCACCGTCGCCGCAAGACCTGCCCGTTCTCCGGCGCCAATGCACCGAAGATCGACTACAAGGACGTGAAGCTCCTGCAGCGTTACATCTCGGAGCGCGGCAAGATCGTTCCCTCCCGCATCACGGCAGTCAGCCAGAAGAAGCAGCGCGAGCTGGCCAAGGCCATCAAACGCGCCCGTTTCCTGGGCCTTCTTCCCTATGTGGTGAAGTAAGACTTTTTGGCGCGGGCGGTTTTCCGCCCGCTCCCTCCACCGCGGCGGGCGCGGAAGAGGCTTTTCAAATCCCGAGTTGGGGCAGACGCCCCTAACTGCCACGACGGGCAGGACAGCGACTTTCATGCCGCATGCCGGCATTCCCGTTTCTGACCTGCCTTGACGAAATTCCGGCGCAAAGCGCCGATGACAAAGGACAGAAACGATGGACGTTATTCTCCTTGAGCGTATCGCCAAGCTCGGCCAGATGGGCGACGTGGTGAAGGTCAAAGACGGCTACGCACGCAATTTTCTCCTGCCCAGGGGGAAGGCTCTGCGCGCGAACGAAGCCAACCGCAAGAAATTCGAGAGCCAGCGCGTCGAGCTCGAAGCGCGCAATCTGGAACAGAAGAAGGAAGCCGAGGCTGTTGCAGAGAAGCTCGACGGCAAGTCCTTCGTCGTCGTTCGTTCGGCTGCCGAGACCGGACAGCTCTACGGTTCGGTTGCCACCCGCGACATCGTCGAGATCCTGGCTGAAGAAGGCTTCAAGATCGGCCGCAACCAGGTTGAGCTTAACCAGCCGATCAAGACCATTGGCCTGATCAATGTGGCCATTGCACTTCATCCGGAAGTCGAGGTCACCGTGACACTTAATGTTGCGCGTTCGAGCGACGAGGCCGAGCGTCAGGCGCGCGGCGAAACGCTGGATTCGGCTGAAGCCATCTACGGCGAAGACATCAACGACAGCGCGCGTCCGGACGAGTTCTTCGATCCAGAAGCCGAGTATGAAGATGACGATGCAGCGGCCGAAGAGACGGCCGTGGAAGAGACCGACGAAAACGCGTAAATCACGCGTTTCGGAGATTGGAAGCCGGGCGCTCATGCCCGGCTTTTTTTTGTGCTGGCCATCGCGTTATTCAATTGTTTTGATCCTGGCTTGCATGCCTTGAATGGTTCGCGCAAACGGCTTGGATTTCAGCGGTTCTTCCGGCCCGGAATGGCAAGAAGCGGCAAGAGCATGTTGCTGACTGCAGACCAGCAGGGGCCTCCCCCCTTTTCAACCGTCTCAAAATTGTTTCATACTTGCGGCCTCCCGAGACTTTTGGGGGTTATGCGATGAACTGGTTGCTCGAAAAAATCCTTTCTCGCCTCGTCCGCAAAGGAGAGCTTTCCGTCACCGATGCGGCTGGGAAAACACATGTTTTCGGGGACGGGAGCGGCGATCCCGTCCACATCGTCATTCATACCAAGGCTGCCGAACGCGCCATTGCGATCGACCCGACACTGGCTGTCCCCGAACGCTATATGGACGGCGAGATTGACATCGAGGAAGGCGATATTCTCACCTTCCTTCAGATCGCCTATGCGAACATGGACGAAATAGGCTCGCAGCTTTTCCTGGTCAGGCTGGGAGAGGCGCTGCGCCACCCCTTCCGCCGCCTGCAGCAATGGAACACCGCTGCGCGCTCGAAACGCAACGTCCATCGACATTACGATCTTTCGGAGGAGCTATACCGCCTCTTCCTCGACGAAGACATGCAGTATTCCTGCGCCTATTTCGAAACGCCGGAGGTCTCGCTTGAGGAAGCACAAAGGGCCAAGAAACGGCATATCATGGCGAAACTGGCACTGGGTGCGGGACAGAAAGTCCTGGACATCGGATGTGGCTGGGGCGGTCTGGGCCTCGATATTGCTCGTCAGTTCGACGCCCATGTTCTGGGCGTGACGCTCTCAGAAGAACAGCACCGCGTGGCCACTCAAAGAGCCCAGAAGGAGAAACTCTCCGACAGAGCACGTTTCGAGATTGTCGATTACCGTTCCCTGAAGGGCCCTTTCGACCGAATCGTTTCGGTGGGCATGTTCGAGCATGTGGGCATTAACCACTATCGAACGTTCTTCGACCAGAGCGCGCGCCTTCTGGCCGATGACGGCGTGATGCTGTTGCACACGATAGGACGTTCGGCGCCGCCAGCCGCGACCAACGCGTTCATTCGCAAATATATTTTCCCGGGAGGCTATATTCCGGCACTTTCGGAGATGATGCCGGCGATCGAGCGGTCAGGGCTGATCGTCACCGACATCGAGATCCTGCGGCTGCACTATGCCGAGACCCTGAAACACTGGCAGGCGCGCTTCCAGAAAAATCGTGCCAAGGCGGTCGAGATTTACGATGAGCGTTTCGCCCGCATGTGGGAGTTTTATCTCGCAGGCTCGGAGGCCTCGTTCCGCTGGCAGGAAATGGTGGTCTTCCAGATTCAGCTTACCAAGAAGCGTGAAACCCTGCCCCTGACCCGGACCTATATCGGCGAAGCCGAAAAGCACCTCGCTGATGCGACCGGAAAAAGAACGGGGAAATTCAAGCAGGCGGCGGAATAAATTCCACGAGCCCTGGTGCGATTCGCGTGCCGCTGCACTGCAGTCGCGGTCAAGCTAATCTTGAAACTTGCCCACAGCTGAGACCTGCAACTGTGAATCGCGGTCACAGACCATCTCCGAGCTTTCACCTTCTCCCAAGAAAAGGTACGAAAGACGTTCGGGGTGCCGGGGCTTCATGTCGATCATTGTCCGGGCACACGTGGCGAAATCATACCGGAAGAACAAGAGCAAATGGCAGAGGCGGCAGTCCGCAAGCTTGAGACCGCGGAAACCCAGCTTTATCGAGAAGCACCAAACAACATCGAAGCCGAGCAGGCGCTGCTTGGCGCGATCCTGGTGAACAATGACGCGCTTTACCGTGTTTCCGATTTCCTCAAACCCGTTCACTTCTACGAGCCCCTGCACCGCAAGATTTTCGAGGTTGCAGGCGAACTCATCCGCATGGGCAAGACCGCAAACCCGGTCACGATAAAGACGTTTCTGCCTGCCGAGGAAAAGGTCGGCGAACTGACCGTCGCGCAGTATCTGGCACGCCTTGCGGCGGAAGCCGTCACCATCATCAACGCCGCCGACTACGGCCGGGCGATCTACGATCTGGCCATCCGCCGCGCGCTGATCACCGTCGGCGAGGACATGGTGAACATCGCCTATGATGCGCCGGTGGACATGGCCCCGAACAAGCAGATCGAGGATGCGGAGCGGCGTCTTTTCGAACTGGCGGAAACCGGCCGCTACGATGGTGGCTTCGAGAGCTTTGGCGATGCCACGAAAATCGCCGTCGACATGGCGAATGCCGCATTCATGCGCGACGGGCACCTCTCGGGTATTTCGACGGGCCTGCGCGATCTCGACGCGCGCATGGGCGGGCTCCAACCTTCGGACCTCATCATCCTCGCCGGCCGCCCTGCCATGGGTAAAACCTCGCTGGTGACCAACATCGCCTTCAACATTGCGGCAGCCTATGAGCCAGCTCAGCAGGCAGACGGTTCTTACGCCGCGGCGAATGGCGGTGTTGTCGGTTTCTTCTCTCTGGAAATGTCGTCCGAACAGCTCGCCACGCGTATCATATCCGAACAGACCGAAATCCCCTCCTCCAAGATCCGCCGCGGCGAGATCACGGAAAGCGATTTCGAGAAACTCGTGGCCTGCGCCCAGACCATGCAGAAGATTCCGCTTTTCATCGATCAGACGGGTGGTATCTCCATCGCCCAGCTCGCAGCCCGTGCAAGACGTCTCAAACGCCAGCGTGGCCTCGATGTCATCATCATCGACTATGTGCAGCTCATGCAGGGGTCTTCCGCGAAATCTGCGCAAAACCGCGTTCAGGAAATCACCGAGATCACCACGGGCCTCAAGGCGCTCGCCAAGGAGCTTTCTGTGCCGATTATCGCGCTGTCGCAGCTCTCGCGCCAGGTGGAGTCACGCGACGACAAGCGCCCGCAGCTTGCCGACCTGCGCGAATCGGGTTCCATCGAGCAGGACGCCGACGTTGTGCTTTTCGTCTATCGTGACGAGTACTATCTGAAGAACAAGGAACCGAAACCCGGTACCGAGGAGTATCTTCAGTGGGAAGCCGAGATGAACGAAGTGCGCGGCAAGGCCGAAGTGATCATTGCCAAGCAGCGCCACGGCCCGACGGGCACCGTACAGCTTGCCTTCCAGGGCGAATTCACACGTTTCTCGGACCTTGCAGAAGAGGACCGCATGCCCGAGCGTTTTGAGTAATAGCGATATGATCCATACCGATCCGCAAGTGCGCGGCGCCGACCCCCGTGTGGCGGGAGGGCGACTTACGGTCGACCTCGATGCGCTGGCGACCAATTACAGGTTCCTGGCGGAACAGTCGACACCGGCGGAAGCCGGAGCCGTCGTAAAGGCGGATGCCTATGGGCTCGGAACGGGTCCGGTGGTGGAAGCCTTGGTCGCCGAAGGGTGTCGAAAATTCTTCGTCGCCCTCCCCGAGGAAGGGCTTGCCGTTCGCGCGTCGGCTCCGGAGGCCGACATTTACGTCTTCAACGGCCTGTTCAGTCCTGAAGCAGCCTCATTCTACCGTGAAGGACGGCTTCTGCCGGTTTTGAACTCGCAATCGGATCTGGCTATCTGGGAGGCGCATGGCTGGGATGACGGGGACACGCCGCGCCCCTGTGCCCTTCATGTCGAAACCGGGATGAACCGTCTCGGGCTTTCGGCTGATCGCGCCAATGTTCTGGCGCAGGAAAACGCGCTGACCGGAGCACTGACCCCGCGCCTCATCCTTAGTCATCTGGCTTGCGCCGACACGCCAACCCACCCAATGAACCAGCAACAACTGGAATCATTTCAGGCACTTCGCGCACTTTTTCCAGATGCCGAATCAAGTCTGGCGAACTCTGCGGGCATTTTTCTCGGTGGCGAATTTCTGTGCGATGTGACGCGGCCTGGCGTGGCACTCTATGGTAGCAATCCGCTAAGCGATGGGCTCAATCCCATGCGTACAGTCGTGCGTGTTCACGCGCGCATTGCTCAATTGCGGCATGTGCCTGCTGGCGGCACTGTCAGCTACGGCGCAACACCTCTCAACCGCGACACGCTCGTTGCCGTGACCGCCACGGGCTATGCCGATGGATACCATCGCTCAGGTTCCGGCGCTGGTGTGCCATTGCGCAACGTTCTGCAAGAAGGCGCATGCGGTTTCATCGAGGGGCAGCGCGTACCTGTTCTCGGTCGCATCACAATGGACCTGACGCTGTTCGACGTCACCGATCTTGGTCCTGATGCACTGCAGATAGGCGACTTCATCGAGCTCGTGGGACCGAATATCCCGGTAGACGATCTTGCGTCAGCGTCTGGAACGATCTCCTATGAACTGTTGACTGCGCTCGGACATCGCTTCGAGCGTCATTATATTCACAGCGGAGATGGTGCCTGATGGCGCGCGCGCGCGTTCAGTTCATCTGCCAGAACTGCGGCACGGTGCACGCGCGCTGGGCGGGAAAGTGTGATGGCTGCGGTGCCTGGAACACGCTCGTCGAGGAAGGCACCTCCAGCGGGATCGGTTCCGGCCCCCAGGCGGCCTCGCGCAAGGCCCGCAAGGGGCGTGCGGTGGCGCTGACCACGCTTTCGGGCGACATTGAGGACGCCCCGCGAATCACCACCGGCATTGGCGAGCTCGACCGGGTGACCGGCGGCGGCTTCGTGCGCGGCTCGGCGCTGCTGGTCGGCGGCGATCCGGGCATCGGCAAGTCCACCCTGCTCACCCAGGCTGCGGCCGCCCTTGCCTCGCGCGGTCATCGCATCGTTTATGTGTCGGGCGAAGAGGCAGTTGCGCAGATCCGCCTGCGGGCCCAGCGCCTTGATGTGGCACAGCAGCCGGTGGAACTGGCAGCCGAAACCAATGTCGAGGATATTCTGGCCACGATCGAGGATGGCAAGCGGCCCGATCTCGTCATTCTGGATTCCATCCAGACGCTGTGGACCGACATGGCCGAGTCTGCACCCGGCACGGTGACGCAGGTGCGCGCCTCGGCCCAGGCCATGATCCGCTATGCGAAATCCACAGGCGCCGCGGTGGTTCTTGTGGGGCACGTAACCAAGGAAGGCCAGATCGCAGGTCCACGCGTGGTGGAACACATGGTGGACGGGGTTCTCTATTTCGAAGGTGAAGGCGGACATCACTACCGCATTCTGCGCACGGTAAAAAACCGTTTTGGGCCGACCGACGAGATCGGCGTTTTCGAAATGGGCGACAAGGGCCTGCGCGAAGTGTCAAACCCATCGGAGCTGTTTCTGGGGGAGCGAAGCGCCGCCGCACCAGGCGCCGCCGTATTCGCTGGTATGGAGGGAACAAGGCCGGTTCTTGTGGAAATCCAGGCGCTCGTCGCGCCCTCCCCGCTCGGCACGCCGCGCCGCGCCGTGGTGGGGTGGGATTCTGCCAGACTTTCCATGGTTTTGGCCGTTCTTGAGGCGCATTGCGGGGTGCGGTTTGCAACCCATGATGTGTATCTGAACGTGGCGGGCGGCTACCGGATTTCAGAGCCTGCAGCAGATCTGGCGGTTGCGGCGGCGCTGGTATCCTCGCTCACCGGGCTTGCCCTGCCCGCCGATTGCGTCTATTTCGGCGAAATCAGCCTTTCGGGAGCTGTCAGACCCGTTGCACATGCAGCGAGCCGTCTCAAGGAAGCCGAGAAGCTCGGTTTTGCCCAAGCGGTCATGCCGCCGGGGAATGAGGACGGATCGGGCGGGATAGCATCGCGGTCCGCACGCCCTGAAGCGCTGGCCGAACTTGTGGCTCGGATCGCGGGCTCCAAGGCGGAGTAGCTGGGGCGGCCTGGCGGGGCGGTTTGAACAGATCGATTGGCGGCACAGTGGCCCGAAAGACGAAGAAAATGACCTTGCGGGGGCATCCTATCTGCCAAAGGAGTAGGGGTGACAATGCCAATCACGTTGCTTGACGGAATTCTTGTCGGCTTCACGCTCGTTTCGGCCATGTTGGCCATGGTGCGCGGTTTCTCACGCGAAGTGTTGTCGATCGCCTCGTGGGCGGCGGCGGCGGTGGCAGCGTATTATTTTCATTCGCTGGTTCTGCCCTACGTCACGCCCTATATCAGCAATGACATGTTGGCCCTGGCGGTTGCAGCAGCGGTCGTTTTCCTCATTGCGCTGATCGTGGTGACGATCATCACGATGAAGATCGCGGACTTCATCATTGATTCGCGGATCGGTGCGCTCGACCGCACGCTCGGCTTCCTCTACGGTGCCGCACGCGGTATTCTGGTGGTGGCTGTTGCGCTGCTGTTTCTCAACTGGCTGATGGGTGCGAACCCGCCCAGCTGGGTAGCGGAAGCCAAATCCCGCCCGTTGCTGGACGGCGTGGGCCAATGGATCCAGGGAATGCTTCCGGATGATCCGGACAATTCGGTTTTCGACCGCCTCACCGATGGGGTATCCGGCGAGAGCGAAACCGCAAACTGACGGTCACAGGCCGTCTGTGTCACAATGAAAGGGCGGCCAGAAATGGCACTGGAAGACAATTTGCCTCTCGCGGGCGAAGCGGACGACCATTTTCATGATGAATGCGGCGTCTTCGGTATATTCGGGCGCAGTGACGCGGCGGCGATCGTAACGCTTGGCCTGCACGCCCTGCAGCACCGTGGACAGGAAGCAGCCGGCATCGTCTCCTTCGATGGCACCCAATTCCATGTCGAGCGGCATATCGGCCTGATCGGCGATACTTTCACCAAACAGTCGGTCCTCGACCGCCTGAGCGGAAGCCGCGCCATCGGCCACACGCGCTATGCGACGACGGGCGGCTCAGGCCTGCGCAACGTCCAGCCCTTTTTCGCCGAACTGGCTGATGGCGGACTTGCGATCGCTCATAACGGCAACATTACCAACGCCATGACGGTGCAACGCAAGCTGCAGAAGGAAGGGGCGATCTTCTCGTCCACTTCCGACACCGAGACGGTGCTGCACCTGGTCGCCACCAGCAAGGAACGCGACACCAATGCGCGTTTCATCGAGGCCGTGCAGCAGATTGAGGGCGCTTTCTCGATTGTTGCGCTTACATCGAAAAAAATGATCGGTTGCCGCGATCCGCTGGGTATACGCCCGCTGGTTCTGGGCGATCTCGACGGCGCCTATATCCTGGCCTCGGAGACCTGTGCGCTCGACATTATCGGCGCGCGGTTCGTGCGCGATTTGAAACCGGGCGAAATGGTGGTCGTGACGGAAAAGGGTATCGAGAGCTTTTTCCCGTTTGAAAACAAAGAGAACCCTCGGTTCTGCATTTTCGAGTATGTGTATTTTGCGCGCCCCGACTCTCTTGTCGAGGGACGCAATGTGTATGAGGTGCGCAAGGAAATCGGTGCCGAGCTCGCGCGCGAAATGCCAGTCGAAGCTGATATTGTCGTTCCGGTTCCGGACTCAGGCACTCCTGCCGCCATTGGCTATGCTCAGGCCGCTGGCCTTCCCTTCGAACTGGGAATCATACGCAACCACTATGTGGGACGTACCTTCATTCAGCCGACCGATTCCATCCGCCATATGGGTGTGAAGCTGAAGCACAACGCGAATCGCCGCTGCATTGAGGGCAAGCGGGTTGTGCTGGTGGATGATTCCATCGTGCGCGGCACAACAAGTCAGAAGATCGTGCAGATGGTGCGCGATGCGGGCGCAGCTGAAGTGCATATGCGCATCGCCTCCCCGCCCACACGTTCGCCCTGTTTCTACGGGGTAGACACCCCCGAAGCCACGAAGCTTTTGGCATCACGCATGTCGATCGAGGAGATGGCGGAGTTCATTCGGGTGGATTCGCTCGCCTTCCTGACAATTGACGGGCTCTACCGAGCGGTTGGCGAGGCGGCACGCAATTCAGAGCAGCCGCAATATTGCGACGCCTGCTTCACCAAGGACTACCCGACGCGGTTGACCGATCACGACAGCACAGACAATGTGCGCACGCTTTCCCTTCTCGCAGCAGGCGGTCAATGACAGACACCAAACCAGACTTGAAAGGCCGGCTGGCTCTTGTCACCGGCGCATCCCGCGGCATCGGCTATTTTCTGGCAAAGGAGCTTGCAGCGTGTGGCGCGCATGTCATTGCAGTGGCGCGCACTGTCGGTGGTCTTGAAGAACTCGACGATGAGATCAAGGCTGCAGGCGGCGAAGCCACGCTTGTTCCGCTTGACCTGAGCGACATGGCCGGCATCGACCGTATCGGCGGCGCTATCCATGAGCGCTGGGGCAAACTGGATATCCTGGTTGCCAATGCCGGCGTTCTCGGCGTGATCGCGCCGCTTGGCCATGTGGAGGCCAAGGTCTTCGAGAAGGTCATGAACATCAATGTGACCGGCACCTGGCGGTTGATCCGGTCAGTGGACCCGCTGCTGCGTGCTTCAGATACGGGACGCGCCATCGTGATGTCATCGGGAGCGGCACATTCCGCGCGCGCATTCTGGGGGCCCTATGCAGCCTCCAAGGCGGCTGTTGAGGCGATGGCACGCTCCTGGGCCGATGAAACGAAGAACATGCCGTTGCGGGTCAATTCCGTGAACCCAGGCGCTACGCGAACCGCCATGCGCGCACAAGCCATGCCGGGCGAAGACCCCGAGACATTGCCGCACCCGTCTGAAGTGGCTGCCAAAATCCTGCCGCTTGCCAGCCCCGAACTGGCAGAAACAGGACTGATCTTCGATGTGAAGAAGAATCGCTTCACTCGCTATCAGATGCCTGAATGAAGCGGATACAGGCTCGGTTTCAAACCAGACTTCACGATTGACCTGCGGAACGCATTCGTTACCTTTCCACCCGGCAGCGGACGAAGCGACCGCGCCACGAGGGGCTGCGGAAAGGTCTGCGTCTTCGACGTGACTGACCGAACATTGAGAATTATGCCGGGCTGCGCCCAATGGTAAAGGACCGGCGATTGGGAGATGCGGCATGATACTGATCATCCAATTCGTGCTGCTTGTTCTGGCGGTGTGGGCCGCCATGGCAGGCATCGTCCAGTATCGCCGCGGTGTCAGCTTTCACCAGGCGGCCTTGCATGCGCCTTTGAAGCTCGTATTCCGCATCAGCGATCGTGAGATCGATTTGGCGCGGAAAGCCGAAACCCCGGTGATCTATGCAGTTTGGCATCAGTCCAGCCTCGACCCTGCGACGATGCTTGCACTGTTGCCGGACGACACGCTGCATATTCTGGACGAAGCATCGGCAAAGTCACCACTTCTCGAGCCCTGGCGCGCGCTCGCCCGCACGATTGCCTTCAACGCGCATCATGTTTTCGTCAGCCGCAGGCTTGTGCGCCGCCTCAAAGGTAATGGTCGACTTGCCGTCTACATGCCTGACGACACGGAGCCGGACACCAAGGCGTTTCGCCTGTTTCGTGCCGTCGCACGGATTGCGCTCAAGGCCGAGGCAAACGTGGTCCCTGTCTATATGGAGCGGCGCGGGTTGGTACCGGCGCGCCACGTACGCACCCTGCCTCCGATGACGATCGAGGCCTTGATCGCACGCTCTGGCAGGGAAGACATGCGCGCTTCCGAAGCCCTCTTTGGCCGAATGATCGAGGTTCGTGGCGCGCCTGCGCCAACAGTCGAGACCTGATACGGGAAATTACGTCGGGCCGTCACCGGCTTCTTCGGCAACTTTCCTGTCTTCCAGTTCCGCACGGCGGGCGTAGGCCCGCATGCTGAAAACAAGAAAAACCAGATAACCAAGCGCTGAGACCGTCAGGGTCATCCAGGTAAAGCTGGTTAGAAGAAGCACGTAGAGCGCCAGCCCCAGAATCAGTGGAAGAACATATTCACGCGGGACACGGCTCCCGGAGCTCTTTCCCGAATAGACCGGCAAGCGGCTCACCAGCAGGAAGCCGATCAGAACGGTATAGGCCGATGCGGCAAAGGCCATGGTGGTATCCGGCGCAATGCCGAGAAAGCCCAGGTAAACTGGCAGGAGCACAAGCGCCGCTCCGGCAGGCGCGGGAACACCAACAAAATAATCCGTGTGCCAGGCGGGCCGTTCCGGATCCTCAAGCATCACATTGAACCGCGCTAGCCTCAGACAACAGGCGATGGCAAACAGGAGCGCTGCAATCCAGCCGAGTGCGCCAGCCCTGTCCAGAACATAGGCATAGAGGACAAGCGCCGGGGCGACACCGAAATTCACGATGTCGGCAAGTGAATCCATCTGTGCGCCGAATTTCGACGAAGCCTTGAGCATGCGCGCCACACGCCCATCCACCGCGTCAAGAAAAGCAGCAATCAGCACCATGACCACCGCCGTTTCGACACGGTGCTCGAAGGCCAGTCGTATACCGGAAAGCCCGGCGCAAATTGCCAGAACGGTTATGACGTTCGGCACCAGCATGCGCAACGGAATTTCACTAAGTTTCGGCCCGCCCCCGCCATGCGGCTCGAATGGTGGAAAGGGCCCGGCCATCAGGAAACCCTGACGATGGGCTGCTTGAGGTCATGCCCGAAAGCGGCGATCACAGTTTCGCCGCCAACGGCGGTCTGACCTATGGCAACTTGTGGCACCGCGCCTGAAGGGAGATAGACGTCGACACGGGACCCGAAGCGGATCAGGCCGAAACGCTCGCCGACAGAGATCTGGCCGGGTGCTTCTGCCCAGCAGACAATGCGTCTTGCGACCAACCCCGCGATCTGCACCACCGGAACCGGGCCGTGGGGACTCTCGATCACCAGACCGTTGCGCTCGTTCTCGGTGCTCGCCTTGTCGAGCTCAGCATTGAGGAAACGGCCCGGGCGATGCTCGATCAGCGAAATCCGGCCGCGTACCGGCGCGCGATTGATGTGGCAGGAGAAGACATTCATGAAAACGGAAACGCGGGTCATCTCCCCGTCGCCCATGCCAAGTTCCGCAGGCGGGACGGCGGGGCCCACGAAGGACACCACGCCATCCGCAGGCGCAATCACCAGACTGTCGTCAACCGGGGTGACGCGCTCGGGGTCACGGTAAAAGTAGATGCACCAGGCCGTGAGGATCAGACCGATCCAGAACAACGGCCCCCAGATCAAACCCAGCACAATCGTAGCGCCCGCAAAGGCCGCAATAAATGGGTATCCCTCGCGGTGGATCGGCACCAGAGTGTTGCGGATCGTGTCAATCAGGCTCATGGGCGGCCACTTTCAAATCGAATGAATGTGCCGCCTTGGTAACGGAATCCGGGTTCTCCCGCAACGCATCAACAGGACCGCCGGCCCGTTTCCAACACCTGCGTGTCCTTTCGATACACGTCAGCGAGCTGCGGGATGGCCACTAGTATGCTGGCTTCCGGCGAACCACGATGCCCATTTCATCGGTTTCACGCGCCTTGCGCAGGCGTTCCTCAGCCTCGGTTGCTTCGCGCTGCCTGTTCCACATTTCGGCGTACAGGCCGCCAGCCGCAAGAAGATCTCCATGGCGTCCCCGTTCGGCTATCTCTCCGCCTTTCAAAACGATGATCTCATCTGCATTGATCACGGTCGACAACCGATGCGCGATCACCAGTGTGGTCCGCCCGCGGCTGACGGTGTCGAGCGCCGTCTGTATCTCCTGCTCCGTATGCGTATCAAGGGCTGACGTGGCCTCGTCAAGCAGGAGAATGGGTGGTGCCTTGAGGATCGTGCGGGCGATGGCGACACGCTGCTTTTCACCGCCAGAAAGCTTTAGCCCGCGCTCACCGACCATCGTCTCATATCCTTCCGGCAAACTCTCGATGAACGAACCGATCTGAGCCAACTCGGCCGCCTTGCGCACCTCTTCATCGCTGGCGTCAGGCCTGCCGTACCGGATATTGTAGGCAATGGTGTCGTTGAAGAGCACCGTATCCTGTGGGACCATTCCGATAGCCGCGCGCAGACTTTCCTGCGTCACATCCTTCACATTCTGCCCGTCTATTGTGATCTCACCGCTCTGCGCATCGTAGAAGCGGAAAAGAAGGCGTGAGATGGTGGACTTCCCTGCACCGGAAGGGCCGACAACGGCGACAGTCTTTCCGGCCGGGATTTCGAAGCTGATGCCTTTGAGGATCGGCCGTTCAGGATCATAGGAAAAACGCACATTCTCGAAGCGGACGTCGCCCTCCTCAACGGTGAGTGTCTCTGCATCGGGCCTGTCGGTGACCTCAGCACGAACGTCAAGCAGATCGAACATCTGCTCGATATCGGTCAGGCCCTGCCGGATTTCGCGATAAACAAAGCCGATGAAGTTCAGAGGAATGGAAAGCTGCATCAGCATCGCGTTGATGAAAACGAAATCGCCAACCGTCTGTGTACCGCGCATCACCTCGTAGGCCGACAGCCCCATGGCGGCGGTCATGCCCAGCCCCAGAATGACGCCCTGACCGAAATTGAGCCAGCCTAGCGATGTCCAGGTGCGGGTTGCCGCATCCTCGTAGCGCGCCATGGACCGGTCGAAACGCCGGGCCTCCATCGCTTCGTTATTGAAATATTTGACCGTTTCGAAATTGAGCAGGGAATCGATGGCCTTGGTGTTGGCATCGGTATCCGAATCATTCATCTGCCGACGAATTCCGATGCGCCAGTCACTCGCTCGGATCGTGAACCAGGTATAGAGCCAGACCGTAACGGCGATGATCGCAACGTAGACCCAGCCATAGGCGAATGCGAAAATACCCGCGGCGAGAACGAACTCGAGAACCGTGGGTATCGAGTTCAGGATCGTGAAGCGGACGATCGTGTCGATACCCTTGGTGCCACGCTCGATGATGCGCGACAGCCCGCCCGTGCGCCGCTCCAGATGGAAGCGCAGCGACAACTGATGCATGTGGACAAAGGTGCGGTGGGCAAGCTGGCGTACCGCATGCTGCCCCACACTTGCAAAAAGTGCATCGCGCAACTGGTTAAAACCAAGCTGGACCACACGCACGACATTGTAAGCCACGACCAACATGATCGGTCCGGCCAGAATGGCGGGTAGGAAGCCGGGCGCCTCGCCTTCACCGGACAGGACGTTGGTGGCCCATTTGTAAAAATACGGAACAAAGACAAGAATGACCTTGGCGAGCACCAGGAAGAATGCGGCGATGACTACACGCCGTTTCAGATCCGCCCGGTGGGACGGCCACATATAGGGCCAGAGATTGCGCAAGGTCTGGAAAGTCGAGCCCTCGGCGGATACGGTTTTACTGGTCATTCGCTTCGGCCTCGTGGTTTGATTTTCTGCTTTTCTTGGCGTCGATGCAGGTCTGCGTCAGATGCGCCAGGGCTTCGGTCAGGCTTTGGAGAGCTTCTGTGTCGACCTCATAGCGCGAACTCTGACGCTGTGGACGCACATGCACGAGCCCCGCATCCACGAGCACTTTCAAGTGCTGGGAGACCGTCGACTGCGCAAGGTGAAGGTGTCTCACCACATCCTTGCAGCAACATGCATCATAGCCCGAAAGATGCTTGAGTATCTCTATGCGTGCAGGATGAGACAGCGCACTCACACCCCTCGTGATGGCGTGATGCGCGCAGCACGTGTCCGGCATAGTTCTCGGCATGGCTGAACCTTTCATCGTTCATCGGCGATATACGATGAAAGGTCTCGCGATTTCAAGGCAAAGAAAAATTTTGTTGTCGACTAATTTGCGCTGTCCGGTTTGACCGTCCGATCCTCGATAGCATCCATATCGGCGGCTTCGCCTTCCTCCGTGCTTTCAGGCACGGCAAAAACCTGCCCCGGCCAGATGCGGTCAGGGTCTTCGATCTGGTCCTGATTGGCCAGATAGAGCGTGGTGTAGCGAATGCCGCGGCCATAGACCCGGCGGGAAATATGCCAGAGGGTGTCGCCGCGACGGATGATGACAGAGCCATCCACCGGAGCGAGCTTTGGAGCCGTGGTCTCCGGATCAGCAGACGCAGTCGCCGCTGCAGCAGTCTTCTGCTCCTGCCCAGTTTTGGGCGTCTCGGTGGTCGGTAGACGGGCATCCTTGTCATCGGAGGCATCATTGCGCACGTCCGGCCCGGCATTCGGGGCAGCGACAGCCGCCACCTGCTCACCCTCCGACCTCGTGAAAGGCACGGCTGCACGGGCAATGACGCTGCGACCATCATCAGAAAGCATGTCAGCGCGCACGATATAATCACCGGTGGGCAGTTCACGGGTCGCTTCGATCAGGAAACGTCCATTGGGTGTGGTGACCGTTTCTCCCAGAAGAATCTGATTCACGTAGACACGGATCGTGCTGCCGGGTCGAGCCGCACCGGCAACGAAGACCTGGCGTCCATCAATCTCGACCGCTTCGATAAAGGGGGTTTCCGGGCTTGCCGCGGGGGGCGTAGAGGTTTGCGCGATTGTTGAAGCGGACGGCGATGGCTGCTCGGCCGCAGGCGCGGTCTCCTCCGCCGGCGGGCTCATGACCTGAGCGTTGGCTGGTGCGGGTTCGGCCTGCGGCGTTTCTACCGAGACCGCTTGCTCCTGGCCTGCTGGTGTGGCTTCGGCCTTCTCTTCCCCTTCCATCTGCGCCTTGCCCTCTTCGGGGGCTGTGGCTTCAGGCACCGTGATCAGGCGGCTGGGCGCACCCGGTTGATCGACAAGTGCAAGCACCTGTCCGGTTTCGCTGTCGGGCACTGTAACGATAGCCGTTTCAACGGATGTCGCGGCAAGGTTTTCTGGTGTCGTTGCCCGCAAAACGATCTGGTAATCCCCTGGCTTCAGAGGCTCATCAAGCACAGCCGCGAAATCGCCTGAAGGACCGCTTATCGTGGTTCCAAGAACGGTCGCTCCATTGATGATCTCGACCCGCGCATTGGGTGCAGCCTTGCCAGCGACCACCATCGATCCATTGGGCTCGACCCGCACAACGTCGAATGTCGGCGGTTCAATCTCCTGAGCAGACTTCAGAGTTTCAGAAGCCCTGTCGTCCGTCTCAGCATCGTCTGGCCCTTCCAGGCGCGCTTCCTTTGTTCCGGGGCCTGCATCCGGCTCATTCAGCTTCGCCGGGGTCGAAGATGCGTCCGGTTCGGGAGACGGCATCGATGACAGACCTGCCGGGGAAGGTTCCCGTGTTTCGAAGGCGCCCATAACATATGCGGCCCCGAGACCCGCCACGACAGCGCCGGAGAGAAAAAGAAGCCCCTTTAAAGGTGTCAAGCCCATAAACCCACGATAGTCCCTTTGTGAAACGCTGTAACGCTTTTTCGCGTAAGCGACAAGAAAAAGCCACCACCCTCTTGACCGCGGCAGCGGCCAGGACGAGCAATGGTCACATGAGCAAAATTGAGTCGGTTTGCGTTTATTGCGGATCAAGCAATGGGCGCGATGAACGTTATTTTCAGGCTGGACTCGCGCTGGGTCGCGATCTGGCAGAGGCGCGCCTCCGGCTCGTCTATGGCGCGGGAACCAGAGGCATCATGGGTGCCGTTGCCCGGGGCACGATGGACGCCGGTGGCAAGGTAACCGGCATCATTCCAAAATTCCTGATCCGCCGAGAAGCCAACGAAGTCGATCTGGCAGAGCTAGATGAACTGATCGTCACCGACGACATGCACCAACGCAAGCACACCATGTTCGAACGCTCGGATGCATTTGTCGCGCTACCCGGTGGCATTGGTACGCTGGAAGAGATTATCGAGATCATGACCTGGGCCCAGCTTGCCCGGCATGACAAACCCATGGTTTTTGCCAACATAGGTGGCTTCTGGAATCCGCTTCTCACGCTGATCGATCACATGAAGCTGGAATGCTTTGTGCATTCCGATCACCGTGTTCGTCCCATTGTGGTGGATGAGGCCCGGGACATTGTTCCCGCAATCCTAAAAGCGGCCACTGAACGCAAATCAGCCAATGGTGAGGATCAGGCGGTCATCGACCGGCTTTAACTGTCCACAGCTTTCATGCAGCCGCGCAGGATTGTCATCGCGGTGTTATGCAAACGCCGTGCCTCTGTAACACTAGACTGCTTGGCTCTCATGGCGCGGTGCATCGCATGTGAACCCAATCCGACCGCCGGGACTGTCTGCTTTCATGTTTTCCCGGTTCCGTTTGCTCCGCGCAGCCGTCCCTGACCCGCGATGTCCGCCGCACACCCCTTCCAGACATCACGGGCGTCTTTCGCCGCCCCTCATTTAGCTTTTGGGGCGGCTATTTTTTGCGCGTCGTGCATCCCGCAGCATCGACCAGCTATAAAGTGCAAGGGCTGCCCAGATCAGGGCGAACGCCACCGCCTTGACGCCTCCGAAAGGCTCCTTGAAGACAAACACGGCGATCAGGAAGATCATGGTTGGCGCGGTGTACTGCATGATGCCGATTGTTGAATAGCGCAGAAGCTTGGCGCCCATGGCAAACAGGATGAGCGGGATGGCCGTGACCGGGCCACAACCGATCAGCAGCGCGATGTCGCCCGGGCTGGACAGCGTAAAGTGTGCGCCTCCCTTTGCACCCAGCCACATGAGATAGCCGAGGGCCGGAAGAGCGAGGATCAGCACCTCCAGGAAAAAGCCCTGGCTTGGCCCGATGGGCAAAGTCTTGCGCAGAATGCCGTAGGCTGCGAAGCTGAAGGCGAGGCTGAGGGACACCCAGGGCAGACCGCCCGCATCGGTGGTGAGGATGAGAACGGCGAGGCCGGCAAGGCAAACCGCCGCGATCTGGTAACGGTTCAGACGCTCACCGAGAAAAAGCGCCGCCATGGCGATGCTGACCAGCGGGTTGATGTAATAGCCAAGCGCCGTTTCGACGGTCCGGTCGACAGCAATCGCCCACACATAGATACCCCAGTTGCACGAGATAATCGCCGCCGTCAGCGCTGCCATGAGAAGCGTACGGGGCGAACGCAATGCCTGACGGATATCGTCGGTGCGCCCCAGAAGATAAAGGATGATGGCTGCGACCGGCAGCGACCATAGAACGCGATGGGCCACCACCTCCATCGCCGGGATATGAGAAACGAGCTTCATGTAGAGAGGAAGAAAACCCCACAATCCATAAGCGGACAACGCGAAAAAGAACCCGCGCATGGCATCGTTTCGGTCCGCGCTGAGCGGCTTTTCTGCAATCTCGGACATGTGCTTTCCACGGCAGGCCCGGCGGGCGACAGGCGTTTCTACATCCTGTCACATCGCTGCGGAGCGGCGCCATCTCATTTTATTGGTCCAGCAATTGGCGCGCCTCAATCATGCAGCGTTCTCTGCAGCCTCCACCGCCTTGTCGCGGTTCTTGACCAGCTTGTAGACGATGGAGTCCATTAACGCCTGGAACGAAGCATCAATGATGTTGTCTGAAACACCGACCGTCCACCAGCGTGCGCCCGTGCCGTCGAACGATTCGATCAGAACACGCGTGATCGCCTCGGTTCCGCCATTCAGAATGCGCACCTTGTAGTCGGCCAGCGCCAGATCCGAAATTTCGGCCTGATATTTGCCAAGGTCCTTGCGCAGAGCGATGTCGAGTGCATTGACGGGGCCGTGGCCCTCCGCGACCGACATCAGCGTCTCACCGTCCACCGTCACCCGGACGACGGCCTCCGATACGGTTTTCAGTTCGCCATTCGCATCGAAGCGACGCTCCACCATGCACCGAAAACCATCCACCTTGAAGAACTCCGGCACGCGGCCGAGGGTTCGGCGCGCCAAGAGCTCGAAGCTCGCATCCGCGCCTTCATAGGCATAGCCTTGAGCCTCACGCTCCTTCACGAGCGCGATGAGCGTATCGAGCCGCGGATCGGCCTTGTCAACGGCAATACCCCGGCGCTTGAGCTCTGCGATGAAATTCGACTTCCCGCCCTGGTCGGAGACCATGACGCGGCGCGTGTTGCCAACGCTCTCCGGCGGCACGTGCTCATAAGTTGCGGGCTCCTTCAGCACGGCAGAGGCGTGGATACCGGCCTTGGTGGCAAAGGCCGATGCGCCAACATAGGGCGCCTGCGGCTCAGGAGCGCGGTTCAATAGCTCGTCAAAGCCGTGGGAAAGGCGCGCGAGATCAGCCAGCCTGTCGCCGGGAATGCCCGTCTTGAAGCGTTCCGCATAGGCGGGTTTGAGCATGAGAGTGGGCAGGATGGTCACCAGATTGGCGTTGCCACAACGTTCACCAATGCCATTGAGCGTGCCCTGGACCTGACGCACTCCAGCCTCGATGGCGGCAAGGGAATTCGCCACGGCCTGGCCCGTATCGTCATGAGCATGAATGCCCAGATGCGTGCCGGGAATGCCAGCCCCGATAACCGCACTCACGATTTCCCTAATCTCAGACGGCTGCGTGCCCCCATTGGTGTCGCACAGCACCACCCAGCGGCTGCCTGCGTCATGGGCCGCCTTCGCACAGGCCAGCGCATAGTCCGGATTGGCCTTATAGCCATCGAAAAAATGTTCGCAGTCGACCATCGTCTCCTTGCCGGCGGCAACCGACGCCTCGACCGAGGCAGTGATCGATTCCAGATTTTCCTCATTGGTGCAGCCGAGCGCGACGCGCACATGGTAATCCCAGCTCTTGGCGACAAAGCAGATCGCATCGCTCGCCGACTGAAGCAGGGCCGCAAGGCCCGGATCATTGGAGGCGGAGACACCGGCGCGCTTGGTCATGCCGAAAGCGACAAAAGCGGCATTGCCGGTGCGCTTCTTCGAAAAGAAGGCGGTATCCGTGGGGTTTGCGCCGGGATAGCCACCTTCAACATAGTCGAAGCCGAAATCGTCGAGCAGCCTTGCCACGGCGATTTTGTCCTCGACGGAAAAATCCACGCCCGGCGTCTGCTGACCATCGCGCAGCGTGGTGTCGAAAAGGTAGATGCGTTCTTTCTGTGCCATCGTCATTTGCCTGCAAACTGGTCTGTTGCCCGGATCAAGCGGTCGAGAATGCCCGGTTCTGAAAAGGCGTGCCCCGCCCCCTCAATCAAATGGAATTGCGCGTCCGGCCAGGCCTTATGCAACTGCCAGGCGTAGTGCGCCGGACACGGCATGTCGTAGCGGCCGTGAACGATAACGCCGGGGATGCCCGCGAGTTTATGCGCGTCGCGCAGAAGCTGGCCGTCTTCAAACCAGCCGCCATGGACGAAGAAGTGATTTTCGATGCGCGCGAAGGCGATGGCGAAATCCTCTTCGCCGAAATCCTCTGTGAGGCCCTGATCGGGCAACAGCGTAATGGTCTCGCCCTCCCACAAGCTCCACGCCTTTGCCGCTTCAAGCTGAACCACGCGATCGCTTGAGGTCAGGCGCTTGCGGTAGGCCGCCATCAGGTCACCGCGCTCTTCCTCCGGTATCGGAGCAATGAAACGCTCCCACTTTTCGGGGAACATCTGCGAGACGCCGAACTGGTAATACCAATCGAGTTCGGCACGGGTGAGCGTGTAGATGCCGCGCAGGATCAGTTCGGAGACGCGTTCGGGATGGGTCTCGGCATAGGCGAGCGCCAGTGTGGAGCCCCATGAGCCACCAAAGACCTGCCATTTCTCAACACCCATCAGGTTCCGCAGCCGCTCGATATCAGCAACGAGATGCCAGGTGGTATTTGCCTCGAGTTCCGCATGAGGTTTCGAACGGCCGCAACCGCGCTGGTCGAAGAGCATTACGTCGTATTTTTCCGGATTGAACGCACGTCGATGCGTCGGGGAACACCCGCCGCCCGGACCGCCATGAAGGAAGACGACTGGCTTTGCGCCACGGGTGCCCACGCGCTCCCAATAGACGGTGTGACCATCGCCCACATCCAGCATACCGCTCTCGAATGGCTCGATTTCCGGGTAGAGCGTACGTAACTCAGTCATTCTCGAAGTCTTTCCGTGCGTTTTCATGCAGCGGCCATTTGTCCGTATCGTGATCGGGATGCTGGTAGGAAACCAGGTCACGCAGAAACTCCACCGCGCCTGCGTCTTCTTCGGAGGTATAGCCCGGGAGGGCTGCGATACCGTCGGTGTAGGGAAGTTTTCCTTCCAAGCCCCACTGCACCACCGGCGCGATTTCCTCCGGGTGGTCGAAGGCGGCGATGGTGATCGCCAGCCCGTCGGGCGCCTCATAGGTAAGCGGCGTGCCGCATTGCGGGCAAAAGCCCCGCCGCACATGGCTGGACGACTGGAAGCGCCTCGGTTCGGCGCGTGTCCAGGCGAGTTTCGCGCCACGCACCGAAACCAGCGGAAGCATGATGTTGCCGCTCGCCTTCTGACACATGCGGCAATGGCAAACCGATGCCTCGCCAAGCGCGCCTTCGACATGAAAACGCACCGCCCCGCACTGGCAGCCGCCGGAATAGACAGGTTTGTTGTCGAGGCTCATCCCTGCTCTCTCCCAGGCCGACGTGTGACAGATGGCTTCGACGAACACGCTGGCGATTGGCGAAACCAGCCCCACCGTCTGGCCTCCCCTTTTGAGGAGGAGATGCCGGGCAAGACAGAGGGGGTGAACACCACCTGCCTCACCGTTTCACCTCCCATCTGGTGCGGCGTTCGCCGCTCTCCGTGTCCTTGTAGTCCATGAGCTGGACACCCTGTGCGGCAAGTTCGTCGCGGATCCGGTCGGCCTCCGAGAAGTTCTTTTGGCGCAGATGCGCAAGCCGCGCCTCGACTGCAGTCTCCACCGCACCGGTGTCGATAGACGCCTCTGACACTTTTGCCGCAAACCAATCGCTCTCACTTGCTGACAACAATCCGAGAAGAGCTGCACTTGTTTTAAGAGCCTGTCTCGCGGGGTTGCTGCCCTTCATCGCCTCGCCGCGCAACTCGTGAAGGCTGGCAATAGCAGCGGTTGTCCCCAGATCGTCGCCGAGCGCGGCGATGGTATCCGCGCAACCGATATCACCGGCTCCAATATCACCGACGGCCCGATACCAGCCGTCGAGCACCGCCTCCGCCTCTTCGAGCTTGCGCACCGAAAAGTCGATCGGCTCGCGGTAGTGCGTCATCAGCATTGCAAGACGCAAGACCTCGCCCGGCCATTTACGCCCGCCGAATTTCTCCGTTTCAAGCAACTCATGGATGGTGACGAAATTGCCCTCGGATTTGGACATCTTTCGCCCCTCCACCTGAAGGAAGCCATTGTGCATCCAGTAATGCGCCATGACATCGCGGCCATGGGCGCAGCAGGATTGCGCGATCTCGTTTTCGTGGTGCGGGAAGATCAGGTCGAGGCCGCCGCCGTGAATGTCGAACTCCTCGCCAAGATAGGCCGCCGACATGGCCGAGCACTCGATGTGCCAGCCGGGGCGGCCGCAGATGGTCATGGCCGCCCCGGCGATGGTGAAGTGTGCGTCCCATCCCGGCTCATCTGAAGAGGACTGCTTCCACAGGACAAAATCGGCCGGGTTTTTCTTGTGTGCTTCGACGGCGATGCGGGCACCGGCCTGCTGGTCTTCAAGCTTGCGCCTGGAGAGCCCGCCATAGGCCGGCATGGAGGCGGTGTCGAAAAGGATTTCTCCTTTGGCTTCATAGGCATGCCCGCGATCCATGAGAGATTGAATCAGGCTCACCATATCCGTCAGCCCGTCCGAGCGGGGCAAGACAAAATCAGTGGCGCGCGGCTCGATGGTCGGTTTCAGGCAGCCGAGGGCGGCGACATCTGCATGGTACTGGTCGGCCGTTTTCTGCGTGACTTCGCGGATCGCCTCATTGAGCGGCAAGTCCGGATAGTCGCGGCGGGCACGCGCATTGATCTTGTCGTCCACGTCGGTGATGTTGCGCACATAGGTAACGTGGTCCTCGCCATAGAGGTGGCGAAGAAGACGAAACAGGACGTCGAAGACGATGGCCGGACGTGCATTGCCGATATGGGCATAGTCATAGACAGTCGGCCCGCACACATACATGCGGACATTCTTCTCATCGATGGGGACGAAGTCCTCTTTGGCCCGCGTCAGCGTGTTGTAGACCCTGAGGCCCTTGAAACCGTTCGTCATCCTCGCCTTCCGTTTTCAACCCGTCGCCATGCTCAAGCGACACGCATATTGCGGGCATGGTTCGCACCGGCCTCTGGCCTGGGCGTTTTTCTCGTCGGGAAAGAAGGGCGAAAACGTCCGGACCAGCGGTGTGCGCTAGCCGATAATGCAAATGCCAATAATGGTGCACAGCGTTTTCATGGACTTTCTTATCGCCGCAGGCGGCAAATGCGTCAAGACTAAAAGCTGAAAGCCAAAAGGCTGGGGATCACGCTGAAACCCTGCTTCGCGGCCCGAAAGAGGTATTGCAAGCAAAATGGCAATGTGAAGGAAATGTTAAGGCTGATGCGGCAATTTTAAGAATGCGTCTTCCGACGGGGCAGTCTGTCAAGATTTTGTCGGATTTGGTCCCCATCTGCGCGGAAGGGACGACAACGCGGAACCAAGGAATAGTTATGCCCCGCGACATGAACAAGCCAGCAGAGTATACCGCCGAACAGGAAAAGCTCCTGCTAAGCCAGTATCACGCGGTTGGACCCGCAGCGATCAACGCTGCTCTGCAGTGCAAGGCCGAGAAGCCGGCACCGGCACCGAAACAATCCCCTTACGACACGCAGACCGACTGAGGTTTTGCTCTGGCGCGGCCGGAGCGGGTGACTAGGGGCAGCACGGTTTCCAGACATTGCGAGAGCGATGGCTAGGATGGTGTGCGATACATTCAATGCCGTGTCTGCATGAGATCATGCTGATTTTTCGCTTTGCTTGGCGGCGGTCAGCATGTGATCTGTCGGAACAATCTCGGTTTGCAGTGAGTCCGCTAGATGAGGAACGACCCGCTTTCCCACGGCCTGTGGGAGAAAACAGCCCCTGCCGCGCCGCAGACAACAGCCTTGACGGGCGATGTGATGACTGAGATCGCCATCGTCGGCGCTGGCTATACCGGTCTTTCCGCTGCGCTGCATCTGGCCGAAGCTGGAGCCGATGTGGTTCTGCTGGAGGCCGATGAGATCGGCTTTGGCGGCTCAGGGCGCAATGTGGGCCTCGTGAATGCCGGCATGTGGGTCATGCCCGATGACCTTCCCGGGATTCTCGGTGAAACCTATGGAGAGCGGCTGCTCAGCGTCCTTGGCGATGCACCCCGCGTCGTGTTCGATCTGGCGGCGCGACACGGCATGGACTGCGAGGCTATGCCCGTGGGCACGCTCCACTGCGCCGTTGGGGAAAGCGGTCTCAGGCAACTTGATGAGCGCGCAAGGCAATGGAAGGCGCGCGGTGCACCGGTGCGGCTTCTTGAACGCGAGGAAGCCCAAAAAAAGATCGGGAGCAACGCGTTTTCGGGCGCGTTGCTGGATGAACGAGCCGGCACGATCCAGCCGCTGGCCTATGCAAGGGGCCTCGCCCATGCGGCCGCAAACGCCGGCGCAAGGCTTCACACCGACTCCCGGGTGACGAAAGCGGAACAGAGAGGTGATAGTTGGCGGCTTGAAACTCCCAAGGGCTCGCTAACGGCCCGGCAGGTGATTGTTGCAACCAACGCCTACACCACCACGCCGTGGCCGCAGATCCGTGAGGAAATCGTCCACCTGCCCTATTTCAACTTCGCCACGCCTCCCCTGCCGCCGGCCATGCGCGAGCGGATATTGCCGGAGCGGCAGGGTGCATGGGACACGAAGCAGATACTGACCTCATTCCGGTGGGACCGGGAGGGACGTCTTGTCTTCGGAAGCGTTGGTGCCCTGAAGGGTACGGGTCAGGCCGTGCATCGTGCGTGGGCCGAACGCGCCATCGCCCGGTTGTTTCCGGAACTGAAAGGCACCCGGTTTGAGCATTGCTGGTACGGGCATATCGGTATGACCTCAGACCACCTGCCGAAGTTCCATCGCTTCGGCGACAAAGTTGTCGGCTTTTCCGGATATAACGGTCGCGGCATCGGGCCGGGTACCGTGTTCGGCAAAGCTCTGGCCGAGCTGATGCTGGGGCGCATTTCAGAGGAAGAGCTTCCCCTGCCCGTCAGCGATGTGTCGCGCCAATCGTTCCAGGGGCTGCGGGAAGGCGTCTACCGTTTCGGCGCCGAAGCCGTCCATCTCATGCGGACCATCGCTTAAAAAAGGTCGAGCTGGTCGGTGTCGTTCGCGGATTTCGTGCCAGAAGCCTTTTCGTCATGACGCTCGACCCGCTCCTGAAGGCCCGGGCCGGCATTTGCCACCTTGTTGACCCGGTCCGATACAGGCACTGCCTCGAAAAATCCGGGATCGGCCGGTTTCAGGAGATCGGCCACGTGACGCGGTTCCTGATTGAGGCAGTCCAGCCAGCGGTCGAAGTCCTCGGGCCTGATAATCACAGGCATGCGATGATGGATGCCACGTAAATCCTCATTCGCTTCCGTCGTCAGGATGGCGCCTGTATCGATCTCGGTCCCCCCGGGATCGGACCAGCTTTCCATCAACCCGGCGAAGGCGATCAGCCCGCCATCGCGAGGCCGGACCCAATATGGCTCCGCCCGCTTTGAGCCGACGCGACGCCATTCGTAGAATCCATTGGCTGGAACCAATGTCCGGCGGTGGCGCATGGCGGTACGGAACGATGCCTTTTCCGCCGCCGTTTCAGAGCGGGCATTGAATAGCAGGGAGAAGTCGTCCGGATTCTTGGCCCAGGAGGGAATGAGCCCCCAGCGAACGAGCACGCTTTGCCGTGAAGGCAGGTTGGCTCCGGGCCCCCGGGAAGGACCTGACAGGGCCATTAGAACAGGCTGCGTCGGAGCGATGTTGTAGCGCGGGGGGAACGGTTCGAAATCTGTCACGGCAAGCAGCGACTGCACCGCATCGGGTGTATCGGTGAGAGCGAAGCGACCACACATAAGCGAATATCCCCCGCCAGACCGCTAGTAGCGGCGCGCTGCCTCCTCATAGAGGTAGCGATCGTACAGGCGTTCGGCATCACGCACACGCCCCTCAGCAAAGAACAGATCCGATTCCTTCAGTGAAATCCGATTGCGCACCTTGCTACGGTCCTCGCCCTTGGCGGCATCTTCCAGATCGTCGTAAAGCTGTTCGAGTTCGCGCTTCAAGCGATCATACTCTGACCGGGCATCATGAACACGCTTGCCGACGCGGTAAGCGCTCTCGAAGCCTGGCGCAACATCCGCCGGGCAGGAATTGGCGTAACCGCTGCCGTCACGCCCGACGCTCAAACCGTTCTCGGGTGTGCAATAGCGACGGATACCGCCCTCCCAGCCAGCGCGCCAGGCAGTTTCGTCGACAGGCAAGCTGTACTTCTGACAGGCTTCGCGGTGACGCTGTACATAAGAAGGGCTCCGGCCAGCCGCGCCATCATTACGTCCGAGCTCGCTCCAGTTTACCGTTTCGCACTCGCTCTCATTCAGCGTTGCACATGCCGACAAAGACAACATGCACGCCAGACCTGCAACCAGCCATGTGCTCTGCTCCATCCGCACGATTGCCTCCCGCCAATTCACCAGCCATAACTCTGGGCCATAACTCTGGGCCATAACTTTCTGGCCACAACTCAGGCCGGACTTTTGGTGATCGAGTGGCAGTATGCAAGGGCTCTGCTTATGAAATCGGAGGAAATCCTCGCCGTTTCTGCGGCCGTCGTTCAGGAAGGCCGCGTTCTACTGGTGCGCCGTGGCCGCGCACCCGCGCGAGACCTGTATGCGTTTCCCGGCGGTCGGGTGGAGACCGGGGAAACACTGGAACAGGCAATCGCACGCGAGCTACTGGAAGAGACGGGACTGGTAATGAAGACGGCGAACCCCTATCGCGAAGTTGTGTTGCGTGACGACGACGATCAGCAAACCTTTCGATTGACCGTTTTTCGCGCCACGGTCGCGTGCGGCCCCGTTATGGCGGGCGACGATGCGAGCGAGGCTGGTTGGTATTCCTACGAAGAAGTCGCTACCATGTCACTGACCGACAGCACGCGAACGATTGTTGAAGAATTGCGACACTTTCCTGGCAGATGAATCTGCCGGGTGCCCTGCCCTCAATCTTGCCACTTTCGTGAATGTTTTGTGGTGCTCTTCCCGCAATCGCGGGCGTTTGACAGGCAGCGCCTGCTGGGAGACAACACGGCATGCGTAGTGGTTCAGTATTTTCCGGACTTATGGCGGCTCTTCTCATAGCCGCGCCTGCAACGCAGGCCAACGAGACCAGCTATGAAGCCCCTCTTCTGCGATTGGCAGAAGTGCTCGGTTCGATTCACTATCTGCGCAATCTGTGTGGGGAAGAATCTGAGACGTGGCGCGGGAAAATGGAAGAGCTTCTGGAAACAGAAGCGCCATCACCAGCACGGCGCGAAAAGTTGATTGCGAGTTTCAACCGTGGTTACAGATCCTTCGCAGGGACTTATGAAAACTGCACGGACCAGGCACTGTCAGCAATCGATCACTATATGAGCGAAGGCACGCGCATCTCCACGGAAATCGTGCAGCGCTACGGAAACTGAGACGTGACAATGACCTGGAATCTGGTGAACGTCCTAAACCCTGCAAGCCTGCGAGTTCGCAGGCGTTGGCGACACATCCTTCTAGCCGGTCTGGCAGCCTTTGGCTTGAACGCAACGTCAGGCCTCTCTGCGTACGCTCTCAGTGAGCTTCAGCAGGCTGAACCGATAGAAGAAGATCAGGCCGGATCCGACAGTGTTGAGCGCGTGCCGCTGCCGCCGCCGATCAGCTTTCCCAAGAATGACACGTCCTCTCCGGAGGGTTCTGAGCCCACAGAGGGCACCTCGCCAATTGGGGACACGCCGCTGCGCGACGTCGTGCGCCCGGATACCCAGATTGGGAAGGAGCTACCGGAGGTCCATTACGATCTGGAAGAGTTGCCAGAACCTGTCCGGCGTATGCACGGCCTGATCGTCGAAGCGGCGAAAAGCGGCGATATCGAAAATCTGCGCCCGCTGATCGGTAACGGCGACAGTGCGACACGCCTCTCGCTCGGTGGACTGGATGGGGATCCGCTTGAGTTTCTCGTCGAGCTATCCGGGGATGAAGAAGGCCAGGAGGTTTTGGCCATACTTCTGGAGGTGCTACTCGCCGGCTATGTGCATCTCGACGCAGGCACACCCCAGGAGATGTATGTCTGGCCATACTTTTTCGCCATCCCGCTCGAATCCCTCGACAAGAGGCAGAGGGTTGAACTGTTCACACTGGTGACCGCCGGCGATTATGAAGACATGAAGAGCTTTGGCGCCTACATCTTCTACCGGGTTGGCATCACGCCGGAGGGCCACTGGGCGTTTTTCGTCGCCGGGGACTGAGTTCATTCTTGCAATCCTGAGCGCTGCCCCCATATCCGCTGAAGCTTCAGGGAGGTTTGCGATGGAGGGGATAGCGCATTCGCAGAGCGGCATTGTGGCATCGCCTCAGAGCCGAGGGAGGCGTGGACGTCTTGTCCGACGTGTCATCCTCTTTCAGGTCAAGCTCATGGCTGACGGCATGCGCGATGTGGTGATGAGTCCGCTTTCGATAGCTGCCGGCCTTTTGGGACTTGTTTCGCGCAATGGCAGCGCCGAGCTCTACCTCGACCGTCTTATGCGGTTTGGCCGCGAGACGGATCACTGGATCAATCTGTTCGATCACCGAAGCGCACCGAACGATACCCCTTCCCTGGATAGAATTGCAGAACAGATTGAAGAGGCGCTTCGTCATGACTATGAAAACGGCGGCCTGAGCGCCAGAAGTGCGAGGGCGCTCGCAGAAGCAGCAGCCCGCCTGAGGGAAAAGGCTGCGCGTTGATCCCGTCCAACATTCGCGGGTTGTCGTCGGGGGCAAAGCATCCTAGCTAGAAGCGGACGACCTCCTCATCTTGCCGGACCAGCCATGCCGATCTGCCATCTCGACGAACGTGCCCTCATTCATCTGCAGGGACCCGAGGCTGAACATTTCCTCCAGAATGTGATCACAACGGACCTTTCGGCGCTCCAGAACGGCGAATGCCGCCCGGGCGCCCTGCTCATGCCGCAGGGCAAGATCCTGTTCGATTTCCTTATCTCCCGCGCCGGCAGCGACGTGTTACGCATTGAATGCCGGGCGGATGTCGCTGCAGACCTGGTGAAGCGGCTGACACTCTACAGGCTTCGCGCAAAGGTCGATATTTCCGATATAAAACAAAGATCTATCGCTGTATCATGGGAAACTGATTCCAGTCCTTCAGAAAGTGAATCAACTCCGATCGACGGACGTTTTGACAAAAACCTGAACGTTCGGCGCCACTATGGCGACACGCCTGATGCAGACAGCCACAAGATGCGCTGGGATGAACTGAGAATTGCCCATGCCGTTGCTGAAAGCGGCCGCGACTTCGCTTTGGGTGACGCCTTTCCACACGATGTGCTGTACGACCAGAATGGCGGTGTCGGGCTGAAGAAGGGCTGCTATGTCGGACAGGAAGTGGTGTCGCGGATGCACCATCGGGGTACAGCCCGCCGGCGGCTACTGACCGCAAGCGGTGCCGCGGATCTGCCTCCGCCAGGCACCGATTTGCGCGCCGACGGAAAAATCGTCGGCACCCTCGGCACCGTTGCCGGCTCCAAGGCTTTGGCTATCGTGCGGATCGATAAAGTCAAGGAGGCCATGGATGCCTCGATTCCAGTTCTGGCGGACCAGACCGCCGTGACGTTCGCTATACCGCAATGGGCGAGTTTCACCTTTCCCGTGAGTTCGGACGAGGCGGGTTGATGCCGGCGTCGCCCAAAGCCGCTCCTCCGCGCGCGTGGCAACGGATGCTTTCCGGTCGCCGCCTCGATCTTCTCGACCCGTCACCGCTCGACATCGAGATCAGCGACATTGCACATGGCCTTGCGCGCGTTGCCCGGTGGAACGGGCAGACCGAGGGTGACCACGCCTATTCTGTCGCCCAACACTCCCTTCTGGTGGAGGACATCTTCCGTCGGACAACGCCTGACGTCACACCCGAGTGCTCGATGGCGGCGCTGCTGCATGACGCTCCAGAATATGTGATCGGAGATATGATATCCCCCTTCAAGGCTACGCTGGGCGATGATTACAAGTCGGTCGAAAAACGGCTGCAGCGCGCCATCCACCTGCGTTTCACCCTGGCTCCAGATCTGCCGCAAAAGCTTAAGAAAGCGATAAAGCGCGCTGACCAGATCGCGGCATTTTATGAGGCGACGCAACTGGCAGGCTTTGGTGTCACGGAAGCCGCCAAACTTTTCGGCCGCCCACGCGGAATGTCACAGGAGGAGTTGCGGATTCAACCTCATCCCCCCAAACTGGCGCAGACAAAGTTTCTCGACCGCTTTAAAATGATAGAAGAGGCGAGAGGAGAAAAAATTTAACGTATTTGTAGTTTGTTTTTCGTATTTTAATTTAAATATTTTCCCTCATGAAATATATCTCAACGCAGTAAAATTATATTATATATATACTTTTGTAACTCAATTTTCTTTGCTAAACGCATCATTCAAACTGACGCAGTTTAACGCTTCTGATCTTCCAGATAGATCTTCTGTGCAGATGAGAACGTCGACGGGGCGGTGCTTCGGTTTCTCGAAATGGAAACCCTGAACACGCCACGGAGATGTTCGGAACATGGAAAAGCAAGCTGAACACCTTATCCACACCGCGGATGCGACGCTCGATTACATCACTGATTTCGCGCTGACTTACGGGCCCACCTTACTCGGGGCCTGCGCCCTCTTGGTGATCGGCATTATCGCCGCCAAAATGCTGGAGCGCTGGGTGCGCAACACACTCAGCAAGATCTTCTCTTTCGACGCGACTTTAACGTCATTTCTTTCTGTTCTTGCCAAATACACCGTTATGGCCCTTTCCAGCGTCGCGGCGCTGACCCAGCTTGGTGTTCCGACCGCCAGCATCATTGCCGCGCTTGGCGCTATCGGTCTCGCGGTCGGGCTCGCCCTTCAGGGAACACTTCAGAATATCGCGGCCGGCGTGATGCTTCTGATTTTGCGCCCCTTCGAGGTGGACGAGCATGTATTTGCGAACGGAATATCCGGGACCGTCAGCACGCTGGGGCTTTTTGCAACGGAATTGAATACCGACGACGGGCTGATCGTGTTCGCTCCCAACAGCACGCTTTGGAATGCGGCCATCATCAACCATTCCCGAAACAAGGCTCGCAGGCTGGAACTTCAGATTGACGTTGGCGACGGCCTAAGCCCCGAGCAGGTGCAAACAGGGCTTTTGAAAATCCTCGCTGCAGAAAAGAGCGTTTTGAAGAAGCCCGATGCCGAGACACTCTTTTCGGCTATCGATGGCGGGACCTCGCAATTGACACTTCGGTTCTGGACCAGAAGCGAGGGCTGGCAGAAATCTCGCTCAGCGCTAACCGAAGCCATCAACAAGACCCTTGGAAAGAAAGGAGTGAGTGTCTCGATCCCTGATTGAGATACCCGAAGGACGCCGAAACGAGAGCTCTACCTTTCCAGCCGGTCGATGAACCACTGTGTAAGGCTTGTCCAGACGGCGTCCTTCTCCCCAGCGTCTTCGCACCCATGGTCGAGATTGGGGTTGTCGTTGACCTCAATGACATAAACCCCTTCCGGCGTGGCCTTAAGATCGACACCGTAGAGGCCATTGCCGATGCAGCGTGCCGCGCGAACCGCGATCTCGAGCACGTCTGAGGGAGTGTCGGCCAAGGTGAAAGAGCGGAAACCTCCTTCATCCGGACGCCCCTGCCGTTCGTGGTTGACGATCTGCCAGTGTTTTTTGGCCATCAGGTACTGCACGGAAAAGAGAGGCCTCCCATCGAGTACGCCGATACGCCAGTCGAAGGACGTGGGCAGAAATTTCTGCGCGATCAGAAGATCGGAGTCCTCAAGCCACGTCGTCGCCAGAGCCTTGAGCTCCGTCATGTTCGCTGCTTTCTTCACACCGCGTGAAAAAGAGCTGTCCGGCGTCTTGAGAACCAGAGGGAAGCCTAGCAGATCGGCGGCGCGTTCGAGGTCGGCGGTGCCGGCGATCATCATTGTCGGCGGAACGGGCACCCGGTGCGTCGCCATCAATTCGTTGAGATAAACCTTGTTCGTGCAGCGGATCATCGACAGGGGGTCGTCGATAACCGGCATCCCCTCCTGCTGGGCACGCCTTGCGAACCTGTATGTGTGGTTGGAAATCGATGTCGTCTCGCGGATGAACAGGGCATCGAAGTTTGCCAGGCGCGGCAGATCCCTTTTGGTGATCGGCTCTACTTCAACTCCCATCCTTGCGGCTATGCGCGACCAATGCCTGAGCGAGGCCACGCTTGACGGTGGCAGTTCCTCTCTCGGGTCGATGAGAGTGGCGAACCCATAGCGAGCCGGTACGCGGGTGCGGCCGTCGCGCCATTGCCGGCTCGTGTAGGTGTGAAGCGATGCCGTGAAGCGTTCCTTCTCGTCCGCGTTCATTCTCGAAAGGGAACGAAACCCGATGCGCGTGATGGTGGCCCATTCGCCGTCCTTGATGACGACTTCCAGCGCGGGCGCGCGAAACCAGTCGAAAAGAAGCTTGGCGAAGCGTTCCCAGGCTTTTTCGGGCCCTATGCCGAAAAAGATGCTGACGCTTGAGGGAAAGCTTCCCCCCAATTCACCGCGGCAGCGATTCAGGGCCTGTTCCAGTTCCGGAAGGGCATTCTCGTAGAGCTTGCGCGCGGAGAGGTCGATCATGGTCTCGACCGAGGGGATCACGCGATGGCCACGGGAACTGGCAAGCAGCGAAGCATAGTAGCCGCGGCTTTGATAAGCATAGCTGGATGAGAGATTGATAACCTTGGGGCGCTGCCCGCGGAACAACGCCGGGTGGGCCAGATAGTCGCGATTGGTAATGATCTTGTAGGGTGTGGCAGTCTCGTCGAGATCGCCTTTTTTGCCAGTCAGGATGACCCAACTCATTTGGGGCCGTTCTCCATGTTCAATGCGCAGAGCGATTTCTGATAGCGCAATGCACTCATACCGTCATGATAGTAATTCTCATACTGGGCGAAGCTACGATATCCCGTCTTTTCATAAAGCCGGATGGCCGGTTTGTTGTCTGACCTCACTTCAAGCCGCATCGTATGGAACCCTCGCCGGTACGCCGCGTTCTCGACATAATGCAACAACAACGCAGCCACCCCTTTTCCGGTTTCCTCCGGGGCCACGGCTATAGAATAAAGCCGCGCGACACCACTCCTCCGGCGGGTCAGGGCCAGCGCATAGCCGAGAATCACCCCTCGCTCCCCGGCCGCGCCTACAATGGCCGTCCTGGAACCAATCAGACGCCGAAGAGAGCGCCTCGAGAGCTTGTCGCCCGAAAAGGCTGCGTTCTCAATTGCAACCAGAGTGTCGAGATCGGCAAAACCGGCGGGACGAACGTCAATCGGCATGCAAGGCTCCGGGCGAGATGCGCGCGATCACAAGCGCAGCAGAGAGATGCCGGCACCCCGATTTGCAGCACCAGGCCGGGATTGCTAGACACTCGAAACCAATCGGGCAGTTGCGACCGGTCGCCTGCCCTGCCAATCCCTCGCGCTTCAAGCGCGGCAAATGGGTTGGAACCGTCCCCTGAAGGCCGGCAACGACAAACACGGAACGGAGACATTCCCTAACATGGAAATGCAAACTGAGAACCTCATGACAGCTGCCCAGGCAGCTTTGGCCCAGGTCAGCGAATTTGCCGTATCTTACGCCTTCTCGATTCTCGGCGCCATCATTCTCATCATCGCCGGCTTTATTGTCGCGGGGATGGTGGAAAACTGGGTGCGGAGCGCGCTCGATCGCTTTCCCTCTTTCGATGTCACGCTTACCAGTTTTCTTTCAAAGATTGCACGCTACGCGGTGCTGGTTCTGGTGGGCGTCACCGTTCTGGCGCAGTTCGGCGTTCAGACCGCAAGCATTATCGCCGCTCTCGGCGCAGCTGGTCTGGCGATCGGCCTCGCCCTTCAAGGCACGCTGCAGAACGTCGCCGCCGGCATCATGCTCCTCGTTCTGAAGCCTTTCCGCGTGGGTGAATACGTGGAGGCAAGCGGCATCTCGGGGACTATCCAGACCATTGGTCTGTTTGCGACTGAGATGAAGACCGTTGATGGCCTGTACATTCTCGCGCCGAACAGTTCTCTGTGGAACACGTCCGTCACCAATTATTCTCGCAATCCGCGACGCCGCAACGACCTTGTGATCGGCATCGGTTACGATGACGATATCGACCTGGCACAGAAAACGATGCTCGAACTGGCCACGGCCGACGACCGCATTCTGAGCGATCAGGAGCCAGCCACTTTTGTGTCGGAGCTTGGAGACAGTGCCGTGAACATCACGCTGCGCTACTGGACCACGACGTCCGACTGGTGGCAGACCCGCCTCGATTTGACCAAGGCAGCCAAGAAGGCATTTGACGAAAAGGGCATTTCGATCCCCTTCCCGCAGCGGGACGTCCACTACCTTCCACTGCAGACCGAGACGCAAAACGCGTCGGGTTCGAAGAAAGGTACGACCAAGAGCTGATTGCAGTCCTCACCTACCGGCAAGCAATTGCCGGTAGGTGACGTTCGCAAGTTGCAGGAGACGCTTCTCGTCGATTGAGCCCGCCACGGTGTATGCAAACCCTTTTTCCTGCCAATAGAACGCGCGTCCGCCCTCGTCTTCGAAGAGCCTAAAGCCCGTATCCTCGCCCTTTACGCAATGGGCTACATAGAGTGAAATACGCTCACCAGCCTCATCTTCATACATCAACTGAGCGGCGGCCTTCCCCCCCGATGGCAGCAGCCGACCGCCCATGAGATCAAAGCCTTCGGCCTGCAGGTCGGGGGCGATGAGCTCGGTGCCGACCCTGTTGGAAAGCCAGCCGACCAGATGGCTGCGCTCGCTGGCGCCGACCTCGACGACATGCAGTTTTTCTGCCGCATAAACCTGGTGAGCGGCGACTGCCTCGCCGACCACATCCAACGCAGCAAGTGTCTCGCCGGTGACGAATTGTTGCCGCCCTACCCAGAAGCCGCCTGCTGCGCCAGCCACTATGCAGACAACAGCAGCAGCAACGAGGCGGCGAAGCGTCATGTGCCGAGCGCCTTTCGTCGCACGATCAACGGTTACCATATTGCCCTGCAGGCGGTGCGGCACGTCTTCGCTACTCAACTTCGCCAGTGCTTCGCGCAGGACCGCCCGATCAGACACGTAGCGTGCGCTTAAAGCTCGCATATCGGCCCTGGTTTCCAGCCAGGCCTCGTACGCCGGCAGATCCTCCCGAGGCAGTTCGCCATCGAGTGCAAGATGAATATCCCTCTCATCAAAGCTGCGACCTGTCATCACTGCACCGCCTTGAGAATGCGCCGACGCCGCGCGAGATCGAGTACTTCGCGCAGATCCTGTCGTCCGCGCGCCACACGCGACATGAGTGTTCCTGTGGGGATGTCCAAGACGTCAGCAGCCTCGGCGTAACTCATCCCCTCCACCCCGACCAAAAGTATCGCTGCGCGGCGGTCGGGACTGACCTCCTGCAATGCGTCGAGAACGTCATGAAGATCGAGAACGCCATTCTGTTCCGGTGTGCTGGCCGACGCCGGGATATCGGCGATTGAAGCCGAGGCGAGTTCGTTCCTGCGCTTGCGCGCCCGCAGACCATCAACAAAGAGGTTGTGCATCAGGGTGAACAACCATCGCCGGGGCGATGTGCCCGTCTGCCAGTTTTCAAGCCGTGAGAACGCCCGTTCCAGGCAATCCTGCACGAGATCATCAGCCGCTTCCGCATCGCGCAGCAGTGCTCGCGCGTAGCGTCGAAGCGCCGGAATCTCGCGTACAATCGCTTCCCTCTTGCCGTCCATGCACCCGCCCGCCTTTCACGGGACACTGTTCCTGTCCGATCAACGGCTGCCTAAAGGCATTTATTCCCGGCCGCCGCGCCAATCATAAGAAAAACTGATCGAAGATGCACAATTTGTCGTTATCTCTGAAATGCCGCATCGGCTACTCTCATGGGCGGATTTCCAAATCGAGGCGCCAATAAAAGCGCATGAAGGCGACATGATACAGCAAAGCCCGGCCCGTGCGGCCACCCCCGTTTCGTTTCCCTGGGCGGTCGTCATCTGCGGTTGCCTGATTGCAGCCCTTAATTTCGGGCCACGCTCCGCGATGGGTTTTTTCCAGTTGCCGCTGCTGGCCGAGACAGGCTGGGACCGCACCACTTTCGGGCTTGCGATGGCGATCCAAAACCTCCTCTGGGGTATCGGGCAGCCTATTTTTGGCGCTGTGGCAGATCGGTTCGGCACCTGGCGCGTACTTGCCCTTTCGGCAGTGCTTTACGCTCTTGGACTGCTAATGATGTCCATGCCCACCCACGAAGCCATGCTGCATATCGGCGGCGGTGTGCTTGTCGGCCTGGGCGTGGCCGGCGGTTCCTTCGGTATCATTCTTGCTGCATTCGCCCGTAGCGTTCCTGCCGAGAAGCGCAGCCTGATCTTTGGTCTCGCGACTGCTTCGGGCTCTGCGGGCATGTTTATTTTTGCTCCTATAAGCCAGGGCCTGATAGACGCGTTCGGCTGGTCCGACACACTGGTCTACATGAGCGTAGCGATGTTGATCGTTCCGCTTTTGGCAATTCCTCTGGTCGGCAATGCCGCGACAGCGCGCAACAGTGTTGAGACCTTCAAGCAGACCATCGGCGAAGCGCTGCGGGAGGCTTTCGCGCATCGCAGCTTCGTGCTGCTGGTCTCGGGCTTTTTCGTCTGCGGCTTTCAGGTCGCGTTCATCACCGCGCATTTCCCCGCCTATATCGGCGATATAGGCATCGATGCACGCTATGCGGTCGTGGCGCTGGCCCTGATCGGCTTCTTCAACATTATCGGTTCACTCGCTTCGGGCTATATCGGCCAGCACTATTCCAAGCCCGGTTTTCTGGCCCTGATCTACATCGCGCGATCAATCGCCGTGACGGCGTTTCTACTGCTCCCGCAAACGCCCACAAGCGTGATCATCTTCGCCATAGTCATGGGACTCTTGTGGCTGTCCACGGTGCCGCCGACCAATTCGCTGGTGGCGATCATGTTCGGGACGGGCCATCTGGGGCTTCTGGGCGGGGTCGTGTTCTTTTCACACCAGGTCGGCTCATTCCTAGGCGTTTGGCTGGGCGGCTATCTCTACGACCTGTTTGGAAGCTACGACCCGGTCTGGTGGCTGGGAGTGTTGCTTGGTCTGTTTGCTGCTTTGGTACACTGGCCAATCAAGGAAGCCGCGGTAACGCGTCCTTCCCTTGCCCCTGCCGAGTAGCAAGCTCAGCCCATAGCCCCTGCTGCGCTGCGGGCGAGAGCGGCAAGAAAGCCGCCCCGCGAAACCGGTTCTTCCATACCGCGGGGTTCATAGACGTTCCGGTGAAGGAAAAAGCCCGTCAGGCGATACGCGTCCTTCAACGCAGCCGGCGAAGCCTCCGTTCGCGTCTGGGCTGTAAGAAAACGCGGCAGGGGCAAGAGCCTGTCCCGCCAGGGAAATCCCGCTTCCTCTGTTACCGCGCGACCCGACTTCGGCGATACATAAGCAAGGCTCTGTCGGCTCCCCGTCAGCGCGCATCTTGTCAGATCGAGCCCGAAACCCAGTTCCTCAAGCATCGCCAATTCAAAGCGTACCATCAACGGACCAGCAATTTCAGGCTCGTCCAGATGCTCGGTGATGACTTTTATCGCCTCATACAGGCCCGCATGGGCGTCGCGCTCGGGCATGAGGCGCAGATGCGCACCCAAAAGCTGTATGCCGTGAACGGCCAGCGCCGAGGCTAGAAGACGGGCGGCGTTTAACTCCAGCGGCTCGACCTGAAACGTACCCAGATGCTCCTCAAGGCGGGCCCGCCACACCAGGTCAACACGATTTCCCGGCTGTAGAAGGGGCTGCATGCGCCGCGAGCGGCCGCCTTTTACAAGTCCCAGATGACGCCCATGGGAAGCAGTCATCGTTTCGAGGACGACGCTCGTCTCGCCATGCTTTCTGGCGCCTAGAATTATCCCTTCGTCGCGCCATTCCATGCGGTCGCTGTCCTTCCCTCAACCGGGGAATTCAAGTCCCATTTCGCGGAAGCGTTCAGGATCGTTGCCCCAACCTTCCCGCACTTTCACGAACAGAAAGAGATGAACCTTCTGCTCGAGAATCCCCGCCAATTCCTCACGGGCGGCCTGCCCCACGGCACGAATGGCCGCGCCTTTGTGACCGAGCACGATTTTCTTCTGACTGTCGCGCTCCACATAAACCACCTGGTCGATACGCACGGAGCCGTCCTTGCGCTCTTCCCACTTCTCGGTTTCGACGTGGATTGCATAGGGCAATTCCTGGTGCAGTCGCAGGAAGAGCTTCTCGCGTGTGATTTCCGCTGCGAGCTGACGCATCGGCAAATCGGATAGCTGATCTTCCGGATAATACCAGGGACCTTTGGGCAGCCTCTCGGAAAGATGGGCGAGAAGATCGTTGCAGCCCGACCCCTGCAAGGCGGAGATCATGAAGGTACGCTCGAACTCCACCGCTTCATTGGCCCGGGCAGCGAGTTCCAGCAGGGTTTCGCGTTTCACACGATCAATCTTGTTCAGGATCAGAATCTTCGGTTGCGCCACATCCTTGAGCTTCTCGAGAATTGCGGCGGCATCGCCCTTGATCCCGCGCTCGGCATCGATAAGCAGAGCCACAATATCGGCATCCTTGGCGCCGCCCCAGGCGGTCGTCACCATGGCTCGGTCGAGCGTGCGGCGCGGATTGAAAATGCCGGGCGTGTCAATGAACACGATCTGCGCATTCTCGTGGGTAGCAATGCCGCGAACGATGGCGCGTGTTGTCTGCACCTTGTGCGTGACAATAGACACTTTGGCGCCGACCAGTTGATTGAGCAGTGTCGACTTGCCCGCATTGGGAGCGCCGATCAAAGCTACAAACCCGGACCGGGTCTCATCCTGTGCATCGGCTGTGGGAACGTCTTCACTCATCATGTGCTCTCATTGCTCTGCCACACACCTTCACGCTCCAGCATGCCGATGGCGGCGGCCTGTTCGGCCTCTCGTTTGGAACGGCCCGTACCGTGCGCGGGCTTGTATCCCTTAATTCTAACAGACACAGAGAAGACCGGATCATGATCAGGCCCCTCCCGGTCCTCCACAGTATAGCCTGGCGTGACACCGGCAACCTGGTGAGCCCATTCCTGCAGAGCGGTCTTGGGATCACGGCGATCAGCGCCTTCAGCCTGAGCCCGGGTTCTCCAGTGATTGCGCACGAAGCTGCGTGCCGCGTCGATGCCGCCCTCAAGATAGACCACCGCAATCAGTGCTTCCATCACGTCCGCACGCAAGTTAATTTGCTTGCGGGTCGCCGCGCTACGCAGATCGCTACCCATTCTGATGAGCGGGCTGATCTTCATATCGTCGGCGACCTCCGCCAACGTCTCGGCATTCACGAGCGCATTGAGCCGCACCGAAAGTTCGCCTTCAGGTGCTTTCGGGAAGCTCTCGTAGAGCAGTTCCGCCACGGCAAGTCCCAAAACCCGGTCGCCGAGAAACTCAAGCCGCTGATAATCGACACCCGAGCGCCCACGGGCACTGGCATGGGTCATCGCTTCTTCGACCAGGGCGGCATTCTTGAAGTCAAATCCGGTGCAACCGGCTACCGCTTTGACGAGCTCCGGACCACGGGGGCGCTTGGCAGTCATGATCCTGACAACTCTAGTCTACCCAGTCGAAGATGCGCCATGGGCGCACTTCGCTCGGCCAGCGCCAGATTTCCAACGGGCTCGCACCACCAGCGATGGAGAAGAAAATGATATTGGCGCGACCGACAAGGTTTTCGGCAGGCACAAAACCGACTGAAAACCGGCTGTCGGCAGAGTTGTCGCGATTGTCCCCCATCATGAAATAATGCCCTTCGGGGACGATGAATTCGCGCGTGTTGTCGCCGATCCCGTTCGCGGTCAAATCCAACGTCTCGTAAGATACACCATTGGGCAGTGTCTCCCGGTAAACGTCGACCGGGCGATCCATCTCGGTAATGTCGGGATCATTGATTTCACCAATCTTCTCGCGCTCTACGGCCTTGTCGTTGATGTAGAGAGCTCCCTCTCGCATCTGGATCTTATCGCCAGGCAGACCAACCACGCGCTTGATATAATCAATGGATGGATTGGGCGGAAACTTGAAGACAACCACATCACCGCGTTCCGGCTCCGCACCCCAGATGCGACCGGAAAAGAGCGGTGGTGAAAACGGGAGAGAATGACGCGAATAACCGTAGGCCCACTTGGTGACGAACAGGTAATCACCCTCAAGGAGGGTCGGACGCATGGAACCTGACGGGATGGAGAATGGCTGAAACAGGAAGGTACGGATGACCAGTGCGAGGATCAAGGCCTGGACGATCACATTGACAGTTTCGCCCACGCCGCCCGATTTCTTCTTCGTCTTGTCAGCCACGCTCATCATGTCCTCGGTTCGAGTGTTTCGGGACGGTCTTATCGCGCCAGAAAGGCGGCGGCAATGCGACAGCACAACCCGTGCGCAGTTTTCGGCATTAGCTCCCGTTGTCGGGAACCGCTTCTATGATCACAAATGCCTGAGCCAGGGGATAGTCGTCAGTGATGGTCAAATGAACCAGCGCTTTCATGCCTGCAGGTGTCATGCCCTCAAGCCTCGTCCTGGCTTTGCCTGACAGTTCCATTGTCGGTTTTCCGCCGGGGAGGTTCACGACACCCATTTCGCGCCAGAACACGCCACGTGCAATGCCGGTGCCGAGTGCCTTTGAGCATGCCTCCTTGGCCGCGAAGCGCTTCGCGTAGGAAGCCGCGCGTTCACGGCGCCTTTCGGACTTTGCCCGCTCAACCTCTGTAAACACACGCTGGGTAAAACGTTCCCCATAGCGTTCGAGTGTCCTTTCGATCCGACGGATGTCGATCAGGTCGCTTCCAATACCGATAATCATGAACTTGTCGCAGTCCTTGCATCGAAGGCTTGCCGGCCAGCCTTGCGGCGCGCCCGCTCGGCGAGGCGCTTGCGGCGCTGCTCACGGAAGGTGAACGTGGCCCAGCGTGTCACGAAGTAAAATACCAAGGCGAAGAAAATGCCCAGAGGCAGCGCGCCAACGGACATCGGCTTGATCAGCGGCTCCCAGAGCTGCGAAAATTCGAGATGTCGCAGCATCTTACCGAGATGGATCGGAGCGCCGTGCGACAGTTCTCTACCGTACAGGATGAGGCGCCCCGTTTCGAGCGTGGCTCCCCATATAAACGGAAATGTTAGCGGATTGCCAACGGCTGTGCCGATGGCCGATGCCACGAGGTTTCCACCGATGCACCAGGCCAGGCCCGCGGCGATGAAGAAATGAAAACCCATGAAGGGCGTGAACGACGCGAACACACCGGCAGCAATGCCTGCAGCGATGGCATGAGGCGTTGCCGTCAACCGCAAAGCGCGTTTGACGAAATATTGTGCGGAGCGCCAGAATGAGCGTCGCGGCCAGACCATGGTCCGCGCCCTCTCCCAGAGATCCGCAGGTTTTCTACGTCGAAACAACATCGCGGCTACGCAGCACCCCCAACAGCAACCAGGCTTCCCCCAACCAACAAAATCCTAGAGCCCGTTCTCTTAACGACGGGTTCCCTTGGACATGTCTTTGGTTCGATATAGGCAAGCTCGGTCGGACGGGGCAAGGGAAACGGGTTAATAATCGTGTTTCCCGCCGAAACAGCAGGAAACACGAAAGAACTAATCAAGCGAAACGGCGGAATTGGGGCGCATCAGTTCACCCCGCTTTCGCCATTGCCGGTTCGACCGGTTCACGCGCGCCGCGCGCCAGGTCTTTACGCAGGAGCATGTATCCACGACTCTCGCTCCAGCCCAGTTCCGGGTGGCTGGCCACTCTGTGAGCCAGGTATTGAATGCGCCAGCTATCGACGATGCGATAGCCCAGAGCGTCCAGGTCCGCCAGAAACTGATGCTTGCTGCGGATGTGGTAAGGCAAGAAAGTCGGCCCTCCACGCTGCAGCGTGTAGATGGACGGTCCTTCCCGCAACGCCACCTTGTTGAGGAGAATCACCTGCGGGCGCTTAGGCAAATTGCTCACGAAATCGGCGAACGGGATGTCCAGATACTGTAGCAGACCGGAACACAGCAATATGTCGACTTCCCTGATGTCGGAGAAGGTATCGCAGAAGGAAAGCTGAGGCCCGAGGCCTTCCGCGCGCGCCATGTCCCGACCGGCCTTCACCATCGAGGGCAGCTCGTAGACCTGCCATTGCACGCTGGAGAGATCGATCAGGTTGCGGAAAGCACGGTATTTCGTTCCAACATGCCCTCCAGCGTCCAGCAAGCGAATGGGGTGCCCTTCCCGCGCCCGCAACTCGCGCTCAAGCCAGAACAGGACGGGATAATCCCAGTCGATGATCCGGCTCATCTTGTCGAGCGCGACGGGGACGACTTCTTCATGATCATAATCGGTCAACGCCCAGCGGGGCGCTGCTCTTACGGCGCTTTTTCGATCCGGATAAGCACCGGTCAATTCGGCGCGGCGGGCGACGAGATGAAGCTTCGACAATGCCGAATGGAACGGTTGGGCGAAACGCTTGATCCTCCCACCGTCGAAATGCAGTAGGGCTTTCATGTCAACCTCTCTTGAACACGAGTAACGTGCACTCGCCACGCGCCATGGCCAACGCCTTATGAGGGAAGCATCAGGCACCGGCATGCCGGCGCGCATGGTCGAGACTGTTCAGGAGAGCTATGAGCGGGGTGGTTTGCGCGGCTTTTCAGAAAGGCTGGAACTGAGAGCAAGCATCGAGCTCGCAGCGAAACATGGGGCAAACCGCGAATCGGACAATTGCTCGTATTTCAGGCTGGCCAGCGGCATGCAATGGAACATGCAGCACTCTGCGCCTGCCGCTTCGTTTCGCGAAGCTTCGCCATCACTATCGTTGTGCTCATGGGCACGTTCATCGTCATGCCCATGGGCATGACCCTGCGCGTAGGAAACTGCGTGATCGGAGGAGAGACCGCCTGCAACGGCCTGCGGTGCAACATGCGGATGCACGCCGCCAAAAGGAAACAGCACAAGGGCGAGCAGGATGAGAGTGGCCAGTCCACCTCTCAATATCGGCAAAGACGATTTTATCTGAACGCTGCGCATTCAGGATGTTTGCGCCGCGCCGCGAGCTGGTCAATTCACTCGGGTCGTTTGCAGGCTACTCATTTGGGATGAGGCGGCACTCCGATCTGTCGAAGTCTGGTATCAGATAGGGCTTCCGCCTGAGGGGTTTCCTATCCATTCACCCGATGGGCATCGCTCACGCAACTGATCTCTTTCAGCTGCGAGACAAGACGGGTGAGGTGTTTCAGGTCCCACACTTCCAGATCGAACAGCATTTCGGTGAAATCCGGGGCCGTTCGCTCCATGGCCAATGTGTGGATGTTGGCGTCATTCGATGCGATCACCTGCGCGATCTCTGCCAGCGAGCCGGGCTCGTTGATCGCTGTTACAGACATGCGGACCGGAAACCGCTCCTTCATGTGCTCATCAATGTCCCAACGCACGTCGATCCAACGTTCGGGCTGATCATCGAACGCGGTCAGCGCGGGTGACTGTATGGGATAAATGGTGATGCCCGACCCCGGATGAAGAATGCCGACAATACGATCACCCGGGACTGCGCCTTCCGGGGCGAAACTGACGGGGAGATCTCCCGAAACGCCGCGGATAGGCAGGGCTCCGCCCGCACCCTTTTCTACCGGAACCCCACCGGCTTTGGTGCGCTTGGCTTTGCGTGAGGAGCGGCCAGGGATCTGAAACAGCATGCCAGCTGCATTGCGCAGATTGAACCAGCCCTCCTCACGCTCTTTCGGAGCCTGGGTCACGCGCTCGTCCTTGTAGTCGGGGAACACAGCGCGCACCACGTCCTGGGAGGAAAGCTCGCCGCGACCGACAGCCGCCAGGACATCCTCCACATCCTGACGTCCGAGGCGATGAAGCACCGGTTTAAGAGCATCTCTGGAGAAGCCCTTCCCCGCTCGCTCGAAAGCGCGCTCCAGAATGCGCGCTCCAAGGCCGGAATATTGCTTGCGGATGGCATTCCGGGTCGCACGGCGGATGGCCGCGCGTGCCTTGCCCGTCACCACGACAGATTCCCAGGCTGCCGGCGGCACCTGCGCCTTGGAACGGATGATCTCCACCTCGTCGCCGTTCTTTAATTCGGTCATGAGCGGCATGATGCGCCCGTTCACCTTCGCGCCGACACAGGTGTCGCCCACCTCGGTGTGGACCGCATAGGCAAAGTCGATGGGCGTTGCTCCACGCGGAAGGGCGATCAACCGCCCTTTGGGCGTAAAGCAGAACACCTGGTCCTGGAACAGTTCCAGCTTGGTGTTTTCGAGGAAGTCTTCAGGTGTGTCGCCTTCGGAAAGCGCCTCAATGGTGCGCCGGAGCCAGGCGTAAGCATTGGTATCACGCGAGATGCGGTGATCGGCGCCGTTCACCTTGCCACCGAAGTCCTTGTAAATCGAGTGAGCGGCCACACCGTATTCTGCAATGCGGTGCATCTCGTAGGTGCGAATCTGCAGTTCAACACGCTGACGGGACGGGCCGACAATGGTGGTATGGATCGAGCGATAATCGTTCTGTTTGGGCGTCGAAATGTAGTCCTTGAAGCGGCCCGGCACCATCGACCAGGTGGAGTGAATGACACCCAGAGCGCGGTAGCAATCCTCAACATCGTCCACGAGCACGCGGAAGCCGAAAATGTCGGACAGTTGTTCGAAGGAAAGCGCCTTGGTCTCCATCTTGCGGAAAACCGACCAGGGCTTCTTCTGGCGGCTTTTCACAGTCGATTCGATATGGTGCTCGGTGAAGAGATGTGACAGAGCCTCTTCAATCGCCTTGATGACCCCGCGATTGCGCTCAAAAAACTCAGCAAGCCGCTCAGTGACCGCGCGGAAAGCCTCCGGATTGATATGCCGGAAGGCCAATTCCTCAAGCTCTTCGCGCATATCCTGCATGCCCATGCGACCGGCAAGCGGCGCATAGATATCCATCGTCTCCTCCGCGATCCGCAGGCGCTTGTGCTCAGGCACATGATCCAGTGTGCGCATGTTGTGCAGGCGGTCGGCGAGCTTGACCAGAAGGACGCGGACATCCTCCGAGATCGCAAGCAAAAGCTTGCGCAGGTTCTCCGCCTGATGCGCCTTCTTCGATACAAGATCGAGGCGCTTCAACTTGGTCAGCCCCTCAACCAGCTTGCCAATATCTGGTCCGAAGAGTTCGTCGATCTCTGCCCGCGTGGCGCTCGTGTCCTCAATGGTGTCGTGCAACAGGGCGACCGCGATCGTCGCCTCGTCCAGATGCATGTCGGTGAGGATGGCCGCGACTTCGAGGGGGTGTGAGAAATACGGGTCGCCAGAGGCACGGCGCTGATGGCCATGCTTCTGCATTGCGTAGACATAGGCCTTGTTGAGCAGCGCCTCATTGACGTCCGGCTTGTAGCGCTGGACACGCTCGACAAGCTCGTATTGACGCATCATGGGCGGCTTCCTCGTTCTTGTTGTTATTATCTACGCAAAGCAAAACATGCGCCGCGAGATTCACGGCGCATGTTTAAGATAGGCAGGAATGTTTCGGCAAGGAAGAGAATGCAGTGCCGAACATCCGTATCGATCAGAAGTCGTCGCTTTTTTCCGGCGGCACCAGGCCTTCAATACCGGCGAGAAGGTCCTCCTCGGTCATACGGTCGAAGGAGATCTCTTCTTCCGGCTGATCGGCACCACCCTCGACAGAGGTTGCGGTCGGTTCAGTGATCTCGGGAAGATCGGCCTCAGGCTCATCCACTTCTACATGCTTCTGCAGAGAATGGATCAAATCTTCTTTAAGATCGCCGGGAGAGAGGGTCTCCTCAGCGATCTCGCGCAGCGCAACGACAGGGTTCTTGTCGTTATCGCGGTCGACGGTGATCGCCTCGCCCTGTGAAATCTGACGGGCACGATGCCCTGCCAGAAGCACGAGCTCAAAGCGGTTATCGACTTTGTCGATACAGTCTTCAACGGTCACACGGGCCATTCAGTGCCCCTTTCATGCGTAAATCTGCAAGGAAATCCAGCGCGTCAATAGCCTGCCGCACCATAAAATTCAAGGCCAGCACGCAACACTCGCTTTCCGATCAACACGGAAATGCGGCGTGGGTGTGATTGTGCAGCATGTCTCTCGCACGCTTGTATTTATAACGAATTTATATATTCGTTGGAACAATCATATTCCAGCGCTATTTCCTTATAAGAGATGGCTTTGTCGGGCGATTTCCCGTCCCAGACCATCCATTTGAGCGCTGAACGTTTATTTGAAACAGGATTTTTGTCGATGTTTGATCCGCGTGAAAAAATTGCTCTCTTCATTGATGGCGCCAATCTGTATGCCACGTCGAGAGCTTTAGGATTCGACATTGACTATCGAAAGCTCCTGAGCAATTTCCAGGAACGTGGGTATCTCTTGCGTGCCTACTATTACACTGCGCTTGTGGAAGATCAGGAGTATTCCTCCATTCGTCCTCTTATCGATTGGCTGGACTACAACGGCTATAAGGTCGTTACCAAGCCGGCCAAAGAATTCACCGACTCCGCCGGGCGCCGGAAGATCAAGGGCAATATGGATATCGAGCTGGCAATTGACGCGCTGGAGCTCAGCGACGTGGTTGACCATTATGTGATATTCTCCGGAGACGGTGACTTCCGCACCCTGGTTGACGCCCTGCAGCGCAAGGGGCGCAAGGTGAGTGTCGTGTCCACAATCCAGTCCCAGCCGCCGATGATCGCTGACGATCTGCGGCGGCAGGCGGATAATTTCATCGATCTGTCGACATTGCGCGAGGAAGTTGGCCGTGCAACAAGCGAACGGCCTTCCCGCAAGGCGGAACCTGACGACGATACAGACGAGACCTTCGACGATCTATGACACGTGTCCCGGCGCTTGAAACCGAGCCGCCCCGCGACTGTCCTCTCTGCCCGCGCCTCCACCAGTTCATTGCCGACTGGCGTGTGCGCGAGCCTGAGTGGCACAATGCACCGGTGCCCACCTTCCTGCCTGAGGGCGGTCACGACGCGGTTACGCTTCTCATCGTCGGTCTGGCTCCCGGTCTTCGCGGTGCCAACAAAACGGGGCGGCCTTTTACAGGCGACTACGCTGGAGACCTACTCTACAGTACGCTGAAGACATTCGGCTTCGCCAAGGGCGAGTACGAAGCGCGGCCTGATGATAATCTGTCCCTCGTCGATACAGCGATCATCAACGCCGTGCGCTGCGTTCCGCCGGAGAACAAGCCGGTCGGGGCCGAGATCAACACCTGCCGCCAGCATTTCTTTACGCCGACACTGAAACACTTCAAGAATCTGAGAGCAGTTCTAACGCTTGGGGTGATCGCCCATCAGTCGACCGTTCGGGCCCTTGGTGGACGTGTGGCCGCCTATCCATTCACGCATGGCGGAGAACAGTCACTCGGTGGACTCTCGATTTTCTCAAGTTATCACTGCTCACGATACAACACGAATACCGGTCGATTGACCGAAGAGATGTTCATAAGTGTTTTCCGTGACATCCGTGCGTTTCTGAATAAATAGAATCCGCCTCAGACGCAGCACCGGCCTGCTCAGCCATGCTGTTTGAGAAGCCTTGCTTTTTCACGGTTCCAGTCGCGTTTCTTGGCTGTTTCGCGCTTGTCGTGCAGCTTCTTGCCACGTGCCACGGCAATCTGAAGCTTCGCCAGTCCGCGCGGATTGAAATAGAGACGCAGGGGCACAAGCGTCATGCCTTCGCGCTCAATCGACTGCGCCAGACGCGACAGTTCACGCTTTGACACCAGTAATTTGCGCCTGCGGCGAGGCTCGTGGTTGAAACGGTTCCCGGCCGAATACTCCTGGATATAGGAATTGATCAGCCAGCACTCGCCATCCTCGATGGAAGCGTAAGCTTCCTGGATATTCGAATGCCCATCGCGCAGCGATTTCACTTCGGTTCCTGTCAGGACGATACCGGCTTCCAGCGTGTCGAGCACCTCGTAAGAGAAGCGCGCCTTGCGGTTTTCGGCAATCGTCTTGAGGTTGGGATTCTTGTCTTTTGCCATCAGTTCCAAATGCGCCGGAAGCGCCGCAGCGCTCCCGCTTTCCTGGGGCGGCCAGAGACGCGCCCTTTCGTTTCACCGCATTTGTGCGACGCCAGGAGCCTTCCCCGGCTACAAATGCGTCAGTTCAAAAGCCCTGCATGCTGCATGGCAGCATCGATGCGCTCTGCCGTCGAGGCTTCGATCGTCACAAGCGGCGATCGCACAGTATTTTCGACACGACCCAGGCGCGAGAGAGCGTATTTTGCCCCGCAAAGCCCGGGCTCAATAAAGATCGCCTTGTGGAGCGGCATCAGCCGATCCTGTAGCTCGAGCGCCTTTTCCTTGTCGTTGGCAAGTGTGGCTGCCTGGAATTCGGCACACAGACGCGGTGCGACATTGGCCGTGACCGAGATGCACCCCACCCCGCCATGCGCATTGAACCCGAGAGCCGACGCGTCCTCACCCGAAAGCTGAATGAAATCCTTGCCGCAGGTCATACGCTGCTCGGAGACCCGGTCCACCTTCGCCGTTGCATCCTTAACGCCGACGATGTTGGAAAAATCCTTCGCCAGACGCCCCATGGTCTCCGGTGTCATGTCTATGACAGAACGCGGAGGGATATTATAGATGATAATGGGCAAACTCGTGGCGCGGGCGACGGCGGCAAAATGCTCATATAGCCCAGCCTGTGTCGGCTTGTTGTAATACGGCGTGACCACCAGTGCCGCGTCGGCCTTCACCTCTTCGGCAAACCTTGCCAATGCGATTGCCTCACGAGTCGAATTGGAGCCGGCGCCAGCGATGACCGGAACACGGCCCTGAGCAGCTTCGACGCAGATCCGGACAACTTCGCGGTGCTCCTCATGCGTGAGCGTTGGAGATTCGCCAGTCGTACCAACCGGCACGAGCCCGTTGCTGCCTTCCGCAATCTGCCATTCAACGAGTTCGCGAAACGCTTTTTTGTCCAGGCTGCCATCCTTGGCAAACGGTGTCACAAGCGCTGTGAGAGACCCCCTGAACATGATGTCGAACTCCTGAATGAATTTAATGGTGCGGTGCCAGCCCGAGCCGGCGCCGGATGCTTCTAACCGAAGATCAGGCGGCGCACCATAGTCTTGCCATCTCTTGCCCGCAAGAATCCTGTAAAGATGGTGTGTTACGCCAGCATCCGCAGGCTTTGCTCCATCTTGCAATGACAAAGTCTGTTTTGGACCGTGCTGACGGCCAATCAGCTCCAATATTCAGGACGTTTGCGTATGACGATAAAGGCGGCGTTTGCTTCGCTCCTTCTTTTTTCAGTCTCGCCCTTGGCCATGGCTCAGTCCCTTCCGGATTTTGGCCCGATCCCCTTCGCACGTCCAGACGCCGTCAATTCGCCCGCAGCCGCTATCGATGCGCTGACGAACGCGGCGGCTCTTCGACCGAACGTGATGAGCGCTCCGGGTGGACAATCTGCCAATCAGCGCGCGTTGATCGCGGGGCTCGATGCGCTTTCTGTCGGCGACCCTGCAACCGCCCGCACGCTTCGCGATCACATGAAGGAGAAAAGTCTCGAGCGGCGAATTCTGACCTGGGCGCTTGCGCTTTCGGCGAGCGAAACGTTTTCGAGCGCTGAGATCGCCGCAACCGCCAAGGAATTGAAGGACTGGCCAGGCATGCTCACGCTGCGTGAACATGCGGAGCGTGCACTCTACCGTGAAAATCAACGTCCACAGGTCGTGGTAAGCCTGCTCGGCGACGCGGGTCCTGTCACTTTCGAGGGTACCGTTGTGCTTGCCCAGTCTTATCTGTCGCTGGGAAAAAACGAGGAAGCGCGCGCGCTCGTTTCCGGATTCTGGCGTCGGGCCAAGCTTGATGCTTCTAGCGAAACGTCATTTCTGAGCGCTTTCGACGACCAGCTTTCGGAAGCGGATCACCGGGTTCGTATGGAACGAATGCTGTACGAAGCACGGGTGCGCTCGGCCGAGCGGGTTGCCGCGCGGGCCGGGGGCAAAGCGCTGACCAAGGCGTGGGCTGCGGTGATCCGCGGCGACAGGAATGCAGAGGCCCTACTCGATGCAGTGCCAGAGACGGAGCGCAGTGCTGGATACATTTTTGCCAAAGCACGCTTCCTGCGTCGCGCAGAACGGTTCGAAGAGGCCGCAAAGCTGATGCTGACCGCGCCGCGGGACGCGGAACGCCTGATTGATCCCGACGAATGGTGGGTGGAGCGACGCGTACTCTCACGCGAGCTTCTTGATATCGGAGACGCCGAGACCGCCTATAAACTTGCCGCCGCCCACTCTGCCGAGAGCCCTTCCCGTGCAGCAGATGCAGAATTTCATGCAGGCTGGTATGCTCTGCGCGCGCTGAAAGACCCCGCGAAGGCTGCGTCTCATTTTGCGCAGATTGCTGCCATCGCCGAAGGGCCGATCTCGAATGCTCGGGCCAATTACTGGCTGGGACGGGCAGCGGACGCTGGAGGTCCCGGTAACGCAGCCGCCCATTACGAAGAAGCAGCACGCTTCGGCGCCACGTTCTATGGGCAGCTTGCCACCGCCAGGCTTGGCCGGACCACGCTCGCGGCCGAGGCGCCGGAACCTACGGATGAGGATCGCCGCCATTTTTCCGCCCGGGAAATGGTGCGCGCGATCCAGAGCCTCGAGCAGACCAACCATGTGTGGCGCGCAGGCAGCCTTTATCGGAAACTCGCGGAAACACTGGATCAACCGGGCGAACTGACCCTGCTTGCCCGCATGGCCGAGGCTCGCGGTGACTACACAACAGCGCTGCGGGTCGGGAAGATCGCGGGAGGCAGGGGGCTGGAGATCGGCGCGCTTGCGCATCCGGTGGGCGCAATCCCGGAAGCCGCTTCCATCCCCTCCGCCCGTCAAGCGCTCGCTTATGCAATTGCCCGGCAGGAAACCGAGTTCAATGCCACCGCCGTTTCGCCGGCCGGTGCCCGCGGCCTGCTTCAGCTCATGCCAGCAACGGCCCGGGAGATGGCGCGCAAGAGCGGCCTTCCCTATTCTCGGGCGCGCCTGACCAATGATCCAAGCTATAACGCCACTCTGGGTGCTGCGTATCTGGAAGAGCAGCTTTCACGATTCAACGGGTCCTACATCCTCACCTTTGCGGGTTATAATGCCGGCCCGAGCCGAGCTGGCGAATGGATGGAGCGTTATGGGGATCCTCGTGGAAAGCCTGTGGAGGACGTGGTCGACTGGATCGAACGCATCCCCTACTCGGAGACGCGAAACTATGTTCAAAGGGTGATGGAGAACCTGCAGGTCTACAAGATGCGCCTTACCGGCCGGTTCGATGTCCTTACGGACCTCTCCGCCGGAGGTTGAAGGCCTCTGCGGGCCAAACTGCGTGTTCCCCGCACAGCATCCAGGCATCCAAACTCAATCGTGTACAAGATGCACCTCCGCACAAAGATCAATTCGGTCCATTTGACCAAAATGCGCTACGTTCAGAGCTGTTGACTGGGTTGGGGGCTGGGCGCCTGCGGGAGGATATGGTGGCTGAAGACGGATTTCGCGATGTGTTTTATTCGGCGCAGGATGGCTTGAAGCTGCATGCACGCGTCTACGGCGAAGGCAATCCGGGCCTGCCGGTTGTGTGCCTGCCTGGCCTGACACGCAATGCCCGGGACTTTCACGCGTTGGCAAAAAAACTCTCCACCCATGAGACCGAGGGACGAAAGGTTATTGCTTTCGATTATCGCGGACGCGGCCTTTCCGACTATGACCGGGACTGGCGGCGCTACGACGTGGCTGTGGAGGCCGCTGACATCATTTCAGGACTTGTCGCACTCGGGGTAGAACATGCGGCGTTCATCGGCACCTCGCGCGGCGGGCTCATTATCATGACCCTTGCAGGCTCTCGCCCCACCCTCATCAAGGCCGTGGTGCTCAACGACATCGGTCCGGTTGTGGAAGGAGACGGCCTCGCGCAGATTCGCGCTTATCTTCAACGCTCGCCCAAACCTGCTACGCTGGACGAGGCGATCAAAATCCAGAAAACCGTTCATGGTGAAGCTTTTCCGGCATTGAATGAAGACGACTGGGAGCGGTTTACTGCAGCGCTCTACAAAGAGGAACAGGGGCGCCTGCGCACCGACTTTGATCCAAACCTGTTGAAACCGCTCAAAGCAATTAATCTGAACAGGCCTTTGCCCGCCCTCTGGCCGCTTTTCGATGGGTTGGCTGCCACCCCGCTCCTGACCGTTCGCGGAGAAAACTCCCGTCTTCTTTCGAGCCGAACCCTCGAAGAAATGGCCACGCGGCATCCGACAATGCAGCAAATCGTGGTGCCCGGTCAGGGCCATGCACCGCTTCTTGAAACCGGCAGCCTGCCCAGGGAAATCTCGGCCTTTATCAGGCGGGCGGAAAAATCCCTTCAAACCCGAGAGGAACGAAGGCATTCTTCTGCCTCCGTTCCATAGGGGTGATCACAATACGGCTTGCCCGACGAAAGCCGAAGCATGACGGCCCGGAGCCCGTGGAGCCCGTGGATCCTATGCACGCCTGGTGGTTGCAGGTTTGGAACAACGCTCCAAAACTCCAACGCACGGGTCCAGATCACCTGTTGCCAGATGCGCATAACGCATGGTCATGGTCAGGGTCTGGTGGCCAAGCCACATCTGCACGCGGCGCAGATCAATGCCGCCCTGAACAAGACGTGACGCACAGGTATGGCGCAACACATGCGGCACCACCTGGGCGTCTTGCGACAAACCTATTTCCGCCTTGGCCTCATTCCAGATGACCCGGTATTGCGCCTGCCGAAGCATGGCGAAAGGTCCCTTTTGGCCATCTTTGGGGATGTCTGTCACTTTCTGCGCGCGCTTGGTCAAAGGAACTGAGCGCGCGCGCGCGGACTTGGTGATCCAGAAGCTGGCCCGTCCCTCACCGACATCATTCCAAGTCAGACCGATGGCCTCACCCAGACGGCAGCCCGTGTCGACCAGAAAAACCGAAAGCCGCCAGGCATCCTCGCTGCGCCGGCGAATTGCGGCAAACAGCATCTCTTCTTCATTGCAGGAGAGGAAACGGATGCGCCCTGAGCGCTCCTTCTGGCGCCGGAATTCCGGCAGGCTATGTATGTCACCCATCTTATGCGCTTTCCGCAGAAGCTTGCTAAGCGCGGCCATCTTTCGATTGATGGTCGCGTTGCTGTTTCCGCGGGCGCGCAATTTTCCGATCAGTTCATCGAGCAGACTTTGCTCGAATGTACTGAAACGTTTCCCCAACAGGAGCTCGTCCAGCTCTCCGATGAAGAAGGTGACATTGTATTTATGCGTGCCAGGTTCCCAAAGTATGTCTCCATACTTTGCAAAGAGTTCTTTTAAACTGTACTCAGAAACGAGACGCAAGTGCTCGTTACCGAACGTGACGGAATAGCGAGACCTGGAAAGGCCCCAATCGCCATCAGGACTGTTGACCGCCCCCATGTCAGGTCACGTCCCGGGCGTTTATGTCAAATGCGTGTTCGGTAAAATTCTGAGTTGTGAACCACCCCTTCGAGATAGAAATTCTCGAGTTCCCCAAGTTGTTATTGTCCCCAACAAAGGGGACTAGCACTCGCGACTTAGGCCAGTCCAGAAAAAAAAGCATTTTTGTCACTTACTTATGGCCCCGCCCTTATGAGCCCCTGACGGCGGGTAATGGTTTCTCCTTCCTGGAGTTTTCAAAGAAAACAGTCGAACTCGCCCTTGAGAGAGCCTGGTTGAAGATCCCGCTAAACCCTGTCACCCGAAGCATTTGCGCCTGACGCGCCCGCTACCAGCGAGGTCTTCAAAGCCAAAACCCGGCAGATTTCTCTGCCGGGTTCCGATATTTATACTGACGCTTCCTTAGAAGCCCCGCGTGATGCGGAAGAAGCCGCTGAATGCGCCGTCGTCGTAGCTGTCGCCGTCCTTGTAGTTGATGGCGATCTTCGTATCGAGGTTCTCGACCAGCTGGTAGTCGATTACACCACCGATTGCCCAGTCATCAGCGCTCGTGCCGTGCTTGTCGCCGAAGTACTGACCGCCGAAGCCGATTGCCAGCTTGGGCGAAGCTGCGTACTTCAGATGACCGCCGACAGAGTAGTCGTAGCCATTGCTGTAGAGGCTGCCATCGGAGAAATACGTGGCAAGCAGTTCAAGGGTGAGCTGCTGCGTCGCTTTGATGCTCGCATAGCCCTTCAGGCCCCACTCTTCAGCCGTCGCGTCGTATGCTGCGAATGCTGCGAGCGAACCCCAACCCTGGCTGACACCGACCTTACCAACAACGTTCGGCGTGTAGTCGTAGTTGTAATCGTTCTCTTCAAGAGCGATCGAGACCGAAACGCCATTGCCCGGCACAAAGGTGTAGCCCAGCGTGTGGATGGAGGAATCGAAGCCACCAGCATCGTACTCGCCAGCCATGCCCTGGTCGAAGATCGTGGTCTTGTAACCGAGGAAGAAGCCGCCAAGAGTGATGTAGGCCTGGTTCAGATAGAAGCCCTTCTTGATGCCGTTGCCGACTTTATCAAGCGGAGCAGGAATGCTGAGCTGCGAATAACCGGAATAGGCATCAGCGCGAGCCTCAAAGAAGCCGCCGAGCGTACCATATTCGGTCTCGGAACGAGCATCGATGGTCAGGTTGGCACGTGCCAGCTTACGCCAGCCACCGGTGTCCCAGTCGTCATCGGAGTCGAGGGAGATATTACCCGGGAAACCAAAAGCGGTATCATCGCTGTCGGACCAGTCGATCTGGTAGCGAACGTAGCCGCCGATCTTCAGGCAGGTCTCGGTGCCGGGGATGTAGAAGAAGCCTGCGCCGTAAACGTCGCAAACGCGCACATATTCCATCGGCTCCGGCTCGGGGACGACGATCGGGTCGGCCGCTTTTGCGCCGGTCGCAGCAGCTGCGAGAGCTGCGGAGCCAATCAGAAGGCTCTTGAGTTTCATGTTCTGACCTCCAGTCAGAATCATGAAAGATGGAAGCTTGTTGCGGCTCGAATGCGCAAGAGCGCAGGTCAATCCATTGAAATAAAAAGGAAATATCAGACCGCGGAAAAGAGCTGCCGCTTTGCCGCCATTCAGGAAAACGAGAACCTGGGGGGAAGTGAATGGCGGAGAGGATGGGATTCGAACCCACGAGACCCTTTTGAGGTCTACTCCCTTAGCAGGGGAGCGCCTTCGACCACTCGGCCACCTCTCCGGCGAGACGCTGGATAAAGAAAACCGGCCGCACAATCAATACGGCATTCGCATTTCCATGCTTTATTATAAGGAAATTCTGCATCCTGCCTGGCGAGCGCCGGGCGGCTGCGTGAATCACCGTAAATCGCGGCGGAGAATCATCAGGTTCAAAACCAGTGATTCCGCTCCAATTTGCCTCGATTCGTCCCCGGAATGCGGTAGTACTGCAATCCAGAAGCCGTTTGTTATGCCGATATCCGGCCTTCAAGTGTTAAGAAAGACTTACCCGGTGGCTCAGATCGTGTCATTTGTGCAACAGCCATTCCGGATAGACGACCGTCAGGGGGGCTTGCCGCGTAATCGCGGTTGAACCTGCCGCCCCCATGAGTAATGTCAGGCTCGGAAAGGGGGCGCGAAAGCGCGAACTTTTCTTTTCTTGGGGATGGGGCAGGGAACGCTGTCCTTCAGCAAAATACCCAGACCCGCATTTAGAACTTTGACTGGAGGTCAGAACATGAAACTCAAGAGCCTTCTGATTGGCTCCGCAGCTCTCGCAGCTGCTGCGACCGGCGCAAAAGCGGCCGACCCGATCGTCGTCCCCGAGCCGGAGCCGATGGAATATGTGCGCGTTTGCGACGTTTACGGCGCAGGCTTCTTCTACATCCCCGGCACCGAGACCTGCCTGAAGATCAGCGGCATGGTCCGTTACCAGATCGGTTACGGCGACGGTGACTTCTCCGACCAGGAAGGCTGGGACAAGTATGCTCGCGGTGAGCTGAACATCGATGCCCGCTCCGAGACGGAGTACGGCACGCTTGGCGCATGGATCAAATTCCGTGGCACGAGCTCCAACAGCGATGCGAATGCGACCGTTGGTCTGAACGACGGCGACGCTTACTCGCACGGTGTGACCAGCTCGGGTGTTAACCTGCAGCAGGCAGTGATCTCGCTCGGCGGCCTCTCCATGGGTATGTCCGACTCGATCTGGGACACGGGTCTCCACGGCGAGCAGGACCGCGGCTTCTTCCCGTATGGCCGCGTTCACTTCATCGGTTACAACTTCGCAGCTGGCAATGGCGTCACCTTCGCCGTCATGCTCGAAGAAGCTGATGACAACTACGACTGGACGCCGAATGTTGTCGGTAAGGTCGGCATCGCACAGGGCTGGGGCTCCGCAGACCTCTATGCAGCTTACGATGCAACGGCTGAAGAATTCGCGATCAAGGGTATCGTCAAGGCGAACCTGACCGACCGCTTCTTCATCCAGGGTCTTGCCCAGTACGAAAGCGGCGTGAGCTTCTACTCGGCCAACCCGCTGGACGGCATTGCTACCGCGACCTACGGTGGCGTTGCAGTCATGCCGGGTGCAGAATGGTCGCTCGCTGGCGTCATCGGCTTCAAGGCCACGCCGAAGCTGACCGCTTCCATCGGCGGCGCATACTACAGCGAAGTCGGTCATGACGTTGTCTTCACCGATGTCGACGCCTGGAACATCGGCACGACGATCGACTACGAGATCGTGCAGAACTTCAACGCGAAGCTCGCAGTCAACTACACCAAGTTCGACGGTGTGGTTAACGGTCTGACCGATCCGGATCAGTTCCACGGCTTCCTGCGCTTCCAGCGCGACTTCTAATCAGAAGAGCCGTAAAGCTTAAAGCGGGGCCTGGCTTTTGCCGGGCCCCGTTTTTTGTGCGCAGTGTTTCTGCTCAACGCCGCAAAGGCGATTTCACACTTGTCGAGCTTGATGTAGGGTCGCCGCGTTCAGTTTGAGAAAGCACAGACCAGACACGGCCCATGACACGACGCCCACCGCTTACCCCACTCGCACATTCCCTCCGCTCCACCGTGCCCTTCGTGGGGCCGGAAACGCAGGAGCGCGCCGCAGGGCGGCCTTTTCGCGCCCGGCTCGGTGCCAATGAGAACGGTTTTGGTCCCTCGCCCCGCGTGATCGAGGCCATTGGGAGCGCGGCGCATCATGTCTGGAAGTATGGCGATCCGGAGAGTTCTGACCTGCGCGCGGCGCTGGCCGACGAGCATGGTGTAAAACCGGAGAACATCGTCGTCGGAGAGGGCATTGACGGGCTTCTAGGCCTTGTCGCGCGCCTTTACATCGAGCCCGGCACGCCGGTCGTCACCTCGCTCGGTGGCTATCCCACCTTCAACTATCACGTCGCCGGCTTCGGCGGGCGGCTGGTGACGGTGCCCTATGCAGGCGACTACGAGAACCTCGAAGGTTTGCGCGGTGCGGCCATCGCTGAGAAGGCGCCATTGGTCTATCTCTCCAACCCCGACAATCCGATGGGCACGTGGTGGGAGGCAGACGAGGTGCAGCGATTTATCGAATCGTTGCCCGAAACCAGTATGCTGATCCTTGACGAAGCCTATGGAGAGACCGCACCGGCAGACGCCCTGCCCCGTTTCGAGCCAGACCGGCCCAATGTCCTGCGCATGCGCACCTTCTCCAAGGCTTATGCTCTGGCCGGCATGCGCTGCGGGTATGCGATCGGCGAGCGGGAGACCATTCGGGCTTTCGATAAAATCCGGAATCATTTCGGCATGCCAGGTATCACACAGGCGGCAAGTCTGGCCGCCTTGCAGGACAAGGCGTATCTGCGGCAAACGCTTGATCGCATCAGCGCCTGCAGGGACCGGATCGCCGCGATCGCTTCGGCAAATGGACTGGCTTCAATTCCCTCGGCCACGAATTTCGTTGCCATCGACTGCGGCGGCAAGACAACAGCCGAGGCCGTGATGCAGGGCCTGCTCACGCGCGACGTGTTTGTACGCAAGCCGGCGACACCCGGGCTGGACCGTTGCATACGCGTCAGTGTCGGCCCGGATCACGAAATCGATGTGTTCGAAGAGGCTTTCGCCGAAGCGCTGGCTGAAGCGCATCACCAGCGTTGAGAACATAAGCGTCCATAGACCAACGGCTCGCGCCGGAACTATCCGCCAACGCCGGTCTTTGCCGACCTGCCAGCAGCTTCTCAGCCCTGCGGCAAGAGGGTGAAAGTGAGGGGCAATTCGTCCTTTGACACTTTGTCGCGGTTCGGTGCCCCTCACGCGGCAAAGCTGGTCACGCAGCCAGTGCGGCGCGCGTCTTGCCAATCATGAGGGCGGCACTGGCAGCTTCTCGCCCCTTCTCGATGAAATGTTCGCGATAGATCGCGGTATGATGTTCGGTGGGTTGAAAATGATGGGGCGTGAGCGAGACCGAGAGGACAGGCACACCCGTGTCGAGCCCCGCTCGCATCAGGCCGTCGACAACAGCCTGGGCGACGAAGTCATGGCGGTAGATTCCGCCATCCACAACGAAGGCTGCCGCAGCAACGGCGGCGTAGCGTCCGGAGGCCGCCAGATCCCGCGCGACCAGCGGCAATTCGAAGGCACCCGGCACATCGAACACGTCTACTTGGCTGGCAGGGATAAGTTGGCAAAAGCCTTCAAGCGCGCGATCGACAATATCGGCGTGCCAATTGGCCTTGATGAATGCATAGCGGGTGTGTGTCATCGTGATCTCCTTTCGCAACAGACACGTCACCCAAGGCGATCACGGGCGATGAACCGCTGCCGGGATCCGGCACACGGAAATCGCGCGTTCTCTTCCATCCGGACTATGACCGTCGGCTCAGGAGTTTCACCTGATCTGCTGACCCTTGCCGCAGTCTTGCGAAAAGGCGCTCGCGGGCTTGCGGCCAGTGCCGCTTACCGCCGGTGGGGAGTTTCACCCCGCCCTGAGAACGGGGCGAAGATAAGCACACGGCCTGACGACCGCAAGACGCAAAATGCGCATTGACGGTGTGTCTTCACACGCGGCGGAGATGATTGTCCCACGCAGGCGAAGTCGGATCGTTGACACGAACATTTTCCAGAGGTGCGTCCGGGCCCGTAAGGACGATCGCGCCCCGCCCACTGGTGCCCACAAGACGATGATCGGCAAGCGGAGCGAGCCCGCATCCGTCTTTGAGGGCGCGCTCGCCGAGACAGCGGCCTGTTTGAGCATCCCAAAAAACAGCCAATCCGCCGCGCGGCGACGAGGTGGCGACGACCTCGCCCGACGAATCGGTTGCCACGGAGCCGATATAGTTATCGAGTGCCTTCAGGGTTGCCTCAGAGCCGGAGAAAAACTCAATCGCCCGACCCCGACGATGGCGGCCCACCAAAGGTGGTCGTGCGTCATCCTCGCCCTGGTACTGGGCGCCGAACCAGACCGCGCCGAAGCGATCGAGTGTCATGTGACGGAGCGAGAGCTTGTGCAGTTCCGGCGCGAGCTCGGCCTGCTCGACAATCTCGCCGGTCTCAAGATCGATATAGGAGAGGCTCGGCTTCATCGTCGCAAGATTGAGCTTCACACGCTCGTAGTCGGGATGGGTGAGAATGCCCCCATTGGCAACACAGAGCGTTCTTCCATCCCCCAAAAGGATTACCTCGTGCGGACCGATGCCGCCGGTCTCAAATTCGCCAACGCGGCGGAAACCAGTGGTGGCGTCGTAAAGACCGGTTACGCCGCGCTCGCCATCGAAGTCATTTTCCGTCGCAAGCAGGAGTTTCCCGTCCGGTGTAAAAACTCCGTGGCCGTAAAAATGTCGGTCCGGCGGCGGTGCGAAGGCGAGTGGATCCCCTTTCCCATCAACGGAAAAAGCGACGGCGAAACGACCAGGTGAACGCGCAAAGGCGACGGCGCGCCGTCGTGGTGCGTCAATGGCGAAAGAATGCCCGCGCGCCTCGAGCGGCAGAACGAGGCGGTCGCGCCCGGCCGCATCGATCACGGCAGCCTCGAACGCGCCCGCATTGAGCCGGGCTCCAAGGAACAGCGGCTCCTCTTCCGCCATCGCGCGATCGGAGCGGAACACCGACGCGGCAGCGGCCAGGACGAGGAACGTCCGCCGATCAATCTCCATCGAGTGCATTGAACCCCATCACCAGTCCGAGTGCTCCAGACAGCTCTCCGTTCAGCGTGTGCTTCGCTCCCTCCATGGCAATCGCCGCATAGGAAATCCGCCCGCGGTCCTGTTCTTCAGAAAACGCCGCTTCCGGTGCTGCTTCAACCGCAAGCAACGCCTGGCGGGCATGCGAGAGATCGAAATCCATCCCACGGCCATAACCATTAACGAGATCAGAGGGGCCATCGACAAACCCGGCGGCATCGATGAGCTGCTGCACGCCCTCGATCTGAGCGGCGACGAAAGCGAAGGTCTGGCCGCTGCGCCAAAACGGCGCGCGCTTTCCACGGGCTTTCTCTACGGTTTTGCCAAGAGCGGGAAGAAGCTCGGCGTTGCGGGCAAATTCCAATGCCGTGCCAGCAGCCTTGACGATTTCGCCAGCCACCTCGGCCGTTGAGCGGTAAGGGTCACGGTCTGCCGCAGGCGCGACAAAGGCGGTACGAAACAATGTCCCTTCGGCCCATGCCTGTTCCAGTTCCGCGGCCATATTTGACACATTGTTGGAAACTGCCATCGCATAGTTGCAACGACGGGCGTCCTCGGCCAACACGTCCCCGCCAGTGCCGAAGAGCACGTAATCCAGCGCCGGAAGACCCTGCAGCGCGACACTCTGATCAGCCAGATTGCGTGGTAACGGCTCCTCCGCAGCCAGCAGTCCCTGTACCTGGCGCAGCGTTACACCGCGCGGGTCCGGCCAAAAGAATATGCGCTCGAAACGGTTTTCCGCGACCAATGGCCCGAACCGAAGCGCGGAGACGTGTGCAAAAGCGGAAAGCGTGTCAGAAAATGCCGTTCGCACTGCGTGAAGATCACCTGCAGAACCACTCTCGCACGCTGCCCTCAATGCCGCTGCAAGCGCGCTGCTCGTTTCGCCAAACCGGGCAAGAGCAGGGGTCACGTAGTTTTCCAAAACCCTGCTTCCGATGTCCGGAGCAGTCGTATCCGTCTCATCCTGCGCAAGTGCCGGCATTGCCAGCAGACACACAGCCAGAACGGATCGGAAAAGGCGGGCGTACATCAAGGGTCTCCTTAACCAGGTTCTTTATGCTGGCTGTCGCACCGGAGGAGAGGAGATGTGCGAGGGCTGGCCGGAAGCCGGATACCAGCTTCCTTGCTTCCGGCTTACTCTTCCAGAAAGCCTGGAACAAGGGCATCAGGTCATGCGTGGCAAAAGTTGATCACGCAGGGCGGGGAGCCGAAGGCCGTCATAACCGGTGAGCGACTCTGCGTGCCACAGCCCATTCAGCACCGCCTCTTCCGCCGCCTCGACTGCCGCGCACAGGAACGGGTCGAGCCGAGCCTCGCCGAGGCGCTCGATGGTAACGACCTCACTGTCGATGGACAGGAGGTTTGGCGGTCGAAAATGCAAGGGCTATATCGCCGCTTTGATCGCCCCAGTAACTGCCAAGACGCCCAAGCGCTGCTCCCGCCCGCCGGGAGAGCCGGGTGAGCTGGCGCGAATCAAGCGGTGCATCCGTGGCGTAGACGACGATCACCGAGCCTTTGTCGTCTGGGTCGCAACGCCCGGCCTCGGGCGTGTCGACACGTTTACCCAGCAATCGGAGATCGCCCGGTCTTCCGAAATTGGAAAGAACCAGCGCGCCAAGCACGTGTTTCCCGACCGGACGGCAGCGCCACGCGCCGCGAGGCACTGCCGATGCCCCCTGCAAAGCCAAATGTACGCATTCCGGTTCCGGCCCCCACTGTGCCTTGTGCAAACTCCGGGCTGGCCGCCGAAATGGCATCATTCGCCATGGCTTCAGTGACAGCCAGAGCCTGAATGTCATTGACGCGTCCGTCATTGCATTCCAGAACAAGCGGGTTGACCGTGGCGCGGCTGCGCCCGATTTCCGGATTTTGTTCAATCGCCCTGCGGATCAGTGCCGTGGTGCAGGCGGCAACGCCGAATGTATTGGTCAGGAGGATCGGTGTTTCAATACGCCCAAGTTCGGCCAGTTGCAGGAGCCCCGCACTCTTTCCAAAGCCGTTCAGCACCGCAAAACCCGGCCGGCACGGGATAACGGAACAAATCCCCGTTGTGTGGAATGACGGTTGTGACCCCTGTCCGTGCTGCGCCGTGGAGACAAGTCGTGTGCCCGACGGCTACGCCCGGCACATCGGCGATGGTGTTGGCGAAGCCCGTGGGCAGATCCCACCAGCCATCCGCGTCTTGAGCAACCGACCGGATCGAGAAATTCATATGAAGACCCCTGTCATGAAACGCTGGTCCTGAATCGCTGTCATTCGACTAGATTGGTCTCCTGATTTCCAGCCTCATGAACAATCGCCAACAATGCATGGCGCTTGCAGGCTCACCGCATTCGTGCAAAGTTGCAAAGACGTCGGGGCAACCTGCTCCATGCGGCCAAGCCGCCAGACGCTTTAACACCTTTCCCATTTTCGTGTGTCCTATGCAGCGCCCTTGCGCCTGCTCTTAGGTGTTTTCTCCCCCATTTTTCCAGCCGTTCGGCCATCCTTATCAACGCACTCATGGAGTTATCCATGCCTTCACGGCTTTTTCTGCCAGTGCTTGCACTGGTCGTTTTCTTCGTCGGCGCGACGGAATTCATGATCGCGCCCATGCTGACACCCATAGCATCGGCTTTCGGTGCTTCACCTGCTGCTGTTTCGTGGCTGATCTCCGGCTACGCCCTTTCCTATGCGGTCGGGGCACCGATTATCGGGCTCTTCGCCCATAAGATCGACAGGCAACGACTCCTGATCGTTGCCCTGGCGGTTCTTGCGGCTGACGGGTTTGCGGTTGCCTTTGCTCCAGCGCTTGACATCGCCGTCCTCCTTCGAGTGCTTGGTGGCGCAGCAGCAGCAGCGCTGATCCCCGCTACCTTCGCCCTGATCGCCGACCGATTGCCTGATGCACGCCACGCGCAGGCAATGGGGTTCGTCATGCTGGGTATGACGGCCGGGATTGCATTCGGGCCGGTGCTCGCTGGCGCTCTCACCCACGCGTTTGGCTGGCGCGCTCCTTTTCTGGCAAGTGCCTCTGGGTGCCTTCTATTGATGCTTCCCGCCCATCGTGTTCTCAAGGCCGAAAACTTTCCACCGCTTCGGCAAGTTCGCCCTCGTTTCAAAGGCCGCAAGCACAGTCTTCTCATGCTCATTGCGGCCAAGGCACTGTGGAACGGAACCGCTGTTGCCGCCTTCGGCCTGAGCGGCGAACTGCTGCGTGATCGATTTGCGATCAACACATTTCAGACAGGTCTTTCCGTCGCGGCCTTCGGCATCGGACTGGCGTTGGGGAATGTTCTGATCGGCGCTGCCAAACGGCTTTTTCGAGACGATCAGACCTTGCTCCTGGGGGCCCTGCTGTTGCTCATTTTCACCCTGGTCATGTTCCTCTTCCTGCCGCTTCCGCTCCATGGGGCGGTTTTGTGTCTGGGTGGATGGGGTGTCGCGCTGGGGTTTGCCGCACCGACGAGCACGACCATGATCGCTCAGCGCGCAGGTCGGGAAAAAGGGTTCCTCCTCGCACTCTCCGAAAGCGCGAACAATGTCGCATTGCTTTCTATGCTTTCTCTCGCCGCGCTTTCGCTGGAAGCATTCGGGGCTAATGCTGCGGGCGCCACGCTCGGCGTCGGCATGTTCTTTGGCACGGGCCTTCTCTTTCTGGACATTTTGGTCCAGTTACGAGCACGAAGATCTGCCGATGGCTCTTGCGGAACACGCCAGCGCGATTAGGCTCAGTCTCTGTGCACCTTTCCGGATTGGAGGAGATATGGGGCCCTTTATGATCCTGGCCAGCGTGTTTGCGGTTTTCATCCCTGCATTGATGTTGCCGGGCCCTGACTTTATCGCCGTCGTGCGCACGTCAATGACCCGCGGCACAATCGCCGGGTTATGGACCACACTCGGCGTTTCGCTCTGCCTTGGCATCTACGCGACGCTCAGTCTTGCGGGTCTCTCGGCGATCCTGATCGAGTATCACTGGCTGGCGTGGGCAGTGCGCCTTTTAGGCGGGTGCTATCTCATTTATCTGGGGCTCAAGCTGCTCTTCGCCCAACCAGCCAAACTGGAAATGACGGAGGGCAGCGATCGGCCAAAGGGAAATCCGCTCGTGTTTGGCTTTCTGGTCACATCGACCAATCCCAAAGCCATTGTGCTCTTCACAAGCGTTTTTGCCACCGCGGTCACCGAAAGCACACCGTTCTGGCTGATGGGACTGATGGTCGTTATGGTCATTTTAAGCGCGCTGGTCTGGTACACCCTTGTCACGCTTTTCATGTCCTCGGCGCCAATCATTCGCCGCTTTCGGCACGTGCAGCACTGGATAGAACGCGCCGCCGGCGTGTGCTTCATGGCTATCGGTGGGCGAATCCTTTCCGATGCGCGCAATCCGGTTACCCCCTGATCATTGAAAGGTTACCAGAATGGACATGGATGCCGCCGTTCTTCTGCTCGTCGACTATCAGCAGGCATTCGACGATGCGCCATGGCCGCGACGCTGGAACAAGGACGTCGACCGGAAGGCGCTCGCCCTGCTTGAAGCCTGGCGAGAAACCGGTCGGCCGGTAATCCATGTGCGCCATGATTCCGTCGAACCTGGCTCAACGCTACGGCCGGGCGAACCTGGACATGCAATGCGCCCTGGTTTCGAGCCGCAGCCCGGCGAAGCGCTCGTCACGAAGAGCGTCAACGCCTCATTCATTGGAACAGATCTCGATCTTCGCCTGCGCCGGCTCGAAGCGAAAACCATCGTGACCTGCGGAATTTCAACAGACATGTGCGTGTCCACCACAGTCCGAACCGGCGCGAATATGGGCTGGAATATGCTTTTGGTGGAGGATGCCTGCGACTGTTTCGATCTGCCAGATGGGCGCGGTGGGACCATCCCGGCCGAGACGGTGCACCGGGTCCATGTGGCTACACTCGGCTTCGAATTCTGTAAGGTCACGACGACCAGCGCGCTCCTGCAAACTCTTTGAAACGACGCTGTAAAAACTCTGGAACCTATGGCAGCCGATCACGTTGTTTTCGCAACGGAGCCGCCTGTGTCAACCGGGCACGACGGTATGGAGAACAGGGACGATTTTCCCGGTTTCCCGCCCTGGCATCAACGCATTGGCATACGTGCTTCTGTCCCGTCCGGGCGGCTCCGTTTCTCCAAAAATCCCAGGCCCTCCGGTTCACACACATCAGAAAACGTCACATGCTTCACTGGCTCTTGAATTAATTGAACGTTCGTTTTATTAATTTCCCGAGGAGGCTTCATGGCGCGCACGACCGGATCCGATGGAGAGAAGACCGAAGCGGCGATCCGAGAGGCGGCGCTCGACCTGATCGCGCGTCTTGGCTTCGAGGCCATGGCAATGCGCCAGCTTGCCGGCAAGGTTGGTGTTCAGCCGGCCGCGCTCTACCGGTATTTTCCGACCAAGGAAGAGCTGCTTTACGCGCTTATGCGCGAGCATATGGAAAACCTGATCATTTCCTGGAGGGAAGCGCGTCCTGCAGAGGGCTCTGTTGAAGAAAAGCCAGCAGGACGCCTCGCTGCTTTCGTTGAAAACCACATCCGCTTTCACCTGGCCCGTCGCAACTCCACTCATGTGAGCAATCTGGAACTGCGCAGCCTTTCCGAGGAACGCCTCAAGCGCATTCTCGATCTGCGCAGCCAGTATGAAGGCGAGCTCAGGGGTATTTTGACAGATGGCCTGCGCGACGGGGTCTTCCGGATTGACGATGTTTCACTGACCGCCATGGCGATCATCCAGATGATCACGGGCGTGATCGTCTGGTTTCGCCCTGAGCTGCGGCTTTCGGAGGACGAGGTCGCTGCCAATTACCATACCATGACCATGCGCCTTGTGGGCGCCGTGATGTGACCGGAGGAGACCGATGTATACCGGATCGATGAATTTCGGGCTTGGCGAGGATATCGACGCGCTGCGGGAGATGACACATCGCTTCGCGCAGGAAAAGATTGCCCCCCTTGCAGCGGGCATCGATGAAAGCAACGAGTTTCCCGCCCATCTCTGGCAGGAGATGGGAGCGCTAGGTCTGCTCGGCATGACCGTCGATCCAGACTATGGCGGTTCGGGTCTCGGATATGTGGCACATGTCGTGGCCATGGAGGAAATCTCGCGCGCATCGGCCTCGGTCGGGCTCTCGTATGGCGCGCACTCCAATCTATGTGTGAACCAGATCCGCCGCTGGGGTAACGACGCACAGAAGCAGAAATACCTTCCCGCACTATGCTCGGGCGAGACCGTGGGGGCGCTCGCCATGTCAGAGACGGGTGCCGGCTCGGATGTCGTATCCATGAAACTCCGGGCGGAAAAACGCAACGACCGCTTTGTCCTCAACGGGTCCAAGATGTGGATCACCAACGGGCCTGATGCCGGCACCCTGGTTGTCTATGCAAAGACCGACCCGAACGCCGGATCACGCGGCATTACGGCCTTCATCATCGAGCGTGACATGCAGGGATTTTCCGTTGCCCAGAAGCTCGACAAGCTTGGCATGCGCGGATCCAACACGGGCGAGCTGGTTTTCGAGAACGTCGAAGTGCCGTTCGAAAACGTGCTTGGCGAGGAAGGCAAGGGCGTCAATGTCTTGATGTCGGGTCTGGACTATGAGCGCGTGGTGCTGGCGGGTGGGCCCGTTGGCATCATGGCAGCCTGCCTTGATGTCGCAGCCCCCTATGTGCGGGAGCGTGAACAGTTCGGTCAGCCTATCGGCTCGTTCCAGCTTGTCCAGGGCAAGCTTGCGGACATGTACACAACGATGAACGCGTGCCGCGCCTATGTGTATGCGGTGGCAGCCGCATGCGACCGCGGCGAGACGACCCGCAAGGACGCGGCGGGCTGCATCCTTTACGCGGCCGAAAAGGCCACCCAGACCGCACTTGATGCAATCCAGCTTCTGGGCGGCAATGGCTATGTGAACGAATTTCCGGCAGGGCGTCTCCTGAGAGATGCCAAACTCTACGAGATCGGCGCAGGTACGAGCGAGATCAGGCGCTGGCTGATCGGACGTGAGATGATGTCAGAGGCGTGAGAACCATGTCCTCTCCCGTGCGTTGACCCTGGTCACACACACATGGAGAAAACCCATGCCACTCAATGATCTGCAGAAGCGCCTTGCCGATGAGACCAGCACTGATTTTTCCGATCTTCGAGCGCTGTTCATCAATACCACGCTGAAACCAAGCGACCGGACTGCATCGCATACCGAAGACCTGATGCAGGATTCCATCGCCCTGATGAAGCGCTGCGGGGTCGCGACCGATTATCTGCGCGCGGTCGACTTCAACATTGCTTTTGGCGTTTCGCCGGATATGCGGGAGGAAGGTGCTCCGATTGATGACTGGCCGGAGAAGATTTGGCCAAAAGTAAATGCAGCCGACATTCTGGTGATCGGCTCACCCATCTGGCTTGGCGAAGAGAGCTCCATCTGCCGCGTGATCATCGAACGGCTCTACGCCCATTCCGGCCAGCGCAACACCAAGGACCAGTACATTTACTATGGCAAGGTCGGCGGGGCGATCATCACCGGCAATGAAGATGGCATCAAGCATGTGGCCAAGACCGTGCTCTATTCGCTGCAGCATATCGGCTACACGATTCCGCCTCAGGCCGATTGCGGCTGGATTGGCGAAGCTGGCCCGGGCCCGTCCTACGGCGATGAGACCGAGAACGGCGGCCGTGCCGGCTACGACAGCGCGTTCACGCGACGCAACCTGACCTTCATGACCTTCAACCTAATGCACCTGGCTCGTATGCTGCGTGATGCAGGCGGCTTGCCAGACCATGGGAATCAAACCACGGATTGGGCATAGTGCCCCATTCGCCGCAGGAGATCGCATGACCGTCCTTCAATCGCAACTTTCCCCCTCCTCCGACGCCTACAAGGCCAATTTCGACCGGATGCAGGCGCTGGTGGGCGAAATGACCGGAAAAGCCGCACAGATCGAGCGCGGCGGGTCGGATGAGGCTCGTGAACGCCACGTCAATCGTGGCAAGCTCCTGCCACGCGAGAGACTTGCGCAATTGCTGGATGTGGGCGCCCCCTTTCTCGAGATCGGCCAGTTCGCCGCCTTCGATATGTATGGCGGAGACATTGCTTCCGCTGGCCTGATTGCCGGTGTGGGACGCATTGAAGGGCAGGAATGTGTCGTGGTCGTCAACGATGCGACCGTGAAAGGCGGCACTTATTATCCTCTGACGGTGAAGAAGCATCTGCGTGCCCAGGAAATTGCGCTGGAGAACAACCTCCCCTGCATCTACCTGGTCGATTCAGGCGGCGCTAACCTGCCCAATCAGGACGAGGTTTTTCCCGACCGCGATCATTTCGGCCGCATATTCTACAATCAGGCGAACATGTCCGCGAAAGGCATTCCCCAGATCGCCTGTGTGATGGGATCGTGCACTGCCGGCGGCGCCTATGTGCCGGCAATGAGTGATGAAACCGTGATGGTGAAGGGCAACGCCACAATTTTTCTCGGCGGACCGCCGCTCGTAAAGGCGGCGACCGGCGAGGTGGTTACCGCGGAAGAGCTCGGCGGCGCAGAGGTCCATACGCGTGAATCCGGCGTTGCAGACCACTATGCGCTGGACGATGAACATGCGCTCGCCATCGTCAGGCGCATTGTCAAAAACCTGAATCGAAAGAAGAGCATATCGCTCGATCTTCGCAAACCGATTCCGCCCGCCTACGATCCACGTGAGATCTACGGCATCATCCCCGCCGATACCCGCCAGCCCTACGATGTGCGCGAGGTGATCGCGCGCGTGGCGGACGGCTCGGAGTTCGATGAATTCAAGGCCAATTATGGAACCACGCTGATTACCGGCTTTGCCCATATTTACGGGATTCCGGTAGGCATTCTGGCAAACAACGGTGTGCTTTTCTCCGAAAGCGCATTGAAAGGAGCCCATTTCATCGAATTGTGCTGCCAGCGAAAGATCCCTCTTGTGTTCCTGCAGAACATCACCGGGTTCATGGTCGGGCGCAAATATGAGGCCGGGGGCATCGCACGCGACGGAGCCAAGCTGGTGACGGCAGTCGCGACGGCACAGGTGCCAAAGGTCACAGCGATCATCGGCGGATCGTTCGGTGCCGGCAATTACGGCATGTGTGGCCGCGCATATTCTCCCCGTTTCCTCTGGATGTGGCCAAATGCGCGCATTTCGGTCATGGGCGGCGAGCAGGCGGCCACCGTTCTTTCCATCGTCAAGCGTGAAGGCATCGAGCGTAAGGGTGGAAGCTGGAGCGCGGAGGAGGAAGCCGAATTTCGGCGGCCCATCCTCGAAAAATACGAGCGCGAAGGCCACCCGCTCTATTCGAGCGCCCGCCTTTGGGACGACGGTATCGTCGACCCTGCCAAGACGCGGGAGGTTCTTGCCCTGTCCCTTGGCGCAGCACTGAACGCGCCAATCGCTGATACGAAGTTCGGTGTATTCAGAATGTAGGACGCGGACAGGCAGCGTCAGTTGCTGCGCTGCCTGTCGCCATTGATGAACTCCATCACGAGGCGGTGCACATTACCGCCATCGCCCATTTCGACGCGATCGAACTCGCGGCTGCGTTGTCGCTGTTCCTGAGAGAGCTTTCCCAGATGCTCCTGCAGTGTTGCACGCACCTTCTGGCACCCAGGATCATTCTCGACCCGCAATCCGACCGACACCTCTTCAATCTTCTTCACCATATCAGTGATGATATCTCCATGAACGCGCTCGTGCGCCCTCACCCCCTCTATGAAGCGCTCCCAGGCCGAACGTGTCTGCGATGACAGCGCCCCTGTGACCTGTGGCAGGCGGTAGGTGATGATCAGTTTCGGCGTTGCTGAAGCCAGGACGCAGGCGCCATCCTTGCGTGGTTGATAATCGCGACGCCAGGTGAGTTTGAAATCCGTGTATGCGATCACCCGGCGTACGCCGAGTTTGGGCCCGCGCTCTCCGATGGACCTATAAAGATCCAGTGCAGTTGCCCCGGAGATGGCGTAGGGTTCGACACGTTCGACCGGCTTCCAGTCGGCCAGCGCCGAACCAGGAAAAATGGCCGTGGCCACGGCCAGGACGGTCCAGCGAATTTTGGCCAACTCCAATGCCCCCGTTTGTTGCCAGCAGCGTCCGCTGCGGTGCCACCATTGACGTAGCAGATCGCCAGGGCGTCTGGAAAGACGCCCTGGCGCTTGAATGTTGGATGTGTTTCAGGACACAACCTTGTCGAAATGACGACAAATCTCCCTTCTGGCGGAAGCGGGTGCGGGCGCCTCCCCCCACGAGCGGCGCCCGCTTCGGGCGTCAGAACTTCCCAACCACGTTGAGGAAGGCTCCACGGTCGTCCAGCGTGAGATCGCGGAGATCATCTGAGAAGCGCCCGAAATTGTACCCTGCGCCGACCTTGAAGTTGTTGCCGACATGCCTGTACAGAGCGGCAAGCGCGCCGTAATCCACCGATTGAATCTCCGGAAGATAGAAGGCTCGGCCTTCAAGCATCGCATCCCAGTTCTTCACGACATGCAGATCGGCGCGGACGATGCCCAGATGGGCTGAGGATTTTTCCCAATCGCCCATGGAACTGTCGCTGCTCCTTGCCCGGATCTCACCCAGGCGCATGCCGTACTTGCCACCAACGGACAACCACGGAAGGAGGTCATAAGTCAGATCGGCGGAGACGATGTGGCTGCGTTGAAGCGGGCCATTTGTGGAACGCGACATGCTGCTGATCTGGTCGTTGCCCGGGAGATTGTAGAGGTAGGTATATCTGAACAAGGCGTTCAGGAGATCGTTGTCGACGGGGCGATAGGCGTATCCCAGCGAACCCTCGATATAGTCTCCGTTGTAGTAAGTACCCAACGGCGTCTGCGAGATTACGGCGTCAACGCTTCCGAGAACCCTGCCATACCCGTCGTGATCCATACTGGCGCCGGCGCTTACGACATAGGTATTGCGGTTTCGTGTTTCATCTTCGGACCGTTCGATCCGGGCTTCACCTCGAACCCGTGCGCTGACGCCCAATTCCTCGTCCTTGAATCCTACGCCGAGTGAGCCCGCGTACCGTTCGAAATCGGCATATTGTTTCCCGGAGGCGGGGTTGATGCGATCATCCTCGATATTGCCGGCTTCGAAACCGCCATCGACAGTCCAGGCGACATCAGGTGTGTAGATGACACCGTAACGCTGAGCCAGGGAGTTACGACGTCCGAAGAGATCGACATCGGCTTCCGAATAGGCCGAAACCACATCGCTCATTCGCTTCTTTACGCCCGCAACCACGGCGCCATGGTCCCGGCCCTGGAGGTCGTATCCATAGGTGCCGTCCGTAGCGCGATCCGGATCGAGGCGATAACCGATATAGTAGTGATCTTCAGGTGTCGGATCGTAAGTCAGCGCGGCAAGTCCGCCGATCCCGGATTTACCCCAGGACACCTCGCCCTCGGCGCCAAGCTTTTCGCTCAGACGGACTTCCGCGCCCACACCGTAGCGATCATTCTTGGAAATATTGCCTTTCCTGTCGACTGTTCCCTGAACGAAACCATAGTAGAGGTAATCATCATCCTGGCGATAGTCGACACGCAGACCCGCGTCGAGCCGCGTCCCGTCATAACCGGATTTTCCAGACGCAATGGCTCCTGGCGAGTGGAGTTTGGAATAGGCGATGCCGAAGGCCGCCTTCCAGTAGGCATCGAAGGCGTAACTGACCTCCAGTTCCGCATTGCTGTGTTGCTTGCCATCTTCGTTCAGATAGTCGTCATAAGAGAGCTTGAGGTTCATGGCTGCGCTCAAGGGAATTTCGGCTTCCGCGCCCCAACTGCGCTCGTCGGAATCCACCTGCTCGGTCACGCTGGAGAAGCCAGCTTCTTTCTGCTCATAATATCCGCCAATTTTGCCTGCAGTGCCCAGGAAGCGCAGGTCTTTGAAGGCCATCTGACCACGCAGGCTCCACGCCTTGGCCGAAATGCCCTCGCGTCCCGCCGTCTCCTGATCCGCCAGTGACAGACCGCCGTCGGTTGACCGCGAGAGCCCGAAACCTGGCCCCTTCGAATACGCGATTTCACCGTCAATAAAGGTGTCCTCGGATCGCTGCAGGCGCAAATCGGCGCCGTAGGCTGTCTGATCGGACAATCCCGTCGAATCCTTGATACCGGTGGCACCCAGCCGAATGCTCTTGCCAAGCCAGGTCTGCGCACGACCACCATAGACATAGTTTTCCATATCACCGGCTCGTGCACGATACTCGTACTGGGCGATCATGTAGGCCTTGTAGCCACCCAGAGCACCCTCACGAACCGCACCGTCATCAATGGAACCGGAAGACAGCGGTGCATCGAGAATGACGACGCCCTGCAGATAGTCGATGGTATAGTCTTCGCCATAGACCAGAGCGCGCCTCTCGATAACTCGCCCTGTAATCTTGTCGCGGTATTCGATGTGAAGCGTCTCCGACCCCTCTATGATGCGCTGCCGCTTGAGGAAGTATGCCGAACCACCAGTGCCAAGAAACTCGTCCCGCTGTGGGAGCGTTTCTGGCTTTGCCGCGAAGGCCGTTGCTGTGAATTTGGGCTCGCCGTTCGCGTTATTGCCCGCTGAACGCAGAACCATCTCGGCGCCATAAAGACCACGGTCCACCTGGAGGAAGCGTGTCCCCGAAATCTTTGTCTTGTAGTTGCCCCACATCACGTGGCTCTCACCACGGGCCAGGCGCACATAGAACTTCCCGTTGGTGGGCGCGTCCTCGACCGAGGTGGAATCGTCACCATAGACGGGATAATACTTGTCGGGATCGATACGACGCAGAAGCTCCCTCGGATCTCGCGCATCGAGATCCCGGAAGAGGTTCTTGACCTCGTTCTCGCCTGTATCAGCGGCTGCCGTCAGCAGGAACTTGCCCTTGATCTTACCACGCAGATAGAACGCGAGGCGACCTGTGTTCCACACTTTGTCAAACTCACCTGTCCGCACTTCCTCGATACCGCTATCGCCGGTTCGCTTGCCGATAGTGAAATCTGCAAGCGCAACATAGAACCAATCATTGGTCGGAATGTTCACGTCGCGGCTGAAGTAAAGGCCACCGGCCTTCGAGCCACCATCAACAGCAACGTCGACCACGTGCTGCCCCGGAGGCATAATGCGCTGGGTGACAAATGTCCCGTTGGGGTCCAGGGGAACAAGTTCATCGAATGCGACGATACCGTAGCCTTCAGGAACGTTCTTTCCGTAGACCGTTATGGCACCGCCGTAGACCGGAATATTGCGAAATGCGGTCCTGTCTTCCGCTTTGCCTGGAGCCACGCCGTATCCCGAATCGGATAGAAACTCGCCGCGCGTGCTGGCGATGCTCAGCGGTACTGTTTCGTCGAAGCGACCCTTGGCATCGTAGACACGCAACACATAGTGGAACTCACGGCCACTTCGGGCAGGCATAACCCAGCTGGCCTCGCCATTAACATTGATGGGAACGACCGCCAAAGGCCGGTTGCTCCAGGCAACGTTGCTCTCGTAGATGCGAATTTCCGCGCGCGTGATAAATGCAGGGTAATTGGAGGTGGCGTAGAAACGAACAGGCTCTCCTTCGCGAAAGATCCGCTGCACGGGCACGGTCGACACATTGAGCAATGGTTCCGTGTCCAACCCGTCGAACTTGATCTGAATATCCACGGAGCTGAGGTCGAGATCGGTTTTGCGCTGCTTGTCGACCGGTCGCGAATTCGGTGAAACGCCGAACATGCCCTCATTCGTGATCTGACCGCTTTCATCGACAATCTGCCCATCAACGGAAATGACGAACGGAACAGCCGGTCGATCGCCTGGTCCAGCGAATTCCGTGTTCTCACCGATCCGCAACTTTCCTACGGAACTGTTGTCCAGCATCTTTCCGCGCATGGCCGCAGGACAGGGAACGCCGCCACAGTTTCCTTCCAGATCGACAAGCGGCGGCATCTCGTCCCCTTTGTATACGGGAACCGCATCTCCAGGCACGAGCATAGGGGCTCCACCAACCGTCCCCCCCATGGGAGCACCTCCCACAATGCGCGCATTCTGCCGCAAGGGGGAGGAAGAGAATATTGGTGGCTCAGGAATGGGCTCCGTCCCCTGCATATCCGCTGCGAAGAGCGGTCCGATTTGCAGAGTAGCCGAAATAGATACAAGACTACTGGCGAACAGAAAGCGGGATGGTGAATATTTCATCATGGAATTTCCATCTGTTATCTGCTGACAAATTCAGCGAATTGCTCCGCTTCACGCCTCCGAACATTCCCGACTCACTGTCATACGCGCGGCCGCTACGGCTCGCGGCGGGCTCAACCCACCGATCCGCTTTTTTCTCGCCAATGGTTTTCGCTACTCGTTTGCCCAGAACACCGTTTCCCGGCGTTGCAACGCTATTCCACTCGAGCAGCTCATACCCGCGCACAGGATTTCAAGGTCAAACTACGTCGAACGCGAACCGGCTGTTTCTGAAGTATCCCGGGCAGGCGGAGCCACACGCGCTTCGCACTGCGGCCGTCTCGGGACACACACAGTAGTATTCCATTTGCCGAGGAGCCGATTTTCTCCCCCTGCAAGGCATATGAGGAGCATGCAGGCGCTACAAAAAACCCCCGGCACTTTCACCAAAACATATTTGATCGGATCGGCCATGTCGCAGTAGTTCTGGGTATCATTACCGGATGCGGGGGTCATCAATACTGTATGGCTTACCCACTTTCGGGTGAGATACACTTCAAATATTCCGTGCCGAGGAAAGAAATTTTCCAAGAGACGCAAGCGATATGGGAGCCGCGCAGAACGGATGGAATAAGCGGCAAATTTCCCGCCACAAACCGCTCTCAACACACTATGGTATTGCTGCTTCGTAGGAGGAACGTTCTGCATGTTCGACAAAATTCTCATTGCCAATCGCGGAGAAATTGCCGTCCGGGTCATCAGAACCGCACGACGTCTGGGGATCGCTACAGTGGCGGTCTATTCAGATGCGGACAGGAACGCACTGCATGTGCGTGTCGCTGACCAGGCAATCTGCATCGGTGCTGCCCCGGCTGCGGAAAGCTATCTCAATGGTGAGAAAATCATTGCCGCTGCTCGTGAAACCGGCGCGCAGGCCATCCATCCAGGCTATGGCTTTCTGTCAGAAAATCCGGACTTCGTTGAACAGGTGGAGGCGGCGGGTCTGATCTTTGTCGGCCCGTCATCGCAAGCCATCCGCGCAATGGGCCTGAAAGATGCCGCAAAAAGGCTCATGGAGAAGGCCGGGGTCCCAGTCGTGCCGGGTTATCATGGTGACACGCAGGCGCTTGTCGCCCTTGCCTCCAAGGCCAATGAAATCGGCTATCCGGTGCTCATCAAGGCACGCGCGGGCGGTGGGGGAAAGGGCATGCGGCTGGTATCCGACCCCGACGCCTTTCCCGATGCGTTGGCGGCCGCCCAAAGGGAAGCAAAGGCGGCGTTCGGCGATGAGCGCGTGCTGGTCGAAAAGTATATTCAGTCACCGAGGCATATCGAGGTGCAGGTTTTCGGGGACAGGCACGGTCACGCCGTCCACCTCTTCGAACGCGATTGCTCGGCCCAGCGCCGGCACCAAAAGGTGATCGAAGAGGCTCCTGCGCCCGGAATGAACGAGGAAACACGTATCGCGATGACGGACGCCGCCGTGAAGGCGGCCAGGGCCATTTCCTATAGCGGCGCCGGCACGATCGAGTTCATCGTCGATGCTTCGGAAGGGCTACGACCGGATCGCTTCTGGTTCATGGAAATGAACACGCGGCTGCAGGTGGAGCACCCCGTGACCGAGATGGTCACAGGCGTTGACCTCGTAGAGTGGCAGTTGCGGGTGGCTGCAGGCGAGCCCCTGCCCCGCACCCAGGAGGAGATCACCCTGACCGGCCATGCGGTCGAAGCGCGTCTTTACGCGGAGGATGCGACACGGGATTTTCTCCCGGCCACGGGAACGCTGCACCATTTGCGGTTCCCAGACAGGCTCGACACCGCAACGCTGCGCATTGATGCCGGTGTCGCGGAGAAAGATGCGATCACTCCCTTTTACGATCCGATGATCGCGAAGCTGATCGTCCATGCCCCGACGCGAGAGGGCGCCATTGACGGACTGGCAACCGCGCTTGAGAAAACCGAAGTTGCCGGCTCCACCGTCAATCTCGGTTTTCTAACACGGCTGCTGCGCGACGATGATTTTTATGCCGGGCGGCTTGAAACCGGCTTGATCGGCCGCAAGCAGGACGTTCTGACCAAGACCGCGGCGCTGCAGGAAAGACATCTTGCAGCAGCCATCGCGGCAACGAGCAGCACTGATCGTTCGGAAGACACGGCCAGCCCATTCTCCGCAATTTCGGGCTATGGCCATTTCAGGCCGCTCATTCACAAGCGGACGGTAATGCATGATGAGGACATTGTGGAAGCCCGCGTCTCGGCCCAGGCCGATGGCGCGCTGGCCATTCGCCTTGGCGATGATCAATCCGCTCAACCCATCATCGTGCGACGTGACGATCCCACCCGCATTGCCTCGTGGCCAGGGCACATTACAGTGTTTGAGGGTGCCGATGCGCTGACGTTGAAAGTGCCGGACCCTTTGCAGGCCGCTGAAGAAAGTGGCGGTGGCGACCGACTAAGGGCGCCGATGCCCGGTCTGGTGAAGCTGGTCCGTGCCGCGGTCAACGAAACGGTGCAGAAAGGCCAGCCACTACTGGTGCTCGAAGCAATGAAAATGGAGCACACCATTACCGCGCCGCATGACGGTGTCATCGCCGAGATCGCGGCTGAGGGTGCGCAGGTCAACGATGGTGCAATGCTCGTCCGTTTTCAGGGCGCCGAATAGGCGGCCATTTTTTGATGGTGCCTTGCGCTCAGGGCCCGGCCAGTTTCAGGCCAGGCCCTGAACGGTCCGCCCCCCACCGCATCAGTGCATCGTCATCCATTCACGGGCATCGCGCAGCGCTCTGGCGAGCTCTGGCTTGGACATGCCCGCCGCCAGTTCCGAGCGCAGCTCAGCCGCACGTTCAGAACCCTTGATGGCTGCAATATTGAACCATTTGTGCGCGGCCACCAGATCGACGTCGCAGTCGCGACCGGTCGCATACATCATTCCAAGTTGAAACAGCACGTCGGCCTGGGTGGACGAACCAGCCGTACCGAAGCCTGCTTCCTGAACATCGTAACGTGCCATAATTCAAGATCCCTGTTTTTACTCCCGAGAGCCTTTTGTTTTGTCCCTGTCGGGCCAGCCCTTCGATGCTTTCGAGAATGCAGGGTGCGGCTGAAATCGCCGTTAAATCTTGTGCTTAATTTGAAGAAAACAAAGTTCAAATTTTCAGTAAATGCCTGTTTTTGTTAAGCATCGCAAAGCCCTGCCGGTCATGGGTTTTGGGCAGACGGACAAGCTCAAATCGTTAACGGTCGCAGCAAGGTTCTGATAACCATGCGAAACGCTTTGGCGAAGCATTTCCTGAAAATTCTAGTCCTGAACCAGGCGATCCCGGCGTCCGGGACAGGCAGCGATGGGCACACAGAAAGGCCGTTGAGACACCTCTTCCTGCCGCACGATGCATTCGATCCCGAACACATCTTGGATGAGTTCCTGACGGAAGACTTCTTCCACCGGGCCGGATCCAGCCACTTCGCCCCCGCGAAAGAAGACGATATCGTCGGCGAAACGTGCAGCCAGATTCAAATCATGGAGTACGACCACCACCGTCTTGCCCTCCTGCGCGCCGAGACGACGCACCAGCGCCAGCACTTCCAGAGCATGCGCAATATCCAGATGGTTGGTGGGCTCGTCCAGCAGGATGACAGGAGATGCCTGCGCCAGAACCATCGCAATCCATACCCGCTGAAGCTGCCCACCCGACAGCGTGCCGATTGGGCGGTCGGCCATATCCGCCAGATTCGTTTCCCGCAGCGCATTTGTAACGGCCGTGCGGTCATTCCCCGCGGCAGAGGTAAAGGCCCTGCGGTGTGCATAGCGGCCAAGTGTGACCAGCTGTTCAACAGACAGTTCCCCGGGTGCTGTGGGGCTTTGCGTCAGCATGGCGATTTCACGGGCAAGCGCCCTCACCGGCAGATCGGTAATGGGCGTGTCGCGCAGCAGCACCAAACCGGCATCTGCCGGCAGGAGCGCCCGCATGGCGCGCAACGCCGTTGATTTGCCGCAGCCATTGGGCCCACAGAAGGCCGTCAGCCTCCCAGGACGGATCGAGAGGTTCAGGTCGCTGAACACACGTTTGCCCGGATAGCCGAGCGTAACGGAGCGCAACTCAATCTCATTTCGTTGATCGTTATGCATGAACGCGCCCCGCACGTATGAGAATGAAAAGGAAATACGGCGCACCGATTACTGCCGTCACCGCGCCGGCGGGAACCTCAAGCGGGGCGAACAGGATCCGCACCACGATATCGGCTGCCATAACCATCGCCCCGCCCACCAATGCCGCAGCCAGCATCTGCGTGCCGGCGCGCCCCGGCAAAATAAGGCGCGCAACGTGGGGAGCCATGAGACCAACAAAACCGATGGCGCCGGCAAAGGAAACGGCGGCAGCGGTGAGGAATGCCGCGAGCGCAAACAGCATCAACTGAGTGGAGCGCACGGGCAGACCACTTGCCTGTGCGCTGATCTCGTCGAGCTGCAGCTGATCCATGCGGCGTGAAAACAGAAAGGTGAGCGGCACAAGAATGACAAGCACCATGGCCATCACCTCGACGTCTGCCCAGCGCGCCTGATAAACTGAGCCTGCGAGCCACATGGCTGCCTGGCTGGCGCGATGCACAGGTCCATCGACAAGAAAGAGCGTCACTCCCGCCTTTGCCAGCGCTCCCAGCGCCACACCATAGAGAATGGTGCGTAATGGCGGCGCTTCCGTGCGCACAGCGAGAATGATGACGACGCTCGCGAAGAATATGCCCCCCAGTGCGGCAGCCAGTGGCTGCCACATGATGCTGACAACAAGAGCGTTCGATTCATTGCTGAACATGAAAAGGAAGCACATCACACCCAGCGCCGCGCCATCGACAATGCCGAGCACCGCTGGGGAAGCAAGCTCATTACGCGTTGCCCGTTGAAGGATGAAACCGGCGAGCGCGAGCGCCACGCCGCTCAACCCAGCCATCAGCAGACGGGGCATGCGCAATGACCAGATGATGATGCCATCGCTCCGCTCCCCCATTCCCAAAATGGCCGACACCACGCGGTTCAGCGGCATGCCGGAACTTCCCAGCGCAACACCGGCAAGCCCCAGAAGGCAAACGACCGACACACAGAGGGCAAGAACCATGATCCGCGATGCGACGGGAGTGGCAAAGTATACAGGACTGGCTGCCCTCACGCCGCGCCTCCAATCCGTTTTCTCTGCAGAAGATATAGCAGCACCGGCACTCCCACCGCCGCCAGAAGCACACCGACGGGCGCTTCAGACGGATAGATGACGAAACGAGCGGCAATGTCTGCCGCCAACGCGAGTGCGGAACCTGTCAGGAGGGATAGAGGGATGAGATCCCGATGGCTCTGCAGGCCGGTGAGCCTTGCAAGATGTGGCGCGGCAAGGCCGATGAACGCCACCGGCCCCGCGACCGAGACGCCGATCCCGGCCATGAGCGCCGCCAGAATGAGCGCTGCCAGACGAAGTTTAACAACCGGAACGCCCAAAGATTGAGCTGTCATGTCATCGGTAAGCAGCGCATCCAGCATTGGATAAAGCAGCGCACTGATCAGCGCGCATCCGCCGATGGCCGGTGCTGCTAGATAGAGAAGGTCAGCATTCCGGTCAGCGAAGCCTCCTGACAGCCAGAAGATCAGCTCCTCCATGGTTCGTTCATCGGCCACCATGATGATCTGAATCCCGGAGGAAAGAAGCGCTGCAACCGTGACGCCGGCGAGCAGCAGGTAGGACGGGGAGGCTATCCCACCTGCCGAAAATGCCAGAGAGAAGACAAGGAGCGCGCATAACAGCGCGCCCAGACAGGCCGCTGCCGCGATCAGGGTGAGCGAACTGGTTCCTGCGCAGACGACGAGCAACACCACGGCCAGCCCCGCCCCGGCATTGATGCCAAGCAGGCCGGGTTCGGCCAGCGGGTTGCGACTTGCAGTCTGGAGCAGAAGCCCCGAAAGTCCGAGCCCACCGCCAACCACCATGGCAATCAGGGTGCGAGGCACACGGAGCGTGTTGACGATCAAGGCCGTTTGATCTTCTCCACCTTCGGTCAAGGCGCGCCAGACCTCGCTCGCAGGCGTGAACCGAATCCCCACATGCAGACTGACGACCGCCAGGACAGCGATCAGCCCGAGCATCAGAACATGCGGTAAATGGCGCGGCGTCGATCTCATCTTCACCCCGCTGCATTTCAGAAATGGGAAAGCCATGTCAACTTAAAACTTGACATTATTATACAACATTTGTTTGGACGATGCCTTCGACAGGACGTCGCGCCACAACAGGAGACGTAGATGCGCTTTCTGCCTTTTTTATCGGCCGCATTGATTGCGGGTTTCGCCATGTCGGCAAGTGCTGCCGAGATCGAGCATGCCATGGGGGTGGCAACGGTTCCGGATGAACCGCAACGCGTCGTCGTTCTCACCAACGAGGGTACCGAAGCGTTGCTGGCGCTTGGCGTGAAGCCTGTGGGTGCCGCCAATTCGTGGAATGGCGACCCGTGGTACCATCACATCTCCGAGAAAATGAGCGATGTGGAACCGGTCGGCAAGGAAAGTGCGGTCAATCTGGAACTGATCGCCGCTCTGGAGCCCGATCTCATCCTTGGAACCAAGCTCCGCCATGAGGCAATCTTTGAGCAGCTTTCGGCAATTGCGCCCACTGTCATATCTGAGCGACTACGGGGCGATTGGCGTGAGAACTTCCAGCTCTGGGCGAAGGCCGTGAACAAAGAGGAAGCGGGCGAGAAAGTGCTTTCGGACTTCGACGCGAGCGTCCGGCAACTTGCGGACGCCCTGGGAGAGAAAGTGAACGAAAAGGTCTCTGTCGTCCGCTTCATGCCGGGTCACATCCGCATTTATCAGAAAGACAGTTTTTCCGGCTTCGTTCTCGAAAAGATCGGTTTCAAACGGCCCGAGAACCAGGATGTCGACAGCTTCGTGCTGAAGGTGGGCAAGGAAAGCATTCCGGACATGGATGGCGACCGCATCTTCTATTTCACCTATGAGCCCGGCGATGGCGAGGCGACAAAACTTTCCGATGAGGTGCTTCGGGATCCGCTCTGGCAAACGCTTTCGGCGGTGAAGGCCGGCAATGTTCACGAGGTTGACGACACGATCTGGAATACAGCGGGCGGTGTTTTGGCCGCGCGGCTCATGCTCGAAGATATCGCCCGGCTCTACGGTCTCGAGTGATCCGCAGCACCGCCGACCAGGCGAACAGCCCCTTGAAAGTGCGAGTGCAGAAAGCAGTTGTATTACGTTTACGTTTGCGTAAGCTGCACTTGCAACATCATTGGGAGGAAGAGTGATGATTGGCAGACTTGTTCTAAGTAGCGCAGCGCTGCTTTTGGCGGGCGGGATTGCCATGGCCGACCCTATCGAAGGGAACTGGCGGACGGAGTCCGGTGCGACGGCTCAGATTGCATCGTGCGGCGGATCTTATTGCATCACGCTGAAAAGCGGCAAGCACGCAGGCAAGAAGATCGGCACGTTTCAGGCGGCCGGCGGCAGCAGATATACCGGTAAGATCACGGATCCGGCCAACGACAAGACCTATTCCGGCAAGGGCACGCTCTCCGGCAACAGTCTCAAGATGGGCGGCTGCGTTCTCGGCGGACTGATTTGCCGAAACCAGACGTGGTCGCGCCTTTGAACCAGACGCTGCCCAGATTGCCATTCGCACAATGAATACCGTCTCCAGTCGGAGCCCCCACGCGTTTCCTCCCTGCGAAACGCGTGGGGGCTCAATCTGCTATGAGGCCTTCGCTGCGCATTTGAGCAAGAATGATGTCGTGGGCACATGATTGCAAAGCAGAACCCGCCCTCCCCCCGATGGTGAGCGGCTCCCGGCTGCATACGAAATAAGGATACCAGGCAGCGCCCAGTCCGTGATTGATCTGGCCAAGTTGCGCATCATCTTCTGCCGACAAAAGAGATTCCGGCACATACCCCCATCCCAGACCATCACAGATCGCGTCTTTTCCCAGCTCGAAACTGCTGAGTGCAATGCGCTCGCTGCCCATCGCCTCAAGATGAAACCGCTCGCGCTGCGTGCTGTCGAGATAGGTGATCTGCGGCAGGATGGCGAGATCGTCGTCGGCGACATAGCTCATGGAGTGGAGCGGATGGGTTCTTGCCACCATCATTCGCATGCCGATGCGCGCGACTACGCGGCTGTAAAGCCCTGGAGCGGGACCGGCACGGCCTGAAGCAATAAAATAGGCGATATCGAGCTGGCCCTCACGCACCAGTTCGGGAAGCACATCGCTTTCGGCATAACGCATGCTGAGGCGCACATTGGGCCGCGCCTTTCGGATGGCCCGGATCACGTGACGCCAGAAGTTTTCCGATAGAACGTCGTCACGGCCAATCCGCAACTCCTGACCTGCGGTCTCCTCGCCGCGCGCGCAACGCTCGATGATGCTGTTTGAAAGCGCGACGATGCGGGCGCAGTCATCGAGAATGTGCTCGCCGACCGGCGAGAGGGCAAGGCTGTTGCCGCGCCGCACGAACAACGCGGCCCCAAGCTCATCCTCAAGCGCCGCGATTGCCATACTGACCGTGGAACGGTTGCGCCCAAGCTGGAGCGCGGCACCCGAGATGGAGCCCGCGCGCGCCGCGGCCACGAAATACTCCAGATAATCCAGTCTCACGGCAAAGCTTCTTCGTCAAAAATCCTGTCGCTCAGCGATTTTCCATATGGCAATTGGGCAGATATCTCAATCGAGTGACATAAAACTTGATCTGACAATATGAGGTCGAAATTGCACTGGTTCTATCTGATCGCTGCGGTCTTTGCAGAAGTGGTCGGAACCACACTCATGAAACTCCTGGTATCCGGCGGCGCGCTTCTTCAGGGAACGATGGCGGCGATTGCCATGATCGGCATCGCCTATCTCTTTCTGGGACGCGCGACGCTTCGCATCCCCGTTGCGCTGGCCAATGCGTTCTGGGAAGGGTTCGGCATGATCATGATCGCGCTCGTGTCGCTTCACCTTTTCGACGAGACGATCTCGCCGATGCAGGGCATCGGCATCGGCGTGGCGCTGCTTGGGATCGCGGTGATCAACTATGGCCACCACCAGCAGGGCGAAACGAGATGAACATCTATATGGGTTATGTTCTGGGTTCGGTGGCACTGGACATCCTCGCCAATCTGGCTCTGGAGAAATCCGGCGGCTTTGCGCGCAGGGGGTGGGGATCTGCAGCCGTCCTGCTCATCATGGCGGCCTTTGCGCTTCTGGCGCTCGCTGTCACCGGCATGGACCTTTTCATCGCCTATGCGGTGTGGGGCGTACTCTCGATCCTCGGAACGGCGCTTGCTGTCTGGCTCGTCTTCGGACACCGGCTCAATCTGACGAGCTGGCTGGGCGTGGGCATTCTCATCCTCGCCATTCTGCTGATCCGCCTCGGATAGTCGAAATAGCAAAGGGCGGGCGCCCAATGGACGCCCGCCCTGTCTGAACCGTGCAAGCCCGTCGTCAGCTGGCGCGCTGACCGAAGAGCACCTTTTGTGCTTCCTTGTCTTCGGCGATGTTGCGGCGATGCTCCTGACCGACCTCGAGCGCGCGCACGACCGCTGGCCGCGCCATGATCGTCTCGAACCAGCGCTTGAGATTTGGAAAATCGTTGAGGTCCTGCCCCTGCTGTTCATAGGGCTTCACCCAGCCGACGCTCGCCATATCGGCGATCGTATACTCGTTGCCGGCGAGAAAGGGCCGGTCTGCGAGGCGCTTGTTCATGACACCATAGAGGCGGTTCACCTCATTGGTATAGCGCTCGATGCCGTAGGCAATCTTTTCCGGGGCATATTTGCGGAAGTGGTGGGCCTGTCCGGCCATCGGGCCGAGCCCGCCCATCTGCCAGAAGAGCCACTGATCCACCTCCACACGGGACCGTTCGTCAGTCGGATAAAACTTGCCCGTCTTGCGACCCAGATACTGCAGAATGGCACCCGATTCGAACACCGAGATCGGCTCGCCGCCCGGACCTTCGGGGTCGACAATCGCCGGCATGCGGTTGTTCGGCGCGATCTTGAGGAAGGAAGGTTCGAACTGTTCGCCTTTGCCGATGTTCACATAGTGCACATCGTAGGGAAGCCCGGTCTCTTCAAGATAAATGGTGATTTTCCAGCCATTGGGCGTGGGCCAGTAGTGGAGCTCGATCGGCTTGGTCTGGGTGGTCATGCTTTGTTGCCTCCAGGTGTTGGATGCCGCGCAGTCGGGGGAGGAATGCGGCAATACCCGGGCAAGTAAGCACCGGCTGCTGACTTTGCAACGCGCCTGCCGGTAAACGATCCGTTATCTTCTCATAATCACGGTGTTAACACTGCTGAACCCTGGATGAATGCTCCTCTCAGTATCGGTTCAGTCCGCGTCTGCCACAGTGATGGCGACACTGAGGACAAACCAATGTTGATGCGCCGCTTTTCAATTGTCTGTCTGATCACCGCCATCTTCGGCATGGCACTCGCCATACTGGTTGCAGAAGCCAGCAGGCCTTCCGATCCCTGGCAGAACAATCGGCCGTTCTCCTGCTCCGGTGAGCAGACAGCCCTTTGCGGCAGAACGGCGCTGCGCTGAGCAAGATGAATTGAGGTATGAGACGATGCGGACGATTACACACATGGCCCGGGGATTGATGTTTGCTGCCCTAATCGGCTCACCGCTGCTTGCGGTTCAGAACGTCCGCGCTGGTAATGAAAACATCATTGAAGGAAACTATGAGCGCTCGAGCGGTGTCGGCCTCGTCCTGATGGTCAGTCTGAAACGTTCAAGGTAGGCTCAGGCCTTGAGAAGAAGAAGAATATCCATATAAAAGGCCATGGAACATAGAATATACCCTCAGCCTATTCAGACGATTTCAAGCCCCGAGCCGTTTGCCCGGAAAAGCTTTACCGATGCCCGCGAAGCCGTTGCGGCATTGAAGGCGCTCTACGAGCGCAACACCGCATTCCTGCGCGATGCCTTTGCGCAGGTCGCCAAGGACGGCGAAAGCGACCGCCGCTTTCGCGCCTTCTATCCCGAAGTCAGCCTCGCCACCGGCTCCTATGCCCAGATCGATACGCGGCTTGCCTATGGCCATGTGGCGGCGCCCGGCGTTTATGCCACCACGATCACCCGGCCGGATCTCTTTGAGGATTACCTGATCGACCAGCTAAGCCTCGTGATCCGCAACCATGGCGTTCCCGTCACCATCTGCGAATCGGAAACACCGATACCGCTGCATTTTGCGTTCCTTCAGGACACCTATGTGGAAGGGTCCATCGCGGACCGGCTGAAACGGCCTCTGCGCGATCTCTTCGATGTGCCGGATCTGAACGCCACGGACGACCACATTGTCAACGGCACACATGAAGCGCCGCCCGGGGAACCCCTGCCGCTCGCCCCCTTCACCGCGCAGCGCGTCGATTATTCCCTGCACCGTCTCTCGCACTACACCGCCACGGCACCGGTGCATTTCCAGAATTTCGTTCTGTTCACGAACTACCAGTTTTACATCGACGAATTCTGTGCGCTCGCCCGCGAGATGATGGCCGAGGGCGGAAACGGTTACACCGCCTTCGTGGAGCCGGGCAATGTCATCACCAAAGCCGGGGAGACGAGCCCGTCGTCGAGTGCTCTTGCACGTCTGCCGCAGATGCCGGCCTATCATCTGACGCGCGACGGCCATGCGGGCATCACCATGGTCAACATCGGTGTTGGGCCCTCCAACGCCAAGACAATCACCGACCATGTGGCGGTGCTTCGCCCTCATGCCTGGCTCATGCTCGGCCATTGCGCGGGGCTGAGAAACACACAGGCGCTTGGCGACTATGTTCTGGCCCATGCCTATGTGCGCGAGGATCACGTGCTCGACGACGATCTTCCCGTATGGGTGCCCCTGCCAGCACTGGCAGAAGTACAGGTGGCGCTGCAGGAAGCGGTGGCCGAGATCACCGGGCTCTCCGGCTATGAGCTGAAGCGCATCATGCGGACCGGTACGGTCGCCACCATCGACAACCGCAACTGGGAACTGCGCGAACAGCGCGGCCCGGTGCAGCGCCTGTCGCAATCGCGCGCGATCGCGCTCGACATGGAATCGGCCACGATTGCCGCCAACGGCTTCCGCTTCCGTGTGCCCTACGGCACTTTACTGTGTGTTTCCGACAAGCCACTCCACGGCGAGCTGAAGCTACCGGGCATGGCCACTGATTTCTACAAGAGGCAGGTCTCCCAGCATCTCAAGATCGGGATGCGAGCCGTGGAAAAGCTTGCAGCGATGCCCCCCGAGCGGCTTCATTCGCGCAAGTTGAGGAGCTTTTTCGAAACCGCCTTTCAATAGCCCGAAAATGCGGATAGGCGCTGCTGCATTCACACTCAGGTCCATGGGCGCAAAGCGATGAAGAAATTGAGGATCGCTACAATCCTGCCGGCTGTTCTGGCCCTCGGGGTTTTTGCGGTTTCGCTCCCGCTGGTCGCCGGTTTCTGGGGGAGGCTGCACCCGGCCCTCGATTCCATGGCGCATTTCCGTCTTCATCTTGCGGTGCTCATCGCTCTTTTGTCGGCACCGCTGCTGTTCGTGAAAGGCTGGCGTCAGATCGGTGCGGCGGGAACCGTGCTCGGCATCGCGACCCTGAGTGCAACGCTGCTTTCTTTCCAGTCTGCCGCCGGTTCGGCGAGAGCAGAACCCACCGACACGCCAGCGGCGCGTTATCGGCTTCTGCAGCTCAACCTCAGATATGACAACGCCACTCCCAAGCGGGTCTTTTCACTGATCGGTCGCACAAAACCGGATATCGTGACGCTGAACGAAGTGTCCGGCATGTGGATGAAGGAACTCGAGTTCCTCGAAGCCACCTATCCCTACCGGGTAATTTGCCCGCCGCCGGCCCGCATTGGCGGCGTTGCCATTCTCTCGCGCCGACCATTCGCCGATCCAGAAGCCTTTGCCTGCTATGATCGCGGTTCCATGGCTGTGGCGACCGTTCGGCTGGGTGCGGAAGCAGTGGAGGTCGGGGCCCTGCATCTCGGCTGGCCGTGGCCTTTCGAACAGCACCATCAGGTAAGCCGGGTCACGCCAGTGCTTGAACGATTTCCCGACACTGCCATCCTCGCCGGCGATTTGAACGCAACCCCCTGGAGTGTGACTGCGCACCGTGTGGCCGCCGCCGGCCAGATGAATCTCATGCCCGGCATCGGCCCCACATGGATGAAGCCCATCCTCCCAGAACGGCTCCGCCGGCTGGTGGGACTGCCCATCGACAATCTTTTCACCAAGGGCCGCATCGTGCCACTCACGGTCGAGCGGCTCGAAGATGTGGGGTCCGATCACCTGCCCGTTCTGCTCGAATTCGGCGTCATGCCCGACGGTCAGCCCGAAGACGTGATTGAAGTGAAGCTGGCACGAAACGGACGTTAAGCGGTGGGCTTCCTGCGCGCGATGACCAGGTGACCGGGAACCGGTTTTCCCTTTTCGTGTCGCACCACGATGTTGCCTATGGCAAGCCCCGCAAAGCCGTGTGTGGCGAGCATTTCGGCGAGATAGCTCTCGGAATGGGCAAAACGCTGATGCGGCCCGACCATGAAGGCGCGACTGGCAAGCACGTCGTCCGGCAGGGTCTCACTTGAAAAGGCGAGGACCGCACCGTCCATGGCGAGTTCCGCCGCGCCGGCGAAGAAAGCATCCAGATCGCCCAGATAGGGCAAAACATCGGTCGCGGTGATCAGATCGAAAGGTTCGACATCCGCGTGATGGAGAAAGTCCACCGCATCGCCCACATAGAGCGCGTCGTAGACCTCCTTCTCGTCGGTGACCTCGATCATGGTCTCCGAAAGATCGATGCCGGTGATGTGGTCCGCGATGTCGCGCAGAACCTCTCCGGCAAGCCCAGTTCCACAACCGAGATCCAGCATGCGGCTGAACGGCCCCGGCGCCACCTCATCCAGCGCCCTGCGGGTCAGTGCCGGCACGTCGTAGCCGAGTTGATCGACCAGAATGCTCTCAAACGCGCCGGCGTGCTGATCGAACAGGGTCGCCACATAGGCTTCCGATGCCCGTGAGGGTGTCTCGCCCCGTCCCATAGACGCAAGCCGCACCGCGGCACCGCCATGGTCGGCAGGATCGAGAGCAAGCACCTCCCGATAGGCGGCAGCGGCTGCATCGAGGTCGCCGGCCTTTTCGAGCGCGAGGGCGCGGTTATAGGCCTCGGCCAGCGCCTCTTCATCGATGGGGCTGGCGGTGCCGCTTTCGGGTTCGGGCTCGGACAATGGTGTTACATCCCGGTATAGACAGGGCCCTCGCCACCCTGCGGCGGCACCCAGTTGATGTTCTGGTTCGGGTCCTTGATGTCGCAGGTCTTGCAGTGGACGCAGTTCTGCGCGTTGATGACGAAGCGGGCGTCAGCCACATCGCTGCCATCGGTGAGCGCATTGCCGTCAGCATCCACCCATTCATAGACCCCCGCGGGACAATAGCGCGAAGACGGACCAGCATAGACGGCGTATTCCGACGTCTTCTGCAGTTCCATGTCCTTCACCTGAAGATGAACCGGCTGCTCCTCCTCGTGATTGGTGTTGGACAGGAACACCGAGGAGAGACGGTCGAAGGTGAGCACACCGTCGGGTTTCGGGTAGTCTATCGGCTTGTGCTTTGCGGCCGGCTCCAGCGAAGCCGCGTCGGTCTTGCCATGTTTCAGGGTGCCGAACAGCGAAAAGCCGAACAGCGAGTTCATCCACATGTCGAAGCCGCCAATGCCGACGCCCAGAAGCGTGCCGAAGCGCGACCAGAGCGGCTTGACGTTGCGCACCTTTTTCAGGTCCCTGCCGATGTCCGAGGCGCGCCAGGCGGCCTCGTAGCCTTCCAGCGTATCATTGCCGCGTCCCTCGCCCAGCGCTTCCGCAACATGCTCGGCGGCAAGCATGCCCGAGAGGACCGCATTGTGAGACCCCTTGATGCGCGGGACGTTGACGAAGCCTGCCGAGCAACCGATGAGGGCCCCGCCCGGGAACACAAGCTTCGGCACGGATTGCCAGCCGCCCTCGGTGATGGCGCGGGCGCCATAGGAGATGCGCTTGCCACCTTCAAACGTTTTGCTGATCGCGGGGTGCGTCTTGAAGCGCTGAAACTCCTGAAACGGCGACAGGAACGGGTTCTTGTAGTTCAGGTGAACCACGAAACCGACCGCCACCTGATTGTTTTCCAGATGGTAGAGGAAGGAGCCGCCGCCGGTCTTCATGTCGAGCGGCCAGCCAAAGGAATGCTGGACGAGACCCGGCCTGTGGTTCTCCGGCTTGACCTCCCAGAGTTCCTTCAGGCCGATGCCGAATTTCTGAGGCTCGCGGTCCTCGGACAGGCGGAATTTTTCAATCAGCTGCTTGGCGAGCGAGCCGCGCACGCCCTCGCCGATCAGGACATATTTGCCCAGGAGCGCCATGCCGGGCTGATAGTTGGGGCCGTGCGAGCCATCGCGCTCGACGCCCATATCGCCGGTGGCGACGCCAATGACCTTGCCTTCGTCGTTGTAGAGCACTTCGGAGGCGGCAAAGCCCGGATAGATTTCAACGCCCAGTCCCTCCGCGTAGCCCGCAAGCCAGCGGCAGACATTGCCGAGCGATACGGCGTAATTGCCGTGATTGTTCATCAGCGGCGGCATCAGGAAATTGGGAATCCGCATGGAGCCCGCCGGCCCGAGAACGAGGAACTGATCGTCGGTGACGGGGGTCTTGAACGGGTGATCGGGGTCTTCTCGCCATTCCGGCAAGAGCCGGTCGATGCCGATGGGATCTACCACGGCGCCTGAAAGAATATGCGCACCGACTTCGCCGCCCTTTTCGAGTACAACGACGGAAAGCTCCGGGTTCAGCTGCTTGAGCCGGATGGACGCGGCCAGCCCCGCCGGACCTGCGCCGACGATGACCACATCGAATTCCATGCTTTCGCGTTCCACTTCGCTCATTCCACCCTCCGCAGTCTTTTTCTCTCGCGCGCCCTGCTCTCGTTTGGCGCCGGCGCGATCCGGATACCCATCAGTCCCGCATAACGGTTTCAACGCCGGGCTATAGCGCATCCGCGCGACTGTCGAAACCAGAGAAGTTGCATCAATCCATTCCTGATTGCCGCAAACTGATATTACTTTAACGTAAACGTCAATAATTGACAATTTTCCCGCGGGCAATTCCTGTTTGCCTCCCGGATCGAATCCGAGCAATTTCAGCCGCTCTGTTGATGGAAGGTGCAATACGCGCACCGTGCGGAACACGAACCTATGTCGAACATGTTCGACCATGAGGCATCTCTGATGGGAGTGGTCCACGGTTCGGCAGGGCCCGCATGAGAGCAGGCAGACGGTTCTGAAGCCGTTCGGGACACTGTGGAAGCAGATACGTTAAGGGACTGGTGCAATTTAAGGGGCATTGGCAAGGAGCATGGGGATGCGCGAAAATAGACTGTTGGTCGCCTACAGGCAGAGGCCGGTCGCCGTTACCGCCTTTTGTGTGCTTGCCATCCTCGCCCTTCAGGCGCTGTTCCTGAAACTCATGGGTCAGACGACGATCTGCGACTGCGGAACGGTGAAGCTCTGGTATTCGGACCCCTCCGGCCCCGAGACTTCACAGCATATCGGCGACTGGTACACCTACTCGCACTTTCTGCACGGATTGCTCTTCTACGGGCTTATCTGGCTTGTCGCGCCGCGCATGCCGCTCGGCTACCGACTTGCACTTGCAGTGGGGCTGGAGGCTGCATGGGAGATGGCGGAAAACACACCCATGGTAATCAACCGTTACAGGGAATCGGCACTTGCGCAGGGCTACTACGGAGACAGCGTGATCAATTCGCTCTCCGACACACTTGCCACCATCACCGGTTTTTTCGTCGCACGCGTTTCGCCTCTATGGGTCAGCATTCTTCTGGTCGTTGCGACGGAAATTTTCATGGCGGTCATGATCCGCGACAATCTCACGCTCAACATTCTTCAGCTTGTCTACCCCTCACAGACGGTCTCCAACTGGCAGACTGGTGGCTGAGGGCATGCTTTCCCGTTCTCCAGAGCGAGAAATGGCGGTATAATGCGGCAGGAAGGGAGGTGCTGTCCTGCCCCGTGCCGTCTCCATAATCCTGTTCCCCCTGCTCGCCGTCCTTCTTGGCGCGGGCCCGGGAGATGACGGACGCTGGCAGGCCGGACACTATTCCTTTTCCGATGAGCTTGGCGGCTTCCGCATTCTGGCGGTTTCAGGCACAGGCTCACGCAGCGACCCGGTGCTTCTAAAACAGGAGCTTTATACGGCTGCCGCCGTCGTTCTTGTCATCAGGGCGACCGGGGATGTCCCGCGATATGCCTATGACGAAAGGGCGGGCGCAGGCTATCTCTTCATGGAAATCGACACACTGAATGCAAGCAACCTGCCCTGGGTCGAGTTTGAATTCGAGCTTCAGGAGATGCGCGGCGTCTCGAGCGTCTATGGAGACGGTCTCTCTTTCGATCAGAGAAATGCGGGGTCCGATCACATCGGCTCCAGTGCGTTTGCCGTGCACGATCGCAAACTAGAACCCTATGACCGCCTTCTGTTCCAGTCAGGTACCGTCAACGCAGCTCATTCCGTGACATTTCGACTGCTGATCACCGACCTGACCCCGAAACCGGTATTTTATCTGGTGCAGGACCCGCGCATTCCCGCTTCCTGAGCTTGCAACCAGCGGCAAAGAAAGAGAAAATGCTTTCTTTCGTCCTCGCCGACGCTCAGGATTTCGGACGCAATGGATTCCGCTGAACTCAGGGAGCTTCTGACTTTCTACGCCGATGCCGGCGTGGACGAACCTCTTATGGATGAAGCGCCCGACCGGTTTCAGGAAACGCGTGCGGAGGCGGAAAAAAGAGCCGCGCAACGGCAGCAGCCAACGCAGCAGAAACCAGTGGCGACCATGCAGCCCCGCCCCGCTGCTCCGGCTGCAGCCAAGGCCGCGGTTCCGGACGATGCACAGGCCGCGCGGGCGCGTGAGATCGCCAGAAGCGCGGAAAACCTCGATACACTGCGCGAGCAGCTGACAGGTTTCGACGGCTGCAATCTGAAGACCACGGCAAAAAACACCGTATTTGCCGACGGCAATCCGCAGGCCAGCGTGATGTTCGTCGGAGAAGCGCCGGGCCGCGACGAGGATATCCAGGGCCTGCCCTTCGTCGGTCGGTCCGGCAAACTGCTGGATCGCATGTTGGCGGCCATAGGTCTCGACCGCACCACCGTCTATATTTCCAACGTGATCCCGTGGCGACCGCCGGGAAACAGGGACCCCTCCCCTCTGGAAACGGAAATCTGTCGCCCCTTCATCGAGCGGCATATCGAGCTCGTTGCACCCAAGGTGCTGGTGACGCTCGGAAACCCGTCGACGAAGCTTCTTTTGAACACACAGACCGGCATCATGCGGATGCGCGGCAACTGGGCCATACACAAGACACCTTCAGGCATCGAAATACCCACCATGCCAACGCTGCATCCAGCCTATCTTCTGCGAAATCCGGCCCACAAGAAGCTCGCCTGGCAGGATTTTCTGCAAATCAAACTGAAGCTGGAAAGCGCTCACTGAGACGACAGAACTGCGCGAATTAAGCGCGCATTAACGCTGTGGGCGCAAGGTAGCGTCTCGTAACAACGTCCCGGAGTCGAGCATGTGTGTTCGCGTCACGTCCGGGGGGCGCCTGTTTTTCCTTCTCTCTTTCCTTACCCTGGGATCGCATCCCGCGCCTGCCGCGGATCTGGTGACATCCGATCCACCGGTTCCTCCCAACGTGGAGAACGCGCCATTGCTTCTAAAGTTCGGCCGGCGCTTTTCCGGCTTTGTCGAAGTGAATTCGGCACTGGGCAAAGCCAATCTGGTGGAAGAACCTGTCAAGAGCAGCGGATGGGCGCTGCGCGGCGTGGCAAACCTGCCCATCAGAGAGCGCTTTAACGTCCAGCTCGACGGCCGGCTAGAAAAACTGAAGTTCGAGGATCTTTCCGACCAGACCATGGAGTTCGGCGCACATGGCTACTACCGCAAGCCGGACAGCTACGCCATTGGCCTCTATGCCCAGTATGAGCGTATCTCCAACGAAACCCTGGCGGTGGGGCCGACGGAAATTTCGGCCGGACTGGAAGGTGCCTTCTTTCTTAGCCAGACAACTGTCCTGGGCCAAATCGGTCTCGGCCAGGCGCATCTGGAAGAGCAGGAGGCATCCAAGCTCAATGGTATCCTCGGCGCACGGTATTATTACACAGACAACCTGCGCTTCGATCTCGACGCAGGCTTTGAGCAATTGCTGAGTGAAGATGCTGCGTTGAAAACCTACTCCATATCAACGGCTGCCAATTATCGGCTTTCGGACAAGCCGGTAACCGCATTCGGAGGATATCGATTTCGCTCATCCTCGCTGACATCGGGCGATGTGCATGCCGGGGACACAACATCTCACGGTATTGTAGCGGGTTTTCGCTACCATTTCGGCTCTACCAGCCTGCGGGAAGAAGAGCGCAACGGTCCGGTCTGGACCGCCGCGCCCTATCTCAACTACTGAATTATTGAATGCAGAACGGCCGGGCCGCGCTATTAGGCGGGCCCGTGCCTTTCAGCATTGCGCCTTACGCATCGCCGCGAACTGAAGCAGGGCAAAAAGGGCAACCGCGCAGGCCTGAAGGCTGACGAAAGCGGTTCCAAGTAAATTGGGAGAGACCCATCCACTTGCGAGCAGCGCGAAGCTCAACACGACCCAGCCTGCGTTAAGCAAAATCACGTCTATGAGCAGAAGACGGGACAGTGTTGTCCGGGCGGCGATCATCAACAGCATCATCACGAAAGGCACCAGAACCACACCGGCCCAAAACAGCAGGTCTTCGGGCAAGGCGAGAAGCCGTGATAGCGGCGGCGCCGCGAAAAGAAGCAGGAGTGCTGCGGCTCCACTCATGACAGCGTCGAGCTGAAGTGATTTTCTCAGAGCGGGTGTGAGCGTGAGTGGCATGACGGTTTCCTTTCTTCAGACCGGGTTTGGCGGGTCGGATGTCGACCTCGATGCCTGGGAACCTGACCGATGGAGCGCCCTCGGGCGATTACCTGGGAGGTAATGGAAATGCGTGCCGCTCGGCTCTACAGTGTTCTCATGAACACAGAAAATACCTTACCCAGAAAGACCAGCGCCGGTGCGCTCATCAGGGAGTGGCGGGAGCGACGGCGCATGAGCCAGCTTCATCTTGCGCTGGAGGCGGGCATTTCCCAGCGCCACCTCAGCTTCCTGGAACGAGGCCGCTCGAATCCGTCGCGAGAGATGGTCCTGTTGTTGTCGGACAGTCTTTCCATCCCGCTTCGGCAGCGCAATCGCATCCTCCTTGCCTCGGGCCATGCACCGGGCTTCTCAGAACGCGATATTCACGATCCGGCTTTGAAGCCTGCAATGAACGTCGTACAGGCCGTGCTCGATGGCCACGCGCCCAACCCTGCAATCGCGATCGACCGGCACTGGACCATGGTCGCCGCAAACCGGGCCATCGCACCGCTGCTCGAGGTTGTGACCAATGCGGAGTTGCTAAAACCGCCGGTGAATGTCCTGCGCCTGAGCCTGCATCCCGAGGGTGTTGCACCGAGCATCGTCAATCTGGCCTCGTGGCGCGCACATGTGCTGGAACGACTGCGCCTCCTGATTGACCACTCGGCCGATCCACAACTCATGGCGCTGGAAAAGGAACTGGCTGGCTACCCGGTCAAAAAAACCGGGCCGGAGCTCAAACCCGGCGCGGCGGACATGATCGCCGTTCCCCTTCGACTGCGCCTTGGAGCAACCGAACTTTCCTTCATCACCACGACGACCGTGTTTGGCACACCACTCGACGTGACGCTGTCGGAGCTTGCCATTGAAAGTTTTTTCCCAACCGACGCTACAACCGCTGCCTTTCTAAGGCAGTCGCAAGGCAAGGGGTCATGAGGAAGGCGGCACGAAACGGCGGGCAGCCACCCGTCTGAGGCCGAGTCGACGCTCGCGCCAGATGATAAAGAGACCAGCCCCGATCACAATCGTTCCGCCCACCAGCGTGTAAAGGGTCGGCACGTCGCCGAAAGCGAAATAGCCGATCACGATGGCAAGGAGCATCGACGTGTATTCGAAAGGCGCGATGGTGGATAGCTCCGCATGACGATAGCACTCGGTCATGAGGATCTGTGCCACCCCGCCGCAAATTCCCGCGCCGGCCAGAGCGAGAAACTGACCGCGCGATAACTCTGCCCATCCGAAAGGGATGGTGAAGAGGGAGAGCACGGTGGCGGTAACCGAGAACCACAGAACGATGGTGGCCGTCTTTTCTGTCTGGACAAGCCGTCGAACAAGAAGCATGGCGACGGCAGAGCCGGTCGCGCCGCAAAGGGCTGCGATGACACCCACCGCCTCAGCCGCCTCAAGGCCGGCGTCCCCGGTTAGAAGGGTGAGTTTTGGCCAGGCGATGATGATGACCCCCAGGAAGCCGACCGCCACTGCGCTCCAGCGGTAGATGCGCACGACCTCGCCCATGAAGATTGCCGAGAAGACGACAACAATGAGCGGCTGCGCGTAATTGAGCGTAATCGCATCGGGCAGAGGCAGGCGCGTCAGCGCAAAGAAGCCGAGGCCCATGGAGGTAACGCCCACAAGGCCGCGCATGATGTGGCTGACGGGATGTGTGGTGCGGAAAGCTGTCGCCAACTCACGCCGCCAGGCCAGCATGGCGATGATCGGGAATATCGCAAAGAACGAGCGGAAGAAGACAATCTGGCCCGAAGGCACCATCCCCGCCGATTTGATCAGCGAGGACATCATGACAAAAACCGAGACCGAAATGACCTTAAGCGCGATGCCGATCAGTGGTTTGCCTTCGGCACCGACTTCGGTCTCAGCGGGCATGATCTGATATCCTATAAGGCCGATAAAGAAGCGGGAGGGTGGAGCAAAATCATCGCCGACGATGCCATCATGCCGCCTCTCTGGCCTGTCGGATCGTCTCCCACACCCGCGAAGGCGTGGTGGGCATGTCAATATGGGTGATGCCGTAGGCGCGGTAGAGCGCATCCGTCACGGCGTTGAGAACAGCCGGCGTGGCACCGATCGTGCCGGCCTCGCCAGCCCCTTTGATGCCCATGGCGTTGGTGGTCGAAGGCACGTTGCGGGTCTCGAAATGGATGAACGGCAGATCATCCGCCCGTGGCATCGCATAGTCCATGAAACTTGCGGTGACGAGTTGCCCATCCTCGGAGTAGACCGTGTCTTCCGTCAGGGCTTGCCCAAGCCCCTGCGCAACACCACCATGAACCTGACCAGCCAGAAGGATCGGGTTCACTGTCGCGCCGAAATCATCAACGATCCAATAAGCCAACACCTCCGTGCGCCCGGTTTCCGGGTCAATTTCGACCTCGCAGATATGCGTGCCGTTCGGATAGGTCGCCTCTTCCTGCACGAACTCACCGAAGCCTTCCAGGTCTTCAGGTGCCTTTGCTGCCCTGGCGATGGCTGCAAAGTCCACGGCGCGGTCCGTGCCGACGATGCGCGCGGCCCCACCGGACAGTTCGATATCATCGACCGACGCTTCCAGTTCGTCTGCCGCCAGCCTGCGGATTTTCTCGGCGAGGTCTTCACCCGCCCGCGCGGCAGAGACACCGCCCAGCGGAATGGAGCGCGAGCCGCCCGTGCCGCCGCCGGAGGCCAATTCATCCGTGTCGCCCTGGCGCACGGTGATCCTGTCGATGTCGATACTGAGCTTGTCAGCTACGAACTGAGCGTAGGCGGTGGCGTGACCCTGACCGTTGGACTGAGTGCCGATCAGAAGCGTGACGCTCCCATCGTCGTTCAGCCGGACGTGGGCCGGCTCCGAACCGGCAAAAGCGCAGGCTTCAATATAGGTGGCCATGCCGATGCCGCGCAGTTTTCCGTTGCGCCGAGATTCCTCGAGCCGCTCTTCGAACGAGGCCCAGCCGGCGTTCTCCATGCATTTGTTCATGTGCCCCTCAAACTCGCCAACGTCGTAGAGGCGGCCGGTCTGGGTACGATAGGGAAATTGTTCGGGCCTGATGAAGTTGCGACGACGGATTTCTTCCCGGCCAAGTCCCAGATCACGCGCGCAGGCATCCACCAGCTTCTCAAGCAGGAACGCAGCCTCCGGACGGCCCGCCCCGCGATAGGCATCCACCGGGCAGGTGTTGGTGTAGACGCCGTTGATCGTCACATCGAGCGCCTGAATGTCATAGACGCCTGTTGACATGGAGACGCCAACAAACGGGATGAAGGGACCATATTGCGAGATATAGGCGCCCATATTGGCCGTGAGATCGACCCGTAGACCAAGGAATCGCCCTTCACTGTCCATTGCCATTTCGGCAGTCACCACATTGTCGCGTCCCTGAGCATCAGTCATGAAATGCTCATTGCGATCACCGGTCCATTTGACCGGACGACCAAGCCGTTTCGCCGCTTCCATGACCATGGCGTATTCACGGTAGACAAAGGTCTTCGGACCAAAGCCGCCACCGACATCCGGCGTTATCACGCGCAGATTTTCGGGCTCGATGCCAAAAGTCTTGCACAGGATGCCACGCATGGAATGAACGCCCTGCGAGCCGGTGGTCAACACGTAGCGGTTTTCGTCGTCGCGCCATTCGGCCAATGCTGCACGCGGCTCCATGTAGTTGCACACGAGACGGTTGTTCACGAACTGGATGCGGGTCACATGGTCGGCCTTGGCGAACGCCGCATCCGATTTCTCCTTGTCACCCACATGATAGAGAAATGCACGATTCGATCCGAGTTCCGGCCAGACCAGCGGGGCATCCTCGGACAGAGCGGCTGCCGTTGAAGCTATGGCTTCCTCGTCGTCGAAGTCGATTTCGATCAGCTCCGCGGCATCTTGCGCCTGGGCACGGCTCTCGGCGACCACCATCGCTACCGCGTCGCCCACATACTGCACACGGTCACGGCACAGAATCGGAATGTCGCGCGTGGGCGCGCGCGTTCCGTCCGGTTGCTTCTGCATGGCGCCAGAGCGCAGATCCTTGAGATGCGCCACATCGGCACCTGTCAGGACCAGACGGACGCCTGGCGCGGCCTGCGCTTCCTTGACCGAAGCGATGGTAAATTTCGCCTTGGCCACGGGCGAACGCACCACGTAGAGATGCAGTGTGCCTTCGGGCAGGAAATCATCCGTATAACGCCCCCGCCCCGTGATGAATGCCGCATCTTCCTTGCGGCGCACGGAAGCACCCATCCCGAATTTCGGCGTCATCACAGTCATGCGGAATCCCTTCTGGTCAATCGTGGTTTGACCGATGTTCGGTAAGCTGGCTGGAAACAGTCGAGCGACATATGCTGTCTTAGTTTTGTCGAGCCTGATGATTGTGTAAAGAGCAGCAATCCGATTTTGTTGGACCAGACAGCCCACAGATTGCCGGCCTGCGAGCCAGGCCATAGAAAGAGTAACGATGCGTACAGAAAGCGGCCAGATTTTTCGTCTCGAGGACTATCAGCCAAGCAATTATCTCATTCCCGAGATAGCGCTTGATTTTAGGCTGGACCCTCAGGAAACGCTGGTGACGGCCACCCTACGGGTTGAACGGATCGCCCGAGCTCCAGCCGATGCCCCACTGGTTCTCGACGGTGACGGGCTGACGCTCGAAGCACTGCGGATCAACGGAGCGGAGGCCGCAGTGGGCTGCTACGAAGTCTCCCCGGATCGCCTGGCAATCACACGCCTGCCGGCTTCGCCGCAGTTCGAACTGACCATCGTGACGCGCATCGCGCCATCCATGAACACGACGTTGATGGGGCTCTATGTTTCGGACGGCGTTTTCTGCACACAATGCGAAGCCGAAGGGTTCCGCCGCATCACCTATTTTCTCGACCGGCCCGATATCCTCTCGGTCTATACGGTGCGCATGGAGGCGGACCGTGTAGAAGCGCCGCTCCTCCTGTCAAACGGCAACCCGGTGGAAAACGGAGATCTCTCGGATGGGCGTCATTTCGCCGTCTGGCATGACCCTTTCCCCAAACCCTCCTATCTGTTCGCGCTCGTCGCCGGCGATCTCGGCGTGGTGAAGGACCGCTTTACCACCGCATCGGGACGTGAAGTCGATCTTGGAATCTATGTCGAACATGGGAAGGAAGAGCGCGCGACCTATGCGATGGATGCGTTGAAGCGGTCTATGCGCTGGGACGAAGAACAGTTCGGGCGAGAATACGATCTCGATGTTTTTAACATTGTCGCCGTTTCGGATTTCAACATGGGCGCAATGGAAAACAAGGGGCTCAACGTCTTCAACGACAAGTACGTTCTTGCAGACGATGACACAGCCACCGATGCCGATTTCGCCAATATCGAGGCAATCATCGCGCATGAGTATTTTCACAATTGGACAGGCAACAGAATCACTTGCCGGGATTGGTTCCAGCTCTGCCTGAAGGAAGGCCTCACCGTTTTCCGCGATCATGAGTTCTCCGCTGATCAGCGCTCGCGTGCGGTCAAGCGTATCGCCGAAGTGCGTGGCCTGCGCGCACATCAGTTTCCCGAGGACCAGGGGCCTCTCGCGCATCCGGTGCGGCCGCGCCGTTATCGTGAGATCAACAATTTCTATACGGCGACGGTCTACGAGAAAGGCTCGGAGGTTGTCCGCATGCTGCGCACAATTCTGGGCGAGGACGCGTTCCGGGCCGGGATGGATCTCTATTTCGATCGGCATGACGGTCAAGCCGTGACCATCGAAGATTTCGTAAAGGCTTTCGAGGACGCTTCCGGGCAGGACCTCAGCCAGTTTTCGCTTTGGTACCATCAGGCCGGGACCCCCAATGTTGCACTCTCCTCACGCTACGATGCCAAGGAGAAGACGCTGACGGTAGAGATCGAGCAGTCGGTATCGCCAACGCCCTCCGAAAACCGCAAACGCCTGATGCACATTCCTCTCGCCTTCGGCCTGGTCGGTCCGGACGGAACAGATCTCGACTACGAGAGTGTGGAGGGGGCGAGTGTCGAAAACGGTGTGATCCACCTGCGGAAACGCCGGCACCAGATCACCTTCAAGGGCGTGAAGGCGCGGCCGGTCTTGTCGATCAACCGGGGCTTCTCCGCTCCAGTCACCCTCTCAATCGAGAGCAGGGCCGACGAGCAACTGTTCCTCGCTCGTCATGACAGCGATCCGTTCTCCCGCTGGCAGGCGCTGAACACGCTGCTAACCGGCGCTTTGATTGCCGCCAGCAAGGCAGTGCGCGGTGGCAAGAAACCGGTGTTCGATGACGAGATTATCTCGGTCACGACAGACCTCGCCTCCGATGAAACGCTGGAGGAGGCTTTTCGGGCTTTGACCCTGAGCCTTCCTGGCGAGGCCGATGTGGCGCGTGAACTCGGGGGGGATATCGACCCGGATGCGATCCACGCCGCCCGCAAAGCGCTTCTCCTTGCCATTGCGCAGGCGGGCGGTGAAACCTTCCGCGAGATTTACGAGGGTCTGCTCGACAATGCGCCGTTCTCGCCGGACGCCCGCAGCGCAGGGCGCCGCGCGCTGCGCAATACACTGATTGAGTTTCTGACGCTGGGTGCCGCCACTCCCACCGCCGCATACAGGCAGTTTGAGGACGCCGACAACATGACAGAGCGCGCCGGTGCGCTCACGGTTCTTGCTCAGCATTTTCATGATACCGACGAGGGCAGAGCCGCATTGGCGGCATTCGAGAAACGCTATGGCGATAATCCGCTGGTGCTCGACAAGTGGTTCCAGATCCAGGCGATGATCCCTGCCGCAGAAACGGTTTCATTGATCCGCCACCTGATGAAGCATCCGCATTTTTCGCTCGCCAATCCAAACAGGGTGCGCGCCCTGGTGGGTACATTCTCGATGGCGAACCAGACGGCCTTCCACAGCGCCGATGGCGAAGGGTATCGCCTCGTTGCAGAAACGGTCACAGCGCTCGACGGCCACAACCCGCAGGTGGCGGCACGTCTGGCCACCGCGTTCCGTTCCTGGCGCTCGCTGGAAAAGGGCAGACGTGAGCATGCACGCAAGCTCCTCTCGGAGATTGCCAAGCGCGACGATCTCTCTCGAGACCTGGCGGATATTCTGGAACGAACCCTCGCCTGAGCGGTCCATTAATATCTTTTTTACCAAGGCCTCTGGACAAGGCGAATCACCTTTGATTCCTTATAGGTGATTCGGCAGCAGGCGGAGCCGAATCACCGAACTTAACGAGGAACGAGGGAGCCCGTCGGATGGCGAAGGCAGGGGGATGGGCTTTGCCCCTGATTGCGGGCATGGCAGCCGGGCCGCGAACCCGACGCGCTAGGCGCATGGGACTGGCAGGCAACGCCAAGATTATTGCAGCTCCGGCGTATGAACGTCTTTTGGCGATTGAGCCGTATCTGCGCCGTTCCATTCCCGTTCTGATCATCATCTTTCTTTTGGTTCTGGCGGCAGCCCGGCTTCTTTCTCTCTTCACCTGGCGCGACGATATCGAGCGCGATGCCCGGACCATGCTGGCGCTGGCCGCGGACTCCCTGGCCGCAAACGCAGCAATCGACACCAGCGAGATGGCGCCCGAGCACAGGGCACGCATGCTTATCGAAGAGGCAATGCGGCGTGCCGGTTCGGAGGACGAGCGTGTGCTTGCCATTACCGACGAACAGTTTGAAGTTCTGGCGAGTTCGCCCAACGGACAAAAGCTGGTCGGCCGCTCGCTGGAAGACGTTTTGACGGGCGGGCAGCCGCTCTTCCTGTTCGGCGCGCGCGCCGGAGTGATGAATGTTGAAATCGGGGGAGAACAGTGGCTCGCCTCGCTTGTCCATGTCGCAGGCCAGGATGGCGCTGCGGTCGCCCTCACCTCCCGCGATAGCCTCTTTGCCGACTGGCGCCGCTCCGTCTCGATGAATGTATCGCTGTTTGCCCTGACGGCGGGCATCCTGATGGTCATCCTCTATGCATACTTCAGCCAGGCAGCCCGCGCGCAGGCGGCCGACCGCATCTATATGGAGGCCCATCAGCGCATCGATATGGCCATGGTGCGCGGCAAATGCGGCCTGTGGGACTGGGATATGGTCCGCGGCAAGATGTTCTGGTCGCGCTCCATGTTTGAAATGCTCGGTTATGAAACCACCGACGAAATGCTCTCATTCGGCGAGGTGGCGGCGATCATCCATCCTGACGATGGCGATCTCTTCGAACTGGCCAACCGCATCATGGCGCGTGAGATTGATCACGTGGACCGCGTCTTCCGGATGAAGCGCGCCGACGGGCAATGGGTGTGGGTGCGTGCGCGGGCGCAGGTCGTGGATCCCGATGCACCGGAACTGCACCTGATCGGCATCGCCGTGGATGTTACCGAGCAGCGTACACTCGTGCAGCAAACGGAAGCTGCCGATCAGCGGCTGCGCACCGCGATCGAAAGCATCGGTGAATCCTTCGTGCTGTGGGACTACGCCGAGCGGCTTGTCATGTGCAACACCAAGTACAAGCAGGATCTGGGCGTCGACGAGAGCCTGATCGTTACCGGAGCGCGGCGTCGCGATATCGAAGCCCTGGCGCCTGCATTCCGCTCCGAACGCCGACTGGCAGTACCGTCCGGGAATGGCAATGGCGCGACCTATGAGCGACAGCTCGCGGACGGACGCTGGCTGCAGGTGACGGAGCTGAAGACACGAGATGGTGGCACGGTTTCGGTCGGAACCGACATCACCCAGCTCAAGCAGCATCAGGGCAAGCTGGTGGATAGCGAGCGTCGGCTGATGGCCACCATTCACGATCTCAGCCTGGCGCGCCGTGCCGAGCAGGAACGCACGCGCGAACTCAGTGAGCTCAACCGCAAATACATGCGCGAGACCGAACGCGCCGAGGCGGCAAACCGCGCGAAATCCGAATTCCTGGCCAACATGTCGCACGAGCTGCGAACGCCGCTCAATGCGATTATCGGTTTCTCGGAAGTGATGGAGTCGGGCATGTTCGGGCCACTGGGTTCCGAGCGCTACGAGGAATATGTGCGCGACATCTGTTCGAGCGGGTCCTACCTGCTTGGTGTCATCAACGACATTCTCGACATGTCGAAGATCGAAGCCGGCCAGTTCTCCGTCGATTGTGAGGAAATCGACCTGTGCCCGCTGATCCGCGAAACGGTGCGGGTGGTGGAGTTGCAGGCGGCAGAAAAATCAATCGCCATGAAAATGGATATTCCCGAAAGGATGCAGGTTTTCGCCGATCGGCGTGCGATCAAACAGATCGTCATCAATCTGCTGTCAAACGCCGTCAAGTTCACCGGCGAAGGGGGACATATCTCACTGCGTGCACGCAAGGTCGGGCCTGCGGTGACGCTCACCATTGAAGATTCAGGCTGCGGCATTCCACGGGACGCACTGAAGAAGCTCGGGCGCCCCTTCGAACAGGTTCAAAACCAGTTTTCCAAAAACCACACGGGCTCGGGACTTGGCCTTGCCATTTCCCGCTCGCTGGCAGAGTTGCATGGCGGCGTGCTGAAGATCCGCTCGACGGAGGGCGTCGGCACCATCGTATCCGTCCGCCTGCCCGCCGGGGAACGCAAGAAACCGGCCGTTGCCGCCTGAGGTTAACCGACCGAGCCGACCAGTTCTCCAAACAGTCGACGCACCCTGCCCGCCGTCTCTTCGACATGCGCTTCCAGGATGCCCAGTTCCGGCAGATCGGTCTGCTGCAATAGCAGGTCGGCGAAGCCCGGCGGCGCTTCCTCTGGAACAAAACCGCCTTCGAGGCAAAGCCGAGTGGTCTGCGTGAGCGTCATATAGAGATGGTGCGCATCAACGAGTTCCTGCCGCGCCTGAGGCGCGCAAAACGCCTCTGAGAGGGAGTTCAGCACATCGCCGGTGGCAGTTGTTTCGCGTTCGGCCGATGTGTTTCTGGTCAACACGGCCACCTGGGCGATGAACTCCAGATCGATGAGACCGCCCGGGACCAGTTTGAGGTCCCATACATCACGGGCAGGCTTCTCCTCTTCCAGTAGCCTGCGCATCTCGGCTGCTTCTTTGCGGATCTTCTGTGTGTCGCGCGGCAGGGCGAGGATGTCGTGCACCTCATTTTCGACACGCCCGATCAGCGCCTTGTCGCCGGCGAAGGCCCGTGCGCGCGTGAGCGCCATGTGCTCCCAGGTCCAGGCATCGTTACGCTGATAGCGTGCAAAAGCGTCTATGTGGGTGGCGACCGGCCCCTTGTTGCCCGATGGGCGGAGCCGCAGGTCGAGCTCATAGAGCACCCCTTCCGCAGTCGGAGCAGATACCGCGGCAATCAATCTCTGGGTCAGCCGCGCATAATATTCCGAGGGTGCCAGCGGCTTTTGCCCATCCGAATAGTCCGCATCCTGCTCGTGATCATAGAGCAGGATCAGGTCTATGTCGGACCCTGCCGTCAATTCGCGACTGCCGAGCTTGCCCATCCCCAGAATGGCCACACGCCCGCCGGCTATCCGGCCATGGCGCTCGGCGAAGTTTTCCACCACGGCTTCGAGAGCCGCCTCAACCGTGAGATCGGCCAGATCTGAAAACGCCTTGCCGGCACGCGCGGAGTCTATGGTTCCCGTCAGGAGCCGGATGCCGATCAGAAACTTCTGTTCGGCTGCAAAGATGCGCAACCGGTCGAGGATCTCCTCGTAGATCTGGGCGCCAGCCAGAAATGTTAGAAGCCGTTCGGACAGATAGGCCCGATCGGGAAGCTCGGACAAAAGTGCCGGATCCAGAAGGCCGTCGAACACGTGCGGACGTTTCGTGATGATCGCTGCCAGGCGCGGCGCAGCACCCATGATGCTGACCAGCATATTAAGCAAGGCCGGGTTGGACTGAAGCAGTGAGAAAAGTTGGATGCCGGCGGGAAGCCCTGCCAGAAACGTATCGAAGCGCAAGAGTGCCTCATCGGCCCGCCGCGTGCTTCCGAAGGCTTCCAGAAGCGCCGGTGTCAGCTCCGTCAAGCGCTCGCGTGCTTCTGCCGACTGCGTTGCGCGATAGCGGCCATAATGCCAACCGCGGATCACACGGCACATGTCGCTCGGCCGTTCGAAGCCGAGTTCGCTCAGGGTTTCCAGAGTGCCCGGGTCGTCCACATCGCCGGTGAAGACCAGATTGCCGACGCCGCGCGAAAGCTGAGGTGCCGTCTCGAAGAGGTCCGCATAGTGCTGCTCCACGAGGCGAAGGCTTTCGCGAAAAACTGCCGAAAACGCTTCTGCGTTGTCGAAAGCGAGCAGGTGCGCGATGCGCTCCAGTTCCTCGTCTTCTTCAGGAAGCGTGTGCGTCTGCTCATCCGCCACCATCTGCAGCGCATGTTCGACATCACGCAGGAACCAGTATTGACGCGTCAGCGCCTCCCTCGCCTCCTCGTCTATCCACCCGCAGCGGGCGAGCTCTTCCAGCATGGAGACCGTCCGCCGGCCACGCAATTCCGGAAAGCGTCCACCGGCAATCAATTGCTGGGTCTGGACGAAAAATTCGATTTCACGGATGCCGCCGCGCCCGAGCTTCACGTTGTGACCACGAACGGCAACTTCGCCGTGTCCCTTGTGCGCGTGGATCTGGCGTTTGATCGAATGGACGTCGGCGATGGCCGCATAATCCAGATATTTGCGCCACACATAGGGCTGCAGTTCCTTCAGAAAGTTTTCGCCCGCCAAAAGATCACCGGCAATGGGCCGTGCCTTGATCATCGCCGCCCGTTCCCAGTTCTGGCCGCGGCTTTCGTAGTAGTGAAGCGCCGCCTCTACCGGTATCGCAAGCGGCGTGGAGCCCGGATCGGGGCGCAACCGCAGGTCGGTGCGAAACACATAGCCATGTTCTGTCCGGTCCTGAAGGATCCGCACCAGTCTGCGTGTCAAGCGAACAAAGAGATCGACAGCCTCATAGGCTTCGATGATGGCCGGCGCTTGCGGATCGACCAGCACGATCAGGTCGATATCGGAGGAGAAATTGAGTTCATTGGCACCGAGCTTGCCCATACCAAGCAGGATCCAACCGCTGCCCTCAGCGGGTCTTGTGCGGTCCGGGAGTTTCAGTTTCCCTGCCCGATCCGCATCGAAAAGCAAAAAATTGACGGCGGCCCGAATGCATTTATCTGCTAAAGCGCTGAGCCGCTCCGTCGTTTTGGCCGTGTCCGAAACATCGGCAAGCCTGCAGAGTGCAATGAGAAAATGCGCCTCCGCTTTCAGGTCGCGCAGCGCCTTCATCTGACCGCTTTCGGTCTGTTCCTCGGCAAAGGCACTCGCATCGATGCGCTCGAACAGCATTCCGAGCCGTTCGTCGGCCGTCGCGTCGAACAGGGCTTCCAGAGCGTGCGGATTGCGACGCGCACAGTCACGCAGGAATGGCGAAAGCTCGAACACCGCCGCGAGAAAATCCGTTAAACCAGTACTGTTTCCCATCAGGTCGTACAGCCGGGCACATTGAGCAGCCTCAGCCGCTTCGCGGACCATCTCAAGCGATTCGTCGGCCTCATCGTCGTTCACCGGCTTCAGGACAAGAACCGGCGATCCAAACCAGAGACTTCCATCAGAAATCGCACCACGCCCCATCAAGGCCCCCTCTTCGGTCAAGCAAGTCCGCTCGCCCGGCCACGTCAGTCGGAGGCTTCACGCTTCCTGAAGACCGTTTCAACTTTCCGTTTCGACGCTTCGGCTGGAAAGACCATTGTCACGACGAGACCGGGCTCGTTATCGGCCAGTTCGAGACGCCCACCATGGAATGTCATGACAGCCTTGGCAAGGCTGAGACCGAGGCCGGAACCCGGCTGGGTGCGGCTTTCCTCAAGGCGTACGAAGCGTTCGGTCACGCGGCGACGGTCCGCGTCGGGAACACCTGGACCATTGTCCCGCACCGTCAGTCGAATCTCGGAAGGTCCGCTTTGCAGGGAAACCCGCACAGCCGGATTCTCGCCAAACCCCGCTGAATACTTGATCGCGTTATCGACGATGTTCGACAAGGCCTGCCCGACGAGTTCACGATTGCCCTGCAGGGTCACGGCTTCGTTGACCTCGGCTTCAAGCGCCACGCCCTGTTCCTCGGCAAGGGCTTCGTAGAGCTCGACCACGTCTGCGAGAATAGCTCGCAGATCAATGGTCGAGGTGGCTTCTGCTGAATACCCTGCCTCCAGCCGTGAAATCATCAAAATGGCGTTGAAGGTGCGGATAAGCTGGTCGGATTCGGCAATGGTCCGCTCTAGCGCGGCACGATAATCCGCCGTTTCTGGCTTCCCAGCAAGCGCGGCTTCCGCTCTGTTGCGCAGACGCGTCAATGGCGTCTTGAGATCATGGGCGATGTTGTCGGAGACCTCGCGCAGCCCTTCGTTCAATGCGGCGATACGATCCAGCATCTTGTTCAGATTGTCGGAAAGACGATCAAACTCGTCACCAGCTCCCGAAACAGGCAGCCGCCGGCTCAGATCACCACCCATAATGCTACGGCTCGCCTCGGACACGCGGTCAATGCGCTTCAGCGCGCGCCGTCCGACGAAATACCAGATCAGCAGCGCACCCGCGCACATGATGGCAAGCGTGACCACAAGGGCGCGCTGCATCACGCTGCGGAATTTTTCAGGTTCGCCCAGATCGCGCCCGACCATGACGATGATCTGGTTGGGCAGACGGAAGACGACCGCCATCGCCCTGTGCTCACCGCTGTTTGCGCGTGGTTCGAGGCGGGCTTCTCCCTCCCCAAAGCGGCTGTAGGTGAAAGGCCTCTCCGTCCACCCCATCACGTCAAGAACGCCAGGCTGCAGGCTTTCCACGTTGCCGGAGAGAATCCGCCCATTCGCGTCGGCGAGGAGATAGAGATTCGCGCCGGGCTGCCGCGCGCGCGATTCTATGACCCGAACGAGGAACGGCAACCCGCCCCGACGGTAGGCGCGATCGAGACCGCGCACCTCCTCATTGATCGCTTCGCGTGTCTGGGTGACAAGCATACGGGCCGAAAGCGAGGTCATGTAGATGACCAGAAACGTGGCGCAGACGGCGAAGAGAATGAGATACAGCGCGGAGAGGCGCGCTGCGGTCGTGTTGAGAATAGACAGAAGCCGCGCCATCAGTCCTTCAGCATGTAGCCGGCGCCTCGCACCGTGTGCAGCAGTGGCTTGTCGAAGCCTTTCTCTATCTTGCCGCGCAGGCGAGAGATATGAACGTCGATCACATTGGTCTGCGGGTCAAAATGATAATCCCAGACATTCTCCAGAAGCATGGTCCGGGTTACCACCTGTCCGGCATGGCGCATCATGTATTCTAGAAGACGGAATTCGCGCGGCTGAAGGATGATTTCCTGGCCGGCGCGGCGTACCGTGTGTGACAGTCGATCAAGCTCGAGGTCGCCGACATTGTAAACGGTTTCGACATCCTTGGTCCCCGCCCGCCGGCGCAACACTTCGATGCGTGCGAGCAACTCGGAGAAGGCGTAGGGCTTGGTCAGATAGTCATCGCCACCCGCGCGCAGGCCGGTCACGCGGTCATCGACCTCTCCAAGTGCTGAAAGGATGAGCGCGGGCGTATCGTTGCCGCCCTCCCGCAGCTCGGCGATGATGGAAAGACCGTCACGGCGCGGCAGCATGCGATCAACGACGAAGACATCATAGCTGCCTGTTTCGGCCATGGTGAAACCGCTATCGCCATCGCGGGCAATGTCTGCGGTGTGACCTGCTTCGGCAAAAGCGTTCTTAAGATAGTCCGCCGCTTCCCGATCATCCTCTATGACAAGAATCTTCATACGGTCGTTATAACCCGTTCAGCGCTAAAACGTCTTCCCGAAAGACCGGGACAAAGCCCGGCTCCCCCGGAGAAGCCGCGAGGGGAGCCGGATTTTACAGATGATCAGCCTTCGCTGGTTGGAAGGGCGACAAAGCGGCTCGCATCGTCGCGCTCGATCTGCACAAGAACGGCCTTGCGACCGGCTTTCACTGCAGCAGCAACGGCGTTTTCGACATCCTTGCCCGTTTTGACTGTCTGGGAATTGACGGTGCGAATGATATCGCCGGGGCGGATACCGCGGTCATCCGCCGGGCTGTCGGGTTCCACATCCGTAACGACCAGACCATTGCCATCCTCTGCCGGCGTGACCTTCAGACCGAATTGTGCATCCATCGTGCCCGACTGAGAGCCACCGCGCGCTGATGCCACCGTCTCGACGCCCGGCATCTCGGCAAGCGTGACCTTGACGGTCTCGGTCTCGCCGTCACGCCAAAGCGTCACATCGACCTCATTGCCCGGCGCAAAACCGGCGATCAGACGCGCCAGTTCTTTTGGCGAAGAGACCGGCTTGTCGTCCACGGCGATGATGATGTCGCCGGAGCGGATTCCGGCCCTGGCTGCTGGCTCGCCTTCCTGCGCATCGGCGACCAGCGCGCCTTTTTCTTCGTCAAGACCGACAGATTCGGCGATATCCCTGGAGACCGGCTGGATCTGGACACCGAGCCAACCACGCTCAACCGTACCGTCCTCGATCAGATCGCCAACGACCTGTTTTGCCACAGAGGCCGGAATGGCGAACGCAATGCCGACATTGCCGCCCGATGGCGAAAAGATTGCCGTGTTGATGCCAACGACTTCACCACTGAGATTGAAGGCCGGGCCACCGGAGTTACCACGGTTTACCGCCGCGTCAATCTGGATGAAATCGTCATAGGGGCCGGCGCCGATATCGCGGCCACGCGCAGAAACAATACCAGCCGTTACGGTGCCGCCAAGGCCAAAGGGATTGCCGACGGCAACCACCCAGTCACCTACCCGGACCTTCTCGTCATCGGCAAAATCGACATAGGTGAACTTGCGTTCCTCTTCGACTTTCAGAACGGCAAGGTCGGTGCGCGGGTCGGTTCCGACGAGCTTGGCGTCGATCTCCGTGCCGTCATCCATGACGACGGTAAAGTTGCTGCCACCATCGACGACATGATTGTTCGTAACCAGATAACCGTCCTCGGAAATGAAGAAACCGGATCCCTGCGAGACAGGACGGGGGCGGCGACGCTCGGAGCGGCGATCCTGCTCAAATCCGCGATCACCGCGGAACTCCCGGAAAAAGCGCTTTAGCGGGTGCCCGTCCGGCAGCTCTTCAAAGCCCGGCATTTCGAACAAACCCGGACCGCCACGGTTCGAAGTCATCTCCACATCGGCCTTCACCCGTACGCTGACGACAGCGGGCGATACCTTTTCCACGATATCTGCGAAGCTTGGAGCCTGAACTGGCTGATCAAGTCGAACCGCTTCCGCCATGACCGGTGCCGTGCCGCTCGTGACGGCACCCAGCCCTATCGCTCCGGCGATTGCGACAGACGCGATGGTCGCCATCAGGCGCCCCCGCCTGCCACCGATAATGCCTTTCTCCGATGCCTTGTTTTCCGCGTCGTGATGCATAGCAACCTGTCCTCTTGGAAAAATTTCACTTCAGCGCGCAAACGCGTATTGAGTTGGCGCGCAAAGGCGTGTTGGGTGAAGACATAGCGATCCACACATTACAACGCCATTTCCAGCCGATGAAATTTTCGTAATGTTTGGGCCGATTTCTTCTCACGTGTCCCCGCGCACGGCGGTGTGAACGTGAACGAGGCTCTCGAGCGTTCTGTGGACCGGGCATTTGCCGGCAATTTCGATCAGTTTGTCGCGATTTTCGGGCGATACAGCCTTCTCCACATCGATTACGCGCTCGAATCTATCAATGCGTCCCTGTGCCTTCGCCGCGTCGGAACAATCCTCGCAATCCCTGGCGTGAATCTTCTTATGGGAGACGTCGACACTGATGCGTCCAAGGTCCAGCTTCTTGCGCTCGGCGTAGAGGCGCAACGTCATCGTGGTGCAGGCGCCAAGGGCTATGGAAAGAAAATCATAAGGCGAAGGCCCCGTATCCAGTCCGCCAAAACTCACCGGTTCATCGGCGAAGAGGCGATGTCTGCCGGCCTGTACGGCATTCTGGAAAGTACCCTGCCCCGTCTCCATGACGCGCACATGCTCGATCGGCACTTCGCCCTGCGGTTCGTCGCCCGGCAGATAGCGCGAAAGCCAGCCGCACATCGCACTCGCGGCAAAGGCGGCATCCTCAGGGTTTGTCAGCAGGTGGTCACCCTGATCCAGTGAGATATAGCTTTTGGGGTGTTTCGCCGCGAGAAAAATCTGCGTCGCATTGTCAATCCCGACAATCTCGTCAAGCGGAGCATGGAGGATGAGAAGCGGTTTATGCATCCCGGCAACGGCATCGAGAACTCTGTGTGACCGCACATCCTCGACAAACTGCTTCTTTACGCGGAACGCCCGGCCGCCCAGTGAGACTTCCGCTTCGCCGTCCTGCTGGATATCTTCCAGCGAAGTGCCCAGATTCTTCAGCACGTGCGCCGTATCGGAAGGCGCGCCAATGGTCGCAACCGCCTTCACCGAGGCCAGTTTTCCGGCAATGGCAAGGACAGCCGCTCCACCAAGCGAATGGCCGATCAGCACGGACGGTGCTTCATAATGCGCTTCAAGGAAGGCTGCCGCGCTGACCAGATCTTCGAGATTGGTGGAGAAGTTGGTCGATGCGAACTCTCCGTCGCTGGACCCCAGACCAGTGAAGTCAAAGCGCAGTACGGCGATCCCAGCACGCGCCAGTTCGGCGGCAATGCGCCGCGCCGCGAGCAGATCCTTCGAGCAGGTAAAACAGTGCGCGAAAAGCGCATAGGCTCTGATCGGTCCGTTGGGCAAATCGAGCCGGGCGGCAAGATCCGCGCCAGAGTGGCCTTTGAACGTGAGCTTCTGGGTTATCGCCGTCATGGGGTCCCTTTCGCATGTATCCCGATCCTGCCGTCTGGCAGCCCGGTTTCAGGCTAAGTGGATCCGGTTCCCCCGTACAGGTTTGTGAGCAGGAAACTCATTCACCTTCGTTCAAGATTTGGTCAAGGCGCTTCTTCTCCTCCGCGCTCAGGCTCGAAACAGCGCCGCCGGTCATTCTGCGCCGCGCACTGGTGACAATCAGGACGCCCCCCACCACCAGCAATATCACCGGGGTGCCCCAAAGCAGCGCGTTGCGATAGCTGAACCGTGGTTTCAGGAGAACGAACTCCCCATAGCGATCCACCACATAGGCGATCACCTCCTCGTTGCTGTCGCCTGCCTTCAGGCGATCGCGTACGAGAACCCGCAGATCCCGAGCAAGCTCTGCATCCGAATCGTCAATTGACTGGTTTTGGCAAACCATGCACCGCAATTCGGTAGAGAGCTCACGCGCCCGAGCCTCAAGCACCGGGTCATTGAGAATCTCGTCAGGCTGGACCGCCGCGGCAGGCTGCAGTGCCAGGTGCAAGACCCCCGAGGCAGCGACGAGCACGCCAATGATCAATCTCCTCATGCCACTCCACCCTGCACCGCCGGCTTTCTGCGCGGCATCGGCGCGCCGACCCGCAATCGGCGATCGAGAAGCGACACGGTCCCGCCCACCATCATCACGAGGGAGCCGAGCCAGATCAGCGTGACCATGGGCTTCCACCAGATGCGCACGACGATCTTGCCGTTGGGGGTCTGATCGCCAAGGGAAACATAAAGCTGGCTCAGGCCCAGCGTTCTGATGCCAGCCTCAGTGGTCGGCATTTGGCGGGCTGTGTAAAGGCGTTTGGAGGACACCACCTCGCCCAGAGATTTTCCGGTCACCCGGGACAGGACGAAGGTTGCCTGGTCTTCCGTGAAATTCGGCCCGGTGAAGGGTCGCAGGCTGTCGAACCGTAGATTGTATCCCTCAATTTCGACGGTTTCACCTGGCTGCATCGCTGCGATGCGTTCGGTTTCCAAGGTTGTCACGGAAATGATGCCTATTGTGGTCAGCCCTATACCGGCATGTGCGAGCGCTGTTCCAAACACCGAGCGCGGCAGACCTTTGAAACGGCTGAAAACCACGGACGGCGCAGCCTTGCCAAAACCGGATTTGACGACGAGATCGGTCAACGCACCCAGCACCAGCCAGACCCCCAGTCCGATACCCAGCGCTGCCAGAACCGAAGCCCCATCAACCATAACGAAAGCAAGGAGCGCAACCACGAGCGCAGCACCAAAGGCCCAGAAGAGCCGTTGAGACACGGCCCATATGTCGCCACGCTTCCAGGCAAGAAGCGGGCCAAAGGGCACGATCACCAGGAGAGGAAGGATAAGGGGACCAAAGGTGAGATTGAAAAACGGCGCTCCGACGGAAATCTTGTCGCCGGTCACGGCCTCGACCAGAAGCGGGTAAAGCGTGCCGATCAACACCGTTGCCGTCGCCGTCGTCAGAACCAGATTGTTGAGGACCAGGGCCCCTTCCCGCGAGATCGGCTGAAAGAGGCCGCCCGGCGTCAGCGTCGCCGCTCTCCAGGCAAAAAGCGCCAACGATCCGCCAATGAACAGCACGAGAATCCCGAGAATGAAAACGCCGCGTGCCGGATCCGTGGCAAAGGCATGGACGGAGGTCAGTACCCCCGAACGGACCAAAAACGTTCCCAGAAGCGACAGTGAGAATGTCAGGATCGCGAGCAGGACCGTCCAGATTTTCAGCGCCGACCGCTTCTCCATCACCAGAGCGGAGTGAAGCAGCGCCGTACCTCCGAGCCACGGCAGCAGGGAGGCGTTTTCGACCGGATCCCAAAACCAGAAGCCTCCCCAGCCGAGCTCGTAATAGGCCCAGTAGGAACCCATCGCGATGCCTCCGGTCAAAAACATCCAGGCCGCCAGCGTCCACGGCCGCACCCAACGAGCCCAGGCCGCATCAAGCCGGCCTTCGATCAGAGCAGCGATGGCAAAGGAAAACGCGACGGAAAAACCGACATAGCCGAGATAAAGCAGAGGTGGATGAACGGCGAGGCCGATGTCCTGCAGGATGGGGTTGAGATCACGCCCTTCCATCGGCGCCGGGTCGAGACGGGCAAACGGGTTGGACGTCGCCAGAATGAATATCATGAAGGCACAGCTGATCGCGCCCTGTACCCCGAGCACATTGGCACGCAGCGACAGAGGAAGGTTACGCCCGAAAACCGCCACCAGTGCACCGAAAAAAACAAGGATCAGAACCCACAGGAGCATCGACCCCTCATGGTTCCCCCATGTACCGGTGATCTTGTAGAGAAGCGGCTTGGCCGAATGCGAATTCTCCCAGACGTTCAATACGGAAAAATCTGACTGGATATAGGCAGAGGTCAGCGCCATGAAGGACAGCGCCACCAGCATGAAGTTGGTCAGGGCCGCCGGCTCACCCACGCGCATCAGCGTGTCGTTTTTGAACTGCGCCCCAATGATGGGTACCGTCATTTGAACAAGCGCCAGCGCGAAGGCGAGGACAAGGGCAAAATGACCGAGTTCAATGCTCATTGTGTCATCCACTCCAATCGATCCGTTCCGGCTGGTCCTGACGCGTTACAACTGCGTCAGTTTTCCTGCCAGACACCCTTTTCCTTGAGACTGTCGGCCACTTCGCGCGGCATGTAATTCTCGTCATGCTTGGCTAGCACGGTATCGGCAACAAAGATCTGGCTGCCGTCGAATACACCCTCGGTGACCACACCCTGCTCCTCGCGAAAAAGGTCGGGCAGGATGCCATTGTAGCGCACCGTCACCGTATCGCTCCCATCGGTCACCGCAAAGCGCACATGGGTATCATCAAAGCGCTCAATCGATCCCTTTTCCACGAGACCGCCAAGACGGATGCGCTGGCCGGCAGCAACCGGATTCTCAGCCAGATCGCCGGGCATGTAAAAATAGGAGGTCTGCTCGCCCAGAGCATAGAGTGTAAGCCCCGTGGCAGCTCCGAGAAAGCCGATGGCGCCTGCGATTATCGCCAGTCGTTTTTGTTTCCGTGTCACATCTAACCTATTCGATCGTCACGCCAAGATTGGCCGCGAACTCCTTCAGCTCGCCGGTTTCGGGAGTTTCGGCGCCGAATGCCGCCACGGCCCGCACAAGCGCTTCCTTCGCAGCGTCGGGACGCTGCAGCACAATGTATGAACGGATGAGACGCCGCCAGCCTTCCAGATCGGCAGGATTTTGACGCAATTTCTCGTCCAGCCCTTTCACCATGCCTTCAATCATCGCCTGACGATCGGTCTCGGAAAGGTCCGTGGCAGCAGCCACCTGGTCTTCACTTGGCCCGCGATCAGCAGCGCCCGCGCCTCCGGATTGCGCAATAGCCTGCTGCGCCGCCTCACGCCACGGCGAGGCCTCCGGAAGATCTTCCAGCATCCCGCGCCAGATCGTCTGCGCCTCCTCGGTTGCGCCTTCCTGAGCGCGCGACAGCCCGAGGAAGAAGCGCGCCTTCGGCTCCTTTGGGTCAAGATCAAGCGCTTGCTCGAAAACCTCCTCGGCCTCGGCTGTCACCATGCCCCGCGCAGCACCGACCATCGCCTCTCCCAGAGCCGCTTTCATGTCCGCTGTTTCGCCTGAAAGCCGCATGATGTTCTGCAGTGCAGTCTGCGCATCTGCGAAACGCCCCAGGCGCATGTAAACCGGCGCCAGCACCTGCCAGCCACGCGCATCGTCAGGATTGGTCGCCAGGTGCGTCTCTGCACGTGCGACCAATTCGTCGATCGACGCATCGGCGGGCTCGGCGGCTGTTCGCGCATGCAGAGGTTGCGCAGGCATGTCAGGTGACCCGGTGAGCACATAAAGCCCCCAGCTAACCAATGGAACTGCAAGAACCGAAGCTGCAGCCGTCAGCCGGGTGACGCGCCGGTTGGCCCTCTTCTCATTGCGACCATCAGCAGTCTCAGAGACCTGCAATATGCGGCGGCCGATCTCTGCGCGGGCCTGTTCGGCCTCCTGCTGGCCGATCAATCCCCGCTTCGCGTCACGGTCGACTTCCTCAAGCTGGTCGCGATAGACTTCGATATCATAAGCGCGTGCATCTTCGGTGGGTGCTTGCCGCATGGCAAAGGGTCGCAACACTGCGAAAGCGGCGACAAAGGTCAGAAGAGCTGCGAGGATCCAGAACAACATGGATCCTAAATAGCTGCCGGGGGACGTGCTGCCAACTCGGCGCACCTGCGGCCATTTGGCAAACTGGCCGACCCGCCTTCCCAAACCCCGAGTTTATCTCGGAAGATCTTATCCCAGCAGCATCCAGCTTCCATCCTCATTGCGGCACGCAGTTCCGCGCGCTTCGCGCGGCGTCCCGTTGATCTGGATGGTGTGCGTATATTGCCGGCAGTCCTGCGAGCCAACGCGGTAAGGCTGCGCCGCGCGCACGGTCCCGGTCCTGCCTGAACCGCTGTCCTGCCACGATACGTCCTGTCCCGCCGGTGTGCTTTCAAGTGCCTTGTACTCCGCCTCTATAGCGATGCGTTTCTGCCGACGTGACAATGCCGCGCCAAATTCCCCCCCAACGAGGCCGCCACCTTCCATGCCCAGTATGGCGGAACTGTCGGTTGCCGCCTGGGATGCCGCAAACTGATTGGGCTCTAGTTGCGCGCTCGACATGCCGCTGCTCAGGCAGCCGGACAAGATCGCGGAAAGCGCTACTGCAAGAACTGCTGAGAGTTTCATTGATACCAATGGTCCCCTGAGACACTTGTCGTTTGCAAGGCATTTAAAGCGTCGGTTTGGCCCAAATTGGGCAACTCTGCTCAACTGGCACTCTGGGCTTCCGCTCGTGGCAGGGCAACAACGACTTTGAGCCCACCAAGCGAAGATCGTTCCAAAGCGAGAGAACCACCATACTCTTCCACCAGATCCGCGACAATCGCAAGCCCGAGCCCGGTTCCGGGTTTGGTTTCATCGAGCCGTCGGCCCCGCTTCAATGCGTCCCGGGCTTTCTCTTCGGGAATACCCGGTCCGTCATCTTCAATGACAACAAGAATTCCGCGGCCGTCGCCTTCCAGCTCCCCGTCTCTAGCGGTGAGGCGAACGCGCGTTCTTGCCCATTTCATGGCGTTTTCCATCAGGTTGCCGCTGATTTCCTCCAGGTCTTCCCGCTCCCCGGCAAAGATCAGGGGATCATCGGGAAACTGCACTTCAAGGTCGATCGTGGGGTTCAGCTTGCCCATGACCCGCGCCATGCGCTCGAGCGATGCCTTGACCGATGTACGAAATGCAAGACTGTCGCGCTGGGCAGCCGCTCGGGCTCGCTGCAGATAATGATCAAGCTGTTGTTGCAGCGCGGTGGCTTGGGCGGTGATGAGCTTTCCCCGCTCGCCGCCGACCGCATGCCCCTCGTTCATGAGAACAGCGAGAGGCGTTTTCAGGGAATGGGCAAGATTGCCAACCTGCTTGCGTGAGCGCTCAACGATACGTCGATTGTTGTCAATGAGCGCATTCGTCTCATCCGCAAGCGATTCAATTTCAGTCGGGAACGGGCCCTCCAATCGCTGCGCAGAGCCTGCCCGAATATCCGACAAAGCCCGCTGAACACGGTTGAGGGGGCGCAAGCCGTAAAGAATGGCAAAAACATTGATGGCAATCATGCCGAGGCCGAATATTGCGAGATAACCGTAGAGCCTGCGAACGAACTGGCTGACCTCATCCTCCAACTCGCTTCGGTTCCCCATGACCCGAAAGCGAGCTACCTGCCCCTGTTCGCCCACAACCAGTTCCGCCTCTACCACCTCTATGGTCTCGCCGCCTGGTCCCATGGCCATATAGGTGCGCTGAAATCCGGCATTAAACGGTACATCATTGATGCTCGGCGAAGGGATGGCCATGACCATGGAGGGCGAGCGTATTGCGTTTCCCAGGTCGTTGGTTAGCGGCTCCACCGCCCAGTACCAGCCAGATTGGGGCTGCAGAAAACGCAGATCGTCGAGATTGGGCCTGCCCTGCAATGTACCGTCTTCAGCGGCGCCTACCGAGCCGATGACATTGTTGAGATAAGCAGACAGAACGCTATCGAAACCGCGCTCGGAAACCTGCCGAAACAAGGCTGAGATGATGGTTGCGATAACCACAAGTGCGATGACCGCCCAAAAGGAAGAGAAAGCGATGACACGGACCGCGAGCGAGCGTGTCACAATCCGCATGAGCCAGGACTGCTTCTGCTGATCCGCCATCGCCGGAGGGCCTAGCCAACCTCCGGTTCGCGCAATCGATACCCCATACCGCGTACCGTTTCGATCAGATCCACATCCCCGAGCTTCTTGCGCAGGCGGCCGACAAAAACCTCGATTGTGTTGGAATCCCTGTCAAAATCCTGATCATAAAGATGTTCGACGAGCTCCGTCCTTGAAACAACCGTGTCCCGGTGATGCATCAGATAGGCGAGCAGTCGGTATTCGTGGGAGGTCAGTTTCAGCGGCACCCCATCGACATCCGCTTTCGAGGCCCTGGTGTCGAGGCGCACCGGTCCGCAACGCAACTCCGTTGAAGCATGACCTGCTGCACGCCTGATGAGCGCGCGCAGACGCGCGAGCACCTCCTCGATATGAAACGGTTTCGTCACGTAGTCGTCGGCCCCGGCGTCAATGCCGGCCACCTTGTCGCTCCAGCGATCGCGGGCGGTGAGTATCAGAACGGGCATCTTGCGATCATCCTGGCGCCAGCGTTCCAGCACACTGATCCCGTCCATCTGCGGCAGACCGATATCGAGGACCACCGCGTCATAGGGCTCCGTGTCGCCGAGAAAGTGCCCCTCTTCGCCGTCAAACGCCTTGTCCACAACGTAGCCGGCGTCAGTCAGCGCTTCGCATATCTGCCGGTTCAGGTCCTTGTCGTCTTCGACAACGAGAATGCGCATGAACCCCTCAACATCGTTTGTTTCAAAATTCGTTTTTGTCGCCGCCGCCGTGCGACGTCAATTTGCGGGTACCACAAATTCCGCGCGCTTCGGGCGTTCCCCATTCCCCCCGGGGATCACGACCACAACCCTGCAGACCGTCTGTCCTCCGCGGTTCTCGGGTGTTGCCTGAACCAGCGTACCGCCATTTTGTGAGGCGACCCGCGAACCTACGGAGTAACAATCCACACCCGACTGGGCTGGAGATGCCGTGGGCCAGGCCGTCGCCGGCAAGAGAGCCAGTGCAACGAGGAAGCCGAGTTTATGTGCGCGATGCCAGAACATGTCTCCGATGTAACCTATCGAGGCTGAATAGGAAATGAACAGCATGTCATTTTACCCCTACCCAGCCCCGTATGACCACTTACCGGATACAGACAGGGCAGCGGTGTATCCCCCCGGTTTCACCGCTACTCCCGATTGTTATCGGATAAGGCTGCGGGCCTGAACCCGGCCGAAAATGGCGATCAGTCCGGAGACTGCTGTGACCGCCCGCAGAAGTTCATCAGACACGGCGGAACTGTCGATATCGCCCAATGGATAACCGAGCATGCTTGCAGCCGTGGCCGCGATTGTTACCATGGATGCCCAGATTGTGCGGGACAGGTACCAGGGTTTGCTGTCACTCATCGCTTTTCCTCTCTCTCTCTCTCTCTCTCGTTGAACACTCAACCTGCCAGGGTAATTGTCGCCGGTACTCCCGGGCCAACCCGCTCGCTTAGCTGGCGCACCAAGAAACGGATATCGGCTGGCGTCACCGCGAAATCCTCAGCCTTCATTTCAGGTGTGTAGGTCCAGTCAGCGCTCGTGGACGTGACGCTGCGCAGCACCGTTCCATTGTCGTCGGCAATGTCGATGCGATAGCGCTCACTTGCCTCGCCGAGGGGAACATCGTCTCCAAGCCAGCTATCGGCATCCGTGCGTCCGCGCCGTATCCAGGAAAGAAGCACCGCGCCCGTGGACGTTTCCCGAGCCCTGAGGTGGACCGGAGACAAAGGCGTCAGCGCTCTCAAACCACCTGTGCCCTGTGTCTGGAAGAAGCGCGTGCTGCCAAAGGCCTCACCGGCTGGCCCTATACGCCAATTTCGTTCAAGCCCGACCTCCGCCGCGCGCAGCCCCGCCGCCTGCACGGCCTGGTCAAGCAGGACAAACCCTGATCCTGCCGGTGCACCCGCCTGCATGGCGTCGTCGGTACCCAGTTGTCCCCGTAAAAGCCCGCCGAGCCGCCAGACCGATGGCTCGGTCTCTTCGGCGGTGGTGAACTGCAAAACCTCCCAAACTCCCGCCTGACTGAAAACGGCGGCCGCGTTTGCACCATTCACGAGCTGGGCCAGCGAAACACTCTCTAAAGCACCGGAAAGGAGTTCGACGGTAATTTCCCGGCTTCGGTCACGCCGTCCCGAGACACCGCTTCCGAGCCCCTCTTTGAGAAATCCGATAGTGGCGCGCTTTTCGATTCGGCTGCGCATTTCAAAGCCGCTTCCCTCGGGTGAGGCAAAAGCAACATGGCTGCTCCAGGGCGTAGAATGAACGGCGAGCCGAAACTGGTCTTGTGCGTCTTCCGTGTCCGGTTGCCAAGGCAGGTCCAGCATCAAAGCAAAGGCCGCGCTTTCCCCCTGCTCGACATTGTCGGTCGGGAGTGATGGCGCCGAGCCCGTCGCCGGCGGTGGATTTGCATGCACACGCCTTGCCTTTACCCGGCGCAGCAAACCGTCTTCCACTTCGGTGACGAGGTACCGGGCTGATCCCAAAACCTCCGGAAGGCGCAGGATCGTACCGGGCTCCACGTGATGTTCTGCAGGCGACAATGCGAAGCGGGCTTCCTCCCGCGCAGCCCATTGGCGCAGGAGCCATTCTTTCGCCTGCATCTCAGCTTCAGATGCTGTCAGCACACCTGGAAAACTCAGGAAATGGGTTCTCCGCCCCTTTGCGCCTATGTGCACCACACGCTTGGTGGCGGCCTGGTGGTCGCGCATCTCGTCGCGAAAATCCAAATGCAGTTCGGCAGGCAAGCCATGGTCGGGATCCCGCATCCGCTCGACCACCACGCCGTCGTCCTGCATCGCCAGTTCGGTGATCTCCTGCGTATCGTTCAATGCTGATCCCAGCGATCGGAAGTTGAGCTTTCCCTCGCGCTCACGGGCACCAATGCCGCAGACATCGAGTATCGGTTCGATCGCAGCCCGTGCGGTGGTCGGATTGACGACCATATAGCCGGCGACCCAACCGTCGGCATTCTCCGTTTCAGCTTTCTCCAGCCCATGATCGTCCAGTATGGCGTTGATCAGGTCCCCGGCCGTCGCGCTGCTTGCGCGACCATTGAGCCAATGCCCGGTGGCCCAGTTGTCACCGTCCCCCCAGACATCTCCAAGAATGGGAAACGCCGGGAAGGGACGCGCATCCCAGGCCCACAGGCTGAACATCTGCGGGTCGACCATGGGTGCCTGATAAATGGGAGAGACGGGGTTGTGCGGGCCCGTTTCGGCCCAGTAGTCAAAATGCGCCCCAAGCAGACGATGCTGGGCGAGGTCGGAGCGTCCGCCATTGGAGAAGTAAGGCAGCGCGTTTTCGGAGGACTTCAAGTCCGGAAACACATTCGGCTGGTTGGGCCCCTTGTCGACTGCGGGACAACCAAGCTCGGTAAAGATGATTGGCTTGGATGCAGGTACCCAGGCGGTCGGCAAAGCCTGTTCCACCCCGCCAGGTCTGTCGAAATGAGGGTTCGACCACCATGCAACAAGGTCTTTGTAACGGAACACCCACGGTTTCCCGTATGCCCCGTCGGTAATTGGGGTGCGGAGCCGGGCGCGTCTGTCTGCCTCGCTTGCATAATACCAGTCAAAGCCCTCGCCGGCGGCAATGTTTTCCTTGAGCTTCGCGGGATCGTAAGGCGCATAGAAGCCATCCGGGTTGCCGCCCGCATGGTCTTCGTCGCGCCAGTCGGACAGCGGCATGTAATTGTCGATACCCACCGCATCAATGGCATCATCCGCCCAAAGGGGGTCGAGGTGAAACAGGACGTCACCGCTGCCATCGGCAGGCTGATGCCCAAAATACTCGCTCCAGTCGGCACCATACGTAATCGTGGTTTGCGCTCCCACAAGCCCGCGTACTTCATTGGCCAAAACCCTTAGTCCCTCGACAAAGGGGAACTGACCGTTCTGGTCACGCAGCCGTGTCAATCCACGCAGTTCTGACCCGATCAGGAAGCCGTCCACACCGCCAGCCACGGCGGCCAGATGGGCGTAGTGGAGCAGAAACCGTCGATAGCCCCAGTCGTCCGGGTCACCGGTGAAGTCGACCGAATCATCTCCGGGCGTGTATGCGGTCGTGTCTGCACTGCCGAGCAAGGCAGTGATCTGTGCGTCTGCGGCTGCGGTCTTGTCTGCAGTGCCCGGACGCCCCGGCCCCGGGTGACATGTGACACGACCGCGCCAAGGGTAAACCGGTTGATGCGCCTCCCCGTCCGGACTGGGAAGAGTGTTCCCCGCAGGCACATCCATCATGATGAACGGATAGAGCCAGACCTTCAGCCCCCGCGCCCTGATCGCTCTGATCGCAGCGATCACCGTATGGTCGGAAGGGGTCCCCCCATAGGCGGCACCATGTTGGGTGTACGAAACGATCTGGGCATCCTTGCGCTCCAGGCTGGAAACCTCCCACTTTTCATTCCCCTCGCCGCCCGAAAGTTGCTCTATGAATAGCGGCGGCACGCCCATGAGTGTCCAGATTTCCTCCCAGTCCAGCGGATAGGTGCTGCTGTCATGAAAGGTAACCATGGGCTTGATCTGGCAGTGTCCTGCCCGCAGATCCGTCCCGAACCAGGAAACGACAAGCGAAATGCTCTTGAGGTTCGGCATCAGTGCCTGCAACTCGTCGAGCGAAGCTTCGATATCGCTATCTGCGACCCGGGTGTTACGGTTCACGATGGTGTGCTTGCCCGGGCTGCTGCGGACCTCGACAGCTGTCGGTGAAAGCCCGTACTCCGTGGACCCGGGGATAAGGGCCACAGAACCAATCTTCTCATTCAACGCGGCAACCGGCCGGAGCACTTCAAACTGAAGCTGCGGAATGCGTCGTCCATAATCATCGATCGGCATACGATCGATGACGACATAAGCGGTCCCCCGATAGGCTGGCGCGTTGCCCGCCCCCTGCTTTGCCTCGATCAGCGGATCGGGAGACTGGTCCTCGGTGCCACGATAAACCCGGATATTGACCTTGCTTTGATCCACCTCCTGCCCGTCGGCCCAGATGCGACGGACGCCGGCGATCTCCCCATCACAGATCGCAAAGGCAGCATTCGCGAAATACGAGTAGGTGGTCATCTTTGGCCCACCTTTGCCACCCTGGCGCTCCGTGGTGCTGGATTCTTCGAAACGCGTTGCCCAGATTAGCGTGCCGCCGGTGCGAACGGTTCCGTACAGTCTTGGCAAAGGGGAACCTTCTTCCCCGGAAAAAGGTCTCGCTGCGGAAAGGCGCGGCCCTTCATAGTGCTGCGCCCCTCCAAAGAGAGCCCGATCCACCATATAGCCGGCCAAAGCGCCAGCGGCGGTCCCCAGGGTCACGCCAACAGGGCCAAGAACGCCACCGATGAAAGCACCGGCGGCCTGCAAGACGAGTGTAGCCATGAACTTCTACTTTCCGGATATCGAGGATGCGGGCATTGGAAAGGCAAATACGCCTGCAATGCGCCTGCGCCATTGCGGTACGAGCGGTGAGACCACGACTGCGGCCCCCTCATAGGCGTGCACAAAGGCGTCCGCCGCCGTCATGATGCCGATATGCTTGGCCGGCAGGTGTGAACGCCAGCGAAACAGCACGATATCGCCCGGTTGAGGGTCATTCTGCACCCGTTCCAGGCAGTGTCGCCTGGCAGCGGCAAGGAGACGGTCTTCTCCGCAACACTCGGCCCAGTCAGCGCTATAAACACCCGGGTTCTCTGCCTCGCAGCCCAGGACGCTACGCCACACGCCACGCAACAGACCAAGGCAGTCGCAACCCACGCCCTTCCTGCTCGCCTGATGACGATAGGGCGTGCCGATCCAACTCGACGCTTCGTCCAGAATGGCGTCTCGCAGGGCCTCTTCCGTCGGATATATCATCTCACCAGAGCCTTGCCGTCGAAGATACCCTCGTCGCGCACATAATTGTAGGCCGCATCATCGCCGGGCAAATGCGGGAACCCGCGAAAGTTCAAGAAGTTTTCGAACTTCGCCTTGCAGGTGGCAAACTGCTTGTCACACCCCGCGACAACTGTGAAAGGGTCCCCCGTTTCTCCAGTCAGCGGCGCTTCGCGCCAGAGTGAGAGCCGGACCCCGCTCCCTGCCTTCACATGGGCGGTGATCCGTTCCTTGCGGCCTGATTGCGCGCCACCGGTCCAGGTGAGAACGCCGTTGTCGAACCAGCCAGCCTCAAAAGCATCGAGACCATTGACGACAAGAGCGTTTCCGTCCTCGGTGTCGAGGAGAGTGCCGCTGCCCGCAAAATGATCATCGTTCAGGTCCACCCCGCAGCGCTGGTCGCCCAGTTCGGCATCGCATCCGCGTCCCACGGTTCGCCCACTCGGCTGATCGAGCGCCCATGCCTCGCTCTCCAGTTCGGCGACGAAGCTCCCGTCCTGCCGCGTCACTTTGCCGATCACCGCAGCACGCAGTCTTTGAAACATCGACGGGTCCCGCCAGTTCACGAGCAGTGTCTCAACCCTTGCGCCATCGTAGAGGCCTGAGAGAATGTCCTCTTCCCGGATTTCCGATGCAGAGAGCGCTCCAGCCACGTCGACCGTATCGACCGAGAGCCCGAATGATGATCTGGCCTCGCTTGCGGTAAAACCCGTCTGCGGATCGAAGCTTGTGCCATCGCAGTGCAATTGCCTGTCATGATCCGTAAAACCAAGCACGACACCGTCGGACCGGCTCAATCGCCAGCAATGGCAGACGCTTGTGACCTCTCCCTGAATATGCGCTTTCAGTGCTTCGCCTGTTGAAGTCATGCAAGTATCTCCACCAGCGGGATCGTCGGAATTTGCCCTGCCTTGAAAGCGCTGAGGCTGACGGACAGTCTTTCAATATCGAAACGGACCGGCACGTCGAATTCGAACCCGGCCGTTACAATGGCGCCCTCAGCGGGCACGGCCTGAGGCTGAAACACCAGTTCTCCGGTAAGACTGTCGATTGCATAGTCGAGCGAGGTTTGCTGAAGTACACCGTCGACGGCGACAAGCACCGTAGCCGCGACGGGGTGGGTGATCGGGCGCTTCACCGCGTCGGGACCCTCACCATATGTCTTCACAAGCCCGAAGCGTGCCGCAACGCCGTCACCTGTGCCCACAATCTGATCATTTGCGGCCGGCGTTCCTGACGGCGCGCACGACTTCATGTCAAAAGGATCGCGAAACCGGTATCCGTGAAGCGAACCGCGCCGTGCCTCGAAGAATGCGATGACCTCATGCACATCGTCGAGCGAACGCAATCCCGTGCCAACGTCGTAATACCGCCGAGCCAGCGCCTGTCGCGCATTGCGCTTCTCGCGGCCAGACACCAGTTCCACGATTTCGTTACGTCGTTCCGGTCCTCCCGTGGCTCCAAACGAAATAGCCACGGGAAACCGCACATCGTGAAAGGCGTTCATGCCGGTTCTTCTCCTGCCTTAAAAGGTCTTCGCACCACGCGATACGGCGCGCGCCAGCATGCCGGTGATCTGGGCCTGCGACTTGCGGAACGATGCCGCGTCCGGTGTCGAAACGTTGAAAACGATGTTTGCAGCGGGCGCACCGCCTCCTGCAGCGACACCCAGCCGCCCGTCGGCACCACGCTGCAGGGGCAAGATCGCTTCTGCGCCTGCCTCCCCCATTAATCCTACCCTGCCTCCCATCGGGAAATAGGTTGGCGAGGAGACGACCCCGCCGTCGGCAAAGGGTACAACTCCCCCTTTGGCAAAGGGCGTCATGCCACCGAACGCACTTGAGAAAAGCGACGAGCCCAGCGCTGCGAGGGGTTGCAGCGCCTGCGAAAGCGCCATGCTTGCCAGGTTTAGGCCGATGCTGCGCAGCACATCCTCAAACGATTTGCCGCTCACCACCGCGCTTTTCAGCGCCCCGGTCATCTGCCGCCCAAAGCCATCCGCCAGTTTCTCCAGTTCGCCCAGCGCCTCCGCAAACGGCTTGGTGTCCGCGCGGATTTCAAAAGTCATGTCTTCCAAGGAAACAGCCTCCGCTCATTCTCCGACGTCACGGTCCGGAAACCGTTGCATCAGTAGGTCAAGATCATTGCGCGCCGGTGCACCTGGGACGCCGCCCTGCAGCGTCTGCAGGGCACAGTTCAGTTCACGCGGCGTCATGGACCAGAACGCACCGGGTGAAAGCCGCAGCATCCCAAAAGCAAATCCCATCACCTCATCCCAGGGAAAAGGCCTTGCGGGGGCTGCTGCGGCGTTCAAGGGTTTTGAGTGGGGCCCTCCGCGCCGCCGAAAGTCGCGATCAACAAAGCGCTTACAACCCGCGCAAGCCCTGCCGCACCCTCTTCGCAACGCATCGCACGCACATCCTCGTCGCTCACCGCGTGACCGCCGCCACGCAAACCGGCAGCGATTACACGCAGCATGTCACGCGCCGAGAGGCGCCCGCTCGAAAACCGTTTCGCGAGTTCGCCAAGGTCGTCTGCCGCAAAGGCATCTTCGAGTTCGGCCAGAGCGCCCAGTGTCAGGCAAAGCGTGTAGTCTGTGCCGTCGATCCGCGCCGCCACCTCGCCACGCCTGCGGTTGACGCTGATCATGGGACCTCCGCAAAGTTCACGGCACCGGCCGATTCCAGAGCGATCTCGAAGGTCACCTCACCATCGTGATTGCCGCCATACTCCAGCGCGGTGATCTGGAACGGCCCAGACACGACCCCGAAATCCGGTATCGTCAACTGCCAGTCGGCTATCTCACTGCCAAAGAACCGGCTGCGAATCGCGGTATCCGAAGCGCTGTCCTTGAAGATGCCGGAACCGCTGATTGCGGCCCGCTGCACTCCGCTGCCGGAAAGCAGCTCCCGCCAACGGCCAGCCGAGTCCGCATTCGTCACGTCTACAGTCTCACTGTTGAAGGCAAGGCGCTTGGCACGCAGTCCTGCAACGGTGGTGAATGTTCCGGCCCCGCTCGTATCGAGCTTCAGGAGCAGGTCCTTGCCCTTCTTGGCAACCATGCTTGTCCTCCAGGGAAATGTTGATGTGTCAAACCGGCTCTATCGCAGCGCGAAAGCGCATCAGCCCGTGATAGGCAATGAGGTCTTCGTCGAAGTGGACTTCACTGCCCTCACGGCGCAGGTTGATCAGATGGTGTCCAGCGACCGCCAGCGGCGCGGTCATAAGAGCCTTGTCGACCCGATCCATCAGCTGCAGCGCTTCGCGTCGGCCCTTGCCGTTCGCCCAGACGTTGATTGTGAAGAAGTGCTCGCTGCCTTCCTCGGTATCCGTACTCCAGTCGTGAGTGCTGGTTGGTCCGAATGTGACATATGGGTAGGCCGTTCGCGCTGGCGCCAGATCGTAAAACTTTTCGCCGCCCAATGCGCCTGTCAGCCCTGCATCTGCAGCCAGCGTCCCAAACACCGCCTTCTGCAGTTCAAACGCGGCGGCGAGCATCGTCACGCTCCTGCGTTTTTACATCCGCTTTCAGCTCTTTGTGTTCTGCACGCCGTGCGATTTCTCCCACCTCGGCCACCTGGTGCGATAGCCGCCGCAGTGCCCGGCCCAGCCCTTCGCCAGTCAGTCGCATGCTCATCTTCATGTCTGCTCCTCCTCACAGAGGCAGACCAGGTAGCGGCCTGTCTCATCGGGATCGTGTGCCGTCAGAATGGAAAAATTCCGCGGTCCCCGTGCGAGCTGCATGCCACCTGTCACGCCGGACCGAAACCGCAGCGTGATGCGGTGGGTCACCCGTTCGTGGCTTTGTCCCGCACCGAAGGGCGCCGCTGCCCTCACTGGTTCGATGAAACCGAAAACTGTCGCGACCTCGCTCCAGTTTTCCGTGTGTCCGCCCGCGTCGTCCGAGACAAGCGCCGCCCGCCGCAGGCTGAGTTCCGTCCGGAATGCGCCTGGATCGATGAACTGTACACGCATCACAGCCTCGGCTTTCGATAGCCATTCACGAGCCGCTGAAAGCCAGATGGCAGCGATACGGGCTGGTCTCCAGCATCAAATGCGGCCCGGAACTCGAACCAGTACGTCACCAGAATGAGAATGGCCCGCCGCAGAAGATCCGGGACATCCGTCCCCGCTTCTCCGTAGCCGGCCCTGAAATCGATCTCGATGCCGTTCAGCCTTTGGCCCGGTAGCGGCCGCGCCTTCAAAGCCAGTCGAGCCGGCTCGGAATGCGCATCCAGCCGATAGGTTGATGGATCGACAATCGAAGCGGCTCCGTCTGCGTCGAACACCGTTACCGATAGCACTTCCCGCACCGGGGTCCGGTGCAGATACAACACTTCGCCTGGCGGCCAGTCGTCCAGGGTCAGCCGCCATGACTGGTCGATCAGTGCCTGTCCGGTCGTCTTCTCCACCTCCTCGCGCGCGGCGCGGATCAGCCCTTCAATGAGCACATCCTCACTCACCTGCTCAAGACGAAGATGCGCCTTCACCTCGGCGAGCGTTACCGGTTCGACCAGCGGGTCGACCGTTCGAAATAGCGTCATGCAGAAACTCCCGTTCAAAGAAAACGGCCCCGGAAAAGCTTCCCGGGGCCGAGTCGGCATGGTCGTGCAGGGAGGGTTACACCGTGCCGAATTTCAGGAGCTTCACCGCATCGAAATCCTGGATGCCACCGCCCACACGCTTCGTCGTGTAGAACAGCACATAGGGTTTGGCAGAGTACGGATCGCGAAGCACGCGGACGCCGGCCCGATCCACCACCAGGTAGAAGCGGCGAAAATCGCCAAAAGCGATTGGTGTTGCGTCCGCGCCAATGTCAGGCATATCCTCTGCTTCAACCAGCGGGAATCCCATCAGCATGGCACGGCTTCCGGGGGTGGCGGGCGGCTGCCACATATAGTTGCCGTCTGCGTCCTTCAGCTTGCGCAGAGTCGCCTGGGTCTTGCGGTTCATTACCCAGTTTGCGTTCTGGCGGTAGCCGGCCTTGACGGCATAGACCAGGTCGACAAGGACGTCGGATGCATCACTTACAGGGAGGTCGCCGCTGACGCCGGTTACATTGTAACCGACATTGCCCCAGCTCCAGCCGGTTTCGTCCGTCTGCGGATAGCTGAGGAAGCCTTTCGGCTTGTTGACCCCGTCACCGTTAACGAAAGCCGCACCCTCCTGCTCGGCAAAGGCGGTCTCCACTTCGCTGGCAATCCACTGGTCGAGATCGACCACGGCGTCATCCAGAAGCATCGCGGTCGCCGCCGGCATGGCATAGAGCTCAGCGGTGGGAAACTGCAGCTCATCCAGCGTGCCCGCCGCCGTCTCCGGGCGCGCCGCCGTCTCGGCCACCCAGCCCACCGCCGGGCCAGACACGGCAAACGGCTTTTTCAACACCGCGCTCGAAACCTGCCGAACCGAGGCAATGGAGCGGATTGGTGAAAGCTCTGAAAGCCGTGCGCCGATGGCCGCTTCGGTCTCATTTGGCACCAGATAGCCGCCATCCGGTGCCGAACCGTAGGACATTGCCTTTTCTTCCAGCGAACGCAGGTCGCGCTCATCGCCGGAGCGCATGTAGGCCTCAAATGCCTGCTTGCGTTCGAGATCCTGCAGCGCCGTCGCGCCGCCGCGCCCCAGGACGGGCCGTGTCCTCTTCAGGACCAGCGTATCAAGCGCCTGCTTGTGCTCGTCCAGCGCTCGCGAAATGCGCTCCACCTTCTCCGATGTCACCACATCGGCGCTACGCGTTTCCAGCTGCTTCAGCTTTTGGTTGTTGGCTTCCTTGAAGCTCTCGAACGCGTGCATGAATTCATGGAAGGCGCCCGTCACGTCACCCTCGTCCAGCGCCGATTTCACCTCCGGCGCGCGTTTTGCCAGTCCTGCCGTCATGTCTTCATCCTCAATCGTTGAACATGCGGGCCGCCTGACGGATCACCGCCGCCAGCCCGTCATCAATGCCCCGCGCGGCGTCCCGCTCGCGTCTCAAGGCGCCAAAACCCTTGGCGATCACCATTCGGGCCTCGCGCCGCGTCAGGCCGGCATCCCGCGTCAGCCAACGCTCAAAGTCGCGCGCCGTGGGCAACAGCGCGCCCCTTCCCTCCGTCTTCACCTCTTCCACACGCGCCTCCGGCAGCATGGGAAAGGTGACCACGGAAATCTCCCAGAGATCCGCTTCCACGATCCGGCGCACACCGGTTTTGGCCTCCGTCTTTGCCTTTACGGTGCGAAAGCCAATGGAAAGCCCGTCGAGCGCCCGGTCGCGCATCAGCTCCCAGACCTCCCGTGCCCTGGCGACACCAAGCGCCAACCTTCCCCGCACCAGAAGGCCGCGTGCGTCTTCGCGCAGTTCCTCCCAGGTGCCGATGGGCTGGTTCGGGTCGTGCTGGAAAAGCATGCGCACCCCGGCCGCCCCGCGTTTTTCGAGCGAGCGCGCAAACGCGCCCCGCTCCACCGCGTCACGGCCAAGGTCGACCTTCCCGAACAGGCTCGCATAGCCAGAGAACGTCCCGTCCGCCTCGACCGTCTCGATATCGAGCCCGGCATATTTGCGCTCATCGGGCATTGGCGCGATCTTTGCCTGCATGCTCTAGCGTCCTTTCTCATCGTGAAGAGTGTCGGTACGGCCATGCGGCAGCGGCGCAACCGGGCGCGCCTGAAAATACCGTAGCGCCAGGCCGATGGCGCTCCAGGCGCAAAGGCTCGCAACAGCCGCTCCCATCAGCATGGTTTCGGCCGCGCCCAGCCGTTCCGTCAGTTCCAGAATTTCGGCAAGCTTCAGCCCCGTCGCCCCGCCGAAAACCATCCCGCACACCACACCGACCGCAAAGCGGATCGCCGCATCGCGCCGGTGATTGGGCAGGATATAGGCAAGCGAAATGGCGGAGCCGGCCACAGCGCCAGCCCCCTTTGCGAGCCATATCCAGCCCGCATGGGTCATGTCGGTCATCGGAAAAATCCTCGTTCGGGATCTTGTTGAAATATCCGGGCTCAAATGCCCGGCCGCCTACGCAGCATCCAAACGTCAGGCAGCACTCATGGTGAGCCTGTCGCCGGGATCATCAAACAGGCGCTAAAGCAGTCTTCTTTCGCAGCAAAGCAGGCGCACTCCCGGCGCTCATGCTTGGCGGCAGCCTTCGCCAGATATCGATACAGTTCCGCCTCACTGCCGGTACGCTGGTTGCGGTAGATCACACCATCCCCCTTTTGGCATTGCGCTCAAATCTGTACCCGCTTCGAAAGAATTCTTTCAGCAACCGCCTGCGTCCCCAGAGAGGATTAAAATGGGGAACCGCTCCACGGGTCAGCTCGTGAAATCGTTCACGCGCCTGTCGTGCAACAGCCTCGAAATGAGTTATTTCACCGCGTATGGTCGACATAGCGCATGTCGATCCGCGCCCCCCACCCGAGAGCAAGACAACCCGTCATCACACCGATTGCGGGTTCTACCGGTCCTCTGGAATGTCCACTTGCAGCAGCTGCCCGGCCAGCCGATCGATCCTCTTCCAGTCCGGCACCAGCTCAGGAAGCATGCGCTCCGCAGCAAGCAGATGATACTTCAGGTCCTCCGCCGAAACGCCATCTTCCAGCAAGCCGTAAAAAGTCCACATCTGATCGGTGTAGGTGCGGTCGAGCTTTGTAAGATTCTCCACCAGTTCCGGCTTCCACTCCGCCAGAAGAATGCACAGGATGCGGTCCAGCGTCTGGCTGCGCGCGGTCCACCATTCAGTCCCGCGTTCATATTCGAGCTTCTGACCGATAAGAGCACCCGCCTCCCCGATGACGACCTGCGGAATGTTCATTCTGCCAAAATCGCCCTTGCTGCAGGTCCAGTAGCCGTCATCCGCAAGGACAAACCAGCTCTCCATGGAACGCAGAAACTCCACAGTTTCAGCCTCCGACATGGGAGGACACGTGCCAGGTTTCACCGTATCCCACGAGAACTGCGCAAGTCCTTTCCGGTGCAGAGACCTAACCGCCTCACAAAACTCAACCAGATCACTGCGGGAAGGTGGCTCGAACACCGTATTGATCAGGGTAAAAATGTTCTGTTCCCAACTTTCCTCAAGCGTGGCGAGAATACGGTCGCAGATTTCATCGATCATATTCATGGGTCGCTGTCTCAATCGGTGTCAGGAATGGGTGTGTGCGGCTGTTCTTTGAGACCATCCCTCATCCTATACCTGTAGTAGAATTTTGAAAGGATTTTCGCGTCAACTTTAGTGCGGGAATTCCCCCGGGGGCTTGCCATGATGCGAACCGCCTCGCCGGTATGCTGGTTGCGGTAGATCACACCATCTCCACTTTTGGCATTGCGCTCAAATCTGTACCCGCTTCGAAAGAGCTCTTTCAGTAACCGCCTGCATCCCCAGAGAGGATTAAAATGGGGGACCGCCCCGCGGGTCAGCTCGTGAAATCGTTCACGCGCCTGTCGAGCAACAGCTTCGAAATGAAGTATTTCACCGTGTATGGTGGACGTGGCGCTTGTCGATCCGCGCCGCCCACCCGGCTCCACAGCGCCTCCCGATCATCGCCGGAAAGTTCCATTACGAGATTCATCCCTTCAGCCAGGCGGCAAAAACCTCGGGAACTTCCATCACTCACCTCGTCATCGCCAATCTACCCGGCGCGCAGTGCCTTAAGGAGCTCCCGATAAAAAAGCTCCGCATACCCTTTGCGAAGGTAGCAATCAGAGCCCGTTTCTGACCAGATTTTCACCAAATCCTCATCGTTCAGCCCGTCCGCCAGCAACCGTTCGATAAAACCGGATGCAATTTCCTTTTCTTGCGCGGTCAACGACCGAGCAAGATAGGCTGGCAGTTCGTCATCAGATCGAACGACAAGCTCCACATCGGCATGCATATGGCGCGCCATGCGAGAAAAAGCGTCTGGAACATTCACTGTCTTTCTCCCGGCCGTGTTCTGCGGTCCCCGGAAGGGAACCAATCAAGGCAGTGCCCTATGTGTGCCGGAGAAAATACCGCACAAGGCACAAAACCATAGAACTAACGATTAATAAAATCGAGAACGAGGCAAAGAACCATGACAAGGCCAATAAAAATAAATTTTCCCAATTTACAAAATCTGACTTCGACACCAAATCAAAAACAAAACTAAAACCACCTCTAAACGTGCAATTAAAACCTTCCTGTGAAACGCAATATGAAGACTGAGGATTATGATCAAGAGCTATATAAGCAATATAAATAGATATCAAAACCGATAGAATAAGGGAAAATATTAAAACTTTCCCAAAAGAAAAATTCTCACAAATCCCACCACGGTTCTTCTTCATAGATTTTCTGAACACGCGCCCCATAGTCTGAAACCTGCTCTGCCGACAGATTGTTGTACAGCGTTGCAACCTTTGCAACCGTAGGTTCTTTCACCCGCTCTGATATGCGCTTCAGCAAAGTCACTCCGGCTCGAATATTGGTCGCCGGAACCTGTAGATCTTCCCGACTCCAGCCAAAGCCCGACCAATATGACACATGGACATTCATCGGCAAAACCGTCTTGGGCCGAGGGTGCAATCGATCATAATACCCATGCGTGGTCTCCATGTAGACGATGGCCATCACCAACCGGTGATCGACATCTTGTGCCGACGCCTCCTTCAGAATGTCCACGGCATGCTCAAACACCTCGTTCATCTCATGGAGTTCGTAGATCGGTTTGCTGCCGTTTGCTTCTGGGTTCGCCTCAACCTCAAAGACTGCGGGCGCATCCTTGAGTATACTTCTTCTCCTGTCTGCCGATCTTTGCAGGACAGGTGCTTTATCCCGCCCCATAGCGCCGGAGCCAGTGCCCCCGTCCGTCCACCGCCCGCCACCAGGATTTCCCGCCGGCACGCGCGGCTGAAGATGCCATCTGGGGTTGTGTTTCAGTGCCCGTTCCAGCCGCCCTGCAGCAGCGAGCAGCCGGACCCATGCCGCCTCCCCGCACATTCGGGCGGCGAGCATTTCCGTATCCACCATAAAGCGCCTCACTCGCCGCGCGGGCCATAGCCCACGGCCCGGCGTTTTTCCTCGTCGCTCAGGAAGTCGGCTGCGCCCACCCGGCTCCACAGCGCCTCGCGCTCGGCGGCCAGTCCCTCGATGCCGTCGGCGTCGTACCAGAGCCGCACGCCAGCGCCGAACACCGGCTGGAGCCAGGCGGAGAACTCCTTCGCCACCCGCCCCACAAGCGGCAGCACGGTCAGGCGGTAAAAGGCCCGGTTCGCCTCCTGATAATTGGCATAGGTGTTGTCGCCGGGAATGCCCAGCAGCATGGGCGGCACGCCAAGCGCCAGCGCGATGTCGCGGGCGGCGCCATTCTTCGCCGCCATGAAATCCATGTCGCGCGGCGAGAGGCTCATCGCCTTCCAGTCGAGCCCGCCTTCCAGAAGCAGCGGTCGCCCGGCGCGCGCGGCACCCGCATAGCCCTGTTCCAGCTCCACCTTCAGCCGGTCGAACTGATCGTCGGAAAGGTTGCCGCCCTCTTTCGGCGCATAGACCAGCGCGCCTGAAGGCCGCGCGGAGTTGTCAAGCAGCGCCTTGTTCCAGCGCGCAGCCTGATTGTGCGTGTCGAGCGCCATCAGCGCCGCGCCCAGCGGCGCAAAGCCGTAATGATCGTCGAGCGGGTGAAAGAGGGTGAGTTGTAGAGCCGCCCCAGCCTCCAGCGGCACACGTTCGCGCGCCTTGCCCTCGCGGTAGTCCAGCGCCACCGGCCAGCCGCCCGCATCCGCCACCACCGACACCCGGTCCGGCCGCAGCAGGTGCAGTTCGCGCGTTCCGGTGCCCGTTTCCAGCATGCGCAGATAGGCGTTGCCCGACAGAATCAGATACCCGTAAAGCGCCTCCATGAAGCCGCTGCCGGCCTGGCGCTGGTTGGGCCGGGCCATCATCTCCAGCACCGGATGTGCGTCGTGCTCCCGCGCACCCTCGTAAAGCAGCCAGGGGATCGCCGCCGCCGCCTCCGCCACCAGCCGCACGGCACGATGCGCGATCGGATTGGCCATAAACCCCTCGCGCGACATTGCAGCATAGTCGCGCCGCGTAAACCGCGCTTCCGCCTCCCGGTGCAGCGCGACGAAACCGCCGGCATGCATCTGTTTGGTTTCAACCGGCGCGACAGCACCTCCCGGACGCTTTGCCCAGGGCCAATACCAAGCCATGTGATTTTCCCGATCTGTGTTTCTTTGTCTGCTCAACCGAGTGCGCGCACGCGCGGCTCCCGCCGGTTCGAAAGCATGAGTTCGCTCAAGGCCCAGACCAGCGCATCCACCCGGTCCGGCGAGTGCCCGCCCGAGAGGCCGTCGAGGCCGAAATCGCACATCTCGTCCTCGAGTTCGGGAAAGCGCGCCGCATGGCGCACCCGCCCCTGCTCATAAAGAGCGGCCACCGGCTCCGCCCGCAGCCATTTGCCCCGCGTTGCCCGCACGGCCTTCACCGGCACACTCGCGTCCACCGTGGCGATTACCGTCGCCACCATTTCGCCGCCCTGGTTCACCTCGGCCACAAGACAATCGGCTTCAAGCCGATGATAGAGCGCCACCGCGCGCGCCGCCCATTCCTGTGGCTTGGCACCCTTCACCGTCTCATCGCACAATACCACGCCGCAGCCGCCCGCATCGACGCCCGCTGCGACAAGCCCACAGGCATCCGACCTGCGGCTCGATGCCGCCGGAGGATCCACCGCGACGACAATGCGCTTCACTTCACTCGCCTTTTCACAAGCACCAACCTTCTCCAGCATCGCCCGCGTCCAGAGCGCATCGGGCCGATCCTCGATCAGTTCACCGTCAAGCTCCTGCCGCCCAAGCCGCGTACCCGCATAGCGCTGCCTGATCGCCCGTATGAAGCCCGGTGCCAGATTGTCCCGGTTTTCATCCGTCCGCATGCGGGTCACCGTCACATGCGGATCGTCCATCAGCTTGCGGATCAGCGGGATCGGCCTCGGCGTTGTGGTCAAGAGCTGCCTGGGCCGCTCTCCCAGCCGCAAGCCGAACTGGAGCATGTCGAATGTCGCATCGGCCTGTCTCCATTTTGCCAGTTCATCGCACCAGGCCGCATCGAATTGCGGCCCGCGCAGACTGTCAGGGTCTTCTGCTGAAAAAATCTGCGCCACCGCGCCATTGTCCCACACGAGGCGCCGCCTGCTCGCCTCGAAGCGCGGCCGTACGCCCCGCGAAACCGCCAGAATCCCCGAGGGACCTTCCACCATCACTTCGCGCGCGTCAGAGAGCGTTTCGCCGATCAGGGCCAGTCGGCCATACTGTATCCCCCCGGCAAAGGGCGGGAGCCCCCGCACCAGCGCATTCACCCATTCCGCGCCCAGCCTCGTCTTGCCGGCGCCTCGGCCACCCATCACCAGCCAGCTGTCAAAAATCGCACCTAGCGGATATTGCGCGAGCCGCGCGACACCCAGCCATTCCCGTTCAATGGCGTGTGCGAGCTCCTGTTGCAGGTTCAGCCTTGCCCATCCTTTCTGCAAGTTCTGCAGCAAGGCGGCGGATCCGGTCGTCAATGCGGTCGAGTGCGGCGGCCATTTCTTCATCGCTGGGGGCGTGCTTTCCATTCATGTCCTGCTGCTCGATCGCGATCTCGTTCATCTTTTCCACGATCTTGAGCATCGAACCCAGGCCCTCAATCCGCCCCTTGTCGAATAGATCGCGATGAACCGCATCCTCAATCGAACGCTGGAGTTGATTGAAAAGCATCCCAATCATGCTTTGCGTCCGCTCGATTGATGGCGGACGCGGGGGATCGTCGGGCGTTCCCCATTCCTCCTCCTGCGCCCGCTTGCGCAAAAGCCGCTCCGAGCGCCCGCTCGCAAGAGCCAACAGATCAAAGGAGGGTGGCGCACCTTCCCGCAGCGCACGCACCGCCATCAGATCGGCAGCACCAGTCTTGCCCATAACGTCTCACCCATGTCCAAAAACAAAAAAAGCGCGCCCTTGCGAAAGGACCCGCCTCGAAACGCCGCAACTGTGCGACCATGCCTGAACCCTATCAAACGACCGTCACGCTGTCAAGAATTTTTTCCTATTCTCTTGTACAGGAAGTCCATGCGTTAGCCATTTCGGTGTTTTTCCCTTGCGGAAGAGACGGAAATGCGAAGAAACTCACATAACAATCCGCTAGAATAGCCGTTATGTACCGGACTGCGATGTGGGGTCGTGTTCGGCTGGCGATTTCGCAAAACGGGTTCGATCGGGTTGGCCGTGAACGGCCGGACGGGAGTTTGGGTGAAAATGCCGCGCGAAAAACGGCAGAGCAAGGCGCCGCGGGCGACCAGATTGCTGGCGCTCGATGCCTGGATCGATTCCACGCTTTATGAAGCGGGCTTCAAGCTCGCCGAACTCTGGGAAGGCGTAACGATCTTCTTTCGCCGCTTCCGTGTCTATGGCTTCAAACGCGCCGTGGTCGAACTCTTCAGCGAAGGCGCCACACTGGGGGCGATCGGGTCGGTCGTCATGCTGGCGCTTGCCATGCCCGCGTTCGAAGAGACCGCGGGTGACTGGCGCGCCCAGGACGACTACGCCGTTACGTTTCTGGACCGCTATGGAAATGAGATCGGCCAACGCGGCATCATCCAGCGCGATTCCGTGCCCGTGGATGAGCTTCCCGACCACGTTATCAAGGCCGTTCTTGCCACGGAAGACAGGCGCTTTTTCGAGCATTTCGGCATCGACTTTCTTGGCCTCGCCCGCGCTCTTACCGAAAATGTACGCGCCAATTCCGTCGTACAGGGCGGTTCCACGCTTACCCAGCAGCTCGCCAAGAACCTGTTTCTGTCCAACGAGCGAACCCTCGAGCGCAAGATCAAGGAAGCCTTCCTGTCGATCTGGCTTGAGATGAACCTGTCAAAAACCGAGATCCTCCAGTACTATCTCGACCGTTCTTATCTGGGTGGCGGTACATTTGGCATCTCTGCCGCGGCAGATTTCTATTTCGACAAGCCGGTCAAGGATTTAAACCTTGCCGAGGCAGCGATGATCGCCGGTCTCTTCAAGGCCCCCGCCCGCTACGCTCCTCATGTAAATCTTCCCGCCGCTCGTGCCCGCGCAAACGAGGTCCTCACCAATATGGTGCAGGCCGGTTTCATGAGCGAAGGACAGATACTCTCCGCCCGCCTCCACCCGGCAACCGCCGTTGATCGCGAAGGTGCCGACACACCTGACTATTTCCTCGACTGGGCATTTGAGGAGGTGAAGCGTGTCGTCCCGCGCAGCGCCACCCATTCGCTTGTCGCACGCACCACGCTCGACCCGAACCTCCAGAAGGCCGCGGAAGAATCGCTCGAGTTCCACCTGCGTCAGCACGGAAAAGACTATGACGTATCCGAAGGCGCCATCGTTCTGATGGACACTGAAGGCGCGGTCCGTGCCATCGTCGGTGGCCGCGACTACGGCACAAGCCAGTTCAACCGCGCCACCAAGGCCGAGCGCCAGACCGGCTCCTCCTTCAAGCCCTATGTCTACGCGGTGGCGATGGAGAGCGGGTTCGAACCCGGCTCCGTCATTTCCGATGGTCCGATTTCATGGGGTAGCTGGTCGCCGCGCAACTACGGCCGCAGCTATGCCGGCAGGGTCACGCTCACTCACGCGCTGATAAAGTCCTACAACACCGTTCCTGTTCGCCTCGCCCGCGATCATCTGGGCATCGATCCCATCATCGACCTGATCAAGTCCTTTGGCATCGAATCCCCCATCAACGGCCACAAAACAATGGTTTTGGGCACGTCCGGCATGACCGCGCTCGATCAGGCGACCGGATATTCCGTTTTCGCCAATGGCGGCTATGCCGATACCCGTTTCGCGGTCGTGCAGCTGATGACCCATTCGGGGAATCTCATCTATGACCATGGTCGCGATGCCCCGCCACCGCGCCGTGTGCTGTCGGAAAAAGCCGCTGCTTCAATGAATCAGATGCTTATCCTTGTCCCTGAACAGGGGACGGGTCGCCGCGCGGCTCTGCCGATGACACGCTCGGCAGGAAAAACCGGCACCACCCAGTCCTATAGAGACGGGTGGTATGTGGGTTACACCGGAAACTATGTCGCCTCTGTCTGGCTGGGCAATGACGATTTTCATCCCACGAGGCGCATGACCGGCGGCTCCCTGCCCGCCATGGTGTGGCAGCGTCTGATGTCCTACGCGCATCAGAACGTTGAGATCAAACCCCTCCCCGGTATCGACGGCCCGATGCGTATCGAAACGGAGGCAGTTGAAACAGCCAGTGAAGATGGCGCAGGAGAGCTTCAGGAGAACGACAGCCTTCCCCTGGCTCTCTCGGCTCGAACATCACAATTCCTCAAGGAGCTCGCAAAGAACTTCGAGGCAGCGCCGCGCCTGCGCAAACCCGCCTCTCACGAAACGCTATCCGCCCTGTAATGCTGCGCAAAGCCCACCGCAAAAGGCTTGAACCACCCGTTCGAGTTGAAGTATCCGGATGCGTCCGTAGCCTGCCGGATCGCGCATGCTGAAAACCATTGTCTTCATTGTCTTCGTTCTTCTCATCGCGCTCGGCGGCGGTACGGGCAGCGCATGGCTGGCGCTTGAATCGACACGCACCATCGGTTCCGTGGAAATCGGGCCCTGGGTCACCTTCCCCAATCAGGGGACACGCGAAGCCGACCCCTATTCCAGAGCAAGAAGCACAAGGCTCGGTCAACTCAGCCTCGGGCAGGCGGAAGGCGTGGTTCTTGTCGCAGCGACAGACAGTGACGGAAGCCCGCTTCTGCGCCAATGCAGTTATCGCCTTCAGGGTGATCTTCCCCCGACGCGCTTCTTCACCCTTCATGCCACGGGTGAAAATCGGCAAATTCTGTCTGCGCCGGCGCGTTTTCCTTCGGCGCTCCATTCGCAGGACCTCCTTTGGCGCCATGGTCAGACCTTGGAGATGACGATCTCCCCGCACCCTCAGCCTGACAACTGGATGGCGGTCGCCGGGAGTGGGTCGATGGAACTGGTTCTGACCCTCGTGGACACACCCATTTCGACAGGCGCGCGCGTTGGGGAAACCAGATTGCCGGCGATCACCCGGGTGGGCTGCGATGCTTAAGCTCCTTCATGCACTTATGCTGGGGCTCTTCGGGGCAGCCGCCGTTCATATCGCCATCCTGTTCCTGCTGCCCACTTATTCGGAGCGCGATGTTTGGGCTGCGATGGCGGAGGAAGCGGACCCTTATGCGCTTGTCAGACTGGGCAAAGGCAATGCAAATCCTCTCCTTGCCGAAGAACAGAATCCGTTCTTCGAAACCGCTGCCTGCCGATTTGATCTTGAAAACGGAATGGTACGATTGACGGCTGCAGAGCGCGTGCCGTTTTGGTCATTTTCAGTTTATGACCGGGATGGCTTCAACGTGTTCAACGCGAATGACCGCAGCGCGACCAACAGTGAGCTGGACGCACTCGTCGTGAACGCCGCCCAATTGCTGGAACTGCGCAAGGGCGTGCCCGAGACACTCGCGTCCTCTCTGATTGCTCAGACGACGATAGGAGAAGGCATGGTTGTGATCCGCGCCTTCGTTCCCGACGAGAGCTGGCGGATTATTGTTGAGCGCTTCTTCGAGGGTCTGCGCTGCGAAGCACTCTGAATGTCGGGATCATGCTTCACAACAGGGATGGCGAAGGCTGAGCTTCAGGCCGGTCGTCTTCCGAAACCTTCTCTTTGCAGGTCTCACCCCTTGGTCGAGCGTCGGCGGACATCCTGCGGACGGTCGTCTCCGCCGTTATCGGGATCGCTTTCCGGTCGTCTCTCATAGCGCACGCCAGGAAAGATGATGATCGAAGCGCTGGAAGGTCGCCTTTTCGACGCAACCGCTGTCGTTCGTTTCGCAGCCGTTGCAAAGCTCAATATCGTAGCCATGACATCGCGTCCCTTTCTGTGACGGAGTGGTACGCAACGCCTCCTCCTTCCAGTAAGGCAGCACATGGTTAACGTTTCGTTACCGGTTACGAACAGCCTCTCCCATCAATCCGGGCGAACCTGAAAGTCTGAACGGAAGTCTAAAGAAACCGGTTAACAGCTTGCTAAGGGAATTGCTGTAAATCTCGTCAATCGTCGGCTCGTCGTTCTTGTTGCCGATGGCGTATCTTGTAATCACTCGCGTTTCGGAGGGTTTGATCTGCGTGTCGTCCGCTGTATTCAGGCAACTGGCTTCTGGCGGGGAAGCGCACAGACCCGAGCGGCTGTTTCGCGCCGCAGTCTCCGCATTTGCATCCCTTACACGTCCTACCCGGCGCGAAATCGCCCAACTGGATGATCTTGCCCTTCCACTGTATCCCTTGATCTCCATGGAAACGCGCCGTTACGCGGCTGCGATCCTGTCAGAGTGCCAGAACCCGCCAAAGGGTTTGCTCAGGAAGCTTGCCGACGAGCCTGCGGAGATATCCGCTCCCCTATTAATGCGTTCCCCGGTTCTCTCGGATGTGGACCTGATCGGTCTTCTTGCCCGTCATGGTCGGGCCCATGCCCGTGTTATCGGACGTCGAGCTGGTCTCAATCCGGCAATTGCAGCGCTTACACGTGCGCTCACTGCTCAAAATGATGAAACCAGCGACGAGGCGGAGACAGGTGGCAGTTCTGTTGAAGCGGAGGTGCGTCAGCGCTTGCGTCTTATCATGCGTGCGGCCAACTCCCAGAGCCCACCCGCACCGCAGGAAGCCCGCCCGGCACTTCCTGCCGCAGATCATGCGGCCAGAACGTTGCGGGCTGCAGCCTTTTCCGGGGAACAGGATGCACTTGAAAAGGCGCTCTCGTCGGTTCTGGGCATTCCGCAAAGGGCTGCCCGCGAGATCACCGGCTTTCCCACCTATGGTGAACTTATCGTGGCGTTGAAAGCGCTGGAAATTGAGGAAGGGGAAGCGTTTCTTCTTTCCGCTGCGGCCTTTCCGGGGCTCTTCACGCAGCGCAGCGCGATCACATTCTTTCTGGAACGCTACAAGGCCCTTTCGCCAGCTACCGCGCGGCAAAGGCTGAGCGATTGGCAAAGTGGGCTGGGCTGTCCCGGGCACACGCCTCAGCCGGCAGCAATCTCGAAATAGCGTTCTGCCTCATCAAGGTCCGTCACCTCGATTTCGACCAGCCAGAAGTCCGGATCGAACCGACGCTCTCGTTTAAGACGCGTGTCGATCGCCTGGTCGTCATCTTTTGCGATCAGCGCAAAGCGTCGCTCATTGGGCCGCGCCTCGTCATAGAAGGCCTGTGCTGCGGGGCCATAAAGCGCCTGCTGGCCAAGACGATTGCGCAACAGAATAAAAATGGTTCCAGCCTCCCGCGCGCCTTTTTGCAGAACCGTGGCAAAACCACCCTCTGCGAAGAGACGCTTTGTCAGTGCAGAAACCCAGAATTCGCTGGTCAGGCGCATGGGCAGCGTCTCCTTGGTGCCGGCGGAAGATCAACCTGCCGGGAGGGCCCCAGCCCACGTCAGTTGGTCAGACCAACCTCACGCATTTTTGCAAGAAGCGCCTGGTCCGGCTGCCCGGTGACGGGGAGCCCGAAAAGGCTCTGAAACTCGCGAATGGCAGCCTGGGTATTTTGGCCTAGAAGGCCGTCAACCTCGATCCCGTCATTGCCAAAGGCCTTCAGACCGGCCTGCACGCGCATGATTGTGGGGTCCGCCTCGCTGGTTTCAAGGGCCGCCGTGTGAACACGCGCCTGCGACACGTTCGCCGTCGGTACGGGAACCCGTGCTTCCGCCGGCTCCGCGTTCGCGGAAGCTGAAGCCGAACGCTGATAGGCCGGGCGTGGTGTCGGCGTCGGTGCGACAGGGGGTATTATTGCCGGCGCTGCCGACAGATCTGGCGCGTTTCCCGCCGCCTGCGGCGCTGCCGAGAGCCCAAGCTGACGCAGCAGCGCTTCATCGACGGTCGGTGTTGGATCCAGATCCACGATACGGCGGTAGTTTTCGATTGCCGTGCGGGTCTCAGGGCCCTCAAGACCGTCAATCGTACCGCGGTACAGCCCCAGTTCCTGAAGCACCGACTGCACCTGGCGTATGGTCGAATCCCCACCGGCCACCTCTTCCGGGCGCTCGACCGGGATCGCCCCGGTCGTGTCCTGATCGGGGACCACCTGACGCGGAGCCTGACGTGGTGTCTCCTCAGAAATGACAGGCCGCTCGGGATCGGGCACATTCCGTGGTTCGGTGAACACCGGTGTACGGGTCGATATCAAAGCCCCGGAATGGAAATGCGGCTGATACCAGAGCGCGTTGGCCGAAACGAAGGAGAATGCGACAGCAAAGGCCGTTGCACCACCGACTGCCACCGGGTTGCGAACGATCGCCATCCCCGCCCCGGCTGCTCCGGCGCGTAGCAGAGTTCCAAACGTGACCTCCGGTTCAGGCCGTCTTGCGGTATTCTTCATTACCCCACTCATTATCAATTCCCGGTTTGCCACCCCGGCCCGTCTTGTCCTTTTCCGCCCCTACACCCACCGGCAGCGAAATGCTCACACGTGTGCCCTCACCCGGTGCGCTGTCGATGGTCATGCCACCACCCTGAAGACTTACAAGCCCTTTTACCAGCGCCAGACCGAGACCGGTTCCCTCAACATGCCTCGTCGCTTCGCTTCGGACCTGAGCAAAAGGCTCGCCGATTCGCTCGAGGTCATCGGCGGAAATCCCGATACCATTATCGGCAACGCTGAAGTCAAGGCGATTGCCGGTCCGCTCCGCCGTCACCCTCACACGGCCGTTGGCGTGCGAGAACTTAACCGCATTCGAGAGAAGGTTTATCAACACCTGCTGCACCGCACGTCGGTCGCAATAGACGACGCCGACGTTGTCCGCGATCGCCACATCCACATCCACCGCACGCGCCGTCGCATCCGCCCGGGCGAACGCCACGCTGGTGTCCACGGCATCCGAGAAACTGAACGCCTCCGGGTGAAGCGTGTAGGTGCCTGCCTCCAGCTTGGAGATTTCCAGCGTGGAGTTCACCACCGAGAGCAGATGTTCGCCAGCCTCGTGAATGAGCCGCACATATTCGCGCTGCCGATCATTGGAGAAGCGTCCGAAAATCTCCGTCTGAAGCGTGTCGGAAAAGCCGAGAATTGCATTCAGCGGCGTGCGAAGCTCATGGCTGACAGCTGCCAGCATTCGTTTGCTCTCGACCTTTGCGACACGTGCCTCTTCCCGTGCGCGCGCCAGGTCGTGCTCCAGTGCGGCCCGCTCGCTTTCGTCGCGCACGATCGCCACGACCTGCGCAGCATCTTCCAGTTTCAGAAGCTCTACGCCGAACTGACGATAACCGGATGCGCGAACCCCATCTTCTTCCGCAGGCATGCGCAGTCGGATACTGATCGTTCGCCGGTCGGCACCACCACTCACTTCAGAGACCGCGCACAGATAAGCCACGCGGTCACCCACATGAATACGCTCGAAAAACCCTGTCCCCAGAAGGATGTCGGACCGGACATTCAAGACCCCCTCGGCCTGATGGGACGCATCCACCACATCACCGGTGCCCTCAAGGCGCAGCACCAGCGCGCTCATCATCGTTTCTATGCCCACGCTTTTCGAGGATGCGGAATTGCTCATTTGCTCCGCCTGCGACGTCCCGAAGCGCAGGGCGAGCGTGGCCACATAAGCCAGCGGGATCAGCCAGAGCACGGCGAGCGGCAGCGATGCAGAAAAATGAATACCCAAAACCCCGCCAAGAGCGGCCAGTCCGAGAGAAACCACACCGGCGAGACCACCCGCCAAAAGAGCGCGACGCGTCCGTGCAATCCAGAAACTTTCTGCTGCAAGCCCCGCTATCAGGGCTGTCATCGGAGACGCAAAACCACCGGAAAGAACAATCACCGCGCTGATGGCGGTAATTCCAAGAACAAGCGCGAGCGCTTCGATCATTTCACGGCGCCCGCTTGCAAACAGGCCGGCTGCGGCCAGCCAGCTCACCGCAAAGCCGGCGCTGGCGAGCGCCAGCGTCGGAGCGAAACCCAGAGTGCCGGCGAGAAGCAGCGCGGCCGCGCCCGCAAACAGGAAGGGGGCCGTCAGAAGCACGACGGCAAGCCGCAATTGGCGCGAACGCTCCACCCCGTCTTCAACACTGGGGTGGATCAGCCTTTCGCAAGCGGCTGAAAGGGCTGCCAGCCATTCTTGATATGATGCTACTCGTGAACTCAACTCGACGCGCTCTTGCTTTGTCCGTTCGGCGGGTTCTTGTTCCTGACGAAACTCGCATCGAGCGTTTAAGGAAAGGATAAACGCAGGCGTCAAAGGGCCGGCGGCAAGCGCAAAAATGAGAGAAATCGACCCATCAAAGCGTGGTGAATGCCGTCATGGTTAACGCGCGCTGAACAAAATAGCCGCCAAAACAGCAAGCCCGAAAATCCTTTAAACAGGCCGTGCCCCGGAAAAAAGACAATTGCCTCAGATCATTAGATGCCAAACAAAGCGTAACGATGTTTCCGCGGGTTTGAAACGGCTTTGCTTCAAAGGCGGACATTTCCGAACTTTTAAAAAGTTTGCTTTCAATTTTAGGAGAATTCTCAAGAGCTTCTTGGCGGAGGCATGACATTGTGCCCGCCAGGGACATCCTTCGGGGCAAAACGGGACTGGACGTCATGGGCTTTATAATCCGCTCGATCTTCTGGCTTTCGCTGGTGCTGCTACTGTTGCCTATTGGGGGAACAGGCAGCCAGGACAGCGCGGAGACGCCACAGGTCGGCGCCCTGCAGGCACTGGGCGCGGCCCGCGAAGCCATTACAGACATGGTTGGCATCTGCGAGCGAAAGCCCGAAGTCTGTGCAACCGGGCGCGCCGCACTTCAGACGATCGGGGCCCGGGCCCGTGAAAGTGCCCGTTTTGCATATGAAATGCTCGAAGAGCCGACGGACACTCCGCCCGAGGCCGCCGCCAGCGCTGCATCGGCACCTTTAACAACCGGAAGTGTTCCAGAGCGCCCTGCCGATCAATAGATCCCTCGACATTTTGGGGCAATCAAAGGTTTTCCGTGACGAATGGCCGGCCAATCACTATATCCGGCCCAATGAGCACTACGATTGACACCCTTTATGACGATTTCGCCTTCCTCGACGATTGGGAAGAACGCTACCGATATATCATCGACCTTGGCAACAATCTGCCTTCCTATCCGGAAGCCGCGCGCGACGAGGCACACCGGGTGCGTGGCTGTGTCAGCCAGGTGTGGCTATATACGGAACGTGGAGAAGGCAACGACCCCGTCCTCACCTTCAAAGGCGATTCGGACGCCCATATCGTGCGGGGTCTCGTCGCCATCATGCTCCTTTTGTTTTCAGGCAGGCGCGCCAGCGAGATCCTGAAAATTGATGCCGAAGACGTGATGGCCAAACTCGGCCTTGACGAACATCTCACACCGCAACGCGCCAATGGATTGCGTTCGATGGTTCAGCGCATAAAAAAAGAAGCCACAGAGGTGGCACCCGCAGCAGGCTGATTGCCCGTTTTCAGGCAATCAGCAAATTGTTCAGGCGAGCTTCGGCCGAAAATTCTGCGCGCCCCAGTGCAGAATCGGCCTGTGCGTTTCGCGCTTCTTGCGAGCAGGGGGCTCATAATGGCGGGCCAGCGCGCCCAGTGCGGTCTTGAGCACCACCTTGGCCGAGCGCACGGGCCAGCCCCGCTCGATTTCCACCTGCTCGAATCCCTTCAGGAAACAACATATATCCACCAGCACACCCGCCAGCTCCGGTCCGACGGCCTCAAGCGCCCGGTCGACACGCTGACGCGCGCCCACTGCGGCCTCCGTAAGCTCAACGCCACCTCCGGCCCCGTTGCCGCGTTTCCTTCCCGTTACTGACGCCATCCAGTTGGCACTCAGGCGTGGCATGATCTGTGCGCGTGTGTAATCGGCACGCAGTTTCTCACCGGCGTCGAACTCCGCGATCGTCAGGAACGGTTCACCATTACGGGTGCGCCGGTTCGCAAGCTGCGCCAGAGGAGATTCGCTCAGCGTCGCGGCAATGATCGTCTTCTCGGCGCCCTGCTTTATGACCCTGCGCTCTATCTCCCGATGCTGGCTTGCAAAAGGTTCCCGCTTCGCAGCCAATCGACGCGCACTGGCGATGCCAGCAGCCGTCACGGCAGCCTTGTCTTCGCGCAGGCACACGAGATCGTCTTTCTCCAGCGCCTTCAAAACGCCAAGCGATATGGAGACCGTTCCCCGCTCCCCTCCGTCGAGAAGCATGCTCCCCTCCTTTGCGCCGGGTTGCAACCACGCCTCTCCCTTCTGCAGAAATCGCAGACAGCGGCTACGCTCGCGCGCATGGCGCAACTCTTCTTTGTAAACAGCCATGTCAGCGCAGCTCCGTGTTGCGGAACGCAGCCGCAGTGATGCGCTCCGTCATCAAAACGATCCGGTCAAACTCCTCGTCGTCACGCATGTCCTCAATAATATGACACGCATACTGGACGGTGGTTCTGTCACGACCGAACCCGCGTCCGACTTCACTCATGTTGAGCCCGAGAACCACATGTGCGGCATACATTCCGATCTGGCGCACCCGCGTTACGCTTGTCGATGAACGGCGCGTTTCGCGCAGTTCGCGCCCGCTCACATTGAACAGTGCGCCAACAATGTCGAGAACACATTCACAAACGTCCCCGACGCGCTCCTCGGGAATCGGACTGAGACGGCGGTGCAGCGTTACCGGTGATTGATCTTCAGGCGTTTTAACTCGCCCGTCTTCTTGTTCCGTCGATTTGGCAGCGTTTGAAAGCACAGACTTTATCCCTTCACAGGAAAGAGGAATAAATTCTTATACCTCACACACGCATATGCGGGAACAAATTACGAACAGATAAAAGCCAGAAACTCCTTAAACTACTGAAATTATTATTAAAACAAAATTCCGCACGAATTTCCCCTGTTGGTTTATCCCCGCTCCCACTGCGCGCTTCATAGTTATCGCTCACGACATGAAGGGTTGAGCATGACTACGGTAAAGATGGAGAGCATCGCCTTCCTCCAGGCCAAGCGGAAACGGTATGAAGACGCGCGGCAGACGGCCGCACTTTTCCTAGTCGGTGGGCTGGATCTTGAGGAGGCGCAAAACAGCTCCGGCCCCGAGCGCGACAACGTGCTTCGTCGCCTGAAACGGTTGATCGAGAGAGAGCGCCTGAAAGGGGTCCGTAACCATTGGAGCTACGACCTCAATCGCCACATAGCCCTGAGCCAGGCATTCAAGCGATTGACTGCGACAACGCGGTCCGGCCCCTCCTTTCGTCCATGAATGGGCACCATCACGCGGAGCCTCTGACCTGCTCCCCTGAGACGATCGCCGAACGCACAAAAAAAGCGGCGCCGGAAGCGCCGCCTGAACACGGAAACATCGCGCTGGCGCCTGGCGCCAGCCAAATGCTACTTTTCCTTGCGCTTGCGTCCTAAACCCATTTGCTTGGCCAGTTTCGAACGCGCCACGGCATAGCTCGGAGCCACCATCGGGTAATTGGCGTCAAGCCCCCACTTTTCCCGATACTGTTCAGGCGTCATGCCGTAATGCGTCATCAGGTGACGCTTCAGCGATTTGAACTTCTTTCCGTCCTCGAGACAGATGATATAGTCTTCGTGTACAGAGCGCTTCGGATTCACGGCCGGTTTCTGCTTTTCAGCAGGCGGTGTTTCTGGAGTGCCACATACACGGCCGAGCGCTGCATGAACGTCTGAAATCAAGTTGGAAAGTTCCGATGCAGGAACAGGATTGTTGCTGACATAAGCAGCAACAACGTCTGCGGTCAGTTCAATAAGAGTATCGTCGTTTTTTACAGAATCTTCGTTCATTTCGTTACCTTGCCCCAACGTCTATTCAAATCCACAACCTCATGCCGCCAGTGATGAGGTGTCTATAGGAATCCCTATTCTACAGGCATTTTTTTGCCGATTCCCGAGAAGGCAGCAATCATATCGTTTTTTTCGTTCGACCGGTCAACTCACAATTTCAAATTAATACTACCAGATACCTGCGGCTGATTGTTTATCACATCTCAAAAAATCGTATTTCATTCCAAAAATCAGATCAGCTTAAAATTAATCTCGGTACTCAACTAAGCCGACCTTAGCGTTTTTAACGCGCCCGGCTCTATCGTTCAAAAAAGAACGAATGCGTATGCGCCGCCGTCAATGCAGCCACGACAAGGAATTGTCTGTGGTGCGACAGATTGGCAGGGAATACACGAAGCAGCGCGAGGAATATGAAGTATAGAAGAAAATAGTCTATCTAATCTTCTTTATTACTTTTTCCGCCGATAACGTCTGGGGCCACACGCTCGGGAGACGCCATATCGTCATGCACCGAACGCCCCCAGAGCCTGTAGCCTGCGGCATAGGCCGCCTTCGCCAGAAGGTGGGCGGAAATCGGCGCCGTCAGGAGAAAGAACACCACCGCCGCCAATGCCCGGGTGACGATCGCCTGATCCTGCGCAAATATTGCCAGCGCGACAAGCATAAGCCCCGATCCGAGCGTCCCGGCCTTCGAGGCGGCATGCATGCGCGTATAGAGGTCAGGGAGCCTCAGAATGCCGATCGCAGCGATCAGGGTGAAAGCTGCACCGATGATGACAAGAAGGCCTGTGAGTATGTTGAACACGTCGTCCATCACTGCTCCTTGTCGCCGTAGATGCCGAGCGTGTCGCGCTTCACGAACTCCTGTTCATAACGTCGACTGAGAACGAAGCGGGCAAAAGCAACTGTCGCCAGAAAGCCGACAAGGCCGAGGGCGATGGCGATGTCGAGATAAAGCGTGAAGCCCGTGCGAATGCCAATGACCGCAATGAAGCCGATTGCAATGGTTACCAGCATATCAAGGGCGAGAACCCGGTCGGGCAGGCTCGGCCCCACAAGGACGCGTATGACAGTCAGCAGGAAAGACAGGCTCAACAGCGCGAGCGCTATGAACTCGGCAAAAACGAGAAATTCTTCGCTGGCGCTCATCGAAACGCCTCCATGATCTTGCGTTCGAAGCCTTCGGCAATGTCGCGGCGCAGTTGTTCCGGATCCGAGCAATCGATCGCATGAACGTAAAGAAAGCGGCGATCTTCCGAAACGTCGACGGACAGGGTCCCCGGCGTCAGCGTGATCAGATTTGCCAAAAGCGTGATCTCGAAGTCCCGATCCACCTTGAGAGGATACGCGAAAATGCCGGGCCGAAGGTTCATCCTCGGCGACAAAACAAGAAGCGCAACCCGCCAGGCAGAAAGTACCAGTTCGTAGAGAAACAGCAGGGCAAGTGATATGACCCGCATACTGCGGGCGAAATATCCCAGAGATCCGACCTGTTCCCGGATCAGGTAAAGTGCTGCCGCCCCAAGGAGAAAGCCGAAAATAAAGTTCGGCAGGGTGAAAGAGCCGCTGACCGCGGTCCAGATCAGCGCCAGGATGATATTGATCAGGGACAGTCTCATTGCACCGCCTCCGCAGGAAAGACCGCACCGATATAGCCTGATGCATCCAGGAGCCCGACCGCAGCCGCTTCAGCCACCCGGATAAATGGTTCAGGGTAAATGCCGAGCAGTATGATCGGAACACACAGCAAGGCCATTGAGGCGTAGCCATATCCGGGGGCACCCGTGGCTGCATCGGCAGGAACTCCGGAAGGGCCGTTGCGCCAGATCGCAAGGATATACACACGCCCGAGCGCGATCGTGGTGAGAAGGCCGGTCAACAAAATGGCAAAAGAGAGCCAGGGCCATCCTGCTTCGAGCGAAGCCCGCACGAGCAGCACTTTGGGCCACAACCCGGATGCCGGCGGCAGTCCTGCCACCGCAAGCATCAGAACCAGCGCAAAGGCCCCCATCGCCGGATAGGCTCGGTAAAGCCCACCCAGCTCATGCAGTGAGTAGCTTCCACCAAGCTCCTTGATGACGCCGGCCAGAAGGTAAAGCGCGGTCATTGCGAGAACGGAGTGGAATGCATAAAGAATCGTGCCCGTCAGCCCGATCTCGGTGCCCAGCGCGAGCCCTGCAAGCATCACTCCAACGCCAGAGATAACCACAAACCCCAGCACCCGGCGAATATCGGACTGGGCAATAGCGCCCATAATCCCGAGCACCATCGTGCCCGCCGCCACCCAGGCAATCACACCTGATAGCTCCGCCCGCTCAACGGGAAACAGCATCACCAGAACGCGCAGCAGCGCGTAAACTCCGACCTTGGTCAACACACCGCCAAACAGCGCCGCCGTGACGATGCGCGGTGTGTGATAAGAGGCTGGCAGCCAGAAGTTCACCGGGAACGCAGCCGCTTTCATGCCGAAGGCAAGCAAATAGAGGACTGCGAGGGTCATCAACGGACCTGTCTCGCGCATGGCATCCGCCTTTCGGGCGATATCGGCCATGTTGAGCGTTCCAAACGTGCCGTAAAGATACGCGGTCGCGGTCAGAAACAGCGTCGTCCCCACCAGGTTCAGAATGGCATACTTGGTTGCGCCGTCGAGCTGACGGTCGGTCGACCCCAGGATCAGGAGACCGAAGGAGGAGATCAGAAACACCTCGAACCAGACATACAGGTTGAAAATGTCACCGGTCAGAAACGAGCCTCCCACGCCCGCCATCAATAGCATCAGAAACGGATAAAAGCCGTAGCGGCGACCCGTCGCGCCGATGTCCTTCATCGCGTAGAGAGCACACACACTGGCAACCAGCGTCGCCACAAAGGCAAGCGATGCTCCGAGCGCGTCCGCGGTAAAGGATATGCCGAAGGGCGGCAGCCAGCGCCCCATGGTCATCACTTTCGGACCGTCTGCCAGCACCTGCAGAAGGAGTGCAGCGTTCGCGCCAAGAGTCAGAAGCAGCCCCGCAATGGCAATGCCTGCATGCAGCCGGGTTTCGTGGCGCACCATGAGCAGGACCGCGCCAAAGAGAATCGGCAGCCCGACCGGTGCCACAAGCATCCAGTCACCCAGCGCCGTCGGCTCCGTCAGCATTGCGTTGGAAATGTCAATCGATTCAGCAGCCATCGGTGCCTCAGTATCCAAGCGGGGGCATTGGTTCGCCCTCGGGTTCGGCAACGCGCATTCCATCCGTGTCGTCGGTTCCCAACTCCTGATAGGCACGGAACGCCAACACCAGGAGGAAAGCGAAGAGCGAGAACGAAATTACGATCGCCGTCAGAACGAGTGCCTGCGGCAGCGGGTTTGCCGTCGCCGCCTCCGGGGTCGGCAGCGCCTCGGGAATGATCGGCGGAACCTCACGCATCAGCCTACCAGCCGTGAAGATCGACAGGTTCACCGCATTGCCGAAGATCGAGACCCCGAGGAGAATGCGGATGATGTGCTTCGACAGCATCAGATAGATGGCGACAGCGAAGAACACGCTGACCACAAAGGAGAGAGCGACTTCCATTACCCGTGCTCCCTTTCTTCAAGGGCAAGTGCGACAGATGTGATCGACCCGAGAACGACAAGATAAACGCCAATGTCAAAGAACAGCACGGTGGATAGGTCCACGGGAACACCGAGCACGCTGACCTTGGTCCACAGGCCCGTCATGAACGGCACCTTGAAGGCAAGGGACAGCCAGCCGGAAATTGCCGACACCAGAAGCCCGAAACCCGAAATCGCCATTGGATGAAAATAGAGGGCGCGGCGCACCGGCGAAACTCCGCAGGCGATGCCGTAGATCGCAAATGCCGATGCGGCGATCAGTCCGCCGATGAAACCACCGCCCGGCTCATTGTGGCCCCGTAAAAGCACAAAGATGGAAAACAGGATCATCAGGCTTGTGAGATAGGGCGCGACCGTGCGGAAGATCAATGTACGCATATCACCCCTCCTCCCTGTTTTCTGTGATCGGCTTGACGCTGCGGATCCGCACCAGCGCCAGAATGGCCAGGCCGGCGATCATCACCACGGCAATCTCGCCCAACGTATCCGTGCCGCGGAAATCGACGAGGATCACATTCACGATGTTCCGGCCATGAGCGATCACGCGGGAATACTGCGAGAAGAAATCACTGAGCTCGGTGTTGAACGGCACCTGGGTCACGCGCAAAAGCATCAGGCCCAGCGCGGCACCGCAGGTTCCGGCCACGGCAACGTCAAGCACCTTTTCGCGTGTCGGGCGGTGATCCGTCGGCGAGAGCCGCAGCCGCGTCATGACAAGGGCCAGGATCACCACGGACAGCGTCTCGACCATGAACTGGGTGAAAGAGAGATCCGGAGCACCAAGCAGCATGAATATAAGAGCCACGGCAAACCCTTGAATACCAAGTGAGACGATCGCAGTCAGCCGGTCACGCGCATAGATCACCGCACCAAGACCGATCAGGGCGATCAGCAGGACGGTCCACTCATAGAAGGGCATCCGGGGAAGCTGGGGGGGTGTCGGCCATTCGTCATAAAGCCCCATCGGAATCAACACTGCGGCAGCGACCGCAACGAAGGTTGCCGTCATGTAGTAATCGAGGCGACCATTCTGAATGATATTGGTCACACGGAACGAAAGCCGGGTCAGACCGCGCATCACCTGGTCGAAGCCCCGGTCCGGTCCCCAGCCGATGGCGGTCAGAATGCCGGCCATGGCAGCACGCCCGCGCTCCAGCATGACGAATACCAAAGCACCCAACGCGACCGTCACCACCGAGAGGACGAGCGGCATGCCGATATGCGGCACGGTCGAAATCGTCACCGTTACAGGCTCGCCTATCACTGCACTCGACATCGGGCTGCTGACCAGCTCGTGGCTGAGACCTGATACCAGAGCAGACACAAGCCCGAGGCCGCCGAGAACGAGCGGCCCGAGCCAAAGCAGGACCGGCCCTTCGTGGGCGTGTTTGGGGGTCTCTACCTTGTTTCCAAGAAATGGCTTCAGGGCCACGGCAAAGCCGATCGCGAACATCAGCCCGTTGCCAGTGAGCGCGACCAGCGTCAGCAACGAGGTCCAGCCATCGGTGAAACCCAGGCCGGCATAGATCTCTTCTTTCGCAAGAAAGCCGAAGAACAGCGGGACACCGCCCATCGACGCGGCAGCCAGAACCGCCGCCGTGAAGGTGATGGGCATCGCCTTTCGCAGGCCGCCCAGTCTGGTGACATCGCGTGTGCCGGCCTCGTGATCCACCAATCCCGCAACCATGAAGAGCGCGCCCTTGAACATGGAGTGTGCCACCAGATAGAGCACTGCCGCTTCAACAGCCTTCTCCGAGCCCACACCCGTCAGCATGACGAGCAGCCCGAGCGAGGCTACCGTCGTATAAGCGAGCATCAGCTTCAGATCTGTCTGGCGCATAGCCAGGAGTGTACCGACGAGCAGCGTGGCACCGCCAAAAACAGGCAGGATCGTTTCCCATGCGACCGTATCACCCAGCACGGGGTTAAGCCTCATCAGAAGATAGACGCCCGCTTTCACCATTGTTGCAGAGTGCAGATAGGCCGAAACCGGAGTGGGTGCTTCCATCGCGTTCGGCAGCCAGAAATGGAAGGGAAACTGCGCCGATTTCGTGAATGCACCGCCGAGGATCAAAAGCAGTGCAGCCATATAAAGCGGCGCATCGCGCAGCGCGCTTTCGCTTGCAAGCAGAGCAGACAGGGAAGTGACACCTGTGGCTCCCCAGATTACCAGAAGCCCCGCCAGAAGTGAAAGCCCGCCAAGCCCGGTCACGACCAGCGCCTGCAGCGCCGCACGGCGCGAGGCTTCGCGTGAATGATCGAAACCGATCAGCAGGAACGAGGTGATCGAGGTCAGCTCCCAGAAAACAAACAGGGTCAGGAAGGAATCGGCCACTACCAATCCCAGCATGGACCCCATGAACATCAGTATGAAGGAGAAAAAGCGCCCCTGATGCTCATGTCCCTTCAGATACCCGCCCGCATAGAGCACGATCAGCGTACCTATGCCGGTAATCAGAAGCGCGAAGGTGACGGACAGGCCGTCAAGAAACCAGGAGAAGTCTACCGAAAGACTCGGAATCCAGACATATCCGGCCGAAAGCGTTTCTCCTTCGGAGATGTTTCCAACGAATCCGCTAAAATGAAGAAAGATCAGAGCAGGAGCCAGGGCCAGGATCCACGCCGCATTGTGTTTCAGCGCTTTTGTCAGCACTGGTGCGATGGCGGCGGCTGCAAACGGCAGCAACAGAGCAAGAAATGTCAGCCACTGGCCGTCTGCCGTCATGAACTCTCCCCACTTGAAATCGTGTTTCAGGCCACATTTTTAAATCTTACGGTGACATAAACACTCGCCTCAGGCACCACAAGGCGTAAACCGACCTGCAAAGCGCGATGAAACGCCGCCATTCACAGAAGATTACACAGCTTAAACCACGGGACAGGCCAGATGCAAAATCCGCTCATCGGGCCGGACCTGGGGCAGGGAAGCGCCGGGAAAAACACAATAAGCCATTGCCATGCCCTATTCGCTCGGGACATGAAGGAGGCATTCCCTGCGGCGCGCCGCACTCGCTTCTCGCAGATATTCACAAGGTAGCCTCATGACTTCCAAACCGTTCGCCATGGACGCAAAAGCCCCCTCGCCGCGTGCTCATCCCGTGAAGGACACGCGCCACGGCATCGAGCGCACGGATGAATATGCCTGGATGCGTGCTGAAAACTGGCAGGAGGTCCTGCGCGACCCGAGCCTCCTTGCCGACGACATCCGTACCCATCTCGAAGCCGAGAATGCCTATCAGGGAGCGCTCATGGCCGATACGGAAGAGTTGCAGAAGACTCTCGTCGCCGAGATGCGCGGCCGCATCAAGGAAGATGAGACGTCCGTGCCTTCCAGAGATGGCCCCTATGCCTATGCCGCCGGGTTCCGGACCGGAGGCGAGTATCCGCGCTTCTTCCGCCTGCCCAGCGGCGGCGGCGCGGAGGAGACGCTGCTGGACGGTGACCGAGAAGCCGAGGGCAAGAGCTATTTCCGCGTCGGCGGGGTCGATCATTCGCCCGATCACGAACGTCTTCTGTGGGGCCATGACGACAAGGGTTCTGAACTCTACACGATCAGCGTGCGCGACCTCGCCACCGGCGAAGACCTGCCCGACATCGTTGCAGAGACAGGCGGCGGTGGTGTGTGGGATGCGGCGAGCGATGGTTTTTTCTACACGCGTCTCGATGAGAACCATCGTCCTTCGAAAGTGTTTTTCCACCGCGTTGGCGCGGAGCCTGCCTCCGACCGCCTCGTCTATGAAGAGGCCGATGCGGGCTTCTTCGTCGGCGTTTCCGGCAGCCGCACGCAGGAGTGGATCTATATTTCCGCCCACGATCACGAAACGTCGGAGTGCCACATCCTGCCGGCCAACGATCCGGATGCCGTGCCACGCCTGGTCGCGCCACGCGAAACCGGCCTTCAATACGATCTCGAGGAAGGCGGCGATATCTTCTTCATCCTGACCAATGCGGATGGCGCCAAGGATTTCAAGATTGTCACCGCACCGGCCAGCAACCCTGCGCGCGAAAACTGGCAGGATCTCGTGCCTCACGAGCCCGGCCGCCTGATCCTTGCGATCATGGCCTTCGCCGATTATCTCGTCCGCCTCGAACGCAAAGATGGACTGCCGCGCATCGTTATTCGCGATCGCCACAATGGTTCCGAGCATACCATCGCCTTCGACGAAGAGGCCTATTCGCTTGGGCTTCAGGGATCCTACGAATACGCGACCGATACGCTGCGTTTCTCCTATTCATCAATGACCACGCCGGAGCAGGTGTTTGACTACGACATGCGCACTCGCACCCGCACGCTCCTGAAAACGCAGGAAGTGCCGTCCGGGCACAATGCGGACGACTATGTGACGCGTCGTCTGATGGCGCCTGCGCCCGATGGCGAACTGGTGCCGGTGTCTCTGGTCTATCGCAAGGGTATAGCGCTCGACGGTTCAGCCCCCTGCCTGCTCTACGGTTATGGAGCATATGGCATGGCGATGCCCGCCTCTTTCAATACGAACTGCCTGTCTCTGGTCGACCGTGGTTTCGTCTACGCCATCGCGCATATCCGCGGAGGCAAGGAAAAGGGTTACGCCTGGTACGAGGACGGAAAACGCGAAAAAAAGGTCAACACGTTCACCGATTTTATCGCCGCCGCCCGTCATCTCGTGGCCGAGGGATACACCAGCCACGACCGCATCGTTGCGGAGGGCGGGTCGGCCGGCGGAATGTTGATGGGCGCGGTTGCAAACATGGCGCCGGAAGCCTTTGGGGGCATTGTCGCCGCCGTGCCTTTCGTCGATGTGCTCAACACAATGCTCGACGACACATTGCCCCTCACCCCGCCCGAATGGCCGGAATGGGGCAATCCCATCGTCTCGCGTGAGGATTACGACACCATTGCCGCCTATTCTCCCTACGACAATGTAAGCGCGAAAGAGTACCCACCCATCCTGGCCCTTGCCGGCCTCACAGATCCGCGCGTTACCTACTGGGAACCCGCGAAATGGGTGGCCCGGCTGCGCGATCGGAAAAAGGGCGACAATCCGGTCCTCCTGAAAACCAATCTCGATGCCGGTCACGCCGGAGCCTCGGGCCGTTTTTCACGGCTCGAGGAAAAGGCGCTTACCTATGCCTTCGTTTTGAAGGTCACCGGGAAGATGGATAGCCGTTAGCTCTGGCCGGCACCGATTTGAGATAGGCGGCAATCGCTTCGCGATCTTCCTTGGCAAGGTGGGCCATGTTCTTCTGAACGGAGACCATGGCCCCGCCAACGGAATCGAACTCCGGCGTGAACCCGCTCTCCAGATAGTAGGCGATATCGCCCGTCGACCAGGAATCGATGCCGCCTTCCCCGGAGGTGATGTTGGGTACGATCCCCTCGCCTTCGGCTGACACGGCTCCTGCAAGCCACTGATCGTAGAGTTGCCCTCCGGCGAAATTCCGCGGCGTGTGGCATTCGCCGCAATGCCCAGGGCCTTCAACGAGATACCGCCCGCGCTTTTCCGCCTCGGACGCGTCCGTCGTCAGCGGGACGACCGGCTCGTCATGCATGAAGGCGAGTTTCCAGAGGCCGACACCACGGCGCATTGTGAACGGGAAGGAAAGCTGGTGTTCTCCGGCTTGCCCTTCCACTTCCGGCAGCGTTTTCAGGAAGGCGAAAAGATCGCTCACATCCTGTGCCGTCATCCTTGCGTAGGACGGATAAGGAAATGCGGGATAATAGTGCTCACCATCAGGGGAAATGCCGCGCAGCATCGCATTGGCGAAATCCATCTCGCTCCAGTTGCCGATACCGTCCTCTGAATGTGTTGAGATGTTGGGCGCAACGAAGGTGCCGAAATCGGATTTCAGCTCAACGCCTCCTGCAAGCTCCAGCCGCGCATCGCCGTCAGCCCCGGGGCGCGCGTGGCAGGAAGCACACCCCCCAGCCCAAAACACCTGTTCGCCGCGTTCTGCACTTGGCACTTCCAGAGCACCAAGTGCCCCGGCCTCAAGCGGGGTCGGAGCACTCAGTATCCAGAACGCCGCTCCACCGCCCACGATGATCACGAAGGCCGAAGCAAGCAACGTCTTTTTCATGACAATCCCGAAGACCCCGGATCAGTTGTTCTGCACGCGGAATTTTTCGTGGCAGCTCTTGCAGTTTCCGAAAACCGGTCCGATCGCGGCCTGAAACGTCGCTAGATCAGCGGGTCCGTCTTTGCCGGACGCTTCAGCAGCAGCCGCCGTGTCAGTCATGTATTTGTCGAGTGCGGCCTGAAAGGCCTCGGGATCATCCCATATAGCGGGGGCTGCCGTCGTGTCGCCATCACCCGAACCTTCGGGGAAGAACTCACCGAATGATTTCGCGCTCGCGCTCAAGGTAAGGATAGCGGCCTTGGCAATCGCGGGATTGTACTCCAGCTCCCCTTTTAGCATCGCGCCCGCCAGGCCCGCGGAGGCAGCGTTCGCCTGCATGATCGTCTTGCGAACGGCAATGGGATCATCAGCAGCGGCGACGCCCGAGATCGATAAACAAAGAGCTGAAACGGCAAGCGCAATTTTCTTCATGAGAACCCTCCGATGATTTGTTCGAACAATACCCCGATCAACGCCTGTGACCCGCATTTATTCCAGAACGCGCGCTCACGGTTTCGTGAAGGCCTTTCCGAATCAAAAAAAGGCCCGGCATCGACCGGGCCTTTCGTACAGTCCGAAACTGTATTGATTGTGAAATCGCAAAACGCTGTTACGACGCCTGTTCGTAAAGCTCCAGTACGTAATCCCAGTTGATCAGGCTGTCGACGAACGCCTCGAGATATTTAGGACGGGCATTGCGATAATCGATGTAATAGGAGTGCTCCCACACATCGACACCCAGAATCGGCTTGGCGTCATGAATGAGCGGATTCTCACCATTCGGGGTCTTCATGATCTCAAGCTTGCCGTTCTTGACGGCGAGCCATGCCCAGCCTGAACCGAACTGCGTGGTGCCGGCGTTGATGAAGTCGGCGCGGAACTTGTCATAGCCGCCGAGATCGCTGTCGATCGCTTTGGCAATGGCACCCGGAAGACTTGTGCCGCCGCCGCCCTTTTTCATCCATTTCCAGAAATGGACATGGTTGTAGTGCTGGGCAGCGTTATTGAAGAGCCCGGCATTCTTGCCATGGGACTGCTTGACGACCTCTTCGAGGGAAAGGCCGTCCATGCCTGCTTCTGCCGCAAGCTTGTTACCATTGTCGACATAGGCCTTGTGGTGCTTGTCGTGGTGGTATTCCAGCGTCTCCTTCGACATGAAGGGCTGCAGCGCCTCGTAATCATAAGGCAGATCCGGCAGTTCAAAAGCCATGGTGGTAAACTCCCTCGTACAGGTGGTTGAATTCTGCAGGACGCAGATGGGGTTGCGCCTCTGGTGAGACAATACCCATCGCTCCCGATTGTTCCCGGTGTATCAGACGGGCGACCCGGAATGGGCCCACTCCCAATAGAGCTCACGCGCCTTTTTGGCCACAGGTCCAGCCTGATAATTCTGGTCTTCGACCTTGCTGACGGGGACGATCTTTGAATGATTTCCCGAAGAAAATACTTCGTCCGCGTCGAGGAAATCCTTCACCGAAAGTGTCTTCTCGACCACCTCGACGCCCGCGTCCCGCAGAAGCATGATCACGCGGCTACGGGTAATACCTGAAAGGAAAGTACCATTCGGCGCTGGTGTGAAGACCACACCGTCTTTCACCATGAAAATATTGGAGCTGCCAGTTTCGGCCACGTTGCCAAGCATGTCCAGTACCAGTGCGTTGTCATAGCCGCGGCTGCGCGCTTCCATGATTGCCCGACCATTGTTGGGATAAAGGCACCCGGCCTTTGCATTGGTCGGCGCCGTTTCGAAGGTCGGCCGGCGGAACGGGGAGACGGTCACCGAAAATCCCGTCGGTTCCAGCATTGGTGCTTCATAAAGACAAAGGCAGAAGCGGCTTGAATCCGGGTCGGCGGGAACACCCATATAGCCACCATGTTCGCCCCAGTACATGGGCCGGATATAAACGGCCGTTTTGCCGTCGAACTTCTTCAGACCATCCTTGGCCAGTCCGATGATCTCATCGGCCGAAACCTTGGGTGTGAGGCCAAGATTGGCAGCCGACGCGTTGACGCGTTTGGCGTGGAGATCAAGATCGGGGGCGACATTCTCAAACCAGCGGGCGCCATCGAACACGGTCGAGCCCAGCCACATGGCATGACTGCGCGGGCCGATGAGCGGTACGTTTCCCTCATGCCAATCGCCGTCAACATAGGTCCAGGTCGTCGATTGGACTTCGCTCACCACGGTCATGCTGTGTTTCCCTTCCTGTGCTTCTTTGCGTATCCCGGCAGAGATGCAAATTCTTCAGTTCCTTGTGCCATGCATCGAAATGGCTTTATCGGATTTCGTCAATCGTCTCGGCATCGCTATCGATGAGGCCAGAGGGCGTTTCTTGACCGCCGTTTGCAGGTGCGGTCAAGTGGACGACACAAACAGGGAGTTTTCATGCGGCACGCAGCTTTCGTCTTCGATGCATATGGTACGCTGTTCGATGTGCATGCGGCTGTGCGCCGTCATGCCGGCGAGATCGGGCCCGAAGGACAGCGTTTTTCGGAATTATGGCGGGCAAAGCAGCTTGAATATTCCTGGGTATTCACACTCATGGGCCAGTATCAGGATTTCTGGACCATGACAGAGCGGGCGCTCGATTATGCGTTTGCAAAGATTCCCTCGATCGATCGGCGACTGCGGCAGGACCTGCTCGACGCCTACTGGCAACTGGATTGCTACGAGGAAGTGCCGGCGGTGCTTAAGGCGCTCAAGGCAGGTGGGGCACGGCTCGCCATTCTGTCAAACGGGTCCCCTGCCATGCTCGAATCGGCCATCCGTTCGTCAGCCCTCGATTCCGTTCTGGATGAAGTCTTCTCGGTGGAGTCCGTTCGCCGCTTCAAGACCGACCAAAGCGTTTACGAGATGGTGACCAACGCCTGGCGGCTTTACCCGGAAACCGTATCTTTTCAATCCTCCAACCGTTGGGATATCGCCGGAGCGCGGCAATTCGGGTTTCGCACCGTTTGGCTCAACCGAACCGACCAGCCCGACGAATATGAAGACTTCCCGCCCGATCTCATCCTTCCTTCACTGGAGGGGCTTGTTGCTTAGCGAGTGTGCCGCGCCCGAGACCTCTTGATTATGATGCATCTATAACACACTTGCCCGATAACTCGTGTGGGTGCGGCATTTTTCACCTTCAAGTCAAGTTTACTCGGTCTATCAAGCACACTCCGATATGTTTTCGGAACCTAGGGAGGGAAGCTTGGGGTTATCCCCAAAAGGGAGGCGATGCATCCGAAAGGGTTGTCGCACTCACCGGTCCTGACGAAACGCGAGTATACGAAGAAACCATGTCCAATTCCCCCATTGCCGCACGATCTCTCAACCGGCGCCGCTTTTTGTCCATAAGCGCCGCTGGCGCCGCGTCACTTGGCCTTTCCGCATGTGTCAGCACCTCTGGCGATACGCCCAGCGTGGCGCCGCGGCGCGAACCCGAGCCAGGGCCGACGCAGTACAGCTCCATGTATGGAGCGGTTACGGATGCCGGATACGACATTCCCGCAGTTCCGATCGACAAGATCAATCCGCGCTATTATCGCCAGGAAGTCGCTGACCCGACGGGTGAGCGTCCCGGCACCATTGTGGTCGATACGGCCAATCATTTTCTCTATCTCGTTCGCGAGCGTGGTCGTGCCATGCGCTACGGCGTCGGCCTTGGCCGCGCCGGGTTCGAGTGGGCAGGCCGCGCGGAGATCAAGTACAAACAGCAGTGGCCGCGCTGGTTCCCGCCGGCAGAAATGATCGACCGTCGTCCCGAGCTGGAAAAATACCGCGCGGAATATGACAAGGCCAACGATAAATGGGTCGGCGGCATGCAGCCGGGCGTTGCCAATCCGCTCGGAGCCCGCGCGCTTTATATCTTTGAGAACGGCAAGGATACGCTCTACCGCGTTCACGGTTCTCCGGAATGGTGGACCATCGGCAAATCGGTCTCCTCAGGTTGCGTGCGAATGATCAACCAGGATGTGATTGATCTCTACAACCGCGTCCCGGACGGTTCGCCGATCCTCGTCACCTCCGGCCTTCGCAGCGTCTAGACCTGCGTTTCTGTCAGGATCAGAAATTCAAAGGGGCGCCATCAGCGCCCCTTTTTCAAACTCCCCAGAATGCCGCGCACCAATGCCCGGCCGAGCGACGTCCCCACCGAACGCACCACGGATTTGAGCGCAGCCTCACTGACCGACTGACGGTTGGATGTGCGCCGCCTTGTGGTGGTCTTGCGTTTTGTGGTGGTTGTGGTGCCACTGCCGCCGAAATCGGGAAGCGACCAGCGAGAGCGCTCTTCCGCCGCGCCTGCCTCTTCTGCCTTTTGCGCCTCGGCTTCGGCCTTGGCCTTGTCCTCCGCCTTCTTCTGCAGAATCTCGAATGCTGATTCGCGGTCGATGCTCTCGTCATACTGACCGAACACTGGACTTGCCTTCAGCAGCCTGTCGCGTTCCACGTCTGTGATTGGTCCCAGTCTGGACGCCGGTGGGCGAATGAGCGTCCGCTGCACCATCGCCGGAACGCCTTTTGCTTCCAGCGTGGACACCAGCGCCTCGCCCACACCGAGCTTGGTGATAGCCTCGAAACAGTCAAATTCCGGGTTTGGCCTGAATGTGTCGGCTGCCGTCTTCACCGCCTTCTGCTCGCGCGGCGTATAGGCGCGCAATGCATGCTGAATGCGGTTGCCAAGCTGGCTCAGCACGGTTTCGGGCACGTCCAGAGGGTTCTGCGTCACGAAATAAACGCCAACCCCCTTGGATCGAATGAGCCGCACGACCTGCTCCACGCGGTCGACCAGGATCTTCGGCGCTTCATCGAAAAGCAGATGCGCCTCATCGAAGAAAAAGACGAGCCGCGGCCGGTCCGGATCGCCGACTTCCGGCAATTCCTCAAACAGCTCTGACAACAGCCATAGCAGGAAGGTGGCATAAAGGCGCGGGTTCATCATCAGCTTGTCGGCGGCCAGCACGTTGATGGCGCCGCGACCATCCGGCGTGGTGCGCATGATGTCGCTGATCTTCAATGCCGGCTCGCCGAAGAAGAAGTTCGCGCCCTGCTGTTCCAGCACCAGCAATGTCCGCTGGATTGCCCCCACCGACTGTTTCGACACATTGCCGTAACGCGCGCCGATTTCGTCGGCGCGGTCTGCCACGTGAACGAGAAGCGCCTGCAGATCCTTCATGTCCAGAAGCAGAAGACCTTCCTCGTCTGCGATCCGGAAAGCGATGTTCAAGACGCCTTCCTGCGCATCGGTCAAATTCATCAACCGTGACAGAAGCAGAGGCCCCATCTCCGAAATCGTCGTGCGGATCGGGTGTCCCTTCTCCCCGAAAAGGTCCCAGAAAATTACGGGAAACTCCTGAAACTCATATGGGTCGAGTTTGATTGTTTCGGCACGCTTGGTCAGGAAATCCTTTTCCTCACCCATCATGGCGATGCCGGAAAGGTCTCCCTTCACATCGGCGCAGAAGACCGGAACGCCGGCGTTTGAGAACCCTTCCGTCAAGATCTGAAGGGTGACCGTCTTGCCGGTGCCGGTCGCGCCGGTGACGAGGCCATGCCGGTTGGCATATCTGAGCAGTAGGCGTTCGGCCTGCTGGTAGCTGTCGTCGGGATGCCGGCTGGCCCCCAGAAAGATGCTGTCTTCCGCCATTTGCACTCCGCCTCGCTTGCCGGTCCCGCTGAATTCTGTGGTTCCCCGGTATAGTCAGCCTCGCGGAAAGTCTCAATGTCGTTGTGCGTGAAGTAAAGCGCGGCTTTCCTGCAACGCTAGCCGGCTATTCGGCCTATTGTGCATTGCGGCGTCTCCTATGGCGTCCTAAACTTGCCTTGCAATGACAGGTTGGTTGCCCTTGAGGTCTGATGCCCATTCGAGCGGGCAGAGTTCCGGGCCAACGGCGAATCGGGAGGCATGATGGATCGCGCGATCCTGAAAAAAGTGAAATTTCCTCAGATCGACCAGGAGCGCTGGCGCGATCTCGTGATCGAATCCCTGGAAGGCGAAGCCGGTCCCGAGGCACTTTCGTGGCAAACGGATGACAATATTTCCATGCGCGCGCTCTATGAGCGCATGCAGGACGCGAAGCCGCTCGCCCGTGGACGCGACAAGTCCGGCTGGGCAGCAGTCCAGCGCATGGACGACCCCGATCCGGTTCGCGCGAACCGCCAGGCAAAGGAAGACATCGCCCAGGGCGCGACAGGCCTCGCCCTCGTCTTTGAAGGCGCGCCCAACGCATTCGGCTACGGTCTTCCAGCCACGCCCGAAGCGGTTGCCAAAGCGCTCGAAGGCATAGACCTTCAGGGGCTCTACCTGCGCATGGACGCCAATCCCAGCAGCCGCGCCATCGTCGACTGGCTGACCCAGATCTTCACCGAGCGCCGCATCAACCCGGCCGCCATGACGCTTTCCTTCGGCATTTCACCTGCGGCCACCTTTGCCGGCACCGGCAAACTGCGCATGTCGATCGAGGCGCTTGAAGCATCCATGCCGCAGTCCTTTGCGGGCTTCTTCGCCATGGACCTGCCCGGCATCCTGCTTGAGGGCGATGGCCGCGTGTTCCACAATGCGGGCGCCTCCGAGGCTCAGGAGCTCGGCATCATGCTGGCCTCCGCCGTCTCGCATCTGCGCATGTTCGAGCAGGCGCGCCAGCCGCTCGTCTATGCCGCACCGCATATCGGGTTTTCTCTCTGTGTCGATCAGGATCAGTTCCTGTCGATCGCCAAGATAAGGGCGCTGCGCCGCCTTTGGGCGCGGGTCCAGGAGACCTGCTCCATCGAACCCTCGCTCGCCACGATCCACGCCGAAACCTCCTACCGGATGATGACGGCGAAGGATCCGGAAACCAACACGCTGCGCACCACCATCGCTGCGTTTGCGGCGGCTGTCGGCGGTGCCGATTCGCTGTCGGTCCTGCCGCACACCATCGTTCACGGTCTGCCGGACGAAGATGCAAGGCGGCTTGCCCGCAACACGCAGCTCATTCTGTCCGGCGAAAGCCATCTCGACCTCATAATCGATCCGGCCGCCGGTGCCGGCGGCATGGAAACGCTCACTGCCGCCCTGTGCGAAAAGGCGTGGGACGAATTCCGCCGTATCGAGAGTGAAGGCGGCGTGCTGCGCAGCCTGATGAACGGCCATATTCAGGAACGTGTTTTGGAAATGCGTGAGCGCCGTGAGCAACGCATCAACGACGGCAAGAAACCCATTGTCGGCACCACGATCTACCCGGCAGCCGAAGAGCGCCCGGTGAAGACGCTGAAGGCTCAGTCGCCCGACTTCTCGGGAGAAACAGCTGCGGTGCGTTGTCAGCCGCTTCTCGCCCAGCGTCTCGATGAGACCGGAGGAGGCATCGCATGATCCCGGATTTCGCCAGCATCGACTGGTCGGATCCGGAAACCTCGCCTCTTCCCTCTGAGGCACCGCCCGCGGCAACGCCCGAGGGCATCGAGATCAAGTCCTTCTATTCTGAAGATGATGTGAGGGGACTGCGCTTTCTGGATACCTATCCGGGCGCCGCACCCTTCATTCGCGGCCCCTACCCCACCATGTATGCGCGCCGGCCCTGGACGATCCGCCAATATGCAGGTTTTTCCACGGCGGAAGAATCCAACGCCTTCTACCGGCGCAACCTTGCCGCCGGGCAAAAAGGCCTTTCCGTCGCCTTCGACCTCGCCACCCATCGCGGCTATGACAGCGACCACCCGCGGGTTGCCGGCGATGTGGGCATGGCAGGCGTCGCCATCGATTCCATTCTCGACATGCGCCAGCTTTTCGACGGCATCCCGCTCGATAAAATGAGCGTATCGATGACCATGAATGGCGCGGTCCTGCCCATCATGGCGCTTTATATCGTCGCGGCAGAAGAACAGGGTGTAGCGCAGAAAAATCTCTCGGGCACCATTCAGAACGACATTCTGAAGGAGTTCATGGTCCGCAACACCTATATCTACCCGCCCAAACCATCGATGCGGATCATTTCGGACATTTTCTCCTATACGGCGGAGAAAATGCCCAAGTTCAACTCGATCTCGATTTCCGGCTACCACATGCAGGAAGCCGGCGCGACGGCGGATCTGGAGCTTGCCTACACGATCGCCGACGGCATCGAATATGCGCGTGCCGGCATCGCCGCCGGCCTCGACATCGACCGTTTCGCGCCGCGCCTCTCCTTCTTCTGGGCCATCGGCATGAATTTCTTCATGGAAGTGGCCAAGATGCGCGCCGCACGACTTTTGTGGGCGACGCTTCTCCAGAAGAACTTTGCGCCGAAGAACGAGCGTTCACTCTCCCTGCGCACCCATTGCCAGACCTCCGGCTGGTCACTGACGGCGCAGGATCCCTATAACAACATCGTGCGCACCATGGTCGAGGCCATGGCCGCCACCCAGGGTCACACCCAGTCGCTGCACACCAATGCCTTCGATGAGGCGCTGGCGCTGCCGACCGACCATTCCGCGCGCATTGCCCGCAACACGCAGCTTGTCCTGCAGCTTGAATCCGGCACCACCCGCATGATCGACCCATGGGGCGGCTCCCATTTCGTCGAACGCCTCACCCACGACCTCGCCCATCGTGCGCTCAAACACATCGAAGAGGTGGAAAGCCTCGGCGGCATGGCTGCGGCCATCGAAAAGGGCGTGCCGAAAATGCGCATAGAGGAAGCTGCAGCCCGCACCCAGGCGCGCATCGATTCAGGCGAACAGACAGTGGTCGGCGTCAACCGCTTCCAGCCCGAGCGCGACACCGAGGTCGACGTTTTAAAGGTCGACAATGCCGAGGTCCGCGCCCGCCAGCTCGCGAAACTGCAGCAGCTCAAGGGCACCCGCGACGTGGCCGAGACAGAAAGCGCGCTTGAAGCCCTCACGCGCGCAGCCGCAGAAGACGGAAACCTGCTCGAATTCGCCGTGCGCGCCGCCCGGGCCAACGCGACAGTAGGCGAGATCTCCTCTGCTCTTGAAAAGGCCTTTGGCCGTCATGTCGCCGAGATCCGAACGATTTCCGGTGTCTACCGCAAGGAGGTAGGCGACCTGTCCTCGTTCGAGCGCGCACAGCAGAAAGTGGAAAAGTTCCGCAAGAAGTCCGGAGCCGCTCCCCGCATCCTGATCGCCAAGATCGGTCAGGACGGGCATGATCGCGGCCAGAAGGTCATTGCCACCGCCTTTGGCGATCTCGGGTTCGACGTCACGGTCGGCGCGATGTTCCAGACACCTGAGGAAGTGGCCGAGCTTGCCATCGCCAACGACGTCCAGATCGTCGGCGCCTCGTCGCTTGCAGCCGGTCACCTGACCCTCATTCCCGAGCTGAGGCAGGCGCTTGAAAAGCGCGGCCATGGCGACATTCTTCTCGTCGCCGGCGGCGTCATTCCACCCGACGATTTCGAAGCGGTGCGCGAGGCGGGTGCAGCCGAAATCTTCCCGCCCGGAACGGTCATTCCCGAAGCCGCCGAAAAACTGCTCGACCGACTGCTGAAAGCAGGCTGACGCACTGATCTTGAAATGGACGGCGCCATGTTATACCTTAAGTTATAACACACGGAGCCAAAGCCATGAACGTGACCATTCGCAAGATCGGCAATTCGGAAGGTGTCATCCTGCCGAAGGAGGTGCTTGAGCGGAAAGGCTTGAAATCGGGAGACCAACTGGTGCTCACGGAGACCGACAATGGCGTGTCTCTCGCCGCAGCCGACGATCAGTTCGAACGTCAGATGGAAGCGGCGCGGCAGTTCATGGAACGATACAAGGTCGCGTTGCAAAAGCTAGCCGAATGAGTTGGACATTCCTCTCCCGGCTTGCCGTGGAAGCGATGCATGAAGAGCAATTGCGCAGGCACGGCGGCGCGCGCGGCGTCCGCGATGAAAATGCCCTTGAATCCGCTCTCGCAAGAGCAGAGAACAAGGCCCTGTATGAAACGCCGGACGCGCTCGCCGCCGCCTACGCATTCGGTCTTGCACGAAACCACGCCTTTGTGGATGGCAACAAGCGCACGGCAATCGTTGCAGCGGGTACGTTTCTCCTGCTTCACGGCTACCGCATGACTGCCAATGACGGATTGCTATACACTTTCGTGATGGACCTCGCCGCCGGCGAGATCGACGAAGAAGGCGCCGCCCGTTTTTTCCGCGACCATACCGTCCCGCTCGAAGCCTGATCCTGCGGCACAAAACCTGCATTCTACAGCGGGCAAAGTCGGAGTTGTACCAATATGAACCGCCGCCGCCTGTTGAAAGCCACTGCAGGATTTGCCGTTCTCGGTCTTGCGATGCCGCGCACAGCCTTTGCTGAAGCCGCACTGCGACGCGCTGCAACGGGTGCCGCAAACGCAGCCGAATTCGGCCTCACACCCAACGCAGCCCAGAACCAGACTGCAGCCCTCCAGGACCTGCTTGAACGGGCAAGCGCGGACTCCATTCCCATATTCCTGCCACCGGGCCGCTACCGTCTCTCCGACCTCGCGCTTCCCCGGCAAACCCGTCTTTTCGGCGTTCCGGGAGCCACGCATCTGGAGCAGGATAACCTTGGATCGATGTTCACTGCGCGAGACAGTCACCATCTCGCGCTTTCCGGTCTCGCATTCGATGGCAGGCTCATGCCGCCTTCCGGTTCAGGCGGCGGCCTGCTCGACATTGAAGATACCCGCCACATTGCCATCGAGGACTGTGTCTTCGCCAACAGCGGCGGCAATGGCCTCTCGCTCCGCCGCACACAGGGCAGCGTCCGCGATTGCGCCATCACCGGCGTAACCGACTACGCGCTCTACGCACTGGATTCGGGTGGCCTTGATGTCATTGAAAACACCGTCACCGATTGCGGCAATGGCGGCATTCTGATCCACCGCAGCGCCCCAGGCGCGGATGGCAGCCGTGTTTCTGGAAACCGCATCAGCCGCATCCGCGCCGACAGGGGCGGCACCGGCCAGTACGGCAATGGCATCAACGCCTACCGCGCTGACAATCTCCGTGTGTCGGACAATGAAATTGCCGACTGCGCCTTTTCCGCCATACGCGGCAACAGCGCCGGCAATCTCCAGATATCCGGCAACACCTGCCTGCGCTCGGGCGAAACCGCGCTTTACGCGGAATTCGCCTTTCAGGGTGCCGTTCTCAGCGGCAATCTGGTGGATGGTGCCGCCCACGGCATCTCCATGGCCAATTTCGACAAGGGTGGACGGCTCTGCGCCTGCACCGGCAACATCATCCGCAACTTGTCAGAAAATGGCCCCTATCCCTCACCCATGGCCGGTTTCGGCATCGGCATCAATGTCGAGGCCGACAGCACGGTCACCGGCAACATCATCGAAAACGCACCGCTTGCCGGCATCCGCATGGGCTGGGGCCCCTTCCTGCGCAATGTCACGGCTTCGGGCAACGTCATCCGCAAGGCGAAAACCGGCATCATCGTTTCCGTGGTCGAAGGTTCAGGCGCAGCCGTCATTTCCGGCAATGTCTTCGAGGAAACCCCCAATGGCGCAGTGGTCGGCCATCGCTGGGCAGAGCCCGCCACCGGCGATCTTCTGAAGTCCGGCAGCGAGACCATTTCGCATCTGACGCTTGCGGGCAACCGCTCAAGTTAATCCGCGCGCACGACCAGCGCTTCCGAGGGCCGCAGAGACCCCACCTCGAACCCGCGCCGATTGGTGAGAACTGGTCGGGCCATCTCACGCAGCGTCTCGGCCAATGCATCACCATCCAGAAGCTGAGCCAACACTTCGGCGACCATCACTTCTGCGGCCCGTGTCGTGCCGTCATCGCATTTGAGCGCGATGCCGAGCCCCTTCTCGGGAACAGCTGCGCAAAACACGCCTTCGGCCCCCGTCTTGGTGAAGATGCGTCCCTTGCCTGCTTCCATCATGCGCGTATCGGCCCGCCCGCTGCCTGCCACATAAAATGGCTCCGCCATACAGGCTGCGAAAATGCGCTTTGCGGCTTTCGCCCGGTCCGGCGCGAACCCGGTCCCCGTCGCCATCCGCGCAAACCCCTGTGCAAGCGCCTTCAACGGCACCGCATAAGTGGGTATGGAACAGCCATCCGTGCCGCACTGATCGCTCTCATGCGCCGCGCCCGTCACCTCCTCCATGGCCGCCTTCACGGCTTCCTGTGCCGGGTGCCCAAACGCCACGTAACCACGCGGGTCATGGCCGAGATGCGCACAGGTACACAGAAAACCCGCGTGTTTTCCCGAACAATTGTTATGCGCCGCCGTCGGCTCCGCGAGATCGCGCGCCTGCTCGATCAGCACATTTTGCTCTGATGACCAATGTGCCCCGCATTCGAAGGCATCGCTTCCAAGCCCTGCTCGCTCAAGCATGGCAACCGCCAGCGCCGCGTGTTCGGGCTCGCCCGAATGCGACGAACAGGCAAGCGCGATCTCTCGATTGCCGAAGCCGAACGCATCCGCCGCCCCACTTTCCACAAATGGCAGCGCCTGAATGGCTTTCACGGCAGAACGCGGGAAGACGGGTCGGTCAATGTCGCCAAGGCTCATCAATTTTCCGCCATCCGCATCGAACACGGCGATCGCGCCCCGATGCCCGCTCTCGACAAGGTTACCGCGCAGCACTTCGACCAGAACCGGGTTGCCCATGTTTTCACCGTAATTTGCGGGATTCACTTTCAAATCAAGCCAACCGCAATAGACTGGCCCTCATGCGTTTTTTCAAGCGGACTTTGCTGTTTATCACTCTTGTCTTCATTCTGCCTGCCACCGCGTCGCTAGCCTGGTGGGCGGTGCAGGAGCGGCCGGTCTCGTGGCGCAGCGCAGATTGGTCCGCAAGCGGCGTTCTCCCACAAGCAACCGACGATCCACGAGCTGCAATCTATGTCATGGCCGCGCGCACCGGCGGCATGAAGGGCGCCCTGTCCGTCCATAGCTGGCTCGTGCTCAAACGCGCTGACGCATCATCCTATGATCGCTATGACAAGGTCGGCTGGGGCAGCCCCGTGCGCCGCAACGCCTACCCGGCAGACGGGCGCTGGTATTCCAACACACCTTATGTCGTGGCTGCCATCAAGGGAGAAGAAGCCGAGCGGCTCATGCCGCAGGTGGAAGCAGCCATCGCCAGCTATCCCTTCTCGCAGCGCGGTGACTACGGGATTTGGCCCGGACCGAATTCAAATTCCTTCACCGCGCATGTGTTGCGCAACGTGCCTGATCTCGACATCGCCCTGCCACCAACCGCTGTCGGGCGCGATTATCGTCCGGGCCTGCTGGCGTTCGATCACACGCCCGACTGGAGCGACATCCATGTTTCGCTCGGCGGGCTGGCCGGCCTTGCCGCCGGCCTGCGCTCCGGTGTCGAGCTGCATTTTCTCGGGCTGGTCGCAGGCCTCGATCTGCGCCGCCCGGCGCTAAAGGTGCCGGGCTTTGGCCGCGTCGATCTATGGCCGTCCGCAACGGCGAGCGAAAAGCCTTCGCCCGCTACTTGATCCGTTCAAGGATCGACACGTAGTTGGCGACCGCGGCGCCTCCCATGTTGAAGATGCCGCCCAGCTTCGCGTCGGGGATCTGGATGCCGCCGGCCTCGCCGGTGAGCTGCATCGCCGTCAGCGCATGCATGGAAACGCCGGTCGCACCGATCGGATGCCCCTTGGCCTTCAGCCCGCCTGAGGGGTTCACCGGCAGCCGCCCGTTCTTCTCGGTCTGACCTTCGAGCGCGATCTTGCCGCCCTCGCCCGGCTTTGCCAGCCCCATCGCCTCATATTCGATCAGTTCGGCAATGGTGAAACAGTCATGGGTCTCCACGAAAGAGAGATCGTCCAGCGTCACGCCCGCGCTTTTCAACGCGCGCTTCCAGGCTTCCTCACACCCCTCGAATTTGAGGATGTCGCGCTTGGACATGGGCAGAAAGTCCTGCACATGTTCGTTTGCCCTGAGCGCAACCGCGCGGCGCATCGAAAGTGCGGTCTGCGTATCCGTCAACACGATCGCAGCCGCTCCATCCGAAACGAGCGAACAGTCGGTGCGTTTCAGCGGACCGGCCACATAGGGATTGCGCTCGCTCTCCTGCCGGCAGAAGTCGAAACCCAGATCCTTGCGCATCTGCGCAAACGGGTTCTCGACACCGTTTTTGTGGTTCTTGGCCGCAAGCGTCGCCAGCGCATCCGACTGGTCGCCATATTTCTGGAAATAGGCATCGGCGATTTTTCCGAAAACGCCTGCGAAACCGCCCGGAATCTCGCCATCTTCCGGTAAATAGGACGCTTTCAGCAGGTTTTCTGCAATTTGCGGACCGGGTGTTTTTGTCATCTGCTCCGCGCCCACCACGAGCACGATGCGGGCGTCGCGCGCAGCGATGGAGCGAGCGCCCTGCCGCACAGCGGCAGAGCCGGTCGCGCAGGCGTTTTCCACCCGCGTGGCCGGTTTGAAACGCAGCCGGTCATCGGCCTGCAGCACGAGGCTGGCGGTAAAATCCTGCGGTGAGAAACCGGCGTTGAAGTGGCCGAGCACGATCTCGTCCACATCCTCGGGCCCAATGCCGGCATGGTCCAGCGCCTCGCGCGCCACCTGAACGATCAGCCCTTCAAGCGTGTCATCCGTCAGCTTGCCGAACTTCGAATGGGCCCAGCCCACAATGCATGCGGTCATCTCGTCTCTCCCGGAGGGCGGCATTTTATGCCGCAGATTAGAGCAAACATGTGAGCGGCACCATAAATCCGCCGACGACTTTGTTCAAGCATGAACTATTTTCCGCAAAGCCCCTGTTCGCTGACTGATGTTCCTTACTCGAGCGATTGCGGGATCGTCTCCCAGTCTGAAATCTGGGTTGTGACGTTAACCATGCTCAGTTGGCGAAGCTCTACGGCAATGCACCAGCGCCAAGAAACCGCGTATACAAGGCAGACCCTGCATTTGCCGGGGCATCTGAGTTCTATTTCAGAGTACCAGAACTTCACGAACATGATGCGTTTGCGTCCCTTCACCCGACTGACCATCGAATTGTTCAAAGGCGTTCGACAACCACATGCGCTTGGCTGCTCTATGCACTGAGTTTTACATCTTCTGCAAAATCCATAGGTTGCAGCGTGTTACTCCCGCCATTGAAGCAGAGCTTGTGGATACAGTGGAAGACTTTGACTGGGCGTTGGAATTGTTAAATTCTCAGGTGCCTAAGCTGAACCCGAGTAGCAGCTGCAAAAAGCTGAGCCCAAAAATGACTGACCCCGGGAGCATGCTTTTCAGCAGAGGCCGACCCGGGGTATACGCTAGTGGATATAGCACGTTTTTTATGAAGGGCAAGTGAACGACTTGAGAACGGCGGCAATAAATCAATCTCTTCAACGCACCATTTCCCGCGCGCGTCTAGGCAAATATCTTGTTGCGACTGATGAAAATCTCGACGCCGCTATCGGCCTTTACGAACGAAACACGCGTCTTTCAGAAGCACTTTACACCACATTGCAGGGGCTCGAAATATGCCTTCGCAATTCGATCGACTATGAAATGTCTGCTGTTTACGGTTGCGATTGGCTCACAAATGGAAAGCCTCCACTCCAGCAAGATGCCCACATGGCGATTCAGGATGCAATTGCAAAATTGGGTAACCCCAAGCAGGGTGACATTGTTGCCGAACTGAAGTTTTCGTTCTGGGTTGGCTTACTTGCCCAACGCTACGATGCCAGTCTTTGGCGAAATGCCCTGCACAAGGGCTTTAAGGCCAAGACGGGTAAGAAGCGAAAGGATGTCCACGGTCGTATGAATGCGCTTCGCCGGTTCCGCAACCGAGTTGCCCACCATGAACCAATTTTTGGGAGCGCCCTACAAATGCACGCGGAGGCGCTAGAGGCGATTGAATGGATGTGTCTCGACACTCATGCCTGGGTATCGGCATGTAGCCGGTTCAACGAAGTCTACAATTCCTGAGTTTCAACCCAAAACACCACCGATAAATTGAGAAATTTTCTTGATTGACTAGTCAATCAATAATAAATGATACCCATGCCCAAGATCGGAATGGAACCCATACGCCGCCGCGCCCTCATCGATGCGGCCATCAGCGCCATTGGTGAGCGCGGTGCGCTCAACGTCACCATGTCAGACATTGCCGGCCGCGCCGGCGTCTCGACCGCCCTTGCCCATCATTATTTCGGCGGCAAGGATGATCTTCTGTTCGCCACGATGCGCCACATCCTGGCGCAGCTTGGCGAGGAAGTCCGCCCTGCCATCGCGCCCCTTTCCGGTCCAGAGCGGGTCCGCACGATCATCGCGGTGAACCTGTCGCCCGAACAGTTCCGGCCCGAGATCATCGCCGCATGGCTCGCCTTCTATGTGGAGGCCCGGCGCGATGCCGCACTCGGCCGCCTCTTCCGCATCTATGTGCGCCGCCTGCACAGCGACCTGATGAGCGGGCTTTCTCATCTTCCCCGCGCAAGCGCCATCCGAATCGCGCACGGCATCGCCGCCCTCATCGACGGTCTTTATCTGCGCCGCGCGCTTGGCGAGGGCGTCGAGGATTCGGCCACTGCCATCGTCCTTGTCGAAGACTATCTCGACATGGCGCTTGCCTCGCATCCGTTCCATGGGAGCCTGCCCCATGCATGAGGCCGATTTCGTCATCATCGGGTCCGGATCCGCCGGTGCCGCGCTCGCCTACCGCCTTTCCGAAGACGGGAAAAACTCCGTTATCGTAATCGAATATGGTGGCAGCGATTTCGGCCCCTTCATCCAGATGCCCGCCGCCCTCTCCTTCCCCATGAACATGTCGCGCTATGACTGGGGCTTTGAGAGCGAGCCCGAACCGCACCTGGGCGGACGCGTGCTCGCCACGCCGCGCGGCAAGGTGGTCGGCGGTTCCTCCTCCATCAACGGCATGGTCTATGTGCGCGGCCATGCGCGCGACTTCGACCACTGGGCCAATGAGGGTGCGACCGGCTGGGCCTATGCGGACGTCCTTCCCTATTTCATGCGCATGGAGACGATGGCCGATGGCGAACCCGGCTGGCGCGGCACGGAAGGCCCGCTCCATGTCCGCAAGGGACCACGCGACAACCCGCTCTTTTCAGCCTTCATCGAAGCCGGCCGCCAGGCGGGCTTCGAGACCACGAAAGATTACAACGGATCAAAACAGGAAGGTTTTGGCGCGCTTCAGCAGACCATTCACAAGGGCCGGCGCTGGTCCACCGCCAATGCCTATCTGAAGCCAGCGCTCAAACGAAAGAATGTGAGTCTCGTCAATGGCTTCGCCCGGCGCATTGTCATGGAGAATCAACGTGCCGTCGGGGTCGAGATCGAAGTTCATAAAAAGATTCATGTCGTTAAAGCACGACGTGAGGTCATCGTCGCAGCTTCCTCGATCAATTCGCCAAAACTCCTGATGCTGTCGGGCATCGGCCCGGCAGAGCATCTGCGAGACAATGGGATCGATGTGGTGGCGGATCGCCCCGGTGTCGGTTCCAATCTGCAGGACCATCTGGAACTCTATATCCAGCAGGAATCACTTCAGCCGATTACGCTCTACTCAAAGCTCAATCTCCTTTCCAAAGCGTTGATAGGCGCGCAATGGCTGTTCCTGAAATCGGGGCTTGGCACCTCAAACCAGTTCGAAGCCGGTGCCTTCGTGCGCTCTGCTGCCGGGGTCGACTATCCCGACATCCAGTTCCACTTCCTGCCCGTCGCCATCCGCTATGACGGCAAGGCAGCAGCGAAGTGTCATGGTTTCCAGGCCCATGTCGGGCCGATGCGGTCGAAGTCGCGCGGCACGGTCCGCCTTAGATCGGGCGATGCGTGGGAGAAACCGGAAATCCGGTTCAATTACATGTCCCATCCGGACGATTGGCGCGATTTCCGTCACTGCATTCGCATCACCCGCGAGATCTTCTCGCAGAACGCCTTCACCCCCTATCGCGGCCGCGAGATCGCGCCGGGCGAGGCTGTTCAGAACGATGACGACCTTGACGCCTTTATCCGCGAACACGCCGAAAGCGCCTATCACCCCTGCGGCACCTGCCGCATGGGAGCGGCAAACGACGCCATGAGCGTGGTGGATGCCGAATGCCGGGTAATCGGGGTCGAAGGTCTACGGGTCGCAGATTCGTCGATTTTCCCTCGTATCACCAATGGCAATCTGAACGGCCCGTCGATCATGGTCGGCGAAAAGGCTGCCGACCATATCCTTGGTCTCACCCCACTCAGCCCGTCCAATCAGGAGCCCTGGATCAACCCGCGCTGGCGGGAGGCGGACCGATAGAAAACCCACGCGGAAAATTGAATGGATCGGGACCGCGTTTTCATGAAACGATGCCCCGTTCCGGAAGCTGGAGAATTCATGCGCGCGCAGCCCAAAGCATCGCACTACATCAATGGCCGACATGTCGAGGACGAACAGGGCGAGGTGATAGAGGTCGTCTATCCCGCCACCGGCGAGATCATCGCCCGCGTCCATTCGGCTACGCCTAACATTGTCGAGCTCGCCATCGAGGCGGCGCGCGCTGCCCAGCCCGCATGGGCGAAGCTGAAGCCGGTCGAGCGCGGCCGCATCCTGCGCCGGGCGGCAGATCTTCTGCTTGAGCACAATGAGGAGCTTGCCAGGCTCGAAACGCTGAACACTGGTAAGGCATTGCAGGAAACGCTTGTCGCCGACGCGCCCTCCGCTGCCGAGGCGCTCGAATTCTTCGGCGGGGCGGTCGCCACCTTCAATGGCGAGCAGGTCGAGCTTGGCGGGTCTTTCGGTTATACGCGCCGCGAGCCGCTCGGGGTCTGTATCGGTATCGGCGCTTGGAATTATCCGATCCAGATCGCCGGCTGGAAATCCGGTCCTGCGCTGGCCATGGGCAATGCGGTGGTGTTCAAGCCCTCCGAGGTGACCCCGCTTTCAGCCCTAAGACTGGCAGAAATCTTCACCGAGGCCGGCCTGCCCGACGGCCTCTTCAATGTGGTTCAGGGGCTGGGCGATGTCGGCGCCGCGCTTGTTTCCCATCCAGAAGTCGCCAAGGTCTCGCTCACTGGTTCCGTCGAGACCGGCAAAAAGGTTCAGGCGCTTGCCGGCGGCGAGATGAAACCGGCGACGATGGAGCTCGGCGGCAAGTCGCCGCTGATCGTATTCGATGATGCCGATCTGGAAAACGCCATTGGCGGCGCCATGCTCGGCAATTTCTATTCGACGGGCCAGATCTGCTCCAACGGAACCCGCGTCTTCGTCCAGAAAGACATCCATGAACGCTTCCTGTCACGCCTCACCGAGCGTACCAGCGCCATTCGTCTGGGCGATCCACTCGATCCCGAAACCCATCTTGGTCCGCTCGTCAGCAAGGCGCAGTATGACAAGGTACGGCGCTATATCGAGATCGGCCGCGAGGACGGCGCGACCCTGCATCACGGCGGCGGCACGCCACGGCTTCAGGGCCTCGAAGACGGTTTTTATGTCGAGCCGACCATCTTCACGAACGTCACCGATCGGATGCGCATTGCCCGTGAGGAGATTTTCGGTCCGGTCATGAGCGTTTTGACCTTCGACGACGAGGATGAGGTGGTCGAGCGCGCCAATGACACACCTTTCGGACTGGCAGCCGGCGTCTTCACAAAGGATCTCGCCCGCGCCCACCGTGTGATCGGGGCGCTCAAGGCTGGAACCTGCTGGATCAACACCTACAATCTGACACCAGTCGAACTTCCCTTCGGCGGCGTGAAGCAGTCCGGCTTCGGGCGCGAGAATGCCATGGCGGCACTCACCCATTATTCACAGGTCAAATCCGTCTATGTGGAAATGGGAAACGTTGAAAGCCCATATTGATGACGGTTTGATCTTGCGCAGTCGAGAGACGGCGGCTATAAGCCCGCCGTCTGGTCACGGAGTGTAGCGCAGCCTGGTAGCGCACCTCGTTCGGGACGAGGGGGTCGCAGGTTCAAATCCTGCCACTCCGACCAGTTTTCCCGCAAAAGCGAAATTTCGTTGCGCTGCCCTCATGGGATGCTGAAGGTACATGTCAGCATTCCTCGTTTGCGCCATTGTCGTCAGGCCGTGCAGCGCTAGTTCTTCCGCTATGGATAGATATGAGATCACCGCGCGGACTATGTTTGCAGCATTGGAACGCGGAAACTGGAAGGCGCAACCTCCGTCTGTACGAGCGGAATGGCTGGCCAAGGCGCGTGCGCTGCTTGCCAGTGTCGAAGCTGGCAACTGGCCTTCGCGAGACGGCAGTGGCCGGTAACGCCAGGCTGGTAGATGCGGTGCGCCTTATCAGCCCGTTCCATTTCTTAACACGACGTTAAGAGCGTGCGTTTAGGCTCGCCATTCAACCTGACACGACATTATCCGAGGGGATCATGCGCACTCTTCTGACTTCAATGTCCGTCGTCGTCCCGCTGCTCTGCTCAGCTGTGCCTACTGCGCTTGCCGAGGGCACACTTCTTACTGTCAGCGGTGCCATCGGCAAAACCAACCGGGAAGCGTTCGATCCTTTTTTCGATGGCTTTCTCAAGTTTCACGACAAGACCTTCGAAAAGGCCTACTCATTCGACTGGGAGGCCCTTGCAGCTCTTCCGCAAAAATCCGTCACGGTGAATGCAGATACCGAAGACTGGCCACGCCCACTGACGATGGAAGGCCCGCTTTTGAAGGATGTACTCACCACAGCCGGTGCGGCTGGTGATACGGCCACGCTCTATGCACTTGATGGCTTCGGTCTGGAGATGAGCGCGGAAAAAATGGCGTCGCGTGAATGGGTTCTTGCCATGAAGGTCGGGGGAGAGCCGCTCGGGATCGGCGGGCTCGGGCCCCTTTGGCTTGTTTATGACACGAGCGGCCGAAAGGCACCCGAAGAGGAAGAGCGCAGCTGGGTCTGGTCGGTCTTTCACATCGAGATAGAGTAGATCCTTCAGTACGGATCGGGAGCAGGCTACGCGACGATCTCGTGCGGTGCATGATGCATGACACGGTCACGGCCATTCTGTTTCGCCTTGTAGAGCATCGCATCGGCCTCCTTGATAACCTCGTCCAGAGACTGCAAGGGGCCATGAACTGCAATACCGATGCTGACGGTCGTGGAGATTCCCTCGACGCTGGTGCCGCAACCGACAAGGCGGCAGGTAATCGCAATGCGCTCGCAAATCGCGCGAGCAAGCGGCAGATCGGCGCCCGGCATGAAAACCGCGAACTCCTCCCCGCCAATGCGGGCGCAGACATCGTTTGCGCGGACGCTCTGCCGGATGGCTTCGGCAATCAGGACAAGAACGCGGTCGCCCTCTGCGTGGCCGAAACGGTCGTTGATGCGCTTGAAATGATCCACATCGATAATCAGGACGGCGCCCGCCGATGAGGCTGTCGAGCTGATCGTTTCACCGGCAATCCGCATGAAATCCCGCCGGTTGCGCAAACCTGTCAGAAAATCCGTGGTAGCTGCCATGTCCAGCTCCGCAGCCAGTTTGGCAACCATCGCCGTCTTGCGCAGAAAGATGTAGGAGATGGGATAGGCGATCACGATCGTGATGAACGCGGTCAGCATCAGATCAAGCAAAAGGCGGTCTGAAAAGAAGATGGAGTAGAAGACGAAGGTAAGCGCTTCGGCAGCCACAACGGAAAAGAGCGTGACAAAGCAGGCCTGCTGCCAGATCCGCAGTTTGTAAAATCTGTCAAACGCCGACTGAAACCAGCTCATCCCACCGTCCCATTTGCCGCATAGGATTAGCTCGATCTCGTAAAGATGATGTTACCTTACGGAAGGTGCCATCTACCGGCGATGCATTCTTCTGAAAACGGAACAGAATGCCGGGATTTTATTGTAATTTCTCCACCTTATCAGTCATACTGCGAAGCAGATGAAGTAACAGGGGTTATGCTTCCTGAAGAAGCATGGGGTTTCTGTCGGAATTCGAGAAGAATCCGCCTTTGACCCTCCGCCTGGAAATAATTGTTTTCAAGGCCCTGGACTGGCTTGTCGCGTCCCAGCAATGATAAGGCATCTGCGGAGATTGACCTTATGGATATGCTTTCTCTGGCGTCCGAATTCCTGCAAGGCCTGGGTGTTGCTGTTATCGCAGCGCTTCTTTATGAACGCGCCGCCCGGCTACCCCTGACATCATTGCAGCGCCATCTTCTTGTATCTGTTTTGTTTTCGTTGGGCGCAACAGGCCCTGTCTTCTTCTCCGCCGCGTCCTCGTCCGGCCTCTCCTTTGACATTGGCAATGTCTTTGTCGTTCTTGCAATGACCTATGGTGGCTGGATCACGTTAACCGCCACCGCTCTGGTGGCGATCCTCGGTCGTCTGTGGCTTGGCGGAACCGCGGTGGCAAGCGGTGTGCTGGCGGTGTTGATCTGCAGCGTTATCAGTGTCGCCTTTGCCCAGATGGTGAAGGGACGCCGTGTATCGATGCCGGCGCTGGTCGGCGTCGGGCTTCTTACATCGGTCACATTGATCCCGGTTTTCCTCTTGCCCAGGGAAATCGCCATGAAGGCCTTGGGAGAAGTCGCGCCTGTTGCTATTGTCGCCAATGTAATCGCCGCGGTGGTCATTGGCCGCATTCTCGAATTGCAGCGCTCGCATGTCGGCCCGCAGCGCTTGAAGGAGGCACCATTGGGAACCACGGATACCACGACCGGACTATTGAACAGACGGGTTTTCGACAAGCTGGGGCCGGAACTTGCAGCCGCCATGAACTGGGCGGGTCAGCCCTACTCCATGGCCCTGATCGATATCGACGCGTTTGACCAGGTGGTCGAAGCCCATGGTCATGCGGCCGGCGAGCAGACATTGCGCCATGTGGCCTCAGTCGTTCAGTCCGCCGTTCGGCAGACTGACATGGTGGCGAGCTTCGGCGGCCAGGCCATTGCGCTTGTTCTGCCGGCCTACGATGCTGAACGCGCCCTCGGGCTCGCTGAGCGCATCCAGAAAGCGGTTGCCGAGACGCCATTTCATCTGGACGGCATCGAGATTGAGCTGACCGTCAGTGTGGGGCTGCACACGCCACTTCCTCGCAAGGAAAGTTTCTGGATTGCACTGGGGCAGGCCGACACGGCGCTCAACCGTGCCAAATCCACCGGACGTAACCGGCTGGAAGTGGCCGTCTGAAACTGAAGATCTTTCCGCGCACGGGAGATGCCTTCTGCCTCTAATCTGGGCAGAGTGCCTGCCTGCGCGCCATCATATCCTCAAAACACTTTGCACACAGCCAGACACAGCTCGGCCAACCCTATGAAAATCCGTCCAAAAACGGAGCGAAGCGAGTTTGGCACGCTTGATGCTTCTCTTCCTGTGAGTCCGGAGGGGACTCTCCAGGAAAACGCCATAAGAGCGCTGGAGTAAGCCGTCAGACAGATCGTGCCTGCCGTGGGGCCGAGCGTCTGGCGGCTTTTTATTTCTCCACACAGCCCCATTCCGGGGACATAGAACGATTGATTTGTTCTCTTTTTGTTCTTATTGTGTGGGGATGCAATACACTCTGCCTCTTGTGCCTTTCGATCGGCTCGAAAGCCTCCATCAGCGCTTGCTGGCTGTCTTCGGACCGCCCGCCGCTTTCGTGCGTCTCGATCCGGTCAGTCAAATGCTTCTGGCGATGCTTAGCGCCAGAACACGCAATGAGGCAGCATTGGCGGTGTTTGTCAGGCTTGTCGAACATTTCGAAGTGGCAAGGTTCAAAGGCTCCTGGGCCCGGTTGGCCGAAGCTTCTTTTCACGAACTGGATCCCCTGCTCGAAGGCATTACCCATGCGGATCGCAAAGCCGTTGCCCTGCCCCGTGCCCTGCAGGAGATCGCCAGCCTGAGCGGGGGTCTCAGTCTCGATTTCCTGCATGGCTGGCCGGTCGATGATGCCTTGTCCTGGCTGGAGCGTATTTATGGTGTCGGTCCCAAAACCAGCACGGCCACCCTCAATATGAGCACATTGCGAAAGCGCGTCCTTGTCGTCGACACGGCCCACTGGCGCGCCGCCAGCTGTCTTGGACTTATCCCCGAACAGGCGTCGCCGGAACGGTCGATTCGTCTTCTCAACCGACAGGTTCCTGACCGGTGGGGAGCGGGAGAGACCGAACAGCACCACATTCTGATGCAGGAGCTCGGACGAAACTTTTGCGCCAGAAAAAACAGGACAGCCTGCCCCTTCGCCAGGCTTTGCGCTCATGGCGTCCGCAACCCGGCGCACCAGCCTGAGCGTCTGCTGGAAGATTTTCTTCACATACCGCCACCCCTCCCTGACAAGAGAGAAAAGGTGAATCCAATCAATCTGCTGGAGGCGGGTGCTGAAAACTTGAATCCGGAAAAATCGACGATGCGGCCAATGGCGCAGAACTCCGTGGGGCCTGCCACGCCTTTCGGGCTACGCCAGGAGGCTGCGCCATGAAACAGGCCGTTGAAGTGAAGCCGGTTCAGGAAACTTTTCCCCCTGGCGCTGGCCCGGTTCAGCATACCAGCGGAGAAAGAGCAGCCACGACACCACCCGAAAAAATGGGCAGCGTTCTTGAGGCCCTGCGCAGCCGCATTGCCCCTCAGGAAAGGTTTGCTTCAGCGCCCCGTCCCTCTCTTTCGCTCGGACCGGAAGCGCTTGATGGCGCCCTGCCCGGTCACGGTCTCAAGACCGGCGCGCTGCACGAGGTCCTGCCGGCCGGCCATGGCGATTTCACTGCCGGAATCGGCTTCGGCGTCTGTCTTCTGGCACGCCTTCTCCGTCAGCGGCCGGGACCCGTCTTATTGGTGGTTCCTGCGCATCTTTCCAGCAACGCCGGCGCGCTTTATCCACCCGGGCTTGCAGCCCTCGGGTTTGACCCGAACCGGCTGATCCAGGTGGAGGCACGCAAGCCGATCGATGTGCTTTGGGCGCTTGAGGAAGGGCTTTCCCATGCCCCTCTTGCCGCCGTCGCCGGCCTCTTGCCGGACCAGGCCCGCGCCTATGACTTTGCCGCCAGCCGCCGTCTTGGCCTGCGAGCGGCACGTCATGGCGTCACGGCCCTCCTCATGCGCGGTCGCCAGACCTGCGCCGAAAACACGGCCGCTGAAACCCGCTGGTCTGTCAGCACTCTGCCCAGCCATAAGTTCTACCCCGGTCAGGCAGGGCCTGGAGCGCCGCACTGGCGGCTTCAGCTTCTCAAATGCAGGCAAGGCCTCTCCCGCCGTTTATCGCAACACTGGGATGTGGAGTGGGATCATGAAACGCTTTCTTTCCGTCTTCCTGCCCCGCTGGCCGATCCAGCGCCGGACCATGCGTTCTGGCAGCGCGACACCTCCCGGACCTGGGCGGCAGCCTCGTGACGATGAGCCGCTGGTCCTCGTCACCACCACGGACAGCGGACAACGTATCACCGCTCTCAACCGGGCAGCCGGAGCGCTCGGCTTTTCGCCGGGGATGGCGCTGGCGGATGCGCGCGCCATTCACCCTGCCCTCAGGGTCGCTCATGCCGATCTTCAGGGTGACGAGCGCGCGCTCATCCGCCTGGCGCTCTGGTGCCAGTGTTTTTCACCCTTCACGCGGCCTGATTTCCCCGACGGGGTAAGCCTCGACATCACCGGCTGCGCCCATCTCTTCGGCGGTGAGGCCGCATTGGTGGACACGCTGGCAAAAAAACTCGACGGCTTCGGCCTCACCGCACGGCTAGCTCTGGCGCCCACCATTGGCGGCGCATGGGCGCTGGCCCGCCACGCGCCGGTCGAAAAACTCATCGTATCGCGCGACACGCTCCACAAGCATATGATGCCCCTGCCCGTGTGTGCCCTGCGGCTGGAACAGAACACTGTCGAGGCCATGGAGAAGCTGGGTCTCAAACATGTGGGAGACCTGATCGGCAGGCCGCGGGCGCCGCTCGCCGCCCGCTTTGGGCCATTTGCCCTGCGTCGGCTGGACGAAGCGCTTGGTCATGAGGAAGAAAGCTTTCGCCCGCTCAATCCGCCCCTTCTTCATGCCGCGCACTGCCGTTTTGCCGAGCCCATTGTCACGCAGGAGGCAATCGAAATCGCCATTCAGCGCCTTGCATGCGACCTGTGTGTGAAGCTGGAAAAGGCTGGAAAAGGCGCACGTCGGGTGGAGCTGCGCCTGTTTCGTGTCGATGGCTGGTTCGAGGCCCTGCCGCTTGCCACCAGCACAGCCACGCGCGATGCCGGACACCTCGCCCAACTGCTTGGCGAGCGTCTCGAGCGCATCACCGATCGCGCTGGTTTCGGCTTCGAGGCAGCGAGCCTCACTGCCCTGACCGTTGAAACCCTCACCATGCGACAGGAGGATCTGGGCGAGGATCTGCGCGCCATCCGCGTTGGCGACCTTGCTCCCCTTCTGGACCGGCTCGTCAACCGTTTCGGCGCGCAGAATGTCACCCGGGCTGCACCCCATGAAAGCTTTTTGCCTGAACGCGCGAGCCATTCCATCCCGGTTCTCAATGGAGCCGGGGAGCATGACTGGCAGGCTCACCTTCAGCATATTCAGGATGGGGCCTCTTTTGCCCGGCCACTCTTTCTCTTTTCTGTACCCGAGCTCGTCACCACGCTTGCCGGAGTGCCCGACGGGCCGCCCACCCGGTTTGAGTGGCGACGTGTGATGCATCGCGTCATCCGCGCCGAGGGACCGGAGCGCATCGCACCCGAATGGTGGCGCGCGCCATTCGGTGCCAGCCGCAAGACACGCGACTATTTTCGTATCGAGGATGATGCAGGCCGGCGCTTCTGGCTTTTCCGCGACGGGCTCTACGAGCGCGATGAGGAAGCCCCCCGCTGGTTCCTTCACGGGGTCTTCGCATGAACGGGAAAACCACCGAGCCGGTCATCACCTTTGAAGAGCCCAGGGGGGCAGATAGCGACATCTCTGCCACCGCATCCATACCCCAATCGCGCTCTGCTCCGCCTCCCCCTGCCTTCGCCGAACTTGGCGTCACCAGCAATTACAGTTTTCTACACGGCGCCTCCCATCCGCGGGAACTGGTGGCCGAGGCCGCCCGGCTTGGCCATGCCGCCGTCGGTATCGCCGACCGCAACACGCTGGCCGGCGCCGTGCGCGCCCATGTCGAGGCAAAAGCCCAGAATATCCGCCTCGTGGTCGGTGTGCGTCTGGTGCTTATGGATGGTTTTGAAACATTGTGTTTCCCAACTGACAGGAAGGCCTATGGCCGCCTCACCCGGCTCTTGACCGATGGCAACCGCCGCGCGCCGAAGGGCGAGTGTCACCTGCATATGGACGATCTTGCAGCGCTTGACCATGGCCAGCGCCTCATTGCCATGCCGCCCTATGACTTCGGCTCCGATTTCGAGGAAAATTTGCACCGCCTTGCCACCCTCTTTCCCGGCGATGTCTTTCTGGCGCTCACGCCCTGTCGGCGGGCCAATGACGGCGCCCGCCAGCAACGTCTTGCCACACTCTCAGGTGCGTGCGGCACGCCGCTCGTCGCCACCAATGACGTGCTTTATCACACGCCGGCGCGCCGTCCCTTGCAGGATCTTCTCACCTGCATTCGCAGCCATTGCACCATCGACGATGCGGGTTTTCGCCTTGAGCGCAATGCCGAGCGGCATCTCAAGCCTACGGAAGAGATGGCGCGCCTCCTGCGCGGCCATGAGGAGGCCATTGCCCGCTCCGTGACGCTCATGGATGATTGCCGTTTTTCGCTCGACGCGTTGTCCTTCGACTACCCGAAGGAATCGAACGGTGAAAGCGCCACCCCACAGGAAGAGCTGCAACGTCTGACCTGGCTCGGTGCAAAAGAACGTTTCCCGGAAGGTATCCCCTCAAAGGTTCGGGCTCTTATCGATCATGAGTTGAAGCTGATCGGCCAGCTTGAATATGCCGCCTACTTTCTTACCGTGCACGATATCGTGCGCTTCGCCCGCTCGCAAAACCCGCCCATCCTGTGCCAGGGACGCGGTTCGGCGGCCAATTCGGTTGTCTGCTATTGCCTTGACGTCACTTCGGTCAACCCGACCGAGATCGATCTTCTGTTCGAGCGCTTCATTTCCGCCGAGCGCGGCGAGCCGCCGGACATAGACGTCGATTTCGAGCATGAGCGGCGTGAAGAGGTGATGCAGTATATCTACGACAAATACGGTCGCCACCGGGCCGGGCTTGCCGCCACCGTCATCTCCTACCGCACGCGCAGCGCCGTGCGCGAGGCGGGCAAGGCCATGGGGCTTTCGCCCGATGTGGTGGCCGCCATGACCGGGCTTGTCTGGGGCCATTCGGAAAAAACGCCCGCCGCCGATCAAGTGCGCGAAGCCGGCCTCGATCCCACCGACCCGCGGCTGCGCCAGACTTTGCTGCTTGTCAGGCAATTGATCGGCTTTCCCCGCCATCTCTCCCAGCATGTGGGCGGCTTTGTGCTCACACACTCGCCCTTGAGCGAGATCGTGCCCGTTGCCAATGCCGCCATGAAAAACCGTACCGTGGTGGAATGGGACAAGGACGATCTGGATGCGCTCAACATGCTCAAGGTGGATGTATTGTCACTTGGCATGCTGACCTGCCTGCGCAAGAGTTTCGACCTTTTGCACGAGCACTACGGAATAACCCACACGCTTGCCACCGTGCCCCGCAACGATGGTCCCACCTACGCCATGATCCAGCGGGCCGACACGGTCGGCGTCTTCCAGATCGAAAGCCGGGCCCAGATGTCGATGCTGCCGCGTCTGAAACCGAAAAACTTCTACGATCTCGTGATCGAAATCGCCATTGTCCGCCCCGGCCCCATCCAGGGAGATATGGTCCATCCCTATCTGCGTCGGCGCAATGGCGAGGAAGATGTAGACTACCCTTCCGAAGAATTGCGTGCCGTGCTCCAGAAGACACTCGGCGTCCCGCTCTTTCAGGAACAGGCAATGAAGATCGCCATCGTGGCCGCCGGTTTCTCGCCGGAAAGGGCCGACCGGCTGCGCCGGGCCATGGCAAGCTTCCGCCGTACAGGCACGATCGACCAGTTCCGTGAGGATTTCATCAAAGGCATGTTGGCCAACAATTACACGCCCGATTTCGCCGAGCGCTGTTTCAACCAGATGAAAGGTTTTAGCGATTACGGCTTTCCCGAAAGCCACTCGGCCAGTTTCGCGCTGCTCGCCTACGCCTCCTCCTGGCTAAAATGCCATTACCCGGACGTTTTTGCGTGTGCGCTTTTGAATTCACAGCCCATGGGTTTCTATTCTGCCTCCTCCATCGTGCGTGATTTTCGCGATCATGGCGGCGAGACGCGACCTGTCGATATCAACCACAGCGACTGGGACCACTCGCTGGAGCCGGCAGCAAAGCCCGGTGCGATCAGCCATGCATTGCGGCTCGGCTTGCGCCAGGTGGATGGCATGCGCGAGGCAGTAGGCCTGAAGATCATGGCCGCTCGTGAAGCAGGCCCTTTCGCCAATGTGCGCGATCTTTATTTCCGGTCCGACATCGATATGTTTTCGCTGCGCCGGCTGGCCGAGGCCGATGCCTTCCGCTCGCTGGGCCTTGACCGGCGCGCCGCCCTTTGGGAAGTGCGTGGTCTGAGCGGCCATCAGGGCGTGCGCGCGGCAGCGGAGGAACTGCCACTCTTTTCCAGCGCCAAAAACGCAGCCGCAACGCCCCTTCAGGAAGAGGAAAGCGTCGCGCTGCCGGACCTTCTTCCCGGCGAGCAGGTGGTGGAGGATTACGGCACGCTCGGTCTTTCGCTCAAGGCGCATCCCGTCTCCTTCCTGCGTCGAAAGCTCGAAAAACGCCGCGTCCTGAGAACCTGCGCCCTTGCCGAAACCCCGGCCGGCCGCTTTGTGCGCGTGTCGGGCCTTGTTCTGGTACGCCAGCGTCCCGGTACCGCCGGCGGCGTGATCTTCATGACGCTGGAGGACGAAACCGGCATCGCCAACATCATCGTCTGGCCGCGTGTCTTCCAGCGTTTTCGTCGTATCGTCTTCGGTGCACGCATGGTGACGGTAGAGGGCATTCTGCAGAAGGAAAGCAATGTCATCCACGTGGTCGCGCGGCGTCTCATCGACACGACGCCGGACCTGATGGCCGCAATGTCCGATCAGGGCGTTAAGACACAGGAGGAAAAGCCTGGCACCACGCAGAACCTCTGGCGGCATCCGCGTGATGTGCGCGTGCTGCCCAAGGGCCGGAATTTCCATTGAAAGGAGAGGCCTTTCCGCGTAACCAGACGGCTCCTTGTTGTCAGGGGGAGCCCCCTGAAAAGGAAACACACGGGAGGCTTTCATGATCCTTTGCTGCGGCGAGGCGCTGATCGACATGTTGCCGCGCCAGACAGGCCAGGGCGAGGCAGCTTTCGCGCCCTATACGGGAGGCGCGGTTTTCAACAGCGCCATTGCCATTGCGCGCCTTGGCGTGGCGTGCGGATTTTTCACCGGGCTTTCAGACGACCTTTTTGGGCGGATGCTGAAGGAGAAGCTCGCGGAAAGCCATGTGGATCTTTCCCTCGCGCAGATATCAAGCCGCCCCACCACGCTCGCCTTCGTCACCCTCGCGGACGGGCAAGCCGAGTATAATTTCTATGACGAAGGCACTGCCGGTCGCATGATCGAGCCATCAGATCTGCCCAATATCGCAAACGACGTCTCGGCGATGCTCTTCGGCGGCATCAGCTTGGTTTCAGAACCCTGCGGTTCGGCCTATGAGACGCTCATGGCGCGCGAAGCCGAAAGCCGTGTTGTCATGCTCGATCCCAATATTCGCCCCGCATTCATCGCCGATGCGAACAGCCACCGCGCGCGCATCGCCCGCATGGTCGAAAAGGCCGATATCATCAAGATCTCGGCGGACGACCTCGAATGGTTTGCAGAAACCGGCAGCACAGACGAGATCATCGCGCGATGGCTCGAACGAGGCCCGAGCCTGATCATCCTGACCGATGGCGGCAAGGGCGCAACCGCCTACACCAAATCGCAAAAGCAGTTCGTACCGGCAACGCCCGTCGAGGTGGTCGATACGGTCGGCGCCGGCGACACTTTCAACGGCGCGCTCCTGGCTGCCCTCGAGTTGCAAGGTCTTCTGACAAAGGAGAAAATCGCCGCGCTTGATGACCCGCAGATTGCAAAAGCAATTGCCTTTGCATCGCGCGCCGCCGCCGTCACCGTCTCGCGCGCCGGGGCCAATCCGCCATGGAGAAACGAGCTTCCGCCGACCTGATCAGGCCGGCGCACCCTCGGCAATAAAGAAGGGGCTCGCGAAAGCGTCCAGCCCCTCTCCGCCCTTTGGGCCATAAGTAAGCGGGGCGCCGTCCAGCGTACGGGCGATGCCACCAGCCGCCCGCAAAATCGCATCACCCGCCGCTGTGTCCCACTGCATCGTGCGACCGAAGCGCGGATAGAGATCCGCATCGCCCCGGGCGAGCATGCAGAATTTCAGCGACGAGCCGATCGAGGTCGTTTCGGCGCCGGGATGGCGGTCGATGAAGGCTCGGGTTTCATCAGTGCAGTGCGACCGGCTGGCGACGATAACAGGCGGGTCCTGTCGCGGACGAGTCCTGATCGTGTGGCGTTCCGCCGGTCGCCCATCGACCACCGGGACTTCAAATGCAGCGCCTGGGCGTGCGGAATAAAGGAGATCACGCGCTGGCGCGAAGATTACCCCTGCGACCGGCTCTCCATCACGGATCAAACCGATATTGACCGTGAAGTCCGGGCGCTGTGCGATGAACTCCCGCGTGCCATCCAGCGGGTCCACCAGGATGAAGTCGCCATCTCCGCACGCCGGGATAACGCCTCCCGACGCCGCTTCTTCCGAGACACAGGGAGTTCCAAGCCCGGCACTCCTGAACCCGTCGAGGATCACTTTTTCAGCCGCGCGGTCGGCCGCCGTTACAGGAGTATCATCGGCTTTCTGATGGACTTCGCAGCCGGCATCATAATGCTGCATGATCGCGGCTCCTGCGGCGAGCGCCAATTGCTCGAACAGCGCCAGGAGCGCCGCATCATCCTTCAACATACCCATGAAACAGTCTGTCTTTCGCGTTCAAGAGATCAGCAGTAGCCGCGGTCCCGGAGCCAGGCTTCAATTTCATCGACCAGATCTTCCGGCGCGCGGGCCACCGTCTTGACGTGGATATCAGCCTTTTCCGGTGTCTCATAGGGGGAGTCGACACCGGTGAAATTCTTGATTTCACCCTTGAGCGCCTTGGCATAAAGACCTTTCGGGTCGCGTCGGGCGCATTCCTCGAACGGCGTGTCCACGAAGACTTCCACGAACTCGCCCTCGTTCATCAGCTCACGCGCCATGCGCCGTTCCGCCCTGAAAGGCGAGATGAACGAGACAAGCACGATCAGTCCGGCATCCGCCATCAGTTTCGCGGTTTCGGCCACACGGCGGATATTCTCCACCCGGTCGGCATCCGTGAAGCCAAGGTCGCGGTTCAATCCGTGGCGGACATTGTCGCCGTCCAGCACATAGGTGTGTCGGCCGGATGCGTGCAGCTTCTTTTCAAGCAGGCTGGCGATGGTCGACTTGCCCGAACCGGATAGCCCGGTGAACCAGAGCACGGCCGGTTTCTGATGCTTTAGCGCCGCGCGGGACTGACGTGTGACATCGAGCGCCTGCCAGTGAATGTTGGCGGCGCGGCGCAGCGGCCACTCGATCATTCCCGCGCCGACCGTCGCGTTGGTCAGCCGGTCGATCAGGATGAATGCACCCGTAACGCGATTGTCGCGGAAGGCATCGAAGGCTATGGGCGCCTGTGTCGAGAAATTGCATAGCCCGACCTCATTCAGGTTGAGGCATGTGGCCGCTTCTTCGGCAAAATTGTTGATGTTGCGGCGATGCTTGAGGTGGCTCACCGTGGCCGAAACTTCATCCGTCTCGGTGCGCAGGATGTAGGATCGCCCCGGAAGAAGCGGGTTTTCATCGAACCATACCAGCGTTGCAGCGAACTGATCGGCCACATGAGGACGCGCTTCCGGCGTCACCAGCATATTGCCGCGAGACAGCTCTACCTCATCCTCAAGCACAAGCGTCACGGCCTGTCCCTCGGACGCAACGTCCAGATCGCCGTCCTGGGTGACAATGCGGCGAATGCGTGTCTGTTTCCCCGACTTGGCAACGGTTACCGGATCGCCGACACCGATATGGCCGGAGGCAACAGTGCCTGCGAAACCGCGGAAATCCAGATTGGGCCGGGAGACATACTGCACGGGAAAGCGGAACGGACGGCCTTCTGCTTCGACCTCGATATCGACTGTTTCCAGATGCTCGAGCAGCGACGGTCCGTCATACCAGGGTGTCTGGTCCGAAGAACGGGTAACGTTGTCCCCATAACGTGCGGACATGGGGATAGGCTGGATCGAGTTGAAACCGAGCTCCTCGGCAAAGGCGCGATACTCGGCTGCAATCCGCTCGAACACGGCCTCGTCAAAACCAACGAGGTCGATCTTGTTCACCGCCACCACGATATGGCGGATACCCAGAAGCGAGGCTATGATCGAATGCCGCCGTGTCTGAGGCAGGATGCCCTGCCGCGCGTCCACCAGAACGATGGCGAGATCGGCTGTGGAGGCACCCGTCGCCATGTTGCGGGTATATTGCTCGTGGCCCGGCGTATCGGCCACGATGAATTTGCGCCGCGGCGTGGAGAAAAAGCGATAGGCCACATCGATGGTGATGCCCTGCTCGCGTTCCGCCTCCAGCCCGTCTACGAGAAGCGCGAAATCGATCTCGTCGCCAGCCGTGCCATGCTTGCGGGAATCGTTTTCAAGAGCTGCCAGCTGGTCTTCGAAGATCAGCTTGGTGTCGAACAGGAGGCGTCCGATCAGCGTCGACTTGCCATCGTCCACCGATCCACAGGTCAAAAAGCGCAAGAGCCCCTTGTTCTCCTGCCCTGCCACGTAGTCGCGAATATCGACCGGAGCCGTGTCTTCTTCACCCACGGGCGCTTTGTTGCCGGTCAACATGATCAGAAATACCCTTCACGCTTCTTCTTTTCCATCGAGCCCGCCTCATCGCGGTCGATCAGACGTCCCTGCCGTTCAGACGTACGGGCCGTCAGCATCTCGCCGACAATCTCTTCAAGGGTGGTCGCATTCGAAGGAATAGCACCCGTCAACGGGTAGCAGCCAAGTGTGCGGAAACGGACCATGCGCTCTTCCACCTTTTCGCCCGGCAGAAGGCGCATCCGGTCGTCATCGACCATGATCGTCATGCCGTCCCGGTCCACCACAGGCCGCCTGGCAGCGAAATATAGCGGAACGATGGGAATGTTCTCCTGGAGGATGTATTGCCAGATGTCCTGTTCGGTCCAGTTGGACAACGGGAAAACGCGGATCGATTCACCCGTCGCAACGCGGGTGTTGTAGATCTTCCACATCTCCGGCCGCTGGTTTTTGGGGTCCCAGGCATGTCCTGCGGAGCGAAATGAGAAAATGCGTTCCTTGGCGCGGCTCTTTTCCTCGTCGCGCCGCGCGCCGCCAAAGGCCGCGTCAAAGCCATATTTGTCGAGCGCCTGGCGCAGTGCCACCGTCTTCATCACATGGGTGTGGGTGTTGGAACCGTGATCGAACGGGTTGATGCCGTCGCGCACGCCTTCCTCATTGATATGGACGAGGAGGTCGAAGCCCTTTTCCTTGGCCATCCGATCCCGGAATGCGATCATTTCGCGGAATTTCCAGGTGGTGTCCACATGCAGGAAAGGAAATGGCGGCTTGGCGGGATAGAACGCCTTCATCGCCAGATGCATCAGCACCGAGGAATCCTTGCCGACGGAATAGAGCATCACGGGTTTGGAAAACGTCGCCGCCACTTCGCGGAAAATGTGGATCGCCTCGGCTTCCAGCCTGCCGAGATGAGTGAGGGCTGCCGGCATTTTCTCGCCTTCTTGTCTGTGTCGATGCGGCCGGGTCCTTGGCTGCGTCTGGATTGTGCCTTTAGGTATCACGCGGTATTTGGCCTATCAAGGAGCGCACTCTCCCACCGACCCCCGGTTTGCGAGGCGCATTTTGCGTTGTTCCCAATGCAAGGGAAAAGACATTTCAGGATTGGTGTAGGCCCGCCGCCAGAGCGCAGCCAAAGCCCTGAAAACCGTTTTCCGTCTACTCCGCGACAGCCTTGCGAATGGTCTCGATCACACGGTCCTGATCGCTCTCGGCCAGGTACGGGTGCATCGGCAGGCACAGGATGCGGTGCGGCAGGCTCTCCGAGATGGCAAGCCCGCCCGGCGCCTTCGCATACATGTCATAGGCTTTCTGCAGATGAAGCGGCTTCTCGTAATAGACGACAGAGGGTATACCCGCTTCGCTGAGGCGCCTGCGCACGAGATCGCGCTTCTCGGTCTCTATGGCATACTGCGCCCAGGCCGAGCGATGCCCTTTCGGCGTTACCGCAACCTTCACCACATCGCCAAGACCTTCAGCATAGCGTGCGGCAACCTTCTGGCGCGCTTCCATCTCGTCTTCGAGGATCGTCAGCTTCTCGATCAGGATCGCGGCCTGGATCGTGTCGAGGCGCGAATTCAGGCCCACGCGCACGTTATCGTACTGGCTCTCGCCCTTGCCGTGAAAGGCTATTGAGCGCAGCACGCCGGCAAGCTCATCATCGTCGGTGAACATCGCGCCACCATCACCATAGCAGCCGAGCGGCTTGGCCGGGTAGAAGCTGGTGGACGCCACGTGGCCGAACGCGCCGCAGCGCTTGTTGTTGAGTGTGCCACCGATGGATTGCGCAGCGTCCTCGATGATACGCAAGCCCTCGCGCGCGGCGATGCCTTCGATCGCGCCATAATCGGCGGCCAGACCGAAAAGATCGACCGGGATCACCGCCTTCGGGGTCAACCGGCCTTCCGACTTGATGTATTCGATGGCTGCCGTGAGGCTACCAGGATCCATATTGTAGGTATCGGCGTCGATCTCCACGAACACCGGCTCGGCACCGGCCAGCGCCACCACTTCCGCCGTTGCGGCAAAGGTGAAGCTTGGGCAGAAAACGGCGTCGCCTGGTCCGATGCCGTAGGCCATCAAAGGCATCAACAGCGCATCCGTGCCGTTGGCGCACGCGATTGCGTGCTTCGTTCCGACATAGGCTGCAAGCTGCTCCTCGAAAGCGGCAACCTGCGGTCCTAAAATATAGCGTCCTTCTGCCACGACCGTGTCGATTGCAGCTGCGAGCCTGTCCTTGATGCGCTCACGCTGAGCGCCGAGATCGATAAATTGCATTTGTTGCCCAATCAGTTGCGGGATGATTCCGCATCAGCCCCGCTCGTTGAATAGGGATGCAGCAGGCGTAGCGCAACCAAGGGTGCCCTTCAAACTGACACCTCAGCTGTTACAAGAGGTGAACAAGGCAGTCTGCAACCGTTTCAGCCCCTTGTGTATTTGAAGGGCGTGCGCATTTGCCGCCGCGAATCCGGTGATGTGCTCTTTCTCGCAAACCTAACAAAACTTCAATCAATCATTGCAATGCTCCACGGCAACAGCGCATTGTTCGTCTTCAAGTAACATCCAGGAAGGAAAGTATGGGCGCCCCTTTCAAAGCGTACGACGTTCGTGGTCGAATCCCCGAGGAAATCAATATCCCCTTCGCCTATCGCTTTTCACAGGCGCTCAAGCAGAGCCTCAACCCCGGCACGGTCGTTGTCGGTCATGACATGCGCATGGACAGCCCGGCTCTCGCCGAAGCGCTGACCCAGGGCCTCCTTGATAGCGGCGTAAGCGTGAGGCCGGTTGGCCGTTGCGGCACGGAAGAGGTTTATTTCCATACCGCTGCCAGCGGCGCGGATGCCGGCCTCATGGTCACCGCCAGCCATAACCCGCCAGACTACAACGGCATCAAGATGGTGCTGAAGGGCGCATCAGCCGCGACGCCGGACAATGCCTTCAACGCGATCGAGGCAATCATGCGCTCCGACGCGATGCTTCATCCGGTCGCCGATTATGCCGCACGCGGCACCCTGCACGATGTTTGCGACCGCGATGCCTATATCGAGCGCCTTCTCAACGAGGTGGCCGGTCAGGACCTGAAACCGATGAAGATCGTCTGCCACGCGGGCAATGGCTGTGCCGGGCCGATCATCGATCTTCTGGAAGAGCACCTGCCCTTCACCTTCATCAAGATCGACCATGAGCCCGACCCGCGCCTGCCCAATGGCGTGCCCAATCCGCTGTTGCCGGAAAAACGCGAAAAGGCCAGCAAGGCGGTCATCGAACACGGTGCCGATCTGGCGATCGCCTGGGACGGCGATTTCGACCGCTGCTTCCTGTACGATCACAAGGGCCGGTTCGTCGAAGGCTACTACCTGGTTGGCATGATCGCCCAGACCCTGCTTGGCAAACATCCCGGCAGCACCGTCCTCTACGACCCGCGCCTGACCTGGAACACGATCGACATGGTGGAGAGCGCCGGCGGCGTGGCAAAACCCTGCCGCACGGGGCACGCCTATTTCAAACAGATGATGCGTGAGGAAAATGCCATCTATGGCGGCGAGATGAGCGCGCACCATTATTTCCGCGATTTCGCCTATTGCGATTCGGGCATGCTTGCGTGGCTCGATGTGGTGGCGGACCTTTCGGCCAGCGGCACCACGCTCGCCGAGCGCCTCGAAGAGCGCATCGCGGCCTATCCGTGCTCCGGCGAGATCAACTTCACCGTTTCGGATGCAGCCGAGGTCCAGAAGCGCATTTCCGACCACTATCTGCCGCAGAACCCGGAAATCGAAAACCAGGACGGCCTCGGCATGGTGTTCGATGACTGGCGCTTCAACCTGCGCGCCTCCAACACCGAACCCCTGCTGCGCCTCAACGTGGAAACCCGCGCTGACAAGGCGCTGTTGAAGGCCAAGGTGGACGAGTTGCGGGGGATGATCGAGCAGGCTGGTTAGCACGCGCTACGCCGATCAAAGTTTCTGAAGCCCGTTGCTCACTGCAGCGGGCTTTTCAACTTTATGATACCCGGTGGCTTGCCCAGCCGTAGCTTTAGCGAAGGCTGGCTGGGGCGGCAGGATTCGAACCTGCGAATGACGGTACCAAAAACCGTTGCCTTACCACTTGGCGACGCCCCAAGACCGAGCGAAGCGGTGGATAGCAGAAGCACGGCCCCACGACAAGCAGTCGTCTTCAGCCTTTCTGTGGAGCGCGTGCTTTCCCTTTCCTGACTGGTCAGGCCACCCACTCACCCCAGAACCGGGTGATCGACGCCGGCACATAGCCGTCGAACCCGCCGAAGAACTGTGCCAGCTCAACCGTGTCGCCCGCCGTCAGCCCCGCCATCACGTGAAGGTGCAACGCGGCCTCCGAACCATCGACCGCGAGACTGGCCACACCGGCCGACACCAAAGGCGCGCAAAGGTCGCCCGATCCATTCAGCACCAGTTTCGCCTTGAGTGCGGAGGGAACATTGGTGCCGTTCTGTTTCCAGCCAATCATCGCTCCAAAACGATAAAGCCCGTCGGTCGGCGCGGTAAAACGGTTCGTCCCCGTGTCGAAGGCAGCCTGGCCGTTCGCCACCGTGTTGTTGATCGCCACGGTCTGCCAGGTGTCGGCGGCGATGTACTGGTCGTAGTTGATGAAGCCAAGAAATTTCGGGTTCGATGGCAGCGCGACACGACCGGAGTTCTCGTCGGTCAAAATCGCGTCGTTGAAAGTGGAACCGTCTGCCGAAACGGCAAGCCGCCAGCCGTCCGAGCCGAAAAGCCCCATCATCGCACGAGTGAGAAAGCCGCTTTGCAGCAGCAAACCGACATCGCCGGCAGGCAATTCCTTGTTCATCGTATAGAGCAGGCTGCCCGTGCCCCCTTCGGCAGCATAACGGGCTGTCCAGAGCGCCTTGTCGAGCTTTGCGGAAAAAGGGTTTGCGGCATCGGCACTCGTGCCAAGCCCGAACAGGGCTGCATTCTGGATCTCGGCCCCGCTTTCGGGCACACCGTCGATCGGCTGCCAAGCCGTTCCGTCGAAAACCACAAGCCGCGATTCATCGATGACCCATGCGCGCCAGCCGGTCACAGGCGCAAGCCTTTCCCAGGCCCCGTCCACGAAATAGGCAATCTGGTCTTCCCATCCGCTCCAGGCTCCCGAGGCGGCGGTACTGACGATGTAGCACGCGCCATCATCCGGGCTGGAAGGCGGCGTCGAGAGATCGCGGTCGCGCACGGCGAGATGCACCAACCCATCGAGCAGACGAATGGCTTCGTTGTGTGTCACATGCTTCTGCGCCTGAGAGGGCATGATGTAAGGGAGGTTGAGATTTGCAGTCTGTTCCATGGCGGCCCGTTCCTTGTGAGAGCACGAGTCTAGAGGCGCCCGGGCGCGCGGGGATAAACTTGCCGCAGAGCGTTACCGCTTTCCCCGGCAAAGGAGGCAAAACACATTCACTTTTGGCTGCTTTCACGGCTTGCCGTGGGGTAAAAAAGCTCGTCGGGGTAGCGCCCTCTCCCCATGGATGCCGTAAATCCACTGATGGCCTATTGCCTACACCCGGCGTCAACGTTTCCAATCTAATATCGGAGCGATCTACGTGTATGCATTTTGAAATGTCGAAAAGCGCTTCAGCGCATTCACGGTCAGGGAAACGTAATCTAGACGATGATGGTGGGGTCGATTGATGTTTGTACCGGTGATCATGGCAGGCGGAATGGGAACGCGGCTATGGCCGGTTTCGCGCGAACACTATCCCAAGCAGTTTTGCACGCTGGTCGGCGATACGACCATGTTGCAACAGACCATGGCGCGGCTTGTTGGCCTCGATTGTGCGGCTCCGCTTACAGTCTGCAATGAAGAGCATCGCTTTCTCGCCGCCGAACAGCTTCGGCAGGCCGGCATCGAAAAGGCTCCCATCGTGCTTGAGCCGGTGGGCCGCAACACCGCGCCGGCCATCACACTTGCCGCGCTGCAGGCCGCGGCCAACGGGGAAGACCCGCTGCTTCTGGTCATGCCCGCCGATCATCTCATTCAGAACCTGCCTGCATTCCATGAAGGGGTTGCCAAGGCCGAAATTCTGGCCCGGGAAGGCCGGCTGGTGACATTCGGCATCGTGCCGACCAGTCCCGAGACCGGATTTGGCTATATCCGTCGCGGTGAAAGGATCGGCGAGACCGGGTTTGCCGTTTCAGGTTTCGAGGAAAAGCCCGACCTGGCCACCGCACAGGCCTATCTGGAAGATGGCGGATATGACTGGAACAGCGGCATGTTCATGTTCCGGACCAGCACGTATCTGGAAGCGATACACACCCATGCTCCGGCGATACTCGATGCCTGCAAGGCAGCCATGGCGGGCGTGGAAAGCGACGACTATTTCCTCCGGCCGGAACGGGAGGCTTTCGAGGCCTGCCCGGCCGATTCCATCGACTATGCGGTGATGGAAAAGACCGACAGGGCGGCTGTCGTCCCGCTCGATGCCGGCTGGAACGACATCGGCTCGTGGTCCGCCATATGGGAGGCACAGACCAAAGACGCCAACGGAAACGCTTTGACCGGCGACGTGTTGCAGGTTGCTTCCAGGAACTCGATCGTCTCTGCCCAGAAACGCCTCGTCGCAATTGTCGGCGTGGAAGATCTGGTTGTGGTCGAGACGGCGGACGCCGTTCTGGTGGCCAGGCGCGATGCGGTGCAAAACGTCAAGGAGGTCGTCGGCCAGCTCAAGGCGGCAGACCGCACCGAGCACGTGGATCATCGACGGGTCTACCGGCCCTGGGGCGACTATGATTCCATCGATATCGGCAATCGTTACCAGGTCAAGCGGATCACCGTGAAGCCAGGTGCGAAGCTCTCGGTCCAAAAGCACCATCATCGGGCCGAACACTGGGTCGTGGTACGGGGAACGGCAAGGGTCCTGAAGGGCGAAGAGACAATCATGCTGACCGAGAACCAGTCGACCTACATTCCACTGGGCGAGATCCACGCGCTGGAAAACCCGGGCAAGATCCCGCTGGAACTGATCGAGGTGCAGTCCGGTTCCTATCTCGGTGAAGATGACATCATCCGCCTTGAAGATCGCTACGGCCGCATCTGAAGGAGCGGCGCTGTCCAAAGATCTGCAAGGAAAGCCCTGCCCGCCTCTGTTCAGAGGCGGCTCTCGGGTCCGGAAAACGCCACGCTCTCCCGCTCCTGCTGCCTGTCGGGCAGCCGCGAGGTACCCTGCGCAAGAAAGAGTCCGATTATCACGAACATCATGAAGACGGTGTCGAGGATGTCGTGTCCGAAAACGAGGTTCACGCTTCCCCCGCCAGCATAGACCACAACAAGCATCAACAGCAGAGTTCCGCCCAGGCGCGCCATTCGGTCCCGCCCGTGGTTCAGGCTGCGTACCGCCAAAAAGGCGATCAGGGCGAACATGGCGATGATCGCGCAGCCGGCCACAATGCCCGACTCGACAAAGATGGTGAGAAATCCGTTGTGAAAGTGGGTGAAGCCCACTTTCAGACCAAAGTCATCCAGCAGACGTTGATGGATCAGCGCCGTCACATTCTGCATTCCGTGGCCAATGAGAGGATTTTCGGCGAAGAGCTGCGCGCCCGTTTTCCAAAGAGCAACACGCAGACCAACAGACGTATTGTAGTATCCCCCCTCTGTCAGCCTCTCCACATTGTGCCAGAGCGTTTCGAACCGATCCACGATAAGGCCGGAAGCCAGTACAGTTATAACAATAACGAGGCCTGCAAGTGCGAGCATCCGCCCCTTCAGCAGGGTCGCCACAAATCTTCGGAAAATGAACAGCTGAACCAATGTGAGGACGATCATCAACACCCACACCGAGCGGGAGCCGGACAGGGTCACGGCAGCGAAAGCAGCTACGAAAGCAACGCTCAGCAAGAGGGGGCGGCGATTCTCGAAGGCGAGTGCGCCCGCCAGGCAGGAAAGCCCTGCCATGCAGGCCACATCTGCAAATACCAATGCATTGCCGGCACCGCCTTCGGCCCGCATGTCCAGAAAGAAGTACTGGACAACCGCCAGCACAAGCGCGCCGAAGCTCGCCAGCGCACAGCCGGCAAGAAGCGCATGAGCAACCTCTTCCCTGTCCGATATGGTCCAGACCGAGTAGGAGAAGGGAAACAGAAGAAATGTGGCGAGCGGCAAAAGTTTGTACGCCATGCCCAGGGACGGCTCATTGGCAAGGAACGCAACGAGGTTGGCTGCGACATAAACCAGCATCAACAGCGCGATCCACCGCATCGCTATGTCGGGACTCAGACGGCGCCGGCCGGTAAGGACTTCAAAGACACACCAGAGCGCCCCGCCATGCCATACCACGCTGGAAACCGAGCCGGCGACCGGCGGCATGGCAAACACGGCCAGGGTGAAGAGTCGGTTGACCCCGCGATACGTCATTCCCGGTTCCGTTTGGCGAGTTTGGCTTCCCAGTTGAGAGCATGCTCCACAATCGTATTCAGATCATCGAAGCGTGGCTTCCACTCCAGTTCCCGTCGGCATCGCTCGGCTTCGGCAACGATCGCCACCGCGTCGCCGGGACGGCGCCCTGAAACACGCACCTCGAAATCCTTCTGGGCCACATCTTTCACCGCATTGATGACCTCAAGCACCGAATAACCGTTTCCGTAACCGCAATTGGCAACGAGGCTGCCTTTTCCGTCACGCATGCGCTTAAGCGCAAGATAGTGCGCATTGACGAGATCAGAAACATGAATGTAATCGCGTACGCAGGTCCCATCCGGCGTATCATAGTCCGTGCCGAATACTTCCATATGGTCGCGCTTGCCCGTGGCCGTCTCGCACGCGACCTTGATCAGATGTGTCGCACCTTTGGTGGACTGGCCGGTCCGCTGGTCCGGATCCGCCCCCGACACGTTGAAATAACGCAGCACCGTGTAATCGAATTCGTAGGCAGCCGCACAATCGCGCAACATCAGTTCGGTCATCATTTTCGATGTGCCGTAGGGTGATTCCGGCCGCAGTTCCGTGTCCTCGCCCACGGGAAAATGTTTCGGGCTTCCATAGACGGCTGCCGTCGAAGAAAAAATGAAGTGCCGCACGCCACAACGCACAGCACTCTCGATCAGGCTGCGGGATTTGACCGTATTGTTGAGGTAGTAGCCCAGAGGATCCGATACCGATTCGGGAACGATGATGGATCCGGCAAAATGAATAATCGAATCGACATCGTGCTCGCGGATGACATTCTCGACCAGCTCCTGGTCGGCAATGTCTCCGACAATCAGCGTTGCAGCCCCCGCCACAGCCCAATCGAAGCCGGTGCTGAGACGATCAAGAACCACAACCTCTTCACCGTGATCCAGCAGTTCCCAGACCATGTGACTGCCAATGTAACCGGCACCACCGGTGACCAAAACACTCATTCCCATCCCCTCAAGAAATCGGGCCAGACATCACCATCCGGCCCGACACAAACAGGTTTATTGGCTCAAAAGGTCCCGAAGGCTTAACGCCCTGAGCCTCCCAGACCCCGCAGCAAGGCCCACGCTGCCGGCATGAAGCAGGCGGCCAGGGCAACTTTGATCAAGTCGGGAAGGATGAACGGAGCGACACCGAACTGCCAGGCCTTGTCCGCACCGATCAAGCCGGCAAGCCAGACAAATCCAAGGGTCATCATAGCGACTTCTGCCACCAGCATCGCACCGCCAAGTTTCAGCGGGTTGCGGTCCCATCCGCGGTCGGCGGCCCAGCCGGCAATTGCCGCCATAGCCACGAACCCGAGCAGGTATCCGCCCGTCGGCCCCATCATGTAAGCGAAGCCAATTCCCTTCTCGGGCGTCCCCTGGAACACCGGGAGGCCCATGGCGCCCTCAGCCATGTAAAGGAGAAGCGTCGCGACACCGAGGCGCATGCCGAACGTCGCGCCGATGACGAGAACAGCCAATGTCTGAAGAGAAAGATCGACTGGCCCAAGCACCACTCGGGTCTTCGCCGATAGGGCGAGAACCACCGTTGCGCCAATGGCAAGGAAAAGCTGCGTAATCAAACGCTGCGTTGCGTTGTGCGGAAGCGTCCGCGAAACGAGCGATTTTGAGGCGATAGCGAGCGACATAGCTCCTCCGTTCAGGCTCTTTACGAAATATTGCACGTTCCTTCTCCTATAGAAGCTTCCATGATATGCGGCAACCTGAATGCGGCTTCGTACCGTGCAGTCCTCACCGTTTCCGGACAAACTGCCAATGGCTCTCGAATTTGAAACACGTTTCGACCCCGCCTATGGCGAAGCGGTCCAGGTGGCACCGGATGTTCTGCGCGTCACAGTCAACAACCCCAGCGCCTTCACATTCCACGGCACAAACAGCTACATCGTTGGCAGATCCACCCTCGCCGTCATCGATCCCGGCCCGGAAGACGAAGGCCATCTGCAGGCACTTCTCAGGGCCATTGACGGAAGGCCGGTCAGCCACATCTTCGTTAGCCATACACACCGGGACCACTCTCCGCTCGCCGCCAGGCTGGCGAGCGAAACGGGGGCGCTTGTCTGTGCGGAAGGCCCTCACCGCGCTGCCAGGCCATTGAGAATCGGTGAGACCAATCCCCTTGATGCAAGTGCGGATACGGACTTTGCACCGGACCACGCGCTCGCCGACGATGAACTTGTCGAGGGCGACGGCTGGGCCATTCGTGCCATTCATACACCCGGCCATGCCGCCAACCATGCCGCGTTTGCGCTTGAAAACACTGGCATACTCTTTTCCGCGGATCACGTCATGGCGTGGGCGACTTCCATCGTCGCACCGCCAGATGGAGCCATGTCGGACTACATGGCCTCGCTCGATCGCCTGCTGGCGCGTGACGACACGGTGTTTTTTCCCGGTCATGGTGGCAGGGTCAAAAACCCGCAGCGCTTCATGCGTGGATTGAAGGCCCACCGCAAAATGCGTGAGCGTGCAATTCTGGATCGCGTTACGCGCGGAGACCGGACAATCCCCGAGATGGTCAGCTCCATATACCGGGACACGGATCCCAGGTTGCATGGGGCAGCAGCCCTTTCGGTCCTCGCCCATCTGGAAGACCTTGTTGCGCGCGGGGCTGTCACAACCGCAACAGAACCCTCCATCGATGCGGTCTATCTGCCTGGCTGATTCTGTCTCTGGCTAAATCGCCGCCAGCAATGTCATTCTGTCATCGAGCTCTTTGAGAAACCGCTGAATGCGAGCAGCATTGTCCCCCAGATCGTGACGTGCGTAGCGCGATGCGGAGCGCATATCGACAAAAGTAGCCGTCTGATCATCTTCTATCCGGATCGCGACGTCTGCCGGGAATCCCATAATGAAGGAGTGAGCCACCCCCTCCAGTGTGACACTGCCACCGGCGAGCTGCTGGCCTTCCGCCCCACGGGGCTGCCACCCCCTGTCCTGCATCATGGAACGCACCACCTCGACAACCTTGTCAGCCGTGTGCTCATAACGGCGTCCGGCGACTTCAGGATAGCCTTCTTCCTGCAGCGCACGGTCCTCCTGAGAGATATTTGCAACCGGGTTCATAAGCCCGCTGCGCGCAGCCGCTGCCAACGGCATTTCTGGAGGGTTTTCGAGGTCGGTGGAGATGTCGACCAGCCTCGGATGGCCCACAAGACGAAGCCCCGACACCCCGTAAGGGATCAGTGCAATGGCGGCGACCAGTATGCCAGCGCTCGCAATCGACGCACCCGACGAACCGTGCTCCCATATCTGGACCAGCGCGATCGCACCGAGCGCCAAACCGGCGAAGGCGAGCACACCGCAAAGTCCGAGCAGCCAGAAAAACGGAACCGTCTCCACCAGCCCAAACCTGTGTCCGGTTCCCGATACGACAAGAAGCACCGCGGCGAATATTGCAAACCTGAGGCTCCATGGAGCCGCTGGTGCTCGTTGCGGTAGCAGAATTGCGTTCATGTGACGGACCACGCATGTCTTGCGGCTGACGATAGGTCCTCTTAACTCAATGCTGGCTCGCGCGAAATGTGGTTCGCGTATATTCCTTGGGGTTTCAGACTCTTGCGCAATTTGGCTGCGAAACTGATTCAGCTTCCCTGAAAAGCATCGGCCCATGCAACGTTCTGCTCCCCAAAGCGTTTCCTTTGGTGGAGATAACACGCCACATTCCGGCCATGCTGACCAGCAGAATGACAATGGCGGAGGGAGTGCGTGGAAGAAAGTTGTGAGGTTCAGCCATGCAGACATTGCTTCCAGAACACGATGAAGCCGCCTCGAACTCGTTGGAGCTGGTCGAGCTGGAGCTTGCTCTCAAGCATCAGGATTTTGTCGAACTCGGCTTCGAAGGTGCCGTCCAACAGGCACTGGATCAGACAAACGGGCGTTTGCTTTTCCACATGCGGCTAGACGGAATGAATGATTGCGACTGGGTAGCCGCTGTCGTTCTGGAGGAGCATGGAGATGCTGCCTATGCTCTTGTGGTGCAACGGACAGGTAGCGGTTCGCTCGAAATCGAAGACATTGAGACAAGTGAGTTGCCGGTGGCTCGGATCGTCACTGCCTATGCTGGCTTGATGACAACGCTGGATGGCGTGCAGTGATGCAGCACATCACGTAACAAGGCGTTACTCCTTGGCGAGGAACCGGCGGGATACCGTCGCGTTGCCTCTGCAACGGAGTGTACGCCATGACGGAAAACAAAAATCCAGCCCCCGGTTTCCGGCGCAATCCCAACAAGCGCATGACCATCGCCCCGCATGACAAGACGGTCTGCGTGAAAGCGGATGAGCTTGAAATAGCAGTGACGGAAGCCGCGAAGATCCTGCGCGAGACCGGGTGCCGGGACGTGCTCTACATTCCGTTCGCAGACATCAATTTTGCGTGCCTCGAACAAACCCGGACCAGAGCCCACTCCCCCTACAAGGGCGACGCCACCTATTGGCGGCTGATCGGTGCTGGAAGACCGGGCGGAGACATCATGTGGGCTTATCCAGACCCCTATGACGAAGCTCTGGAAATCAAGGAGCACGGCGCGTTTTACGCCGAGCTCGTTGATATTGAAGAACGCTAGGCACTCGCCCTGGTTTCACTGATCGCAGCCTGAGCTGCGGCCAGTCTGGCAATTGGAACGCGGAAGGGCGAGCACGATACGTAATCGAGCCCTACGCTCTCGCAAAAGCGGATCGAAGCGGGATCGCCCCCGTGTTCCCCACAGATGCCAAGCTTGATTTCAGAGCGGGCCTCCCGCCCCTTGGCGGAGGCAATCCGCACCAGCTCGCCAACACCGTCGACGTCCAGAGAAACGAACGGATCCTGCTCGATGATGCCGCGCGTACGGTAGGTCTCCAGGAATGAGGCAGCGTCGTCCCGGGAGATGCCGAACGTGGTTTGGGTGAGATCGTTGGTCCCGAAGGAAAAGAACTCTGCGCTGGCGGCAATTTCGCCCGCTCTGAGAGCGGCACGCGGCAATTCGATCATCGTCCCCACGAGATAATCGAACGTTACGCCCCGCTCTCCCATGACCGTCTTCGCCACCGCATCGATACGATCCTTCACAAAGGTCAACTCGGCGGAGATGCCCACAAGAGGCACCATGATCTCGGGCACCACAGGCTTACCCGCCTTTTCGGCCGCATCTGCAGCCGCCTCGAAGATCGCGCGTGCCTGCATCTCTGCTATTTCCGGGTAGGAAATCGCAAGCCGGCAGCCTCGATGGCCGAGCATCGGGTTGAATTCGTGCAGCGCTTCGGTCCGCTGGCGCAGCCTGTCTGCCGAAACACCCATTGCCTCTGCCACCTCGGCGATTTCTTCCTCGGTTTTGGGCAGGAACTCGTGCAGTGGCGGGTCGAGCAGACGGATGGTAACGGGAAGCCCCGCCATCACCTCGAAGAGTTCAATAAAGTCCGACCGCTGCATGGGCAGCAGCTTGGCGAGTGCCGCCCGGCGATCGGTCTCGGTGTCGGCCAGAATCATCTCGCGCATCGCAAGGATGCGGCCATCGTCAAAGAACATGTGTTCGGTGCGGCAAAGACCGATGCCTTCCGCCCCAAAGGACCTTGCGGTACGGGCATCGGCCGGCGTTTCGGCATTGGCACGCACCCGCATGCGCCGCACCTCGTCCGCCCAGCCCATGATGGTGGAGAAATCACCAGAAAGCTCCGGCTGCAGCATGGGTACGGAGCCTTTCAGAACCTGTCCCGTCGCGCCGTCAATGGTGATGACATCGCCGGCCTTGAACGTTTGCCCCATGGCCAGGAGGACACCCTTCTTGTGGTCCACGCGAAGGGAGCCGGCGCCCGAGACACAGGGCTTTCCCATACCGCGCGCGACCACCGCCGCGTGGCTCGTCATGCCGCCACGCGTGGTTAGAATGCCTTCTGCGGCATGCATGCCGTGAATGTCTTCCGGGCTCGTTTCCACCCGCACCAGGATCACCCTGCGGCCTTCGGCCTTGGCTTCTTCGGCAGCTTCCGAGGAAAACACGATTTCGCCTGTTGCAGCCCCCGGGGACGCCGGCAGGCCCATGCCGATGATGTCGCGCGGGGCGGAGGGGTCGATGGTGGGATGCAGAAGCTGGTCGAGCGATGCGGCATCGATGCGCGCCACCGCCTCTTCTTTCGTTATGAGCCCCTCATTGGCCATGTCGACCGCAACCTTGAGAGCGGCGCTGGCCGTGCGCTTTCCCGAGCGGGTCTGCAACATCCATAATTTGCCACGCTCGATGGTGAATTCCAGATCCTGCATGTCGCGGTAATGCCGCTCGAGCGTGTCGGCGATCTGGATGAAGGCCGCGAACGCCTCTGGCATCAGCTTTTCCAGCGAAGGCTTGTCGGAGCCGGCGGCGAGCCGTGCCGCCTCGGTGATGTTTTGCGGCGTGCGGATGCCGGCCACAACGTCCTCGCCCTGCGCATTGACGAGAAACTCTCCATAGAGCGCTTTTTCGCCGGTGGAGGGATCACGCGTGAACGCCACACCCGTCGCCGAATCCTCACCCCGGTTGCCAAACACCATGGCCTGCACGTTAACCGCCGTGCCCCAGCTCTCTGGAATGTCGTGCAGCCGGCGATACGTCACCGCGCGCGGGTTCATCCATGATGAAAAAACTGCGCCGACCGCGCCCCAGAGCTGCTCATGCGGATCCTGCGGAAACGGTGCCCCCAGTTCGGTCTCGATCCGCCCCTTGTAGAGCACGATCACATTCTGCCAGTCCCCGGCGGAAAATTCGGTGTCGACCTCATAGCCGAGCCGCGCTTTTTCTTCTTCGAGAATTTCCTCGAAGACATCATGGTCGAGCCCGAGCACCACGTTGCAGTACATCTGAATAAACCGGCGGTAGCTGTCATAGGCGAAGCGCGCATCTCCCGCCTCCGCGGCAATTGCTTCAACTGTCGCATCGTTCAGGCCGAGGTTGAGCACCGTGTCCATCATTCCGGGCATCGAAGCACGCGCGCCTGAGCGAACGGAAACCAGAAGCGGTTGGCGCGGATCGCCGAAACGGCGGCCGGCAACCCGCCCCACCTCTTGAAGAGCCGCCTCAACCTGTGTTTTCAGTTCGTCCGGATAGGTACGGCCATTGGCATAATAGTGGGAGCAGAGTTCGGTGGTGATCGTAAAGCCGGGCGGTACCGGCAGCCCCAGGCTGCACATCTCCGCCAGGTTTGCGCCCTTGCCGCCGAGCAGATTTTTGTCGCCCGCGCTGCCTTCGGCACGCCCATCGCCAAACACATAGACCCACTTGGTCATGCTGCATTCCCCTTCCGGTCGATTTGCCGGCGCTGGAACCATGATGCACCGGCCTCGGGACGCAGCGTTAAGCGGCAGCGCGCGCCAAGGCAAGGCCAGCTTCCGCGCCATCCGCCGCTTTATCGATTGAAGAGAATATTTTTTTCTCGGCTGGCCATATCAAGGTGGAGCGGCAGGGCCGTTCAGACGGTGCGAGGCGGCGAATGGCCACCGCCTCGTCCGGGCCGCCGCGCTACAACAAGATCACGCCGTGGCAATAACAGCTCGTGGGCGAACCCCCACAAAGATCATCGCCGCCGCCAGCACCAGCACAATGCTTGCCGCACTGAACACGCCCTGTGCGCCGCTCGTGTCGAAGATCAGCCCGCCGCCGGCTGCTCCGAGGGCGATCGCAAGCTGGATGGCAGCCACCAGCAGACCGCCGGCACTTTCGGCCTGATCGGGTACGGTGCGTGCCAACCAGGTGGACCAGCCAACCGGAACAGCTCCGAACGCAAGCCCCCAGAGGGCGATCATCACAGCACTGGCCGCGGGCGTGGAGCCGACCGAGATCAGCCCGAAGCCGAGAATGCTCAACACCAGCGGAACGGTCATCAGCGTACGGCGCAAACTCCGCTCGACCAGAAAGCCGCCGAACAACGAGCCCAGGAAATTGGCAAGACCGAACCCCAGCAACATTCCCGAGACCGCCGTAATGCTTGCATCCGTGATGTTTTCCAGATGCGGCCTGATGTAGGTGAAGAACGCGAAGTGGCCGGCAAAAACCAGCATCGCCGACAAGAGGCCCAACCCAACGCCCGGACGCACCAGAACATCAAGCAGCGTGCGCAGCCGGGTTGCCGGATTTGGAGCCATGCTCGGCAGCGTGGCAAACTGGACCACAAAGGTGATGGCGCCCAGCCCGGTTCCCAGCAGAAAGACACTGCGCCAACCGAACATGTCGCCCACATAGCTGCCGACGGGCGCGGCAATGATGGTGGCGGCGGCCACGCCGCTGACGATCATCGACAGCGCCCTCGGCACCAGAGCATCCGGCACAAGCCGCATGGCGACCGCCGTCGACATGGTCCAGAAGCCACCCAGGCCGATACCGAGGAGAACCCGCCCGACAAGCAACACCATGATGTCTGGCGCGAAAGCCACCATGAGGTTCGAGGCCATCAGCATCACGGTGAAGCCGAGCAGAACGTGCCGCCTGTCGATGTTGCGCGTTGCAGCCGAAACCAGCAGGCTCGTTATCAGTGCCACCACGGCCGTGGCCGTCACCGCCTGGCCGGCCATCCCTTCCGACACTTCCAGTTCCTGCGCCATGGGCGTCAAAAGGCTTGCGGGCAGAAACTCCGCCGTCACCAGTCCAAACACGCCAAGCGCCATGGAAATCACCGCTCCCCAGGCTGGCGTCCGGCTGGCCTGGGCAGTGGTCCTCTGCGGGACTTCGTCCATCTGTCTGTCCTTTCAAAATGCAATCTGTTGTGCAGTGCAAAAGAGATAGACTGGACTTTTCGGACGTACCATGTCAGAAAATCCGAAATGATTGATCGAAACGCCGAAAATTCATCGACGCACGCCAATCCCGATCTGGTCAGCGACCTGTTGATGGGGATGCGCCTTTATGGGCTCGAGTACAATCGCACCCAGGTCTCGCCCCCTTTTGGCCTCCGGTTTCCCGCCATTGAGGGGCGCGCTCAATTTCATTTCGTGGGCCGGGGGCCGGTGTATCTGCGCGGTCCCGGCGAGGCGCTTCATGCACTGGATACAGGCGATGCCGTCCTTCTTCCGCGCGGTGGAGAGCATTCACTTGTCTCGGATCCGAAGCTGAAGTGTCAGTGCATTACAGAGTTTCAGCCCAAAGCGCTGTGCAGAGACGTCAGCGAGATCATGGCGCGCCCGAATGAGCGAGACCAGTCACCCGATGTCCTGATCTTCTCGGGCTGTATGGAGTTTGACCTTGGAAGCATGCATCCGCTTGTCGCCCTGATGCCAGACGTCATGCAGGTCAACACCCTGTTGGAGCGCTACCCGGAAATCCTGCCAATCCTTGATGCCATGGAGCGCGAGGCGAATGAAGATCGCGCCGGCTTTGCGGGCATTCTTGCCCGGCTCGCCGACGTGGTTTCAGCCTTCATCGTGCGGGCATGGGTGGAATGCGGCTGCGGCGGCACCCGCGGCTGGGTGGCAGCCTTGCGCGATCCGCGTCTGGGACGTGTCATTGCAGCCCTTCACCGCGATCCCGGCCGCGACTGGACGGTGGCTGAACTGGCCGCACAGATGGGCAGTTCCCGGTCCGTCTTCGCAGACCGGTTCCAGGCCGTCACGGGCATGACACCGGTCCGGTATCTCACAGAACTGAGAATGCGGCTTGCCGCGCAGTGGATCAGCCGCGAAGGCATGCCCATAGAGACGGCAGCGCAACGCTTGGGATACGGTTCCCAGGCCGCATTCAGTCGCGCTTTCAAGCGCATCATCGGGAAGCCGCCAGGTGCGGTGCGCGTCGCGCAGCCCCGATCGCGCCCTGCCGCTACGGGCCATCATCCTTCCGCTCCGGCTTCAAAAGCCCTGTGAGGCGAAGCGTGGCCTCATCCATCGCCCCACCACACCACCGTGCAAGCCCCTTGGAAAAAAGGGCGTCCTCCTCTCGCGAAGCCTGCGCGAGAAGTGTCATGCATGAACAGAATTTCTGATCGCCCGGAGCCCCAGGGATGGCCGCCAGAGACTGGCCAGATGCCTTCAGCATCGCGCCCTTGTCGCTTCCTGCAGTTGCGGCCCCAGAACCGGATGCGCAAGACAGGCGTGTGCTTCCTGCAAGAAGGAAATGCCGTAGCAGGTCGCGTCCCGAGAACGGCCAAGGCCGTGCAACTGCGGAAACACAGACCATATCCAGTGGGTTCGCTTGCGGCCGGATCGCAATTCGTGGAGTTCGTATCAAACACGCCCTCCTGCGCCTTGATGAAACGCCGCAGATTGAATGGATCCAGTGCGATCTCAGCCCTCCCGCATGCTTTTTCGCACAACCACCATGAACTTTCTTCCACACCAGAACAGGTATTCGGGCCTTGCCAAACGTTCAGATGTCGAATAGAACAAAATGAGAACACTGGAGAGAACCATGCGCAAGACCGGAAAGCTCGATTACATCGAAATGCCCGCGGGCGGCGGCAGTATCGATAGCGTAAAGGCGTTTTACGCCAATGCCTTTTCGTGGTCGTTCACTGACTATGGTCCCGGCTATTCAGCTTTCAGCGAAGGCCTGGATGGAGGGTTCGACGGCAATCCGGACGGCACAGATAAACCGCTCCCCGTTCTGTTTTCCGAGAACCTTGAGGCCACGCTGAAGACGGTCGAGGACGCCGGCGGCAAGATCGTGAAGCCGATCTTTTCCTTTCCCGGTGGCCGCCGCTTTCATTTCATGGACCCGGCAGGCAATGAATTGGCGGTCTGGAGCGAGACATGAGCTCGTCGAGTACCGCGCCCCTGGTGAATGGCAGGCACTGCCTGCATGAAACCGCCGGACGGGAGGAGATGCTAGCCTGCCTCGCGCAGGCGCTCGGCGGTCTCGAGATCGACCGAGACGAGTTGGCTGATGCCCTGCTCGGCCATGGTCACCCCAAAAAGCCGGTTCATGCGGGCCATGGTGATGGGATTGTGCGTGATGACCACGAAGCGGGTATCCGTTGATGCCGCCATTTCATCCATGAGATTGCAGAAACGCTCGACGTTATGATCGTCGAGCGGCGCATCCACCTCATCCAGCACGCAGATTGGGGCAGGATTGGTCAGAAACACGGCAAATATCAATGCCATCGCGGTGAGTGCCTGTTCACCGCCTGACAGAAGCGTCATCGTCTGAGGACGCTTGCCTGGGGGGCGGGCGAGGATTTCAAGTCCCGCCTCGAGCGGATCATCTGATTCGATCAACTGCAGTTCTGCCGTGCCGCCGCCGAAGAGATGCGTGAACAGTCGCTGGAACTGTTCATTGACCACATCAAAGGCGGCCAGCAAACGCTCGCGCCCTTCCCTGTTCAGATTTTGGATCGCGTGGCGCAGTTTGCGAATGGCCTCGATCACGTCCTCCCGCTCGGCGACAATCGTGCCATGACGTTCCGTCAGTTCGGTCTGTTCTTCCTCGGCACGCAAATTGACCGCGCCGAGCCGTTCCCGCTCCATCTTCAGCCGTTCCAGTCGGCGCTCCACTTCCGCGATCTCCGGCATGGCCTCGTCAGGCTCCAGCTCGGCCATCGCCAGGACCTTGTGGGGCGGGACATTCAGCACTTCCTGAATACGGGCCTCGGCTTCCTTGCGTCGCTCCTCGGCAGCCGTCACACGCTCCTCGGCACGGGCTCTGGCTTCGCGTGCAGAAGAAAGCGCCTGAATGCTCTCGGTCGCGCGCTTGTCGAGCTCCGTCTGGTGGTTTTCGGCTTCCTGCAGCGCGTCTGCGGCTTCCCTGCGCACGGCCTCCGCCTTTGCGATCTCGGAAAGCAGCGAACGCCCGCGCGCTTCTACCTCTTCGGGAGCTTCAGCAAGGACCTCAAGTTCGGCTTCCGTATCGGCGCGCCGCTGGAGAAGCGCGGCAGTGTGGCGGTCGGCATTATCCGCACGCGACTGCCAGCTCCGTCTTTCCGCAGCGATTGCCTCCAGACGGCGCCGGCGACCGTCAGCCTCGCGCCGCAAACCTTCATAGGCCGCCCGCGCCTCGGCCACCGCTGCACGCTTGGCAGAAACCTCGGCGGACTGACGCTCAAGCTGTGCCTGCAATTCGGTCAGATCCGGCGCGCCTTCAAGCGCTTCTTCCGCCGTCATGGTCGCGGCCACGGCCTCTTCGTGGTCTTCGACCACCCGGCCACGCGCCTCTTCGAGGCTCATGCGCCGGCTTGAAAGCTCACCGGCCGCCTTTTCGGCACTTGCCAACGCTTCACGCGCACGGCTGAGCGCGGCCTGCGCTTCGCGCGCTTCTTCGCGCGCGCGGCGCTCGCCTTCCACCGCGCTCTTCACGCCCTGCTCGGCGTCAGTCAGCGCGGTTTCGGCAGCGCGAAGCCGCGCCGTCGCCTCGATCACCTCTCCATCAAGCTCGGCGAGGCGATTCTTCTGTGCCAGTCTCTGCGCTGCTGCTGTCGGAGCGTCGGCGCTGGCGCGATATCCGTCCCAACGCCACAAAGCTCCGTCCCGCGCGACCAACCGCTGCCCGGGCTTCAGCTTTTTTTGCAGCCGCGGTCCGTCCTCGGCATCCACGACACCGATCTGTGCAAGGCGACGCGCAAGCTGTGCGGGCGCTTTCACCACAGAGGCCAGCGCCATCACGCCATCGGGAAGAGCCGGATCGTCCGATGCAATCTCCGAAGGTCCCCAATAGACGGGCGCGGCACTGTCGAGTGGCACATCGAGGTCTTCACCCAATGCAGCACCCAGCGCCGTCTCGAACCCGCGTTCGACGCGCAGTTGCTCCAGAACCGCAGGGAAGAGGTCCGACCCACCGGCATTCAAAATCTTGCGCAGGGTCTGCGCTTCCGTTTCCACCCGGCCAAGCTCGGCCCGTGCTTCCTGCAGGGGCGCGCGGGCGGCCTGCTCCGCTTCGCGGGCGGCGGCAACACGCTCTTCGCTTTCGCCGACAGCCGCTTCCGCCAGTTCAAGGCGCTCGGCCGCTTCCTCGACAAGCATGCGTTTTTCGGCAGGATCCGGCAGACCGGCTATCCGGCTGGCGATCTCAGCGAGCTCGGCATCCATGTTGGCGATCTGCCGTGCAAGCCGGTCACGGCGATCTGCCTGCTCGCGGATTGCGCGCTCCGCCTGTTGCCGCGTGGCAGAAGCCTCTGCCTTCTCGGCTGTCAGCCGCGAGAGCAGCTCTTCGGCAGTCGAAAGATCCGAGGAAACCGTTTCAAAGACACTCTGCAACTCGGCTTCGCGCCCTTCAGCACCATCCTCGGCGTCCTTCAGCGCGTCTTCCTCTTCAGCCAGACGCGCCAGTGCGTCGGCATTGTCGCGCACCATCTGCTCTTCACGCGCAACATCGGCATTCAACTGGTCGATGCGCTTCTTCAGTTCCTGCATGCGGGCTTCAATGCGCTTGGCCTCTTCCTCGACCTGCGTGCGGGCAATGGTCAGCCGTTGCAGGGCGGCGGCGGCGGCTGCCTCGGCATCGCGCAGCGCAGGAAGTTTGTGCGCACCGATTGCCTGGGCCTTGGCCGCTTCCATCTGGCCGCTGGCGTTTTCACCCACCAGGGCCGTCGCCTGCGACAGCGCGCTTTGGGCTTCGGCTTCCTGTGCCTTGGCGGATGACCAGCGCAAATGCAACAGGATTGCCTCGGCCCTGCGCACTTCCGCGGAGAGCTTCTTGAAGCGCGAAGCCTGGCGCGCCTGTCGTTTGAGGCTCTCGATCTGGCTGTCGAGTTCGCTCACCACATCGTCGAGCCGCTCGAGATTCTGTTCGGCGGCGCGCAGCCTGAGTTCGGCCTCGTGACGGCGTGAATGGAGCCCGGATATGCCGGCTGCCTCCTCCAGAAGCGCGCGGCGCGCCTGGGGCTTTGCCTGGATCAGTTCACCGATCCGCCCCTGCCCCACCATGGAGGGCGAGCGTGCGCCGGTTGACTGGTCGGCAAAGAGAAGCTGCACGTCGCGGGCGCGTGCCTCCTTGCCGTTGATCCGGTAAACCGACCCCGCCTCACGTTCGATCCGGCGCGAGACCTGCAATTCGTCCGCATCGTTGAATGCGGCAGGTGCTGTGCGATCGGCATTGTCGAGAAAAAGCGTCACCTCGGCCGTGTTCCGCGCCGGACGCGTGCCAGAACCGGAAAAAATGACATCGTCCATGCCGGAGGCGCGCATGTTTTTGTACGAGCTTTCGCCCATCACCCAGCGCAAGGCTTCCACCAGATTGGATTTACCACAGCCATTCGGACCGACAACGCCCGTCAACCCGTTCTCGATCACGAACTCGCTCGGTTCGACGAAGGACTTGAATCCCAAAAGGCGCAGCTTGGTGAATTTCATGCTGGCCGCACCTTAACCGGCGCATAGAAGAGCCGCGGGCAAACGCGTTGCCCGCCAAAGCATGCCGTCGATGATCGCCGACATTTAGTCAATCGATATGGCTCCCGAGTGCTTCATCCCGTTGATGAAGAATGTTGGAACAGCCTCGCTGTGCGGACGCTCCAACCCCCATTGCGCATTTCCCTGACTTCATCCGGAAGCTTACGGCCCGTCAAGCAAGCTTCAATATTCTCTGGCCAGAAACCCACATACAGGGCGGTTTTCAACAGGATAGAGCCTTCGCGCCGGATCGTTTTCGGTGACCTGCGCATGTCTCCCAGGGCCCTGCACGAGCCGCAAAACGCACAACACCACCGACAATGCCGGTGGTGTCGATGAACCCGGGCGTTTCAGGCGTGTGTCAGAGCATGCCGTCAATGACCGCCGACATTTCCTCGATCGACATTGAGCCGGAATATTTCTTTCCGTTGATGAAGAAGGTCGGCGTTGCATCGACGCCGAAATCGCTGGCACCACGAGCGCGCACAGCGCGAACCTTGTTCAAAAGCTCCTGATCCGTCAGGCAGGCCTCAAAGCTCTCCTGTGTGAAGCCGGCGAGCTTGGAAATCTTCAGCAACGCAGATTGCGCATCCTGCACAGGTGCCCAATTGCCCTGCTGCTTGAACAGAACGTCGACCATGGCAAAATACTTGTCATCCGAGCAGCGCGCCAGCATAAAGCCAGCTTCCGCTCGCGGGTCGAAAGGAAATTCGCGCAGGATGAAGCGCACCTTGCCCGTCTCGATGTATTTTTTCTTCAGTTCCGGATAGGTCCTGGTGTGAAAGGTGGCGCAATGACTGCAGGTCATCGAAGCGTATTCGACAATGGTCACCGGCGCGTTTTCATCGCCAAGAACCTTGTCCTCCAGAGCACCCTCTTCAAGCAGTTTCTCCATGTCCACCGTTCCGCTTGACGGTGGAGCCTCAACCGCAGCCGTGGTGACAGGATCCGTGGCCGGTGCTGCCGCATCCGCTTCGGCATTGCCTTCGGTACATGCGGCCAGTCCCAGCCCGAGCGCCGGCAAGGCGGCCATGGAAAGAAGGAGTCTGCGGCGCTGGATCAGTTCGGACATGAAATCTCACCTGTTCGTCTTGGAGTGTTACCTGCGTTCACGCCACAAAGCGGGCGTTTCGGGCGAATTTGGGTCAGGGGCGCGATTTTCTGAAGCAGGCGCCCCATCACGTTTTGGTGATCGTCGTTCATTTGCGGCGGCCAAGAATGCTTGCGCCGAGCTTTTGCAGCGATAGACGCAAGCCCTCGTCCTCGACCCCGGCGACCAGCGCGTCGATCCGCGCGGTCTCCGATCCGGTGAGCGGTCGCATGGCCGGAGCGCGGCGCGTCTGCGGCTGGGCCACGGGCTTTTGCACGATCTTGATGCGCCCCACCGCCGCAAAGCCAAGAAAAGCATTCACCCTGGCGATCACTTCACCCGTCTCGTGCTGCAGGCGCAGGGCAGCCGCCCCTTCGCAGGCAATCACCAGCGTGGCCGGTTCAAACGGATCATCCTCGTGCCGGCGGCGCGGCCAGGCGAGCTTTTCAGGCCGCGTGCTGAGCGCCAGCCGCTCGCCAACGATTTCGCCCCAGCACTGGACAAGCTCAACGGAAAGGCCCGCACGCTTGCGCATCACCGGATCGAGAATAGCGGTGGCAAGATCGCTGACAGCGACGGGATTGCCCGATTGCCTCTTCCCTGTCATGACATGAAGTCTCGAATTGATCCGCAACACATATTGAGTTCCGCTCCAGTATGGCACGCAGGGAAGCGTCGGTCACCGACGCACAGGCTTCTTCGACCGATTTTTCATCTCCGCTGCTTGCGTGGTATGACCGCCATCACAGGAGCCTGCCCTGGCGCACCCCCCCGGACGAAACCAAAATCGGCGTTCTGCCCGATCCCTACCGCGTCTGGCTCTCGGAGGTCATGCTTCAACAGACCACCGTCGGCGCGGTCAAGCGCTATTTTGAAGTCTTTACCGATGCCTGGCCGACAATCGAGGCCCTCGCCGCTGCCAGTGCCGACGATGTGATGAAGGCGTGGGCGGGGCTGGGCTATTATTCGCGCGCCCGCAATCTAAAGAAATGCGCCGAGACCGTCGCGACCGAACATGCCGGCCGCTTTCCCGATACGGAGGCCGAACTCAAGGCTCTTCCCGGCATCGGCGACTACACCGCCGCCGCCATTGCCGCCATTGCATTCAACCGCCCTGCAGCGGTGGTCGACGGCAATATCGAGCGCGTCATCACCCGCCTTCACGCGATAGAGACGCCGCTGCCGCAAGCGAAACCCGAGATCCGCGCTTTGGTTGCGAAAGCCATGCCACATGATCGGCCGGGCGATTTCGCCCAGGCCATGATGGATCTCGGGGCAACCATCTGCACACCGCGCAAGCCTGCTTGCGTGGTTTGCCCCATCGTCGCGGGCTGCGTGGCGCGGCGCGAAGGCATTGCCGAGCATTTTCCGGTCAAGGCGCCGAAGAGCGAGAAACCCATGCGCGTCGGCGCAGCTTTCGTCGCCATGCGTCCCGATGGCTCCGTGCTTCTGCGAAAGCGTCCCTCTTCTGGCCTTTTGGGCGGGATGGCTGAGGTCCCCGGCAGCGACTGGACGGCGCGGCAGGATGGCATCACAGACATATCCGCCGCTCCCTTCCCCGCCGCGTGGCATGCAACCGGATCGATCCGCCACGTGTTCACCCATTTCGCGCTGGAGCTTCTTGTTTTTAAGGCCGATGTCCCCGACAACGCTTCGCCGGGTGATGGATGGTGGTCTCTCCCCGACGCCCTTCCGGGGGAGGCTCTGCCCACTGTCATGAAAAAGGTCATCGAAGCTGCGATACCCGGAGCCACGAAGAAACGCCGCAAAGGATAGAACCGCATGAGCCAAATTCGACACGTCGTATTCGACATCGGTCGCGTGCTGATCCACTACGATCCGGAAATTCCCTACCGTCACCTGATCCCGGATGATGGCCGGCGCCGCTGGTTCCTGGAAAATGTCTGCACCGGCGAGTGGAATGTAGAGCAGGATCGGGGGCGCAAATGGGAAGACGCCGAAGCGCTGCTGATTGCCGAGCATCCCGCCGAGGAAGAGAACATCCGAGGCTTCCGTCGTCACTGGCACGAGATGGTGCCCCACGCCTATGACGATTCGGTCGCCATCCTCGAAGCTTTGATCGATGCCGGTCATGACGTGACAATGCTGACCAATTTCGCCGACGATACATTCGTCGAGGCGCGCAGGCGTTTTGCCTTCCTCAACAGGCCGCGCGGTGTCACCGTTTCAGGTGAAATCGGGCTCATCAAGCCCGATCGGGCGATCTACGACACCCATGTCGAAAGTTTCGGTCTTGAACCTGCAGCGACACTGTTCATCGACGACAGCGAGAAGAACGTGGAAGGGGCAAGAGATGCGGGCTGGCAGGCCGTGCATTTCAGTGGCGCGGAGAAGCTGCGCCAGGATCTCGCCAGGTTCGGCTTCACCGTCTGAGAAACCCATGCACTTTCGAATCATGCAATGATTCATGAAAGCGTTTCATGGCATTGATTGAACCCGCGTTTCACGGCTCCGGGGCATGTCGCCGGAGCCGCTTTTCCGTCAGGCTCAGGCAGCAACGCCCTGCATGTTCTCGCGCATGATCTGGCGCAGGCTGTCGATCGGCTTCAGGCTGCCCTTTTCCTCAAAATGCCAGAAAGTCCAGCCGTTGCAGGCTTCGAGCCCCTGAACGCGGGCACCGATCCGGTGGATCGAGCCGGCCTCGTCTCCAATGGCAATCGTGCCGTCAGCCCGTACATTGGCCGTCCATCGACGCTTGGAATCGTGCAACTGTGTGCCCGGCTGCACGAGGCCTGCTTCCAGAAGGCTCCCGAAAGCGACGCGCGGTGCGGCGCGCTTTCCCTGCATCTGGGCAAGATCCATATTGTCCAGCGGTTCAACGGCGGCAATGCGGGCGCTTGCCGCCTCGATGTAATCGTCCTGCCGCTCGATGCCAACGAAGTGTCGACCAAGCCGCTTGGCCACCGCTCCGGTCGTGCCTGAACCGAAGAACGGGTCGAGCACCACGTCGCCCGGCTTGGTCGAGGCCATCATCACTCGTGCAAGCAGCGCTTCCGGCTTCTGCGTGGGATGCAGCTTGCCGCCATCCTCGTTCTTCAGGCGTTCCTTGCCCGTGCAGATCGGGAAAAGCCAGTCGGACCGCATCTGCACATCGTCATTGGATGCCTTCAGCGCTTCATAGTTGAAGGTATAGCCCTTGGAGGACTTGTCGCGCGAGGCCCAGATCATCGTCTCATGCGCGTTCTGGAACCGGCGGCCACGGAAATTCGGCATCGGGTTCGTCTTGCGCCAGACAATGTCGTTGAGCAGCCAATAGCCCAGATCCTGCATCACCGTGCCGACCCGGAATATGTTGTGATAGGAACCGATCACCCAGATCGTGCCATTGGGCTTCAGAACGCGGCGCGCGGCCAGCATCCATGCCCGTGTGAAGGCGTCATAGGCGGCAAAACTGTCGAACTGGTCCCAGTCATCGTCAACCGCATCGACACGCGATTGGTCCGGACGGTGAAGATCCCCGCCAAGCTGTAGATTGTAAGGTGGATCGGCGAAGATCACATCGATCGATTTTTCCGGCAGACGGTCAAGTGCGGTGACGCAGTCCCCCTTGATGATCGTATCGAGCCATTCGGCCTTTTTCGGTTCGGGTGCAAGCTCATCGATACGACGCACGGCGGACATGGACTGACCTCTAACTCGGACTGTTTACCTGCCGTTATGGTTACGGAAGATGGTAAATATTCCGTAAGGGGCGCGGGCGATTTGCTGCCCATGCGAAGCTGTGCAATCTTCCCTTGCGTCAAGTTTCACCCATGGAGACCCGGCATGATCCGTATCCGCTTGTTAAGCGTATTCGCAGCCCTTCTTCTTGCCCTCCCCGCGATGGCCGCCGGCAAGACGATCATCGTTCTGGATGGCTCCGGCTCCATGTGGGGCCAGATAGACGGGACAACAAAGATCGAGATCGCGCGCGACACGCTGCGCAAGGTCATGGCAACACTTCCGCAGGACACCGAGCTTGGCCTCGTGGCCTATGGGCACCGGGAAAAAGGTTCCTGTTCCGACATCGAGATCGCCATACCGCCTGCAAGGGGAACGGCAGGCGCTGTCGCGGATTTCGCCGACAGCCTCAATCCGAAGGGCAAGACGCCCCTCACCGATGCCGTTCGGAAGGCAGCCGGGGAACTGCGCATAGAAGAAAACCCGGCAACCGTGATACTCGTCACGGACGGTCTGGAGACCTGCAACGCAGACCCTTGCGCGCTCGGCCGCGAGCTTGAGGCATCCGGTGTCGATTTCACGGCCCATGTGGTCGGCTTCGGTCTTTCCGAGGAAGAAGGGCAGGAAGTTGCCTGCCTGGCAGAAAACACGGGCGGTCTCTATCTCAAGGCAGACGACGCAGGGCAGCTTGCCGAAGCACTGCAGACCACGGTTGCAAAGGCTCCCGAACCAGAGCCCGAGCCGAAGCCGGAACCGGCTGCCGTCGAGTTCAACGTGCGTGGTATCGCACGCCTTTCCAGGGATGGGCCGGACATGACCGACAGCACCGAGGTGCGCTGGGATTTCATTCCGCTTGGCGAGAATGGCGCACCCGCAAATCGCAGCACCGCAGGCGGCTATCGCGGCGTGTTCGCAGCCAGCGTTCCGCCCGGGGCCTACCGCGCAAAAGCGCGGCTTGGCCGTATCATCGTCGAGAGCGATGTTGAACTGACTGCCGACACCACGACCGACGTGCTCGCCGTGCTCGATGCAGGCCTGGTCGAAGTCACCCCGAAACGCACCCCCGAAGATACCGACGCCGACCAGAGTGCGCGTGTCGACGTGCATTTCGACGGCACGAATGATGGCGGCTATGGCGAGACCCGGGTCTGGGCCAAGGCAGGCCCCATCAAGGTCACCGGGCGTATCGGCAAGGCCACGATCGAAGAGAGCCACGAACTTGCGGCTGGCGAGACCCTCACGCTTGATCTGGTCATCGGCTCCGGGCTTGTTGTCCCCTCTGCCGTTTACACGGAAAGCGGACCGGATGTGGAAGGCAGCGCCATCCGCTTCGAGGTTCTGGAGGCCAAGGCCGACATCAACGGAAACCGCAAGACGCTCAGCGGCCAGTATGGACCAGGCAAGCAGGGTATGGACGTTCCGCCGGGCGATTACATGCTTCACGCGAGGCTCGGAAAAGCCGAGGCCATGACGCCCATCAGCGTCAAGGCGGGCGAGCGCACAGAGGCGACCGTCAACATTAACGCCGGCGTTCTCGCCGTCTCCGCTCCCGGTGCCTACAGGATCGATTTCCTGGAAGGAAAGAAGGACATACAGGGCAATCAGAAGAATCTGAGTGGCGCTTATGACGAGGAAGCGCAGGAGACCTTGCATCCGGGCGAATATGAGGTGCGCGTTCGCTATGAAGGCGACAGGGCGGAAGAGAGCCGGAAAGCAACCGTAACTGCAGGCGAACGCACGGAGGTCATCATAGAATAGTGGCTTGAGGCATGGTTTCTATGGAGTTGTCTCCGGGCGGCATAACGGCTATGCCCCCACCTCGCACCCATCAGGCTCCACATCAGAACAGGTCTTGCCATGCCAGCTCCCGAACTCGTCATCTTCGATTGCGATGGCGTTCTTGTCGATTCGGAAATCATTGCTTCGCGCGTCGAGGCCAAGGTACTGACTGAGGCGGGTTTTGCGATCACTCCGGAGGAGTTGGCCAGCCGCTATGCCGGCCTCACCTTCAAGGACATCCTTTTGTCCATTGAGGAAAACGCCGACGCACCGCTACAGGCCACGCTGATCGATCGCGCCGAAAGCGAAGTCGACAAGAAGGTACGCAAGGAAGTGAAACCTCTTGAAGGCGTACATGACGCAGTCGCCGCCGTCAGTGTGCCAAAATGCGTCTGTTCGAATTCAAGCCATGAGCGGGTCGAGGCGATGTTGTCGCGCACACGGCTCCTGCCTTTCTTCAAAGACCGCATCTATTCTGCTCTGGAAACGCCCACGGGCCGCCCCAAGCCTGCCCCCGACGTTTTTCTGTATGCCGCCGAAAAGTTGGGAGCCGATCCGGGGCGCTGTTTTGTCATCGAGGATTCCGTGCATGGAGCCGCCGGCGCGAAAGCGGCGGGCATGCGTGTCATCGGATTCACCGGCGGGTCGCACATTCAACCCGGGCACGCCGACCTCCTGATGGAGGCCGGTGCCGAGACGGTCATTCACCGCCACCAGGACCTCAATGTTGTTATTGCAGCCTTGTCTGAATGGAGCGAGGATGCCTGATGGCGTATCTCACAAAATGGTTCAGACTGGCGCAGTTCACCGTTTCACCGAAACGCTGAAGCAGCTTAGCGGCCGCCGTTCGGTCCCTCGTCAAATCCCACCATCAACTGAATGCTGCGATCGGGCGCGCCCGAAATCATCACATTAGGATCGTTGAAGATGAACAGGGTCGCGCCAGCGGTGTCACTGATCGCCACCTGGTGCTGGAACAGTTTGGAATAGACCACCTCACCGCCGCGAACGGCAACGATACGGATCGGCATCGTGATCGTACCAGTGCTGCCCTTCGGTCCCGGCACCACTCGCCCGGCCACAGCCACAGTCATCGTGAATGAACCCGTGCCATAGGTACATTTGCGCGTCGCATCGCTGATCGATGCCTGGTAGACAACGCTTTCAGGCTGATCCTGCCCACCTTTCTCATAGGTGGTAAAATATGCTGTCCCCTCACGCAGCGAGACCGGCGGGCAATAAGCGCGCAGTTCGCTCTCGCGGATCACGTTCTCGTCCTGTTGTTGAACATTCCCATTCTGAACGTCGAGACCGCTTGTGGCGTTATCGGACTGACAGCCCGAAACAATTGCGGTGGCGGAAAGCAGGATGGAACTTATGAAAAGACGATAATTGACCAAGTGACATGCCCCGTGGATCTGCGCGCCCTTCAAGCATTCGGTGAAGCCCATGCGGAAAGGCTGCGGAGAGATGACAGATTTTTCCGGCAATTTCCAGAAAACCCGTCGTCGACAATCAATTTCCATGCGGTTTGAGTGGAAAACCGGTTCCCACCCGTCCAGATCATGCTCTATACCAGACGCGCAGCCGGAATGCGACGGGCTCGTGCGCGCACCGGTGCTCCCTCCTCGCACTTCATGAGGCAACACGACGAATGGCGACAGATTATATCAGCACGCGTGGCGACGCGCCGGCGCTTGGGTTTTCCGATGCGATGCTGGCGGGGCTTGCCCGCGATGGCGGTCTATACGTTCCGCGTGAATGGCCGCGTTTCTCGGTTGACGACATCCGTGCCATGCGCGGTCTGAGTTACAGCGAGATCGCCCTGCGCGTCCTGTCCCCTTTTGTGGGGGAGGAAATCGACGGTGCGACGTTGCGCCGCATCATTGAGGAAAGCTACGCCACCTTCCGTCACCCCGCCGTTTGCCCCCTTGTTCAGACGGGCCCCAACGAGTTCATTCTGGAGCTCTTCCACGGTCCCACCCTCGCCTTCAAGGACGTCGCCATGCAGCTTTTGGCGCGGCTGATGGACCACGTTCTTGCCGAGCGCGGCGAGCGCGTGACGATTGTGGGCGCAACGTCCGGCGACACCGGTGGTGCGGCGATCGAAGCCTTTGCCGGGACTGAGCGCGCCGATGTCTTCATCCTGTTCCCCGAAGGGCGCGTCTCCCCGGTTCAGCAACGCCAGATGACCACCTCGGGCGCGGCCAACGTGCATGCGCTCGCCGTCAAAGGCAATTTTGACGATTGCCAGGGTCTCCTCAAGGACATGTTCAACGATCACGGTTTCCGTGACAGTGTCGCCCTGTCCGGTGTGAATTCGATCAACTGGGCCCGCGTCATGGCTCAGATCGTCTACTACTTCACCGCTGGCCTTTCGCTCGGCGCCCCCGACAGGCCCGCATCCTTTACCGTACCCACCGGCAACTTTGGTGATATTTTCGCTGGCTACGCAGCCAGAGAAATGGGCCTGCCCGTCGACCGGCTTGTGATCGCCACCAATGACAACGACATTCTCGCCCGCACGCTGGCGAGCGGTGAATATGCGACCCGTGAGGTCGTTGCGACCACCTCTCCTTCCATGGACATCCAGGTGTCTTCCAATTTCGAACGCCTGCTCTATTTCGCTTCGAACAGGAATTCGGATGAAATCCGGCGCTATATGCAGATGCTAAAGCAGTCGGGCAACTTCACGGTGGAGCCAAAGACACTGGAGGTCATTCGGGAAGGCTTTTCTGCGGGCCGTTCGGACATGGTGGAGACCGCCGCAATGATCGGCCTGGTTCGGCGTGAGAGCGGCTATCTGCTCGACCCGCACACGGCCACCGGCGTGAAGGTCGCGCGTGATATGCCGGCATCCGCATCGCCCATGGTGGTGCTGTCGACCGCCCATCCGGCGAAGTTTCCGGCGGCGGTCAAGGATGCCAGCGGTATCGAACCGGCTCTGCCTGAATGGCTGGGTGATCTGATGAATCGGAAAGAGTCCTTTACAGTCCTTCCCTCAGATTTAAGAATGCTGCAGGATCACATTAGCCGCCATACGAGAGCGGCGCGTTGAGTTTGTTCAAGGAGTGAAAAGCATATGGGTGTTGAGGTAAGCCGTCTGTCGAACGGCCTGACGGTCGCAACCGAAACCCTGCCTCATCTGGAAACCGTTGCGCTGGGCATCTGGGTCAAGTCCGGCTCGCGCAACGAACACGAGAATGAGCACGGTATTGCGCATCTCCTGGAACACATGGCTTTCAAGGGGACGAGCAAGCGCACCGCACGCCAGATCGCGACTGATATCGAAGATGTCGGCGGTGAAATCAATGCCGCGACGAGTGTCGAGACAACAGCCTTTTATGCACGTGTTCTCAACGCGGACATGCCGCTGGCGGTCGAGCTTCTGTCCGACATTCTGACCGATTCAAAGTTTGACCCGCACGAGCTTGAACGCGAGCAGCATGTGATCCTTCAGGAGATCGGTGCCGCGCACGACATTCCCGACGACATCGTCTTCGACCGTTTTACCGAAACCGCGTTTCGCCATCAGTCACTTGGCCGCTCCGTGCTGGGTACGCCGGAAACGGTCCAGTCTTTCACCTCCGAGCAACTGCGCGGTTTTCTGGAACGTCAGTATTCGGCCGACCGTATGGTCATTGTCGCTGCCGGTGGGCTAAAGCACGACGACTTCGTGCGTGAGGTGGAGAACCGTCTCGGCAGTTTCCGCAGCAAGGCCGAAGGCAAAACACCGCCCTTTGCGCATTATGTTGGTGGTGATTTCCGCGAACATCGCGACCTGATGGATGCCCAGATTATTCTCGGCTTCGAAGGGCGCGCCTACCATGTGCGCGACTTCTACGCTTCCCAGGTGCTTTCCACCATCCTCGGCGGGGGCATGTCCTCGAGACTGTTCCAGGAGGTTCGTGAGAAGCACGGTCTTTGCTATTCGGTCTATGCCTTCCATTGGGGTTTTTCGGATACCGGTATTTTCGGGGTTCATGCGGCGACCGGAAAGAACGACATTGAACAACTGGTGCCCCTGCTCCTCGGAGAGTTGCAGAAAGCTGGCCAGTCCATCGGACAGGACGAGCTGGACCGGGCGCGGGCGCAATATCGTGCCGGTCTCATGATGGCTCGCGAAAACCCCGCAAGCCGCGCCTCGCAGATCGCTCGCCAGCTCTTGCTTTATGGCCGCCCCATCGATGTTGACGAGTTGATGGATCGTCTTTCGAACCTCACTGTTGATCGGCTGACCGATCTTTCGCAGCGCCTTTTCACCTCCAAGCCGACCCTTGCGGCAATTGGTCCGGTCGGTAGCCTTGCACCTTTCGAGTCGATCCAGGATGCACTGGCCGATCAGGGGCCAATGCCACGCAAGCTCGCCGTGTAGGACCGTCGCGGACATATGCTGGACGTGCCCTTCTTCCGCCGCCCGCCTCCGGCGCTCAAGGGCGAAACCGTGTTCCTCAGAACACCGGTCATGAACGACCATGCGGAATGGGCGGCCCTGCGCGATGAGAGCCGCGGGTTTCTCGTGCCCTGGGAGCCGAGCTGGGCTCCTGACGAATTGTCCAGACGTGCGTTCCGGCTTCGCCTGAAGCGTTATCGTGCCGAGTATGAAAACGGAACCGGCATCAGCTTTTTCGTCTTTGACGCACCAACGGAAGCGTTGGCGGGCGGTATCACTCTCTCAAACATCAGGCGCGGCGTCGCTCAGACCGCCAGCATTGGCTATTGGATGGGGGAGCGGTATGCCGGCCGCGGGATGATGCTGGCTGCCCTGCAGCTGCTCATTCCCTATGCTTTCGGTGGCTTACGGTTGCACCGTTTGGAAGCCGCCTGTATTCCAGACAATAAACGTTCTGTCGGTTTACTTGAAAAAGCCGGATTTCAGCGCGAAGGCCTGCTCAGGTCCTATCTCAGGATCAATGGTTCTTGGCGTGATCATTATCTTTATGCGCTGATCGCCGAGGAGCATCACGTGCCTGTACTAGAATCACGAGGCTGATTTCCTTGTTCCCCGCATTGTCGCGTTCCCTCATCTCAGCACTCATGGTGGCCCTGTTCGCTGCTGTCATAACCCTTGTCTCAGCAGTCGGGCCGGCAGATGCCATCGAGCCGATCAAGATCGCCCGCGACGATGTGGCGCTCGATCTGTCGGGGGCGGTGGAAATCTATCGTGGCCAGGGAGATGCGTTCCAGGTGTCGACCGCGCCGGATGTCGATGGCATCGTCCGGCGTATCGAGGTTGAGGCACAGGATGAGCGCTCCACGGGGGACTGGGCGGTCTTCGCACTCGCCAACACCACGGATCAGCAGCTTGACCGGCTGATCGTCGCACCTCATTTCCGGCTGGTGGGTTCGGGGCTCATCTGGCCCGACCTTGGCTCCCAACGCATCGCAGCCATCACGCCGAGTTCGGGTTTCACGCTCGATCGACAGGAAAGCCCGGATGCCGACGAGTTTCACGTCACCCTCAATCCCGGTTCCGTTGTGACTTTTGTTGCCGAGCTTTCATCGCCCAGCCTGCCGCAGGTCTATCTGTGGGATCCCGGCGCCTACAAGGACACTGTGAACGCCTACACGCTTTTCCGCGGCATCGTGATCGGCATTGCCGGGCTGCTCGCCCTCTTCCTGACCATCCTTTTCGTGGTCAAGGGAACATCCATGTTCCCGGCCACCGCAGCGCTTGCCTGGGCGGTGCTTGCCTATATCTCCATCGATTTCGGTTTTTTGAGCAAGGTGATCGAGATCACGCCGGGCAATGAGCAAATCTGGCGCGCGGGCACCGAGGTCGGTCTGGCCGCCACACTCGTCGTCTTCCTGTTTGCCTATCTCAATCTCAATCGCTGGCACGACCATTTCAGCTATGGCGTGCTCGCGTGGATCATGGGTCTTGGCATCATCGCCGGCTTCGCTATTATCGATCCCGCCGTGGCCGCCGGTATCGCGCGCATTTCCTTTGCCGCCACGGCCGTTGTCGGGCTCGGCATCATTATCTACCTCAGTCTTCAGGGCTATGATCGTGCCATCATGCTGGTGCCCAGCTGGGTCATGATCATCGCCTGGATGGTCGGATCGTGGATGGCGATCACCGGAATTCTCGACAATGACATCGTCCAGCCGGCCATTGGCGGCGGGCTCATCCTGATTATTCTGCTGATCGGATTCACCGTCATGCAGCATGCCTTCGCGGGCGGCGCTCTCTTCCAGGGCCTGTTCAGCGATATGGAACGTCAGGCGCTTGCAATCTCCGGTTCCGGCGATGTGGTCTGGGACTGGGATGTTTCGCGAGATCGCATCATCACGCGACCGGATGTGAGCCGCCAGCTCGGGCTTCCTTCGGGAAGTCTGCACGGGCCCGCTCGAGACTGGCTCTCCACGCTTCATACCGAAGACCGCGACACGTTTCGCACGACCCTGGACGTGGTGCTCGAGCAAAGGCGAGGACGAATTTCCCAGAGCTTCCGGCTGCGCGGGGCCGACGGCCATTATCACTGGTTCGATCTGCGCGCGCGCCCCGTTATCGGCTCCGACGGGCAGGTCATCCGTTGCGTCGGCACGATGGTCGACGTCACCGAGCAGAAAAAGGCCGAGGAGCGCCTCCTGCATGACGCTGTCCACGACAATCTCACCGGGTTGCCGAGCCGCGAACTGTTCCTCAACAGGCTCGATGCAATCATCTCCATTGCCCGCACGGAACAGCAGGTTCGGCCAACTGTTTTCGTGATCGACATCGACCGCTTCAAGCAGGTCAATGAGGAACTCGGCATCTCGGTGGGCGACACGATCCTCCTCACCATTGCCCGCAGGCTTCACCGGCTTCTGAAACCGCGCGATTCGCTTTGCCGCCTGTCCGGCGATCAGTTCGCCATGATCCTGCTCTCCGAGCAGGAGCCGGCGCGCATCGCCGCCGTGGCGGATTCGGTCAAGCAGGCAATCCGCACTCCCGTGACATTCGCGCGTCGCGAGATTGTATTGACCTCCTCCATCGGTCTCATCTCCTGGACCACCACCCAGGAATCGGCGGAGGAAATGCTCAAGGACGCCGAGCTTGCCATGTATCAGGCAAAGCGCTTCGGCGGTGACCGGATCGAGCCATTCCGGCCTGCATTCCGCTCCATCGACAACAACCGCCTGCGCATGGAGTCGGATCTGCGCCGTGCAATCGAGCGCTCAGAGCTCAAGATGGTCTATCAGCCGATCGTTCGCCTTGAAGACCAGTCCATCGCCGGTTTCGAAGCCCTTCTGCGCTGGGATCACCCGAGGCGCGGTGCAATTCCGCCAGCAGACTTCATCCCAATTGCCGAGAGTTCAGGCCTTATCGTCCAGCTCGGCCTCTTCGCCATGCAGCAGGCGGCCGAGGACCTCTATCGCTGGCAGAAGCAGTTTGCGGATACACCGCTCTTCATGTCGGTCAATCTGTCAAGTCGCCAGCTCATACGCCGCGATCTCGTCGGAGACGTACGCTCCGTCATCGCCCGGTCAGGCGTGTCACCTGAGAGCTTCCGGCTCGAACTCACCGAATCGGTGGTTATGGACAACCCCGAACAATCCGCCCACGTGCTGCAGAAGCTGAGGCACATCGGCATCGGTCTCTCGCTGGACGATTTCGGGACTGGCTATTCGTCGCTTTCCTACCTCTCGAGTTTTCCGTTTGACACGATCAAGATCGACCGGCGCTTCCTCGAAGATCACAGCGCGCGCGGCATCGTTCTGGTGCGTTCCATGGTCAAGATGGCCAAGGAGCTCGAACTCTCTGTGGTGGCGGAAGGTGTCGTCGACCAGCAGGATGCGCAGCAGCTGGCCGAGATGGGATGCGATTACGCGCAGAGCTTTGTGTTCGGCGAACCGCAAGACGCAGAATCCATCGGCAGGCTGCTGTTCGAACACACGACCGCAGCCAAGTCCTGACGCAAAATCGAACGGGCTTCAGAAGGGCTCACTCTCGAAAGCCGGACGGAAGGCCTCCGAGGATCGCGGTTAAACAGCGAAACCCGGCATTAGAACGCGGCAAAACACTCTTTTTTCGCCCGCGCTTTTTCGCCCGCGCGCGTGATCCGGCAGGGCCGTCACGCGTGGCCGGCAATCTGACTGAGATTTGCCACATCGATACCGATGGAGGCCAGGACGCCATCATATTTCTGGTCGATATCGCCTTCGAACAGAAGTTCCGGTGTCGCCGGACAGGTCAGCCAGCCATTCTCGCCTATTTCCATCTCAAGCTGCCCGGCTCCCCATCCGGCATAGCCAAGCGCCATCAGGGCATGTCGCGGGCCCTGGCCGAGCGATATGGCCCTGAGCATGTCGACCGTGGCCGTGAGACAGATACTGTCGGAAACGGGCATGGAGGATTCCACGACATAATCGTCCGTGTGGAGCACGAAGCCCCTGCTCCGGTCGACAGGTCCTCCGTTGCGGACCGGCATGTTTCGCGCTTCATGCGGCAGGCGGATGGCCTCCGACTCCTCCAGAATTCCGAGCTGGACGAGGATATCCGGAAAGGCGAGCTGTTGCGGCTGGTTGATGATCAGCCCCATCGCGCCTTCATCGCTATGGGCGCACAGATATATCACCGCCCGCGCAAAGCGCTCATCGCGCATGCCAGGCATGGCGATCAGGAAATGGTTTTCCAGATATGGAAGTCCCGACATTTCCTCACTGTGCCCTTGGTCTGTGGTATTTTCTCGGCTTTCCATGTTTCAGCCTAGCCGGTTTTCCCATGGCTTGAAAGACGGATATCACGACGCTGCGGGATGCCGCTCACGCATTTATGATGCTGCCGTGCGGAAGTGTGCCTTGCAGGTGGGGCGACCCGACTGCAATCTCTCACCATGATTCGAACTGCCTCCCTGATCCTTATGCTCCTGATGAGCGCGCAGGTACATGCTGCCTCCAGCCAATGGCAGGAGAGCGAAGGCGGATCGGTTCGCCTCGTCACCGTCGGACTTCCAGATGACGACGGTCGCCTGCGGGGTGCCCTCGAGATCGATCTCAAGCCTGGTTGGAAGACCTATTGGCGCAATCCCGGTTCTGCCGGCATTCCACCGCAGATCGACATCTCACGCAGTGCGCATATCAGCGCCGCCGAGCTGCAATACCCGGCGCCGGAACGTATTCACGATGGCGAAACGCAATGGGCAGGTTATACGCAGTCCGTGGCTCTGCCTGTCACCTTCACACTCGATCAGGCAAACGCTGTCACGCTGATCGATGTGGATGTCTTTCTGGGGATATGCGAGACAATTTGTATTCCTTTTCAGGCATCTTTCACTTTCGATCCCGCGGCAGATGCCGACAATGTCAGCGATGCACTTACAGTCCGCCGCGCCTTCGCATCGCTTCCGTCGCCCGCAGCGGCGGCGTTCGGGATAGTTTCCGCTGAAAGCACGGGCGGCGCCATTCTGCTTAGAGGCCATGTCCCCGCTTCAATGCGGGATCCGACCCTCTTTCTCGATCACGAGCGCGCGCACCTGCTCGGTACACCACGGCTGGAAAACCGCGAGGGTGACACGGCCAGCTTTATTGTTGAAATAATGAACGGTGATATCGAGAAACTTCAAAGCACTCCGCTTATATATACGCTGACGGCCGGTGGAGAGGCCGTCTCGGGGGGTATCCAAATCCCTTGAATCGTATTGATACTAGATCGTTTTTCAGGAGCCTCTGATGAAAATTTCCGTTGGTGACCGCATCCCCGATACACGCTTCAAGAAAGTCAGCACCGAAGGTGCAAACGAGGTTGCAGCGCCCGAATTCTTTGCCGGTCGCAAAGTGGTTCTGTTCGGGGTACCGGGAGCCTTCACCCCGACCTGCAGCAACAGCCATCTGCCGGGTTTCGTAGAGAATGGTGATGCGATCCGTGCCCGCGGTGCCGACGACATCGCCGTCGTCTCCGTGAACGACGCTTTCGTGATGAAGGCCTGGGCCGGCTTCACTGGCGCGGAAGACAAGATCACCTTTATCGCCGATGGTAATGGTGACTTCACTCGCGCACTCGGGCTCGATGCGGATCTGTCCGTCGCCGGGCTCGGAAACAGGTCGAAGCGCTATTCGATGATCGTGGACGACGGTGTCGTCAGCGCGATCAACATCGAGGAGAATCCGGGCCAGGCTGAAACGAGCGGTGCCGCCCGCATTCTTGAGCAACTTCAGGGCTGAGACACCGCCCTTCTCTGAAGAATCGCAATCCAATGCGTCTTCATCCTCGGAGCCATGCTCCGAGGATACCCCGGGCAAAGCTCGGGCAGGAGCGAAAAATAGTGTTCCGCCCTAAAGGTGCGACGGAGGGGCCTCGCCTGGCCGCTGCTCCACCAGTCCCGTTAACGCGCGTTACCGCCGCTTTTTCTTGAAAGGCTCCATACCCGCGCGCGCCAACGCATCGGCCCGCTCGTTTTCGGGATGGCCAGCATGGCCCTTGACCCAGTGCCATTTGATCTTGTGTCGCTTGCTTGCTTCGTCCAGCGCCTGCCAGAGCTCGGCATTTTTCACCGGCTTCTTGGCGGCCGTTTTCCAGCCATTGCGTTTCCAGCCCTCGATCCAGCCGGAAATGCCGTCGCGCACATAAACGCTGTCGGTGTAAAGATCCACGTCGCAAGGCCGTTTCAGCGCGTTGAGGGCTTCAATGGCGGCCTTCAATTCCATCCGGTTGTTGGTGGTTTCGGCCTCGCCGCCAGAGAGTTCTTTCTCCACGCCGTTATGCCGCAGCAGCGCGCCCCAGCCACCGGGCCCTGGATTACCCGAACAGGCTCCGTCGGTGAAAATTTCCACGCTTGTCACTTTATGCCGATCCCGTATTCAGATGCCGATCCGATCTGCCGGTGAAAGCGCAGGCGGCGTATATACTCCATGGGATCGCGTTTGTTCACCAGCGCTCCATCGGCAATGGTCAGCCAGTCATAGAGCCGGGTCAGCATGAAGCGCAGCGCGGAACCTCGAGCCAGTAGCGGCAGCGCCTCGATCTCGTTCGCATCCAGAGGGCGCACCGACTGATAGCCTTCCAGCAGCGCCGTGCCCTTGGTCAGGTTGTAGGAACCGTCTTTTTCGAAGCACCAGGCGTTGAGTCCGGTGGCGATGTCATAGGCCAGGAGATCGTTGCAGGCGAAATAGAAATCGATGATCCCCGATACCTTGTCACCGAGGAAGAAGACATTGTCAGGGAAGAGGTCGGCATGGATAACGCCGGTAGGCAGATCCGAAGGCCAGCCTTCGTTCAGCGCGTCCAGGTCGGCCTCCACCTCGGCCTCCAGCCCCGCCTCCACCTCGTTTGCCCGAGACTTCGCCATTTCCCATAGCGGCCGCCAGTCGCCGATGGTGAGCGCATTCGCGCGCGTCAGTTCGAAGCCGCGCGCCGCAAGATGCATGCTCGCCATGGCCTTGCCCACCTCGTGGCAATGGCGTGGAGCAGGCTTTCTCAGCCACATGCCTTCCAGAAAGGTGATGAGTGCAGCCGGCCGACCGGCAATTTCGCTTACCACGGCCCCATCGCGCCGACGCACCGGAAGCGGACAGTTCACGCCATGTTGCGCAAGGTGCTCCATCAGACCCAGAAAGAATGGCAGGTCGGAGCGTTCCACACGCTGTTCATAGAGGGTCAGGATGTAGGCTGCTCTGGAGGTGTGAAGCAGGTAGTTGGAGTTTTCCGTACCTTCGGCGATGCCCTTGTAGGACAGCAGGTCCCCAACATCGTATTGCTTGAGGAACGCACCCAGCTCGACCTCGGAGATATCCGTATAGACTGCCATGCTTATGCGTTGCCATTCACAAAGGCCATGTCGGCGCTGGTCAGTTCCACGTCGCGGATTGCACGCATGACGGGAAAATTCTCGGTTTCTTCGGCGGTGATTGCAAGCTCGACCGTGACGTCGAACCGCTCGCGGAATGCATCGATGATCTCGTTGACGATGATTTCGGGCGCGGAGGCGCCGGCGGAGAGGCCGAGAACACGAATGCCATCGACTTCGTCCCACGGAATTTCAGACGCCCGCTGCACGAGCAGGGATCGTTTGGCCCCTGCCCTCTCCGCAACCTCCACAAGACGACGTGAGTTTGACGAGTTGGGTGCACCGACAACGAGGAACAGGTCCGAACCCGGTGCCGCCTTTTTCACAGCCTCCTGCCGGTTGGTGGTCGCGTAACAGATGGATTCGGCCGCTGGCGCATGCAGATCCGGGAAACGGTCTTCCAGAGCCTTGAGAATGTCTGCCGTGTCCTCCACAGACAGAGTTGTCTGGCTCACAAAGCCCAGTTCCGCGCCATCGGGCCGTAAAAGCGTGTTGGCGCCTTCCACCGTCTCCACCAGGGTCACCGTGCCCTCGGGCAGTTGCCCCATCGTGCCGATCACCTCGGGATGACCCGCATGGCCGATGAGCAGAACATGACGGCCCAGCCGGTGATGACGCATTGCCTGTTTATGAACCTTGGAGACCAGCGGGCAGGTTGCATCCAGATAGAAGAGGTTGCGGTTCTGGGCATCCGCCGGGACCGATTTCGGCACGCCATGTGCGGAAAAAACGACCGGGCAATCACGATGATCTTCGGGAATTTCGCTCAGTTCCTCGATGAAGACGGCCCCGCGTTCCTGGAGCCCCTCCACCACATAACGGTTGTGAACAATCTCGTGGCGCACATAGACCGGCGCGCCGTATTTCTTCAGCGCCAGCACGACGATCTGAATGGCGCGGTCAACGCCTGCACAGAAACCGCGAGGCCCGCAAAGCCGTACCGTCAGCTTCTGTCTTGTCATGTCGGCAGCCGTCATCTCTTGTCCCCTTGCTGATGCCGGAATTGGGGGTGTGGGGCCCTCAATGTCAAGGCCCCGGAGCCAAAGAACGCGATCACACGCTCCGCCGGTTTCTTCGCCACCAGACGAAGAGCACCCCGCATAGCGCCAGGGCAAGCCCATACCAGGTAATCGCATACTGCAAGTGGCTGTTCGGCAGATCGATACGCGTCACGCCGCCCACGGGCAGTCCGCCGGGATTGGGCGTGTCATCAGCGTCAACGTAGAACGGGAGAACCCGTGCGGCATCCGGCAATCCGGCAGTGCGCGCCATCGCATCGAGATCCTTCCAATAGAATATGTTCTTGCTGATATCATTGTCTGGAACGATGAAAGACGGCTTCTCGCCAATCCCGTTGCGGGCGAGCCCGCTGATGCGCACGCCGCCGACAATCTGTCCTTGGGTGCGCATCTCCGACTCTTTGCGATCGAAGGGCACGAAACCGCGATTGACGAAAATGAAGCGGCCGTCGTCAAGTCTGAGCGGTGTGTGAACAAAATAGCCCGACTGCCCCTTCCAGGTTGCGAAATAGTGGCGCTCGCCCGTGTGCCGGAAGGCGCCCTCAACGCGCATCGGCCGGTACTCGACATCACCGGTTTCAGCGTAGATGCGCTCGATGCTGGCGAGATCCGCCGGCTTTGCATTGATCCGCGCCTCGATCTGCGCAAGCAGCGCCTCCTTCCATTGAAGTCGCTGCACCTGCCATGTCCCGAGCGCCAGAAGGCAGACGAGTACGATAAGGCTCAGAAGCAGCAGAAGCCAGGTAAAGCCCGACCGGGAGGATTTGACTTCAGGCACGGTCATTATCGTTCGAGCTCTCCTTGCTCCGCCTTGTTACGATATTGCAGTGAGATCAGCAGGCCCTTCATCAGGCGTAGCGCCGTAAGACAAAGAACCAGCGCAAGCGGTATCCAGAGTATGAAATGCACCCAGAGCGCAGGGCCGAGCGACACTTCCACCCACAGAGCCAGTCCCACAACCAGAAAGCCGATGATCAGAATGACGAAGACCGCAGGTCCGTCGCCGGCATCGGCAAAGCTATAGTCCAGCCGGCAATTGTGGCATTCTCGTCCCACGGTCAGAAAACCGGAAAAGAGCCGCCCTTCCCCGCAGCGCGGGCAACGACCGCCAAGCCCGGCGCTGACCGGATCAACCGGTGGCCAGATCGCCCGATCGACGACCGGTTTGTCACTGCATGAGTTTTCCTGTCGCTCGATCATGTCGTTTCAACCCGGCGCAAGCCCCGGGGATGTGCGCCGCCCGTTTCACTGAATGTCCCTGCGCTCTAACATGGCGGGCCCGCCCGGTCGACGCCGCCTCATGACGCACCCCGGGATAGGACGAGAATGTGCTCCAAAAAAGAAAGCGGCCAGGTTTCCCCAGCCGCCTTTCGCATTCTCACACTGCCTTCTTAGCCATGCGCGATGGTCGCGCCCGCAGAGGCCCAGACGTAGACGAAGGTGAAGAGGAAGAGCCACACCACGTCAACGAAATGCCAGTACCAGGCAGCCGCCTCGAAGCCGAAATGATGCTTCGGCGTGAAATCACCGGCCATGGCGCGCAGCAGGCAGACCAGCAGAAATATGGTGCCGACAAACACGTGGAAGCCGTGGAAGCCAGTCGCCATGTAGAATGTTGCCCCATAGATCGAATCAGAGAAGGCAAACGGTGCGTGCATGTACTCATAGGCCTGAACAAAGGAGAACAGCACGCCCAGCGCCACGGTCAGAGCCAGTCCCCACACGAGGCCCTTGCGGTCGTCTTCGAGCAAGGCATGGTGCGCCCAGGTTACCGTCGTACCGGAGAGCAGAAGAATGATCGTGTTGTAGAGCGGCAGGTGGAAGGGGTCGAGAACCTCGACGCCCGCCGGCGGCCACATGCCCCCGGTGAACTCGGCGCGCGTAGCCTGTACGGCCTCGCCCGGGAACAGGCTGGCATCAAAGAACGCCCAGAACCACGCCACGAAGAACATCAGCTCCGAGGCGATGAACATGATCATGCCGTAACGCAGATGAAGCGAAACGACGCGGGTATGATGTCCCTCATGTCCTTCGCGGATCGTATCGGCCCACCAGGAATACATGGTGAAAAGCACCAGAAAGAGACCGATCAGGAAAAGCCAGAAGTTGGTCGCGGCGAGATCAACACCGAAAATGGTGAAATCGGAGCCGTTGAGCGCCTTCATCCAGGCGATGCCGCCAATGGACATGATCAGGGCGCCGAGCGAGCCGAGGAACGGCCATGGGCTCGGGTCGATGATGTGATAGTCGTGATGTTTTGCGTGCGCGTCGGCCATGTCAGCCCCCGAGATTCTCGTTCTGATTGGTGTTGGTCTTGGGCGCGGCAGCCACCGGCGCCTTCTTCTCAAGCGGGAAGAATGTGTAGGAAAGCGTAATCGTTTTCAGGTTCTTCAACTCAGGCACGTTGACGATCTCCGGGTCGACAAAGAAGACGACCGGCATGTCATAGGATTGTCCCGGTTGCAACTCCTGTTCCGTGAAGCAGAAGCACTCAACCTTGTTGAAATAGGCTCCGGCCCGCGCCGGCGAAACGTTGAACGTCGCCGTACCCGAAGTGGGCTCGCTGGACAGGTTGCGCGACACGTAGGAGATCTGCTTCGTTTCGCCGAGGCGCAGGGTCACCTCGCGCTGCTTCGGCTGAAACTCCCACGGAACGCCGTTCGTGTTCGCGTCGAAGCGGACGGTGATGGTCTGGTCCAGAATCGTATCGGAATACTGCTCGACACGCTGAGTGGTTCCCCCATAACCCGTCACCTGGCAGAAAAGCTGGTAAAGCGGTACGGCTGCGTAGGCCATACCCACCATGCCGCCCACCACGGCAACGCAAAGGATCGCTGCATTGCGATTTCGATGCCCTGCTGTCTCTTTCCGGTTTTCCGGCTTGCCACTCATGTCAAACCTCACATCGCGCGCTCGAACAGGCCCGGCCCGAGCTTGGCCAGGCTGCCGACATAGACGAGCACAACGAAGACAGCGAGCGCGATGGCAAGGGCGATGTTGCGCTTGCGGCGGGCCCTGAGCTGCGCTTCGGTGGGCTTGAGAAGATCCTTGTCCATTATCTCACCTCAGGAAACCAGGCCAAGGCTTATGAGCAGCCGGTCGGCGAGAAGCGCCGTGAACAGGACGAAAAGATAGAGCAACGAATAGCCGAAAAGCGCCTTGGCGGGTTTCATGCTCGTATCGCTTTCCGGCATGCGCAGCACCTGCCAGGAATACCAGACGAAGCCGCCCCCCAGAATGGCGGCAACCGCGCCATACGCAAAGCTCGCGAAACCTGCCACCACCGGCAGGATACCGCTTGCGGCGAGAAGCAGCGCATAGATGAAAATCTGCTTCCTGGTCGCGGCATGTCCGGCGACATTGGGCAGCATCGGAATGCCCGCGCGCTCGTAGTCGCCCGATTTGAAAAGCGCCAGCGCCCAGAAGTGCGGCGGCGTCCACAGGAAGATTATCAGGAAGAGCACCAGGCTTTCCATGCTCACCGTGCCGGTGACCGCGGCCCAGCCAACGACCGGCGGGAGCGCGCCCGCGGCACCGCCAATGACGATGTTCTGCGGCGTCGAGCGCTTGAGCCACATCGTGTAGATCACGGCGTAGAAGAAAATCGTGAAGGCCAGCAGCGCTGCGGCCGTCCAGTTGGCCATCAGGCCGAGTGTGGCCACGGAAAACGCCGAGAGCACCAGACCGAAGCCAAGCGCCTCGCCCGGCGTGACGCGACCGGCCGGAACTGGCCGGCGGGCCGTGCGCCCCATCACCGCATCGATATCGGCGTCATACCACATGTTGAGCGCGCCCGAGGCTCCCGCACCAACGGCGATGGCCGCGATGGAGATCATGGCGAGCAACGGATTCGGCACACCGGGAGCCATCACCATGCCCACAAAAGCCGTAAAGACGACAAGCGACATGACGCGTGGCTTCAACAGCGCAATGAAATCGCCGGGCGCTGCCTCGGAAAGGCGCAGCCCCGTATCGTCCATATGCTCCTGATCAACCAGTGCCATGTTGTGCCTTCGTTCTGTTAATCGGTTGCGCGGCACATTCGAAGACGGGCCGCGCAACCTTCATGCTTTGAATTTGCCTGCGATCAGCGGATCTTCGGCAGCTGTTCCCACTGGTGGAAAGGCGGCGGCGAAGAAAGCTGCCACTCGAGGGTCGTCGCACCCTCGCCCCATGGGTTGGCGCCAGCCGGACGCTTCTTGGCGAATGCCTCGAAGACACCGAACAGGAACACCAGCACACCGATGGCCGCGAGATAGGAGCCGTAGGACGACACCATGTTCCAGCCAGCAAACGCATCCGGATAGTCGATATAGCGGCGCGGCATGCCGGCCAGACCCAGGAAGTGCTGCGGGAAGAAGATGACGTTCACGCCAATGAAGGTAATCCAGAAATGCACCCGGGCGATGAACGAGTTGTACATGTAGCCGGTCATCTTCGGGAACCAGTAGTACCAGGCAGCGAAGATCGCGAACACGGCACCCATGGAAAGCACGTAATGGAAGTGTGCAACCACGTAGTAGGTGTCGTGCATGGCGCGGTCGAGACCGGCATTGGCGAGCTGCACGCCCGTCACACCGCCAACGGTGAACAGGAAGATGAAGGCGATGGCCCAGATCATCGGCGTGCGGAACTCGATGGAACCGCCCCACATGGTAGCGATCCACGAGAAGATCTTCACGCCCGTCGGAACCGCGATCACCATCGTTGCGAACACGAAGTAACGCTGCGTGTCGAGCGACAGGCCGGTCGTGTACATGTGGTGCGCCCACACGATGAAGCCGACGGCGCCAATGGCGACCATGGCGTAGGCCATGCCGAGATAACCGAAGATCGGCTTTCTCGAGAAGGTCGAGACGATGTGGCTGACAATGCCGAAGCCTGGCAGGATCAGAATGTACACTTCCGGATGACCGAAGAACCAGAACAGATGCTGGAACAGGATCGGGTCGCCGCCGCCTTCAGGCGCAAAGAAGGTCGTGCCGAAGTTGCGGTCCGTCAGAAGCATGGTGATGCCGCCGGCCAGAACCGGAAGCGACAGGAGCAGCAGGAACGCGGTAATCAGCACCGACCAGGCAAAGAGCGGCATCTTGTGCAGCGTCATGCCCGGAGCACGCATGTTGAAGATCGTGGTGATGAAGTTGATCGCACCGAGGATCGACGACGCACCGGCAATGTGGATCGACAGAATGGCGAGATCCATAGCGGGGCCGGGCTGACCGGAGGTCGAAAGCGGCGGATAGATCGTCCAGCCGCCACCCGTTCCGTAGGCACCGGCCGGGCCCTGAACGAAAAGCGACATGAGCAGCAGGATGAACGCCGGCGGGAGCAGCCAGAACGAAATGTTGTTCATGCGCGGGAACGCCATATCCGGCGCGCCGATCATGATCGGCACCATCCAGTTAGCGAAGCCGCCGATCAGCGCGGGCATGACCATGAAGAAGATCATGATGAGGCCGTGCGCCGTTGTGAACACGTTGAACATGTGCTTGCCGGCGTCGATGGCTGCATCGCCCTCGAAACCGTAGACCATGGCGGCAAGGCCATGGAAAATCTGGATGCCGGGTTCAGCAAGCTCCCAGCGCATCATGACGGACAGGAAGCCGCCGATGATACCCGCGCAGATGGCGAAGATCAGGTAGAGCGTGCCGATGTCCTTGTGGTTGGTGGAATAAACCCACCGGGTCCATCCGGTTGGCTTGTGTTCGCCATGGGCGTCATGGGTTGTAGCGCCTGCCATTTCCTACCGCTCCATTTCCTCTCTGGTCGTCTGCCGGCTCATTCGCCAGCAGACGCAACTTTCGTCTTGCCCTCGATCGCGGCCATCAAAGCCTTGTTGGCGCCGGCGAGGTCTTCACCCGCGGCTGCGATCCAGGTGTCATATTGGTCTTGAGCCACAACGCGGATGGCAATCGGCATATAGGCGTGATCCTTGCCGCACAGTTCCGAGCACTGACCGTAGTAGAGGCCTTCCTTCTCGGCCTTGAACCAGGTCTCGTTGATGCGGCCGGGAACGGCGTCAACCTTGACGCCGAAGGCCGGCATGGCAAAGGCATGGATCACGTCGCTCGCCGTCACGAGGACGCGCACAGTGGTGTCGACGGGAACGACGATTTCATTATCCACGGCCAGAAGACGCGGATAGACAGACTTGTCTTCCTTGCCAGCGTCGGCACGCTCGTCTTCCTTGAGCATGAGAGAGCTGAAGGAAACGGGCTCTTCAAGCTGGTATTCGTAATCCCAGTACCACTGCACGCCCGTGGCCTTGATGGTAAGGGCCGGTTCCTCCTCGGGCGTGTACTGCGCCGTAAGAAGCTGGAACGACGGCACCGCCAGGAACAGCAGCACGATCACGGGACCAACGGTCCAGATGACTTCGATCAGCGTGTTGTGGCTGGTGCGCGACGGCGTGGGATTTGCCTTTGCGCGGAAACGCACAATGCACCAGGCCAGCAGGGCCATCACCAGAATGGTGATCGGCACGATGAACCACAAAGTGTATTCCTCGAACCAGGTGATCTCGTGCATGATGCCGGTTGCAGCCGGTTGAAAGCGCATCTGCCAGGGCTCAGGTTGCGCAGCAACGGCGCCCGTGGCGAGAAACGGCAGAGTGGCAAGGCCAACAGCGATATTCTTCATAACCCTCGTCATCTCCCGTGGCGACACGGCAAGCCGGAACGTCCGGTTTTGCCGCAAAGGGAATTCTGGCTTTTTATAGGCGCGTTCAAACCATACTCTCATTTGAACCGCAAGGAAGGCGTTGGATGCGACGTGCGGCATTTTTGCGCCCCTTCGGCAGGCTCATACTGCCGTCCATATTGAAAGTGCAATAGCACAAAACGCCGGGGCGTCCCATTTCGGTCGGAATTGCCCGCAAATGTCATTATTGTTTTCGCGTAATCGGGTTTTCCCAATCTTTTGCCGAAGCCCTCCCTTTTCGCCAACTGCAATCGCAGGATAAATTGCCCTGATTCGTACGGGAGCCAGGAACCATGAGCACGTCCTTCCTCAAATGCGCCGCTGTAGCGCTCGCGATGACCGTTTTCCCCGTCCTGGGCGCGCACGCGCAGCAGAGCGGTACGGTTCGCTCGACTCATGGGGCGTGGTCGATCCTGTGTGACACGCCTGCTGGCGCCTCCAGCGAACAGTGCGCGATGATGCAAAACGTCGTTGCTGAAGACCGGCCGGAGATGGGGCTTTCAGTCGTCGTGCTTCGCACCGCCGACGGAAAAGCGGAGATCCTGCGTGTTCTGGCTCCGCTCGGTGTGCTCCTGCCGAATGGCCTTGGGCTCAATGTGGATGGCAAGGATATCGGCCGCGCCTATTTCGTGCGCTGTTTTCAGGATGGCTGCTACGCTGAGGTGATCCTCGAGGATCAGCTTGTGGAAACCTTCAAGACCGGCCAGTCCGCCACCTTCATCGTCTTCCAGACTCCGGAAGAAGGCATTGGCATCCCCGTGGATCTCAACGGTTTTGCTGAAGGTTTCGACGCCCTGCCCCGCTAATCGCGGAAGTTCCTGTCCAAGCCGCACTGGATTGCGTGCCCGTGCTCCCTTAAATGAAAGGGAGTTTCGACAGGATATTGTTCATGACCGCCAAATCGCTTCTCGACGCCTTCGATTGTTCTCCCGATCGTCTGAAATCCCTCGTTGCCGACACGATCAGCGGCGCGGATGACGGGGAACTCTTCCTCGAATACCGGGAAGGAGAAGCGCTTGTTTTCGACGATGGACGCCTGAAGACCGCGAGCTTCAACACCGATCAGGGTTTTGGCCTGCGCGCCGTTGCCGGTGAAGCCTCGGGCTATGCCCATTCCAGCGAGTTGACCGAAGCCTCACTGCGCCGAGCCGCCGATGCCGTCTCTACAGTGAAGGACGGATATTCGGGAAAGCTCGCCACAGCTCCCGTCGGCACGAATCAGCGTCTTTATGGGGACGAGAACCCGATTGCCTCGCCAGACTTCGAGGAAAAGGCAAAGCTCCTGCAGGAAATCGACGGCTGGCTTCGCGCGAAAGACCCGCGCGTGCGGCAGGTCACAGCCTCGCTCGCCGCCTCATGGCAGCATGTCGAGATTGTGCGTGCCGACGGCCAGATCGCCCGCGACATCCGCCCGCTGGTCCGCGTCAACGTTTCCGTTATGGTCGGTGATGGTGACCGGCAGGAGACCGGCACCCATGGCATGGGTGGGCGCAAGAGTTTTGGCGAGTTTCTGGCCGAGGATTCCTGGCAGTTCGCCGCAAGCGAGGCACTGCGCCAGGCGCTCGTCAATCTGGACGCCGTGCCTGCGCCTGCCGGCACCTTCGACATCGTGCTCGCCAATGGCTGGCCGGGCGTCATGCTGCATGAGGCCGTGGGCCACGGGCTCGAAGGCGACTTCAACCGCAAAAAAACCTCGGCCTTCGCTGGCCTGTTGGGTGAGCAGGTTGCCGCAAAGGGCGTAACCGTTGTCGATGACGGCACTATCCCGGAGCGGCGCGGTTCGCTCACCATAGACGATGAAGGCACGCCGTCGGGCCGCAACGTCCTGATCGAGGACGGCAGGCTGGTCGGCTACATGCAGGACCGCCAGAACGCCCGTCTGATGGGCATGGCCCCTACCGGCAACGGACGCCGCGAATCCTATGCCCATGAGCCCATGCCTCGCATGACCAACACCTACATGACCGGCGGCGACAGGGCGCCCGAGGAAATCATCGCCTCGGTGAAGAAAGGCATCTATGCCGTGTCCTTCGGCGGCGGCCAGGTGGACATCACCTCCGGCAAGTTCGTGTTCGGCTGCACCGAGGCCTACATGATCGAGGACGGCAAGGTCACCCAGCCGATCAAGGGCGCCATGCTGATCGGCAACGGACCCGACGCCATGCACCGCGTCTCCATGGTCGGCAATGACATGACCCTCGACAATGGCATCGGCATGTGCGGCAAGGCCGGACAGGGCGTACCGGTCGGCGTCGGCCAGCCGCACCTGCGCATGGACCAGATGACTGTCGGCGGCACGCAGACCTGATGGATTACCGGCGCATCGTCATACTCACCGGTGCGGGTGTCTCTGCCGAATCGGGCGTGGATACGTTCCGCGACAAGAACGGGCTATGGTCGAAGATCGACTACCGCGACGTGGCAACGCCCGAGGGCTTTGCCGCCAACCCCGCGCTGGTACATGACTTCTACAATATGCGCCGGCGCAGGATCGCCGAGCTGGAGCCCAACGATGCCCACCGCGCACTCGCCCGACTGGAGCGGGAATTTTCAGGTGACGTTCTGCTCGTCACCCAGAACATCGACGATCTTCACGAGCGCGCCGGCTCGAAAAACCTCATCCACATGCATGGCGAACACCGAAGCGCGCTCTGCACCCATTGCGGCGATCGCAGCCCGTGGGACGGCGATATGTCCCTCGAAACGCCCTGCCCCGCCTGCGCCACGGGCGGACATTTGCGCCCCGACGTCGTGTGGTTCGGCGAAATGCCCTACCAGATGGAGCGCATCTACGGCGCGCTCCGCGCTGCGGATCTCTTCATCTCCATCGGCACGTCAGGCAATGTCTATCCGGCAGCACAATTCGTGCAGGAGGCAGGACGCCACGGCGCGCGCACGATCGAGCTCAATCTGGAACCGTCCGACACCTTCGATGATTTCGACGAGGCCATCCACGGACCGGCCAGCCGCGTGGTGCCATCCTATGTCGACATGCTTTTGAAAAGCTGATCAGCGCCGCTTCTGCTTCTTCTCCAAAAGCGCCACCGCTTCCACATGCGGCGACCAGAGGAACTGGTCGATTGGTACAACCCGCGTGACCCGATAACCTCCTTCCACAAGGATCGCCAGATCCCGCGCCAGCGTGCCAGGATTACAGGAAACCGCCGCGACCCGCTTGACATCGGAGCGTGCAATCTGCCGGCACTGGAACTCGGCCCCCGCGCGGGGCGGATCGAATACCAGCCCATCAAATTGCGCCAGTTCCTTCATCAGCAGCGGGCGATGGAAGAGATCGCGTTTTTCCGCCGTCACCGGCTTCAAAGATGACCATTGCCGCGCGGCGATATCGAGCGTGGCAAGCGCAATCGCATCGCCTTCAGCCGCATAGACCCGCGCCTTGTGTGCCAGCCGCAGCGCAAACGTGCCGCTGCCGGCGAAGAGGTCGGCAACGTGTTTGCAACTCTCCAGATGCCCCGTCACCAATCCGGCCATCGCCTCTTCCGCGGCAACCGTGGCCTGTAGAAACCCTGCCGGCGGAATGGCCACCGGCACGTCTGCAAACATCACGCTGGGCTTCCGGCCCTCCACAATGATCTCGCCATCGGCAGAAAGCCGGGCAAATCCCTTTTCCAGCGCCAGGTCGATCACCGCCCGGCGCTGTTTTTCACCGAGCCGTCCCGCGCCCACCGCTGCAATGTCGAGCCCGGTGCGGGTTTCCGTCACCGTCAGGTGAAAGGGCTTCGGCGTCGCCGCGATGGCCTTGGCCAGGACCCGCAGATCCTCAAGCGCGGCAACAATTTCGGGTGTTGCCACCGGGCATTCCTCAATCACGACGATGCGATGGGATTGCGCCGCATTGAAACCCAGAAGAACCTCGGATCCCAGCCGCCTTGCGGTAAACGTCACGCGGCGGCGCGAATGCGGCGGGCAGGCGAGCGTCTCTTCCACTTCGGTTTTGATACCGCGCGTCTCCAGTGCGGTCACGACCTTCTCACGTTTCCAGGCGAGATAGGCTTCGCTCTCAAGGTGCTGTACCGCGCAGCCCCCACAATCACCGAAATGCCGGCAGGCAGGCTCGATGCGGTCGGGCGAGGCCTCGCGCAATGTCCTCTTCGCAGCACGCCCCTTGCGCAGTTCCGCTTCCACCACTTCGCCCGGAAGCGCAAACGGCACATAGGCAGGTCCCGTGGGCGTAAGCGCGACGCCATCGCCCTGTGCTCCCAGATGATCGATCGTAAGCGTTTCGCTCATTGGTCCTTGCGTCCGGCCAGTAGAAATTCGCGGTTTCCGTCTCCGCCTTCGATGGGTGACGGCGCAAGCCCCACGGCCCGCCAGCCGGCATTCGTCCCCAGCCATTTTTCCAGCTCTGCGGCGATTTCTTCGGCCTTTGCCGGATCGCGCAGCAAACCGCCCTTGCCAATGGCCTCTCGTCCCGCCTCGAACTGAGGCTTCACAAGAAAGATACCACATGTCCCTCGCGCCGCCAGCGCGAGCGCCGGAGGCAAAGCGAGTTTCAGTGAAATGAAGCTTACGTCCGACACCAGGAAAGCCGGCACGCGCCCTGTCAGATCTTCCATCGTCAGGTGCCGGGCGTTCACCCCTTCGAGCGAGGTCACGCGTGCATCGCTTGCAATTCGCGGGTCCATCTGCCCAGTGCCCACATCAATGGCCGTCACATGGGCCGCGCCGCGCTCCAGAAGCACCTGCGTGAACCCGCCCGTGGAAGCTCCAATGTCGAGTGCATGGCAACCTGCCGGGTCAAACCCGAAAGCGTCGAGACCATGCAAGAGCTTCACAGCGGCGCGAGAGACATAAGCACTTGCCGGATCGTCCACCTTCACCTCGGCGGCGGGCGTAACAGTCTGCCCGGGCTTTTTCGCCGGTGTTCCGTCCACCTTCACCGTGCCGCGCAGGATCGCATCACGCGCCCGCGCACGGCTCGCAAACAAGCCCCTGTCCACGAGAAACTGGTCGAGCCTCATCCGGCCATCTCTTGATGGGTTTTCTCTTGATGGGCTTTCTGCGGAAGCGGTTGAACGCGGTCAGGCACGCGCTGCGCTTTCCGCACGCTGGCCCAAGGCCGCAAACACCGTGCGCACAATCGCGCCCGCATCGAGCCCGGCATCCTCCACCATGCGCTCGGGCTTTGCGTGGTTGACGAAACGGTCGGGCATGGCCATGGGCCGCACCTTCACGCCGCTTTCAAGCAGGCCCTCATGCGCCAGGAAATTGAGCACATGCGAGCCGAAGCCGCCAATCGCACCTTCTTCAATGGTGATCAGCACCTCGTGTTCCAGCGCCAGCCGCCTGATCAATTCCCGATCAAGCGGCTTTGCAAACCGCGCATCGGCAACCGTGGTCGAGAGCCCAGCCGCATCCAGTTCGTCGGCCGCTTTCAAACAGTCTTCCAGCCTGCTACCAAACGAGAGAAGCGCCACTTTGGAGCCTTCGCGCATCACCCGTCCCCTGCCGAGTTCCAGCACTTCGCCGCGTTCCGGCATCTCGACACCAACGCCATTGCCACGCGGATAGCGGAAGGCTATGGGGCCCTGATCGTGCTCGACGGCGGTGCGCACCATGTGCCGCAGCTCCGCCTCGTCGGCAGCCGCCATCACGACGAAATTCGGCAGGCTGGCCAGATAGGTGATGTCGAACGCGCCGCAATGGGTTGGGCCATCCGCGCCCACAAACCCCGCCCGGTCGATGGCAAAACGCACCGGCAGGTTCTGCAGTGCCACGTCATGCACCACCTGGTCATAGCCGCGCTGCAGAAAGGTCGAATAGATCGCCGCAAACGGGCGCAACCCCTCGGTTGCGAGACCGGCAGCGAATGTGACCGCGTGCTGCTCGGCAATACCCACATCGAAAGTCCGCTCCGGAAATTCCTTCTCGAACAGGTCGAGCCCGGTGCCCGAGGGCATGGCAGCCGTCACGGCGACGACCCGCTCGTCCTCGCGCGCTTCCTGGATGAGCGACTGGGCGAAAACCTTGGTGTAACTCGGCGCATTGGCAGGTGCCTTGGCCTGCGCGCCGGTGATGACGTCAAACTTGTTGACACCGTGATACTTGTCCGCCGCCGCCTCGGCTGGCGGATAGCCCTTGCCCTTTTTCGTCACCACATGGATGAGCACCGGTCCGGTGCCGTTGTCGCGCACGTTTTTCAAAACCGGTACGAGATGTTTCAGATTGTGCCCGTCGATCGGGCCGATGTGAAAGAAGCCCAGCTCCTCGAACAGCGTCCCACCGGTAACATAGCCGCGCGCATGTTCCACCGCGCGCGTGATGGCGCGGTCGACCCCTTCTCCCAGATAGGATGTCAGCTTCTTGCCGAGATCGCGCACGCCCTGATAGGTGCGCCCCGAGGCGAGGCGGGCCAGATAGGCGCTCATCGCGCCCTGCGGCGGGGCAATCGACATGTCATTATCGTTCAGAATGACGATCAACCGCTCACCCAGCGCCCCCGCATTGTTCAACGCCTCGTAGGCCATGCCTGCAGACATGGCACCATCGCCGATCACCGCGATGACATTACGTTTCTCGTCTTTCAGCCTGTGCGCAACAGCCATGCCGAGGCCAGCCGAAATGGAGGTGGACGAGTGGGCTGTGCCAAAGGGATCGTATTCGCTCTCCGAGCGCTTGGTGAAACCATAGAGCCCGCCCTCCTGGCGCAGCGTGCGGATGCGCTCGCGCCGCCCGGTCAATATCTTGTGCGGATAGGCCTGGTGGCCCACATCCCAGATCAGCCGGTCGCCGGGCGTGTCAAACACGTAGTGCAGCGCCACGGTCAGTTCGACCACGCCGAGCCCGGCACCAAGATGCCCACCGGTCTTCGAAACCGCATCGATCAGTTCCGCGCGCAATTCGTCTGCAAGCTGGGGGAGATCATCCTGCGAAAGACACTTCAGATCGGCGGGTGTGCCGACCGTATCAAGAAGGGGAGTGTCGGGCGGCGATTTCACGCGCATCACCTCGGCTGTTTGCTTCACTTCGACATAGGGCTTCGGCCACGCAAAGTAAACGCAATGCGATGAAACAGTACAGTTTCACCGGAACCTGATTTTCGGTCAGAGAATACAAAACAACCTCCGTACAAACAAATGTACAGAGGTTGCCTGTCTCGGGATTGTTTTGGTCTCAAGTCTCGTCGAGCGGCTCGCTGCCGACGGCTTGTCCCTCACGTGACAGGCGGATCTTTTCCACCTTGTCTTCTGCGGCCTTCAGGAGCTGGTCACAGTGCTTTTTCAGCGCCTCGCCCCGCTCGTAGATTTTGATCGACTGATCGAGGGGCACATCGCCGCGCTCGAGATCCTCAACGATCTTCTCCAGCGCCTCAAGTGCCTGCTCGAAGCTCATGCTCTTGATGTCGTTGTTGGCTTCTTCGGCCATCTCTCACCCCTTCAACAAACGGCCGACATGCGCAGCGACCGACACGGAAAGTCCCTGCAGGTCGTACCCACCTTCAAGCAGGCTGACAAGGCGCCCCTGTGACAAACGGTCGGCCCGTTCCATCAGCATGCCGGTCGCCCAGTCAAAATCCCCGGCTTCCAGATTCAGTTCCGCCAACGGATCGCGCCGGTGTGCGTCGAAACCGGCAGAAATGATGATCAGGTCCGGCGAAAACCGGTCGATCGCAGGTAATACCTTTTTGTCGAACGCGTCGCGAAACGCCGCAGAACCCGATCCGGCAGGCAGGGGCGCGTTGACGATGTTGCCGGCACCCGTCTCATGGGCTGCGCCCGTGCCCGGATAAAGCGGCATCTGATGCGTGGAGCAATAGAGTACGCTCGGATCATCCCAGAAAATGTCCTGCGTGCCATTGCCGTGATGCACGTCCCAGTCAACGATGGCGACGCGTTCTGCACCGTGTTTCTTCTGCGCGTGGCGAGCCGCGATGGCGGCATTGTTGAATAGACAAAACCCCATGGCACGGTTTTTCTCGGCATGATGTCCAGGCGGACGCCCCGCCACAAAGACATTGCCGACCTCACCGGAAAACACATCATTCACACCGGCCAGAGCGCCGCCAATGGCCGTCAGGGCGGCCTCAAGGCTCTTCGGGCTCACGGTCGTGTCATCGTCAATCACGGCCAGTCCCTCTTCCGGAATGCTGGCTTTTACCCTTTCGAGATGCTCGGCCGGATGTGCCTGCAACACCGTCTCCTCATCGGCCAGCGGCGCTTCCAGCCGCTCGAGATAGGCGAATGGCTCGTCGTCCAGCCGGTCGACAATCGCCCGCAGGCGATCCGGCCGCTCGGGATGGCCGGGCGGCGTGAGGTGCTCACGACAGATCGGGTGTGTGTAAAAGCGGGTTTTCATCCGGCAAGTGTAGTGGCCAAACCATGGCTTGGCCATGACGGGTTTCCGGGCTTTGCCCGCATGTCAACAGGCTTTCACCCGCCGGGTTTTGCAGGGGCTGCACCGGAGCGAACACCCACCGTCTCCAATGCCCGTTCCTTCAGTTCGCGGAACTGCCTGGATGCGCTGCTCAACCGCTCGTCCCATTCGCGGTTGGGGGTCTGTCCTTCGATGGCCCTGAAATAGACCGACATGAGCGCGGCAATGGCAAAAGGTTCGATGAGCGCAGCTTTCACGGCCCAGGCAAACACTATGGCCAGCACAAAGGCCCAGCCCGCCAGTTGCCCCGGCATGGCATAGAGGATCGCCCCGGCCGGGGCCAGCATGACAAGGAACACGACAAAGGTCAGAAGCCACATAAAGAGCGCCAGCCAGATGGCATTCTTGAGCATGATCTTGCCATTCTGGGCATAGAGCACCACGCCCTGCCGAGCAGTCTCGAACGGCGTGCTTGAACCGATGCGGATGTTATAGCCGAGAATGATCTCGTCCACATAAGTAAGCGCAATGCGGATCACCGTGTTGACGAAACGCACCAGCGTATCGAGGCCCGGAATAGGAAGAAAGCCGGCTATGCCGCCCAGAAGTCCGGTCAGAACGCGAATCACGCCTTTTACGAGCTGGTCGAGAACGAAAAGAACATTCGCCTCGGCAAAACGTGCCGTCACCTCCTGCCGTGCATAGGCGATCTGGCTTTTGCCGTCAGGCACATCGCGCCCGTCGATCAGATGCACCATCACCGCGATGTGGCCCGCCTTGACGATGTAGAGGATGTACTCGCGAATCCAGTAGACGATTGCGGAAACCAGTCCGAAACCGACAATTCCGCCCCAAAGCGCAAATGTGCCGGGGCCACCGGGGTCGGTAGAAACATGGCCTACACCATAACCGACGCCCGCCCCTGTTCCGGTGGCAAAGATATAGGCGACGGTGATTCCGAAATAGACCAGCATGCGCAGTACGATGAAGGGCCATGTCCGGCCCATGATCGCCAGCGTCCTGCCAATATCGAAATCCCACATGAAACAGCCCCAAACCGCCCCCGCCAATTGGCGAAATCATGACCGATGACGCAGGATTGTCAACCTGGAGTAGGCGCCGCGTTGCGAAGGCCATCAAGCAGCCGCTTGAATGCAGATACAGCTCGTTTCGACGTCGCCTCGGGGTCATCCGAATTGGCAATCCATAACGAGGCGTGCAGACTGGCCCCGCTTACAAGACGAGCCATCGCTTCGGGGTCGGCGACATCCGCACGCCCTTCCGCCACCAGTCTTTGAAGGCTGGCCGTCAGTGAGCGTATACAGGATGGCTGATTGGGCCAGTTGAACGGATCGCCAAGGACCGAGGGGCCGTCGAGCAGCATGATGCGCTGGATCTCCGGCTCGAGAGCCATCTCGATGTAAGCAACGCATTCGTTCACGAAGCCCTGCCAGGGATCGCTGGCGCTCCGTGAAACGCCTTTGAGCCTTTCGGTCATCTCCCCGTCGATCTGCATGATGACCGCTTCGAACAGTCCCTCCTTGCCGCCGAAATGGTGATAGAGCGCGCCGCGCGTCAGGCCTGCGCCTGCGGTAAAGTCATCCATTGAAGCATTCGCATAGCCAACCCTGCCGAAGGCATCCCGCGCTGCGGCCACCAGTTTTGCTCTGGTTTCGGCAATCATTTCACTGCGCGGCTTATGCACCATTCAACTCTCCATTCACATACGCGACGTATATCAATTGACATACGAGACGTATGTCATTATCTGATCCACATACGCTGCGTATGTAAAACACCCCTGCTTCTGCATCAAGGATCATTCCAATGGCCAACCCCTATCGCCAGATTTTCAAGGCACCGGGCTCCAAAGGCTTCGCCGCAGCCGGTTTCTTCGCCCGATTGCCTATTGCCATGGCCCCCATCGGCATTGTCGCCATGCTATCACAGACCCACGGTGAGTATTGGCTCGCCGGCGCTGTCTCGGCCACTTTTGCCCTAACCAACGCATTCGTTGCCCCGCAAATTTCGCGCCTCGTGGACCGGCGTGGCCAAAGTGCCATACTGACGCCTTTCACTGCCATCTCCGTGATCGCTTTTTTCCTGCTCATTACGGCAGCAAACCGTGACTGGCCGTTGTGGACCCTGTTTGTTGCCGCCCTCGCCGCAGCCACCATGCCCAGCATCCCGGCAATGGTGCGATCGAGATGGACCGAGATCTTTCACGACAGGCCCGAACTCAACACGGCCTTCGCTTTCGAATCTGTCGCCGACGAGCTGGTCTATATCGCCGGCGCTTCGCTTTCGGTGGGATTGAGCGTCTCGCTCTTTCCGGAAGCCGGCATGTTGGCCAGTACGCTCTTTCTGGCTTTCGGAACTGCAGCTTTCGTGTTGCAGCGCTCGACCGAACCCGGCATACGTCCTGCCGAAGATGGGCCGTCGCACTCCGCGATCCGCCTGCGTTCGGTGCAGATCGTCACACTTGCCCTGATCTTCGTCGGTGCCATCTTCGCCACCGCCGAAGTCAGTTCCGTGGCCATCACCAAAGCTCTTGGCCAGCCGGGTGCCGCCAGTCTTGTCATCGGTGTCTACGCCGTGGGCTCATTCCTGATTGGTATCGTCATCGGCGCACTCAACCTCAAAATGCCCCTGCAACGTCAGCTCGCCATCGCAGTGGCCGTGATCGCGTTCACCACGGTTCCGCTTCTCTTCGCCAACACCGTTGCCTTGCTCGCGCTGGCCGTCTTTGTCAGCGGCCTTGCCGTCTCGCCAACATTCATCACCGCATTCGGCGTGATCGAGCGCCGTGTGTCCCCGGCCATGCTGACAGAGGGTATCACCTGGGTTATGACCGGCATCGGGATCGGCATGGCGCTGGGTTCGTTCGTCGCCGGCTGGGTGATCGATGCATTCGGGCCGCAGAACGGTTTCTGGGTTTCGGTCGCAGCGGGCTTTTCCGCCCTGTTGACGGTGCTGGTCGGTCAAAAAAGCCTTGCGGGCGAACGCCGCGCGGCAGCCGGTGCGACATTCCAGCCGGCGGAATAGTGCCGCCAGACTTTATCCAGACTTTACCCTGAATTTATACTGAGACAGGCTCGGACAAGTCGGGCCTGTCTCACAGGGTTCAAACGATATCGGTCGAGGCGATTTCGATGCCGAAGCCCTCAAGCCCCACATAGTGACGCTCACGCGAGGCCATCAGTTTGATGGAAGAGATGCCGAGATCCCTGAGAATTTGTGCGCCAAGACCGATTTCGCGCCATTCACTCTCACGCCGCAACGCTTCGTCATGGTCCTCACGGTCGCTTCCCGCTGGACGGCGACGGTTTTCATGGGCGACACCCACCGAGCCCTCACGCAGATAGACAAGAACGCCGCGGCCGAGCCGCGCCATGCGTTCCATGGCTTCGTGCAGCCGCTCTTCCCTGCCAAAAACATCCGTCACCACATCCTCGGTGTGGAGCCTGACGGGAATATCCACCCCGTCCCGGATGTCGCCAAAAACAATTGCGACGTGCTGCATCGCTTCCCAGGGAAGCGTGTAGGCATGCGCCTTTGCCGGGCCGCTCGGTGTGTCGATGTCGAAGCTCGCCACGCGCTCCACCAGCGTTTCCTGTCGCTGGCGATAGGCGATGAGATCCGCAACCGAAACCTGCAGGAGCCCGTGCTGCTCGGCAAATGCCGAAACCTGCGGTCCGCGCATCACCGTGCCGTCATCATTCACCAGCTCGCAGATGACCCCGATGGGCGGCAGTCCGGCGAGCTTGCACAGATCGACAGCAGCCTCCGTATGGCCCGAGCGCATCAACACACCACCCTCACGTGCGACCAGCGGGAAGATGTGTCCGGGGCGCACGAAATCGGCAGGGCCCACATTGGGGTTTGCCAGATTGCGCACGGTCAGCGTTCGATCTTCAGCAGAAATCCCCGTCGTGGTGCCATGCTTGAAATCGACACTCACCGTGAAAGCGGTTGAATGCGGGGCGTCATTCTCGGCAACCATCGGTGCAAGGTTCAGCCGCTTTGCTTCGCCGTGGGGCATCGGCGCGCAGACAATGCCGGATGTATGGCGCACGATGAAGGCCATCTTCTCGGGTGTGCAATGCGCTGCCGCAACGATGATGTCGCCCTCGTTCTCACGACCATCGTCGTCCATGACGACAACCATCTCGCCCTTTTCAAAGGCACGAAGGGCTTCGACCACCTTCTTCTGATCATAGGGCATCAGCAAACTCCGTCAGATGCGGCCGGTCTGGCCACGATGGCGCAGATAATGATCGGCAATGGCGCAGGCAACCATCGCTTCGGCAATCGGCACGGCGCGAATGCCCACACACGGATCATGCCTGCCCTTGGTCATAACATCGACTTCATTGCCATCCCTGTCGATGCTCTGGCGCGGCGTCAGGATCGACGAGGTCGGCTTGACGGCAAAGCGCGCCACGATGGGCTCACCGGTGGAGATGCCCCCCAGGATGCCGCCTGCATTGTTGCTCAGGAAACGCGGCGTGCCGTCATTTCCCATGCGCATCTCGTCAGCGTTCTCCTCGCCGGTAATGCGGGCCGCCTCAAAACCATTGCCGATCTCCACGCCCTTCACGGCGTTGATCGACATCAGATTGGCGCAGATATCCTGGTCGAGCTTGGCATAGACCGGCGCACCGAGCCCCGCCGGAACACCCTCGGCCACGACCTCGATGACCGCCCCCACCGAAGAGCCCGCCTTGCGGATGCCATCGAGATATTCTGTGAAGATTGCAATAGAACCAGGATCCGGCGTGAAGAACGGGTTCTCCGCATCGCCGATGAAATCCCAGTTCCAGTTCGCCCTGTCGATTTCCTTCTCGCCCATGGCGACCAGAGCAGCACGCACCGTCATCCCCGGCACCACCTTGCGCGCCAGCGCGCCGGCAGCGACCCGGGTTGCCGTTTCGCGCGCGGATGATCGCCCGCCCCCGCGATAGTCGCGCAGGCCATATTTGGTCTCGTAGGTGTAGTCTGCGTGGCCAGGCCGGAAACGCTTCGCGATCTCGCCATAATCCTTTGAGCGTTGGTCGACATTCTCAATCAGCATGGAGACCGGAGTTCCGGTGGTGATCAGCGTTGCGCCATCTTCCTCCGGCAGCACGCCCGAAAGAATCTTCACCGCGTCCGGCTCGCGCCGCTGGGTAACGAAGCGCGACTGGCCGGGCCGCCTTCTGTCCAGTTCGGCCTGGATGTCGGCCTGAGTGAAACGAATACCGGGCGGGCACCCATCAACCACACAGCCGATAGCCGGTCCGTGGCTTTCGCCCCAGGTGGTGACACGAAACAGGTGGCCGAAAGTGTTGTGAGACATGAATGTGGGCTTCCAGAGATCCAGACATGGCGGCCATCGGGCTCAAGCCGCCAGCCGCTCGCACCGCTTCTATTGGCGTTTGCGGACACCGTCAAACCGGATTGCCAATCGCACCAGTTTTGACACATTTATATGGTTAGAAAAATTCAGTGTCTGCGTCATGGACAATTGATGCCCACATTGAAACCCAAGAGGTACTGAATGCGCATTTTCGCTGCTGTTGGGGGCTTACTGATGCTTGTATCCGCGGCCTTTGCCCTGGATACCGAGGGAAGAATCACGAATGTCGACCCCGAGAAGCTGACCATTACGCTTGAGAACGGAGAGACATACAGACTCCCCGGCGAGATGGACGTTTCAGCCATCGAAACCGGGATGACTGTCATCCTTGCCTATCGTGAGGTGGAAAACGGGGTGAGACAGATCACCGACATGCTTCTGCCCGATTAAGCTCAGAACCAGTCTGCCGAACCGCTCTGGAACCTAAGAATTTTGTCCTGAGGGATGGCAAGGGCTGCCGCCTCATCGCTTGATGCGTTTCCGGTCAGATAAAGAAGCGAGCGAATGACCCCGCCATGGGTCACACAGATCGTCGGTTCCCGAACTTCATCAAGCCAGGGTTTGATGCGCTCTGCAAGTTTCTCATAGCTTTCGGCCGCGTCGCCAGGCGGCACGAAACCCCATTTGTCTTCTGAACGACCGGCCGTGCATCCCGGGTTGGCCGCTTCAAGCTCGGCATAGGTAAAACCCTGCCAGTCGCCGAAGTTCAGCTCCATCAGGCGCGCATCCGTGCGATAGCCCTCGCGCGGCAAACCAAGCCCGGCACGCACACGCTCCATGGTTTCGCGCGTGCGCCGCAATGGACTGGCAACAAAATCAAAGCCACCCGCATCGTGATTGAGCAGATCGGCAAGACGGATGCCGTTGCGGTCAGCCTGAACCTGGCCCACCGCATTGATATCTGTATCGGCCTGCCCCTGGAGACGCTCTTCGGCGTTCCACGCGGTCTGACCATGGCGAATGACATACAATAATGGAAGCACGACGCGCCTTCGTACCTACTCCGTCACCACGGAGATATCCGGAGCGTCGACCGCCTTCATGCCGACAACATGATAGCCTGAATCCACATGCAGTATTTCGCCGGTCACGCCACGCGAGAGATGCGAGAGCATGTAAAGTGCCGAATCGCCCACTTCGTCGGTGGTAACAACACGTTTCAACGGCGAGTTGTACTCATTCCAGCGCAGGATATAGCGGAAATCGCCAATGCCCGAGGCGGCCAGCGTCTTGATGGGACCTGCCGAAATGGCGTTGACGCGGATGTTGTTGCCTCCCATGTCGACTGCCAGGTAGCGCACGCTTGCCTCAAGCGCGGCCTTGGCGACACCCATGACATTGTAGTGCGGCATCACCTTCTCGGCGCCGTAATAGGTCAGTGTGAGGATCGACCCACCGTCGCTCATCAGCGGCTCGGCGCGCTTGGCAAGCGCCGTCAGTGAGTAAACCGAGATATCCATGCTGCGCAGGAAGTTTTCGCGGCTCGTGTCGACATAGCGGCCAGTCAGTTCGTCCTTGTCGGAGAAGGCGACTGCGTGGACGAGAAAATCGAGCCTGCCCCAATCCTTCTCAAGCTTTGCGAACACTGCATCGACGCTGTCCATATCCGTCACGTCGCAATGACCGGCGACAATCGCGCCCAGTTCTGCGGCAAGCGGCTCAACCCGCTTCTTCAGCGCATCTCCCTGATAGGTCAGCGCCAGTTCAGCACCGGCATTGGCACATGCTTTCGCGATGCCCCACGCGATCGAGCGATTGTTGGCGACCCCCAGAATGAGCCCGCGCTTTCCGGCCATCAGGCCATTGCCATTTGTCATGGAATGGTTCTCCGAATTCAATTGCCGAAGCGTCTTGCTTTCACCTGAAGGCGCGGCGCTTCATCATCCTGTGTTCATCACCCGCACTTGTCCGCGATTCTCCGACGGCGCAATGCGATAAGCCGGCAGCCCTATCGCACAGCGCGGCCAAGGCATCAAGCGGATTGGCGGAACAAAGCCTCCAGAGCAGGGTCCCCACCTTCCGGCAGCACGATCTGGATGTGGGCATAAAGATCGCCATTGCCCTCGGTCTTGCGCGGCAGGCCGCGTCCCTTCAGACGCATTGTCTTGCCCGAACTGGTCCAGGCCGGGATCGTCAGGGCCAGTTTGCCGGTCGGTGTTTCAACCGGAACCTTGGCTCCCAGAACCGCATCGCGCAGGCTTACCGGCAGATCCACATGGAGATCACGCCCTTCAACCCGATAGCGCGGATGGGGCCGGAACCGCAGTTTGACCAGTGCATCGCCCCGTTCGCCGAACGGCGTTTCCTCACCCTGTCCCTTGAGACGGATGGTCTGACCATCCTCCACATAACGCGGAAGTTTCACCGCAATGCGCCGACCGCCAGGGAAGATCGCCGTCACCTTCTCCGCCTTCGCCACATCCTCGATGTCCACATCGAGCGTCGCGTTCAGATCGCCCATGCCACTGGGGCGACCGCCAGCTCCCCCACGGCGCCCGCGTCCGCTGCCGGCCTGTGAGAACGCATCACCAAAAATCTGGCTGAAAATATCCGCGCCGCCGAAGCCTGCGCCATCGGCACCGCCGCTTCTGAACTCAAAATGCTGCGCACCCGGCCCACCCCGCGCGGAACGGCGAAAACCCGCAAACGGATCGCCACCGGCTCCGGCACCTTCGAAACCCGCAAAGCGGGGTTTGCCTTCGGCATCGATCTCGCCACGGTCGAATGCGCGACGCTGCTTCTCGTCACCCAGAACTTCATAGGCCTGACCGATCTCCGCGAAGCGCTCCTTGGCCTTCGGGTCGTCCGGTTTCTGATCCGGGTGATACTGCTTCGCCAGCTTCCGGTAAGCCGATTTTATATCCTTGGACGAGGCGTTCCTGGCCACGCCCAAAACGTCATATGGATTGCGCATGTGCAACTCTGTCTTTGGTCGTCACCCATTATAGGGCAAAACGCTCGTGAATTGGGGATGTCGCCTTCTATATGCGATCGGCTAGGAAGAAATTCCAGACCCTGCTCAAGTTTGGCCCGTCAAACCGCCTCGAAAGCCTGAATCTGCCATCCGAATTCGGGGCTTGGGCAAGCCGTGCCGCGATAGAGGCTGATTCCATCAAAACTTTCGCGTGTGGTCACAAAACTCCGGCACGTTCCGTCATCATAAATATGAGAGATAACACCGCGAACACCATTGTCCTCATCCGTCCATGAGAGCGGCAACGCTCCATCCAGCCCCTCTCCCATCTCCGCCACCATTGCATGAAGCATCGCTTCCGTTCCGGCGGGCAGCATTGGGGACTGAGACGTCTCCGCGGCAGGGTTAATCGAACCGGTTACGATGGAAGGATCGATATCCGGCTGTTCAAGATCGAGTGCTGATACGCTACAGCCGGCCAGAGTGATAAGGACAACCGGGACGGAGAGGCGCCGAAAAAGACGCAGACCCAAGGCCACACCCCGAACTGGCGCTTGCGTTGCCCCCGACAATCGGCATTCTCCCCGTAGATTAAGCGAACAGGCAGCCAGTATGATTGACGAGACGTTAAAATCCGGTGACTTCACGGAGCGCGACGAGCCCTTCCGGCTCTTTGCCGAATGGCTGGAAGACGCCACCAGGTCCGAGCCCAACGATCCCAATGCGCTGGCTCTCGCCACCGTCGATCCCGATGGAATGCCCAATGTGCGCATGGTTCTTCTGAAGGGCTTCGATGAGCGCGGCTTTGTGTTTTACACAAACTTCGAAAGCGCCAAGGGGCAGGAAGTCCTGAGCGCGAAGAAAGCCGCCATGTGTTTTCACTGGAAGAGCCTGCGCCGACAGGTGCGCATTCGTGGCCCGGTCGAAGTTGTAAGCGATGAAGAGGCCGACGAATATTACGCCTCGCGCCCGCGCGGCAGCCGCATCGGTGCCTGGGCCTCAAAGCAGTCGCGCCCGCTTGAAAGCCGCTTCGCGCTGGAAAAGGCCGTCGCTGAATACACGGCGAAATTCGCCGTCGGCACCATTCCACGCCCTTCGCATTGGTCGGGCTTCCGCATCGTTCCGCAATCCATCGAATTCTGGCACGACCGCCCCTTCCGCCTGCACGACCGCGTGGTTTTCACCCGCGACGAAAAGGGCGACTGGCAGACCGAACGGCTCTATCCGTAACTTCGAACCAGGCCAGGCCAGGCCCACCCTATTTGCGGCTCATGAAAGCCATGAAGGCGGCTCGCGCTTCATCCGATTTCAGACGGGCGCGAAAATGCTCGCCCTCTTCGCGAATGCGCGCGACAACATTGTCGCGCGGCCCGCGCAACAGATTGCGGGCAATGCGCAAAGCCTCGGGCGGTTTTGCGGCGAGCGCTTCCGCCGCCTTGAAGACCGCACTCTCCAGCTCGCCCTCACCCACCACGCGGTGGATCAACCCCGCCGCGCGCGCGTCCTCCGCCGGCAGCCCCTCGGCCAGCGCCAGCATGGCAAAGGCGCGCTGATGGCCCATGATCGCCGGTCCAAGCAGGCTCGACCCGGCCTCCGGCACCAGGCCCAGATCCACAAACGGCGTTGAAAACACCGTTTTCGAGGTGGCGAAAGTCAGGTCGCAATGCATGTGGATCGTCGTGCCGATCCCCACCGCTATGCCGTCCACGCCCGAGACGAGCGGCTTTTCTGCCCCGGCCAGCGCCCGAAGAAAATCATAGACCTCCTCGCCGCCTTCGCCGCCGGCGGCCACGGCCATGAAATCGGCAAGATCATTGCCCGCCGAAAACGCGCCTGGCTGGCCCAGAAGCACATGGCAGCGCACCGCTTCATCCGCATCTCCGGCCTGCAGCGCCCCGGCCATCGCCGCATACATGGCGCGCGTGATGGCATTCTTCTTTTCCGGGCGGTTCAGCCGGATCACCTGTACGGCACCGCGCCGCTCAATGAGAACATGCTCGCTCATGACTGTCTCCTCAGGCCGAAAGAAGGGCGTCGGCCGCCGCATCGAGGCTCGCCGCCCCCTCCGTCACCCTCTGTCTTAGTGCACCCGTCTCACCAAGCAGATTCTCCGCCATGAAACGCACCAGCGCTGCATGGCCGGGGTTTTCGTTGCCGGCGACAGCACGCGCATTGAACGCGACACCGATGACAAGCGAAAAGAGCCGCAGATAGGGCGTAGCACCCGCCAGCGCCTCGTTCACACGCCCCTCGGCCAAAGTGTTGGTCATGAATGCGGTCGTCGCCTCGAGATCATCGAGCGCGTTTGCAAGCTTCTCACCGGTCGCACCCAGACCGGATGCTTCGGCAACCGCCTTCTGGTCAGCGCGTAACTCGCCGATCAGACCCGCCACCGCCTCACCCCCCTGAAGCGGCAGCTTGCGCATGACCAGATCGATCGCCTGAATGCCGTTGGTGCCCTCATAGATCGGCGCGATCCGTGCATCCCGGTAGAGTGCAGCAGCCCCCGTCTCTTCCACATAGCCCATGCCGCCGTGAACCTGCAGGCCAAGCGAGGCGACCTCCACGCCGACATCGGTGGAAAAGGCCTTCGCCATGGGGGTCAGAATATCCGCGCGCGCCTGCCAGGCTTTCGCCTCGCTGCCCTCGCCAAGCCGAGCCCGGTCGATCGCATAGGCGCAGGCATAGGTGATCGCGCGCGCCATCTGGGTCTGAGCCTTCATGGTCAAAAGCGTGCGCTTGATGTCGGGATGCTCGACAATCGGGCTCATTCCGCCATCCTTGGGCGCACCGGCGGCGCGGCCCTGCCGGCGTTCCTGCGCATAGGCAAGTGCCTTCTGCGTTGCCGCCTCGGCAATCCCAACGCCCTGCATGCCGACCGCCAGCCGGGCATTGTTCATCATGGTGAACATGCAGGCGAGCCCCCGGTTTTCCTCGCCGATCAGCCAGCCGACAGCGCCCGGCGTCTCGCCGAATTTGCCATCGCCATAGATCATGGTGCAGGTGGGAGAGGCGTGAATGCCGAGCTTGTGCTCCATGGAAGCGCAGAAGACATCGTTGCGCGCACCCAACGATCCGTCGTCATTGACGAAAAACTTTGGCACGAGAAACAGCGAAATGCCCTTCGTTCCCGCCGGCGCATCCGGCAGCCTTGCCAGCACCAGATGCACGATGTTGTCGGTGAAATCGTGCTCGCCATAGGTGATGAAGATCTTTTGTCCGAAGATGCGATAGGTGCCGTCGCCCACCGGTTCCGCGCGCGCCTTGAGCGCATTGAGATCGGACCCGGCCTGCGGCTCCGTCAGGTTCATCGTGCCCATCCATTCGCCCGAGACGAGCTTTTCGAGATAGGTCTTCTGCAGTTCCGGCGTCGCGTGCTTTTCCAGCGCCTCGATGGCGCCAACCGTCAGTGTCGGACCGATTGCAAAAGCCATGGAGCCAGAATTCCACATCTCGATGGCCGCAACAGAGAGCAGCGTTGGCAGCCCCTGCCCGCCGAATGCCTCAGGGGCTGAAAGGCCGTTCCATCCGCCCTTGCACCAGCGCCGGTAGAGATCGGCCCAGCCCGGCGGCGTGGTGACTGTACCGTCTTTCAGAACCGCACCCTTTTCGTCGCCCACTTTCGCAAGCGGCGCGATTTCTTCTGCCGCAAAGCGCCCGGCCTCGCCTACAATCGCATCGACCAGATCTTCGGAAAGGTCGCCAAACCGGCCGGCATCCAGATCAGCGGCAAACCCGGTGACATGTTTCAGGGTGAAGGCGATTTCGTCGACCGGGGCTCGATACATGCTGCAATCCTCCTGATGTCCCGCCTGCTCCTGGAAATGCGGCGCGCGCCAAACTGTCCAGCGTGCGCCCGGGACCAAAATCTAGCCGCTCGACCACACCCCCGCCATCATACCTTGGCGCAAGATTGCTAGTTTCTTTTTACGTAAACGTCAATATTGAAAACCTTGCGACCCGGCCACCCGAAGGATAGAAACCGTTCAAAGGAAGGGTTTTCAATGCTTGCAAGACCGGAAAAGAACCGCTGCATCGAATGTGGAAAGATGTTCGGAACGCCGGGCTTTGCCTGTCATGAAGGCCTGATCGAGAACGGTCCGGCCTACTGGATGGATCGCGGCATTCTCTGTTCCATCGAATGTTCGTTCACCCACTATAAAAAGCGGATGGCGGAAGGCACCGTGCCTGAAAAACCCGCTCCCGATCCCTTCGAGATGGAGCATCTGTTCGAGGACTGAGCGCTCTCAGGCGGCGCCAGCACTTCTTGAGAAGTCCGAGTCCCGCCGTCCCGTTCTCCAGCCGTTCAGAATGCGTTCGGTGTTGAGGGAAACACCGTCCAGCGACTGAACTTCCAGATCGTAAGTCTTTCCTGCATGGATGGTTTCAAAATCACGCCGTGCGCTGCCTTGAGGCCGGTCTCCCCGCCCTGCCTCACGTTCGATCAGCACAGGCAAGGGGCAGTGAACACCTATGAAGTACACATCGAACGGCGAGAACAAAGACTGCAACCCGGGCAGCCATTTCTCATCGTCAAGGATGTGCTCGAGGATCAGGTTGTTTCCCGCGCCGGCATAGGCAGCCAGCGACCTGTGAAATCCCTCAAAGAAGGCTGGCCTGAGTGCCGGCCAGTCGAAATCGCCGCGCCGGAAACGCTCCGATGGCAAGACACCGGCATCGCGCAAATGGTCAATCGAAATATGCCAGAATGGCAGTTCGATCTGGGCCTGAAGCGCCCGTGCAAGCGTCGACTTACCGCTGCTCGAAGCACCGTGCAGAAAGATGATGTGTGACATGTCGCTTCCGGTTTCCAACATGTGTCTACCCGATGCGAATGACAGCATTCTGAAAACAGACATCTGCGTGAAACAGATGTTTGCTCGAACCCCTGCCTAAACGCCTCCGCCGGTCTCGATTTCGCGGATGGCGACAATGGTCCTGAACGACTTCACATTCTCATCTGCGTGAAAGACCTCCTGCACGAAGTCCGCATACTGATCCATTCCCGGAAGGCGCAGAAGCAGCACGAAATCCACCTCCCCGGTAACATACCAGATCTTCTTCACCTCTGGCCGCTGCCTGATCTTACGGACGAAAGCATTGAGATCGAAAGACCGCTCGCGTTCGAGCGATACAAGCGCGTGAATGGTGACCGCTTCCCCCGCAATCGCAGGGTCTACCACGGCGACATCGGCTACGATCACCCCTTCACTCCGCATGCGCCGCAGGCGCCGAAGAACAGCGCTTTCGGAAAGACCGACAGCCTCGGCCAGCTCGCGTGCCGGTTGCAGATTGTTCTTTTGAACAAGAGCCAGAAGCTTTCGATCAAATTGATCAATGATGACGGATTCTGTCATGAACTGCCTTAACTCTGCCTGAAAACACCATCCTACAGCGAAAAACGGCGAATTGCATAGGATCGCGCCTGTAAGCTGTTGGGAGTTGGAGGACTTCATGAACATCGCGCCAGATCATCATCTCATCATGGCTCGCCTTAAGCGTTTGGACAGCGCCTATCAGGTCTCGCCCCTGTCTTCGGCTCCGAAACTGGCCGCCCATCTCGGTGTTGCGGAAATTCACCTGAAAGATGAAAGCAGGCGCCCTCTCGGCAGCTTCAAGTCGCTGGGCGGCACCTTCGCCGGGCTGGAGGCGATTGCGACCGGGGGAGAGACGGTGCGACTTCTGGTCTGCGCCAGCGATGGCAATCATGGGCTGGCCGTGGCTTCTGCAGCCCGTCACACCGGCATACCGGCAAAGGTCTTTCTGCATTCGGAAGTAGCCCGGGCCCGCGTGAACCGGATCGAGCAAACCGGTGCGCAGGTCGTCATCGTGCCTGGGACCTTCGATGATGCCGTCAATGCGGCCGCTCACGCAGCGAAATCCGACGGAGCGGTTCTCGTCGCCGATACGAGCGACAACGAAAACGACGTGATGACAGGCCATGTGATGGCCGGCTACGGCGTGATCGCAGGCGAAGCCCGCGAGCAATATGCCCAACAGAATTTTCAGAAACCAACGCATCTGTTCATTCAGGCAGGCGTCGGTGGACTGGCGGCCGCCATGGCACGTGGCCTTTATTCCTTCATGGAGGACCCCGGCATCGTCGTGGTCGTCGAACCGGCAAATGCAGCCTGCGTTCAGGTTGCGATGGAGCTTGGTTATCCCGAGACGATATCGGGCGAGTTGCGCACCTGTGCATCCATGCTTTCCTGCGGCCGCGCGAGTGCGCCTGCTCTCAGGATACTTCAGGCAAGCAAAGCCCGAACAATTACCGTTTCGGAAGAACAATTGATGGCTGCGCCGGCCCTGCTGGCACAGACAGGCGCGATTGCCACCACACCTTCAGGCGGCGCCGGACTGGCCGGTCTGACGCGGGCGCTCGCCAGCCCCGTGATCCGCCAGGATCTTGGGCTCAATTCAGCAAGTCGGGTTCTACTCGTGGTCAGCGAGGGCCCACAGGAATAGGCAACAACCGGGAGGGGAAGTTATGAAGACCTTACAGAAACTGAAGATGGGTGCCTGGACGGCAATCGCACTGTTCGGGCTGACAGGCACCGCAGTGGCCGGCGAAACGCTCGACCGGGTCATGGAAAAGAAAAGCATGGTGGTGGCCACCAATGCGAGCTGGCCGCCGCAGAGCTTTCTTGACGATTCCGGCAATCTCACCGGCTTCGACATCGACGTGTCCGGCGAAATCGCCAAGCGCCTCGGGGTGGAAATTTCCTATGAAACCCCTGACTGGGCAATCATGACCGGCGGTCACTGGAAGGGACGCTACGACATCGGTGTCGCATCGGTGACCCCGACGAAAGCGCGCTCCAAGGTGATCGACTTCGTCAGCATCTATTACTATAGCCCCTATGTTTATGTGGTGCATGCCGATTCCGACATTCAGACCGTCGAACAGCTGAACGGCCGCAAGATCGGGGTCGAAACGGCAACCACATCGGAAGATTTCATCAATCGCCGTCTTGAGATCGATGCCCCGGGCATGCCTCCAATCGAATACAAGGTGGAGCCGGGTGAGATCCGCACCTACGCCTCCTCCATGCTGCCTTTCGATGACCTGCGCCTCGGCGCGGGCGTGCGCCTTGATGCGGTGATCGCACCGGTCCAGACCGCGGAAAACGCCATCAAGAACGGCTACAAGGTCCGCATTATCGAAAACGAATATGCGTTCCGCGAACCTCTGGTCGTGATTGCCGACAAGGGGGATGATGAATGGGTCACCAAAGTGTCTGGCGTGCTTGAAGAGATGAAATCCGATGGTACGCTGAGCGCCTTGACCGAGAAATGGTACGGTAAAGACTTCAGCGACAAGTAATCATCATTGTCAGCCCCGCGGCCTGCCGCGGGGCAATCGATGGGTTCGCATGGATTATATCGACACATTCTATTCACGCACGCTCACCGCATCGGGCGAAAAACCACGCCTTGAAGGATTGCACGAAGCCGATTGCTGCATCATCGGCGGTGGGTTGGCCGGTCTCAGCACTGCATTTCATCTGGCAGAAGCCGGTAAAAGCGTCATTCTCCTCGAAGAAAACCGATTGGGCTGGGGGGCTTCCGGGCGCAATGGTGGCTTCGTGAGTCCCGGCTACGCCCACGGTCGTTCCGCCATTGCCGGTATGGTTGGTCAGGCGCATGCCGATGACCTACACCGTCTTTCCATCGAAGGCATGCAGCTCGTGCGCCGGCACATCGCTCTTCTCGGTATAAGCCACGCCGACCCACAGCACGGCATCATGAGCGTGGTTCGTTATGACACGGGCGAAAGCCTGCGCCGCGATGCCGACATCATGAGCGAGCGCTTCGACTATCCCCTGGCCTTCATGGACACTTCGCAGGTGCGTGAAGTGCTGCGCAGTCAGCGCTACTTCCAGGCTCTGCGCGACGATCAGGCCTTCCATTTCCACCCACTCAACTATGTGCACGGTCTGGCCGGCGCCGTTGAGAAGGCGGGCGGAGAGATATTCGAACAGTCTTGCGCTGTCAGCTACGAGCGCAAAGGCGCATCGACGCTGATAAAAACGGCTCACGGCGAAGTCCGTGTCCGCGATCTCGTCATCGCCACCGGCGGTTACACCGGTTCGCTGTCGAGCCGAATGCAGCGCGCCTATCTGCCAATTGCCACCTATGTGATGCTCAGCGAGAGCAATCCGGCGCTCATCGAGCAGGCGATCCGCACCCGCCATGCGGTCGGCGACAACCGGCGCGCCGGGGATTATTACCGGCTTGTCGACGAAGGAAAGCGCATTTTGTGGGGTGGCCGCATCACCACGCGGGCAGCAGACACCAAAGCCCTGACGCGCGAGCTGCGTGCCGAGATGACCTCGACCTTTCCGCAACTCACCGACCTGAAGGTGGAACTCGCCTGGTCGGGGATGATGTCTTACGCGCGCCATCGCATGCCTCAGATCGGAAGCCTCGGCGACAATGTCTGGTACTGCACCGCGTTTGGCGGCCATGGCATGAACACCACGGCAATCGGGGGAAAAGTGGTCGCGGAAGCCATCCTGGGCGAACCGGAACGCCTGCGCCTTTTCGCGCCATTCGGCCTTTCATGGGCTGGCGGGGCGGCTGGTCTTGCAGTCGCCCAGGCAACGTTCTGGAAGCTGCAGATGCAGGACAAATGGCAGGAATGGCGGTCTCAAAGGGGGGGGATGAGGAAATGGAGCTGATCGGCCGGCTGGTGCTGGACTACCCGCGCGCGATGTACTGGAGCGGCCAGGCCCTGCTCATGGTGGCCATGTCCATGGTGCTGTATTTCCTGGGCGCTGGCGAAGGCGTGATGAGCGCCTTGAACGGTGCTGGCGAACCCGCTGCTCCCGCATCCCTCCTGGGTCGCATGTCCGGAGCGCTGGTTCTCGCGCTCATTATCACCGCCTTCTGGCGCGCAGCCTCGCTTCTGCCCAGGCGTCAGCAGATCATCGTCAGCTGGGTCACGCTCTTTGCCCTGCTTCTCGCCTTCTTCTACTCCTTTGACCTGAGCTTCGAATTCATCGCCAAGAAGATCGGATTTCTGGTCACAAAGGGTGTCGTCACGACGCTTTATATCTCCGTGCTTTCCATCGTGATCGCCACCACGATCGCCCTGTTCGGCGCGATCGCAAAACTATCGAAGAACGGGCTCATCTACGGATTTGCCTCGTTCTACACGTCGCTGTTTCGCGGCCTGCCGCTGCTGATGCAGATTTACATAATCTACCTGGGCCTGCCGCAACTCGGCTTCGTTATTGATGCCGTACCTGCAGGCATCATGGCGCTTTCGCTTTGCTACGGCGCCTATATGACAGAGATCTTCCGTGCCGGTATCCAGAGCATCTCCAAGGGACAGTGGGAAGGCGCGTCAGCACTGGGCCTCGGCCCCAATCAGACGATGTTTCTCATCATCCTGCCACAGGCGATGCGTGTCATCATCCCCCCGACAGGCAACCAGTTCATCTCGATGCTGAAGGATTCATCGCTGGTTTCTGTGGTCGGTGTCTGGGAGATCATGTATCTCGCCCGCACCCTCGGGCAGACCGAATTCCGGCACATCGAAATGCTGATCACCGCAGCTTTCATCTACTGGATGCTCTCCATCTGCCTGGAATTCATGCAGTCACGGATCGAAGAGCATTTCGGACGTTCGCAGAACAGGAATTGAACCGCCCGTGTCAGCCTTCGCGCTCCACCGCGCGCCAGCCGATATCGCGACGGCAGAAACCTTCCGGCCAGTCGATCAGATCGACCGCGCGGTAAGCCTTTTCCTGAGCCTCTTTCACCGACCTGCCCAGTGCGGTGACATTCAGCACCCGTCCGCCATTGGCCACCAGCGCGCCATCCTTCATCGCGGTGCCGGCGTGAAATATCTCGACACCTTCATCAACACCCGCCGCGTCCACTCCGCCGATCACGGTGCCTTTTTCGGAGCTTGCCGGATAGCCTTTGGCCGCCAGCACTACCGTCAGCGCAGCCTCGTCGCGCCAGCGGGCCGAGACATGCGCCAACTGCCCGTCCACCGCCGCGTTGATGAGGAGCAGGAGGTCTTCCTTGAGCCGCATCATCAGCACCTGGCATTCCGGATCGCCAAAGCGCACATTGTATTCGATGAGCTTGGGGCCGTCCTTCGTCAGCATGAGCCCCGCATAAAGAACGCCGGTGAAGGGCGTGCCCATCTCCGCCATGCCCTTCAGCGTCGGCTCGATGATCTCGGCCATGGTGCGGGCAAGCGTTGCCTCGTCCAGTACAGGCGCCGGTGAATAAGCTCCCATGCCGCCCGTGTTCGGTCCCGTATCGCCATCGCCGACGCGCTTGTGGTCCTGTGCGGTGCCAAAGGGCAACGCGGTCCTGCCGTCACACAGACAGAAGAAACTCGCCTCCTCGCCCTCAAGAAACTCCTCCACGACGACCGAAGCGCCCGCCTCGCCGAAGCTGCCGTCAAAGCAGTCGTCGATGGCCGCGATGGCCTCATCCTCTGTCATGGCCACGGTCACGCCCTTGCCGGCAGCAAGTCCGTCCGCTTTGATGACGATGGGCGCGCCCTGCTCGCGCACATAGTCGCGTGCGGCCAGCGCGTTGTCGAAACGCCCATAGGCTGCCGTGGGTATCGCATAGCGGTCGCACAGTTCCTTGGTGAAGCTCTTCGAGCCTTCAAGCCGGGCTGCCGCCGCACTCGGGCCGAAAACACGGATATCAGCCTCGGTTAGCACGTCGGCAAGGCCAGCTACGAGCGGCGCTTCCGGCCCCACCACAACGAGGTCTATCACCTTTTCGCGGCAGAAGGCGACAACAGCCGCGTGGTCTGCCACGTCGAGGGCCACGCATTCGGCATCCCCTCCCATGCCGGGATTGCCGGGTGCGGCATAGAGCTTCGTCAGCACAGGAGATGCAGCCAGCTTCCAGGCCAGTGCATGCTCGCGGCCACCGGACCCGATCAGGAGAACATTCATCGTGCGCATCCCCGCTTGTTCAATCTTTGCTTCGGGCTATGGCCCTTCGCGCCGAAAATCAAGGCGCTTGTCCGCCGTTCCCCGACAGAAACGCTTGACGTGGAGAGGCGGGCTTGCCACTCCCTGCAGGAAGGACCCACGAAAACGGACAATTTGCACAATGGAAAAGATCCAGTCCCGCCAAGGTCAGGGCCGCGTTGCCGATGCCCCTTCCGGCCACTGGGTCTATCGCATCCTGCCGCGCGGCATGTGGCCCTATGCGCAGCTTGCGCGGTGGGACCGCCCCATCGGCTGGCAATTGCTTCTATGGCCCTGCCTCTGGTCCACCGCCCTTGCCGCCTCCGCCTATGCACAGCCCGGCGCACCGCTCGCCGAGGTGCTTCCCTCGCTCTGGCACATCCTGCTTTTCCTCGTCGGGGCGATTGCCATGCGCGGGGCCGGCTGCACCTATAACGATCTGGTGGATGAGCGTATCGACAAAGCGGTCGAGCGCACGCGCTCCCGCCCCCTGCCCTCCGGACAGGTTTCGCGCGGCCAGGCCTGGGCCTTCCTTCTGGCGCAGGCGCTGCTCGGGCTTCTGGTGCTCGTTCAATTCAACGCCTTTGCCATAGCGCTCGGCTTTGCTTCGCTCATCGTCGTGGCGATTTACCCCTTCGCGAAGAGATTCACGGACTGGCCGCAACTCTTTCTGGGACTTGCCTTTTCCTGGGGTGCGCTGATGGGCTGGGCGGCTGATTTCGAGAGCCTGTCGCTCGCTCCGGTCCTTCTCTATTTCGGCTCGATCCTCTGGGTCATCGGCTATGACACGATCTACGCGCATCAGGACAAGGAAGACGATGCCATTGTCGGCGTTCGTTCCACCGCACGCCTGTTTGGAAACAAAACCCGCCAATGGCTGATCGCGCTTTATGGCGGCGCGCTTCTGTTCTTTGCGGTCGCCTTCGCGCTTGCCGAAGTGCCGATGCCAGCACTTGCCGGTCTTGTGGCCGCAGGTGCCCATATGGCGCGGCAAATCCGGGTCATCGACATCGACAACCCGGATCAGTGTCTGGCGCTCTTCCGCTCCAACAATGTGGTCGGCTGGCTGATCTTCCTCGGCCTGATCGGCGGGGGCCTGTGGGCCGTTATCAGCCCGCAGTTCTGATTCCCCAAGTCAGTCGCGGGCGATGATCTCCGCTCCGCCAACAACCATGCGCACACCCAGGCTGCCGCATCGACGGCGTGCAAGGAAGCGCGGGCGGCGCGCCCGCACCGCGTGGCCCTGACGTCGGTGCTTCGGCGGGTTTGCCTTCACCTCTCCAATGCTCTCTTCGAGCGGGCGGGCCAGTCCGTCGGCCTCGATCATCAGCATGGGAAGCCCCAGCGCCTCCGACCATGCACGCCAGTCGGCAGCCACATCGTCCAGATCACCCGCCACCAGAAGCGGCACGCACAGCATCGCATCCGTGTGAAGCAGTTCGAGCGTCACCGTCACATCGCCGAGATCATCCTCGATGGCGCGTGCCGCAACGCCGCGAAACGCGCGTGTCGGCAGTGCGAAGGTCACCGGCAGACCGCTCTTGTTGAGAACGCGCTTCATACGCACGCCGCGATTGTCCACGGTAAAGGACACTTCGCCGAAATCGTCGTGCGATGCATAGCTCACCGCCTGCGGCAGGCGAAAGGGGTCGAGCCGCATTGCGCGGCCCGCCCAGACTGGCTTGAGCCCACTGTTCATATTCTTGCCTTCCTGTCACTCCTGAGAGCCGGTTTTCCGGTTCTCTCACCGGGCCGTTTTCGGCCTCGTTATGGAAGGCACCCTAGCGCCGCGCCCGTTACCGTCAGGCTTAGAAAGTCGGTTAAATTTTGCTGACCTTACAGTTGGTTAGCGATTTCCAACCAAGTGTAACGATCTGGCAAGAGGCATGACCGGAAGGTAAATGCGGGCAGCTCCGGCATGACGATGCCGGAGTGTTGAGTGCGTTGCGCGCCCTGCCCAAAGCTGATGAATTCAGATCACCTTACCCGGGTTCATGATGCCAGCGGGATCAAATGCTGCCTTCACCCGGCGCATCAGCTCCGTGGCGATGGCGGGTTGCGTGGCGATCAGCTCATCGCGCTTCATGCGCCCGATGCCGTGTTCGGCCGAAAAAGACCCGCCCAGATCGCGCACGATGGCGTGGATAGCGTCGTTCATCTTCCGGTAGAGGGCGAGATAGGCGTCGCGGTCGCCATCCTTCGGCTGCGATATGTTGTAGTGCAGATTGCCGTCGCCCATATGACCGAAGCAGACCACGCGGCAGCCCGGCGCGACCTTCTGCGCCTCTTCGCCCGCACGTTCAATGAATTCGGGGATCGCAGCCACTGGCACGGAAATATCGTGCTTGATCGAGCCGCCTTCCGGCTTTTGCGCTTCCGACATGGATTCGCGCAGATGGCGGAAGGCATTGGCCTGCCCCTCGTTCTGGGCAATTGCGGCGTCCACCACCAGCCCTTCCTCGAAGGCGACAGTCAGCACTTCCTCCATCAGCTCCTTGGCATCGTCGCCCGAACGCCCGGAGGAAATCTCGATCATCACATACCAGGGATGTGCCTCGGAAAGCGGATCGACAGAGCCCGGCACATGCGCCAGCGTGAAGGCAAGCGGCGTGCGCTCGATGAGCTCGAAGGCCGTCAGTCCGTTGCCGGCGCGGTCATTGGCCAGCTCGAAAAAGCGCAGCGCGTCGGCAGGGGTCGGCAGCGCCGCCCAGGCCAGTTCCCGCCCCTTGGGTATGGGGAAAAGCTTCACCACCGCCGCAGTGATCACGCCCAGCGTGCCCTCGCCGCCCACGAACAGGTCTTTCAAATCGTAGCCCGTGTTGTCCTTCTTGAGCTTGCGCAGATCGTCAAGGACCTCGCCCGTGGGCAGAACGACCTCGACACCGAGGCAAAGATCACGCGCCGTGCCATAGGCCAGCGCGCCCACGCCACCAGCATTGGACGAAAGATTGCCGCCGATCTGGCAGGAGCCCTGCGAACCGAGCGACAGGGGAAAAAGGCGGTCCTTTTCGGCAGCCGCATCCTGCAGCACCTGCAACACCACTCCGGCCTCCACCGTCGCCGTGTTGGATTTCAAATCGATCTCACGGATTCTGTTGAGACGCGAAAGCGACAACACGATTTCGTTGCCATCGTCGTCAGGCATCTGGCCGCCCACAAGGCCCGTATTCCCGCCCTGCGGAACGATCGCCGTACCGGTTTCGCTGGCAAGCTTCAAAATGGCGCTCACCTGATCCACCGAGCCGGGGCGCAGCACCAGCGGCGTCTTTCCCCGAAACAGCCCGCGCGGTTCTTCCTCATAAGGCGCGATCTCGTCCGCAGCGGTCAATGCGTGGCGCTCGCCGACGATTTCGGCAAAGCGGGCGAGAAGACGGGCATCGATGGTCATGGATATGCTGTTTCCTGAAGTTTTAGAGCATCGGACCAAAAGTGGAATCCGGTTTTCGGGTTATTCCGATGCTCCATCAATAGTCAAAATCACGGGGTGCGGCTGCGCGCGCGAGGCGATCATTGATGGCTTCGCCAAGCCCTTCAAGGGGCACAGGCTCGACGGCGATTGTGGCAGAGCCCGACAGGTCTAGCGCGAGCAGATGCGAGAACAAATTGGCTGCCGCCTCGCGCATCTCTCCGCTCTCCGAAAGATTGCGCATGGCAACCGCCCTCTCCGCCCCCGCCACACGTTGCGGCCCAAAGGCAAGCAGCGCCTCTCCCGGTTTCACCTCGGCCACCCCAAGCCGCATATGGGCATTGGGCGCATAGTGAGAGGCAAGCATGCCGGGGGCCTGCACGCCCTTGGCACCACGCATCAGCGACATACCGGTGACGCGCTCGATCTCATCAGCCGCAACGCCGCCCGGACGCAGAAGCGTGATGCCGTTTTCCTCCACCTTCACAATGGTGGATTCCAGTCCCACCGGCGTCGGGCCGCCATCCACGATCAAAGGAATGCGAGCGCCGAGATCAGCCTCCACCGCTTCGGCCGTTGTGCCGCTGATGCGGCCCGATGAATTGGCGCTCGGAGCCGCCACGGGTCGCCCCAGCGCCTCGATCACCCGCGCACCGAAGCCTTTCGGGCAGCGCAGCGCTATCGTGTCCAGCCCGGCCGTCACCAGCGGATGAATGCCGGAACCAGCACGATGAGGCAGAACCAGCGTCAGCGGCCCCGGCCAGAAGGCCTCTGCCAAACGATGCGCAAGCGGGTTGAAAACCGCGATGCGCTCGGCCATCTCCCGGTCCGCCACATGGGCGATCAACGGGTTGAACTGCGGGCGTCCCTTGGTTTCATAGATGCGCGCCACCGCCTCGCCATTGGTGGCGTCGGCGGCAAGCCCGTAAACCGTCTCCGTGGGGATGGCGATGGCCTCCCCCGCGCACAGCTGTTCCACGGCCCGTGGCAGCGCCTCACTCTCCGGCACAATGTCAGCCAATCAGCACGTCCTTTCAAAAATCCCACCGTTGAGTATCGCGCCTTCCGAATGTGGGCAAGCATGGCAAACGGCACGGCGCGGATTTCGTTTGTGGCCGGTCTCACGGGCAACAGGACAGGCATGGTCCCACAGTCCCTCGCAACGACATCCCGGAGACCTGCGACAGGGCCAACAGCTTTGCCGACGAAGGGGTTTGTTGAATCTTAATGCATTTCGCGTTTGATGGCGTATGCGCCATGATACGCGCGCCAGAACCGCCAATGATTGGGGGGAAGGGAGAATGCAGCCATGGCTGGTCAAGCCACTGCTCGTCATCATGCTGCTCGTTCTGGCGGGCGGCACGCACGCGACTTCCCTGCTCCAATTGACAGGCGAGGCTTCCCAGCACCAAACATCGACAGTCACTCTGCACGAATACGAGCAGCAAAACCCCGCTCCACCTGCATTGCTTGAAGTGCCTCTGTCCTACCCGGCCCCTTCGCTGAACCCGTCGCTGTCGGCGGAAAAACTTCGGCTTTCGCCCTCCATTTTAGGCATCGGAACAGCACTGCCCGACATGCATCCCGAAGCCGGAGAGACCACGAGCGCCATCCCGCATGCCGCTCGCCGCATGCCGCAAATCATCCGTGGCGGAGAAACCGCGACCACGCCACCGCGACAGGCCACCGCACCCCAGCCGACCCCGGCCGAGCCCGCAGCTCAGACGGAGCACAAGCCCGCCTCTCGCCCGAAGCCGGAGCCGGAAAGCACCGCCGCGGCGAAGCCTCCTGCGTCCGCACCTCCGCCTTCCGGCGGGCCGGTGGGACAGCCCGAATAGGCTCCTGCCATCAGGCTGACAGGAAAGCACTTCCCGGTACGCTTGACGTTCCACGCAGGGCGGCGCACCCTCCGCGCATCATTGTCCGGAGACCAACGCCATGCTGACCTTCATGAAAATCCTGCACCTGTTCGGCCTCATGCTGGGGGCAGCCGGCGGTCTGGGCGGGATGATGGTGGCCATACAGGCCAAGCGCTCCGAGGGCGCACCGCCGCCGGGCCTTCTGGCGCTGCGCCCGCGCTTCACGCTCATCACGCTTTCAGGCGTTGTGCTCCTGTGGCTGACAGGTTTGTGGTTATGGCTGGTGCGCTATGAGGGTGCGCTTTTGAGCACCGCCTTCCTGCTCAAGCTCGTGGCGGCAGCCTTCATTCTCGCCGTCGCCGTGCTCGGTTTCATGGCCGTCCGGCGCGGCCAGCCCGGCACGCCGCCTCCGGCCTATCTGCAGCGACTCGGCCCGCTGGCGGGCCTTGCCTCCTATATCGCCGTGGCGCTGGCGGTCTACGTTTTCGGTTGACTAGATCGCCGTGCGTCCATCGGACACACAATGGACGATCTAAACGATTGATGGAGCATCGGAATAATCCGAAAACCGGTTTCCACTTTTCGGTCCGATGCTCTAGCCCGTGATGCGGGAGAAATCCGCGACCTGTGCCGTGGCGCTGCGAATGCGTGAAAGCAGCGCCAGACGGTTTGCCCGGACGGCTTCGTCATCCGCATTGACCATCACGCCATCGAGGAAGGCATCGACCGGCTGACGTAGCCGCGCCAGGAAGGAGAGCGCCTTCACATAATCATTGGCGGCGATAGCCTGAGCGGCAAAATTCTCCGCCTCTTCCAGACTATCGAACAGCGCCCGCTCCTCATCGGTCTCAAACAGCTTCGCCTCGACCTTGTCAGCGATGGCAGTGCCCTTCTTCTCTGCATCGGCCACGATGTTCGCTGCCCGCTTGGCACCTGCCAGAAGGTTCTCGCCATCCGTGGTCGCCAGAAACTCCGAAAGCGCCTCCACGCGCCGCACGATCAGGAGGAGATCGTCGGCATCATCGGCGATCACCGCATCGATCAGATCATACCGCGCACCCTGATCGCGCAGATAGACTTTGAGGCGATCATGGAAGAAGGAGAGGAGGTCCAGATTCCTGGCCGAACGCATATCCTCCGAAGAAACAACCGTAGCAGCGTCTACATTGTCTGAAGCGTTGGTCTCCGAAAATCTAAATTGATCCAGTAGATTAAGAGTGACCCTATTCTCAATCACGATCCGGATCACCCCCAGCGCCGCGCGTCTCAGCGCATAGGGGTCCTTCGATCCCGTCGGCTTCTCGTCAATCGCCCAGAAACACACAAGCATGTCCAGCTTGTCCGCCAGCGCAACGGCCACGGCCACCGGGTCGGTCGGCACGGCATCATTCGGCCCCTGCGGTTTGTAGTGATCTTCGATGGCCGCCGCCACCGCAGCGCTCTCGCCCTGCAGTTCGGCATATTTGCGGCCCATGAAGCCCTGCAGCTCGGGGAATTCTCCCACCACCTCGGTCTGGAGATCGGCCTTGGCCAGATGCGCCGCGCGCACGGCCTCCGCCGGGTCCGCCCCCACCACAGGCGCAAGCTTCTTCGCCAGTGCCGCGATCCGCGCCACGCGCTGACCCTGCGTGCCGAGCTTCGCATGGAAGGTCACGCCCAGATGGTCGAGCCGCGCCATGCGCTGGTCGAGCGGCTTTGAAAGATCGAGCCCGAATTTTTCCGCCGAGCCCTCAAGCTTACCGAGATCCGGCAGCGCCGCCTGGTCCGTCTTCCAGAAATAGAGCGCATCGGAAAGCCGCGCGCGCACCACCTTGCCATTGCCGTGCGCAATTTCCCTGCCGCCGTCCTTCGCCTCGATATTGGCGGTGATGACGAAGCGATTGGACAGCTTTTCCGTCTCGCCCTGCGGGCGGCAGACAAAGCACTTCTGGTTGGCGCGGATCGTCAGCCGGATCACCTCAGGGGGGATCGTCAGATAGTCTTCCTCAAATTCCCCCAGAAGCACCACCGGGCATTCCACGAGGCCCGAAACTTCCTCCAGAAGCCCCTCGTCTTCCACAAGCTCCAGCCCGTTGGCGAAGGCGAGATTGCGCGCGTCGTCAAGGATGATGCGCTTGCGGCGGTCGGGGTCGAGCACGACCTTCGCCGCTTCCAGCTTCTCCACATAATCATCAAAACGCCGCACGGTGATGGCGTCGGGCGCATGGAAGCGGTGGCCGAAGGTGACATTGCCCGAGCGGATGCCATCGATCTCGAAATCCACCACGACCGGCTCCTCGGTTTCCGGTCCGAAGGTGCACAGGATCGATTGCAGCGGGCGCACCCAGCGCAGGCTGCCGGGCTTTGCCGAGGCAGCGCCCCAGCGCATGGATTTGGGCCACGGGAAATTGCGGATGATGCCCGGCATGATCTCGGCGACGATCTCTTCAGCCGCCCGGCCGGGCTTCTCAATCACCGCCACATAGAAATCGCCCTTCTTCGGGTCGCTCTGGATTTCCGCCTCATCGATGGAGGAAAGCCCTGCCCCGCGCAAAAAGCCCTGAATGGCCTTTTCCGGCGCGTCGGTGCGCGGGCCCTTGCGCTCCTCGCGCACATCCTTCGAGCGGGCGGTTACGCCGCGAATGTCGAGCGCCAGCCGGCGCGGCGTCCAGTATTCGGTGGCCGCCTCATAAGTCAGCCCCGCATCCACGAGACCGTCCGTCACCAGCTTCTTCAGGTCGCCGGCGGCCTTGCGCTGCATGCGGGCGGGAATTTCCTCGGAGCGGAGTTCGAGAAGAAGATCGGGCATTGAAAGGTCTCTGAAAAGCGGACTGTGTCGCGCCCGGCAATAGCAACTCCGCCCGCCGATGTCACCCGCCACGCGGTGCGAATGAACCTTTTCATCGCCCGGTGCGACGAACAGGCATCAGATCACCACCGGATGAGAACGATGACAGCCGCCCCCGCCCTCCTGCATTCCATCGCGCTCAGCGCCTGCCTGATCCTTCAGGCCATGCCCGGCAGCATCGAGCGCCCCTCCGGCATCCGCCGCGCCCTGCAGACGCTTTCGGCAGAGCAAAAGGAGCCCCGCGCCATGGCTGTTGCAACCGAAGCCCTGCATCTTGCAGGTTCGATCGATCCAGCCTGACGATTTTCGGGATGGTCGTGCGTGGTTCGACAGGCTCACCATGAGGAGCGGATTTGCCTCAAGCCTGCCTCTACACTCTCGGTCAGGTTCCCTGCCGGCCGCTACATCCCTCATGGTGAGCCTGTCGAACCACGCACGAGGGCAACGCAACGGGCTTCGCGCAACGCTCTCAAACGCGTCGGGACTGTCCCCTCGTCGGTTTGCCCCGTCCAATCCTGAGCGCTAAGCCGGGTTGGCAGGCGTCATCCAGCCGATCTTCGCGCCACCGGGCTCGCGCAGAATGGCGATACGGCCTATGCCGGGCACATCAAACGGTGCGCGCAAAACCTCGGCGCCGCTACCCTTCGCCTTCTCCAGAACCGCATCCACGCCATCAACCGCCAGATAGGGCATCCAGTGCTCTTCGACACCTTCGAAATCCGGCCCGGCCATCGGAAACAGCCCTGCAACCGGCTCACCACCGGCCCTGGCAATCCAATAGGTCTGTCCGCCGCCCATATCCATGCCTTCAAAGGTCCAGCCCACCGTCGCCGCATAGAAGGCTTTCATCTTCTCCGTGTCGCGGGTCATCAGTTCATTCCAGTGGAAATAGCCATGCTGTATCATGATTTCCTCCCTTGGCCCCGTACGAAAAACGGGGCGCATCCATGATACGCCCCGCCGCTTCAATCGCCAAAGAAAGTTGTTCAGGCAGCAGCTTTCTCTGCGCCGCCCGCATCCGTCTGCAAAAACGCCTCACCGCAGGCTTTCGCCAGTTCGCGCACGCGCAAAATGTAGCTCTGCCGCTCCGTCACCGAGATCACGCCGCGCGCATCGAGCAGGTTGAAGACATGGCTCGCCTTGATGCACTGGTCATAGGCGGGGAACACGCATTTATGCAGATGCCCCGCGTCCGCCGGTGCGCCGGCCGCAAGAATCGCCTGGCACTCGGCCTCGGCATCCTTGAAATGCTGGAACAGAATGTCCGTGTCGGCATATTCGAAGTTGAAGCGCGAATATTCCTGCTCGGCCTGCAGAAAGACGTCGCCATAGGTCACCTTGGCATCGCCTTCCAGGCCGTTGAAGTTGAGGTCGTAGACATTGTCCACGCCCTGCACGTACATGGCCAGCCGCTCAAGACCATAGGTCAGTTCGCCGGCCACGGGCGCGCATTCGATGCCGCAAACCTGCTGGAAATAGGTGAACTGCGACACTTCCATGCCATCGCACCAGCACTCCCAGCCAAGGCCCCATGCGCCAAGCGTCGGGCTCTCCCAGTCGTCTTCCACGAAGCGCACATCGTGCGTCGCCATGTCGAGGCCGATGGCCTCCAGCGAGCCGAGATAAAGCTCCTGCAGGTTGGATGGGTTGGGCTTCAGGATCACCTGATACTGGTAATAGTGTTGGAGCCGGTTCGGGTTCTCGCCATAGCGCCCGTCGCTTGGCCGGCGCGAGGGCTGAACGTAAGCCGCATTCCACGGCTTTGGCCCCAGCGAACGCAGTGTCGTTGCCGGGTGAAACGTGCCTGCGCCTACTTCCATGTCATAGGGCTGCAGGATCACGCAGCCATGCGCAGCCCAGTAATTGTGCAGGGTCAGGATGAGGCCCTGAAACGAGCGCGTGGGGTGCGTGATGGGCAGATCGGTGCTTGGCGCGGTCACAATGCTTCTCCGGATGATGCCGGCACGTCCTATTCCGCGCCCTGCCGAGCGTCAAGGCACAGCGCGTTTTTCATGATGGCCGCTTCCTGATGACGGCGTGCGGCACCGTGCGCTCCAGCCATAATGAGGCATCCTCGGCCAGCACCTTGTCCACCGCGTTTCGACACCCTTCATAATCGTTGTAATCGTCAACGATGATGGCTCCACCCGGGTTCAGGCACGGGGACACCGATGTGAGGCAGAAGAAGACAGGATCGTACCAGTCGCAATCAATATGCACCAGGCAGAAACGGTCGCTCTCCGAGGGAGAAAACGTGTCTTGAAACAAGCCTTTCCGAAGGATGATCGACTGGTTGTCAACGCTCAGCCCATACTTCCCGAAGGACGATATGACCCGGCCATACAGATCATCCATGTACCCGTAATATTCGCCATCGCGAATGCCGGTCGACTTTCCCTCGGCAATCACCTTGAACCGGTTGTGGGCATCCGCCCCATCGTCATCGGTTGGCGGGGGTATCCGGCCGAACACGTCGAACCCGAAAAACCGCCGCCTGCCACGACGCCTGGCCAGCACAATCGCGGATCCACCCAGCGCCATGCCGAACTCGGCAATATCTCCGGGAACATCTTGTGCTACAACGCGCTCAAGCTCGGAATTGAGTGATGCCATGCGCTCGAGCGGCAGATAGGTCAGACCGTCTCTCATCACCTCCCGTGCAATGGGTGGCAAGGACAGCGTCAATCTGCGTTTGGCGATCGATCGCCCCAGTTTCTGAAACATCCCCACGCGTGATCCGCCCGTTTTGTCGTGAAGGAAACCCTATGAGCCTACCCGTTCACTGTTTCACTGTTCCTGGGAAGGAAGACGGATTTCCTGTCCGGCCCGAAGCAGGTCAGGATTGCGCTGGAGATCGGGATTGATTGCCAGAATATCGCGGAACCGTTCCCCATCACCGAGCTGGTCGACAGCGATGGACCAGAGCGTCTCACCGTCCTTGATCGTATAAAATGCATCACCCGTAGCTGCCTTTTCCGGGGTCTCGACCGCCTTGGTTTCGGTCTTCGGCTCTTCGGTGGATTCTGGCTCTGCAGCCTTTACGGCAGGCGATTCTTCGGGGGTGGCCGTCCCGCCGGCGATCACCTTCTCCGGCGTCGAGGCATCGGCAATTTTCTTCGGCTCTTCGTCGGGCAGGCCTTCCTTCAATTTCTTCTCCACCTCGGCCAGAAGATCGGGCTCGGGATCGAGATCGCGTGCGTGCGACCATTGATAGGTAGCTTCCAGCCTGCGGCCGGTGCGCCAGTAGGCATCGCCCAGATGATCATTCAGAACCGGGTCCTCGGGACGCAGCGAAACGGCACGCTCAAGCTCCTTTGCCGCTTCCTCGTAACGGCCGAGCCTGTAATGCGCCCAGCCAAGCGAATCGACGATATAGCCGTCATTGGGGCGCAGTTCGACCGCCCGGCCGATAAGCTCGAGCCCCTCTTCCAGCTTCATGTTCATGTCGACCCAGGAATAACCCAGATAATTCAGCACCTGCGGCTGATCCGGGTACAGATCGAGCGCCTTGAAGAAATTCGGCTCTGCCTTCTCCCATTCCTTCAACCGCTCATAGGCGATGCCGCGCTGGTAGAAGAGGCTCCAGTGTTCGCGCTCCGGCTCTGCAATGCGCTCGACCGCCCGATCATAGACATTGGCGGCAGAACGGTAATCCTTCTGAACCGCAAAAACGCGGCCCAGCGAAAGATAGGCACGAATATCGTCAGGGTCTTTCTCGATGGCGGCATTGAGATAGGTTTCCGCCTCCTCATGCCGGTCGAGGTCGGCAAGGTTCAGCCCGGTCTGAAGTTCGGCCAGCCGGCGCCAGGGCGAGCCGGGTTTGATCCGGTCATAGAAGCTGATGGCTTTTTCCGGCTCACTCTGCTGCTCGGCCAACGAGGCAAGCTGGATCAGGATGTCGTCATTGTCCGGACTTAGCGCCAGCGCATAATTCAGATAGAGCTTCACAAACGGCTCACCGCCTCCGCGATTGAGAGCGGTGGCGATGTTGAGCAGGATTTCCGCAGCACCGGCGCGCGGATCAGGGACCGGAAAGGTCACCGTATCGCCAGCCTCGATCTTCTCGCGCAGAATTGTCGTGGCAGCGCGGCCGGTGATGTATTTCTCGCCATTTTCAAGCGCTGTGAGCGCCTTGTCCTTCTCGCCGCGTTCGGCAAGCCAGGATGCATAGGCTTCAGCCGCGCGCATATAGGTGTCCGGCCCGGCCGATGCTGCTGTCACATCGCCCAACAAGGCATCAAAAGCCTTCTCGGCATCGGCATTTTTCCCGCTCTGCGCGAGCATCAGCGCACGGTGGTAGGAGCGGAACAGGCGATACCAGTCCGGCCCTTCAAGCTCGTCGAGAGATGCCAGCGCCCTGTCGGTCTGCCCCTGCCCCAACTCCGCCCAGGCAGACATGATCGATGTAATCAGGCGGTCAAGATCCGATTCCAGGACCAGCTTCAGCCAGTTTTCCGCCTGTGCATATTTCTCATGGCGTAGCGCATCGACGGCGAGCCCAAGCCGCGAGAAGCGTTCCATCTCAGGAACGGACTTCAGCGCTCGTGCATGCGGCAGTGCATCGTCAAACCGACCTTCAGCGACCAGGGCAAGGAGCAGGCTTTGCTGGATGGCCTGATTGTCGGGCTGAAAGGCGAGCGCCCGCTCGTAGTAGTCGATGGCGCTCTCGAAATCATTGTCTGCCTCAGCAGCGCGTGCGGCCAGGAAAGCACCGGAGAAAGAGGAAATCGCGATCAGGTCACGATCGTCGGCTCCTCCCTCTCTCGCCATCGCTGCCTGAGGAGCGAATGCGAGAAACCCCGCAAGGCCGACCGTTGCCAACAGTCCCGAGTTGAAGCACTTTCTCATTGACCATCCCGCTGCATACTTGTCCTCATCTCCCCTTTTTCTGCCGAAGCGAAGAAGTTGGGGAATCCCTGCTTTCCTCGCAGACAAGCATGGCCTTTTTGCGGAAACGCTTCAACGAGAACTGTCTCCCCTGCTATCAGGTCACGCGGCTGATACAGAAATCAATCACGTCAAGCAGCGCATCTTTCTGCGGGGTGGGCCTGAGCGGAGCCAGCGCGTCGCGGGCGATCTCGCCGAAATGGCGCGCCCGCCCGATCGTGTCGCCAATGGCGCCATGCTTGTGCAGAAGCCCGATCGCCTTTTCGAGCGCTGCATCGTCGCACTGATTCTCCTCGATGGCGCTTTTCCAGAAGGCCCGTTCGTCCGGACTGCCACGGCGGTAGCTCAGGATTACCGGCAATGTCACCTTGCCCTCGCGGAAATCGTCGCCGACATTCTTGCCGAGGTCCGAGCTCTTGCCGCCATAGTCGAGTGCATCGTCGACGAGCTGGAACGCCAGACCGAGATTGGTGCCGTAGGAGCGCAGCGCCGCGCGGTCGTTGCGGGTTGCACCTGCCACGACCGGTCCAACTTCGGCAGCAGCCGAGAAAAGCGCAGCCGTCTTGGCCTTGATGACCGCCAGATATTCGTCCTCTGTCGTCTCCAGATTCTTGGCGACGCTGAGCTGAAGCACCTCGCCCTCGGCAATGACGGACGCCGCCGTGGACAGGATGTCGAGCGCATCGAGCGATCCGACCTCGACCATCATGCGAAACGCCTGGCCAAGCAGGAAATCACCCACCAGAACGCTTGCCTGGTTACCCCAGATCATGCGGGCGGTCTTGCGGCCCCGGCGCAAATCGCTTTCATCCACCACATCGTCGTGCAGCAGGGTGGCCGTGTGCATGAATTCCACGCTGGTGGCGAGCTTCACATGCCCCTCGCCCTCATAGCCGAACATCTGTGCGGCAGCGAGCGTCACCATGGGGCGCAGGCGCTTGCCGCCGGAATCAATGAGATGCTTCGCGAGTTCGGGAATGAGTTCGACATCCGAACCCGCCTTCGACAGAATCAGTTCGTTGACGCGCGCCATTTCGTCGGCGGTCAGGTCCATGAGGCTCGCGACGGAGGCTGCGCCACGCTTGCCATCGAGATTCAACACTACACCCACAGATGGTCCTCCAATCACGACCAGGCACGGACAGGAAAAACCCGACCGAAACGTCCAAACTTCCCGGCAATCTAGTGCCCCGCCCCCACGCGGGGCAAGCGGCGAATGCGCACGGTGCGCTTACCCGCCAATCACGAAGTCGTTTACAGGGGTTGCGCAAACTGTCAACGTCGCGCCCATGATCGAACTCATCCGCACCAATGATCCCGTGGTCATTTCCTTCGTTGAAAGCCTCCTGCGCGACGCCGGCATTGCATTTTTCGTCGCGGACCAGAACATGAGCATCATGGAAGGCTCGCTCGGGATTCTGCCGCGCCGTGTCATGATCGACGAGGATGACCAGGCGGCGGCCCTCCAATTGCTAAAAGACGCCGGTATCGAGAACGAAGCACGTTTCGACGATGAACAGAATCCCTGACACGAGTGCCGAAGCGGGGTACAGCGTCGATTCTTTCCACCGCGATGCGTTTCGGCTCGTGCAGCCTGCCGGTCGCGGTCATCGCTCGGGCGTCGACGCGATGCTGCTCGCCTCCGCCCTCCCGAAAGGCCTTGAAGGCGCAATTGCCGATCTCGGCGCCGGCGCGGGGGCTGCCGGCTTCGCGGTTGCCGCCCGCTGTGGGAAAGCCCTTGTGACCCTCATCGAGAACGCACCCGAAATGGCCGAATGCGCCCGCCGCAGCATCGCGCTGCCGCACAACTCGGCTTTGTCTGGCCGCGTGCGCCTGATTGAGGCCGATGTCACGCTTTCAGGCGATGCACGCGAGAGGGCCGGGCTTTTGCGCAATGCCTATGCGGCGACGATCATGAACCCGCCCTTCAACAGCCCCAGCGACCGTGCCACGCCGGATGCATTGAAACGGGTGGCCCATGTGATGGACGACACGCTTTTCGAAACCTGGCTGCGCACGGCAGCCGCCATCACCATGCCCGGAGGGTTTTTGGCGCTGATCGCCCGTCCCGCTTCGCTCTCGCCCATTCTCGACGCGTTGAAGGGCCGGTTCGGTGCCGCACGCATCGTGCCGGTGCATGGACGTTCCGGGAACCCGGCAATCCGTATCCTCCTGCGTGCCCAGAAGGGCAACCGTGCCGGGCTGACACTGGAGCCGCCCCTCATCCTGCGCGACGCCGACAACCAGGTGACCGAACGCGCCGAGGCGCTGACCAACGGACAGGCGGCGCTTTTCGGCGATTGAACGAGCCCGGCCATTGCACGAACCGCGCAAATGCCTACATGCTCACGAGCAACACGTTCCATTTTTCTGGAGTAAGCACGCCCTTGCGACGCCTTCTCAGCCGCCTCGTCCCCAAAAAACTTCGCGGTGATGCCGTCACCATTCCGGTGATCCGGCTTTCCGGCGCGATCATGCCGTCCAACAGCCTGACGCGCCAGAACCTCTCGCTCGCCACCACCGCGACCGTGATCGAGAAGGCGTTTGCTGTCCCCGATGCGCCGGCCGTTGCCATCGCGCTCAATTCGCCGGGCGGCTCGCCCGTTCAGTCGCGCCTTATCTTCCGCCGCATTCGCGATCTGGCGGTGGAGAAAGACAGGAAAGTCTTCATCTTCGTGGAGGATGTGGCCGCTTCCGGCGGTTACATGATCGCAGCGGCCGGCGACGAGATCATTGCCGACCCTTCCTCCATCGTGGGCTCCATCGGCGTCGTGTCCGCCGGCTTCGGCTTTCAGGAGCTTATCAAGAAGATCGGCGTCGAGCGCCGGGTTCACACGGCCGGCCAGAACAAAGCGATCCTCGATCCCTTCCAGCCGGAAAAGAAGGAAGACGTGGAGCGTCTCAAGGCCCTGCAGCTCGAAATGCACGAGATGTTCATCAATCTCGTCAAGGAGCGGCGCGGCGCCAAGCTCGCCGACGATCCGGAGCTTTTCACCGGCGCCTTCTGGACGGGCACGCACGCGCTTGAACTGGGCCTGGTCGACGGCCTCGGCGACATGCGCTCCGTTTTGAAGGAGCGCTATGGCAATAAGACGAAGCTCGCTCTCATCACCCAGCCGCGCGGCCTGTTCGGGCGCAAGCTCGGCATTTCCGGCAGCGCCGGTAGCATTCCGGATCTTGGTGCTGCAATCGCCGGCAATGCCGCGACGGGTCTGATCGAGGCGGCCGAGGAACAGGCGCTCTGGCGCCGCTTTGGACTTTGACGAGGCGCGACCGGGCGTTAAACTCGCGCGCGTGAAACCGGAGGATCGACAATGCCGCAACTGATCTTCTTTGCCGCGGTCGGCGTGGTGGCCTATGTCGGCTACCGCAAATTCGTCCGCGAGGCAGAGCGCGTGACCGCGAAGGCCCGGCGCGCCCGCAAGGAGGCGGCGAATGGCAGCATGGGAACGCTCGTCTACGACCCGAAGACCGGCGAATACCGCGTCGCCAAAGACTGATACCTGAGACAAGCGATGTCCAGCATGATCGCCCCTGCGAAGGTGAACCTGGCGCTGCACGTCACTGGACGGCGTGCGGACGGATTTCATCTGCTGGACAGTCTTGTGGCCTTTTCCAGCCATGGCGACCTGCTCGAAGTGGAAGACGGGGCGGAAGACGATTTCTTCGTTTCCGGCCATTTCGCGGCTCATGTCCCCATCGGCGAGACCAATCTCGTCACCCGCGCCCGCGATCTTCTGCGCGAAACATTCGGGGAGAGAGCCCGCGCTCCCGTTCATCTGCACCTTGAAAAAAACCTGCCTGTCGCCTCCGGCATTGGTGGCGGTTCGGCAGATGCGGCTGCCGCGCTCAGGCTGCTCGTCCGCCACTGGCAGATCGACGTCGATGAAGCCGCGCTCGCCAGGCTTGGCCTCAGCCTCGGCGCGGATGTCCCCATGTGTCTTTCATCGAAACCGCTTCTTGCACGCGGGATCGGCGAGGCGCTTGAGGAACTGCCGCAATTCCCGGCCCTGCCACTTGTTCTGGTGAACCCCAATATTCCGGTTTCCACGCCCGAGGTCTTTTCCAGACTCGAGCGGCGCGAGAATCCTCCCCTGCCCGCCCTTGCCGTGTTTGCCGACACGGCTTCGGCCGCCAACTGGCTTCAAGAGGCGCGCAACGATCTGGAGGAGCCGGCCTGTCAGCTTGTGCCACAGATCGAGGATGCCCGTGGCGCGCTGAGGCGAGCCGGTGCGCTCTTTTCCCGCATGTCCGGCTCCGGTGCCACGTGCTTCGGCGTCTTTTCTTCCCGTCATGAGGCATATCAGGCCGCTGCCCTTCTCGAAGAGCGCCATCCGGACTGGTTTGTCCTTGCCACCGAAACCAGAGCGTCCCAAAGCACCCGAGCTGACCATGCCCATTTCAACTACGCCCGCGCGTGAATTCATCCCCGTCCGCTTCGCGGTGCTGACCGTTTCCGACACGCGCGGTCTTGAGGACGACCGCTCCGGCCAGACCCTTGCCGAACGCATCGCGGAGGCCGGCCACACGCTCGCCGATCGAAAGATCGTCGCAGACGATATCGAAGCCATCCAGATGGCCGTCAAACTGTGGTGCGCCGATCCCGGCGTCGATGCCGTCATCACCACGGGTGGCACCGGCTTCACCGGGCGCGACGTGACGCCAGAGGCGCTGGAACCGCTGTTCGACAAGCGCATGGATGGCTTCTCGCAGGTCTTCCACCGCATCTCCTACGAAAAAATCGGCACGTCCACCGTCCAGTCGCGCGCCACGGCCGGGTTGATCGACCAGACCTTTGTTTTCGTGTTGCCGGGCTCCACCGGCGCCTGCCGTGATGCCTGGGACGGTATTCTGAAAGACCAGTTCGACTACCGGCACATGCCCTGCAATTTCGTGGAAATCATGCCGCGCCTTGCCGAACACCTGAAGCGCGGCGGCGGCAAGTCCGCCTGATCCCTTCCCGCCCCTGAAAAGCCGGAGAACGCGGCACCGCCCCCGCCAGCCCTTCCGCACGCCTGTGGAATATTCACCAGCCTCAATCTCGCCAAAAGTTCTTGCTTTGTTCTCATTATTCGAATAGGAATAGATTCATCGGCAGCGACGCTGATTCTGCTTTCGGCTCCAGGGTCATAACCTGGCCCCGCGTACTGGAAAGCCAGCGAAATCGCTCAGTCATGGAGCAAGCCATGGAACAGATTGTGAGAGCAGATGCAGCCGCCTTCGATGGCGGCGGGGCCGCGATGGCCAACACGGTGATCGACCGGTCGGGCATTCGCATCGATTCCGAGCGCCGGCGGGGCCGTGCTGCGGGCATCAATCCATCGGGCCGCTATGAGCCTGTCTCCCGCCATGTCTTTGACGATGGCTGGGGCTCGCTTGAGGAATTGCCACCCTTCAAGACCGAGGTCCAGGTGGAGAGGCCGCGCACCATCATCACGCGCAACACCTCGCCCGACATCTCCTTTGACCGCTCCATCAATCCCTATCGCGGCTGCGAGCATGGCTGCGTCTATTGTTTCGCCCGCCCCACCCACGCCTATATGGGCCTGTCGGCGGGGCTCGACTTCGAGGCAAAGCTCTTTGCCAAACCGGATGCCGCACGGCTTCTGGAGCGTGAGATTTCCAAACCGGGCTATCAGCCGCGCACAATCGCCATCGGCACCAACACCGATCCCTATCAGCCCATCGAGAAAAAATACCGCATCATGCGCGAAATCCTCGAAGTGCTGGAGGCGCACGCGCACCCGGTGGGCATCGTCACCAAATCGGCTCTCGTCATGCGCGATATCGACATTCTTTCGCGCATGGCGGAGAAGGGACTGGCCAAGGTCGCTCTTTCCGTCACCACACTGGACCGCAAGCTGGCGCGTACCATGGAACCGCGCGCGGCAACGCCCTCGCGACGACTGGAAGCCATCCGTGCGCTGACCGACGCCGGCATACCGACATCCGTGATGATGGGCCCCGTCATTCCCGGCCTCACCGATTGCGAGATCGAGCGCATTCTGGAATCGGCAGCCACCGCCGGCGCGCGCGAGGCGGGCTATATCATCCTGCGTCTGCCGCTGGAGGTCAGCCCCATCTTCAAGGAATGGCTCCTGCGCCATGCGCCCGACCGCTATCGCCACGTTCTTTCCCTGATCCGCTCCATGCGCGGCGGCAAGGATTACGACGCCGAATGGGGCAAGCGGATGAAGGGCACAGGCCCCTATGCCTGGCAGATCGGCCGGCGCTTCGAGATCGCGGCAAAGCGGCTCGGGCTCAACCAGGAAAAACGCAAACTGAGGACGGACCTGTTCAAACAACCGCAACCGGGAGGCGAACAGCTCATGCTGCTTTGACCCTTTCCCGGCCGGTCCGCCCGCCTGTTCCAGGCTTGGATTGGAATATTGACGCATCGGAGCGGTACCGTGTTTCCATGAGAAAGTACTGCTTCTCACGCCCCCACTTCCCGTCCGGCTTTGCATCCCCGTAGCCGACGGGCGCTTCCCGGCCCATCCGCCCCCTCGTTGCCGGGAGGCCCTTGCGGAGAATCGGAAGCGATGCGAGCATCGCCGCATTATGGCTCGCACGCGTTCCGATTCTCCCACTCTTTTTGATCTGCCTGTTCGTCCCGACTTCCAGATGGAGGCCGCGCTCCTGCGCGAGGGTCTCGCCCCTGTTGCAGGTCTCGACGAGGCTGGGCGCGGTCCGCTCGCCGGTCCTGTAGTCGCCGCCGCTGTCATCCTCGATGCAAACCGCCTACCCGATGGGCTTGACGATTCCAAGCGGCTGCCCGCCGAGGCGCGCGACCGGCTCTTCGAAGCCATTATCGAGATGGCCGTCAGCGTCTCCGTAGCGTCTATCTGCGCGGCAAACATAGACCGGTCCGACATCCTGCGCGCCAGCCTGGAGGCCATGCGCCGGGCTGCCGCCGGGCTGTGCGTCACGCCGCTGTTTGCGCTGGCCGATGGCCGCGATGTGCCGCCGGGGCTTTGCTGCCCGGCACGTGCCGTGGTGAAGGGCGATCAGCGCAGCCAGTCGATAGCCGCTGCCTCCATCGTCGCCAAGGTGACGCGGGACCGCATGATGACGCGTGCGGGCGGTGTGACACCGGCCTACGGTTTCGAGGCGCATATGGGCTACGGCACCAAGCGCCACCGCACAGCCATAACGGAGCATGGTGCAGTATCGCGCCTGCACCGGATGAGCTTCGCCCCGCTGCGCGATCTTGGACCGTCGCTACCCGCCTCAGAGAGGCGAAACACCGATCAGCCACTGGTGGAGGCCGCCGATAATCAGGCCATAGATCACCAGCCCGCCTAGAATGGCAATCATATCCCCCGTCCAGCCGTCAGGCTGTCTGATCTTGCCGTTGCCTGGTCTGTTAGCCGCCGAGATCCAGTCGATTGCCGCCCAGACCGCGAAGCCGCCGAAAAGGGCGAGGTCCGCCAGCGTTCCGTTCGCCATCAGATGAGCGATGCCCCACAGAATCGTGGCCAGAAGCATGGGATGCCTCACTGCCACTCGCAGTCGCGTGGGGACATAGGCGGCGATCAGCAGGGGAAAGACCGGCAGCAGGAGAAGAATGGCCAGGTGACGCAGCGAAGCCGGCGGCGAGTAAGCCAGCGCTGGGTCGAGACACGCCAGCCCGTAGCCCCAGATGATCAGGACGAGCCCGAGGATCGAAGCTGCGGTGTAGGGCAAAAGCCACGCGCGCTCTCCATGGGCTTCCATCACCCCGGTGCGCAGGTCCGGAACGAAGATGCGCAGGGAATGAATGCCAAGAAAGACGAGGAGTCCGACCACGAGTACCGACATGACAATCCCTGTTTGCACATTTAATTTTTGTTAGATAGCATAACTAAAATTATATGGCATAGCGGTGAAAATGAAAACTGCCGAGAGAGTACGCACGCCGAGCCGAAAAGCGGCTCTACGTGCTGCCACTTTTCGTGAGATCCATACGATCGCCCGGGACCTGCTTGTTCGTGAAGGAAGCGGCGCGGTCACCATCAACGCGATTGCGCGCAGAATGGGCATGAGCGGCCCGGCCCTCTATCGCTATTATCCAAGCCAGGCTGCTCTGATCGAAGCACTGCGCGAGCAGTTTTTCGAGGAGTTGATTGCTTTCATGCGGGCGGCTGGCAAGCATCCCGGGGCCGACACGCCGGGCCGCCGTCTGAATGCCATCTGCCGGGCGCTGCGCCATTGGGCGCTCGCGCACTCAGCCGAGTTTGGCTGGCTGTTCGCAGACCCCGTGGCCGTCAGTCGGGCTGCCGCGCTTCCGCATGTCACGGAACAGGCATCCCCCGGTGCGTTCGGTCAGGTATTTCTCGAACAGGTCGCCGCAATCTGGCACACGCAACGGTTTCCCATCCCGGACCTCGACGACATGCCGACCACGCAGGTCGACCAGCTCATCGCGTTCAGCAGCCGTATCGACGGCCTCCTGCCGCCCGACGCGGCCCATGTCTTTTTAAAATGCTGGATCAGGCTCTACGGTCATCTGTGCATGGAGGTCTTCCAGCAGGTCGCCTTTGCCTATACCGACATGGAGCCCTCGTTCGAGGAATGCCTGAGCGAGCTCTGTTCCCTGCTTGATGTGCCCTATGAGCCACCAGTGTGATGCTCAATAAGAAACGCCGCCGGAAACGGCGGCGTTTCAAAATGTTCAGCTTCCGAAAGCCCGTCAGTTCAGCTTCGACTTCACGTCCTGGATCGAAGCCTTGAACAGCTCTCCGCCGGTCTTGGCATCGACCTTCTCGGCCAGAATGCTGCGCGCGGCTTCCACGGCGAGGTCCACGGCGCTCGCGCGCACCTCGTTCACCGCGTCCTGCTCGGCCTGTTCGATCTTCTGTTCGGCAAGGGCCGTGCGACGGGCGACATATTCATCCGTCTTCTGCTTGGCTTCCTTGACGATCAGTTCGGCCTCGTGCTTGGCGGCGCTGACAATGTCCTGCGCCTCCTGCTCGGCTTCCTGCCGCTTGCGCTGATACTCGGCGAGCAGTTGCTGCGCGTCCTCGCGCAGCTTGCGCGCTTCATCCAGCTCGTTGCGGATGCGTTCGGCACGCCCGTCGAGCGCCCCGTTGATCATGCCGGGCACCTTGAAATAAGCAAGGACCCCCAGGAAGATGATCAGGGCTACAAACGCCCAGAATGTCGCGTCCATGGCCCTCTCCTACTGCTTCACGGACTTGACGGCGGCTTTCGCCGCAGTCTTGTCGAGCTGGCCGCCGACCAGTTCCTGGACGATGGAGGCTGCCGTGTCCTCGGCAATCGTACCCACGTCCTTCATGGCCGTTTCCTTGATCGAGGCGATGCGCTTTTCGGCCTCATCGAGCTTGGCGTCTAGCTGCTTCTCGATCTCACGACGTTCCGCGTCCGCTTCCGCCTTGGCGGCGTCACGGGCTTCCTGGCCGATGACATTGGCCTTCTTGCGGGCGTCAGCCAGCTCCTGCTCATAGGCAGCAACAGCCTCGTCCGCCTCTTCCTTCATCCGCGCCGCCTGGTCGAGATCCTGGGCAATGCGGTCACGCCGCACTTCCAGAATGCCGCCGATGCGCGGCAGCACGACGCGCTTCAGGAACAGGTAGAACAGCCCGAAGGTAATCGCCAGCCACAGGATCTGCGACGGAAATGTGGACGAATCGAAAGGCGGGAAGCCGGCTTCGTGTGCGCCGTCAGACGCCACGCCGGTTTCCGAATGGGTCGCTTCCGCGGCGTCTTGCGCCGAGGCTGCGAATGCCGATGCCACAAACATTGTCTACCTCTTTTAAAACCGGCCGGACGCCCGAAAGCGGCCGGCCACGCACACGAAAGGCGCGCTTAGGTGAAGAGGAGGAGCAGAGCGATGAGCAGCGAGAAGATGCCGAGAGCTTCCGTCACGGCGAAGCCGAAGATCAGGCGGCCGAACTGGCCGTCTGCTGCCGACGGGTTGCGCAGGGCGCCCGAAAGATAGCTGCCGAAGATGTTGCCGAGGCCAAGCGCTGCACCGGCCATGCCGAAACAAGCGATACCGGCGCCGATAGCCTTTGCTGCTTCTACTTCCATTTTAAAACTCCTTGTGATCGCGGATTTGCGTGTTTTCTTCAGACTTGGCGGAAACCGCCGGTGAAACCTGTTTTCCTCTGACCGACCCTTGAGGCCAGTACGAAGCCAGACTTTTCAAACCTCTTGATCAGTGGCCCGGATGGACGGCATCGTTCAGATACATGCAGGTCAGAACGGCAAAGACGTAGGCCTGCATGAAGGCGACGAGGAATTCGAGACCGGTGATCGCCACGGTCATGATCAGCGGCAGAATGGCACCGGCCACACCGGCCGCACCAAGCGCGCTCATGGAGGTGACGAAGCCGGCAAAAACCTTGAGCGTGATGTGTCCCGCCAGCATGTTTGCGAAGAGACGAACCGAAAGGCTGACCGGACGCGACAGGAACGAGACAATCTCGATCAGAACCACCAGCGGGACAACCACACCGGGCACCCCCTGCGGCACGAAAAGCCTGAGGAAGCCGAAACCGTGCTTCCAGAAACCATAGACGACAACCGTTCCGATCACCAGAAGCGCGAGCGCGAAGGTGACGATGATGTGGCTGGTCACTGTAAAGAAGTAAGGGAAGAGACCAAGAAGGTTGGCCATCAGGACGAACATGAAGATCGAGAACACGAACGGGAAGAACCGCATCCCGTGCGAGCCCGCCGAATCTCTCAGCATGGAAGCCACAAACTCGTAGCTCATCTCCGAGATCGACTGCAGGCGGCCAGGCACCAGGCCACGGCTCGACGTCGTCAGGAACAGAAAAGCCCCGGCAGCGACCACCGTCGCAACCATGAAGGCGGACGAGTTCGTAAAGGAGAAATCCAGTCCGCCGACCTCAATGGGAATCCACTTGGAGATCTGGAACTGATGGATCGGATCGTTGGCCACCTGGCCCCCCTCACTTCTGGTCTGGCGCCCGGGCGCCGTTCACTTCTTCTCAGGATCCCGCCCGTCATCCGATGAGCGGATCCCAAATTCAGCAACAAGTCCCGCCGAACGCAGGACATTCAGAACACCTGCCCCAAAACCGAGGAGCAGGAAAATGATCAGTCCCCAGGGAGACGTACCGGCAAAATGGTCGATGAACCATCCAAGAGCAGCGCCGACACCCACGCCGGCAATAAACTCGCTGGACAGTCTGAGCGCCTGCGCGGCGCCCGCCATATCGCCCTTCGTCTTCCCTTCACCGCCGTCTTGCCTGGCCGGTCGTTTCTCTGCGAGAGCCTTCTCCAGATCGGCGCGCCGGCGCTCCAGGTCGTCCGGCTGATCCTTGTCGGCCACCGCAATCTCCGTACCGGGTTTGCTGGTCAGCGGCTATCCGCTTGAAAGTCGCGCGCAACATAGTGAGCGCCCACGCCCCAGTCAAGCCGCTGTCGACGCCATTCACAAAGTCGAAAATTCTTTGAAAAACAACACGATGGCTAGATGCGACAATGCGCGCAGCGCCAAATGCCATGCTGAAAGCGGGAATCGCGGCAGGTCATGCCGCTTTTCAACCCGTCATTTGAGGGATTTCGCCGCCCTGGTCAGTTCCAGCCGCCGCCATAGGTGCGGTAGAAAATGTGCTGGCCGATCTTTTTCATGCGCTGCATTGCATTGGCCCAGCGCGGGTGCACATAAGTCGCATGATAGTGAGTGGAGGAGCCTACTTCGGGGAGCCAGATCTTGCCTGCGGTCGTGGCCATCGCCACCTCCTGTGCCGTCTTGAAGTGCGCCGGGCTAGCCACACGGTCGCGAATCCCGTCACAGGCGAATGAAAACTGGCAGCGGTTGCGCCATTTCTCGTTCTGGTAGACGACGCCGCAGATCGTGTTCGGATAGGTGGGGTTGCGCACGCGATTCAGGATCACCTGGGCGACAGCTGCCTGCCCCTTCACGGACTCGCCGCGCGCCTCAAAGTAAATTCCGGCCGCAAGACATTGCTGCTCACTTTTCGAGAACACCGTTTCCGGCAGAGGTTGCCGCGCCCAGGAATGATCCTTCGCGTCAACGGGTGGAATAAACCGCCCGCCTGTCGGCTCCTCTTCGCGCAGGATGCTGGCAAATGGCGAGGCTTTCGCATAGTCGGGCTTCTGCGGCGCGTAAGCCGTGGCAAGAACATCAGGCTGATCGTTGTTAACCAGCTCGGCGATCGCCCGCGGCAGCGAAGGATCGGCCTTCTCGTCCTTTTTCATATAGAATGCCGAGGCGATGCGTACTTCCTTGCCCTTGATGTCGGGATCGACAAACGCCATCAGCGGTTGATCGGATCTCGGCTTTTCGAGGAGAAAACTGGTCTTTTCAAATATGGTGCCGGCTTCAAAAAGCTTCGGGGGCTGCACAGGTACGACCTGCACGAGACGCCCGGTCTTTTCTTTACGGTTGATGCGCTCCTCGTCGGGCGTGGTTCCGGTGAACCCTTTCTTGCCGCGGAAGGCGATCTTGCCGATGCCGGGTGCAGCGATCCCGGAACCGGAAATGCCGCCTGTCTTCAGGTCGCCATCGACAAATGGCATCTCTGCCTGATGGATCGAACCGGCAACCGATTTTTCCACGAAGGCCGCCCAGCGCGGCCCCGTGCCCTCTTCTCCGGAAACCAGTCCGGCCATGTCCTGGTGTGCGACAATGCCCGGAAACCCGATCCAGAACCCCAACGCCACCAAAGCTGGCGCCAGAAAGGAACGCGATTCATCAACCGCCTTGCGCGGTATTCTTCCACTCCGACGAAGCACCCACACTCTCCGCTACGCAACTCAACCCGATTTCCAAAACCATATTTGGTTAACCTTGATCACTGGTTAACGGAGAGGCTTCTCCCGCTCGCAGAACATCAGAGCAAACAAAAACGGGCCTTGCCATGCAAAGCCCGTCATCTGCCTGACCGGAAATCTGGAGACCGCGCTCACCGGCGCTTTTTCGCCCTACCCGCATAGGGGTTATCGGAGGTGCGCAGCGCCACACGTATCGGTACACCGTAGAGATTGAAGGTCTCGCGCAGGCCGTTCATGAGATAGCGCACATAGGATTGCGGCATCGCTTCAGGCCGCGAACAGGAGACAACGAAGCCCGGCGGCCGTGTCTTGATCTGCGTTATGTACTTGACCTTGAGCCGGCGTCCGGCCACGGCCGGGGGCGGATGCTGCCCCGTCGCGCCTTCCAGCCACCGGTTGAGACGGCCCGTTGAGATGCGGCTGTTCCAGGTGCGGTGGGTCTTTTCCACCGCCTCCATAAGCTTGTCGAAGCCGCGCCCGGTTTCCGCCGAGATCGGAACGGCCTGCAGCCCACGCACCTGCGGCAGAAGCCGCGCCGTCTTTTCGTGCAGTTCGGCGAGCGTCTCCTGCCGGTCCTCGATCAAATCCCATTTATTGAAGGCGATGACCGGCGCCCTGCCCTCACGGATGATCAGATCGGCGATCTGCAGGTCCTGCTTCTCGAATGGGATGGTCGCGTCGAAGACCACGATCACCACTTCGGCAAAGCGCACGGCGCGCAGCCCGTCGGACACGGAAAGTTTTTCCAGCTTCTCCTGCACGCGAGCCTTGCGTCGCATGCCTGCCGTATCGAACAGCTTGATCTTGCGGCCACGCCATTGCCAGTCGACGGAAATCGAATCGCGCGTGATGCCGGCTTCGGGGCCCGTCAGCATGCGTTCCTCGCCAAGCAACGCGTTGATCAGCGTCGACTTGCCGACATTGGGGCGCCCCACAATTGCGATCCGCAACGGTTTGGACGAATCGTAGACTGCCTCTTCTTCCGAATCGGGCTCCACATCCTCGCCGACCGTGATTTCGTCTGTCGTGAGAACGGCCTCTTCCGGATCTTCCGCCAATGCCCGGTCCTCGCCAAGCGCCTCGACGATGGCGTCACGCAGATCGGACATGCCGAGACCGTGTTCCGCCGACACCTCGACCGGATCACCCAGCCCCAGTTCCCACGCGTCAAGAACCCCGCTGCGGGCGGCATTCACGTCCATCTTGTTGGCGACCAGCACAACCGGCTTGCCGCTGCGGCGCAGGAGATTGGCGAAGGTCGCATCATCGGGCATCACACCGGCGCGGGCATCGATCATGAAAAGCGCAATATCGGCCTCTTCGATCGCCTGCTCGGTCTGGGCACGCATGCGGCCCTCCAGTGTCGGCGCTGCAGCACTTTCCAGACCGGCCGTGTCGATTACGTCAAACTTGAGGTCCTGAAGGCGGGCAGTATGGGAGCGGCGGTCACGCGTTACACCGGGCGTATCATCGACAATGGCCAGACGCCGACCGGCAAGCCGGTTGAACAGTGTCGACTTGCCGACATTCGGCCGGCCGATGATTGCAAGCTTGAAGGCCATCTTGGCTCACCGGTCTCCGGCTATTCCGCCGGGCTTGAGCCGAGGATCAGCTCGATCATCATCTCGGCGCGCTGGCGCGTGTTGCGGGGTGCCTCGGCATCGCCGGAAATCTGCTGGAAGAGCTGAAGCGCGTCGTCGCGCTTGCCTTCCTTCCATGCTGCAAGACCAAGCGCCTCGCGCGCCGTGTGGCGCAGCGCGTTTCCATCCGCCGTCAATGTTTCAACACGTGCTGAAACGTCCGCATAGGATCCGTGATCTACCAGAAGAAGCCCTGCCCGAAGGCGAGCAATGTCGGCGATCACATCGGTTACCGAACGGTCCGCCGCAATTGCATCGAACGCAGCCACGGCACCTTCCGCGTCGCCATCGGCAGCCAGAACGGTGGCAGAACGCATGCGCGCCAGAAGCGGATAGGAGCCATAGCCACTCTCTTCCAGTTCTTTGAAAGCGGCGAGCGCTTCATCGTTCTCGCCCTGGCGGGCGTGCTCCAGTGCCTGGGAAAAAGCATCGCCAGAAGCATTTGCGCGGGAGGATGTCCAGCGCTCATAGCCGACATAGCCGGCCGTGGCGATGACGAGCAGAACGGCTGCGCCGATCGCAATGGGGCCGAAACGACGCCACAGAGATTTGAACTGATCCTGGCGAAGCTCTTCATTGACTTCGCGAATGAAACTGTCGTCGGACATATGCGACCCATGCCTGGCGGGTACTTCCCGCGCTTTTCCGGTTTCCGGCTTTTTAGACGAAATTTGCCGCCATGGAAGGGGGGGCTGTCATTTCGTTCCGATTCTGTTGATTCGGCGCCAACGCCCGTTGCCGTAAAACGATACTGCTTTCCAAACTCGGCCATATTTGGCCAGTAACCCTGCCCTTCGAATTGCATAGCGGATTACGTGATCATGCTCAAATTTCTCTGCGCCGGTGCAACGGCACTGGCGTTGACAGGTTCCTGCTTTGCCGGGAACACGAAAGAGGCGAAGTCGCCGCAATACGTGATCATCTCCTTTGACGGCGCCCTGCATCTGGAACAGTGGGAGCGCAGCCGTGCGCTTGGCAGGGAAACAGGCGCGCACTTCACCTATTTCCTTTCCTGCGTTTACCTCCTGTCTCCGGAGACGCGCAAAACCTATCAGGCACCCGGCATGGCCCGGGGCCGCTCGAATGTCGGCAGCGGGTATTCGCAGGAGGACGTCGAGGGACGGCTCGGTCAGATCTGGTCCGCCCGTGCCGAAGGGCACGAGCTGGCAAGTCATGGCTGCGGTCATTTCGATGGGAAAAATTGGAGCGCGGACGACTGGGCGCAGGAGTTCGATCAGTTCGCGGCCATTGTCTCGGACGCCTGGAAGGTCAACGGGATTAAGGGTGAACCCGACGGTTGGCAGGATTTCGCGCGCAAGGAAATACGCGGTTTCAGAGCGCCATACCTTTCAACGAGCAAGGGACTGTTCAAGACGCTTGAGAAGAAGGGCTTTGCCTATGACGCCAGCGCTGTCTCACGCGGTCCGGAGTTGCCCAGAACCCGTAATGGCCTCGCGCATTTTTCTCTCCCACTGATACCGGAGGGCCCTCGCGACAGGCCGGTGATTGCCATGGACTACAACCTTTATGTGCGCCACTCCGGCGGCAGGGAAAAGCCGGAGGCAGCGTCCGCGTTTGAGCAGCGGGCCTATGATGCCTTTATGGCGACGTTCGACAGGGAATATGACGGACGCCGCACCCCGGTCCAGCTCGGCTTCCATTTTACCCTCATGAACGATGGTGCCTATTGGAATGCGCTGGAGCGCTTTGCGCGCGAGGTTTGCGTCAGGGACGATGTGAAATGCCTGAGCTACCGTGATTACCTGGCAGCCATCTCCGAAGCCGAAGCTCCGGTCCAGGGCGGAACCTGATCGAAAAAGCCCCGGCATTTCTTGCCGAGGCTCATCTTCAGCGCTTTTTCGCGCCCGTTTAGTTGCCGATTTCCCGCTCGTGCCGCAACGCCTTGAAAGTGGCATAGAGCATGATGGTCAGCAGGATCGCGAACGGGAAACCTGTCGCGATTGCACCGGCCTGAAGTGCGGCCAGTCCACCGCCAAGCAGCAGAACGATTGCGACCAGGCCCTCGAAAATGGCCCAGAAGACACGCTGCGCTATCGGCGCATCGATCTTTCCGCCGGCCGTGATCGTGTCGATGACCAGCGAGCCGGAATCCGACGACGTAACGAAAAATACGATGACCAGAATGATTCCGATGAGCGAGCTCACACCGGCCAGCGGCAGGTCGGCCAGCATCGCAAACAGCGAAAGTTCTGGCACGTAATCGACCACTGTCTCCTGAACGCCCGTGTATCCATCGGCCAGGAACTGCTCCATTGCAGTGCCGCCGAACGTCGTCATCCAGAGGATCGATACGAGTGTGGGAATGATCAGAACACAGGTAATGAACTCGCGCACGGTCCGCCCCTTGGAAACGCGGGCGATGAACATGCCCACGAAAGGTGACCAGGAAATCCACCAGGCCCAGTAAAAGGTGGTCCATCCGTGCATGAAGCCCGTGTCTTCGCGGCCGACCCAGTTCGAGAGTTCCGGCAACTCCTTCAGATAGGACCATGTGTTGGAGAAAAAGCCGGTGATGATCGCCAGTGTGGGACCGAAGATGATCACAAACAGAAGTAGAAGAATGGCGAGCACCATGTTGATCTCGGAGAGACGCTTGACGCCCGCATCCAGTCCCGCCACGACGGAGATCAAAGCAATGCCGGTGATCCCCATGATGAGCAGGACCTTGATCGTGTCAGTGTTCGGAACACCATATAGCTCGTTCAAGCCGGCAAGCGCCTGCGAGGCACCGAAGCCGAGCGACGTTGCAAGGCCAAAGAGTGTTGCGAAAACCGCCATGATGTCGATCAGGTGACCGGGCCAGCCGCGCACCCGTTCGCCCAGAATCGGGTAGAACGCCGAGCGGATGGATAGCGGCAGGCCCTTGTTGTAAGCGGCAAGCGAGAGCGACAGCGCCAGAACCGCGTAAATCGCCCAGGGATGAAGCCCCCAGTGAAAGATGGTTGCCGCCATGCCCATTTCACGGGCCGCCGGCACCGCGCTCGCCACGAGTTCGCCATCGGCCAATGGTGCCTCCAGACCAAGCGGCGGGTTGTTGAAATGATACATCGGCTCAAGCACGCCGAAAAACATCAGGCCGATACCCATGCCAGCCGCAAAGAGCATCGCGAACCAGCCGGAATAGGAATATTCGGGCACTGCATCCTTGCCGCCCAGCCTGACTTTGCCCAGTGGCGTTGCCGCGACAAGAACACAAAACACCACGAATAGATTTGCTGACAGCATGAAGACCCAGTCAAAGGTCGAAGTCAGCCAGACCCGCAGTCCGCCAAGTGCACTTCCCGACGCTTCCTGAAACATCAGGGCGATGATCACGAAGGCAATGATCAGAACAGCGGAAACGAAGAAAACAGGGTTGTGAACGTCCAGACCAAGCAGCCGAATGTTATCCTGCCCGGGCTCGAGCCCGTGGTCCTCCTCAACGATTTCATTGGACATGTCTCACTCCATATCTGTCCGAGGCTGGAAGCAAATGACAGAATGGCCGCCCGTCCCCGGAACGTTCCTCCACACTCGGGACCGTGAACCAAAACACATGATCGCGCATGGTCTGTATGCGACCTTGTCCGTGCGGATTGAGACCAGACTCACGCAAATCGGAGACGGATGGAACCCTTTTTCACCAAAATTCCGCCCGGAAATCGCCAAATTCCATTGGCGAGGCGTGCAAATAGCCCGCAATCAACGGTCATTTTCACACAACAAGACGAGAAATCGACACAAACTACGCTTGTCTCTCGGACTTTTGCCGGATTTTATGTCCATGTTATACGGCTATAGGGACACCATTAACTGCATAGCTTCAGATGGAACCAAATCGATGTCTGTAGCTTATGATGAAAACCATTTGGAGAGGACACATGAAAAAGTCACTGCTTCTCGTGCCGGCACTGCTTCTCGGTGTTGCTGCCTGCACCCCGACTGAACAGGGCGCGGCATTTGGCGGCGCCAGCGGTGCGGCCATCGGCGCGCTCGCTTCCGGCAACAAGGTTGAAGGCGCCATCATCGGCGGTGCCATCGGCACGGTGGCCGGCGCTCTGGTCGGTCGCGCATCGGAAAACAGCAACCGCTGCATCTATCGCGACGAATACGGCCGCCGCTACGAGGCCCGTTGCCCGCGCGGTTACTGATCGTCCGGCAGCGCAGCCTGCGCTGCCTGGCAGCAGACAACACGGCAAAGGCCGGGATGCATCGCGCATCCCGGCCTTTCTCATACCTGCATCCCCCCGTGCGACCCGATCAACCGTCCGCCAAGGACAAGCAAGCCGCGCCTTGACGGGACCGCCTTCCCCGGTCTCCCGGTTCTTCCCGGCTGCGAATTGACTTTTGTCAATCGCCATGAATAATGTCGAAAGGAGGCGCGGAATGGCTTATCGTCCTGCAGAGCAGATCATACACAAGGCCGCCTGGCTATATTACACGCACGGCCTGCGTCAGGACGAGGTGGCGCAGCGGCTGAGCATCTCGCGCGCATCCGTGGCGCTCTATCTGCGCAAGGCCCGTGAGGCCGGTATCGTCAACATCTCCACCTCCACGCATCTTTTCAGCGGCGAGCGCCTCGCGCGCCAGATGGAAGATACGTTCGGCCTCGAAACCGTGTGGCTCGTGGGGGAGGATTCCCTTTCACCCTCCCCAGCCTCCGAAATTCCGACGCTGGCTGCCAATGTCTTTCTCGAAATGGTCGAGAACGGGAATCGGGTCTGCGTCGCCTGGGGCCGCACCGTCTACGACATCGCCGACGCCATGAGCTATGCCGACCGCGAAGGCGTGACGGTTGTCGAGATGTGCGGCAATCTCGGCTCGCCCTATGCCTACCGTCCCGACCAGTGCACCATGGAGATCGCCCGCCGGCTCAACGCCAAGGGGCTCAACTTCTACGCACCGCTGGTCCTGAGCACCGAGGGACTGGCTCAGGCTCTGCGCGAAGAGCCGGTCATCCGCGAACAGCTCGACGGTATCGGCGCCTGCGATCTGGCCCTCTTCACGGTCGGAGCGCTCGATACCGACAGCCATGTCATAAAATGCGGCGCGCTCAGCATCGAAGAGCTTGGGCGGCTGAAAGCGATGGGGGCCACCGGCGTCATTGCGGGACAAATCATCACCGCCGATGGCAAACTGCTCGACTGCGATTACAACCGGCGCATGATCTCGGCCGATTTCGACGCCATCCGCGCCATTCCAAAGCGTCTGATGGTGGTGCAGGAGGACGAGAAACTCGAACCTCTCAAGGCCGCCATCGCCGGCCGTTTTTTCACCCATCTGGTGACCACTTCCTCCATGGCGGCCGCGCTATTGCAGCACCACGCCGCCAGTGAACCGACGCCGGCCTGAACCCCGCCGGCAAGCGCAACCCTTCAAGACAGTACAGGACCGACATGCAGAACCTCTGGAAAGACAGCGAAGCCGAAAAGCTCGTCGAGCATTACGCCGCAAAGGGCGTCGACCGCGATCTGGCGCTGCGCGTCTACACGACCCGACTTCTGGGCGGCGAGCCGCGCCTTGTTCTGCATGGCGGCGGCAACACCTCGCTGAAGAGCAAAGCAACCGACATTCTGGGCCGCGAATATGATGTTCTGTGCGTCAAGGGCAGCGGCTGGGACATGGGCGTGATCGAGCCGCAGGGCCTTCCCGCGGTGAAGATGGACGCGCTCCTTGCCGCCCGCAGGCTCGACGCGCTCGCGGACGAAGACATGGTCGCCATGCAGCGCGCCAATCTCATCGATCCGGGTTCCCCGAACCCCTCCATCGAGACCCTGCTGCACGCCTTTCTGCCGCACAAATTCGTCGATCACACCCACTCGACAGCCATTCTCGCGCTGGTCGATCAGAAAGATTCCGAAGCGCTCTGCAAAAAGGTCTTTGGCGACCGGCTCGGCTTCGTACCCTACATCAAACCGGGCTTCGACCTCGCCAAGGAAGCCGCCGACATCTACGACAAGAACCCCGCCGTGGAAGGCCTGATCCTCGACAAGCACGGCATTTTCACCTTCGCCGAAGATGCAAAGACGGCCTACGATCTCATGATCGAGTTCGTCACCATGGCCGAGGATTACGTCGCCGAAAACGGCAAGGCTCCCTTCAAGCCGGTGGCGCTTCCCAAAGAGCTTGCCACCCCGTCCGAGATCATGCCCTATCTGCGCGGCGCGATCGCCATTGACGAGGGCGAGGGCAATTATGGCCGCATGGTCTGCGACTTCCGCACCTCACCGAAAATCCTCGATTATGTGAACGCCGACACGGCCGAAGAGCTCGCCACACGCGGCGTCTCGACGCCGGACCTTTCGATCCGCATCAAGACCGGCCCCATGGTTCTGCCCGCGCCGGAAGCAGGCAAACTTGATGAATATGGTAAGGTGATCCGCGAAAAGGTCGCCGAGTTCTCGGCTCGCTACAAGGACTATTTCGAGACCAACAACGCCGCCGACGATGTCGAGCGCACCATGCTCGACACCATGCCGCGCCTGACACTCGTGCGCGGTCTCGGCCTCATCGGCCATGGCCGCAGCATGAAGGAGGCGAAGATCGCCGCCGATGTCGGCGAGATGCTGGTGGAAGCGGTCACCGGTGCCGAAGCCATCGGCTCCTTCCACCCGCTGGCGCTGTCGGATCTCTTCGAGCTTGAATACTGGTCGCTTGAGCAGGCCAAGCTCGCCTCCAACAAGCCCAAGCCGCTCTCCGGCCAGGTCACGCTGGTCACCGGCGGCGCGGGTGCCATCGGTGCCGCCACGGCAAAGCTTTTCGCATCGCAGGGCTCCCATGTGGTCGTCGTCGACATGCATGCCGACAAGGCCGAAGAGGTCGCGAAATCAATCGGCAATGCCGCCATCGGAATCGGTGCCGACGTGACCGACGCGACAGCCGTGCGCGCCGCCTTCGACAGGGCACGCGATGTGTTCGGCGGCGTCGACATCGTCGTTTCCAATGCGGGTGCCGCATGGGAAGGCAAGATCGGCGAACTGGAAGACGCCACGCTGCGCAAGAGTTTCGAGCTTAATTTCTTCGCCCATCAGAGTGTGGCGCAGAACGCGGTGCGCCTCTTCAAGCAGCAGGGCACCGGCGGCGTGCTCCTCTTCAACGCCTCCAAGCAGGCGGTCAATCCGGGTGCGAATTTCGGCGCCTATGGCCTGCCCAAGGCGGCAACGCTGTTCCTGTCGCGCCAGTATGCACTCGATTACGGCTCCATCGGCGTGCGCTCCAACGCGGTCAATGCCGACCGCATCCGTTCGGGCCTCTTGACCAACGAGATGATCGCCAACCGCTCCACCGCACGCGGCGTCTCGGAGAAGGACTATATGGGCGGCAATCTTCTGGGCCTTGAGGTGCGCGCCGAGGATGTGGCGCAGGCCTTCCTCAACCACGCCCTTGCCGAGCGTACCACCGCCGACGTCACCACCGTAGACGGCGGCAATATCGCGGCAGCGCTGCGCTGATATAGAGAGCCGGCAAGAGGATGGGGGCGAGCGCCAACACTGCAAAGGTCGCCCCCCAATCCGCCCTCGCCCTTCGACAAGCTCAGGATGAGGGCTTTCGTTGCCACTTCACCGCGAGCCACGTACCCCGTTCAAGCGCCCCCAATGTCCCTGCCCTTTCCCTCATCCTGAGCTTGTCGAAAGGCGAAGGGCCAAGGGAAAGGGCACGCACCATCATCTCCGCGCAAAACAAAAAGGGCGACCCGAAAGCCGCCCTCGTCGATCCATTCTAGCGCGGTCTCAGTCCCGCGCGGGCAGCGGCATCCAGTCCGGCACGGCCACATCGGCATGGGCAAACTGTGGCATCTTCGCTGAAAGATCGTCCATGTTCTTGATGTCGCCTTCGTTCAGCGCCTGCTGGGTGATCAGCGTCGGCGGGACGATGACGCTCTTGCCCGGCTCCTCGCCGGCCAGAAGCATGGCGAGCGCGCGCACCGAAACCTCGCCCACAACGGCGGGGTTGGTGGCAGCCGTCGCAACCCAGGCGCTGCCCGGCTCGCGCATGGCCGAAATGTCAGCCGTCGAAACGTCCGCCGAATAGATCTTGATGCTGTCGGAAAGGCCGGCCTCGTCCACGGCAATCTTCACGCCCTTGGCGAACTCGTCATAGGGCGCGAACATGACCTGGATGTCCGGGTTCGCCGTCACCACCGAGCGCGCCTGATTGGCCACCGAATTGGCGATCGGATTGTCCAGCGTGCCAAACTGCGCCACTTCCTCGATGCCCGGATATTTTTCCTTGAACTCGCGCCAGGTCTCGTCGCGGCGGTCGAGCGGCGCAATGCCGGCCACATAGACATAGCCCGCCTTCCACTCCTCGCCATTGTCCTTGATCGCCTGTTCCAGCGCCAGCCGCGCCAGATCCCGGTCGGACTGCTCGATCTGCGGGATCGCGTCATTCTCGACATTCACGTCGAAGGCCACGACCTTGATGCCCGCATCGACGGCGCGCTGGGCAGCTTCCTTCATGGACTCTGTAAGGCCATGCTGGATGATGATGCCGTCAACACCCAATGCAATCGCCTGATCCACCATGTCGGCCTGAAGGGCTGCGTCCTGCCGGCTGTCGAGCACGCGCAGGTTTACGCCCAGCGCCTCGGCCTGCTTCTCCACGCCCGAGAGATAGGCCTGGAAAAAGTCGCCGGTGGAAAGATAGCGCACCAGCGCAATCTCCACGTCACCGGGATTGTCGAATGGCGCGGGCTTGTCCTGTGCGCCGGCGGCTGCCGGCAGGAGCATGGTGGCGCCGGCGAGTGCCGCGGCCATCTTGCCCAGAAGTCTGCGTGAAATGTTCATGTTCTTCTCCTCCACTGCCTGTTGCTCTTGTTCCGCGCTATCGGGCGTTCCTCCCCAGAAGCGCAAAGGTAAAGATCAGCGCGATGACGAGCACCGCCCCCTTGACGAAATCCTGCGTGTAATAAGGCACGTTCATCATGGTGAGCCCCTGCAAAAGCACGCCCACGAAAAGCGCACCGATGGCCGTGCCGAATGCGTTCGGCTTGGCAGCCCCCAGCACCGCAAAACCGATGAGTGCCGCCGCTACCGCATCCAGAAGCAGATTGTTGCCCGAGGCGATGTCGCCGCGCCCCAGGCGCGCGGCCAGAAGAATGCCGCCGATGGAAGCGAACACGCCCGAGATCACATAGGCCCAGATGCGATAGGCCTTGACCGGCGCACCGGCGAATTCCGCAGCCCGCGCATTGGACCCCACCGCATACATCATGCGGCCAAACCGCGTGTATTCGAGGAAGAACCAGATCAGGATCGCAAGCACGATCAGCACCACCACCGAGGCCGGCACAAGATTTTCGATGAAGAGGTCGAACCGATGCCGGCCGAGCGCCAGAAAGGCCTGGCTGAACGTGCCCTCGGCGGTCGAGCCATCAGGCAGTGTCATGCCGGTGGCGATGGAGCGTCCTTCGGTCGGGATGCGCTGCAAGCCAATCAGCAGGAACATCATGCCGAGGGTTGCCAGAAGATCGGGCACCCGCATGTAGCAGATGATCAAACCGTTGATCAGCCCCACCAGCGCGCCGATGGCAAGGCACACCAGAACCGCGACGAGCGCGTTCTGCTCCAGCACCACCATCACATAGGCCGCCGCCATCATGGAGCTGGTGGCGATGGAGCCGATGGAAAGGTCGAAACCGCCCACCACCAGCGTCGCTGTCACGCCGAGCGCCAGAATGCCGGTGATCGAAACCGACTGCAGGATGAAGACCGCCGCCTGCGGCGAGGTGAAGCCGCGCGTGGCCAGCGAGAAGAAGACGACCAGCCCCACAAGCAGGGTCAGGAAACCATAGCGGATGGCCAGCTCGCGCATTGAAAGCCCCTCTTTTGGCCGCGCATCGGCCCTCGCTTCCACTGTGCTTTCCCGTGCCGTCTGGCTGTCCATGCTCACTCAGCTCCCTGTCACTTCCAAACGCTGCCCGGCAACCTCCGCCAGAAGCCGGTCCATGTCCACATCGGCATTGCGATGCTCGCCCACAATCGTGTTTTCCGACATGACGAGAATGCGGTCTGCCGTCTCCAGCGCCTCATCCAGTTCGGTCAGAAAAATCAGTGTTGCGCGATCGCCAGCACTTTCGCGCAGCTTGGCCGCAATGTCGTGGCGGGCGGCAATGTCGACACCCTGAAACGGCTCGTCGAGGATCAGCAAGCGCGAAGGCTGCGTCAGCCAGCGCGCCACCGTCACCTTTTGCTGATTGCCGCCTGAAAGCGTCGCCAGATCGTCGCGCTCGGAGCGGCAGACAATCTTCAGATCGGCAATCTGGTCCCGCGCCGTCTGGCGCTCGCTCCGCCGCCGCATCACGCCCGCATTGGCGAAACGCGGCAGAAAGGGCAGGCTCATATTCTCATAGATGTTGAATTCCGGCACGATGCCCGTGGAGGCGCGGTCCTTGGCGACGAGGAAAACGCCATCCCGGATCGCGCGCTGCGGCGTCTTTGGCGCATAGGGCCTGCCGTCCAGCTCCATCGTGCCCGACAGAGGCGCATGAATACCAAAAAGGGTCTCTGCTAGCTGCGTCTTGCCCACGCCCACAAGGCCCGTCACGGCCACGATCTCGCCCGCACCCAGTTCAAGCGAGATCGGCTTGGCACCCTGTGCGATCCTCAAATCACGCGCCGAAAAGACCGGCGTCCCCGCCGCACGCACATCAATGCTGTGGCGGCCGAGATTCTGCCCCAGCATGGCATTGACCGCGCCTTCATAATCAAGCGGCTTGTCTTCGAACTGGCCGACAATCGCGCCGTCGCGCAGGCTCACAATCCGGTCGGCCAGACGGCGGATATCCGACATGCGGTGCGAAATATAGAGAATGGCAACGCCACGCGCCTTCAGCCGGTCGATCAGCGCAAACAGCCGTTCGGCCTCATTGCTCGAAAGCGAAGAGGTTGGTTCATCGAGGATCATCACCTGCGGCTCATGCGACATGGCGCGCGCAATCGCCACCATCTGCCGGTCGGCGAGCGAAAGGTCGGTCACTTCCGCGCCAAGATCGATCCCCAGCCCCATGCGATCGGCCACGTCGCGCGCCTCACGCCGCACCTTTCTCGGATTGAAGAAAAAACCGCTGCCAGAACCGTTCAACCGGTCGAGCACAAGATTGCTCGCCACGTCGAGCGCGCCCACCACACCGTCATTGATGTTCTGGTGAACCGTCACCACACCGGCCCGCATTGCTTCGGCGGGCGTGGCAGGGGAGAAGGGCTTGTCGCCCAGCATCATCACGCCGCGATCGGCGCGGTGAACGCCGCTCATGATCTTGACGAGAGTCGATTTACCGGCGCCATTGGCGCCCATCAGAACCGTGACCTCGCCAGCGCGCAGTTCGAGCCCCACACCGCGCAGAACGGCGTTTGGTCCGAATGCCTTGGTCAGACCCGCTATCCGAAAAATGGCAGTGTCGCCCATAATCTCCTCCCAATATGACGCTAGCAGGTAACAAGCATTTGTCAATACGATTGACAAATGACAGAGCCTTGGTAGCGTGGCATCAGAATTGACGGGAGGAAAGTATGGTGCCCCCGTTCTCGGCCTGTGCCATTCGCGCGCGCCTTTTCTGCAGGATCGGGGTGTGGGATGAACAGGCTGGCCTCGTGCTTCTTCTCCCTTCGAAAGGGAAAATTTGTGCGGGAACACGGGTAACAATAGGACGCGAACCATACGCCTCTTGCTCAGGCGAGAATGGGAGGAGACAGAAGAGATGAAAGAAAACGCCTTCGAGGCTCTGACGGTTGAAAGTCTGCCGCATCGCCTTGGCAGCATCCCCGAGATTGCGAACCGTCTCGGCGGCGCACCCACAGGCTGGAAGGTCCGCGAAGTCGGCGACGGCAATCTCAATCTCGTCTTCATCGTGGAAGGTGAGGCGCAAACGCTTATCATCAAGCAGGCGCTGCCCTATGTGCGGCTCGTCGGCGACAGCTGGCCGCTTCCCCTGAAGCGCTCCTTCTTCGAATATCACGCGCTGACCCGCCAGGAAAAACGCGCGCCGGGCACCGTGCCTGCTGTCTATTACTTCGATGAGGCGCAGGCCCTCATCGCCATGGAGTTCCTGTCTCCACACATCATTCTTCGCCGCGCCCTCATCGAGGGGCAGGAACTGCCGAAGATCGGCAGGGACCTCGGCCTCTTCATGGCCCGCACCCTCTTCCGCGGGTCCGACCTTTCCATGAAAGCGGCGGACCGCAAGGCGGATCTCGCGCTCTTTGCAGACAATGTCGACCTCTGTGACATCACGGAAAATCTCGTCTTTTCTGATCCTTACTTTGAAGCGCCGATGAACCGGCACACGCCCGGTCTCGACGCACTGGTGAAGGAACTGCGTTCAGACCGCGATCTGAAGGTCGCCGCCCAGCGCATGAAGCACCTCTTCGCATCGAAAGCCGAGACCATGGTGCATGGCGACCTGCATTCGGGCTCCGTGATGGTCACGAAGTACGATACCCGCGTCATCGATCCGGAATTTGCCTTCTACGGACCCATGGCCTTCGATGTCGGCATGCTCATCGCCAATTACTGGATGGCCTATTTCTCCCAGCGCGGACATGAGGAAAACGGCAGCCGCGCCTCCATGCGTGCCTATCTTCTGGGCGTCATCTCCGAAACCTGGACCACCTTCCGCGACGAGTTCGCCCATTTGTGGCGCACCGAGCGCAGCGGCATGCTCTATCAGGCATCGCTCTATGAAGACGAGGGTGATGCACTTGGCTCCGAACAGGCGCTCAACCACGTGATCCACGATCTGTGGACCGACATGCTTGGCTTTGCCGGCATCGAGATGCACCGCCGCATTCTGGGCCTTGCCCACAATGCCGATTTCGAGGACATCGCCGATGAGAGCCTTCGCGCTGCCTGCGAGGCACCGGCGCTGAAGTTCGGTCGCCATATCGTCGTCAACCGCAATCACATTCAATCGCTGGCCGAACTTGACCGGCTGGCCGAAGCACTTGATCAGGGGAAACTGTCATGAAGGTTGGAGACAAGCACTACCGCACCATCTGGGTGAACGAGGATGGCTGGTCTGTCGATCTCATCGACCAGCGCTGGCTGCCGCATGAGCTGCGCATCGAAAACGTGAAGACCGTCGAGGGCATCGCCACCGCCATTCGCGACATGTGGGTGCGCGGCGCGCCGCTGATCGGCGTCACCGCCGCCTATGGCGTTGCCATGCGCATGCGCGAGGATGCTTCCGATGCAGCACTCGATGCGGTGTGGGAACAGCTCCACGAGACCCGTCCCACGGCAATCAATCTGCGCTGGGCGCTGGATGAAATGCGCGGTTTCCTGCGCGACATTCCCGAGGCCGACCGCGCCGAGGCTGCCTACAGGCGCGCCGCCGAGATCGCCGACGAGGATGTGGAATTGAACCGCAGCATCGGCCGGAACGGGCTGGAAATCATTCGCCAGATCGCCGCACGCAAGAAGCCCGGCGAACCGGTCAACATTCTCACCCACTGCAATGCCGGCTGGCTTGCCACCGTCGATTTCGGCACCGCCACCTCGCCCATCTACCACGCGGTGGAAGAAGGCATTGCCGTTCATGTCTATGTGGACGAAACCCGTCCGCGCAACCAGGGCGCCCAGCTCACCGCCTGGGAAATGGCCGGCCATGGCGTGCCGCACACGCTGGTGGTCGACAATGCCGGCGGGCATCTCATGCAGCACGGCATGGTGGACATGGTGATCGTCGGCACCGACCGCACGACTGCCGATGGCGATGTCTGCAACAAGATCGGCACCTATCTGAAGGCGCTGGCGGCAAAGGACAACAATGTCCCCTTCTATGTCGCGCTGCCCTCGCCCACCATCGACTGGACGGTGCATGACGGCGTGAAGGAGATTCCCATCGAGGAACGTTCGGGCGACGAGGTCTCGCTCGTCTGGGGCAAGGACGAAGACGGTAAGGTTCGGCAGGTGCGAATTTCACCCGAGGCATCGCCCGCCGGAAATCCCGCCTTCGACGTGACGCCGGCGCGGCTTGTCACCGGCCTCATCACCGAGCGCGGCATCGCCGATGCCTCACCCGAAGGGCTCGCCAAACTCTTCCCCGACCGGGCAAAATCGAACGCTGCGTGAATTTCAGAAAACGATTCAGAAATCCAGGAAAATCACCTGATTCTGAATCGTTTTCGGGAACTTTCGGGCATTTTCCGGAAAACTGGAAACCGCCGCTTTGGCACTAACCAAAGCGGCGGTTTTTTACATCAATAAGGCGTGTCGCCGCCATCGATGGTGATGGACTGGCCGCGGATGATCGTTGCCGCATCCGACAACAGGAAAACAATCACACGCCCCACCTCGACCGGCTGGATGTGACGGCCAAGCTGTGCAGGAACCATCTGTTTCATCATCTCTTCCGACTTCGCCGCATCGCCACCGACGATGAAGTCCGCCACCGTTTTCAGCATCTCGGTTGCCACACCGCCCGGGCACACGGCATTGACGTTGATGCCGCGTGCTGCCCATTCGAGCGAGAGCGAACGGGTCAGGTTGATCACCGCTGCCTTGGAGGCGTTGTAGCCGGCCATGTTGGGATAGCCGACCTTGCCGGCGTTCGAGGCTATGTTGACGATCGCACCGCCCTTTTCCATCTGACGCGCTGCGGCCTGCGAGGCGAGCAGAACCCCCTTCACATTGACCGCCATTTCGAGATCGACATCGTCTCCGGTGAGCTTGTCGGCGGCCCCAAGCCGCACCACGCCGGCATTGTTGACCAGACCGTCGAGCCTGCCCATGCGGGCCACCACCTCGGCGAATGCGGCCTCCATGCTGGCGCTGTCGGTCACGTCGCTTGCAGCCGCCATGACATTGGGTTCGCCGCCCAGATCCTTGAGTGCAGCTTCGAGTTTTGGCCCCGGCAGATCGAGCAGCGCCACGCGCCCGCCCGCCTCGATGATCGCCTGAGCGATGCCTCGGCCAATGCCGCCGGCTGCCCCGGTCACCGCGATGACCTTGCCTTCAAGTGTCTTCATTCCAAGCCCCTGTCATTCTTCGGACCAGACCTCACAGGTTGAGTCCGATTCTTGTTGTAATTGTCTGTTTCAGTTTTGTTTTCTCACCAGGTCGAACGGGCGCTGACGCCGCCATCCACCGTGATGTTCGTCCCGCTCACCCAACGCGAAGCCTCTGAGAGAAGGAAGAGCGCGGCGTCGCCGATATCCTCCGGCTGGCCGAGCCGGCCAAGCGGTGCCGCCTCCTTCCAGCGGTTCACACCTTCGGGCCAACCTTCCTCGATGCCGTCGCGGTGGATGAGACCCGGAGAGACGGAATTGACGCGAATGCCAAGCCCGCCAAGCTCCAGCGCCGCCGCCTTGGTGAACATCAAGAGCGCTGCCTTGGAGGCCGCATAATGGGCATGGCCGGGGGCCGGCTGATGCCCTTCGATGGAGGCAATGTTGACGACCGCACCACCGCCACCGCGCGCCTCCACATGGTCGGCAAAAGCGCGCGTCAGGAGAAACGGCGCGCCGGTGTTGATCGCCATCATCTGCGCCCAGCCGGCCTCGTCGATCTGCCTCAGCGCCTCGACGGGCTGGAAGCCGGCGTTGTTGACCACGCCGTGAACAGCTCCGAATTTTTCAAGCGCCGCTTTCATCAGAGAGGCCGCTTCGGCTTCCTTCGAAAGGTCACCGCCGGCAGCAAAAGCCCGCGCGCCCAGTTCGCTGGAAAGCGCCTCGGCGGCACCTTTGTTGCCGTTAAAGTGACAGACCACATTTGCGCCGGCCTCGTGCAGCCGCCGTGCGATGCCGCCGCCAATGCCGCCGCTGGCGCCGGTGACGATGACCGTGCGACCGGTGAGATCAAGCAATGATGCGACGGGTGGGATGGTTGCAGCCATGATCAGGCTCCTTTCAGATTGGGCAGAAGCGCGGCCAGGATCGCCTCTATTTTGCGCCCGGCAATCTCGGCATTGGCAAACACCTCTTCGATCGTGTCGGGCTGCTGGTCCGGCCCGCCGGTCGCCTTGTTGGTGATGGCCGAAAGCCCGATGACGGGCAGCGATGCGTGGCCGGCGGCAATCACCTCGGTCACCGTTGACATACCGACCGCATCCGAACCCGAAGCGCGGTAATAGCGGCGTTCCGCGGAGGTTTCGAGGGACGGTCCCAGCACGCCCGCATAGATGCCCTGCCGCACGGCTATGCCAGCCGCATCCGCCGCCTTCTTCGCCATGGCAAGAAGGTCGGGATCATAGGCGCGCGACATGTCGGGAAAACGCAGGCCGATCTCATCGTCATTGGGCCCGACCAGCGGGTTCAGCCCCGTGAAATTCATGTGATCCTCGATGAGCATCACGTCTCCGGGATCGTATTCGGGATTGAGCGAGCCGGCGGCATTGGTGACGATGAGCGTTTCGGCACCGAGGCGCTTGAGCAGATAGACGGCAAGAGCGATGTCGCGCGGCGACCAGCCTTCATAAAGATGCAGCCGGCCGTGCATCATGATCACACGTTGGCCTTCCAGATCGCCGATCACGAAAGCGCCCTTGTGGCCCGGTGCGGTGGAGACGGGAAAACCCTCGACCTCTCCATAAGGGATCGTGACCGCATCCTCCACCCGGTCGGCGAGCTGGCCGAGCCCCGAACCCAGCATGATGGCGATGGGTGCTGGCGCACCTGCCCGCGTGGCGATGGATGCATGGGCGCGCTCAAGACGCGCGAGTTGGCTTTCGCTCATTTCATTCTCCCAGAGTTTTACTGTCAGGCCACGGTGGCGGCGATGCGCGGCGCGAGCCCTGCCACCGCGTCCATCGTGTCGTCGATCGTGTGACGGGTGAGCACGCCATCGCGCACCACCTGCTCGCCACCGACGAACACATGGCGCACGTCGGATCTGGCGGTGGAATAGACGAGATGGGTGACGGGATCGAACATCGGCACCGCATGCGGGCGCTTCACATCGATCAGGATCATGTCGGCGAGCTTGCCTTTTTCGAGACTGCCCAGCCTGTCGGCCGCGCCCAGCGCCCGCGCGCCGGAGCGTGTCGCCATGGCCAGCGCCTGATGGGTGGAGACGGCATCGGCCCGCTGGCTCGCGCCCTTGTGCAGCGTGGCCGCCAGCCGCAGCGCCATCCACATGTCGAGATCATTGCCACTGATCGCGCCATCGGTGCCAAGTGCGACATGGACACCGGCGGCCAGCATGTCGGGAATGCGGGCAATGCCGGAGGCGAGCTTCAGGTTGGACATGGGATTGTGCGAAACGGTCGTGCCCGTGCGCGCCAGAATGGCGATTTCCTCATCGTCCAGATGGACGCAATGGGCGAGCGTCACGCGCTCGTCCAGCAGATCCAGATAGTCGAGATGGCGGATGACGGAACTGCCATAGCGCCCTTCCACATCAGCCTGTTCGGCCTTCGTTTCCGCCGCATGCGTGCTGAAGAGACCGCCATACCGCTCGGCGATTTCCTTTGCCGTCTTCAGGTTTTCGGGCCCCACCGTATAGGCTCCGTGGGGCATGGTTGCCGGGAAGACATCGTCTGCGCCCGCAAACTCTTCAAAGAAGGCCTCGGCGCTGGCAATGCGGTCATCGAGCGTCGCGCCGTCCACACCCGGCCCATCGAAGAAGATGCCTCCCGTCGACACCCGCATGCCCACTTCGCGCGCGGCGCGAACCGTTTCCACCGGATACCAGAACATGTCCATCGTGCTGGTGACACCGGACAGGAGCAGTTCGGAAAAGCCAAGAAGACTGCCGAGATGCGAGGTCTGCGGGTTGAGGATCGCGCCTTCGGCGGTCCACACCTTCTGCAGCCACGGCTCCAGCGGCAGATCCTCCACCAGCCCGCGAAACAGGCTGTCGGCGGCATGGCAATGGCTGTTGATCAGCCCCGGCATCAGGATGTGCCCGATGCCGTCGATGACGTTGCGGGCGTTCCCCGCGGCCTGTTCAAGCGCTGCGCTCTCGCCGATCTGCGTGATGCGGCCATTTGAGACCGCAACGCCGCCATCCCGGATCACCGTCTGTTTTTCATCGCAGGTCACGACAATAGCGTTTTTGACAACCAGATCGACGGTCATGAAGCATCTCCTCTTGCGCGTCTTGCCCGCCACCATGACAGGGCAACCAGCACGATAAGGGTCGCCATATACGGCATCATGTCGGTGAACTGCTGGGCAAGCCCAAGACCCTGCACCCGGAAGGACAGGCTGTCGACGGCACCGAACAGAAGCGCGATGAAGAAGAGCGGCCACGGGCGGCCACGGGTCAAGAGCACAGCGACAACGGCGATCCAGCCGCGCCCGGCGCTCATGTTTTCAACGAATAGATTGACATTGGCGATGGAAAGCTGCGCCCCACCCAGACCGCAGAGCGCGCCGCAGGCGACGAGCGCAAGAAGCTGGACACGCTTTGGACTGACACCGCCCGCCCGAAGCGCCTGGGGGTTTTCACCCGCCGCGCGAATGCGCAGGCCAAGGCGGTGACGGGCGAGAAACACATGCAGGAACGGAACGCTGAGAAGCGCCAGGTAAAAAGGCAGCGACTGGCCGCTCAGGATCGGGCCGAGAAGCGGTACGTCTTCGATGAAAGGTAGGCGGATGGGCGAAAAGCCGGCAATCGCCGGATCGCTAAAGGCACCCGTGACATCAAAGATGGCGCGCAGGAAGAAGGTGGTGAGGCCGGCGGCGAGAAGGTTGATGGCGATGGAAACGACGATGGAATCGCCGCCGCGCCGCACATTGAACTCGGCAAAGACAAGCCCGAGCGCCATGCCGGCCACCATGGCCGTCAACGCGCCGATATAGGGCGTGCCGGAGAAATAGGCCCCCAACACCGCCGCAAACGCGCCCACGAGCAGAAAGCCTTCCAGCGCGATGTTGAAGACACCGGCCCGCTCGCACAGCGCGCCACCAAGGGCGGCCAGAAGGATGGGCGTGACAAAGCGCGGAATGGAGGCGGCGAAAGATGGATCGGCGATCAGCTCAAACATGGCCGTCTCCATCGTTCCTCGATGCTGTCAGCGCGCCGGAAACACGGCTTGCCACGAAAAGGATGATGACCGCCTGAACGACAAGCGCGATCTCCTTGGGAACGCCGGCCGCCCGCTCCATGCCGGCCGCCCCCGTCTGGACGGCAGCAAAGAAGAAGCCGGAAATCGGCACCGCCCAGGGCACCATGCCGACCAGCAGTACTGCGATGATGCCGGTCCAGGCATAGAGCGGCTGCACCAGCATGCCGTCGATATAGCGGTGGTGAATGCCGAACACGGCGATTGCGCCAACCATGCCGGCAATGGCACCGCTGAGCGCCAGCGTCTGGAGCGTGAGCCGGCGCACCGGCAGGCCGACCGTGCGGGCGAACTCGGGCGAAAGCCCGTTGAGCCGCGTTTGATAGCCGTGGACTGTCCAGTAGCTGTAGATCAGCGCAAAGGCAGCCGCCACCGCCGTGAAGAGGATGCCGATGTCGAGCCGGGTTCCCGGAAAATAGGCAAACCAGGTTTCCTGCGGCACGAGATGCGACTGCACCATGCCCGACTGCACGTCGCGATAAGGGTGCGCCACCAGATAGGAGGCGATGTAGCGGATGGGGTAGTTGAGGAGGAGCGAACCGACAAGCAGCGGCACGCCCATAAAGAGCTGGAGCACACCGGCAAGCAGCGCCCACAAGGCGCCGGCCAGCATGGCGGCCAGGATCGCAACGGCCAGCACAAGCAGCGGCGGCCCCGGCATGAGCACGGCAACCAGCGCTGCCACCAGCCCGCCGGCGACAAGCTGCCCCTCGCCGCCAATGTTGAACAGCCCGGCACGAAAGCTCAGCATGACCGAAAGCGCCATGCCGACAATGAGGGCCGAGCGGCTGAGCGTCGCCATCAGATAAGCGTTTCTGCGCCCCCCGAAAGCGCCGTTCCAGAAGCCCGAAAGCGCCTCGCCCACCGGCGCGCCGACAAAGAGCAGCAGCGCCAGAATGATCGCCGCGATCCACAGGAAGGTGAAGAGCCATGGCAGCGCGCTGCGGGTGGCCTTGCCAGCATCGAAAGCCATCATGCCGCAGCTCCCGGCGAACTCGCACCCAGCGCGTCGGCGGCACGCGAGGTCATCAGGGCACCGACACGTTCACGGCTGGCCTCGCCGCCATCGACCTCTCCGGCAATGGCCCCGTCATACATGACCAGAATGCGGTCGGACAAAGCGATCACCTCGTCAAGTTCGGTGGATACCAGAAGAATGGCGTGGCCCGCATCGCGCATACGCATCAACTCGCCATGGATGAAATCGATGGCGCCGATATCGACGCCCCATGTGGGGTTTTCGGCGATCACCAGCGGCGTGTTGCGGGAGAGTTCGCGCCCCACCACGAGCTTCTGCTTGTTGCCGCCCGACATGGTGGAGGCAGAAGCGCGCGGACCGGCCACACGAATGCGGTAACGCTCGATCAGGGAGCGCGCATACTGCGCCATGGCTCCGTGTTTCAGGAACGGCCCGGCGGTGAAAGCGCCCGCATCGTCGCGGCCCGCATTGGCGTTTTCGCTGACGGAGGCGCGAAGGGCGAGACCCATGCGCTGCCGGTCTTCGGGGATGTAGCTCATGCCGCCCTGCCGGCGGGCCTCCACATCCAGTTTTTGTATCTCATTGCCGCACAGGGTGATGGAGCCGGAACGCGCCGGCTCAAGCCCTGTCAGCGCGCGGATGAGCTCAGCCTGTCCATTGCCGCTGACGCCGGCAATGCCAACGATCTCGCCTGCCCGCAGGTCGAAGGAAACGGGGCCGACATCGCGGCCCCGCCGCGCGACGGTGAGGTGATCGACGGCAAGCACCGTTTTGCCGGGCGAATGGGCCTTCCGGGTTCTGGCCGCCGGCAGATCGCCGCCGACAATGCCGCGGGCGATCTCGTCCTTCGAGGTTTCGGCAAGCGGCGTGGAGGCGACAAGACGCCCCGCCCGCATCACGCTCACCCGGTCGGCAATCTCCATCACCTCATCAAGCTTGTGGGTGATCAAGACAATCGCCTTGCCCGCCTCGCGGAAGCTCTTGAGCGTAGCGAAAAGCCGGTCCTTCTCCTGCGGGGTGAGCACGGCGGTCGGCTCGTCGAGGATCAGGACTTCGGCCTCGCGGTAGAGCACTTTGAGGATTTCCACCGCCTGCCGCTCCCCGACGGAAAGGCGGCCGACACGCTGGTCGAGATCGAGGGCGACACCGTGGGTTTTCGCGATCTCATCGAGGCGCGACCGGGCGCGGGCGAAATCGACAAAGCCGAAGCGACCCACCGGCTCTGCGCACAAGACGATATTTTCCAGCACCGTCATCTCTTCCTGCAACATGAAGTGCTGATGCACCATGCCCAGCCCATGGGCGATGGCATCCTGCGGTGAGGCCCAGCGGCGCGCCTCACCATCCAGACTGATCGTGCCACTTTCCGGCGTGACCAGCCCGAAAAGAGCGTTCATCAGGGTGGATTTTCCGGCGCCGTTTTCGCCCAGAAGCGCGTGGATTTCGCCCGGCTTGATGCCGAGCGAAACACTGTCCACGGCCGTGACAGGGCCAAAGCGGACGGTGACGTCCTGCAGGTCGATGCGCATGATGCGTGCTGCTCTGGCGCGCTTATTTTGCGAACATCGGGTCTTCGAGCTTTAGCGAGCCATCCTCGATCTGCCCTGCGACCTCACGCATTTTCTCCGCGACCTCTGGATGATCGGCGATGAGGCAGCCGCTGTCGGCCAGTTCGTCTTCCTCGAGCGCGATGGTCGACACGCCGCCTTCCTTGAGGCCGAGCGCCATGGTGAGCTTCTTCTCGCCTTCAAGGATCGCGCCGATGGCTTGAACCATGGCGTTGTCGACGCGCTTCAGCGTGACATCGACCACGTGGCCGGGCGCATTGGGGCACTGGTTCACATCGACGGAATAGACCTGGAAATCCTTTTCCTTCGCAGCCTCGAAGACACCGAAATCACCGCCTGATGTGGCCGTAAAAATCTGGTCGGCGCCGGCAGCACTCATGGCCACAGCCTGCTCCTTGGCGCGCACCGGATCGGCAAACGGGTTTTCGCCACCCACCCAGCGAATGTCGACCGAGGCGTCGGCATTCACCGATTTGACGCCATCGGCATAGGCATCCGTGTAGCGATGCAGGAAGGGGATATCGAGCGCGCCGACAACGCCGACCTTATTGCTCTCGGTGAGCATGCCGGCAGCGACACCAACGAGATAGCTCGCCTCATATTCGCGGAAGACCGCGCAATGCACATTGTCGGGCCGGTCGTCGATGCACTGGTCCACGATGAGGAACTGCGTGTCGGGCGCGGTGGGCGCGACCTGCTTGACGATGTCGTTGAACTCGAAGCCGAGCAGCACGACGATGTCCGCGCCCTCGTTGACGGCAGCGTTGACGTTTTCAAGACGGTCGGCCGCCGTGCGGCTTTCATAGGTTTCCACCTCGGCGCCATACTGCTCGCCAGCCTGCTCAATGCCGGACTGGCCGAGCTTCAGGAAGGCGTTGACGCCGATCTGATCGGGAGACACGTAGACGAAGAATTTATCCGCTGCAGATGCAGGTACGGTGAACGCTGTCGTCGCCAGAAGCCCCACCGCCAACCAGTTTTTCAAACCCCTCATGCCACCACTCCCTGTTTGGTCTTTGGATCGCCGTGCGTCCATCCGGACGCACAAAGGACGATCTAGATAATTGCTGGAGCATCGGAATAATCCGAAAACCGGACGCCACTTTTCGGTCCGATGCTCCAGTTGAATGCATACTGACGCACAGACAGGCCTTTGACAATTGTCAAGCTGACTGATCATTGTGGAAGTTTGAGTGAACGAGGTTGGTCATGTCCCCTTCATGGTTTGTGAAAAATGCCGGTGAGGCGGAGTTCTGGACGGAGGAACGGTGCTTCATCACCGAGTTGATGAACACGCCCGTCTCGCCCGAAACCTCACTGGCGATCGCTCGAGTCGAGCCTGGTGTGACCACCCAGTTGCACAGTTTGACAGGCGTGTGCGAGCGCTATGTCGTGCGCAGGGGCGAGGGTGTAGTGGAGATCGACGGGGAGCGGCAGGCCCTGTCCGTTGGAGACCAGGCAATCATTCCGGCTGGTGCGGCGCAGCGCATCGTCAACACCGGAACAGAGGATCTGGAGTTCTATTGCGTCTGCACACCGCGCTTCACGCCAGAGACTTATGTGAATCTCGAAGACTGAAGGACAAAAAAAGGGCCGATCTTTCGACCGACCCAAAGACGTTTGCTGGCCTGAGTGTTTCGCTAGACCATTATGGTCGTGCTTCGTGGCCGTCAGGACTGCATTTCACGAATTTTATAGGCGACCTCGGTTCTGTTGGTCGCATTGAGCTTTTTCATGATATTGCGAATATGCACTTTGACCGTGCTTTCACATAGCTGCAGTTCATAGGCGATGATCTTGTTGGCCTTGCCGCGCCGGAGTGCCTCGGCGACCTCTGCCTCGCGGGCGTTGAAGAGATTTCCGAGCCCGACCACCCTACTGCTGTTCGAGTTGATCACATCGCGCATCGCCAGAACACCGCTGGCAGGAACGAAAACACCGCCAGCCCGTGCCAAAAGAATGGCTTCCGCGGCGACATCGACGCCGACATTGCTGGGTATGTACCCCTTGGCACCGGCTTCCAGAGCCTTGAGGATCTGACCCAGATCGTCCGTATCGGCAATCACGATGACCGGTTGATCTTCGAATTCTTCGGCAAGATCGTGGATTTCGTTGCAGATACCCTGTTCGGTGATCTTGCGGCTGCCGACGATAAGCAGGACAGCCTTGGGCTGACGCCCCCCGGCGATCCTGTGCCACTCGTCCGAAGATCCGACGGCGAAAATGTCGAGAGACGGGTTCTGCGTTTCCAGACTGCGGGCCAGACATTCCCTGTCCAACACCCTGGGGTCAATCAAAAGGACGAGTTCCCGATCCTTTTCGTCTCGTGCTTCGTCCCACTCTTCCGGGGCGGGCGCTGCCAGCGCGCCAGCCGATGCTTTCATTATTCCGTGTAGGTTATTGCTGCTGTTCTGTCCTATCTTCGCATGTTCCATGACTATGCTCCCCAACACTCACCCAAGACAAACCCCAGTGATATTGGAGAAGCGCATTCTTGTTCTTATCGCACGACCCACCCTCCACCGAAAAGTTTAACGGCGGCGCGAACCCCTCTCAGAGGCCCTCAACAGGATTATCACTTGGAGATTTATTATCCCCACGATTGGGGACATTTTGCATTAACATGGATCAATTTTATGCAGGAATCATTCAATATGATTATAACTGCGAATTACTTTATTAAAGTTGTGCGGCGCGAAACTTGCCATCAGAAATTGAAAAATCCGGATTTCTCCGGAATATATTGCCCGGTTTGACTGCAAAGGCTGGTTTTCTGGCCACTCAGCACCGCATCTGTATTCGGTTTTTACAGTCTACATGAAGCCGCGTCAGGCCTGGCAAGCACCCAGAGGGTGTAATCACAGGCATTTCATTGAAGCTGATATAACCAGTTATACTGTCGAGATAAAGAATAGATTTCAGGACACGAGGGGATCAGCAATCGCAAGGTAGGACCCTTCGAAGCCTGTGGCCTCGATCAGCCCCGCGCGGTTCTGAAACGTCACCACGCCGCTGCGGAAGGACACGTAGCCGCTTTCGCGAAGCTTCCTCAAAACACGATTGACGTGCACGACCGAGAGACCGAGAGCGTCACCCAGGTCCACCTGAGTCAGAGGGCAGGCGAAGGAGCTCGCGCCCTGCCCCTCATACACGCCGACGCGAAACGAAAGTTCGAGAAGAAGATGTGCCACTCTCTCGAACGCGCCACGCCGGCTGATGTTGACAAAATGTTCCGCCGCGCGTGCGTAACGCCGCGCCATTCCCTTGAGAACGAACTCGCGCACATGACGCGGGTAGGTCGACAGATTCTCGTAGATCGCGCCAGGAAATTCAAAGAGTGTGACGGCCGTAAGTGCCCTCACCTCCTCTCGCGCCCACTCGGTGGTCCCGACCGTGATGACATCACCGGTCAGGGAAAAGTCGACAACCGTGCGGGAGCCGTCTTCAAGCTCCTTCCCGTTGGAAACCCAGCCAGAGACCACCAGAAGGACGGCGCGCTTCTGGCCATCCATATCAGCAATCGTGTCACCGCTTGAGTAGATGCGCTTGCGCAATCCGGAGCGGCTCGACTTGTTCGCCCCCATGCCGAACATGCCGCGAGCCGTTTCGGCCTCCAGATAATGCAGGATCTCCCTGTAATTTTCGGTGCCCCCAACCGGCATACTACCCCGCATCCTGCGCGCCCGACCACTCGCGGATTTGCTACCGTTGCAACCCGAAGTACTCATGGGACAAATACCCGAGGTTTAGATGTTCCATCAAGAACCCCAGCTCTGCTTATAGTCCCCAGCAGTCGATAATACTCCAGAAAATTCTGCACCGGGACCGGAATAACACTAGACAACACAGCTCTTTGCCCAAATCACAAATACGTTAGCTGGCTTGCAACGTGGACGACACGAACCAGCATCACTTGAGCGACAAACGATGTTCTCGTGCGCAACGGCTTCGCCGTCACCCACCCAATCCGGTGCTTGATCCTCACGCCGTTTCACGTTGCGGCCTGCGGGACGATCGCTTCAGTTCTTCTGCCAGACACTCGATTGCCTCCCTTGCTTTTTCCTTGCAGTGGTGCCGGAAGAGAGCATCACCTTTTTGTCCTGACACTGCCAGAACGCGCTCAGAAATGTTTCCTACCCCTCCTCTGTGCGCCGGGACGAAAAAAGGTTCACGGTCGATCATCCGGAAGAAGGATTCCACCTTCTCATCCCATCCGAGACCGACCGGAGGAATACCCAGCGCATAGGCCGTGATGCAGGCATGCAGCCGGTGGGCAGCCACCACGTCGAGTGTGCCGATCAGGGCCATCAGTTCCTGCGGGGTGCGCGGCCGCCTGGCAAAGCGGCATCGGGCGGAGCCTGCGACTTCCGTTTGGGCATGCTTGTTCTCGATCTGCTCCAGACAGGCCTGATCCTCCACCGCACCGTTGGTGAAAAAAAGCACATCGCACCCAGCGCCCAGCAGTGTGTCAGCCAGAGCAAAATAGTCCGCCACGGTCGCCAGAGGTACATCCCGCCTCGGGCCGGCGTGCCGTTTGAGAACAAGTGGATTCGTCACACACAAACCGACCAGCGGACGAACGTGCGTGCGCACGGCATAACGTGCCGGTGCCAGCGTCAGTGCCGGGTCGGGCGCAATGCCCGGACTTGGCCAGTCGGGAAAATGCTCCTTCCAGTTCTGCCGCGCCCCAGGATCGCGCACGGTCACACGAATGAGTCTGCATCTGCGGAGCGTTTCGAAGAGCATGGCAGCACGGCGCGACCAGTGTCTCCCGACCCCGACGGCGTGAACCGCAACCGGGCGCCCCTCCTCACAGCAAAGCTCCAGCACCTGCGCGATTTTCAAAGGGAAATTCAGATCATCATCCTGAAAGAGATTACCGCCCCCGATGATCACCGCATCAGCCCCGGCAATCTTTTGCCGCCAAATATCTCGTAGAGCGGACAACCTTGAACCGATCACGCGCTCAACGACCATGCGGCGGAGGGGCGGAGGCATGGTCTGCAAGAGGCGCAGGGCTTGCGAACGCCCCGTGTCCTCAGCCCCGTAGGACGTACGCCCGGCCAGATCCAGGGTTTCGATTTCAGCGCCGGGCAAAGCAAAACCCAATTGCCGCTCCAGACATTCGGCCAGAATTCCATCTCCGAGATTTGGGCTGTACCGGACATTGAATATGACGATCCTCATGGCACCGCCTCCGCCGCGCCCGGTCGGTGTCCCCGTGCTTCCGCAGGCACCCAGCGCAGCGCAGCGGCGCTGCCTGCCAGAACGAAAAAGAGAAGCCCCAGATCGTAGACGGTTCCCGAGATCATCGCCTCGCACAGCCCCGCGAATACACCCGCCTTGGCGGCCCGCATCGTGGTGTGCTCCTGGGCCCCGCCGGCGCTCTTCATTGTCAGTGTGTTGCCTATGAAAAGGGCGAACAAAATAGTGCCGATCAAGCCTACATTCGACAGGAGTACGAGCGCATAGCTTGAGGCACGCGCGCTGCCGAGCCCCGCACCCCATCCCCATGTATCGAGAAAGACCTGAAAAGCCACCGCATTCCATTGCATGCGCTCACGCGCAGACTGGCTGTTGAGTTTGGAGTAAAGCGTCTCATCGAGAAATTCCTGCACGGCCTTCGCGAACTCCGGCATCAGCACGAGAACCAGCATGAACGAGAGCGGCACGACCAGAAGCCCAAGTGCAATGGCAGCAGGGCGGCCAGTGGCATGTCTTCCATAGGACGCCGGCAATGCCCGCCAGACAAGAAAGACCAGCACCATGGCGAGGCTGACCAACGCCGTTGTCGACGTCGAGAGAAGAAGTGCAAGCAAGAGCAATCCGGCGACAAGCCCGGTAGCCACCGTGCGCATACGGTCGATCCACAAACTGGCTGTAAATGCAAACAGCACAATGGTGTAACCGGCGAAGGCCGAGGCCTCGGGAAACGTCCCGGATATGCGTTTGAAACCCGCCTTCTCCGACCCGGTCAGCAGGGCATAATTGGCGGTGCGAATGAAATCGAATAAATGCGCCGTGCCTGTTCGGTATGTAACCACGTCGAGAACCGCAAAGACGAGATTGGCGACACCGAGAAACAGCATCGCGTTGATCACGTCGCGGGCGGTGCCGCCGCATTTGAGATAGGCAAAGGTAAAAGCGAAGCAGAAGAGGCCGCCCAGCGCATAGATCGTTTGGGTGATATTGTTGCTGGAGAATGACAACGGCGTGAGATCGATGATCCGGTGGCCAGCCGAGGACCGAAGCACGATCATCGTGTCCGTCACGCCCTCCATCAGACGGGGCAGAAAAAGTGCCGAGAACACCCCGTAGACGGTGAGCAGCAACAACCAGATGCCGGGCGACGCCGAAGATACCGCCGCAAAAACCGGTTTTTCGCCGAAAGCCATGAAAAAACGCAGACAATAAAAGGCGAGCAGGAGACTGGGAACGAGAATCGAAGCCCCGCCCAGACCCGGTACGCTGAAAGCGGCTGCAGCACCAAACAGGGTCGACACGACGATGACGTAAAAGGCCAGCCGAGGCGGTGAAACAAGCACGACCGCCCCAAGAAACAGCGATAAAAATCCCAACAGTTCGATGCGCATGGGGCGCCTCGCCTTTAGCCGCAAAGGCGGCGTAAAACCGGCTAAGAATACCACGCAAGCGATTGAGCGTCCCGTTGTGCCGGGTACCACTTATGGCCAGTAGGGCAGCATTTGGACGAGTTCCGAGGCGAACCAGGGCAATGCTATTCTGTCTGACAGGAGGTAGCTGCATTGCCGTTCGCCACCGGAAAACCGCCTCGTCTCACACGCCGGCGCGCACTCGTCGGCGGCGCGGCGGTTTTAAGCGTGCCTCTTGTCACCGCAATTGCACCAGCCTCGTCCCGCGCCGAGGATCAATTCCCAACCCCGGCTGACATGTTGAATGTGGGGACAATGCAGGTCTCCTTCGACGAGGATTTCTCCACACTTGACGTTTCGGCCTGGGGACCGGGTACGCGGTGGATCGCACACACACCATGGGCGGGAGATTTCGGCGGCGCGCGCTTTGCCAATCCCGGTGAGCGATCGCCGTTCCGTATTGTGGACGGCAAATTGCGCATTGAAGCAAAGCGGGACCCGGAAGGCGACTGGCAATCGGGACTGCTCGCCTCGGTGGACCCGGACGGCAACGGGTTTTCACAGCAATACGGTTATTTCGAAATGCGCGCCCAATTGCCAGAGGGGCCGGGTGTCTGGCCAGCCTTCTGGCTTATTGGCAAGGATCGCTCGAAGGCAACTGCTGAGATCGACATTTTCGAGTTCTACGGCGACAAACCCGACGGCTATTCCTCGGTGGTGCATGTGTGGCATCGGGACGGACGCCATTATTCGCGCTTTCATCGCAACGCGGTCTTCGTGGAGGCGATGCCCGGGGCGTTTCACACATATGGGGTGAAGGTGGACCCCGACTGGATCCGTTTTTACTTCGACCGTGAATTCCTCTGGAAGACAGAGACCCAGCCGGAACACAGGCAGCCACTTTATATTCTACTCAATCTCGCCCTGGTGGACGGACCAACGAAGAGCGCCACTCCAGACCCCTCGCACATGATCGTCGACTATGTGCGGGCTTACCGCCTCGACTGAGATTTCTAATGCTTTGGGATAGGCATCGTCCTTCTCCCAATACCCTCCCCGCCGAATGGTCTATACGCACAAAAGCACAAGACATCCGGTCGACCCGCAGATCATCCAGATGGCCATCTGTCTCTTTGTCGACCTGCGTGAAATCCTTCTTCTCGAAGGCATGAGAACCAATTCTTTCCCGCGCCTCCCCTATAATCAGTGAGCGTTTTCGGATGCTTGAAACATAGGCGCGGGCTTTTTCGGGCGGGGCGTCTACATGCATCACAAACAGCAACACGCTGAGCGACCGGGCCTCAATGGCACCGGTCACACCACACGGCCAGCGGCACGCCGCGCCTATGACCGCGATGTCGCGGTGCACCACATCGTGGCGGAGATCGCGCGCGTCAAACCGAATGCGACGGCCATCTCGTTCGGCGGTGTGGAGATGACGTATGGCGTGCTTGACCGTACGGCTTCCAAACTCGCTGCCCGCCTTATCGCCATGGGGGTGCGCAAGGGGGACATCGTCGGTCTTCTTCTGCCCCGTGCCGCAAAGACACTGATCGCCAAGCTGGCGATCCTCAAGGCGGGGGCAGCCTATGCCCCGTTCGACCCGGCCTATCCCGTCGATCACCTTTCCTACATGGTCGAGGACAGCGCGCCGCGCGCACTCATGATCGATCGGGACAGTGCTTCACTCGCTGCCAGTCTGCCTATAGCGCGAGGTTCCCTTGTCGATACGGACAATGCGCTTTCAGAACCGGCAGGCGACGAGCTGAGAGTGGCTTTTCCATCCATCGGCGGCGGGGACGCGGCCTATGTGATGTACACGTCGGGCTCGACGGGGCGTCCAAAAGGCGTCGTCATACCGCATCGCGGCATCCAGCGGCTGGTGTGCGACCAGAACTTTGTCGAATTCCGCCCGAATGACGTGGTGCTGCATACGGCGACGATCTCCTTCGATGCTGCCACGTTCGAGATCTGGGGAGCGCTCCTGAACGGAGCGCGGCTCGCAGGCATCGCAGACCGCACGCTTTCCATGCAACGCATCGCGGATACGATCGACAGGGAGCGCGTCTCGGTGATGCTGCTCACCACCGGGCTCTTCAACCTTCTCGTCGATCATCCCAGCGGAAAGCTTACCTCGCTGCGGCATGTCCTTTTCGGAGGAGAAGTGGCCTCGAGCGATCATGCGCGAAGGTTTCTTTCGGCCCGTCCCGGTTGCGTTCTCACCAATGTCTACGGTCCGACGGAAGTTTCATGCATGGCTTCGGCATTCCAAATTCCGGCAGATTTCGCGGGGGATACCGTTCCCATCGGTTACTCCATCGCCAACAACGGGACGCATATTCTCGACGATGACCTCAACGTGCTTCCGGCGGGACAGGAAGGGCAGCTTGCAGTTTCCGGCGACGGGCTCGCCATCGGCTATCTGAACCGACCGGAGCTGACGCAGGAGCGTTTCGTTGCGATTACCGCGAAGAATGGCGAAAGCCTGCGCTGTTATCTGACCGGCGACAGGGCCGTGATGGACGCGGACGGACTTCTGCATTTTCGAGGGCGGCGTGACCGACAAGTGAAGATCGACGGCAAGCGCATCGAGCTCGATGAAATTGAAAATGCGCTGCGCCGCGACGGCCATCTGGCCGATGCCGTGGTCGAGTGCCATCAGGCCGGATCGGCAAAGCGACTGGTCGCCTATCTGCGTCCAAAGACTGTGGCCGGGCTCGACGAGACTGATCTTGCCGCGGCGGTTTTTCGACGTCTGAAGGGTGTCCTGCCAGCCCATATGGTGCCGGGCCGGGCCATCGTCCTGCAGGAATTCCCCATGAACCGCGCCGGCAAGGTCGACCGCTCCCGCCTGCCGGCCCCGACCGAAGCACCGGCGGCGATGGCAGCGGCAGAAGGGATGGAAGCCATCATCGCGCGTCACTGGCGCAGGGTGCTTGGCACCGACACGGGCGGCCTGGATCAGAATTTCTTCGATCTCGGCGGGACCTCGATGCAGCTCATGCGGGTGCATGCGGCGCTGGAACAGGAGCTTGGCCGCAGCATCGATGTGGTGACGGTGTTTGAACACCCGAAGATCCGCAGTCTGGCGCGCTTCCTCGAGAAAGCGCCGGACAGTCTCCAGAAGACAGCCAAAGCACAAAGCCGCGCCGCGCGGCAGAGAGAGGTCATGTCTAAATTCCGCCGGAGCAGACAATGAACGAGCGCATCCCGATGAAACACGGGCCGATGGAGCCTGAAACGGGACTGGATGAGGGCATCGGCAGCGTTGCCATCATCGGCATGGCCGGGCGGTTTCCCGGTGCGCCCTCGGTCGATGCGCTGTGGCAGATGGTGCGCGAGGGGCGACACGCCTTCCGCACCTTTGCAGCCGATGAAATCGAGGACGCCTATGACGAGGCGACGCGCGCCTCGCCGGACTATGTGCCCTCCCGCCCCTATCTGGACGACGTGGGCATGTTCGATGCGGAATTCTTCGGCATGTATCCGCGCGAGGCGGCGGTGCTCGACCCGCAGTTCCGGCTGTTTCTGGAAATCTGCTGGGAAGCGCTGGAAAGCGCGGGCTGCGATCCTTTTACCGCGAAACAGTCGATCGGCGTCTTCGCTGGCTCGGCGATGAGCACCTATCTCATCAACAACATCCTGTCCGACCGGAAAAAGGCCGAAGCCTTCACCTCCGGCTATCAGGTCGACATGTTCAACGAACTGGTGGGCGCGATCAACGACACGCTGGCGACGCGTGTGGCCTACAAGCTCGACCTAAAGGGACCGGCCTTCACCATCCAGTCGGCCTGCTCCACATCGCTCCTGGCGGTGACGCAGGCCTGCCAGAACCTTTTGACCTATGGCTGCGACATGGCGCTGGCGGGCGGCGTGTCGATCTCGGTGCCGCAGAAACGCGGCTATATCCACATGGAAGGCGGCATGGTTTCGCCGGACGCTTTCTGCCGGCCCTTCGATGCGCAGGCAGGCGGCACGGTTTTCGGCAGCGGCGGCGGCGTGGTGCTTCTGAAACGGCTCGAAGACGCCATCGACGAAGGCGACACGATCCATGCCGTCATTCGCGGCTATGGTGTCAACAATGATGGCGCTGACAAGGTGGGCTACACCGCACCCAGCGTTTCGGGACAGGCCGACGCGATTGCAGGCGCGCTTGCGAGTGCAGGCATAGACCCCGAAAGCATCGGTTATGTGGAATGCCACGGCACTGCCACGCCGCTCGGCGATCCCATCGAATTCAACGGTCTGATGAACGCTTTTGGCGGCGATGGCACTGAAGGCCACTGCGCGCTCGGCTCCGTAAAGGGCAATATCGGCCATCTGGATGCAGCCGCAGGCGTGACGGGTCTGATCAAGGCGGCACTCGTGGTGCGCGACGGCGAAATCCCGCCGGTGGCGAATTTCGTGTCGCCCAACCCGCATATGGCACTGGAAAACAGTCCGTTCCGCATTCCAACGGAACTCGTAGCGTGGGAAGCGGCGGGCGCAAAGCGCCGCGCCGGCGTCAGCTCGTTCGGGGTGGGCGGCACCAATGCACATGTGGTGCTCGAACAGGCGCCCGACAGAGATGTTCTTTCGGAGACATCGCCCGGCCGAGCGGTCATTCTCCCGCTTTCGGCGCGAAACGAGGCGGCGCTCGCCGCCATGCGCAAGAATTTGGCCGAAGCTCTGCGCGAGAGCACAGAGCCGCTCGCCACCGTGGCGCACACGCTGCAGCAGGGGCGGCATGCTTTTTCGCACCGAACGGCTGTCATTGTGCGCACGCGCGACGAAGCGATTGCTGCGCTTGAAGCAGAACGCCCGATCAGCGGCGAGGCAGCACAGGATGCGCCGCCCGTGGTCTTCATGTTTCCCGGACAGGGCGCGCAGCATGTGAGCATGGGCGGCGCGCTTTATGGGACCGAACCGGTCTTTGCCGAATGGATCGACAAAGGTGCTGATCTTCTTGAGCCTCTGATTGGCCGCGACATTCGCGATTTCATCCGGTTGCCGGAAGGCGACGCGCCGGAAGAGCTTTCCGAAGCACTACGCGATACGCAGATTGCCCAGCCCGCACTCTTTCTCGTCGAATATGCGACGGCAAAGCTCTGGATGAGCCGTGGCCTGGTACCCGACGCCATGATCGGCCACAGCGTGGGCGAATTCGTTGCGGCCACGCTTTCGGGCACGATGCGCTTCGAGGACGCGCTCGGGCTCGTCGCAACGCGCGGGCGGCTGATGCAGAGCCAGCCGACGGGCGCCATGGTTTCCGTGCGGGCGGATACGGAAACGGTGGCCGCGCATCTTTGCGACGGGGTGGAAATCGCCGCCATCAATGCACCGAAGCTCAGCGTCATCTCCGGCACGTTCGACGCGATGGACGAGACATGCGCAGCGCTTGACGCCGCAGGCATTGCCTATAGCCGGTTGCACACCTCGCATGCCTTCCATTCGGCCATGATGGACGAGGCTGCCAGGGCGCTCGAAGAAGAGACGGCAAAGGTCGAATACGGTCCATCCACCATTCCCTACATTTCCTGTGTGAGCGGCGACTGGCAGACGGACGCGCAAGGCGCCTCGCCCGCCTACTGGGCGCGCCACTGCCGCGATGCGGTGCGCTTTGCCGACGGCATCAAGACCGTCGCGCGCGAGCGCAGGCCCGTCTTCATCGAGGTCGGTCCCGGCCGCACGCTTTCGGTTTTCACCGCGCAGACGCTGAAGCGCGATGACATCGCCGCCATCATCCAGTCCCTGCCCGAACACGACCGCGCATCCTTTGGCGAAGAAGTTTTCGCCGAAGCCCATGCGCGGTCGTGGATCGCCGGCTGCGAGCTCGACTGGCCAGCCCTGCCAGAGACCGCGCGGCGGAAAATCCCGCTGCCGACCTATCCCTTCCAGCGCCAGTTGCACTGGATCGACGCACCGACGCCGGAGAACCGGGCGCATGCGGCACTTGCCCATACGCTGCCCGATACACCGGTACAAGCAATCCCGACAGACGGAATGAGCCCAATGACCGCTGCACCTGCGACAACCGACCGGCGCGCCACACTGGAACGCGCCCTGACCGCCCTGCTCTCAGACCTTTCAGGCGAAGACCTGCCAGACGATGCAGCCGGAGCGACCTTTCTGGAGCTTGGCTTCGATTCCCTCTTCATTGGCCAGTTCGCTCAGAAAGTAGAGAAGGAATACAGGATCAAGCTCTCCTTCCGCGAACTGCTCGGCAACATTCCGACCATTCATGATTTGGCGCGACACCTCGACACCGAACTGCCGGCGGATGCCGTGCAGGCGGTGTCACCTTCTCCGGTGGCTCAGGTCCCCCCCACGCCGGACGTCGCGTCTGCTGCGCCATCTTCAGTGGCGAATGGAACTCCACAGGCACCTCATGGGCTCGAGGCGCTTTTCCAGTCCCAGTTGCAGATGGCGCAGCAACTTTTCGCGCAGCAGTTCGCGGCTATCCAGTCGCTTGGCGGCTCCGTGCCGGCGGCCGCGCCGCAGGTTGCACCGGCTCCAGCCGCCGCGCCTGCGCCGGACACGAGCGGTGACGAGAGTGAGATCGGCGGCGGCCGCATCCGCGTGTACAAGCCCGGCGCGCAGGCCGGCGAACAGGCGCTCACGGAGAAAAAACGCGCCTTCATCAATGATCTGGTCGCCCGCTATTGCGAGAAGAACGCCCGGTCCAAAGCGTTCACGCAGGAACACCGGTCGCATCTGGCCGATCCGCGCGCGGCCTCCGGCTTTCGCGCCGACTGGAAGGAACTGGTCTTTCCGATAGTCTCCGACCGCTCGAAGGGATCGCGCATCTGGGACATAGACGGCAATGAATATATCGATCTCGTGAACGGTATGGGGCAAACCGCCTTCGGCCACGCTCCCGATTTCGTGGTCGAAGCGATCCGCGACCAGACCGACAGGGGCTTTGCCATTGGCCCGCAGACACCGCTGGCCGGCGAGGTGGCGGAGCTGATCAGCGAACTGACCGGGCACAGCCGCGTCACCTTCTGCAACACCGGATCGGAAGCGGTGATGGCCGCCATGCGGGTTGCCCGCACCGTGACGGGCCGCAACCGCGTCGTCGTTTTCGGCAACGACTATCACGGCCAGTTCGACGAGGTTCTGGTCAAGGGCCGCAGCCGTGCGGGGCAGCATCGCACCTTGCCCATAGCCGCCGGCATTCCCGCAAATTCCCTGTCGAACATCACGGTTCTGCCCTATGGCGCGCCTGAGAGCCTCGACTGGATCCGCGCCAATGCGGACGAGCTTGCGGCCGTCATCATCGAGCCGGTGCAGAGCCGACACCCGGAGCTGCAGCCGGTCGAGTTCGTACGTGCGCTGCGGACCGTCGCCACGGAACGCGATTTCGCGCTGGTCTTCGATGAGGTGGTAACGGGCTTCCGCGTCGACCCCGGTGGCATGCAGGCCGTGTGGGGCATACGCGGCGACCTTGCGACCTATGGCAAGGTGCTGGGCGGCGGAATGCCGATCGGTGTTCTGGCCGGAGACAGCCGGTATATGGATGCGCTCGATGGCGGTCACTGGGATTATGGCGATGACAGCGTGCCAATGGTCGCGCCAACCTTCTTTGCAGGCACATTCGTGCGCCATCCGGTGGTTCTGGCGGCGACACGCGCCGTACTCGAGCACATCAAGGGTGAAGGCCGTGCGCTCTATGACCGAGTGGCCACCCGTACGGAAGCGCTCGTCACGGAGCTGAACGGCCAGCTTTCGGATCGCGGGATTGCGACGCAGATCCATGGCTACAAGAGCTGGTTCGTGACAGATTTCGGCAATGCCGACCCGCTCGGCGCTCTGTTTTACCCCTGTGCGCGGATGCAGGGTCTGCATGTCCAGGACGGCTATCCCTGCTTCCTGACGACCGCGCATTCGGAAGAGGACTTTTCGCGCATTGCAGCAGTCTTCGGCGAGACGCTCGACGCACTTCAGGGTGCCGGCATTCTGATGTCCGATGGAGAGCGGGCCGAACGACCTGCGGCAAAACCCGCGCAAGAGACGCCGCAACAGGCACCGCTGACCGAGGCGCAGAAGGAAATCTGGCTTGCAGCCCAGGCCGGAGACGAAGCCTCCTGCTCCTTCAACGAATCCTTCAATCTCACGCTCGATGGCGCGCTGGACGAAGCCGCATTCCGCAAGGCGTTCGACCTGGTCGTGGCCCGGCACAATGCGCTTCACATCCGCTTTGCGCGGACGGGCAAGCATTTCGAGGTGACGCGCGGTTTCCGCATCGACATGCCAATGACGGAGGTTTCGGATAGCGAAGCGCTTGCAGAGATCGTTGAGCGCGAGGCGCGTACCCCCTTCGATCTCGTCAGCGGTCCGCTGGCGCGCGCAGAACTCGTTCGGCTTTCAAACGACCGGCACGTGCTTGTCTTCACGGCCCATCACATCGTCTGCGATGGCTGGTCGGCGAATGTCCTGATCGATGAACTGGCAACGGCCTATAGCGCGCTTGCTCGGGGCGACACACCTGACCTGCCGTCGGCACTGGCTTTTTCCACCTATGCGCAGACGCGCGCGAGCCGGACGGAAGACAATCAAGAAACGGAGCGGTTCTGGCTCTCGCAATTCGAGACCGTGCCGGACCTGCCGGACATGCCGACAGACCGACCGCGCCCCGAACAGCGCAGCTTTGCCGGCGGCACCGTCACCGCGCATATCGACAGCGACGTCTACAGGCGGCTTAAAAAGGCCGGTGCGAAGAACGGCGCGACGCTGTTTTCCACGCTGCTCGCAGCCATGCAGGTGATGATCGCACGGCTCTCAGGCAGCAACGACATCGTGATCGCCGTGCCTTCGGCAGGCCAGAGCCTGCTTGATGCCGAAACGCTGGTCGGCCATTGCGTCAATCTTCTGCCCCTGCGGCAGACGCTTGATGAAGAACGGTCCTTCGCCGAGCATCTGAAGGACACGCAGCAACTGGTTCTTCAGGCTTTCGAGCATCAGGACTTTACCTATGGAACGCTGGTGCGGAAGCTTGGCCTGAAGCGCGATCCGAGCCGCCTTCCCCTGACCGAAATTCAGTTCAACCTCGAGCGGGTGACGAAGGGAATGGATTTTGGCGGGCTTTCCGCGGATGTCGTCCCCAACCCCAAGGCGTTTTCGAATTTCGACATGTTCGCCAACATGATCGAGAGCGAGGACGGCATCCGCATCGATGTCGACTACAATGGCGACGTGTTCGATCCCGAGACCATCGAACGCTGGCTCGGCCATTTCGCTACGCTCGTCGAAGCTCTTGCGAAGGATATGGGCACGCCCATCGAACGCCTGCCGCTCATGACGCAGGACGAGATGGACTGGCTTGCCTATGAGCTCAACCAGACGCAGGCGGCCTATGACGACGAGCGCTTTGCCTTCGAGCTGTTTGGCGACCGCGCGGCGGAAACGCCCGATGCGATCGCCGCCACTCATGGCGAGGAAAGCATCACCTATGGCGAACTCGATGCGCGAAGCTGGCAAATGGCACGCCTGCTCCAGGAAAAGCTGCTGGTGCCCGGCTGCCGTGTCGCGGTGGCGCTCGACCGCTCGATAGACATGCTGGTGACGCTGCTGGCGATCATGAAGGCCGACCACATCTATGTGCCGCTCGACCCGGATCATCCCGAGGCACGCCTGCGGCAGACCATGGAGGCGGCGCAGATTTCCGCCGTAGTTTGCAACAGTGAAAGGATTGCCGGTCTTGCCGGCGAAGACGTGCTGCCGATCATGCTCGACAATGAGCGGGAGGCGATAGCCGCCATGAAGGCGGCACCGCTGGAGGAGCGGGTTCATGGCACGCAGGCTGCGGCCTACATCATCTTCACGTCCGGCTCGACCGGCGTGCCGAAGGGCGTGGAGGTTCCGCACAACGCGCTCGTGAACCTCCTCACCTCCATGGCGAAGGAGCCCGGCTTTGCCGCAGACGACACGCTGCTTGCCGTCACCACCATTTCGTTCGACATCGCCGCGCTGGAACTCTACCTGCCGCTGATCTGCGGTGGCCGCGTGGTGATCGCCGACCGGATCGAGGTGCAGGACGGGTTCCGGCTGGTTGAGCGTCTCGACGAATGCGGCGCAACGGTTTTGCAGGCGACGCCGACGCTCTGGCAGATGCTTGTCGAAGCGGGGCTTGGCGAGAGGAAATCTCTCAAGATGCTGTGCGGCGGCGAACCGCTGCCCGCAGCGCTGGCGCAGAGCCTGAGCGCACTGGGCGGCGAATTGTGGAACATGTATGGGCCGACCGAGACCACGATCTGGTCGTCGGTCGCGAGGATCGACGATCCGGATGCGCCGATCACCATCGGCCACCCCATCGCCAACACGCAGCTTTACATTCTGGATGCGCGCAACCGGCTCGCGCCCGTGGGCGTAACGGGTGAACTGAACATCGGCGGCGACGGGCTCGCCCTCGGCTATTTCAACAGTGTCGAACAGACGCAGGCCGCTTTCCGCAATGTGTCGATTGGTGGTGTTCCGCAGCGGCTCTACAAGACGGGAGATGTGGGGCGGCGCCTGGCCGATGGGTCGCTCCAGCTTCTCGGGCGCCGCGACAACCAGATCAAGCTGCGCGGTTTCCGCATCGAGCTGGGCGACATCGAGGCGGTCATCGCAAAAGCCGAGGGCGTGCGCCAGTGCGCCGTTGTCGCCCCCGTGAACCGCAATGGCGACCGGCAGCTTGTGTGTCACACCGTGCCTGATGATCCGGCGAACCCACCAGACCCAAAGGCGCTGAGCGCCCATGCGAAGGCGCATCTCCCCGGCCACATGGTGCCCGCATTCTGGGTCCATACCGAAGCACTGCCTCAGACGGCCAATGGCAAGCTCGACCGCAAGACGCTCGAAAAACAGGGCATTCCGCGGCAGGAGGCGGCCATCATCCGCACCGCGCCGCGCACGCCCATGGAAGAGAAACTCTCGGCCATCTGGCGCGATGTGCTCAACATTCCCGAAATCGGCGTGGAGGAGAACATCTACGCGCTGGGGGCGGATTCGCTCAGCATTTTCCGCATCGCAGCCCGGATGATCGATGCCGGCCTGCCGCTGGAGGCGCGGCATCTCCTGCAACACCCCACGATCGGGGAGCTGGCGCTGATCGCCGATGGGGCCGATGACGAGACTATGAACGGGATCAAGCCGCATGTGCCTTCGCTGAAAGATTTCCGGCACGGCGCGCGCCGCCGCATGGAGGCACACGGATGAGCGACATTGAACACAGGCCGCAGGCTTTCGCCGCGAGCGACATCATCGGCGAGTTTCCCTGCACGCAGACGCAGATGCGCTGCTGGTTCCTGGATCGCCTTAATCCGGGAAACCCCGCGCTCAACGTTGCCGTGCGGTGGGAGATTCGGGGGAACTTCAGAACCGAGAGCATCGAAGAGGCTTTCCGACAAATCATCAGGCGACACGAGATCCTGCGCACGCGTTTCGTGGAGACGGATGGACAACCCCGGCAGCAGGTGGTGCGCGGGGTCGAGTTCCGCATGCCGGTCATCGACCTGCGCCACGTACCGGAAGACCAGCGCGAGGCGCGCATCCAGTCGATAAGCAGGGAAACGGCGGCAGCGCCCTTCGACCTTGGCCAACCGGGGCTTTTCCGCGTCACGCTGCTAATGGTGGAGAACAGGCGCGGTTTCATTCTTATCACCGCGCATCAAAGCTGTTTCGACGGCTGGTCGATCCGCGTTCTGGGCCGCGAAGTGGGAGAACTCGCAGCGGCCATCGACGCGAAACGCGCGCCGCACCTGCCAGAGCTGGCGCTGCAGTATGGCGACTTCGCGCTGTGGCAGGAAGAATACCGCAACAGCTACGGTTTCGAAGCGGAGAAGACCTACTGGCGAGAACAGTTGCGCGATGCGCCCTATTTCGAGATCAGGCCGGACCGGCCGCGCGGGCGTGTGAAAACCAGCCGGGGGGAGATCTTTTCCGCCGTGCTGCCGCTGGAATTCGGCGAGCGGATCGAGGCTGCGGCGCGCGCGCATCACGTTTCGCTGTTCAGCTATGGCGCGGCGGTCATCAGTGCTGCACTTCACCACTATTCTGGCGAGCGCGAAGTGCTGTTCGGCACGCAGATCGCCGGGCGCGAGGATGTGGACCTGGAGAGCCTGATCGGCGTTTTCATCAATAATCTTGTGCTGCGTTTCGATATTGCCGACGAGTTGAGCTTTGCCGATCACCTCTCGAGGGTCAGCGCTACCGTGGGGGCTGCCCTCAACCACCAGAAGATGCCGTTCAACAATCTTGTCGAGCTGGTCAACCCGGTGCGCGATCCATCCCGCAACCCACTCGTCTCGATCAACTTCAACCAGCAGAAGGCTTTTCTGGAAGACACGCGCTATGGCGATTTCGAGCTGATCAGCGCCCCGTCGCAATCGCCGGGCGTGATCTATGACCTTAATTTCATCATGATCGGCCGGCCGACCGGCTGGCGCATGTCGGTGGAATACAACACCGATCTCTTTGACGAAGCGACGGCGCGGGAGCTGCTCGATCTGTGGCAGAAGGCCTATGCCTTTGCGCTCGACGATCCACAGGCGAAGATCAGTGCGATGTCAGGACCGGTTCGCGACGGCAGTTTGCCGAAAGAAGCGCAGCAGAAACCGACATCGCGGCTGGAAGCGCTGCTTCTCGCGCACCCGGATGTCGCCGATGTCGCGGTCCGGCGAGACGGCCCGTCCAGCCGGTCCCATGCGTTCGTCGTGCCGAGTGCAGGGCTCATGGTGCCGCTCGAGACCCTTCCAGCGCAACTGAACGCCTATCTGGCAGAACGGCTGCCAGAGGAAGAGTTACCCGCCGCAATCAGCGTTCTTCTTTCCCTGCCGAGACGGGCGGACGGCGCAGTGGAATTGCCGGCGGTATCCTCTCCTGTGCCGCCACCCACGGTCAATGTCCCTGCCCCGGTTACTGCCAGAAGCCCGGCCCCGCCGGCAGACAGGCAGGCGGAGCTTGGCCGGATCTGGGCGCGTGTGCTCGACGTGCCGCGGGTGGATGCAAACGACGATTTTTTTGCGCTGGGCGGTCATTCGCTTCTGGCTCTCAGAATGTTCTCCGGCGTGCGCGAGGCCTTCGGCATCCAGCCTGACCTCGCCCTCCTGTTCAGGGAGCCGACGCTCTCGGGCTTCGCGTCCGCTATCTTTGGCTCTCAGACTGCGTCCATCGAAGAACCGAACATCTCTCCATCGGCTGCGGTCGAGTGGGAAACCACCATCTACCGGCAGGGCAGCGGAGACTGCGCGGTCTATACGCTCAATCACCCCTTCCTCTACTACCGAATGGCGAAGTCGCTTCCCGGCCATGCCTCCGTCGTCAATCTTCACATGTTCAACGCGAGGATCGATGAAGAAACCGAAGGCTTTTCGCTGGAAAAGATCGCCGGCGATGCGGTGGACGCCATGCAGCTTGGCGACACACCAAAAACCGTCGCGCTGGTGGGACTGTGCGTCAACGGCATCCTGGCTGCCGAGATGACCCGGCAGCTTCGTGTTGAGGGTCATGATGTGAGTTTTGTCGCACTGATCGACAGCTGGGCACCCGGTTATGTGCGTTCGCAACCGGCCATGACGCGCTGGCGCTGGAACACCGAGAAACGGGCAAAGCGTCTCGTCTATTTCACCGGCAAGCTTTTACGCGGGCGCATGTCGCTGATTACCTACCTGAAGGAGTTCAGCCTTTCGCTGAAGCTGGTCGAGCGCTTCGCACCTGCCCGTGCCATGAACGAGGAAGAGCAAACCACCGAAGCGGTTACCCAGTATCTCGTTCGTGCGGCCCGGCGCTACAGTCCGCGTGCGCTTTCCGGCGAAACCGTTCTCTTCTTCCGCAGTCAGGCCACGCACCGGCGCGCAAGGCAGCTTCTGTTCGGGTGGCGTGGTTTCGTGCCGGATGAATCGCCGGTTTTCGATCTCAGTGGCTGGCACGAGGATTCGCTCAGCGAAATGGGGATCGACAAGCTTTCATCCGTGCTCGGCGAACGTCTTGAACTGGGAGGCAGCGCTGAACACCACTCCTGAACATAAGGGCAAGCAAAGGCCAGCGCCTGGCCCCTTGCGCATCGGCATCATGCGACGAGCCGGGCAGCCGTTCGAAAACTGGGAACTTCAGCTCATCGAACGGCTGATTGCGGACCGCCGTTTCCGTCTGGTTGCGTTCCTGGAAACTTCGAAACCGGCTGGCGCAAAGGCCAGCATGATCACCAAAATGGTGGCACAGCTCGACGCTGCGCTTTTCGCGCGCCAGTCGGACTATAGCGCGAAACGGTTCGAGCGCGCACGAAAAGCCATACTCATGATCCCGCTGGCCGACGCCGTGGAGAATGGCGACCGGCACGGACTGCAACTCGACATGATCCTTCGCCATTGCAATGCAGAATTGCCTGAAGCAATCCTTCATGCACTCCCGCTTGGTGTGTGGTCGCTCAGCCACGTTTTCACGCAGTCGGGATCTGCCAGCTGGGACGGAATCTCAGACGTCGCCGCTGGCACTCCGACCAGCAGACTGTCGCTTTTTCTCGAAACGGCGCGACAACCAGAAAAACACGTCGTTGCGCAAGCCGAGTTCAACGTGAAGTTCAGCGCAGCGCGCAATTCCGCCTTCATCAAGGAAAAGTCCGTTCTGCTTCTCGTGCGCGAACTCAGGCGCGCGGCGGAAACCGGCAGGCTGCCCAAACCGATCAACGCCCCCGATGCCGTCCGCACACTGAGGCCACCCGGCATTTTGAAGACCGGGCGCTATGCGGCTTCACTGACAAGAAACATCGCACAGCGCTTGCTCAAAAGCATGCGCCGCGCCTCGCATCAGGAAACCGCCGTATGGACACTCTTCAGCGGGCGCGGCGCGATTGACGATTTCGATCCCAGCGAAGCCATAGAGATCCCGCCGACGGATACGGCGATCAAGGCCGACCCCTTCCTGTTTCATCACGAGGGACGAACCTACCTTTTCTACGAGAACTATGCGCGTGGCGATGAACGGGCACATATCGCAGTGGGCGAGATCACGCGCAACGGTTTCGAACCAATAGGCATCGCGCTGGGTGGCAACGAGCACCTCTCCTTTCCCTTCGTCTTCCGGGAAGGCGACGAGATCTTCCTTATGCCTGAAACACATCAGAGGAAGCGTATCGAGATCTGGCGTGCGGTCAGTTTTCCGTTGATCTGGGAGCCCTATTCACGGGCCTTCGAAGGGTGGTCGACTGCCGACAGCACCCTTTTCAAACATCGCGGACAGTGGTGGCTTTTCACCAATCTCTCGGAGCATCATGCGTTCGAGGATCACTGTTCCGCGCTCTATGCCTTTCAGGTTGACGGGCCGGAACTGAAACGGATCGTTCCCCATCGCCTCAATCCCGTGGTGGTGGGCAGCGCCACGGCACGCAATGGCGGCCGCATCTTCTCGCGCCATCGCCGGCTTTATCGACCGGCGCAATACAATGCGCACGGCATCTATGGCTACGGCCTCAATATCATGGAGATCGAGCAGCTCGACATCGACGACTATCGGGAAACATGCGTGCGCCGCATTCTGCCCGATTTCAAACCGGGGCTGACCGGCTGTCATCATTTCGATGCGAGCGGCTCACGCTATATTCTGGATGCGCGGCTCAACGCCTGATGGTGCTCGATGCGCGCGGTGGGCCGCCAGGCTCCGCGCCTTTCTCGCCGGGCAGGCTGAAGCGTGCCGCCACGATAGTTGAGCGCGACGGCGTTGCGGGCCGTGAGCGCCGCGACCGCGCCGACATAACCGCGCGGCAGGGTGAGGTTGAGAAACTGCCACTGGTCCGGCGCATCGTCCACGCCATCGAGCCTGAGCAGCCGCGGCTGGCCGGTCTGATCGATGGTCACATCGAAGGACTCAAGCGGCAGCGAAAGCCCCGCACCGTGCGCCTTCACGAACGCTTCCTTTCGCGTCCAGCAGCGAAAGAATGCTCCCAGATAATCCTGCGCCGGCACCGCCCTGAGCGCTTCATTCTCAGACACTGAGAAGAAGTGCTCTGCGAGATTTTCCCGGAACGGAAGGACGCGCTCGATATCAATGCCGAGCTGATAGCGATCGGAAACGGCGAGAACCGCCGTCGGGCCGCTGTGACTGAGATTGAAATGAAGCGGCGGTTCACCGCGCCCGGCAAGCCGGGGTTTGCCAAAGACATTGTATGAGAAAGCAAGCCGGTTTGGCGCCACGCCTAGATAGGACCCGAGGATCGCCCTCAGCCGACCTCGCCCGGTGATGAACCGCAACCGGTGCTGCTCGTGTACGAAACGCGAGGCACGTGCGAACTCCGCCTCGTTGAGTGCCGAGACGAGCGGTGGAAGCGCATCCAGGGATACGTCCAGGGACCATTGCCAGATATCGATCGTGCTGGCGCCGATGCTGACGGGTTTAAGCTGCATAGGACAGCCGCCTTTCCGGCGTTTTCCGTCCGGCCATGCGGCGGGCGAGATAGGCCATCAGCGCCGTGGGATAGTTTTCGCCCAGGCTGATGCGGCAAGTGCGCTTCAGAATATCCAGCGAGCGGGCACACATGTCGGGCCCATACTCCACATCGGCCGAAGCCCAGCCATAGGGGTTCATGGCCGGATGGAATGCCCGCTTCTCAAGGATCGGAGTCCAGTGGGTACACACATGGCGACTTGAATCGAAAACCCGATAGACGCCGCGTCGGTTTTTTGCGGCAAAAGCCTTGGCCTCGCCTTCCGTCTCGAACAGAACATGGAGGCCGACGGCGTTTTGCGGGTCGTTGTGCGGTCCGAGCCGGAATGCATCGCTGCCCGACAGGATGTGCGACATGACCTGATGCCGCCTGCGCATACGGCGCAGCATGGGATCCAGCTTTCCAAGCTGCACATTGAGCATCGCACCCTGGATCTGGCTGGCCTTGAAGTTCACGCCGAAAAAGCTCGGCTCGTTGTGGTTGTCGAGATGCCCGCGAAAGAGTTCACCCACATCGTGATACATACGGGCGCGGGCGAAATACCGGTCGCTCTGCGAGGCCACCGCACCACCCTCGCCGATGTTCATGTTCTTGAACTGGTTGAAGCTGAAAGCGCCAATGTCGCCAATCGTGCCGGCACGCTGCCCCCGATAGCTCACCCCCACCGCCTGGCAGGCGTCCTCGATGACCATCAGCCCATTCTGACGGGCGAGTGTCGTGATCGCCGCCATGTCACAGACCATGTTGGCCATGTGCACCGGCAGAATGGCGCGGGTGCGCGGCGTGATCTTACGCGCAATGTCTTCGGGATCCATGGTCAGCGTCTCGTCGATATCGACGATGACCGGCACGGCCCCGACAGCGAGTACCGAGGCGGCCGTGGCGATCCATGTATAGGCGGGCACGAGTACCTCGTCGCCGGGCCCCACGCCGGAGGCCGCCAGTGCGCTGATCAACGCGCCGGTGCCGCTGCTGACCGTCAACACATGTTTGACGCCGAACTTTTCGGAAAAGGCCTTTTCGAACCGGTCGAGCGGCCCCTCGCCGGGGCCACCATATCGGGCAAGACGCCCCGAGGCGATGACCCCGCCGATGGCCAGCCACTCACGCAAACCAACTTTTGCCATGGTGTTTTCCCGCTTGGCCGACGGGCGAGCCACGCCCGCGGCGCCCCAATTGTCCCTGAAGCGTATGCCCGGGCCATGGGGTTTTCAAATAATCCAATAATGTAGCGGCAGTGCGTTTTGCCCTACCCGGCAATGGCCAAAACCCTTAGCAAGCTGCCCCTTCTATGCAATTTGGATGAGTTCGGCCGGGCGCTGGATTTTGATAGCCTTTTGTCGGGGCTTTACGACGCAGCGAACTCACTCCTTCGCAACTGACGTGCTGCTCTGGTAGCCCGCTCAGGGGGCAGTGTGTCCATTCTAGATTTGCGCAGCGTGCCATCCGGCACACGGTTTGACACCGATCTCGCTCTTGTCGGGGCGGGTCCGGCCGGACTGACGCTTGCGCGGGAATTTGCCGATACACGTCTCAAGATACTCCTGATCGAAAGCGGCGGCGTGGAGTTTGATTCCGAAATCCAGCTCCTCAATCGAGTCGAGAATATCGGCGAACCGAACACTCGGGGCACCATGCCTCTTCAACGAGGTTACACAGGTGACCTCGCCTGGCTCAACGACATTCCAGCATTCGAACTGCGCAACCGGATGGTGGGTGGCAGCACGCACACCTGGGTTGGCAAATGCGCCGCATTCGACGAGATCGACTTCAACGCGCGTCAATGGGTTCCCGATTCCGGCTGGCCTCTGCAACGGCGCGATCTGGCGGATGTGCTCGACCGGGCAGCAAAGCTGCTCAACCTCGGTCCCAATATCTACGACAAGGCACTTTTCCGCCGACTGAAATCGCCGCCTGCTGAAATCGATCTCAATGACAACCTGCTGCGCACTTTCTTCTGGCAATTCAGCCATAAGCCCAAGAGTCACGAGCCATTGCGGTTTTCGGAGCTCGCGGCAAGACTCTCAGCGGACAACATTGATATTCTCACACATGCGACCGTTACCGGCATTGGACTATGTGAAAGCGGGAGGAAGGCGGAAACACTCGATGTCAGAAGCCTTTCCGGGGTGGACGCCTTGATACGGGCACCGGTGATCGTGCTGTGTGGTGGCGGCATTGAAAATGTGCGCATGCTCCTGGCATCCACGAATGTGGCCACACAGGGCATCGGCAACGATCATGACTGCGTGGGCCGATACCTGGCTGACCATCCGCGAACCGTGATCGCCCGCTTTGGAAAAGACACGCTGCAGGATGTGACCGAGCATTTCGGCTTCTACGGGCTCAGTCACAACCGTCGCACGCATTTTTATCTGCGAGGACTGGCCCTCAGTCCGCGTCTGCAGGCGCGTGAGGGCCTGCTCAACTGCGCCACCTATCCGGTGCAGGTGCTGGCTCCGAACGACCCATGGCTGGCTCTCAAGCGATTTTACTCCAGCAGGAGACGGTTTCGGCTCGATGATCTCAGGACCGCACTTGCGGCCCCCGGCGGACTGGCAGCCGGCCTGCACCGCCGGCTCATCATGAAACGGGGCCTGCCACGCCAGCTCACCGAACTGCGCTTCGACGCCATGGCCGAACAGAGGCCCGACCGCGACAGCCGCGTAACGCTCTCATCGGCACGTGATCGTCTGGGCGTACCGCTGGCGCGTGTGGACTGGAAGATCGGCTGGGCGGAAGCCGCCAGTCTCGCGCGGCTCGCCGAACTCATTTCGGCCGAATTCTGGCGGGTCGGCCTGCCACAGCCCAAACTCGAACCCTGGGTCCTGGATGAAGATTTCGCGAACGCCCCTTTCAGCGACATGGCCCACCCGGCCTGCACCACGCGCATGGGGGAGAACCCGAAGACAAGCGTTGTCGATCCGAACGCCAGGGTTCACGGGATCGAAGGACTTTTTGTGGCCGGCAGCTCGGTTTTCCCAACCCCCGGCCACGCCAATCCGACACTGATGATCATCGCCATGACGCTGCGCCTTGCCGATCATCTCAAGAAGCGACTTCTCGGGTGAGCAGACAGCGCTTTATCGGCCGGGCTTGAGCCAGCCTGTCCATCTCCAGCTTGCATAAAGAACGCCCAGATAAATCAGTGCACCCACCAGAACCTGCATCGCCATTTGCGAATAGGCCGGCATGTGAGCCTCGGTGGGCCAGTGAGCAAGGGACGAAACGCCGACGAACATCACGGCGGCCGCCAGCATGATGAGACCGCTATTGGCGGAGATCCCCATCCAGTCGAGCTTTCCGTAGCGTATTTGGAACCAGACCGACAGCGCCCCCGCGAAGGCAGCCGCCACGCATTGCCCGAGCGCCGCATACACAAGCCCAAAGGGTGCGAGAACCACGATCATAAGGATCGAGGCGAAGCTGATGAACAGCGACAATGGCCAAAGCCGTTTGACCTCGCCGCGAACCGCCAGTAGCGGCTCCGTTACATATCCCTGGAACATCAGGAGCTGGCGGATCGCGAGGATTTTGACGACCAGTGCCACCGGCGCCCAGGCTGCCCCGAGGGCAATGTCCACCAGATTCCCGGCGACGAGAACCAGACCGAGATAAACGGGTGCTGCGATGGCGAAAAGAACTGGGAGGAAAAAGCTGCCGGCACGGGTGACCGGATCAACTGCCGTGGCAGGAGCGTTCCGGCTGTTTGCGCGGCGAAAAACAACCCAGGCAAGCAGTCTGGCCGGCTCGCCAACCAGTTCCGAGAAGGCGGCCACGATCCTCTCCGCCGCCCGGTAGTAGCCAGCATCCGCAAGGCCGAGCAAGCCGCCGACCGCCAGCGTGCCGGAATAGGATCGCGCAAAGACGATGATCCGAACACTCAGAATATAGCGCGCGAAGTGGATCACCTCGGCGAACACCGCACGGCTCGGGATTTTCGGTGCGATCCAGCCGATCACCCAGACCCCGCCAAGGACACTCAGGATGTGCGTGGCCAGCCGCCCGACCACGAGTGCGGCGATGTTCCACCCGGCCCAAAGGCCAAACAGTGTTATCGCAAGCCCCACCGTTTCCGCAAAAATGCGGATCACCGCCTGTCTGTTGAGAAGATTCCGGTGTACCAGCATTCCGTCGTACACCGCGTTGAGTGCCGCAGGTGTAAACCAGAGCGCAAACAGCGCGAAGAGCCATGCCTGCCAGGCCGGGAACCAGAAGGCGCCCACGAGAACAACCAAAGTCAGCCCGGCAGCGGTGAAACCACAGCCGCTGGCAAGCGCAATCGCAGTGAGTTGCGGCAATCGCTGCTCACCATGATCGGCGCGCATGATGAATTCCGCCCATCCTCCTTCGCTCACGACGACAAAGAGGAAGGCGATGGCTGACACAAACGCAAAAAAGCCGAACTCGGCCGGCGAAAGAACACGGGCAGCGGCCACAAAGGCCGCCAGTTGCGCGACCTGCGAAAAGAGCCGCGCCACCATGACCCACACGCCACCGCCGAGGAGCGTCGAGACCGACAATCCGAAAAATCCACCCGGTTGTGTATCATGTTGCGGTGGTTTGTGATCCGGTTTCACGTTGCCTTCCCCCTGCCGCTATTCACCTGTGCCGGCGCTTCCGCTACGATTTCCTCTGGAACACTGATGATTCGTCGTCCTTGACGATGGGGTTCATGAGTGTGCGGCCGTGTGGATGACGAGGCTCGATACGGCCTAATGCCCGATGCGGGGACGCGAATTTGTGTGTTTTCCCTAGTCTGGTTTCCAGTTTCGATGCTTTGTGGCGGACAATGAGCAGCCAGTGCGAGATGCAAGCAAACAAGACCAGTTGAACCATGGTTTCCTTGCGCGGCCGTTCAAGGCAATCAGCGCCAAGGTTTCAATACGCTGGTTCGTTGTTGTTTTCTGCCTCGTCGTCTGGCTGGCCGTTTTGCTGTTCTTCCTTTTCTAGAGGGTCATCCTCTCTGCGCCTTACCTTTCGTCAGCAGCCATTGCGGTCGAACAGAAAGACACCGACGGTGCGCCAGACAATCTTCAGATCGAGCCAAGTCGTGCGGTCGTGAAAATACTGGACATCGAGTTGAACCCGCTCGGCGTAAGACGTGTCGCTGCGTCCTGACACCTGCCAAAGACCGGTGATGCCGGGTTTCATCAACAGATAATCGTTTATCCGCTCTCCATAGCGTACCATCTCGTCCTCGACGATCGGGCGCGGACCGACCACACTCATCTCACCGCGCAGCACGTTCACGAACTGCGGCAACTCATCGAGACTCGACATCCGCAGAAGATGGCCGATGGGATGAATGCGCGGATCGTTACGCAGCTTCTGACAGGCGCGCCATTCCTGGAGAAGAACCGGGTTCTGGTCGAGTAGCTCTCTGAGCAAGCGATCCGCATCGCGTCGCATGGTGCGAAACTTCAAGCAGTCGAATACCTTGCCGTCGCGTCCGATCCGCTTCTGCCGATAAACGACAGGCCGTCCGTCGCTGATCAGAATGCCAAGAGAAATGAGCGCAATCGCAGGGAGAAGAATAATGAGCACGAGGATGCTGAATGCAACATCGAACATTCTCTTCAAAATGACGTAAGAGCGGAAATGCCTGACTTTCCGCAGCTCCAGTCCCTGCTTTACGGAATCATCATATGCGTACAGCATGAACCCGCCCCTGGGTGTTTTGTTTGCCTCGCCGTCGATCATTATAAGGCCCCGCAAAGCCCGTGATATAACTCCATCGGGGTATTGGGCGGGGCCATTTAGGTGCAATCCACCGCACAATCGAACCATGACTACCCCTGCAGCGCAGCCGGACTAACCGGCTTCATTTGACTGGCTGGCTGCGTGGCCAAAAGCATTAGAATCAAGCCCCGGCTTCCCGGGCGGTGCCGGCTGTTCCGAAAGCTCGCGCACCCGTTCGCTCTTTCGGCGCCTGCGTCGGCGCCCGTGCCTTGATCGCGTCATCCAGAATCCTGGCATAGAGAGCCAACAGCGCCTCCAGCCAGCTCTCCGTCGTGTTGGCGAGATGCGGCGCGCATGAGCGGGCTTTTTCACTCATCGCCAAGACCAGATCGTCGTCGTCGGCCAATCGGCGCAGCTTGGCAGCCAGAGCCTCGATGCCCCCCGTGGGAAACGTGAATGCCGCGCCTGCCTCCGCCAGTTCAGCAGCCAACAAAGCATGGGACGGAAGCACCACCGGGATGCCGCTCCCCACCGCCTCCAGCGCGGCAAGGCCAAACGGCTCGGGTACCCGTGAAGAGACAATGACGCATCGTGCATCGCGCAGGCGGTCCGCCATCTGGGCACGATTGCACCAACCATGAAGCGTCACCTCCGGATAGCGTTCCTCAAGAAGCGCACGGCCAGCGCCCTCGCCGATCACTTGCAGGGGAACGCCGGCGAGGCGCGCGGCCCGTGCTGCGTCTTCGAATCCCTTCTCCGGCTCCAGCCGGCCGATAAAGAAGAAATCGTGTTTTGTGTGCGGCTGGGTCCTTGAAGACAGAAACGGCGCGACCGGGTTGCGGATGGTTGCCATGCGACTGTCGTCAATTCCAGCGCGTTTGAAGAAGCCCCGCATCTGCTCATGCACCAGGACGATATTGGCGGGCCGGCTGCGCAGTGCGAAGAAGCGCTGCATCAGCAGGTGCCGCGTGGAGCGCCAGGCCTTCTGATGATAGCCACGCTTGTCGCATTGGGTTGTCAGGCAGCGAAGCGACATGGGATCGAGGGTGCAAATGGACGATGCCGGATAGTTGATGAAGCCGCCATTGGGACAGGCGAGAAAATAATCATGTGCATGCAGCACCACCCGCTCGCGCACGGGCATCAGGGCGCGAAAGATGGATGGCGACAGAATCTTGGACCATCCATGCACGTGATAGATGGTCGAAGGTTTGTCGTGTCCGGCGACCCAGCCCCTCAGGGCTTTGTAGGCATCCCGGTTATAAAGCCCGCCCGCAAGGGCAGACAGACGCCCACGCTCAACGAGCGGCTTTCCATTGAGATGAATCGCTTGCGGCTGCGTCATTCCTGAAGGTTCATCCCCAGCAAAAAAGGTTACCGGCACGCCGGCCTCACGCAGTATCCGCGCAGCCAGGCAGGACAGGTTCGACGCCCCGCCAATCTCCGCCGACCGATCATTAATGAGGACAACCCGCCCCGGACGCATGATCCCCCCTATTCCAGAACGGTCACGTTCCGGGGTGAGAGGCGGCCGCGCACCAGGTCACCGACGGCCCGCATATTGCCGAGAAGCCGGCCGCGCCGATCCACCCATGGTTCGGGCCGGATAAACTTGACGGCGTTGGCTACGAGATTGCGCATGATCTGCGGAGCGGCATGACGCGGGCTCATGGTCTTCTTGCTCATCAGATAGACGGGATTGGCAATCTGCGAATAACCCAGCCGGAGGCCGGAGGTCCGCCCTGACTTGGTGCCCAGATGAACACCGTGGAGGCGTTCAGAACTTACAATCCGTCCGTGTCGCGCAAGCTGCCTGCTGAAGTCCACGTCCTCGAGCCAGCCATAGAGTGGCAGGTTTTCGTCAAACCGAAGGCCATATCCGCGGACGGTCGACAGGCGCACCGCCATATTGCAACCGTAACCGCTATAGACCTGCTTTTCGCGACCAGTGGGTGTGGTCTTCGAATGCGAACGGATGATGCGCAAACCATCTTCGAGCGGGATCCCCGGCCCGAGAATGCCATCGGCATCGACCGTACCTGTGCTCATGACGACGTCGGGGTAGGATCGGAAGATGCGCACGGTCTCTTCCAGATAGTTCGGTGCGATGAGGAAATCATCGTCGAGAAAAAGCAGAATGTCGACGTCTTCCATGTCCTGGAGAATGCGATTTCGCTGCCGGCATAGCCCCCGTTCGGCGAACACGATGCGTGTGCGATCAAGCAATGCGCCCAACGCATCGGCGTCCACGTCATCACGGTCTGCCGCGCATATGACGATGCAATCGGCCAGACGCGACTGATCCAGCAGATGCGGCACCACCGAATGAAGTATTCTCCTGCGCCCGGTGGTGGCGATGCCGACTGCTATGCGAAGATCGGTCCGGCCCGGATAACGTTCAAACTGCATGACGGCCTCCCGTTTCGAGCCGGGTTCTCCCCATCGCAGGCCACCACTGTCGGGTTTTGCGCTTGTTGAAGACGACACCCAGAATTCCAACACGGGATTTGCCGAATGTCGCGAGTGCGCTCGCCAGCCATTCGACGGTCATCTTGCGCCGGTTGCCGAGAACCAGAAGGATACCGTCAAGATGGGCGCTGGCTGCCCGCGTGTCTGCCGATGTGGCGAAGGTCGAGAGATCGACGATGATGACATCGTAGTTCTGGCGGAGTTCCTCGATCTTTTTCCTGAGAGCCGGCAGATGCCCAAAGCGATGTCCCGGATGCGCAGCTTTTCGGATCTGCTCCACGGTAAGCACCGGGAGGATCAACCCATCCTCCATCGGAGTCTGCTTTTCCTTCCTGCGTTTCTCAGGTGGTGGGTCACCGGGCTGTTCGTCACCGTGATAAACGGAAAGGCCAGCTTTTGGCCCGGAATTTGCCGCCTGCAAGCTCAGGAACGGATTCCGGAAATTTGCATCGACGAGTACCACACGCAGCCCCTCATTGGCATAGAGCTGGCCCAGATTGGCCGCGATGGTGCTCTTTCCTTCGTCGCCGCTGACTGAAGTGAGCCCCACGACGATCGGCCCACCTGAAGGAAATGCCGCGTCAATAGAGCTCTTCACGCCACGCAGCGCCTCGGAGAAACCTGAATAGGGTGCGTCCAGCACGAACCGAAGGGCGCCCTTGCTGCCGGGCAGCTGAAAGCGGGTGAAGGGAACATGGCCAAGTGTCGGCAGGCCCAGTTCACGGCTCAGACGCTCGCCCGAACTGATGCGTCGGTCGAGCACATCGCGCAGGCCCGCAAGCCCCAGACCGCCGGCAAAACCGAGCATCAGGGCCATGGGGATGATGAGCGTGGTTTTCGGCCAGTTCTTCGCAAGCGGGGGTGTCGCCGCCGTCACCATGCGGGCATCACCGATGGGGAAGGATTGCTTCTGCAGTGTCGTGATGAGTTGCTGAAGGACGCTTTCATACATGCGCCTATAGGTGGTTGCCCGGCTTTCGAGCTCAGTAAGCTGAACACGTGCCAGGTTCTTTTCGGTGACACTGCCCTTGATCGCCTGAAGCTGCTCCCTGAGCAGTTCCTCGCGGGCCTGCGCGGTGTCGAGATTGGATTTGTAGACACCTTGAATGCGAACGAGTTCGGTGTTGATCTGCGCTTCCAGCCGCGCGATCTCCGACTTTGCCGCCAGCGTCGGTTCACTATTGGAGCCATAGCGGGTCTGCAAGGTTTCAAGCCGCGTACGCGCCGCTCCGAGTTCCGCTCTCAGACGGTTGATTTCGGTATTGCTCAACGCATCGCCTACATAACTGTCAGGCAGTTCCCCGGCCAGCATGCGGTTAATTGTGGCAAGCCGCGCCTCCTCGCCTGCGGTCGCAGCCTGCGCCGCCAGCAACTGGCTGCTGATCTCGGCTAGCTGCTGCTGATCAAGGCCAGAGGAACCGACCTGGGCGATATCGTTGCTGTTCCTGTATTGCTCGGCACTGAGAGCGGCTTCCTGTGCTTGTCGTCCAATCTCCACGAGCCGATCCTCGATCCATTGCGCTCCGCGCGCGATGATCTGCGATTTGGCATCGAGACTTGACTGCATGTAGGTGTTGGCGATGGCATTTGCGGCGCGCGCTGCCTTGCCCGGGTCGGTGGAGGTGTAGCCGATTTCAAGGACATAGGACTGCCCCACGCGGCGCACGGATACGCGTCCCAGAAAACCCGCCATGGTGCGCCGCATGATCTCTTCTTCGTTCGGCTCGCCCGCTACCTCCGCCCCGTCCTCTGTCGCCGGGTCGAATAAGGAGAGCGTCGCTGCAAGCGCGCCGCGCACGACCGATCGCCAGGAACTGCTCGTCTGGATCTCAGGGTCTTCGGTCAGATTGAGCTGCCTGATCACCGAGCGGGCAATCGCCTCCGATTTGACGATCTCGACCTCGCTGGCAATTTCCGCGGTTTCGATGATGATGGTGCCGGTGGAAGCGTCCTGCGATGCGATACGCGCCTGCTCGCGATCGATGACGATGCGGGCGATGGAGGTATAGGTAGGTTCCGTATTTGCGATGTAGAGCGCGCCAAGCGCCACGCCGGCGGCCGACGCAAGGGCAAGGACCAGAAAGTGCCTTTGCAGGAAGGCCCAGATATCGCGAAAGGAAATATAGTCCTCATGCCGCCCGCTTTCCCTGGACGCCATCTCCGTCCCGGTCAGCCTCCTGATTTCCTGAACCACCATGGTTTGCCCCGCCCGTCTGGCTGTAAAATTCTCTAACGCGACCGCGCCTGTCTCATTTCGCTTTCAAGAGAAGCGCGCGGCATCGAGGCGCGCAGCAGATCCAGCTGCACGTCCAGGACATCACCGGGTTCGAGCCCGGACGTTTCAAGCGCGTCCACACGCTTTTTGTCACTACCGCCGCGCAGGATGCTGAACCGCAGCGGCTGCTGCTCGAACGCCCTGTCCTCACGACGCAGGATCGACGCCCCGGTTGCCTGAAGAAGCTGCTCCGTCATTCCACGGCGCAGTTCCAGGTCGTCGATTTCCAGGTTGACCCTTTGCAGCTCGGCGCCGATTTCCGTGCGCCGCGAGCCTTCGAGACTGAGCGCATCACGATCGGTTTCACTCAATCTCTGCCGGGCGCGCATCGAGGCCACCGCAAGGTCGAGCCGACTGGACTGCAGGTCGGCCACTATGCGTTCAAGGCCGGTTTCGCGCGATTTCGTGACGGTGCCTCTTTTGACCAGTTGAGCGACATTGCCGAGTTCTTCCTCGGCGATTTTTATCTGCCGATCCTGCGCCACCATCTTCTCGCCAAGAATCCGGATTTCCTCACGGAAGAGCGTACCGAGTTCGTCGAGCGCGTTGCGCTGGCGCTCATAGGCGTTGCGGCGGGCTTCGAATATCGCCCGCTCATCCCGCACGAATTGCGCTGCGTGGCCGGCCAGGGGGCGTCCCTGCAGCGCTGCATCAAAATCGACACTCTCGCCCTCGATCAGTTCTGTTTCGAGCCGTGCTCTACGGATCGTGAGCTGAAGGAGCTGAAGATCGATACGTCCGATCTCACCCGCGTAGCGGATCTGCTCGAGTTCGGAATAGCCACCTGCCTGATCAGACCTGCGGACACGGCCGCCGGCCATCGCCAGAGCCTGCAAAACGTTAAGCCCCGGCTTGAACTCAAACTCTCCCGGCCGTTCCACACTCCCGGTGACGAATACAGGCGGGTAACGCACCACTTCCACCGTGGTGGCGGGCGGCGCAATCAGTCCTGTTCTCTTTTGAAGTGCTGCCGCGATTTCACCGGCAAGCTCCTGAGAGGTTTTGCCATCCGCCTTGAGCTGGCCCACCAAGGGAAGAGCTACCATGCCTGCAGGCGAGACAGTGTATTCACCGTTCAGGGCTGTCCATTCCCGATACTCTCCCTGCGCCTCGTCCCATTCCACCACGGCAATCTTGACCCGCGTCTGCGCCAGAAGCTTAAACTCATCCTGCGCGCGGACAGCGACACCGCTAACAAGAAAGCAAAGAGTGAACACGAGCGCCGCAAGCACGAATGATCGTGCTTTGGGGAAGGAAATGGTGAGACCAGCTTTTGCCTGCTTCATTCTGCCCGTTCCGGAGTGTTCATTGCCTTCGGGAAGACGCAAAGCCGCCTCCCCCACCATCGATCATCAGCGGAAACGGGGGAAGGTAAATTCAGTTGAAATGGTGTCCGGCTAGTCCCTTTCGCCTAAAGCCTCTAAGCCCATTGGGCTTTTGACGCAGATTGATTGTCGCACAGGTTTGGGTGACGCCCGATCGGATGACCTCCTAGGCCGTTTGAGCGCACTTCTGCGCCCTTCAGACACGGGTTCAACCGTATTGTCGGTGTGCCCTGCTGCGCTTTTTCAAAGCACTATTCCGGAGGGCAAATCCGGGAGAAGCATCTTGCGCGTCGCCATCGTTCACTATTGGCTGGTCTCCATGCGCGGGGGCGAAAAGGTCGTTGAAGCCCTGTGCGACATGTATCCCGAGGCCGACATCTTCACGCTGGTCTATGACGAAAGGCGGGTGTCGGAGAAGATTCGCAGGCACCGGGTCATCCCCTCCTTTTTGCAGAAGATTCCGGGGGCTCGGCGGCATTACCAATCACTCCTGCCACTGATGCCCTTTGCGTTGGAAAGCCTGGATGTCTCGGGCTACGACCTGATCATTTCCAGCGAATCGGGCCCCGCCAAGGGCATCACGCCCGGGCCGCAGGCAACGCATGTGTGTTATTGTCATTCGCCCATGCGCTATGTGTGGGATCACTACCATTTTTATCGGGCCAACGCCGGCCTGCCGACCCGGCTGCTCATGCCGTGGATCGCCCCGGCTCTGCGGGCATGGGACGTCACCACCGCTGCACGTGTCGACGCATTTGTTGCCAATTCACGCCATGTGGCCGACCGGATCGGCAAATATTACCGACGTCGGGCCATCGTGCTCAATCCACCGGTGAACGTCGATGAATTCGCGCCGGCGACCGAACTGGGCGATTACTATCTCGTTGCCGGTCAACTGGTTGGCTACAAGCGGGTCGATCTGGCCGTACGCGCGTTCACTCGGATGGACCGCAAGCTTGTCGTCATCGGGGAAGGCCCTGAGATGGCGGCGCTTAAGCGGCTGGCCGGGCCCAATGTATCGTTTCTGGGCCGGGCGCCCTTCGCACAATTGAAGGATATGCTCGCCCGCTGCAGGGCGCTGGTCTTTCCCGGAACAGAAGATTTCGGGATTGTGCCGGTGGAGGCGATGGCGAGCGGCCGGCCGGTAATCGCCCATGCAAGCGGGGGTGTGCTCGATTCGATCGTACCCGACCAGACCGGGCTCCTGTTCAACGAACAGTCCGAGGCCGGACTCATTGAGGCGGTGCATCGCTTCGAGGCCATGGAAGGGCGTTTCCGTCCCGAAGACATTCGCCGGCACGCACAGCAGTTCAGCGATGCCCATTTTAAACAACGGATGCAGCAGATCATCGAGGAGGAGATGGCCAGGCGAAAGCCGGCCCCGGTTTCACTCTCGGGTGCCGTCCGCAAACAGCCATCGCTGCGTCCCCGCGTCGCCAGGGTCAAACTCCCCGACAGTCATTTGAGAAACGGAGCGTGACAGAGCCATGTTTTCAGCCTTGCGTCTACGCAGCGCGGTGCGCGACCATGAAACCGATACATTGCGGTTCAAAACGCTCGCCCACACGCTTGACCTTCTCGACCGGGAATTGCATGCCGAACGCCGCGGCCTGAAGGAGCGCTGCGAGCGGCTCGCTGCTACAGCGGCGTTCGCGCAGGAGCGCTTTGAGAGTCACGGTAGTGAAAACAAGCTCTCAACGCGGATCGATGACATGACCCGGTCCATGAAAGACTACACACGGCGAATGAAGGCGCTCCAGCGTCAGATCGAAATCGTCGGGCAGTTGCGCGCGACGGCTTCAAACTTGATCGAACCCGGGGACACACGAGAAGCGCCCGGCTTGCGGCCCGTTCTCGCACCGGGACCGCAGCCGCTACGCACATGCGTTTCAAAATGATTAGAAGAGGCCCGCCGGTACGCTGACAAGATGAACGCTGTAACACCTAAGCGCAGGGGATTTGCCCCAACGTTCTATCTGCACGATGCGCCTGGGCTTTTATGATTTCCAGCAGTTGGAAAGAATGAGAATCGTCAAAAACGAAACGCTAAGCCACCGCCTTTATTAAGGTTTCCCGGCTTGGCGCGCGCAGAAACGAGGCTCCGGATCGCCAGTGCGCAAGCCATGGCGAGGGATGTCTCCCGGTTCAGACGGAGAGGAACGGACCGGGAGCGGGGGAGGACACGCGTAAGGATGGACACGTCCGGGGCGGGCTGGCCTCGCAGCGGACGGTAGACCACGAAAGGTCGGCGAACCGGGCAGAACTCTGATGGCAAGCAGTGGCAGTTCAGAACGAGCACTTCAGCACACAGACACAACCGGCATGCTCGCACTGATCGAAGACAACATTCGTGTCTTCGATCTGAGTCTGTCTGGACTGCGTGTCGTGGTTCCCGTGGACAGCCGGTTTCTCGCCGCCACTGCAGCAACCGCACTGATGGCGGGAGCCGCTGCAGTGACCGCCGTGACACCGACGGCCACCCGCTTCCAGTCAGCCGAAGAGGCGGCGGAGGCCACACGCACGCTGGTCGAGGCTGCAGGCCTCGTGAAGGGGCTTTCCGTAGACGAGCGGATCGATCACGAAACCTGCCGCGCGACCAATATTCTTCTTAACGGGCCATCCATCCGGCCTGTCACGCGCTCACTCATCGAACGCCTACCCGACCATTCGGTGGTGGCGCTGATGCACGAGGCATGGATGACGCTGGCAGGCGAAGTGGACATCGAGGCGTGCCTTGAGCATGACATTCCGATCTCCGCCATCAATGAATCGCATCCTCTGGTCGGTGCCAGAGATCGCCACCCGGCCCTCTGTCTCGAATTGCTCAAGGAGGCGGAAATCCCGGTGGAGGGAGCGGATATCGCACTAATCTGCGACAATCCCCTCTCCGACACGCTGGAAAAAGGGCTCCGGCGGGCCGGCGCGCAGGTGGCCGTCGTCGCGCACGCCAACCAGATCTTCGAACACGACTGGCGCGCCATTCTTCTCGCCAAACGGCCGAGAGATGAACCGCGTCTCGGAATTCAGGATCTCGGCTGGATTGCCAAGAGCGCGCCAGATGCAACAATCATCCAATATTGGGGCGATGTGGATCGAAAAGCCGCGCGGTATTTCGAGCTGAAAGTGTGGCCGCAGCGCACACCCGGCAAGGGACGGTGGGGAATACCGCTGGATACGCTGGGCCCCGGGCCGATATTGCAGCGCATCACGGCTGGCCTAAAAGCGGCACAATCGGTGCTGGCAGGAATGCCGACTACGCCTGACAGCCTTGCACAAACCCTTACATCGACTGACATTTTCAACAGCGATTGACATTCGGCAATCTTCATTGCGCGCCTTCGCATCCGCAAAAAACTATGTCATATCCCTGTCGCAATCGTTTTGACGCGGCGTGTTCCGCATCGTGTCGATATGCGAAGGGAGGACAGTTTGAGCGCTAACGCACGGATTTCGGCACTGACGCCCCCTGATGTCCTGGCAAGAAAGGGTGGCGAGCCGCTCGTCTGCCTGACCGCCTACACCACCCCGCTTGCGCGCATCGTCGATCGGCACTGCGACATAGTGCTGGTGGGCGACAGTGTCGGCATGGTCCTGCATGGTCTGCGAAGCACTGTCGGTGTTTCTCTCGACATGATGATCATGCACGGACAGGCTGTTCGGCGGGGCGTGGAGCGGGCCCTTCTTGTGGTCGACATGCCCTTCGGCAGCTACGAGGAATCGCCAGAACAGGCCTTTCGCAATGCTTCCCGCATCATGGCGGAGACCGGCTGTGGCGCCGTGAAGCTCGAAGGCGGCGAGACAATGGAAAAGACCATCAGGTTCCTTACGCGACGCGGAATTCCGGTCATGGCGCATATCGGTCTGACGCCCCAGGCCGTGAACACTTTCGGCGGCTACAAGGTGCAGGGGCGCGGCGACGATGCTTTCCACATCCTGCGTGATGCCGAAACGGTCGCCGAAGCGGGCGCATTCTCCGTGGTGCTCGAAAAGGTGACGGCCACGCTGGCCGATCGCATCACGACATCGATCCCCATACCCACTATCGGCATCGGCGCATCGCGCACCTGCGACGGGCAGATACTCGTGGTCGATGACATGCTCGGCATGTTCGATACGTTCCGGCCGAAATTCGTCAAGCGTTTTGCGGAACTCGGTGAGGCTTCGGATGCGGCCATTGCTGCCTATGCGCGAGAGGTCCGTTCCCGGGAATTTCCGAGCGATGTTCACATTTTCACCGATGGCAATAAGGGAAAGACGGAATGAACCCCAGCATCCTGCGCACGGTCGCAGAACTGCGTGAGCGCGTTCGCATGTGGCGCCGCGCTGGAGAGCGTGTTGCCGTCGTGCCCACCATGGGCGCACTTCATCAGGGTCACCTCAGCCTGGTGGAGACGGCCAAGGCGCGTGCCCAGCGGGTGATCGTCACACTGTTCGTCAACCCGAAGCAATTCAATAATCCTACCGACCTTGCCGCCTATCCGCGCACCGAGGCCGATGATGCGGCAAAGCTTGCGCCTTACGAGATTGATGTCCTGTTCGCCCCCCCGGTGGAAGAGATGTATGGCACCGGGTTTTCCACCACCGTTTCGGTCACTGGCGTCAGCCAGGGGCTGTGCGGTGCTCATAGGCCTGGACATTTTGACGGTGTTGCCACCGTGGTCACCAAGCTGCTTCTTCAAAGCGGTGCCGACATAGCCTGTTTCGGCGAGAAGGATTTTCAACAGCTTCTCGTGGTGCGCCGGCTTGTGGCGGACCTGAACATCCCTGTCGAGATTGTCGGCTGTCCGACTGTGCGCGAAGCCGACAATCTGGCTCTCTCATCCCGCAATGTACGCCTGACAGACGCGCAGCGTCGCATTGCACCCGCAATTGCAGATGTTTTGCTGCAGAGTGCGGCGCGCCTTGCCGGCGGTGCTGACGCTGCTCCCGTTCTGGAAGCTGCTCAGAAAGCCCTGCAACGGGCCGGGTTCGATCGGGTGGAGTATTTCGAGCTGCGCGATGCAGAAACCCTGGAGCCTCTTCAGCGCGCCGATCGTCCTGCAAGGCTTCTCGCAGCCGCCTGGCTCGGTGAAACCCGTCTTATCGACAACGTCCCCGTCACCCCGTTCACTGTCTGAAATCCATGGTCGTTCGGTCCCGGGTTTTCAACGGCGGCGCCGTAACGCCTGCGTGAACTCTGGTCCCAATGGCTTTATCGCAAGTGACGGTTTCCCTCGCCACTGCTTGATTTCACAGTGAACATCCGTGCTGCGATGTTCCCGACATCGGTTCTGGCGATATCCAGTCCGAGATCGTGAAGCAAACCAGTTTTTATACGGAAACCATTATGAAAATAGCAGTTTTAACCGCCCTCGCCACGCTTTACATCGCCGCGCCCGCGGCGGCGCTCGAGCCGATCAGTGGAAGTCTCAACTACAACCCCGAACAATCCCCGCTGACCAGGACGCCGGTGGGTTCGGTGACGTTCAACGAGTTCCACAGTGGGGGAAGCCGCTACCGTGAGATCTATGTCGTCCAACCGGATGGCCGCTTGAAGATCGTCAATCGCTCGGTGGTCAACGATTCTTAATCGCCGACCGGTTTTCGAGGTCCAACGGCCCTGCATCGCGGGGCCGTTTTGTTTTAGAGAGCGTGCCTGCGCGACCCGGAATTCACCGAGTCTCATCTTCGCCATTGTGCAGCACAGCCTGCACATCGTCAGCCAGAAGCAGGGCGATCGGTCGCGTGCTCTCGAAGTTGGCCATTATGATGGCAATAATGGAGGTGAGCGGGATGGCGAGGATAGCGCCGGGAATGCCCCAAAGAGACGACCACAGGGCGAGCGACACCAGCACAACGAACGGCGACATGTTTATCCTGCGGCCGATCATGCGCGGTTCCAGGGCATTGCCCACCCACATCTGTGCCGAGGTCAGCAAAACCGCCACCAGAAGCGTGGTCTGGAGTGAGCCGTACTGTGCCAGTGTGAGGAGCACCGGGAACATCACTCCCATGAGTGATCCGACATAGGGAATGTAGTTCAAGAGTCCGATCAAGACGGCCCAGAAAAGAGCGAAGTCGACACCGAAGAGCTTGAGCACAACGAAGGAGAGAACGCCGAGGATGATGTTCACGAATGTCTTGACCGCCAGATACTCTCCGATGCTGCGGTTGATGTCGCGCACAATCGTGTGGGTCTGGCTGGCCCTGTCTCTGGGAAGAGCCGCCGCTATCTTTCTGGCAAAGCCCCCCCGCTCTGCCATCAAAAAGGTCGAGTAGACAACGGCCATGAAGATGATGCCGGCCAGGGATCCGACCGAACCAAGACTGACGGCCGCGAGGCGTTGCAGGTTGATGCGTCCCCACAGTGTTTCAACGAGAGTTGAAAGATTGGGAATCTCTTCGATGTCGAACCGCGAAAGGATGCCGGTGAGCATGTCCGTCAGGTTTTTCTGATACACTGGCAGACGCGCGATCACCTGTTCGGCTGTGCCGACCAGCACACTGGCCAGCATGACCAGGGCCAGAACGAAAATCGCCAGAACAAGGCCGCGCCGCATCCACTCTGGTAGTCGGCCAAGCACTGGCAATCTCCCCAGCGCTTCGGACGCGGTCAAGAGAACATAGACTGAGATCACCGCAATGAAGATCGGCATCAGGACCGAGCGCCCGACAACCAGTATCCACCCGACCAAAACCGTGAGAATGACGGCAAGAACCAGGATAATAAATGCGCGAAGCGGGTCAGTTTTCTCCAGCATGTCTTTTCAATCGCAATGACAGCAGCACCAGCGCGACGCCGCTGGCCAACAATTCCAGAGCCACGATCAGACCGAAATTGATCGTCACCCCGAGAAGCACGATCCCCCCAAGGACCACGGAAACGCCGCCCGCGCAGAGAAGCACGGGAAATGCGCGATCACCGTGCAGGCTGCGCCCCACCCAGAGTTTCGCGGCCCCCGATGCAATCAAGAGTGCTCCAAGGAGATATTGCAACATGCGACCATCGCCGAACGGGCCGAACAGAAGAGACAGGCCGAGAAAGATGCCGGCGAGTGCCAGCAGCCCGGCACCGATCATCGTGGGGACACTGGGTGCCTTATAGGCCGCCCACCCCTGCAGGGCGCCGGCGATGATCAGGGCCCAGCCACCCAATGTCAGTGTCCAACTGGAAGCGGAGCCGAGGTTGAAAAGAGCGGCAAGGCCGCCGACCAAAGCAACGATGCCGGCGAGCAACCACAACATCCAGTGCTTCATATTCCCTCCGTTCGACCTCAAATGCCAGTTGGAACCCGTGCTAGAGAAGCCACTCCACCGGAAGCCAGCCGACCACCACCGCCGCGATCTGCCGGAACCAGGTCGCACCGGGCTCTTCCTGATAGATGATCGGGTCCTGCTGGCGCCGTTCTTCCACCCAGACCATCTTGTTCTCGGGGGTCAACCGAGGCTGATAGCTGACCAGCCCCAATCTGTCGTCGAACCCCTCGCTGATTTTTCGGGCCATGCTTTCACTGTCAATCAGGAAGCCCATCTCGCAGTTCAGGATCGCTGATCGCGGATCGAAGTTGAACGACCCAATAAAGATGCGCTCGCCATCAACCGCGAAGGTCTTTGCATGCAGGCTGGCGCCCGAGAGGCCGAAAGGCTTTAGCTGGAATTCTGATTCCTGAGTCACGCCACCACGCAGTTTCAATTCGTAGAGCTTCACCCCCGCCTCAAGAAGGCCACGACGATACTTGGCATAGCCGCTGTGCACGAGGAGCACATCCGTCGTGTTGAGGGCGTTGGTCAGAATGTGCACCTGTTTGCCAGCCTTTGCCAGATCGCTGAAATAGCTGCTTCCGATCCTGCCCGGCACAAAGTAGGCCGAAATCAGATCGAGCCTTTGACGCGCCTCACCCAGGATCGCGCCAAGGCGCATGATCATCAACTGGTCACGCGTGGCCTTTCCCTCTCCTTTCACCGGATCGTCGGCGACGAGCTGCACGTCCGTCCATTCCAGTGCAGCACCGCCTCTGGCGTAGCGATCTGCACTGCTTTCGAGGTCTGCCAGAACCGTTCGTGCCTCTTCGCTTGCGCGCACCTGTGCGACACGCGCATGGAAACCCTGGAGATCTCCGGGCCCGGAAATGATCTTTTCGACTTCAAACACCGAGGCGCTGTTCCAGTATTCATCGAACACCATAGCCGTTTCGGGAAGGATCGCTCCGGTCGCCAGAACATCCATGTCCACGTAGAATGCTTCGTCGATCTGAAAATACTCGTCGCCGATATTGCGGCCGCCAACGATTGCCGCAGCGCCGTCAACAATGAAGGACTTGTTGTGCATGCGCCGATTCATGCGAAAGAAATCGAACGTGTAGCCGAAAAGTTTTGGCCGGCGTACCGTGGACGGGTTGAAGAGGCGAATGTGGAAGTTCGGCAAGGCGTTTAGGGCAGCCATATAGAGATCAAGCCCCGGTACGCCATTGTCGTCGAGCAACAAGCGCACCCGCACCCCGCGAGCTGCGGCCTCGCGCAGAGCATCCAGCAGCAGAATCCCCGAGGTGTCATCGTGCCAGATGTAATATTGCGCGTCGATGGAGCCTTGCGCGCGCTCGATCAGCTCCAGCCGGCTCGCCAGCGCATCCTTGCCATCAGCAAGCGGCAGCACGCCGGTCTTGCCCGGATGCGCTGTAGCGCCCGTCTCGAGCAGCCGGCCAAGCAGCGTTGAAGGGTCCGCGGCCAACGCCTCCTGGCGCTCTCGTTGCGAAATATCTGGCAGTGCGAACACCAACCGCAGGACGATCACCGCCAGAACGATGGCAGCGGTTATGAAGATCAGAGCGAACATGACCTGCTTTATACGCACGAAGTCCCCCTTCCGCACGGTGGAACATTCGTTTTATCCCAACTGTGAGAAAGCAAGGCAAGAAAGGCTTTCCGTGCAAGGCGCAGCCGCGCCGCACCAGAGCACGGCTTCGGTTGTGCTCAGGAAGCGAACCCGGCTTCGTAAATCTCGGGTTTGAAGCCGACCACACGACGGTTTCCGAGATCGAGTACCGGGCGCTTTATCATGCTTGGCTGTTGTTCCATCAGGCGGATTGCCTTTTCGGCATCCATATCCGCCTTCTCGGCATCCGAAAGCTTGCGAAAGGTTGTTCCAGCGCGATTCAGAAGCTTTTCCCAGCCGACTTCCTCCACCCATGCTTTCAGACGGTCGCGTTCGATGCCGGCGGCCTTGTAGTCGTGAAACGTATGGGCAATGTCATGGGCCTCAAGCCAGGCTCTCGCCTTCTTCATTGTGTCGCAGTTCTTGATGCCATAGATCACGACAGGCTTTCCAACCGTCATCCTCAGATACTCCCAGTCAAAGATTTTCCTCAAAGCCAATGCAATGAGGTGATAGGCGTCTTTGAAGCCGGTTGGAAGTGCCTCACATATCGATAAGCACCGCACTGTCAGGCGACCACCGCAAAATCACGTCCTGGCCCTCGGCCAGTTTCGGGCCACCGCTGTTCTGCACGTGGACCTTGATGACGTCCCCGCCGTGATCGACGAAGTAGGTACTGTTGTTGCCCCCGAAAATGCGTTTCGAAACACGCCCCTTCAGGCGGTTTTCCTCTCCCTGGGTGGCGCTGTCGACCTCGCCTATGCTTATGCGTTCGGGCCGCACGGCGCAGCCTGCTCTTGACCCGATCGCCGGGCTCGCTCCATGGTTTGCACTGATGATCGTGCCATCCGGCAGGCTTATGCCACTGCCGGTCGCAACACCGCGAAGGATGTTGGCATCGCCGAGGAAGGTCGCCGCGAATTCACTCTCCGGCCTGTCGTATATCTCCTCGGGTGGGCCCTCCTGAACCAGACGACCGTCGCGCAAAATGCCAATACGGTCGCTCATCGTCAGCGCTTCCTCCTGATCGTGGGTGACGAAGATCGTGGTGATTCCGATCTCGCGCTGGATACGCTTCAACTCGATCTGCATGTCCACGCGCAGCGCCTTGTCGAGCGCTGACAGCGGCTCGTCCAGCAAGAGCACACGGGGCTTGGTCACGATTGCCCGCGCAAGCGCCACGCGCTGGCGTTGCCCGCCCGACAACTGGTGCGGACGCCGTTCTCCAAGCTGCCCCAATTGAACGAGATCAAGCGCGCGTTTCACCTCAACTTCGATCGTGGCTCTGGTTTCGCCCCGAACCGAAAGGCCGAACGCCACATTCTCGGCAACGCTCATGTTCGGGAAAAGCGCGTAATTCTGAAACACCATTCCGATACGCCGCTTTTCCACCGGCACCCGCTCGACCCCTTCGCCGCCAATGGCAATACGCCCGGCATCGGGAAAGTCGAACCCGGCTATCATGCGCAGCAAAGTGGTCTTGCCGGAGCCCGATGGGCCAAGCAATCCATAAAATCCCCTGTCGGGAAAGGCGATGGACACCTCATCCAGTGCCTTGTGCGAACCGAAGGAACGCGAAACCCTGTCGACGACGACCTCGGCCATTGTTTATTTCTCCCCCCCGAACTTGAAGAAGCGGGCGGTGACGAGCATCAGTCCCATGGATATGCCTATTATGATGGTGGATACGGCATTGATCTCAGGCGTGAAACCCTTGCGGATTGCCGCATAGATCTCCACCGGAAGTGTCGCTTCGCCCGGAGTCGAAAGGAAATAGGAAACGACGAACTGGTCGAATGAAACCGCGAAAGCGAACAGACCACCGGCGATCACCCCCGGCATGATCCACGGGAGTGTGACCCGCGTGGTGACCTGCCACTGGCTGGCGCCCAGCGAACGGGCGGCTTCTTCAAGCTCAGGAGCGAAGGTCTGCAGGCGCGCGGAAACGACAACGATGACATAGGGCAGCGCGAGAGCAACATGGCCAAGCAGGATGGCGTGAAGGCCACGCCCGATGCCGACGCCGAAGAAGAAGATCAACATTGCGGTGCCGGTGATCAGCCATGGAATGGCTATGGGCGGGAACAGCAGGGCCTGAAGCAGTCTCTTGCCTCGAAACTCATAGCGAAACAGCGCTATCGATGCCGCTGTCCCCAGCACGGTAGCGATTGCCGTGGTGAAGACCGCGATCTGGAGGGAATTCCAGGTTGCGGCGAGAAGTCGTCCGTTCCGTGAAAGATCGGCATACCAGCCCGTCGTCCATTCGAACGGCAATTGGTAGAATGGGGAAGCGTTGAACGACATCAACGCCATGATGCAGATCGGCAGGTAGAGAAAAGAGAGCAGCAGCACGATCCACACACGGCCGAGCGCCTCGAGCAGACGGGTCGTGAACATTATTGCACCCTTCTCAGGATCGGCGCCGACAGGCTGAGAATGACGAGCACCACAGCCAGCAGGATGAAGGAGAGCGCCGCGCCCAGCGGCCAGTTGAAGACGGCAACAAACTGATCCTCGATCACCGTGCCGTAGAACGTTCCGGTGCGCCCGCCCAGGATGCGGGGTTCCATGAACGAGCCAACAACGGGCACAAATATCAGAACGGAACCGGCAAGCAGGCCGGGCATGGCGAGTGGCAGAACCACGCGCCGCAGCGTCTGCAGTCTCGAGGCACCCAATGAGCGAGCCGCCTCGATGAGCGCGTTGTCAATTGCCTGCAGGGTCAGGTAGCAGGTCAGGACCATGTATGGCACGTATGAATGAACGAGACCGATGATCACCGCCGGATAGGAATACATGAGGTCAATGTCGATCCGGAACGGCGAGATGGCGTTCAGCACCGTGTCCAGCAGCCCCCCTTCCCGAAGCACCATGGCCCAGGAGAAGATGCGGACGAGGCCATTTGACCAGAAGGGAAGGATGACCAGGAGGAATATCGCTTCTCGCGCCCTGCCTTTGAGAACCCTTGCCAACACATAGGCTGCCGGAAACCCAATCACCGCACACCAGAGCGTCACCTCGAGGCCGAGACGGACCGACGCCCAGAGCAAGGTGACATACAGCCCGCTTGAAAAGAACGCAGCGTAGTGTTCAAGGGTCAAGGACCAATCCCTGCCAGACATGGGCAGGTCGGTCATGAAGGAAAAAAGCGCCATCGCCGAGAGTGGAAGGAAGATGGCCACGGCGAGCCAAAGATAGGCGGGTGTGAGCAGCGGCAGCGCTGGTCCGATGCCCCCTCTCCCGCGGATCGATGTTGCCATGGCTCTCCTCCCGATGGTCCCGGCGCCGCATCCCGCCCTTTGCCTCATGTGAGCGGGATGCACGTGTTCTTTTTCTGACTATTTCGCCTCAACCTTGAGTTCCTGCCAGATGGCCAGATATTTCTCTCTCTGCTCATCAGTGACGGGAGCCTGAAACTGGATGCGATCCGCCACTTTGGGGTCGCCCATCACTGCCCTGTTGAATGCATCTTCGGGAAGAGCCGCGACTGCCTTTTCATTGGCGGAAACCGGCGCACCGACTTTCGTGACCCATTCGACGTAAAACTCCGGATCTATCATGTAGTTGATAAAGGCTTCAGCACCCTCGACATTGTCGGAGCCGACGGGAATGGAGAAGGCGTCGAGCCAGGCAACGGCTCCCTCCTCCGGGATTACCAGACTGACCGGCAGGTTGAACTGGGTCTTGGCACGATCAGCCGAGCCGGACCAGTATGTGCCAATATCGATCTGGTTCGAAGCGACCATCTGGTTCCAGTCATTCTCAGAGCTCCAGAAGGTGCGGATCTGTGGCATGAGCGAAGTGAGCTTCTCCTTCACCGCATCCATGTCCTTGATGTCATTGATGTCTTGCCCCGAGGCGATCGCACCGAACTGGATAGCCTCGACGGCGTCATCACGAATGACGACCCTGCCCTTGTGCGCCTCATCCCACATGACCGAGATGCTGGTCGGCAGCGTCTCGAACGACTTGTCGTTGACGGCGATCGCAGTCAGTCCCCAAACCCATGGCACACCGTAGACCTTGCCGTCCTGATTCAGCATGGGCGAGCTGGCCTTGTCGCCGGAAATGTCCGCGTAATTCGGGATTTTTGCGGTGTCTATCGGCTGGATGAGAGATTCCGCCAGTGCCTGACCGGTGAACGCCGCATTGATCATGACAACATCGTAGAGGCCGGGATTCGTCCTCAGCTTGGTCAGCATTTCCTGTTCGGAGTTGAAGAAGTCGTTGACCACCTTGTGGCCCGTCGCTTTCTCGAACGCTTCCACAGCCCAGGGCTCGTCAGCGCCATACCCCTTCCAGTTGAGCACATGCAGCTCGGCGGCATGGACGGAAACCGCACACACGGAGAGCAGCACTGCTTGCGCTGCCAGTTTCCCAAGCAATTTGGTCATCGGTTGTTCCTCTCTTTTTGTGCCATCGTTGTTATTGTTGCCTGCGCATCTCATCCCTGCGCACCGGCTCGTCAGCCTCGGCGTGATTCCGCTCTGCCAGGAAAGACCGTATTTCGGCGTCGCGGGGCGCAGCGCAACCACCATGCCGGCTCACCGATATCGCAGCCGCTGCGTTGGCATAGCGTAGGGCCGCAAAAGGTTGTTCATGCCGCGCCAAGGCAGCAACAAAGGCCCCGATATGCGTGTCACCGGCGCCGTTTGTGTCTACCGCAGGCACTGAGAATCCGTCGACGGCGCCATCGCTTCCATCCCGCAACAGAAGATATGCGCCAAATGCACCGGAGCGAATGACCACACCATCTGCCCCCGGACAGTGTTCAGACATGAGAAGAGCAGCGTTGGTGGCAGGTTCGGACGCACCGGCAATCGCGCGCGCTTCTGCGACATTGCAGCTCAGCCAGGTGCTGCGGGCCAGAACCCGGGCACGGATAAAAGAAGGGATGTCCGCTACGACCGGAGTCGGGTCGAAAATGACGGGGATGCCCGGCGGCAGGGCCTCGACCCAGTCGGCCAGTGCCTCACGGCTGCCGGGGTAAGACAGTGTGTAGCCGGATATGAAAACCCAATCGGTGTCCTGTACGATTACCGGGGCCAGGTCCGCGATCGTCAGCACCGCTTCTGCACCGGGCCAGGAGACAAAGGTTCGTTCGGCATCGGCAGTGACCAACACCACACAGTTTCCACTGTCGAGGTCGGGCGCGCGCGGGGTCAATGTTTCCACCCCTTCGGCAGCAAACGCCGCACGCAGAAAATCCCCCTCCGGTCCTGTGCCATGGCGACCGGCAAACGCAACCGGCAGACCGGCCCGTCTGGCTGCGACCATCACGTTGAAGCCACCGCCGGCGATGCGGTTGTAGCTCGATGCAGTCTTTTCGCCCCCCGGTTTCGGCAAGGTGTCGATCCGGTAGACGTAATCAACAACGGCACTGCCGGCATGGATGAGACGCGTCATGCTGCCTCCTCGTCTCCGAAACGGCGGAAGCGCTCTGCAACGAGCTTCGCGGACAATGTTTCAACCACCCCCATATCGAGCCCGTTCAACTGGGCGATACGGTCTTGCGGCAGGCTATTCATGCCTGCGCAGGCGCCCGCCATGCCTGCCGCGATCGCCCCAATCGTATCGGTATCTCCACCCAGATTGGCGCTGATGACCGCAGCACGCCAGGGATCTCCCTGTGCCACCTCGAGAACAGCGAAAGCAGCCGGTACAGACTGCTGGCTTGCCACACCTGTGCCGATGAGCTCCGAAATCAATTCGATCGCGCGTTCTGCAGGCTCTTTGCGCACGAGGTCTGTCGCCCAACGAATGCGGGCTGAAATATCAGGGCCCGCCACCCAGTGCCCATGGCCTGCACCCAGCTTCGCGGCGTCAATGGCGTGCTTGGCCGCATGCCGCCAGTCGCTGCCAGAAACACCATGACTGACGGCGGCCGCCACTGCCGCCGCCGAAGCAATCGCCATGGATGTGTTGTGGGTTGCGCGGCAGGTTTCGGCCACCTTGGCGACCAGCGCAGCCGGTGCACTGGCCGGCATCATGATACCGACCGGGGCGATGCGCATGGCGGCACCGTTGGTGTCGCCGTCGCGCCCCGCCTCTTCAGGCGGCGTGCCGCTGTTGATGGCGTCTATGGCGCGTTTGGTGGAAGGGCCAAGCAGATCGTAGCTTCCGCGGGCCTTGACGTCACGCTCCCACTCGACAAGCGCATTCACCCACCGGCGGTGATCAAACGTGTCCCCGGATTCAAGCAGGATTTGCGCCAGCAGCAGTGCCTGTTCGGTGTCGTCGGTGATCGCGCCGGCCGGCAACCCTTTCGATACGGGGTGGTCGGGAGCCGGCACAACGAAACTCTCGACGAATCCGTAAGCCTCGCCGATCTGGGCAGGGGAGAGCAATTGGGTCGGCATGCCAAGCGCATCGCCCAACGCCCCGCCGATCAACGCAGCCTTTGCCCGGTCCTCTGCAACTGACCTGTCCGACATGCCTCAGAACTCCAGGTGCAGGGCAAAATGCGTGGGGTTGAGCAAGCTGGTGACATACTCGATCGGATATCCGTTTGGCCTTCGTGTCACGCGGCGCGTTCGCAGAAACGGTGTTCCTGTTTCGCACCCGAGGATGGCCGCATCCTCAGGCGACAGCATTTCGATGTCGGCCCACTCTTCTCCATGATCCGGAACAAGCCCAGCGCCCCGCAACGTCTGGTGCAGGGAGCCTTCCCGCAATCCTTTGAGGGGAACTTCTTCCAGCTCGGGCGACAGAGGAAGGCGCGAGCGCTCGATGGAGATGGCGTATCCGGTGCCCGCATTGCTGCGTGCGCGATCGACTGCGATGAAGGCCGACTTCCCGATGCCGAGCATCTCGGCCAGTTCCGGATCTTCAATCACTTCCAGACGCAGCGTGCGGGTCTGGACATTGGCCCCTGCGTCAGCCAGCGCCTTCGACCAGCCGATCCCGTCATCGACCATCTTTCCGTCGAACGTGACAAAGGAGCCGATACCGACCTTCGTCGTTATGAGCCCCCTCGCAGAGAGCTCTTCCAGGCCGCGCCGCACCGTGTTGCGGCTGACGGAAAAGCGCTGCACCAGCTCATTTTCGCTTTGCAGCCGCTCGCCAAACCCCAGGGCGCCTGAACGAATTTCCCGCTCCAGAACCGTGGCGATCCGCTCAGGCTTTGCCATCCCCGGTGATAACGTGTTCGCGCGTCGAGACATATAAACCTGTCCAGTGAACCTGTATAATCCTGTACTTTACAGATTGGCAGGAGTCAACGCACGAAGGACCAGACCTGAGCTTAAGGATAACCTGCGGCAGCGCGCGATCAGGCAGACGACACAAGCGCCGAGAGTGTTTCCAAAGCCATGCACGCTGAAATGCAGACCGCTTGATGGCGATCGCCTACCGCGGCCAGGAATCTTGTTTATGGCGCTTCACCGGCCGGAGGTGACCGGTCTCCAATGCTCTGTCGAGCAGTTCCTGCGCATACTCCCGGCCCGGTGGGGCGTCCGTAAACAGGATACGATACATGATCGGAGCGATAACCCGATCGAGAAGCTTATCGACATCTGTCGGCAGGTCTTCCTCCTGTGCCTCGCGTCCGAGAATCATCTCGAGCTGCTGGAGCGCGCCTGGGTGGAGGTGTTCCAGAAGATCGACGCGTTGATCGTTCCCACTGTGCCAACCGTGGCAGCACGACGCGGCCAGAAAGCACTCATCTGGCAGAACGGAAGTGAAGAGCAGGTCGTGGAGGCTTATGTGAGGTTGAACGCCGCTGCAAATCTGACGGGCGTACCGGCGCTGTCGGCCCCCGCGGGGCGGCATTCATCCGGCCTGCCTTTCGGTGTGCAGTTCATCGGCCCCGCCCATTCGGAAGCGGTGCTCCTGAAGCCTGGGCAGTTGGTGGAGGGCATCACGGGGCAGCTGCCGATGGCCAGTGCCTGCACCGACTGCCCTCCACACCTGACCGGGCTGCGCGCCCCGTGAGAGGCAGCGTCTCGGCGCTGCCTCACAGTGGTCGCGGCTGATCAATCATCAAGACTGGTGTTTTTGCGATCCTCAGACGGTTCGCCAATCCGCGTTATCGCCAGAGACATGTCCCTCGCGGCTGAAAGCGCCCGTGCAGTCGCCATCAACATTTGCGGAAGCACCATCCATTCAAGGCTCCATGCCGCTCCCGAACGCTCCTGCTCATGGATCATCGCATGATGCATGGCGGAAACCTGCGTAGCATTGAACCGGCCAAGCGTTACGAGAAGTTCGGCCAGCACCGGGTTCTGCTTATGCGGCATCGCCGATGATCCACCGCCACCCGAAAGCGCGATTTCGTCGATCCCCTGTTGCGCCATCAGCATCACATCCTGCCCGAACTTGCCAAGTGTCCCCGTGACAAGGGAAAGAAACGATGCGTAGTCGGCGATGCTGTGGCGCATGGCGTGCCAGGCCTCGCCTGCGGGTGCGAGACCGAGGGTTTCGGCAACATCGGCAACGATGGTGTCAGCGAGAGCGCCGACTGCCTTGCGATCACCGGAAGCGCCACCAATCTGAACCCGTTCGACAACAGGGCGCAGCGCGGACAGACGCTTCAGATGGTCATCCAGCGGAAGGCGCCAGGTCTTGGCCCGGTCACGGACTGCAATCATGGTGGCCGCCTGCATTCGCGTACGCCCCATCAGGGGCGCGTCCCCAAAACGATCGACGAGTTGATCGAGCGATGCCACCAGCGCCCTGAAGCGCACTTCCAGAAGATCGGAGGCCTCTTTCAGAGTCAGGGCAAGCGCCGTGTCCACGACATCCTGAGATGTGGCATGACGATGAACCGCGTCCGGCCCCGCTATCGCCTTTAACTGCCGAACCAACCGCGGCACCGGCACACCGTCCTGTGCCATGCCGGCAGCGATGTCCGACAGGTCGATCTGTGCTTTCTCGATTGCGAGCGCCGCCGCCTCGGCCTGTTCAGCATCGAAAAAGCCTGCGCGCCCACAGGCCCGCGACCAGGCAGCCTCGAAGGACAGCATGTGGCTCATCTGCCGATCTGGGCCCAGGATCGAGGCCATCTCCGGGTCGCCGAACAAGCCCGCCAGCCATGGATGATCAAAAACCGAAACGTTCATCCCGAAGAGCCTTTCGACATTGTTCGAGCTGCCTTGATCGGCGCTGCGCTATCAATTGCATCTGTCAGAGATCGAGAAACACCGTCTCGCGCTCGCCCTGAAGACGGATGTCGAAACGGTATTTCCCATCGGCAACTTTCTTTGCGATCAGCGTTTCCGCGCGCGGGCGCTGCTCGATGCGTCCCAGCAACGGATCGCCAGAATTGTCCTCATCCTCGAAGTAGATCCGTGTGTTGAGCCCTGTATTGATACCGCGCGCGACAATCCACAATGAAATGTGAGGTGCGCTTCTCACACCTCCACGCCCCATATAGCTTCCCGGTTTGACCGTTTTAAGCCTGAACTCGCCGGTTGCCTCATCGACGGCGAAGCGGCAATGGCCCGAAACATTCGGGTCGGCGCCATCCTGTCCCGGGAACTTGCCTTCTCCATCGCACTGCCAGCTTTCGATCAGCGCGTCGCGCAACACCCATCCCGTGCCGTCGAAGACGGAACCGACAATTTCTATCATCTGCCCCTTCACGTCATCTTTGACGGGCGAGGCACCAATCTCCTGAGGGAAGGAACCGGCATTGCCTGCATAAGTGGGCATCAGGCCGATGTGAACGTATGGACCGGCAGTCTGGGAAGGCGTTTCAGCAAGAGTGGCCAGCTTCTGAACCATGATCACATGCCCTCCAGCCTGTTTTCAAACATTGTCTGTCGACGACCGCGCAACACAATATCGAACTTGTATGCGAGGTAATCGAGCGGGCGCGATTTCGACAGGTCGAGCGGCGCCACAAGGCGATCGAGATGACTGCGGTCCCTGACGGTCGCTGCGATCGGGCAATGGGCAATCAGCGGATCCCCCTCGAAATACATCTGCGTGACGAGGCGCTGGCCGAAACTTTGGCCGTAGATCGAAAAGTGGATATGCATCGGGCGCCAGTCATTGGCACGGTTCGGCCAGGGGTATGCGCCCGGCCGGATCGTGAGGAATTCATAATAGCCGCGTTCGTCGGTGAGCGTGCGGCCACATCCACCGAAATTCGGATCGAGCGGGGCAAAATAGGTATCCTTGACATGCCTGTAGCGGCCACCGGCATTGGCCTGCCAAATCTCGAGAAGCGCATTTGGCACCGGCCGGCAATTCTCGTCCAGCACACGTCCATGCACGAGAATGCGTTCGCCCACGGCGGGGGCAAGCCCCTTGGACCAGTTGAGGATGAGGTTGTTGTCCAGCTCACCGATCAGTTCTGCCCCGAAAACAGGGCCGGTTTCCTCCGAGGGTGTGCTCTCCATCGAAAGAAGCGGCAGATTGGGCGAGCGCGTCACGCTTGTCTTGTAGTCCTCAGCATAAGCTGCCGGATGAACCGAATGATTGCGCGGGATGAGTGGTCCGAGATCCCTCATTCGTCATTCTCCTCCATTTCCACGAAAGTTTGTTTGGCAAGCTTGAGGGCATGGTTGGCCTTTGGCACACCGGCATAGATGGCGACGTGTTGCAATGCCTCTGCGATGTCTTCCCGGGAGGCACCCGTGCGGGCCGTGGCGCGTATATGCATTGGAATTTCCTCAAAATTGCCAGTCGCTGCAAGAAGCGCGACGGTCAGCATGGACCGCTCGCGACGGGTAAGGCGGTCAGACGCCCACACCGTGCCCCAGGCACCTTCGGTGATCAGCGACTGAAAAGACTGATCAAATGCGGTCTTGGCGGCCTCCGCCCGATCCACATGCGCATCTCCGAGCACCTCGCGGCGCACTTTCATGCCCCTGTCATACCTGTCACTCATCACAGCATCCTTTCCACAAAGGTCATGCACCTCTTCGCAATTCAGCCGATGTTCCCACCGCGGGCAAGTCAACGCCTCCCCGGACATGCGACATTCATCACCGGAAGGATGTGCAGCAAGGGGTTTCACCTGTTCAGGGCCCCATACACGATTGCGCCGGCCGAACCCGGCAGCGTTTATTACCTGCGCGACCAGCTCCACAGGCAGACTGACATAATTTCTTCCTCCGAAAAAATATTAAGATATGCAAAAAAGCATAACCATATGGATATACCTCTCGGCATGAAACTGCGCCATGTTCAGGCGTTTCTATCGGCCTGACAGCATGACAGCATTTCTGCCGCGGCGAGAGCGCGCGGCGTCTCGCAGCCTGCCCTCTCGAAGACCATCCGCGAGCTTGAGACGCTTTGGGGTTCGGCATTGTTCGAGCGAGCTGGCCGGAACGCCGTTCTCACCCCTGCCGGGGAGGGATTTCGGATGCATGCGCTCTCGGCACTGCAGAATCTTGAAGCCGGTGTGCGCAGCCTCTCTGGCGGTGCAGCCGTCGATCTGGTGAAGGTGGGCGTCTTGCCAACAGTGGCGGGCGGGTTCTTCCCCTCCGTGGCCCTGGACTTCGCTCAGGCTCGCCCCCAGGCGCGGACCGGGGTCATTACCGGACCAAACCGGTATCTCATTGAGATGCTGCGTAGAGGAAAAATCGACCTGATGGTGGGGCGAATGCCTTCCGCCCGGGACATGCCTGGTCTGTCATTCGAATATCTCTATGAAGAGCCCATTCTTCTTGTCGCTCGCACGGGCCACCCCGCGCTTCAGCGTCCCGCACGCGAGGCGCTTTCCGGATTTCCACTCATCCTGCCGAACCCTGGCGCGATTATCCGGGAAACGGTTGACCGGTACCTTGCCGCCATGGGGCTTTCCGACATCGCTCCGACCTTCGAGACAGTGGCCCTCCCCGTTGCCCTGTTGCTTCTGGAGCGCTCCGATATGCTTTGGTTCATATCGCGCGGGGTTGTGGATGAACCTGTCTGCCCGACTGTGCGCCGAACACGGCGTAATGCTGCTTTCCACCTCACACGACATGGAGCATGCGCTGACATATGCGAGCCGGGTCGTGGCTTTGAAGAATGGACGCATCCTCTTCGACAAGGCGAGCGACAAGGTTTCGCAAAGCGATCTGAAAGACGCATTCGATGGCTGAAAGCACGCATATGGTACCTGGACGTCTTTCCGGGATTACGCCCCTCCATTCTCGTGATCTTCGCGATCGTGCTCGCCATGGAATTCATCACCGACCGGCTGCGCGCGCGTATCCAGTGAGTGTCGAAATGATGGAGCAGATCACGCAGGACTTTGACATGCTCCGTGTCGGCAGCCCTTCATCAGTGAGAGCCAGCGATGCAGTGCCCGCCCAGGATGCCTGCCCGGATTCAAAGACGACGCCACCAATATCAAGATCAAGCACCTAAGGTCAGGTCGACCTCTCTGCTAACTACGGGGGTCAAGCCGGTCGCGGAGCCGGTCACCCAGAACATTGATGCACATAATGAATGCTGTCATGGCAAGCCCTGGACCGACAACAAGCCACCAGACGCCAGTGATCAGGCCGAATTGCCCTGAAGCGATCATGGCACCCAGACTGGGTGTCGGCGGCGGAACGCCGAGCCCCAGATAACCGAGTGCCGACTCGGCAACGATCAGGGTGGCCATTTCAAGTGTGGCAATGACAATCAGCGGGCCGGCGATGTTCGGCACTATATGCAAGAACAGAATACGCGGCGTCGAAGCTCCAAGCGCCCGCATGGCCAGGATAAGATCAGAATCGCGCAATGCCAGAACCTGGGCACGCGCCACACGCGCGAACACCACCCACACCGACAGCGCCAGCACGATGACAATCGACTGGAAGCTGGGGCCCACCGCAGTGACGAATGTGACCACCAGAAGGATGGCTGGAAAGGACATCTGCACATCAACGATACGCATCAGAACTTCCTCTACAAGGCCCCGGAAGAACCCGGCGATGATACCAATCGCCGTGCCAATACTCATCGCCAGCATCATGGCAAGGGCTGAGATGGTGATTGACGTTCGCAAGCCGAACAGAATGCGGGAAAGCTGATCACGGCCAAGTTCATCGGTGCCCAGAGGATGCCCGGGAACAGAGCCGTTGAGCGGATAAGGCGGCAGTTCCGCGTCGAGCAGAGACTGCTTCGCCGGATCGACGGCCCACAGTGGTGCGCTGAGCGCCAGGGCGAAGAGGATCAGCAGCACGGCAAGCGCCACAACGACACCGATGCGCCGTCGCGCAAGTCGCCTTCTGCGACGTCGAGGCGGAGAGGTTTGTGCGTCCGTAATTACTGACATGGTTAGCTCAACCGAATTCGTGGATCGACCAGCGCATAGACGACGTCGGTCAGAAAATTCACGACCACAACCGCGATGGCGATCACGATCACTGCTGCCTGCGCCAAGGGAAAGTCGCTGTTGATCAACGCGTCGCGCGTGAGACTGCCAATGCCCGGCCAGGCGAACACCGTCTCCACGATCACAGCCCCGCCAAGCAGGTTTCCCAGTTGCAGGCCGAGCACGGTGAGCACAGGCAGGAGCGCGTTGTTGGAAATGTAGCGCAGAACAACACGAAACTCGGAAAATCCGCGCGCACGGGCTGTCAGCACATACTCAGAACCTGTGACCTCAAGCATGCTCGCTCGCAGGAGCCGGGTGATACGGGCCATCGGATAGAAAGACAGCGTTACTGCCGGCAGCACCACACTCCATAAACTCTCGGCACCCGATACCGGTAGAATCGCCAAATGCACCGAAAAAATCAGGATCAGGATAGGGCCTACGACAAAAATCGGAACGGACTGACCCAGCGCTGCAAGCGTCACGATGGTCCGATCGAGCAGACTGTCGGGGAAAGTGGCCGCCAAGATGCCAAGCGGGATCGCCACCAGCACGGTGATGAGCATGGCCACCCCCGCGAGGATCATCGTATAGGGAAACCGCGCTACCACCAGAGGCAGTGTCTCCTCGCCATAAAAGATTGAGCGGCCGAAATCGCCGCGCCCGGCACTGAAAATGAAGTCCGCGTAGCGCACGATGATCGGCCGGTCATAACCCATCTGATGGCGAACGGCGGCAATCTGCTCCTCGCTCGCTCCCGCATCGGAAAGCGCGTTTGATATCGGATCGCCGCTCAGATTGAGGGCGAAAAAGGTGAGTGAGGCGACCGCAAACACGACGACGAACGCCAGGATAAGCCGTCGGGCGAGAAAGCGTGCCATCATATCCTCCGCAATTCGACTTGCCGCCTATGCCGCTGGCGGCGTTTCGGCATCGAACCGACCGGTGCCGGAAATACCGTGCAGGCAGACATCGGCGTCTTGCGCGCCAGTGCCGCCGCTGGCGCCGACAGCGCCCACCACCTGACCGTTCACTCTGAGCGGAAAGCCGCCTGGCAGGGGAACAAAGTGTCCGCCGTTAAGCACTGTCGCGGCTGTGGTAAGAGCGGGAAAATCCTTCCACCGCGCGCCGAGGTCGGCGCTGGGCAGGCGCATCGCGGCCGCCGCCATCGCCTTTCCCTGGGAAAGTCCAATCGTATGCCAGTTCGCGTTGTCCATGCGATGCAGCGCCACAACATGGCCTGCGGTATCGACGACCGAAATCGCCATCGGAACGCCGATTTCACTGGCACGGCTGACGCCCGCGGCAATCAGTGCATTGGCGGTTTCGAGATCGATGTTCATCACGTTGTTCATGGTTGTCCCGTGGTCTCTTGTGAGTTTGCAGAAGCTTATTGAGCACCGGTCCGTGCAAGAGCTGGCCAGTAAGCGATAAGGGCTTCGATGCCTTTCCTGAAGTGCAGCATAGCGAGCCATTCGTCCGGGCCATGCTTGTTTTCATCCGGGCATCCGAAGCCCATCAGCAGCGTATCCATCGAAAAATGATCCTTGAGATGGGCGACGGCCGGAATGGCACCGCCGTCTCGCACAAGGAACACCTCGGTGGCAAAGGCTTGCGCCAGGCTCGAGGCGGCGAGCTGCACCGCCGCCGACCGGTGATCGATTGCCGCTGGCGGCACGACGCTCAGTCGCTTGACCATACAACGCACATTGGCTGGCGCCAGCGCGGCGATGTGTTCGGCGACCTTGTTCTGAAGGGCCTCGGGATCCTGACCCGCGACCAGCCGGCAGGAAAGCTTTGCTGTTGCCACAGCCGGCACGATGGCCTTTGTGCCTTCGGCAATGTGTCCTGAGAACAGACCGTTGATCTCCAGCGTCGGACGCACCCAGGTACGCTCCAGCGTCGAGAACCCGGCTTCACCCTCTGCGCCGAGAGCGCCCACGCTTGCCATCCAGGCGTTCTCGTCGAAGGGTAGACACGCAAAACGCTCGCGTTCTTCCCGAGCGATCGACGGTACGCCATCATAAAAGCCCGGCACGGTCACACAACCGTCGGCATCGTGCAACGCCGCCAGAATGCGGGACAGCGAACGGGCCGCATTGGCGATCGCTCCGCCGAACTGGCCCGCATGCACATCGCCATCGGCGCTGCGCAGCTCCACTTCGAGATTGGCAATGCCGCGCAGTGAACAGGCAATCGACGGCATGTTGTAGTCGTACATCGGCGAATCGCTCACAACCGCAAAATCAGCCGTGACCAATTCAGGATTTGATTTCATCCAGCCAAGCAGGCTGGGCGAGCCAATCTCCTCCTCGGCGTCGACAACCAGCTTGAAGTTGCAGGGTAGTCTGCCGCCACCGTTGCGCATCAAAGCATCGAGCGCCACGAGATGCATCAGCAGCTGCCCTTTGTCGTCGGTGGAGCCCCGCCCATAGAGGCGGTCGTCACGCTCAGTGATGTCGAAAGGCGGCACGGTCCATTCAGAGACCGGCTCGACCGGCTGCACGTCGACATGACCGTAGATGAGCACTGTCGGAACATCAGACCCGGCATTCAGCCAGTCTGCCGTGACGATTGGATGCCCTTCGGTCTCGTGGATGCGCACATGCTCAAAGCCAATACGTCGGAGTTCGTGCGCCAGCCATTCGGAAGCCCGCATCACGTCATCGGCCCTGGCAGGTGTCATCGACACAGACTCGATGCGCACAAACTCGCGAAGGCGGGCAATGTTGTCCTTTTCTTCCTTGCGCGTCAGCGCAATGGCCTCGTCAACGGTCCAGTCAGTCATGTAGCAGCCTTTTTCGTCTTGATCGGGTCGGCACCAGTATTTGCCCGGATCTCCCGCCAGAAATGGCAGGCGACCCCGCGGTCTTTGGACAGTGCCTCGAGTGGCGGGTCGCTGTGGCGGCAGACCTCCCTGGCAAAAGGGCATCTGGTATGAAAATGACAGCCATTCGGTGGATTGAGCGGACTCGGGATCTCGCCCTCGATAACCGACCAGTCACCGGAACGCGCCGCACGTGGGTCGGTTCGGGGCACAGCCCCGAAAAGCGCCTTGGTGTAAGGATGCAACGGCTCGCGGCAGAGCGTTTCGCTATCGCCTGTCTCCACGATCCGGCCGAGATACATGACCGCGATGCGATGCGAAATGTGGCGCACAACCGCCAGATCGTGGGCGATGAACAGAAAGGTCAGCCGACGGCGCTTCTGCAACTCGCCCAACAGGTTCACGATTTGCGCCTGCACGGATACGTCCAGCGCCGAGATGGGCTCGTCGCAAACGATCAGCCGGGGCTCAAGCGCTAGTGCCCGGGCAATGGCGATGCGCTGGCGTTGCCCACCGGAGAACTCGTGCGGATAGCGCTCAACCGCCGATACCGGCAAACCGACGGCATCGAGCAGTTCGGTCACGCGTGCATCGGCTTCGCGGCCCCGGGCAATGCCATGAATGATGAGGGGCTCGCGGATCGCCGCACCGATCCGCATGCGGGGGTCGAGGCTGGAGTAAGGATCCTGGAAAACGATCTGGAGGTCACGCCGGAAGCGACGCTCGCGGGCCGAATCCATACCAGTTACATCTTCGCCGTCGAACGAGATCATACCCGAAGTGGGCGTCAGCAGCTGCGCCACGGCACGACCAACCGTGCTCTTGCCGCAACCCGATTCACCGACCAGGCCGAGTGTTTCGCCCTCGCGAATTTGAAAGCTGACTCCATCGACAGCCCGCACCGACCAGCGGCTGCGCGAAAACAGCCGTCGTCCCTGTCCGAAATGAACCTTCAGATTGTCGACCTGAAGCAACGAATTGTCAGCGGTCTTGGAAGCCGTCACGGGATGCGCTCCCCGTCAATGCCCGAAACTTTCCAGCAGGCGGTCCCGTGTCCGTTGACGAACAGCAGCGGCGGCAATGACTGGCTGCACACATCCATGCATTCCGGACATCGTGGCGCAAAGCTGCAGCTTGATGGCGGCTCGCACTGGCGCCCCGCAGCTCCGGGAATTGCCCTTAGCGGCACGTCGCGGTCTCCATCGATCTCGGGACGAGCGGCGATCAACGCCGAGGTATAGGGGTGTTTGGGATAAAGCAGAACCTGTTCAGCGGTCGCGTCCTCGACCACGGTACCGCCATACATGACCAAGACCCGGTCGGACAGGCTTGCCACGACGCCGAGATCATGGCTGACAAGAATGATCGACATGTCGAGTTCGTCCCGCAAACGGGCAAGAAGCTGGAGAATTTGCGCCTGGATCGTGACGTCGAGCGCAGTGGTCGGCTCGTCTGCTATAAGCAATTTGGGGTTTCCGCTGACTGCCAGCGCGATCATCACCCGCTGGCGCATTCCCCCTGAAAGCTGGTGTGGATAGGCGGACAGGCGGCTCTCAGGCGCAGCGATCCCAACCAGATTAAGGAGCTCTACAGAGCGAATGAACGCTGCCTGCCCCTTCAATCCTTCATGCAGATAAAGTGCCTCTTGCATGTGCTGGCCGACAGTCAGAACGGGGTTGAGCGCGGTCATCGGATCCTGAAAGACGAGCGCTATTTCCCTGCCCCGTACCTGGCGCATCGCCCGGGGGTTCATGGCCAGAAGATCCCTACCCTCAAGCGTGACATGGCTTCCGCTGATTTCTGCAGCCGGGGCTAGCAATTGCATGATAGCCAATGCGACGGTCGACTTTCCGCTGCCGGACTCTCCGACGATACCGATCGCCTCGCCTCTTGCCAGGTCAAAGGAGACGCCGTTGACGGCATGAACAGTCTCACCTTTTGCGTGAAAGCAGACGCTGAGATCGCGCACGCTGAGCAGAGAGGCAGCGTCTTGTGGCGCGACAGGAACGGACTCAGCCATACGATACAACTCCGCGAGCGGGCTTCGGGCAGTTTGGGCGGGATGAAGGAAGGCGTGAAGCAGCTTTCGCTCCGCGTCCGCACTCCCCTGCTGAAAACGACTACTTTACCATCCTGAAGTGGCTCGAACCGAAATCAGCATAACTAACGGTGCCGCGACGTCGGGAGACTGCATCGCGACACCGTTCGCCGTTCAGTCGAACTTCACCGAAGAGAAGTTCAGCCTGTTCGACGCAGGAGGGTCCCAGTTGAATTCTTCAACCATACCGTATCCCAGCTCACGGATGTAGAGCGGCACCCACATGGCGAGTTCGGTGATGGCCCGCTCCTGCGCCTTCTCATAAAGCGCCTGACGTTCCTCAGCTTCCTTCGCCGTAGCCGCCGCATGGCTGATTTCATCGAGTTTCTCGTCCGTGCCGAAGGCCCTGTAGACCGACCCGGAGCCGAAATATGCGGTGTTCATGAGGAAGTTGGAGTCTGGGTAGACCGGGCTCATCTGATAGAGATAGATGCCCTCGGAAGAACCCGGTTTACGCCATAGCGGCTGCAGCGACGGATTGGGTCCGCCTTTCATGGCCACCTCGAAGCCGACTTCCTGCAACTGCGCCTGGATCACTTCCGCCAGTTGCTGGTCGATATCGAACGTACCGATCGGATAATTGAGGGTAATGGGAACCGGACCGTCGAAGCCGGCCTCCTTCAAGAGGGCGCGCGCCTTTTCCGGATCGTAGGAATAGGCCGAGAAATCCGCCGTGTATCCAAGCTCTCCAGGAGCAAAGATGCCCTGGGTCTCTTCAGCGTGGCCGCGCAGGAGCCTGTCGATGATCAGCTTACGATCGATGGCGTAGCTTATCGCCTTGCGCACCAGAACATTGTCAGTCGGCGCTGTGCTTAGATTGAGGGCAAGGAAGACGCGCACGTCACTGCGGGCACCCACCATCTTCTTCCCGTCCATGGCAGCAATGCGATCATACAGGCTGACCGGAATGTCGCCAATGACATCGGCAGCGCCTGACTGAAGCAGGCTGACACGGGTTGCCGGATCAGAGACACTGCGGATCTCGATATCCTTGATTGTCGGCTTCTCGCCCCAGTATTCCGGGTTTTCCTTCAGCTTGATAACCACGCCCTTTTGCCACTCATCAAGTAGATAGGGACCGGTGCCGATGGGGTCGTTCCCAAATGCCACCTGAGCTTCGGCGGGCTCGCCGAGACTCTCGTGATAGCGTGGCGGCGCAACGACAAAATAGGTCATCTGAGCGGGAAGAGAGGAAAGGTTTTCCTTTTCGGTAACGACATCGAACGTCATTTCGTCCACGACATTAATGTCGATGTTGGCGAAAGTCGCTGCAGATTTTCCGCCAGGATAGGCACGCCAGAACTCGAGCGTCTTGGCGAATGCTTCCGCCGTCAGCGGCTCTCCATTGGAGAATTTGACCCCAGGCCGCACTTTGAAGCGCCATGTGCGTGCATCAACCTGCGACCACGACTCTGCAAGCTTGGGGTAGAACTCATACTTGCCGTCGACCATTCGGACGCCGACTGGCGCCTCGACTATTTCTTCACCGATCCGCCCAGACGTACGCGTCGATTCGATGTTCTGGTTTAAGCTTTGAACCGGTGATTGCTGCACGAAGCGAAGCCGCGCCCGCTCCTCTGCGACCGCAGGCGAAGCCAGCACTCCCACAACGCCGCACGACGCAATCAAAACCGTCCGAAACCGAGCCCCAACAAGAAAGATCATCAACGTCCCCTTATTATTTTTGGAATTATTGATCCATATCGTGGAATTTTTGCAATCTACCTTTGGGGCGCGGTCCTGTCAACGAAAAGATCGATTCAAAGCCTGATAAATTCCACTTGATGGAATTTTACTTCCATAATATGAATACGCAACTTTAGAAAAAGGGGGTTGCTGTGAAGTCATTCTTGCCACTTATGACCTGGATCGAGGCGAAAGAGGCTGCCGAACGCGGCGCGGTGGCACTGGTGCCGATCGGCAGCACCGACGCAAACGGACCTCAGAATGCCACCGGGCTCGACTTCCTGGTTTCTTCAGCCCTGGCTGAGCGTGCCGCTGAAGCGACCGGCTCTGTTTATCTGCCGCCTGTTGCCTATGGCGTCTCGGATGGTCTGAAAGGTTTCCCGGGAACCTTGGGGATCACACCGCAGATGCTGGGCGAGACGGCGGAAGCGATCATGAAGTCCCTTATCCAAGCCGGTTTCGATCACATCCTTCTCATTACCAATCACGGCCCAAACCAGTACCCGGTCGAGCAGGCAAGCCGACGGGTCTGTTACGACACCGGGGTTCAGGTTGCCTCCATCAACCCAATGGTGCTGTTTGCCGATTTGCGCGGCGATCTGTTTGAACCGGAGAGCATCGGCCACGGCGCCGAACCTGGCACTTCGCTACTGAAGTATCTTCATCCAGAGGCCACCCGCGACGCGTTCGCCGAAGCCAGGGAAAAGGCAAACTGGCAAGGGCTGGAACTGATCTCGCCAATGGAAGCCCGTTTCGGGGCCAGTCGTGTCAACTTCTATCTTGAGCTGGAAGAACTCTCGCCGACCTCCGGATGGGGGGATCCAGGCAACGCATCTGCGGAACGTGGCGAAATTCTGTTTGGCCGCATGCTCGACCACGTCGTGGATTTCATCGGCAAATTCCAGACGATGGACACCCGGCTCGCTCCCCCTGAGCCCGCGATCTAGGCCGTCTGCCTGCAAACCGCGACCCAAAATTCACGATAGCGAGGCAATATGAAAACCTATCTCCCACTCATGAGCACGCGGGAAATCCGCGAGGCAGCACAGCGGGGCGCGGTGGCTCTGCTACCGATCGGCACAGTTGAAGGCAACGGCCCGTTGCCGCTCGGCTATGACTATCTCGTACCAAAAGCACTGGCGGAAGAGGCCGCCAGGGCAAACCAGGATGTCTGGCTGCCACCACTAACCTATGGTGTTTCCGATTCCATCCTGTCCTTTCCGGGGACAGTCGCCATATCGCCCGACCTGGTGGAGCAGTATGTCGAGACACTGGCTCTCGGGCTCATCGACAGCGGATTCGATCACATCTGCTTGCTCACTTATCACATTCCGAACCTTTACCCGGTTTCAACGGCGATGCGCACGGTCCGCAAAAAGACCGGTGTGGTGATGGCCTCCCTCAACCCCGGCGTCTTACAGGCTGATCTGCGCGGAGATCTGTTCAACAACGATCACTCAGTCTTTGGTCACGGCGGAGAACCTGGAGCCTCGCTTCTCGAATATCTCCATCCCGGCTCGGTGCGGCTTGATCTCGCGCAGCCCAGTGCGCGCAGCGCCTATCAGGATCTCGAACTGTTGTCGCCAATGGAGGCCAGGTTCGGTGAAAGCCGCGTCAACCTGCCTGTCAGAATCGAGAACGTGTCACGCTCCTCCGGATGGGGCGACGCGAGCATGCCCTGCGCCAAACGAGGTGAAGAACTGTTTCGCCGCATGGCCGACTATGTGGCTGAATTCACCCGGCATTTCCGCACCATGGATGCGCGCATAAAGCCGCCGGCGATCGCATTCTAGAAGAAGGAGGAAAAGCAATGAGAACAAACAGGTTGCGCGAGCAGCTCAAGGAGTCCCGCCCCCTCTTCGGAGTGATGGCGGACATCGCCTCGCCCCGTTTGGTGGAGTTTTACGGCCTGCTCGGATTCGACTGGGTGATGATCGATGCCGAACACGATGGGATCAGTGTCGAAAGCTGCTACAACCTCGTCACCTCGGCCGATGCTGCCGGCATGGCTTCCCTTGTGCGTGTACCGGAGAACCGCCCCGAAGTGATCCTTCCCTATGCCGACACCGGAGCCAGCGCCATCATCGCGCCCCATGTACGCACTCCGGAAGATGCAGCGCGGCTGGTTTCCGCGCTACGGTTTCCGCCGCATGGCACGCGAGGCGTGGCAGGCTCGTCCCGCGCTGCCAACTACGGTGCCACGCAGAGCCCAAAGGACTTTTTCCATGCCACGCAAAACCATCCCGTAGTTTGCGCGCTTATGGAAGACGAAGAGGCCTATCATCATGCGGAAGGCATCATCGGCGAGGACGGCATCGATATCATCTGCCTGGGAACTGGCGATCTCGCTGCTTCGCTGGGACATCCCGGTGAAAAACAGATCCCTCAAGTTGGCGAATGCGTCGTCAAGGCGGCCGGGATCGCCAAGCGGCTGGGCAAGCATCTGAATGCTGCCGCCGGCACGCCGGCAGATCTCGAACAGGCCGCCAGACTCGGAGCGCGAATGGTTATGGTCAGCAACACCGCCCTGGTCGCCTCGGCAACACGCGATTTCCTGCGGAGCGCACGGGAGGCTTTCTCCGCGCCTGCGACTGGCGCCTGAAGCTGTATGCTATCAGGAGCAGAATCCTGACAGACCCAAAGGAACTCGACCAGGCTAAACCGGCCAGGCTGCCCTTCAAGGGTGGCCTGGTTTAACCTCCTGACTCAGTACATCCTCGGAAATCCGCGCCGCGGTCGCCTTCAATTGCGGAACCATCCGCTCTATCGCTTCGTCAGGAAGCCTCTGTTCTGGGCTCGATATACCCAGGGCGGTGAGCGTCGGCATCCCGGGCACGGGCACTGCGATACAGCGCATGCCCACCTCCTGCTCGCCATTGTCCACCGCATAGCCCCTCTCTCGAACGAGGGTGATCTCCTGCTGAAGCACTTCGAAAGAAGTAATCGAGTGCGGGGTTTGCGCAGGCATACCCTGTCGATTGACTGCCTCGCGGATGCGCTGATCCGTCATCTGCGCCAACAGGATCTTGCCCACCGCAGACAAATGCAGCCGCACACGCCGACCAACGTCGGTGAAGATCCGCAGATGGTGCTTGGACGGCACCTGGGCTACAAACAGCGCGCCATCGTAATCGAGCACAGCAACATTGACCGTTTCCCCGGTCAGGTCGACGAGTTCGGTCAAATGACGTTGCGCCCAGTTGCCGACCACGCGCCGCGATGCATCACCCAGACGCATAAAACGGGGTCCCAGAACGTAGAGCCTGTTCGGGGTCTGGCGAACATAACCGCGCTTTACAAGGGTGCGCACAAGGCGATGGATAGTCGGCGGTGGTAACTGCGACAGCTCTGCCAGCTGAGTTAACGCAATTGGCCCGCCTTCACTGGCGATCAGTTCTATCAGATCAAAGGCACGCTCCAACGATTGAACACCGCCGCCCGTTTGAACAGGCTTGCCCGTAGTCGAAGGCAGAGACCCGCTTTCATGTTCTTCCAACAAGTCTCACTCCTCTTCGTGGTGAACCGCCCAGCCGCTCGCACCACACATCATTGTAAACAGACTGTTCCAACGGCAAGTCTCTCGCTCGGTCCAATGCCAAGGTGTATGGATAGTAAGAGATCGGAACTACTGCCAGCCTGGAGCGCAGCCTTTCAACAGCGTAACCAATAAGACCACCAAGGTGAATAGCCCCAAGCTTTTTGAACATCTCCGGATCGCATATTTGTGCCGGCTTTGTCGCAGGAAGCTCTGCAACCTCGGCCGTGGAATAAGATTCCGTGCACTCTGGAAGAGCGTGTTCTTGCTTTCTGTCGTCATTTCAACGAACCGGTCATCCTGCTGCGCGTACGCTGATATCGGGCGCATGACCTCAGCTCTCGGAAAAGGTCACTCGATTGGTGCTGTCTGACTGTTGGCGCATGACCGGCATTCGCTCGATAAGGGCGAAGTTTTTGAGACTCTTGCTGACAGCGAACTCAAGGAAAATGCGGCGGATGCGCCTTCGCCCGTTTCCAGGACATGTTAGAGCAGAGCCAGCCCCCCATACTCTCGGAGACATTGGTCAGCGCACCTGCAGCGACGACCGCATGCAGCCGTCTTCGCATCGGCGGCGTGGCTGCCCCGGCACGGTCAAGCGTTCCGCAGGGCCTTGCGGAGAAACCGTTGCAAGGTTTCAGCAATCTGCTCACGCAGGATTTTCTCATCGAAGATGCTCCGTCCCGGAATGCCATCGAAGAGCGCCAGGACCAGGAACACCATTGCCTGGACATCGAGCGCGGGATCAACCGCGCCGCACTTCTGACCCCGCTCCAGGGCATCAGAAAGCGCGCGTCGAAGCTCGCTTTCGTTGCGCTCAAAAACCTCTGCTATCACCGGATTGCGCGTTGCTTCCGCACCAATTTCGATGGCCAGCCGCCCGTATTGTTCATTTCTCAGCACGGCGATGATCTCGGGCACGACTTCGCACAATCCGTCGACTATGTCGTCCGCCGCCGAGAGATGAGCTATCAGCTCGGCATTTTCGGCCCGTTCCTCATCGGCCAAAGCGACAATGATCGCTTCCTTGCTCTCGAAATAGCGGTAGAGGGCACCGGCACTGATCCCTGCTGTGTCGCAAATTTCCTGCATACTCGCCTGATGCACGCCCTTTGCGGCGAAGCATTTGGCCGCCGCTCTCAAAATTTCAGACTTCCTGCGTTTGTGCAGAGCCTCATCCCGGGTTCTCAAGGCGCACTCCTTTTAAAAAGCGAATATTCATTCTCTATATGACTTGACAAGCGAACCTGGCAAGTCAATTCATAAAGTGAACGCTCATTCTTTTAATGAAAGACGCAAATTGTCACTCGATACCCCCTCTGCGCAGAGCGCCGCTGGCAGACAGAAAGGGCATTGGCACCGGTGGGCCGGCGGGCTCGCTCTGATGCTCGTGTCAGCGGGGAGCCTTATAGTCCTGTTTGAACAGGAACCGCCCGCACGAGTAGTGATCGCACGAGAAGAAGACAGGCCGGTTGTCGCCGCAACGCGTGCCAGACAGGGAACGCTAACCCGGTGGATCGTCGCCCGAGGTGTCGCCCAGGCTGTGCTGAAAAGCCACCTCCATATCGAGACCGCCGGGATCGTCGCCGAAATCGGCCAGGACGCAGACGGAGTACCGCTGCGCGAAGGAACCTTCGTTCATGGCCCGAAACCCGATGGGCAGCTCGGTCAGATGCTGCTTCGCCTTGACGACCGGGAAGCGCGGGCACGAATGGCGCAGGCGGCAGCCGAGCGGCAGCGTGCGGAACGGCGTGTCGAGGTGGCACAGGCGGCGCTCGACCAGGCACGACAGGAACACACGCGCACGACCGCGCTCGCTTCCCGCGGCATTGTCTCGCACAAGGCAGCAGAGACGGCTGACACCCTTTTGCGGACAGCGGAAGCGGAACTGGAAACCGCCCGTGCTGAAGTCGATCTGGCAGCGGCTCAATTCCGACAGGCAGGGATCGTTCTTGAGAAGATGGTGCTCTGCGCGCCTTTCGACGGGCGCCTTTCTCTCATCAACGTGCGCGTGGGCGACTATGTTGAAGGCGCGGTGGCCGGTTCGCAAGCCTCGCGCGAGAAAACCGCGGCTGCCATCCTCGTCAATGAGGAGGTCCTGGAGATCGCGCTCAACGTGCCCTGGCCAGACGCCAAGAATCTGGCGCCCGGGCAGGACGTTCTCGCCAGCGACAATTCTGAAGCCATTTGGGAGACCGCAACCGAGGGCATCGACCACCCGGACGTCGTCACCGGACAGATCTGGTCGGTCAGTCCGTCGATTGGGCTTGGCAGCCGGGCGGTTCAGGTCAAGGTTCGCATCCGTGGCGGCACCGTCAGGGACGGCATGTTGACGACGGTCTGGATTGCCGCTGCACAGGTCCTTAACACTACAATCCTGCCCCATAGCGCTCTTGTCCATTCCGGGGACAAGCCGTTCATCTTCACCCTCATCCCCGGCGGCTCAGTGGTCGAGAAGCGACAGGTGCAGGTGGGGATATCCAATCATACCCACGTCGCGATCCGTTCCGGCGTGGAGGATGACGAGCTAGTCATCATCGCCGGCCAGCACCTTCTCAATGACGGAATGGCGGTTCAACTGGCAGGCGACCATTCCTCCGCAACGGGCAACTCCACCTCGACTGCAAGTATCGCTGGCGAGGATAACCGTCCGGGGCCCGAGAGGCGGCAATGAAGCGGCGCGGTACGCTTCAGTTTTTGCTACTCAACCCGACCCTGGCGCTCGTTCTGCTGGCCGCCTGCCTGATTGGAGGGAGCGTCGCGCTCCTGAACATGGTGCGCGAGAACTATCCCGATCTTGCTATCCCCCAGGCTGTTATTGCGACCGAATGGGCGGGCGCTTCACCAGAACAAATGGAAAAGGAAGTCACCAAGCCGATCGAGGATGTCATTCGGGCGCTCCCGGGATTGAAGTTCCATGAGAGCAGTTCAAGCAACTCGCTGTCCCTTGTCATTCTCCAATTCGAGGCCGACATTCCCACCCCTGTCGCCATGCAGGAGCTACGGGCGCGGATCAGCGAAGCGGAAAGCCAATTTCCGACTGGGGTCAAGAAGCCGGACGTCCAACAGGTTTCGGTCAACGACATGCCCGTCGCAAGCTTTGTTCTCTCCGGCGATACAGACGAGGAGCAGCTCAATCTTTGTGCGGACAAGCTGAAACGCAAGCTCGAAGAACTGCCGGGCGTTCGCGCCGTACGTCTGCAAGGTGCAAGGCCACGCGCGGTTCAAATTCGCCTCGATGTCGCACGCCTTTCCGCCCTCGGCATCCCGACAAGTGCGGTGCGCGACCGCGTCCGCTCCGCCAACCGGGATCTCGCCTGGGGCGAACTGGAGACGAAAACAGCGACACACGCCCTCTATCTTGCCGGTCGGGCGACTTCCGTAACCGATCTGCGCACAATCCAGATTGCGGCACTCGACGACGGGACGATCGTCCAGCTCGGCGATGTGGCTGAGGTCTTTATCGGCCTCGACGAGGAGGACGGAACCTCACAGGTCAGCATCGACGGCACTGATTTCCGGCCTGCCATCAGCCTGTCGGTCCTCAAGCGTCCCGGTAACGACACGGTCGGCACAATCGAAGCGGTCAGCCGCCAGATCTCCGAAGTAACGACAGCAACTGACTGGCCCACGGAAATTGGGATTACCACGCTCAACGATGAACGCGAAGTCATCCACGACAGCTTTCGCGAGGTGACGACCAATCTCATGCAAGGCGCCGCCGCAGTCTTTCTGATGCTGCTCCTGGCGCTCACCTGGCGCGAGGCGATTGTTGCGGCGATAGCCATGCCAGTGGCTCTGCTGGCTGCGCTGGTCATCGTCGATCAGCTCGGCTTCACGCTCAATACACTGACCATTCTGGGCATGGTCATCGCGCTCGGATTGCTTGTCGATGTTTTCATCCTGGTGATGGAGGGCATGCATGACGGACTCTATATCCGGCGCCTGCATTTCGACGATGCTGCCCGGTCCACAGTCAGGGCCTACCTCATGCCAGCAATTGCCGGTCAGGCCACCACCGTCCTCGCCCTGTTTCCGTTGATGCTGATAGGAGGCATCGACGGCAAGTTCATCCGGCTCATTCCCCTGACTGCCATTGCCTGTCTGGTGGCGAGCCTTGGTGTCGCCTTTCTGATAGCGGTTCCCCTGTCACGCTTCCTCCTTGCCCGAAAAGTGAACCCGGCAGCAACGCCGGTCGACCGCGCAACCCTTTTCCTCGCTTGGTATGTCGAAACCTGGCTTCTCCACGGTCCCCTTCGCTCCAGAACGCGTGCCGCGATCGTGGTCGCGCTGGCCTTGCTCTGCTTCCTCGCCTCGGCGCTCCTGGCGACATCTCTGCCCTCGAACCTCTATCCCAAAGAGGATCGCCGCACACTCGGCATCACTGTTTCGCTGCCGCCCGACGCAACGCTGGCAGATGCGGAACGCGTGGCACTGAAGGCCGGGGAGTCGCTCCGTAGTCTTTCCTATCTCGCCAGCGTGACCACGCACGCCGCAGAAAAGAGCCCCTTCGCGCTGCATACAATCGACGAGTATCTCCTTCCGCTCTTCGGCGCCGATATGGTGGGCATATCCGTGCTCTTCAAACCCAAAAATGCCCGCGAGATCGCCTCATATGAGGCACTGCCCGAGATCCGCGAACGGCTGGCAGCAGCGCTCTCCGACGAGCCGGGCCTCAATGTCCTGCTAAGTCCGGATCTCGGCGGCGCGACATCAGCCGCCCCGATACAGATCAGGCTTGTTGGCGACGATCCCATGCGCCTGCGTACGCTTTCCCGGACGATACAGAGCGCGCTCGCCGCCATCCCGGGCGTGAATGATATCCGCGACACAATCGGTCCCTTCAAGACGGAAGTCCGGTTCACCCTCGACCGCGACGTGCTGGCCTATCACCGGTTGAGCGAGGCCGACGTCTTGCAGCAGGTGCGCTTCTCGCTCACGACCGACAAGATAGACACCTTCAAGATTGCCGGCACCGACCCCGATCTCGATATCAATCTCGGTGGGCAACATCCAAGCCGCATTGGGAAACTGGGCGGTCCACGCCGTCTTTACGAGCTTGAAACGACCCCCGTTGTTACCGGGGATGGAGCAGCGTTGCTTCTGCCATTGCTGGCGGACATGAAGGTTGCAACGAGCCCCCGCCTTTATCTTCACAGTGACGGCCGGCGCACCAACACCGTCAAGGCGCAACTCGCCGAAGGAGTGACGGCCATCAGCGTGGCCGAGCGGCTATCGCCGCTGATTACGGATCTTCAGGACAATCTGCCCGCCGGCTATGCGATCCGCTGGGCTGGTGAAATTCAGACCGCCGAGGAGACCTTTGGCAAGTCTCGCCACTCGTTGATCCTTGCGGGGTTGTTCGTCGCGGCCATCCTCATTCTTCTGTTCGGGTCATTTCTGCAACCGCTCATCATCATGGCTATGGTCCCTGTCGCGCTTACGGGAACCTTTATCGGCTTCTTCTTCCTTGGTATTCCCATGTCGTTTCCTGCCATGATCGGCATCATCGCCCTTGTTGGTATCGTCGTGAACGACGCCATTGTCATGGTCGAGGTGATGAACGAGCGTCGGCGCGAAGGTAAAAGCGTTCGGGAAGCGGCGGCGCTCGGTGCGTCGGACAGATTGCGGCCAATCGTTACCACCTCTCTTACCACCATTGCCGGCCTACTGCCGCTCGCCTTCTCCGCACCTGCCTGGTACCCGCTCTGCATGGCCGTCATTCTCGGCCTTGGCCTCGCCACTCTTCTCGTGCCGCTCGTCATTCCCTGCCTCTATATCCTGCTGAACGCATCCAGCAACCGCACTCAATACCACTTGGAGCAAGCACATCCGCGAGCGAAGGCGAGCTGAAAGGAATACCCATATGAAGGAAAAGCGTCCCTCACGCAGGATCGTCTGTTGGTTCATCGGCCCGGTCGCAGCGCTTTTGGTACTGGGTGCAATCTTTGTGCTCATGGAAGAGGACCGGCTCGACCGGCGGAAAATCAGCTTCACACATGCAGGCAATACGTTGCAGGGGCTTCTGCTCCTGCCAGCCGGAACGGACAAGCCATCCGCCTGTATGATATTCGTCCACGGTTCGGGCGACATGCCGCGCGACGCACATGGCTATTACGAGGCTTTCTGGCGCCTCTTTGCAAACAAGGGCTGGTGCTCGATGTCATGGGATAAGCCCGGTACTGGAGGATCCGACGGTGACTGGCGATTGCAGTCGATGGAGGACCGTGCGGACGAGGTTTCCGCGGCCATCGATTTCCTGCGCCAGAATCTGGGACTGGAGAACGGCCCGGTGGGGCTCATCGGCTTCAGTCAGGCCGGCTGGGTCTTGCCTAAAGTGGTGAACAGGCGCGACGATATCGCCTTCATGATCCCGGTTTCCGGAGCCATCAACTGGATGAAACAGTCCCGTTACTCAGGACGTAAACGCATGGAAGCGGAGGGTATGAGCGAACAGGAGATAGCAGCTGAGCAACGCACCAACGACGCGATAAATGCTCTCATTCAGAGCGGCACCTCCTACGAAACCTATCTGAAACATATCTCTGAAAATTCGAGCGCCCAGCCAATGAGCGAAGCCTTTTGGGGTTTCGCGAAGCGCAACTGGCGCACCGATGTTCGGGCAGATCTGCGCAAAATCGACGTACCCGTCCTCGCACTGTTTGGGACCCACGACGCCTATGTCGATCCCATCGAAAGTGCGCGCACCTATCGTGCCGAGCTCTCGCGCTCAGCAGCCCCAGTGTTTGAAATTCGGATATTCGATCACGCCGATCACGGCATGTTGGCGACGGATGAGGTCAAGCCAACGCATCAGGGACTGGACGCCTGGCTCATGCTGCTCAGGATATGGTTCGGTGGTGACAGCGTCTTCGCGGAAGGCGTCCTGGAATGTCTGGCCGAGTGGATGGACAGGCTGGAACAAACCAGCATGTCGTTAGTCGCGGAACAGATGTTCGTTGAGACACACATCGCAGAACCGACCGTTGAAGCTTTCCACCGTGCAACTATCCGGCATGATTTCCTCGGTACCGGCGTCTGTTCAGTCGCCAGGCCGGGCAAGCCTGGCGCAGCCGGGTCACGGGCCACGCGTTCGCCCGAGAGCGAGTTGTCGACCACGCTGATCAGACATTCCCGGCTGAAGTCGTCAACAAAACACAGAATGCGGAAGCGGCGTCCATCGACCGGTGCATCCGAGACGAAGTTCAGGGGCCATCTCTGGTTTGGCTCCTGAGGAATGGCCATCGTAGCCCTTGTGCCAGGACCTGCTTCCTGCCGCCGCTTTTGTGGACCGTCAGCCGCGCCTCCCTGTAAATGGGGTAGAGCATCATCCAGTTCACATCGATGTCCTCGCACTTCAGCAACAGGCGAAAACGGCAGTAACCGAACCGACGCCGTTCTTAAGGCAACTCCCTAAAGCATTGCCGCAGGTCAGTGTCATCCGGTCGGCTCGACTGATAGCGGTGGACACCCGGCACCCTGCCCGCCAGGACACACACCGTGTTGAGAGAACTCATCTCTTCAATCGCCCGGTTCACGGAATTCCTCCCAAAACAGGGCGTTAGAACTCTGTTGCAAGCGTCTCGCGAAGCGTGGCGACATCCATCATCTGATCCGCCAAAAGCGTCTTCAGACTGGCATTTTCTTCCTACAACGCCTTCAACCGCTTCTTAGGACGTATTTCTCCTGGGCTGAAGATTTAACCTCCTGTAGCGCGCGGCAGGTGTCCAGATACCTTTCACGCACGACAGCAAGCCCAATGCCCTTGATCTCGTGGCGAACCTGAACGGTGTCACTGTTCGTTTCAGCCACCCAAGCCTCACATCTCTCAGCATTTAAGCCTTTGCGAGACCTTCCCAGATACATCACAGCCAAAGGGTGTTCTTACCGACTTTGGCAAGATTCGGCTCATGGTGTCCCATCGAAAATGCCATCAAAGTGGTTTTCATCCTTTAACTGGCAAAACTGGATCAGACTGGAAAGCTTGTCGACTTTGATAAATCAGGGCTTTCAGAAACGTTTAACGCCAACCCCGGTTAGACAATCGCTATTCCCACTCGATCGTGCCGGGCGGCTTGGATGTCACGTCGTAGACGACGCGGTTGATGCCCTTCACCTCGTTGATGATGCGGGTGGCGGCGCGACCGAGGAATTCCATGTCGTAGTGATAAAAATCTGCGGTCATACCGTCGACCGACGTTACCGCACGCAGCGCGCAGACGAACTCATAGGTCCGTCCGTCGCCCATCACGCCCACGGTTTGAACCGGAAGGAGGACTGCAAAGGCCTGCCAGATCGCATCGTAGAGGCCGGCCTTGCGAATCTCGTCCAGATAGATCGCATCGGCGGAACGCAGGATTTCCAGCTTCTCGCGGGTGACGCCCCCCGGGCAGCGGATTGCCAGTCCTGGTCCCGGGAAGGGGTGGCGGCCGATGAAGCTGTCGGGCAGACCGAGCTCCTTGCCCAGCACCCGAACCTCATCCTTGAAGAGTTCGCGCAGCGGCTCCACCAGGCTCATATTCATGCGTTCGGGCAGGCCACCCACATTGTGATGCGACTTGATGGTCACCGAGGGCCCGCCGGTGAAAGAAACGCTTTCAATCACGTCCGGATAGAGCGTGCCCTGCACCAGGAAATCGGCACCGCCAAGCTTTTTCGCCTCTTCCTCGAACACCTCGATGAACAGGCGGCCGATGGTCTTGCGCTTCTTTTCCGGGTCGCTCTCGCCTTCCAGAGCGCCGATGAAGCGGTCGGAGGCATCCACCAGGATCAGCGGCAGATTGTAGTGCTCGCGGAACATGGCGACCACTTCGGACGCCTCGTTCTTCCGCATCAGACCATGATCGACAAGAATACAGGTCAACTGGTCGCCGACAGCCTCATGGGTCAGAAGCGCCGCCACGGAGGAATCGACACCGCCCGAAAGCGCGCAGATCACTTTGCCGTCGCCAACCTGCTTGCGGATCGCCTCGATCGCCTGTTCGCGATAGGCCGCCATCGTCCAGTCGCCGGAAAGGCCCGCGATCTTGTGGACGAAGTTGGACAGGAGCTTCGCTCCATCTGGAGTGTGCACCACTTCGGGATGGAACTGGACGCCGTAATATTTGCGCTCATCATCGGCAATGGCCGCAAAGGGCGCTCCGGTCGAGGTACCGACCACGCGGAAGCCTGCCGGAATGGCCGTCACCCGATCGCCATGGCTCATCCACACCTGGTGGCGGGTGCCCTTGGCCCAGACATCGTCGAACAATGGGCAATCGTCCTCGATCTCCAGAAAGGCACGGCCGAATTCGCGGTGATCCGATCCTTCGACCCGGCCGCCGAGCTGGGCGCACATGGTCTGCTCGCCATAGCAGATGCCAAGCACCGGAAGGCCCGAATCGAAGATCACCTGCGGCGCGCGCGGGCTCCCAATATCGACGGTCGAGGCCGGGCTGCCGGAGAGGATAACCGCCTTGGGCGCAAGGCGGTTAAACGCCTCTTCGGCCAACTGGAACGGAGCGATTTCACAATAGACTCCGGCCTCGCGCACCCGCCGCGCAATGAGCTGCGTGACCTGGCTGCCGAAATCAACGATGAGAACTGTGTCGGGATTGGATATCGTCATGGCGAGCCTTTAGAGAAAGATGCGTTTGGGTGCAAGCGGCGATGCCGTTTTTTGGTCATAGAAGACCGTCGGCAATGGCCTGTTCGAGGCGGTCCACCGCGTCGGCGAGCTTTTCGTCGATGACATGCAGATATTCGGTCCAGTCGTTCACGTGCTGCAGTTCGGCCGCGCCGTCGGAGATGCCACGCAATGCCACCAGTTCGAGGCCGAAACGCTGGCAGGCGCGCAAAGCAGCAAAGGTTTCCATGTCCACCATGTCGGCATTGACGGCGTTGTAGGCGGCACCTGAAACCACGTTGCCGCCGGTCGAAAGCGTCGCCTCGCGGATGCCGGGAATGCGGTGAGGCAGGGGCATGATCGCAGGATGATCCAGAAAAGGCGTCACGCCCTTTTCAAAGCCAAGCGGCGAGGCATCCATGTCGCGATAGGACACGGCGGTAGCCTGATAGACCTCCGTCTGTTCGAGAGTGCGGCTCCCGGCAGATCCAAGGGAAACGAGGAGATCGGGCAGATGGCCCTCGGCATCGAGAAGGGCGAGCTCTGCGCCGAGCACCACTCCCGCTTCCACGGGGCCCACACCTGTCATCAGGGGTTTGAAACGCTTCTTCAGATGCGGTCCGTATTCGGCTTCGGCCGCCATGACAAAGAGAACGCGCTTTCCGGCAAGGATGGCCGGCTCCACCGGTGTCCGCATCATCCCTCGATCCCCTCCCGTCCGATGATGGTCATCATGGTTCCGGTCATGGTGGCGATCAATTTGGCATTTCCTTCGGAGGAATATGCATAAGCCTGCCCGTCGGCCACGATGATGGTGCGGCCGGGTTTGGTGACGGTGCCGCGGAACAGAAAGCGCTCCCCGCGCCCCGGCGCAAGCAGGTTCACCTTGAACTCGATGGTCAGGACGGCGGCATCCTCCGGCATCAACGAGAATGCGGCGTAACCACATGCCGAATCGAGTGCCGTCGAAATCACACCCGCATGGAGAAACCCATGCTGCTGCGTCAGCGCATCCGCATAAGGCATCTCGATCTCGACAATACCCGGCGTCACGAGCGTCAGCTCGGCGCCGATCGTTTCCATCATCTTCTGGCGGGCGAAGCTCGCCCGAACCCGGGCTTCGACATCAGCGGGATTTGCCTGGTTCATCGTCTGGCCATCCGGTCGTCAGGTCCGCTCCAGCGCGGCGAAATGGAAGCCGTCCGTTGCTGTACGGTTTGGAGAAAGGGCAATGCCCGTGATCCTGTCAATTTTCGCCTTGGCAATCTGTCCGGGGAAGTGCCTTTCCCACAGTGTCACGTGGTCCACCGACTGGAAATCCGGACTGGCCTTAAGGAAGGCCCGCACCTGATCGTCGTTTTCCTCCACAAATACCGAGCAGGTGATATAGGCAAGTCGCCCACCCGGACGCACGAAGCGGGCGGCGCGGGCGAGGATTTCGGCCTGCTCCGCCTGACGCTGTTCAAGCTGCTTTTCGCTGAGCCGCCATTTCGCGTCTGGCCTGCGCCGCCAGGTACCCGCTCCCGTGCATGGCGCATCCACGACGACCAGATCGAATTTTTCTTCATGCACAGCAAGTGCCTCGGGATCGGCCACTGCCTGCACATTGCGGCAACCTGCCCGCTTCAGGCGGTCGAAAATGGGGGCAAGCCTCTGTTTCTCGGCATCGAAAGCCTGAATCTGGCCAGTGTTCTCCATGGCCGCCGACATGGCGAGCGATTTGCCACCAGCGCCGGCGCAATAGTCGAGCACCTGCATGCCCGGCGCGGCATCAGTGAGGGCGGCAACGATCTGCGACCCCTCATCCTGCACTTCAAACCAGCCCTTCTGAAAGGCAGGCTCTGCCTGCACATTGGGGTGCCGTCCCTGCCCTTCGATCGGGCCGATCCGCAAACCCTGCGGTGCAAGTTCACTCTGGTGAACGCCGGTGCGCGCCAGCGCTTTCGCCACCTTTTCGCGCGTGGATTTCAGCGTGTTGACCCGCATGTCGAGCGGCGGGCGCTCCGCAAGGACCGCAGCCTCCCCCACCCAGTCATCGCCCCAGGCACGCTTGAAGAGCGGCTCGCACCATTCCGGGCATTCCGCTCGCACGCCGTCAGGCGCCTGATCCAGCGGGTGTGCCGCAATGCGGTTCGCTTCCTCGCTGGAAATCGGTGGTGGTGCAAAATTGTCTTCCGCCAATGCTGCATTCAGCGCTTCGGCATCGTGGCCGGCCTCGATCATCAAGGCGCCGAAGGCGAGAGCGCGCGGGCTTTCTTCCTGAAACATCCACGCCGCTGAACGCTTTCGGCGCAACGCGTCATAGACGAAATTGCCAATGGCAGCCCGGTCCTTGGAGCCGGCAAAGCGGTGCGACAGGCCCCAGTCTCTCAGCGCTTCGGCCGCCGGTCGATAGCGCCGATCGATGTCTTCCAGAATTTCAATGGCCGCAGCCAGTCGTCCGCCAAGTCGCATGTGACACCTTTGCCGGTTACCCGAATGGCGCACAGCTAGCCGGTAGCGAGCCTTTAGACAAGCAAAACGGGCGTGGATTGCTCCACGCCCGTACTTTATCAAGGCCTTTTCACATCTGCCTATTCGGCAGCCCGCTGCGGCGTATTGCCCGTCACGGGCACGGCATTGGGCTCGTAGCCGTGCGCTTCCTTGAGCGCCTTGCGCACGCCGTTGCCGTAATCGGGATGAACCTTGTCGAAATGCGCGAGCTGTCGCTCGATGATCTCACCGGGCACGCCATCCATCGCAGCCGCAATGTTGGAGAACAGCCGGTTCTTCTGCCCCTCGTCAAAGAGGTTAAACAGCGCACGCGGCTGACTGTAATCGTCATTGCCGATGCGATGATTGTAACGGTCCGCGTCGCCCGAAATCTTCAGGGGAGGTTCCTTGGCTGCCGGGTTTTCCACCGGGCCCCCGAAGGAGTTCGGCTCGTAATAGGCATCGGGATTGCCTGTCTTGATGCCGCCGAACGTGTTCATCTCGCCATCGCGATGATAGTGATGCACCGGGCATTTCGGCTGATTGACCGGAATTGTCTCGTAATGCGTTCCAAGCCTGTAGCGGTGCGCGTCCGCATAGGAGAAGATGCGCGCCTGAAGCATCTTGTCGGGCGAGTAGCTGATGCCCGGAACGATGTTGGAGGGCGAGAACGCGGCGTTCTCGATCTCGGTGAAGTAATTGTCCGGATTGCGGTTCAGCTCCATCACGCCAATGTCGATCGGCGGATATTCCGCATGCGGCCACACCTTGGTGAGGTCGAACGGATTGTAGGAGGTCTTCTCCGCATCGGCCTCGGGCATGATCTGCACCTGCACCTTCCACTTCGGGAACTCGCCGTTCTCGATCGCGCCGTAAAGCGCCTCCTGATAGCTCTCGCGGGTCTTGCCCACCACCTGCTCTGCCTCCGCATTGGTGTGGTGCTTGTGGCCCTGCATGGTCTTGAAATGGAATTTGACCCAGAACCGCTCGCCCTTGTCGTTCCAGAACGAATAGGTGTGTGAGCCATAGCCATTCATGAACATGGGCGCAGTCGGCAGACCGCGATCCGACATCAGGATCGTCACCTGATGCAGGCTCTCCGGTGAGAGCGACCAGAAATCCCACATGGCCGTGGGCGAGCGCATATTGGTGCGCGGATGACGCTTCTGCGTGTGGATGAAATCGGGGAACTTGAGCGGATCACGGACGAAGAACACGGGCGTGTTGTTGCCAACGAGGTCCCAGTTGCCCTCCTCGGTGTAGAATTTCAGCGCAAAGCCGCGCACATCGCGCTCGGCGTCTGCGGCACCCTGTTCGCCGGCAACGGTGGAGAAGCGCGCGAGCATCGGCGTTTCCGCGCCCGGCTGAAGCGCCTTGGCAATCGTGTACTTCGAAATGTCACCGGTGATCTTCAAAACGCCATGCGCGCCCCAGCCCTTGGCATGAACCACGCGCTCGGGAATGCGTTCGCGGTTCTGATGTGCAAGCTTTTCGATGAGCTGGTAGTCCTGAAGCAGAACCGGGCCCCGCTCACCCGCGGTCACGGTGTTCTGGTTGTCGCTGACGGGCGCGCCAGCAGACGTGGTCATCGTGGGTTTGTCTGCCATGAAAAAACTCCCTTGCTTGCTTTCCGGTTTTGCCCGGCTGCCGGTCTCACCTGCGGCGCGGCTTGGAACGGTTCCAAGGTATCGACGCCTTTTGATAAATTCCAATTGTCTTTGATGTTCGATGCGATAATTTAAAGTTATGATACGCCTGACCATCAGACAGATGCAGTATTTCGAGCGTCTGGCCGAAACGCTGCATTTCGGACGCGCCGCGACGAGCTGTGGCGTCACGCAGCCCGCGCTCTCCGCACAGATTTCCGAGATGGAAGCCCAGCTCGGCTTCAAACTTTTCGAGCGTGGCAGCGGCGCCGTGCGTCTCACCGCCGAAGCTCAGTCTCTTCTTCCGCGCGTGGCGCGCATTCTGGCCGAAGTTCGCGATCTGGAAGGTGAGGCGCGCAGGGAGCGCAAGGCGCTCGAAGGCCGCTTCCGGCTGGGAGTGATCCCCACCATTGCACCCTATCTGCTTCCCGAGCTTTTGCCCCTCCTCAAGCAAAGATTCCCGCTGCTGCGTCTTGAGGTGCGTGAGGCCGTCACCAACGCCCTGGCCGAAGACACGGCGACGGGTCGCCTCGACGCGATGATCGCCGCCGACCCCATCGACGACACGCGCCTTGCACCGGACATTCTTTTTGAAGATCCGTTCTACCTTGCAGTGCCGACCGGCGATGCCGCGCGGATAGCCCCGCCCGTGGCGCAGGAGAGCATGGCACTGGAACGGTTGATGCTTCTGGAAGACGGCCATTGCATGCGCGGCCAGGCTCTCGAAATCTGCGGGCGCGTCAAACCCGTAACGATGGAGACCTTCGGAGCAACCAGCCTGACGACGCTTTTGCACATGGTGTCGCATGGGATGGGGGTGACCCTCATTCCGCAAATGGCGCGCGCTTCGGCGAACCTCTTGCCGTCCGTCAGCGTGCTGCCGTTTCTCGACCCCAGCCCTTCCCGCAGCATATGCCTTGCAGGCCGGAAGTCCAACCCACGCAGAAACGACTTCGCGGCGTTGCGCGAGACTGTTTTGGAAGCACACCAGGCGCTGCTCGCCCGCGCCTGAACGTCATCCGGCATTCCACAGTTTCAGCGCGAGAATCACCCACATGGCGCCCAGCGCCAGAAATCCCAGCACGAACAATGGCTGCCGATACCGGATCCTGTTTGATGTCACATGCACATAGGCGTGTGCGTAGCGGGAGAGCACAAACACCCATGCGAGCCAGATCGCGACCGGCACTGCTCCCTCAAGCGCAAACAGGGCCAGGCAACCTGAATAGAAGAGCACGGGCAGCTCGAACTGATTGGCCAGATTATTCCGCACAAACAGGCTTTCAGGCGGTTCCTCGCGGTTCTCCCTGAACTGGGAAACGCGCGCGCTTCCCGTTTGCACGGCTTTCTTCCGCCGGAGACCGATCAGCACATACATGGCGTAGACGAGCACGACATGAGCGAGAATCGGCCAGAAGATTGCGTGTTGAGACATGTCGTTCCCTTCCCGTTTTCGCGGATTCCCGTCTCGATTCCTGATTTCACCATCAGCATCGAAACGGAGACGCTTGGCAAGGGTGGCCTAAACGCAAGGATAAAACCATGAAAGCTTACGTCGCCGAGTGCTTTGGAACGTTTTGCCTGGTCTTTCTGGGATGCGCCAGCGTGACGGTTGGCGGGTTTGGAAATCTCTTGCCACTGGGTGGCCTGGGTATTGCCATTTCGTTTGGGGTTGCGGTGATTGCCATGGCATATGCCATAGGTCCCGTCTCGGGCGCTCATCTTAACCCGGCTGTGACCGCTGGCGTTTTTCTGGCCGGCCGCATGCGTCTCAAAGACGTGTTGCCCTACATGATTGCGCAGACGGCAGGGGCCGCTCTTGCGGCTGCGACACTCTGGAGCATGGCAAAAGGTTCCGATGCCGTCGCGCCTGTGTCACGGGCAGCCAATGGCTGGGATGGAGCGGGACTATATCCGATGCCGACGGCCTTTGCGCTGGAGGCCCTGGGCACCTTTATCTTCGTTACTGTGATCCTTGGGGTAACCGCGAAAAAACACCGGACACCGCTCTCCGGCATTGTTATCGGCCTCACACTCACAGCAATTCACCTTTGCCTGATCCCGGCGACCGGGACCTCGGTCAATCCCGCACGTTCCATAGGGCCGGCCCTGTTCTCGGGCGCACGCGAGATGAACCAGCTCTGGCTATTCATCGCCGCGCCCTTTGTCGGCGCCGTTCTTGCGGGGATCATTGCCAAAACGACCTTGATGGAACGCACCTGACAAAAAAGGGCCTGACGGCCCTTTCTCGCAAAATGCTGAACCGGCTGCGCTACGCGCCACCGGGATAGTTCGGGCTTTCGCGTGTGATTGTGACATCATGCGCGTGGCTTTCGCGAAGGCCTGCTCCCGAAATGCGCACAAAGGTCGCCCGCTCACGAAACTCCGCCAGATTGGCAGCACCAACATATCCCATGGCGGCCTTCAATCCACCGGTGAGCTGATGAAGAACACCACTGGCAGGCCCCTTGTAAGGCACCTGCCCCTCGATACCCTCAGGAACAAGCTTCAGCGTGTCACGCACCTCGGCCTGGAAATAGCGGTCGGCCGAACCGCGCGCCATCGCTCCGACCGAACCCATGCCGCGATAGGCTTTGAAGGAACGCCCCTGATGCAGGTAGACCTCCCCCGGGCTCTCATCGGTGCCCGCCAGAAGTGAACCGACCATAACCGCCGAGGCACCGGCGGCAAGCGCCTTCGCCAGATCGCCGGAGAATTTGATGCCGCCGTCCGCGATCAGCGAGATACCTTCCCTGTCGGCGACCTCAACCGCGGACATGATGGCCGAGAGCTGCGGCACGCCGACACCGGCGACAATGCGGGTGGTGCAGATGGAGCCCGGCCCGATGCCGATCTTGACGCCATCGGCTCCCGCATCGATCAATGCCTTGGTGCCATCGGCCGTTGCCACATTGCCCGCGATGATGCGCACGGTGTTTGACAGCTTCTTGGCGCGCGCCACGGCGTCGAGCACGCGCTGAGAATGACCATGGGCGGTGTCGATCACCAGAAGGTCCACACCCGCATCGATCAGGCGCTCGGCGCGTTCGAAGCCATCATCGCCAACACTGGTTGCCGCTGCAGCGCGAAGCCGCCCCTGGGCATCTTTCGAGGCATGAGGATTGAGCTGCGACTTCTCGATATCCTTCACCGTGATCAGCCCCACGCAGTTGCCCGCATCATCGACCACCAGAAGCTTTTCAATGCGGTGTTGGTGCAGAAGCCGCTTTGCCTCGTCCTGCGCCACGCCGTCCTTGACCGTCACAAGGTTCTGATGGGTCATCAGTTCGCGCACCGGCTGCTCGGGATCGGAGGCAAAACGCACGTCGCGGTTGGTCAGGATGCCGGCCAGGCGTCCGGTGGTATGCCCACCTGCGCCACCGTTTTCCACCACCGGGATGCCTGAAATGCCGTGCGCCCGCATCAGCGCCTGCGCTTCGGCCAGCGTTGCATCGGGGCCAATGGTGATCGGATTCACCACCATGCCGGACTCAAACTTCTTTACCTGCCGCACCTCTTCGGCCTGCTCGGCCGGGGAGAGATTGCGATGAATGACGCCGATGCCGCCTGCCTGGGCCATGGCAATCGCAAGGCGCGCTTCCGTCACCGTGTCCATTGCCGCCGATAGAATCGGGATGTTGAGATCGATGTCGCCAGCGATACGCGTGCGCACATCCGTCTGACCGGGCATCACCTCGGAATGGCCTGGCTGCAGGAGCACGTCGTCGAATGTAAGCGCCTGGGCGCCGGTTGCTGTCTCGATGATTTTCGCCATGGCCGACCCTTTGGAATAAGAGGACGCGCGACCCCGCCATAAAATGGCACGGCCTCGCTTGTGTGATTCCCTTTCAGGATTGGCGCTGGCTGGTACCACGGAAGCGCCGGCTTGAAAAGGAGGTCTCACTCTATGAGGGCGGAATGTTTCATCCACACAACATGACAGCACCAACACAGCACCGCCTCTGCCACAGGACAAGCGATACGCCCCATGCTATAGCCCGCATGCTGATCCGGCCTGCCTAAAGTTTCCCTCCCAGCCCCACCCGGCAGACCGGCACAGGGACAGAATGCCTTGAACCGCACGCTACCGCTCATACTCGCCGTCGCGCTCTTCATGGAGCAGATGGATTCAACCGTCATCGCCACATCGCTTCCGGCCATCGCTGCCGACATCGGCACCAGTCCTGTGACGTTGAAACTCGCCCTGACAAGCTATCTCGTTTCGCTCGCCATCTTCATCCCGATCAGCGGCTTCATGGCTGACCGTTTTGGGGCAAAGAAGGTCTTCCGCATTGCGATCGCAGTTTTCGTGCTCGGGTCGATCGCCTGCGCTTTTTCCAATTCGCTTGCTGCTTTCGTGCTCTCACGATTTCTGCAGGGCATGGGCGGCGCAATGATGACCCCGGTTGGCCGCCTTGTTCTCGTGCGCGCCGTGCCGCGAGAACAGCTTGTGAAAGCCATGGCCTGGCTAACCGTCCCTGCTCTGATCGGTCCGATCGCCGGCCCGCCGCTCGGCGGCTTCGTCACCACCTATTTTTCCTGGCACTGGATCTTCCTGATCAATGTCCCGATCGGGCTTTTGGGCATTGTCCTTTCTGGCTATGTTCTGCCTGACTTTGCCCGCGAGGAGACCGGGCCTCTGGACCTCTCCGGATTTCTGCTTTGCAGCATCGGCGCATCGGGGCTTGTGTTTGGTCTCTCCGTCATCAGCCTGCCGGCATTGCCCCCCATCGTCGGCGTGGTGACGGTGGTGCTCGGTGTCCTGGCCACGGCTTCCTACATCCGCCATGCACTCCACACCCCTGCCCCCATTCTCAATCTCCGCCTCTTTGCAAATCGCGCGTTCCGCTCGGCAATCCTCGGCGGCTCGCTCTTTCGCATCGGGGTCGGTGCGGTGCCCTTTCTGCTACCGCTCATGTTTCAGGTGGTGTTCGGCCTGACACCCTTTCAATCGGGCCTCCTCACCTTCGCATCGGCGTTTGGCGCAATTGCAATGAAATTTATCGCCACCACCGCGCTGCGGCTCGGCGGCTTTCGGGTCGTTCTGGTCGCCGCCTCCGTGCTTGGCGGGGCGAGCATTGCCGTCAACGCATTGTTCACGCCGACGACACCGCACTGGATCATCATCGTCGTGCTCATCGGTTCGGGTCTGCTGCGCTCTCTATTCTTCACCTCGGCCAATGCACTCGTTTTCGCCGAGCTGGGGGACCGTGAGGCAAGTCAGGCTTCAACCATTTCCGCGGCGGCTCAGCAGGTCAGCATTGCTCTGGGCGTGGCGGTCGGCGGCGGCATTCTCGAGGCGTCCGCCTTCATCACCGGCACAGAGCTGGGCATGGACGCCTTTGTCAGCGCCTTTCTGATCGTGGCCGCGCTTTCCGCCATGGCCGCCATCCCGTTCCTTTCCCTGCCACCAGAAGCAGGGAGCCGTGTTTCAGGTCATACCAAGAGGCGCGGCAGGGTCGAAGAGCCGACTCCGGCCGGCGAATGAAGAGAGGACTTACAGATCCTCTTCGGAACGTTCTTCGGAGCGTCCCTTGAACCCCTTGGCGAGAAGGTAGAGCTCCACCGATTCGGCTCGCGAGGCCTGCGGCTTCACATGGTGGACGGACTTGAAATTGCGCTTCAGTTGATCGAGCAAGCCGGTTTCGGCGCCACCCTGGAAGGTCTTCGCCAGAAAATGCCCGCCCGGTTTCAGGACGGAAAGCGCGAAATCCGCCGCTGTCTCGCACAGATGCATGGTGCGCAAATGGTCGGTCTGGCGGTGTCCTGTGGTCGGCGCAGCCATGTCGGAGATGACGAGGTCCGGCGCCTCGCCGAGCGTCTCGAGAAGGCGCTCTGGTGCATCATCGTCGAGAAAATCCATCTCGAGAACAACAGCGCCGGGCACCGCATCCATGCCCAGATAGTCTATGCCAACGACGAGCGGGTTTTCAGGTGTGGACCCCACCCGCTCGGCCGCAACCTGGCACCAGCCTCCCGGAGCGGCACCCAGATCGATCACCCGCGCGCCGGGAAAGAGCAGCTTGTGGCGGTCGTCGATTTCCGTCAGCTTGTAGGCCGCGCGCGAGCGCATTCCCTCAGCCTGTGCGCGATGCACATAGGGGTCGTTCAGATGCCGCTCGAGCCAGCGGCGGGACGAATTTTTCAGCCCGCGCTTTTTCTTGACCCGTGTTTTGAGCGCACGAGCGCCGCCGCCCGTCTTGGCCGGTTTCCTGCTCATCCGCACAACCTCATTTGCCTCGTCCCGTCTGCCGCCGGCGACGCCACGCGCCATCAGCGGCCATCATTTCGTTCAACATGCCTTCGCGCAGGCCACGGTCCGCCACCCGCAACCGCTCCGAGGGCCAGCGCCGGCGGATCGCCTCGAGGATTGCACAACCGGCAAGCACGAGATCAGCGCGATCCGCACCAATGCAGGGATTGGCCTTGCGCTGTTCGAAATCCCATGAAAGCAGCGTCTCTATCATGCGGTCCACATTGTCCCGCTCCATCCAGAGCCCGTCGACCTGCCGGCGATCGTAGCGTGCCAGGCCCAGGTGAACGCCGGCAAGCGTCGTGACCGTTCCGGAGGTGCCTATCAAATGAAATCGCCCCCCGGCAGCGATCCTGGAAAGACGTCCGCCATCGTCAAAACGGTCAAGCATTTCACTCACCGCGTCCACCATTGCCAGAAAGCTTTCACGCGTCACATGATGACCGCCGAAACGCTCTGCGAGCGAAACCACGCCCACAGGCAGCGAGGTCCACGCAACGATATGATCAGCAAGCCGCGGTGTGCGGTGGCGGGAGATATCCACCAAAGCGATCTCGGACGAACCGCCGCCGATGTCGAATAGAACCACGCCCTCCGTTCCACGTTCCACCAGCGTGCTGCAGCCAGCGACGGCCAGCCGTGCTTCCGTCTGCCGGTCGATGATTTCAAGTGTGAGCCCGGTCTCGTGCTTCACGCGCTCTATGAAGGCTTCGCCGTTTTCGGCCGAGCGGCAGGCTTCCGTCGCGATCAACCGCATACGCCGGGGCTTTCGATGCCCCAGTTTTTCGGCACAAATGCCAAGAGCACTGACGGCTCTGTCCATCGCTGCTTCGCTAAGCCGGCCTTCGCGGCTGAGCCCCTCTCCAAGGCGTACAATCCGCGAGAAAGCGTCCACAACACGAAAATGTCCGGGTCTGGTTGGAACGGCGACCAGCAGTCGGCAATTGTTCGTGCCAAGATCAAGCGCCGCATAAGACGTGCGCTGGCCTTCCTGCTCTGATTCGCGCCGCCTTGCCGGTTGAGAGCGGCTCGACTTTCCCGCTTCAGCTTGAGGTGGCGTCTCTTTGGCGGTTGTCTCAGCCACCGCCTCACGCACGAATGCACGGCGCCGGCGACGCTTTCGGCGCTTTCTTTTCGGGGAATTTTCCTCCGGTCGCGACGTTCCATCCCCATGCGCTTGCCCGTCCCGGACCCGCACATGTTCAGGATCGTCTTTGCGCAAATGCGAGGCATCACCTTTGGAGGCATCACCATTGAATGCCTCTTCTGAGGCATTGTCCGATGCACGATGCGGCGCGGCGCGAGAGCGTGAGGCCCTTTTCCTGCGCGTTTTTTTTCGCTTGGGCAAAACATTCGTTTCGCCCACAAGAGCAGGCTGTCCGGCCGACCGATCGTCGAAGCCGGGGGAGGAGCCCCCATCCGACGCGGCATCCCGGACGACCCTGTCTAACGGGGAGACCCCGCCATGGTCGTGGTTTTCCACCGCTATTCCTTCGCCGCCGCGCAAGCCCTTCAGGGCGCAGCATGCAGCTCATTCCGTTTAGTTGATGCCAGAGTATCAGCCATAGCTGGTTTCACCAAGAGTGGTCTTCGCCGGAAATGCAATCATCTTCGCGCGGTCGAGAAAATTGCCGTTCCTCGAATTGAATCCGTATCCGCCCTTGACTATAAAACTCATATCGCTAAATAGCGTGGCGAAAGCGGCCAGCGCCGCACGCTGGGGAATAGGTTAACGGTAGACCCACGGACTCTGACTCCGTTAGTCCTGGTTCGAATCCAGGTTCCCCAGCCAAATTCTTTCCCAAGCAAATTCAAGCGCCTGCACAAACGCCCGGAATATTGATTCTCTGCACTCTTGTTGCGCTTGCCGCAACGCCGCAGGCATTTGCGCAGCGCGTGGGCCGGTGCTTGCAGGGCCATCCCCCGCGTGGATACGGCCTCACCTGCAGGCGACCAGAACGCGTTCCCACGTCCACTGTCGTCTGCCGCCGCTTCGCGCTATGCCCGCTGACATGTGAAACTTAGCCGGGTTTCCCCGGTAACCATTGGTTAACCATCATCGGCGCATCGTGTGCATCACATGTCTGCCGTGATCGGTAATCGACCGTTCCGACAAGTTCCGCGTTGGCAGCCCGCTTTGCGTTTGCTCACAATGTTCGGAGTTGTGAATGCGTCAGCTCGACGAATTGTATCTCGCGTTCGGCTGCGCGCTGATGGCGATGCTTTGCGGATGCACGAGCACGCCGACAATACAGCCCGCCGGGGAGCTCGCCGTACAGCCGAGCAGTGAAATAACCGGATCGATCACAAGGACGCCCGAGGCGCCGAGCCCGGCGAATGAAGCACCGTCTGTTCAGGACGAGCAGAGCACGGAGCGCCAGTTTTCTCCCAGGCCCCGTGGCGAAAAGAGCCCCTCGGGGCTTGAGGCAATGGTACGCCGTGCGTTGACCTGGCACCCTTCGGTGAAGGAAACGGTCGAGCGCCTGAACCAGCAGAACGAGATTGTGGCACAGGCGCGTGCGGGCTATCTGCCGCGGGTGAACTGGGGCGTGAATTCCTCTTATGGCAGCGACGCGGATGAAAGCGGGTACAAGCCGACGGTCAACCTGTCCGCATCGCAGATGGTTTACGATTTCGGCAAGGTCGACCATAAGATAAAGGTTGAGCGAGCCGGTGTTGAGGGTCGCAGATCTCAAGTGCTGTTGCGGGTGGATGAATTGATCCGCGACGCCGCTCTGGCTGTCACTGAAGTGCAGCGCAACCAGGCGCTGGGCGGGATTGCCCAGGACCAGGTGCGCGACACCCGCGCCATTCTCGACCTCGTGCGCGCCCGCACCGACAAGGGCGCCAGTACGCGTTCCGACCAGCTTCAAGCCGAGGCAAGGGTACAGGCGGCACGCGCAAAGCAACTTGAAATCGAAGCCCAGGCGCGACGCTGGCGGAGCAGGCTCGGCACTTTGACCGGAGCTACCGGGGCCGGAACGGCCATGTCTGGGACGCCTGTGTCTGGGACGGCGCCGAAATGGCTCAGCGAGGCCTGCTCGGTCGATAAGCCGGACTGGTCGCGGATACCCGCGATCATGCAGGCAGACGCCGAACGGACGGCGGCGACAGCGCAAGTCGATCTAAGCAAGGCAGAGGGCCTCCCCACCTTCTCGCTGGAGGCCAGTGTCGGCGCCGATCTCCTGGAACTTGACGATAGCGATCCCGAATACAATATCGGCCTGAATGTAAAGGGCAGCCTTTACAACGGCGGCGAAAACGCTGCCCGCAACCGCGCCGCCAACCTGGCCTTGCGCGCTTCATCGCAGGCGCGCGATCGTGTGCGGGTCGAGGTCGAAGGCAAGCTGCTTGAGGCCAACGGGCAGATCGCCAGCTATCGACAATTGCTCGCATCCATAGCCTCGCGTGAAGCGATGATGAAGCAGACACGCGACCTTTATCGCAAACAGTATCTGGACCTGGGCACGCGAACGCTTCTCGATCTTCTCAACGCCGACCAGGAATTTCACGCCGCCCGTTTTGAAGCTGCAAATATCCGTTACGACTTGCAAAAACTGAACGTGGACTGCGCTTTTCAAACAGGGCTGCTGCGCCACTACCTTAATCTGGAGGGCGAGAGACTGCACGGCGTTCGCCTTTAGGGGCTTTGCAGTTGCATACGCCCCGTGACGCATCTGTCTTTTCTTCCGCGCTCGCCCCCGGCAGAAGCCAGCCCGCGCTTGTTCGAGTGATTCGCGGGGATCTACCACTGCGGGAGCAGTTTTTCGCGACATACCAGCAGAGATCTGGCGATCCTTGCAATGACAAATCAACCTAGAGTTTTGACGCCTTATATATTTCTCTTTTTATATTTATATTTTTAATAACCAAATCAATGAATCGAAAACAATGAATCTCTGAAAAGGTTATAAAGCTAATTTTATTATCTATTTGATGTTGCGTGATTTTCTCCCTTTATCAATATTCTCACGATCATATATATCCCCGTATTTCTTTTTGAAACGGATTTTGTCTACACTAATTTTATTTCAGGTTATTTATTGAATTAGAATTGATTTAGGGCAACATTGTTGACAGAGGTGATCTCGTGGCAGCTGTAATTTCAGTTAAAGGCACCGGAAGCGAGAGAACCGCGGCTCTTGACGCTATAGCTTTGGACGCGCCAAGCGTCGTCACCCTGAAAATCCCCCCCAGCGCGGTAGAAAGCTTCACCCGCGATGGCAATCACCTTCTCTTGAAGCTGCACGACGGGCGCGTGGTTCGAATAGAGAATTTCTATATCGAAAGTGACGGTGCCAAAAGCGACCTGGTTCTTGAGGATCCGAGCGGAGATCTGTGGTTTGGAGATCACACCGCAGGTCTCGCCGATTTTCAGTTCTCCGAAATTGCCTCTGTCGATCACCTTATTGGGGGGGGGCGTGAGTGGATCCTCACTGATGGGTTTGGCAGGCCTGGGCCTTCTCGCCGGCGGGGCAGCCGCACTTTCCGGTGGCGGATCCAACGCTGACGACGGTGATGCTGATGCGGATGCAGATGCGGATGCGGACGCCGACGCGGATGCAGACGCCGATGCGGATGCTGATGCAGATGCCGACGCGGATGCCGACGCAGACGCAGACGCGGATGCAGACGCAGACGCAGATGCCGACGCTGATGCGGACGCAGATGCAGACGCGGACGCAGATGCCGACGCAGATGCCGACGCTGATGCGGACGCAGATGCAGACGCGGACGCAGATGCCGACGCGGATGCGGATGCAGACGCAGATGCCGACGCTGATGCGGACGCAGATGCAGACGCGGACGCAGATGCCGACGCAGATGCCGACGCGGATGCGGACGCAGATGCAGACGCGGACGCAGATGCCGACGCGGATGCGGATGCGGATGCTGATGCAGACGCCGACGCGGATGCAGACGCCGATGCCGACGCTGATGCCGATGCAGATGCGGATGCAGATGCCGACGCGGATGCGGATGCAGACGCCGATGCGGATGCAGACGCAGACGCAGATGCAGATGCCGACGCCGATGCGGACGCCGATGCAGATGCGGACGCCGATGCAGATGCGGACGCTGACGCTGATGCGGATGCAGACGCAGATGCCGACGCTGATGCAGATGCGGACGCTGACGCAGATGCGGACGCCGATGCCGACGCTGACGCAGATGCCGACGCGGATGCAGATGCCGATGCGGATGCAGATGCGGATGCCGACGCGGATGCGGATGCAGACGCCGATGCGGATGCAGACGCAGACGCAGACGCGGATGCAGACGCAGATGCAGATGCAGACGCCGATGCTGACGCTGATGCGGATGCAGACGCAGATGCCGACGCAGACGCAGATGCGGACGCCGACGCTGACGCAGATGCCGACGCGGATGCAGATGCTGACGCTGACGCAGATGCCGACGCGGATGCAGATGCCGACGCGGATGCAGATGCCGACGCGGATGCGGATGCCGACGCGGACGCTGATGCGGATGCAGACGCGGACGCGGATGCCGACGCAGACGCCGATGCAGATGCAGACGCGGATGCAGATGCGGATGCGGACGCAGATGCCGACGCTGATGCGGATGCCGACGCCGATGCAGATGCGGATGCGGACGCCGACGCGGATGCAGACGCCGATGCGGATGCTGATGCAGATGCCGACGCGGATGCCGACGCAGACGCAGACGCGGATGCAGACGCGGATGCTGATGCTGATGCAGACGCTGATGCGGACGCCGACGCAGATGCCGACGCGGATGCGGATGCAGACGCCGACGCGGATGCAGATGCAGATGCAGACGCGGATGCTGACGCAGACGCAGATGCCGACGCGGATGCGGATGCCGACGCAGATGCCGATGCGGATGCCGACGCAGATGCCGACGCGGATGCGGATGCAGACGCCGACGCAGATGCAGATGCCGATGCAGATGCGGATGCCGACGCGGACGCTGATGCGGATGCAGACGCGGACGCGGATGCCGACGCAGACGCCGATGCAGATGCAGATGCAGACGCGGATGCAGACGCGGATGCAGATGCCGACGCAGATGCCGACGCTGATGCTGATGCCGATGCTGATGCAGACGCCGATGCGGACGCCGACGCCGATGCAGACGCGGATGCGGATGCCGACGCTGACGCCGATGCGGATGCAGACGCGGACGCAGATGCCGACGCTGATGCGGATGCAGATGCAGATGCCGACGCTGATGCGGATGCCGACGCTGACGCGGATGCGGATGCAGACGCCGATGCAGATGCGGATGCAGATGCGGATGCCGACGCTGACGCCGATGCGGATGCCGACGCGGACGCCGACGCGGATGCGGACGCCGACGCGGATGCAGACGCGGACGCAGATGCAGATGCCGACGCAGATGCAGACGCGGACGCAGATGCCGACGCTGATGCGGATGCAGATGCAGATGCCGACGCTGATGCGGATGCCGACGCTGACGCGGATGCGGATGCAGACGCCGATGCAGATGCGGATGCAGATGCGGATGCCGACGCTGACGCCGATGCGGATGCCGACGCGGACGCCGACGCGGATGCGGACGCCGACGCGGATGCAGACGCGGACGCAGATGCAGATGCCGACGCAGATGCAGACGCTGATATTCAGGCCTATGATGATTTTGCCAGAGCAGAGGTGAACATCCTCCCGACGTCGTCATCCGTCGACCACGGCAGCGCAAATTATCTGGCACTGGTTTCAATCGGTGTGCTCGACCTGCAGGCAGAGGTTCTGGGAACATCCACCGTCGACTTCAGCGTAGAAGAGAACCACACTCTGGAAGCGGACTTCGATTACAGTGCTCTCGCCTCTCTCGGTGTGCTCAGCGACTATGCACTGGTCATCCAGAAATGGGATGGCACGCAATGGACCGGCATTGACGGCACGGGTGAAGCGACGCTGCTCGAGCTTGGCTTGTTGAGCGGAAACGAGTACCGCGTTGAGCAACTGCTCGAATCCGGCCAGTATCGGGCCTTCATGACCTTCGAAGGTGTCGGGGCGGGTGTGCTCGGCGACCTGCAGGTGTCCGGCACGGACTACGATTACACCGAGATCGGTGGTTACGATCCGGTTCCGGTTTCCGGCAATGTCATCACCGACGTGAATGACGACGGGCAGGTCGATGATGTCACCCCCACGACCGTGATCGCACAGGTGAACGGTGAGGCCGTGGCCGGACCGGAAACGACCATCGTCGGCACCTATGGCACGCTCACCATCGATCCCGACGGCAGCTACACCTATACGCCCAATGCAGCGGGCGATGGTATCGGTCAGGTGGATGCGTTCACTTACACGCTGAACGATCCTGCGACAGGAAATACCTCGACAGCCACGCTCTATGTGCAGATCGACAGTGCCGGGCAAGGCCTGGTGTGGAACGATCTCGATCCGACCCAAGCCGCCACGCTCGACATGACTGCAGTGGACGACGCCGGCACAGCCGGGATCGACACGACCTATGTCGTGACCACGCAGCAGGTCGACAATGCCATCCAGTACACGAACGTATTGGGCGGTGGCGAAGGGAGTTATGATTTCAGCGTTGCGGATCAGGTCGAGAGCGACCTGTCCATTTCAGTCAGTTCTTCCAGTCTACTCAATCTTCTTGAGTCCATCGAGTTCTCGCTGGAACAATTCATTGACGGTGTCTGGGTGGAGATCGCGAACAGCAGCGAGGGCGGGCTGATCGACGTGATCGGTATCGTTGGCGAAACAATCGAAGCGACGATTGATGACCTGCCGACAGGTCAGTATCGCCTAAATGTCTCCAATAGCGGGATCGCCATCGGCGTCACCGTTAGCGCCGACCTGACCTTCGAGAACAGCGATCTGACACAGATCGTTGCCGAAGGGGGCGTATCGACACAGGGCAATGTGCTCGAGGACGACACGCTGGGGTCAACCTATACGGTTCTGAAAGTGGCGCCTGACGGGGTGACCTATGAAGGCCCTGCACAGGCGGGAACGCAGATTGTGGGCTCCTACGGCACACTCACGATCTTCGCCGATGGCGGGTACAGCTACGAGCCGGATCCGGACACGGCCTCGATCGGCCAGTCAGACGTCTTCATCTATCGGTTGGAGCATCCGAACGGCACGACTGCCGAAGCCACGCTCACCATTGATATCGAGCATGGCGCCGGGCCCGGCACGTTTGTCGCAATCGCATCGACCCAGCCGCTGTTTGCCACGGAGGATGTGGTCGGGCTCGAAGGGCTCGACCAACCGAACGAGGAAGAGAGCGGCCCTGGCCAGACCACACTTGCGGACGGCGCAAGAATGCTCGGTCTGCTAGATGAGGAAGGCAGTCCGGAAGTGCCGCTGGACAACATCGAGACGCTTTCGCGGGACACGGAAAGCACTACTGCCAAGGACACGGGCAACGATGGCGGATCCGTCCTCGGCGAAAGCGAGCCTCTCGATCCGTTCGGCCACCTGGTGCAAGAAGACGACCTGGACGACACCGGCTCGGCGGGCGTGTAGCCCCAGACACTTCGTTGCGCGGTCACGAGATCGCGCAACCGAAACATACCGATTGATCAACCGAAGGGGATCGCATGATCGGCCCCGACATGGAGCAGACGGAACTACCTGATCGAGATGGGCCAGATCTCTGGGCCTGGATCGAGGCGCTGGAGCACGTGGCGCGGCATTACAATGTGCCGTTTTCCGCACAGGGTGCCCGGCAACTGGCGCAAGCCCTCGAGACGCCCGACAAAGCAGAAGGCATCGTCAGGGTTTCCCGAAAACTGGGACTGCAGGCAAAGCCGGTGCAGTTTCGCAAGCTCCATACCTGGCGCCTGCCGGTTCTGGTCGAGCTGGAAAGCGGACTTGTCGGCGTTGTGACCGCACTCAGTGCGGACCGTCACGCATCAGTGGTCTTCAGCGGTGATGCCGGCCAGTCCACTCCCATTCCGCTCGACGACCTGTTGGCCAAGACACGGCTGATGGTGCTCGCCCGTCCAGAACGCGCAATCGCCGATGAACGCGTCGACGCCTACATCGCCCCCTATCGCAAACACTGGTTCCGGCGCATTGCTCTGCGTGATCTACGGCCCTACGCCCATGTGATGCTGGCCTCGCTCATGGCCAACCTCCTCGCGCTGGCGGGTATCATCTTCTCAATGCAGGTTTATGACCGGGTGGTGCCGGCAAACTCGATGAACACCCTCTTCGTTCTGTTTTCAGGCGTGTTGCTGGCGGTGCTTTTCGATTTCATCATACGCCGGCTGCGAACGGGCATCCTCGACACGGTGGGCAAACGCGTCGACCTGCGGATGTCTGACGTTCTTTTCGGCCATGCATTGCGGGTGAAGAACAGCGCCCGCCCCACATCCACGGGAACGTTCATTGCGCAATTGCGTGATATGGAGCAGGTCCGCGAATTGCTCACGTCAACAACGGCGTCGGCCGTCACGGACCTTCCGTTCTTCTTTCTCTTCCTTGGCATATTCTGGCTCATTGGCGGACCGCTGGTGATCATTCCAGCAGCAGCCCTCCTGCTGCTGATCGTTCCGGGCCTTATGGCTCAAGGCAAGCTGCGCGCCAGTGCGCGCGAAGCCATGCGGGAGGCCTCACTGCGCAACGCAATGCTGGTCGAGGCGGTGCAGGGCATAGAAGATGTGAAAGCACTGCAGGCCGAGGAGCGCTTCCAGCAGCGCTGGAACCATTTCAACGCCGTGGCAGCCGGCGCCCAATTGCGCCTTCGCTCGATCACCAGCGCACTCACAGGGTGGGGCCATACGGTGCAGACAGGTACGTTCGCCGTCATCGTTTTCTTCGGAGCGCCGATGGTGATGAATGGTGACATGACCACGGGCGCGCTGGTTGCCTGTTCCATTCTGGGCTCGCGGATGATGGCGCCGATGGCGCAGATCACCCAGGTTTTCGGCCGTCTCCAGCAGGCGAAAGTCGGTTTGAAAAGCCTCAACACCATTATGGAAATGCCGGTTGATCATCCCGATGCGGAGGTGCGAGTGCCAGCAGCGGCCCTGCGCGGCTCATACCGCATGCGCATGGCGGTTTTTACCTATGGCGATTTCAGTATGAAGCCAGCGCTGACCGTTAAGGACCTGGACATTGCGGCTGGGGAGAAGATCGCTGTTCTGGGCAAAAATGGCGCCGGAAAGTCGACATTTCTGCAAGCCCTTTCGGGCATGTTGGAACCGCTTTCCGGAGATGTCACGCTCGACAGTCTTGCGCTCGGCCAGATCGATCCGGCAGATGTCAGGCGTGATGTCGGGCTGCTCACACAGAACGCGCGGCTCTTCCATGGCACGATCCGGGACAATGTCACGCTTGGCGCGCCGCACGCTTCCCACGAGGCGCTTTTTGAGGCCCTTGCCATGGTGGGTGCTGACGAATTCATACGCCGCCTGCCGAAAGGTCTAGATCACCCCATCCAGGAGGGAGGACTGGGACTTTCAGGCGGTCAGCGCCAATCCCTGTTGCTGGCCCGCCTGTTGATCAGACAACCGACGATCGTCCTTCTCGACGAACCCACGGCTGCCATGGATGAGGCCACCGAGCGCCAGTTCATAACACGCTTCCACGATTGGGCGACGGACAGAACCGTGGTGATTGCGACGCACCGTATGCGCATCCTCGAACTGGTCGAGCGGATCGTGGTTTTCGACAACGGTCACGTGGCGCTGGACGACAGCAAGGATGCGGCCCTGAAGGTACTGCAGGGCGTCAAAAAGGTCGTGCCGGCCAACCGATCCGGGAATCGTCAAGTCGCGAGCGAGGGGAGCTGATCATGGCGCTGCTCCGCAAAGACGAAGTGACCGGCTGGGAATATGGCGATCACGACGATGTGCGGCTGTCACGGTCCACGCGCATCGTTCGGGTTCTTTGCCTTCTGCTGGCGGCAGCACTTGTGTGGTCTTATTTTGCGATGCTGGACGAGGTGTCATCGGGCAGCGGGCGCGTCATCCCGACCAAGCGTGAACAGGCGATTGAATCTTTCGAAGGGGGCATTCTCGCCGCGCTTCACGTTCGTGAAGATCAGGTGGTGAATCCGGGCCAGTTACTGGCCCAGCTCGATCCTACGAAAAAAGAGTCCGACGTTGAGGAAAGCGCGGCCAAGTACCGGGCCGCTCAGGCTGCTTCCGCAAGGCTGCAGGCGGAGGTCAACCAGACACCGCTCCAGTTTCCTGACGAACTTCGCAACTATCCCGAATTGATCAGATCGGAACGAGAGCTCTACGAGGCGCGGCGGCGCTCACTGCGCGAATCGTTGCGCTGGATCGAAGAATCGCTCGTTCTCGTCACCAAGGAGCTGGAAATCAACAAATCCCTGTCTGCCATCGGCGCAGCAAGCAATGTCGAAATCATCCGCCTCCAGCGTCAGGCCGCCGAGCTGGAACTCAAAAAGGCCGAAGTCCAATCCGAGTATCTCGTTCGCGCCCGTGAGGAGTTGACCAAGGCCAACGCCGAGATGAGCGCCCTTTCTCCGGTTGTTCGCGGACGCTCCGACAGTCTCGCGCGGCTGACCCACCGCTCGCCTGTGCGTGGCATCGTCAAGAACATCGAGGTTTCCACCATCGGCGGCGTTGTCCCCCCCAATGGCAAGCTGATGGACATCATTCCTCTCGATGATCAATTGCTCATCGAAACACGCATCTCGCCACGCGACATAGCTTTCATTCATCCGGGCCAGAGAGCGAGCGTCAAGATCAGCGCCTATGACTACGCGATCTACGGAGACATTGACGGAGAGGTAACGACGATCTCACCGGACACGATTCAGGACGAGGTGGAAAAGGACAAATACTACTACCGCGTCTTTATCGAGACCCAGGACGACGCGCTCGTCAACAAAGCTGGCAAGCGCTTTCCCATCGTGCCCGGCATGGTCGCCACCGTCGACATTCACACCGGAAGCAAAACCGTTCTGGACTACCTCATCAAACCTTTCAACCGTGCGCGCGAAGCACTGCGCGAACGTTAGGGCGAACACCATGCGACACGAGAAATTCGACGATTTTTCTGAAATCAGAACGGCTCTGCGCAAAGGTATCGTGCCGCTTGGGGCGCCGTTTCCACCGGTCGTGCTGTTTTTCTCCGTTTCCGACGGGGAAGCACGTGCGCGCGTCGTCAACGCTGCAGGCGACACTCTGGAAGCTGCGTGGCAAAACGGGTTGTCGCAGTTGCGGCAGGTCATGCGGGAGAACAGGCTGGAAGGGCGCTGGCTGCGGGTGGACTGGGTTGATCGGGCCGAAGTCAGCACATGGAAGAACCTCAGGGAAAGCCTGGCCCGGACCAAGCGGAATTATTTTCGGTGCGGCGTGGCGCTTGATGCCAGCTTTGACAGGGCCTTTCTCGAGCAGGAGCTGAACGCAAACGCGATGCTCTATGGCGGCAATCGCGTAGCGCATGCCGTCCTCAACGAAAAGAATTTCGCACGGTATGCGGGGTCGAAATACCCCGGGGGGGCCGCCGTGGAATTCAATGAAGAACAGCCAGTTTTCATATTCTCCACGAAAGGCGTGTTCCGCGATGTCGATGGCGGCCTGTATCCACTGAACGAGCTGGGACCGGACACCGGGCGGCGGCATATCGAGGTTCTCGACGGCCCCCTGGTCGAGCATCTGGTGCAGTCTGCCTCCGGATATCTCGCCCGGCAGGTAAAGGATGACGGCGCATTCGCTTACGGATTTCACCCCTGTTTCGACCGTCGAATAGAAGCATACAACACGCTGCGTCATGCAAGCACCACCTACGCCATGCTTGAAGCATGGGAAGTGACGCGTGAAGCGACACTGAAGAACGCCATAGACCGCTCGCTCGCACGTATGAAAGGAGAGTTCATTCGCGAAGCGGAACTTCCGGATGGCCGGCGGGCTGCGTTCCTGGTGGATGTCGGAGACGAAATCAAGCTGGGGGGCAATGCAGTCGCTTTGCTCGCGCTCAGCAAATACACAACCACCACCGGCGACCGGACCCATCTACCATTGATGGAGATGCTCGCGCTCGGCATCCTATACATGCAGGATCAGCGAACCGGATCGTTCATCCATGTGCTGCACTATCCCTCCCTGGAAATGAAGACGGCTTTCCGCACCATCTATTACGAGGGCGAAGCCGCCTTCGGTCTGATGCGTCTCTACGACATCACCAGGGACCCTCGCTGGCTGGACGCGGTGGAGAAGGCATTCGACCACTTCATTGCCGAAAACCACTGGCGCCATCACGACCATTGGCTGAGCTATTGCGTCAACGAACTGACCCGCCATCGACCGGAAGAGCGCTATTTCATCTTTGGACTGCAAAATGTCGCCGGTCATCTGGACTTCGTCCGGCAGCGCATCACCACTTTTCCCACGCTTCTTGAACTGATGATGGCTGCACGCTCTTTGATCAGTCGGATCGGCGACATGCCCCATATGACGCATCTGCTGCGCAGGATCGATCTTGTCGCATTCAGCGAAGCGCTCGAGTTTCGCGCCCGATACCTGTTGAACGGCTTCTTCTGGCCAGAGACCGCCATGTTCTTTCGCATGCCAAAACGGGTGGTGGGAAGCTTCTTCATTCGCCACCACGCGTTCCGGGTGCGCATCGATGATGTGGAGCATTACCTGTCCGGGTTCATCGCCTACCGGAATTATCTCGAGCAGCGCCCCGGTTTCCAGTCACTGGTGGCGCTCCATTCACGCGGTGCCACCGACCACAAGCCTGCCATGCGCACACCGACCGCCGCCATCTGGAACGCCTCCAGCGTTGCCGAGGCAACGGGTGGCCACTGGATGGTTCCGCCGGCGCCTGACTGGACAGCCACGGGACTGTGCATCCACGCGCCCACGCGCAAACCAGGGCAGATGGTCACCATGCGTGTTGGCAAGACAGGCAGAGGAATTCCGCCAAAGGTGATTGCCGGGATGAAGCCTCCACCGGCCGCGATCATTAGCGACGATCCACAGGCACCATTCCCCGACAATATTCCCGTTCTTGCGGTGAGCGATACCGGTGCAGCCATTCTCGCCCTGGGGCGCCATGCGCGCCAGTGCATAAGCGGCAAGCTCCTCGCCATCACGGGCAGCGCCGGAAAAACGACATCTGTCGCAATGCTTGCCCACGCACTAACTCCATATGGAAGCGTCGCCCAGACCGCGCACAATGCCAATCTTCCACACGGTGTCGCCTGGAACCTTGCCTCGATATCTGCCGATACGGATCACGTGGTGCTCGAGCTGGCGGTCGGCCGCATGGGTCAGAGCGCGCGCATGGCGAAACCTGATGTCGCCATTTTCACCAACATTGCGCCAGCGCACCTTTCCGAGACCACCACGCCGCGCGACATCGCCGTGACGAAAAGCGCGATCTTTCAGGGCATGAGCTCCGGTGGCGTGGCGATCCTCAACCGCGACATGCAGGAGTGGGATGTGGTCCACGCCGCCGCCCAGGCCCGCAACCTGAAAATCCTCCATTATGGCACCGGGGAGGAGTGCGAATATCGGCTCCTCGATTACGATGCGCCAAACGGGATTGTCGCTGCCTGCATCAAAGGGCAGGCGGTGCGCTATGCGCTCGGTGCCGCCGGCGAGCACATGGCGCTCAATAGCCTCGCCGTCATCGCTGCAGTAGCGGCCCTCGGGCACCCCCTTGATGCGGCGCTAAACCAACTGCCCAGTTTTTTGCCTCTTCCTGGACGCGGCGCAGAACATAGGCTCACCGTCAACGGACGATCCATCGATCTGATAGACGACGCTTATAACGCCAACCCGGCCTCCATGAGAGCCGCCTTCGCGAATCTCGGCAAGCGGACCGGCGATGGTCGGCGGATCGCCCTTTTGGGAGAGATGGCAGAGCTGGGTACGGACGCCCGACGCTTTCACACTGATCTTGCCCCCCTGATCGAGGCAAACGGCATCGACCGCGTTCACGTTCTCGGCTCTCTCTACGAGGATTTCTGGGCCGCACTACCCGATGCTCGCAAAGGGTGTCGTGCGGCAACACTCGAAGAGATGCACAAGGCGTTCCTTGCCGACATCCGTGACGGTGACATGGTGCTGATCAAGGGATCCAACAGCACAAAGCTCCATACGCTTGCAGCCGCCATGGCGAACGGTCCCAGGACGACACCAGCGGCTGCCAACTGACAACTCCAGCTCATATGCGGTTTTGCATCTTGGGCATCATAGCGAGAATGCTTGCCGCGATCTCTTTCCCCTACGGGAGCCGGAGCCGAAAATCCGCCCCTCCGGGAGCATCAGCAGAACAATTCCCGGTCCCGAGGGCAAATAAGCGTGACATTTGCGGCATCCATTAAGCCAGCCTGCTACTGGAATCTGTTCAAATATGATAACTGTGAGCAAATAAGACCGATTCAGCGGGGCCATAGGTGGCAGAAGAGCATAAAAATGAAACAAAAGAACCCCTTTATGTGGTTCCCCCGGTAACCCGAGCAATTGCGCTGCTTCGCTATATCGCGGCAGGCAACCGGTGCCGCAACATCAGCAGTGCGGCAAAGGCGCTCAACATCAACCGAACGACGCTCATTCGGCTCCTTGCAACACTCGAGGCCGAAAGCATCATCGAACCTATTGCTGATGATGGCGGGTACCGTCTCGGGACCGGCCTGATCGCCCTCGCCTCGGAAGCGTTGAACGAGCGCAGCATCCTGCATGTGGCGCGGCCTTTCCTGAAGCAACTCGTCGATTCACTTAACCTGTCGGCCCACCTTGGCGTTCTTGAGGGGCGCGAGATCGTCTACCTGGCGCGTGAAACACCAAATTCCCACCTCGCCAGTACGGTGCGCGAGGGAACGCGGTTGCCTGCGCATGCAACGACGATCGGCCGTATACTGCTGGCGGAACTGCCGACTGCTTCACTCCGGTCCTTATATGCCGGTCAGACGATGGAATCCTTCACAACCAAGACACGCACGACGCTCGCCGATCTGGAACAGCAACTACAGGCGGACCGGGCCCGTGGAATTGCGTGGAGCGTTGCAAACTTTGAACGCGAGATCGGGTCCGCCGCCGTCGCGATCCACGACCATCAGGCACGCGCCGTCGGCGCCATCAATGTGACCGGTCACGCCAGTATCTTTGATGAGAACGGCCCCCACGCAGGAAAAATCGAGCAGGAACTCAAGACCGTTGCCCGTTCCATGTCAGAAGCTTTGGGCTATCGCGGCTGGTCAGCCGATCAATTGTAGGTGTATCCATACGAAAGCGGAAAGGCGCTGCTTTGCAGCGGCCTTTCGCCGAGGAGTGCATGCCGCAGCCACAAGCGGCCGTGTACCTGGGTATCAGCAAAGTCGGTGTCCTCGGGCAGTTGCGCTGCCTCGCACCACAAGCCACCCAGCCATTCGGCTCCCTGAAAATTCGCCTGTTTGCGCATCCATACGCCTTGTAGCGAGAAGTTTCCGTAGCACGCAACGCTGCGAAAATTCGCCCCCGCCACAAAATCACCGCAGTCGAACCGGGCGATGCCGCGGAACTCGGCGCCTTCGAATGACGTCTTCCCGGAAAAGACTGCCTGATCGAACCGCGCATCATTGGTGAATACCGACTCCACGAAGCTGGCCGCCCTGCCGAACTGGCTGTGGCTGAACCAGCTGACGCCAAGAAAGCGCGCGCCTGTCGCATCGAACCCGTCCGGAAAGAAGGCACCCGTGAAATTCACGCCAGTGACGTCGCAGCCGGCAAGATCAAGCGGGCCCTCACAGATGACGCCCGTGAGATCGACGCAATCCCCATGACGCCATGGTGTGCAGACCAGCGCCCGAATTTCGGCGGCCTTCATCACACGGTCTCGCCGATTTTTTCCTCAGCCAGCGCCACGATTTGCGCTGCCCAGGGAAACGCCAGATCCTCGGCCATGTCGCTACCGGAGGCATCATGCGTGATGCGCTCGCCAATCTGCACTGCCCCCCTTGCACTCAGAAGTTCGGAGAGCGTCTTGCTGCCGAAGCCGAACGTCTCTTCGTACTCAGTGTCACCGAGACCGAAAATGCCGAAATGAACCCCCGTCAGATCCGGCATGTTTGCCTGCAGGGCGTCGGCAAAGGGCTGGGCCGAGGCCGGCAGTTCGCCGTCGCCATAGGACGAGCAGACGATCAGGTACAGCCGCCTGGCATCGAAGGCATCCGGCGCAAAGTCCGATAGATTGCTGCACTCGACATCATGCTCGCCTTCAAGCTCGGCCATGACGTCCTCGGCCAGCATTTCGGCATTGCCGGTCTCGGTGCCGTAAAGAACCGTGATGTTCATTGTTGAGGCTCCTCTTGATGAGTGGCGAGCGCCAGCATGGCGTCGCGCGAGGCAATCTTGGCGCGGCAACGGTTTTCCGGGGCCGCAGCGAGTTCAGCCGCGTCAATACGTTTCCAGCCCTGATAGTCAACCGCATCCGCCCAGTCCGGAAAGGCGCTCCGACCGGGTTTTGCAGGCGATCCATCTCCCGCCTGTAAATCCGCAAGGATGCGCTCTGCCAGACGCTGCGCATCAGCACGGTTGTCCGGGATCGTTCCGCGCGGGCCGCGGCGGAACCAGCCCGTCGCGTAAAGCCCCGTATCGAGAACCCCGAGTGCACCATCCTTCGCCGCGCCAATCAACGCATCGCGTGGCAAGCCTTCCTGGGCGCTGAAACCAATGGCGGTGATAAAGGCGCTGCATTGCAGGGACACCCTGTTACCCTGCCCGTCCTCGAACTGCGCTTCCTTCAGATCACCATCGATGCCCGAAAGCTCGACTGGCGTGAGACCAAATCGGAACGTGATACGACGCGGGCCGGAACCATGACCGTCAATCGCTTCTAGGGCTGCGAGCTTCTTTGCCGCCTCCGGATCGTCGCCCTCGCCCGCATCGATAACGCGAATGCGCACACCCTCAAGCTTAGCCAGTTCCTTGATCATGACGGGATCGAACTTTGCCGCTGCTGCCGGCGAACGACCGACAATCTCAATCTCCTCGATTGCAGAACCGGCAAGCCAGGCGGTCGGTCGGGCACCAAGATCGGAGCCCGCCAGTTCTTCCGGGGTCTTGGCAAGGAGGCGCAGAATATCGATGGCAACATTGCCATTGCCCATGATGACCACGCGCGACCCCAGTTCGGGGAGAGGCTCGGCATCGGGATGTTCATAAAGCGCGCGTGTCAGGCGACCGGCACGATGGACCCCCTTGAGCGTTTCGCCGGGAATACCAAGCGCGCGATCGGCAGACAGGCCGGCAGCGAGTACCACGGCATCGTAGGCCGTGCGCAGCTCATCGAGGCTGACATCTTCGCCGATAGTGACATTTCCGATGAACCCTGCCCCCTGTCGCTCGAACAGGCGTTCAAACTGCCGGATCACCCCCTTGGTGCCCTGATGATCGGCCGCCACGCCATAGCGCACGAGGCCGTAGGGCACGGGTAGACGGTCGATCAGATCGACGCTGAGATCCGGCTCCGCCTTCAGGAGCGCCTGCGCCAGATAGCAGCCGGACGGACCTGACCCGACAATGGCGACCGCCCGGCTCATTGTTCTTTCACCATGGCTGCCGCCCAGGGATGCGGCGCGCCTGAAAGGTCAGTGTAGAAGGACTTTTGGGCCATATAGGCGCGAATGCCGTCGCGACCCTTCTCGCGCCCCATGCCGCTTTCCTTCTCACCACCGAAGGGCGTGGAGATTGAAAACTGCTTGTAAGTGTTGATCCAGACCGTGCCCGCTCCGATGGCATTGCCGACACGCCAGCTTTTCGGGAAATCGCGCGTCCACAGGCCGCACGCCAGACCATATTCATTATCGTTGGCCTGCGCTATGACGTCTTCCTCGCTGTCAAACGGCAGGACTACGAGAACCGGCCCGAATACCTCTTCACGGCAGATGCGCGCCGTGTTGTCGACGCCGGCAAGAATGGTGGGCAGATAATATGCACCCTTGTCGAAAACCTCGCCTTCGGGCGCTTTGCCGCCCGTCAGGAGTTCGGCTCCCTCCTCGACCGCCCTTCTGACATGCTCCGCGACGCTGTCGCGATGATCGAAATGGACCATCGGCGCAACCTGTGTCTCAGCCTCGAAGGGATGTCCCACCTTCAGACGCCCTGTCGCCGCGACAAGGCGCTCGACGAACTGATCATAAATCGGCCGCTCGACGAAGAGGCGCGCGCCGGCAATGCAACTCTGGCCCGTTGACGAAAAGATGCCGAACAGAACGCCGGCGAGCGCCTGCTCTATATCGGCATCGGCGAAGACAATGGTCGGAGACTTTCCGCCAAGCTCCAGCGACACCGGCATCAGTTTCTGTGCTGCCTTCACGGCAAGCGCACGTCCCGTCGCCGTGCCACCAGTGAAGCTGATCTTGGCAATGTCGGGGTGTTCTACCAGAAGATTTCCGATCTCTCGTCCCGAGCCCGGCAGCACCGAGAACAGCCCCTTCGGCAAGCCCGACGCCTCGACGATCCGCGCCAGTTCCAGCGAGACGAGCGGCGACCAGGAGGCCGGCTTCAAGAGCACCGCGTTTCCGGCAGCCAGCGCCGGAGCGACCTTTTGCGCATCAGAGGCAATCGGCGAGTTCCATGGCGTGATCGCGCCCACAAGACCGAGCGGTTCATGAACCGACATGGTCAGCGCGTCGCCGCGCTGGACCGTCAGTGCTTCATCAGAACTCTCCAGCACCGCGCCGAAATAGCGGAATGTACCGGCGGCGGAAGCCGCCAGCGCCCCCGTCTCCCGCAGGGTCTTGCCCGTATCACGGCTCTGGATATGGGAGATACGCTCTGCATTCGCCTCGATCCCGTCGGCTATGGCGTAGAGAAAGCGCGCCCGCTCATGCGGTTTGAGATTGCGCCAGGCAGGATCTGCCTGCGCCTTCTTCGCGCGTTCGATGGCACGCTCTCCGTCGGCGATGCTTGCACCGCGAAGCACGCGGTTGACGCTCCCGTCGGCCGGGAAGATCGAGGTGATTTCGACACCGCTTCCCTCTTCCCATTCTCCACCGACGAAGAGCCTGTTCTGCGGCAGTTCGATCATCTTTGTTTCCCTCTCAGATCGCCACCGGACCGATCCGGTTCCGGATCTCGCGCAAAACGCTGTAGACCGTTGAAACGGATGTCTTGGCATTGCCGGCCGATGGCAGGTTCTCGATCCGCATCGAGTATTTCGCCAGCGGTGAAACGACCGAATATTCGTGCACATTGCCCGGTGCGGAGGGATCGGCGACCAGCTCCACATGCGTCGCCTCGAACCCGGCTCCCGCCAGTGCCAGCGTCGCGGCGACATTCGCATTCTTAGGAAAATCGCGTGCGGCTTCACGGGCATTGCCCGTGAAGAATGTGGTTGCTTTGGTCAGGTTCGCCAGATCGACGGTGTTTTCGGCGGGTGTCCCGCTCCAGGCGTGCGGCGGTTTGGAGCCGCGATAGCGCACCTCAAGCCCGCCTGCCGCTCCCAGAGCAGAGAGCAGATCGATACCGCCAACCGCACCGGCCGGCAGAATGAGACGTGCGCCGCCGGCGCTGGCTGCCGCCCGAAGATCGGCCTCGAGCGCCGCATCGGATAGCGCGCCGATGGACACGATGATCACATCCGTGCCAGCGCGCAAAACCGGCGGCACATGTGCCACCACGGCCGCATGACCGGCACACTCCACAACCAGATGCGGCTTTTTGGCGAGCAGCGCTTCGGCATCACCGGCAACGGAAATGTCCTTTGCCAGGGAACCAAAATCCGCCCGCAGACGCACCTCCGTTTCAGCGGCAAACTCCGGTCGCGTTACCACGCACAGATGAGCGAGCGGGGTATCGAGCGTTTTCGCCAGCAAATCAAACAGCGTCCCGGCAATGTTGCCAAAGCCGATCAGTCCGAGCCTCATTCCCTACGCCTCCTTGCCTGCAGCACCCGCCGGCGGGCCGGCAAAGGCTTCGTTGAAGGGGCCAATGGCGCACATATCGATCTCGATGAGCTGCGGCCCTTCAGCGGCGACAGCTTCATCAAAGGCGGCAGGGAAGTCTGCGACATCGCTAATCACCCGGTGGGGCATGCCGATCGACTTGCAGAACCCGGCAAAGTCCGGCGTCGCCAGTGCCGAATAATGGCGGCGGCTGTCATACTGTGCGTCCTGGATGTTCTGGATCACGCCATAGGCCTTGTCGTTCATCAGGAGATAGACGAGCGGCGCATTCTCTTCGACCGCGGTGATCATCTCGGACAGACCGAGCATGGTTCCGCCGTCGCCCAGAAGCGTGATCGCCTTCGCCCCCCTGGAGGCAACCGCTGCCCCGACGCCCATGGCGACGCCCTGGCCAATGCCGCCACCCAGCGCGTGAACGCCGAGATTGGGTGCGGCAATGCGCACATAGCGGTTGCCGAAGGTGGAGTTGGAGATGGTGACGTCCCGTACCCAGGCATGGCCATTGGTGAACACCCGGTCAGCCAGCGTGTCGGCCACAACCCGGTAGGGTCCAAGCACATCGCGCATCCGGCCTTCGGCCTGTGCCCGTGTGCGGGCGATATCGAAGGATAGGTTGGTGTCGGTGTCGAGCGTGTCCGGCAGGCGCTCAAGCAGGCGCGCCAGCGTATCTGCGGCGTCGCCATGGGCAAACACTTCGACCGGATAGTTGCGCCCGCCCTGGGACGCGTCAGCGTCGATCTGCACCAGTGGCCGGGGCAGCGGCATCTTGTTGTTGCGCGTTTCATTGCCGCGAAGGCGCGAGCCCACCACGATCATCAGATCACAGCTTTGATATAGCTCGACGGCCTCCGGCGTCATGTTGAAGGCGCCCAGGCTCGCTGGTTCCGCTTCCGAAACGATGGCGCGGCCATTGGTCGAGGTAACGATGCCAAAACCGCGACGCATCAGCTCGGTTGCCTCCCTGCCGGCTTCGCTGGCACCACCGCCAAGCCACAGAAGCGGGCGCTTTGCCGCCTTCACCAGCTCGGCAATCTCGTCAATCACGCTGTCGGGCGCCACCGGTCGGATCGGCTGCGGTTTGTGGATGCGTGCTGTTGAGCAGGCTACCGATCTTTGAACGTCGACCGGTATTTCCAGACTGACCGGCCCGCTCGGAGCCGAAAGTGCTGCCGAAACCGCGGCGGTCAACGCGCCTACTGCGCCGTTGGCGTCCCACATGCGGAACACCGCCTTGGAAACGCCACGCAGCATTTCCGGCTGGCGCGGGACATCGTGGATGGCAGCACGGTCACGGTCGGCGAATTCCAGATCGACCTGCGTCGTGATATGCAGAACACGCGAACCGGCGGTCAGGGCTTCGGCCTGTGCGCCCGCCGCATTGCCGGCAGCGGTGCCGGTGGAGGTCAGGCAGACACCCAGCTCTCCCGAAACACGCGCATAGGCATCGGCCATGTTCATGGCGCCCGCCTCGCCGCGCGCCGGCACGAACCGGATGCGCTGCTGCCGCGCGATGGCGTCAAGGATCGGCATGTTGTGAATGGAGATGACCCCGAACACCGTGGTAACGCCGATCTCTGCGAGATAGCGGGCAATGAGATCCCCGACCGTCTCGGTGGCTGTGATTGTCTCGAGTTTCATCCCGTATCCTTCAAATGTAGCGAGACAGGCCGCCCGAAACTTCGAGCTGGGCGCCTGTGATGTAGCTCGCCGCAGGCGAACCGAGAAAAGCGATGGCGGCGGCCGCTTCCGCCGGATTGCCGAGACGGCCGAGCGGAATGCCCTTCTTGGCCGCCAGCGCGCCGTACCATTCGGCGCGGCTCTGGCTCTGGTCCTCGCGTTCTGCAAAGCGGCGCGACCACTGGCCGGAACCTACGAGCCCAAGCAGGATCGAGTTGACCCGAACATCGGGAGCCAGTTCAACGCTCAGCGATTTGACGAGGTTCTGCACCCCGGCACGCGCCGAAGAGGTGCAGACCATGTGCGGCTCGGGCTGGTAGGCCAGAAGCGAGTTGACCGCGACGATGGCACCCTTTGCGCGGCGCAGCATCGGCAGGAAGGCGCGGGTTGGATGGATCTGGCTGAAGAGCTTGAGTTCGTATTCGGCGCGCCAGTCATCGTCCGATGTGTCTTCAAAGGTGGAAATGCGTCCCTGCCCGGCGTTGTTGACCAGAAGGTCACAGCCACCAAAGCGGTCTTCCACCACCCTGGCGAAATCCTTTACCGCCTCCGGTTCGAGAACCGAAAAGGCCTGCGCCATCACGCGTTCTTCGCCGTGATCGCGAATGAGAACCGCGGCCACGTCGTTCAAGCGGCTTTCGGTACGGGCGCAGAATGCCACGCTCGCGCCCGACTGAAGCAGTGTTTCCACCGTTGCCAGACCGATCCCGGACGAACCGCCGGTGACAACCGCGACTTTGCCGTCATATCCGTAGTGCATCAGACATCACCCCCGGCTGGTGCGAGTTCGGGGAAGCCGGGATCGGGCCTGCCCTGCATAACTGCGCGTTGGGCAGGTGTCGGGGGGCCCGCCGTCATCCAGCGGTCCATCGCTTCCGGCTTGTCGCGTGGCCAGACCTGCGCTTCGTGCGTTTCCTCATCGATCTGCTGCAGCTCGGAGGTGAACTCGATGACAAAGCCCGAGGGCGAGACAAAATAGGCGAAGGGGTTGTTGCCCGGCCCATGCCGCCCCGGCCCCCAGGTCGGCACATGGCCCTTCTGTTTCATGCGGCCGATGCCGCGCATGAACTCGTCGATCGAGGGCATTTCAAACGCGACGTGATTGACGCTTGCATAATTGCCGCGCACCAGCGCGATGGAATGGTGATCCGAATTACACCGCAGGAAGACCATCTGGTCGGCAGAGTAATCAGACACGCGGAAACCCAGAACATGGGTATAGAATTCCTGAACGCCTTCCATGTCCGGAGTGTTCAGCACCACATGGCTCACCTTGCGCGGCTTGGCCCATTCGGGTTCCTCGTCAAGGCTCAGCGCATCGGTGCGGAACCGAAGGCGCCTGTTGTCCGGATCGAGCATCTCGAAACCATAGCCACCGGCATAATCGTCGAATGGTCCCGGCTCACCAAGCACCACACCACCGCGCTCGATGACCTGGGCGTGGAGCGCGTCCATCGATGCCCGATCGGGCATCGCGAAATGCACATATTCGATGCCGTAGACCGGCCCATCCTTCAGTCCATAAAGGAATGGCTCGCTGCCGGTGCCACGCAGAAGCGCCACGCCGTCTTCCCTGTGGGCGAGGCTTAGCCCCCACATATCCTCATAAAACGGCAGCGTGCCGGTGATGCCAGGCCCGCGCATCATGATGCCCCGAAGGCTGCCGACGCGAACTGTATCTGCCATGCTCGTTCCTCCTGCCGGCTTCAGCCGGCTGTTTCCGCAAACGCGTCCAGCGCCGCTGCAAAGGCGGCGGGCGACTGTTGGTAAAGGGCGTGCCCGGCACCCGGCACCAGCGTGAGCGCACCACGCCATGGCTGGCGCAACGCCGCATGGGCACGGCGGGCAGAATCGGGCGGCGTCACGACATCCTCCGCACCGACGATGACGTCTGTCGGCACCTGCAGGCGCTCCGCATCATCCAGAAGACGGCCGGACGCCAGCATGCGCGCTGCCTGCGGGTAGCCCGGCACGCTCACCTGCGCCATGCCATGGCGCACACGGTCCACGATGTCGGTGTTGGCTTCAGGCTCGAAGACCAGCCGCGGCGCACGCAGCGCGGCGAATTTCTCCGCGCCCAGTGCCTCAAGGTCGTCAATGCGCGCCTGAGCGGCAGCACTCAGCGTGGCACCCCGCGGGACGCCATGGCCGAGCGCGGGCGAACTCAAAAGAAGATGGGCAACGCGGTCGCGGTGCGTGCTCGCGAAGGACGCCGCCATCAGGCAGCCGAGCGAGTGGCCGGCAAGAATGACCCGCTCCAGCTCCAGCCGGTCGAGAAACACCTTCAGCGCTTCGGCATAATCGCTCGCCAGCGGCCATTCGGCATCGAGCGGTGACGATCCGCAATAGCCGGGCGCGTTCCAGGCGACGATGCGCCAGTCGCGCGACAGATGCGGCAGGAGCGGCACGAAAGAGGCCGCATTGGAGCCGACCCCGTGCAGCATCACCAGCGTCGGACCGCCCGCACCGGGGCGCTCGAGATAGGCGATATTGCCGGATATGTGCTCTTTGAACGTCATGACCGCCTCAATTGAAGACAAAACCATTGTTGACCGGCAGGACCTGCCCGGTGAGCGCGAGCGCGCCCTCGCTGAGCAGAAAGGCAATGGTTTCCGTGATCTCGCCCGGGGCCTGTGCTCCGGGCACCGCCCTGCCCTCGGCATAAAGCCGGTGGCGGGCTTCCGGCACGTAGTCCGTGGATTCCGTCGTCAGGATGCCCGGGGCAACCGCCGTCACGCCGATACGGTCGGAACCGAGTTCGCGCGCCAGCGACCGCGTCATTGACATCATGGCTCCCTTGCTGGCGACATAGGACATCAGGCGCGGCGCGCCCCAGAGCGCCGTGTCAGACGCGACATTCACGATCCGGCCTGAGCCCGCAGCCTTCAAAAGCGGCGCGACCGCACGTGTCATCAGCCAAGTGCCGCGCACATTGACCTGCATCACCCGGTCCCAGCTTTCGATGTCGATTTCATCGAAGGGGATGCCGCCAATGCCCGTCGCGATGGCGCCGTTGTTGACGAGCCCGTGCAGGGTGCCGCCATTCGCCTCGCCCAACGCCTTTGCCGCCGCCTCGATCGATGCCGGCTCGCCAAGATCGAGCGGGATAAAGCGCGCGCTCGTCTCTTTCGCGACCGCGCGGCCCTCCTCCTCGGCGATGTCGGCAAGCACGAGATCCGCACCGTGTTTCGCCAGGCATCTGGCAATCTCGGCGCCAAGCCCGCGTGCGGCTCCCGTCACCAGTATGGTGCGTCCCCCAAGCATCATTCGGCCGCCATCTCGGCTTCGATTTGGCTCTTGGCCGCGCGGGTCAGGATCTGCCTGACGCGGGAGACGCCGAGATCGTGCTGATAGAGCATTTCCCGCTTGCGTGCGTCGTCGGGCATGCCCTCCAGCATCACCCGGTCCTGCTCGAGCACGTCCCAGTGGGTCTTTTCCAGGCGTGCCCGATAAAGGAAGCGCCAGCTTTCGCGGGCAAGCCCCGAGACCTTGCGCATGCGCCAGAAGAAGACCTTGCAGGTGGTGGCATCGACGGGCGTGACAAAGCCGATGATGCGGAACACGCCGCCCGGACCGGCTGCCGGCGGATAGGGGATTTCAAGGAAACAGAACATCGAGCCGGGATGAACCTCGAACTCTGTCCAGTCGAAATTCTCGCCGACCTGGCCGACGCGGCTGACCCGGAAGCCCGTGTCGGTCTTGTCGAGCTTCATCAGGTCCTGCTTGGAGCCGAAGGCAAGCGTGAAGCTTTCCGCATGCAGGTAGCAGCCATGCATCGGGTCTGCGAGATTGTCGAGCGCGTAGCGGTAGTTGGTCTTCCACTCGCCGGTGCACAGAAAGCCCGTCCAGGCCTCATCGGTCAGCTCTTTCGGCAGCGCCAGCGGCGGCGCTTCGGGCTGTTCTGCGGAGGGTATGTAGACGAATACGGCATCGCCAGCTTCCGCGACCTCGAAGGATTTAAGCGCCTTGCGCCCTTCCAGCGCGCATTCGGGCATGGCGGGAACGCGCACCACCACACCCTCGCCATTCACGACAACACCATGATACCGGCAGCCGATATTGCCCTCGTGAATTTCGCCGTAGGAGAGCGGCGCGCCGCGATGTGGGCAGAAATCCTCCACGCAGCGCAGCCGGTTCTCCGCATCGCGCCACAGGACAATCCTGTTGCCGAGCACGCGTGTTCCATAGGGTCTGCTCGCCTTGACCTCCACCGATTTGGCCACCGGGTACCACTGGCCATGCAGACCGGTGTTCACCCGCTCCTCGATCAGCGATTTCTTGTCGATGCCTGTCATGTCCGTCTCCGTACTGGATCCCGGAAGCCTCCCGCCTCCGGTGGTCTTGTTTGTTCAAAGCCAGCTTCGGGCCACTGTCTTGCGCCGGTCTAATGCTGGGCTTTCGGCAGATAGTGCAGCACCCGTTCCTCGATCCGCACGAGCACCGTGTAGAGCAGGAAGCCGATCACGGTCAGAAGCACGATGGCGTTGAAGACCATCGCCGCATTCGCCTGTCCGCCGCCGTAGGAAATCAGGAAGCCGAGCCCGGTGTTTCCGCCCACCAGTTCGCCAACCGTCACACCGATCACCGCAAGCGTGGATGCGATCCGGAGCCCGGCCATCAGATTGGGCAGGGTCGATGGCATCTCGACCTTCATGAAAATGCCCCAGCGGGAAAGGTTGTAGGCACGTGCCAGATTGACCAGATCACGGTCGACCGTGCGCATGGCCTGCAGCACATTGACCAGAACGGGAAAGAACACGATCAACACGGTCACCAGAAGCTTCGGCATGGCGTTGTAGCCGAACCACATGATGAACAGCGGCGCGAAGGCAACCTTCGGGGCGATCTGAAGCGCCAGGATGTAGGGCGAAAGCACCTTCTCCCAGAACTCCGACATGCCGAGCAGATAGCCGATCACCGCACCAAGCAGGCTTCCGATGGCAAAGCCGAGAACCGTATAGAGCGCCGTCGAGAGCGTGTGGCCCACCAACCCTTCCTGAAGCAGCATGCGCTTCATCTCGATGAGGCAGTCCGTCACCGTCGGGATGATGAATTTCGGCACCCCGAGCGCCGGTGGCAGGAACTGCCAGGCGAGCAAAACGAGCACCAGAAGCGCCAGACTGGCCAGATATGTCTTACTCTGCGAACTCATAACGGGTTTTGCCACCTCGGCCGGGGCTTTCGCCCCGGTCTCCATCGAACCGACCTGTGTCATTGGACGAATTCGTTCGTATAAAGATCATCGATCGGAACGGCGGTCTGGACGATGCCATTGTCGACATAGAATGCCTGCACCTTGCCGATGCGTGTCGGATCGAATGCCCCGAGCGGCTGGTTCTCGCCTTCGGGATAAACCAGCGTGGCATAGGAGCGCAGAATGCCCTCGATCTCGGCTTCCTTGCCCGCATGCTGCGGAACGGCGGCGACATAGTCCTTTGCCGCCTGTGCCGGATCGGCAGAAATATCGGCAACCGCCTTCAGAACGGCACCGACGAAGCCGCGCACCACCTCGGGACGTTCCTTGATGGTCTTGTCGGAGGCAATGATGGCCTGCGCCATGGCCGGGAAGACCTCGTCGACCGGCATTTGCTCCATCTCGACGCCTGCTGCCTCGATGGCGGCAATCCATTCCGGCACACCGGACATGGCGTGCAGCTTTCCGGCAATGGTCAACTGAATGATGCCGCCCGGGCCGACCGCCTGGATATCAGCATCCGCCTTGCTCAACTCGACCGAAGCCAGCACGCCAAGCAGGTTGTAATAAGTGGTGTCCTGGAAGGCGAGAACGCCGATCGACTTGCCCTTAAGATCTGCAGGACCGGTGATGCCGCTGTCCTTGCGCCAGGCGAGCTGCGTCAGGCCGCGCCCGCCGAGCAGGGCAACGCCACGAATGTCGAGCCCGTTGGCGCGCACGATGATCGGCGTGTCGCCAATGCCTCCGCCAAGATCTGCATTGCCGACCGCGACCTGGGTGGCCACATCGGCGCCGCCCTTGCCCACCTGAAAAGTCACATCAAGGCCAGCATCGCCGAAATAGCCTTTGCTCTTGGCGAGCTGGAACGGTGCAAAAGCCGGCAGGAAGTCAGGTGCCGGGAAGAGATAAGTCACTTTTTCGGCAGCGATCGCACTCACGGCCGAGGCCGTCAGAATGGCAGCGGCAAGCGCCGATTTGAGCATGCGTTTCATCGGAATTCCCCTTTGTTTGTGGCCAATCAGATGGCTTTTTCTTCCAGCTTCAGATGCTTGAATATCTGCGCCGCGTAGTCGCTGACTTCGGGCATGACGCGGCGCTGCAGCGGCTCGTCGCGATGCGGCAGATCGACCTTGATCTCCGCCACGACCGTGCCGGGGCGTTCGGACAGGACGAGAATACGGTCAGACATCAAAACCGCCTCGGCCAGATCGTGGGTGATCAGAAGCGTCGTCTTGCCGGTCTCGGAGATCGTTCGGGCAAAGCTGTTTTGCAGCAGGAGCTTGGTCTGCGCGTCGAGCGCGGAAAAGGGCTCATCGAGCAGGACGATTTCCGGCTTGATCGCCAGCGTCCGTGCCAGCGCCGCACGCTGACGCATGCCGCCGGAGAGCTGGTATGGAAAATGGTTCTCGAAGCCCGCCAGATGACAGCGCTTCAGCTCCGCCATGGCCCGGTCGCGACGCTCCGACCGCGCGACACCCCGTGCCTCCAGACCGAACTCGACATTCGAGACAATGTCCCGCCAGGGCAGAAGCAGATCTTTCTGCAACATGAAGCCCACATGCGCATTGGGGCCGCTGACAGGTTCGTCACTGACCAGAACCTCACCGCGCGTCGGCTGGTAGAGGCCGGCGGTCATGCTCAGGATCGTGCTCTTGCCGCAACCGGAGGGGCCTACCACGGAAACGAATTCGCCCTCGTTCACCCGGAAACCGATATCGTTAACGGCAACAAGGTTCTGCCCCGCTCCGGTGGTGAACTCCTTGGTGACAGAGCGAAACTCAAGCGCCATAGCCGTGAGCCTCGTATGCCGCGTCCAGTTCCCTGTTCGTCGCCACGAGCTCTTCGTTAAGCAGCTCTTTCGTCCAGTCTGTTCTTCCGGAGCGTGGCGCAACCACGCCCTTTTCGGCCAGTTGCTGTGCCACGGCGGAAAAGTCGTGCTCGCCGGTCGCGTAAATCGCCATCAGGGCGTCGGCGAGCGCGTTCTCGCGTTCATCCAGCTCACGCCCCCGGCATTGATGCTCCAGCCCGGGACGCCCCGTGTCGAAGGCACGCTGTGACAGGCGATCTTTAAAGGCGTCCATCTCATTCTCCCGCATCATGTTCAAATAAGAACACATTGTTCAAAATTAGAATGACGAATCCCGCAGCCCTTGTCAACTGCCCCTTCATGAGCGGCACTGGCCGCTGGAAAGCGTTTCATCTTCGGTTCTCCTTCCCACTGATCGACCGGCAAGGACCGCGTGGCAGGGCTCTGCGCAAGGCTTTGTGCTGCGCCAGGGGAGAGCTCCGCGTTGACACCGCACACCACAGGGAATACCGTTATTTATTGAACTATAAGTTCTTATTTGAACATATCGGGAGTGAGCTGGATGAAGATCGGCATAGCCGGTGGCGGCGTCGGTGGAATGGCAACGGCAATCGCGCTGCAAAAACAGGGGCACGACGTCACGATTTTCGAGCGCGCCCGCGCCTTCGGACGCATCGGCGCCGACGTCAACCTTACGCCTAACGCGGTGCATGCGCTCGACGGGCTTGGGATTGGCGACGTCTTGCGCAAGACGGCAGCGCGCCCTGAATACCGCATCAGCCGCATCTGGGATAGCGGCGAGGAGACCTCTCGCCTTCCCATGAGCACGGCAGCCGAAGAACGCTATGGCGCGCCGCAATTGACCATTCACCGCGCGGACCTTCTTGCCGCACTCGAAGGCGCACTTGCTCCAGACACGATCCGTTTTGCCGCGCAGGTCGCCGGAGCCGAAGAGACCAACAATGGAGCCGTGGCAATCCTGACGGACGGAACGCGGTTCGAGGCCGACCTCCTGATCGGCGCGGATGGCATCCATTCGGCCGTCCGTCTCGCGCTCTTCGGCGAGGATCATCCACGCTTCACCGGTCTGGTGTCCTACCGGGCCGTGTTCCCGCGCGAGCGCGGTGAAGGCATTCCCAATCTCGATTCCTTCACCAAATGGTGGGGCCCGACACCAGATCGCCAGATCGTCACCTTTCCGCTCAATCTGGGGACTGAGATCTTCGTCTTTGCCACCACACCGCAGGATGACTGGACTGAGGAAGGCTGGACCCTGCCCGGAGCCATTCAGGAGCTGCGCGACGCTTATGCGGATTTTCATCCCGAGGCGCGTGCCCTGCTCGACGCTTGCGAAACCGTGACCCGTTCAGCGCTGCATGTGCGCGACCCCATGGAGCGCTGGTCCCGAGACACGATCACACTTCTGGGCGATGCCGCTCACCCAATGGTGCCCTTCATGGCGCAGGGTGCCTGCATGGCAATCGAGGACGCGGTCGTTCTGGCCCGGGCGCTCGAAGGCGCCACCCCGGCCTCCATACCTGAAGCCCTGCGGCGCTACGAAACCGCCCGCATACCACGCACATCCGAGGTCCAGCGCGGATCGCTCGCCAATGACTGGTTGAAACAGGGCACGAATGCCGACTGGGTCTATGGTTACAATGCGTGGGCGGTCGAGATTGTCGAAATGGCCTGAGTGCTGCCGACAACAATGACCGCAATATAAAATGCCCCCGGCTTGCCGAAGCCGGGGGCATTTTCATATCTCGCGACTGGTGATCCTACGCCGCTTCGTAGACAATCCCGTCGGGCTTCGACGAACCGATAACCGACCACACCGTGGCAGGCGCTGCGGCGTTGTTGCGGAACCAGTGCTTGCGACCGGCCGGCGTTTTGACCAGATCGCGCGGGCCGAGCTCCACCTCCACGGTCTCGCCATTTTCTTCCCAGCCGACAATGAGCGATCCTTCAAGAAGCAGATAGGCGTCCTCTACGTCGCGCACGATCGGCTTGATGCCAACCTTGGAGGGTATGCCAAGCATTTCCTTGCGGCATGTGTCATGCTGGATGCCGCCCTCGCCCACATAAACCTTGCGGGTAAAACCCGCCTTCTCCCAGATCGTTGGCAGTTCGCTGTGGCGCACCACATACTGCGCCATCAGCTTCTGCAGCGGGTGGCTGCCATTGCGATCGAAGGGGAGCGTCTTGCCGGGCTCGGCGCCGAAGCTGCGCGCCAGCTCCGCCGGATGCTCCTTGGGATGATAGTGATAGACCGGCGGCAGCGGCTTGCCCACATCGACCGAAATCGACATCAGCACCGGCACCACGCCGTCGTTGCGGAAGCCATGGCCGATCTCACGGGCGTTGAGGATCATGTCCCTGGCGCCAAGCTTGACCTCGACCACCTCGCCATCCTTCTCCCAGCCAACCACCAGAACACCATCAATGATGAGAAAGCTCTCTTCGATCTCATGGCTATGGCAGGCTGCATATTTGCCGGGCTCTTTGTGGATCAGGCTCAGCGTGAAATGATCCGGCTTCAGGGTCGATGTGTCGCCCACTTTCGGCGAGCCGCCGGCGCCGATATAGCGCATCTGCGCACGCGCCAGATCATCAAAACCTGCGTTCGACGGAAAGGCATTCCAGTCAAACGTCTTGTCGGTGAAACGTCCCGTATGGGCGGCAAGTTCCTGAGCAAGCGCCGAAGCAGCAGTGGTGTGTATGGTCATCGGTTTTCCTCTCCTGTGAGTTGACCGCAGGCTAGGACAAGAGTGTTTTACCTGCTAGACAGCGTTTTATGGATAAAACACCCACACCTTCCCGAGACACTGTACTCTCCGACGACAAATACATTGTCCCCGGCCTGATCCGCGGCCTTCAGGTCTTGCAGGCCTTCACCCCCAATAACCGAGAAATGACGCTTTCGGACATCGCCCGCCAGCTCGGCACCACCCGCTCGGCGGCCTTTCGGACGGTCTACACGCTGACGCACCAGGGATACCTCCTGCACAATCAGCAAACCGCACGCTACACGCTTGGGCCCGCCGTTCTCCGGCTGGGCTATGGGTATCTGGCAACGCGCGAGCTGGTGGAGGTGGCCCTGCCCGAGCTCGAAAAACTCCGCGACGCGACCGACTGGTCGGCGCATCTGGGCGTGCGCGATGGTCGCTTCGTGCTCTACATGCTGCGCGTGCCCAGCCATATGGGGCTTGCCAGCATTGTTCATGTCGGCAGTCGCCTGCCTGCCGCCGGCACCACGATGGGCCGCGTCCTGCTCGCGGATCTCAGCGAGGAAGAGCTGATCCGGCTCTTTCGCGACGAGACCTACCAGAATGCGCCAGGCCAGACGCCGCGCAGTCTGAGTGAGGTGACCGCACAGTGGAAGCGTGACCGGAATGCGCGGTCGATTGTTCAGATCGGCAATTTCGAGACCGGCATCGTTAGCATCGCCGCGCCCGTGCGCGACATTGAGGGCAATGTCGTTGCTGCCATAAACGCCACTCAGGCAGCATCGGCCGACCGGGTCGACAGCATCGATGAAACAGTCCGGCACGAGGTCGAACGCACGGCAGATGCCATAACGCGCCTTTTGGGAGGTTTGCCAAAACCTTCTTCCCCAATCACGGACACATGACCCCCAAACGCTTGTTATCCGGCTAGCCAAACCGCTCTTGCCAGAGCCGCCGATTTACGATTAGACTTAATTGAACACTGAGTTCAAATTTGAACAGAGGGGCGCATAAAATGAAACTGACAAGACGAAACCTGATGCTCGGAGCGATGGGGAGTGCAGCGATGCTCTCGTTCCCCATCAAGGGACACACCGAAGAGACCTTCAACTTTATTACACCCTTTTCGCTTTCGCTTGCGTTCGCGCCGGTCATTTATGCGGATGCTGCGGGCTACTACGCCGAAGAGGGTCTTTCCATGAACCTTCAGGCTGGCAAGGGTGCGGCACTTGCCGCGCAGATGACCATTGCCGGGCAGATGGATTCGGGCCGTACCGGTGGCACCAACTACATCGTTTCGCGCGTCAACAATGATGCACCGCTGATTTCCATCGCCACCATCGCGCAGCGCTCCCCCTTCTTTGTTCTTTCCTCCACGGACAATCCGGTGAACGAAATCAGTGATCTGGAAGGCCGGACAGTCGGCATGGCATCGCTCGGCGGTTCCATGGAAGGCACGCTCGATCTGATGATGTCCGGTGCCGGTGTCTCGCCCGACACGGTGGAGAAGGTCAAGGTCGCGGACTCGGCTGCTTCCTTTGCCCTGATCGAGGCCGGTCGCGCCGGTGCCTTCCTCGGCAACACGTCCTCGATGATCATCGCCAGTTCGGCAAGGGATGATGTGAACGTCATGCCGATCGACGATGGCATGCCCGGCCAGGTCTATGTGGCGCGTCCCGATCAGATCGCGGAAAACCCGAAGAAGTTCGTCGCCTTTCTGCGTGCGACCCATCGCGCAGCCAGCGAGATCGTCACGACCGGGGATCTGCAGCCCATTCTCAGGACCATCGGCGAAAAGCACGAGGTCACCGGCCTGAACAATCTCGAGACGGCACAGAAGGATCTGCGTACCAACGCGGAGAACTGGGCTTCCAAGGGCAATGACAATATTCTGCGCAATGTACCGGAGGTCTGGGAAAAGGCCGTCGGGCTGCTGGCCGATGCAAAGCTGATCGACAGGAAGGTCCCGGCCACGGAGCTTTATACCAACGAGCTCCTGGACCAGGCCCTCAAAGCATGACCACCGCAAATACCGCCGACATCCGCATTCTGGGTGTCGGCAAGACCTTCGGACAGGGCGAAAGCGCTGTCCGCGCCATCGGCGATGCCACGCTCGACATGCAGCGGGGGGACTTTATCTCCCTGCTCGGCCCATCGGGCTGCGGCAAGACCACGCTTCTGCGCATCATCGCCGGCCTGGAGCGGCCGAGCGAGGGCGAGATCATCGTCCGAAACCGCTCCGTCTGGGAAAATGGCAAACGCTCTGCGGAAGCCACCCGCCCGATCTCCATGATGTTTCAGGAAGCGCGGCTTTTTCCGTGGTTCACGGTCGCGGAAAATGTTGCCCTGCCGCTGCGGTTGCGCGGCGTCAGCAAGGCAGAGCGGGAAGAGCGCGCCCATGTCCTTTGCGAAACCGTTGGCCTCAAGGGCTTCGAGAAAGTTCGCCCTTCCGCGCTCTCCGGCGGCATGCGCCAGCGGGCCTCACTCGCCCGTGCCCTGATCACCGAGCCTCAGGTTCTGTTGCTTGATGAACCCTTCGGCGCGCTGGATGCCATGACGCGCGACACGCTCAACATGGAGCTGATGTCGGTCTGCGCGAAGGCAAATGTCACGACCATCCTGGTCACACACTCCATCACGGAAGCGGCCTTTCTTTCTGACCGCGTCGTGGTGCTTGCGGCCCGTCCGGCGCGGATTACCGAAGTGGTCGAGATGCCCTTCGAGCGCCCGCGCACGCTCGATCTGCAACGCAACGCCGAATTCCAGGACATGCTCCTGCGCCTTCGCGCCAGTCTGACAGGAGACCACTGATGGGCACCGACCGTTTGATCCGCGTCGCACTTCCTGTTGCGACGGTAGCACTCTTTCTGATCGCATGGACGGTTTATGTCCGCACCGCCGAGGTTTCGGCCTTCATTCTGCCGACGCCCTTTCAGATCGTCGTCGCCTTTATCGAGCTCGTGAGCGATGCCGAGGTCTGGCGTCATGCGATGGTGACTGTCATCGAAGCGGTTTCAGGCTTTTTGATCGCCGTCTTTCTGGGCATCACGCTCGGCATGGCGATGGCGCGTGTGCAGATGCTCGAATGGGCCTTCAAACCCTTCATCGTGTGCCTCCAGCTCATTCCAAAGATCGCGCTCGCTCCACTTTTCATCCTGTGGTTCGGCTTCGGGCTGGAATCGAAAATCGTCATCGCCGCGGCACTTTCCTTTTTCCCGGTCTTCTCCAACGCGCTTGTCGCCTTCCGCTCCGTTGAACCGGGTGACCGCGACGTGTTCGTCATGCTGCAGGCAAATCCGATCCAGCGCTTCACCATGCTCGACCTTCCCACTGCCCTGCCCGTGGTTCTGGCCGGCATGGAAGTGGCGGTGGTGATGTCCATGATCGGCGCCATTGTCGGCGAATTCATCGGTGGCAATGAGGGCCTCGGTTATCTCGCTGTCGCCATGCTCCAGGAGCTTCAGGTCCCCGGCCTCTTCGCCGTCATCGTGCTCCTGACGCTGATCGGGCTAACGCTCTACACGCTGATCGCCCAGTTGCGTGGCTGGCTGACCCCTTGGCATGCTTCCGTGGCAGGCAAAACCCGGGACGCCTAGCCGCAACGGTTTCGCACAGGCTCGCATTCGTGAAAGTCCGACCCTTTCACGCCTGCGGGTGCCCTCCACCGTGGTCCGGTGGCCAGCCGTTCCTCACCAAGACCTCCGGCAGCGGACTTTTCCTATGCCCATAACGGCTTTGTGAAATTCCCCTTGCAGCGCTATACCGCTTCCCATGCGTTCGCCGCTGCCCGACCTTCTTGCCGATCTTGTTGACCTGCTTCCCCGGGACGAGCGGGCGCTTCTGCTTCGTCTGCATAGCAGCAGTGAAGGCTCTGAACTGTGCACTCTTTTGGTCGGGAGCCATGAGCGTGGCGCGGCCCGCAGACTGGCCGGACGGCTTCCCCGCACAATCCACTACCACCAGGAAGAAAACACACTTGTGGCAAGGCGAAGCGCGGTTGACCACTTGTCGAGCGCCCTGGCGCAGGAGGAATGCGGGACATCGTCCATGGACGATCCCGTAACGCAGATTGTCGCCGCTCAGGAGATTGGGGACCACCAGCGTGCGCTGACACTGTTTGAGGAAAATGGTGGCATCTACTTCATCCACTTCCATGGAAACGACGCCTGTCTCGACGTCCTGAACCGATTTCCCAGGGCCATGGTGGACACCGAAGAAACATTGACCATGGCGCTTGCCATGCACGCGCTCAAGGCTGGCAACGTCACCCATGCACGCTATCTCATGGCCCAGCATTTCGGCAACGAAATGCACAGTCTCGAAGCTGTCATCTCCGCGCGGGGGCGCTACCCGCTGGCAGTACGGCAGTTCCGGTTCCTGATGGCGATCTATGAAGATCAACCCATCTCCAATCAGCTCCGCGAAAAGCTGTTCGACATGCTCGCCGAACTGCCGATTGACGATCATCTGCATCGCGGCAGTTTCTACAACGCAATGCTCGCGGTCTGCCTGCAGCGGCGGGAACTGAACGAGGCCGAGGAGATCGCCAAGCGCGCGCTTTATCACTATCAGCAGGCACAGGCCCATCTGCTCGTCTTCTACATCGAACTGCATTGTGTCGTCTTTTCGCTGCAACGCGGCATGCTCTCAGAGGCGGAACTGCGCGTGCAGGCAGCGCGGAAGGCCCTTGAGCGCGTGCCCTTCGACGTCCCTGCCGATCGTCGGCTTATGTCCTTGCTGGAAGGCGTTCTGGCCTACGAGAAGGGCGACGCCGAATATCTGGTCCGCTTCGTGGCCGAAGAGTTTGACAAGTTTGCCTATGGAGAAATCTGGCCCGCGGTGGTCGAGCTTGCGCTTGTCTATTGCTCGCAGGTGGTCAGCCGCCAGGTGGGGCTTGGCGCGGCGATCAGTTTTCTCGACAAATGGCGCGTACAGGAATGGCGTTCCCGCCGCTTCAACACGGCGATCACCATGCGCGAGGTCGAGCTTCTGCAGAACGCCAATCGCTGGCAAGCCGCCGCCGACCGGCTCATGGCCGTGCAGTCGCGCATCAACCTGACTTGGGTGGAAACGGCAGAAGAAGCACTCTCGCGCCTGGTCGACCCCATCGAAATCGAACTAGCCATGGCATGGTTGCGCCATCTCATTCAACACCTTCCCCGAAGGCCTCTGCTGCGTGCCCAGATCGAAGCGCTGCTGCGCAATGAACATATTGGCGAGAGAGACAGGGGCCGGTTGCGGCTTTGGGCCGCCTACCTGGCACGGGTTCACCGCGACATGACCCGGGCCCGTCACCTGTTTGCAGAGCTTCTGGACGAACTGGCCCGCATCGGTGTCATCACCCACCTGCTCGGCGACATAAGCCTGGTGGACGCACTCGTCGATGACAAGCGGGTGGGGTCACAAGTGGTATCGACCGCCGAACGACGCGCGACACTACGAAAACTCCACGGGTTTTCTCCTGGGCGTGAAGCCAAATCCACGGTGCTCACCGCGCAGGAACTACGCGTTTTGCGACTTGTGGCCGAAGGCGGCACCAACAAATTCGTCGCGCGGCAACTGCGGCTTTCAGAGGTGACCGTCAAGTTTCACCTCACCAATACCTACCGAAAGATGGGCTGTCGGCGGCGTTCTGAAGCGGTCGCAGCAGCGCGATCACTTGGCTGGCTCTGAGGCAAAAACCTATACCATATTAATCAAAACCTAGACTCTTGAGGCGTTGCGACGGGACGCCTCACAGCCGCAGGATAACCAGAACAAAGATCGCACCGATACAGGTGCGGCGGTTCGGGGATCGAGGCTGCATGCAGGAGAACTATCTCTACACCTTCGCCAAGCGCATTGCCGGTTTCGTCGGCGTGCTGTTTGTTCTGTCGCTGATGATTTTCGTTCTCGCCCGCGTAGTGCCGGGCGACCCCGCCCGCATCGCACTCGGACCGAGCGCCTCGCAAGAGCAGGTCGACGCGATGCGTATCGAAATGGGGCTCGATCGTCCTCTGCTCGAACAATACGTAACTTACGCCACCAACGCGCTGCAGGGCGACCTCGGCCGCTCGCTTATCTCTGGCCGGGCTGTCAGCACCGAAATCGCGAGCCTGCTTCCGGCGACCCTGGAGCTTGTCCTTGTCACCGTCATCCTGATGGCGTTGCTGGCCATTCCGCTTGGCGTCATCACCGCGCGCTATCGCAACACCTGGATCGACAATACGGGGCGGCTGTTTTCGATCGTCGGCGTCACCATGCCGAGTTTCCTCTTCGCGATTCTTCTGCAGCTTTTCGCAGCATACTTCCTCACGGACTGGCCGATCATCGGCCGGATCGACCATTCGCTGGCCGCACCCACGGGGCCCACAGGGCTGCTCTTGGTGGATTCCCTTGTTCACGGACGCTTCGATGTGTTCCTGGACGCGCTTCAGCGCATTCTGTTTCCCGCGCTTGCGCTCGCCATGTCGGGTATCGGCCAGATCACGCGCATAACGCGGTCCGCAATGATCGAGAACCAGCGACGCGATCATGTGCTGACACTGCAGTCCTTCGGCGTGCCCGATCGCGTCATTGTCTTCCGCTATCTCCTCAAACTGTCTTCCATCGCACCGCTGACGATTATGGGACTGGAGTTCGCCTCGCTGATCGGCAACGCTTTCGTGGTCGAACTCGTCTTCTCATGGGGTGGCTTTGCTTCCTATGGTCTCAACGCCATTCTCCAGAAGGACCTCAATGCGGTGATGGGCGTTGTCCTCTTGTCAGGCCTTTTCTTCATCGTCGCCAATATCGCTATCGACATTATCCTGCTCATGCTTGACCCGCGTCTCCGTCTGAAGGAGGCGCGCTGATGCCCTCCAGCAGGCCTCTTGAACTCGAAGCTCTAACACCGCGCTACATGGCGTGGTACCGCTTCACGCGCAATCCCACCGCCATCATCGGCGCAGCCATGGTGCTATCGGTCATTCTGCTGGCGATCCTCGCACCATTGATTGTGCCCTATCCCGAACATGTGGGAGCGGCCGTCAATTTCCGGGCGCGACACGCCGCACCAGACCTTACCTACTGGCTTGGCACCGACAAGGTCGGACGTGACATTCTCACCCGGGTCATTTTCGGGTTCAGGGTTTCCCTTCTTCTGGTTGTGGGTGTTCTTGCCGTGGCGGTTCCGCTTGGAGCAGCACTGGGGCTGGCGGCCGGCTACTTCGGCGGCTGGACAGAGCGCCTCATCACCGGGCTCACCAATGTCATGCTGGCCATCCCGCCGCTGGTCATGGCGCTTGCGGTCGGCAATGTGCTTGAACCCAATCTCGTCAACGCGATGATCGCCATCACCCTTCTGTGGTGGACCTGGCATGCGCGTCTTGTCTATCGCGTTTCCAAGTCGATCGCGGCTGAAGATTTTGTCGAGGCGGCGCGGCTTGCCGGCGCAAGCCACTGGCATATTCTGACCCGCGAGATCCTGCCGAACTGCATCTCCGTCATCTCTGTCAAGACGACCCTGGATGCCGCCTTCGTCATCCTGTTCGGTGCGACGCTCTCCTTCCTGGGCCTCGGGGTCAAGCCACCGACGCCAGACCTTGGATCCATGGTGGCAGACGGTCGGCAGTTCCTGCCGGAGATGTGGTGGGGCGTTCTGGCACCCGGCTTTGCCATCTTCTACGCCACCCTGGGTTTCAACCTGCTGGGCGACGGGCTCCGCGACATGTTCGACGTGGAGGTTTGACGATGACCGCACTTCTCGACGTCTCAGGCCTCAACGTCGCCTTCCAGACCTATGGACGCCGGCACCATGTGTTGCGGGATGTTGCTCTGACAATCCCGCAAGGTGGTCGTGTCGCCCTGATCGGGGAAACGGGGTCCGGAAAATCGGTCACCAGCAAGGCCATTCTGGGAACGCTGCCGCGCAACGCACGGGTGGAAAGCGGATCGATTAAGTATCGCGATGAGGATGTTCTGAGCATGCCGACAGCCCGGCGCGATGCGCTCAAGGGCACCGCCTTTTCCGTGATCATGCAGGACCCGCTTTCCTCGTTCAACCCGGTGTTCAAGATCGGCAGGCATCTCGATGACGTCCTGTATCATGCCGACCGGCGTCTCGGACGCAGAACGGGCGCGGCGGAGCGGCAGAAACGGATTTTCGAAGTCCTGCGCCGCGTTCAACTGAATGATCCGGAGCGGATTGTCTCCGCCTATCCTTCCCAGCTTTCCGGAGGCATGCGTCAGCGCGTTCTGATCGCGCTTTCCCTTCTGCACCAGCCGGATCTCCTGATCGCCGATGAACCGGGGACCGCGCTCGACGTGACGACGCAGGATGAGATCATGAAACTCATCAACCGTCTCGTCGATGAAAACGGCCTCTCCCTGCTGATGATTACTCACAATCTCGGTGTCGTGCGGCAGATGGCGGACGATGTCTATGTGATGCGTTATGGCGAGATCGTTGAGCACGGACGTCTCGGCGAGATCTTCTCCACACCGCGCCAGGACTATACCCGTGAACTGATCGATGCGATCCCGCCCCTTTATGGGAAGAAGGTGGAAGACCAGAAGCCCGCGACAGCTGCGCCCATCGTGGAGATGCAGAACGTTACAAAGGTTTTTGAGCAGAAACCCCTGATCGGCCGGCGAACCAGACATGTGGCCGTTTCGGACGTGTCGCTATCGGTGCGGCGCGGAGAAGTCTTCGGCCTTGCCGGTGAATCGGGTTCGGGAAAAACCACCGTTGCGCGCATGGTCATGGGGCTGATCGATGCATCCCGCGGTACGGTGACTGTCGATGGAAAATCGGTCGCAAGCGAACGCGGCAGCGATGCCTTCCGGCGAAAGATCCAGATCGTTTATCAAAACCCCGGCACCTCTCTCAATCCGAAGCGCACCGTAGGTCAGACGCTTGCGGTCCCGCTCACATTTGCCGGCATGCGCGGCAAGGCGCGAGACACGCGGATCATTGACCTTCTCGCGCAGGTCGACCTGCCGGCCAGCTATGTCGGAAAATACCCGCATGAGCTATCCGGCGGCCAGAAGCAGCGCGTCGCCATTGCCCGCGCCCTCGCCGCCGATCCGGAAATCATTGTACTGGATGAACCGACATCCGCGCTCGACGTCTCCGTGCAGAAGAATGTCATAGCGCTTTTGACGCGGCTGCGCGAAGAGCTCGGCCTGACTTATCTCTTCATCTCTCACGACCTGTCACTGATGCGCAATTTCTGCAGCCAGATCGCGATCATGCTGCGCGGAGAGATAGTCGAGGCCGGCGAACCGCGCACGCTGTTCCAGGCGCCACAGCACCCATACACCCGCGCGCTCATCGCCGCCGTTCCGGTGATCAGCGACGAGGAAGAAGCCCACAAACCCCGCGTGAGCGATGAGGAGCGGCGACGCTACCTCGTCGACACGGCGGCCTGAGAACCCTTCAGAAAGGCAGGACCAGAAAAATGTATCGTCTAGGGATCGATGTTGGCGGCACGAACACCGATGCGGTGATCATGCAGGGCCGCAATGTGCTTTCCGGCGTCAAGGCCTCGACAACCGAGGACGTCACCTCCGGCGTGCGCGAAGCGATGGAAGCGGCAATTTCCAAGGCCGATATCGACCGTTCGAAAATCACGACCGTCATGATCGGCACGACACACTTCACCAACGCGGTGATCGAGCGCCGTCATGTGAATCCGGTTGCTGCGATCCGTCTTGGCCTGCCGGCAACCGCCTGTCTGCCACCGATGGTCGACTGGCCGGACGACCTGCGCGAGGCAGTCGGGGGCCATGGCTATCTCGTGCGCGGCGGCTACGAATTCGATGGCCGCGAGCTTGCCGCACTCGACCTTGAGGAGATCGACCGAATTGCCGACGACATCAACGCCAAGCGCATCGGAGCCGTCGCGATCACATCCGTATTCGGTCCCATCAATGCGCAGATGGAAGAGGAAGCCCGTAAGCGTCTCCTGACAAAGTGCCCTGACATCCCGGTGGTCCTCTCCAGCGAGATCGGTCGTATCGGACTCCTGGAGCGCGAAAGCGCTGCCGTCATGAATGCAAGCCTGCTTCAGCTCAGTGCGCGTACGGTTGAAGCTTTCGCAGAGGCCCTGAAATCGGCCGGCCTTCACTGCCCGTTCTTCATCACCCAGAACGATGGCACTCTCATGGGCGCGGAGACGGTAAAGCGCTTCCCGGTGCTGACCTTCGCGTCAGGCCCGACCAATTCCATGCGCGGGGCCGCCTTCCTCACGGGAGTGCGCGACGGCATCGTTGTGGATATTGGCGGCACCACCACAGATATCGGTTCGCTCCAGCACGGCTTTCCGCGCCAGGCGGCCACTGTGGTCGACATCGGCGGCGTGCGTACCAACTTCCGCATGCCCGACGTGTTCTCCATCGGTCTGGGCGGCGGCTCGCTTGTGCGCCAATCGGGCGACCGGGTCACCGTTGGCCCGCAATCCGTGGGCTACCGCATCACGCGGGAAGCACGTGTCTTTGGCGGTGACACGCTCACCACGACCGATATCGCCGTAGCCCGGGGTGAAGCGGAGGTGGGTGACCGCGCCCGTGTCGCCGATCTCGATCCGGCCCTTCTGGAAGCAGCCCGCACCGAGATGACCAGCATGCTGGAGCGCGCCATCGAGCGCACGCGCCTTTCTCCTGACCCCGTCCCTGTCATTGCAGTCGGTGGCGGCTCGATTTTGATGCCGGAGCAGATCGGCGACCTGAAAGTCATGCGGCCGGAAAATTTCGCCGTGGCCAATGCTGTTGGCGCTGCAATCGCGCAGATCAGCGGGGAGGTCGACCGCATCTTCTCGCTGGAGAAAGGACTGACGCGCGAAATCTGCCTCAAACAGGCCGAGGACGAGGCGCGCGAAAAGGCCATCCGCTCCGGTGCCGTGGCCGAAACGATCGAGACCATCGAGCGCGAAGATGTGCCGCTGGCCTATCTGCCGGGAAATGCGACCCGCATTCACGTCAAGGTCGTGGGCGAGATGGGAGGTCATGATGCTTGATCGCCTGGACGGCCGCTGGCGCCTCGATGAGGCAATGGTCGACGCGCTGGAAATCGGCTCGGGCATTCTCGGCACGGGCGGCGGCGGTAATCCCTATATCGGCAAACTGCGGGTGCGCCAGGCTTTGCGTGATGGCCATGTCATGGAGATCATCCCTCTGGAAAGCGTTCCTGACGAGGCACGCATCGTGGCGATGGGCGGCATTGGCGCGCCTCTCGTTTCGCATGAACGCATCAAGGAGGGACGCGAAGGGCTGCGCTGTGTCAGGGCGCTGGAAGAGCGCCTGGGCATTAAGGTGGACGCGATTGCCTGTGAGGAGATCGGCGGCCAGAATTCCATGGAACCCCTCATCGCCGCCGCCATGGCAGGTCTGCCTGTCGTCGACTGCGACGGCATGGGCCGCGCGTTTCCTGAAATGCAGATGACCACCTATGCCATTTACGGGCATCGCTCGACGCCAAGTGTCATGTGCGATCCGCACGGCAATGTGGTGATCTTCGACCATGCGATTTCAGAACTCTGGCACGAGCGGATGGCAAGAGCCTGCGTCGTCTCCCAGGGCGGCGCCTCGACGCTGGCAAGCGCTCCCATGTCGGGAGAATTCATCAAGCGCTACGCCATTCCGCACTCCTACAGCAAAGCCATTTCGCTCGGGAACGCCGTACTCGATGCCCGACGCGAGCACCGCGATCCCGTCGAAGCGATCTGTGAGAGCGAAAACGGCGAAGTGGTGTTTCGGGGCAAGATCGTCGATCTCAAACGACACCTGGCCGGTGGCTTCGTCCGCGGCGAAGCAATCATCCAGGGTTTTGACATCCATGAAGGCGATCAGGCCTCCATTCACATTCAGAACGAGTTCCTGATCTTCTCGCGCAACGGCGAGATCGAGGTCATCGTGCCTGATCTGATCGTCGTTCTGGACGCCGACAGCGGCGAGGCGATCTCCACCGAGATGCTGCGATACGGCCAGCGCGTGGCCGTGCTCGCCCTTCCCTGCCATCCGCTCCTGCGCAGCCCCGAAGCGCTCGATGTGGTGGGCCCGAAAGGGTTCGGCTTCGGAGACATCGCCTTCAAGCCGATGGACATGAACGACAAGGGAGGCGCGGCATGACATCCTTCTCCGTGAACGCGGATGACATGGACGCCATTGCGTTGGGTGGCGCATTTCTGGGTACCGGCGGCGGTGGCGATCCGTATATCGGAAAGCTGATGGCAAAGCAGGTCATAGCCTCGCACGGTCCTGTCACCGTTATTTCCGCCGACGAACTTCCCGACGACGCCTTGTGCATCCCCGTCTGCATGATGGGAGCTCCGACCGTGATGGTCGAGAAACTGCCCAATGGCGAGGAAGCGCGCGAGGCGCTCAGCCAGCTCGAGACCTTTCTGGGTCGCAAGGCCGATGCCCTCATCTGCATTGAGGCCGGTGGCCTGAATTCCACCATCCCCTATGCCGTTGCAGCCGCCACCGGGCTGCCGTTGGTCGATGGCGACGGGATGGGCCGGGCATTTCCGGAATTGCAGATGGTGACGCTGACGATCCATGGCATTTCGGCAACACCGATGGTGCTGGCCGATGACAAGGGCAACAGCTCGGTGATCAATGCGATCTCCAACCGCTGGACCGAAAGACTGGCGCGCTGCCAGACGGTGGAAATGGGCGGCGCGGCACTTGTCGCACTCTACCCCATGAGTGGAGCAGAGGTGAAACGTGGCATTCTTCACGGCACCATGTCGCTGATCAAGGAGATCGGCGAGACGATGGCGGCGGAGCGCAAGGCAAGCCGCAATCCTGCGGCCGCCCTTCTGAAACGCCTGGACGGCAAGCGCCTGTTTACAGGCCGCGTCGTCGACATCGACCGGCGAACCGTCGGGGGCTTTGCCCGCGGCAAGGCTCTTTTCAAGGGGATCGACGAAGACGAGGGACGCAGCTTCACCGTCGAGTTCCAGAACGAGTTCCTGGTCTGCCGCGACGATGATGGCCTGCTGGCCGTCACACCCGATCTGATCTGCGCGCTCGATGCCGATGGCGGCCTTCCCGTCACAACAGAGCAGCTTCGCTACGGGCTGGCGGTCAATATGATCGGGCTTGCCTGCGATCCGCAATGGTCGACCCCCGAGGGGCTTGAGCTCGTTGGGCCCCGATACTTCGGCTACGAGCATGACTACGTGCCGCTGAACCAGATGTCCCGGTGAGAAGGACGCAACATTGATGGAACCAGAGAAGAGGAACAGGACAATGAGACTTTTGAAACATGCGCTGGCCGGTGCGGTTCTCGCTGCCACCACAGCGTTGACTGCGCCGGCAATGGCTCAGGACAAGCTTTCGCTTGTCGTCAACGTGGTGCAGATCTTCGGTACGGTCGACCCGGCCAAGATCACCGACTACACCGAATATATGGCTGCCGTGAATCTCTATGACGGTCTCACCACCGTCAGCAGTGGCGGTGAGGTGGTGCCCCAGCTCGCGGAAAGCTGGGAGGTCTCCGACGACAACCAGACGTACACGTTCAAGCTGAAGCAGGATGCGACTTTTCAGGATGGCAGCCCGGTGGAAGCCAAGGACGTTGTCTATACCCTGCAGCGCCTTCTTTCGCTGAACGAGGGTCCGGCCTACCTCTTCTCCGATCTCGTCGATCCGGAGAACGTCAAGGCGCTCGATGACCATACGGTTGAAATCCGGATCAACCGCGTCTACGCGCCGTTCATTTCCATCACGCCGCTGGTTCTCGTGGTCAATTCTGATGTGGCCAAAGAACAGGACGGCGAGTGGGGCGAGGATTACCTGGCCGAAAACAGCCTGGGCGCCGGCCCCTACAATCTCAGCGGCTGGACCCGCGGCGCCGAGATGATCATGCAGCGCTACGAGGGCTACCACGCCGGCTGGGCCAAGGATCGTCCGATCGACGAACTGCGTTTCGTCGTTACGCGCGACGAAGCCACGGTGCGCGCGCTCGCCCAGCGTGGCGAGCTGGGTCTCTCCTCCCAGTATCAGAGCAGCGAGACCTACAAGGCCATCGAGGCGCTCGACACCTACAAGCTCATCGAGGCAAGCACTGCGACGGGCTTCTACCTCAAGGTCAACAACCAGCTCGCACCCACCGATGACGTGCACATCCGCCGCGCCATCGCCTATGCGCTGGATTATGCGACCATCCGTGAGGTCATCTATCCCGGCGGCGAGATGAAGAGCGTTCTTTCCTCGCTGTTCTCCGAGGCGCATCTGGACGAGCTCCCCTCCCCCGAATACAGCCTTGAGAAGGCCGCCGAGGAAGTCGCCAAATCAAAATATGCCGGCGACAAGCCGATCAAGCTCGGCCATGCCTATGTCGCCAACACGGCGTTCGAGGAGGAAATCGGTCTGCTTTTCAAATCGACGCTGGAGACCATCGGTTTCGAGGTCGATCTGCAGCCGGAGCCGTGGAACCGCATCACCGAGCTCGCCACCAAGGTGGAGACGACGCCCAACACGGCACAGGTGTTTTACGGTCCGACCTATCCTTCGCCCGATTCCGTGTTCTTCGTGCAATACCATTCGCGCGCTGCGGGCACCTGGTCCTCGATGTCGTGGGTGAACGACCCCGAGGTCGACGCTATGATCGACAAGTCCCGTGCAACGGTGGATGAGGCGGCGCGCAACGCCATCTACAAGGACATCCAGGCGCGCCTCCACGAAAACATGGCCGAGATCCCGCTTCTCACCCAGTTGAAGCGCATGGCCGCTCACTCCTGCCTCCAGGGCTATGCGGAAGTGCCCATGCAGAGCTGGGACTATGACTTCTCGCGCATGTGGTGGTCCTGCGAGGGCTGAGCCTTAAGCGGCTCATCCCACCGCAACCGAAGCCAGCAGGCCCCGAAACCGCTCGGGGCCTGTTTTTGTTTGGCCATCAGCTTTTCTGCCGGTCAGGATCGGGCCGAGGCTTTTTGCGCGTGCGAAGGGGCGCCGCCTGCCGCCGTTTCCGGCAGGCCCGACCACGCATCGTCGCGCGCAATGCGCCGCGCCTCGCGCATGCCCCGCGTGATGCTTCCCATCCCCTTCAACCGGCGCTCCACTGCCACCAGCCGCAGGATTTCCTTGAGGGCGACGAGCGCCGTACCGAAGGCGAAGGGTATCGGCCTGTAGCGGCCCTTTGCGCGCAGATAGTGCACGAGCAGCCCGCGATTGCGCATCATGTAGAAGCGCGAGAGATCCGATGCCTCGGCCAGATGCCGCACGCCCAGGCTGATCTGCCGCTGATTGCGCAGGCGCTGCAGCACCACCCCTTTCACACACACGACATCGGTCACATGCGAGGCCAGCCAGCCATAGGCGAGATCGTCCCAGGTGATGAAGAAGCGCGGATCGGGAAAGCCGATCGCATCGACCACCGAGCGGTGCACGAAAAGGCCCTCGAACGTGGCGAGGTTCGTGTGCCACACATCGGCGCGTCGAAAGAGGTTGCCGGGGCGCGGCAGCGCCACGCCGAGGGCGGGAAAAAAGACGTTCTGGAAGAAGAACGGCCTGCCGTCGCTGTTCTCCCGCTCTCCCATCAGGCAGCGATATCGGCCGGCATGGGCAAGCAGCGTCTCGAGCCCGGAAGGGGCGAGCGCCACATCGTCGTCCATCAGCCACATCCATTCCGCGCCGGCCGCGTGGGCCAGGCGAACCCCTTCGTGAAAGCCGCCTGCCCCGCCCAGATTGCGCTCAAGCGGGCGATAGTCGAGCTCGACCGGCCCAAGGGCAGCGCGCGCGGCCTCCACCACGGCGGGCGTCTCGTCGCCGCTGGCATTGTCGATGATGACGAGGCGCTCCGGCAAAAGGGTCGAGCCCGCCACGCTTTCCAGCAATTGCGCCAGCATGGCGGGCCGTCGATAGGTGACGACCACCACCGCCACGCCCCTGGCGATCCGCCTGCCTTTGCCCTTTTCGACGCCGGTCACGGGTTCAGATGCGGCGCGCGGTCGAAGCGATAGGCCAGTCCGTCGCGGAAGGCCCGCCACCAGAAAGCGAGCCCCGCCCAGTCGAACCGCCGCTTGACGATATAGACAAAAGGATAGAGCACCAGATCTCCCACAAAGCTCTTCAGCCGCCGGTGTCGACGCGCCAGATAGCCGCGATTGCGGAAGAAGTAATAGCGCTTGAACTCGGTTTCGGGAATGAGAACATTGACGCGGCCGGAAATGATCGGGACGATCTCGCCCCAGCCCGGCGGGTGGGCCACCACGGCATTGGTGACCGTGCCGAAGCGGATGCCCGCGCGCCTGAGCCGCACCATGAAATCCACCTCATCGCCGCGGATGAAGAGCCGCATGTCGGGCAGGCCGACCTTGAAGAAGACATCGCGGTGCACAAGCGCACCATTGAAGAACTGGGCCATGGAGGGGATGAAGTCCAGCGTCTCCACCGCCGCGCGGTCATGCGTCAGCTTTCCGCGCACGCGGAAGGGAAAGGACAGGCGCTGCTGGTCCTCTGGCGCGACGATGATGGGCGAAACGACCTCCAGCCCCCGCGCCTTCGCCTCTTCCAGAAGCGTTTTGAGGCAATCCTCACCGACCGGAAAGGCATCGTCATCCATGATCCAGACCCACTCGGCCCCGCCGGCCAGCGCCGAGAGGATGGCATAGGAAAACCCGCCGGCACCGCCCATGTTGAGGCGGGTGGGGATGGAGTGAAGCGCAAAGGCCGCGTCCTCCTGCGCTTCCGCTGCCACCACGCGGACCACATCGCCGGCCAAAAGCCCCTGCTGCCGCGCAAGCAGGCGTTCTTCTGGCAACGCGGGATCCATGGAGACGACCGCAACGCGTATGCGCGAACCGGCTGTGCTTTCACTCGCAATCAAAATTTTCGACACTTTCCAACGTGGATAAAACAAAATTTGAGTTGGTTCATACATAAACCTGTTGGATTTTGCGACCGGATCGTTCAATACACCTCATGATTGCAAAGTCAGAATCATATTATCGAACCCGGTAACGAGCACACAGCCAACGCGAAAAATGATAGGTTGAATCGATTCAGAATGCTGCAAAGGACTGGGGCTCATTATGCTAAAAAAACAAATAAATGGCGTTAAGCTGGAAATATCTGAAGATGATATTTCCACAAAAATGGCTGACATTCTCAGATCAAATGAGTATGAAACCACTGAATCCAAGCAGATTCCGAGAATTGTTCAGAACGGCGATATTATCGTCGAGCTCGGTGGTGGCATTGGATATATATCTACACTTTGTCACTTGCAGAAAAAAGCTAAGAAAATAGTTGTATTCGAAGCAAACCCTACTCTTATCCCAATAATTGAAAAAACACACTCTCTGAACGGCGTTACCGCAGAAGTTATAAACGCCGTCGTTCTCCCCAGGAAGACAAGTGAAACGGTACCATTCTACGTTCGCGATGATTTTTGGGCATCCTCACTCAGCAAAGAACCGTGGGGGTATAAAGACACGGTGGATGTTCCGGTCGTTTCAATGAAAGAAATTTTGGCACGGTATAAGCCTACAATGCTTATCGTGGATATTGAAGGAGGAGAGTCACAGTTGTTTAATGAAAATCCTCCTCTTACTGGCGTGAAAAAGATTTATATGGAGCTGCATCAGAACCTTCTTGGAAGAGTAGGGATGAAGAGAATTTTCGACTCACTATCAGAAAAAGATTTTCATTACGATGCATGGCATTCTGAAAATAATGTAGTTCTATTCAGTCACGTTCTTAGGTAGTTACAATGAGTATATTTGATTCATACCCGAGACTTCGAGGCTTTATTGTCATTGTAACATACGGCCGCTCCGGTTCGACACTCTTGCAGAGGATTGTGCAAACGATCCCCGGTTCTTGCATCAGGGGGGAAAACAACGGGGCCATTAATCCTCTGTACCGAGCACACCAAAGAGCAAGGCGGGCACGCTTTGAGTTCGGTAGCGCCCCAACCAAATCACGCAACCCTTGGTTTGGGGCAGAGTGCATTGAATTGGATAGCTATAGCCGTAGCTTGGCTGACACATTCATCAAGCATATCCTGAATCCTCCAGTCGACGTCCGGTGGGTAGGGTTCAAGGAGATCCGCTTCTCAGAGTTGGGTGATAATTTTGATGATGCACTCGACTTCCTGCATGCATACTTCCCCAATGTTCGCATTGTCTTCAATACACGCAATGCGGAGGAAGTTTCCCAGAGCGCCTGGCACAAGAACAGTCCTAAAGATCAAGTGCTCTCAATGGTTCGTCAGATGGACGAACGTTTCGAAAATTACTCACACAAACATCCGGAGAGAACATTTCTCGCGAACCATCAGCGCACACTAACTGACTATCGCTACCTCAAGAAATTCTTCGACCAATGTGAAGAACCCTTCGACTCGAAGAAGATCAAAGCAATCCTGTCCGAAAAGCTAACGCATTGAGCAACGGTTCATGAAGCCAAAACGCCCCGTATCCGTCTCCGTATTGATGCCGGTATACAATTGCGAAGTCTATCTAAGTGAAGCAATAAAATCTATTCAGGATCAAACTTTTAAAGACTTCGAGATAATCATTGTTAATGATGGCTCAACTGACAAAACACGAGAGATAGTCGATCTTTTTGCGGAGGCAGACCCCCGTATCATTCCGCTTCATACCGAGAATCAAGGCATCGTTGATGCTCTCAACCACGGAGCTCAGTACGCATCCGGCAAGTATCTGGCGCGGATGGATGGGGACGACATTAGCTATGCTCATCGTTTCGCGCTCCAGGTAAAAGCGCTCGACGATGACGACGAAATCGTCGCTGTATCGAATTCAATCGTGGTAATCGACGAGTCCGGCTATCCTAAGCATGGTGGCATCAACATAGCAGAGAACCGGGTGAGTGATCTTTATTCGGTCCCGGCACGCGAACACTACTTAGTGCATCCGTTTCTCATGATGCGGCGTTCAGCGTTTGATCAGGTGGGAGGGTACCGTCACATACTCCACTCCGAAGATGCCGAGCTGTATTTCCGGCTAGAAGAGGTGGGAAAGCTGAAAAACCTGCCCCAGGTGCTTGGCGAGTATCGAGTACATACAGGAAGTGTCTCCGGAAAGGATGCGCAAAATGGTCGGATCCAGAGTGTTTCGGCGCAGCTAGCTGCGATAAGCGCACGACGTAGAAGATCAGAGAGAGAGGACATTCTTCTCACAAAAGATTTTGCGAGTGAAATGAAATCTCACGCATACGATATCATTTCACTTTGTCAGTGGTGTATCAAGACGCTCTCGTTAACCAGAGAAGAATCCGAATGGCTCAGGGCGGCTTCGGTTGTTAAATACCTGCAGCACGAGCATTGGAGGCCATACACTATCAGCAATGAAGACGCTGTCAGAATTAAAAACTTTGTAAAAACTGTAGACTCAACCACGATCGGTGAGGAAGCTACCAAAGACGTTCTTAGGCATTATCTGTGGGTGATCAAGACGAAGTGGAATTGGAGACATTGTGATAACAATTTCAGCGTCTTGAAAGACCTCATATCACCAAGTGTCGTATGGAGAGCTGGTATGATCGCCGCGAAGCGTCGCTCGGCAAGACGATTCAACCGTCTCGTTAAGTCGATCCAAAGACGGCTGGCCTGAGTTCATAATTTACAATCCCCAATCACCCCCTGAAAGCCAAAACGACCCTATACATCCTGACACTCAGCATCATTATTGTATAATGAAATACTTCTTTCATTCGTCTTCTGGCCATCGTCTTCGTATTGAGACAAATACCGCTTGCTCCGCTAAGCTTTTTATAGAGCTTTACTTGCCGTGTTAAAATTTTACGAAACCCTGGCATCTCCCACTGGCCTCCCGCATGTGCCCTCCTTGCGGCCCACAAGAGGCACAGTGCGCGGTACAACTCGATCTCCTGGAGTGATCTTCCATCAAGTCCTCCTTGAAAACGCGCGGCACGCAATCTCAACCGCTCTCCTGCGAGCATCAGATCGATGCAGCTTTTCATGTTCACATTGTGCATGATGCTATCTGGCCGCAGCAGATAGTTCACTACCGCCTGCGAGGCATATTTCACAGAATGGCAGGAGGCGAGAACCATAGGAATGGTCGGAATATCCTCAAACAGTCTGCCAGGTGGAAAGAAGTGGTTTTGGAAGGTGCCTTTCCGCGCTATCAGGCCCCAGGCGTAAACATTGCGATCCCTCAAACAGGAGATCATGGCCCCGCGCCCATCGGACGTTGAATGCTCGGCTGCGTGCGACCGCCTCACCACATTCAAATATCTCATCTCCCCGTCTTCGAGACGGCACTCGCGATGGTCGAAAATGACGGCGTCAAATCGCCTTGTCTGTACAATTTCGTAGACTTTCCGCAACGCTTCCGCGTTGAAATGATCGTCCGAGTCCAAAAACCAGATATACTCACCGGAGGCCCGTTCATATCCTGATCGACGCGCCACAGAGAGCCCACTGTTTCTCTGGTGAACAAGCAAATGCGCGTTCAACCAGGTGTGTTTCTGGATGAAGCGCTTCAGATTTGCCGATGAGTCATCCCGAGAAGCGTCGTCCACAAAGATGAATTCGAGGTCGATCCCTTGAGTCCTTGAAATACTCTCGAGCAGCCATTCGAGAAATTCTGAAGTGTTAAATACCGGAATTACAACACTTATCAGACACATATAACCTGCCTGATCTCGTTCTCGAAGCATTTCAGCGCAGCCCCGATCGCCTGGTGCATGTCGAGATAGCGATAGGTGCCGAGGCGGCCGCCGAAGATCACATTCTCTTCCGCATCCGCCAGTTCACGATAGGCCCGGTAGGTCTCCTTGTCCTGCGCTGTGTTGATCGGATAGTAGGGCTCGTCGCGGCGCTCGGCAAAGCGGGAGTATTCCCGCGTGATCACCGTCTTTTCCGTCTGGTAGCTGCGCTCGGGGTTGAAGTGGCGGAACTCCAGAATGCGCGTATAGGGAATATCCTCATCGGCATAATTCATCACCGATGTGCCCTGGAAGTCGCCCATATCGAGCACCTCTTCCTCAAAATCGATGGTGCGCCATTTCAATTCGCCCGCGCGATAGTCGAAATAACGGTCGATGGGGCCGGTATAGACAACCGGCGTGCCCGCCGGGATCTGCTCCCGGATCTCGAAATAATCGATGCCCGTGCGCACCTCGATCCGTTCATGGTCGAGCATGCGTTCGAAGATCGCCGTATAGCCGTCCACCGGCAGGCCTTCATAAGTGTCGTTGAAATAGCGGTTGTCGAACGTATAGCGCACCGGCAGCCGGGTGATGATCGACGCCGGCAGCTCGCGCGGGTCTGTCTGCCATTGCTTGGCCGTGTAGCCGCGGATGAACGCCTCGTAAAGCGGGCGGCCGATCAGTGAGATTGCCTTTTCCTCCAGATTCTGCGGATCGTGGCCGGCCAGCTCACCTGCCTGCTCGGCTATCAGCGCGCGCGCCTCGTCCGGGCTCATCCGGCGGCCGAAAAACTGGCAGATCGTGCCGAGATTGATCGGCATCATATAGGCCTGCCCCTTGTAGGAGGTGAAAACACGGTGGCGATAATCCGTGAACGCGGTGAAGCGGTTCAGATAATCCCACACAACCTTGTTGGGCGTGTGAAACAGATGCGCGCCATATTTGTGGATCTCGATGCCCGTACGCGGGCAGGTGTGCGTGTAGGCGTTGCCGCCGATGTGATCGCGTCGGTCGATGACGAGAACGCGACGGCCAAGCTCGCTTGCGGCCCGCTCCGCGATGGTGGCTCCGAAAAAGCCCGCACCGACAATGACCAGGTCGTACTGACTGAAATCCACGTTTGCTACCCTTGGTAGATGAAGGGGACTTTCCGGTACAAAGAATCATTGCCGATACAACGGCGAAACCGGTGCTTTTCCTATCGCGCCATGCCGCGCATCTCAAGGGTTACAGACGGAAATTGTTCGTGACCATCCATTGGGCAACACGCCGTTGCAGGCAGACGCGCTACACGCTAGGCGCGTTTCTTCTCCAGCGGCGCGAATTTCTTTACCCGCCCCTTCTCCAGCACCAGAACCTTGTTGCAGACACGCTGGATCAGCTTGTCGTTGTGGCTGGCCAGCACCACGATGCCCGCCTGCCCCGTCAGCGCGTTCATCCGCTCGCCGGCCTTTTTCTGAAAGGCCGCGTCGCCGGCGCCGATCCACTCGTCCATGAGCAGGATTTCAGGCGTCAGCGTCGTTGCCACGGAGAAGGCCAGCCGCGCGGCCATGCCCTGGCTGTAGGACTTGAAAGGCATGTCGATGAAGTCGCCAAGCTCGGAGAACTCGATGATCTCCGGCATGGCCTCCTCGATCTGCCGCCGGGTCCAGCCATTGATCAGCCCGCGCAGCTCAATGTTGCGCCGGCCGGTGGCTTCCGGCCTGAAACCGAGATTGATGTTGAACAGCGCATCGACGCGGCCCGAGATCGACAGCGTTCCGGATGTCGGCTCCATGATGCCGTAGAGCATTTTCAGCAGGGTCGTCTTGCCCGCCCCATTGGAACCCACAAGCCCCAGCCGGTCACCCGCCGAGAGCTCGAAGCTCACATCCTCGAGCGCCTGGACATGCTGGCGGCGGCCGGAGCCGGAGATGGTCCCGCCCGTCTTCAGAAGCCTCTTGTCCTTCGGCCGCAGGGTGAGCGGACGCAGGATGCGATAGCGCAGCCCGACCGAGTGGGCCTTGATCGAAACCGTCATACGACAAACACCACTTTCTTGCGCAATGCCCCCAGCAGGAAGAATGCCAGGACCCAGGCAAAGGCCGAGATTCCCAGACACAGGACAAGCTCCATCACCGGCAACTCTCCGCTGATGATGGGTTGGCGGACGATGGCGAGAAAATGCGTGAAGGGATTGTACTCATAAAGCATCTGCCGCAGCCCGCCATCATTGCCATGGATCCAGAAGATCGGCGTCAGGAACATGCCGACCCGCACCAGATTGCTCGTTATGAATTCAAAATCCGGGAAAAAGGCGCCCAGCAGGGCAAAAATCGTGATGACGGCCGGCAGCGCCAGAACGATGACGGCCAATCCCGCAAAGGCCATCAGCCATTGCTCCAGCGAGGGCTGGACGAGAAACAGCATGAGCACGATCCAGCCCGCGCCGGAATAGGCGCCGCGAATCACCGTCTGCATGGCAAGGCGCATCACATAGACGAACAGCGGCAGCGTCGTCCCCTTGATGTAGTTGGCTTCCCGTCGAAAAAGCGGCACGGCCGTGTTGATGGCCTCGGACATGAGCAACCAGACATAGAGTCCAGTCGCCACATAGGCCGGAAAATTCTCGATCTCGTTGCGGTGGCCGAACACGACCACAAAGGCGCCGGCGAAAAGAAAATAGTTCAGCACAAGCCAGAGCGGGCCCAGGGTCGTCCGGCGATGCTGGTCGCCAATGCTCTCATGGGCCAAGGCAACCCAGACCGGATAGCGTCGAAAGCCCGATGCGATCTCTTCGACTGCCCCTTTAAGCACCTCTTTCAGGGTCATCCGCATCAGTCCCGTTCACGCAGCATGGAGTAAAGACATTGCCGGTTAGCCATAAATAGCCGGGATGGCGCAATACCCTTCCGCAATCCTGTTCCTGTTTTCCAAACGGGAAGCACGCAGTCGGGCGACTTCGGAGGAAACACGCCCTGTCGCGCGTCAAACGGCGTGAAATCGTGAGGGCGAGGCACCCGGGTCTGGTCTGTCCGCATTCGTGCGATCATGCTGACACGTACAACTGGCAATCCAGCGACGTTCCCTGCTTTGGTTGAGCCGTGCGCATACAACGTATGGTCGGGGGTGACCAGCCCCTATAGACGTCTCCAGCCGAACAATCCCCGCAGAAGCCCACCGGTCATCGGGCGCTGCCGCGTTCCATCTTCTGTGCGGAGACCGGCACCGCCGCCGGCAGGAAGCACTTCAATCACACATCGCGCGAAGCGTAGCGGCATCCAGTATTTCGACCGTGCGTGTGTTCACCAGGCGCACAAGTCCTCTGGAGCGAAACTTTGAAAACGTTCGCGATACGGTCTCGATCGTCAGGCCGAGATAATCGCCGATGTCGGTGCGTGACATGGGCAGCTGCACGGCGCAGTCGCTGTTCTGGCGCTCCATCATATCGAGCAGGAAGGCGGCGACGCGCTCGGCAGCGTTCTGCCGGCCGATCACCAGGAGGTGTTCCTGCGCCCGCACCAGTGCGGCCAGAGCCGCAGCGAGGGTCTGGCGCCAGTTCGTCTCGCCGGCCGGCTTGCGGAAAACACGGATGCAGGCCTGCCCCACAGCCTCGGCAAAGAAATGATGCTGGCCGTCTGCTTCGAACCCGAACACTTCGCCGGCCACGTGAAAGGCGCTGATCTGGCGCCGCCCGTCGGCAAGAAGGCGATAGAGGCGGACTGCGCCGAACTCGACCTGATAGAGCGCAGTGGCCTGTTCGCCCTGTGCATAGATCTCCGCATTCGCGTCATAGAACATGACCTGATGAGGCTGGTCGGGGGAGAAGGACGCAGGTGCCCTGCGCACCTCGGCATGATGCTGGCCTGCGCCGAAGGGAACAGTAAGCTTTGGTGCAGTTGCGGCCTGTGCAAACATGGGTGCCTCCGTTGTGTGACGCCCATGTGTGCCGCGTTCGAAGGCTGCACGAAATTCGGTTTTTCCCCTACGGGAATCTACGTAGCGCCTGCTTTTCTCTGTGGCCCGCCCCCTCCAGAAGCGTCCGAACCGCGTTCACCACGGCGCTGCCGAGAAGCGGTTTTTCGATGGTGCGGACGTGTTCGGCCTGAGGCATTTCGTCAAGCGTGTCCGCCAGGAGAACCACAGGGTCGCCTTCCGCTGCAAGCCGCGCGACGGCCAGTCTCGCGCCAGTCAGGACCTCATGATCCACAACCATGCAGTCAGCATATATGCGCAGCCGGCCGGTTTCCTCGATGCTCTCCGATACAACAACGTCGAACCCCTCCGTCTCAAGCATGAAGCGCAGTGACAGGCGAAAGGCGGAATCAGGCGCCACCACGAGAATCATTCCAGCCACGTCCGGCATCTCCTCACTGCCGGGAGAATGCGCGCCATCCGCCACGGCAGCACGCAATGTCGGTCATGGTCGGCCACAGCGCATTGCGCTGGATCAAAATGCCGCACGAACGAGACGCTTCTCAGCGCGCCGCATTGTCTGCCAGAAGCGCCATCCGGACCAGCTCGGGAAGGTTGCGGGCCTGCATCTTGGTCATCACGTTGGCCCGATGCACTTCAACCGTGCGCGGTGAAATGTCGAGTTCGAAAGCAATCGTCTTGTTGGGCAGTCCGGCAACGATGCGATGCATGACCTGCTGCTCACGCTCAGACAACAGCGAGACCCGCTCTCGTACGATGCTTGCATCTGCGTCAGCCTGCGGTCTCGTCTCCAACTGCTGGATGGCGCGTGAAACAGCATCCAGCAGAACCTCATCGGAGAAGGGCTTTTCAATGAAATCCAGTGCGCCAGCCTTCATGGCCTCGACTGCCATCGGCACATCTCCGTGGCCGGTGATCACAATGGTCGGCAGGAGGTTTCCTTCCTGATCCAGCCGGCGCAGCAACTCCACTCCGCTCATGTCAGGCATGCGCAAATCGGTGATCAGGCACGCATTGCGCAGACCTGATGCGACCTTCAAAAACGCGCTCGCCGATTCATGCACTCTTGCCGCATGCCCCGACATGGTGAGTAGAAAGGCGAGTGACTTGCGAACCGGTTCCTCGTCGTCGACTATGTGGATGACCACGTCTTCAGGCATTGTGCATTTCCTGTTCTTCCAACGTCGGCAATGTGAAACGGAACCTGCTTCCCCCGACGGAGCTCTCCATCAGTCTCAACATGCCTCCATGGGCTTCGGCAATTCTCTTGGATATGGCAAGACCGACCCCCATACCGCCCCGCTTGGAAGAAACGAAGGGTTTGAAGAGATTCTCGGCAATTTCCTCTGGCACGCCCGAGCCCGTATCTGACACGTCGATGTGGATCGAGCCGGCACCGTCGGGCGCTACAGAGACCGTGAGCTCGCGTTGGTCGCTTTCGCGCATGGCTTCCATCGCGTTGCGTATCAGATTGATCAGAATCTGCTGGACCTGGACCCGGTCCACAAAAACTTCGCCAAGATCCGGTTCGAACTCGAACACAGTTCGAATGCCCAGCTCCCGCGACCCCATCAACGCCAGCGCTGCTGCCTCCTCTACAAGGTTCTGAAGGTTTTCGGCCTGCTTTTCGCTCTCGCCGCGTGACACGAATTCACGCAGATGGCGGATGATCTGGCCCGCACGCAGCGACTGCCTCGTGGTCTCTTCAAGGGCGTCGCGCATGCGCTCGGCCAAAGGGTGATCGAGATCGTTCAGGAGCCGCCTGCAGCCCTGAACGTAGTTCGAAACGGCTGAGAGCGGCTGGTTCAGTTCGTGGGCAAGCGTCGACGCCATTTCCCCCAGTTCATTCAGCCTTGCAAGACGGGCGAGTTCAGCCTGAACCTGCTCCATCTTTGCCTCGGTCTCGGCCCGCTCTGTCAGGTCACGGATGAAACCGGTGAAATAGGTATGTCCGCCGCTTTGCATCTCACCGACGGCAAGCTTCATCGGAAAGGTGGAGCCATCTTTACGGCGTCCCACAACCACCCGGTCAATGCCGATAATGCGCCGCTCGCCCGTGCGTTTGTAGCGCTCGATATAGCCATCATGCTGCCCCTGATACGGTTCAGGCATCAGCATGCTGACGTTCCGTCCGCGTGCTTCCTCCTCCGTATAGCCAAACTGGCGGACCGCAGCGCGGTTGAATGCGACCATGATGCCCTTGTCGTCGATCACCACCGTTGCGTCCGGCACGGTGTCGAGAATAGAGCTGAGATGCGCGTCCCGTGCCGCGAGTTGCCGGCGCATCTGCCTGCTGGCGTCCTGGGCGCTGAAATAGGCGCCGCCGACGTGAGCGAGCAGCACAAGAAACGCGACGAGCGCGGCAAAGACCGGCACCGATACAGGCAGCGATGTCAAAACACCGATCAGTGCAATGGCGCCGGTGACCAGCATCACCGCCAGTAGGCCGGCGGCACGGCCACCGAAGATCGCGGCATAGAGTGTGGTCAGTGATCCGAGGAAAAAAATCCAGGTGCTGCCGAATACCGTGTCCAGCCAGAGCCGTGCTACGAGCAGGGCAACGCTCCCTCCCACTGCGACAGCGTAACCTGTAAGACCGGCGCGCCGTGCCGGTTCGGCCAAATTGAATTCAGGACTCACGCTCGCCCCTTCGCCCGCCGCGTCTCAATGCACGCATTATTTCCACAGGCAGGCCATCCCGCAAGTGACGTGCTGACGCGGGTTGCCGTGTAGATGGCATCGCTTCGAGCGACCGTTTGATCCAGCGCAAAGACATCTGAGCTCAAGAACGCCAGATTGGCTGATCAAAGAGGATCTTGGACATGACGCGCATTTCAAAGAACATCGAGACCCGTGCGAAACTGATGGGCAAAATGATGGACCGTTGCGACGTTGATATCCAGCATCTTGCCAGAGAGCGACTCGGCTTGACATTCGCTTCGGCGATCCGCTCCTGCCGGCTCTGCAGCAACGCGGCCTCCTGTGAGGTGTGGCTGGCCGCGACGGCCGGAGAGCCAGCCCATACACCTCCCGCGTTCTGTCCCAATGCGGGGGTTTTCGAGGCAATGTCACAGGCCCTCAAAGATGACGGTGGAACCCGTCGTCCCGAGACGAACGACGCCAGCCTCTGACAGTGCAGGCGTCGTCTGTCACCATAGACTTGCAAACTTATTCTCCGCTGCAATCGCTGAAGCACCACCATGTATCGGGGACAGATGTTCGGGGCTACAGGTGGGCCGGGCGGTTTCTTCCCCCAAGTCCGCCCGGCCGCCGCCGTGTCTACGCCGCTGATCAGGCGGCAGCGCCTTCCATGGTGAGACATGACGGCCAGTCTGGCACGGCGGCAAATCTGGAAAGTGCGTTCGCAGTTCGCCCGTTTCACGCACACACACAGGATAACGGGCTGTGTGGACCAAGGATTTGCGCTGGCTCAAATTGAACAGAATATGCAGATGCTTGAGCGCGCTCGCATCAAACCGCAACAGAATGGCGCGCGCTTCCCCGCGTCAGATACTGGTCGAACAGGGCCGCCGTTGAGCGGACCAGCGGTCGCGCTTCCTCTTCAACCATAAAAATTCCCTCATTCTCCCTCATTCCCGTTGCGCTTCCACGTTCACGCAACAGAGCCCGCGCCTCGGCAACGATCCTTCTCCCGCACGCACCAAACCGTTGCACGGCTTCCTCGCCGGAAAACGCGAAATCGCACATCAGGCGCTCGATCACCCAGGCGCGGGCGTGGTCTTCTTCGCTGAGTGCAATGCCCCGCACGGTCGCAAGTTCGCCTTCGCGCACGCTGCGTTCGTATTGCGCAGTCGCCGGCATGTTCTGGGCATAGCCCTTTGGCAGGCGCGACACCGATGAAGGACCAAGACCGATCAGTGTGCGGCACGCATCCTCGGTATAACCCTGAAAATTCCGGAAGAGCCGCCCTTGCCGCGCGGCCACCGCCAGCGGATCGTCCGGCTTTGCAAAATGGTCAAGCCCGATCGCCTCATAGCCTGCGCCCAAAATGATGCGCGCTGTCTCCTGCTGCTGCTCGAAGCGCTGCTCAGGCCCAGGCAGCCAGGCCTCGTCGATCATGGTCTGGTGCTTCTTGAACCACGGCACATGAGCATAGCCGAAAAGAGCAATCCGGTCCGGTGAAAGCGTCAGCGCCTGGCGGATGGTGTCGGCGACGCTCTCGCATGTCTGGTGCGGCAGGCCGTAGAGCAGATCGAGATTGACCGACCGCACACCCCGCGCACGCACGCCATCCACCACCGCTTTGGTCTGTTCAAATGTCTGTTCGCGATTGATCGCCTTCTGGACCCGCGGGTCGAAGTCCTGAACACCGAGGCTCGCGCGCGTCATGCCGATTTCAGCAAGCGCATCGAAGCGCGCCTCGTCCATGTCGTTGGGGTCGAGCTCCACGCTGATTTCGGCATTGTCGGCAAAATTGAAGGCCGTTTTGAGCGCGCTGCCCAGTCGCACAATATCGTCTGCGCGCAGCATGGTCGGCGAGCCGCCGCCGAAATGGAGCGCACGGACACGTCCGCGCCCCTTCAGAATGTCACCCACCGTGCGGATCTCGAAGAAAAGCGCATCGAGAAAGGCAGCCACGGGCTCATAGCGGCGCGTCATCTTGGTGTGGCAGGCGCAGAACCAGCACAGCCGGTCGCAGAACGGGATGTGCACATAGAGCGAAAGAGCCTCTTCCTCACCCGTCTCGCCCAGCCAGCCACGAAAGGTTTCGCCGGTCACGCCCGCATGAAAATGCGGCGCGGTGGGATAGCTCGTATAGCGCGGCACCGCCTCCGCATAGCGGGGGGCGGGCCCGGTTCCGCTGACCTGTTCTCCTGCGCGCTGCATCGCAATCATCCCCTGTTGTCCGAAACGTGTCTTTTCACGCCACGGCAGAGCTGGCTTTGACGCAGATCAAGGCGCCACCGCCTCCATTGCCCGAAGTGTGACGCGTGAGAATCGGGGAACGGATTCCCGCAAGCTTTTCTGAACTGGGGAAACAGCAATGAGATTTGGCACCGAGATCGTACTGGTCAGCCTGGCTGCATTTGCAGCACTGGCCGCTGCGGGTCTGGCGCAGGATTCAGCCTTTCAGGCCCATATGTGGGTTCTGTTCTTTGTCCTGCTTGGATCGGCGATCGTATTGATGCGCAACACGAGCTTTGCGCCGGCCGACGCAGCCTCAATCCCGCTCAGGCGGGATACGGATGGCTATATGGACGGTCCGGTGCGTTATGGCGTCATCGCCACGACGGTGTGGGGCATAGTCGGCTTTCTCGTCGGCGTGGTGGTCGCCTTGCAGCTTGCCTATCCGGACCTCAACATCGAGCCCTGGTTCAATTTCGGCCGCACGCGCCCGCTGCACACATCCGCGGTCGTCTTTGCCTTCGGCGGCAACGCGCTCATCGCCACGTCCTTCTATGTGGTGCAGCGCACATGCCGGGCCCGCCTCTTCGGCGGCAACCTCGCCTGGTTCGTGTTCTGGGGCTATCAGCTCTTCATCATCATGGCGGCAACCGGCTATCTGCTCGGAATCACCCAGAGCCGCGAATATGCCGAACCCGAATGGTATGTAGACCTGTTCCTCACCGTGGTCTGGGTCGCCTATCTCATCGTCTTCCTCGGCACGATCTTCAGGCGCAGGGAGCCGCATATCTATGTGGCCAACTGGTTCTACCTGTCGTTCATCGTGACCATCGCCATGCTGCATGTGGTGAACAATCTGGCAGTGCCGGTCTCGCCCTTCGGTTCCAGAAGCTATTCGCTTTTCGCCGGCGTGCAGGACGCACTGACGCAATGGTGGTACGGCCACAATGCGGTGGGCTTTTTCCTGACCGCCGGCTTCCTGGGCATGATGTACTACTTCATCCCCAAGCAGGTGAACCGCCCGGTCTATTCCTACCGCCTGTCGATCATCCACTTCTGGGCATTGATCTTCCTCTATATCTGGGCCGGTCCGCACCACCTCCACTACACCGCCCTGCCCGACTGGGCGCAGACGCTGGGCATGGTGTTCTCCATCATGCTGTGGATGCCCTCCTGGGGCGGCATGATCAACGGCCTGATGACGCTTTCGGGCGCCTGGGACAAGCTGCGCACCGACCCGATCATCCGCATGATGGTTCTGGCCGTCGCCTTCTACGGCATGTCCACCTTCGAGGGCCCGCTGATGTCGGTCAAGGCGGTCAACTCGCTGTCGCACTACACCGACTGGACCATCGGCCATGTGCATTCGGGCGCACTCGGTTGGGTCGGCATGATCACCTTCGGCGCGCTCTACTATCTCGTGCCAAAACTGTGGAACCGCGAGCGGCTTTATTCGCTGCGGCTCGTCACCTGGCACTTCTGGCTCGCCACCCTCGGCATCGTCGTCTACGCGGCCGTCATGTGGGTGTCGGGCATCCAGCAGGGCCTGATGTGGCGCGAATACGACGATCAGGGCTTCCTGGTCTACTCGTTCGCCGAAACCGTTGCCGCCATGCACCCCTACTATGTGGTGCGCGCGCTCGGCGGTGTGCTCTTCCTGCTCGGTGGCCTCGTCATGGCCTACAATCTGGCCATGACCATCCTTGGCCATGAGCGCAAGGAAGCGCCGATCGGCGGCGCCGTCGCCCAACCCGCCCCTTCCCTTCAAAGTGCCGGTTAAGGAGCCCTGACGATGGCATTGCTGGACAAACACAAGATCATCGAAAAGAACGCCACGCTCCTTCTGGTCGGGTCGTTCCTGGTGGTGACAATCGGCGGCATCGTCGAGATCGTGCCCCTCTTCTATCTGGAGAACACGATCGAGAAGGTGGAGGGCATGCGCCCCTATTCACCGCTGGAGCTGGCTGGTCGCAACATTTATATCCGCGAGGGTTGCTACACCTGCCACAGCCAGATGATCCGTCCCTTCCGCGACGAGGTGGAGCGCTACGGCAATTACAGCCTCGCCGCCGAATCCATGTACGATCATCCCTTCCAGTGGGGGTCGAAGCGCACCGGGCCTGATCTCGCCCGTGTGGGTGCCCGCTACTCCAACGAATGGCATGTGGATCACCTGATAGAGCCACGCTCCGTAGTGCCGGAATCGATCATGCCCAGCTACGCGTTCCTCAAGGACACGCCGCTCGAGATCAATGATTTCTCGACCGAGCTGATCGCCAATCTGCGTGTCGGCGTGCCCTACACGGAAGACATGATCGCCAACGCCAATGCGGATCTTCGCGCACAGGCCGACCCCGACGCGGATACATCCGGTCTCGAAGAGCGCTATCCCAAGGCGGTGCTCGGCGATTTCGACGGCAACCCCGACGCGCTCACCGAAATGGATGCGCTGGTCGCCTATCTGCAGATGCTCGGCACGCTGGTCGATTTCTCGACCTATGACGAAGCCGCCGGTTACCGCTGAGGAGGAACGATCATGGAAGCCTATACCGCGCTCCGGCAGTTTGCCGATAGCTGGGGCCTTCTCTTCATGGCCCTCTTCTTCATTGGCACGGTTCTTTTCGCCTTCCGCCCCGGAAGCAGGAAGAGCGCCGAGGAAGCCGCCCGCATCCCGCTGAAGGACGATTGAGATGAGTGAGAAAGAACATATCGACGAGGTCTCGGGCGTCTCGACCACTGGTCATGAGTGGGACGGAATCAGGGAACTCGACAATCCCATGCCGCGCTGGTGGGTGTGGACCTTCTACGCCACCATCGTCTGGTCCATCGGCTACACCATCGCCTACCCTGCATGGCCGCTGATCAGCGACGCCACCAAGGGCGTTCTGGGTTATTCGAGCCGACAGGAATTCGCCACGACGATGGACGCCGTCTCGGCTCAGCAGGCCGATTTGCGCGCAGCCATCGCGGAAAAGCCGCTGGATGAAATCCTCGCCGACGAAACGCTTCGCCGTTTTGCCACCGCAGCAGGCGACGCCGCCTTCAAGGTCAACTGTTCACAGTGCCATGGGTCCGGCGCGCAGGGCTCTGCCGGTTATCCGAACCTCAACGACGACGACTGGCTATGGGGCGGAGACATCGAGGCGATCCATCACACCATCGCGCATGGCGTCCGCTTCGATGGCGACGACGACACGCGTTTTGGCGAAATGCCGGCCTTCGACGACATTCTGAGCCGTGAGGAGATCCGCCAGGTGGCGGCCCATGTGGTCTCCTTCACCGGAACGCCGTCCGATCCGGCTCTGGCAGAGGCCGGTGCACAGGTTTACGCCGACAATTGCGCCTCCTGCCACGGCGATGCCGGTCAAGGCGACGTGACCTTCGGCGCGCCGAACCTTGCCGATGCGATCTGGCTCTACGGTTCCAGCGAAGCCGAGATCGCCGCACAGGTGCGCCAGCCCAGACACGGCGTCATGCCGGCCTGGCAGGAGCGGCTTGGCGACCCGACGGTCAAGCAGCTTTCGGTCTACGTTCACTCGCTCGGCGGCGGCGAGTAGCCGCATCCCGAAATCCAGACTGCATCCCGGCCTTGATGGCCGGGATTCCACCCGGCGCAATTCAGCTTTGATCGGGATCAATGCCCGCGGGTTCTCCGGCGACTAGACAATACGCTTACAGAGCAGTTTGCGAGCCGCCGAAATGACACTTGCCACCGAAAACGCAGCCAGCAGCACCGCCTCACGGGACGCAGTCGAGCGCATTGATGCGGAAGCGGTAAACACTGCCGGAAAACGCCAGCCGCTTTACGCTCCACGGAAGAAAATCTTCCCGAAACGCGCTTCCGGGCAGTTCCGCCGCTTCAAATGGCTGATCATGTTCGTCACGCTCGGCATCTACTATCTGACGCCATGGCTGCGCTGGGATCGTGGTCCCTACGCACCCGATCAGGCGGTTCTGATCGATCTTGCCAACCGGCGGTTCTATTTCTTCTTCATCGAGATCTGGCCGCAGGAATTTTTCTACATTGCTGGCCTGCTTGTCATGGCCGGCATCGGCCTCTTTCTCATCACATCCACGGTCGGTCGGGCGTGGTGCGGCTATACCTGCCCGCAGACCGTCTGGGTCGACCTCTTCCTCGTGGTGGAACGCGCCATTGAGGGCGACCGCAATGCCCGCATCAAGCTCGATGCCGCACCGTTCTCCGCCAGCAAGCTCGCCAAACGCTCCGCAAAACACTTGATCTGGGTTCTCATCGCCGTGGCGACCGGCGGCGCGTGGGTCTTCTATTTCGCCGACGCACCATCGCTTCTCGTCGATATCGCAACCGCTCAGGCGGCTCCCGTTGCCTACATGACCATCGCGGTGCTGACCGCAACCACCTATGTGTTCGGCGGCCTCATGCGCGAGCAGGTCTGCACCTATATGTGCCCGTGGCCACGCATTCAGGCGGCCATGCTGGACGAAAATTCGCTCACCGTCACCTACAACGACTGGCGCGGCGAGCCCCGCTCGCGCCATGCCAAGAAGGCAGCCGCCGAGGGCAGGACCGTGGGCGACTGCGTGGACTGCAATGCCTGCGTTGCCGTCTGCCCCATGGGCATCGACATCCGCGACGGCCAGCAGCTCGAATGCATCACCTGCGCGCTGTGCATCGATGCCTGCGATGGCGTGATGGACAAGCTCGGGCGCGAACGCGGTCTCATCTCCTACGCCACGCTTTCCGACTACAACGCCAATATGGCGTTGGCGACAGCCGGCTGCACGGAGACCATCAACCCCGACCGCGTGCGCCGGGAAGGCGGCGGGCTCTCCAATAAGGTCGCGCATTTTCATTGGCGCAAGATCTTTCGCCTGCGCACCTTCGTCTATTTCGGTGCGTGGTCGCTCGTTGGCCTCGTCATGCTCTATGCCCTGCTGACGCGCGACCGGCTGGAGGTCAACGTGCTCCACGACCGCAATCCGCAATATGTGCTTCTGTCGGATGGTTCGGTGCGCAATGGCTACACGGTCAAGCTGTTGAACATGATCCCGGAACCCCGCGTGATCCTCGTGTCGCTCGAAGGCCTCACCAGCGCCACCATGAATGTGGTCGGGCTCGACCAGCCGGACGACCGTTCTGCGGCAGTGCCTGTCGAACCGGACCGCCTGCGCGAAGTGCGCATCTTCGTCACCCTGCCGGCAGATCGTCTGAGCGAGGCCGGCACATCTTTCCGCTTCGTCGTCGAAGACAAGGCGAGTTTCGAAAGCGATGTCTACAGGGCAAGCTTCAACATCCCGGAGGGTTCACGATGAACGGCAAAGTGCAGAAACAGAAGGAATTCACCGGCTGGCACATGCTCGCCATCATGGTCGCGTTCTTTGGGGTGATCCTGACGGTCAACCTGACCATGGCATTCTACGCGCAGTCGAGCTGGACCGGCCTGATCGTCAAGAATTCCTATGTGGCGAGCCAGACCTTCAACGAACGCGCGGAGGAAGGCCGCCAGCAGGCAGCACTCGGCTGGACGGGCGAGCTTTCCGTTGCGGGAGACGCAATCACCTATCGCCTTCTCGATGCGAGCGGCGACCCGATCCCGCTCGAGAGCGTCACAATGGTGATGCACCGTCCGGTCACCGCCGACGAAGACGTTTCCCTTAAAATGCAACGTCTTCCCGATGGCGGCTTCGGCGTCGATCACGGCCCCGGCGACGGCACCTGGGTCATCAACATCACCGCCCAAGCGGGCCTCGCCCATCCCTATCGCGATGTGCGGCGCATCACCATTGCCGGCGGAGAACTCAAATGAGCTGCTGCGCCCCCGGCACCGAAATGGCGCTGGAAGCCGAACAAGCCCGCGAAGCCGGTCCGCGCGCCGAAGAACTTGTGCTCGCAAGCCGCTCTGTCGGCGATGGGCTTAAACAGACCGATCTTTCCGTTCCCGGTGTCCACTGCGGCGCCTGCATCCAGACGATCGAAAACGCGCTCGGCAGGCTCGACGGCGTGGCAGGTGCGCGCGTCAATCTCTCCACCAAGCGCGTCAGCGTGAAATGGCACGAGGGGGCGCTGCCGCCCATCATCGAGACGCTGAACCGGCTTGGCTACGCCGCGCACCTTTTCGACAGTGTCGAGACCGGCAGGGATCCCGTTCTCTCCCAGCTCATCCGCGCCGTGGCGATCTCCGGCTTTGCTGCCGGCAACATCATGCTCCTTTCCGTGTCCGTCTGGTCAGGTGCCGAAGAGGCGACGCGCGACCTCTTTCACTGGCTTTCAGCGCTGATCGCCCTGCCCGCGCTGGTGTTTGCCGGCGGCATCTTCTACCGTTCGGCCCTCAATGCGCTCCGCCACGGACGCATGAACATGGATGTGCCCATCGCGCTTGGCATCTCGCTGGCCTACGGGCTCAGCCTCTACGAGACCATCAACAGCGGCCAGCACGCCTATTTCGATGCCTCCGTTTCGCTTCTCTTCTTCCTGCTGATCGGCCGCACGCTCGATCACGTGATGCGCGAGCGCGCGCGCACCGCCGTCAAGGGGCTCGCCCGCCTGGAGCCGCGCGGCGCGCTGGTCATTGCCGAGGACGGCGGACGCGATTACCTCCCCTTGCAGGAAGTCACCGCCGGCATGAAACTGGTCGTTGCCGCCGGTGAACGCGTTCCCGTTGACGGGATCGTCCTGAACGGTTCGTCCGAACTCGACTGCTCCATGGCAACCGGCGAAAGCGCACCGCAGCCGGTGAAACCCGGCAGCGATCTACGCGCCGGCATGCTCAATCTCACCCAGCCGCTCATCGTTGAGGCAACCGCCACCGCCGACACCTCCTTCCTCGCCGAGATGATGCGCCTGATGGAGGCGGCAGAAGGCGGGCGCGCGCGCTATCGCCGCCTGGCGGACCGTGCCTCCGCACTTTATTCGCCCGTCGTTCACGCCACCGCCTTCCTCACCTTTCTGGGCTGGATGGCGGCAAGTGGTGACTGGCACCGCGCCATCACCATCGCCATTGCCGTGCTCATCATCACCTGCCCCTGCGCGCTCGGCCTTGCCGTGCCCATCGTTCAGGTGGTTGCCGCGCGGCGTCTCTTTGAAAACGGCATCATGGTCAAGGATGGCGCGGCGATGGAACGCCTCGCCGAGATCGACACTGCCGTCTTCGACAAGACCGGGACGCTGACGCTCGGCATCCCCGAACTGCGCAATGCGGACGAAATACCGCCGGATGCATTGTCAACCGCCGCCGCCCTTGCCGCCCATTCCCGCCATCCCTTTTCCCGCGCCATCCTGCGCGCTGCCGGTTCGCTACGGGCGACGGATTCCTTCGACAGCGTCGAGGAAATCCCTGGCCTCGGCATCGAAGCCCGCGCAGGCGAAACCGTCTGGCGGCTTGGCCGCGCGGGCTGGTCGCTCGGCAGCCCGAATGCGCAGGAAAACCAGTCAGGCGGCACGGTTCTTTCCCGCAATGGCGAGGAATACGCCACGTTGCGTTTCGAGGACCGGCTCCGCCCCGGGGCGAAAGAAGCAATCGCTCATCTGAAAGAAAACGGCGTCGCCGTGGAAATCATCTCCGGTGACAGCGCCGAACAGGTGAAGGATATCGCAGCAAGGCTGGGCATAAAGCGCTTTCAGGCCAGTGTCCGTCCCGGCGACAAGCTTGAGCGCATGCGCGCGCTTGGCTTGGAAGGCCGCAAGGTGCTGATGGTCGGGGACGGGCTGAACGACGCTCCCGCCCTCGCCGCCGCTCATGTCTCCATGGCGCCTGCCACGGCGGCAGACATTGGCCGCAATGCCGCCGATTTCGTTTTCCTGCGCGAGACCATGCTGGCCGTGCCGCTCGCCCGTGACGTGTCGCGCCGCGCCGGCCGCCTGATCCGGCAGAATTTCGGCCTCGCCATTGCCTACAATTTTATTGCTGTGCCGATTGCGGTGCTCGGTCATGTCACGCCGCTTGTGGCGGCCATTGCCATGTCTCTTTCGTCGTTGATTGTCATTGGCAACGCATTGCGTCTGCGCACCGACCGGCGTCTCGCTGTTGGCACCGAAGCTCCTGAGTCGGCAGGCAACAATGCACGACCGTTTGTCGAGGCGGCAGCATGACCAATCTCGTGGTGCTGATCCCGATAGCGCTTTTTCTGGGAGCCGCCGGCCTCTCCGCCTTTCTCTGGTCGCTCAAGAGCGGCCAGTATGACGATCTTGACGGCGCTGCCGAGCGCATCCTGCTCGAAGACGAGCCACCGCGTCAGCGAGAGGACAGCCCCTGAGGCACTGCCGCTGGACGCGACCACGCCACATCACTACATGTGAACGATCTGAATTGCCTTTCTGGAGTTTCTCATGGCGATCCGCATCAAAGCAAAAACCTATGGCCCGTTCACCACCGCCATCGGCCCCGGCAAGGTGATCCATGTCGATACCGCGCCCAGGCAGACTGTCGCCATCACCTCGCCATCTGCGGAAGAGGCGGGGTCGCCCGTCGACTTCATGATCTCCGCGCTTGGTGCCTGCCTTGCCCTTTCCTTCCACCATGCCGCGCAGGAGATGAAGATCGATGTCGGACAGGTCTCCGTCGAGGTTTCCGGCAAGAAGGCCGAGGATCTGCCGGACCGCATCGGCAGCTATGACGCCACCGTCTCGCTCGACACCATGCCCGGCGAGGAAGAGTGCGCGGAGCTGATCAAGCGCGCCAAGGCCCGTTGCACCGTGTCGAACTCGCTGAATGGCGAAGTCAACATGAAGATGGCTGGCTAACGGCGTTTCGGTCTTCAAATCATTGACGACGCCTTCCCCTTCTCTCATACAGAAGCCGCCTTGCGGCAAACCATGGGAGGCAGGTGCATGAACTTCACGCGCGTCAACGGCGTCGTCATTCATCACGAAGTGCGCGGAACGGTCGGCAAACCCGTTCTCGTCTTTTCCAACTCGCTTGGAACCGACTTTCGGATCTGGAACGCCGTCGTTGAACGGCTGGAAGCCGACTACCGCATCGTCCTTTATGACAAGCGCGGCCATGGCCTGTCCGAAGCCACGCCCCAACCCTATGCGCTGAGCGATCACGTCGACGATCTCGCAGCCCTGCTCGACCATCTCGACATCACAGGCGCGACCATTGTCGGCCTGTCCGTTGGCGGCATGATCGCGCAGGGGCTCGCCGCGCGCTGGTCGCATCTCGTCTCCCGTCTCGTACTCTGCGATACAGGCCATAGAATAGGCCACGACGATCTGTGGAACAGCCGGATCGAAGCCGTGAACACCAAAGGCATCGCATCCATCGCCGACGGTATTCTCCAGCGCTGGTTCACGCCCTCTTTCCGCGCACCGGACAACGATGCTTTCGTCGGCTACACGGCCATGCTCACCCGCACCACGGTCGATGGCTATGCAGGCACGTGCTCAGCCCTGCGTGACGCCGATCTCACCGAATCCACGCGCGCCCTTAAGCTCCCCACACTCTGCATCGTGGGCGACCAGGATGGCTCCACCCCGCCCGATCTCGTGCGCGAGCTTTCGAGCCTGATCAACAGTGCCCGTTTTGAGATCGTGAAGGATGCCGGGCATCTGCCATGTATCGAACAGCCCGAGGCGACGGCCACGCTGATTGCAGATTTCCTGCGCGAAACCACGCCCGAAGCCTGAGCCGCCGCGCCCCGCATCTAGGATGACAAGAGGACCCTGAATGAGCGACACCGTAAAGATCACCCGCGACAATGGCATTGCCGTCCTCACCCTCGACAATCCGCCGGTCAACGCGCTCGGCCACGCGCTGCGCGCGCCGCTCTTCGAGGCGCTTGGCGAAATGAATGCAGACGATGCGGTTCAGGCCATCGTCATCACCTGCGCGGGTCGCACCTTTATTGCCGGTGCCGACATTTCCGAGTTCGGCAAGCCGCCGAAGGAGCCAAGCCTTCCCGACCTGATCGAAAAGCTTGAAAGCATCGACAAGCCCACCATCGCCGCGATCCATGGCACAGCGCTTGGCGGTGGGCTGGAGCTGGCACTCGGCTGCCACTACCGTATTGCAGAAAAGACCGCCATGATCGGCTTGCCCGAGGTGAACCTCGGCCTCATTCCCGGCGCCGGTGGCACGGTGCGCCTGCCGCGTCTGGTGGGGCCTGAAGCCGCGCTGAAGATGATCGTCTCCGGCAAGCCCATCGGCATGGACGAAGCCGTACGGCTCGGGGCGGTCGACTGCGTGGCCGAGAGCGATCTTCTGGCCGAGGCCGTGGCCTTCGCCCGCGACATGGCCGCCTCCGAAAAACCGCATATCCATATCCGCGCCCGCAGCGAAAAACTTGCCATTGACCTCGCCGCCTTCGATGAGGCCGTGAAGGCAGCGACGAAAAAAGCGCGCGGTCTCACCGCGCCGCACACGGCGGCACAAGCCGTCCGCAACGCCATCACCATGAAGTTCGATGCAGCCCTCAACCGCGAGCGCGAACTCTTTCTGGAGCGTCGCGACAGCGAAGAATCCGCTGCCCAGCGCCATCTTTTCTTCGCTACCCGCGAGGCAACCCGCGTGCCGGGCATCCCGCGCGAGACCGAGGCCCGCAAGATCGCGCGCGCCGGCGTCATCGGTGCCGGCACCATGGGGGCGGGCATCGCCATGGCGCTTGCCAATGGCGGTATTCCCGTCACCATTCTGGAAATGAACGAGGACGCCATCGCGCGCGGCCTTTCCCACATCAACAAGACCTATTCGGGATCGGTAAAGCGCGGCTCCATCACGGCTGAGGAAAAAGAGGCCCGCACGGGGCGCATCACCGGCACCACGGATTATGCCAACCTTTCCGACTGCGATATCGTGATCGAGGCCGTCTTCGAGGAGATGGGCGTGAAGCGTCAGGTCTTCACCGCGCTCGACAGGGTTCTGAAGCCCGGCGCCATCCTCGCCTCCAACACTTCCTATCTCGATGTCAACGAGATCGCCGCCACCACGAAGCGTCCGCAGGATGTGGTCGGCCTCCATTTCTTCTCGCCCGCCCATGTGATGAAGCTACTGGAGATCGTGCGCGGCGAAGAGACAGCGCCTGATGTCATCAAGACGGCGCTCGCGCTCGCCCGAAAGATCGGCAAGGTTCCCGTCGTCGTCGGCGTGTGCAACGGCTTTGTGGGCAACCGCATGCTCGCCGCCCGGCGCGAGCAGAACGAAGACCTGCTTCTGTCCGGCGCGACACCCGAACAGGTGGACCAGGTGTTCACCGATTTCGGCTGGCCCATGGGCCCGTTCCAGATGGTGGATCTCGCCGGTCTCGACATCAGCTGGAAACACCGACAGTCGCAGGGCCTCACCGCCCCCATCGCCGACACGCTGTGCGAGGCAGGCCATTTCGGCCAGAAGTCCGGGCGCGGCTTTTATCTCTATGAGGAAGGCTCCCGCACACCAAAGCCCGACCCCTTCGTTCAGGAGCTCATCGAGAAGAAGGCAGCCGAGCTTGGCGTGGAACGCCGCGAAATCAGTGCGGACGAGATCACCGAGCGCACACTCTACCCGATGATCAACGAGGGCGCGAAGATCCTGGAAGAGCGCATCGCCGCCCGCGCCTCCGACATCGATGTCGTGTGGGTCAATGGCTACGGCTTCCCGGTCGCAAAGGGCGGGCCCATGTTCTGGGCCGAGCGCTTCGGCATCAAGACAATCGTCGAGCGGCTGGAGCACTGGCACCGGAAGACCGGCAATCCCGTCTTCGAGCCCGCTCCCATCCTTCGCCAGCTCGCGCTCACGGGCGGCGGCTTCGGCGATCTTGTGTAGGATCACCCCGGGCAACTGCGCCACCATCAACCCTTGGCATTTGGGCGGGCAGCCCCATATTCAGAGCGCTGTCCATTCAAACAACGGAGCGGTCAGGATGACCGAGTTTACCCCCATAGCCTCACTCGCCGGCGGCGCGCTGATCGGCCTTGCCGCAGTGGTGCTCATGGCCTTCAACGGCCGGGTGGCCGGCATGACCGGCATTCTGTCAGGCCTCCTTCCACCTCAGGAAAACGCCTGGCACTGGCGCGCCGCTTTCATCATCGGCGCCATCGCCGCGCCTCTGTTTCTGATGCTGAGCGGTACGGCAATCCCCTTCCAGGTGCCCGTCTCCACCACCGCGCTCGTCATCGGCGGTGTTCTTGTCGGCATCGGCGTCACCTTCGGCAATGGTTGCCCCAGCGGACATGGTGTCTGCGGCATGTCGCGCGGCTCCATCCGATCCATCGTTGCCGTCATCACCTTCATGGCCACCGCTCTCGTCACCGTGTTCATCATTCGTCACGTGATCGGAGGCTGATCGATGAAACAGCTTGTCGCAGCCCTCATCGCCGGCCTTCTTTTTGGTGCTGGCATCGCATTGTCCGGCATGATCAATCCCGCAAAGGTGCTGAACTTCTTCGATGTCGCGGGCACCTGGGATCCAAGCCTCGCCTTCGTGATGGGCGGTGGGCTTGCGGTCGCGGCCCTCGGTTACCGCCTCCTCTTCGGCGCGCGCGAAAAACCGTTTTTCGCCGAGCGCTTCCAGCTTCCGGCGCGAAGCGATCTCGACCCGCAACTGATCGGCGGTGCCGCCGTATTCGGCATTGGCTGGGGTATTGCCGGCTTCTGCCCGGGTGCGGCGATCCCGGCCCTTGGGCTCGGCTATTCGGACACGATCGTGTTCCTCGCCTCGCTCATCGCCGGAATTCTCGTTGCCAAATCCCTCAAACGGCGCTTCTCTGCCGCCGAAAAACGCGTCAGTCAGTGAGGAAAACCATGGATATCAAGAAGATCTCGGACGATTACGCGGTATCCCCGCAGATCGCGCCGGAAGACGTCGCCGCCATCAAACAGGCTGGATACAAAAGCATCGTCTGCAACAGGCCCGATGGCGAGGATGCCGGCCAACCCACGGTCGAGACTATTTCAAAAGCCGCGAAAGAGGCCGGCCTCGCCTTCCGTCATGTGCCGGTCGTCTCCGGTGCCATGACGCTCGACGATGTGACAGACATGGCCGCCGCCCTTAAGGAACTGCCGGGCCCGGTCTTCGCCTATTGCCGCAGCGGCACCCGCTCGGCCAATCTCTACGGCATCATTCAGGAGCGCGGTCTCTAACCACTCCAAAGCGACTTGGGGTGGCAGCAGCGCACCCCATCGACGCAAGCGCCCCCACCCCGCCGTCAGTACAGCCAGCGCATCAGGAACAGCGAGATCGCCGGGAACAGCGTCAGAAGCGCCACGCGCAGAATGTCGCTGATCACGAAGGGCATCACGCCGCGATAGGTCGCCGAAATCGGCGTGTCCTTGGCCATGGAGTTGAGCACGAAGAGGTTCATGCCCACCGGCGGCGTGATCAGCCCCACCTCCACCACGATCAGAACGAGAATGCCGAACCAGATGGCAAACTCCTCCGCTCCCAGCCCGAAATCGAGGATCGTGACGATGGGGAAAAAGATCGGAATGGTGAGCAGGATCATGGAGAGCGAGTCCATCACGCAGCCGAACACGAGATAGAGCAGCAGGATGAGCGTCAGCACCATCCACGGGCTGTAGCCCTGCTCACTCACGAATGCCGCCATCTGCTGCGGCACCTGCGCCAGCGCCAGAAACGAGTTGTAGAAGCCGGCCCCCAGCACGATGAAGAAGATCATCGCCGTGGCGGTTGCCGTGGCAAGGATCGATTCCACAAAGGTCTCACGCGTCAGCCCGCCATTCACGAGCGCGATCAGCCCGGTGCCGGCGGCACCCACGGCGGCACCCTCGGTCGGCGTGAAAACGCCAAGATAAATGCCGCCGACCACCGCCAGAAACACCACCAGAACCGGCCAGACATCGAGCAGCGCCCGCATCCGCTCCGAATAGGGCGCACGCTCGCGTGTTCCGGCCGAGTCCGGCCAAAGCCGCACATAAATCGAGATCGCCAGCATATAGCCGAAGGCAGCCAGCACGCCGGGCACAAAAGCGGCCACGAAAAGCTTGGCAATGTTCTGCTCGGTCAGGATCGCGTAGATGACGAGGATCACCGATGGCGGAATGAGAATGCCGAGCGTGCCGCCTGCCGCGAGCGTTCCCGTGGCAAGTGCACCCGAATAGCCATAGCGGCGCAGTTCCGGCAGCGCCACCTGGCTCATGGTCGCCGCCGTCGCCAGCGAGGAACCGCAGATGGCGCCAAAGCCCGCACATGCACCCACCGCCGCCATGGCAACACCGCCGCGCTTGTGCCCCATCCAGGTTTCAGCCGCCTTGAACAGCGCCCGCGACATGCCGCCCAGCGTTGCAAACTGCCCCATCAGCAGGAACAGCGGCACAATGGAAAGCGAATAGCCGGAAAAGGTGGAATAGGTTTCGTTCTTCAGCTTGGCCAGCACAGGCGTCACATTGCCGAACACGATCCAGCTTCCGCCAAGCCCGCACAGGAGCATCGCAAGACCGATGGGCAGGCGCAGAAAGATCAGAAGAAGGAGAAGCGGAAAAGACCAGAGGCCGATTTCAAGATTGGTCAATGGACGCTCCCCTCTCCGGGCTTTGGCATCGGTGTGCCAACCTTCAGTTCGCGATAGCGCACGAGGATCATGTAGAACGATATGATCACCGCAATGACCGCCGCCACAAAACAGGCTGCATAGGGCCACCAGAGCGGAAACTGGAGGATGAAGGTGGTCTCGCTGTAGCTCAGCTTGTCGAGCATGCCGTAATAGAGCTGGCGGGCGATCAGCACGAGCACCAGCGTCATGATGATCTCCGTCACGAGATCGATCACATGGTTCATGCTGTTTGGCAGAAATGTGGTGAAGATGTCCACCGTGGCATGGCCGCGATTGAGCTGGCACCAGGGCAGGAACGCGAACACCGCAAAGCCAACACCGGCCTGAACCAGCTCGAAGTCACCGGGCACCGGTCCAAGGCCAAAACGCACCAGCGCCCGGCCGGTGATGCTTGCCACTGTCATGATAATGACCGCTGCCAGAACGATGCCGCCCAGAATGGCCATGACTCTGGCAAGCCAGACAACGATGATCGATAATCTCATGCCCCGTTCCGTCCCATATCGCGTTCCCTGCGCGTCCCATGGCGCGTCCCATGGCATTCCTGCCTGGTTTTGTCATTGTTGCGCCGGGCCTGAAAACGTTAGTCAGCGGTTGCTGCCTTCGCAAGCGTGGCCTCGACACAATAGCGTGTCCCAAAAAACGGGGCAGGCCTTGCAGCCCGCCCCGTCTCTTCTGGTCGGTTCAGCCTCACTGACTGGTGTATTTTTCAATCAGGGCACGGGCCTCGTCGATCAGCATCTGACCGTCGATCCCCTTGTCCTTCATTTCGGCCACCCACTGTTCGTAAACGGGTGCCGCCGCTTCTTTCCAGGTTTCGGTGTTTTCAGCGCTGATCTCGATGATGTTGTTGCCGCGATCAACGGCGATCTTCCGGCTCGGAACGTCCGCGCCCGCCTGCGTCCTGCCGGCGAAGGCAGCAAATTCCTGGCCGGAATTGTCGTCGAGCACCTTTTTCAGGTCATCCGGCAGGCTGTCATACTTGGCCTTGTTCATCGCCAGCACAAAAGTGGTCGTATAAAGCGCGTGATCGCCGCCGAATTCAGTATGGTTCGACACGAGCTCAGGCACTTTCAGCGCCGGCGTGACTTCCCAGGGGATCACGCATCCATCGATCACGCCCTTGGAAAGCGCCTCGGTGATCTGCGGCACCGGCATGCCGACCGGCGTCGCGCCAAGCTGGCCGAGCAACGAGTTGATGATGCGCGTGGGTGCGCGGATCTTCATGCCCTTCAGATCATCGAGCGTCTCGATCGGCTCCTTGGAGTGAAGCATGCCAGGGCCGTGAACCCAGACACCCAGCACATGTGTGTCCTTGAACTCGGCGTCCTTCATGTGCTTCTCGAACAGATCCCAATAGGCGCGCGAGGTCGCCTCGGCGTTCGTCATCATGAAGGGAAGTTCGAACACTTCAGTCGAGGGGAAACGGCCCGGATTGGAGCCCGGCAGCGTCCATACGATGTCGACGATGCCGTCACGCGCCTGATCGTAGAGCTGCGGCGGCGTGCCGCCGAGCTGCATGGCCGGATAGCGCTCGATCTTGATGCGCCCGCCCGATTCCTGCTCCACCTTGTCGGCCCAGGGGTCGAGCACCAGCTTCGGCACATTGGCCTGCGGCGGCAGGAACTGGTGCAGCCTCAGCGTCACCTCCTGCGCGAATGACGAGGCGGTGGCCCCGATAAGCCCGGTAGCTGCAACAGCAGCCGCCAGGGCCAGTTTTCTGACGGAAAATGGTTTCATGCTTCTCCTCCCGATTGCATGTCCCGAAACGTCGGTGATGACGCTCTATATTCTGCGGCAGGACCGCGCCCGGTCTCTCCAAGCCCTGCGCGACCGCCTGGGAGCCGAGTATCCACTGGAATCCCGCCTCCCGTCCACCGAGACTTTAGCGGAAATTATGTAACAATAAAGAGGCATTTCCGGCCATATTCGTAACAAAAAACATCAAAGCGGCAGGGCACCGGTTTCCTTGAGTGTTTCGAGTACTATGGCGCTCTTCACGTGTTGCACCGAATCGTGCGGGAGAAGCACGCCGTTGACGAATTCCGACAGCGATTTCAGGTCGGGCGTAACCACTTTGAGAATGTAGTCCATTTCACCGGTGAGTGCGTGCGCCTCCTGTACCTCCGGCAGGCGGGCGAGCAGTTCACCGAAACGGCGCGCATTGTCGGGGTTGTGCGTGGCCAGTGTCACGGTGATGATGTTGACGAGCGGGAAGCCCAGCCTGTCCCGGTCAAGCATGGCCGCATAGCCGCGGATATATCCCTCTTCCTCCAAACGCTGCCGGCGGCGTGAACATTGTGAGGGCGACAGGTTCACCCGTTCCGAGAGATCGTTGTTGGTCAGTCGCGCATCGACCTGCAAGAGAGATAATATCTTGCGGTCATAACCATCAACACGCGCATCAGCCATGCAATTTTCCTCCTTCATGCACGGTAAGTGCGCACTTCTCACAAAATACGACCCAGAATGCAAGCCGCGTGCAGCCCATGCGGCGTAAAATGCGTGCATGACATTCGGACACGTCCAGATGTTCCCAGATCAGGAGGATAAAAGCCATGGGTCCGTTTCCCCACGACGCACCGCCGCCGAAAATCAGCGAAGAAAACCCCGCCGGCACGGACGGGTTCGAGTTCGTTGAATTCGCCCATTCGGAGCCGGAAAAACTCGCCGAGCTGTTCACCAGGATGGGCTACACGGAAGTTGCCCGCCACAAGACGAAGAAGGTTTCCGTCTGGCGGCAGGGCGACATCAACTACATCGTCAACGCAGAGCCCGGCAGCCACGCCATGCGCTTTGTCGAGGATCACGGTCCCTGTGCGCCCTCCATGGCCTGGCGTGTGGTCGATGCGAAACATGCGTTCGATCATGCTGTCTCCAAGGGTGCGGAACCCTACAAAGGCGACGACAAGACGCTCGACGTGCCCGCCATTGTCGGCATTGGCGGCTCGCTTATCTACTTCATCGATAGCTATGGCGAGAAAGGGTCTGCCTACGACGCAGAATTCGAATGGCTTGGTGAGCAGAATCCGCGGCCTGAAGGCGTCGGCTTCTACTACCTCGATCACCTCACCCACAATGTCTATCGCGGCAATATGGACAAGTGGTGGGATTTCTACCGCGAGCTCTTCGGCTTTTCGCAGATCCACTATTTCGACATCGATGGCCGCATCACCGGCCTTGTCTCCCGCGCGATCACGAGCCCTTGCGGCAAGATCCGCATCCCGCTCAACGAATCCAAGGACGACACCAGCCAGATCGTCGAATATCTGAAGAAGTACAACGGCGAAGGCATCCAGCACATCGCGGTCGGCACCGATGGCATCTACGACGCCACCGACAGGCTCGCGGACAATGGGCTTAAATTCATGCCCGGCCCGCCAGAAGTTTATTACGAGAAGAGCTTTGACCGTGTTCAGGGCCACGACGAGCCCATCGAGCGCATGAAGAAGCACGGCATCCTGATCGATGGCGAAGGCGTGGTGAATGGCGGCATGACGAAGATCCTCCTGCAGATATTCTCCAAGACCGTCATCGGTCCGATCTTCTTCGAGTTCATCCAGCGTAAGGGCGACGAAGGCTTTGGCGAGGGCAATTTCCGCGCCCTGTTCGAAAGCATCGAGGAAGACCAGATCCGCCGCGGCGTTATCAAGGTCGATGCGGCCGAGTAAAACGCCCGCATAACGTTGGGAAAGATTTGGAAAGGCCGTCCATGACGGCCTTTTTTGCCGACTACTTAAAATACTGCTTCTGTTACACCCGGTAAGAGCATTCATTCTCCCGAAAACATGAAATAGTTCAAAACGTTTACTCAATATTACCTTTTTTGACGCGCCAGAAGGCGCGATGATGTCTCCTGGCCAGAAAGGCAAGGAGCGCAAGAACATGCAGCGGGCATTGGGACAGGTAACACGCCGCGATCTCCTGACGATGATCGGCGCAACCGCCGGCAGCGCTGCTCTCTATCAGGCGATGACCACGCTTGGGCATGCCCGGTCTTCCCCCTACAAGGGGCCGGTGAACCTCCAGGGCGACCCCGGGGCGGCGAAGGTTCTGATCCTCGGCGCGGGGCTCGCCGGCATGGTCGCTGCCCTGGAATTGCGGGCGGCCGGTTATGAAGTCGAGGTACTCGAGTACCGGGAAAAAGCCGGGGGGCGGTGCTGGACCCTGCGCGGAGGCGACACCTATACCGAGCTTGGCGGTTTCCGCCAGGACATCGAATATGCCGAAGGCAATTACTTCAACCCCGGCCCCTGGCGCATTCCCCACCATCACCACGCCATTCTTGATTACTGCCGGCGTCTCGGCGTCAGGCTCGAACCTTTCATACAGAGAAATCACAACGCCTACCTCCACTCCACCGCCGCGTTTGGCGGCAAACCGCAGAGGTTCCGTGAGATCGCGACCGATTTTCGCGGTCACACATCCGAGCTCCTCGCCAAAGCTGTCGATCAGGGCAATCTGGGCGAACTGGTGAGCGATGAGGACAAGGAGATGCTCCTGGAAGCGCTGCGCATAAACGGTGTGCTCGACAGAGATTTCGGCTACGTCAAAAGCCAGCACACCAGCGAGTTCCGCGGCTTCCAGTCATGGCCGGGTGGGGGAGCGAACGCAGCCCCCCGCCCCTCCGAACCAATCGCTTCGGACGACCTTCTTCAATCCGGTCTGTGGCGGTGGCTTGGTGAAGCCGAGACTGTCAATCATCAGGAAACCATGTTTCAGCCCGTCGGCGGTATGGACATGATTGCCCAGGCATTCGAGCGGGAGATCACGGACCTTGTCCGCTACAATACAAAGGTCATCTCCATAAAGCAGGACGAGACCGGCGTAACCGCCATCTATGAGGACACCGCCAGCGACGCCGAGCCTCAGGAAACCCGGGCCGAGTGGTGCATCTGCACCATCCCCTTTTCCATACTCGGCCAGATCGAGAACAATTTCTCAGACGGGATGAAGGGCGTGATCGACAAGGTTCATTACGCTGGCTCCGTCAAGTTCGGTCTCGAGTTCAACCGCCGTTTCTGGGAGGAGGACGAGCACATCTACGGCGGCATCTCCTACACCGATCTTCCCATCTCGCTGATCGGTTATCCTTCGAACGACTACCTTTCCGGCGGCAAGGGCGTGCTTGTCGGCGGCTATAGTCAGGATGCGGGAGCCTATCAATTCACGGCCATGGCGCCGAAAGAGCGCATCCGCAAGGCGCTGGAATACGGTGCCATAATACATCCGCAATACCGCAGCGAATTCTCCACCGGGGCGAGCGTCGTGTGGCATCGCGTGCCCTGGGCACTGGGCTGTTACGGAACCTGGAACAACAGGAAAGCCGATTACGACCGGGCAACACGGTTCGACGGTCGCACACTAATGGCCGGAGAGCACATATCCTATCTGCCGGGATGGCAGGAAGGCGCGCTTCTTTCCGGCCTTGACGCCATCTCCCGCCTCCATGACCGGGTCATGAACGGCTGACCGGACGGCGTGCAAAGGACCCTGCCATGCAATTGAAAGCCCTCGCGCTATGCATCGCCGCTTCGATGATGTTTATCGCCCATGCGTATGCCGAGGATAGCGTACCAGCCGCGGATACGGACAAGATTAAAGTCACCAGCGGTGAACAGATTTACAAATCCGTCTGTCAGGGTTGCCACATGCCCGACGGAAAAGGCGCTGCCGGTGCAGGCCGCTATCCCTCCCTGGCCAACAATCAAAACCTCGAATACCCGGAATATGCGATCTTCGTCATCACATATGGGCAGAAGGCCATGCCCGCCATGGGCGATGTGCTCACCGACCAGCAGATCGTCGATGTGGTCACCTACATCCGGACCAATTTCGGCAACACCTATACCGAGGAAGTGACGGTGGACCAGATCGTCCCGCCCTGGCCCTGAGCACGGTCACGGACGATGATCCCGAACCGGCCCGCCTGTCTTGCCTAGTCACCGCGCGCGGCCCGAAGCGCCGCGCGGATCACATCCAGATCACCCACCTGGTTGGCCAGAAGCAGCACGAGTTTCGCATTGAGCCGTGCGCTTTCCTCAAAGCTCAATCCTTCATGCGCTGTCATCAGCGCGGCGTAGAAATCATCGCCCGCGGCCCCCAGCCGGTCCCGGCCGATCTCACTTTTGTCCATCTCAATCCCTCCCCATCGCCCGGGTCATTGCCGCCGCGACCCGATGCGCATCTGCCGCCTTGAAGACCGCCGCGACATGCTGATCGGGCCGCACCAGATAGAGCCTTCCCGACCCATAGCGCGCAGCAACCGCGCCCTCGCAATCTTCGACATGCGCCACACCATCCACTGCCGTCCCGCCGGGGCGCGTCACCTGCACCACATGCAGTCCCGCCGGCAGACCGAGGGGTGGTTCGCAATCGACGGCCAGCAGCACGAAGCCACCACCCGTTTCGCCGAGCAGCCAGGACGGCTTCCCGCCTGCCCGCACGGGGGCATCCGGCAGCGCCTCGCCCGGCGCAAGCGGCCCCTCGCCCTCCCACGCGGTCTGAAGCCGACATCCCGCCAGCGAACATGGCTTCGACAAACGGCCCGAGTTCACCAGCCGCCGGGCGAAATCATGCTTCGCTGAAAGCGCGAGAACACTGTCGCGAAAAATGCGCTCCATCGCGCTCTTCGGCGTCATGAAAGAGGTCGAGCGCGCTGAGTGGAGAATGTTCTCATCCGCACCCAGAATGCGCTCTTCGTCATAGGTCTGGATCAATGAAACCGGTGCCTCGCCCTTCACCACAAGCGCCAGCTTCCAGCCGAGATTGTCGATATCCTGAATACCGCCATTGCCACCGCGCGCGCCGAAGGGCGAAACGATATGCGCGCTGTCGCCGGCAAAAATCACCCGGTCATGCACGAAGCGCTCCAGCCTGCGGCACTGGAACGTGTAGACCGAAACCCAGTCGAGCTCGAACTTCGAATGCCCGATCACCTTTTCGATACGGGGGATGACGTTTTCAGGTTTTTTCTCTTCCTCCGGGTCGGCATCCGGGCCAAGCTGCAGGTCGATACGGTAAATATCGTCCGGCTGCTTGTGCAGAAGCGCTGATTGGCCCTTGTGGAAGGATGGTTCGAACCAGAACCAGCGCTCAGACGGGAAATCCGCCTTCATCTCCACATCGGCAATCAAAAAGCGCTCTTCAAACACCTGGCCCGCAAAGTCCAGTCCCATCATGGAGCGCACGGGCGAGCGGGCGCCGTCGCAGGCTATCACCCACGCGGCATCCAGTTCATAGTCGCCGTCTGGTGTCTCCACACGAAGCCGCACATCGCCGCCCGTCTGCTCAAGCCCCACCACCCGGTTTTTCCAGCGCAGATCGATCCGGCCGGACAATTCGCCCGCGCGCTCCACCAGATATTGCTCAACGTAATATTGCTGCAGGTTGATGAAGGCGGGCATCTTGTGACCATCCTCCGGCAGGAGATCGAAGCTCCAGACCTCCCGGTCGCGGTGAAAAAGCCGCCCGACCTGCCAGGTCACGCCCTTCTCAACCATGCGCCCGCCCACCCCCAGCCGGTCAAGGATTTCCAGCGTACGCTTCGACCAGCATATCGCGCGACTGCCCAGTGAAACGACATTGTTGTCGTCGAGCACGACCACCGGGACACCGCGCTGCGCCAGGTCAATCGCAGCGGCGAGCCCCACAGGCCCGGCGCCAACAATGACAACCGGATATTGCCCCACATGTCCGCCGGCGAGTTCCGGAGGTTTCGTGTATGGAAAGGGGTTGTACGCATAACGCGGCATTGATGTTCACCCTCCCTTTGCAACCGTTCCCCTCAGGAGGAGCGGCTCCAAATCCTGTTTCCCTTGTTCACCACAGCTCCACCACAGTGCTGAAAAACCACCCACCGATGGCGACGACCAGAAGCCCGTACCCCAAGCGCACCATCAAGCGCGACACGTGATAGCGCCCCCCGGCTCCAATCCCTTCTGCGAAGGAGCGCAAGTCACCCTGGATATAAGCGCGCATGTGTTTTTCGCCGCGCTTGTCCGGGGACCGGCGCATGGAAAGGAAACGCGTGAGCGCTTCCTCTTCACGCCAGCCGAAGCGCTGCTTCTCTAGCAGGAAGGAGAGCCGCAGAAGACCCCACCAGCCCGCGGCCACAAGCCCGAGACCGATCAGGAATACTGCGCCAATCCAGAACCCGTTCACTGCTTCCTCCCCAGGGGCTGGCAATCAGCCCTGCAACGCTTCCCACATCTGCCTGTCTCGCTCTGCCGTCCAGATGCGCGGCGTGTCGATGCCGAGCGCCTCGTCATAGGCACGTGCGACGTTGAAGGGCAGACAATGCTCGTAAATCGCATAGTCGGAAAATTTCGGATCGCACACCGCGCGGCAGGCATCCCACGCCTCTTTCAACGTGCCACCGCCCTGCGCCACGCGCGCCACCGGCTGATAGGTGGACGCGACGAAATCGCCGGTCAGATCCAGCGCTTCATTGACCATGGCCTGCCCAACCAGCACGCCGCCACGACCCGGTGCGATGGCGTCGAGATCGAATGCGCGAATTTCCTCCAGCGTCGTCGGCCAGTCGTGAAAATGACCGTCACCGCAATAGCAGGCCGAATGATGCTCCACGATGTCACCGGTGAACATCACATTGGCGTCCGGCACGAAGGCCACAATGTCACCGGCCGTATGCGCCCGCCCGAGGAACATGAGGTCCACCCGGCGCCTGCCGAGATACACCGTCATGGAACTGGAAAACGTGGTCGTCGGCCAGGTCAGGCCGGGGATCGATTCGTGCCCCTGAAACAGACGTGGGAAGCGCACGAATTCCGAATCCCAGTCTTCCTTGCCCCGCTCCACCACCATGGAGCGCGCCTTGTCGCTCATGATGATGGTCGGCGCATTATAGGCAGAAGCACCCAGAACACGCACTGCATGATAATGCGTCAGCACCAGATGGCTGATCGGCTTGTCGGTGACGGAGCGAACCTTTTCGATCACCTTTTCAGCCAGTCTCGGCGTCGCCTGTGCCTCGATTACCATCACGGATTCGTCGCCGATGATGATGCCCGAATTGGGATCACCCTCGGCGGTGAAAGCCCATAGGTCCCGCCCGATTTCATCAAACGAAATTGTCTTTTCTGTCAGATCACCTGCGGATGCGAACTCTTTGGCCATTACGCGCCTTTCTCGTTGAATACACTATGCCCCGACCATGACTGCCAGGGACTTCATGATGCTCCAGGGATCGAGCGCACTGAACACGACTGCAGACACCGCCGAGATCAGCGTCCAGACGATCATCACCCGTGTCAGCATCGAACCGCTGTCGATTCGATATGCACGCATCGACAGCAACACGTTCACGCCGATGACGGTTACCACGAACACCAAGGACAGCAGAATTCCCATCCATTGAGGCGAAGTGGCGTAAAGCGCATCGAAAACTGACTTCAACGCCCATGCCAGGATTGAAATCCCGACCAGGTTGAATGCCGCGAAAACAAGCGCCGTGCGCTTGAGAGGGTTCAGTGCCATTCTTTAGGGCTCCTGATATTCCTCGACGCGCTGTTCAATTGCGCCGAAGATGGAATGGCCCCCACTGTCTTTCATCTCGATACGCACTGTGTCACCGAAGCGCAAGAAAGGCGTCTTCGGTTTACCGTGTGTTATCGTCTCGATCATGCGGATCTCGGCAATACAGGAGTAGCCGACACCGCCGTCGTCAACGGGCTTTCCGGGTCCGCCATCCAGCTTGTTTGAAACGGTGCCCGAACCGATAATCGTGCCAGCGCAGAGCGGACGCGTCTTGGCGGCGTGGGCAATCAGCGTCGGAAAGTCGAAGGTCATGTCGACGCCTGCATCGGCCCTGCCGAAGGGTTTACCGTTATAGTCCACGCATAGCGGCAGCGAGACCTTGCCGCCGTCCCATGCACCGCCGAGTTCGTCAGGCGTAACGGCGACCGGCGAGAAGGCCGAAGACGGCTTCGATTGAAAGAAGCCGAAACCCTTGCCGAGTTCTGCCGGTATCAGCCCGCGCAGCGAAACATCGTTCACCAGCATGACAAGCCGGATGGCTTCTCGTGCCGTTTCCAGTGTGGCGCCCATCGGAACGTCGTCGACGATGACCGCCACCTCCCCTTCCATGTCGATACCCCAGGCCTCGTCGGCCATGCGAATGGGGTCGCGCGGCGCCAGAAACGCATCGGACCCACCCTGATACATGAGCGGATCTTCCCAGAAGCTCGCCGGCATTTCGGCGCCACGCGCCTTTCGCACCAGTTCCACGTGATTGACGTAGGCCGAACCATCCGCCCACTGATAAGCGCGCGGCAATGGCGAAAGCGCATCATGCTCATGAAAGCGTTCGGCAGGTACAGAGCCGTGATCAAGGCTTTCGGAAAGCGCCGCCAGGTGGGGAGCGATGCGCGCCCAGTCGTCCAGTGCCGCCTGCAGCGTCGGAGCGAGGAAGGAGGCATCCGTGCAGCGTGTCAGGTCACGAGAGACGACGACCAGCCTGCCGTCGCGCGTTCCGTTCTTGAGCGTGGCGAGTTTCATGCAGTGTCCTTTATGCGTTGGGGGAGACGCGCAATCGGCGCAGGTCCAGCGGACCGACGCCGATCATATCTTTTGTGGCCGCTCCGGTCGATCAGGACCAGTCGCCTTCCGGTGTGCCGTTGAAACGCTTTTTCAGATCCTTCCAGCAGTCGATGTAGTTTTCCTGCAGCGTGTCTGTCTCGGCAGCGTAACGCGTGAGGTGCTGGGGAAAGCGCGTCTCGAACATGAAGGCCATGGTCTCTTCCAGCTTCACCGGCTTCAGTTCGCCATGGCTCGCCTTTTCAAAGCCAAAAGCGTCTGGTCCGTGCGGCAGCATCATGTTGTGCAGCGAGGCGCCACCCGGCACAAAACCCTCTTCCTTGGCATCATACTGACCTTTGATCAGCCCCATGAACTCACTCATGATGTTGCGGTGATACCAGGGCGGGCGGAATGTGTGCTCGGCCACCATCCAGCGCGGCGGGAAGATGACGAAGTCGATATTGGCCGTACCCTCTTCGCCAGAAGGGGCAGTCAGCACCGTGAAGATCGACGGATCGGGATGATCGAACAGGATCGCCCCCACCGGCGAGAAGGTGGAAAGATCGTATTTGTAGGGCGCGTAGTTGCCATGCCAGGCCACCACATCGAGCGGTGAATGGCCAATTTCGGTCATATGGAACTGGCCACACCATTTGACGAACAGCCGGCAGGGCTTTTCCTTTTCCTCATACCAGGCAACCGGCGTCTTGAAATCGCGCGGGTTGGCGAGGCAGTTCGCGCCGATCGGACCGCGATCCGGCAGAGTGAACTTGGCGCCGTAATTTTCGCACATATAGCCGCGCGCCGGCCCGTCCATCAGCTCGACCTGAAAGATCATGCCGCGCGGCATGACGGCGATTTCGCCGGGCTCGATCTCGATGATGCCCATCTCGGTCTTCAGCCGCACACCGCCTTCCTGCGGCACCAGCATCAGTTCGCCATCGGCGTTGAAGAAATAATCGTCCACCATCGACGTGTTGAAGGCGTAGATGTGGGCGGCCATGCCGGCCTGCCCCTGGACGTCACCCGCCGTCGTCATGGTGCGCACACCGGAAAGAAAAGCGGTTTCCTCGTTGGGGATCGGGGTGGGATCCCAGCGCAATTGCCCAAGCGACAGTTGATGGTCGTTGATGTTGGGCGCAGACTTCCATTCATCGAAATGCACCGCCTTAAAGCGCCCGGTGTGCTTCACGCTCGGGCGAATACGGTAGAGCCAGGAGCGTTCATTGGTGCCGCGCGGGGCGGTGAAGGGGGAACCCGAAAGCTGCTCTGCATAGAGGCCATAGGCCGGCCTTTGCGGTGAATTCTGCCCCTGTGGCAAAGCGCCCGGCAGGCTCTCTGTCTCAAAATCATTGCCGAAACCCGGCATGTACTGCACGGTCATTCGATCCTCCATGCAATGGGGAAGTCAGGAATTGGTTGCAATCGTAACCATGGCGAATGTAACTATCAACGAGACACAAGGAAAACACAGCGCTTCAGGAAGGATCGTCATGACCGATAGGCCCACGCTTGCCCTGGAACATTTCCTTCCCTATCGCCTCACGCGTCTCACCGATGCGATCAGCCGCGATTTCTCCCAAGCCTACCGCGCCCGCCTCGGTCTGACGCGGCCAGAGTGGCGCACACTTGCCACCATCGGACAGTTCGGCATGATGACGGCAACCGAGATCGGTGCGCATTCGTCCATGCACAAGACCAAGGTGAGCCGCGCGGTTGCCGCTCTGGAAACACGCCGCTGGCTGGTGCGTACGCCCGACCCGCAGGATCGTCGCGTCGAGCGACTGACACTCAGCAAGACCGGCCAGAAAGCCTATGAAGACATGGTGCCAGTCGCGCACGGTTTTGAGACGAAGCTGCTGGCCCGCATGAAGCCAAAGGAGCGCGCCGCACTCCTTGAAGGCCTCGCGGCGCTGGAGCGCGCCGTGTTGACGGATTAGCGTTCACATCCCATATTATGGTCAAATTGACCAGTTAAAATGACCATTGAGATGAAAACACTGACTGCAACAGAAGCAAAGTCCCGGTTCGCCGCCCTACTTGGCGATGTCGAACGGGGTGAGACCATACTCATCACACGTCACGGCAAGACGGTGGCGCGCATTGTCCCCGATCAGATCGAGACGGCTGCGCAGACACGCGCTGACAATGCGGTCCGGAAGCTGCGCACCCTGCGCGATACCCTTCCCAAAACAGCGACGTCACTGGACGACATGCTTGCATGGAAACATGAGGGTCACCGCTATTGACGCGGTTCGTGCTCGACGCGTCGATAACCGCCGCCTGGCTTTTGCCCGACGAGGATCATGATCTGGCCCTTGCCGTGCAGGAAAGCCTTCTCACCTCGCAGGCCATCGTGCCGCCGATCTGGTGGTTCGAGATATGCAACCTGCTTGTCATGTGCGAGCGCCGAAAACGACACACGCCGGCCATCACACAGACCATCCTCGACGCGCTTTACGACCATCCAATCCTCATCGACGACGACATCGACCCTGCGGCGATGCTACGCCTCAGCCGCGCGCACGGGCTGACGGTCTATGACGCCTCCTATCTGGAGATCGCCCAGCGCCACGCAGTGCCGCTGGCGACACTCGACCGCAAACTCGCCTCGGCTGCAGTCGCAGAAAGCATATCCCTGTTCGCCTCGTAGCGGCTACCAGCTCATCACCACCTTGCCGGCCTTGCCGGTGCGCATCGCATCGAAACCGTCGCGGAAATCGTCCACATTGATGCGGTGGGTGATCAGATCGCGCACATCGAGCCGCGTCTGCACCAGCGCGATCATCTTGTACCAGGTCTCGAACATCTCGCGTCCATAGATGCCCTTCAGATGCAGCATCTTGAAGATGACCTTGTTCCAGTCGATCTCGAAGCCCGCCGGTGCGATGCCTAAAATGGCGATCTTGCCGCCATTGTTCATGGCGTCGATCATGTCGCGGAAGGCGGGGGCTGCGCCCGACATTTCAAGCCCCACATCAAACCCCTCGGTCATGCCGAGCTGGCGCATCACCTCCGCCAGAGTTTCCTCTGCCGCGTTCACCGTGTGCTGAACGCCGAGCTTCTTTGCAAGCTCCAGCCGGCCGGGATTGATATCGGTGATGACCACCTTGCGCGCGCCCACGGCCTGCGCCACCAGCGCGCCCATGATGCCGATCGGCCCCGCCCCCGTCACCAGCACATCCTCGCCAACGAGATCGAAGGAAAGTGCGGTGTGAACGGCATTGCCCAGCGGATCGAAGATCGCCGCGATCTCATCTGGAATGTTGTCGGGAATGGGCACCACATTGTGCTGCGGCAGTGCGATGAACTCGGCAAAGGCACCGGCGCGGTGAACCCCCACGCCCAGCGTGTTGTGACACAGATGTCCGCGGCCCGCCCGGCAGTTGCGGCAATGGCCGCACACGATGTGCCCCTCGCCCGAAACGCGCTGGCCGGGCTTATACTCCGTCACCGCCGAGCCGACCTCCGTCACCTCGCCGACGAATTCATGCCCCGTCACCAGCGGCACCGGCACCGTGTTTCGCGCCCACTCGTCCCAGTTCCAGATATGCACATCCGTGCCGCAGATCGCGGTTTTCCTGACCTTGATGAGCACGTCATTGGGCCCCACTTCGGGCACCGGAACCCGCTCCATCCAGAGCCCTTCCTCGGGTCTGGATTTCACGAGCGCCTTCATCATGTTGGACATGGTCGATTATCCTTCCAAAGCGAAATCTGCGATCCGCGCCTACGCGATCACCCCAAGCTCACGCCCGATCTTTCCAAACGCCTCCACCGCGCGGTCAATATCCTCGGCCGAATGCGCCGCCGACATCTGCGTGCGGATGCGGGCAGCCCCTTTCGGCACCACGGGGAAGGAGAAGCCGATCACATAGATCCCTTCCTCCAGAAGCCGCGCAGCCATTTTCTCCGCAAGGGCTGCATCGCCCAGCATCACCGGAATGATCGGGTGATCGGCACCGGCAAGCTTAAAGCCGTATTTCTCCATCCCCGCGCGAAAGCGTGCCGCATTGTCGTAAAGCCTTTTGCGCAGGGCCCCGCCGCCCGCCACCATGTCGAACACTTTTAGCGAAGCCGCCGCGATCACCGGGGCCAGCGTGTTGGAAAAGAGATAGGGCCGCGAGCGCTGGCGCAGCCAGTCCACCACCTCCGCCTTCGCACAGGTATAGCCGCCAGAGGCCCCGCCCAGCGCCTTACCGAGCGTGCCCGTCATGATGTCGACCCGGCCTTCCACGCCGCAATGCTCCGGCGTGCCGCGCCCGTTCTCGCCCACGAAACCGACCGCATGGCTGTCGTCCACCATCACCATCGCATCGTATTTTTCGGCGAGATCGCAGACCGCGCCCAGATTGGCGACGATGCCATCCATGGAGAAAACGCCATCAGTGGCAATCAGCCTGAAGCGCGCGCCCTCGGCCTTCTTCAGACACTCTTCGAGCGCTGCCATGTCGTTGTTGGCATAGCGATGGCGCTCGGCCTTGCAAAGCCGCACGCCATCGATGATCGAAGCATGGTTGAGCGCATCGGAGATGATCGCGTCTTCCGGCCCCAGCAGCGTCTCGAAAAGCCCCGCATTGGCATCGAAGCACGAGGAATAGAGGATCGTGTCCTCATAGCCCAAAAAGCCGGAAATCTTCGCTTCCAGCTCCTTGTGCTCCTCCTGCGTGCCGCAGATGAAGCGCACCGAGGCCATGCCGTAGCCATAGCGGTCAAGCGCTGCCTTGGCCGCCTCGCGCAGCTCTTCATTGTCGGCAAGGCCCAGATAATTGTTGGCGCAGAAGTTCAAAACCGTCCGCCCGCCGCTCTCGATCTCAGCCGACTGCATGGAGGTGATGACCCGTTCGGACTTGTAAAGCCCCGCCTCTTTCAGGCCATCGAGTTCGGAGCGCAGATGGGAGAGAAAAGACGCGGTCATGAACACCTCGGATCGAACGGGGACAGGCTTTCCCTCCTCTACTACAGAGCGATGACGCTTTCGACCATCGACTTTTCTGCAATGCTCTTCCGCCACGCCGCAAAGCGCCCGCCCCTCACCCTTACCCTCTCCCCGCGCGCCGGGAGAGGGGGACTTCAACGTTCCAGCCAATCTCAAACAACGAGCCCAGCTTCTCCACCGTCAACAAAAAAAGAGGCAGGCACCGCAGCACCCGCCCCTTCTCAATTCGCCGGCGCGAAACGCGCACGCTCACCCGATCAGAAAAACGCCTGCAGCCCCGTCTGCGCGCGGCCGAGGATCAGCGCGTGAACGTCATGCGTGCCCTCATAGGTGTTCACCGTTTCCAGGTTCTGCGCATGGCGCATCACGTGATATTCGATCTGGATACCGTTGCCGCCATGCATGTCGCGTGCCATGCGCGCAATCTCCAGCGCCTTGCCGCAATTGTTACGCTTGACGACCGAGATCATCTCCGGCGCCATCTTGCCCTCGTCGAACAGCCGGCCAACGCGCAGGCTCCCCTGAAGCCCAAGCGCGATTTCCGTCTGCATGTCGGCGAGCTTCTTCTGGAAAAGCTGCGTCTGCGCCAGCGGCTTGTCGAACTGCTTGCGGTCGAGCCCATATTGCCGCGCCCGGTGCCAGCAATCTTCCGCCGCCCCCATCGCGCCCCAGGAAATGCCATAGCGCGCGCGGTTCAGACAGCCGAACGGCCCGCCAAGCCCTTCCGCATTGGGCAAAAGCGCATCCTCGCCCACTTCCACGCCGTCCATCACGATCTCGCCGGTGATCGAGGCGCGCAGCGAAAGCTTGCCGCCGATCTTCGGCGCGGAAAGCCCCTTCATGCCCTTTTCCAGCACGAAACCGCGGATCTTGCCGCCATGGGCCGCCGATTTCGCCCACACCACGAACACATCGGCAATCGGCGAATTGGAGATCCACATTTTCGAGCCGGTGAGCCTGTAGCCGCCGTCGATCTTGTCGGCACGCGTCTTCATGCCGCCGGGATCGGAGCCCGCATCCGGCTCGGTCAGGCCGAAACAGCCGATCCACTCGCCCGACGCCAGTTTCGGCAGATATTTCTTGCGCTGTTCTTCCGAGCCATAGGCATGGATCGGGTACATCACCAGCGAGGACTGCACGCTCATCATGGAGCGATAGCCCGAATCGATGCGCTCCACCTCGCGCGCCACCAGCCCGTAGGACACATAGCCGGCACCCACGCCGCCATATTCCTCCGGCACCGTCACGCCCAGAAGCCCCGCCGCGCCCATCTCGCGGAAGATGTCCGGGTCGGTTTCCTCGTTCATATATGCATGTTCGATGCGCGGGGCGAGCTTGTCTGCGGCGAAGGCGGCTGCCGCATCGCGGATCATGCGCTCTTCATCGGTGAGCTGCTCTTCCATGAGGAAGGGATCGTCCCACACGAAAGTCGATTTTGACGATTTCGCCGCGGATTTCTGTGCTTCCATGTTCATTCATGCCTTCCTGATGCGGTTGCGCTCTTTCAAGCCTTCTGCAGCCAGATGGTCTCACCTGACCTCCGCGCAAATGCGGAAAAACCCTTCGCCAGAGGGTGCCCTGCGCGCCGCAAGGGCGCTTGCACTCCTGACGCCTGAGCGGAGCATACAGCATCCTATGCGAGATTGCTTCAAGCTTAAAATGATTTTTTGGAAGGGGATTGTGACGGGAGGGGATGGATTGGGGACAGTTCTTGATGCAGTTGTGCAGCTTTAGCTCGCTCTGAAAAGGGCCGGATGGCTGGATATAAACAGACGGCTTTGATAAGTGTTGTTTGACAGCATGAATGAGTCGGATTTCATAGGAAATCTCGAGGGGAAGACGCACAGGAATGGATGTCTGGTCAAAATTTCTTTGTGAAGAGCGTTTCAAAGACCTGCTCGTAGAGACGAAACCTGACGCCAGACCCGAAGGCCCCGGCTTCGCAAAGGGTCAGTTTCGATTACCCCATGAGCGCGATCACGACCGCATTCTATTCTCAACCCCCTTTAGGCGCATGGGCGATAAAACCCAAGTGTTTCCGCTCGAAAGTATTGAGAGTATTAGGACGCGTTTGACGCACTCTTACGAGGTTGCAAATCTTGCACGCTCACTAGGCATAGAAATAGCTATCAAGCACCAAGACAGGTTGCCAGTTGACGCTATTCGAAAAATACCCGCCATTCTAGCAGCTGTAGGGCTTGCTCATGACATCGGCAATCCTCCGTTTGGGCACCAAGGAGAGAATGCCATTCGCGCGTGGTTTCAGAGGAACGCAAGGGAGCTCTTCACACCTCCAGATAAAGGAAAATTTGGAGATATACACGAGGACGTATCAAACCTTACAGAGCAACATAAGAATGACTTCCTAAAATTCGAAGGAAATGCACAAACCCTAAGAGTACTCACAAAACTCCAAGTGATAGGAGATGATTTAGGCCTCAACTTAACCTTGGGAACGCTATCCTCCATTATGAAATACGTTTCCTCATCAGATCAAACTGATAAAGAAAAACATTCACGGAAGAAGGTTGGATTTTTCGCCTCTGAGGCAAAAATAGTTGAAAAAATACGACAATACACCGGATTACAGCAAGACGCCCGCCACCCGCTCGCATTGGTAATGGAGGCGTGCGATGATATTGCATACTCAGTACTTGACGCAGAAGACGCCATCAAAAAGGGGTTGGCGTCGCTCAACGACCTCTTATCCTCGTTGGAGTACCACCCAGATGGTGACAACAAGATTGATAGCGTCGTACGCCACCTTTGTGAATTATCAAGGTGGGAATACGATAAACTTCGGGAGCAAAACCTCCCCCCGAGCGAACTACAAGATGTGGCAACGCAGAAGTTTCGAGTACATGCGATCCATCTGATGGTCGCGGCCACAGCAGAGGCATTCGATAACAATTACAATGACATTGTAACGGGCTCATTTTCCGATGAACTAATTAAAAAATCCAAAGCATCAGAACTTTGTAGAGCACTAAAAGAATTTGATAGGAAAAACGCTTTTAGCCACAAAACCGTACTAGAGGTTGAGCTTAATGGGTACAACACACTCAACCGCCTTATGGATTTTCTATGGATGGGGATAAGCGAACGTAGAGACTACAGAAAGCTCGATAGTGATAGGACTTCTCCATTCTCAACTTATGTGTACAGTAGAATATCCAAGAACTATCGCCGGATTTTTGAAGGTAAAGTCGTCCAGTACCACCAAGATGTTGGCCTACCTATACGCTACAAGGAAATGCAACTGCTCACCGATATGGTGTCAGGAATGACAGATCAGTTCTGCATCGACCTACACGATGACTTATTGAAACATTACCGCAAGATGCAACCAATCAATGGAACACCATCTTAAAAAGAAAATTCAGTACTTTCTGAATTCACCCTATCGTGGACGCGATGACGTCCGCAGGACAGTGAGTGAGCTTCGTGCGTACGGTGATATTGCACTGATTGGAGGCATGCTGCGCGATGTCGCGTTATTTGGCAATGCAGCTTTCAGATCCGACCTTGACTTCGTTATTGTTCCTGATGACCTTCGATCCTTTGAACAAAAAATGCGCTCTGTAGGTGCGCGTGTAAATCGATTTGGCGGCTACTCACTTCCGTCAAAGAAATGGCAGATAGATGTATGGCCCTTAGAAAATACTTGGGCACACCAGCAAGGTCATATCCATATCCGCGATATCAGCGACTTGCGAGAAGCTACGTTCTTTAGTTGTGACGCTATCATTTATGACCTCGATAAAAAATGCCTACATATGAAAGAGGGTTACTTCGACCATCTGGCCCGCAAGATATTGGAAATCAATCTCCGACCAAACCCAAATCCTAAAGGCAATGCTGTCAGGGCAATCCGATATGCATTACTTAAAGACTTCAAATGGGGGCCTAAACTTTCGCGATTTGTATCTGAGGTCATAGATGAATTTGGCTGGGACTGCCTCAGAGATTATGAACTCCGCTCCTTTAAAACGAGTTATCTGGACACCCTCATCAATAAACACCTAAAGAAAGAATTAGATCTTCATATAAACAAAGAAAAACACCTTTTTGACCCAAAAGAATTCACTCGCCAAGTTCAACTTTTCCTACCAAACCTATAGTAGGGCCGCATAAAATTTAATTCAATTCTTATAAGAAGGCATTACATTCAAGCGGATAAATTGAGGATTATGGATGGAGATCGATTTGTACCCACCACCTTCCTTCCGCCCTCTGCAACCCTTGAATCGCGGCTACAACCACTGTCCACCCCCCATCCCCCCAATTTTATCCCCGCCCCCAAAACGTCATTTATAATCCCCCCATCGCCCTTGTCGGGAGCCGGGTCCGGAGCCGGGGATCAGGAAGGGCGGCGGCAGCCTCCCCCTTGGGCATCGGTGGCTCAAGGCATGTGAGGGCCCGCGAAAGGCCGGCGGCCGGTTGCAAGACCGGTTGCGGAGAAGCCGCTAGGGCGCACCCCGCCCGAGTGATCGGCCAACAGTCGGGACAGCGGCCGGACGGGCGGCCCGAGGGTCGCATACCTACTTAAGACGCGCGACGCTTTGGCCGCCCGTCTTCCCGAAACTGTGCAAACCCCGGCGGCGAAGCCGTGCGGGAGCGGAGGCGCACCCCATGGAAAGCCGGCCCCGCCCGCATCCCCACCCCCGTCATCCCGGAAGCCGCAGGCTATCCGGGACCCATTGGAAGAGCATGCAGGGCGCGGCCGGGGTCTCGCACCCGCGCCAGTGGTTGCGCCCTCTGCGGCACCCGGCCCCGTTTCTCAATGGGTCCCGGGTCAAGCCCGGGATGACGGGGGGTGTATGAGCCGGGCCCACACAGCCCTCATCCTGAGCTTGTCGAAGGGCGAGGGCGGCATGAAGTGCAGAAGCGGCAAGCGTGGTGCATGCCTTCACCCCCGCCCTTCGACAAGCTCAGGATGAGGGTGAAGGCACGGCGATGCAGCGACTGTGGAAAAGCACCAGCGCCCCCCTCATCCGCCTGCCGGCACCTTCTCCCCACAGGTGGGGAGAAGGCGGCCTTCATCACCGCCCCACCCTTCTCCCCACCCCCGAATCCCCGTAAAATCGCAGCCATGACCACAGCCCCCCGCACCATCCGCCAGCTCACCGATACCGTGATCAACCAGATCGCCGCTGGTGAGGTGATCGAGCGGCCGGCGAGCGTGGTGAAAGAGCTGGTGGAAAACGCGCTCGATGCGGGCGCGACGCGCATCGAGGTGGCGACCGCCGGCGGCGGGCTTTCGCTGATCCGCGTCACCGACAATGGCGGCGGCATGCCGCCGGAAGAGCTGCCGCTCGCCGTCTCGCGCCATTGCACGTCGAAACTCACCGACGACATTCATGACATTCGCTCGCTCGGCTTTCGCGGCGAGGCGCTGCCCTCCATCGGCTCGGTGGCGAGGCTTTCGCTGCGCTCGCGGCCCGAAGGGGCCGACAGTGCGGCGGAGATTTCCGTTGAGGGCGGGCGCGTTTCAGCGGTCAGGCCCGTCGCCGCCAATCGCGGCACGACGGTGGAGGTGCGCGACCTCTTTTTCGCCACGCCCGCAAGGCTCAAATTCATGAAGAGCGAGCGCGCCGAAACCGCCGCCATCACCGAGGTGGTGAAGCGCATGGCGCTCGCCTTCCCCCATGTGCGCTTCACGCTGACGGGCTCCGACCGCAACACGCTGGAGCTGCCCGCCGTGCCCGCCGATGGCGAGGGGCTCTTGCGCCGCATCGCGCAGGTGATGGGCCGCGACTTTGCCGAAAACACGCTGCCCATCGAGGCGGAGCGCGAGGGCGTTTCCCTTTCGGGCCATGCCTCGATCCCCTCCTTTTCGCGCGGCAATGCGATGCTGCAATATTTCTATGTGAATGGCCGGCCCGTGCGCGACAAGCTTCTGACCGGCGCCATTCGCGGCGCCTATATGGATGCGCTGCCGCGCGACCGGCATGCGGTGGCGGCGCTGTTCATCACGCTCGACCCGGCGCTGGTCGATGTCAATGTGCACCCGGCCAAGGCCGATGTGCGCTTTCGCGATCCGGGGCTGGTGCGCGGGCTGATCGTCGGCGCGATCCGCCATGCGCTGGAGATGAGCGGCATGCGCGCCTCCACCTCCGGGGCCGACGCCATGCTCGCCGCCTTCCAGCGGCCGGAGCAGCGGGCAGCGGGCCACGCCACGCCACAGCGCTACACGCCACCACCCCGCCCCTCAGGCGGCTGGAGCGCGGCCACCTCCCCCACCCGTCCGCTGGAGATGAGCACGGCATCGGGCCTTGCCGAGCCCGGCCAGGCGGCATTCGATGTGGGGTCAGCGCTTTCTGCCGATGCGCGCGCGGGCGAAGTGGAGGCGGCTCCTGAGCTGATGCGCGCGCCGCTCGGGGCCGCGCGGGCGCAGGTGCATGAGAATTACATCGTCGCGCAGACGGAGGATTCGCTCGTCATCGTCGACCAGCACGCCGCCCATGAGCGCCTTGTCTATGAGGCGCTGAAAGAGGCGCTGCATGCCCGCCCCCTCCCCGCGCAGATGCTGCTTTTGCCGGAGATTGTCGACATGCCGGAAGAGGATGCCGACCGGCTGTCCGCCCATGCGGAGTTCCTCGCCCGGTTCGGCCTGGGGCTGGAGCGGTTTGGCCCCGGCGCCATCGCCGTGCGCGAAACGCCCTCCATGCTGGGCAAGGTGGATGTGCCGCAGCTCGTGCGCGATCTTGCCGACGAGATCGCCGAGAGTGATACCGCCGACACGCTGAAGGAGCGGGTCGACCATATCGCCGCCACCATGGCCTGTCATGGCTCGGTGCGCTCCGGACGGCGGCTCAGGGCCGAAGAGATGAACGCGCTCTTGCGCCAGATGGAGGCAACGCCCGGCTCCGGCACGTGCAATCACGGCCGCCCGACCTATATCGAGTTGAAGCTGACCGATATCGAGCGGCTGTTCGGCCGGCGGTGATGCGAGATGCTTGACCTCTGCTTCGAAATATGGCGCAAGGAACCCCGATGAGAGGTTGTACCGATGAACCGTTTTGAAGGACCCGGCGCCCGCGAGGCGCGCATTCGTTATCTGGATGGCGATTTTCAGGTCATGACGCCCGGCGCCTTCGTGCGCTGCGCCGTGACCGAACAGCCGATCCAGCTCGACGATCTGAAATACTGGAGCGTCGCGCGGCAGGAAGCCTATGTGAACGCCGACACCTCGCTCGCCCGCGAGCTGGAAATGCATCCGGAACTCAGGAAGCGTAGCTAACCTATTTCAGAATGCGCTCGCGCCAGGCCTCAAACGTGCTTTCGATGATGGTCACCGGCATGTCGGGCGCATCGAACTGCGCTTCCACCTGCAGCACGCGGCAGTGTTCGGCCAGCGCAGAAAGCGCCTCGCTTCCGCCCCTGAGCCGCACGAGATCCTTCTCGGTGGTGATGAGCTGAAGCCCGTTTTTCTCCGCCGCCGCGATCAGGTCGCGCGCCTCGTCATCATCGAAGGGGTGGTGGTCCGGAAAGCTCCGCGCCTCCACCACCGTGCCGCCGGCTTCCGCGACACTGTCGAAGAATTTCTTCGGGTTGCCGATCCCGGCAAAGGCCAGGAACCGCCCGCCCCGGATCGCGCGCACACCGCGCGGCTTGAGTCTCGCCTGCAACACCGGTCGTCCCGCCCGCGAGGCCCTGCGCACCACATGATCGGCCGCACTCCCTTCGCCCATGGTGAGGATCGCATCCGCATAGCGCAGCTGGTCGATCAGCCGCGCGCGCATGGGACCGCCGGGGATCACATGGCCATTGCCCAGCCCCCGCCGCGCATCCACCACCATCACCGCATAATCCATGTGCAGCCGCGCACTCTGGAAGCCGTCATCCATGATGATGAAATCGCAGCCGATGCCGATCAGCTCCCGCGCGCCCATCAGGCGGTCGGGGGCGACCAGCGTCGGCGCATGCCTCGCCAAAAGCAGCGGCTCGTCACCCACATGGCGCGAGAGATCCTTCTTCGCATCCACCAGATGCGCGACCGTCATCGAGCCACCCCCCATTGAGCCACCATGCCCGCGCGTTAGGAAACCCGGCTTCCGGCCAAGCTTTTTTGCCTGTTTGGCAAGCGCGATGGAGACCGGCGTCTTGCCCTCGCCGCCAACGGTGAAATTGCCGACACACAGGACCGGCACATCCACCCTGGCGCGCTTTGCAGAGGCCATCCGGTATCCGGCCACGAGGCCGTAGAGCGCTGACAGCGGCAAAAGGCTCCAGGCCCGCCAGTCCGCCGCCTCCCACCAGAATGGAGGTGCCTCGCTAGCCATGACCCTCGTCGCCCTCGAGCCTGCTCTTGACGATCAGCGGATGGATATAGGGATCGAGCGCCTGCAGCGTCCGGTTCAACGCGCCCGACATGTCGTCGACCGCCGCCCGGCCTGCCTTGATCATCGTGCGGCGTGCCGCATAATTGTTGAGCAGGAAGTTCACGCCACCGGCCAGCATCTCGCCATCGCGCACCAGCCGCGCGCCGCCGGCGTCGATGAGGCGGCGATAGGCATCGCGGAAATTCTGCACATTGCAGCCCGAAAGCACCGCCGTGCCGAGCCGCGCCGGCTCGATCGGGTTCTGCCCGCCCGATTGCGCAAGAGAGCGCCCGACAAATGCCACCTCGGTCAGTCTGAGATAAAGTCCCATCTCGCCGATCGTATCGCCAAGCAGAATGTCCGTCTCCGGCAGGACCGTATCGTTACGGCTGCGCCGCGCCACCTTCAGACCGCGTGCCGTGAACTCTTCCTCCAGCCCTTCGGCCCGTTCGGGGTGCCTCGGCACAATGATTGTCAAAAGGTCGGCGTGACGGGACTTGAGTTTGGTATGCACATCGGCGGCAATCGTCTCCTCACCCTCATGTGTGGAGACGGCGGCCCACGTTTCCCGTTCGCCGATCTGCTCTTCAAGGGTCGCCAGCGCTTCCTTCTCCACCGGCGGTGCATGGGTGTCGACCTTGAGATTGCCGGAGACCGTGACCGGCCTTGCACCGAGGGTTCGGAAACGTTCGCCGTCCACTTCAGACTGCGCCACCACATGCGCGAGATTTTCAAACAGCGCCTCGGCGAGATAAGCCCGCTTCTTCCAGCGCTCGAAGGAACGGTCCGAAAGCCGGCCATTGACGAGCACCTGTGGCACACGCCGTGCGCCCAGTTCGAGAATGGTCATCGGCCAGATCTCGGACTCTGCCATGATGGCCAGGTCCGGCTGCCAGTGGTTTAGAAACCGGCTGACAGCCGGTTTCAGATCGAGCGGCACATATTGGTGGATCACGTCGCCGCCGAGGCGTTCTTCCGCAACCTGTGCCGAGGTCACGGTTCCAGTGGTCAGGACAATGTTGATCCCGTAGCCCAGAAGATGCTCGATCAGGCCGGTCACGGCCATGGTTTCACCCACACTGGCCGCGTGCATCCAGATCAGCGGGCCATCGGGGCGCGGGTGGCCCGCGCGGCCATAGCGCTCGTGCCGGCGAACCCGGTCTTCCTTGCCTTTGCCGGCACGCCAGACGATGTAGCCGCCAACCATGGGGAAGGCTGCGGCCCCCGCCCAGCGATAGGTTGTGAGTATGGCGCGAGCCCAGCGTTCACTCATGGCTCATTGACCATCGACCAGAGAATAGGCTTGCCGCGTTGCCTCGTTGAGTGCGTCGGTCACCTCGCGGCGCTTTTCTTCCATCATCGTGTCATCGGCGTCGGGCTTCACATAGATGGGTTCGCCCAGGATTACCGCGCTGCGGCCGAATGGCAGGTTGATCGTCGTCTTGTCCCAGGTGCGCTCCAGCACCTTGCGTCGGCTCGTGGCGATCGCAACAGGCACGATCGGACGGCCCGAAATGCGGGCAAGGGTAACAATTCCAAGCCCGGCTTCGCGCGGCGTACCATGCGGTATGTCTGCGATCATCGCCACATTGCATCCGCGGTCGATGGTCCTTTTCAGCATGATGAGCGCCTTGGCGCCGCCTTTGCGGATATCACGTTCGCCTTTCCGGCCACCGGATCCGCGTACGGTCTCGAAACCGAGTTTCTCCGCCACCAGCGCGTTCAGCTCCGCATCGGCGCTGCGGGAAAACAGCGCCACAATCTTGTGACGCCGGGGATTGATGGCCGGTCCCAGAATGTGCTGCCCATGCCAGAGAGCGGCAATTGCCGGCGAATGCGCATCGATAGCCGCCTGCAGATCATGCGATCCCTTCACGCGCGGGTTCGTGCGGTCAATCAGGCGAATTGCGCCCGCCATGAGCGTTGCCAGCGCCTGTTTCACGAAGCGGGACCTGGCCAGCGGCTTGCGAACACGGCGCCACAGCTCCTTTAAAGGGCGGCGGCCAGTCTTCTTCCGATTGGCGGTCATGGCAGGGGAAGGCGCGGTCGCCTTGTTTTCCATATGCGGTTCCTTGCTACCCCTGGGGCTATCCCCGGGTCTCATCGGAGGCGGGGTCGAGCAGGCGGTGAAGGTGAACAATGAAATAACGCATATGCGCGTTGTCAACGGTCTCCTGCGCCTTGGCGCGCCAGGCTTTCTCCGCGGATTTGTAATCCGGATAGATGCCGACAATGTCGACCTCGTCCAGATCGCGGAAGGTCACCCCGGTCAACGACGTCAATTCGCCGCCAAAGACCAGATGCAGAAGCTGGGAATTCTCTTTTTTCTCAGACATGGTCAAGCCCATTTGCAGACGAATGTGGCAACAAGCAAATCGCTAACCGCCCGTGTAGAGTAATTCCTGCGATTTTGGAACCGTTTAGAGCCGGCTTTCACCGCTTCCGGTCATGGCGAGGCTTCCGGCTGCTCGCCCCTCAGGGCACGCTTCATGGCCTGCAGGAGTGAACCACTGCCCGCAGCGAGCGCCCCCTTCTTCGGCTCTGGTCCGGCGTATGAGGGCGCTTTGCCCTCAGCATCGCATATCGCGCCACCTGCCTCACGAAGGATCACGTCGGCTGCGGCCAGGTCCCAGTCATGGGAATTCGGCTTCACGAAGGTCGCATCAAGCGCCCCACTCGCAACCATGGCGATGCGATAGGCAAGTGACGGGATGTAGCCATGGGTCCGGGTTTTCTGCAAAAGACTGGACGGCAAGCCGGACACCATCGCCTTGGGGCCGGCAACAACAAATGAATCGCGCGCAGACTTCACTGTCAGACGGTCGCCGTTGCGGAATGCGCCACCGCCCGTCAGTGCCTGGTAGGTTTCGGAAAGCTCCGGGCATTCAAGCACCCCAACGACACTCACACCGCGATGCACCACACCGATGCTGACGCACCAGATCGGCCGCCCGTCGATAAACGCCCTTGTTCCGTCTATGGGATCCACGACGAACACCCTGTCGCGGGCCAATTCCTGCTCTGCAAGCGCCGTCTCCTCCGATAGCCAGCCATAATCGGGACGCGCTGCCAGAAGCTCGCTCCTCAAAAAGCTGTCGACCGCGTAATCGGCTTCACTGACCGGTGAAACACCCTCTTTCCACCATACTTCCGGGTCACGGCGGAAATATTTGAGTGCAATATTGCCTGCCTCCCGCGCTGCGGCTGCGATCAGATCGAGATCGGCCTGAAGTGTCTGGTCGTGCGGGCTATTTTCCGGCAAGCGTCATGCCTTCCACAAGCAGGGTGGGAGCAGCTGTCCCGAAGCTTCGATCAATGTCGCTGGCTGCCGTCATGTTGAAGAACATGTCTTTCAGGTTCGAGGCGATGGTAACCTCGGAGACCGGATAGGTGATCTCGCCGTTCTCGATCCAGAAGCCGGCAGCACCACGGCTGTATTCACCGGTTACGAGATTGACCCCCTGCCCAAACACCTCCGTCACGTAAAATCCAGAACGGATCCCCTTGATCAGAGTCTCGGGGGACTGGGTGCCAGGTTCAAGTGCCAGGTTGGTGGAAGACGGATTAACCGAAGAAGATCCACGTGTCCCGCGCCCATTGGTGGCCGGCAGCCCCAGCTGTCGCGCAACCGCGGTCGACAGGAACCAGTGTTTCAGGACACCGTCTTCGATCATGACGAGTTTTTCGCCGGCAACGCCCTCGCCGTCGAACGGGCGAGAGGAAGAGCCCCGCCGACGCTGCGGATCATCCGTTACCGTGATGCCGGCGGCAGCAACCTTTTTGCCCATCATGTCGCGCAGGAAACTGGATTTGCGCGCAACCGCGGCCCCATTGATTGCGGATGCCAGATGGCCGGCAACGCCGCGCGCAACACGCGGATCGTAAACGACCGGGTAGCGGCCTGTATCCACCTTGCGTGGATTAAGCCGCCGGACGGCCCGTTCGCCAGCGCTGCGGCCGATCTTTTCCGGGTCCTCGAGATCCAGAAAGTGCAGGCGCGAGGAGTAGTCGTAATCGCGTTCCATGCCGGTGCCTTCACCCGCCAGAACACTCACCGAGCGGGAGAAGCGTGTCGCTTCATAGGCTCCGATAAATCCCTCAGACGTCGCCAGAACCAGGCCGCCGGAACCCGCACTCGCCCCCGAGCCGGATGAATTGGTAACGCCAGGCACATCGAGCGCCGCTGCCTCGGCGGCCAGAGCGTCTTCCTTCAGACGCTCGGCAGATACGTCCGTTCCATCGAAAAGATCGAGGTCGGGGATGGTACGCGCGAGGAGGTTTTTCTCGGCCAGCCCCTGATACGGGTCTTCCGGCGATGCCTTCGCCATGGCGACGGCGCGTTCCGCCAGTGGTGTCGGGTCTGCATTGGCCGGAGCCGACACGCTGGCAACCCGCCTGCCGACAAAGACCCGCAGCGACATGTCATCACTTTCAGACGCCTCCGTTCCCTCGACTTTGCCCAGGCGCACCGACACACTTCTGGATCGCGCGCGCACCACCACCGCATCGGAAGCATCGGCGCCGGCCCGCTTCGCAGCTTCCACAAGCGCAACGACTCGCTCGGTCAATTGCTTCTTTTCATTCTGATCTGTCATCACAATCCTGGCTGGAATCTGGTCGCGCGTCGGGATTACCGGTCTGATCCATTTATGATTCGCAGCGCGCATGTGCAATGGTAAGCTGAGATTCCCCAGTTCCGCCCCAGAATATCCCGGAGCCCCGATGGCCGTCGAAACTGCTGCACCGCTCTACTACGAACCGCTGCTCCTCCTGGGTGGCGCAGTGATCGCCGCGCCACTGTTCGCCCGCATAGGGCTTGGCACAATCCTCGGTTATCTTGCCGCCGGCATCGCCATAGGTCCCGTTCTCCTGCTCATTTCGGATGGAGAGGAATTGCTGCACGTGGCGGAACTCGGTGTGGTGCTGCTGCTCTTCATCATCGGACTTGAACTCAAACCGGCACGTCTTTGGGCCATGCGGCGCAGCATATTCGGTATGGGACTGATCCAGGTGATGGTTACGGGCCTTGCCCTTGCCGCACTTACGCTGCTTCTGACGGACATGTCCTACGGCGCGGCCTTTGTCGTCGGTTTCGGCCTTGCCCTGTCGTCCACCGCATTCTCGGTACAGACACTCGAATCGCAGGGCGCACTCAACAGCCGATACGGGCAGACATCCTTCTCCATCCTGCTGTTTCAGGACCTCGCCATCGCTCCGCTTCTGGCGCTGGTTCCACTGCTCTCCCCCGGTGGAGAAGGGGCGGACACCATCAGCCTCGAAAGGTTTGCGCTCGCGATAGCCAGCGTGATCGCGCTTATTGTTGCCGGTCGCTACCTGCTGAATCCGCTCTTTCGCATCATCGCCAACACGGGCGCGAAGGAGGTCATGATCGCTGCAGCTCTGCTCGTGGTTCTGGGGTCGGCCACCATCATGCAAATGGCAGGGCTTTCCATGGCGCTCGGGGCCTTCATCGCCGGTGTTCTTCTCGCTGAATCCTCTTTCCGGCACGAGCTGGAAGCCGATATCGAGCCGTTCCGCGGTATTCTTCTTGGCTTGTTCTTCTTGGCCATCGGCCTTTCGCTCGATCTGAGAATCGTGCTCGAGAACTGGCTTTCCATTCTCATTGCCGTGCCGATCCTCATGCTGGTGAAGGCAGCCATTCTCTATGGCATCAGCCGAGGCTTCGGCAGCGATCACAATTGCGCCGTGCGTGTCGCGGCCCTTTTGCCGCAAGGCGGCGAGTTCGGCTTTGTCCTGTTCACCGCGGCGGCCTCCGCCTTCATCTTTCCGCAGTCCACCGCCTCGCTGCTTATTGCCATCGTCACCGTCTCGATGGCGTTGACGCCGCTCTCCGTGCGGCTTGGCGAAATGCTGATCCGCACCGAACCGACAGAAGAGATGGATGAAGATTTCGAAGGTGCGGGCGCCGATGTTATGATGATCGGCTTCTCCCGTTTCGGGCAAATGGTTTCGCAGGTTTTGCTCTCCGGGGGAACAGAGGTGACCATCATCGATCATTCGGCCGATCGTGTGCGCGCGGCCGAGCGTTTCGGCTTTCGCATCTATTTCGGGGACGGGCGTCGCATGGAGGTTCTGGAGGCTGCGGGTATCCGCAACGCCAAGATCGTGGCCGTATGCACCAATGGCGTGACGGCAACGGACCAGATCGTCAACCTGATCCGCGACGAATATCCCCATGTGCGCCTTTATGTACGTTCCTACGACCGCGCGCACACGCTCTCCCTGCGCAATCGCGATGTGGAGTATGAATTGCGCGAGACGGTGGAATCCGCCTTGCTCTTCGGTGGCAAAACCCTGCAGGCGCTGGGCACCAGCGAGGAAATTGCCAGCGAGATCGTCGAGGATGTGCGCCGGCGCGACGAGGAGCGGCTGGCGATCCAGTCCGTTGAAGGCATTTACGCCGGCAATGACAAGATGCGTGTGCGCCCGGTCACCCCGGAACCGCTGATCAAGCCGAAGCGAGAGAGCCAGCGTATTAACCAGGATGACGAACCGGTTGGCTGACGCCGACTACACCCGCGCCTTTTCGTGGTCGCTCACAGCGGCGTCGATCGCCCGTTTCAACTCGTCGCGAATGGCTTCTGTTTCAGCCAGAATCGCGTCGATCTTCATGAAATCGAGCACGCGAAAGCGTGAAACGGCCGGGCGAATGAGAATATCGGGCCGCCCGTGCTCCAGCTTCATGGCAATGATCGACTGCATCATGAGCTGACTCGCGCCGAACATGAGCTCGATGGAGGTCGGAGGCTTGCCACCGGTATCATTCGGAGCGCCAACCACGTCGATGGCAATCAATATGTCGGCCCTGCCCTCGACCAGATCGAAGGGCACGGGGTTGTAGATGCCGCCATCGATCAGGGTGCGCCCGCCCCGCTCCACGGGACGGAAGACCGCGGGAATGGCGGCCGAGGCTGCAAGAGCTTCCGCCAAGGCTCCGTTTTCAAGCACGGCCAGCTCGTGGCGAAAGTAATCCGTGGCCGTTACTCGCAGCGGGATCTTCAACTCCTCAAAGGTCTGCGGGACACCTTCTGGCAGGAAGGCGCTGATGATGCGTTCGGCATTGAACTGGCCGAAGCGGAACCCGCCTTCCATCATCTCGGCGAAATTTCCAGGTCTGGCTTTCCAGAGGCGGCTCGCCACTTCCGTACGGCTTCCCAGAATCGCGCGGGCATGCGCGTGAATGTCCTTGCCGCTGATGCCGGCGGCAAAGCCTGCGCCCATCAGGGCGCCGATGGAGGAACCGGCGATGACGGTCGGCGTGATGCCCAGTTCATTGAGGGTCTCGATGATATGGATGTGCGCCAGACCGCGCGCTCCTCCACCGCCGAGCGCAAGCGCGAAGCTTGGTCCGCCGGTTGAAGCCGTGTCTCTCATCTCATCGTTCGCCAACGCAGTTTCCATCCGCTAGCCTCCGTTCTGGGCCTGCTCTGCGGGGCCGATCACCAGCAGTGCCGGTTCCTGCGAAAGAAGACGATTCGCGATATCCTTCACATCGTCCAGCGTGACAGCATTGATAAGATCGGCGCGCCGTTCGATATAATCAATCCCCAGATCGTCCTGCTGCATGCCGACCAGCGTGCGGGCGATGGCCGTGGAGGAGTCCAGGTTGTTGATCGCGTAGGAGCCGATGACGTAGGTCTTGGCCGCCTCGAGTTCCTCTCGCGTGGGGCCCTCGTCGCGCAGGCCCGCGACCACATCCTCGATCACCGTAAGCGTCTCGCCTGCCCGTTCGGCGGCGGTGGCCGTCTGGATGGCAAGCGACTGGGCGTGGTCTCGACTGTGAAGATAGGAGGACGCGCCATAGGCAAGTCCGCGCTTCTCGCGCACCTCGTTGAACAGACGCGAGGAAAACACCCCGCCACCGAGGACCTGGTTGAGCAGATAGGCCGAGAAGAATTCCGGGGCGTCGCGTTCGACACCGGGATAGACAAGCTGGAGCGTGGCCTGCGGGAGGGGATAGTCGATGCGGATTTCCTGGCCAAGTTTCGGCTCGATGTCGGCAACGGGGTTGAGCTCGGCTTCTTCAGGCAGATCCCCGAACACCGTGTCGAGAACGCCTGCCAGGCGTTCGGCATCGATTGCACCCACCACGCCGATTGTGAGGTTTGAACGGGCGAAGACGCGGGCGTGGAAGGCTTTCAGGTCTTCCGGAGAAATGTTCGACAGGCTTTCGAGCGTACCCTCGTCGGGGTGAGCGTATGGATGTTCGCCGTACAGTGCCTCGGCGAGTTTGAGCGCACCCTGTTTGCGCGGATCGCGTTCATCGGCGCGGATGCCGACGGCGATCTGGCTGCGGATGCGTTCCACGGGATCTGCATCGAAGCGCGGACTGGTGAGCGCAAGCCTCACCAGGTCGAGAACCTCATCGCTGTTCTCGGCAAGCATGCGCACCTGGCCGGAGATTTCATCCGAACTAGTGCGAAATGACATTTCGGCGCCAAGCTCTTCCAGCTTCAGCTGAAACGCATCGGAATCGAGATCGCCCGCGCCTTCGTCGAACAGGCCGGTCATGAGATTGGCCAAGCCTTCCTTGCCTTCGGGGTCCTGAGCAGACCCGCTCTTGAAGGAAAACTGGAAGGTGATGATGGGCAGGGAGTGATCCTCCACCAGCCAGGCTTCGATGCCTTTTTGCGAAGTCACATCCTGAATCTTAACCGCGGCCTGAGCCGGAAGGACAATAAGGATGAGCGCGAGCAGCGCCCCGGAATTGAGGAAACTGCGCATAAAGGCACCTGGGTGAAAGTTCGATTTCTGGTTCACGAGCGGTCTCCCTCTTCTGGAAGGAGATAGCCTTTCACGGCGTGGTCCATGTCGAGATAGCGGTTGGCAACCGCCTTAACGGCCTCGACAGTGACCGCTTGAAGCCGCTCCGGCAGGCCGGTGATGTCCTCGACCGTACCCCCCGTTGCCAGGACCGCGCCGAATAGGTTGGCACTGCGCACCTGGCTGTCGCGCATGAAAATCTGGTCACGCAGGATCTTTGTACGTGCCGTGTCCAGTTCCTTTTGTGTGATGCCTTCGCTTTTGATTTTCTCGATCTGGGAGACAAGCGCCGCCTCTACCGTCTCGAGATCAGCCTCGCCACGAGGCTCACCATAGATGACCAAGGCCGAGTAATCATACGCGGTACCCTGCAGATAGCTGCCGGCGCTGGATGCGATCCCCTGCTTGACGACAAGTTCCTGATAGAGCCGGCTGCGCAGCCCCTCGCCCAGAACCTCCGAAAGAATGGCAAGCGCCTCGAACTCGCCCTTCTCGGCTCTGCGTGCGGAAGGCACATACCAGTTGATCGACATGTTGGGCACGGTGACGCGCGGATCGCGGAATGTAACATCGCGCGCGGTCTTCTGATCGGGCTCCATCGGGCGCGCCCGCGGCGGCAGATCCGGGCCACGGGCGATCTTGCCATAGGTCTCTTTGGCCATGGCATGCACCTGATCGGCGTTCACATCGCCCGCCACCACCAGCACGGCGTTGTTGGGCGTATAAAAACGATCGTAGAAGCTTTTCAGATCCTCATGGGTGAGTGCCTCGATCTCCTGCTGCCAGCCAATGACCGGAATGCCATAGGGATGGTTCTGGTAGAGCGTTGCGTTGAGTTCTTCCGACAGGATTGAAGAGGGAACGTTGTCGGTGCGCTGGCGCCGCTCTTCGAGCACCACCTGACGTTCGGTCTCGATGTTTTCCTCCGAGAGAACCAGATTGCGCATCCGGTCCGCCTCGAACCGCATCATGTCCGGCAGTTCGGACGGAGCGATCTGCTGGTAATAGGCCGTGTAGTCATAGGAGGTGAAGGCATTTTCGCTGCCGCCCACGGCGGCAATCGTCGCTGAGAATTCGCCGGAGGGATAGGTGCTCGTTCCCTTGAACATCAGGTGTTCGAAAAAATGAGCAATGCCGGACTTGCCGGGTTCCTCATCGGCGCTGCCCACCTTGTACCAGAGCATGTGCGTGACGACAGGCGCCCGATGGTCCGGGATAACGACGACCTCAAGGCCGTTCTCTAAGGTGAAACTGGAAACGGCGGTGTCGTCCTCAGCTTCCTGCGCGGGGGCTATGGACGGCGCCGCGACGGCAAGGATGATCGCGAATGCCGCGCTCAGAGCGACACTCGCTATGGGATTTCTCATGGACAAGGCCCTGTACGGTTTAATGGTGCGCCCGCGCACAATGCCACGAGCTCATGACAAGGCAAAGCTATCGGCGCAAAAGTGACGAAACTCAGGCGCACTCGACAAAGGTTGCGCAGGATATACCGTATTCACGCCGTTCGATGAGCCGAAAGCCCTCCGGTGGCTCGAACGGCGAGCCTGCAGCTTCCTCGACCATCACCAGCGCGCCGGGCGCCAACCATCCCCCTTCCAGCGCGGCAGCCAGCGCCTTTTCGCCAAAGCCCCTGCCATAGGGAGGGTCGGCCAGAACAACATCGAAGGGCTGTATCGTCCCCACCTCCCCTATGCGCGTCGCATCGCGGCGGAAGATCTTGCTGCGCCCCTGAAGACCAAGATTTTCCACATTGGTGCGGATCAGGGCGCGGGCGGCGGCGGCCTCTTCGATGAAGAGCGCAAAGGATGAGCCGCGCGAAAGCGCCTCGAGCCCGAGAGCGCCCGTGCCGGCAAAAAGATCAAGCACGCGTGCATTCTCAAGTCGCCCTGCGTAGCGATGCTCGAAAATGTTGAACAGCGCCTGGCGAGTGCGGTCTGTGGTCGGCCGGATCGAGTCCGACTTTGGCGTAGCCAGTGTGCGGCCGCGAAACTCCCCACCGACGATGCGCATGGGTCAGCCTTCCCCGCCCGGCTTGCCGGGTTTTCGGCCACCGGGGCGGCTTTTGCCGGGGCGCGACGCGCCGCCCGGCTTGCCCGAAAAGCGGCCCGCAGGTTTTCCCGAAGGCTTGCCCCCGGGTTTGCCGAAACTCTTGCCTGCTCCCGGTTTGCCCCCCGGCTTTCCAGCAGGTTTCCCACTCGGCCTGCCGCTCTTCGAGAAACGAGGCTTGTCACCGGAAGCCGGGCGATCGTCGCGTGAACGGAAAGGTCTTTTCTCGCGCGCATCGGCCTCAGGCTTGTCCCCTTTTGAAAAACGCGGTCTGTTGTCGCCGCGCTCGCCGCGCTCTGGACGATCCCGGTCAAAAGGCTTGTCGCCGCGCGGACGAAACGGCTTGTCACCCCGTGTCTGTGCTCCGCCTTCCCGGCGCGGTTTGCGCGCTGTCTGCGAACGCTCATCCGTCTCCGTTTCGGCAGCGACCTGCTTGCGTTTTCCCTGTGGGCGGGCACCGGGCGCCATCCAGACATGGCTGCCACGATTCTGGCGGGGCCCACGATCGTCTTCACGGCGACCGGGCCGCGTCGTCTGGAGACGGTCGCGCGCGGCCTCACGCTTTTCCTCTCGGTCGCGCTTGCGGTTCTTGACAAAGGTCTTGCCACCCTCGCGCTCGCGGCCGCCCTGTTTTTCGGCAGCCTCACCTTCACGCGGCTTGCGTTCTGCACGGACCGGTTTGTTGGAAAACGGGTTCACGATAGGCGCATCAAAATTGGCGTCCGCCTTTTCGATAAGGCGCTCGCCAAGCTGATCACGCAGGGTGCGGCCCTTGACCTCCTGCACCTCGCCCTCCCCCAGCGTCCCAAGTTGAAAGGGCCCGTAGGAGATGCGGATCAGGCGGGTAACCTCAAGGCCCAGCGCCCCGAGCACATTCTTGACCTCGCGGTTCTTGCCTTCGCGCAGACCGAGTGTCAGCCAGGCATTGCTCCCCTGCTCCCGGTCGAGTGTGGCTTCGATAGCACCGTAGAAGACCCCATCGACAGCGATGCCATCCTTGAGGCTTTCGAGCGCCGTCGCATCGACCTTGCCGTGGACACGCACCCGATAACGGCGCAACCAGCCGGTTTCCGGCAGTTCCAGCGCGCGTGCCAGCCCGCCATCATTGGTCAGGACGATGAGACCTTCCGTGTTGATGTCGAGACGCCCCACCGTAATCAGGCGCGGCAAACCTTCCGGCAAAACGTCGAAGATGGTCTTGCGTCCTTCCGGGTCACGGTTTGTGGTAACCACACCACCGGGCTTGTGGAAGAGAAAGAGCCGCGTGCGCTCGACCGCAGGCAGCGGCTCTCCGTCGACCAGTATCCGGTCGGAGGCGCTCACATTGAAGGCCGGAGAAACCAGCACCTTGCCGTTGACGCTGACGCGACCTGCCTCGATCATTGCTTCGGCATCGCGGCGCGAGGCAACACCTGCGCGCGCCAGGCGCTTGGCAATGCGCTCGCCACCCGCCTTGTCAGCCTCCTTCGGGGACGCATCCTTCCCCTTGCCCGGCTTCGTTTCCCGCTTGATGTCGTTGGGTCGGTCTTTGGTCATGATGGCCTTTTGCCCTGGGATTCCGCGTTGCGCCCCGTGCGCCGGAACCACTCCAGTGTTTTAAATCAGAGATCGGACTGCAGGAAAGTCGATTCCGAAGTCGCACCCGATGCTATAGAGGCGACTAACGCATTTTGCAGTCAGGTGGAATCACCTGCATACGCAGAAATGCGGAAAAGACATGATTGATCGTCCATTATGCGGCCTTCCGGACGCATGGCGTTCTAGGTATCAATTCGCATCGCCAGTTGCGAGCAAAAAAGTGTGATGAGACCGACGAAAGCGAACTACACGAGCTTCATGGATGAAGCACTCGAAGAAGCGCGTCTTGCCGCAGCCCGCGGCGAGGTGCCGGTCGGTGCGGTGATCGTGCATGAAGGAAAGGTGATCGCGCGCGCCGGCAACCGCACCCGGGAATGCAACGACCCGACGGCGCATGCGGAAATCGTGGCGATCCGGGAGGCTTGCGCACGTCTGGATTCGGAGCGTCTTGTCGGTGCTGATCTCTATGTCACGCTCGAACCATGCGCCATGTGCGCCGCGGCGATCTCATTCGCGCGTATCCGCCGGCTCTATTTTGGCGCCGGCGATGAGAAAGGTGGCGCGGTGACCAACGGTGCCCGCTTCTACACGCAACGCACGTGCCATCATGCCCCGGATGTCTACCCGGGCATAGGCGAAGCAGAGGCGGCTGTGCTGTTGAAGGACTTTTTCAGACTGCAGCGTTAAAAAAAAGCGGGCAACGGGCCCGCTTTTCACGTCAAACCCTATCAGGAACCCCAAGGCCACAGGCGGCGCAGATCGAAACCGCCGCCGTCTTTCTGCGCTGCGCGCTTCGCCGCCCGCGCCTTCTTGGCCTCGTCCTCGCCGAGTTCACCCGTGGGAGCCGTCTCGGCGGGCTGGCGATAGGTAACCGGCGGCTCGCTAAGATACCGGCGCGTGGTCGGGCTGCCCTGTGTGCTGGCCGCACGGCGCTTGAAGTATTCTTCACGCTGCTTCTTGGCCATTTCCGGGTTCACAAAGCCATCTTCACCGCGAGCATTCACGCCGATATCGCGCTCAACGGGGGATCTGTAGAACGGATTGTTCTGGTTTTCGGTCGCTTCCGCGCGGATCCGCGCAAGGCGCTCTTCCGGCGATTCGGGCCAGGCCGGGTTTCCAGCGGCGGCAACATCTTCCTGCGGTGGCGGCAGAACCTCGCGTGAAGAAGGCATGACAATGCCCGCGCGCGGCTTGTATTCAACGCGGGGCTTGTCCTTCGGACCAAGCGACAAAACGCCGGTAACATCTTCCAGAAGCTGCTGATCTGCGGTTTTGCCGGTTCCGTAGGTCGGCGCACCAACGCACCCGGACAAAAGAACGGCCGAGAGGCACAATGTGCCCGAAGCCGCAACCATGCGCACGGAACGACGCGATGTTGTGGTACCCGTTCTATTCACTGCTACCTCTCTCCCAGAATGCGGCTGAAACGGGTGCTGCATTCTGCTTATCGTCCCGCTGTCCAGGACCTCGGGAAACTCACATCACGCTGTCGCGCACGAATCCGGCGACAACGTGGCATCCTTAACCTGGCGGCATTTGTAGCGAAGGAGGCGACGGGAAGCAATCGGCAGTGCCGAAGCTTCCCTCACCCGCCAATCACAATCGGCCGAGCGCCCTGAGTTCACGCAGGGCAGCCGCATCGCGTGCCGAAACATCCGGAAACTCGGGATCGGAGCCCACATCATCCGTATAGCGCCATGAACGCGCGCACTTCTCGCCCGTGGCGCGGGCAAAGACAACGCCGACGCCCGGCACCTCATCGAGTGTGAAGGCACTAGCCGGCGGCGCCTCGTGGCGGATATCGATGCCGGAGGTGATGCAGATTTCGGCCATGTCGCGGTCGGCGATCGCCTTCTGCAGCCCGTCATCGTTCACATAAACCACCGGAGCGGCCTCAAGCGAGGAGCCGATGGTCTTTTCCTTGCGCTCAATCTCCAGCGCGCCGGTCACGACGCGGCGCACCTGCCGGATTTTCCGCCATTTCTCGGCGAGCTCCGCATCGCGCCATTCCTGTGGCACGGCGGGGAATTGCTCCAGATGCACCGAACGCGCATCGGGATGACGCTCAAGCCATGCCTCTTCCATGGTGAAAGGCAGCATGGGTGCGAGCCATGTCACCACGCAGTCGAACAGGGTTCGTACCACCTGGAGCGATGCCTTGCGGCGCGTGCTCGAAGGCGCATCACAATAAAGCGCGTCCTTGCGAACATCGAAATAAAATGCGGAGAGTTCGACCACCATGAAATCGAGCAGCGAGCGGATGATGCGCTTGAAGTCGAAATTGTCATAACCCTTGCGCACCAGCTCATCGAGCTCGGCCAGACGGTGGAGCATGAGGCGCTCCAGCTCGGGCATCTCGGCGAGAGGCACGGTTTCGCCCGTGTCGTGAGCGAGCGTTCCCAACATCCAGCGGATGGTGTTTCTGAGCTTGCGATAGGCATCGACATTGGTCTGGATGATCGCCTTGCCGAGGCGTTGATCTTCCCAGTAATCGGTGGTGGCGACCCAAAGGCGCAGAATGTCGGCCCCCGACTGGTTCATGATATCCTGCGGAAAGGTCTGGTTGCCGAGCGATTTCGACATCTTGCGACCGTCTTCCGCCATGGTGAAACCATGGGTGATCACGGTGTCGTAAGGCGCCCTGCCCCGCGTCGCGCAGCTTTCGAGCAGCGAGGAGTGGAACCAGCCGCGATGCTGGTCGGAGCCTTCGAGATAGACATCGGCGGGCCACTTCAGGTCTGGCCGGTCTTCCAGCGTAAAGGTGTGGGTGGAGCCGGAATCGAACCACACATCGAGAATGTCCATGACCTGCTGCCACGGCTCGCCAGCGCGCTCGCCCAGAAAACGCTCGCGCGCGCCTTCGGCAAACCATGCATCCGCGCCCTCGGCCTCAAAAGCTTCCAGGATCCGCTGGTTGACCGCCTCGTCCTGCAGCACATTGCCGTCTTCATCGGCAAAGACGCAGATCGGCACGCCCCAGGCCCGCTGGCGCGAGAGCACCCAGTCGGGCCGATCGGCGATCATGGCGCGCAGGCGCGACTGACCAGCCGCCGGCACGAAGCGGGTCTCGTCGATGGCCTTGAGCGCGCGCGAACGCAGCGTTGAAGCGTCGCCAAGGTCCTTGTCCATATAGACGAACCATTGCGGCGTGTTGCGGAAGATGACCGGCTTTTTCGACCGCCAGGAATGCGGATAGGAGTGCTTCAGGCGGCCACGCGCGAAAAGCATGTCGCGCGCGATGAGCGCCTCGATGACGGCCTTGTTGGCGTCGCCCTTTTTGCCCTTGTCGTCGATGACGCGCGCGGCCCCGCCCTCGCGGTCGGGACCGAAACCTGGCGCGTCCTTGGTGAAGTAGCCGGCGTCGTCCACGGTGAAGGGAATGGCCGGATCGATGCCGCGTGCCGCAAGATCGCGGGCTGCATCCATCCAGGCATCAAAGTCCTCGCGACCGTGGCCGGGGGCGGTGTGGACGAAGCCCGTACCGGCATCGTCGGTCACGTGATCGCCGGCGAGAAGCGGCACGGTGAAATCATACCCGCCGCCGAGGCCCTTGAGGGGGTGTGCGCAGGTGATGGCACCGAGTTCATCGGCTGAAACATCGCGCAGGCGCTTGTGTTCAAGCTTCGCCTTGGCGAAAGACTCTCCCGCCAGCGCATCAGCGAAAATCAGCTTTTCGCCTGCCTGAGGACCAAAATCGTTCTCCGCCGCCGTGACCTCGTAGAGGCCATACGAGATGCGCGGCGAATAGGCGATGGCGCGGTTGCCGGGGATGGTCCATGGCGTGGTCGTCCAGATCACAACAAAGGCATCAGAGAGTTCGCCTTCCACCACCGGAAACTTCACCCAGATCATGTCGCTTTCAACATCCTGGTATTCCACTTCCGCCTCGGCGAGTGCGGTCCGCTCCACCACGCTCCACATCACCGGCTTGGAGCCGCGGTAGAGCTGGCCGGACATGGCGAACTTCAACAGCTCGCCGGCGATCCGCGCCTCAGCGTGGAAGTTCATCGTCGTGTAGGGGTTCTTGAAGTCGCCCTCGATACCCAGCCGCAAAAACTCTTCCGACTGAACCCTGATCCAGTGGCTGGCGAACTCGCGGCATTCCTGGCGGAACTCGTTGACCGGAACCTCGTCCTTGTTCTTGCCCTTGGCGCGGTACTGTTCCTCGATCTTCCATTCGATGGGCAGGCCGTGGCAGTCCCAGCCGGGCACGTAATTGGCATCATAGCCGCGCATCTGGAAGGAGCGCGTGATGATGTCCTTCAAAACCTTGTTCAGCGCGTGTCCGATATGGATGTTGCCATTGGCATAGGGCGGACCGTCATGGAGCACGAATTTTTCGCGCCCCGCCGCGTCCTCGCGCAGCAGGCGGTAAAGATCCATCTCCTGCCAGCGGGCGACGATCTCGGGCTCTTTCTTCGGCAGTCCCGCGCGCATGGGAAACTCGGTCTGCGGCAGGTTGAGGGTCTTGGAATAGTCGATCTTTTCGGACGTATCGGTCATGTTCTCGCCGTGAGATGGGCAAAGCCTGCGATGGCCCTGCCATAGCCATTATCGGAATTCGGAAAAAGCGCGTGTGACGCGCGGCAACAACCCGGACCTTCCGCAGCACTCAGGCCGCACGGAAGGCCGGGCCAATAATTCGTATGGCAATCGGTATGAAACCGGCGCGTGTCATCATGGGAACGGCTTTTAGCCGACGCTGCGACAAGAATAAAGAGGCGATTGGCCTCACGCGGCCAGCCCGTCGAACGCAAGCGTCAGATCGAGGGCGGACATGGGTTTCACTTCGGCCAGCAGGGCGCGGGCTTCTGCCTCGTCGCGCTTCATCTGGGCAACGAGCGCTTCGAGCCCGTCGAATTTCTCCTCGCCGCGCAGAAAGGAAAACAGCGAGACCGAACAGACCTCCCCATAGAGATCACCGTCAAAATCAAACAGGAAGGTTTCCAGAAGCGGCGCGCCCTCTTCCGTCACGGTCGGGCGGCGGCCAAAACTCGCCACGCCGTTGTAGAGCCTGCCATCGGCCCGACGAAAACGCACGGCGTAGATACCGTGGCTGAGGCCGGTTTCAGGTGGCAACGCCATATTGGCTGTCGGGAAACCCAGCGTGCGGCCGAGCTTCTGGCCACCGGTCACCTCGGCCTCTACCGTATAGCGATAGCCCAAAAGGCCCGTGGCCTCCGCCACATCGCCCTTGCCCAGAAGTCCGCGAATGCGGCTTGAGGAAATCACCGCCCCGCCCTCATCGGCATAGGCGTCAACCACGGTCACGCCAAAACCGTGTTCCCGTCCGGCCGCCTTGAGAAGCTCGGGCGTGCCACCGCGGTTCTTTCCGAAATGAAAGTCGAAACCCGTCACCACATGGGTGATGCCAAGCCCCTCGACCAGAACGGACTGCACGAAGTCCTGCGGCGAGAGACCGGAGAATGCGCGGTCGAACTGCTGCTCGACAACCGCATCGAAGCCAAGCGCCCCAAGAAGCGCTGCCTTCATGGGGGCCGGCGTGAGGCGAAAAAGCGGGACATCCGGCCGGAAGACCTGACGCGGATGCGGTTCGAAGGTGAGCACGAGAGCGGGAACGTTGTCGCGCCGGGCAATCTCAAGTGCCGGCTCCAGCACGGACTGGTGGCCGCGATGCACGCCATCAAAATTGCCGATGGCCACCACACCGCCGCGAAGCGGGGCGGGCATTTCGATCAGATCTGCAATGCGCTTGATCGGTCCGGCCACGCGCGCACCCTATCTGAGACGCGGAATGGCCGCCACGGGATTGTGGCCATGGGTTTTGAGAAACGCCGCAAGTCGGTCAGGCTCCGGCCCTTCGCCATTGCCATATTCGCGCGCGTGAATGCCGTCGGTCACGAATAGGACATCGATGCCATACTGGTCGGCGCCTTTCACGTCGGTCAGCACGCCATCGCCGATGGCGAGCGCCTTTTCGCGCGCCAGTTCGCTTCCCATGATCTCGGCGGCCGCCTCGAACGCTGCCTCATAGATCGGGCGGTGCGGCTTGCCGGCAATCAGCGTGCGCCCGCCAAGAAGCCCGTAATCGCGCGCCAGCGCACCGGCGCACCAGATGTGACGGTCGCCACGCTCGACGATGATGTCGGGGTTGGCGCAGATAAACGGCAGGTCGCGCATTCTGAGGCGCTGCAGCATCTCCGCATAATCATCCGGCGTCTCGTTTTCATCGTCGAACAGACCGGTGCAGACGACGCCCGAGGCTTCGAAATCCTCCACCAGATCCACGTCGATCCCGTCGAAAATCGCCTGATCCCGATCAGGCCCGATATGGAAGAGACGCCGTGGTGCGGTGCGGATCAGGTCGCGTGTCACATCGCCGGAGGTCACGACACGATCCCATGCATCGTCGGGAACTCCCAATGCCCCGAGTTGCTCTTCCACGCCCTGATGCGGGCGTGGGGAGTTGGTGATGAGAACAACCGCCTTGCCGGCAGCCCGCGCCCGTGAAAGGGCGGCGCAGGCCTCGGGGAAAACGGTGACACCGTTGTGAACCACGCCCCACACATCGCAAAGGACGGCGTCGTAAGAACCGGTGAGGCGGTCGAGCGTATCGATGATCTGCGGAGCTTGAGGCATGGGGGACAGGTTGTCTCGGATATTTGAAGTGCGGTGAGAAGGGCTCAGGCCCGGAATTATCGGATGCTGGCTTTCCTGTCACCCGGTTTTATCACCCCGGTCAAAGTGCAGGGCATTTGAGACAAGGGGTTAACCTCATGAGAACCAAGAAAACATCCGCGATCGCACCGGTTACGACCGGTTAAGCACTTCAGGGGGATTTTGGACCAGTACCTTTAGTGGGGTGGCACAGATGTTCAGGAAATTCGCGCATGACCGTCGCGGCAATTTTGCCATGATGACGGCGCTCGTCATGGCGCCGATCATGGGGGTTGCCGCCCTCGTGGTGGACTACAGCCAGATTTCCCGACAGCGGCAGATGACGCTGAATGCGCTCGATGCCGCAGGCATCGCCACTGCCCGTTACCTCACCCAGGGAGCGAGCGACGAAGAAGCCAAGGCCTACGCGAAGGATTTCTTCGAAGCCAATCTCGGCAACGTAAAACCCGAGAACACGAAACTGCTCATCACACTGCCCAATCAGAACACCGGTGGCGGCACACTGAAGCTTGAGGCGGAGCTGAAATATGCGCCGATATTCTATCCGGTGTTTCAGAAGCTGCGAAAAGAAGCCATCGATGAGGAAACGAAGATCGACTTCCGCGCTCAGAGCGAAATTCGCCTCAAGAACACGCTGGAAGTGGCACTCGTGCTCGATAATTCCGGATCGATGGACTACACGTCGACCGGATCGTTCGAGAAGCGTCTGACAATCCTGAAGAAGGCCGCGAAGGAACTGGTGAAGACCATCGCCGCCGAGGGCGCGCAGATGAAACAGATCCAGAAGCCCGTGCAGTTCGGCGTCGTGCCGTTCGCGGCATCCGTGAATGTGGGCCCGGACAACGCCAGTGCAAGCTGGATGGACACGGACGGCGTGTCGCCCGTTCATCATGAGAATTTCGACTGGTCGACGATGAAGGCGGCCGATCCGAACAAGCGCGTCGAACAGTCAGGCGGCGTCTATTACAAGCGTGGCAGCGGCTGGGGAGACGAGGAAGGCCAGAAGGTCACCCGTTTTACGCTCTACGACCAGATGAAGCGCATTTCAGGCACTACGTCTGAATGGAACTATGAATGCACCCGCTATCGAAACAACGGCTCCTGCCGGAGCTGGGGATGGGTTGAGACAAAAACCACGACATATGACCGCTTTACCAATTGGGCCGGTTGCGTGGAGATGCGCCCCTATCCGCTGAACATCAATGACGATGCGCCCGACAGCAGCAATCCGAAGAGCCTTTTCGTCCCGATGTTCGCACCGGATGAAACGGACCAGACCGATTCAAGCTGGCGTCCGGCCAACAACAACTGGTGGGACGATTTTACCAGCGGCTCGACCTCCGCCGCCTATGACCAGGCCTATATGCCGAAATATTTCACCCCCTATGAAACAGGTAGCATGGGCATCAACGAGGGCCCGAATGCGAGTTGCAGCACCAAGCCGGTCACCCCGTTGACCGATGTTGGCAAAACCGAAGGTCTGAACAAGATCAATGCCGCCATCGACGATATGGATGCCGGTGGCGCAACCAATGTAACCGAAGGTCTTGCCTGGGGTTGGCGGGTGGTTTCCGGCCGCGCACCTTTCACCGAGGGCCGACCTGACAATGAGAAGGGCAACGACAAGGTGGTCATCGTCCTGACCGACGGCGCGAACACCTATTACACGCCCACCAGCATCACCGCCCAAAGCTATTCGGGCACCTACTACCGCTCGGGTGGCAACGACCTTGCCGGCAACAAGTCGATCTATTCCAATTATGGCTATGTGAGAAATCGCGCCGGTGAAAGCCGCCTTTTCAAGGGCGCTACCGGTGTCAGCGAATACAACTACTCCAACAGCAACTACTCGGCGGCAATGACCAGTCATATGAGCGCCATCTGTGAGAATGCGAAGAGCGACAACATCATCGTGATGACGGTCGCGCTCGATCTCGACAGCCGCGATTCCACCGAGAAGAAGCAGATCGATGCCCTGAAGGCCTGCTCTTCCGACTCGCGCACGCGCAAGGACGGCAATGGCAAGCCGGTGAAACTCTTCTGGAACGCCACCGGCGGCGATCTGGACGACGCCTTCAAGGCCATTGGCGACGAGCTTTCCAACCTTCGTATCGTCGGCTGACGCCGGGGGGCTTCCCGCTTCGGCCTTGCCGCTTCGACCATGATCGGCTAGGACAGCCGCGCCCCCTTTCGGGGCGCGGTTTTCTTCTTTTCACGGACGGATTTCGACATGGCTAAAAAGGCTGACAAGACCCGGGCGAGGCTCCCACGCGGCTTTGTCGACCGCCATGCAGGCGACATTCGCGCCGTGGACGAGATGTGCGCAAAGATCCGCGAGGTCTATGAGCGCTATGGTTTCGACCCGGTCGAGACGCCCATTTTCGAATATACCGACGCGCTCGGCAAATTCCTGCCCGATCAGGACCGGCCGAACGAGGGCGTGTTCTCCGTTCAGGACGATGATGAGCAGTGGCTCTCGCTACGCTACGACCTGACCGCCCCGCTGGCGCGTCACGTGGCCGAGAACTTTAACGATATCCAGCTTCCCTACCGCACCTACCGGGCGGGCTATGTGTTCCGCAACGAGAAGCCGGGACCGGGCCGTTTCCGCCAGTTCATGCAGTTCGACGCCGACACGGTGGGGGCGCCGGGCGTGGCCGCCGATGCCGAGATGTGCATGATGATGGCCGATGTCATGGAGGCGCTCGGCATTGCCCGCGGCGACTATGTGATCCGCGTCAACAACCGCAAGGTGCTCGACGGCGTGATGGAAGCCATCGGCGTCACTGACGAGGCGCAGAAGCTCACCGTCCTGCGCGCCATCGACAAGCTGGATAAAATTGGTACCGAAGGTGTTCGCCAACTCTTGGGTGAAGGCCGGAAAGATGAGAGCGGCGACTTTACTCCTGGCGCTCAGCTTTCTGCTGAACAACGCGTCCAAGTTGAGCGTATATTGCGCCAGCTAGATATTGACGGCCTAGTGGAAGATATCCTCAAGCCGGCCGGTATCGAACTACCAGAAGAACCACAACTTGCAGCGTATCTCTCTGAAAACCTACCTCTTGTGATATCTCAAAACCTGGCAGATACTCCATCGTTGGTAGAAGAAATGTCTGCACATGCAGGATTAGATTCAGATCAAATAAATTACATTCTATTGGCCCTAAATGCACCAAAAGACAAGCGCTCAAGTCTACAAAACTATGAGATAGAAGACGACATATATTCTTTTGATTACGATGTCACAATTGATAAGATTGAACGTTTGGTGGGCCACACTCCATCTGGCCAACAAGCAGTAAGCGAACTTCGTGCAATGGCTCGGCTTTTTCGAAGCAGCGGCTATAGAGACCGAATCGTTATCGCAGAACAGACCGTGCGTGGCCTCGAATACTACACCGGCCCCGTTTTCGAGGCCGAGCTGACCGCCGAAATCCCCAATGAGAAGGGCGAGATCGTGCGCTTCGGCTCCGTCGGCGGTGGCGGGCGTTATGACGGGCTCGTCTCGCGCTTTCGCGGCCAGCCCGTTCCGGCGACGGGCTTTTCCATCGGCGTGTCGCGACTGGCGACCGCGCTCAAAAATCTCGGCAAGCTCGGTCAGGACCCCGTCCTGCCGCCGGTCCTCGTCACCGTCATGGACGGCGACACCGAGGCAATGGCGAAATACCAGCAGTTCACGCAGGCGCTGCGCACCGCCGGCATTCGCGCCGAGATGTATCAGGGCAACTGGAAGAAGTTCGGCAACCAGCTCAAATATGCCGACCGTCGCGGTTCGCCGCTTGCCATCATTCAGGGTGCGGACGAGCGCGCCAATGGCGAGGTGCAGATCAAGGATCTGATCGAGGGCAAGAAGCTGTCCGCCGAGATCGAAAGTAATGAGGAATGGCGCGAGGCCCGCGTGGCGCAGCTGACCGTCAGCGAAGGCGAACTCGTCGAGACAGTGCGCAGGATGCTTGCAGCACAGGCCGAAGCATCCAAGTCATGACCCTGCGCACACCCGATTTTGCCGACGACATCTTCGCGCTCTTTGCTGAACGCGAGGCGGTGCTGACCGACATCGCCATCATCCAGCCCGCCGATCCGTTTCTGGACATGGCGGGTGAGGATCTGCGCCGCCGCATCTTCCTGACGGAGAGCGAGACCGGCGCCAATCTCTGCCTGAGGCCGGAGTTCACCATTCCCGTCTGCCGCGACCATATCGACAAGCGCGCGGCGACCCCGCAGCGCTACGCCTATCTGGGCGAGGTGTTCCGTCAGCAGCGCGAGGGCGGAGCCGAGTTCTTTCAGGCCGGCATCGAGGATCTTGGCGCGAGCGACCGCGCCGGCGCGGATGCGCGCTCTCTGGTCGATGCGCATGCGCTTTTGACGCGTGTTCTGCCGGGCCATGCGCTCACCGTCACGCTGGGCGATCAGGCCGTGTTCGAGGCGGTGCTTTCGGCCCTTGGCCTGCCGCGCGGCTGGCAGATGCGTCTGACCCGCGCCTTCGGCTCGCAAAAGCTTCTGCAGGCGGCCCTCGACGATCTGGCCAACCCGCAGACCGCTTCCAATCTGCCACGCGCCGTTGCCGGTCTTGTGGCGCGTGGCGACGAGGCCGCCCTTGCCGAACATGTCAGCGTGGTCATGGAAGAGACAGGCCTTTCACCCACAGCCGGACGCACGCCGCAGGAGATTTCCCGGCGGCTCATCGAGAAGGCGGAACTGCGCAGTGTGCGTTTGACGGATGAGGCAATGAGCGCGCTGAAGGCATTCGTCGCCATGCGCACACCATTGGCCGAGGCCGGCGAGCGGCTTTCTGCTTTCGCCGCCGACAACGGGCTGATCCTCGATGATGCGGTCGAAACCTTCGCCGCCCGCGCTGAGCGGATTTCTGCTGAGGGCCTGCCGCTTGAGGCGCTAACCTATGATGCCGGCTTTGGCCGTCCGCTCGATTATTACACCGGGTTCGTGTTCGAGATCGCCTCTCCCACAGGCACGGTGTTGGCTGGCGGTGGGCGCTATGACCGGCTTCTGACCCTTCTGGGCGCCGAGACGCCCATTCCCGGTGTCGGCTTTTCCATCTGGCTCGATCGCGTTGCTGCACTCAGGGAGACGGCGGCATGAGCATCACCCTCGCCCTGCCCTCCAAGGGTCGCCTCAAGGAAAACGCTCTGGCACAGCTCGAAAAGGCCGGTCTGACCGTGCATCTGCCGGAGAACGACCGCCGCTATCGCGCGAGGCTTGAAGGCGTGGACGGTGTCGAGATCGCCTTTCTCTCGGCCTCCGAAATTGCGCGCGAACTGGAGCGCGGTACGGTCGATCTCGGCGTGACCGGCGAGGACCTGGTGCGCGAGACCATTCCCGACTGGGAACGCAGGGTGGAAATTGCCGCGAGGCTCGGCTTTGGCCGCGCCGATGTGGTGGTCGCAGTTCCGGAGGTCTGGTTCGACGTTTCGACCATGGCCGATCTCGACGATGTTGCCGCCGACTTTCGACACCGGCACGGACGCCGGCTCAGGATCGCCACGAAATACTGGCGGCTCACCCAGCAGTTCTTCTCCCAGAAGCACGGCATTCAGGTCTACCGGATCGTGGAAAGCCTCGGCGCAACCGAAGGCGCTCCGGCGGCCGGATCGGCCGACGTGATCGTCGATATCACCTCGACCGGATCGACGCTTGAGGCGAACCATCTGAAGGTACTTGACGATGGTGTAATCCTGCGATCCGAGGCTTGTCTCGTGACCGCGTTCGGGGACCGGCCGGCGGCGGATGCGGCAGCACTTGAAGCGCTGAAGGCACGGTTTTCAGGCTGAGTTGTTTTTTGGGAATTTCAGGGCGAATTCCGAAAAAACCTGCCAAACGAAGCGGAATTCTCCGGTTTCAGACCGTTTTCGGGAATTTCGGCCGCGCCATGAACGACGCGGTCCAGAACGCACCGACCATGACCAGTGTGGCAGCTAAGGCGAGCATCAGATAGAGGTCGTAGCCGCCACTTGCCGCCCAGAGAGCGGCAACGCCCAGCGGCGCAATCGCCTCCACCATTCGGGACGGGGTTATGAGCGCGCCGTTGATCGCGCCATAGGCCTCGCGGCTCAGCATTTCCGGCACGGCCAGCCCGCGCACGATTGTCATCATGCCATTGGCAGCGCCATAGAAGGCGGCAATGGCAGCAATCACGAGCATATGTGGCGGCGCGAAAGCGTAGCCGATGAGGACCAGCGGAAATACGCCCACCATGATCGCGCCGATCCGGCGCACGGGGGCTTCCGGAGCGAAGGTCCAGATGGCGATACGGCCCGCAACCTGCGCCGGACCGATGACGGCGACAATGCTGACGACTTCGCCGGCGTTCAATCCACGTTCGAGGAGAAGCGGGTAAAGGTGAAAGCTCAGGCTGGAGAAAACGCCGGCATAAAGCACGAGAAAAAGCACCAGCGCCCAGAAAACCGGTTGCCGAAAGGCCCAGGAAACGGCAGCGCGACCGGCAAGTTCGGGCGTTCCGGTGTCCCTTGCCGGCTCTTTCGGCCGGTCTTTTGTGGGGTCGATCACCGCGAAATAGAGGCTGGCGCAGACAAAGGCGTTGATGGCGCCGAGCACCATCAGCGCGCCGCGCCAGTCAAGCGTGTCGATAAGCCATTGAACCAAAGGCACAAATACGGTGCTGGCGAAGCCACCCCACAGTGTGAGCGCGGTGATTGCTCGCCGCGCCTCCAGTGCACCGACCCGGCGGGCGAGCACAGCGAAGGCCGGTTCATAGAGTGTTGCCGCCTGTAGCGCTCCAAGCAGCGGGACAACCACATAGAACATGGCGACACTGTCGATCTGCGACCATAGAAGATAAAGCAGTCCGGCCATGAGCGACGCGCCACTCATGACCCATCGGCCCTGCCCCCGGTCGATCGCTGCACCAACCGGATAGGCAGCGAGTGCAGCCAGAACCAGACCCGCCGTGGCTCCCCCGTAGAGAAGCGGCTTTGACCAGCCGAGATCAAGGCGCATTGCTTCTGCGATGAGCGGGAAACTGTAGAAAACCGAGCCCCAGGAGCAGATCTGGGCAATGCCGAGCGCCGTGATCATGCGCCGGTAACCAGGTTCAGCGGTCAACGCCTGCACCATGATCAGTGCTCTCCCCGGGTTGAACTGGTGGTGCTGTCGGCACAGCACTTATCGGCCAGATACCCGATCAAGGCATGCATGGCAGGGTAATGCGCGCGGCAGATCAGCGTGGTGCCGCGCCGTTCACGCGTGATCAGCCCGGTCTCCAGAAGCTTCTTGCAATGATGCGAAAGCGTGGAGGCCGGCATGGACAAGCGCTCCTGAAGCGCACCGACGGGCATGCCTTCACCACCCGCGCGCACCAGCATGCGGTAGATACGGAGGCGAATGGCATTGCCCAGCGCTTCAAGCTGGCTGGAGGCTGTCTCATGTTCCATCTGCAGGCGTCTACGCGTGCACTCAGAGACGGTCAATACTATTTCGAAAATATTCGAACTATTCGTCAACCACGCGCAGCCGCAACTGGCCGGATCCCGGTCCGCCCTCGTCGTTCGGCTTCTTGGGAGCGAGGCGGTTGTCACTTCCACCGGACTTCTCGGTCTCGCCCGCGCCCAGCTCCAGCGCCTCGATCTTAGCCCCGCGCTTGGTGACCTTGTCGGTCGAGGTGAGGATCATGTCGATGTCCTTGTTCGCCTGCATAAAATGGGTTTGCAGCTTGCGAACCCGGTCATCGAGCCGGCCGACATCCTCCATGAGACGCACCACTTCAGCCTGGATCAAATGTGCCTGCTCGCGCATGCGCGCATCCTTCAGAACGGCCTGAATGACCTGAATCGAAAGCATCAGGAGCGAAGGCGAAACAATCACCACCCGTGCCCGGTGCGCCCTTTGGACAAGGTTTTCGAAATTCTCGTGGATTTCGGCGAAAATCGATTCCGACGGCACGAACATGAAGGCCGTGTCCTGCGTCTCGCCGGTCAGGAGATACTTTTCCGAGATCGCCTTGATATGCACCTCCACATCCCGGCGAAACGCCGATTCGGCGGCTTTTCGGGCTTCGGGCGAACCGCCCTCGCCTTCGGATGCCGCACGGATGGCATTCCATGCCTCCAGCGGGAATTTGGCATCGATCACCAGTGATGGCGCATCATTGGGCATCTTGACGATACAGTCGGGCCGGCTGCCATTGGAAAGCGTCGCCTGGAATTCATAGGCCGTGTGCGGCAGACCGTCGGCAATGATCGCCTCCATGCGCGACTGGCCAAAGGCGCCGCGCGTCTGTTTGTTGGAGAGGATCTGCTGAAGCTGGACCACCTGGCCGGCGAGCGACTGAATGTTGTTCTGTGCCGTGTCGATGACCGCCAGCCGCTCCTGCAGCTTTGCGAGATTTTCATGGGTCGACTTGGTCTGCTCGGTGATGGACTGGCCAAGCCGCGAACTCATGCCATCGAGCCGCTCTGAAAGGGCCTTGGTCAATTCCGCCTGCCTGCTGCCGAAGACTTCGGCAATCGAGCCCATACGGCCCTGAAGCTCGGCCTGTGCCCGGGTGAGCTCGGCCATGCGTGCCTCCGCCTCGCGGGCGTGCTGGGCGGCCTCTGCCGCCGCCACCGCGCGGGCGCGCGCCGCGCGCCACAGCCCGGTAACAAGCGCGATCATCAGCGCAAAAAGCAGGAAACCGCCGGCAAGCAGGAGCTGGCCAAGCGTAAACGTGCTGGCCCCGAACTGCGCCACGGGCGTGGCAAAAATATCGGACATCTCATTCATGGCCGGCACTCTAGACGATTCGTGATACCATCATAAGACCAAAACGTGAACAAGTGTTCTGTATTGACGTTCTCACAGGCAGGGCTTACCTGAACGCCATGACGATTAGACCGCTAGTTCTTCTTCCCGACCCGATCCTGCGTGAAACCTCCAAGCCGGTCGAGCGCTTTGATGATCAATTGCGCACATTTGCCAACGACATGCTGGCAACCATGTATGACGCGCCAGGCATCGGCCTTGCCGCCATCCAGGTGGGTGAACCATTGCGCATGCTGGTGATCGATGTTTCGGAAAAGGACGAAGAGCCTGCACCCATGGTGGTGATCAATCCCGAGATCGTCGCCAGCACCGATGCGCGCAACGTGCACGAGGAAGGCTGCCTTTCCATCCCTGACTACTATGCGGAGGTGGAACGTCCTGCCGGTGTGACCGTCAATTATTTCGATCTCGACGGAAAGCAACAGAGCGTCGAGGCCAACGGCCTGCTCGCCACCTGCCTTCAGCACGAGATCGACCACCTGAATGGTGTTTTGTTCATCGATTATCTGTCGAAGCTCAAGCGCGACATGGTGGTGCGCAAGTTCAGGAAGCTTGCCAAGGATCGCCCGCCAGCGCGCATGGTCGGCTAACCCACTCCCGCCAGGTGAGGCAATTGGCCCAGCAGGGCTTGACCGGAAGTGGATAAATCCGCTTCAAGCACCGCAAGAGCGCGGGTGCGCTCGTTTGACTGACTGGACGCATCGGACACGCGGCATGGCACTTCGTCTCATCTTCATGGGCACTCCGGATTTCTCCGTTGCCACCCTTCAGGCGCTGGCTGAGGCCGGGCACGAGATCGTCGCCGTCTACTCGCAGCCGCCGCGACCTGCCGGACGGCGTGGACTGGAACTCACCAAATCGCCCGTTCATCAGGCCGCAGAAGCGCTCGGCATCGAGGTTCGAACCCCGAAATCGCTCAAGGCTGAGGACGAGCAGGCCGCATTTTCCGCACTCGATGCGGATGCCGCCATTGTGGTGGCCTACGGGCTTCTTCTACCCAAACCCATTCTGGACGGAACGCGGCTCGGCTGTTTCAACGGACACGCCTCACTTCTCCCCCGCTGGCGGGGTGCTGCCCCCATCCAGCGTGCGATCATAGCCGGCGATACCGAGACCGGCATGATGGTGATGAAAATGGACGAAGGCCTCGACACCGGTCCCGTTGCCATGACAACGCGCGTGGCCATCACCTCCGATATGACCGGGGGCGAACTGCATGATGTTCTGAAGGATGCGGGTGCTTCCCTTATGGTCGAAGCCATGGACGCGCTCGAAAAGGGAACATTGACGCTGACACCGCAACCCGACGAGGGCGCGACCTATGCCAAAAAGATCCTGAAGGACGAAACCCGCGCCGACTGGACCCGCCCGGCACGCGCGGTGCACGATCACATTCGCGGGCTTTCGCCCTTTCCCGGTGCATGGTGCGAGATGACCTTCGGCGGCAAGCCCGAGCGCGTCAAACTTTTGCGTGCGGAGATCGGCAAGAGCGAAGGCGCGCCGGGTGAAGTGCTGGATGAACAGCTGACGATCGCCTGCGGCGATGGCGCAGTGCGACTGACCAGCGTGCAACGCGCCGGCGGCAAACCGATGCAGGCCCAGGATTTCCTGCGCGGTGTCAATCTGGAAAAAGGAACCGTACTTCCATGAGCGCAATGAACATTCGTATCGAAACCATTGCCGACCGCGACGCGGTTCATGCCCTGCTATGCACCGCCTTTGATGGCGATGGCGAGGCGGGCCTCGTTCAGTCGTTGCATGCTGATGGCGACGTGGTTCTCTCGCTCGTGGCTGAAACTGAAGGCGTGGTGTGCGGTCATGTGCTCTTCTCGCGCCTTCATGTCGTGAACGGCGACACCCGCTTTCCCGCCGTGGCACTCGCCCCGCTTGCCGTTTCGCCCACCCACCAGCGACAGGGTATCGCTGCGCGGCTTGTCGAGGAGGCCCATCGGCGTTTGATCACCACCGGCGAAACGCTGTCTGTTGTTCTGGGCGAACCTGCTTATTATGGCCGTTTCGGCTATCGGCATGAAGATGCCGCAAAGTTCGAGAGCGCGTATCAGTGCGAGGCACTGCAGGCGGTGCGCTGGGGTGATGACGCACCCGGCACAGGAAAACTCGTTTATGCTTCAGCCTTTGGCGGGCTCTGACCATGGCGCGCTTCCGCATCGACATCGAGTATGATGGCGGACCCTATTTCGGCTGGCAGCGGCAGGCCAAACACCATTCGGTGCAGGCGGCAATTGAGAATGCCATTGCCGCATTTTCCGGTGAAGAGGTAACGCTTTTCGGTGCCGGACGCACCGATACAGGTGTTCATGCGCTGGCGCAGGTGGCGCATTTCAACCTTTCGCGCGACTGGACAGCGCGCACCGTGCAGAACGCAATCAACGCGCATCTTGCAATGGCCGAGGAAACGGTTGCCGTGATCGAGGCCGCGCAGGTGCCAGATGATTTCGACGCCCGGTTTTCCGCCAGGGCGCGGCACTATCTCTACCGCATTCACAACCGCCGCCCACCATTGACCGTTGACCGCGCCCATGCCTGGCATGTGGCAGCACCGCTCGACGCAGAGGCTATGCATGAGGCCGCGCAGCGGCTGGTTGGAACCCATGATTTCACCACGTTCCGCGCGGCCCAGTGCCAGGCGAAGAGCCCGATCAAGACGCTGGAAAAGCTGGAGGTGGCGCGCAACGGGGAATTCGTTGAAATCCGCGCCTCGGCCCGTTCCTTCCTGCACAATCAGGTGCGCTCCTTTGCCGGCACGCTGAAACGGGTGGGCGAAGGCGGCTGGAGCGCGGACGATGTGACCCGGGCGCTGGAGGCCCGCGACCGCAAGGCATGCGGCCCGGTCGCCCCGCCGCATGGGCTATACCTGACGCGCGTGGATTACTGAACGCCCGTGGGCTTGACTGCGAGCCGCTGCCAGCTTCGCCCTATCCGGCGCGTGTGAGCCCAAGCAATCCTTCAAAAGTGAACAGAACGGCAAGCGAGGCCGCGAACATGGCTGCGAAGACGGCTGTGGCGACAGCCGGTCCTTTGCCGATGGCGACGTTTGTGAGCCGCCAGGAGAAAACCATCGTTGCAAGGAAGATCAGGAAGGTGACAAGATTTGCAAGATCCGCGGCCTCGGGGAAAAGCAGCCGCATGAGCATGGCCGGGAGCGTGACCCAGGCGAACAGCGCCGACGCCCAGTTGTTTGCCACCACGTAATGCACAAACCGGTCGGCAATGCCGGCCGGGCGCGCGGCAAGCGCCAGGATGGCATAGGGCACGATCCAGGTGGCGAGATCCGTCATCATCAAGCGTGTGAACAGCGAGAAGCGGGAGGCGAAAATCTCAACGCCAGCCAGCTCGTTAGAGATCGCAGCCCACCCAACGACCATTGGCGGAAAGGCAACAAGGATGGCGAAGAACGAGTTCCAGAAGCCGTCTGCCGACAGATCGAGCAGGCGCAGGCCTTCGGAGCGCCCCATCATCATGCGCCAGACACCGGCAAGATACTGCTGGATCTCGGCGAATGAGGGCATCGTCAGGCAAACCAGTCTTCAAGGAAGCGCAGATAGATCTGCGTCAGGGTTTCGAGGTCGGACAGTGCCACCCGTTCATCGACCATGTGCATGGTCTGGCCGACAAGACCAAACTCCACGACGGGGCAATAATCCTTGATGAAGCGTGCATCGGACGTGCCGCCGGAGGTGGAGAGTTGTGGACGCGACCCGACCACGGACTCGATCGAAACCGACAGGGTCTCGATCAGTTTTTCGTCCCGCGTCAGGAAAACGGGGCTCGGGCGGCCAAGCCAGTCGATGTCGAATTCGACCGGCTGTTCAGCGCCCCTGCGCAGACGGTTTTCCGCTGCGGCACGGTCGAGACGGTTGTGGATTTCGGCCTGCAGGCTTTCAACGCTCCACGTGTCATTGAAGCGGATGTTGAAGACCGCCGTGGCCCTGGCCGGGATGACGTTGGTGGCTGTGTTGCCCACATCGACCGTGGTGACTTCCAGATTGCTTGGCTGAAAATCCGCCGTGCCTTCATCGAAGGGTGTCTCAAGCAACGCTACAAGCAGTTGCATGAGGCCGGGCACCGGATTGTCTGCCCGATGCGGATAGGCGACGTGTCCCTGACGGCCATTGACGGTGATGCGACCGGTGAGCGAACCACGCCGGCCGATCTTGATCATGTCGCCGAGCCGGTCCGGATTTGTGGGTTCGCCGACAATCGAGGCGTCCCATTTTTCGCCACGCTCCGCGGCCCATTCGAGAAGCTTGACCGTGCCGTTAAGCGCCGGGCCTTCCTCATCTCCGGTGATGAGGAAGGAGACGGAACCTTTCGGCTTGCCATGGGCTTCCACATAGCGGGCGAGCGCGGCAACGAAACAGGCGATGCCGCCCTTCATGTCCACCGCGCCGCGACCATACATCTGGCCATCGGCAATGGCGGCGGCGAAAGGCGGATGTCTCCAGGCGCTCTCATCGCCCGGCGGCACGACATCGGTATGACCGGCAAACATGAGATGCGGGCCCTCGCCCGCGAGCTTGCCATAGAGATTTTCGATGTCGGGCGTGCCTTCTTCGGAGAAGACCGGGCGTTCGACGGTGCAGTCGAGCGCTTTCAACATGCCCTGAAGCACGGAAAGCGCCTGACCTTCCACCGGTGTGACGGAAGGGCAGCGAATGAGTTCGGCAAGGTTTGCGGCGGGATCGGTCGGCAGTGTCATGCGCAAGGGATAATCCAACAGGACGTGCCTGTCACGCGGCAAACCTTCTATTGCTTCGGCGCGTTTGTCCGATCGCCATATTCGTTTGCGCCCGCATCGCCCGGATAGAGGCACAGCACGATGAAGGCGAGGATCGAGACCATCGGGATAAAGAGCGCGACGGCAAAAATGCCGGGCTTGCCGAAATCATGCAGACGCTTGACGCCGAGCGCCACCGAGGAAAAGACCGAAACGAAGAAGAGGCCCCAGAAAAGCAGCGCCCACATGCCGCTGGCGCCGCTGCCTTCCGGCGCCAGGGTAAAACGATAGAGCGCGAAGGCCTGCAGGACAGCCAGAAGCATGCCCGCCAGGAAAAAGGCGGCGCGGCTCACCCTTCCGGAAAAGCCGAAAAACAGCCAGGCTATCTGTCCCTTGGGCATTGCGCTTCTCCGCCGCTCGTCAGTCGCGCAGGAGTTCGTTGATCGACGTCTTGGAGCGGGTCTTCTCATCGACGCGCTTGACGATCACGGCGCAGTAGAGGCTCGGGCCCCAGTTCTCGCCCGGCACATTCTTGCCCGGCATGGTGCCGGCGACGACCACCGAGTAGGGCGGGACTTCGCCGTAGAAGATCTCGCCCGTGGCGCGGTCGACGATCTTGGTGGATTTTCCGATATAGACGCCCATGCCCAGCACCGAGCCTTCGCGCACGATGCAGCCTTCGACCACTTCGGAGCGCGCGCCGATGAAGCAGTGGTCCTCGATGATGGTGGGGCCGGCCTGCATGGGCTCCAGAACGCCGCCGATGCCGACACCGCCAGAAAGATGCACATTCTTGCCGATCTGCGCGCAGGAGCCGACGGTGGCCCAGGTGTCGACCATGGTGCCCTCGCCCACATAGGCGCCCAGATTAACGAAGGACGGCATCAGCACGACGCCGGGCGCGACATAGGCCGAGTGACGCACAACGGCGTTTGGCACGGCGCGGAAGCCGGCCTTCTCGAACTCGTTTGCGCTCCAGCCATCGAATTTCGAGGCCACCTTGTCCCACCAGACGGCATCGCCCGGTCCGCCCTTGATGACCTGCATCGGGTTCAGGCGGAAAGAAAGAAGCACAGCCTTCTTCAGCCACTGGTTTACTTTCCAGGAGCCATCTGCCTGACGCTCGGCAACCCGCGCCTTGCCACTGTCGAGCAGGTGCAGCGCGGCTTCCACCGCGTCGCGAATCTCGCCGCGTGTGTCGGTCGAAACGCCGTCGCGCTCGTCGAATGCCTTTTCGATTGTTGTTTCCAGCGCGGCGACATCGATACTCGTCATGCTTGCGGCTCCATTGAACAAGCTGTTAAGGGCTCAGCCATAGTTTGGGAAAATGACCCAGGTCGGCGCGGAAACTATGCGAAGCGTCACTGGGGGTCAATCTCGGGATCGCGCGGGGACGCGCCAAAGGACGGATAAATGACGATGGATTCGAAAGACGAGAACGGCTGGACGCCTCTACCGCATTCCGATGAGGATCTGCGCCGTTCGCGGCAAGTGCCCGACACACCGCAAACACGCGCGGAAACCTATCGTCTTGCCTGGGACGACGAAGACTTCATGACGCGGCGCGAATTGCGCCCGGTGCGCCTGCAACTGGAACTTCTGAAGCCGGAAATGGTGCTTGCCGAGCGCGGCATTCGCTCCACCGTAATCCTTTTCGGCGGCGCGCGCCTGCCCGAGCCCGGAGGAGAGGCCTGGGCGGCCAAGAACGAGACGCAGAAAAAGAACCTTGAAAAGAACAGTCGCTACTATCAGGAAGCCCGCAATTTCGCGCGGCTTTGCTCGGAAGAATCGGCCAAATCCTACTACCGCGAATATGTGGTGGTGACAGGCGGTGGACCGGGCGTGATGGAAGCCGGCAATCGTGGCGCTGCCGATTGCGGCGCGCCCTCCATCGGCCTCAACATCGTGTTGCCGCATGAGCAGGCGCCAAACCTTTATGTGACGCCGGAGCTCTGCTTCAACTTCCACTACTTTGCCATCCGCAAGATGCACTTCATGATGCGGGCGAAGGCGGTTGCCGTGTTTCCCGGTGGCTTCGGCACGATGGACGAACTGTTCGAAACCCTGACGCTTATTCAGACCGGGCGCATGGAGCGGGTACCGGTGGTTCTGTTTGGCAAGGAGTTCTGGGAAGGTGCGATCGATCTGGCCTTCCTGGCCGAACAGGGCACGATTTCTCCCGGAGACGACGAACTGATCACCTTTGTCGACACAGCAGAAGAAGCCTGGGCCAAGATCGCCGGGTTCTACGAGCTCTGAGCTCCCATGCCGCAGCCTGCGGTACTGGCGGCACGGCCAGCAATCGGCTAGGCATTCGTGGATGACGCAATGGCCGGGTAACAAAAGCTGGTTTGAGAGCCTGCGCCGCGATGCAAAGCTTTTCGCGGCGGTTGGCATTATCTCGCTGCTAATGGGGCTGCTGCAGCCGCTGGCCCTGGCTGCGACTGCACCGGTCTCCTATGGCTTCGTCATTTGTACGACCTACGGGATCGGCACGGCATCCGATGACAGTCGAGAGCATCCGCGCGCGTCTCAATGCCCGCTATGTGTAAGTGGCCATGCGTGCGGCTACCAATTTTCATCGGCCTCACCGCAAATCGCAGTGCTGGCCCTGCCCATATGGCACGGAAGCGACGCCATTGCCCCCTGTTGGGGCAACCGCGTTTCCACCACCCCCGCCAGCGCGACAGCACACGCCATTCGCGCTCCCCCTGCCCTTGTCTGATCTTTCCAAGCCCGGGTTTCCGGTAGTTCAAAGCTCAGTCATGAAAGGCAGAACCATGCGCTCAAACATTCTCTTCGCGGCGGTTGCCGCATTCCCCCTGCTTGCCTCGGCCATCGCAGCGCCGGCCATGGACCATCAGACCGGCCACGTCGTCGAGGCCGGCGACCTGAAGATCGCTGACGCCAGGGTGCGGGCCATGCTACCCGGTCAGCCTTCAGGCGGCGGTTATATGGTGATCGAAAATACCGGCGCAGGCGATGACCGGCTCCTGTCGCTGACCTCCCCACGCGCAGGCAAGGTAGAGGTGCACAGTATGGAAATGAACAATGACGTGATGGTCATGCGTCCTGTCAAAGGAGGCCTGACGATACCTGCCGGCGAGACGGTGACGCTGGAGCCTGGCGGCCTCCACGTGATGTTCATGCAGGTGGAGAAGGGTTTTCAGGAAGGCGAGTCCATACCGCTGACGCTGCAATTCGAAAAAGCGGGAACGATCGATCTGGAGCTTATGGCAGGCCCGGCTCGCGGCAAGACGTCCGGTACGGGTCATAGCCACTGACACCTGGAGGTGGTTTCACCTCAAAGGGCAGCGTCGGCCTGGCCGGCGCTTGGCCGACCATCCAGCAACCGGCATTCTTCCGGTGTTCGCGGACGATGAACCACCGACACCAGAACGAAGGAAATGATCATCAGGAGATACCACGCGCCCAGTTTGGAAATGGAAACCGGCGTCCATCCACCGGACTGATCCGGGTAGATCCAGGCACGGGACCAGGTGCCGATGTTCTCTGCAAACCAGATAAACAGCGCCACCAGCAGAAACCCAAGCAACAACGGCATTCTGTGGCGAAACCGGAACACGCGGTAGTGCACCGTGGTGCGTGCGAAAAGCAGCGCCGTGGCTGCAAAGAGACCATAACGCATATCGACCGTGTAGTGATGGGCGAAAAAGTTCACATAGATCGCTGCAGCGAGCACCAATGTCATCCAGAAAGCCGGATATCGGGTATAGCGCATGTCGAAAATCCGGCTGATGCGCGCGAGGTAGGATCCCACGGCGGCATACATGAAACCCGAGAAGAGCGGCACTGCGGCGACGCGAAAGACGCTCTCTTCCGGATAGATCCACGAGCCAGCTGAGGTTTTGAAGACCTCCATCACCGTGCCGACCACGTGAAAAATAAGGATGACCTTCGCTTCAGACGGTTGCTCAAGACCGCCGGCCAGCATGAGCACCTGTATGGCAAGCGCTGCAAGAAACAGGAAATCGTAGCGTGCCAGGACGGCATTCTGCGGCCACAGATAATGTGTTGCAATGATCAGCGCGAGCAGCAACCCGCCAAAAAGGCAGGCCCATGCCTGCTTCAATCCGAACACGGCGAACTCAACCAGCGCGCCAGCCGGGCCCTGTGCAGGCAACCTGTCGAGAACGCGATGCGCAACGGAGTCGATGCGCGCTTCAAAAGATGTAAAACGCCGCATTGGCGTCAGGCCTTCATCGCCGTTTCGAGAAACTCCGCGAGGTTATCGGTGACGAAGTCGACATCGTCTTCCTCGTTGGGGTCCTGCTCCCATATCTCGGTAAAAGTCGGCTCGAAATTGTTGGGCACGACCAGAACCGTGGTCATGCCCAGCCTCTTCGGCACGGCCAGATTGCGCGCCAGATCCTCGAACATGACAGCGTTTTCGCCCGCCACCCGATGCAAGGCGACGAACTTGTCATAGGTGGCGGCAGCCGGTTTCGGGAGAAGCCCGGCGGCAACGATGTCGAAAATGTCGTCAAAATGGTCGAGAACGCCGAGCTGCCGCGCCGCACGTTCCGCGTGGCCGCGATCACCATTGGTGAAGATGAACTTGCGGCCCGGCAAAGCGCGAATGGCAGCGCCAAGCCTCGGATCGGGGTCGAGCCACGAATAGTCGATGTCATGCACCTTCTCGAGGAACTCGTCGGGGTCGATGTCGTAACGCTTCATCAGACCATTGAGCGTCGTACCGTGCTCCCGGTAGAGGTCTTTCTGGAGCGTCCGTGCTTTGTCTGTCTCCATCTGGAGAAGTTCGGACACGTAAGCCGTCATCTTCACATCGATCTGCGAAAACAGATTGCTATGATGCGGATAAAGCGTGTTGTCGAGATCAAACACCCAGTCGGTGACATGGGCGAAACGATTGGGAGCGGGTCGGTTTGTCATGCTTCCGTTATGCCAGAGCCGACCGGTTCATCGCAATCGTCCAGCAGGCTTTTCCGCTTCAAACAAAAGCCACGATGCAAAAGAAACGTGCCGCCATCGCAACTCGAAGATGACAACCATGTACCGATTGCACCATCTGTGCCTTCCTCTTCCGGTGTTTGCTTTCACCACAGCGGTTCTCGCCCAGCCTGAACCGAGCTTCGAAGCGACGTGCGCACAATTGCGCGACAGGCTCGCAGCCCTCGACGCCCAAAGCGATGAGTGGGTCACCATCGACGTCGTGGGCGAACTACGCGCCGTGGAGCACGACGGCACGCTGGGCTACATGCTGACCTGCGCCGCGCCGGACCCTGAAGTGGTGTGCACAACCTATGAGATCAATGATTACAGAGCGGGCGATCGCGTGGTGCTGAGCGGGACGCTGAACCAGATCGATACCGATCATGTAAGCCTCGACCCCTGCCTTCATTACCCGGCGGATGCCGAACGGCCACTTCCATTCCGGTAGCCCGAACTGGTATACCACTTTGACCGAACTGCGCTCTTGCGCGTTTGACGCCTGGATTGCAAAAGACGCTGCATGGAATTGTGGATTCCCATCACCATTGGCGCAGCCTTCCTGCAAAACCTGCGATCGGTCGGGCAGAAACACCTCAAGGGCGTCATGGGCACAACCGGAGCGACGTTCGTTCGCTTCGGATTCGGCATGCCGTTCGTGCTGGTCCTGTGGCTCGCGCTACACTTTGCTGCCGGTTATGAATTCCCGGAACTTCACGGGACGTTTCTTGCCTGGACGCTGCTCGGCGGGCTGGGTCAGATCTCCGCGCAATTTCTCCTCATTTATCTCTTCTCCTTCCGCAATTTTGCGGTAGGGACCGCTTATTCACGCACCGAGCCGGCCCAAGCCGCCATCTTCGGCCTCGTGCTTCTTGGTGAGGTGGCCGGCTTTGGAGCGCTGGTCGCCATCGCCGTCACCGTGGTTGGCGTGATGCTTATCTCAGTGGCGCGTGTGCCGATGAGTTGGGGCAACCTGTTCCGCTCGCTCATCAGCCGCACAGCACTGATCGGATTGGCCTCGGGCACACTGTTCGGCATAACGGCCGTCGCCTATCGCGGAGCGTCGCTTTCGCTGGGCGGGCCCAATTACCTGATGCAGGCGACCACGACGCTGGCCGTGACCATCACGTTTCAAACCGCGATCATGCTCATCTGGATGCTGTGGCGCGACCGCGCCGAAGTCGGCCGAATTGCAGAGGCATGGAAACCGTCACTGTTTGTCGGTTTCGTTGGCGCGGCGGCTTCGCTCGGCTGGTTCAGCGCCATGACGCTACAACAGGCTGCGGTGGTGAAGGCGCTGGCGCAGATCGAAATGATCTTCACCTTCGCCTCCTCCGTTTTCTTCTTCCGCGAGCACATCAACCGCACGGAAGTGGCAGGCTGCCTGCTGATCGTCGCGGGGATTGTTCTGCTTGTGCTTTTATAGGACTACTGCCCATCCCAAGCGGATGCCTGTGACGAACCTGCTCGTTCTGCAAAGAGTCCAAGTGCTGCATTGAGACCGTTGATAGCCGCCGGCCAGCCGCCATACGCTGCCATCTGCAGAATGACTTCCAGTATCTCGCGTTCGGCAGCACCCGCCGCAAGCGCATGTTCGATGTTGATCCTGAGTTGCGGGGCCGTCTGCCCGCCAAGCGCAGTCAACGCCGCTACAGTGGCAAGCTGGCGTGTTTTCAAGTCGAGACCCTCGCGAGCATAGAAGCGGCCATAGGCGCTTTCGATGAGCGTTTCCGCAAACCCCGGCAGAGCATCATCATAGCGCTGGGCCAAAATCGTTTCGAGCTCGGGATTAAGCTGTGCCGCAATCTTGCGCCCCTGTTCGAAGGCGGACAGCGCTGCCTCACTCCCAATCGTGTTCTCAGTGGTCATAAGTCTGTTCCTTGAGGCCGTCCTCGGCGCGGTGGCGCGCTTCGATTTCGGCATAGTTGATGATCTTGTAGTCGAGCAGTTCGACACATGCCTTAAGTTCATCGATCTTCGCCAACACCACCATGCGCTGATGTTCCAGCATCTCGCGGCGCTGAGCAGAGCTACGCTCGCCCTCACGACGTAGACGCGCATAGGTCTCCACATCGGCAAGCGGCATGCCGGTGGCTTTCAACAATTTGATGAATTTCAGCCATGCGATGATGTTTTCGTCATAGGCACGCTGACCACCCTGCCGCCAGGGCGGATCGATGAGACCAAGCTTCTCATAATAGCGCAGCGTGTCGATGCTCAGACCGGTGCGTCTTGCGACTTCGCCAATCTTCATGCGACCTCCTGCCCGGGCTGCACCGCACCCTTAGCCATAAAGGCGCAGGCTCTCTCGACGTCGCTTGCCTTAAGCGCCTCAAGGAAACGTTCGATGATGGTATGCTTTTGCATATGTGCATCTCCATTGTGTGCACATATGCATCTACTTTCTGGAGCGAACTCCAGGTCAAGCGTGTTTTCGCTTTTATCGAAAACTCACCCTTACGGGACGATCAGCGTTCCTGCGCCATGCTCGGTGAAAAGCTCAAGAAGCACAGCATGCGGAGTTTTGCCGTTCAGAATGACAACACCTTCCACACCGCGCTCGATGGCCTGAATGCAGGTCTCGACCTTGGGGATCATGCCACCGGATATCGTGCCATCCTTGATGAGGGCGCGGGCTTCGGCGACCGTCAGCTCGTCGATCAGCTTCTTGTCCCTGTCGAGCACGCCCGGCACATCGGTGAGGAAAAGGAGGCGCGTGGCCCGAACGGCACCAGCGATGGCGCCGGCAAAGGTGTCTGCATTGATGTTGTAGGTGTGGCCGTCACGGCCGGGCGCCACCGGGGCGATGACGGGGATCATCTCCGAATGAGCGAGGAGATCGAGCAGCGTGCGGTCGACCTCCACCGGCTCGCCGACGAAACCGAGATCGAGCACGCGCTCGATATTGGAATCGGGATCGACCACGGTCTTGTGCGCCTTATCGGCAAAGACCATGTTGCCATCCTTGCCGCACAGGCCAATGGCCCATTCACCCTCGGCATTGATGAGCGCCACGATTTCCTTGTTGATGGAGCCGGCCAAAACCATCTCGACGATCTCGACGGTTTTTTCGTCGGTGACGCGCAGGCCGCCCTCGAATTTCGATTCGATGCCCATCTTCTTGAGCATGGCCGCGATCTGCGGGCCGCCGCCATGAACGACGATGGGGCTGACGCCGGACTGCTTCAGGAGCGCGATGTCGCGGGCGAACGCCTGGCCGAGCGCCGCATCGCCCATGGCGTGGCCGCCATATTTCACGACGATGGTCTTGTTTTCATAACGCTGCATGTAAGGCAGTGCCGCCGAAAGAAAGCGGGCCTGGGCTTCAGCAGTTTCCGTCATGTCCGTCATCGCGTTGTTCCCCAAAGTCAAAACGGCGGTTTCTTAAAGCATTTTTCGCTGCAAGTGAAACGATCTTGCTGGTCAGCGGACAAAAAGCTGCTTTTGCCGATTGCGGGCAGGCTTGCCTTTGCGTCGCAGCGCTCTAACTCTCATCCTTCTACGCCTTTTCTGACCTCCCGTTTGCGCTTAGTCTCCCATAATGACCCCGGACGAGATAACGAAGCTGATTTTCCGTACCGCGCTCAAGGAGCGTGCGGCGTTTGATCTTCTTTATCGCCACACGAGTGCGAAACTCTTCGGTGTCTGCCTGCGTGTCTTGAAGGACAGGGCGGAGGCCGAGGAGGCGCTGCAGGACGTCTATGTAAAGATATGGACCAAGGCGGACCGGTTTGCCGCGACGGATCTCAGCCCCATAACCTGGCTGGTTGCGGTGGCGCGCAATCACGCGATCGACAGGCTGAGGGCGCGCAAGGCGCCTGCCGCGGAACTGGATGAGGCGCAGGCCATCGCCGACCCGAAGCCGAGCCCGGAAAGCCTGGCTCAAGCCGGCAGCGAGCGCCGGCGGATCGATGCCTGCCTCGGCGAACTGGAAACCGACCGCGCAATGGCGGTGCGCGGAGCCTATCTCAACGGTGACAGCTACGCCGAACTTGCGGCCCATTTCGATGTGCCGCTCAACACGATGCGAACCTGGCTGCGGCGCAGCCTCTTGAAGCTCAGGGAATGCCTGGAACGATGACGGTGGCAGACGAACACGGACCGGAAAGGCGCGACGACGATCTTGTCGCTGCCGAATATGTGCTCGGTGTGCTTGCAGCCGAAGAGCGTGCGGCGGCCGCGCGCCGCATCGAGACGGAAGCCGGTTTTGCGCGGCTGGTGGAAGACTGGGAGACGCGGCTTGCGCCGATGGCGGACGCCTATGAGAAGGTGGAACCTCCGGCAAACGCGAAATCCATCATCGACACGCGGCTTTTCGGCGCGGGGACCGCTGCGGAAAGACCCGACCTGTGGTCGAGCCTTGCCTTCTGGCGCGGCGCTGCCATGGTCGCGCTTGTGGCTCTCGCCGCTTATGTCGGCCTCACTTACACGAACCTGCCATTCGGCAATCAGCCGCTTCAGGAGCAGCGTTTCGTCGCCTCGCTTGCACATGACGACACCGATGTGCGTTATCTCGCGGTCTATGACAGCACCAAGCGTGACGTTGCGCTCTCGCATGTTTCCGGCGCGCGACCCGATGGTCGAGATTTCGAGCTCTGGGCCATCGAGGGTGACAACCCCCCGGTCTCTCTCGGGGTCATTCCGGTCGGGTCGAGCGTTCATGTGGCGCTGAGCGAAGCGCTTGGCGCCGCCATCGATGCAGGCGCCGTATTTGCCATCACCACGGAACCGCTGGGCGGTTCGCCGGACGGCACGCCCACCGGGCCAGTGGTCGCACTTGGCGATTTGCGCGACATCTGATTTCGGCTCTCCGAAAAATAATCGGATTTTTTTGAAACTTCCCGGAGTGCCTCTCCGTGTCTCCTCATGTTCCCAAAACGGGCCAGCCAGAATGGCAGCCCCACAAATGACCCGAGGAGTTCTAACATGCACAAGTTCACTGCTTCCATTCTCGCTGGTTCGATTGCTCTCGCTTTCACGGGCACGGCTCTTGCCGAAAACCCGATGGTTGGCGGCGCGGCGATGTATGCAGACAAGACGATCGTTGAAAACGCGGTCAATTCAAAGGATCACACCACACTGGTGGCTGCCGTGAAGGCTGCCGGCCTGGTCGAAACGCTTTCTGGTGAAGGGCCTTTCACCGTGTTCGCTCCCACCAATGCCGCATTCGAGAAACTGCCCGATGGCACGGTCGACACGCTTTTGAAGCCTGAGAACAAGGAAACGCTTACCACGGTTCTGACCTGCCACGTGGTTGCAACCGAAGCCATGTCCAGCGCCATTGGCAAGATGATCTCCGATGACGGCGGCAACCACCCGGTCAAGACAGTCGGCGGCTGCATGCTGGAAGCCAAAATGGACGGCGACAAGATCACGCTGACCGACGAGAACGGCAATGTCGCAACCGTGACCATTGCCGATGTCGATCAGTCGAACGGGGTCATCCACGTGATCGACACGGTGCTTCTGCCAAAGAGCTGAGCTGCGAAAGCAAAAACCAGACAGGTTCCGACCGGGGGCTTTCGGAACCGCAAGGGGTGGCGCAGTGCCGCCCCTTGTACCTCACACGGACTTGACTTTGAGGTGATCGCCCAGCGGACTTACCGTCCGCGCAAGGCGATGCGAGCCAACAGTGCGAAGGAGCTATTCAATGAAACGCCGCAACTTTCTTTATGGCACGGCTGGCGCGCTGGCAGCACTGACCGGCGGAGCGATTGTGCTACGCGACCGGCCCGGCGGCAGCGCCATGGCTGAAACCTTCGAGATCACAAAGAGTGAAGAAGAATGGCGCTCGATCCTTAGCGACCAGCAATTTGCCGTGCTGCGGCAGGAGGCGACGGAACGTGCCTTCACCAGCCCGCTCAACAATGAAAAGCGCGCCGGACTCTTTCACTGCGCCGGCTGCGACCTGCCGCTCTACTCATCCGAGGCGAAATATGATTCAGGCACCGGATGGCCGAGCTTCTGGGAAGCGCTGCCGGATGCCATCGGCACCAAGCCGGACAACTCACTCTTCATGACCCGGACAGAATGCCATTGCCGGCGCTGCGGCGGCCACCAGGGACACATCTTCGAAGATGGCCCTCCGCCGACCGGCAAGCGCCACTGTATCAACGGCATCGCCTTGACGTTCAAACCGGGCGCCACAATGCCAAGCTAGGGATTTGGCATTCAGCCATCAGTTACGGCGCGGGCGATGGCATCACGCAACTCATCCACGCCTTGACCTTTTTCCGATGAGGTTGCGACAATCTCCGGAAAAGCGGCCGCACGCTTCTTCAGTTGCACTTCCGTCGCGGCAAGCAGCTTTTCCACCGCAGGCGGCTTGATCTTGTCGATCTTTGTCAGCACCACCTGGTAGGAAACCGCCGCCTTGTCGAGCAGGTCCATGACCTCCTCGTCATTCTTCTTGATGCCATGGCGCGCATCAATCAGCAGGAAGACACGCTTCAGCGTGACACGGCCCCTGAGATAGTCAAAAACCATTTCTGTCCAGGCGTCGACCTGCGCCTTGGGCGCTTTGGCGAAGCCGTAGCCCGGCATGTCGATGATCGCCATGGGCGGAAGATCGCCATCGGCACCTGTGTATCCATCGGGAACGAAGAAGTTGAGCTCCTGGGTGCGGCCGGGCGTGTTGGATGTGCGGGCCAAACCACGCTGAACGATCAACGCATTGATGAGCGATGATTTGCCCACATTCGAGCGACCGGCGAAAGCCACCTCGGGCGGACCTTCGGGGGGCAGAAATTTCATGGCCGGCGCACCGCGCAGAAAAACCCACGGACGCAGGAAGATCCCGCGATCAATCTGCGCCTTGCCGGCGGCTGCGCCATCGTGTGAAGCGTTCACGCCATCATCTCCATTACCGTTCAAATGACGGCATCAAGACTGACGGAGCATTTGTCAACTGCGCTGATGATGAAACCGTATTCCAAAGACCACTCAGGCCCTGCCGAGAACCTGCATTACACTGAGATGCGTTGAGCGGGAACTGCGGCTGGCTTCGCGCAAAGCCTCGCCGAGGCGTTCGAGGTCCATGGCTTCCTGCGGGCACCATCCACAGGGACAGCAGGACGGTTCGCAATGCGCTTCCGCCGTTTCACGATAGATGTGTCCAACGGCGCGCGCGGCTTCGCGCATCACAGCCATCGGCGGCAGGCCGGTCCGGCGCATGACCTCGCTCATTTCCTTCATCATCTGGAGCTTCAGATGTGTTTCCGCCTGTCGGCGGCGGCGTTCAAACTCGCTCATCGGTGCCAGTCAGTCCTTGTAAGTGTGCAGAAGGACCGCGCATGCATCCCTCAACCGCTTTCATGCCGCCCGTCATCACGTGCAATTCACCGCACGCCTCGTCGAGCTCCCTCATCGCCTCAAAGAGCGCTTCGCGGTCCCGACAATGGGTGTCGAAGAGAGCAACGAAGATCATGTTGCTGCCGTCATGCGGCTCCGGCGCCTCATTCGCCCGCGAAAGGCTCTCGGCGGCTGCCCGTTTTGTCGCCTGAACCTTGGACCGCAGCCGCTCCACGCGCAGGAATTTGCCACGGTACCGCTCAAGTTCCTCAGCCTCACAGGCATGATGAGACGCAAATTCCTCAATCGGGCTCAGATGCATCATGACAATTACCTCTCGGCCTCCAGCCGCCCATGATGAACGGGACGGCCGGAGACACAGACAATACTATACCAAAAATGTCAAGTTTAATGATGCCGCCGGGCCATCCTGTCAGACAGCATTTTCAAGGGCATCCAGATCAGCGCCGCGTATGGCAGAAAGGTTGCGGCTTATCTTGTCCATCGGCCAGTTCCACCAGCCGATCCTGACGAGGGCTGCGACCGTCTCGGGCGCGAAGCGCAGGCGCAGAACGCGCGCCGGATTGCCCACGGCGATGGCGTAAGGCGGAATATCGGAGGCAACGACGGCGTGAGCCCCGATCACCGCTCCATCTCCAATAGTGACGCCTGGCATGATCTGCGCCTGCCGCCCGATCCACACATCGTTGCCGACGATGGTGTCGCCCCGGCTATGCTCCAGATAGAGCTGGCCATCAAAACCCTCCTCCCAGCCATTGCCGAAGATATTGAACGGGAAGGTGGAGAAACCGGTCATCAGATGGTTGGCTCCGTTCATCACGAATGTGGCGCCGTGGGCGATCGCGACGAATTTGCCGATTACCAGCCGGTCACCGAGAAAGTCGAAATGATAGAGGACATTCCGGTCCTCGAAACGCTCGGCCGCCAGGGGATCGTCGTAATAGGAAAAATCTCCGACTTCGATGTTCGGCCGGGTGATGAAGTTCTTGAGAAAAACGGTTCGGGGAAAGCCCGCCATCGGATATGGCGTTGCAGGATCAGGTCCGTGCATGGGGACCTCCTTGATCAAAACAGGGGAATTACCCACCGCCTCCGTCAAACGGCAAAGGGCCGGACCTCAAGTCCCGGCGGTGTGCTCTTCGGTCCCCTTAATTGATCATCGATGCATTTCCCCTGGTGCAGAAGCGTCTTTAGCGGAAATGCGTGGGGACGGCAATCACAAGCGCTGAACCAGCGCCATCGCATAGCTTGCAAGCGCGGCCAGAGAGGTCAGCGCGCGCACATGGTTCCACATCACCCACCGGGAGAGATAATCACGCCACAGCTCCGCCCCTTGCGTTGAGGCCGGATCAATTTTTGCCAAGGCCTCGTTCATGGGCACGTTGAAGATGACGGTCACAAGAAAGGTACCCATCACGTAAGCAATTCCGCCAGCAAGCAACCAGATGCCGCCGGAAGGCACCAGCCCGAGCAGGTAGAGAACGCAAAGCAGGATCCCCAGCAACGCCGTGCCGAAGAACGCTGCGAAGAAGAATGGATTGAGCACGGTGATATTGATGGCCTGCATCGCCTGAATGCCTGCCGGAACCTGAATCCGCCCAAGGGCCTGCATCACCGTGTTTGAGAATGTGAAGAAAAACCCTGCCATGACACCGGCGCCGAGCGTGGCGAGAAATACAAATGCGAAAACAAGTCTGTCAGTCATGGCAATCTCTCCGTTTGATGCGAGAGTACCCAATTCCCCTGCATCGCGTCAGAGGCAGGCGCATGGTTCCAGACATTTTCTGCCAGGGCGGCGACGTGAGAATGCACTTTTAAAAATGGGCGCGCATGCGAAAAAGGCCCGCTTTCGCAGGCCCTTTCCTTCAATTCAAACTATTCAGCCGGCTTCGGCTTTTTCTTGAACAAACCTGCCAGATTGTCCCAAAGCTCGATCTTGGCGCCCTGGCGCTTCATGATCACACCCTGCTGAACGATCGAGAGGAAGTTGTTCCAGGCCCAGTAGATCACCAGACCGGCCGGGAATGTGGCCAGCATGAAGGTGAAGATCACCGGCATCCAGTTGAAGATCATCGCCTGTGTGGGATCGGGCGGCGTCGGGTTCATGCGCATCTGCAGGAACATGGTGATGCCCATGATCAGCGGCCAGACACCGATCAGCAGGAAGGCCGGCACGTCATAAGGCAGCAGGCCGAACAGGTTGAAGACCGAGGTCGGATCGGGGGCCGACAGATCCTGGATCCAGCCGAAGAACGGCGCGTGACGCATCTCGATGGTGACGTAGAGAACCTTGTAGAGCGCGAAGAAAACCGGGATCTGGATCAGGATTGGCCAGCAACCTGCGATCGGATTGATCTTCTCCTTCTTGTAGAGCTCCATCATCGCCTGCTGCTGCTTCATCTTGTCATCCGCGTATTTCTCGCGGATTTCCATCATGGCCGGCTGAACCTTCTTCATGTTCGCCATGGACTTGTAGGACTTGTTGGCGAGCGGGAAGAAAATGAGTTTTACGACAACCGTGGTGGCAAGGATGGCGACGCCGAAATTGCCGAGCAGCTTGAACAGCCAGTCGATGAGATAGAACATCGGCTTGGTGATGAAGTAGAACCAGCCCCAGTCGATCAGAAGCTCGAACTGGCGAATGCCGCGGTCGTCTTCGTAGGCGTCAACGACATTGACCTCCTTGGCACCGGCAAAGACCATCAATTCGCTGGTGGCGGAAGCGCCATCGGCAACCGTGATCTCGTCAGTCAGATAGTCGGCCTGGTAGCGCGGCTTGCCATCGCCCGAATAGGTGTAGCGCGGCTGGAATTCGCGGCCATTCTGCGGGACCATGGTCACCGCCCAGTATTTGTCGGTGATGCCCAGCCAGCCGTCAGAGGATTTCGCCGGCGTAATGCGCTTTTCCTCTTCGACATCCGAATAGTCGATTTCCTGCAGGCCTTCCTCGCCGGTCACGCCGATCAGGCCTTCATGCAGGATGTAGATGCCGGAGGTTTTTGGCGTTCCGATGCGGGTGGTGCGGCCATAATTGCGCAGTGCGACGGCAGCGCCAGAAGCGTTTTCCACCGTGTCGGAAACCGTGAACATGTAGTTCTCGTCCACCGAGAAGGCGCGCTTGAAGGTCAGGCCCTTCTCATTGGTGAAGGACAACGTGACAGGGCTCGAAGGGGTGAGGGTGTCGCCTTCGGCAAGCGTCCACTCGGTCGAAGGACCGGGCAAGGTGCCGGCCGCCTCACCACCCACATAACCCGTCTCGACATAGTAGCCGTCAGGACCGGTCGAGGGGTTCAGAAGCTGAATGTTGGGTGAATCCTTCTCGACGGTCACCCGGTAGTCCTTGAGGAGAAGGTCATCGAGACGCGCGCCCGTCAGATTGATGGAACCGGAAATGCGCGGCGTTTCGATCTTCACACGCGCGCTACCGGCAACGGCCGCGGCGCGGTCAAGCGGCGCAGCCGATGGGTTGGCCGAGCCAGGCACGGCACCCTCACCGCTTGAAGGCGCCGGTATATCGCTGTTCTCACCGCTCGAAGACGTTGCGGCCGGGGCCGTTTCTGCCGCCTGCCGTTCTTCGATCTGGGCCGCCTGGCGCTGTTCTTCGATCCGGGGGTTCATGTAGAACACCTGCCAGAGCGTCAGGATCAACACGGACAGCGCGATCGTGATGAGAAAATTGCGATTGTTATCCATCGATGTCCTTGCCCTTTCCACGCCCGGCATCGGGTTCTCCGATGCGACGGGAAAGCTCGTCTTTCAGGGAGGCGAACGGCGCGTCAAGCACAGAACGCCGCGCCACGATCACATAATCCTTGCCGGCGGCCATGTCGTGCACCGCATGGAGGCGGCAGGCTTCCTTGAGCCGCCGGCGCACGCGGTTTCGAACGACTGCGTTGCCGACCTTCCTGGTCACCGTAATGCCAAGCCGTGGCGGGTCCTTGTCGCCGCGGTCGAGCACTTCCAGCAGAAAAAGCCGCCCGCGTCGCTTTTCACCGCGACGGACGGCCAGAAACTCGGCGCGCTTCTTAAGGCGCGCCGGGGGTGGGACGGCTGGCCGGTCCGTCATCTTTCCGGCCTCGCCTCCAGACCTTATGCGGACAGCCGCTTGCGGCCGCGATTGCGGCGGGCTGCGATCACGCGACGGCCGCCCTTGGTGGCCATGCGCGCACGGAAACCGTGCCGGCGTTTACGGACGATCTTGGAAGGCTGATATGTACGCTTCATTTGTTTTAATACCGCGGAGTGCGGCCCTTCTTAATTCTGTTTCAATGAACAGGAGCTTTGCTTTACGGGCTGGACCGAAGGCACGGATACGCGCCGCCGGACACAAGGCCCAAGCGTGGCCGGGCTTATAGGAGCATGGATGCGCAGAGTCAATCAAAACGGCGCGAATGCGCGGCCATCGCGGCAAGGGGTCTCACCCTGCCCGGGAAACCGTCGTCAATCCTGTGGAATCTCCGCAGCCACTGCTCTTTCCGCCGGATGGGCGCTCGCCGCCAGCCCGGCAGCGACACCCGCCCTGTCAGCGGCGCTGCGATTCTGGCTCATCTTGCGCTTGCCTTCGAGGTTCGTGATGGGAAGACGTAGCCCGACGATCCCGCGCAACTGGCCCATGATGAACTTTTCAGGCGCATCCGAGACAGACCAGATTTCCGCGCGACCCGTTTCGTGAAGGGTCGTCAGGCGCTCAACCACCCCACGAAGCCGGGCCTCGTCATCGAAGAATTCAATCGGTCCCCGCGCCTGAACCACGGTATAATTCCAGGTGGGGACGACCTTCCCATGCTCTTTCTTGGAGGCATACCAGGATGGGGTCACATACGCGTCGGGACCCATAAAGATGGCGAGCGCCTCGCCAATCGGCGTGTCCTTCCATTGCTCGTTGGCGCGGGCGAGATGGCCATAGAGCGTGCCATAAGGGCCTTCGGTCTCATCAAGAAACAGCGGCAGAGGGCTTGCATGAAGTCCATTCGCACCAGAGGTCACCACATTGGCAAGCCGCGCCGCCCGCATCAGTTCATGAAGTGCGGGCAGCTCTTCCTCTCGAAAGGCGGGTGGGCAATACATCCGGGTTCATCTCCCTGAAGAAGGCCTGATGCTAGCGCGCACGAAGGCAACGGAAAAGGCGGAGACCTGCCTTGCACAACAGGAAAACGGCTGTGGCGCAAGGCCTACCGGCGGCGTTCCATCCCCTGCCGGAACTGCTCGAAGATGTTTTCCACGCCGCGCTCATAGTCGTCACGCGTCTTGCGGCCGGTCTCGAACATCTGGCCGAACAGGTCGTCATAGGGATTGCGGGGGCGGCCACCCGGATTGGCTTCCGGCTCGGGCTGCGGTGCGCGGCGGCTCTGCGGTTCAGGTTGCCCGGCACCCTGCCCGCCGCGCAGGAACTGGTCGAAGATTTCCCCCAGAGGGTTGTTGCCCTGACCGCCAGAGGGAGCGCCGCGCCCGGTGGAACCACCACCACCACCACCAAACATGCCTTCCAGTATCTGGCCGAGTGGGTTGTCGGACGGGCTCATGCCCGATGGCGCGCGCCCACGCGGCTGAGCGCCGGGCTGCTGTTGGCCCATCTGGCGCATCATCTGCTCCATGAGGTCGCCAAGCATGCCACCACCGCCGGCCTGCGCCTGACGCGGCTGCGCGCCCTGTATCTGACCGGTGGACTGTTTGAACAGGCCGCCCATGAGCATGGAAGCGAGCACGGGAAGCATCTGCTTCAGCATGTCCTGGCCGAGCCCGGTTGCCTGTGCGGCGTGGCTTGCGACGGCGCGGCTCACATCCTTGGAGCCGAACAAGTGGCCCAGAATGCCGTTGCCCTCGGCCACACCTTGCGGCGAGAAAGCGTTGGCGGCATCCTCGAAATATTTTGCGTGCTGACCCGAGGCGAGCGCACCAAGAAAATTACCGGCACCGTAGGGATCGGCCGCGTTGCGCTTCAGCCCCTGACTGAAAGCCGGCAGGAGCGCCTCCATGGCTTCCTGCGCCTGTGCCTGCGAAATGCCAAACTGCCTGGCGAGCTGATCCACGCCATGCCCCTGACCGGCATTGTTGAGCATCTCGAAGAGCGGAAGCATGGGTTTTCTCCTTCATTCAATCGTCGCCGAGCAATTATCGGACCAATGTTTCAGAAAGATAACCCGACAAATCCGCTTTGTCTTCGCTGCCTTGAGCGGATGCCTAATAGGCCTGTTCGAGGAATACCGGCTCGATCGATCTGTCCCAGCGGGTGTTGAAGGCATTGGCGAGTTCTTCCGCGCTGGTGGTTCCGCGCGCGACGATCTCGTCCAGCGGACTCAGGAAGCTTGCCTCGTCATAGCCTTCCGGATTGAGACGCTTGCGGGCGGAAAGCCCCTTGCGCGAAATGGCCAGAACCTCGCGGGCAATGTCACGCAGCTCATGATTGCGGAAGCGCGTGGCCAGCCCCTCTTTCGGCACTGCGTTGCGCATGGCATCCACCTCCTCGAACGACCAGTCGGCCGTGAGGTCGTGAGCGGCGTCGAGTGCTGCCTGATCATAGAGCAGCCCCACCCAGAAGGCCGGCAGCGCGCAGATGCGCCGCCACGGGCCGCCATCGGCGCCGCGCATCTCAAGAAATCGCTTGAGACGCACATCAGGGAAGAGCGTCGAGAGATGATTGGACCAGTCGCCGATGGTTGGCAGGCCGTCAGTTACCTCACCCTTGAGCGCGCCTTCCATGAACTGGCGGAAGGTGATGTGGGTGCAGTCGTGATACCGACCGTCGCGGATGATGAAATACATCGGCACATCCAGCGCCCATTCCACATAATCGGCGAAGCCGAAGCGCTCGGAAAATGCAAAAGGCAGAAGGCCCGAGCGTTGATTGTCCGTGTCGCGCCAGATGTCGCCGCGCCAGGACTGGTAACCGTTCAGCCGCCCGCCGGTGAAGGGGGAATTTGCAAAGAGCGCGGTGGAAAGCGGCTGCAGGCGCTGCGCAACCTGCATCTTGCGGCGCATGTCCGCTTCGGTCTCGAAGTCGAGGTTCACCTGGATCGTGCAGGTGCGGTACATCATGTCGAGCCCCTGCGTGCCGACCTTCGGCATGTAGGCGGTCATGATCCGGTAGCGCGATTTCGGCATTTGCGGCGTTTCGGCGAGCGTCCATTTCGGACTGCCCCCGAGGCCCAGGAAGCGGATGCCGAGCGGCTCGGCAATCTCGCGCAGTTGCGCCAGATGGGCGTTGCCCTCGCGGCAGGTCTGGTGAAGCGTTTCGAGCGGCGCACCGGAGAGTTCGAACTGCCCACCCGGTTCGAGCGAGATGGCGCCCTGCCCGGTCGGTTCGACCAGACCGATGATGTTGCCATCATCATTGATGGCATCCCACCCGAGAACGCGCTGCATGCCCTGAAGGACTGCCTTGATGCCGCGCTCGCCCTCATAGGGAACGGGCCGGTTGCCATCGACATAGAAGGGGAATTTTTCGTGCTCGGTGCCGATGCGCCATTTATCCTTCGGCTTACAGCCTTTGGCGAGATCGGCGACAAGTTCATCGACCCGTTCGATCGGACGATTGTCAGTTGTGTCACGGGCCATATACGTCCTCCTAGAGCGCCATGCGTCCGCCTGAACGCAGAGGGACGCCCTACCTTCTCGAATTCGCATTTGTGCGAACGTCACCTGATGCCACGTGACTGCAAAATGCCAGAGCAAACCACCATGAACTGATGGACATGCAAACAATTCGCTTCAAGTAAGAATTGCTGATTGTAGCGTCAACCAAACTTGATGTGAAAACCTCAACCCCAGTCGCCAGCGCTCGCCTGGATGACGGCAAGAGCCGCCACCGCTGCCGTATCGGCCCGCAGGATGCGGGGCCCAAGCGGAATGGGTGTCACGAAGGGCAAAGCGCGCAGCTGCGCACGCTCGGCTTCGGAAAACCCGCCCTCCGGACCAACGAGAAGCGCAAGCTTCTTTTCCCGCACCGTCGCAAGCGCCGGCATCGGATTGTTGGTTGCGGCATCCTCATCGCAGAAGATCAGACGACGATCGGGTTCCCAATCGGCCAGAAGACGATCAAGCTTTAGCGGTTCGAGTACCTCCGGCACGGCCAATATGCCGCACTGTTCGGCTGCTTCCATGACATTGGCTTCGAGGCGCTGGGTGCCGGGTTTTGCCACCTGCGTGTGCTGGGTGATGACGGGTTGCAGACGCCCGGCCCCCATTTCAACAGCCTTCTGCACAAGATAGTCGAGCCGCCCCTTCTTCAGGGGAGCAAAGCAGTAGAGAAGGTCGGGATGAGGCGTCTGGGGCCGCGCCTGAGTGGTCATGCGCAGACGCACCGCCTTGCGTTTGGCCTCGGCCACTTCGGCATGCCACTCGCCGTCGCGCCCGTTGAAAACGAGCACTTCGCCGCCTTCGCGCATGCGCAGGACATTGGTCAGGTAGTGAGCCTGTTCCCGGCTGGTTTCCACCTCGGCACCGGCAGAGAGGGCGGCATCGATGAACAGCCGCTGCAGTTTATAGTTCGCACGCATGCCGGTCTGATGGTGGATCAATGTCGACGCGTCAAGAGCCTATGCTTGCGTGCCAGACCGGTGAATAGCCCTGGCGCAGCGCGGAGACGGTCAAGGCCGGCGTCAGCAGCTGAACAACCGGCGGGATCTTTTCCGGTGAAAGGGTACTTCCGTAGCCCGCAAAACTCCACTCATACAGCGCCCCACCGCGAAGTGCACAAGCCCGCTCTCCGAATGCGATCACGGAACCGTCGGGCAGGTCCGGCAGCGCCTCTGCAGCGATGGGTTGTGTTCTGCCCGTAACGGCGAGCCTCTGCCCATGGAGAGTTGAGTCGAGATCGGGGGCCTTCAACGCCTGATCTTTCTTCACTTCGCGCACGCAGGTCAAGAAATCCGTTGCCGCCTCGCGCCGGCAGAAGAAGCAGGGGCGGTGGCCCGCCGCAAGGGCGGTCACCTCATCTAAAAAGAAGAGCTCTGTCCATCCCGCCGTGCCTGTCGGGCTGTTCCGCCCCATGACCTCACGTCGGCGGCCCCGGAATTCGCAGACGCAGACAATCCAGGCCCTGGTCGTCCAGCGGCGGCGCAGGAGCGTTTTCGTATCGGGATCATGGATCACACCGCGATTGCCGGTGAAAAGGCCGCGCGCCTGAGTTGCAACAACCTGACCGAATGGAGATACGCGGTTTTGCAGAGACATGGTCATTCCCACGTTTTCCGGTGTTCGTCATAAACAATGTGGGTATTGGCACATAAATTGTTTCAATCTTAAGCTGTTTGTGTTTATTGCAGCCTGCGCGGCACGGGGAGCCGCGCTTGCTGACCTTCAAGGGACTTTTGGTCGAATGACAATCGGGCGTGCAACTGTCGTGTTTCTCATCACTGTCTCAGCCTTCACGCTGATCGGTGCAAGGCTTCTTTCGGCCGGCGCTTCCGGTGATCACCACCCCGTGGACGGTTACGGCATTTCTGCCGCCATCGAGTAGCTACAGGCTTTCGTGCCATCAGGTCACCCGCTATCAACAGGCGACCTCGATCAACTTCTTTTCCCGACCCTCCATCCTGAGTGCCGTCAACCGGCCACTGTGCCATGCGCCAGTGTCAAGGTTTATGCGGTTCTTAAGGAGTTCCGGCGCGTCCACGGGCGTGTGACCATGCACGATCAATTTGGGATGAAGCCCCCCAAATGCATGGAACTCGTGTCTGATCCAGATGAGATCGTCCGCCGACTGGGCTTCGAGGGTTAAGCCGGGACGAATGCCCGCGTGGCAGAAGAAGAAATCGCCGAACGAGACTGAATAAGGCAGAGTGGCCAGAAATGCCCTGTGTCGCTGCGGCACGGCGCGAACGAGGGCAGCATGTCCCGGCATCATCCCCTGACGCGAGGTGAGATCGATCTCGACACCATAGGAAAGCGCCGTTTCGAAGCCGCCATTGCAGGCAAACAGTCCAAACGGATCCGGGTTCGACAGGAAATCGAGAAAACCCAGATCGTGATTGCCGGCGAGCGCAATAACACGTGGGTCGCGCTCGCGCTGTCCGGCGAGGTATTCGATCACGCCGCGTGAATTGGCCCCGCGGTCGACATAGTCTCCGAGATAGACGATGCGCCAGTCCGCAGGGCGGTCATGAAGAATTTCCTCCATGATCCGTGCATGCATCGCGGCCAGCAAATCGTGCCGGCCGTGAATGTCTCCGACGGCATAGAGGCGCAGGCCATCGGGCGTCGAAGCCTCATCATATGAGACCCCCGCGGACATTCCTCACCCGTCGACAACGATAAGATGCAGCGCCCGCGGTCCATGCGCACCGAGCAGCATGGTCTGCTCGATGTCGCCGGAGCGCGATGGCCCCGTGATGAGGTTCAGCAATCTAGGCATGTCACCTCTGCCATATTTGCGCCTGAGGCGGGAAATCACCGTTTCAAGATCACCGGCAATGTCCTTCGCGTCAATGACGATGATATGGTGGTCGGGCACGAAGTTGACGGTGGTCGGATTGTCCTTGCCCGATGGCAGGGCGACCGTTCCCGTTTCAGCAACGGCGGCGAATGCGTGGCTCACACCGACTTCATCTTCAGGTTCGGCCCGTCCGCGTTTTACCTCAAGCGACTTCTGACTTGCCCAGTCCATGCGCTTCAGACGCCTGTCGTCCCCCATGCGAACGGAGGGGGCCAGGTTCTTGGAGCGTAGATAATGGGTCACAGATTTCGGTACATCATCGGCGGTTTTAACCCGCTCCACCGTGGCCGTAACGGCCTCCGCCATGCGACAGAAAAGAGCAATGCGCTCCTTACCTTCCACCTGTCCGCGGGCCGGAATGAGCCCGCGCGGCGTCTTTGCAAGGCGCTTTTCAACGGCTTCGCGCCGTGCACCGTCGTCGGTGGAAACGGACGCTGCCGCCCGCAGCTTTCCCAGGATTGCCTCGCGACCGCTCATGCCATCTTCCCTCTCTGTTTCAGGGCCTCGCGATCACGCCACTGCTGCATGAAGGTGCGGCTCTCAGGCGCTGGAAGATCGCGGTGGCGCGTCCAGCCGCCAGCAAAGGGCAGCGACCGGAACCACCGCTCCCGCCCTGCAAGGCCGGAAAGCGCCGGGATCGCCATTGACGTGGCAAGACGATAGAGCCCTGGCCGGCGGGCGAAGAAGGCCCAGAAACCGAGACCGAAACGCTGCGTCGCCGGATTGAGCCCGCGCTCGAACTCACGCTCGCGCCAGTGCCGCATCATGCGCGGCAGCGGGATCTGCATGGGACAGACGGATTCGCAGCGCCCGCAGAAGGTGGAGGCGTTGGGCAGGTGCCCCGCCTTGTCGACGCCGACCAGCGAAGGCGTGAGCACCGAGCCCATCGGTCCCGGATAGACCCAGCCATAGGCATGACCGCCGACAGCATGATAGACGGGACAATGGTTCATGCACGCGCCGCAGCGGATGCAGCGCAGCATCTCATGAAACTCCGTGCCGAGCATGGAAGAGCGGCCATTGTCGAGCAGGATGACGTGATATTCGTCCGGACCGTCGGGATCACCCGGGCGGCGTGGACCGGTGGAGAGCGTGGTGTAGACGCTCATGTCCTGACCGGTTGCCGAACGGGCCAGCACACGCAGGATCTGGCTCGCATCCTCCAGCGTCGGTACGACCTTTTCGATGGACGCAACGACGATATGGACGCGCGGCAGGGTCTGCGTGAGATCGCCATTGCCCTCATTGGTGACGATGATTGAGGTGCCCGTTTCGGCGACAAGGAAATTCGCGCCGGTGATGCCCACATCGGCCTGAAAATATTGCGGGCGCAGGATGTGCCGTGCTTCACCGAGAAGGGATTCGGGCTGCGAGAGATCACGCCCGGCCGGGAGCTCGGTATGAACGCGGCGAAAATCCTCCTCCACCTGTTCCTTGTTCAAATGCAGGGCCGGGCCGATGATGTGGCTTGGATGCTCGCCGCGCAGCTGGATGATGTACTCGCCGAGATCGGTTTCGACCGGACGGACACCTTCCTTCTCAAGGAAATCGTTGAGCGCGATCTCCTCGGTGATCATCGACTTGCCCTTGGTGACGGTACGTGCGCCCGCCGCGCGGCAGATACCGAGAACCGCCTGTCGGGCATCCTCGGCCGTTTCGGCCCAGTGCACCTGGCCACCCGAGGCAATCACCTTGCGCTCATAGGCTTCCAGATAGAGATCGAGATGTTCGAGCGTGTGATCCTTGATCGCACGGGCCGAAGAGCGAAGATCCTCGAACTCCGGCAGTGCGTCGACCGCTTTCTTTCGCTTGCCGACGAAACCGATCTTCGCTTTACCCATGGCGCGCTGCAATTGCTCATCGGCAATCGCCTTGCGCGCTTTTTCCCTGAACTGTGGAGACTGGATTTCCATCAGCGCCCTCCCCCGCCGATAGCCGGCTTGTCGGTCATGCCGGCAAGAACCTCGGCCACATGGCGAACTTCGACACTACTGCCCTGCCGATGCAGCTTGCCAGCCATGTTCATGAGGCAGCCGAGATCACCCGCGAGCAGCGTAGCCGCCCCTGCTTTTTCGATGCTCGCCGTCTTTTCCTCGACGATCTTGTTGGAAATGTCGGGATATTTCACGCAGAACGTGCCCCCGAAGCCGCAGCAGACATCGGAATTCTGCATTTCCCTGAGTTCCAGCCCCTCCACCGATGACAGGAGCTTTCGCGGCTGCTTTTCAATGCCAAGCTCGCGCAGGCCGGAGCAGGAATCGTGATAGGTGACACTGCCCTCATGGCGGGCCGGCACCCCTGTCACGCCCAGCACATCCACCAGAAAGCTCACCAACTCGTGCACACGACCGGAAAAAGCCTCGGCGCGCGCTTCGAAGGGTGTTCCCTTCAGAAGCGACGGGTAATGCTTCTTGAGCATGCCCGCGCATGAGCCCGATGGCGCAACGACATAGTCGAACTCCTCGAAAGCCTCCATGGTCTGGCGCGCTATGGCTGCAGCATCTTCCCGGTCGCCGGAATTAAAGGCTGGCTGGCCGCAGCAGGTCTGCGCCATGGGCACCTCGACGGTGCAGCCCGCCTCCTCCAGCAGCTTGACGGCGGCAAAACCAACGCTCGGCCGGAACAGGTCCACCAGGCAGGTGACGAAAAGGCCGACTCGCTTGGGTGAGGTGCTTTCTTCTTTCAACGGTTCTTCTTTCGCTGGCTTGAAATTCTCGGCAGAGCCGGTTCGCTCGCTCATTGCTGCATGGTCTCCCCGCCGCGCTGATGAAGCCGGAGACGCGAGATGCGCTGCCAGTCATCCGTGCGTTCGGCGTGAAAGGTGGCCTTTTCGACGAAATCGATATGCGCGATCGCAGCACTCCGCGCGGCTTCCGGATCGCCGGCGGCGATTGCCGCATGGATCGCGCGGTGCTGGGCAAGGAGCGTGTCACGCGCATCGGGCAGTTCATAGATGCGGGCCCGGTTGAGAAAGACGCCATCGGCCAGAAGCCGGTAACAGGCACGCAGCGTGTGCAGCAGCACGATATTGTGCGCGCATTCGCCAACCGCATTGTGAAACTCCACGTCGCAGGCCGCTTCCGCCTCGAAATCCTCCGCAGCGTGGGCCTCGTCCATCCGCGACATGATACCGTTGAGCAGAACGAGATCTTCCGGCGTTGCGCGCCTGGCCGCGAACTCGGCGGCGACGGCCTCCATCTCGCGGCGATATTCCAGATAATCGGCGGTGGCCTTGCGGTGCGTGGCGATCAGTTCACGCACGGGCTTGGTGAACACCTGACCGATAATGTCGGCCACATAGGTTCCGCCGCCGTGGCGGGTGGTGATCAGGCCGCGCTCCTCCAGCGTTTTCAGAGCCTCTCGCAGGATGGGGCGGGAGATATCCAGCTGGCGGGCGAGATCACGCTCACCGGGCAAGCGGTCACCATCGCGCAGAACGCCTTCGAGGATCAGCGTCTCGATCTGCCGGACAACGCCGTCCGCCGTGCGGGCATGCTCAATTCTGGAGAAGACTGCTTCCACCGGCCTTTGCCGTTCCCGTCATTCCTGCATCTGTAGCCTTAGACTAGCGCGAGTTTGCAGAACTGGTCAATTTATTTGCCCAATGATCAGCGCGGCAGCCAACCGTCTTCATGCATTGCACCCCGCGCAAAGCCGATAGCATACTCGGGAAAGGTCCATCCTGATGCAGACGGCAAGGCACAATGAGCCAGAATAATGGGGAACTGCTTGTCGCGACTGACGCAGACAAGACACAAGAAAAGCCTTTCACAACCCTGGTGACCGGCAGCGTCATGGGGTTCCCGGCCCATGACGGGCGCGCAGGAGCGCTGGGTGAAGTGCATGCGCGGCCCCATGCCCTTCTGGAAGCGCCACGACTGATCATCCAGCTCTCCTTCATGACCGAAGGCGGCTCTGCGGTCGACCAGGCCGTGCTTGCCGATCTTTCGCGCAGGCTTGGTGTCGCGCCACCACAGGCCAATGCGCGCCACCACACGATGAAATGGGGAAAGGGGACGCTACGCTGGGAAAGGCATACAGAGTTTTCCAGCTATCAATGGGACTGCCCTATTTCGCCGCGCACCGGAAAACCGCTCGAAGAATCGCCCTTCGGTAACGGTTTCAGCCCGCCCGGCACCGCCATATCGGGCACGCGGGTGGAGATCCGCAAATGGACGAGCGCGACGGAAAAGCTGATCCGCGCGTTCGATCCGGCAAGCCTGGGCTATTCGGTGGTTGAGGGTGGACGCGCCGCCGTTGCCACCGACTTCCGGCAGGATGGCGACGGGCTAACCCGGATTCTCATCCTTGAAAAGGATCTGGCGCCGGCCCGTATCGGTGCCCTCTCGCAGCGCCTGATCGACATCGAAACCTACCGCACGCTCGCCATGCTCGGCCTGCCGCTGGCGCAATCCCTTTCGCCGCGTCTGCGGCGCATGGAAGATCAGCTCGCGGCACTGACAGCACGCATGCGCCAGCGCGAGAAGCACGACAGTCACGCCCTTTTGAGTGAATTGACGGAGCTCGCAGCCGATCTGGAGGCCGATGCCGCCGCCAGCCTCTATCGTTTTGGCGCAAGTCGCGCCTATCACGGTATTGTCGAGGAGCGGCTGGAAATGCTGAACGAGGCACCCATGGCGGGTTATGAAACATGGACGGCGTTTCTGCAGCGCCGCGTGGCACCCGCCATGCGCACCTGCCGTTCGGTGGAAGAACGCCAGGCCAATCTATCGCGCAAGCTCACGCGTGCGGCAAACCTGCTCAGAAGCTGGGTGGACGTGGAAGTGGAACGGCAGAACCGCGACCTGCTCGCCTCGATGAACCGCCGCGCACAGCTGCAATTGCGCCTGCAACAGACGGTCGAAGGCCTCTCCGTGGCCGCCATCTCCTACTATGTGGTGGGGCTGGTGGGCTATGTGGCCAAAGGGGCAAAACCCGCCCTGCCCGGTCTGTCTAGCGAGGTGATCACCGCGGCCGCCGTCCCCGTAGCCGTTCTGTGCATCTGGCTTCTGGTGCGCCGCATCCGCCGCCACCATGCCCGCGAGGACACCATTACCGGCACCGAGGCGGATTGACGCAGGCCCGCTTTCCAAGCAGCATTTACAGAACTGCGAATACACTGGTAAACAGATTGAACCAGTGAGGGAGTTCTGATGTCCGGCCTGAAAATGCCGCAGGCCAATGCGGCAACCCTGAAGAAACGCGCCGATATCGTCGCCGACATGCGCATCATCGTTCCCGGTGAAGGCGTGGTGGACACGGAAAACGAAATGCGCGCCTTCGAGAGCGACGGGTTGACCGCCTATCGCCAGATGCCGCTAGTCGTCGTCTTGCCTGAAACGACGGCGCAGGTGTCACGCATCCTGAAATATTGCCATGAGCGAGATATCCGCGTCGTACCGCGCGGCTCGGGCACCTCGCTTTCCGGCGGTGCGCTGCCACTCGAAGACGCAGTACTCCTGGTGATGAGCCGCTTCAACCGCATCCTCGACATCGACTATCCGAACCGTGCCGTGGTCGCGCAGCCAGGCGTCACCAATCTGGGCATCACCCATGCAGTCGAGCAGGAGGGCTTTTATTATGCGCCCGACCCCTCGTCGCAGATCGCCTGCTCCATCGGCGGCAATGTGGCTGAGAATTCCGGTGGCGTGCACTGCCTGAAATACGGGCTCACTGCCAACAATGTTCTGGGCATCGAGATGGTGCTCATGAATGGCGATGTCATCCGGCTCGGCGGCAGACATCTGGACGCCGAAGGCTATGATTTGCTGGGCCTGATGACTGGCTCGGAAGGCCTGCTTGGCGTGGTGACCGAGGTGACCGTGCGCATCTTGCAGAAGCCGGAGACGGCGCGCGCCCTGTTGATCGGCTTTCCATCGAGCGAGGAAGCGGGCCAGTGCGTTGCCGAGATCATCGGTGCGGGCATCATTCCAGGCGGCATGGAAATGATGGACGGCCCTGCCATCCGCGCTGCGGAGGATTTCGTTCATGCCGGCTATCCGCTCGACGTGGAGGCTCTGCTGATCGTTGAACTGGACGGGCCGCAGGCCGAGGTCGACCATCTGATCGATCGGGTTGAGGCAATCGCGCGCCGGAACGGCGCCACCACCAGCCGGGCCTCGACATCGGATGAAGAACGCGCCGTGTTCTGGGCCGGGCGCAAGGCCGCCTTCCCGGCGGTGGGACGCATTTCGCCAGACTATTACTGCATGGATGGCACCATCCCGCGCAAGCAATTGCCACGTGTTCTGGCCGGTATGCGCGCGCTCTCGGAAAAATACGGGCTGCGCGTCGCCAACGTGTTTCATGCCGGCGACGGCAATCTCCATCCGCTCATTCTTTATGATGCGAACAAGCCGGGCGAGCTGGAAAAGGCCGAGGATTTCGGCGCCGACATTCTGCGTCTGTGCGTGGAAGTGGGCGGCGTTCTGACCGGGGAGCATGGGGTGGGCGTGGAAAAGCGCGACCTGATGCCTGAAATGTTCACCGAAGACGATCTGAACCAGCAGATCCGCGTGAAATGCGCTTTCGATCCGAACCACCTGCTCAATCCCGGCAAAGTGTTCCCGCAACTACACCGCTGCGCCGAACTTGGCCGGATGCACATTCATCGCGGACAGGTGCCGTTTCCCGAGCTGGAGCGGTTTTGAACGTGCTGTTCAAACGCGCCATACTCGAAGGCATCGCGCGCGGCGAGGTTACCCTTGCCTTTCGCCGCTGGAAGCGCCCCACCGTGAAAGCTGGCACCCGACTTCGCACGGCTCTGGGCGAAGTCCGTATCGGACGCGTCGAAGCTTTCGATGAAGCCTCGCTGGATGTTGAATGCGCACGCCGTGCCGGTTTTACCTCGCTTTCCGAACTGAAGGGCAGCTTGCGCGACAGCGCGGAACGTCTGCTTTTCCGCATCGAACTTAACGGAATCGAGGCTGACCGCAGAGTTGCACTGCGCGCCGCGTCCAAGCTCTCTGCCCACGAACGCCAGACAATTCAGGACCGATTCAGGCGCTGGGACCGGGCCGCCCGGCACGAAGGGCATCATCTTCACGTCCTCTCCCTGATCGCGGAAAACCCTGCGACTGCAGCCGCCGAGCTCGCCGCCAGATTGGATATGGAGAAGCTTGGCTTCAAGCGCGATGTACGCAAACTGAAGGAGCTTGGACTGACCGAAAGCCTGGACGTTGGTTACCGGCTCTCCCCACGCGGACACAGCTTCCTTAATGAGAATGAGACATCGTGACCGAATTCCTTCCCAACACCGCTGAAGAGGTTCTGGAAACCATCCAGTGGGCGGTTTCTGAAGAAACCCCGCTCGAAATTTTCGGCCACGGTTCGAAGCGCGGCATCGGTCAACCGCTCCAGACCGAGCACACGCTCGATCTGTCGAGACTGGCCGGCATCACGCTTTATGAGCCGGAAGAACTGGTGCTCTCTGCCCGTGCGGGAACGCCAGTTTCCGAAATCGAGACGCTTCTGCGCGAGCACAATCAGGAGTTTGCCTTCGAACCCATGGATTACGGCCCGTTGCTTGGCGGGGAACCGGAGCGCGGCACGCTGGGCGGGCTGCTTGCGGCCAATTTGTCGGGTCCCCGACGACTGAAGGCCGGAGCCGCGCGAGATCACGTGCTTGGTATTCACGCGGTTTCTGGCCGTGGCGAGAGCTTCAAGTCGGGCGGGCGCGTGGTGAAAAACGTCACCGGCTACGATCTTTCCAAGGGGCTCGCGGGCTCATGGGGTACGCTGGCGGTGGCAACCGACATCACCATGAAGGTGCTGCCGGCAGCCGAGACGGAGACAACATTCTCCATCGCCGGACTGGACGATGCGACGGCAACACAGGCCATGGCCATCGCCATGGGATCGAGCGCCGAGGTTTCGGGTGCCGCGCACCTGCCCGAAGGCGTGGTGGGCCGCTTTATCAGCGGCGGGTTTTCCGGTGGCAGCCAGACCGTGCTGCGGGTGGAGGGTTTCGGCCCTTCCGTCGCCTATCGGATCGATCTCCTGTCACGGCTCCTGCATGACTACGGAAGCGCCGAAACAATTGAGAAAACGCTTTCGCGGAGGCTCTGGCGCGAAATTCGCGACTGTCATCCCTTTGCCGACGGTACGCCGGCGCCGGTATGGCGCGTTTCGGTCACGCCGTCGCGCGGCCACGAGCTTGTCGACGCCTTCCGCCGGGCGGCCGGCGCCAATGTCTATTACGACTGGCAGGGGGGGCTGATCTGGATGCGGATGGAAGCCGACCCCGAGGCGGAAATTCTGCGAAAGATGATCGCTCATCTTGGAGGCGGGCACGCGACACTGGTGCGTGCACCGCTTGCCGTGCGTGCAGCAACGCCTGTCTTCGAGCCCCAACCGCCCGCTCTTGCCGCCCTCTCCTCGCGCCTGAAGGAGCAATTTGACCCCAAAGGTCTATTGAACCCCGCACGCATGGCATTCGCTTGAAGCCGTGATAGATTGCCGCCGGAACAATAGAGGGCAAACCCATGAGTGATATGCAGAATCAACCCGATGAAACCCGCAAGACCGATGGCTGGCTCGAGCCTGGGCCAACCAACATTCAAGTCATCTATATCCTTTATCTGGTAGGTTTCGTCATCGGCATATCCGCCCTGGTGGGCATCGTCCTTGCCTACATGAATCGAGGCAAGGTCAGCGGCTGGCTCGAGACGCACTATACCTGGGCAATTCGCACGTTCTGGATCGGCCTGCTGCTCGGTTTCGTCTCGGCATTGTTGATGATTGTGGGCATCGGCTTTCTGCTGATGATCGCCCTCGCCATATGGGCCGTTGTGCGGTGCGTGATCGGCCTGCAGGCCGTTGGACGCAGAGAGCCCATCAAGAACCCGCAAAGCTGGCTGATCTAGAAGAGGCGCCGTGCAGACCAATTTCACTTCAGAGCAGCTTTCCGATCCGCAGATTGCGGAGGCGGAATCGATCCTGCGCAAATGCGTGCATTGCGGCTTCTGCACGGCCACCTGCCCAACCTATGTGACGCTCGGCAATGAGCTCGACAGCCCGCGCGGGCGTATCTATCTCATCAAGGACATGCTGGAAAACGGCAGGGCGGCAGACCGGGAGACTGTCACCCATGTCGACCGCTGCCTTTCCTGCCTCGCCTGCATGACCACGTGCCCTTCAGGCGTGAATTACATGCATCTCGTCGATCACGCCCGCGCGCATATAGAAAAGACCTATCGCAGACCATTACTCGATCGCCTGGTGCGATCGGTGCTGGCGCAAATTCTGCCCTATCCCGGCCGTTTCCGCGCAGCTCTGAAACTCGCCCGCGTCGGACGCCCGTTTTCCGGCCTGTTCCGCAAAATTCCAGCCTTGCGCCCTGTTGCCGCGATGCTCGAGCTTGCGCCCGACAGTCTGCCCCATGCGGCAAACGAGCGCGTGAGCCTCGCAGGGGCCAAGCGCGGGCGTGTCGCGCTGCTGACGGGATGTGCCCAGTCCGTGCTCGATCCGGGTATCAATGCCGCGACGGTTCGGCTTCTCGCCCGGCTCGGGATCGAAACCGTGCAGAACCCGGAGGGCGAAGGCTGCTGCGGGGCACTGGTACACCACATGGGCAAGGAAGACCCGGCGCTGGAAGCCGCGCGACGCAACGTGGATGCCTGGATGCGCGAAATCGAGAATGGTGGGCTGGACGCCATCATCATCACAGCGTCGGGATGCGGCACCACGGTCAAGGATTATGGCCACATGCTGCGGCTTGATCCTGACTATGCCGGGAAGGCGGCCCGGGTGGCTGCACTTGCCAGGGACATCACGGAATATCTTGCAACGCTCGATCTGCCGGAGCCGGTTGTCGAACCAGGCATAACGGTTGCCTATCACTCCGCGTGTTCCATGCAGCACGGCCAAAAGATCAGCCGCGAACCACGCGAACTGCTGCACAGGGCCGGGTTTGTGGTGCGTGAGCCGCGCGAGGGACATTTGTGCTGCGGCTCGGCCGGCACCTACAACATTCTGCAGCCGGAAATCGCAGCGCGCCTGCGTGATCGCAAGGTCAAAAACATCGACGCGACCGCGGCAGCACTCATTGCCACCGGCAATATCGGCTGCATGACCCAGATCAGATCAGGCACGAATACCCCTATCGTGCATACCGTGGAGCTGCTCGACTGGGCCTTTGGCGGGCCGAAGCCCACAGCTCTACCCGATATAGTGGCAACCGAAAAACGACAGGCGCCGTCGATGGCCGCCGCGGAATGAGAAAAGGGCGATGCTCCCCCAAGCATCGCCCTTCTCCGTTTTACCCGGCAGTCCCCCTGCCGGGCATCCCCCGCTCATCCGGTCACTTCACCACCACTTTGGTGCCGACCGGGGTACGGTCATAAAGGTCAACCACATCCTCGTTGCGCATTCGGATGCAACCGGAAGACACCGCGCGACCGATGGTCCAGGGCGCATTGGTGCCGTGGATACGATAGAGTGTCGATCCAAGATACAGGGCGCGCGCGCCGAGAGGGTTGGCTGGGCCACCCTCCATCTTTACCGGCAGGATCCGGCCCTTCGCTTTCTCGCGTTCAATCATTTCCTCGGGCGGGTGCCAGGACGGCCATTTGCGCTTGTTGGTGATCTTTTCCGTCCCGGTCCAGCCAAACCCTTCCTTGCCGACACCAACGCCGTAGCGCTTCGCCTTGCCTCCCTTCATGACCAGGAACAAGAAGCGCTGGCTGGTATCGACGATAATCGTGCCGGGAGCCTGATCGGTCTCGTAGTCAACGACCTGCGGCAGCCATTTGGGATCACTCATCCGCCAGGAGCGTTCATTCAGGGGGAACGGCTCACGCGCCCGCGGTACGAACGAGACCCTCTGCGTGGGCTGTGCCTGTGGGGTGGGGCGGGGCTGCATCTGATGACGAGGCCGGTAATCCCGACGCGCGCTGTTGCGACCGTGCGCGTTTCGAGCGCGTTGGTAAGCCTGATATTCCGTAGGCTGCTCGACGCGATGCTGCCCTCGCACCGGCGCGCGGCGCAACTGCATCACCCAGGGAGCGGAAAGGTCAGGACTGACGAGAACCGGCGGCGGTTCCACATATCGATCCTGGGCCAGCGCCCCCCAGGAAGAAAGCAGCGCGGTCACAATGCCGGCCGCAAACAACATCGACTTCATGATAAACTTCTCTCTACCATTCGTCACAGATCAAACAGACCACACGTTCTCGAAACCAGATTCGAGACCGGGCGGCGGCGAAGGGCAAACGCACCTTATGCGCCTGACCGTGTCAGGATGCTGACTCGAAGCTGCAACCGAATAGTGAATCAGCTTCCGTAAAATGCCATGTTTCAAAAAAACCATCTGGTGTGGTTACCGGCGCGTTCAAAAAGCTGGTGAACATATCGCTAAACCCGGCTGATTTGACATTAACCAAGGAAGTTTGGACATATGAGCGAAGAAAAAACCGGCCTGATCGTGGGTTCCGATGGCAAGACCCGATGCTTCTGGCCCGGTGAGTTGCCGGATTATCTCGACTATCATGACAATGAGTGGGGGCATCCGGTGTCGGACGATCACCGGCTTTTCGAGAAAATCTGTCTTGAGGGATTTCAGTCGGGGCTCTCGTGGCTAACCATCCTGCGCAAGCGGGAGAACTTCCGCGAGGCTTTCGACGGTTTCGATTTCGAGCGTGTGGCGCGATTTACCGAAAAGGATGTGGACCGTCTTCTCGGCAATGCGGGGATTGTACGCCATGGCGGCAAAATCCGTTCCACCATCAACAATGCTCAACGCGCAATCGAATTGTGCGAGCAGGAAGGATCGCTCGCGCGCTATTTCTGGCGCCACGAGCCGCAACCGCACGAGCGCCCTGACCCCGTCGACTACAAAACACTGACGGCCAATCCGACCACCGCCATATCCACCCGCATTTCAAAGGACCTGAAGAAGCGGGGCTGGTCTTTCGTGGGACCCACGACTGTCTATGCCTTCATGCAGGCGATGGGGCTCGTCAACGATCATATCGAGGGCTGCTGTTGCCGCGCTGCGGTTGAAACGAAGCGGCAGGCTTTCATCAGACCCAGCTGAAACCGGGGCAGCTTTTCATCGGCAATCACGGAAATCTGGCGACCACGGCAAAAAAATGTGCGCTGTTCGCTGCACGAAAATCTTGACTCCGAAATGGGCGCTCACTATCTCAAAGCCACGTTAGCACTCTCCTCAGGCGAGTGCTAACGACAAGTCCGGCACCCGCCGGACGGAGGAAAAGCCTAATTCATCATCCGAATCAAGGGTTCAGAGAACATGGCCAACACGAACTTTCGCCCGCTTCATGACCGTGTGGTCGTCCGCCGGGTCGAGTCTGAAGAAAAGACGGCAGGTGGCATCATCATTCCCGACACCGCCAAAGAGAAGCCGCAGGAAGGCGAAATCGTAGCAGTCGGTTCCGGCGCGCGCGACGAGGCGGGCAAGCTCGTCCCGCTGGACGTCAAGGCTGGCGACCGCGTGCTCTTCGGCAAGTGGTCGGGCACCGAAGTCAAGCTCAATGGCGAGGATCTCCTGATCATGAAGGAATCCGACATCATGGGCGTCATCGGCTGATCCCACGCCACCACATCAAAACGGTAACAGAGTTTCTCAAGAAGCTCAGGAGCTAGAGAAATATGGCTGCAAAAGACGTAAAATTCTCCCGCGACGCGCGTGAGCGCATGCTCAAGGGTGTGAACATCCTCGCCGATGCGGTGAAGGTGACCCTCGGCCCGAAAGGCCGCAACGTCGTCATCGACAAGTCCTTCGGCGCACCGCGCATCACCAAGGACGGTGTAACGGTCGCGAAGGAAATCGAGCTTGAGGACAAGTTCGAGAACATGGGCGCACAGATGGTGCGCGAGGTCGCTTCCAAGACCAACGACATCGCCGGTGACGGCACCACGACCGCCACGGTTCTGGCCCAGGCGATCGTTCAGGAAGGCGCCAAGGCCGTTGCCGCCGGCATGAACCCGATGGATCTGAAGCGCGGTATCGACAAGGCTGTTGCCGACGTCGTCGAGTACCTCTCCTCTTCCACCAAGAAGATCAACACCTCCGCAGAGGTTGCCCAGGTCGGCACGATCTCCGCGAATGGTGAGAAGGAAATCGGCGAGATGATCGCCGAGGCCATGCAGAAGGTCGGCAACGAGGGTGTCATCACCGTCGAGGAAGCCAAGACCGCCGAGACCGAGCTCGAAGTGGTCGAGGGCATGCAGTTCGACCGCGGCTACCTCTCGCCGTACTTCGTCACGAACCCGGAGAAGATGGTCGCCGAGCTCGAGGATGCATATATCCTGCTCCACGAGAAGAAGCTTTCCAACCTGCAGGCCATGCTGCCGGTTCTGGAATCGGTGGTTCAGTCTTCCAAACCGCTCCTCATCATTGCCGAGGACGTGGAAGGCGAGGCTCTCGCCACGCTCGTCGTCAACAAGCTGCGCGGTGGTCTGAAGATCGCTGCCGTCAAGGCTCCGGGCTTCGGCGATCGCCGCAAGGCCATGCTTGAGGACATCGCTATCCTCACCGGCGGCCAGGTCATCTCCGAAGACCTCGGCATCAAGCTTGAGAACGTCACGCTCGACATGCTCGGCCGTGCGAAGAAGGTGTCCATCACCAAAGAGAACACCACCATCGTCGACGGTGCAGGCCAGAAGTCCGAGATCGAAGGCCGCGTTGCCCAGATCAAGCAGCAGATCGAAGAGACTTCTTCCGATTACGACCGCGAGAAGCTGCAGGAGCGTCTTGCCAAGCTCGCTGGCGGCGTTGCCGTGATCCGCGTCGGTGGCTCCACCGAAGTGGAAGTGAAGGAGCGCAAGGACCGCGTCGACGACGCGCTCAACGCAACCCGCGCTGCTGTGGAAGAAGGCATCGTGCCTGGTGGTGGCACCGCGCTTCTGCGTGCTTCTGCCCAGATCAAGGCGAAAGGCGACAATCCCGATCAGGACGCCGGCATCAACATCATCCGCCGCGCCATTCAGGCTCCGGTTCGCCAGATCGCCACGAATGCGGGCGCCGAGGCTTCGATCGTTGCCGGCAAGATCCTCGAGAATGAGGGTGTCACTTTCGGCTACAACGCCCAGACCGGTGAATATGGCGACATGATCGCCATGGGCATCGTCGACCCGATGAAGGTTGTCCGCACCGCGCTGCAGGACGCCGCTTCGGTTGCCGGCCTGCTCGTCACCACCGAAGCCATGGTCGCCGAGCTTCCGAAGAAGGACGCTCCGGCCGGTGCTCCCGACATGGGTGGCATGGGCGGCATGGGTGGCATGGGCTTCTAAGCCAGCCACGCATCGCTTGAAAATTGAGGGCGCTCCTTTCGGGAGCGCCCTTTTTCATGGATTGATATCATCGGGTCTGGTCAGGGAACCGCAGCCAGAAGCAGAAAGCAGAAGAACACCACCAGATGGACCGCACCCTGCATAATGGTGGTGCGCCCCGTGGCCAAGGTCAGCATGCCGACGAAGAGCGACAGGACCAGAAGCACAATGTGCTCCGGATCGAGCCCTAGCGTGATCGGCTCACCGAGAACAAGCGAGGCAATGGCGATCGTGGGAATCGACAGACCGACACTGGCCAGTGCAGAACCGGTTGCCACGTTCATGCTCGTTTGAAGCCGGTTGGAGGCGGCAGCGCGCAGCGCCGTCACGCCCTCAGGCAACAGCACCACGGCGGCGATGACCAATCCGACAAAAGACTCCGCCAGCCCAACCGCCGACACCCCCTTCTCGATACCGGGAGCCAGGGCCTCGGCCAGAACAATGACCATCAGCAGCGATATGGCCAGCATGAGACCGGCCCAGGCGGTTTCTCCACCGCCAGGCTTTCTATGGAGAGCTGTATCGGCTGCCGCAATGTCCAGAAAATCTCCCCGGTGGCGCACGGTCTGGACAAACAGGAACAGCCCGTAGAGCAAGAGCGAAACGACCGTCACGAAGATCAGTTGAACGGTCGAATAATACGGTCCTTCAACGGCCAGGGTGAAATTGGGCAGAATCAGCGTCAGCGTTGCGAGGGTACCCAGGACGCTGAAGGCAGCGACCGCTCCCTGGCTTTGGAACGATTGCTGATGATGACGTAGCCCCCCGGCGAGGAGGCAGAGACCGACAACACCATTCAGAACCAGCATGACTGTGGAGAATACCGTGTCCCGCGCCACCGTCGGATCCCCCTCCGAGGGCGAAAGCATCATCGAAATGATGAGGGAAGCTTCGATCACGGTAACGGCGATCGCCAGCAGCACCGAGCCGAAGGGCTGGCCTATGCGCACGGAGATAACCTCGGCGAAATGCACCGATGAAAACACGGTCGCCACGAGAAACAGTCCGGCCAGCGCAGAAAAGAGTATGTCGGTTTCTTGTACGAGGCCGAAATGTTCTGCTGCGATCAACACTGCCGCGGCGAACGGGGGCCCTGCGGTCCGCATCGCCTGTGCATTTGCCAAACCTTTGAACACGCTACCCCCCGGAAAGACAGTTTTCGTCGAATTGGCGAGCCGATGGCAGACGGCGCTCCATATCGCCTGTGATAGTTCAATGCCGGAAAGGAGTGCAATGAACAGTTTTTCGAACGAGCCTGTACGACCAGGGTCATGATGCGCAACCTATTGCCAAATCCCCTCGCCCGCGCCATTAAACGGCAGCACTTTTCGGGTAGAAGCAGCAGGCCTGTTCAAGCCGTCTCCACTGCCCGACGCGCGAAATGACAAGGGAGCACGATCGCATGTCCAAGACCCGCACCGAGACAGATACATTCGGCCCTCTGGAGGTTGCTGCAGACCGCTATTGGGGCGCGCAGACTCAACGGTCTCTGGGCAATTTCAAGATCGGCACGGAGAAGATGCCCGTTCCCCTGGTGCGGGCGCTCGGCATCGTCAAGCAGGCTGCCGCAGAGGCGAACCTGGAAATGGGCAAACTTGACCGGAAGATCGGCGAAGCAATGATCGAGGCGGCCAAGGAAGTTGTTGCCGGAAAGCTCGACGCTCATTTTCCGCTCTCCGTCTGGCAAACCGGTTCCGGCACCCAGTCCAACATGAACACCAATGAGGTGATCTCCAACCGGGCCATCGAGATCCTGGGTGGCGAAATGGGTTCCAAGAAGCCGGTCCACCCCAATGATCACGTCAATATGGGGCAATCCTCCAACGACACTTTCCCCACCGCCATGCATATCGCGGCCGGCCGCGAGGCGGCTGAAGAGCTTTTGCCGGCGCTGCAGTATCTGACCGAGGCGCTGGAAGAGAAAGCCCAGGCGTTTGACGGTATCGTCAAGATCGGCCGCACCCATACGCAGGATGCCACACCGCTCACGCTTGGCCAGGAGTTTTCGGGTTATGTGGCGGCCCTCAAACTGGGTGCCAGGCGCATCGAAGAGAGCCTGAACGACGTCTACGCGCTCGCACAGGGCGGCACTGCAGTCGGCACGGGCCTCAACGCACCGGTCGGGTTCGACAAGGCGTTCGCCGCAAAGGTCGCTACGATCACCGGCCTGCCCTTCCGCACCGCCGAAAACAAGTTCGAGGCGCTTGCCAGCCATGGTGCGCTGAACGCCTTCCACGGCATGCTGAATGCGCTTGCCGCCGATCTCTTCAAAATTGCCAACGACATCCGTTTTCTGGGCTCAGGCCCGCGTTCGGGCCTTGGCGAACTGAAGCTGCCGGAAAACGAGCCGGGCTCCTCTATCATGCCGGGCAAGGTCAACCCGACGCAGGCCGAAGCGCTGACCATGGTCGCCACCCAGGTGATGGGCAACCAGACGACCGTCAGCATCGCCGCCAGCCAGGGTCATTTCGAGCTCAACGTGTTCAAGCCGGTTGTCGCCAATGCCGTCCTGCAGTCGATCCGCATTCTGACCGATGCGATGCGCTCCTTCGCCGACAATTGCGTAAAGGGCATCGAGGCGGACGAGACCCGTATCGCCGACCTCATGCAGCGCTCGCTGATGCTGGTGACTGCGCTCGCACCGGCGATCGGCTATGACAACGCAGCAGCCATTGCCAAGGCGGCACACAAGAACGGCACCACGCTGCGTGAGGAAGCACTCAGGAGCGGTCTTGTCTCCGAAGAGGATTATGACCGGCTTGTGCGCCCGGAAAAAATGATCGCGCCGGCCTGACCGTTACATTTCAGAGCACCCAGCGGCCCGGAGAAGAAATTCCTTCAGGCCGCTGGATTTCGTTTATTGTCTCTTGTTTTGACGACACAGTGTAACCAATGGGGCAGTTTTTCTACACAATTCTCCGGGGTATATGCCTGACCGAAGAAAATCACTTCTCACAGGAAACCCAGCAATGTCCCAGAATGCACTCGTTCTCGTCGGCCGGATACTGATCGCGGTCATCTTCATCGTCTCCGGTTTCGGTAAGATCACCAATATCGGTGGCACCGCCGGCTATTTCGGCAGCATGGGCCTGCCCCTGCCGATCGTGACGGCCTGGATCGTCGCCCTCCTCGAGCTCGTTGGCGGCCTTGCCATCGTCGTCGGTTTTCAGACGCGCATCGCGGCAATTCTCCTCGCGCTTTTCAGCGTCGCTTCCGGTGTCATCGCTCATTTCGACTTTGCAGATCAGATGCAGAGCATCATGTTCATGAAGAACCTCTCTATGGCTGGCGGCCTTCTCGTGCTTGCTGCCTTTGGGCCCGGCGCTCTCTCGCTGGAACGGGCAAAAGCCTGACGCAAACCCTGCCCCTCCTGAAAGCCCGCTTTCGAGCGGGCTTTTTGTTGTCTGTGCCATTCACGGTTCGGTGATATCGATGCGACCGCGGCTCAAAAGGCGGTGAGGCAACGTATCTTTCGTTGCACGGACAGGTCGCAACACGCATGTACGGCCTGTTGCTGCACCAAAATGGATAAGCGGCGGCGGAGACCTTGAAAGATGACGATGATGCAGACAACCGGAAATGATCATCACGCGAATGCAAAGCCCTCGCCTGTGAAGCGCTTTCTTCCACTGTTGATCGTGTTCGCAGGCCTTGCCGGTGGTTACGGCCTCGGGCTGCATCAATATCTGTCGCTCGAGTTCCTTTCCGAAAGCCGCGGCTTTTTACGTGGCTTTGTCGTGCAAAACCCGTTGTTAGCGCCCCTCGGCTTTGCGGTTCTTTACGCCACGGCCGTCGCTTTCTCCTTTCCTGCCGCTTCCATACTGACGCTGTTTGCTGGCTTCCTCTTCGGATGGCTTCTCGGCGGCGCGCTTGTGGCGATTGCGGCCACCATCGGTGCCTCGGCGGTCTTTCTGGCGGCCCGCGGTGCACTTTCGGGTGTTTTGGCGCAGAAAATCGGCGGTCGCGTGTCGCGCATGGCGAAGGGGTTCGAGGAGGACGCCTTCAACTATCTCCTGGTGTTGAGGCTCGCCCCGGTGTTCCCGTTCTGGGTCGTCAACATCGCGCCGGCACTGTTCAATGTACCGTTGCGCACCTATGCAACGGCCACCTTTCTCGGCATTCTGCCAGGCACCTTCGCCTATGCCTATCTCGGCCACGGGCTGGACAGCGTGATTGTTGCCGCAGCCGAAGCCGGACGCGAGGTGACACTCGGCGATCTGGTAACGCCGCAACTCACCTTCGCCTTTGCCGCGCTGGCGCTGGTCGCCGCCATACCGGTGGCGGTGAAAAAACTGCGCCGGTCGCCTGACGCCTGATTGCCAACAACCAAGAGATTGCCTGAATGACCCTTCTCACTCCCGATATTTGCGTCATCGGAGCTGGCTCCGGCGGCCTGAGCGTCGCAGCCGCCGCAGCCGCCTTTGGTGTACCCGTTGTGCTTGTCGAGCGGGGCAAGATGGGCGGCGACTGCCTTAATTATGGCTGTGTGCCCTCCAAAGCGCTGATCGCCGCCGGCAAGCAGGCCCACCAGATGGAAAGCGGCGCGGCCTTCGGCATCGCCCCCACCGAGGCGGATGTCAACTTCCGCCAGGTGATGAAGCATGTGGAAGCGACCATCGCCGCGATAGCGCCCAACGATTCCGTTGAGCGGTTTACTGCACTGGGTGTGCAGGTGATCCAGGAAGAAGCTTCCTTCAAGGATCATCGCACGGTGATCGCCGGCAGTCACGAGATCCGCGCCCGTCGCTTCGTCATTGCTACAGGATCATCGCCGCTCGTTCCCCCCATAGCCGGCCTTGAGGATGTTCCATTCCTTACCAATGAGACGATTTTCTCCCAGACCCGCAGGCCCGCACATCTCATCATTGTCGGCGGTGGCCCCATCGGCATGGAGCTGGCGCAGGCGCACTGTCGCCTGGGCAGTGAGGTGACCGTTGTGGAAGCGCTGACCGCGCTGGGTAAAGACGACCCCGAACTGACCGCCATTGCACTGCAAAACATCCGCTCCGAAGGCGTTAACGTGCTCGAGCACACAAAGGTGACGCGGGTTGAGAAGCGTGGGCGCTCGGGCGTGCGCGTACACCTCGAAGATGCAGATGGAAACCACAGCATCGATGGCTCCCATCTTCTGATTGCCGCAGGCCGCACACCCAATATCGCGTCGCTGAAGCTTGACCGAGCCGGAATCGAGCACGACCGGCGTGGCATCAAGATTTCCAGCAAACTGCGCACCAGCAATCGCCGCGTCTACGCGATTGGCGACGTGGCGGGTGGGCTCCAGTTTACCCATGTAGCCGGCTATCACGCCGGACTGGTGATCCGCGCCCTGCTCTTTCGCCTCCCTGCCCGCGAGAATCGCGCCATCATCCCCTGGGCCACCTACACAGATCCCGAAATCGCTCATGTGGGACTGACCGAGAGCGAAGCACGCAAAAACCATCGCAATATCAGCGTTTTGCGCTGGCCCTATACCGAGAATGACCGCGCGCAGGCTGAACGCAAGACAGAGGGGCTGATCAAGCTCGCAACCGATCGCAAAGGCCGCATTCTCGGCGCGTCCATCGTGGGTGCCAATGCAGGCGAGATGATCAATTTCTGGGCGCTCGCGATCTCTCGAAAACTTGGTGTGCGTGATATCGCCGGATACGTGGCCCCCTACCCAACCATGACCGAGATTGGCAAACGGGCCGCGATCACGTATTTCACGGAAGCGACACGCAAGCCTCTGGTCCGCGCGGTAGTGCGGTTTCTGCGCCGTTTCGGCTAATTAATGCTTTGGGCTGCGTGAGAACAACAGCCGGAAGCGGCCCCGGAAAACGCTGAGCGATGGCAGAGAAAATAGCGGGCGACATCAGCGAACATCCGCATGAGACGGGCTCCGTTCCGCTCACGCGCGGGCTTTCGACCAAGCTTCTGGTGCTGACCGTGCTATTTGTAATGATCGCCGAAGTGCTGATTTTCATTCCTTCGGTGGCCAATTTCGGGATGCAGTGGATGCAACAGCGGCTGGAGAACGCAGCCGCCGTCAGCATCATTCTCATGGAAGGCGAGGATGAGGCCCTTGCGCCCGATATCCGTGACGAACTCCTTATGGCAACGGGGGTGAAGGCGATTGCCGTGCGCGATGCCGACGTTTCGCGGATTCTGGTCGTTACCGACATGCCCCCGGCGGTGGACGAGCACATCGACGTCGATGCAATAACGCCGCCTGACGCAATCGCCCAAACCTTCTCCACGCTGTTCTTCGGCGGTGATCGCGTTTTTCGCATCTTCGGAAAGGTGGGCGACACGGGCAAGATTTTTGAAATCCTGATACCCGATACGGATCTCAGGAATGCAATGCTGACCTATGCGCGTAATGTGGCGTTTCTCTCGCTGATCATTTCACTCTTCACCGCGACGCTGGTCTTTTATGCCATCAACCGGATCATGATCCGCCCCATTCGCGGCATGACGCAGTCCATGCTGTCCTTCGCCGCAGCGCCCGACGATCCGCGCCGAATCATTACGCCAGAGGTGCGTGGCGACGAGATCGGTGTGGCCGAGCGCGAACTCGCGCGCATGCAGACGGCCCTGCAGAAAACGCTGGGTGAGCAGAAACGCCTGGCCGATCTCGGGCTCGCCGTCTCCAAGATCAACCATGACATGCGCAACATGCTGGCTTCCGCGCATCTCATCTCCGACCGGTTGAGCACGATTGACGACCCGGCCGTGAAAACCCTCACACCTCGCCTGTTGCGCACCCTCGACCGCGCCGTGACCTATTCGGAGGGTGTCCTGAATTACGGCCGTACACAGGAGGCGCCGCCCAGTCGCCGCCGGTTGCGCCTGCATGCGCTGGTCGAAGAGGTGCGCAACGTTCTGCCTCTTGAAGCCGACAGCCAGATCGAATTTGCCAATGCGGTGGATCGGGACTTCGAGGTCAGCGCCGATTCTGAGCATCTCTTCCGCGTGCTTTCAAACCTGTGCAGAAATGCCGTGCAGGCAATGGCCGGCGACAACGACCCGTCCGTTGTCAAGCGTCTAACGGTCTCTGCCGAACGCTCGGATCGTGCCGCACGCATTTATGTGAGCGACACCGGGCCCGGCCTGCCGCAAAAGGCGCGTGAGAACCTGTTCGCTCCGTTTCGCGGCTCTGCCAAGAGTGGTGGAACAGGGCTTGGCCTGGCGATCGCCCAGGAACTTGTGAGAGCACATGGCGGCGCTTTGGAACTGGTGGAAAGCATTGGGGGGCATACGGTTTTCGCCATCAGCATCCCCGAAGCGCTCCCGCCGGTCTGAGGCATTGGCAGTGCGGCAGGACAGCCTGTGCAGATATCGAGAAAATTCCTTCAATAGCGCTTGCAATTCTGCGCCGCACTCGCTAGTTAACCGCGGTCGGCGGCAGCGATGACCGCTTCGACGGTCGCTCAGGCGACCACGCGCCCGTAGCTCAGCTGGATAGAGCACCAGACTACGAATCTGGGGGTCAGAGGTTCGAATCCTTTCGGGCGCGCCATTTAACTCTCTGAAATCTCTTTCAAATATCGGCCGGCAGCGGTTAGGCGCCGGCTTAAATCTGAAAATTAAGCCGGTGTTTAAGCCGGTAATGGCTGGCGTTCCGCCCATTCTGGCGCGGTCGTGGTGGGATTCGCTGGCATTTGCGGGGGAAAGCCTTCCCCCTGGCCGGCACTTCGTTGCCGGCGCACCCCCTTCTGCGGGGAGACCCCGCAACGCCCCCTTAGAGTGAGAGGCTGGCCGGGTTTGCCGTGACGGGCTGGGATCGGGAGAGAGGCTCCCGAGGCCCGTCGCGGAGTAATCCCGATGGCCAGACATGACCGCAGCGCTCGCGCCGGCTCGGACCGGACGAGCCTCTACGACGACATCACCGACAAGATCATCGCCGAGCTGGAGGCAGGCCGCGTGCCCTGGGTGCAGCCCTGGGGCACGCCGGAGGCCGGCGCGCTCCTCGGCCTGCCGAAGAACGCCGCCACAGGCCGCCGCTATTCCGGCATCAACATCCTCCTGCTCTGGGGCGCCGTGGTCGAGCGCGGCTTTCCCGGCCAGGGCTGGCTCACCTTCCGCCAGGCGCTTTCGCTCGGCGGCAATGTCCGCAAAGGCGAGCGCGGCACCACGGTCGTCTACGCCGACCGCTTCATCCCCGACGACGAGAAGAAGCGCGCGCAGGAGACCGGCGAGGAAGCCCACGCGATCCCGTTCCTGAAGCGCTTCACCGTGTTCAACACGGCGCAATGCGAGAACCTCCCCGAAGACGTCACCGTCGCCGCGCCACCCCCGCCGCCCGGCCAGATCGAGCCCACGGTCGAGGCGCTCATCAAGGCCACCGGCATCGACTTCCGCATTGGAGGCAACAAGGCGTTCTACGTTCCGGCCCTCGACTATGTGGTGGTGCCTCCCCCGGCCGCCTTCTTCGAGCCGATCAACTGGCACCGCACGGCCCTGCACGAGCTGTCGCACGCCAGCGGCCATCACTCGCGTCTCGCCCGCGATCTCGGCGGCTCCTTCGGCTCGAAGAAGTATTTCATCGAGGAATGCGTGGCCGAGCTTTCGAGCGCGTTTTGCTGCGCGGCGCTCGGCATCAAGCCCACGGTGCGGCACGCCGACTACATCGGCGCGTGGATCGACACGATGCGCGAGGACAACCGCGCGATCTTCCGCGCCGCGTCGCAGGCCAGCAAGGCGGCCGACTGGCTGCTCTCTTTCCTCCCGGCCGATCAGCAACCCGACGCCGATGCCGTCTCCTCGATCGACAGGAAGGCCGCATGATGACCTACGCGCAATTGCGCACGGCGCTCACCCGCATGGAGGAGAGCCTGGCGCAGACCCGGCACAACCTCGCCCTTGTCGAGCGCCGGCTTTGCGACGGCGCGGAGGCCGAGACCATCAGGCGGCGTCCGAAGTCGCGCTGGTATCACCGCAGCATGAGCCGCTGGACCGGCGCGGACGAGGCCGAATACCGACGCATTCTCGACCGCATGACCGAAGCCGCGCAGGCCGAGCTTGAACGGCTTCGGCGCAAGGCCGAGCGGCAGAACGGCGCGATCGAGGCGCTACGCTGCAAGTACCGCTTCAACGACGAGCGGCCCCGTCAGTTCGCGTTGTGACCGTCCGGGCCGATGGCTGCGCTGGCTTGTGCCGGCGCAGCCGAGAGGAAGAGAGGGGCCGGGGTTTCCGTGACGGGTTGGAAGTGGAGAGAGAGGCTCTCCGCGCCCGTCGTGGAGATACCACGATGGCAAGAGCTGCCAGGAAGAAGTCCGCCGCCCCGATGATCGTCTTCTCGCAGGCGCGCGATATACCGTTCAACCGGATCAGGCTCTCGGACAGCAATGTCCGCGAGGTCGACGTCGAAGCCGGCCTGGACGAACTCACCTTCGACATCGAGCGCCGCGAGGATCTCGTGCAGGGCCTCAATGTCCGCGCCATCCTCGATGCGGACGGCAACGAGACCGGCGATTTCGAGACGCCGGCGGGCGGCCGCCGCTACAGGTCGATCGCCCGGCTCGTCAAGGCGGGGCGTTTCCCCGAGGACGGTCTGATCCCCTGCATCGTCAAGAAGGCCGATCCCAGGACGTCGGCCGTGGACGACTCGCTGGCCGAGAACACGTTCCGGCTGGCGCTGCACCCACTCGATCAGTTCCGGGCCTTCAAGCGCATGGTCGACGGCGGCATGTCCAATGCGGAGGTCGCCACCGCCTACTTCACCACCGAGCGCTATGTCGAGCAGCGCCTTGCGCTTGCCGAGGTCTCGCCGAAGCTGCTGGAGGTCTATGCCGAAAACGGCATGACGCTGGCGCTGCTGGAGACCTTCACCGCCAATCCCGATCACGTTCGGCAGGAGCAGGTCTGGGATGCGGTGAGGCAGTCGCACTACCGCGAGCCCTGGCACGTTCGCAAGATGCTGACCGAGACCAGCGTTCCGGCCTCCGACAAGCGCGCGCTGTTCGTCGGCATCGACGCCTATGTCGCGGCGGGCGGCCCCGTGCTGCCCCGCTACCTGTTCGACGAGGAGGATAGCGGCTGGCTCGACGACGTGCCGCTGCTCGACAGGCTGGTGGCCGACAAGCTCAGGACCGTCGCCGACGAGGTGGCCGCCGAGGGCTGGAAGTGGATCACCGTCAGCCTCGACCTTCCCCTCGGCCACGAACGCGGCCTTCGCCCGCTCGCCGGCACCTTGCCCGAACTCACGCGCAAGGAGCGCAAGCAGCGCGACACGCTGCGCGACGAGTACGACGCGCTGATGGCCGAGCATGACGGCTGCGACGAGCTGCCCGACGAGACCCATCAGCGGCTCACGGAGATCGAGATGGCGCTGGACGCCTTCGAGTGCCGCCCGGCTGTATACGATCCGGCCGAGATCGCCATCGCCGGCGTCTTCATCTCGGTCGACTCCGATGGCGACCTCGTCGTCGATCGCGGCTATGTGCGGCCCGAGGACGAGCCGGCCGCCACGGTCGACGGCGATGCGCCGGAGGCCGAAGGTGCCGACACGGATGGCGACGGCTCCGAGGGGCCGCGCGTCATGCGAACCGTCATCACCATCGGCGGCGAGCCGTCCGAACCGGAGGAGGACGAGGAAGACGTCATCCGCCCGCTGTCGGAACGGCTGGTGGCCGAGCTGACCGCGCATCGCACGCTCGCCCTGCGCGACGCGCTGGGCTCCAACCCGCAGGTCGCGCTCACGGCGCTGCTGCATAAGCTGGTGCGCGACACGTTCGGGCGCTCCACCACCGGAGCTGCGGTCGGGGCCTCCGTCCGCGAGGTCTATTTCCGCGAACAGGGACCGGACCTCAAGGACAGCCCCTATGCGAAGTCCGTCAAGGACCGGCACGACGGCTGGAAGTTCGACCTTCCGTCCGACGACGACGCGCTCTGGGACTGGCTCGCTGCGCTCGACGAGGCCAGCCGCCTGGCGCTGCTCGCCCATTGCGTCAGCTTCGGCGTCAACGCGCTTTACGAGCGGCCGAACCCGATCAGCGCAAGCGGTATCTCGCAGCACGGTCTCGACCTTCGCATGGCGGAGGCGGATCGGCTCGCCCGCACCACGGGCCTCGACATGATCGAGGCGGGCTTCCGGCCCACGGTCGACAACTATCTCGGCCGCGTTCCGAAGACCCGCATCCTCGAAGCCGTTCGCGAAGGCGCAGGCGATCGCGCGGCCGACCTGATCGCCCATCTGAAGAAGGGCGACATGGCGGAGGAAGCCGAGCGGCTCCTGGCCGACACCGGCTGGCTGCCCGAGCCGCTGCGCCCGCTCGACGCCGAGCCGGAGCTTGACGCCGGCACGGAGGGCGACAGCGAGGCGCTGCCCGCCTTCCTCGCTGATGACGAGGACGAAGCGGCGGCCGGCACCGGCGACGGCGATCCCGAGCACCTGGTCGCCGCCGAATAGTCGCGGAGCGGCTTCGGCCGCTCCGTTCCTTCCTTCACTCCCGGCCCGGCCATGCGCCGGGCCGTTCTCGTTTTCAGGAGATCACGATGGCGATTCCCGACCATGCTCGCACCAACTTCAACACGCTGCTTAGAGCCGCCGGCGACGGCAATCTCGCTCTGATGGAGTGCCAGGATGCCGCGACCGGCGACCTGCGCTACGTCATCTGCGCTGTCGGCCGTGACGGCGGCGATTACGTCTTCACGCCGTTCGGCCATCTGGCCGATGGCGATCCCTACGACGCCTACCTTCCGCCGGACCCGGACGATCCGTCCGGCTTCCTGCCGCGCGATGAAGGAGGCAGGTGATGTTGCAGTCGCACTATCCCGATCTCGGCGTCAGCCCGCTCGATACCGAACGAGCCGTGGTCCGGGCGGCAGCAAAATATCTGCCGCCCGAAGTGCGCGCCGACCCGTGCCGGCGGCTGCTCCGCAGGATGTTCTACTGCGCCATGCTCCGGCGCCATGCGGAGATCCAGCGCGCCTTCATGCGAGCCCGCCACTGACACGGCTCCCGCCCTTCCTTCCAACCCTGCCCGGCCTCGCGCCGGGCTTTTTCGATTCAGGAGGCATCCATGCCCACCTTCACCATCGAGACCGCGCATGACGTGCCGGTCCACCGTCTTCGCAGCTACGAGGCCGATACCGTCGACAAGGCGTGCCGGCTGGCGGTGGAAGATGAGGATTGGTCGCTCCGCAAGATTTCCCACGACACCCCCGGCGAAACCTTCGTCAGCGGCATCTGGGAAGGAACCGGCGCTCCACACTCGGCGCGCAGCCTGCCGGTTCCCTCGCAATATGGCGACACCATGCGCCGGAAGGCCCGGCATTTCGAGGTGCTGCTCGGCCTTCTCAAGATGTTCGCCGCCGCCGATCCGGCAGCGCCCGAACTCGCGCTCTGGCGGCGACGTGCGGTGTCGGCGATCTCCAAGGCCGAAGCCATCATGGCCGCCGCCCGCGATCCCGAGGGGAGCGAGCGCGATGCCTGAGATCGTCCGCACCGCGTCCCTGGTTCCCGACGATCGCCGCGAGGGCTTCCTGCCGGCTCTGTTCGGCATGCCGCTCCTCATCATCGCGGAGAACACGGTCTACAGCTTCATGGACCGGCTCAGCCCGCACGACTATGGCGGGGGATTCTGGGACTTCTACGAATACCGTGGCAAGCCGCTCTTCCTCGCCCCGACGTCGAGGCCGCGTCTTCGGATCGAAGGCGAGATCACCGGATTTCGCGGCGAGGTCTCGGCGGATGCTGCCGGAATCCTGGCGACGCTTCTCGCGCTCTCGCATCTTTCCATCCGGTACGAATCGGAGCTGCTGGCGCAGCGCTACTATCGGCTTCGGGTCTATTCGCTCCGACATCCGGAGGCATCGGAGATTTCCCAGGTCCTCGACTGAAAATTACGGCGTCCTGCCTTTCGGCGGGGCGCCTTTCTCCATGTCGGCCATGCCTGCGGCCTGAGAGGGAGAGGAAGACCGGGACGGGTTCGAGCCGGTGCGGTCGAGAGAGAGCGCTGCGCGGCTCGTCCCGTTCCCGCTCTCCTTAAGGCTCCCCGATGAACATGATGCCCGCTACCGTAGCCGCGAACGCGGACGCGCCGATCCCGCTCGCCTCCGAGCCCGACACCGCCGCCGCCATCCTCGCGGCCGCGCAGCTCCTTCTCCCTCATCTGGAACGCGGCCAGCGCATCGACGCTCCGGTCCTGCGCCGCGCGATGGAAACCGCCTTCGGCGGCTCCGACGCGTCGGGCGCCTGGAACTGGAAGACCGCCTACGAAGCCTGCGAGGCGGCCACGGTTCTGTTCCTGCGCCGGTTCGGCAAGGCGCTGCTCCGCAAGGGTGGCTCCCCGGCGGCGAGCCTGCCGCTGCTGGGACGCATCGCGGCGCTGATGCCGACCCACACGCGCCGCTCAGAAGAGGCGCAGTCCTTCCAGCAGTTCTCGACCCCGATCCCGCTCGGCCTGGTCGCGGCCACCGCGGCCGCGATCACGCCGGCCGACCGCGTGCTGGAGCCCTCGGCCGGCACCGGCCTGCTCGCCATCCTGGCCGAGATCGCCGGGGGCACGCTCGTCCTCAACGAGCTGGCCGAGACCCGCGCCTCGCTCCTTTCCTCTCTCTTTCCGGCCCTGTCCGTCACGCGCTTCGACGCGGCCCAGATCGACGACCACCTCGACCTGGCCGTGACGCCGACCGTGGTGCTGATGAACCCGCCATTCTCCGTCATGGCGCATGTCGAAACACGGATGGCGGACGCGGCATTCCGCCATGTCGCCTCGGCGCTGGCGCGGCTCGCTCCCGGCGGCCGCCTCGTCACGATCACCGGCGCCAACTTCGCACCCGACGCTCCCGAATGGGCTTCCGCCTATGCCCGTCTGCAGGAGCGCGGCCGCGTCGTGTTCACGGCCGCCGTCGACGGTGCCGTCTATGCCAAGCATGGCACGACGTTCCCGACGCGGCTGACCGTCATCGACAAGCCGCCGGCCGACGATCCCGCCGTCTTTCCGGCGTCGCCCGGCATCGCGCCCGACGCGGAGTCGCTGATGGGCTGGGTTGCCGAGCATGTGCCGGCCCGCCTGCCGGTCGATCCAGCCGTCGCGGTTCCGGTCGCCGCCACGCCTGCGCCCCGCACCGTGCGCGGCTATCTCGCCCGCGCCGCGAAGGCCGCGCCGAGAAAGCCGCTGGCCGAGCCGGAGGGCGTCGACCTCAGCTACGAGACCATCTACCGCCAGGATGCCGGGACCGCCAGCATCACCGATTCCATCTATGAGGAATACGCGCTCCAGTCGATCCGCATCCCCGGCGCACAGCCTCATCCGACCAAGCTGGTGCAGTCGGCGGCGATGGCGTCCGTTGCGCCGCCGAAGCCGAGCTATCGGCCGCGCCTGCCGGGCAATATCCACGATCTCCTCTCGGACGCCCAGCTCGAAACCCTGATCTATGCCGGCGAGGCGCACTCCGACCATCTCGCCGGATCGTGGACGGTCGATGAGACCTTCGACGTCGTGAAGGCCGCCCCGGACGACGCGACGGGCGCGGTCCGCTTCCGGCGCGGCTTCATGATCGGCGACGGCACCGGCGTCGGCAAGGGCCGCGAATCCGCGAGCATCATCCTCGACAACTGGATGAGAGGCCGCCGCAAGGCGCTGTGGATCTCGAAGTCGGACAAGCTGCTGGAAGACGCGCAGCGGGATTGGTCGGCGCTCGGCATGGAGCGCCTGCTGATTACGCCGCAGTCGCGCTTCCCGCAGGGCAAGCCGATTACGTTGCCCGAAGGCATCCTCTTCACTACCTACGCCACCTTGAGGACCGAGGAGCGCGGCGAGAAGGCGTCCCGCGTCCAGCAGATCGTGGACTGGCTCGGCGCCGACTGGGATGGCGTCGTCATCTTCGACGAATGCCATGCGCTTCAGAACGCGGTCGGCAGCAAGGGTGAGCGCGGCGATGCCGCCCCGTCGCAGCAGGGCCGTGCCGGGCTTCGCCTCCAGCATGCGCTTCCCGATGCCCGTATCGTCTACGTCTCGGCGACCGGCGCCACCACGGTCCACAATCTCGCCTACGCCCAGCGGCTCGGCCTGTGGGGCGGCGATGACTTCCCGTTCTCGACGCGGGCCGAGTTCGTCGAGGCGATCGAGGCCGGCGGCGTCGCGGCGATGGAGGTGATGGCGCGCGATCTGCGCGCACTCGGCCTCTACACCGCCCGCTCGCTCTCCTTCGACGGCGTGGAATACGAGCTGGTCGAGCACGAGCTGACGCCCGAGCAGACCCGCATCTACGACGCCTATGCTGCGGCGTTCGCCATCATCCACAACAACCTCGACGCCGCCATGCAGGCCGCCAACATCACCGGCGGCAGCGAGGGCGGTTCCGGCACGCTGAACAAGCAGGCGAAGTCGGCCGCGCGCTCCGCCTTCGAGAGCGCCAAGCAGCGCTTCTTCGGCCATCTGCTCACCAGCATGAAGACGCCCACCCTGATCCGCTCGATCGAGCGGGATCTGGAGGCGGGCCATGCCGCCGTCGTGCAGATCGTCTCGACCGGCGAGGCGCTGATGGAGCGCAGGCTGGCCGAGCTACCCACGGAGGAATGGAACGACGTCCGCGTCGACATCACGCCGAGGGAATATGTCCTCGACTACCTTCGCCACTCCTTCCCGGTGCAGCTCTACGAGCCGTTCACCGACTCGGAGGGGAGGCTGTCGTCGCGGCCGGTCACGCGCGACGGCCAGCCGGTCGAAAGCCGCGAGGCCGTCGCGCGCCGCGATGCCCTGATCGAGAAGCTCGCCAGCCTTCCCCCGGTCCCCGGCGCGCTCGACCAGATCGTCCAGCGCTTCGGCACCGACATGGTGGCCGAAGTCACCGGCCGCTCGCGGCGCATCGTCCGCAGGACCGGCAACGGCGGCCATGATCGCCTTGTCGTCGAGACGCGCGCCGGCTCCGCCAACCTGGCCGAGACCGCCGCCTTCATGGACGACCAGAAGCGTGTGCTGGTGTTCAGCGACGCAGGCGGCACCGGCAGGTCGTATCACGCCGAGCTGTCGGCCAGGAACACGCGCCTGCGCGTCCACTACCTGCTCGAACCCGGCTGGAAGGCCGACGCCGCCATCCAGGGGCTCGGCCGCACGCACCGGACCAACCAGGCGCAGCCGCCGCTGTTCCGGCCGATCGCCACCAACGTCAAGGCCGAGAAGCGGTTTCTCTCGACCATCGCGCGCCGGCTCGACACGCTGGGCGCGATCACGCGCGGCCAGAGGCAGACGGGCGGTCAGGGCCTGTTTCGTCCGGAGGACAATCTGGAATCGCACTATGCCCGCGATGCGCTGCGCCAACTCTACATGCTGATCGTGCGCGGCAAGGTCGAAGGCTGCTCGCTGGAGCGCTTCGAGGCGTCGACCGGCCTGAAGCTGACGGACTCGACCGGCATCAAGGACGAGCTGCCGGGCATCTCGACCTTCCTCAACCGCCTCTTGGCGCTCACCATCGACATGCAGGGCATCATCTTCACCGCCTTCGAGGGATTGCTGAACGCACGGATCGAAGGCGCCATTGCGTCCGGCAGCTACGATGCCGGCCTGGAGACGCTGAGCGCGGAGAGCTTCGTCGTCACCGGCCGGGAGACCATCTACACGCACCCCGGCACCGGTGCCGAGACCCGGCTGCTCGCCATCTCAGAGCGCAGGCGCAACCGGCCGGTCACGCTCGATGCGGCGCTCGACCATCTCCTTGACCCGCGCGCCAAGCTGCTGGTCAACGAGCGCTCCGGCCGCGCCGCGGTGCAGGTCCATGCCCCGGCCGTCATGACCGACGATGGCGATGTCCAGTATCGCGTCCGCCTGATCCGGCCGATGGAGGCGCACACCATACCCTTCGGGGCGATGGTTGGAAGCCATTGGGTCGAGGCGGACCACGACGCCTTCGCGTCGGTCTGGAATGCCGAGGTGGCCGAGGTGCCGGAGTTCTCGGACTCCACGATCCACATCGTCACCGGCCTGCTGCTGCCGATCTGGCGGCGCCTGCCCAACGAGTCCTCGCGCGTCTACCGGCTTCAGACCGATGACGGCGAGCGGATCATCGGCCGCAGGGTCTCGCCCGCATGGGCGGCGAACGCCGTGATCACCGGATCGGTCTCGCTGTCGGCCGAGGACGCATTCGCGGCGCTCATGGAGGGAAGGACCATCATCGACCTCGACGATGGGCTCCAGCTTCGCCGCGTCCGCGTCATGGGCGCCTACCGCATCGAGCTGTCCGGCTTCACCGACACGATGCGCGAACGCTTGTCCGCCTATGGCTTGTTCCACGAGATCATCTCGTGGAAACTGCGCATGTTCGTTCCCACGGACGCGAGCGGGGTCGCGGTGCTGGCGAGGCTGCTCGACCGATGGTCGGTCGAGCGCATCAGCGAACGGGAGGCTGCGTGATGCCCCGTCTCGACGCTTCGGAACTTGCCCGCCGTCTCGGTCTCCATGCCGAGGCGGCCTGCCGCCACTATCTGTCCAATGGAAGGCGCGAGGGCAATTACTGGCTGGTCGGGGACGCACGCAATCTGCCCGGCCGATCCATGTATGTCCGGCTGCGCAGCTCGGCCAAGGGACCAGCCGGCCACTGGACCGATGCCGCCACCGGCGAGCATGGCGACATGCTCGATATTGTCCGCGAAAGCCTTGGGCTCATCGACTTCAAGGACATTGCCGACGAAGCCCGGCGCTTCCTCAACGAGCCCCATCCGGAGCCCGGCACCGGCACGCTCGCCGGCGAGCCGGGCCGCCGCGCGGCAGGCTCCCCCGAAGCGGCACGGCGTCTGGTCGGCATGTCGCGACCGATCCGTGGCACGCTCGCGCAGACCTATCTGCGCGGGCGCGGCATCACGGACCTGTCCGGCATCACCAGCCTGTGGTTCCATCCGCGCTGCTATTACCGCCCCGACGAGCGCAGCCCCAGAAAGTCCTTGCCGGCGTTGATCGCCGCCGTCACCGACCTCGACGGCCGGCTGACCGGGGCACACCGCACCTGGCTCAAAGCGGACGGTTCGGGCAAGGCCGACGTCGACACGCCGAGGCGGGCGATGGGCGACCTGCTCGGACACGGCATCCGCTTCGGCGTGGCGGACGATGTGCTTGCGGCCGGCGAAGGCATCGAGACGGTGCTGTCGCCCCGCATGGTGCTGCCCGGCATGCCGATGATCGCCGCGACCTCGGCCGCCCATCTCGCGGCCATCCTGTTCCCGGCGACGCTGCGGCGGCTCTATGTCCTGCGCGACCGCGATCAAGCCGGCGACGGCGCGCGGGATCGGCTGGTCGAGCGTGCGACGAGCGCCGGGATCGAGGCCGTGGTGCTGTCGCCGCGCCTCGAGGACTTCAACGAGGATCTGCGCCTTCACGGCTCCGAAGCCCTGCGGGCGCTGATCCAGCCCCAACTCGTCCATGAGGACGCCACCCGCTTCATGGCGGTGGCGGCGTAGCAGATCGGTGATGGAGCGGGTGGCGGCACCGCTGTCCCCGGTTCGCTTCCGCGCGGGCTCCACCGATCGTCGGTGGGGACCGCAACCCGGCCTTCCGAGAGGGCGATCGAGCCCACAAACGGCCCGGACAGGCAATGGCGGCGGCCGACGATTTTCCGCCGGCGGGCAAGCCCGCCTTTGCATCGCGAAACAGAATCGTCTGCCTTGGCCATCAAGGCCCTCGCGAGCGAGGACTGCCAGTCCGGCCCGCCCGTGGGCTTCCGACGCCATGAAGGCCGCGAGGGTCGCGGTCGGACCGACGAAGGAGACCACGCAGATGAGAAGCGAACAGGACGACGGTTTCGAGCCGCAGCACGCTTCATCCCCCACCGACCGCCTGCTCACCGAACTTCAGCTCTATGGCTGGCGTCCCTTCGAGGACGAGCCCGATCCGAGGCCGCTGCCCGAGGGCAACATGGTGGCCGGAGCCGTCGCAGACATCTTTGACGCCCTCATCGCTACCCTTGGCGACACAAGGCTCGAACCCGATCTCGACGATCTGCTCTGGTCGACCGTCAATCTCTTCCACCGCACGGTCCAGCGGATCGAGCGGGCGCTGGACGATAACGAGCAGGCGCAGCGCCGCCTTCAGCGGGAACAGGACGGCACCGAGATCAAGGCCGTCGAACTGGAGCGCCTCACGGCCGAGGGCCAGACCATGATCGAGCGGCGCGACGCCTTCGAGCTGATGCGCGACCAGGCTGCCGAGCACTACGAGCGCCGCACCGGATCAGGCTGGCGGCCGCGTTCCGGCTCGATGGTCAACCATCGCAACCTGACCTCGGCGCTGGTCGACAGCCGCGACTTCCTCGCCGCACGCCGCAGGGTGGACGCCGAGGTGCTGGTCCCGGCCGGGCCGAGGATCGCGGTCTCCGGCGCCAGCACCTTCAACGACCACGATCTCATCTGGAACGTGCTCGACAAGGTTCACGCCAAGTATCCGCAGATGGTCCTCCTGCATGGCGGCGCCAGGACCGGCACCGACCTGATCGCCGATAGATGGGCGGCGAACCGTAAGGTGCCGACCGTTCCGTTCCCGCCCGACTTCGCCAAGTATCCGGCGAAGCAGGCGCCCTTCAAGCGCAACGACGCCGTGCTCGAAACGCTTCCCATCGGCGTCATCGTGTTTCCCGGCGGCGGCATCCAGGGCAACCTTGCCGACAAGGCGAGGAAGCTCGGCATCAACGTCTACGATTTCCGCGATCGAGGCGGCGCTTAGGCGCCGCCGCTCAGGCGGTCTCGGCCGCCTGAGCTTGACGATCGCCAGCAAAAGGGGTCAAATCCGTGCATCCTCGTAGCACCGGCACAGAAGCAAAGTCGCAGGCGGAGCGTATCGTCAGACAGCCTGTCGTGATCCTTAAACCGATCATCCGGAGGCTTCCATGACCCTCATCCTGCTCGCCGTCTCGCTGTCGATCGCGCTCTGCGTGATCGCCTTCAACTTCGCGATCTACGCGCTGCCCTTCATGGTCGGGCTTGCCGCATTCCGCTACGTCTCTGCGACCGATGCGAGCGTCGCCATGTCCCTTATCGCTGCGCTTGGCGCGGCCGGGCTTTCCGTGGTGGTCGCCGCTGCCGTCCTCGCCTTCGTGCAGGCACCCCTCCTGCGTCTTCCCGTCCTCGTGCTGTTCGCCGCGCCCGCCGCCCTGGCAGGCTATACGGTGGTGCATGGCGTTGCGCACAACGTCATCGAGTCGATGGTCGCGCTCAATCTTCTATGCGGCACCGGCGGCCTGATCGTCGGTATCGCCGCGCTGCTGAACATCAGCGCCCACGCCGCCGCCCTATCGCCGCGCTGAACCCAAAGCCTTACGCTGTCGCGAGGCCGTCGTGCGAGTGTCGCAAACAGGCGGCTTTCTGCGACGCTGCAAACGTCGGACGCGAAACTGTCGCAGGTTTCGGGATTTTCGCGACGGCAGTTTGCACAGCCTTATTGTGGGGTGGCCGCAGCGGCCCGGCTTCCTGACGCCAATATCTTCGCGGCGATCGGTGATGTAATCATCTGAATCACGGCAAAAAAGGCGGCAGGCACGGCGATTTCCGTGGGCAGGCCGGATGCAGCTACAAACGCGGCGGCGATGCTGAATTCTTTTTGCTCACCGTAAACAGGTAGGCGATCAGCTCTTGCCGGTCGGCCACAAAGACCTTGGCGATGGACCCGACCGCATAGCCGATCAGATTCAGCGTGAGGGCAGCGAGCGCGATCACGATCGCGAACCAGCCATAGCCGAGGATTGTTTCGGCGTTCGGGCCGATGACCGCGAGCAGCAAAAGCAGGTAGATCACCGAGCCGATGGACGGATAGAGGCCATCGTGACGGCCGACCGATTGCGGGTAGCGCGTTCGCAGGTAAACCCCGATCACGGTCGGCACCACCACGATAAGCAGCAGCTCTATGATGACCGCTGCGATGGGAACTTGCAGCTCGATCCCGGTCAGCAGCAGGAACAGCAACGGCACGATGAACGGCGAAAAGAGCGTGTTGACTGCGTTGAGAACGGCCGCAAGGGCGACGTTGCCCCGCGCCAGCAGGACCAGCAGCGGCGCGGAAACGTCTGTCGGCAACGTGCCGACGAGCGTTTGACCGGCCGCCAGCGGCCCGGAGCCGAAGAACAGGCGTCCCGTGAGCCACCCCGCGAGCGACATAGGACCATAGACAAGGCAGACTGCCCAAATCTGCCGGCTTGGTTTCTGGAAAACCAGTTTCACCGCATGGGCGTCGAATGTCAGGCTGATGACGAGCATCAATAGTGCCAGAAGCGGGCTTATGCCGCCTTCAAGGACGATCCCGAGCGAAGGCACCAGCAGACCAAGCGCGGCCGTCGCGACGGCCAGCAGCAGGAGATTGTTTTCAACGAAAGCGAGGATTCTTTGCATGGCCGTTCCTATTCGCAGCGGATCGAGCCGGTTGGTCGGCCCTCGCATTTCGCGAACAGGGCAATAGCTTTGTCGCAGTATTCACAGTGGCCTTGGCAGCAGTCGTGCATGAGGAAGGCGACGAGATCGGAGAGCGCGGGCCAGTTGGCGCTGTAGATGATCGACTTGCCATCACGCCGCCTTTGCACGAGTCCGGCGTGTTCCAGTTCCTTCAGGTGAAAGGAGACGCGGGACGGCTGGGCGTCATCGAGCGCACTGGCGATAGCGCCAGCGGCCATTCCATCAGCGCCGACCACCACCAACATGCGGATGATGCGTAAGCGGTCCTCGTGAGAGAGTGCGGCAAAGCCCTTGAGCGCATCTTGTTCGTTCATATCTATTCAACATTTCATGTATTATTGAATCGAACATTTATAGGTGGCTGGCGCACGCGTCAATGTCGCGGTAATCCTGAATTTCGTCACAAAACGCCCGCCGCTGAATCTTCAGGGGAAAGTCGGGCGCAAAAGTCGGGCGCAAAAAATCGAAATTGCGTGACAGACTTTTGCGACACTCTGCGGGCCGGATTGAGGATGGCGGCCGCTCCGATGGAGGCGGCCGCCGGGAACAACTGTCGAGAGGGCTGGTCGTCCCTCTCGGACTCTACGATGAAGGAAGGGCAACGCCCCTCCTTCAAGCATCCTCCCGTGGGAAGGAGGGACGGTTCCCTCCACCTCCTTCCCAAACCCATCCTCATCTCCCTGGCATTCGGCAGAATCGCGCATGCCGCGATCGGCCGCTTCCATGACGACGGGCCTCGACGGCACCTCCACCAGCTCTGCGAACCTCGCTCATGACGGGCTCGCCGCCGGTATCCGCTCCGTCTCCGCATCACGGTCTCCGCATCTGGCCGCCACGGGACGCCCCGATCAGCATGATCGCGTACGTGATGCTCTCGACGTTCTGGCTGTCGGCCACCGTGGCGTGGTTACGGCATCGAGCCGGAGCCGTGCTTCATCCCTTCAGGCGCGCACGATCCGTCGCCGTGGCCTCCGAAATGGAGACGGCGCCAATTCGCTGGGATGCCGGCGCCAGCGTTCTCCCTCATCTGCCATCCGAGGTCGGCATCTGCGTGAGACAGGCGCGGTGATCGCGGTGTTTCCTGAGAAGGCGCGGGTTCGAGGCCGCGACCGATGGCCGGGCCGGCAAGGAGGAAGGTTCTGCGGCTTCTCCGTGATGTGTTCGCGGAAGGACATGCCCTCCGACCGACTGATCCCCTACGGCCGAGCGGTTTCCGCCCTCAACCCCCGCGGCTCCGAACCGTGTTGGCGCGAAGCGCCTGCCCGCCCCACTCCGGGCCTTAAGGGTTGCTGTCGGCTCCCGGCGACCGTGGCCGGGTCTCGTCGGAGGGACGGTCCCTCCGATTGAAGCAACGGAGAACTACCATGCAGAACATCGTCATTCTCGCCGGCAACATCGGTCAGGACCCCGAGGGCCGCACCACCATCAACAACACCCGCATCGTCCACTTCACCCTGGCCACCTCGCGCCCCCGCTACGCGGAAGGCAAGGTTCTGCGGGACAAGGACGGCTATCGGGTCCAGGAGACCGAATGGCACCGTATCACCTGCTTCAACGGCCTCGGCAAGACGGTCGAGCAGCATTGCCAGAAGGGCATGAAGGTGCTGGTCCGGGGCCGCATCCACTACACGAAGTGGACCGACAGGGAAGGCGTCGAGCGCTACAGCACGGAGATCATCGCCGAGACGGTGGACTTCCTGAGCTGGCCGAAGCGGGAGGACGACAGCCGTGGCGCCAACGATCCCGACGACGAGATCCCGTTCTGAAAGGAGGTGTCGAGAGCCCGGCGGCGAAAGCCGCCGGGCCTTCCTCACGTTCGCGGCCGGCGCTCCCTGAAGCGGAACCCTCTCAAGGCCAGCGCGGCATGGTCGCTGCGAATGACGCGACTAGAAGGAAGTCGCGATCATCCGCGCGGCAGCGACCAGCAACAGAGCCGCCAGCACCAGCCGCAATGCACCCGGCTTCAAATATCTCGCGCCCAGCCACGATCCGACAAGCCCGCCGATGGCGACACAGGCCAGCCATATCGGCAACTGCGCCGGCAGCGACGGCATCGTCGCCCATGCCCCAAGCAGGGCTGCCGACGAGTTCAGGAGGTTGAAGACCGCCGATATGGCGGCCGCCTTCCGCGTTTCCGTCCAGCGCAGCGCAAGCACCACCGGGGCGAGGAAGATGCCGCCGCCCACGCCCGTCACCCCGGAGACCAGGCCGATCGCGCCTCCCACTATCAGCGACGGCAGGAACGGGGGAACGACAGGCGCTTGCTCGTCGAGCGTGGAAGCGTCCTTCACCGAACGGAGCATCAGTGCCCCCGCAATGAGCAGCAATATGCCAACCACCGGCATATAGACGGACGCGGGCAGATGCAGCGCCCCGCCCAACAGTGAGAACGGAGCGCCGAGCACGGCGAACGGGTAGACGGTCCTCCACGTCAGCATGCCGGCGCGATGGAAGCGATAGCACCCGATCGCCGAAACCAGCACGTTGAGCGCAAGCGCGGTCGGCTTGATCGTTGCCGGATCGAAGCCGGCCAGACCCATCACGGCGACATAGCCGGTGCCGCCGGCCTGTCCCACGGCCGAGTAGAAGAGCGCCACGACGGCTAACGCTATGGCAAACAGAACGTCGATCATGCGCGCGCTGTAGCACCCCATGGCGGACGCCCGAAAGCAAACTGATCCCAACTCTGATGTTCATCATGCGCTTGGTGATCCGATTTCATTGCAGCAACCGCACCGATCACGGCGCGACAGCGGATACAGACGGAACAGCCGGGCGGCTTCGGCAATATCCGCGCGGAACGGCACAGCGCGGCTCCGACCGCGAAAGAAGCCACCCCTCTCTTGGAGGCTGACCTTGGTTCCAGTCGCGGCCTTCCACGATCAACCCCAAGGGGTCGGACTATGCATAGCATGCCGCCGCCGGAGGCTTCGCCCCGGCGGTGATCGCGGCCGCGGCCGAAACGCATCGGGCGCCTGTCGAGCGGGGATGGCCCCGCTCCAGATCAGGAGCCGCAGCAATGTCACTTCCAGACGCGCAAGCCTTCGCCTTCAGCCTCGCCGCCACCCTGCTGGTCACGATCGTCATCTTCCGCGCCGGCGACGGCACGGTCGGCGCCATGCCCGCCGCCGAATATGACGGCGACGACGACGCCATCATCCGCGAAATCGACCCGTTCGCCCCTTGAGGGCGAACGTCAGGGTTTCGACACGCGGATCAGCTCGCAGGGATCGACGTCGAGCGCGTCCGCCACCTTTCCGAGAATGCTCACGCTCGCCGAAACCTTGCCGCGTTCGATCGAGCCGATATAGCGAGCGCTTAGCCCGGAGCGCTCGGCCACTTCTTCCTGCGTCATATCCTTGTCATGGCGCAGCCGACGCATGTTGATCGCCATCACCTCTTTGAGGTCCATGACGCATCCGAAACAGAACCGGAATTATCGTTCTAGGAACGATCGTTCCGATTCGGTATGTTCAACCACATGCGCGGAGATCAAATGCGTCGCAGCCCGCCGACTTTCTGTCGAATCGCGGAATGGAAGCATTCCCAGAATCTTCGATGCCAGTCGCGGAACTTCTATTGCACCTCGAAGTGATGACGTATTTGTGAACTACACGCGCGAGGAAGTAAGGACACGACGATGAGCAAATCCCCCTTCAAGGACAGCCCTCCGCTGACCGACAGGGTGAATGCCTATGATGAAGCTCACGTTGCAACCTATCTACGCCTGCTCGACGCTGCCAAGGGAGGTGCCGACTGGCGAGAGGTCGCCAAGATCGTGTTCGGGCTCGACGTAGACGCCGATCCCGAACGCGCGAAGCAGATGCACGACAGCCATCTCGCCCGCGCACGCTGGATGACGGAGAAAGGATACAAGCACCTGCTGCAACCGCGCATGCAATGACCCTAAGCCGGTCGCTGCATCCTTTATGATTCCGCAACCCTGGATTGCTCGCGCAGATCGAGATTCGTATTCTGATTTTGCGACTTCCCGATCTTCCGACCGCCCCAATACTCGAATCATCCCGATGGCAACGACCGGGCGGGGAGGATTCTACATGGAGCCGCTGCACGACTGGCGATCACCGCAGTTTGAGGAACATCTGGGCCGTCTCGACCGAGGCGGCATTTCGTTCGAGTTTCTTCGTCGCAACCGTGAATACCGGCAGGACTATGCCGGCACGCTGGAAAGGGTCGCCTCTGGCGGCGCGGACACGGAGGACGCGATAGCGCGCCTGTCCCGCCGCTGGGGGCTGGCCTTTCCCGGCGGACCCTTCTGCATCGGCGTTGACCGCTCGACCCGTCTGGCTACCCCGAATCTTCCCTGCCGTGCTCATTGTCATGGCTGTCCCCGAAGGCTTTGCAGCTTCTTCGCTTCCTGATCCTCGCACCTTGCCGGTGCTGGGCGAGCTGGCCGGCGACGGCCTGCACGCCCTTGCCGAAGACCAGGCCGGGGATCACAGGCTCTGGCTCCGGTATGGCGACAAGCCTTCCCGCGCAGGCATCTTCCTTCCGCTCGACGAGCATTTCTGGTGGCGTCACCGAAATGCGGCCCGCCTGAAGCGGCGCCTCGACGGAAATCGGTCCGGTCCGTGGCCGCGCCAGCAACAGCTTTCCGCATTCCAGATTCGTCGGGCCGCCCTGATGCTGCGGGCATCGGACGGCGTGGAATCCGGTGCCTCTCGCCGCATCGTCGCCGCCGTCCTGCTCAACCGGACCGTCGAGACGATGCGTGCCGTCGACTGGCAGAACGCGCCGGAGCGCCGACGGCTCGCGCGCATCCTCGCGGCCGCGCGCCGCCAGATCGAAAGTGGCTATCTCCGCTGGCTCACCCCGCAGGGATCGCGCGACCGCCGCGAACGCGGTCGAGACTGACTCGCCAGCAGGCCGGCGCGAAGGGGGGACACTTCTCCTAAGACCCCCCGATTTTTGTCACTCCGTTGGGCCGCTGATTTTTCGCCATCGTCTCATCTGACTCGCCGTTCTCACGGCGGCCGCGACGGAGGTCGATCATGGACACCATCACCGACAGTAGTTGGCCGCGCTTCGTGCGGACCCCGGAGGCGGCGCGCCTCCTCGACCTGTCTCCCCGCACGCTGGAAAAGCACCGCTGCGACGGGACCGGGCCGATCTACCACAAGCTCGGCGGCCGTGTGGTCTACGCCGTCGCGGACCTGCAAGCCTGGATCGACGCGAGCGCTCGCCAATCGACCTCCGAGCCGGCGACGCCGAGCCCTCCCGCTCCTCGGGACTCGGGCGCGACCGACACGCCCCGATGACCACCGCATGACCCGACGCCGCACATATCAAGGCCAGCAGCTCGAACTCTTCAGGGCACGCTCAGGCGAGATCGCCGCGCGCGACGCTCAAGACCTGATGTCCTGGCCGTTCTTCTCGCTCGGCAAATCGCGCCGCATCACGCCGATCGACTTTCGCATGGGCGACGTGTCGATCCGCGTCGAGGCAACGGCCGAGCACGGCATGGCGACCATCTGGGATGCCGACGTGCTGATCTGGGCCGCGAGCCAGATCGTCGATGCGCGCGACCGTGGCCTCTCCACCTCGCGCTTCATGGCGTCCACTCCCTACGAGATCCTCACCTTCATCGGTCGCACCGACTCCGGCCTGAACTATGACAGGCTGAAGGCCGCGCTGGACAGGCTGCAATCGACCACCATCCTCACCTCGATCCGCCAGCCCTCCGAGCGTCGCCGGCACCGCTTCTCGTGGATCGCCGAGTGGAAGGAGCGGCTCGACCCGCAGGGGCGATCGCTCGGCATCGAGATGATCCTGCCGGATTGGTTCTATGCCGGCGTCCTCGACGACGCGCTCGTGCTGACCATCGACCGCGACTATTTCGGGCTGACCGGCGGCCTCGAACGCTGGCTCTACCGGCTGGTGCGTAAGCATGGCGGCCGGCAAAGCGGCGGCTGGAGCTTCGACGTTCCGCATCTTCATCTCAAATCCGGCAGCCTGTCGCCGCTCCGGCGCTTCCGCTTCGAGCTGCGCGCCATCGTCCAGCGCCAGCCGCTTCCCGGCTACCGCCTGGCGCTGGTCGACGATCCCGATGGTCGCCAGCGCCTGACCTTCCAGCCGATCGGTGAGCAGCCCATGCCGCGCCGCCGCAAGCGTGCGGGAGCGGCGACATGATCGCGCCCCGGACCTCGTTCCACCGCAGCCGTGGAAAGCCTGTGGACGGAACCGTACTATCGGGAACGCCGATTCCCGTCTTTTCGGGAACGCGAATCCCGTACCATCGGGAACGCGACCGGCCGGCAAGCATCGGATTCGACAGGCGGAATCCGGCCCCTCTAACTTCCCTAACTAAAGAATCCTTCGGATTCTTGCTAACGCGATCTCCCATTTCTCGAAATCGGGGACAACGGCGCCGCAGCCTGATCGGCATGCGGAGGATCGCGCCATGACGATCCTCACCGGCGATTGCCGCGACCTGATGCCGGCGCACGGTCCGTTCGACCTGATCCTCGCCGATCCGCCCTATGGCGATACCTCGCTCGCCTGGGACCGGCAGGTCGACGGCTGGCTGGCGCTCGCGCGCGCCTCCCTGAAGCCGTCCGGCTCGCTCTGGGTGTTCGGCTCGCTGCGTTCCTTCATGACCACCGGAAGGGCGTTCTCGGATGCCGGCCTTACCTATGCGCAAGAGATCGTCTGGGAGAAGCAGAACGGCTCCTCCTTCCACGCCGACCGCTTTCGCAGGGTCCACGAGCTGGCCGTCCAGTTCCGCCGCGCCGACGTGCCGTGGAGCGCCGTCTACAACGACGTGCAGACGACGCCGGACGCCACGGCGCGCACCGTGCGGCGCAAGAAGCGACCGCCGCATACCGGCCGGATCGACGCCGGCCACTATGTCAGCGAGGACGGCGGCCCGCGCCTGATGCGCTCCGTGATCTTCCTGCGCAACGCACATGGACGCGCCATCCACCCCACGGAAAAGCCCGTCTTCCTCCTCGAAATCCTGATCCGCACGAGCTGCCCGCCCGGCGGCCTGGTCGGCGACTGGTTCGCGGGCTCCGGCGCGGCCGGCGAAGCCTGCCGGCTGACCGGCCGCCGCTATCTCGGCTGCGAGATCGACGCCGCGATGGCCGAGCGCGCGCGAGCGCGCATCGCATCGGTGCTGCCCTTCACGGAAGGGACACCGCCATGACGACAACCATCCGCGGCGCCGGCCTGCCGGCCGACCGCACGGTGGTCGAGCTGACCTGGCGCGAGAACCACGTCGAGCACTGGATACGCTTCGGCCGCGCCGCCGATGACCAGCGCCTCGACCGCCATCGCCGTGTCGTCGTCTTCGCGCCGGGCAGCATCTTCGCATTCGTCCGCTGGGCCGGCAACGAGCACGGCACGATCATCTCGCGCATCGACATCGTGCGCGCGGTCGCCTCCGGGGAGCCGTTCCAGACGCTCCCCTTCGTGCGGCCGGGCGGCGAGATCCTGCTTCGCATCACCGGCTGGCCGAAGGTCGAGGCCGTTCTGAAGGTGGTCGACGCGATCGAGGCGCTCGGCATCGACCCCGCCGAAGTCGCGCCGGACCACTGGCGGCACGTCCACAACCGCATCAGCGTCAACGAGCCGTTCCGTGCCTATTCGACCGAACAGCATCGCGCCTGGCTGCGTCGCCGTGAGGTGACGCGATGATGGGCCTCTCCACCGGGCGCCGCCTGACCCTCATCGCGATGCTGGCCGGCGCGGCGTTGGTCGCCGCTCCGGCATTGCATCGGCCCGATCTGCGCTTCATCTGGAACGCATCGGCCAGCGTGCCGGTCGGCCTCTATCGCATCGTTCCGGCCGACCGGATCGAGGTCACGGACCTCGCCGTCGTCGTGCCGCCCGACGAGCTGGCTGAGTTCCTCGCCGAACGCGGCTACCTGCCGCGCGGCCTGCCGCTCATCAAGCGCGTGCTGGCACTCGGCGGAACGAGGGTGTGCCGGCACGGCGGCACCATCACCGCCTACGGCGCGACCTATGGCGACGCTCGCGCGCTCGACACGCACGGCCGCCCGCTGCCCGTCTGGCAGGGCTGCCGGATGCTCGGCGAACGCGAAGCCTTCTTCATGAACTGGGACAGCACCGGCAGCTTCGACAGCCGCTATTTCGGGCCGCTCCCGGTCTCAACCATTGTCGGCCGGGCGGTCCCCGTCTGGACAACCGACGATCCCGATCCGGCCACGGAATCCTTCCGTGAGCCGGTTTCCGACGAGCCGTGACGGCTCGTCTCCAACCTCGCGAAAGGAACATCGCATGGCCCAGATCGGCACCTTCACCCGCAACGATGACGGCTTCTTTGGCCGCGTCCGCACGCTCACGCTCGATGTCGAGGTCGCCATCCTTCCGGCCGAGGAATCGGATGCCGAGAACGCGCCCGAGCATCGCGTCTTCCTCGACGGGCAGGAAGTCGGCGCGGCCTGGGACCGCACCGGCGACAAGGCCGGAAGCTATCTGTCCCTGACCATCGACGATCCGTCCTTCTTCGAGCCGATCCGCGCCCGCCTGTTCGAGTCAGACACGAAGAAGGGCGCGTGGAACCTGCTCTGGACGCGCCGGAAGAAGAACGACGGCGAGGCATGACCGATCATGCGCTGCCATCGTTCCCGTCATCCTTCAGGCTCACTCTCCTTGATCGGTCGAAGGCCGGTCACTCCCCTCGACCCGATCGCCCATCGGGCGACCGCCGCGCGCAGCGGAGGTCAAGGGCGGCGGCCTGTTTTCCGGGGATCGGACACGTCGTTCGACGATGACCGACCGGAAAATGTCGGCCGCCGGCGAAGCCTTGCCCTTGGCCGCAGCGAGCACGATGGCAGGCTGGTGGCGCATCGGGACGGCGGTGCCTGCGCTGTCGTCCCGACCCTCATGGCGATGCTGGCCGCATGCGCCATGATCGCGGTCATGGCGGCTCCCGCGTCGGCCGAGCCGCCGCCCGGCGAACCGCTTCCGGCCACCGCCTCGGCCGCTCCGCGATCCGATCCGTGGGCACCCTATGTCGCCGAGGCCGCCCGCCGCTTCGCCGTTCCCGAGCGATGGATACGCGCGGTCATTGCCGTCGAGAGCGTCGGCGATCCCGCCGCGCTATCGCCCAAGGGCGCGATCGGCCTCATGCAGGTCATGCCCGCGACATGGGAGGAGCTGCGCGCGAAGCATAGCCTCGGCGCGGACCCCTGGCAGCCGCGCGACAACATCCTCGCCGGCACCGCCTATCTGCGCGAGATGCACGACCGCTACGGCTCGGTCGACGCGATGCTGGCCGCCTACAATGCCGGTCCCGGCCGCTACGACGAGCATCTCGCCAGCGGCCGTGCGCTGCCGGCAGAAACCGTCGATTACGTCGCGAAGATCGCTCCCATGATCGACGGCACGGCACCGATCACGCGCTCGGCTGGTTCATCGTCATCGCCGTCATGGCGTCGCGCTCCGCTCTTCTTCCTGCGCTCCACCGACCGCGATCACGACGATGCGGACGACTCCCTCCCTCTTTCCGGCCGACCTTCCGACGACCCGCCGATCGTCGATCTGTCGGCGCTCGTGCCGCCATCCGACGGTCTGTTCGTGGAACGGCCGGCAAGGGAAGGAGATCGGCGTTGAAGATCGCGTTTCCTCGCTTCGCGTGGTGCGCAATCGCAGGGATTGCGGTGCGCTGCGGGGCAGCGGCACATCAGGCCGAAGGAGGGCGGGATAAAAAGCCGCACATCGCGGCTCGGTTGGGGTGTTGTTTCGCTTGCGCTTTTTGGATTTCCCCGTACATCGCGGATCAGGCGCGCGAGGTGCGTACCGATATTTTCGTGTGCGATTTCAGCGGAAACCGCACATCGCGGCGGAAACGGCCATGAGCCGGGACGACGATTTCCGCGTCCGGCCGGGCCGCATCCGTTCGAGCCGGGCGCAGCGGGCTAAGCCCTTCGTCGCCCAGGCGCTCGCCGCCGCGCAGAAGGCCGGTGGCCGTATCTCCCGCTCCGGCAGGATCACCTCCGGCAACGGCTCGCGCTTCGGTCGAGGCCGTGTTGCGAGCGTTCGCGCCAACCGCCTCATCTCCAGTCGCTCGCGCGGTGCCGTCATCAAGACCCGCGTGGTCAGGCACACCGCGCGCTCCGCGCCGCTCACAGCCCACCTCAACTATCTGCGTCGTGACGGTGTGACGCGCGACGGCGAGAAGGCGCGCATGTTCGGCCCGGAGACCGACGACGCCGAAGTGAAGGATTTTGCCGAACGCTGCGAGGACGACCGGCATCATTTCCGCTTCATCGTCTCGCCGGACGACGCGACGGAAATGTCCGACCTGAAAACCTTCACCCGCGATCTCATGGCGCAGATGGAAAAGGATCTCGGCACCAAGCTCGACTGGGTGGCCGTCGATCACTGGAACACCGAGCATCCCCATGTCCACGTCATCCTGCGCGGCCGCGCCGATGACGGCAACGACCTGGTGATCGCGCGCGACTACATCAAGGAGGGCATGCGCAACCGTGCGCAGGATCTCATCACCCAGGAGCTCGGCCCGCGCACCGATCTCGACATTCGCCGCGCGCTGGAGCGGCAGGTCGGGGCCGAACGCTGGACCCAGCTCGACCGCCAGCTTGCCCGCGACGCCAACAAGCACGGGATCATCGACGTGGCTCCGTCGCCGGACAGGCAGCCCGACGAGTATGTGACGCTGAAGGTCGGCCGGCTTCGCCATCTCGAACGTCTCGGCCTCGCCGAGACCATCGGTCCCGGCCAGTGGATCATGGCCGACGACGCCGAGGCGACCTTGCGCGAGCTGGGCGAGCGCGGCGACATCATCAAGCGCATGCACCGTGCGCTCACGGAGCGCGGCATAGACCGCGGCCTGACCGACTATGTCATCGCCGGTGAAGCCAACGCGGATCCCATTGTAGGCAGGCTGGTCGAACGCGGCCTCGATGACGAGCTGCGTGGCAGCGCCTATGCCGTGATCGACGGCATCGACGGGCGCACCCATCACATCCGCTTCCACGATCTCGACGCGGCCGGCGATTCCGCGCCCGGCTCCATTGTCGAGCTGCGCCGCTACGAGGATGCCGGCGGGCGAACCCGCACGGCGCTCGCCGTCCGCGCGGACCTGTCCATCGAGGCACAGACCACGGCTGCCGGCTCGACCTGGCTCGATCGCCAGCTCGTCTCCCGCAATCCCGTCGATCTCGGCGGCGGCGGCTTCGGCCTGGAGGTACGCCAGGCGATGGACGCCCGCGCGGATCATCTCGTTGCCGAGGGCCTCGCCCGACGCGAAGGCCAGCGCATCCTCTTCGCCCGTAACCTGCTCAACACCCTGCGCGAGCGCGAGCTGGACACGCTCGGCCAGAAGCTCGCGGCCGAGACCGGCATGCCGTTCCAGAGGGCGGCGGACGGCGAATATGTCGGCGGCACCTATCGGCAGCGCTTCGCGCTCGCCTCCGGGCGCTTCGCCATGATCGAGACTATTGGACCCGATGGGGGCCTCGGCTTCAAGCTCGTGCCCTGGACGCCATCGGTTGAGAAGCACATCGGCCAGCACATCTCCGGCGTCGCCCGCGCCGGTGGCGGTGTCGATTGGTCCTTCGGCCGAAAGCGGGGTCTGGGGCTATGAGCGGCAACCGCGAACGTCCGCCGCATCTCGCAAGTATTTTCCGCGAGCTTTTCGCTCCGCTTCGAGCCGCCGGCCATGCGGCATTGAATCCCGCGCGCGGCATGTCCTTCTGCGATGTGCCGCATCAAACATAAGGAGAGTGCCGCCTTGTCCGCCAGCCGTGTCATGTGGGGCCAGATCATCGTCGTGTTCTCGATCGTGCTAGTCGCGGTCTGGGGCGCGACGCAATGGACGGCATGGCGGCTCGGCTTTCAGGCGCAGCTCGGAAACCCCTGGTTCGAGCTGGGCGGCCTGCCTTTCTATCCGCCGCCCGCGTTCATCTGGTGGTGGTATTTCTTCGACGCCTATGCGCCGACGATCTTCTACGAGGGTGCCGGCATCGCCGCCTCCGGCGGGCTCCTCGCCATCGCGGCCGCCATCCTCATGTCGATCTACCGTGCGCGTGAAGCCAAGGACGTCCGCACCTTCGGTTCCGCCCGCTGGGCCGAGAGAAAGGAAGTCGCGACCGCCGGCCTCCTTGGCGACGATGGCGTGGTGCTCGGCAAGCTCGACCGCGACTACCTCCGTCACGACGGCGCCGAGCATGTCCTGTGCTTCGCCCCGACACGCTCCGGCAAAGGCGTCGGGTTGGTGGTGCCGACCCTGCTCACCTGGCCGGGCTCAGCGATCGTGCATGACATCAAGGGCGAGAACTGGGATCTGACCGCCGGCCTGCGCGCCCGCTTCGGCCGCGTCTTGCTGTTCGACCCGACCAATGCCCAGTCCGCCGCCTACAATCCGCTGCTGGAAGTCAGGAAGGGCGAGTGGGAGGTCAGGGATGTGCAGAACGTCGCGGACGTGCTGGTCGACCCGGAGGGCTCGCTTGATAAGAGGAACCATTGGGAGAAGACCAGCCACTCGCTGCTGGTCGGCGCCATTCTCCATGTCCTCTATGCCGAGAAAGACAAGACGCTCGCTGGCGTCGCCGCCTTCCTATCCGATCCCCGTCGCCCGATCGAGACGACCCTGGCGGCGATGATGACCACGCCGCATCTCGGCGAGAAGGGGCCGCACCCCGTCATCGCCAGCGCGGCGCGCGAGCTGCTCAACAAATCGGACAATGAGCGCTCCGGCGTTCTCTCCACCGCCATGTCCTTTCTCGGCCTCTATCGCGATCCTGTCGTGGCCGCCGTCACCGCCCGCTGCGACTGGCGCATTGCCGACGTCGTTTCCGGCGAGCGGCCGACGACCCTCTACCTCGTGGTGCCGCCTTCCGACATTTCCCGCACCAAGCCGCTCGTCCGGCTGGTGCTCAACCAGATCGGCCGCCGGCTCACCGAAGAGCTTCACGCCAAGGGCCGCCGTCATCGCCTTCTCCTCATGCTCGACGAGTTTCCCGCGCTCGGCCGGCTAGACTTCTTTGAATCGGCGCTCGCCTTCATGGCCGGCTACGGCATCAAGGCGTTCTTGATCGCGCAGAGCCTCAATCAGATTGAAAAGGCATACGGCGCCAACAACTCCATCCTCGACAACTGCCATGTCCGCGTCAGCTTCGCGACAAACGACGAGCGCACCGCCAAGCGCGTGTCGGACGCTCTCGGCACCGCCACCGAGATGCGCGCCATGCAGAACTACGCAGGGCACAGACTGGCTCCCTGGTTGGGTCATCTCATGGTCTCGCGCTCCGAGGCCGCGCGGCCGCTGCTCACCCCCGGCGAGGTGATGCAGCTTCCTCCGGACGACGAGATCGTCATGGTCGCCGGAATCGCGCCGATCCGCGCGAAGAAGGCGCGCTACTACGAGGATGCCCGCCTCACCGAGCGCCTCCTTCCCGTTCCGGCCGATCCTCGTGCCGGCCTCGTCCCGCAGCCGGATGATTGGTCGGCGCTGAAGCCGGCCCCGACTGCGACCACAGGCGCGTTCCAGGCGCAAGGCAATGTCGCTGCCGCGCCGGCCGCGAACGGCGCGGCGAAGCCGCCCTCGGCAACGCGGCCGGACGACGACCCGGCGAATGCCGGCCTGCGCCGCGAGCCCGGCCTTGAACCGCACAAGGACATCGCGCCGGAACAGCCGAAGCCGCCCGCCAACGAGTTCGAGCCCGACATTGACGAGCCCGATAGCGATGCCGCCACCAATCGCATGTTGGTGCGTAACATGCGGCTCGTCGCCCGACAGGTCTCGATGGACCCTGGCGACAATATGGATCTGTGACCCATGCCCGAGCCCCATGAACAGCGCGAGCGCCCGGACCGGAAGAAGCGGCTTTCCGTCTATCTCGATCCGGAGCTGATGCGCCTGCTGGCCGACTTTGCCGATCGGCGCGAGCAGTCCCGCTCCCTGATCGCCGAGGCCGCCATCGCCTCATTCCTCTCGCCCGATGCCGACGAGCGGCAGGAGGCCGCCATCGTGAAGCGGCTCGACCGCATCGACCGCAACGTCCAGCGCCTCGAACGCGACATCGGCATCGCTAACGAAGCCTTCGCCATATTCATGCGCTCCTGGCTGACCTCCACGGCGACAGTGCCGGAAGCTGTCCAGGCGGCCTCCCAGGCCAAAGGCGGTGAGCGTTACGACAGATTTCTTGAAGCACTCGGTCGCCGGCTTGCCAAGGGGCCAAACCTTAGGCAGGAAATTCCCGACGACTTATAGCCGACTTGCGGTCAATGCACGGCTCCAAGCCGCTAAGCTTCCCGTGTCAGCCGGGCGAGTTCGTCGCGAGGATAAGCACTTAAACCGACGATCTCACACCTTTCCCGGTATTCATCGCGTCGCTGCCTGAACCGTTTCCGCCGATCTCGAATTTGCTAGTTTGGCGATGAAGTGAACCGAAGAGAACAGAGGATAAGGATGATGGCTCCACCTACAATTGCCACGTCTGCGATGTTGAATGTCGGCCAATGCCATGAGCCGGCATGGAGATCGATAAAATCCGTCACTTTACCCCCCTGGACGCGGTCGTAGATGTTGCCAAGCGCGCCCCCTGCCATAAGGCCGAGCGCCGCCGTCGTGACGAAGCTATCAGAAAAGATCATCCATATCAGCAACACAATCGCCAGAGCCAGAGTCATCCAGATCAGTAACGCGGACCAGTCCCTGAAAACGCCCGAGAAAAGTCCAAAGCTGATTCCTTCATTATAACTGAGGATTATATTCATAAATGGCGTGACGTAGATTACACGAGGCGGCTGCATTATTATCTCGACGATGACAGTCTTCGTAAATTGATCGATAGCGAATGCCGAAAGGATGCAGATTAAACCAACCAGAATGCGCGTTGTGTTGGTGCCTCGCATCATCGCTAGCTGCCCCGTGGTTTGCAGACCACATATCGCTCGCACCTCTAGCTGGCTGAGCTTCAAGAGGGCGGCTGAAGGTGTCTGTGGAAAAACAGAAATCGGCACGAGGCGCGCACTCACGAGAATGTTACGGTAATGCAATGGACCTCACGGCCTATTGCCATTAGGCGTTTAGTAACGAAGTTTAACCGATTAGGTGGGGGCTCCGATGGGGGCATTGTGTCGGTCGCTGGCGACCTTCGCTATCGCACTGTCAACGCTTGCCTGGACTTCCGCAGCCCAGGCGCACCCTTCACCGATGGTTACCGGCGGTCTCACATCGCAACCGATCGGTCACTATGAGTTCTGCAAGCGGAAGCCGGCAGAGTGCTCGGTCAGGTCTCGTGACATCAATCCGTTACCTATGTCCGAGGAGCTGCTGGCGCGCCTGGAGAGGCTTACCGTCAAGATCAATCGGGCAGTGAAGCCGAAAAGCGACCTTGAGCTTTACGGAGTCGACGAATACTGGACGTATCCCGTCGATGCCGGAGATTGCGAGGATTACGCGCTGGCGAAACGCCGCATCCTGCTCAAGGAAGGCGTGTCGACCTCGAATCTTCTCTTGACGGTGCTTAAGCGGCCCAATGGCGAAGGCCATGCGGTGCTAACCGTACGAACGAACAGCGGCGACGTGATCCTCGACAACCTTACCGATGCGGTTCTGAACTGGGACGAAACACAATACCTTTATCTAAAGCGGCAGTCGACGACGCATTCGGGCCGATGGGTTACGATCAGGGAAGGCGATGCGCCTCTCGTGGGTTCGCTCCACTAAGGATCTGCTTGGAGCTCATCTCGCCGGGCTTGACTCTTTCCTCGGAAAGTCATGCCAACAGCGATCAAGATGCCCACAACAATCAAAGTAGGCATATCACCGAGCTTACTGTAAGGTGTGCGCTGCGGAATGGGGCTGGGTAGGGACGTGTCGAAAACGCCTTCGACCGCCAATGGCAGCATCTGCTGAATTCGGCCATAGCCATCCACGACCGCGCTGATCCCGCTGTTCGCGGCGCGGATCATAGGGAGGCCCGATTCGATTGAGCGGGCCCTTGCTGATAGGAAATGCTGGTAGGGTCCCGCCGAAAGGCCGAACCAGGCGTCGTTCGTGACGTTGAGCAGCCATCGCTCCTCATTGACCTTCGGCGACGGGAAAATCGCCTCATAGCAAATCAACACCCGAAAAGGTGGCAGTGCCGGAAGGGTCAATGGTGAGCTGTCCGAACCCGGCACGTAGTCGATATCGCCTGCCGTGAGCTTGGCTATCCCGGGGAAGCCTTTGAGGGGCGTGAACTCGCCGAAGGGCACCAGCCTGATCTTGTCGTAGTCAGCAACGACCTTGCCCGTATGATCGACGGCGAGCAGGCTGTTCAGCAGTCCCCCAACTTCAGCTGTTTCCCCCGGGGAAGCTCGTACCGCGCCGAACAGCAGCAAACCATCCTCGGGAATGCTCCCGAGTAGAGCTTCCGGAAACCTGACATCGTCGGAATAGAGATACGGATATGCTGTTTCCGGCCATATGACGACCCGTGGCCGCCCGGAAGCGGCCGACGTGCTGAGGTCATGCAGCTTCTGAAGGTGCCGCGTTGCCGCGTCGGGATCCCATTTTTGATCCTGAGGGATGTTCGGCTGAACGACACGAATCCAGAGACCCGCATCGCCGGCGGTTTCGGCGTTTGCGAGCCGAACCGCTCCGAAAGCCCAGAAGAACCCTGCCCCGATCATGGGCACAACGAGTATCGTCACTGCGAAGGCCCATGGTCGGAGACGATATCGTTCTGCAAGCGCTAGAGGAACCATACATATCGTCACGGTGAGGAAGCCAACTCCGTGAACGCCGATCGCCGACATAGGCTGGAGCGTCGCGTTGCTGAAGCCCCAGACATACCCTGTCAGGTTCCAAGGAAAGCCGGTGAAGAGGACGCCGCGCGCCATTTCGGCAAGCGTCCAGAATCCCGGAAACATGAGAAAGGCGATCGGTCCGCGTCCACCAAGATAGCGCGTCGCCGCAGCGGCAAATGCCGGGAACAGGGCGAGGAAGCCGGAAAGGGCCAACACCGCCGGCCAGGCGAGTGCCCCGAACCGATCCGCGTCGACGAAAAAGCTCTCGGAAATCCACCGCAGGCCGACCAGGAACTGGCCGAAGCCAAAGCCCCAACCGATCAGGAAGGCGGAACCCGACCCGCCGCAGTGACGGATGAAAAGAGCGAAGGCGGCAAAGCCGACTAGCACAAGCGGGAGAACGAAGTATGGAGCAAAAGCTAGAGCTGTGAGGGCGCCCATCAACGCGCAGACCGGGAGCGACACGGCGAGTCCCGACCACGGATAGGTTATCCGGCCAAGGCTGCGTTCCGGTCCGATCACCCGCCGGTCCGTCATTCTACTCAGCCGACATAGGCAAGTCCTGGAAATCGCTCTAGAAGCCAGAACGCTATCAGCGTCATGCGGCCCGTCATCATCAGCAAGCCCATCGTGATCATGATCGCGCCGGCGGTGACGTTTAGAACATGGCCGGCGTAGCGCGCCCTTTTCATGAAGCCGGCAACCCTCCCGAACGCGAGCGCGACGACCAGGAACGGGATACCGAGGCCGAGGCTGTAGGCGGCAAGGAGGACCGCTCCGCTTCCGGACGACACCGCCGTCAACGTCAGGATCGAGCCCAGAACCGGCCCGATGCACGGCGTCCAGCCGAAGGCAAAGGCAAGGCCAAGAGTGTATGCGCCAGCGGGGCCGGATACGACTTGTGGTCCTTCTACGCGGTAATCCTGCATGAGGAAGGGAAGCCTGATGAGGCCGGTCATCATCAGGCCGAACAGGACCAGCAGGCCGCCGCCCACGAGGTTGGCTTCAAAGCTGTAGCGAAGTAGCAGGCCGCCGAGGAACTGCGCGCCCAACCCGAGAATGACGAAGATCGTCGTGAACCCGGCGATGAAGAACATCGCCGACCAGACGATCCGCAACCGGTCGCCGAGTTGCGCCGACTGTGGATTCACGCCGCTGGAAACGAACGAGAGATAGCCCGGCACCAGAGGCAGGACACAGGGCGAGACGAACGAGATCGCGCCGGCCACGACCGCCGTTGCGAGACCGACTGCCGAGACGTCGATCGTCATTTCAGGTCCTCTTCTTTCGTCGGATTCGGTGTGGACGAACGTAGCGCCCATACATGCTCTAGCAACATGAGGTTCAAGGCCGGATCGAGGCTCGTCCTGCGTGACATTGCGCCGCGCCGATCGATCGAGGCCGGAGCGCGGGCACTCAGCCTTCGTTCGTCGCGTAAACCTTCTATCTCGCCTCTATCGCAGCAACGTGCGGATCGCGTTGTTGGCAAATTCGATCACGACGACAAACAGGACGACGACGATCGTCAGCGTGGCGACCTTTTCGTACTGGAAGGTGCGGACATAGGTCTGGATGTAGAAGCCGCTTCCGCAGGCGCCGACGAGGACGAGGGTGACGGACGCCCGCAGGTTCATCTCGAAGCGGAAAAGCGTGTCGCACAATGTCGGGCGCGATCTGTGTCCAAGCGCCAACACGCCCTCTGGCTCGCCAGCTAGGCAGAAGTGATCTCGGCGTCGGCCATTGAACAGCTTTTTCAACGTGCAGACGAACGTCGTCAGTTCCTCCTAGGCGAAGTGGAATACCGACCCCGGTCCCTCGAACTTCCGATAGGCTCGTCGGCATTGCCAGCGGCCTCCGGATAGGCCGTGACGTCTGCGCGCTCGCCTTCCGTTAAAGCGAGCCGGTATCGGCTGTCGAACCAGTCATCACGCTTGCGGGTGTCATGGAAGTAGGGGAGCGGTGAAGCGGTTCCAGAGACGGGTGGGCGTGTCGTAGGCGCCGTCGCGCGCGTTGCCGTAACCGCGCGTAGGAAAGTCGGCAGCAAGCCAACCGCATGCACTCAGCGTGAAAGTTCCAGCTGAATCAACTGTGTCGGATCGCCTTCAGTCGCACCCATATCGATTTAACGCAGTTGCGATTTCAGCAGAATGAAAATGCCGGATGCCGCGCGCGGTACTCGGCTGAGTCGTGGCTAGTGACGACCTAGAACTGCTCACCCCTGCCATTGAGTGCATGGGCGCAAAGATTTTGTCGATCATTCGTCCCATCACGTTCATCGAGCCTTGGTCGCACCAAGAGTTGCGGTACCCGACAAGCCACAATGCTGAAGCGGGGGAAGCTCTTTTCGCAATCCGATCATCAAAGCAACTTTGCCGACGAGTGAGACCTTATTGCAACCTGCCATGACAAACGCATTGACGACTGTCCGCAATACATCTATTTTGCAATTGAAAATCATTCGCAACAGATAGCCATATGTCTTCTCCATCCTTGGATTCGAAACCCTCGTTGTCCGTGGCTGGTCACAATGGCTGGCGTCGCACCAGCCCGACGCCGTCACTCTCCGAAGTATTTGGCTCTATCGTCGTGCCGCGTGGCAGCACGGTGTTCCGAAGGTTTCTCGCCTTCGTCGGCCCTGGCTATCTGGTCGCAGTCGGCTATATGGACCCCGGCAACTGGGCGACTTCGCTCGCCGGCGGCGCCAAGTTCGGCTACACGCTCCTGTTCGTGGCTCTGCTGTCCAACGTGATGGCGATCCTGCTGCAATCGCTGTGCGCGCGCCTCGCCATCGCGTCCGGGCGCGACCTAGCGCAGGCCTGCCGGGATGCCTATCCGTCATGGGTGTCTTGGCCGCTATGGGTTTTCGCGGAGGCCGCGATCATCGCCACCGACCTCGCCGAGGTCATCGGCGTGGCAATCGGTCTCAACCTGCTGTTCGGTATTCCGCTCGAAATCGGCGTCTTCATCACCGCCGCCGACGTGTTTCTGATCCTGTGGCTGCAGAACCGCGGCTTCCGCTGGGTGGAAGCATTTGTCATCACGCTTCTGGCGGTCATAACCGCCTGCTTCTTCGTGCAGATCGCCATGGCCGATCCGGACTGGGCAGGTGTGATCGCAGGCTTCGCGCCCTCGACCGATATCGTGACCGATCCGGAGATGCTCTACATCGCACTGGGCATCATCGGCGCCACCGTGATGCCCCACAATCTCTACCTGCACTCCGGCATCGTGCAGACGCGCAACTGGGAGACGACGCCGGCACGAAGGTTCGAGGCGCTGCGTATGGCGACCTGGGATTCGACCATCGCGCTTATGTTCGCCCTGACCATCAACGCTTCTATCCTGATCCTCGCTGCGGCAACCTTTCACGCGAGCGGCAACACCGAGATTGTCGAGATCGATCAGGCCCATGCGCTGCTGGCGCCGCTGCTCGGCGGTTCGCTCGCACCGATGATGTTCGGCATCGCACTGCTGTGCTCCGGCCTAAACGCCACAGTGACCGCCACAATGGCTGGCCAGATCGTCATGGAAGGCTTCATCAATTTCCGTATTAGTCCAGTGCTGCGCCGGCTCGTCACACGCTCGATCGCGATCGTCCCGGCGGTCATCGCGATCTTGATATGGGGGAGTTCAGGCACCGGCCAGTTGCTCATCCTCAGCCAAGTCGTGCTGAGCTTCCAGTTGCCTTTCGCCATCGTGCCGCTGGTCATGTTCACCGCGAGCAAGGCCAAGATGGGCGACATGGTCGCCCCGCTGTGGCTGACCGCGCTCTGCGCGCTGATCGCCGGCACCATCATCGCGCTGAACATCAACCTGCTCTGGTCCGTGGCCGTGATAGGATGGTAGCCGCTTGCGCATTTTGACCGCAGTCAGAGGCCCGGGACCATTGGAGAATTCACGATATCTGGGGCTTGGTGAAACGTCTCGTCAGGCGACAACCCTATCAGGCAACAAAAGCCACCTGAAAGAACCCTGTTGACACGACATGTCGCCGAAAGGCTGACTATCGGAAAATCTACGCAAAATCCGCATCAATAAATGACGAGCGCCAGCAGATCCTCATGTGCGCAGTGGTCTAGGATAGGCTACCCGCAACCTACGAAAGTCGCACAATAGGAATTGTAGCGCGTAGTTGCACCCGCGAGTTCTAAACGGTGAGAATAGGGCTGAAGCCCCTGCCCCATGATGCTCGGACAATCGGCCGCGCCCCCAGCCGTTCAGGTCGGTTTATAGCGGACAAGCCGACCGATTATCTCTCAAACAGATGCCCCGTGTGCTGCGTCTTAACCGATCATCAAGGTTAACAATTCATTTTGCTTCCGAGGCACCTCAGGAGATCGGTCGTTGTCGTCGAAGCAAAGCCAAGGCTCGAAATCCAGATTCGCTGCCCGGCGAGGTCGGATCGTGGTAACCCTTTTTGCAAGCTGGCTGACCTTCGGATTCGCGTCGCCGACAGCCATCCAGGACATGCGTTCCGAACTGGCAACCGGCACCGTTCTCGTGCAGCGCGGCGGCGTTCCCGGTGAGGATGCTTGTTCCCATCTGCGAAAGCTCAGGGTTGGTTTGGCAAGCGGGGCTGAGAGGTTTGCGAACGGGCCGTCCGCAAGCCGGAGCGGAGACTTCTCCGATGACGCGTTACGAGGTGCGCGCCCGTCAGGTCAGACCACCAATTCGGCAAAAATGGCAAGGCTTCCCGAAACTGCCTCCAACGGCGGCCTTGATCGGATAGGGCTGGCCACCGCCTTGTTCTCGAATCGCCTTGACGCTCAGGCGGGCTTGCGCGGTTTCCTGCCCGAGGCAGATTCGGATGTCGTGAACGCAACGGCTACCCTCCACCGCGCAAATAGTCATCGGCTCGAGGGCGTGCCCCCGATCCTGGCTGATCTCGTCAACAACGACCGTGCGGATGTTCTTGCAACGGCTTACGCTCCTAGTGATCCGTACCATCCCTCGTCAGGACCCTTCGATGCACTGCTTGGCAATTCGGGCGCCGGCGGCCGTTTCGTTCCGCCCATGGCGGAGGGTGACCATTCGTGGATGACGGTGCCGCTACCGAAGATTGTCTTCACCGCCGCCGAACAGAAATGCCTGGCGACCGGAATCTACTTCGAGGCTCGCGGCGAGGAATTGAGAGGGCAGGCAGCGGTCGCCCAGGTTATTCTGAACCGGGTCAGGAACCCGGCCTATCCTGACACCGTCTGCGATGTGGTCTATCAGAACCAGCACATGCTCAACAGGTGCCAGTTCTCGTTCGCGTGCGACGGAGCCCCTGAGGTGATTTCGGATCGTAGGGCATACCGGCTTGCAAAGGATGTTGCGCTTGCCGTCACCGCGGGTAAGATTTTCCTGCCGGAGGTGGCGTCTTCGACGCACTACAACGCCACCTATGTCCATCCGAAATGGGCTCAGTCGATGGAGCGGATGACGCAGATCGGCAAGCACATTTTCTATCGCACCTATGGCGGCGGCTGGAGCTAGCGTGTTGAGGAGTCGATGAGCATCACTATGTCGCGCATCTTGCTGGTCCGAGCCTTTGCCTTTCTCCTTGTGGCGACCCCGGCGGCGATGGCAGAGACGCTGGATCGCTCGGGGGTCGAGAAGATCATCCGCGAGTACATCCTCGAGAACCCCGAGATCATAGAGGAAGCGCTGATCGAGCTCGAGAACCGTTCGCGCAGGTCACAGGAGGAGGCCCGAGCGGAAACGATCCGCGCCGAGCAGGACGCCCTGCTGCGGAACGATGCCGATTTAATTCTGGGCAATCCTGATGGCGATGTGACGCTGGTCGAGTTCTTCGACTTCAACTGCGGCTACTGCAAGAGGGCTTTCCCCGACCTGCAGGCGTTGAAGGCCGAGGATTCACAGTTGCGCATCGTCCTGAAGGACTTTCCTATCCTGGGACCTGGATCCGTTGAGGCGGCAAAAGTTGCGCTCGCGGTGAAGCGGCTGGGTGACGACGAGCGAGCGCGCGATCTCCATGCGCGGCTGATGGGGATGCAGGGTCAGGCCAACGCGGGCCGGGCCTTGTCTCTGGTGGAGGAAATGGGCCTCGATCGCGCGCGTGTCGAAGCCGAAATGGCATCTCCCGAAATCGAGGCAATCATATCCTCGAACCTGGCGCTCGCCCAACGCCTCGGGTTGACGGGCACGCCCTCCTTCGTCGTCGGCGATCGGATTATCGAAGGCGCCGTCGGCAAGGAGCCGCTGGCCGATGCTGTCCGGTCGGTCCGTGAGTGACCGATCGACCCGCCGCGGTCGTCAGGACTCGCGATCGGCCAGAAGCCGCTGGACGATGAGCTCGGAGTCGGGTCCAGCTCCCATGATCAGCGCTGAAGCCCTGTTTCGCTGCCACGGTCGCCCGACGAAATAAAGACCCTTGACCGGCGAAACTCCGGCTACGTGGCGGAAGGTGCCGTCATCGTTCGTGGCAAGCGGAACGTCGAGCCAGGAACTGTCGTCGCGGTAGCCGACCGTCCAGATGACGGTTCGGACCTCGGCCGAGCTTCCGTTCGAAAACTGTGCTGTTGTCTCGTCGGCATCCACGAGCCGGGGCGCGATTCGTATGTCCTTTCTTTTCAGGCTTTCGAGGCTGCGGTCGCGGTCGGGGAAGGCGTCAGTTGCCCTGACTCTCCTGCCTAGCCAGGAATCCGGCGATGCCGTCAAAGCCCCGGTAAGATGAAGCCACCACCAGATCGATTTTCCAAGGATGCGCTCCGGCAGCAACTTTCGGGGCTTTCCGGTCGCCAGGATCACCGGTTGAGCCTGGCGGCACTCGACCGCGATGTCGCGGCCGCTCGCACCATCTCCCACGACGAGCACGGGGCCGTCAGGCAGCTGTCGGGCATTGCGAAAGATGTCGGTCGTGAGGTGGAGCACATCGCTGCCGAACTTCCCGGCGACTGTCGGAACGGTTGGGACCTGAAAAGCTCCAGTCGTTACGATGACCTCGCTCGCTTGTCGCTTTCCGCCGTCCTCGAAGGTCGCCTCGAAACTTCCATCGTCGCGTCTGCAAAGGCGGACTACTCGCTTTCCGGTTTCCACCGGCACTTTCAGGCGCGAAGCATAGACTTCCAGATAGTCCGCGAACTCGTCCCGCTCGGAGTAGCGCTCGCGATTTCCCGCAAGCTCCAGCCCGGGCAGCGCACTGAACTGGCGCGGGGTGAACAGGGTGAGAGCGTCATAGCGCGCTCGCCAGTTATCACCGACGCGCCGGTTCGCATCCACAATGGAGTAGTCGGTGCCGGCCCGGGTCAGGTGGAAAGCAGCCGCGAGACCCGCCTGCCCGGCTCCAATGACCAACACCGATGCTTTCATCAGACCACCACGACTCGGGAGCCGAGCGGCACACGTTCGTAGAGCTCTTCCACATGCTCGTTCACCATGCGGATGCACCCGTTCGACACGGCCTGACCGATCGTCCATGGCTCGGTGGTGCCATGGATGCGGTAGTATGTGTCGCGTCCGTCGCGGTAGAGATAGAGCGCGCGCGAACCTAGCGGATTGCCCGGTCCGCCAGGAACGCCATCCGCGTATCTCGCGTACTTTGCGGGATCGCGTCTGATCATGTTGGCAGTCGGCCGCCAGGCCGGCCACTTTGCCTTGCGTTCGATGATGGCCGAACCGGAGAATGCGAGACCTGCCTTGCCTACGCCGATCCCGTAGCGTCGTGCCGCACCTCTGCCCTCGATCAAATACAGGAATCGGTCCCGTGGAGCGACCACGATCGTACCGGCCGGCTGAGCGTATGGTGAGACGACGGTCTGGGGAAGAAAGCGCGGGTCGAGCTCAACTCTCCTTTTAGCGAGAGCCGAGGTAGGCAGGTGGACTGCCGAAACGGCTGCGATTAGCCCTGTTGCGAACGATCTGCGATCAATCATGATAAAGCCCCTCAATAGTTGCCGAAGCGTGCGTTCAGTGATCGTGCCCGTCGTCTGCCTGCGGTGGCGTGACGTCGGGAACGAGCTTTTCGACCTGGGCGGCGGCGCGTAGCCCCGCGAGAAGCCGTTGCTCTTCAGCAGACTCGAGCGCTTGCCGGATCTGCGGTTCGACAGTCTCGAAGGGAGGAGGCGGCCTATTGCGCGCTTCTTCCAGCATCACGACATGGAAGCCGAAGGCAGTCGCGACCGGCGTTTGAGTGAACTCGCCCGGCTCAAGTTCGGCTGCGGCAGCCTCGACTTCCGGCACGGTTCCACCCTCAGCGATAAATCCGAGATCGCCACCTTTCTCTTTGGAAACCGGATCGATGGAGTGCTGTTGTGCAAGATCTGCGAAGGACTGCCCCTCCCCCAGCCCACGAATTATGTGCAGCGCTTCGCCTTCGGTCCGCACAAGGATATGCCGCAACCTTCTTTCCATGACCGGCGGAACGCTGGCGACCTGACCGTCATAGGCAGCCCTTATCGCCACGTCCGTCACGGCTCCGGCCACGCGCTGCTCGATGAACACGGATCGAAGCGTCTGGGCCTCGAAGAACGCCAGCTGACGCTTGAATGCGTCCTGCTCCGTGACATTTGCCTCGCGCGCAGCGTCGGCCACGATTCGCAGCTCGATGAGAGCGTTCACGAGAACGGAACGCTTGGCGTCTTCCGGCATCTGGCCGAGCTGGGGTCCATACATTTCTTCGGCGATTGCGAGATCGGCGACCGTGATTTCCTGACCGTTCACGCGCGCAACGACTTCGGCCTCCTGGCCGTGAGCCAGCGGTGGCAGCATCGCTACCATCATCGCAACCGCAACGAACCCTCGGACTTTGAGCCCGGAAGCGAGAGAGCGAGTTCCCATCTTGCGCCCTCCCCTTACTGGCCGCTCGCCGCGATCAGCGGATCGACGATTTCGCTGAAGCGGTCGATGCTCAATACGCCCTTGTACATTTCGCCGTTGACGAAGAACGTGGGGGTTGAATCGACGCCGAAGGACTTGCCCGTCTCAGCGACGGAATTTACCTGCTCGAGAAGTTCCTGATCCTGAAGACACGCCTCGAAGGCAGCCTCGTCCATCCCGGTCATGCCCATGACGGTCTTTAGCGAGCCTGAGCCGTCGGACGACCGCGCCCAGTTGTCCTGGGTCCGGTAGAGCAGGTCGATAGTGGCGTACCACTTGTCGTCGCCGGCGCACCTGGCCAGCATGAATCCTGCTGAAGAGCGCGGATCGAACGGAAACTCGCGCATGATGAAGCGCACCTTGCCTGTGTCGACATACTTCTCCTTGAATGCGGGCCAGACATTCATATGGAAGTTGCGGCAGTGGCCGCAGGTCAGCGACGCGTATTCGATCACGGTGACCGGAGCGTCTTCCGGACCGAAGCTCTTTTCCGTGAGCGCTCCCGGCGCGAGCAGCTCTTCGGGAGTGGGTTGGGCAAGCGTGAGACGTGGGAAGGCGGCTGCCGCTCCGAGAGCGGACAGGCCGTATAGAACGTTGCGTCGTTTCATGGTCGTTTCCTTAAGTGAGATTCTACTCTGCAAGCTCTAGCCCCTGGAGGAGCAAGCGCTATCTTTGTCGTCAGGCGATCGCTCTCGGACCGCTTCGCACGATGATCGGCGAGGGGATCGAGACACGATCGTAGAGGTCGATGATGTCCTGGTTGATCAGACGGACGCAGCCGCTCGACACCGCGCGCCCTATGGTCCAGTACTCAGGTGAGCCGTGCAGCCGATAGAGCGTGTCCTGACCGTTCTGGAAGATATAGAGCGCTCGTGCGCCGAGAGGGTTGTCGAGCCCAGGCGGCTGTCCCCCGTTTTCGGCGCTGAACTCTTCAAGCTCGGGCTGGCGCGCGATCATCTCCGCCGGCGGAGTCCAGACTGGCCAGGGTCGCTTCCACTGGATGACCCCCTCACCGGACCATGTGAACCCCGCCCGCCCGAGGCCGACGCCGTATCTCATCGCCTTGCCGTTGGGCAGAACGAGATAGAGGAAAAAGGACTGCGTATCGACGACGACGGTTCCGGGACGTTCGCCGGTGGGGTCGTCGACGAACTGGCGGTAGAACTGCCGGTCGACCCTTTTCAGGTCCACTGCGGGGATCGGGAAATCCTCCTCCGGCATCGCCCGATACATGGAAACGAAGGAGGGATCGATCCTCGGGGTTTCAGGCGCCACAGTGACGGGCTGGATATCGGTGGTCGTGCAGCCAGCGAGCGTCAAGGATGCCGCCGAAGATGCGGCGAGGGTCAGGACTTGCCGCCTGGTCAGGCCTGTGCGTGATGGTGTGAATGTCAATGCTTCGCTCCCAATACGGTCGTGGTCCATTGCTTCCCGCGGAAAGCAATTGGTGAGGACGAATTGCGACCGTCTGGATCGGAGCCGCCTTCTTCAGGGCTGCGCCCGAAGAAACTTGATCTCCTACCGGCCGTTTCGCCTGTTCGACGTTATTGGGGCGGAGGGACGATGATGGGAATGAAGGTGAACGACAGGTCCTGCTCTCGGCCGTGGATCGACAGCAGGCCCGCGCTGGCAGCGTGGGGTGAAAGCCAGACCGTGAATCCGGCGCACTGGTCGTGGCACTTTGTGGTGGCGTGCGGCGAAAGGGGCAACGCATCGTCGTTGCTCTCGCTCGGCAGTTCGGAACCGCTGCCGCCAGCCATCATCGCGGTGGCCGCAAACTCCTGAATCGACGCATTCGCGGCCACGGCTGTAGGCGCCGCCAAATGGACGGCGACCATGAAAGCCAGGAGGAACGCGAGGAATCGGATCATCGTGCTGTCGTTCTATTCCTTGGGCGAATGCGGGTCTCCGAGCGCCGCTGAGGGCCGACTGACAGGTACGGAAGTCAGCGACGTTCTTTTTGCCAGTGTTTGCTCGCCGGAACGCTCCAGAAGACTACGAAAACTGGGGTGCATTCCGCCATCGATGTAGGCATGTGCGCTGCGTGCCGTGCCGCTTTCCAGCAGGCTTTGCATCGCGAGAAGATCGGATTCTGCCCGGCGAGCGACGAGGGGGTCGTCGCCATTCACCGCCGGCGGACACGCGGCAAGAGGATCGCGCGGCTCCCCTCCCTGGAACTCCATGTCGAAGACGTAGCGCCGGCCGCAGTGGGAGACCCTGGGCTGGCGGCGGGTGACCTCGAAGATATCGTAGCCGCGCTTCAGGTCGGCCCAGAAAGAAAAGTTCGGGTCGTCGCGATGCTTCGCCATGTTCTGGGCGGTCATTCGGAATGGAAATGCCTGCACCTGGAAAGCGGGCTGACCGCCCTTGAGAGCCTCGCGGGCCACGGCGTAGATCTCGGCCACGCCCTCGTCCGTCAGGGCGAAACATCCCGACGACGAACACGCGCCATGCACCATGAGCGCTTCGCCTGTGTAGCCGAGGGCCGCCTCGAGGCGGTTCGGATAGCCGAGATTGAAGGAGAGATAGTATTGCGAGTTCGGGTTCAGCATGCCGGCGCTTACGTGGTAGAACCCCTCGGGGGCCTGGCGGTCGCCCTCTCGGGTCTTGGGACCGAGCTTTCCGGACCAGCGGCACATCGGATAGGTCTTGAGCAGGGCGAACTGGCCGCTGCGGTCGCGCTTCCAGATCTCGAGCTCGCTTTCCTGCTTGAAGATCCGCACGAGGATCGGCGCGGCTGGCGACATGGATTTGCGCGACATTTCGGCAAGGAGGGCAGCAGGGATGGGCTGTGACGCCTTGTTGTCGACCTCGAGGACCGTCGACACGCACCCGCTCACCAAAAGGGCAAGCAAAACCACCACGCCTATCCTTAACGCCTGCAACATGTTCGCGCTTTCATGATCCTTCGCGCCGATCCGCCTTCGGGATCGAACCGTAAGTTTGGGGCTATCATAGTTAAGAAGATGTTGCCCCTAACATATTTGCGAGCGGCAAAGAACCGCAGTTCGTCCGACTATCCGTGCTCGGGGTAGAGTCGATATGAAGGACGCAAGTGAGTCCGACACGCCTTGCCGGGAGCTTTCGAACGAGGATGCGATGAATTCGCTGGAGCAGATGACCCTGGAAGATTCACGGGGTCTTGGTCGCAAGAGAGCGCGCAAGAACCTGTTGGTCATGCTCCTTCTTGTTGGCTTTGTCGGCGCAGTGTTCTTCGCCAGCTTCGGCCATATCGTGAGCGAGATGCGCCCGGCTGGGGTAGAGAGCCAACCCGAATAACGGAATAGTCACATACGGTTGAGTGGCGTCGGGCAGCCGACAATGAAAGAGTGGACCGGCATTTGTCCTATTGCCGGTCCACCTATGTTCATACGTCTAGGGTGCTTTTTGGTTGCCGGTGCGGCAGCCTATGTCGTGCTCTCCACGATTTTCAGTCTCGTGTGCTTCGGTGTCGGCCACAACACCATGGAGATGATCTACGGAGGAACCGCCGTCTATCTTCTCAGCCTTGCCGCGGCCGTGGAGGGGGCCTGGTTGTTGCCCGAGGATATCAGGAGATCATCCTCATCCACCAGGCTGACCCACTGGTTCAGGTCGCGCTGGGACTGACGCTTCAGGAAGTAGATCCTGGCGTCACTCCACAGGAGCACTCGCTGCTCTAGATTGTCGAGGATGAAGTCGCCGAGATCCGTGACCACGGACAGCACTGCGTGCCCGCCGCCCTTGGCGTCGAGAGCGGTCGTCAGCAGCAACGCGCCAAGCGGGTAGCCCATCTCGTTTAGCCGTTGGCGCTTCAGCAGCGCATAGTCTTCGCAGTCGCCGACGGTTGTCGGGTACTCCCACCGCTCTTCGACGCCGTAGATTTCCATGTCGGTCATCGCAATGACCGCGGTGTTGACCTCTGCGTTGACGCTTACGATATCGCTCCAGCTCGCCCGCGTGAGCTGGATCATCGACCCTTCCGGCCCTCTGGCGCACCGCTGCCGGTAGCGAAGACAGTATTCGTAGTATCCGACTGGCATCGAGGTCGCGCCGAACGTCGACATGTTTCGTGCGTTGAATGGTTGGGTCGGATTGAACTGGGACGCACTCGCCCAAGCCGACGTGCAGAAGACAAAGAGCGCGAGTGCGCTCATCCAAAGCTTTTTCATTATTTGACTCTCCCCGAAGTGATGGGAAGAAGCCTAGCCCAGAAACCTCAAAATCGAAGAAAATCAGTGGCTTGTATTCGATTCAAACTCGGCGCAAATCGCAACGGATTTCGAAATCCTTCATTTACCAGGATCGAGGGCTTGTAGAGCGCTAGTTCGCAGCACGATCACCCTCGCCGTGCCGGTGGTTTGTCAGAAGATCTGATGTCGGCACAAGATGGGCTGACACCTCCACTTCCCGGCCATCATCGAAGATCAGCATCATGCGTTCGCTCTCTGATTGCTCGATCGGAGACGCGGGATCGGCAAGTGCGAGGTGGATCCCGCCTCTGCGCATCTGCAGTTCGGCATGCGCTGGAATCAGAAGCGGGCCACTGACCAGCTCAGCCACATCATCGTCGGAGTTGAATGGGGTACGCATGATCGTGGTGCTTGCAAAAGTTTCGCTTCTCACCGCAGCGAGATAGGCGGGCGTATCCGTGCCGTTCCAGATCGTCAGGAAACCTCGCGCTGGGGAGCCATCGCGATCAGCGATCAGTATCTCGGCATGTTCGACCGTCAGCGTCCGAGGGGGATTGGCGTGGTCAAGCGCCCGCTCGGAGGCCGCTGCCGACGCGGCGAGCAGAACGACCGCGCCAAGAGCGATCGGAAGCCGGCAAGAAGTCGTTCCGCTCATTGCTTGTGTCCCCTCCACGACTATTGGGCGTAAACGTCCGTGATGAATCGGGCAAGGCTGTGAACCGGCCCGCCATCTGGATGCGGCAATTCGGCACTGTTGCACGACCGCAGTTCCTCCGCCAATATCTATAGGAGCTGGAGGTAGGGACATGCTGACGATAGGAGAGCTCTCGCGCGCCACCGGGGTGAAGGTGCCGACAATCCGCTATTATGAGCAGATGGGTCTGTTGGTGACGCCGGGCCGTTCGGGCGGAAATCAACGGCGTTACGAGCCCGGCGAACGTGAACGGCTGTCCTTCATCAAGCACGCGCGCGACCTCGGTTTCACGATCGGAGCCATTCGTGAACTGCTCGAGCTAAGCGAGCATCCGGAGCGGGCATGCGCGGATGCCGACAACATAGCGGTGCGCCAACTGCAAATTGTCCGGGAAAAGATTGCAAAGCTCAGGCCTCTTGAGCGCGAACTCGAACGCATCGCGACCCGATGCCACGGCGATCAGATCAAGGACTGCTACGTCATCCAGTCTTTGGCCAATCACGAACTGTGCTCGAACGAGCACTGAAGGCCCACTCAGACCTCGGTCTCTTCGTCGAAGCGGCAGTAGTGCGCTACCCTGTCGGCAGGGCCGTTTGTCGAGGGCACGTCGCGAAGGATGATCGTGATGGTCGCACTGTCCTTAGGCGCCACGATCGAGCCGGATATGGTGATCGTCGGATGATCCTCCGGCACCAGTTCGAACGTTGTGTCGTCGCCGACCGTAGGGCCCAGGCGCAATGTCCCCGTATCGTAGTCCCCTTCCGCGGAGAACGTGGTTTCCATCCGATCCTCTGTAAGGAAAAGATAGAACTCAAGCTCCGACCCGAAGGGTGCACGGCCCCAGAGCCAGGCTTCGGCCTTTTCCAGGGACGGCCCAACCCGCGCGACGACGTCGTCGCAGTCCTGCGATGTCGGCGTGCCCTGCTCTGGATACCAGAGAAACACCCCGGTCGGCTGGCTCGGCATGGCATTGCCCGAGCCAGTAAGCCACAAGGCAGCTCCGAAAGCAGATACTGTCAGGCGCGGTCGCATCTCATGTCCCACGCAGCCGGCGCGGCTGTCCTTAGTTTTCGCTCTTGGGTGGTCGTCAATCCGGGATAACAACGCGCGCCACGACTGGCAGATGATTAGAGCCGAATTTCGGCCCCAATGCCAATTCCTCCAGCGCCAATGTAGGCGACAAGACGATTCGGTCGATCGGCGTGCCGATCTGCGTGAGCGACCAGAGGCGTATGCTGTAGCGGGTCGGCAGCGGCCACCACCGGGATTCCGTCGTCAGGTATCCCGTTGAGGACAAGAAGTCGCGAAAGAACGGAGACCAGGGCGGCGTGTTCCAGTCGCCGGCGACGACGACCAGAGCATCCGAAGGCTCCGACTTCACGGCTGCTTCCAGATCGCGAAGGTACGCGGCGCGCGCCTCCCACGCGCTGGGGCCTCGGGGTGTCTGGGGATGGACTGCGTAGAGAACCAGGTTCCTTCCTTCGACCGACAGCTCGAAGCGCACCGCGAACCTGCCGTATGTATCGGCGCTGTCGGGAGAGATCGTCCGTTCGTCCAGAATAGGGAACCGGCTTAGGACCTTCATGTCGGTGTTGCCGGCGAGGTCGCGGCTGCTTTCGAACGGCCAGCGCCCGCTGGCGATCAAAGCGTTCTGCCAGAGAGGTCTCACTTCCTGCAGAACAAGGATGTCCGCTGCGTCGACGTCCGGCAGCGCGAGAAAGGGATTTGGGTCCAGATTGTCAGTCAGTACGTTGGCGGAGATCATTGTGAACGTCGTCCCCGGCGCAGCCGGCGCCGGCGTCGGAAGCAGGAAGTAGGGAAAGCCGGCAGCCAGGAGCGCGAGCGTTCCCGCGATCTTCGTGGAGCGCGGAGGAAGCACGAAACCGACCACGAACAGAACGACGCCCGCGACCAGGAGATGGGGACGGATGAAGTTCGCAAGGTCCGCGACCCAAAGGCTTCGGGATAGCGCCAAGGATACGAGCTGTGCCGCAGCAAAGACAAGCTGCGCCAGGACAACAGCGGCGACGAAGAGCTTCGGCATTCCGCCGCTGGCTGAAGAGAGGGGCACTGGTGTCGATCCTGCTGTGAGCGCTTAGGGGGCTCGATGATTGCCTTGGCACCGGTTTCGGCCAATAGGGCAATCTGGCGCATGGGCATCGAAAGGCCGTGAGCTCCTCGGCTGGATTTCTGCGCCTGGTTTGTCAGTGTCGTAATGCCCAGAACATCTGCGAAAGAAAAGACCCCGGCTTGCCGGGGTCATCATCGATCGATGCTACAGGGGCTAGACGACGAAGTTGCGTTCGTTCCTCTATCCTCACCCCCTGCCGATGGCATCGCGGACGATCGGGATCCATGTTTCCCTCTCGCTCGCATAGAACGCGTCCACTTCGGCGGGGCTCATCGCCGGGAAGAAGGAGGAGGCGAGAGCCTCGAGCCTCTCCTTCACCTCCGGGGTGGCAAGAACCGCCGCCACCTCGGCGTTGAGCTTGTCGACGATCTCCTGCGGCAGCCCGGCCGGCGCGGCGATCGAGTTCCAGGTCTGGGCCAGGAAGCCGTCCAGCCCCTGCTCGGCCACCGTCGGGATGTCCGGAGCCGCGGCGCTTCTTTCCGCCGAGGTGATCGCAAGGCCGCGCACCGTGCCGGCCTGGAGCTGCGGGATCGCCGTCACCGCGACGTCGAACACATGGCTGAGACGCCCGGCGATCACGTCCTGCATCGCTTCGGAGCCGGCGTTGTAGGGCACGTGCTCGACCTCGACGCCTGCCGCGCGCGCGCACAGCATGCCGGTGACATGCGTCGTGGTCCCGAGCGGCCCCGAGCCGTACTGCGCATCCGGGTTGGCCTTCAGCCATTCGATGTACTCGGCCATGGTCTGCGCCGGATGGTCCGCCTTGACGCACAGGATCAGCGGCACGGCGTTCATCAACGCCACGCCGCGCAGCGTCTGGGTCAGGTCGACCGGCATCGGGTCGAAGGTCGCCATGTTGAACACGAGCTGCGACGAGGTTCCGACCAGAAGGGTGTAGCCGTCCGGCGTGGCGTTCGAGACCATCTCGGTCGCCTGCATCCCCGAGTTCTGCGGCACCGCCTCCAGGATGATCCGCTGGCCCAGGCGCTGCTCCAGTTCGGCGGCGACGATCTGGGCGACGATATAGGCATTGCCCGATGCGGCCGAGGCCGTCACCAGCCGGATGGGCTGGGTGGGCCATGCTGTCTGCGCGCGCAGGACAGAAGGTCTTGCAAGCGTCATACCGGCAAGTGCGGCACCGGCGCCGAGGGTAAACTGACGTCTGTCCATGGGAACCTCTTGATCGACATATGCCAATATATGATAAAAACATTCAAGATTTTGGGCAATGGTGAAAATCACATGCCGGAGAAAACCCCCGACGGGCGGGCCGGGCCGGCGTTCGGCGCCTGGATGGTCGTGCTGGCCGCGATCGTCGTCGCCCTCGCCATCGGCGCGACGGCGCTGACCCTGCCGCCGCCGATCAGCGGCCGTCTGCGGCCGGGCCTCGTCCCGGGCGCGCTCGCGGCCATCGTGCTGGCGGCGGCGGTGGCCTCGCTGCGGCGGCCGGGGAGGGCGACCGAGCAGGAAGCCGCCGCGGCGCCCGGCCTGGCTCCGCTGCTGGCTGCGGCCGCGGCGGTGCTGATCCTGGCCTTCGGGACGCGGACGCTGGGCATCGCGATCGCGGCGTTCCTCGCTTCGACGGTGGCCGCGGCGGGGGTGACCGGCGTTTCGCCCGGTCGCGCGCTGCGGATCGGCTTCGGCCTTGCCGCCGGGGTGAGCCTGCTTTTCGCGCTGGCGCTGAGGCAGCCGCTGCCGATCCTGCCGCCGGGGTGGTGGTGGTGAGCGCGCATATCTGGGACGGCCTCCTGCTGGCGCTCTCGGGCGAGGCGCTTCTCTATGCCGGGCTTGGCGCGCTGCTCGGCACCTTCGTCGGCGTCCTGCCGGGGCTCGGCCCGGTGGCGACCATCGCGCTGCTGCTGCCGGTCAGCTTCCAGATGAGCCCCTCGGGGGCGCTGATCCTGCTCGCCGGAATCTATTACGGCGCGCAATACGGCTCCTCGACCACGGCGATCCTGATCAACGTGCCGGGCGAAGCGTCGGGCACGGTCACGGCGATCGAGGGGCACCGGCTGGCGCGCACCGGCCGCGCGACCGAGGCGCTGGCCGTGGCCGCGCTCTCCTCGCTGATGGCGGGTCTGATCGCCGCGCTGATCCTGGCGGTCGCCACGCCGCCGCTCGCGGCCTTCGCGCTCGCCATCGGGCCGGCCGAGACGGCGGCGATCCTTCTGGGCGGCGCGATCCTCGCCGTCCTGATCTCCAGCGAAGGCACGGCGCGCGCCGTCATGATGCTGGGCCTGGGCGGGCTGATCGGACTGATCGGCACGGCCGGCGGCGACGGGCAGCCGCGGTTCTCCTTCGGTCTTCGCGAGTTGCGCGACGGGATCGGCTTCACCCCGCTGGTCGTCGGCCTGTTCGGCTTTTCCGAGCTGATCGCTCTGATGACGCGCCGCCCCGAGGAGCAGCCCGCCGTGCCGCGCCGCTGGTGGCCCGGCTATGCCGCGATCAGGGGCTGGGAGGCGCCGGCGCTGCGCGGCTCGGTGATCGGCTCGCTCGTCGGCCTTCTGCCCGGCGCCACCACGCTGATGGCGTCGTTCCTCGCCTATTCCGCCGAGAAGCGGCTGAAGCGCGGCGGCGCGCTTGCCGGCGTCGCCGCGCCCGAGGCCGCCAACAACGCCGCCGCGCAGACGAGCTTCGTCATGCTGTTCGGGCTCGGCCTGCCGGCGAATGCGGCCACGGCGGTGCTGGTGGGCGCGATGATGCTGAACGGCCTGCCGCCCGGCCCCGCGCTCTTCAGCCACAGCCCGTCGCTGTTCTGGACCTTCGTCGGCAGCCTGGTGGTCGCCAACTTCATGCTGGTCGTCCTCAACCTGCCGCTGGTGGGCATCTGGGCGCGGCTGGTGCTGGTCCCGCCCGCGATCCTCGCCCCTGCGATCATCGTGGCGGCGGCGCTGGGCATCCTGGCCTCGGGCGGCGCGCCGTTCGACGTCCTGGCGCTGATGGTGTTCGGCCTCTTCGGCCATGCCTGCCGCCGCAACGGCTTCCCGCTGATGCCGATGCTGATGGGCTATGTGATCGCGCCGCCGTTCGAGGACCATCTGCGCCGGGCCATCACGCATGCGCGCGGCGACTGGACGATCCTGCTGGCGAACCCGTTCCTCATGACCGCGCTGGCGCTGGCCATGCTTGTAGCCGTCGTGAAATATCGCGCCGGGTCCTGATACCGCCCCGGCAAGCCGGGGTCCTTTGCTTTAAGTTTGCTGAGCGTCGCGTGGGTATGGACCGAAGACCGAAGTCGAGACAGCCAGGACTATTGCCTCACCTTTTTTGCTCCAAGTTGTCCCGTTGGCTCCGGCTGTCGAGACATGGATCGCGAATGATCAGTTTTCTCCCTTGATCCTCTATCAGCTAGAGGTTCTATAAAGCTGCTAATGTTGTAGAGCTCGTTGGCGCAGAAAGCAGGAACTATCATGAGCGGCAGATTGCGTTTGGACATTCCCGTGCTGCTTCCGGACGTGGCGGACGCGGCCGATGCATGCGTGGCGCGGCTGACATCCGATCTGGAAGCACGCGAAGGTGTAGAGAAGGTCCACGTCGTTGCGGCCGAGGCAAACGAGCCCGCCAAGCTCTGCGTCCATTTCGATCAAGAGGCCCTGCCGCTCAGCCGGATTCGCGAGATCGCCCAGGCTTCCGGCGCGCGGATCACCGCCCGGTTCGGACACCTTACGTGGCAGGTCAAGGGCATCGGGCACGAACGCCGCGCGCGCACAGTCGCGGAGAAGGTAAGGTCGCTGGCGGGCGTGCTCCAGGCTGAGGCGAACGCAGCGGGCACGGTGCATGTCGAGTTCGACCGCGACGCAACTTCCGAGGAAGCGATAGCCGAGGCGCTGCGCACACTCGGTGTCCAGCGCGCCAAAGGGCCTGCATCAATTTCAGAAGACGGCAAGGATGCGCACGCCGGTCACGATCACGGGCCGGCAGGCGAAAAGCATGAGGAAGGCGACGGCCACGATCATGCACATGGCGAGTTCCTCGGGCCGAACACAGAGCTGATCTTCGCCCTGTCGAGTGGGGCGCTGCTCGGGATCGGCGTCGCCATCGAGTATCTGGTTGCGGGCGCGCCGGAATGGCTGCCCACGGCCTGCTTCATCGCGGCCTATTTCTTCGGCGGCTTCTTCACGCTGCGCGAGGCCATCGACAATTTGAGGCTCGGGCGGTTCGAGATCGACACGCTGATGCTGGTCGCGGCCGCCGGTGCGGCCGCGCTCGGCGCGTTCGAGGAAGGCGCGCTGCTGCTCTTCCTGTTCAGCCTCGGCCATGCGCTGGAGCACTACGCCATGGGCCGCGCCAAGCGCGCGATCGAGGCGCTGGCGGAACTCGCGCCGCCGGTCGCGACGGTCAGGCGAGACGGCGAAACCCGCGAGGTCGCGGTGGAGGAACTGGTGGTCGGCGATATCGTCGTCGTGCGCCCCAACGAGCGGCTTCCCGCCGACGGCTTCCTCGTCAAGGGCACGACCAGCATCAACCAGTCGCCCGTGACCGGCGAAAGCATCCCGGTCGACAAGCGTCCAGTCGCGGATGCCGAGGCGGCGCGTGCGCGCCCCGATTCCGTCGACAGTGCATCGCGCGTCTTTGCCGGCACGATCAACGGCGCTGGCGCTGTCGAGATCGAGGTGACGCGGCGCTCGACCGAGAGCGCGCTCGCCAAAGTGGTCAAGATGGTGAGCGAGGCGGAAGCGCAGAAGTCGCCCACCCAGCGTTTCACCGAGAAGTTCGAGCGCATCTTCGTGCCGGTGGTGCTGGCGTTGGCGGTTCTGATGCTGTTCGGCTGGGTCGTCATCGACGAGCCTTTCCGTGACAGCTTCTACCGTGCGATGGCCGTGCTGGTCGCCGCGAGCCCCTGTGCGCTCGCCATCGCCACACCCAGCGCCGTCCTGTCGGGTGTCGCCCGTGCGGCGCGCGGCGGTGTGCTGGTCAAGGGCGGCGGACCGCTCGAGAACCTCGGCTCCCTGACGGCGATCGCCTTCGACAAGACCGGCACCCTGACGGAAGGCAAGCCCCGCATCACCGACATCGTCACCGCCGAAGGAGTCTCCGAACGGGAACTGCTCGAGGTGGCGATCGCCGTGGAGAGCCTGAGCGACCATCCGCTGGCAGAGGCGATTGTTCGCGACGGCAGGGACAAGCTGGGCGGGCAGCCCGTCGCCGCCGCATCCGATCTTAAAAGCCTTACAGGCAAAGGCGTGACCGCGACGTTTGACGGGCAGACGGTGTGGATCGGCAAGGCCGAGATGTTCGGCAGCGACGGCATTCCGGCTCTCGGCGATGCCATGATCGAGGCGATCGCACGGCTTCGGGACGGCGGCCGCACGACGATGGTGGTCCGGCAGGGCGACCGTGATCTGGGCGCGATCGGGCTGATGGACACGCCCCGCGCCGCGGCACGCGATACATTGAAGAAGCTGCACGAGATCGGCATCACGCGCATGATCATGATCTCGGGCGACAACCAGAAGGTCGCCGACGCGATCGCGAAGGATGTCGGGCTCGACGAGGCCTGGGGCGACCTGATGCCCGAAGACAAGGTGGAGTCGATCAAGAAGCTGCGCGCGGAAGGCAAGGTCGCTATGGTCGGCGACGGCGTCAACGATGCGCCGGCGATGGCAAGCGCCACGGTCGGCATCGCCATGGGGGCGGCCGGCTCCGACGTGGCACTTGAAACGGCCGATGTCGCGCTGATGGCCGACGACCTGTCGCACCTGCCGTTCGCGGTGGGGCTCAGCCGCCGGACCCGCTCGATCATCCTCCAGAACGTGATCGTGAGCCTCGGCATCGTCGCAGTGCTTGTGCCCGCGACGATCTTCGGATTGAGCATCGGCGCGGCGGTGGCGGTGCATGAGGGCTCGACCCTGCTGGTCGTGTTCAACGCGCTGAGGCTGCTGGCCTATCGCGATCCCTATGGAAAGGTGCAGAACGGCAGTAGCGGGGCGGTTGCTTGATCGGCAGGCGCCGGGTTCGCAAGCGTGCAACCGCGTCTCATGTCACTTCGCGACCCCTATCGGCGTGCAAGAGGGCCGAGGCGACAGCGATTCAATGATGCGGCAGTCCGCGACCGTTCCGCAGCGGCATTGCGAGATGAGGCGGTCGAGCTCGCCTTGCAGCGCCTTCAGGTCGGTGATTTTCCGCTCGACCTCGCGCAGATGCTCCTTGGCGATCTCGTCCATCGCCTCGCAGGATCGCGACTTGTCGTCGGAGAGGTCGAGCAGTGCGCGGACCTGGTCGATCGAAAAGCCGAGATCCCGCGCGCGACGAATGAAGCTCAGCCTGTTGAGATGAGAGGTTTCGTAGGCGCGATAGTTGCCCGTCGTGCGCGCCGGCGCCGGCAACAACCCGCACTTCTCGTAGAACCGGATCGTCTCAACATTGGTCCCGGTGATGCGGGCTAGCTTTCCGATCGGCATGCCGCTCGCGATCATGCATCAGTCCTTGTAGTTGAGGCGCTTCATTAACTTCCAGTCGTGAAGCGCCCTAGTCGTTCCTGCTCGTCAGCTTTCGTCTATGAGGCGCTTCAGTTTCGCCAGCATCACTTCGGGCGCCTCCTCATAGGCCATGGTTCCAAAGAACTGACCGCTCGCGTCCATTAGAAGCACCGAGGCGGTGTGGTCCATCGTGTAGTCCCCGCCCTCGACGGGGACGCGGGCGTAATAGACCTTGTACGCTTGGGTAACAGCATCGATCTGCTCTTCTGTGCCGGTGAGCCCAATGATGCGTTCATCGAAGGCCGTGAGATACTGCTTCATCTCCTCCGGACCGTCGCGGCCAGCATCGACGGAGATGAACACGAAATTGATCCTGTCAGCGTCGCTGCCCAGTTGCTCCATCAGGCTCGTCAGTTCGAATAGCGTCGTGGGACACACGTCGGGACAAAAGGTGAAGCCGAAGAACACCGCGCTCGGCTTGCCGAGTAGCTCCTTTTCGGTGACCTCCTGCCCGTCGGCGCCGACAAGCGTGAAGGGGCCGCCGACCGTCGCAACACCAGTGGACTGGAGGACTGGCGCCCTTCTGGAGTCGATCACGATGGAGAATGCCGCCAGCGTCATGATGATCGCCATGACCCCGGCCGCTATGAATCCGACAACACGGCCGCTCATCATTCATGCCCTTCATGGCTGGAAGATGTGGCGTTGCCGTGTCCCGTCGCCGTGGAGCCGATCGGGCCAGCCACCAGTTCGACGTCGACGGCGCCGGCTTGCTCGAACTCGAGCGTCACCGGGACCATTTCACCTTCGGTGATCGGCTGCTTCAGTTCCAGTAGCATCAGGTGATAGCCGCCCGGCGCCAGGTTCACGGTTTCGCCGGCGGGAATCTCCACACCCTCCGGAACAGGACGCATCTTCATGATGCCGTCGGTCATCTCCATGTTGTGGATCTCGACGCGGGCGGCGACGGGTGAGGAACCGCCTAGAAGACGGTCGGCTGTGTCGCCTGCATTGGTCAGTTCGAGGTATCCGCCCCCTACCTTTGCCGCTGGTGGTGTCGCGCGCGTCCATGGATGGCCGATCTCGATGTCTCCGGCGCGATAGTCGTGCGCGACGGTGGGGGTGGCTGCGGCAACAAAGGCGATAGCCGCCAGCATCGAAAAGAGGTGTCGCATTGAAGTCTCCATATGTGATGTTCCGGCACGTCGCTGGACGCAGCCGTAAGGTTGAAGCATCAGATGGAGAAGGCGGGCGGGGCGCGGGCATCCTTTATGGCGCCAGGCTCTCCGGGCGGCGCGCGCTGCGAACGCGGGCGGAGTGGATCGTCGTTCGACAGGATGGGCCGAAATTCGAACGATCTGGTTTCCGAAGGCTGAAGGGTCGGACCGACAGAACTGGCGGCCGCACACAGTGCGGAACAGCACTCCTTGACGATAAGTTCGAGCGGGTCGACGTCCGGCTGGTCTGCCGTGCCCAAAGGCGAGCATATGATGAAGGCGGGCGCCAGCTGGTCGACCGCCATCCACGTCTTGGCATAGGCCGTGGCGAGCCCTTGCACCAGCACGAGATAGGCGATCAGACCGATCATGAGACCGGCTGTCAGGCATCCGCCTCTGGATGTTCCCCTACTGCGCATGCGCAACTCATGATCCCGGGCGTCCGATTTGTCACTGCGACATGTGCGCTCTGCCTGGCGCTTTTTCCCGAGCCGATTAAACCTGGCGGAAGGGCGGGAAGCTCCCTTTCGCAGATACATGGACCTCGGCTCCTTCAGGCAAGCGGCCCTGCTGCATGACGTCGACCTGCAACTCCAGGCCGCCGCATTCGACCCAGTAGGTCATGTCATGCCCCTTGAACTCCACGGAGAGAATTCGGCCATTCGGCTTTTCACCTTCATGGGTGCGACGGATGCTTATCCGTTCGGGCCTGACGGAGAAATGCACAGCGCCCGATACGGGCTCCGTCAAGGCTAGATCGCCCAAGGGCGTCTTGGCGACGCCGCGTTGTGCCGTCGCTTCGAGCAGGTTGGTGCGGCCGAGAAAACTCGCGACGAAGGCATCGAGGGGTCGATCGTAAACCTCCTGCGCCGATCCGCTCTGGAGAATGCGACCATCGCGCATCACAGCGATGCGGTCGGCAAAACTCAACGCCTCCTCCTGGTCGTGGGTGACGAACACGATGCCGAGCCCAGACGATTTCAGGAGCCGCCTGATCTCGCGGCGGGCGGTGCTGCGCAGTGCGGCGTCGAGGTTGGAAAATGGCTCGTCGAGAAGGATTACCTCCGGCTCGCAGGCCAGGCATCGAGCAAGCGCAACGCGCTGCTGCTGCCCTCCCGAAAGCTGGTCGGGATAGCGGCGCCCAAGCCCTGCTAGCCCGACCATACCGAGATAGCGCTCGACCACTCCGGCCTCCTTGCGGCGGGCGCCGAACTGGATGTTCTCTGCGACCGTCATGTGCGGGAACAACGCATAGTCCTGGAACATCATGCCGACGCCGCGCCTTTCGGCGGCGACGCCGGTTATGTCGCGGCCGGAAAGGAGTATATGGCCCTCGTCCGGCGTCTCGAACCCGGCGATCATGCGCAGCGTGGTCGTCTTGCCGCAACCGGACGGCCCGATCAGTGCGAGAATCTCGCCCGGCTGAATCTCCAGCGACAGGTCGTCGACCACGGCCGCTCCGCCGCGAACGAAGCGTCGCGACAGGCCTCGAGTCGAAAGGAGGGCGGGTTCTTCCATCGTCAACTCCCTCCGCTCGCGCGGCGCAGATCCCGGCTCTCGTATTTCAGCATCAGTCCGACGAAGAGGCTGGAGAACAGGATGATGCTCAGCGCGAACGGCGCGGCCTCGCCCATCATGCCCTCGTTGGTGCGGCTGAAGACGTTCATTGCCAGGGTTCCATATCCCGTCGGAGCCAGCAGATAGGTGATCGGCAGTTCCTTGACGACCATGATGAAAACGAGCAGGCCGCCTGCAGCAATCGGCCGGCGCAGGCGTGGCAGCACCACGCGGACAAATGCCTGGGCGGGAGTGGATCCGAGACCACGGGCTGCTTCCTCCTGCCTGGTCCCGATCTGGAGGAGCGCCAGACGGATCGGCCCGAATGCCAGCACAAGGAAACTCATCATATAGGCGAAGAGCAGCAACGCGTAGGACTGGTAGAGGACCGGCGCGGCCTGAAGCGAGAAGAACACCATGGCCAGCGCGAATGCGAGCGGCGGTGTCGCATAGCCCAGATAGGCCAGCCGGTCGACCAGCGAGGAAAGCGGGCCGGGATGGCGCAAGGTCAGGAGAACGACAGGCAGGGCCAGCGTCGTCGTAAGTAGCGCGGCGGGACCGGCCGCCAAGAGCGTTCCGATCGCGGTTCTGCCAAGCTGGGCCAGATCCATTTCGGGAAGACCGAGCCGCATCCAGTGGATCAGCACAAGCAGGGGAAGCCCCAGAGAGCAGAGGACCACCATCACCAGGAAGGCCCATGCCAGGACCGCCCAGCGCCCGAGCGCGATCGGCCGCGCAGGCCTTGGTGTTCCGGTCCCTGTGGAGGCAAAACGCATGTTTCTCGTCACGGCCCGCTGGAGGCAGAGCACCGCCACCGTCAGCACCAGCAGCATCAGACAGAGCCAGGCTGCGTAGGTGCGGTCGAAGGCCCCGCTGTACTGCGTGAAGATGGCGTAGCTGAAGACCTCGTATCGCATTAAGGCGATGGCCCCGAAGTCGCCGACGACGTAGAGGCCGACGATCAGCCAGCTCGCCACCAGCGCGGGCCACAGCAGCGGCAGGATGATGCGTCGGAAGATCTCCGATCGCCGCCGCCCGAGGCTTTGCGCCGATTCCTCCAGCGCAGGGTCCATTCCCAGAAAGGCCGCTCGCAGGTTCAGGAACAGATAAGGGAAAGTATACAGCGACAGTGCGAGACCTGCGCCCCAAAGGCCATGGAGCGGCGGCAGCGCGATGCCGAACCATTGCCGCACGAACCCATAGTAGCCGGAAAGACCCAGCAAGGCGTAGGCCATCACGTAGCCCGGCATTGCCAGAGGCAGCGCCATCAGGAAGGACAGAATCTTCTTGAAACGGATGTCGGTGCGCGTCACGAGCCATGCGGCGGGCAAGGCGATCAGCGTGCCGATCACGAGCACGACGGCGACCAGCTTCAGCGTGTTGAGGAGCAGCAGGAGGTTTCGCTGACGGAAGACGATCTCGCCAAGTTGCGCCGGTTCCGCATCGAAAGCGCGAAGGAGCAGATACAGAGCCGGCAGGCAGGTTCCCAGAGCAACAACGAGCGCGGGAAGCACCAGCAAGGGCGACGGGCGGGATTTGTGGCCCGCCCTCGCATGTGACGAAAGACCAGTCACGAGCCCGTTATAGCAGGCCGACCTCACGAAGCAGCGCAAGCGTCCCTTCGAGATCGCCGATCTGGTTGAGATCGACCTGGGGGCTGATCTCGTTCACGGTTTCGAGGGATTCAAGGGTGTCGTGCGGGATGATGCCTGAGCGCACCGGATATTCGTAGCCCTGGAGGGTGATGAACTGCTGGGCGGCCGGCGAAAGCAGAAAGTCGATGAACTTCTGCGCATTTTCCTTGTTGTCGCTCGCCTCGACGATGCCCGCGCCGGCTACGAGGATGAGATTGCCGATGTCACCGGAAGCGAACGGCGTCTGGCCTACCGGGAACTCTGCATCCCGCGCGGTGTAGCGGCCGAGATAGTAATTGTTGACCAGGCCGAAATCGACCTCGCCATTGGCAATCGCGTCGATCTGCGTGCCGTTGTTGCGGTAGACCTTCGCATCGTTGGCGATCATGCCCTCCAGCCACTCTTTGGTGGCCTCGTCGCCATGGGCGACGCGGAAGGCCGTGACGAACGCCTGGAACCCGCCATTCGTCGGTGCCCAGGCGACACGCCCTTTGTACTTCTCGTCGGTCAGGTCGGCGATGCCCTGCGGCAGATCATCCTCCTCGACACGCTCCGTCGAGTAGATCAGAACGCGGTTCCTTCCGGACGTCGCGACCCATTTGTTGGCATCCGACCGAAAGGCTTCGAGGACTGCACCATTCACCTCTGCCGGCAATTCGGCAAACGCTTCAGAGAGCGCGCCGAGCGCGCCCGCATCCTGCGCCCAGAACACATCCGCTGGGCTGTTCGCGCCTTCCTCCAGCAGCAACGTCGCGAGCTCGGATGTGCCGCCGTAGCGCACTTCGGCGGTTATGCCGGATTCGGCTTCGAACTGCCTGATCAGCGGCGCGATCAGCGCCTCGCCGCGGCCCGAGTAGATGGTGACGGATTCAGCCAGGGCAAAGGTCGTCATGCCAAGCACCAGACCGAGGCTCGCCAGGATGGTTCTCTTCATTAATGTCTCTCCTGTAAATACTTTTCCACACCCGTGAGGATGGGACGCTTGAAGCCGCGGTCGACGGATGCGGTCCGTGCGCCTTGGCAAAGCTAAGCCGGGCAGATGCGGCACGTGTCCGCCATCCGCCGGCGAGCACACCAGGTGCGGCCAGTTAAGAAGACCTGCGGAGGTGGAAGTCCTGGCGAACGTTCACACGATCATCGATCGCGTCGGCTCAGATGGAGACCGCCCCTTGGTCTGTTGACGACAGATAACTATTCAAAAATTGTCCACTTTAATATCGGCCTAAGACCATTGGCCACGCGTATGGGGCTAAAGTCCGATACGGTCAGCCCGCCGGCTCGGCGCTCCGCCAGACCATCGCAGCTTCCGTGCGGTTGCGCACCTGCAGCTTCTGCAGGATGCGGGTCACGTGGTGCTTCACCGTCTTTTCCTGCATGTCGCCTTGCCGGGCGATCTCCTTGTTGGAAAAGCCGGCTGCCACCATCTTGAGCACATGCGCTTCACGCGGCGTCAGTTGTGCCAGACGGCGGCTGGTTGGGTCCCCTATGTCCGGCTCCTTCGTCCGGAACCATCCCTCGGCGCCGTTGTGTCCGGACAGGATCGCCGCTGCCAGCGTCGGCGCAACGTGGCCCACTCCTCGCGCGATATCGCGCACCGCGTCGATCAGTGCGTTGCCTCCGACGCCTTTCAGAACGTAGCCCCGCGCGCCAAGCTTCATCGCCTTCATGACGTCATCGCAATCCTCCGATGCGGTGAGCACGGCAACGCGCAACGCGGGCTGGCAAGCGCGGATATGCTCCAGCGCAGCGAACCCGCCACCCGGCATCGACAGATCGAGCAGGACGACATCCGGTTGCAGGTCGCGCGAAAGGTCGACAGCATCCTGTGCGCACGTCCCTTCGCCGCAGACGACGAGATCTTCCGTTTCGCCCAGCGCCATGGAAAGACCCTGGCGGAAGAGCGGGTGATCGTCGACGATCAGAACACGTGTCGTCATGTCATCGCCTCCCTGTGTTCCGGCAGACGCATGACGACGCGCGTTCCGCCGCCCTGGCGGCTGTGCAGATCGAAGCAGCCCTTAAGGCCAGCCACGCGCTCGCGCAGGCCCAGCAGGCCGAGTCCCTCTCCCCCTTCCGACGGGGCGAAGCCGGGACCGTCGTCGCAGACCTGGACCTCGATGCCGTCCGAAGCCCTGGCGATCGCCACGGTCTGGCGTGCTCCATGCGCATGCTTCGATCCATTGTTGAGCGTTTCCTGTAGGAAACGATAGATGCAGGTCTTGGCCGCCGGCGACAGTTCGGGCAGATCGTCCACCAGGTTCAGGTCGACCTTGCGGCCCGTCCGCCGCTCATGCGCAGACACGACCTTCTTCACTATCGTCGCCACCGACCAGGCCTCAACTTCCGGCAACGCCAATCCGCTGCAGATATCACGGATCTCCTTCATTGCCTCATTGACGGCCTGGCGAACCTGTTCGCGCCTGGAGAGTTGCGGGCTGTCGAGACGAAGCGCCGCAAAGGCGAGCAGCTGGACCGGTCCATCATGCAGCTCGGCAGAGATCCGCCGCAGGTTGCGCTCGTTAAAGTCGGCGATGCGATGGTTGGCCTGTTCGACACGCTGGGTAAGCCCCGTGTTTTGTTCCAGCAGCGCCGAAAGCTGATCGATCTGATCGTCCAGCGCCCGGCGCTGGAGCGAGATTGTCCTGTTGCCGCGCGCGAACAGTGCATAGAGCGCCGAGAACATGCCGAGGGAGACCAGACCGACGACGAACCAGCTCTTGACGCGCGCGTCGAAAAGATGCTCCCGCAGCCTCTCCGCGGTCGTGTAGAACTCCGCCACCGCTATGATCCGGCCTGTCGTGGCCGAGCGCACCGGGCTGTACACTTCCAGAAGCGGTGCATTCCGGTCGATGTCGCTGTTGATATGGGATTGGCGCGCCAGCGCCGCGTCGACCCTGCCTGCAAGAGCCTGCGCCAGACCGTCGCTCACATCGAAGATGCTACCTACAAGGTCGGGATTGTCGCTGAACACGATCCGGCCACTCGGGTCCCAGAGCTTGAACGCGGAGACTTCGTCGCGGAGCGCGCCGCGCCTGACGATGAAGTCGAGCTCACGTCTGGCTTCGTCTCCAAGGCTTCCTCCATCGTCCAGTTCCTGGGTCACAGGCGCGATGAGTGCGTCGACATAAAGCGCGGTGACCGCTCCCGCGCTGTCCGTGACGCCTTCCTCGATCTCGGACGTGACCCAGAGTCCGATGGCAAGCATGCCTGCGATGAGCACCGTTCCTGACACCATCATGAATTGGGTGACGAGGTTTCCCGGTTTCGGGATCTGGCTCTCGCGCGTGGGTAGAATTGTTTCGCTCATCAGGTTCTCGACCAGTCTGACATCGGACCGCGGCAATCCACGGCCGTTTCTGCAGGCGGCCAGCGTGCTGGCACGGGGGGACCACCATCATTGCTGAGACTATATCCGATGAAAGATCATTTTCACCGGTGCACTTGCGTCTCCTTCGGTGGACTGTGCCGGGGGTGTTGTGCTTGGACCGAAATGGCCGCCGGGCAAGACGCCAGACGTCAAAGGGGTCGATCGTCAAGAAATCTGAAATTGCCTCTTGATCCTCTAGCTGCTGTAGGTCGTATGAGTGCGCTCCTGAGATCCAGGAGTGATGAATGATGACGGTGCCGCAACGCCAGACGCGCTTTCGCGTGGAGGGGATGGATTGCGCGAGTTGCGCAGCCAAAATCGACACGGCTGTTCGTCGAATCGCCACAGTCAGCGATGTGAGTGTCTCGGTCGTGGCCGGCACGATGACGGTGACCCACGGGCCTGATGCCGATCTCGATAGTGTCGCGCGCAAGGTCGGGAGCCTCGGCTACAAGGCTGCCCGTCTCACGCGCGCCGATGACGCCACTGCTCCCCGTGTCGCCGGCGCAGCACATGTCCACGGACCTGAATGCCGCCATGAGGGGCATCATCATCACGAGGGCCACACCCACGATGGCGGAGATCATCGACACGACCACGCACACGGACCCGTGGTGCGGGGGTCGGAGCACGAAAAGCACGCCCTTCACGGCATGCATGGTCATGATCATGCACCGACTGACGGTCCATGGTGGAGCACATCCAAGGCGAAGCTGACGATCATCTGCGGCGCCGCGCTCGCCGTCGCCTTCGGGCTGTCGCAGCTTCTGCCGCAGACGCAGCCTTGGGGTTTCATCGTCGCCATGGCGGTCGGTCTCGTTCCGATTGCGCGGCGGGCGCTGTTCGGTGCGATGAACGGCAGCCCGTTCTCGATCGAGACGCTCATGACGGTAGCCGCGGTGGGGGCCGTCATCATCAATGCTGCGGAAGAGGCCGCGGTCGTCGTCTTCCTGTTCCTCGTCGGTGAACTGCTGGAGGGCATCGCGACGGGACGGGCTCGGGCCTCGATCCGCGCGCTGGCCACGCTGATGCCCAAGACCGCACTGCTGGAAAGCGAGGGCGGGACGCGGACCGTTCCGGCGGACAGCCTCACGGTCGGTTCGATCGTGATGATCCGTCCAGGCGATCGCGTGCCTGCCGACGGCGTCGTGCTTTCCGGGGAGAGCGCGGTCGACGAGGCACCGGTGACAGGCGAGTCGGTTCCCAAGCGCAAAGAGGAAGGCGATAAGGTGTTCGCCGGCACGGTGAACCAGGAAGGCGTGCTGCGTGTGCGCGTGACTGCGGCCGCAGCAGACAACACGATCGCGCGCATCATTGCGCTGGTCGAGGAGGCGCAGGAGTCGAAGGCTCCGACCGAACGCTTCATCGACCGCTTCTCAAGATACTATACGCCAGGAGTGATGGTCGTGGCGGCACTCGTGGCGATCCTGCCGCCGCTGCTGGGCGGCGCAGAGTGGAATACCTGGATTTATCGCGGCCTCGCAGTGCTCCTGATCGGCTGCCCGTGCGCCCTCGTCATCTCGACGCCGGCGGCGATCGCGGCAGGACTTTCCGCCGGCGCCCGGCGTGGCCTTCTGATGAAGGGCGGAGCTGTGCTGGAGAACCTGGGCAAGGTCGACCGCGTCGCTTTCGACAAGACCGGGACACTGACCGAGGGCAAGCCGAAGGTAACCGACATCGTCGGCGTCGCGCGCGAAGAGCGCGAGACTCTCCGCCTCGCGGCTTCGCTGGAGGTGGGTTCCAGCCATCCACTGGCGGTTGCGATCCTGGCAAAGGCCGAGGCCGAGAATGTGCCCGTGGTTGCCGCGACGGAGGCGGCCGCCGTGGGTGGCAAGGGCGTTGTCGGCACGCTCGAGGGTGTGAAGCTGTTCTTCGCCTCGCCCCGGGCGGCCGGCCAGCAGGTCATGCTGGACGAGGCCCTTTCCGCGCGCATAGCCTCGCTCAACGACGAGGGCAAGACGGTGTCGGTACTGCTGGCAGGCGGTCAGGTCGCCGGTTTGATTGCGATGCGAGACGAGCCACGCGACGACGCCAAGGCCGGCATCGCCGCGCTGCGTGAACTGGGTGCTGACTCTGTCATGCTGACTGGCGACAACCAGCGCACGGCCAAGGCGATTGCCGCCTCGCTCGGGATGGAAGCGCGTGCCGAGCTCTTGCCTCAGGACAAGCAGAAGATCGTCGGCGAGATGCGGGCGACGGGTTCGTTCGTCGCCAAGGTCGGCGACGGCATCAACGATGCGCCGGCACTTGCCGCCGCCGACATCGGCATCGCCATGGGAAGCGGAACCGATGTCGCCCTGGAGACAGCAGATGCAGCGGTTCTGCACGGCCGCGTCAAGGATGTGGCGAACATGGTGGCGCTGTCGCGTGCCACCATGCGCAACATCGTTCAGAACATCGTCTTGTCGCTTGGGTTGAAGGCGGTGTTTCTCGTCACGACCGTCCTCGGTGTGACCGGGCTGTGGCCGGCGATCCTCGCCGATACCGGCGCGACAGTGCTCGTCACCGCCAACGCCATGCGGCTGCTCGCATGGCGAGGCAACAAGGATGCCTGAAGCGCGGCCGGGAACGAATGCGGGACCTGACTATGGACACGGAGGCCACGCGCCATGACCTTCGTCAAGCTGTTCCGCATTGCCAGCCTGGTAGAAATTGCGGTCCTGGGCATGTTCCTGGTTGTGTCGACACAGTTGACCGGACAGCGCCAGCCCGCGGAAGCTTCGACCGGGGCGATGCGTATGGGCGGTCCCTTCTCACTCGTGTCGCACGAAGGAGACCGCGTGGACAACCAGTCGCTGACGGGGCGACCCTATGTGGTGTTCTTCGGCTTCACCCATTGTCCCGAGATCTGCCCGACGACGCTGTTCGAACTGACCGACCTTATGGGCGAGCTGGGTCCGGATGCGGACAAGCTTGAGGTCCTGTTCATCACCGTCGATCCCGAGCGCGACACTCAGGACATGCTGGCCGGCTACATGACGCCATTCGACAGTCGCATCACCGCGCTGCGGGGAACGGCCGAGGAGACCGAAGCCGCCCTTGCCGCATTCTCCGCCTACGCGGCAAAGGTACCCCTCGAAGGCGGCCAATACACTATGGACCACACGGCAGGTGTCTTCCTCATGCGGGGCGACAGCAGCTTCGGTGGCATTCTCGATATGCACGAACCGCGCGATACGAGGCTGGAGAAACTGCGCCGTCTCGTGAGCGCCTGAACGGGACAAGACGATGCTCGACAAAGTGACCGGCAAATCCGTTGAAGACTGGAATTCCTGGTGGCTTCTGGTCGCCTGGCTGACCGCGGCCGGGTCGACGCTGGCAGCTCTGTTCATCGGTGAGATCGTGGGGCAGGCTCCGTGCAACCTTTGTTGGTTCCAGCGTGTGTTCATGTTCCCGCTCGCCATAATGCTCGGCATCGCGGCGTTCAGGCTCGATGTCGGCATCAGAATCTATGCATTGCCTCTGGTCGCAGTCGGCGCTGCGATCGCGGCGTTTCATTCGCTGATTTACTTCGGCCTCATTGATGAGGGCATAACACCATGCGCGCGCGACGGCCCGTCCTGCTCGGGCGCTGACATGACTATTTTCGGCGGCGTGCCGCTGCCGCTCGTGTCGCTGCTCGCGTTCCTCGCGATCGGCGGCAGTCTTGCCTTGTGCCGACCTGGAGTTTTCAAATGAACCGTCGAGAGGTGACCATCCTATCCGTTGGATTGGCCGCAGGAGCAATCTTCGGTGCGTCTGCGCTCTACTACAATCGCGCGGGCAGCCTCGATCCGTCCGGCGCCGAAGCTCTCGTGAGGGAGCATTCTCCGGTGATGGGGCCGCCGGACGCTCCGGTGACGATCGTGGAGTTCTTCGATCCCGCGTGTGAAGCCTGCCGGGCCTTTCATCCCCTCGTGAAGAACATCCTTGCGCAGTATCCGGATGACGTCAGGGTCGTATTCCGTTACGCAGCTTTTCATGACGGTTCGGATCAGGCGGTCGGGATCATTGAGGCCGCACGACGGCAGGACCTCTTCGTGCCGGTGCTCGAAGCTCTTCTTGCCGCTCAGCCCGAGTGGGCCTTGCATGGCAACCCGAACCTCGACCGCGCGTGGCAGGCCGCCGCCGCAGCCGGCCTCGACCTCGAGCGCGCGCGCCAGGACGCGACCTCGGCCGATGTCGCGGCTGTGCTGCGGCAGGATACGAGCGACGTCGACGCGCTCGGGGTCAGGCAGACACCGACGTTCTTTGTGAACGGCAAGAGCTTGCCGTCTTTCGGACCCCAGCAGCTGATTGAGCTCGTCGAGGCCGAAGTGCAGCTTGCTCGCCAAGGCGGGTGACCTGATCGGCAATGTTCGAGCGCACTGCTGAAAGGCAGGATCACTCGTGCTCGATCTTGAGTTCGCCTGGCGGGTCCACCTGCACGGTGACGTGGTCGATCGCATAGCGCTCCTTGAGCCAAGCCGAGACGAGCGGCGGGAGGCTGAGCGGATCCGTTCCTGTCGCCGGGCTGACATGGACCGTGGCAACGCTCGTCTCGTCCGTCAGCGTCCAGGCATGAAAGTGGCCGGCCTCGGCAACGCCCGGTATGCCTGAGAGCCCCCGCTCAGCCTCGATCGCGTCCACACCTCGCGGAACCGCTTGCAGCAGGACGCGGATTGAATCCGAGACCAGGCTCCATGCGGACCTGACGACGAGCCCCGCCACCAGCACCGAAAGGATGGGATCGAGGATCGTCCAACCGGTCAGCATGATCCCGATCGCCGCGGCGATTGCACCGACGGATCCGAGCAGGTCGCCGATGACATGCAGAAACGCGCCCCTGAGATTGCTATCGCCCTTGTTGCCCGACCACAGGATCCAGGCGCCGGCAACGTTCACGCAAAGGCCGATCACCGCGACGATCAGCATCGGGCCCGCCAGTATCTCGACCGGCGCGTTGATGCGTTGCACTGCCTCCCAGGCGATCCAGGCCACGAGCAGCAGCAGCGTCGCGCCGTTCGCAAGCGCTGCCAGGACCCGTACCCGGTGGAAGCCGTAGGTGCGCGTGGCATCCGCCGCGCGGCGAGCGATGCGGTAGGCGATCAGGGCGAGCAGCAGTGCGGCCGCGTCGGAGACCATGTGGCCCGCATCCGCGATCAGCGCGAGCGAACCCGAGAGCCAGCCGCCGATCGCCTGCACGATGGCATAGCCGGCGGTGAAGACGAAGACGAACCGGATGCGCCGTTCGTTGGAGGATGTCACGACCTGTGAATGATCGTGGCCGTCCTCGTGCGCGTGCCCTTGATGGTCCGTTTTTGAGATCTCTGGATTTCCGGTCACATCAAGCTCCTCTGGAAAGACGCCACATGCCCCACCACGCTACAGGTGCGAGCAGCAGGACGCTCGCCATGCCGGGAAAATAGGAAAAAGGCTCTGGGGCAAACCACGGGAAGACGATAAAGTGCGCGAGCTCGGTGATGCCCATGGCGGCGAAGAAGGTCCAGGCGAGATAAGTGCCGAAGCGATACCCGCGCATGACCAAAACCGGCATCAGCAGCCACGCTCCAACTGACAGCAGGACCAGCATGATCACCTTCCAGGAGGCGACGTCGGGTGTCATTGTGCCGGTGATCGACGCCAGCCTCTCGAAGAAGCCCATCGAGTACTCCTCGACGCGGTGAAGGGCGAAAAGTGCCAACGCCAGAAAGTACGGGATCCTGATCGCAGTGAAGGATGGGGTTGCCGGAAAGACCAGCCACAGCACGAACCCGCCGACGAATCCAGAGGTGAAGATTAGCATCGTCCAGAAGCCGAAAGCGGCATAGCCGAGGGCAAGAACCGCTACGGTGAAGAGAAATGCAGCTGTGACGGTTATGGGGTTGCTGGTCATGGTCGGCTCGGCAACTTGAATGTCCAGGCTCGCAGGATTGGGACCTGATCGGGCTTGTTCGGCCCACGGGGCCTTACGTCGTATGACAACCCGGCGTTGCACGAAAGTTTGCAAGGGCCTTCGGTCTGCTGCTTGTCGGATGCGGTTTCGCGGATCATGGGTGGCTCGCTTTTACAGTCTTGACCCAGACTGCATCCTCTAGCCGCTAGAGGAGCAAGCGAAATTTGCACACCGGAATCGGCCCGGGGTGGAACAGCTACTCAGTCGAGTATGGAACATCGCGCCCGGCTGCCATCGCGATCATGGCGCATCAGACCGTTGCTGCGGCGAGATGAGCGCAACGAACTGGTAGAGCGCGACGCCTGCATAGGGGATGAAGGCCGGCACCCACATCAGAAGGCCGGAAAGCTGCTGGTCTTCCAACGGGGTCAGGCCGAAGGCCAGCGTCGTGGTGAAATGCGGGGCGAAGAGGGGCTGCCGGGCAAAGACGAGCAGGGCGCCAAGAAATCCCATCTGCATGATCGTCGCCAGCAACGCCAGCACGACACTGCCGCGATGAACGCGCGGCGCAAAGACCTCTCGCCAGAGTAGCCATGCCGACAGGAAGAGGGTCGCTTGCATGAGCCAATAGGCGGAATGCGATGAGAGCGCGAACGCATAGGGATCGGGCGCGTGCCAAATCCAAACCATCGCGGCGTGCAGGATGACCAGCGCTGCCAGCGGCATCGTCGGCCCCTTGGGCCACGGAAACGCGATCGCCAGCAGCGGTGCGATACCGCCGATCAGGATGAGGTGATGTGCAACCCTTGCCGAGAACAGAGCCGATGAAAGCGCGCAGAGCGGAGAGATAAAGGCCAGAAAGATCAGGGCATAGGCGGCGACAAGGCAGGTTCGCCCCATCCTGTCGTTGCGTCCGCCCAGGCGCCAGATAATGAGCCCGATTGCCAGAACGCCGAGGAGGAATGGATCGAAGTTCCAGCTTGTCCAAAGGTTCGACGGCACCGGGGCGGATCCGCAATATGGATTGAAGCTTTCAAATGGCATGACGCAATGTCTCCCCGACGTTGTACCAGGCTTTTGTGAGCTTAACCGTCTTAGTCTAGCGCGTTAGTGGAAACTATGGGCCTCGAACTTTTCTCGTGGTTCAGGTCGGAGGTTACGTCCCGGGCCTTGCCCCCGCCGCCAGTAAGTTTTGCTGCGATCCACGAAGTAAGCATGTGGGCCAATTCGAAGAACGCGGCAGGCATTGAAAAACGGCTCGAACCTGAGATCGCGAAGCAGCGCACGGCTCGGGTTCGGTGTAGGAACGTCGATCCAGCGTCAGCGGACGGTGCATGGAACTGTCGGAACGGTTCCATGCACGCGCCAACAGAAAATGCCTGAAAACTCAATGGGCCTTTTGTGCCTGATCGCTTTTTGCCGGCTCGCTGATCGCATTGCCGGGTTCCTTACCAAGCACCGCCTCGGTGATCGAGTTGGGGAGACGTCGGGGCGTCTCGAGAAGCCCCAATAGCGGCATAACGATGAGGAAGAAGCCGAAATAGAACAGCGTCGAGACCTGCATCAGCGGCACGTAGACGCCTTCCGCGGGCTTTGCTCCCAGCCACCCGAGGAAAAGGGCGTTGGCTGCGAAAAGCCAAAAGAACAGTTTGTACCAAGGACGATAGACCGCCGAGCGAACCTTTGACGTGTCGAGCCAAGGCACGAAGAACAGCACGGCGATCGCGCCGAACATCGCGAGCACACCGCCGAGCTTTGCGTCGATGGGCCCGATGTTGAAGGTAACCGCTCTCAGGATCGCGTAGAACGGCAGAAAGTACCATTCGGGAACGATCTTCGCGGGCGTCCTGAGCGGATCGGCTTGAACATAGTTGTCCGCATGGCCGAGATAGTTCGGAATGTAGAAGACGAAGTATGCGAACACCATTAGAAAGAGCACCATGCCGACCGCGTCTTTCGCCGTTGCATAAGGCGTGAAGGGCAACGTGTCGGTCTTGTGCTTGACTTCTATTCCAGTGGGGTTGGTCTGTCCTGTGACGTGCAGCGCCCAGACGTGCAGCACGACCACGCCCGCAATCATGAACGGCAGAAGGTAGTGCAGCGCGAAAAACCTGTTCAGCGTAGGACTGTCGACCGCAAAGCCGCCAAGCAAGAGCTGCTGGAGCCATTCTCCGACCAGCGGGATAGCGGTGAAGAATCCCGTGATCACCGTCGCGCCCCAGAAGCTCATCTGCCCCCAGGGGAGTACGTAGCCCATGAAACCAGTAGCCATCATCAGGAGATAGATGATGCAACCGAGGATCCACAGCAGCTCGCGAGGCGCCTTGTAAGAACCGTAGTACAGTCCGCGAAAGATATGGAGGTAGACGGCAATGAAGAAGAATGACGCCCCGTTGGAATGCAGATACCGCAGGAGCCAACCGGAATTGACGTCGCGCATGATCTTCTCGACCGAGTCGAACGCCGTTGCGGTGTTCGCCGAGTAGTGCATCGCCAGCACGATTCCGGTTGCTATCTGGAGGATGAGCATCAGAGTGAGAATGCCGCCGAACGTATAGGCGTAGTTCAGATTGCGCGGAACAGGATAGGATACGAAGGAATCATGGACCAGTCGCGGAAGCGGCATGCGCGCATCGACCCAGCGGCCAATACCTGACTTTGGGACGTAGCTGGATGGCGACCCCGACATTCTATTCCCCTCCTTTGATCCGGTCGATCTGCGCAGACACAATCCGGAACGCGTAACACCTCACGTTGCTAGAGCTTCAAGACCCTTCGAGGCTTCTTGATGCGACAAATTTGCCCGCACGACATCGAGGTCCGAGGACAGGAGGCGAGATGGCGGGCACCTTGAGCATCATCTCAAACGTGCTACATCGGCGGGTAACGAGAGGATTGCGAGGACCATGGGCGCAAGGACGTACTCGATCGGCGAGGCGGCAAAAGAGAGCGGGGTCAAGGTGCCGACAATCCGCTACTACGAGGATATCGGCTTGCTTGGGAGAATCGCGCGCAGCGACGGTAATCGGCGCTTCTACGACCGTTCCGACCTCAGCCGCCTCTCCTTCATCCGCCACGCGCGTGAGCTTGGATTCGAGGTGGATGCGATCCGCACGTTGCTGAGATTGCAGGACGATCCCGACCAAACTTGCGAGGCTGCTGACGCAATTGCCAAGGCGCGCCTCGACGATGTGGAGCGGCGGATCTCAAGCCTGAAACTGCTGCGCTCCGAGCTCAAGAAGATGATGCACGAGTGTGCTGCCGGCCGGATCGGCGAATGTCGCGTTATCGAAATACTCGCGGACAGCAGTCACCATCACGGCAGGCTCGTCGAGCCTTGAGCCAGGCTCGCCAAAGTGGCGGCTATCTTCTCATCGTTGTGCGAGCCAGGATAGCGGCACGATGATCGCGAGGAGGATTGGCTGGTGCAGAAGGTATATCGCGAGGCTGCGGCGCCCCATCCAGACGAGCAGGCGTGCTGGTGTTCGGGCGGCGAGCACGTTCGCGTAGGTGGCGTCCAGGCTGGCTGACAGGAGCCACTTTGCCACGGCCATGCCCATCAGGGTCAAGCCGACCCACGGAAAGATCGGCACGAAATCGTTGCTGGGCGGCACCTGCTGCGCGAACCCAATCCAGGCAAGCCAGCGCGTGTCGAAGATCGCAGACCGCCAAAGCATCGGCATGGAAAAGACGGTGATGCCTGCCAGGAGGCATGTCCATGCGGGCGCCCGCAGAAACAGCGTACCGATCAAAGTGGCCGCAGCGATCGCGTGCAGGATGCCAAAGTAGATGAACGTCCCCGGAAGGACATACCACGTCACGGCCGTGATCGCAGCGGCGGCCGTGGCGATTTTTGCCAAGCGTTTGAAGTAGCTGAAAGGCCGAAAGCCGCTCCGGTCCGCCAGTACGAGACCGACACCGACAAGGATCATGAAAGTGCCGGCAAGGCTACGTCCGAATGCCAGCCATAGCGGATGATTGGCGATGCCGGCAATAAAGCCCGTGAACTCCAGATCCCAGACGAGGTGGAACAGGACGACACCGGCGATGGCGGCGCCGCGTACGGCGTCGATAGCCCATAGTCGCAAGGAATTCGTCATGCAATGCCTTCACCCAAGGTTCCACGGGACACACAATAGGAGCTCGACCTACTAGAGGTTCAATCGCGATTTTTGCTCGCCTGCGCGAACTATCGAGCGCAGTTCGACCTACCACTATGGCATGGTGCGCGAAGGGATGGACTGCCTCTAGCTGTGACCGAGTTGAAAGGGCGCGCTCGCGGATCACCGAACGTCGCCGCGCGAGATCAAGAACGACGCGCCGTTCCAACTCCTGCCCCAATTCCGCGGCACTGGTTGCGGCTGGGCAGTATGACGGGCTTGGGGGTATCTGATGTCTGATTGGATCAACCGACGCAATGTGCTGTTGGGCGCGAGCGCGCTGGCAGCAGGCGGCGCTCTGTTTTCTGTGGAACATGGCTGGACGCAACCGGCAGATGGCGACCGCACCAACCACGCTGTCCTGGTGGCTGTGACCGAGTATCCGCACCTTCCGCCCAGCGCCAAGCTGGTCGGTCCCAACAACGACGCGCAACTGGTCTACGAGTATCTGATGGGCTCCGCGCCTGTCACGTTCGCGCCGGAGAACGTTATCCTCCTTGCGGACGGGCTCGAGAACGCGATCTCGCCGAGCCGCGATGCGATCCGAAGAACGCTCGACGAGCTTGTGAACAAGGTCAGAGGCGGCGACTTCGTCTATCTTCATTTTTCGGGTCACGGCACGCAGCAGCCGGCGATGGACCCCACTGTCGAGCCGGACGGCCTGGACGAGATTTTTCTTCCCCGCGATACCGGGCAATGGACGGATCGAACCAAGGGCGTGCCCAACGCGCTGATCGACAAGGAGGTCCGCGATCACCTGCAGGCGATCCGCGACAAGGGAGCCTTCGTCTGGGTGGTGTTCGACTGCTGCAATTCGGGCACGATGACGCGCGCCGTCGGGCTGACCGATGGCGAAGAGGTGGAACGCAGGGTTCTTCCTGCCGATCTCGGGATACCGGATGCGGTAATGGCCGAGGCGGCCGCGCTGGGCGAAGCGACGCGCGGAACGGGGGAGCCCGCCCCGCGCCAGAACGCGCTAGGGCTGATCTCGACGAAACCGACAGGTGCGGAATCGAGCTCCCCCGGCGGCATGGTTGCATTTTTCGCCTCGCAGACCACGGAGACGACGCCCGAGATGCCGCTGCCGCGCGGCGCTGCGGACGCTACGAGGCTGGGGCTCTTCACCTTCACGCTCTACAGCATGTTGGCCGAGAACCCGGCCGTCACCTATCGCCAACTCGGCCAGGCGATCCTTCAGGCCTATTCCGGAAACAACCGTACGCGGCCGACTCCGCTCTTCGAGGGAGATCTCGACAGGCCTGTGTTCGGTATGAGCAATGCCGATCGCATCGCGCAATGGGCGATCAGGGTCGATGGGAATGCGCTCGAAATACCGGCCGGAATGCTTCACCGAGTGTCGCCGGGCGCGAAGCTGGCTATTCTGTCGTCGCCGGGCGCCACGCTCGATCAGACGCTGGGCTATCTGGAGGTAACCGCCACCAGGAACCTGACCAGTCGCGCGGTGCCGGTTGCCCATGAGGGGCTTCCCGTGATCGCAGTCGCCGACATCCCGCCGGGCGCCTATGCGCGCCTGACCGAGGTTTCGATCGGTTTCGAGCTGGTGGTAGCACGCCCGCAGGACGAGGCTGTAAATTATTCGGAGGAGGTAGCTCTTCTGAATGCCGCTCTCGACAGAATCGCCGGCGATGAACAGGTACCTGTGAACCTGCGTTTTGTCGGTGCGAGGGACGACGCGGACGTGAAGCTGGCCGTGATGAGCGAGCAGGAGGTCGCCAGGCTCGTTGCAGCTCAGGCGGACGGGCCGGAAGCCGGACGCGCCGCGCTCGCCGCCGAACCGCGCGTATGGCTATTGCCTCCTTCGGCGGAGCTGTCGCTGGATGACGGACGGCGCGCGCCCTCGCTATCCCTCGCCGGCGCGACCGCCGACGAGATCGCCGGCAAGCTCGCTGAGAACCTCGTAACCATGTTCCGGGCAACCAGCCTGTCCCGTCTTTCCGCGACCTCGGACTTTAGCCCGGATCAGTTCAGCGTCGGCTTCTCCATCAAACGGCAGGAAACGGGCGGCACGGAGCCCTTGCCGCCCAGCGTCGTGCCTGTCGTGCATCCCGGCGACCAGGTGCATCTCGAGACGCGCAACGGAACCTCACGACCGATCGACATCAACGTCCTTTACATCGGCAGCGACTATTCGATCGGCCACATGTATGCCGAGCGCCTGCACAGCGGAGACGAGATCACCGTTCCCCTTCTGGAGTTCACCTCATCCAGCTTCGGCATCGAGCGCATGGTGGTCGTCTTGTCGGAAGCCGCCCCGCAGACGCCGGTGGAGGATCTCAGCTTCCTCGAGCAGGTCGGAGTGCGTCAGCAATCCCGCGCCGCCGGTGCTGGCACGGCCGGATTCGGAGACCTGCTGCGTGATGTGGCCGGAGCCCCGGCAACGCGTGGAGCTGCGAGAATTGGCGACAGTTCGCGATCGAAAGGCTCGGTCATGATCTTCCCGATGGAAACGCTACCCCGTGGGTGATCTTCGCCAGGCGGTGCCCCGTGACGGGGGCCGAAGGGCAGCTGGGCATTGTCTAAATCGTCAACTTGGCAGATCGGCCGTACCTGCCAGGCTGGGGATCGCTTGACGACCGATCCGATAGACAGAAGCGGGCGGAAAGTTGCGGAACTCCGTTCCGACCATCTCAACCTTCAGATCAAGACGTCGCAGGACGCTTTCAGGAACAGGGTTTCTCCATCCATAGGTGAACTGGAAAAAGCCTGCTTTCGGTTCCAGCAGCGAAAATGCCCCGGCAAGGATCCGCAGCACTTTGGAAGCCGGCATTGTCAGCAGCGGCAGTCCGCTGATGGCCGCTCCATGCAGCTTTGGCTGGGGGAGATTTCTCGTTGATAGACGCGCAGCGTCGGCGCGCACGATCGTCGCCTGGGGGTAGCGCTGCGCAAGCATGTCACCAAATTCGTCGCCCAGCTCAACCAAGGTTAGATCGTCCTGCCGCACGCCTCGGCGGATCAACGCCTCCGTGAACACCCCGGTGCCAGGCCCGAGTTCGATCACCGGCCCAATCCCCGGGTGAACATGCCTGGTGATCAATGCAGCGAGGTGCTGGCTCGAGGGGATGGCAGCACCGACGCGCAAGGGGTTGGTGAGCCATGCACGCAGGAACGTTAGCGTGTCGGCCGATTGGGGCATTGTTTCAATCTCTCGCTGCCGAGTGGAGCCCCTCGCAGCCAGGAAGGTGTTCGAGGTTTCCCTGCGAATCATCCGCTCAGCTGGATAGGTGGCTGATGTTCCCACCTCTAGCAGCATGAGGTTCAAGCCCTCGCTTCGCGGATCTTTAAGACCTTCTGCATCGCAATCAGGTGTTCACCACACCCGACGGTCATGGCCAATGAGGAATAGATCCGTGAAGCACGGGCTGGAACCTCCTAGCCGGCCAGGTCATATTCGAGCCCAATTCTCTCCATAGTCCGATCGGATCAAGCTGCGAACGAGGCCGTTGGCGCAACTCCGCGGGGGCGTTCCAGGACAGGTTACGTTTTTTGCGGCGTGGAGGAGTTCCTCGTAGCAAGGGCGATACGCGTGTTGACGCTGATGGTCTTCACGCTATGAGAGACATTTATGAAAGCCTGAGGGATAGCAGCTACAACAAATGCCGTCTGTCGACGACACTCTTGCTGCGTTGGGGAACGAACCGCCGTTGGTTGTCGGCGGCCGAACGAAGCCACCGGACCGGCGTGAAGTGTCGATCCGTTGGCTATCGGGAACATTTCTGACCGGCGTCACCTCAAGTGTGCTGATGGGCGCGGCGTTGTTCGCAGCCCTTGACGGTCGCGAAGTACTGGCCACGCCCCCTGAGACCCTTAACCTCGCTGCAATCGAAGGACCTGTTGACGGGCAGGTCAGCGTCAAGGCGGGCCGACTTGTGCCGCCGCGCAATCTGGCCAGCTTGACCGACCGCAGGCGAATGGAACTAGCGACAATGACCCGGTCGGGCGACCGCGATGTGTTGCGCACAGTGCCGTTTGTGCAGGCCCGAATGTCACTTGCCGCCGGCCACGCGACCAGCCGCGCATACCCTGCCTTCGACGGCCTCGAAATTTTCGCCGAGGAAGGGGCAAGTCAGTTCGCCTCGAGCACAGGCATTCTCTATGGTGCCAGCATCGAAAACATAGTCCGTCTACGGACGATCGATTTTCCCCTTGATACCGAGTCCTTCGACCCGAGCAATGCACTGTCGGCCGATGAGGTTGAGTTCGTGGTACGGAATCTTGGCGCAATCCTCACAGATGGCGATGTGCGGGTGGCAGCTCTCCATTTCGTCGACCCAGAGCGTTTCGGCGATTTGCAGCCCACAAGTGGCACGGATGGGCCTACCGGCATTAGGATTGTGGCGGAGAATGCATCGGTGGCTAACCGGGGGAAAATGGACGATCCCATCATCGACTATGCCGAGGACGTCATCCCCTTTCATGCCGAAGGCGAGATTAGTGAAGCGCTGCAGCGGGCAGGCTATGCGAGCGCTGATGCAGATGGAATGGCGACGGCGCTTTCCACTATGCTGGGGACGCCGGTGCTGAGGGCCGGCAGTGTTCTCAGACTCGGTATCGAGGCGCGTCGCGGGGAAAGCCGCATCGTGCGAGCGAGCGTTTACGATACAGACCGGCATGTGTCCACGGTCGGGCTCAACGACAAGCTGCAGTATGTGCCAGGAAGCGAGCCGGAGCCCAGTCCCGCGGTGCAGGCGGCGTTCGACACCACTCACCCGCCCTCGATGTACAACCGCGACGATCCACCATCCCTCTATGATGGAATTTACCGAGCCGCTTTCTCTCACGGGCTAACGCGTTCGATGACCCGGCAGCTGGTTCGATTGCTCGCCGCGGATGTCGATCTTCAATCGGGTCTCGATCAAGCCGACCGTATCGAGGTCTTCTTCTCCCAGCCTGATGGTGAGGACAACGCCACGCAAGACTCCGAACTCCTGTTCGTGCGGGCCAGCGTGGGCGGTGCCGATCGTGCATTCTATCGCTTCCAGATGGAGGACGGCACCATCGGCTATTTCGACGAGGGTGGCCGCAGTGCGCGACAGTTTCTCCTCCGCAATCCGATTCCGAACGGGAGATTCACATCTGGCTTCGGCAATCGACGCCACCCGATACTCGGCTACGCCCGCGCTCATACCGGAGTCGATTGGGCGGCCCCCCGAGGCACGCCGATAATCGCTTCCGGCGACGGCGTCGTCGAACAGGCGGGCTGGAGTGGCGGCTATGGCCGTCAGACCATTATCAGCCACGCAAACGGCTATCAGACCACGTTCAATCACCAGAGCAGGATTGCAGATGGAGTGGTCCCGGGCGCGCGGGTCCGGCAAGGCCAGATTATCGGCTACGTAGGCTCAACGGGCCTTTCGACTGGCAACCACCTTCACTACGAACTGATCGTCAATGGCACGAAGGTGGATCCGATGCGAGTCCGTTTGCCGGCCGAGCGAACGCTGACAGGAGATGAGTTGCAGGCCTTCCTGGCCGAGCGAGCGCGCATCGATGGAGCGCTGCTTCTGGAGCAAGCGCGCTCAACGACTACCCTACGTGCGCCTGTCTAGCGGCCGAAGGCGTTGCAAAAAGCGTTGTAGGGAGCTGGAGTGGATATCGCTCCGATCACCACGGCGGCGTCCATCGTTCCGACCGCGAGGGCTAGCGTGATCTTCACCTAGCTCGCTCGCCCTCCACCGACGATCCATGAGAAGCGTCTCGCCGGAGTTGCGAGGGCCGCACCGGCGAGGGCTCTAGGTGAGCGTTCCGCGAACACTACCCGGGTGGAACGGTGGAAGAAGGCGTTGTCGAAAAATCGCCACTGAAGCGCCATCGTCACCACGATCCACACGCGATGTCTTTAGGCAACCCGATCCATCGGCGCCTGTCGTTTTCGGTTGAACCTCTAGCTGGGTGAGGTTCTAGACATCTGCTGACCGTTTCGTTGGGAGGGAATGAACGGCGCGATATCCAATCGAGACATGGACGCTAGGAAAGATGACGGGCAGCAGAAACGAGCATCCGGCGCTGGCCAAGTCGCTTGGTGTCGTAAGGCTGTCGCTCTATGGCGTCGGTACGATCATCGGCGCGGGGATCTATTCTGTCATTGCGCCCGCAGCCGGCGCCGCGGGCGACGGCATATGGCTGAGTTTCCTGCTCGCCGCAGTGATATCGGCATTTTCGGGCCTGTCCTACGCTGAAATCGCCTCGGCGCTTCCAGGTGCGGGTGCGGAACACAACTTCCTGCGTAAGACGTTTCCTTCGTTTCCGGTTCTGGCGTTCATGATCGGGCTGTTCATCGCCGTTCATGGCGCCGCCACCCTGGCAACGGTGGCACTCACTTTCGGCAATTACGCGCAGACACTTCTTCCGTTCGCGCCCGTCGTCGTTGCCATTGCGCTGATGGGCGTCGCCACGGTGATCAATATTGCCGGGATCGGCAAGGCGGCTTTCGTCAGCGCGGCCCTGACCGTGCTCCAGGTCTCCTGTCTCGTGGGCTTTGTATTGTTCGCTATACCATCCGGCAGCAGGAGCTTCCAGGACGTCTCGGTCTGGCCCGACAATCCCGCCGGCATCCTTCAGGGTGCGGCTATCCTATTCTTCATCTATTCCGGTTACGAGCACATGGCTTCCCTCTCAGAGGAGGCAAAGCGACCAGACCGCGATTTGTGGCGCGCCTTCATGATCGCGCTGGGCATCACCACTGTGGTCTACATGGCCGTGATTTTCGGCGTCCTGAGCCTGATGAGTGCTGACAGTCTTGCAGGTTCTCAATCTCCGCTCGCCGATGCGGCCGAGCAACTGGGCGGCTCTTTCGGCATGATCATCATCGCGGCTGCCCTCATAGCTACCGCGAACGCCGTCGTCAGTTCCTCGCTGTCGGGGAGCAGGCTCCTTTTCGGCATGGCCCGCGACGGCGATCTTCCGAGTTCATTATCCAGAACCTTGCGCTTCAGTCGAAGCCCGTGGATCGCCGCGCTTATCTATCTCGTGATCGCCTGCGCCTTCGTGGCCGTCGGGGAAATCGCGTTTGTCGCAAGCCTGTCCTCGCTGGGAGTGACACTTGTCTTCGCCGCGATCAATACGGCCGTGATCGTCCTGAGGTTTACACAGCCTGACCTCGAGCGGCCTTTCCGGCTGCCATCGATCGCAAACGTGCCGCCGACTGCGGTCCTGGGAGTGGTGACCTCACTCTTGCTGGCCACTCAATACGATTGGGCCGTCTATCTGACGTTCGCCGGCGTGTTCGTACTTGGCGCGGTGCCATACGTGTTTATCCGACGGCGGGCAGGCGCGACAACGCGGGCGAGTGGCGGTGAACGCTAGAGCGCCGGGGCCGGTTCCGGGAACTTGGCAACGTGGTCGGGCTCTTGCACCTCATCCTGCTAGAGGTTGCATAATGGGCTTGGTCGGGGCGGCGGCATCGGTTTGCTGCGCCAGTCCCGGGCATTTTTTCTTGATCGGAGAAGGGAGTCGGCTTTCGCGTACCCGGTAATCATACGTACGGTTAGCCCCGTTGCGGCGAGACGGCTTGCGCGCGCGATCTCCAACCGTATCGCCCCTCAGAGGCTGCTCGGGACATCGCCATGATTGTTGAGTTGGGACATTTCGCGCTCGTGCTGGCATGTGTGCTGGCCACGGTCCAGTTCTTCGTCCCGTGGCTCGGCACGCGACTTAGCGACGATCGCCTAATGGCGGTTGCCAAGCCGGCTTCGGTGGCGGTTTTCGGCTTCGTCGCGCTGTCGTTCGCTGCACTGACGACAGCTTATGTGACTTCCGACTTCTCGGTTCAAAATGTCTGGGAGAATTCGCATTCGCTAAAGCCAATGCTGTTCAAGGTCACAGGAGTTTGGGGAAACCACGAGGGCTCCATGCTGCTCTGGGTCCTGATCCTGGCCTTCTTCGGCGCGCTTGTTGCCTGGTTCAGCGACAATCTTCCGGCCAGCCTGCGCACGAATGTGCTGGCTGTGCAGGGGCTGGTGGGCGCCGCCTTCCTCCTGTTCATTCTCGCCACATCGAACCCGTTCGCCCGGATCAATCCCGCGCCGATCGAGGGCCGCGACCTGAATCCGATCCTTCAGGACATCGGCCTCGCCATCCATCCGCCGTTGCTCTATCTCGGCTATGTCGGCTTCTCGGTGTGTTTCTCCTTCGCGGTGGCGGCGCTGATCGAGGGCCGGATCGATGCCGCCTGGGCGCGCTGGGTACGGCCGTGGACGCTCGTTGCCTGGTTGTTCCTGACCGGCGGTATCGCCATGGGCTCCTACTGGGCCTATTACGAGCTGGGCTGGGGCGGCTGGTGGTTCTGGGACCCGGTCGAGAACGCCTCTTTTCTGCCCTGGCTTTCGGGCACCGCGCTGCTGCATTCCGCGATCGTCATGGAGAAGCGCTCGGCGCTGAAGATCTGGACGCTGCTGCTCGCAATCCTGACCTTCTCGCTGTCGCTGCTCGGCACCTTCCTAGTGCGCTCGGGCGTCTTGACCTCCGTGCACGCCTTCGCCACCGATCCGGCGCGCGGCCTGTTCATCCTGATCATCCTCATCCTGTTCATCGGCGGCTCGCTGGCGCTGTTCGCCGCGCGCGCCTCGGCGCTGACCCAGGGCGGGCTGTTCCATCCCGTCTCTCGCGAGGGCGCGCTGGTGTTGAACAACCTGTTCCTGACCACGGCTGCCGCCACTGTGCTGATCGGCACGCTCTATCCGCTGATGGTCGAGGCCGTGACGGGCGACAAGATCTCGGTCGGTGCGCCCTTCTTCAACCTCACCTTCATTCCACTCATGATCCCGCTGTTACTGGCCGTGCCATTCGGGCCGCTGCTCGCCTGGAAGCGCGGCGATCTCTACGCCGTCGCCCAGCGCCTGTACGCCGCCTTCGGCACCGCACTGCTGACGGCGCTGGTGGTGTACTTCTTCGTGGAAGGCAAAGGGGCGCTCGCCGCTTTCGGCATCGGACTTGCAGTCTGGCTAATGCTGGGTGCGCTGACCGATCTTGCGCTGAAGGCAGGCATCGGCAGCGTGGGCGCGGCAGTAGCTTGGCGGCGGTTCAAGGGGCTTCCGCGCTCGGTGTTCGGTACCGCTGCGGCGCATTTCGGGTTGGGTGTGACGGTGCTTGGCATTGCCGCTGTTACCTCGCTCGAGATTGAGCGGATCGTCGTAATGCGCCCCGGCGACACGCTGCCAATCGCCGGATATACGTTGCGTTTCGACGGTATCGCGCCGCATCGCGGCCCGAATTTTACCGAGGAGCAGGGCCGCTTCGTCTATCTCGACAGCGCGGGCCGCCAGCGCGGCGAGATCGTCTCGTCCAAACGGCTTTACACGGCCCGCCAGATGCCGACCACGGAGGCAGGCATCGCCACGCGCGGCTTCAGCCAGCTCTACGTTTCGCTGGGCGATCCCACGCCCGACGGCGGCGTGGTGGTGCGTGTGTGGTGGAAGCCGCTGGTGCTGCTGCTCTGGCTTGGCGGTGTTGCAATGATGGCTGGTGGCGCAATATCGCTTTTCGATCGTCGGTTTCGGGTCGGCGCGCCGAGTAGGAAACGGACGGTACATGTCAGATCGGATGTGCCAGCGGAGTGAGGACCGTCCTCGTGTATCGAGGACCGTGGCCCGCCAAGGCTCGACTCGCCCGTTGACGCGTTCAAAAAATCACCCTTGCCCTGTTCTCGTTCTTACCGCGGCGATTCAGGTTCTTCTTGAAGTAGGAGGCCGTCGTCAGCGATGCGGGCTTCTAGCGCTGTGCTTGTCGAATAACTGAGTGACGAACATGCAATAAATATCGGGAGAACCAGCGGGTGGAATTGCGGCATCTTCGATACGTCATCGCCAGCGCAAGCAATGGTAGTTTCAGTGCAGCAGCACTCGAATTGAACGTGCGCCAGCCCATCGTCAGCAAACGTATTAGAGAGCTTGAGGAGAGCCTTGATGGAGTCGCCCTTTTCGACCGTTCCACGGCGGGAGCACGGCTGACCCCAGCCGGGGAAGAGTTCATCGTCGCCGCGCGCCGTATACTGGAAGACGTCGAGCGGCTCCGTGAACGAATGAAAGCGAGCGCGGCCGGCAAAGCCGGTCGCGTCGTCGTTGGATTCTACAAGTCACTTTCCACCGGAGGCTTCCGCACCGCACTTCGCGACTTTCGCCGGCAACATCCCGAGATCGAGGTCGAACTGGTTGAGTCGCCTTTTGTCGAACTGTCGGCCGGCGTCCTGTCCGGCGCAATCGACACCGCCATCATCCTAGGCGACGCCGGCAAATGCGAGGTTCTGGAATCCGTTGCGCTTTGGTCCGATCAGCTTGTCGTCGCCCTGCCCGAAGACCATCTGCTGGCCGAAAAGCCAGTGATCTACTGGCCGGAGCTGAAGCGCGAGCGCTTCATCATCACCCACCACGATCCCGGCCCGGACATCCGCGTCGTGCTGCTCCGCCACCTTGCCGCGCCTTCCGACCACCCGGAGATCGTGACCCGGCGTCTCAGCCGCGAAAGCCTACTCAGCGAAGTCGCGGACGGACAGGGTATCGCCCTGCAATGCGAATCCGCAGTCGGCCTCTCCTGCCTCGGAGTCGTGTTCCGGCCGCTCCACGATGGCAACGGCGCGACACGCCTCGGCTATATCGCCTGCTGGAAGCCGGACAACACCAACCCGGCGCTCAAGACCTTCCTCGACACCATAAAGCCGAGAGTGTGATTCGGCCGGACAGGCTCTTCCCTGTGTCGCGACGCCGGAATTACCGCCGCAAGATTCAAGTATTTTTTCGACGGCCTACGACCGCCTACGAAACCGCGAATAATCTGATTGCCGGCCCGCAATTTGTGCCTTTCTTGATTGTCCCCGTCGCCATCCGACCGTCTAGCGGATGGCCGGAACGGGGGCGAGATGCCGGCACATCACAATCACAACGAAGGTCGGAACGCGGGTATCTCGCGCGGGGCGCGCATGCTGCGCACAGCGCTCGGCCCGGCCATCGCCGCCTACCTTGAGGACGCTTCCATTGTCGAGGTAATGCTGAACCCGGACGGCCGCATCTGGGTCGACCGGCTGCGTGAGGGCCTTGTCGCCACCGGCGATGTGCTGATCCCCGCCGATGGCGAGCGCATCATCCGCCTGGTCGCTCACCATGTCGGCGCCGAGGTCCATCCCGGCAGCCCCCGCGTCTCGGCCGAGCTGCCGGAGACGGGCGAACGGTTCGAGGGATTGCTTCCTCCCGTTGCCACCGCGCCGGCCTTCGCGATCCGCAAGCCTGCCGTCGCCGTGTTCACCCTCTCAGACTACGTGGCGGCCGGCATCATGACCGACACCCAGGCCGAGGTGCTGCGGCTCGCTGTCGAGGGGCGCAAGAACGTGCTGGTCGCCGGCGGCACCTCGACCGGCAAGACCACGCTCACAAACGCGCTGCTGGCCGAAGTCGCCAAGACCGACGACCGCGTGGTGCTGATCGAGGACACGCGCGAGCTGCAATGCGCCGCGCCCAACCTCGTTGCGCTACGCACCAAGGATGGCGTCGCCTCTTTGTCCGATCTCGTGAAGTCGTCGCTGCGGCTTCGGCCAGACCGCATCCCGGTCGGTGAGGTGCGCGGCAGCGAGGCCCTCGATCTCCTGAAAGCATGGGGCACTGGCCATCCGGGCGGCATCGGGACGATCCACGCAAACACCGCGATCGGCGCGCTGCGCCGGCTGGAGCAGCTCGTGCAGGAGGCCGTGGTCACGGTCCCGCGCGCCCTAATCGCCGACACGATCGACGTGATCGCCGTGCTTTCCGGCCGCGGCTCGGCCCGCCGCCTCGCCGAGATCGCCCTTGTCGAAGGGCTCGATCCCGCCACCGGCGACTACCGCACCCTCAACGCAACGCTCGAATTCCCCACCGCCACACAAGGAGACCCCGCATGACCTTGCCAGTTCTTCACCACGTCCGCCTCCGCCTGCTCGATGGCGTGGCGTTCGCGTCCGTCACCATGCTCATGGCGTTGCCGGCCCACGCCGCCGGCTCCTCGATGCCGTGGGAGGAGCCGCTTCAGCAGATCCTCGAATCCATCGAGGGTCCGGTCGCCAAGATCGTCGCCGTCATCATCATCATCGTCACCGGCCTGACGCTCGCATTCGGCGATACGGGCGGCGGATTCCGCAAGCTGATCCAGATCGTCTTCGGCCTGTCGATCGCCTTCGCGGCCAGCTCCTTCTTCCTCAGCTTCTTTAGCTTCGGCGGCGGGGCGCTCGTCTGATGGATGAGGACGTTCGCGGCTTCTTCGCGCCGGTCCACCGGGCGCTGACCGAGCCGATCCTGCTCGGCGGCGCGCCTCGCTCCGTTGCCATTCTCAACGGCACGCTGGCCGGCGCGGTCGGCCTCGGCCTGCGGCTCTGGCTCGCGGGTCTGGTCATCTGGGCCATCGGCCACTTCGCCGCCGTCTGGGCGGCGAAGCGCGACGCGCAGTTCGTCGACGTGGTGCGCCGGCACCTCCGCTACCCGACCCATCTCGCAATCTAGAGGACGCTGCCGTCATGATGAACCTCGCCGAATACCGCAAGCGTTCCGCCAGCCTTGCCGGCTTCCTGCCCTGGGCGGCGCTGGTCGCGCCCGGCGTGGTGCTCAACAAGGACGGCTCGTTTCAAAGGACCGCGCGCTTTCGCGGGCCGGACCTCGACAGCGCCACGCCGGCCGAGCTGGTCGGCACGACCGCGCGCCTGAACAACGCGCTGCGACGTCTCGGCTCCGGCTGGGCGATCTTCGTCGAGGCGCAGCGCAATCCCGCGACCGACTATCCCGAGACTCTGTTTCCCGACAGCGCGTCCGCCCTGGTCGATGTCGAGCGGCGCGAGCAGTTCGAGGACAGCGGCGTGCTGTTCGAGTCGAGCTATTTCCTCACCTTCGTCTGGCTGCCGCCGGCCGAGGAAGCCTCGCGGATGGAATCCTGGCTCTATGAGGGCCGCGAGAGGAGCGGCGTCGATCCGTGGGAGTTGCTGAAGGGTTTCATCGACCGCACCGATCGCGTGCTCAATCTGGTCGAGGGTTTCGTGCCCGAAGCCGAGTGGCTCGATGACGGCGAGACGCTGACCTACCTGCATTCGACCATATCCGTCTCGCGCCATCGCGTCCGCGTGCCCGAGACGCCGATGTATCTGGACGCGCTGCTCGCCGACCAGCCGCTCGCCGGCGGGCTGGAGCCGCGCCTGGGCGGCTTCCATCTGCGCACGCTGACCGTGATCGGTTTCCCGACCACGACATTCCCCGGCATCCTCGACGACCTCAATCGGCTCGCCTTCCTCTATCGCTGGTCGACGCGCGCCATCATGCTCGACAAGACCGACGCGACGCGGCTGGTCACGCGCATACGTCGCCAATGGTTCGCCAAGCGCAAGTCGATCGCCGCCATCGTCAAGGAGGTGATGACCAACGAGGCGTCGGTGCTGATGGACACCGACGCGGCCAACAAGGCGGCCGACGCCGATGCAGCACTTCAGGATCTCGGTTCCGATCAGGTCGGAGAGGCATATGTCACCGCCACGGTGACGGTGTGGGATGCCGACCCGTCGATCGCGGACGAGAAGTTGCGGCTGATCGAGAAGGTCATCCAGTCGCGCGACTTCACCTGCATCGTCGAGGGCGTCAACGCGATCGAAGCATGGCTCGGGTCCATCCCCGGCCAGGTCTATGCGAATGTCCGCCAGCCGCCGATCTCGACGCTGAACCTTGCCCATATGATCCCGCTCTCGGCGGTCTGGGCCGGGCCGGCGAAAGACGAGCATCTCGATGCGCCGCCGCTCTTTTATGCGAAGACCGAAGGCGCCACTCCATTCCGTTTTGCGCTCCATGTCGGAGACGTCGGCCATCTCATGCTCGTCGGCCCGACCGGCGCGGGAAAGAGCGTGCTCTTGGCGCTCATGTCGATGCAGTTCCGGCGCTATCCAAAGGCGCAGGTCTTCGTGTTCGACTTCGGCGGCTCGATCCGCGCCGCCACGCTGGCGATGGACGGCGACTGGCAAGACCTCGGCGGCTCCTTCTCCGACGACGCCGAGTCCTCCTCGGTCTCGCTCCAGCCGCTCGCCCACATCCAGCATACTCCGGAGCGGGCATGGGCCGCCGACTGGCTGGTGGACATCCTCGCGCGCGAAGGCGTCGCCATCACGCCGGAGGTGAAGGAGCACATCTGGACCGCGCTGACCTCGCTCGCCTCCGCGCCGCTTGAGGAACGCACCATCACCGGCCTGACCGTGCTCTTGCAATCCACCGCGCTGAAGCAGGCGTTGCGGCCATACTGCATCGGCGGCGCGCATGGCCGGCTGCTCGATGCAGAACACGAATATCTCGGCGCAGCGGAAGTGCAGGCGTTCGAGACCGAGGGGCTGGTCGGCACCAGGGCGGCCCCCGCCGTGCTCTCCTATCTGTTCCACCGGATCGAGGCGCGTTTCGACGGGCGGCCGAGCCTCCTCATCATCGACGAGGGCTGGCGCGCTCTCGACGATGGCGGCTTTGCCGACAAGATCAAGGAATGGCTGAAGACGTTGCGCAAAAAGAATGTCAGCGTCGTCTTCTCCTCGCAGTCGCTCGCCGACATCGAAGCGTCGCCCATCGCCCCGGTGCTGGTCGAGAGCTGCCCGACCCGCATCTTCCTTGCCAACGAGCGCGCCATCGAGCCGCAGATCGCTGCCGTCTATCGCCAGTTCGGGCTCAATGACCGCCAGATCGAGATCCTCGCCCGCGCCACGCCGAAGCGCGACTACTACTGCCAGTCGCGGCGCGGCAACCGCCTGTTCGAGCTTGGCCTGGGCCACATCGCTCTGGCGCTCTGTGCCTCGTCCGACAAGGCCGCCCACGCGCTGATCGACGAGCTGCTCCGCGACGGCTCGCGGGCCTACTTCCTCGAAGCCTGGCTCCACGCCAACGGCCTCGCCTGGGCGGCCGAACTCGTCCCCGAGCTTTCCAACGTCATCGACCGATCCGCCCCGGAGCTTCCCGTCGCGGTCGGCGATCCCGATCCCGTCCACCCGTCAGCCGAACAGGAGGTTTGACCATGCCCCATACCCCTCGAAACGCCCCCCTTCGCCACGCACTCGCCGGCGCAATGGCGCTGTCGCTCGCCGCGCCCGCCATCGTCGCCGTCACCGTACCCGCCCATGCCCTGTTCGGCGGCCGCATCGTCTACGACCCGACCAACTACAGCCAGAACCTTCTCTCGGCCGCCCGCGCTCTGGAGCAGATCAACAATCAGGTGACGTCGCTCGCCAACGAGGCACAGATGTTGCTCAACCAGGCGAGGAATCTCACCAGCCTGCCGACCTCCATGCTCTCGCAGATCGAGGGCAACTTCTCGGAAATGAAGAACCTGCTCGGCCAGGCCGAACGGCTGGCCTACAGCGTGCAGGACATCGAGAGCCAGTTTTCCTCTACCTATCGTGACTTCGCCGGCGACAAGACCGGCGAGCAGCTTGTCGCCGCCGCCCGCGAGCGCTGGCAGCAGTCGCTCTCGGCCTACGAGCATTCGCTGAAGGCCGGCGCGACCGCCGTGGGCAATATCGACGGCACGCAGGCGCAGACCCGATCGCTGGTCGGCGCCAGCCAGTCGGCGGTCGGCATCCTTCAGGCGACGCAGGCCGGCAACGAGCTGCTCGCCGTGCAGGCGAGCCAGATCGCCGACCTGACCGCCATGCTCGCCGCGCAGGGACGCGCCGAGGCGCTGGAGCAGTCCCGCCGCGCGGCCGCGCAGGAGCAGGCCCGCGAGCAGTTCGGCCGCTTCATGTCCGGCCGCGACTACAGCCCGTCCAGCGTGCGCATGTTCAACGACTGAGGACACGCACACGATGGACCTGAAGATCGCCGCCCGGATGTGTGCTGTCCTCGCCATCGGCGCAGCCATGATTGCTGCCGTCGCTGCGCTGCGCGAGGCTGGCTCGGAGGATGACGCCCCCGCCACCCGCCTCCGTGATCCGGGCGGCGAGCCCGCCAATGCCGAGCTGGTCCGCTGTCGCGACCTCGGCATGGCGGCCGCCGACGATACCGCCTGCCTGAAGGCATGGGCCGAGAACCGCCGCCGCTTCCTCGGCGCACCGCCGGAGAGCGCGCAGCCATGAACGACGTCGGCGTCATCGACCGCTTCCTCAGCGTCTTCACCAGCTACATCGACTCCGGCTTCGGCCTGCTCGGCGGCGAGATCGCCTTCCTGACCACCACGCTGATCGTGATCGACATCACCCTTGCCGGCCTGTTCTGGGCCTGGGGCGCCGATGAGGACGTGCTTCAGCGGCTCGTGAAGAAGACCCTCTATATCGGCTTCTTCGCCTTCATCATCGGCAACTTCAACTGGCTCGCCAACATCGTCTTCGAGAGCTTTTCCGGCCTCGGCCTTCAGGCCGGCGGTGGCTCCCTCTCCGGCTCCGAGCTTCTCCAGCCCGGCCGCGTCGCGCAGGTCGGCATCGACGCCGGCAATCCGATCCTCGAGGCCGCCGGCGATCTCATGGGCTACCTGTCCTTCTTCGAGAACCTCGTCCAGATAGTCGTCCTGATGACGGCCTGGGCGATCGTGCTGATTGCCTTCTTCGTGCTGGCGATCCAGATATTCGTCACCCTAATAGAGTTCAAGCTGACGACGCTCGCCGGCTTCGTGCTGATCCCGTTCGCGCTGTTCGGCAAGACCGCCTTCCTTGCCGAAAAGGTGCTCGGCAACATCGTCGCCTCCGGCGTCAAAATCCTCGTCCTCGCCGTGATCGTCGGCATCGGCTCCGGCCTGTTCGGCGAGTTCACCTCCGGCTTCCCGCCCGAGCCCACAATCACCGACGCCATGTCACTGGCGCTCGGCGCCCTCGCGTTGATGGGCCTGTCGATCTTCGGTCCCGGCATCGCGACCGGCCTTGTCTCCGGTGCGCCGCAGCTCGGCGCGGGCGCGGCTGTCGGCACCGGCCTGGCGGTGGCCGGTATGGGGGCGGCGGGATACATGGGCGCGCGTGCTGCGGCCGGTGGCGGCGCTGCGGCGATCGGAGCCGGCGGGCGCATGTCGGCCGCTGCCGCGCGCGGTGGTGCCCATCTCGCCGGTAGCACCTCGGCCGCCTACGGGCTGGCCGCCGCCACCGCCGGCCAGTCCGGTATGGGCGCGGTCGCGGCCGGTCTCGGCGGTGTCGCCAAGGCCGGCGCGTCCGCCGCCGCTCAACCCGCCCGTCAGGCCATGTCACGCGCTGCCGACGCCATGCGTTCAAGCTTCCGCTCCGGACAGGCCGGCGCATGGACCGCCACCGGCGGCCAGTCGCAGGTCGCCGGCATGGCGTCCGGTGCGGGCAGCGCCGCCGAGGCCGCCGCACCCTCCGGACAGCCCGCATGGGCCGCGCGCATGAAGCGCGGCCAGACCATCAGCCACGGAACCACCGCCGCAGCCCATGCCGTCCGCTCCGGCGATTCCGGCGGCGGTTCCATGAACGTCTCTCTCAATCAGGACGACCGCGGATGAACCTCTTCAAACGACCCACCGTGCGCTATGCGCGCACGCCAGAACCCGAAACCCCCTACAGACGAGCCGCCCAGGTCTGGGACGAGCGCATCGGCTCGGCCCGAGCGCAGGCCCGCAACTGGCGGCTCATGGCCTTCGGCTCGCTGCTGCTCGCCGGGGGCTTCGCGGCCGCGCTCGTCTGGCAGTCGACGCGCGGGACCGTCGTGCCCTGGGTGGTCCAGATCGACCGCTTCGGCGAGGCCCAGGCCGTCGCCTCGGCCGTGGCCGACTATCGGCCGAACGACCCTCAGATCGCATGGCATCTCGGCCGCTTCATCGAGCAGGTCAGGAGCACTCCGGCCGACCCGATCATCGTGCGGCAGAACTGGCTGCGCGCCTACGAATACACCACCGATCGCGGCGCGATCGCGCTCAACGACTATGCCAGGTCCAACGATCCGTTCGCCCGCGTGGGTCGGCAACAGGTAGCGGTCGAGATCTCGTCCGTCATCCGCGCGTCGCCGGATTCCTTCCGCATCGCCTGGACTGAGCGCCGCTACGAGAACGGCCAGCTTGCCGCCACCGAGCGCTGGACCGCGATCCTGACCGTGGTGATCCAGCAGCCGCGCACCGCCGAACGTCTGCGAGCGAATCCATTGGGGGTCTACGTCAACGCAATCAACTGGTCGAGGGAGATGGGATCATGAAGGGGGCCTTGAGGAGAAGGACGTCGCTGCCGCTGGTCGTGCTGGTGACGGCGACGGCGCTCGCCGGCTGTGCCAGGAAATACATTCCACCGGAGATCGACTACGACGACGCGGCCCAGGCCGTGCTGACCGCCGATCCGCCCGGTCCGGTCCGCATCGTCGAGACGCCGAAGCCGCTTCCGCTTCCCGGCCAGTTGAAGCCGGTCGACGGAGCCGCGGCGAAGCCCGAGCCGGCCGATCCGCGTCAGCGTATCACTCAGGCCAACGAAGCGGCCCGCATGCAGCCCGTCCGCGACGGCTTCATCAACGCCGTGCAGGTCTATCCGTATTCGGCCGGGGCGCTCTATCAGGTCTACGCCGCGCCCGGCCAGGTCACGGACATCGCGCTCCAGCACGGCGAGCAGCTTGTCGGCTCCGGTCCCGTCGCCGCCGGCGATACGGTGCGCTGGATCATCGGCGATACGGAGAGCGGGACCGGAGACCGCAGGCAGGTCCACATCCTCGTCAAGCCGACGCGGCCCGATCTTCAGACCAACCTCGTCATCAACACCGACCGGCGCACCTATCACCTTGAGCTGCGCTCGACGCCCTCGACCTACATGGCGTCGGTCTCCTGGCAGTATCCGCAGGACCAACTCATCGCGCTGCGCCGCCAGATCGCGCGCGCGGCTCAGGTTCAGCCCATCGCCTCTGGCGTCGACATCTCAAAGCTCAATTTCCGCTACCGCATCGAGGGCGACGCAGCACCCTGGAAGCCGCTGCGCGCCTTCGACGACGGCTCCAAGGTCTATATCGAGTTCCCGTCCGGCATCGCCCAGGGCGAGATGCCGCCGCTCTTCGTTATCGGCGCGTCCGGCAACTCCGAGCTGGTCAACTACCGCGCCAACCAGAACTACTATGTCGTCGACCGGCTGTTCGCCGCCGCCGAGCTTCGCATGGGCGACAAGGACGTCCAGCGCCGCGTCCGCATCGTCCGCACGGACGGCAGGCCGGCGTCGCGCCGTCCCGCGATCTTCTCCAGGGGAGAAGGGCGATGACCGATGCTCAGACCCCTCCCGGCGGCGACATACGCGCCGAGCTGCGACTGCGGCCCGAACCGCCGCGCGTCACCCGGCTGTCCCGCAAGGTGCTGATCGGCCTCGGCGGCGTCGCTTCCGTCGCGGTCCTCGGCGCGCTGGTCTGGGCGCTCGACACGAGCCGGCGCGGCGGACAGCAGCCTTCCGAGCTTTACAGCACCGAGAACCGCTCGACGGCGGACGGCTTGCAGAGCCTTCCCCGCGACTACACCGGCCTGCCGCGTCCCGACGTGCCGGAGCTGGGGCCGGCGCTGCCCGGCGATCTCGGCCGACCGATCCGCCGCGCGCAGGAGCAAGGCAGGCCGGTCGCGCCGCCGGCGATCCAGACTCCGCAGGCCGATCCGGAGGAGCAACGCCGCCTCGCCGAGATCGAGGCCGCCCGCACCGCCAGACTGTTCACTGACAGCCGCGGCGAGCGCGTTGCGGACGGCCTGTCCCTCGGCACGAGGCCCGCCGTCGATCCGATGACCGGCCTGACCCTTCCGGCCGAGCCGCCGCCGCTCGATACCGGCTCCGCGCAGAACATGCAGGATCGCAAGCTCGCCTTCGTCAATGCCGAGACCGACCGCCGCACGGTCAGCACCGACCGCGTGCAGGAGAAGGCGTCGCCCTATGTCGTGCAGGCCGGCGCCGTCATTCCCGCCGCGCTCATCACCGGCATTCGCTCCGATCTGCCGGGCCAGGTCACGGCACAGGTGACGGAGCATGTGTACGACAGCCCGACCGGATCGCATCTACTGATCCCGCAGGGCGCGCGGCTGATCGGCCAGTACGACAGCCAGGTCGCCTTCGGCCAGCGGCGGGTGCTGCTGGTCTGGTCGCGCATCGTCATGCCGGACGGCACCTCCATCGTGATGGAGCGGCTGCAAGGCACCGACCCGCAGGGCTTCTCTGGCCTTGAGGATCAGGTCGACTATCATTGGGGCCAGCTATTCCGCGCGGCTGCACTCTCCACCCTTCTCGGCGTCGGCACGCAGCTCGCCATCGGCGACGAGAGCGAGATCGCCCGCGCCATCCGCGAGAGCGCGCAGGACAGCGCCTCCGACATCGGGCAGCAGATCGTGCGACGCCAGCTCAACATCCAGCCGACGCTCACTGTGCGGCCGGGCTTTCCGGTCCGCGTGATCGTCCAGCGCGATCTTGTGATGCAGCCCTATGGTGCTGCGAGGGAGCCGTCATGACCAAGCTGAAGCTCTCCGCCATCCCCGACGACCGGCCGGTCAAGATCACCGTCGAGCTGCCGGCCGCCGTCCATCGCGATCTCGTCGCCTATGCAGAGATCCTCGCACGGTCGAACGGTGAGAAGGCGCCTCCCGATCCGGCGAAGCTGGTCGCGCCGATGCTCCAGCGCTTCATGGCCACCGACAAGGGGTTCAACAGAGCAAAGCGTGAGAATGCCTAAGTGAATCTCAATCCGGCAACCACATGCAATTGACCCATTGCTGTTGATACCGTTCTGCAAACTCTTTCATCTCCCGCCCGTTGGCCTGGGGTGTACGACACGCGCGGGCGCAGGTGGAGACGACATGCCTGTAAAAGGTTTGGGAGACCGGCCGGATCCCCTCATAGTTCATGATAAGATCCGGAAGGCGTTCCGTGATCGCTTCACCACGAGGTGCCATGACAAAGGTCGGCGGGGTTCCATGCGCATTGATCAAGACGTACCTCCAACTCGGATCGGCATGTCCTTGGGAGGGAACTATCTCGCAAGGGCAAGCGTCACCGCCGCCGGAAATATCCTCATAAACCGCTTCGAGTGCCTGAGCTTTCTTCGCGATAAGGACGCGAGGTCCTGTAGAGGCATAGCCGCCTGTTCGTTCATCATATTCGATCCCCAGAAGACGCTCCAGATCAAAGCGCACCGCCTGCTCCAAAGGGGAACGCCCCGAAATGAACCACTGGAGTTGTCGTAGTGTGATCCCGGCGGTGGCGGCGATCTCTTTCGGCGAATTGGGCCAGCAGGCGATCAGATTTTTGGCGATTTCGGCTGCATTGTCATACTCTTCGTAGGCCGGGATGTCGTCATCCTCGGTGACGTCCTCTGATGGATTCTCTCCCAATAGCAGCCAGATCCTGCCACCAAGACCGTCGTGGTTGAAGTAACGCTGGCGATCAGGTGGAAGTGAGGTTTGCCAGGATGACAGCCACGGACCCGCTTCCCAGCCTGCTTCCTTGGTGGAAATTGGCGCTGGCCGTCGCATCGGCAAGTTCAACCATCGCTCGATTCTATCCTCAAGGTCTCGATTGCTTAATCCGCCAGGATCGCGTTGCGCGCGCCAATCGTGGTCTTTCTGAGCGTCGGCACAAAGGGCTTCGATGCACGAGGACAGAGACTGTTCTTCCGGTTCGTATCTTTTTGGCAACCATCTGGCTGCATCCTGGGCCGAGCGTAGTGATGCGGGTACTGATTTATCCTTGGCGTCCGCGACCTCAAACTGAACGCCAATCTCGGCAGTATCTGGTCCCAGCGCCGGATCGGCCTGGGCCAGATGGCGATTCACGCGGAGAACATCCGGCAGACCACGCAAGCCCTCCGCGCTTCTCCACGCTGTCATCAGCACGTCGCGCAACGATTTGGGCTGGCCGATAGAAGAGAAGGTCAGCCACCGGATTGGCAGGCCGGCGACAGTAAGCCCATAAAGTATCAAGGGAGTCAGCCCAAGCCGTTCGGCGTCCCCTAGCCGTATGGGATCCCGGACAGCCACGATGCCAAATTGGGGGTGATGGAAAAGGAACTTGGCGGTTGAGACGTAAAAGTGGTGTTCCCGGCTTGGCTGTTGGGCCTGATTATCCATTACCCACTCCTAGTGATGAACACACGGCCGCGTTCCTCCTTCAGCTTACTCCGGACAGGCTTTCCTCGTTCTCCCGCAGTTCTTTGACTTCGCGGCCGGTAAGCGGCTGGTCGTTTTAGGCGTTCCACCACGCGCTGATGATCCTGAGCAGCAGCTTCGCACCTGCCGGGCAGATCGCCCGCCGGATAGCCGCGCATCATGGCCATCCACCACGCATTCATCAGCATCACGAAATCCAGCCCTTTCTCGGCAGCCTCCTGGGTTCGATACAGCCATTCGGAAGGACCGAGCATAAGGCCCGTCTCGCCTTTTTGAGAGCATGAAACGAGATACCCGCGTGGCGTGGACGTAATGCGATAGCGGTGATCGGTGTCACTTTCACTGCGAACCAGCTCGGCCATCCTGATCGTTTCCTGCGATTATCGTTCGAATGTTTCGTTGATGAAGTCGGGCATCGTCTTTGGGCGGATATGAAAGATATGACTGACGATCTTTTCCCGGAGCGCCGTCTTCAGCGCCGATGAAAAGTCGTCGATGTTGCGGCGTACCTTCTTTGCCGCGAGGAGCTTGCGCCAGTTCAGCTTGCCGTCGCGGGGCAACTCCCAATGAAGCAGCCGCACCAAGGCGACGTGGGCGAACTGCATGCCTTCGGAGCCGGCGACGAAGCTCCATTTGACATGGGTGGGGTCGTGTTCTTGCTTCTCCTCCAAATCCCATGTCGCCACCAGCGCCTGCACCTCTCCGTCCAGATCCGTGCGCGTTGCACCATCGCCATCGGTGAACATGACATCCTCGACCTCCATCAGCCACTCATCCGTTTGGACGCTCCCTTCCTTATGGCTGTTGAGCAACTCGCGCTTGCGGATCGAGAAGTGAAGACCGACGCCCGGTCCGACCTTGTAGGCTATGTCGCCTGCCAGAACGCCGAGCAGGTTTTCGGTCAATGCCGTGCTGTATCGAATGTTGAAGTTCTTCACTGCCTTCGTCATGTGACGAGCTTCAAAAAGCATCCAGATGCCATGAAACTTCCAGGCTATGAGCAACGGGGCCCCCAGCAAGTTTGCATAGGCTTCGAGCTTCCGGAGGTAGGATTCTGTGAATGAGAGAGTTTGCTTTTTCGAGGATTTGACTTCGATGAGAACCGGGCGCTCGGAGTTTTGAGTCGAGAAGACGCCGAGCAAATCCGGAACCTGATACCTGTCGCGCGATCCCGACGGAATTTGCTGCTGATCGAGCTTGTGCAAAAGCTGGCATCTGCCGAGCCATCCGCAGACGACCGAAAATTCGTCTTCAAGCGGAAGGCCAAGATCGAGCCGCCGAACACGCCTCGCCACATGGCCGGCATCGGCGTCCCATCCCAACTCCGCAAGGACGGATTGTATCAAACGTGCTGCTTGCTCGTCCTCATCTTCCACGATGACGCTACCTATTAGCCGACCACGACGATTGGTCCTTCGGCAAGCGGCCCTCGGGATCGTGGACGGCGAGCGCATCGTTCGCTGTCAGGTTCGCATTGAACACGACCAAGTTGGTGCCGCCGGCATGGCGCAGAGACGGGAACAGCAGGCCCCGACAGCCATCGGCGATCAACGCGTCCGACAGATGCCACGATGGCGGAACCTTCCTGTCGATCCGCGCGATCTTCCGCCACGGGCAGTCCCATTCTGCCCACTCCTTCGCCCAGGTCGCGGGATCGAACCCCGCCGACAGGTCGGCGACCTGGTCGAGCGTGACGACATAGGCGGCGAGCGTGCCGGGCGGCGTGATCGACGCGCCCTGCCGATATTCCTCAAGAGCGGTCTGCGGAGCCCGTGACAGATACAGCGCCTCGACGCCCGGCCGGTTGAACCGGCCGCCGTCGATCGCTGCGCCGGCGCCGCTAGTCGGCGCGAACGCCCACCTCGGCGTCAGGTAGCGGTGGAAGACCTCATCCGGTCCAAGCCGGACCAGCTTCATCCGCGCGCCCCGTTCTCCAGATCGCGAAGATAGGCAAGCACTGCCTCGCTGTGGCCCTGGGCGACGAGTTCGGCCGCCGTCTTGTGGTCATAGTCGGCGATCGGCTCGTTGCGGAACCAGTAGATCGCCTTGTCGATGTCACCTGTCAGCGTGACGGCGGCCGTGATGACCTTGACCATCTCCCGCAGCCTGCCCTGAAGGCGCTCGGACGAGGGATTGCGCAGCGTGTTCCGATGCACGCCCGTCAACTGGGCCAGATTCGCGACCTGGACTCCAAGCGCTTTCGAGAATCTCTTCGGGGAAATGTAAGGCGTCCGGGGCTCCTGCAAACTCTGCACGAAGCCCGACACGATCGCCGTCTCTGCCTTCTCCACATAAGCCATTGCACATACCTCGCTTCACTGGACGCACAATATATGCACACATTTCCGCATATCAAGCGCACCGAACAGATTCCCTCGCACGGAATGGCAAGGTGCGTCCGTGATCGTCAGTTCTGTCTCGCCCTATATTTCGGATTTCGACGCCGTTGTCGCTGTTCGGAGTGCTGACTTCGCCGCCCGAAAATTGCCATTCGATCGGTTCCCCGAAACGGCAGAGTTGGGGCCGTAAGCAGACTGGTCGGTTATGGGCGGAAGCTAATGGTAAGCTGCCGCTCGCCTTCCGGCTTCAAGTCGGTGGAATGGTTGGCCCTGGCGCATCCAGACCCTCGAACGAGCGCTGCCGCTAAGGTAGCTTACCCCCTTGCGATCCGATACCATAATCCGCGAAAGTGTGGCGGGGAGAGGGAGGTTCATGTTCTCGCCGGGGGGCCTCCGCAAATAGTCAATGGTAGAAAACACCGACACCTTAGTTAAGCCGGATATGCAGGCAGTGCTCGCACGTACGCATATCGGCAACGATCTGCACAGCTTCCTCCTGCCCACGCTGGAAGCGGTTTCCAACGCCATGCACGGTATTGAAGCGCGGTTTGGTGACAAGGCGGCTAGCGAGGGCACGATTGAAATCGTGATCACCGACGCGAACAACCCCGCGAAGATTATGATTTCAGTCACTGACAATGGCATCGGGCTCACCGATGAAAACTACCGTTCTTTCAAGACCCCGTTTTCCGGATACAAGCTCAAATTAAAGGGTAGAGGCTTTGGGCGCTTCATCGCGTTCAAGGTGTTCTCAAGGATTCTATACTCATCCCGGCACGAGTTTATGGGGTCACCGTCTACGCGCACATTTCGGTTCGACATTACGCGGGACGAGGAGTTGGTATATTTTGATGGGCAACCGGATTTTGATCACGTGGGGCTTCGTGTCGAATATGACGCTCCGTTGACGCAGTGGCACGAGCTCGTTCGCGAGTTACAGCAAGGCGCCGTTGCCGACTCAATTGCCAGCCACTTCCTTCCCTACTTTCTCTACAAGTGGCTTCCTGAGATCACCATTAAGCTCGGGAGCGGTAACGCAGAGAGCATCACGAAGCACTTCCAGAATATATTCGTCGAATCCGATAAGGGGCAGGTTACGGTCGAGATCGATGGACAGCCGGAATCTCTGGATTATAGTCTGACCAAAATTCCTAAGACGAGAACCTTTAAGAACCACTGTTTGTTGTTTACCGCAGCTGATCGGATCGTTGGCTCACCGAAGGATTTGACCAACGTTCTGGGCCAGCCTCATTTTACGAACGAAAACGACGAGAATTACATTATAATCGGCGTTGTCAGAGGCGAGGCCTTCGAAAGCCGACTGAACGACGCGAGAACCGGTATTGATCTCTCTGCAAAGGCCGTCGAGCGTATTGTGAGCGCTGTTAGTGACGTAATACAGCAGGGTGAGAATTCTCAAATTGAGAAAATTAAAGCGGTGCAGTTCACCGATTTGGGCGGGGCGTTGCAGGAGAACCCTATCCTGCGGCTCGGGCTGCGCGGGAAGACAATCAAAGAATACGTATCCACGAAGCCGAACAACTGGACGGCTCAGCAGTTTGTTGCTGATCTTGCCATTGAGCGGTTCAGGGCTTCCAAGGAATTAACGAAGGCAATTACCTCTGCCGTCTCGGATCAGGAAAACTATATCGATAACATCAAGGATATCGTTTCGAAGATTGATGCGAACAACAAGGAAGCGCTGGCGGAGTATGTCATCCACCGCAAGAACGTAATCGAGCTGGTCGAGACGGCACGAAAATACACGACCGGCACGAAGCACGCGCCGGAAGATGTCATTCACGATCTTATTTTTAAGCGGTTCTCGGACAGTGCGACTTCCGATTATTTCGAACATAATTTGTGGCTAATCGATGATGCGCTGGCGTTCATGCCATACGTGTCGAGTGATCGAACCGCCAAGGGAGCCGGACGAAGCAAAGGCGACAAGGTTCCCGACTTAGCTTTTTTCGATGATAGCCTTATTCTCGGCGATAATGACGGAACGACCGTCACGATCGTGGAATTTAAGAAGCCAAGCCGCGATAACTATGCAACCGGACCGGCGAAAACGGATCCGGTCAAGCAGGTCTTGGAGACGCTAGAACTAGCAGTGCGCGCCGGAGGAGTCACCAAGACCGACGGGACTCATATGTCCTTTACCGGTGTGGTAAGACGCTTTGGTTTCATCATCGCCGATCTCACGCAAACGCTGGTGAATGTGCTCAAGGATCACGATTTCAATAACGATCAGAACCCCAAAATCTGGGTGCGGCATCGAGACAGGGAAAGAATCATCATTCAGGCAATGGGTTACGATACCCTTGTTGAGAATGCCAAGAAGCGAAATCAGGCGTTCTTCTCGGTGCTACTGGGTGAGTAAGCGCATGCATATCCGAAAACGGACCAGCAGGAATTTATCATTCACAGTAGCTTGGCACAGTTACAATTCCTGGGCCGTGAGCGGACTGTCTGCTCGTGGTGGACACCCGAGCGAAATCAGACAACCTGATCTGCGAACAGTGCGACGGCGCCAACGCGGAAGAGCTAGCCTTGTCGTGCCGCTTTCAGACGCAACCATTCGGCTTCGAGGACGACAACTCAAGCGAAAGAGTTGCCGATATCATGAGCGATGTGTTGTGCGTGGCCGCGCGGTCAATTAGGTGACCCATTCGAGCTTGCGGTCTCTTGACCAAAGAACTGCGGGACAAGCTACTGGCGAATGATCGTCGGCAGCAGCGCGTCCGCGGTACCGACGCCTAACTCGACTTCGAGCCAATCGTCAAACTCTGCACGCCCTGAGGTGCCGCCACATGGCTACCGTCCGAACTCGACAGCGACGATAGAGCGCGACCTGCATTTCACGGCGCACAAGTCACTTTCGTCACGCCGCTGAATCGCGGAAATCCGATGCTATCGTTGCCTAGCTGATCTGCCAGACAACATGAGCTCTTCATTCCTTTTCGGCTGGTTCCGGGTAATGACGCGAAAGCCATGATTTGTTGAGGGGTAGTTTTGCCGTTTCACCGGCGCAGCCGGGTAAATGGTAGAAACTTGCAATTCAATCTATCGTTTGCTATCGTATGGTATCAAATGATGGATTTTGGCATGACCGAAGAGACGACTTGGCTTTCACTTGAGGACACCGCCTCCTATCTTGGTATGGGGAAGACAGCGCTGTATGCGCTTGCGCGCGAGGGGAAAATTCCGGCGCGGAAGTTGGGGAAGAAGTGGACCTTTGAGAAGGCCGGCCTTGACGCCTGGGTGCGCTCCAGCCGCCCCGTACAAGCGTTCTTCCTTGATCTTGAATACAAGATCGACGGGAATGAAAATCTCCGCGACCCGCAGCGCGAGGGTTACCTTCGCACCTATGAATTCTTCAGAGCGGGTAAGAACAAAGCCATTCTGCAGATCCCCGTGGGGTGTGGGAAGACCGGCCTCGCGACTATCCTGCCTTTGGGTTTGTCGGAGGGGCGCGTCATCGTCATCGCGCCGAATTTGACGATCCGCGACGGACTGTATGAGGCGATGGACATTACCAATCGCCAGAAGTGTTTTTGGCGCAAGGCATCGGTTCTGAGTGCTGATCAGATGATCTCTGGTCCGCTGGCGACAACCTTGGAAACTGGCAACATCTCGGTTGCAACGAAGTCCCACGTCGTGATCACGAACGTGCAGCAGCTTGCGACCAACGTCGATAAATGGCTGACACAGTTCCCCGACGACTTCTTCGACATGATTATCGTGGACGAGGCGCACCATAGCGCTGCGGCGAGCTGGCAGCGCGTCATTGAGCGCTTTCCGAAGGCCAAGGTGATCCTGCTGACGGCGACGCCGTTTCGAAGCGATCGGCAAGAGCTGGATGGACAGCTCGTGTTTCGCTACCCGTTCCGCAATGCAACGTTGAAGGGTTACATCAAGCGGCTGAAAGCTAGCTACGTCGCGCCATCGACCATCCAGCTCGGCTTCACCGACCAGGGCGGCAAGACCTACACGCTTGCGGAAGTCGAGAAGCTGAAGGAAGAGGATTGGTTCAGCCGCGGCGTCGCGCTGGCAAGGGTCTGCAATCAGCACATCGTCGATAGCAGCCTCGAGAAGCTGGAAGAGCTGCGGCAAAGCGGAACCCAACATCAGCTTATTGCCGTTGCCTGCTCGATCAACCACGCGAGGGAAATCCGGTCGCTTTACCGCGAACGCGGCTTCACGGCCGACGTCATTCACAGCAAGCAGTCGCCCGAGGAGCAGGCGGATATCCTGGCTGCACTGCGCAATGGCACACTCGACTGCATCATACAGGTCCAGATGCTCGGCGAGGGTTTCGATCATCCAAAGCTCAGCGTTGCAGCCATCTTCAGGCCGTTCCGAACGCTTTCCCCGTATATCCAGTTCGTCGGCCGCGTGATGCGCGTTGTGGTTCAGAACGACCCCACGCATCCCGATAATATGGGTCATATCGTTACACATCTGGGCATGAATCTCGATCAACGGCTGAAGGAATTCAAAGACTTCGAGAACGATGACCAGGCCTTCTGGGACAAGGTGATCGGAGGCGAGGAACCCGAGGTGCCTTCCGACGTGTTGAGCGGTTCGAAGCGCCTGCGCGCCGGCGAAAACGTGGTCGTGCATGGTGAGATCGTCGAATCGCTGTGGGAGGAAGATTTCACCAGCCTCGAGGATGCTCAGATCGTCGAAGACATCAGGGAACGTTTCAACGCACTAGGGCTGGACCCCAGCGAAGTGGAAGAAATGGTCAAGCGCGCGATCAGATCGCCGCTACGAAAGCAGGCGCCGACTGCGCCCTTCCTCGTTCAGCCGCAGCGCGAGTGGGAAGAGGCGAGGAAGCGCATCAACGAGCAGGCGAAGCGGCTCGCGACGTTGCTTCTCAATCATGTGGAGTTGAACGTAAATGGGACCGAGCTGACGTATAAATACAAGTCACTGAAGCTTTCAGGTCGAACGAACTTCATATCGGCACTGACGATGGTCAATCATGAAATCAATAAGCGTCTCGCGAAAGACAGGGGCGAGGCATCGATTGAAGAATTCAAGTCGATCCTCGACAACTTGGACGACATTTTGCAAACCTTGGCCCGGCGGGTACGGAAAGCGAAGTCCGACTATGACAAAGAAAACTCCTAGAGGGCCGACACCTTCCTTGATTGGCGGAACGAACGGTCGGCCTCGTCGCGTCGATGTAAAGCGTCTGGGGAAATGCTACCGGTGTGAAGAGGCGCTGCCCTCCGGCACCACCTGTATCGAAATCCCGAAACTCGGAACCGGCTTCTCGGATTCCAAGCGGTGTTGTGAAGAATGCTATGAAAAGATCATCGCGAAAACGGCGAGCGATCTGGAGGAACTGAAAGCACTTTAGCGGGGGAGCGCGATGGGGGACGGGTACAATTTCAAGCAGCTCAAGGAGCGCATTCTGGCGCTTAGTACTGCTCAGGATTGGGAAGTAGCGCGTAAGGAGTGGAGCCTTGTAGGCATTCACGAGGCGGACGAGCCTGATACCTGCCTATGTGGCCACTTCCCGATCATCGAGATATGCGAGATCTCGAACAGGACGACCGGCCGGCGCACGGAAGTCGGCAATCAATGCGTCAAACGCTTCCTCGGACTACGCTCGGATTTGGTATTCACGGCCATAAAACGTATCCGCAAGGACATCAACAAAAGCCTCAACGCCGACGCGATCGTGTTCTTTTACGAGCGAGGCCTGCTCAACAATTGGGAATACAATTTCTCGCAGGATACCCAGAGCAAGCGCAATCTATCTCCGGCTCAGCTTAAAACCCGCGTCGCCATCAACGAGAAGGTTCTGGCTGCTATCAAGCGACGCGGTTTCCAAGGTGTCGATTGAAAGCCTCACCACCAGCATTCCAGCTGACAGCGGGTTATATAAATATGACAACCTCTTTTAATGTATATAATTGGAGGATCTTATGGGAGTGCCGGATCGCTTCGCTATCGAGTACCCGCAACGAGCCTTGCAGTTGATCGATCTGCTCGAAGGGCCGGCGCGTCACAGCGATCTTCTCGGATCGTTTGGGCTGCTGGCTGCTTCCGCAGTTCTGACGATACCGTTCGAACGGATGAAGCCGTCGCATTTTCTGCACGAGGAAGATCGCGACGCAGATCTTGTGAAAAGCCTGAAGGATCTCACCAAGGCGTGCTTTCTGGAGGCGCCGTTCTGGCAAAGCACTCCGAAGGCAAATGCATGGCGTCAGTCGCGAATCATGAACAGCGTGGATGAGGTGCATGCGTGGCACGACGAAGATGGGCGGCATCCGCTTTCTGACGAAGCCAACACCATCGACAAACGCAAGGCTGAAAAGGTGATTCGGGTTCTGCGCAATGCTCTCGCGCACGGGAACATCATCTATCTCGATAAGGATGGGCGGGAGATCGCCGGAAATCAGATGGTCTACATGGCCTTCCTGTCGCGGTATGAAGAAACGGAGGAAGAGCATGCGAAGGCTAAGACCTATCGTGTCGTGGTGACGACCGAGGAGGCGTTCCTCCATTTCGTAAAGTCATGGGCGCAATGGATTGGAACACTCGCCCTCGATCGTCGGGTGGCGAAAGCCGCATGAGCACCCGACGTCCAGTCGAGGAGGTGGTCCTCGGATGCACAACAACGTCCGCAAAATACGCGCATTGGCGAATGCGGGTTATCGTCGGACTGAGATCGCTGAGACCCTCGACATCCGATATCAGCATGTCCGCAAGGTGCTTGTGGATGCCGGGATCACCGTTGGCATGACTCGCACCGTCGAGATCGAGCGCGCTCCTCCACCCCAAAGCGGTCAGTTCCAGTTCGTACATTATGCGAATCCAAACGGACGCACCCGCCCTTTCATCGCCTCTTGACCGTCCGGTTTTGGACGAAGGTATAGGTTTTCTGAACTTCCGAAAGGGAGACGCGTTGCCGCCGAAGCTCATTCACTCGGTAAAAGTCAGCTTTCTCGACGTAGCCGCCCGAAACCCGCCAGTCCGTTTCCCACCCCGAAGCTGAAATGCAAGCTGAGCCATTACCTGATTTTCAGGCGGCTTTCGCTGTCCGGCCGTCCTCCTTCAACCGTGCCATCCGTGCCTCCTTGATAACGTCGTGCGTTGCCCGAGGCGCGAGCCAAGCCTTCATCACCGCAGTGTTCTTCACGGCCGCGCCCAGGGCGGCGAACATCGTGTCGTTGATCGCCTGCTGCTGGCTGCGAAGATGTTCCTCAAGCAGCTTGTGCCGGGTGATGTAGCCGGCATTCACGCCGGGAATGGCGTGATTCATGAGCAGCCGGGCATCGAACTCCGACACGCCCGCCATGGTCGCCAGCGTGCGGTAGCTCTGCCGTAGATCGTTGCCCCATTTCGACAGGACGTTGCGGGCTTCCTTCTGCTCGACCAGATGGCCGGCCGCGCTGTCCGCAGGAAAGATCCACACGCGCGCTTCCAGCGGATGCAGGAAACGGCCGAAGCGCATCGCCCGGACGAGGCTCAGGATCATCTGGCGCGACAACGGAATGTCGAACGCGCGCTTGGCCCCACCCTTCGGCTTCGGGATATGCAGCACGCGCCGGCGCAGGTCGACATGCTCCGGCTTCACCTCCATCAGCGCGGCGGGCCGGCATCCCGAAAGGAGGGTGATCAAGTGAAACTCGCGCCGGATCGGGTTGCCCATCGCCGCGACCTGCATGAACCAGCTCGCCAGGTCTGACGGCCCCATTCCCGAGTCGCGGCGCTGCTCCTGGTTCCAGTCGATCGCGTTGACCGGGTTGTCGGCCGGCAATCCCCGGTTCGTCTTGCGCGCGTGATTGTAGATCGCCCGCAGCGTCCGCATGCTGCCGTTCGCGATATAGGGACCGCTCTCCTTCGTGATCTCGTCGTGCTTCGTGGCAACCTGGGCCGGATCGTCAGCAAGTTCGACCAGCGGCGTGTCCAGCCAGTCCTTGAAGATGCGCTCGACATGATCGCGATAGCTGTCGATCGTCCGCTCGCTCCGACCCTTGCGCACCATATGCGCGTCCCTGTAGCGCTCCCAAGCGGCCCGCAAGGTGATGCCGACGATCGGCGCCGGCTCGGCAGTCGACCCCTCGGCCTCCTCCTTTTTGGCAAGCTCCTCGGCCTTCGGATGCTGGCCCCGGCTGATCTTCGCAAGGTATTCCTTCGCCGTGGCGCGGGCCTCCCGCGTCGGCGTCTCCTTTGCATCGGCGATCGTCACCGTGATGGAAGCTGCCCGCTTGCCGTCCTGGCGCAAATCGCCCTGCACGGCAAACGTCTTCCGACGCTTGCCGACGACGACGTAGAAGCCCTTCAATTCGGTGTCGCGAGCGCGATACTGGCCGCTGGTCGCCCAAGGCAGCCGGGCCACGTTCTTGTCGTTCAGCAGGATGCGAATATCGGCCATAGGTCGCTCCGGAACCGGCTTAAACACCGGCATAATTTTCGATTGCCCTCTTTCAGATTCAGAGTCAGGAGGGACGAGGAAAATTTCTATGCCGGTTTTAAGCCGGTGATGGACTCCTGTAAAGTCCAAATGTCCGACTACGATGATCTGCGTGCGAGTACGAAATCTGACTATTTTACAGTTAGTTGATACAAAGTTAGAGAGGCAGCGCGGGATCGGCAGAAGAAGACCGTTTTAACTACGAATCTGGGGGTCAGAGGTTCGAATCCTTTCGGGCGCGCCATTCTTTACAGGTCCATTCATTTCAACCGCTCCCCTCTCGCTGTTGTGCTTCTGCGGCCATGCGTTAACGGTTCTGCTTGTCGCGCGGCGGCAATGGCTCGACATCCGCCTGTCTTGTCGTCACTTGAAATGCCCCGGGAACGCTCGCGTAAAAGTGGCGTGTGCAATCCCTTCGGCGCGAGGCTTACTTGTTCATAAGCCGAGCAGAATGCTTGTTTGAAGCGTAGGCGATAACCGTATCGCCCACGAAAATTCTAATCAGTTTTGCGTTCCTTGTGCTGTCTGTTCGAGCCAGAGCCACCGGCCCTTACGGAAAGGGCCGCCGATTGCGATGGGCTGGCTTCGCTTTCCAACGGCAATCTCCGGTTTCTGGAGATTTCTGCCGTTTGCCGAAGGACCGACTGGCGCTCCTGTTGCGTACACAACGAAGACACAGATTGAGGAGAGCCGGGCGCATCGCGCTTCAGTCGAGCCCACGGCTCTCCAAACTTGCGAAAAGCGAGAGACAATGCTGCAGAAATACCAGGCTGAAACACACAGGAACGGGGTGACGACACATGAAGGAAAGGAGGAATTGAAGGCCACATCATCAGAAGAAGGTGGAACCAAAGAAGAGCAGACAGCAGTCCTGGAGGCGCTGCTTCGGAATTCTGAGTTCAGGGCATCCGACCGCAACAGACGCTTCCTGCGCTTTGTGGTGGAGGAAACGCTCGCGGGACGGGCAGACCGAATAAAGGCGTTTACGATTGCGGTGGACGTTTTCGGAAGGGACGCCAGTTTCGATGCGACAGTGGACCCGATTGTCAGGATCGCCGCGGGGCAACTGCGGAAATCTCTGCGTGAATACTATGCCGGCCCCGGCAAGTCGGACCCGATCCACATATCCATACCGCTGGGCGCGTACGTTCCGATCTTCGAAAAACGCGGCCCAATGAATCCGTTCGCTGCACTTGCTCCGCGTCATTTTTCCAGATCGCATTCGCTGCTAGCGGGAGCGGGACTGGCTACGGCCTTCGCCCTCTTGCTGACAGCGACAGCGCCGCTCTGGCTGGATACGCCAACCCGCGCTGATCGCGGGACGGCTGCAGTGCTCGTGCTCGACACCGCGAGAACCAGCCAGGCAAACGCTGACGCCAACCAGTTCGCGGAGATGCTCAACGATGCTATTTGGCTGAATGTCGGCAGGGAAAGGGCCATCCGCTCCGTCGGCGTACGCCCGCATGAAAAGCTTGAAAGCGTGGTCTCCGGGGTCAGGTCGATGTATGGGCCGGAAAGTGACGTATACGAACTGCTGACCAGCGTTCAGCTGGAGGCGGATGAGGTACGGGTCTATTGGCATTTGCTCGATTCCGCCTCTCGTGAAGTCCAGGTCTCCTCTCTGGTGAAAGAGGCCTTCAGGCCAGCATCAAAGGCAGCGCTGGCGGAAACGACCGCAGCGAGTGTGGCAGCCGCCCTGTTCGGCTATGAAGGGGCCCTCGCCAAATATCAGACCGATGCCACGGTGGCGGCAAACAGCACCCAGGATTGAGCCTCTCCGCTGCCGGGCCTCTCCACAACCGAAAGGAATGCGGCTGTGCCACTAGAGGCCCGGCCGCATTCTCTTTTGTCCACCCCCTCGCCGAGTGATCCGCGTCCACGGAGACGTAGGCAAGGTTTCGGTGTCATACAGGCAGGTACGGGTTCTGGTGGGGCATCTTGACTGAAACGGGAAATGCCTGACGCTTTGCCTGTTAGCGCCTGAAGCGCAAAAGGCGCAGCTTCTTTCGGGTAGCACCGTTGAAAGCCGGATGACTGCTCTTGCATTCCCGAAGAAGATCCAGATCCACGGCCCCTTGCCGCACCAACATGATGTCGACTTCCGCACTCGAATATCCGAGCTCGGCCATCTCGTCGAGGAGAAGGTAAATGGTATCGTGGTCGATCAGCGGTTTTGCAGGCACGGCTATTCCGGTGAGTTGGGCGCGTCACGCAAAACACTCGGGCCATTGCATGGAGGGTCCCAAAGCCTCACCTACACTTCCAGGAAGCGAGGCAAGGCTTTGGGAGAAAGCCGACCCGGGGGGCGGGAGGGCCGGCTTTGGCGGTCGCTTCACAAGGTGCGTGAAGCGTGTTCCTGTTCTTCGCGTTACGGTGGGGGTACGCCTGCGCCAGCATGAGAAACCGGCTTGAACGTGTTTTGATCAGAGAGCATCGTTTGCCCCATCCGCTTGCTTTCGTCTTATGGTTGTAGTTTCTACGGAAATGCACTTATGGGGAAATCAGGAAGTGCATTTTTCCGCTTCGTTGCGCTTTTTTTCCGATGCATTCGCCGATTGACAGCCAAGTGGCGGCAAGCCATAAACTTGCGTCTATTTTGAGAAACAAATGTTCTGATCGAGAATGGTTCTGAACAGGAATTCAGGGGGAGGAAAATGGACACATTCCTGAGCGGCCTTAAAGCGGCCGTGGATACGCTCGGCGCAACGGTTCTGTTGCCCATCGTCATTTTTGTCATTGCCGCAGTGCTGGGGGCCAAGATCGGCAAGGCATTCCGTGCTGCCGTCACCATCGGCGTGGCATTCATCGGTATCAATCTGGTTCTCGGCCTGATGCTCGGATCCATCGGCGACGTGGCGCAGGCCATAGTCACCAATACGGGCATTCAGCGCGACATCGTCGATGTAGGCTGGCCCTCGGCTGCCGCGATCGCCTTTGGCTCTTCGGTGGGGCTGTGGGTGATTCCGATCGGCATTGCCGTCAACATCGCGCTTCTTCTGACGCGCATGACCCGCACGCTCAACGTCGACGTCTGGAACTTCTGGCACTTCGCCTTTATCGGTTCGCTTGCCGTGGCAGCCACAGGCAGCCTCGCTTACGGCCTCGTCGTTGCAGCCCTGATGGCAGCGCTTTCGCTGCTGTTCGCCGATTGGTCGGCCCGTGCCGTTCAGAAGTTCTACGGCATTCCGGGCGTTTCGGTCCCGCATCTGGCCTCTGCACAGATCCTGCCGATCGCCATCGTGATCAACTGGATCATCGAGCGCATTCCCGGCATCAACAAGGTGAACATCTCGACCGAAACCATCGAGCGCCGGTTCGGCGTATTCGGTGAGCCTGTTGTTCTCGGCCTGATCATCGGTCTCGTGCTGGGCGTTGTCGCCTACTACAACGCCGGCGATTTCGGCGTGGTCCTGTCCAAGGTTCTGCAGACGGGTATGACGCTCGCAGCCGTGATGCTGCTTCTGCCGCGCATGGTGAAGATCCTTATGGAAGGCCTGCTGCCGGTTTCGGAAGCAGCACAGGAATTCGTACGCAAGCGCACCGGTGACCGGGAACTTCTGGTTGGTCTCGATTCAGCGATCCTGATCGGTCATCCGGCGGCCATTTCCGCTTCGCTCATCCTGGTGCCGATCGCCATCATCCTGTCGATCGTCCTGCCGGGCAACCGCGTGATCCTGTTTGCCGACCTGGCGGTCATTCCGTTCATCGTCGCCATGACCGCTCCACTCTTGCGCGGCAACGTGTTCCGCATGGTGATCGTCGGCACGGTGACGCTCGCCGCCGGTTTCTATGTGGCCAACGCGCTCGCACCTCTGTTTACCAGCGCTGCCGTGGATTCGGGCTTCGAAATGCCTGAGAACGCGGTTCAGATCACCTCGGTGGTCGACGGGTTCCTGTGGATTTCCTACGTGGTTATCGCAGCAATCCGGAACCTGGGCGCTGCAGGGCTGGCTGTGCTCGCCGCCATTATCGCGGCCTGCTTCTGGCTCTATCGCCGCAACACGCTGGCCTGGGAGCGGGCAGCGGGCGCGGAAGACGATGAAACCACTGCACAAGAAGGCTGAATAGGTTAGTGAATGGCTGAAGCCCTTATGAACCACATCGATCCCGAGGCGATTGTCCTCGGGGTCGATACCGATAGCCGCGAGGCTGTCATTCGACTGCTCGCCGGCAAACTCAAAGCAGCCGGCTACGTGAAAGACAGTTTCGCTGATGCGGTTCTTGCCCGCGAGGCCGCGATGCCGACCGGACTTCCGCTCGGTCACGCGGTGAACGTTGCGGTGCCGCACACGGATCCGGAGCATGTCGTGAAGCCAGGCATCGCGCTTGCCACGCTCAAGAAACCGGTGACTTTCGCAAATATGGAAGATCCGGATGAGGCAGTGGAAGTCGGCCTCGTCTTCCTGATGGCGCTCAACGACAAGGACCGTCAGATCGAAATGCTGCAGGAAATCATGGCGACTATCCAGAGCGAGGAAGCGATTTCCGGCCTCATGCAGGCATCGTCGCTTGATGATGTCGCTGCGGTTCTGAAATAGAGCATTTTGCAGTCAGGTGGAATCACCTGACGTCCGCACAAATGCGGGAAAACGGGCAGTTGGAGCGGAGCGCGTTTCTATGAAACGGTGGGCCGCTCTGGTGCCCAATTGATCGGGAGAGACCCATGAGCAAGAAGACCGTCCTCTTTGCCTGCGGCACCGGCATCGCCACCTCGACAGTGGTTGCCAACGCGGTAACCGAGGCCATGAAGGAACGCGGCATCACCATCGACCCCCGCCAGTGCAAGGCCACGGAAGTGCGCTCTGAGCTGAACGGCGTGGATCTGATCGTTTCGACCACGCAGCTGCCTTCGGACCTTGGCGTGCCGTCCATCGTGACGCTCGCCTTTCTGACCGGCATGGGCAAGGCCGAGGCGCTCGACAAGATCGAGGCGGAACTGCGCAAGTAGGGCGCGGTTCACCACACAGGATCACCAAGGCCCGCTGCCGGATCGGTTGCGGGCCTTTTCTTTCCCGGCAGCCTCCTTACGGACCTTTGCCGACGCGCTGGCCGCGGGCGCTGCCCGCCAGCTTTTCAATGGCCGCAACCACCAGTTCGGTAGCATGAATATCCGGTTTGTGTCCGAGACCGTCAACGACGGAGAGCTCTGTCTGGAGCAACTCACGGGAAAGGCGCCACGAGTGGAGCTCCGGTGAGACAATATCATCCCTCGACCCGGTAATGATGGCTGTAGGTGCTTCAATCATCCTGTAGCGGTGATGGGTGCGTTCCGTCCACGCCAGAAGTGCACTGATCTCGCGCGCATTGTGACGAAAGACTGCGGGCGCGAGAGCCTCCGCAGCGCGCGTTGTCTCCAGATAATCGTTCGGCATCGGATCGGGAGAGAAGACGCCGCGTGCCGCCGCCTTCATCGCAAGGCGTCCTGCCCAGGGAACGACAAGCTGGCAGAATGCAGCGCCGAGAAAGCGCGTTGCTGCAAGATTATAGTACCAGGCGACGCCTCCGGGCCAGGGATAGAGAGCAGGTGCGAGGAACAGGGTACCGATAACCCTTTCCGGGTGATCGAGCGTCATCGCGGCAGCCACTGCACCACCATACGAGTGGCCGACAACTATGGCCCGGTCGAACCCGCGCAGTTCCATGAGCCTTGCAATCGCATCCCCCTGTGCATCCGGCAGAATGTTTGCATCCGGTCCGCGATCGGACAGACCATGGCCGGGCCGGTCAACAAACAGGAGATGCGCACGGCCCTCCAGCACCGGACGAAACGCATAGAGCGGGTCAAGCAGACTAGTGCTTGCCCCATGAATGAAAACGAGCGGCGGGAGGTCCGGCCGTTCGGCAACGAGACGGAGACTGTTCAGACTGTATCCGCCGACATCGACACGCCGTCCACGGGCCCTGTCCGATCTCTCCTCGCAGGGCATATGCAGGGCTTTTGACAGGTTCATGCGATCTGACCCGCTCGCTACTTGCCTCGAACATTCACGCGATCCGATCCACGGGTTCCGGATGACCGGGTGGGAAGACCGCTCTTCGCGGCGTACCAGTTTCCGCCCCTTCATATCCAGAGCAAACTGGATACGGGTGATCTTCAATGCCGTTGGCTGGTGCCCTCCCCGTGCCTGGAACGTTGCGGTGAATATTGCGGGGAACATGCCCTAGAAAAGGGCACGCGAGGCCTCCCCGCTTTCATCACGGGAAGAGAAGCCGTGGCAGGGTGAGGAACCACAGGTTCCTCGACCGGCGCCGATTTGTCATGTGCCGGTCTTTGTCATCTGCGGGGCCACGGCAATAGCCGACAGATCATGTTTTTCATCAACGGGGGTCCGCCCGCTTTGCTTGCGCTCCGAATAGCGATCGGTCAAAAGCTCAACATGCGGGCGCAGAAGAACTGTGAATCGCATGAGCTCCTCAACCACATCAACGATACGCTCATAATAGCTGGACGGAAGCATCCGACCGTTTTCGTCAAACTCCTGGAATGCTTTCGCCACGCTCGACTGGTTGGGGATGGTGAACATGCGCATCCATCGCCCAAGCAAACGCAGCGTGTTTACGGCGTTGAAGGATTGCGATCCGCCCGAAACCTGCATGACAGCAAGTGTTCGCCCCTGGGTTGGCCGCATCCCACCCATCTTCAGCGGAAGGTGATCGATCTGCGTCTTCATGACGCCAGTGATCTGGCCATGCCTTTCAGGGCTGCACCAGATCTGGCCTTCCGACCACATGGCGTGCTCGCGCAGCTCGCGCACCGCCGGGTGGTCATCGCCGGCCACCTGATCGGGAAGAGGAAGATCGGAGGAGTCGAATATGCGCGGCTCTCCGCCGAAAAAGCGCACAAGGCGCGCTGCCTCCTCCACAACGAGGCGGGAGTAGGAGCGATTGCGCAAGGATCCATATAACAGCAGGATGCGGGGCGGTTCCTGCTGCCCTACCGATAACCCGTTTGCCGGTCTCTCAAATGCATAGTCACGATCAAGTGCAGGTAGTGAATCGGGGGCGGGAAGCGTGCGTAGTCTCATTATCTGCGTTCTTTCGACAAAGGGTTGAGAGGGAGGGAGGCAATGTCTTTACCACCTCCATCAAGGCATCGATCCTCGATACCTTGATGGACGATGTATAGAGGCAAAATGAACCGCATGGGATTCACGGTGTTTTTTGTGAGCGTTTTAGGGCCTCGGCTGATGCCTTGCCGGCGAGAATGCAGTCAGTGGCTTCGAGCCATGCCGCAACAGCGATCTGGAACGCCTCGCGTCCCTTGTTGGTCAAGGTGTAGATCTTCCGTTCCCTGCCCTGCACGATCTCGCGTCTGGCGGAGAGATACCCCCCGGCCTCAAACTCGTTGAGCATGGGATAGACCGTGCCCTCCGTGGGGCTGCAACAGCCATTGGTCGTTTTCTCGACGGCCTGGACGACCTCATATCCATGCATGGGCCTGTGATGCAAAACGCTCAGAACGAAGAACTTGGAGAGCGACATCTTGATTGTGCCCTGCCAGTAAGCCGGGTCGGTGAAATCGGGCGTCGGTCGAGAAACCGGACGAATTGATCCTGAAGCGTGAGCCATGAGTAACAATTATACCTCGATGCTCGATGCGTCAAGCCTGTGCTGGTGAACTACGGTACAGGATCAATTCGTCCTTCCTCGTTCACGCAGTCATTCCTTCCGTGGCGACAGCAGGCGTGTCTCGATCTCGAGCCTGTAGCGTGAGCCGATATTGCGCCACTCCGCAGAGATAAGACCGCGTACGGCAGCCAATCGCCGCTTGGCCAGGCGATCCGTTTCGCCGGCATAAGACAGCCGTAGTACGGACGGCTCTTTGTCGAGCAGGTTGATCAACTGATCGACACGCATGCGCCACTCCGGTTTCAGCTCTTTCTCTCCAGGTTCAAACGCATCCTCCGTAAGCTCAAGTCGTACGACCCGGCTGATGGAAGCTCCAAAGAGAAACTCAGACGCCTTGCCGGCAGAAAGGCGCACGGTTCGGGGATTCTCCGTCGTGATACGATATCCGGAGGGAAGTGATCGCGGATCGAGCTTCAGGATATAGTTGGTTCCGATGCGCTGATCGGGAAGGTCCGCACATGCAACGTGGAAACGGCCTTCATCGTCCGATGTGACAAGGAGCCCCTTGACGGTTGCGACCCGGACACCTGGCAGACCGGGCTCGCCCCTGTCCTGGTAACCATTGCGGTTCTTGTCATCAAAGATTTTTCCGAGCAGGTCACCGCAATCGAAAAGCGGATCCGGCACGATCTCGACCTCGGCTGTTGCGACACGCGAGACCCTCTGCCCGTCAGCATCCTGTACCCAGGCCCGGTTGACATAGGTGTCGGGTTTCGCCGCTGCAGTCACGCGGAGATCCATCGCAATCTCAACCTCTTCATCCGGATTCAGCGTAATGCTCTCGAAGGTGAGCTGCCGACCGTCGATCTTGGGAGTCAACGCGGCGTCTCCGAGCATGGCCGAGCCAGAAATATACGCAAATGCGATGGGTATCTCGTCCACAATGTTGACCACGCTGGGTGCATCGAATCCTATTCCCTGAGCGCGGATCACATAGCGGACGCGGCCACCGCGCTGGACCTCTGGTGAATCGGCCGTCTTGCTGATGAGATAGCCCGGAAGATTGAGAACTGCGGTAGCCTCCTGCGACGTCGTTTCATCCCCCTTCGGACCGAAGCCTGTCGCTTTTGCCGAATTCTGAACCCCATCCTCAACATCCTGAGCATTGGCAATGTCTTCGGACGTCAACGTGTAAATCGCGGCAAACGTCTTGCTTTCGCCCGGCAGGATCGCGGCAGTGGCAGGTGTGAAAGCTGAAAGCGAACCAGTTCCCTGCTTGCCATTGAACTTCGGGCCTGGGTCGTGCGGTTCTACATCAGATGCAGTGACATTGCCGTCATTCGTTACTGTTAGCTCATAGTGAATTGTATCACCAGGCTGCGCCAACCCGCCTCGCGTCCCGCGAAATGTGCCGGTTTTCTCCGCTGCTAGCGACAGTTTCTGCGGCAATTGAAGCACTGTGGGATCGTCTGGATCATCGTCGCCGTCTGCGTCGTGGTCCTCCATATTCTCTGGATCGTCAGAAATATCAGTCACGGGCAGACCCTTGGGCGTCTCACCGCGTGCGATTGCCTGGTTCGTGGTCTCACCGGCGTCGACTTCGTCCTGAGTAAGCACATGCGTTCCTGAAATCGTCTCGCTATCGCTTTGGCCCGAGCCGAGAGCTGTTATCGGTCCGCCGCTCGTGTTCGCCAGCGGGTCATCGACGACGATGTTCGAGATTGTCACATTGCCCGTATTTTCGATGTTGAACACATACCGAACCAGTTCACCCGCGTCGGGAAAACCATTGCCATTCGTATCGTCGGCAAGGTCGAACGACGCTGATTTCGAGAAGCTCATCCCGGGATTGCTCGGAATTTCGAGCTCGGTGGCGCCACCCGGCTCCCCGCCAGGGGGCTGTGAGTCGACGATCACCTCTTCGCCCTTCGGGTTCTTTGCCTTGCCCTTTGCAACGTTCTCTATCGTACCGGCGTCAGCATCTTCCTGGGTCACGACATAGGAGCCCGTGAAGGTCGTCGTATCTTCCGCATCCGGTTCAAGGCTTGGCAGCGGACCGCCCTCAACCTCAACCTTATCATCCTCGACAGTCACGTCGGTCAGCGTGACATTGCCCGTGTTCTTGACCGCGAACGTGTAGAGGATCGTCTCGCCAATATCGATCACACCATCATTGTCGGCATCCTGATGCTCGGCATTCTTTACAAGATCCATATCACTGGTCTGCTCGAGCGGTGTCACCGTCTTGTCGCCCGGACTGCCACCCGGCGGGGAGGACGTCGCATTTACCGGATCGCCGCGGGGGTCCGACCCTTCCGAGTGGGCGCTGTTGTCCACCTGCCCTGCGTCGATGTCCGCCTGCGTGACCGTGTAAGTCCCTTTCACGCTCGAATCCGTCAGCCCCGGGGCCAGCGTCGTGATCGGGCTGCCCGAGACCTCGGCTTTTTCATCCGTGACCTCAATGTTGGAAAGAGTGACATTGCCAGTATTTTTAACAGCGAAAGTATATTCGAGCGTCTCTCCGAGATCGGGACGACCATTGCCATTGGTATCGATCAGGACCGCACTTTTCTCCAGGGTGTGTTCCCCGGCGGCAATAAGCTCGAGAATGGTTATATCATCCGGGTCACCGTCGTCTTCCAGGTCCACGTTCGCTGCGTTTGCCGGGTCGTCGGAGAGGTCCTCGACGGCAAGCCCCGTGGTCGGAACCGTTGCCGATACCTTCGCCTGATTTTCCAAGATTCCAGCATCCAGGTCCGCCTGGGTCAGCGTGTAGTCCGCCGTGAAAGTCGAGCTATCCTCGGCACCTGCAGCAAGATTAATGGGCCCACCGGATACCGGTACCCCCGGAAGTGGCGCAGCCACTGTTACTCCGGTCAGATCAACCGAACCGGTATTGGTGACAGCGAAGGCATAGGAGACCGTCTCGCCGGGATCAGGCACACCATTTCCATTGAGGTCGTTGAGCGTGGCAACATTGGTGACCTCAAGTTTCTCCTCCTGGATTGTATGCGTACTTTTCGCAATAGGCTCACCACCGCAGGTCTGTGTGCTGGTTAAGATGTAATCAGAGTGCTCGGCGAGCTCGAATTCGATTGTCTCGTCATCCTCTGTCAAAGCGTCTTCAATGACACTTACACCTAGATCAAATTGTCGGCCCGTATAGGTGCCGGCGGGAATGGAGACAGGAAAACTGGAGGCACCGCCCGGTGTCGTGAAATCATCGCCCATGACTGCTGTGCCCCCGGTCACATTGACCGTTACCGTCATTGGCGCGTTCAGATATCCGCTGACTTTTATCCGTGGGAGATTTGTCGCCGTGCCACTTTCGGCATGGCCAGTCGCATCCTGAGCAAACTCAACGAAAGGCCGGATGCGCAGCTGAATCTCATCAATTTCATTACCGGTATCAGGATTGCCATCTGATGTGGAAACCGATGCGAACCCGAACTGCTGAAGGCTAGTCGCTCCCATCCACGTGAAAGTACCCGAATAATCTCTCCAAGTGTTTACCTTTCTGGAGGTGCAGCTTGCACCGGTGATCGCCCCAGTATTGCCGCAAAGGCTATGGCCTCCACCTCCGGCGTTGTCTGTTGTCGCCCGAACAACCCGATTGCCAGTTCCAATCTTGAACTCCATGGCATCCGAGCCCGAAAGTCCGCGATGGCTGAATCTCCAGTCGATCTGATCTCCTTGGAGAAGGCATACCGTCTGATAGATACGAGAATTCTGACGGGCGTTGAGTTCGGCATGCTGCCTTCCAGATCGTGAGGGCACGCCCGAGTGTCCGCTACGCCAAATTTCGATCAGAGGACCAGTCCCGAAACCGCAATTTCCGGCCATGCGGGAATGGGTTGTCGACCAACCTGAAACGAAATTGCTGGGGACGTGGGCGTAAGAGCAGCTAAGCTGGGGAGACTCGAATCCCAAATTGAGAAAGCTACGCTGTACCTGTGCTTCAGCCGGGGCGACGTTCACGGTGGTAATCATCGCGACGCCGAGCAATCTCGAAGCACCGCGTAAACTAAGCAGATTTGTCGCCAGCATAAGAGGCCAGCGACCCAGGGTTCTGGCTCCCGAAGATTTGATCCAATTTTTTGCCGACCGTTTTCGGCCGGCGCTTTTGAGCTGCCCGCTCCCCGCCCTGGGCACCCACGGCACAATCTTCATCTCGCGCTCCTGTAGCGAATAGTCGATTGCCAGTCGCTTCGCCGAACAGAAGGCGCCGCCTGCGGGCACCGCCGCTCATGATCGAATGCCGACCGAACGGGGCTTATCCTGATGAGAACAGCGGTCTTGGCAATATTCTCTGGTGTTTCAACGGGTAAACGTTACGGACTGAAGCACGACAACGGCGACAATCGCCCCCGAAGCAACCGGCAACATACAGGAGCCCGTTAGTGGATGATGGAGGACTGGTGCTGCCGGAGAGATTTGAACTCTCGACCTCTCCCTTACCAAGGGAGTGCTCTACCCCTACCCTCGCCTTCAGCTCGATCATAAAGACTGAATAAATTCAGCTGCTTAGCGCAGTCTACGATCTTTATGAGAGCTACGCAAGACAACCCTGACACACCATTTCCCGCCTGTAGCTGTGACCAGATTGTGACTGACTTGTTCGCTGTGGCTTCTGACAACGTAAAAGTGAACACTGTGACAATGTCAGCGCCACCCCGCTTCCCTACCTCCTGAGAAAGCACACACTTTTGAATCTACCAATCGCATCCCATAAGTGAGGGTGGGGCGAGTGACAGCGGGGTGGGGCATACCTTCGTATTCAGTCCTCTCGTATTTTCCTCTAAAATACTTCTGTTAACTTCATTATTATTAAAAATACTTATAAATGCACTCTATTTCCGCCATAGAGAGTCACTGAGAGGCGTTTCTGCACCCAAATGATAAATCTACCATCAAATAACTGAAGCCACTCTACGGCTCTTTATTTGGATTTTATACATCGCTGCGTTTCTACAAAAAGTGCCTATTTCGGAGCCACTCTTGACCATGCCGCGCAACTTTCTGCTCTACAAAGGCCCTTCTGCGCCCCCTATAAGCTTCGAACTCCCTACGCTCTTCAAATCTCGCCATATGGTCAGCGCGATCCACATCGGCTACGTTTTCTAGCTCACGGGCATATTCCTCAAAAGCATCGAAACCCAAGCGTCTTGCCTCGTCGATGTTATGTGGAAGATTTGGGAACAGACGACCGTCAGCATCAACCCCGACATCGCCCCCTACACACTCCCTGTACGCATCGGCCATAGCTGTACGAAGCTGGTCCTGACGCCCCTCCCAAACGATAAAGCTGTCATGAATCGGAAGAGCAAGAGCCCCCCTCTCCCTCATCGCGAGCACGACTCTTTCGGCTATGTCGGAATCAATTCGCTGAAGTCGAACTCCGATACCTGAATTGAAATACCTGGCGATAGGCTGATGCTTTTCGCGTAAAGCTTCCTGAATCTGGTTCCATTCCCAGCCGTCAGGGCGCTCATTGATACGAGGAGGAGGGATAACACCATCCGCATTAATCATCTTGAGTAAAGTAGTCTTCAAGAGCCTTCTATGAGACGCTGGAAACCCTTCCAGTGAGTAGGCATCATCATTCAAAGCCTCTCCAACCTGCGCATACAGCATGGCAATTTGCATATTCGAATAGTCAAGCTCTGCCGTAGGATATCCATTGATTGTTATAAAACGCCGGTACTGTCTTGGGATACCCTGCCACCACCCTCCGTAGAAACGCCCTCCCTGATCGAAATCACCGTTGTTGAATACCCTATAGAGCTCCCTTGAAAGCAGCAGATCGAGGTCTTGGCGCACCTCAGCCCGCTCCCCAAACTCATCCACTTCTTCGTCACGGAACGACGAAAGCCGAGAAAACTCTTCATTCGAAAGGATCAGATCAATCCAATGCTCATCTATGAAGCTGTTAATCCTGTTGAGATTCCCCGTCATTCGCTGAGTCTCGGGTGTCTGGGCGAACGGTAGAAAGCGAGGGCTTCCGTTATCCCCATCTCTAGGGGATTTCAGTCGGATTAAAGGGAGGGGTTCTTTTCTGAAAATACCGAGAAAGTCGGGGTGATTGTGGTTTCCCTCTAAAGTGTTCCTAGTAATGGGTCGGTGTATCTCCCCTCCGGGATTCTCTTCTCCCCCTTCACCGATAAGGATCACTTCATCCAGTTCATCAATCAATCGCCTAGTTGCCCTGATACGTGTTGGGTACCCTCTCTCTCTTTGATGATCCCTGTTCCCCCCATAGCTCTCCACATAGGGAGGCTCAGCATCTTTCATGAAGTTGATGACACTTCTGACCGCTCTTATTCCAAGTCTGTTCGGGTTGTAGGGACTTTGCTGGTAAGCACCATTCGCCAGCGATACCATGATGAGTTTACTGGGGTCCCTGTGGTGTGTTTGATAGAGGTCTGCAAGGATGACCCCAAAAGCCCTTTCGATGTTTTCAAGAAAGTCTCTTCGTCCCTTCCTGCCTTCAGCCCGAAGAACCTCTTGAGCCAGATTCCGACAATACTGATGAACTCCGCCATGACCACTGAAGGAGACCTCCCTCTTCAGCCACCGGGCATGCTGAAAGTCTAATACATCTGGTTGGTGATACGGCATGCAGACCACCCCACATAACTGGTTGATAAAAATCAGACTACATTTCAGCGAACTTGAGTTGGCGTTTCAACTCTCTAAGATGAAGAAAGCCATTTACCACGCCCTCGAATTAGCGAGATGAAAAAGTGCAAATCAACAGCAACAACTACAGCATTATTGAGTTACTAAATATGCTTGAGAGAAGGGAGCTAATAGTTAATACAGAATACCAAAGAGGCTCTGGCATATGGCCCCAAGGTCCAAGCAGCTATTTTATTGATACAATTATCGAGAAATTTCCGTTCCCGAAGATCTACATGTACGAGACCATAGATCGAACCGAACGCATAGCCAAAAAGGAGATTGTTGACGGACAACAGAGAATAAACACAATAAAGCGTTTCTACGACAACGAATTTGCCCTCGGCTCCGACTCTCGTTACGCGGGGTTGAAGTTCGATGACCTGAATGAAGAAGTTCAGAGCGAATTTCTTTCTTATAGCGTCTCAGTTGACGTAATACGCAGCGCACAAAGAAGCGAAATACTTCAAATGTTTCGCAGAATGAATGCCTATACACTCCCGTTGAACGAAGCAGAAAAGCGCCACTCTTCATTTCAAGGAAAATTCAAGTGGTTTATAAACGACCTAGCGGATGAATTAAATGAATTTTTTGTAGAATTTGGCGTCTTCACGAGCCGGCAAATTGTTCGAATGTCAGATGCGGCGCTAATTTCAGACTGTATTATCTCAATTGAGAAAGGGATCATAAGCTCTAATCCAACGGATTTTCGATCTATTTATAGAGCTTACGACGATGAATTTCCGAATGAGTCGTCATATCACAAGATGCTATCAGAAACCTTTGAGTTCATTGTTGATAACTTCGAACCCCTAAGAAAAACATTTATGATGAAGCCTTACGCCCTCCACTCGCTAGTTACAGCGCTCATCCACAGCCGCTATGGAATCCCGAGCATTGAACAGGAATGGAACACCCCGCGCACTGGAAAATTTGCTGCAGACCCAGCCCAAGCCAGAGAGAGCCTCTTAGAGTTAGCACAGGCACATGAAGCAAAAGAACTAGAAGGAAAGCATGCTCTATATGTCTGGGGATGCATGAGCACGACCGACAGGAAGTCGCGGAGAACTGCTCGAGTTGCAGCGATCCTTCGAATTTTAGGAGCTGTAGTTCCGGATCACGTAGATGCCAATCTTGCTTGAAGCAAAGTTTCTCAAGCTACAGCGACGAGTTCGTGCACTGGATAGCGGCTTCGACCGTCAAATACACACGCCATTCTTTCAACGTCGTGTAGATAGATTCAGTCTGCAAGAAGGGTTTGTATCTGCGATTTGGCAGACTTGGTGCGCATTTTGTCGAGATTTACTTATCTGTTCAACGCAAGGCGCGACCACAAAGAATGGACAAATTACACAATCACCCTACTCAAGCCTTACAATGCTTGAAATAGCGTACCTTGCCAAGGAGTTCTCCCATAGCAGAAACCCAAAGAAAGTAAAACCCCTTTCTGGTAGTCACCTAGAGCACACATGGGGGGATATTTCTAAAATAAATATTGTCGCCAACGGACTGAAATGCAGTAATCTTCAATCAATATTAAATGCAATATCTTTATGCAACAGGATTACAGACCTTCAACTTTGCAGAAATGCATCGGCTCACTTATCGAAAGATAGCTTAATATCAGTAAAAAAAGCAAAAGTTAGATATTCAGAAAATAAATTTGAACATCCATCAGACATGATTAAATGGATAGACCCAAGTAATAACAATTTTCTATGGAAATCATGGATTGAAGAAATAGAAATTGCAGCTGAATTTGCAATTCAGTAAATATTTTTATTATAATATCAAATTTACCTCATTAATTTTGAGAAAAATTACTCCCATCTCCCGCAAGTTTCAATTGAACAACATCCGAGGATGCATGGGCATAGCGAAGAAGCATCCTTATGTCGCGATGTCCGCTAATCGATGCCACCTCCGGAACAGTCAATCCCCTTTCGAAGAACCTACTGATGGCCTCGTGCCTTAAATCGTGAAAATGAAGATCATCAATTCCGGCCCGCTTGACCAGCTTCTCCCATGCCAGTCGAACAGCATTTGAAGTGGTCGGGAAAACCCTGTCACCTACGCGTTTTTGGCTTTTCAAAATGCCAAGCGCCTCTACGGTGAGCGGAATTGTTCGGGAATACCCGTTCTTTGCCACAGGGACCGTCACCAGCGCGCGTACAAGGTCAATATCACTCCATATCATAGACAGTATCTCCCCCCTCCTCATTGCCGTCTCAAGGGCAAATAGCGCAATGGGTAGGAGGTGACGGTTTCGAGTAAATTTGAACGCTTCTAGAAGCCTGTCCAATTCCCCTGCACCTAACCGTCGATCCCGGCGACGGTCTGCTACATCAAGGCGGACATTTGCGATGGGATTTTGCCTTAGCGGAATTCCCCATTCCCTTTGCGCTATTGAGAGCACGTGCTTCAGAACGACAAACTCTCTCTTCAATCCCGTTGGGCTGAGTGTCTTTATTCGTTCATCTCTGTACTTCGCGAAATGGGAGGGGTCCAGTTCTCGCAGGCTTAAACGGCAAACCTTGTGTTTTCGCAACGCTCTCAGGACGTAGGTTTCTGCTTTGGCCGACTTCTTCTGAGGCGTTATTTCGGACAGGTAGCGATCAACCAAATCGCCGAATGTGCACCTGCGTAGAATAGAGGTGTCGACACTCAATGCCCCCTTGTCTGCCAGGACCTCTTGTTCGCGTGCCCACTGCAATGCATCCGAGCGCTTCTGAAATGTCTTGCTGACCGCCTGTTGCCCAACCCGCCTAACCTGCACCTGCCATTTTTCGTTTCTCTTCCGTACCGTCGCCATGCCGACCTCGCTGTGACCAAAGTGTGACAGCAGCGGAATCGTTTCAGATAGCCTAAGACCGAGGAAGAAAAAAGAATATATAAATCAAGAGCTTAACTGGTGCTGCCGGAGAGATTTGAACTCTCGACCTCTCCCTTACCAAGGGAGTGCTCTACCCCTGAGCTACGGCAGCAGCGCCGAAACGAAGGACGCTTGAAGAGCGGGCGATCCGCGGGCGTCCCGATCACGCACGGGCAGGATCGCTGCCCACCCTTGTGATGCGGCGGACTTCTGCCACAATGATCGGCATTGCGCAAGCTCACATTCGCATTCATTTGCTCAGTTTGATACATGGCTGTGAAAATCGTCACGGCGTCAGCCGATGCGCTGCTTGCAGCGCCCGGACGGTGGGGTAGGATTGCAGCCCGGTTCTCCATGGAGTTTCACTTGAGCAAAGCCAGAAAGCCAGATGCTTCATCCCCCGGTGGAAAAGCTGACGAGGAGCGCAAGAAGCGCCTTGCCGCCCAGTTGCGCGCCAATCTCGCCCGCCGAAAGGCACAGGCGCGTTCGCGTCGTCAGGGAGAAGCCGACCAGAGTCCCGACGGGCTGGGTCCGGATGCAACAGATACCGACAAATAGCCTACCCGCATCCTGCAATCACCGCCTTGCGCCGCGCGCGGCCATGTTTTAGGACCATTTGAAACGAATACATCTTGCAACAACTGCTTCGCGGTATCGCATCCAGCGCCCGCCGCATCAGAAGCGGCCTTTACGATACCGCAAGGCAATCGGCGCATTCTGGCAAGTCGGGGACACTCCGAAAAACACGGACGACATCGGGAAATGCGCCCGGAAAGTGAGAACGGATGGATCGCATACGCATAACCGGCGGCAACGCGCTTAACGGCACGCTGCCCATATCGGGCGCCAAGAACGCCGCCCTGCCGCTCATGATCGCGTCGCTGCTGACCGATGACACGCTGACGCTCGACAATGTACCGCATCTGGCGGATGTGGAGAGCCTGATCCGCATTCTCGGAAATCACGGTGTCGACTATTCGGTGAATGGCCGCCGCGAAAACCAGCAGAAGGGTTATTCGCGCACCATTCATTTCACCGCGCGCAGCATTGTTGACACTGTCGCGCCCTATGAACTCGTCTCGAAAATGCGCGCGAGCTTCTGGGTCATCGGCCCGCTTCTGGCGCGCATGGGCGAGGCGCGTGTTTCGCTGCCCGGCGGCTGCGCCATCGGCACACGTCCCGTCGATCTCTTCATCGACGGCCTGCGCGCGCTGGGTGCCGAGATCGAGATCGAGCAGGGCTATGTGCATGCGAAGGCCAGGAACGGTCTCATCGGCAGTCGCTACGTGTTCCCAAAGGTTTCGGTTGGCGCCACGCATGTCCTGATGATGGCTGCCGCGCTCGCAAAGGGTGAGACCGTTCTGGAAAACGCGGCGCGCGAACCCGAAATCGTCAACCTGGCCGACTGCCTCAATGCCATGGGTGCAAAAATTTCAGGCGCCGGGACGGACACGATCAGGATCGATGGCGTGTCGAGCCTTTCGGGTGCGCGCCACCGGGTCATTCCCGATCGGATCGAGACCGGTACCTATGCGATGGCCGTGGCGATGACCGGCGGCGACGTGATGCTGGAAGGCGCGCAGGCAGATCTTCTGGAATCAGCACTGGGAACTCTGGAGCAGACAGGTGCCGAGATCACCCGCACCAACACCGGCATCCGCGTGCGGCGCAATGGCGGCGGCATCAACCCGGTTGACATCACAACCCAGCCCTTCCCCGGTTTCCCCACCGATCTGCAGGCGCAGTTCATGGGGCTCATGACAATGGCCAACGGGCGCTCGCACATCACCGAAACCATTTTCGAAAACCGGTTCATGCATGTGCAGGAACTGGCGCGCCTCGGCGCGAAGATCTCTCTTTCCGGCCAGACCGCGGTCGTTGACGGCGTTTCGCAACTGCGCGGCGCCCCGGTTATGGCAACCGATCTGCGCGCATCCGTCTCTCTCGTGATTGCCGCCCTTGCCGCAGAGGGACAGACGGAAGTAAACCGGGTTTATCATCTGGATCGGGGTTTCGAACGGCTGGAAGAGAAACTCTCCGCCTGCGGTGCTGCGGTCGAGCGTATCTCAAGCTGAACCTGACGGGCGCAATGGTCATGGATTTTCTCAAGCTCGTAGCGCTCGACGATGTCGACCTGGGTATCCTGTCCGCACATTTGCAGGATGCCGTCATCAAGGTCGGCGATCTGGCTTTCGAGCCCTCGAACCGGCGGTTTGCCGTCGCCTGCAACCGGTTTGTGTGGGAAAATGAAACCAAGCGCAGCTTCCTGCGCAAGACGCCGCATGAACGCCGTCGCTGCATTGTCCACTTTGACAGGGTGCTGCATGTGCGCGCGGCAGGTATCGACCGCGGCCGCTCCGCCGACGTTCTGTCTCTTCTGGCGCTTAACTTCATCCCATCCGGGCAGGCTCCGGCCGGCGTCGTCGAGCTGATCTTTTCCGGCGATGCCGCATTGCGGCTCGATGTCGAATGCATTGAAGCACGACTGACCGACCTCGGCGCGGCGTGGGAGACGCCAAGCCGACCAAGACACGACGTCTGACATGGCTTGTCAGGACTCCGATACGGCACGTTTGATCGATGTCGAACTCGATGAGTCCGTTGGCCGCGGCACACCGGATATCGAGCATGAACGTGCAGTGGCCATTTTCGACCTCGTCGAGGAAAACAGTTTCAAGCCGGTCGGCGACACCGGCCAGGGACCTTACAAGCTGAAATTGTCGCTCGTTGAGGCCAGACTCGTTTTCGCCATTTCGCGGGAGAATGACGAAGCGGTGGTCACACACATTCTCTCGCTCACTCCGTTTCGCCGCATCGTCAAAGACTATTTTCTGATCTGCGAAAGCTATTACGATGCCATCCGCAGCGCGACACCCAGTCAGATCGAGGCGATTGATATGGGACGACGCGGTCTGCACAACGAGGGATCGCAAACGCTGATGGACCGCCTGAAAGACAAGATCGAGGTGGACTTCGATACAGCTCGGCGGCTTTTCACACTGGTTTGCGTGCTGCATTGGCGGGGCTGACACGTGGCATCGGGGCCGCATCCATGGGAGCGCGACCGTGAACCCCGGCGCCGCAGACAAACCGCGTGCGCCGCAGTCGGTGCTGTTCTTGTGCGGTATGAACGCGATCCGGTCGCCCATGGCAGAAGCTCTGGCGCGTCATTTGCTGCCGGGCAGCGTGTTTCTGGCCTCGGCGGGCCTGCGCGCCGGCGAGCGCGATCCCTTTGTCGATGCGGTTCTGGATGAACAAGGGATTTCACTCGGCGAGCGCCAGCCGCAATCCATCGAGGAGCTGGCCGACACCAATTTCGACCTGATCATCACCCTGTCGCCGGAGGCCCATCACCGCGCGCTCGATATGACCCGCACGATCGCGGCGGATGTCGAATACTGGCCGACAATGGACCCCACCGTTGTCAGCGGTACGCGCGATCAGATCATCGCCGCATACCGGGATGTGCGCGACCGGTTGGCCGCATCCATTGCGCAGCGCTTTGAAACATGAAACAAAACCGACACAAATTGGCGTTTGCCGGGGTTTGGCTTGTTCACAAAGAGTGATGAATGAGCTAGGTTCCGCGCCAAATTCCGGTCGTCGACCGGGAAAATCTTTAACAAGCTGAAGGTAACGGATGCCAAAGGAAGAAGTCCTGGAGTTTCCAGGCGTGGTCACCGAACTGCTGCCCAACGCGATGTTTCGCGTCAAACTGGAAAACGAACACGAGATCATTGCCCACACTGCCGGGCGCATGCGGAAGAACCGCATTCGCGTTCTGACGGGTGACAAGGTGCTCGTCGAGATGACGCCCTATGACCTTACCAAGGGTCGCATCACCTACCGCTTCAAATAGAAACCGATGCGGTCGGTGAAATAGCAATGAGCGCACTGCAGAAACTCGTGCTGGCTTCCGGCTCACCCCGCCGCGTCGAGCTCCTGCAGCAGGCCGGCCTCGAACCTGATCGCCTTGCTCCTGCAAACATTGACGAAACGCCGCTCAAGAGCGAGCACCCCCGCTCACTTGCCAAACGCCTCGCACTCGGCAAGGCAGAGAAGGCACACGAACGCCTCAAGAAAGATGGTGAAGCGGAAGGTTGCTATCTGCTGGCCGCGGACACGGTGGTCGCTGTCGGGCGCCGCATTCTGCCCAAGGCCGAGATGGTGGACGAGGCCTCCAACTGCCTGCAACTTCTTTCCGGGCGCACGCATCGTGTCTACACGGGGCTTTGCGTCATCACACCTTCGGGGAAGGTGCGCCAGCGCCTTGTCGAAACGCGCGTCCGCTTCAAGCGTCTCTCGCATGAGGAACTCGAAAGCTATCTGGCGTCCGGCGAGTGGCGCGGGAAGGCAGGGGGTTACGCCATTCAGGGGCTGGCCGGAACTTTCGTGGTCAAACTTGTGGGCTCGTACTCCAATGTAGTGGGCCTGCCGCTTTACGAGACTGTCAATCTGCTGGTGGCGGAGGGATACAAGGTCCATTTCAACTGGCTTTCGGGTGCCGGAGCTCGTTAGAATGAACCAGAACCTGTCTGAGAAAATCACACCGCTTCGTCCGAAACGCCCCTGCCCTGAATGTAACAAGCCTTCGGAACGCGCATTTTATCCGTTCTGCTCGAAACGCTGCAAGGATGTGGATCTCAATCGCTGGCTTTCGGGCAGCTACGCGATCCCCGGTCGCGCGGTCGACGAGGAAGACGGCGACCCCGCCTGATCGATCCTTTCATTCCACTCCGTTCAATAAAAAAGCCCGGTCCAGAGGACCGGGCAATGTGCAGGCTGCCGGGGGGAACCGGCCTTGCGGGAGTCATGCCTGCATAGGGAGAAAAATCTCTGTGCTGTCAGGTTTTCGCGGCTGTCATTTCTTCGGAGCAGTCCCGCCGTGGAGCGCCGCCATTCGCGCGCGTTCATATGCGATTTCCTGCAAGGCTTGCGTTGCGAGCTTTCGCGGGGCCCTCAGGGCCACCATGTCCACGTCGCTTCGCGTCAGACCGATGTCGGCGAGCTGCCAGTCGGACATTTCCGAGAGATGTCGCATCGCGGTTCGCGCCCGCCAGTAATTCGTTGCTTTGGCCAGAATAGACACCGTGATCGCGCGCACCACGCCGGCCGGCTGCTCAACAGCGGTCATGGCGAAGGTTTGGGTCTCGGCGCGGGTCATCGTTCTGATCCTTTGTGTCTTGAACGAAAATGATGAGCGGGCATCCCGATGAAACCGACGGGCCCGTCTCGTGAACGATTGCAGACTGACAAACTGTTATTGATTAGTCGAACGAATGTTTCTAATCTTTATTATCAACATCTATGATAGGTTTTGCCATGGCTGCCCCGCTCGACCTCGACCAGCTTTCGACATTCATCGCAATTGCCGACACGGGAAGCTTCACCCGCGCGGCCGAGGAAGTACACCGCACCCAGTCGGCAGTCTCCATGCAGATGCGCCGTCTTGAAGAGCGGATCGGCAAGGCGCTTTTTCAGAAGGATGGCCGGACCAACCGGTTGACAGAAGAAGGCGAGCGGCTGCTGACCTATGCGCGCCGCATGTTACGCCTCAACCGCGAGACGCTGGCGGCCTTCGATGATGCCAGCCTGGAGGGCCATATCCGGATCGGCACGCCGGACGATTATGCCGACCGCTTCCTGCCCGAGATCATGGCGCGCTTTTCCCGCTCCAATCCACGTGTCGAACTGTCTGTTGCGTGCGAACCCACGACCAATCTTGTCGAGCACATCAGGCGCGGAAACCTTGACCTGGCGCTTGTGACGCATGACGATTCCAAGGGTGGTTCGGAGCCAGTTCGGCGAGAGCCGGTGCTTTGGGTGAGCTCGGCAAACCACACGGTGCACGAACGCGAGGTGCTGCCTATGGCGTTCGGACGGCCCAACTGCCTGTGGCGACGCACCGCCTGCGCGGCGCTGGAGGAGGAAGGCCGGCAGTATCGCGTACTCTTCACCAGTTTTTCGGCCACGGTCATTGCCACTGCCGTTCTTTCCGGCCTCGCGGTCTCTGTCTTGCCGGAATGCGCTCTGCGGCCCGGCATGCGTGTTTTGGGCGAGGCCGATGGTTTCAAGCCCCTGCCCGATTGCCATATCGGGCTGATGCGCGGTCATACCGGGCAGGTGGAGATCATCGATGCGCTCGCACGGCATATCAGCGAGAGCCTCGACAACCTCTCCGTCCCGGCATTCATTGAAGAAAGCGGCAGCTTCGACTTTCAGGGCGCGTTCCTCAATTCGCGCAGCAAGCGCCTGCGGCCCGGGCAGGTGTTGCACGGCTGGTAGGAGAGCATGTGGATTGATTTGCCCCGCGGGCTTGACCCTGCGGGTGCGGCCCGTCTCAATTCCGTACCATGAACACATCCCGCCCAGCCGATTCGCAGAGCAATGTCGCGGAATTTTCCGTCAGCGAGATTTCCGGTGCGCTGAAACGCACCGTGGAAGATGCGTTCGGCCATGTGCGTGTGCGCGGTGAAGTTTCCGGCTATCGCGGTCCGCATTCTTCCGGCCACGCCTATTTTGCGCTCAAGGACGACCGCGCGCGGATCGAAGCCGTCATCTGGCGCGGTGTTTTCTCCAAGCTCAAATTCCTCCCGCAGGAGGGTCTGGAGATCATCGCCACCGGCAAGCTCACCACCTATCCGGGCTCTTCGAAATACCAGATTGTCATCGACAGCATCGAGCCGGCTGGCGCCGGCGCGCTGATGGCGCTTCTGGAAGAGCGGAAGAAGAAGCTTGCTGCCGAAGGGCTGTTCGACGACAGCCGCAAGAAGCCGCTGCCCTTCATGCCGCGTGTCATCGGCGTGGTCACCTCGCCCACCGGCGCTGTCATCCGCGATATCATCCACCGGATTTCCGACCGCTTTCCCGTGCACGTCATGGTCTGGCCCGTGCGCGTGCAGGGAGAAACCACGGGGGATGAAGTGTCGAACGCCGTGGCCGGCTTCAATGCATTGCCCGAGGAAGGCCCTCTGCCCCGGCCGGACCTTCTGATTGTCGCGCGTGGCGGTGGCAGTCTTGAGGATCTGTGGGGCTTCAATGACGAAGCGGTGGTGCGAGCCGTTGCCGCTTCCGATATACCGGTCATCTCCGCTGTCGGTCACGAAACGGACTGGACGCTGATTGACCTCGTCGCCGATAGGCGCGCGCCCACACCCACGGGTGCTGCGGAAATGGCGGTGCCGGTGAGGGCGGAACTGGAAGCATCGCTGGCACGTCTTTCAGCACGTCTCAAAGGTGCGATTTCCCGTGAAGGAGATCGCAAACGACAGGCCTTGCGGGCGCTTTCACGCGCCCTGCCTTCGCCGGACCAATTGCTCGCCCTGCCCCGGCGGCGCTTTGACGAGGCGGCGGGGCGCCTCGGTCGTGCCCTGTCGGCAGCGACACAGCGCAAGCGTATTGCTTTCAACAGCCTGCGCCTTTCGCCCGCGACTCTAGAACGCCGTTTGAGCGAGGCGAGGCGACGCACAAGTGTCTCCCGCGAGCGGCTGCCGGGTGTTTTTCTCGCACTGGTCCGGGCCCAGCGAACGCGCTTCGACCGCGATGCGGCTCGCGTGACTCCCCTTGCGCTCAACCAGCGTATCGCCCACTGGCGAGATCGCCTTGTTCAGACGGGACGGCGCGCGGACACACAGGTCGATCTGGTTTTGAAGCAGGGGCACGCCAGCGCGGATCAGGCCATGCGGCTTGCCAAATCTCTGTCTCACGAAGGTGTACTGGAGCGTGGGTTTGCGCTGGTGCGGGGGCCCGATGATCTACCGCTGAAACGTGCGAGCGACATCCAGCCCGGCCTCGAACTGCAAATCCAGTTCGCCGACGGCATGGCACGTGCCGTCGCCGCCAGCGATGGCCGCAAGGCCGCAGCGAGCGCAAAGAAAAGCAAAGCTCCCGGGGATGGGCCGAAGGGCCAGGGCAGCCTCTTCTAGCAATCATGCAGGAGGCCTGTGAAAGGGTCCCGCTTCCTTTACCCCATGGAAACCTTGAAGGCCTACCGTTCCGGCAGAATGAGGACGGTATGATGACGACAGCGCTGTTGGTTTCCGGCGTATTGCAGAATTTGGGGATCGCGGCTATCGCTGCATTGTTTTACGATATTGTCCTTCGCAGTTGCCCTACACCGGGTGTACGTCACACGCTGGTTGCGTTTGTTTTCGGTGCCGGTGCCGTCGGCTCAATGATGCTGCCGGTCGAAGTCGCCCCCGGAATTATCTTCGATCTGCGCAATGCGTTCGTCATTCTCGCGATGACCTTTGGTGGATGGCTCGCCGTCGCCGTCACCACACTTGCCGCTTTTTCCTACCGGTTGTGGCTGGGTGGGGCCGGCGCGCTTCCCGGCGGTGTCGGCATATTGATGTGCGCGAGTGCCGGCATCGCTTTCGCCCTTTATTTCAAAGGCCGGCGAAATGGCCTCTTTTCCTTCGCGATGCTCGGTCTCTTCTGCGCTGCTTCGCTGGTCTCGATGTTTCTTCTGCCGTTTGAAACCGCGATGGGAATATTGAAGAAGGTCGGTCCCGTCATGCTGGTCATGAACATTCTGGGCACGATGATCGTCGGGGGCATCGTTGATCGACAGAAGCGACAGTTCGAACGCGAGAGCGTCCTTAGCCAGGAAGCTTCAACGGATTCCCTGACACGCCTCGCAAACCGACGCGCCTTCGATCTGCGAGGCCCGGACCTGATGGAGACCGCCAACCAGCAGGGCGATGCCTGTGCACTGATGCTTATCGATATCGATCATTTCAAGCAGATCAACGATGCGCATGGACACGATGTCGGCGACAAGGTTTTGCAGCATCTTGCCGTTCTTGTTCGCTCGAATGTGCGCAAGACGGATCTGGTGGCACGGTACGGCGGCGAGGAGATCGCCCTGGTTCTACCCTCGCACGACGCCAAACGCGCGTTCGGCCTTGGTGAGCGGCTTCGCAAGGCCGTCGCCGGCACCCCCTATCGCCACGAGGGTAAGCTGGACATCACACTGAGTGTGAGCATTGGCCTGTACGCAAGCGATGGCAGCACTGAATCCGAAGCGTTCACGACTGCCTTCAAACGCGCAGACATGGCACTCTACCGCGCCAAGGAAGCGGGCCGCAACCGCGTCGAAATCGCCTTGGCGGCCTGAAAGCGCCGCCCCTCGAACGGTTCAGCGACGACCGATACTTCGCCATCTCTGCAGCAGTTCCGCTTCCATGCCCTTGAAGCAGAAATAGAAGATCACGATCAGCAGTCCCCTCGCAAGAATCGAAAGAAACTGCAGGAGACCGCCATCCGCAATGCCCATCAGGCCGTGTTTCAGGATGAAATCCAGATTTGCCATGGCGATGTTGACAAGCTGAAATGACAAAAAAGCTGTGGCGAAGGCACACAGGGACATTGCCAGAAACAGTGCCAGCCAATGGTAACGCGACAGTCGAAAAAGATCTCTCATCCCTGTCTCCGTGTTCCCACAACCGCCGCCCGCGGTACACGGCTCTGCCCAGCCGAATGACCAGAATTTGTCCCTAGAAGCGCCGGCGCGCGACGCCGATAATCATCAGGCTGCCGCCGATCACGGACGTGGCTTCCCACGCGGCCGTGTTTATGGCGATCATCGCGCCAGCCCCAACCAGTTCAATCGCATCATCTACCAGTTTTCTGCGCTCTTCCGGCGAGGCCCGGATCGCGTCATTCCGCGCCCTCTCAGCATAGCCGCAGCAGATCTCTCTGGAGACCCTGAACAATCGGTCCAGATCTTCAGTTTCGGCAATCCATCGCTCCGTGTCGGCGGTATGCGCAACGATCTCCCGGAGCGTCGCAAGAAGTCTGACAGCCACCTGCTCTTCCATCTGGGATTGGACGAGAAGCGCACGCTCGCGTTGGGCAAATCTCTCGAAGAACCCACGGAAATCCTCGAGCCATCCGGGCGCTTCGGTGTCCACCGTGCCGCGCAGGGCGACCACCTCTTCCAGATCCCGCGCGTATTCCGGATCGGCCAACACCTCCGAAAAGGTTTGACAGCCGATCTCCAGGATTTCAGCAAGCTGCTGGTTTGAAATCGGCTGATCGGGTGGCGGAAAACTCAACCACATCTGGTTCGTGGCCATTGTCCAGAATCTCGCGTCGACCAGAACGCCCATCTCAACCTCCCTGCTTAAGGCATGGGATAGTCTGGGAGAACCATCAGCGATCGGCAAATGATAAAAAGGCGTAGACCGTCAATGCCTGACAAGCCAGCCTTTACGCCAAAACAGCCATTCACGTGTAGCGCGGAAGAAAAGGAGCGGAAGGATTTTTGAGAAATGGTACGGTTGGGTGGATTCGAACCACCGACCTCAGGAGCCACAATCCTGCGCTCTAACCAACTGAGCTACAACCGCACACGTCCGGTACACACGACCGGTGACCGGCGTCCGCGTCAATACGGGCAAATGATCGCTTTTTCAAGCCAAAAGAACAAAAGAAAAAAGACCGGGGGGAGGATCCCGGTCTTTTTCACAAGGGACCGAAGGGAGGAGGTTTCGGACCCACTCGGCAGCGACGGGAGGAGGAGTGCGCTGCCGGACTTTCTTTAGCGCTAAACGCCTCAGGCGACGCGCAGTTCCTTGACTGTTTTTTCGAAGACATCCTTCATCGGCTTCGCAACCGTTTCGGCCGACTTCTGCGAGGTGGCCTGGAAGTCCTTCATCTGATCCACAGCGACTTCCATACGCTTGCGCATGAAGTTGCTCTGCATCTCGACAAGTTCGGCGAAGGAACGGGCGCCAGCCAGAGCCTCAAGATGGGCCAGATTGGCTTCGGTGCCCTCGCGCAGCGCGGCAATCGACTTGGAGGTAAACTCATTGCCAGCCGATTTCGCGTTTTCGAAGGTAGCCTCGAGAGCCTTCTGGGTCTCTTCAGCATTCACCTTCATGCGGGCATAGACTTCTTTCGTCTGCTCGGCGCTCTTTTCAGCGAAGGCGCGAAACTGCTCGCTCGCCTGCGTCGCGTCAAACGTTGGGAACTCGACCGTTCCGTTGTCTTTCTGCGTGGTCTTGGTCATATCCAAGGTCCTTTGGTTCTCGTTCATGGCGGTCTCCGTCTGGTTGACACCCGCCCGACAATTCATGACCCCTATATAGCACCGCTTATTGTGCATTGCAACATTTGTGTTGCGATGCAACATTCATAACCCTGCGCGGTTAACCAATCAGATAGAATTCGTGGCAACGGGCCCCAGGCATTTGTGGACCTCGCGGCCACATGCTTTTATTAATAAGGTGTTAACGTCGTTGTCGGGATGCCGCGTTCTGCGGTTGAGGATGGCAGCCCGATGCTGTTTGAACCGTTGCGATTGCCGTGCCCTGCGAATCTCCGGCCGGCCCGCGTGAAGAAAATTGTCTGGCTCGTTTGAATGGCGTCTGTCTCATATTCCTTTGTTGATATTGCGGTTTTGGATCAGGTGCGTGAACGCTTTGCCGCTGGCGATGCCCTGCTCATCCTCACCACCACACTCGACACGGTAATCTGGGCGAACGGCCCCGGGGCAGCGCTGATCGGCCATCGCAACATCGATGAAGCCATCGGCGCCGAAAGCGGCCTGGCCACGACAATCCGGCGCCAGATCTCCGCAACACCGGGCTTTCCGAGAATTTCCGGGGAACGCGCCGTCGCTACCCGCCTTGGGCGCGGTGTCAGATCTCCGATCGTTAATCTGAGCGCGTCCACGATCGTGTTGCCCGGCGGCGAGGCGGCCATATTGCTCGCGTGCAAGGCAAGCTCGACCCGCATGCGCGACGACAGTTTCCGCGCGGCAGCCGCGGTGCAGGGCTTCGACGCGGCCGACCAGTTTGCCGCTCTCGTCGATGAACATGGTTTCATCGCGGCCGCTTCCAACAATTTTGAGGCGCTTGGCATTGAACGCGAGACGCTGCGTGCGCTCGTCGCGGAAGTGCGCGATGAGAAAGACCGGCTGGTCAAGCGAATGGTGGAAGGTGGCGCGCGCCGCCGCCCCGCCGCCTTCGCCAAGCTCACTGATGAACCAGCCTGGCATCTGCTCGTGGTCGTCGATGAGCAGAACGCCCCCCTACAACAGGACGAGCCTTCGGCTCCGGAACCGGTTTTCTCTGGCGAAGACGCACCGTCCACCCAGCCGGATGTTACCCATGCCGGATATTCATCGACGAACGGTCCCGAGCCCTTGTCGCAGGTGAGGGAGTTCGGTCTCACGCCGACCACGCCTCCAATGTCGCCGCCCCCAAAGGCTGACGGCCAAGACATCGACGACGGCCCAGAGACGGAAGAGACGCCGGCCAATGTAGAAAACGTTGCCGTCGCCCCTGTCGAAGACGAGGCGGAAGCTTCAGCTGCGGCAGCGCCTGTCGAGCGGCCCAGGGGCACGGTCCGCTTTGCCTGGCGCACGGACGCGGAAGGCCGTTTCACCGCCTTGTCCGATGCTTTCGCCGAGGCTGTCGGCCCGGCGGCAGCCGATGTCATGGGCCGCCGGTTCCGCGAAGTGTCCAATGCGTTCGGGCTTGACCCCGAAGGGCGAATTTCGGCGCTGCTGGAACGTCGCGACACCTGGTCGGGGCGAACTGTGATGTGGCCTGTTGAAGGCACCGACCTCAAGGTTCCCGTCGATCTGGCCGCCCTTCCCATTTATGGTCGTGGCCGCATTTTCGAAGGCTTTCACGGGTTCGGTCTGGCGCGTATGAACGACGCGGTGACAGACCCTGAGGGGATTGGTCTCGTACTCGCACCCGGCGCGCCCCTGCCCTCGCGCGATGAGGCAGAATTTACTGCGACGGAGCCTGCCACGCCGGAAGAGAGCCAGGAGCCAGTGCCGCACGAAGACGAAGAGCCGGCAAGCGCCCTGGCGCAACCCGTCAGTTCCGACGTGGAAGCCGAGGTTCCTACAACAATCCAGCCCGCGCAGGAAACGGACGTAGCGCCACCCGAGCAGGTGAAGATCATCCGCCTTGCCGAACACCGCACTCCATCGGTTTCGGAAGGCGGATTGTCCCCAACGGAAACCACGGCCTTCCGGGAGATCGGTGCGCGTTTGCGCCAGGAAAGTCTTGCAGAAGGGAATGTCGAGAAGCGTGACACGCCTGCAGACGAAGCTTCCCCGGAGGGGATTGAACCGGTGTCGGAAAGCGCCCCGGTCGAGACGGCCGCTGCTTCCGACACTGGAAGCGCGGTAGACACCGCACCAGATCAACAAGAGCCTGTGGCAGCGGCGACAGATGATATAGCCGATCTGGAGACCGCGGAAGCCGACAATCCACCTCCCGCTCCGACGGCATCGCCGGCAATCCTGCCCTCTGCATTTTACACGATGCCGGCAGACAGTGACGAGAACAGCCCCGGGTTGCTGGCCGGGCTGCCGTTGCCGATCCTCATTCATGCGGGAGACAGGCTCCATTACGCCAACAAGGCGTTTTTCGACCTGACCGGTTATCCGGATCTGAATGCGCTTGAGGAAAGCGGTGGCCTCGACGCGCTTTTCCCGGAAAGCTACGAGGTTTCACAGTCCCCAACCGATGCCCAGGCGTTGATAATTCGGACCGCTCAAGGGGACGAGCACGATGTACATGCGCATCTGCAATCCGTTCCCTGGCGCGGTGGGAAGGCCCTCCTTCTCGCGATACAGCCAATCGAAAGCGAGATGAACGCTTCTGCCGCAACGGCAGAGACCAGCGCGGCTGATACCCAGGCTGAGGCGGTGAACGACGCCGAGCTCGAAGCGCAAACAGCCGAGCTACAGATGCATCTGGCCGAGATGCGGGCGATCGTCGACACGGCGACGGATGGCGTGGTTGTCATCGATAATGACGGCAATGTCCGCTCCACCAACCGGCCGGCGGAAGCCCTTTTCGGCTTTGACGCCCAGGACGTGACCGGTAAACCCTTTACCGCATTGTTTGCCATCGAGAGTCAGGGAGCTGTGCGCGCGCATCTTGAAAGCCTTTCTGACAACGGCGTTGCCAGTGTTCTCAACGATGGTCTGGAGGTGATCGGACGCGAGGCGCAGGGACGCTTCATCCCGCTCTTCATGACGATCGGGCGCCTGCCCCACAGCAGCGGGTTCTGCGCCGTGCTGCGCGATGTCACGCAGTGGAAACGCGCGGCGGAGGAGTTGACCCAGGCGCGCGCCGAGGCCGAACGCGCTTCCTCGCAAAAAACCGAATTTCTGGCGCGCGTCAGCCACGAGGTCCGCACACCGCTGAACGCCATCATCGGCTTTTCAGAGTTGATGCTCGATGAGAAATTCGGCCCGATCGGCAATGACCGCTACCGCGATTATCTGCAGGATATCAATCGTTCGGGCAATCATGTGCTCGACCTCGTCAACGATCTGCTCGACATTTCCAAGATCGAGGCCGGCGAGCAGGAAATGCACTATGAGGCCGTGTCCCTGAACGATGTGCTCGGCGAAACCGTGGCCATGATGCAGCCGCAAGCCAATCGCGAGCGTGTCATCATTCGTTCGAGCTTCGCCTCCAATCTGCCGGATGTGGTGGCCGATCCGCGCAGCGTTCGCCAGATCGCGCTCAATCTTCTGTCCAATGCGGTGCGCTATACGCCCGCCGGTGGACAAGTGATCATATCGACGGCTTACAGCTCGGACGGCTCGGTCCTCATTCGCGTGCGTGATACCGGCATTGGCATGAGCCCCGCAGAGGTCGAAGAGGCGCTGAAACCTTTCAAGCAAATCAACAGCTTGAAGCGCAAGCGCGGTGACGGCACCGGTCTCGGTCTGCCGCTGACCCGCGCAATGGTGGAAGCCAATCGTGCCGCCTTTGCCATCAATTCCGTGCCAGGTGAAGGAACGCTGGTTGAGGTTTCTTTCCCGCCGACGCGTGTTCTCGCCGACTGAACCTCCGGTCAGAAAAGATGACATTTGCAGTTTAGAATATTTCTAAACTAATGATATTGTTTGTATTTTTCTTGACGCACGATGTTTTTTCCGCGAGATGTCCCCGCATTGCGGAGCAATCGCTGCGCATTCCCTGGGACCTTTAATCCCACAGGTTTGGAGACACCAATGCTGACAAACAAACTGATCGCTGCCCGCGCCGGTCTTGCCGCGCTCGTTGCAGCAGGAACGCTTGCTACCACTCTGCCTGCGGCCCAGGCTGAGGGAACGGTGAACATCTATTCCTACCGCCAGCCCTTCCTCATCCAGCCGCTGCTGGACGCTTTCACCGAGAAGACCGGGATCGAGACCGAAGTCCTGTTTCTGGACAAGGGACTTGAAGATCGTATTGCGGCGGAAGGCTCCAACTCGCCGGCAGATGTCATCCTGACCGTCGATATCGGTCGCCTGATGAACGCCAAGGAAAAGGGCATCACGCAGCCCGTCGAGGACGAGACCGTCAATTCCGAAATTCCGTCCGAGTTCCGCGATCCGGAGGGGCACTGGTTCGGTGTCACCACGCGCGGCCGCGTTGTCTACGCCTCCAAGGAGCGCGTCGAGCAGGACACCATCACCTATGAAGAGCTTGCCGATCCCAAGTGGAAGGGCAAGATCTGCATGCGCAGCGGCCAGCACAATTACAACATCGCCCTGTTCGCCTCCATGATCGCCCATCACGGCGAGGAGAAGGCGGAGGAGTGGATGAAGGGTCTCAAGGCCAATCTCGCACGCAAGCCGAGCGGCAACGACCGGGCGCAGGCGCAGGCGATCTATGCCGGTGAATGCGATCTGGGCATCGGCAACACCTATTACGTCGGCCTCATGATCAACAATGAGAAAGAGCCGGAGCAGAAGGACTGGGCCGCTTCGATGAAGGTCCTCTTCCCAAATTCGGAAGATCGGGGCACCCACGTCAACATTTCCGGCATGGCCATGGCGAAGCATGCGCCGAATCGCGACAAAGCGCTGGAGCTGATGCGCTTCCTGGGCAGCGCCGAAGCGCAGTCGATCTATGCCGAGACCAACTATGAGTATCCGGTTCTTCCCGGTGCCACGGTTTCTGAAACCGTGCAGTCCTTCGGCAAGATCAAGCCGGACAGCCTGCCGCTCGCCGAGATCGCAAAGAACCGCAAGGCGGCTTCCGAGATGGTCGATCGCGTCGGTCTCGATGACGGTCCGGCCAGCTGATCCATCTTTAAGACGCAAAAGCCGGGTCCTTTGCGGGGCCCGGCTTTTTGCTTTTGCGGGTAAACCCGCCGCCATATCGCCTCTGTTGCCATGACCCTCCAGCCAGCGCCGACAGCTCCCCTTCGTGAACACCGCTTTCCCCGCGTTCGGGGAGAGAAGCACGGTGTCGCGCGGCTCGGCAGTCTCATGATCGCGCTGGCGGTCATGCTTCCTGTCGCCACGATCCTCTTCGTCGCGCTTTCCGGATCGGGAGAAGCCTGGCCTCACCTCCTGCGCTACGTCTTGCCACAATCGCTTGGCACGACACTCGTACTGCTTGGACTTGTCGCCATCGGCACGGCGGTTATCGGTGTCGGATCGGCCTGGCTGGTGGTCGGCTACGAGTTTCCGCTGCGCCGGCTTCTCTCATGGGCACTGGTGCTGCCGCTCGCGGTTCCCACCTATCTGGCTGCCTATGCCTTTGGCGAGTTCTTTCACTATGTCGGCCCCTTGCAGACAGCGCTCCGCGCCGTCTTCGGCTTCGAAAGCGCGCGCGACTACTGGTTTCCCGACATCCGCTCCACCTGGGGCGCGGCTCTTGTGGTGACGTCTGTCACCTTTCCCTATGTCTATCTCACCGCCCGCGTCGTCTTCCTCATGCAGGGACGAAACATTGCCGATGTGGCGCGCACGCTGGGCGCGCGGCCGGCGCGCGTCTTCTTCCGCATCCTGTTGCCTGTCGCCCGCCCGGCCATCGTCGCCGGCCTGGCGCTGGTCATGATGGAAACACTAAACGACATTGGCGCGGTGGAGTATCTCGGCGTTCGCACGCTCACGCTCTCTGTCTACGCCACCTGGCTCAATCGCGGGAGCCTCGAAGGGGCCGCCCAGATCGCTTCCGTGATGCTGGTAATCGTGTTTCTGCTTCTGACAGCCGAACAATGGGCGCGGCGCAAGCAACGTTTTCACAGCGCCCGCGGCACCCAGATGCATGCGCGCCCACCCCGTCTGCCGCTTCCCGGTTTCAAAGGCGGTCTCGCCACCGGCGCTCTCATCCTGCCCATCCTGTCGGGCTTCGGCGTGCCGCTTTTCGTTTTTGGCCGCTACGTCTCGAAGCGGCTCTACCAGTTTGCGGATCCACAGGTTCTGCAGGCGTTCCTGACCAGCGTTACGGTGGCCGGCATCACCGCGATCGCGACCGTCGTCATCGCGCTACTGCTTCTCAATGCCATGCGCCTCTCGCGCTCGCCGTACACGATGGCGCTGGTGCGGCTTGCTTCGATCGGATATGCCCTGCCCGGCACGATCCTCGGCCTTGGTCTGCTTCTCTCTCTCGCTGCTATCGACAATACGATCGACAACGCCGCACGCACCTATGGCGGCTTTTCCACCGGCCTTTTCCTGACCGGGACTGCGGCTTCCATTGTCATCGCCTGCACGATCCGTTTTCTGGCGCTGGCTGAAAGCGCGGTTCGCTCGGGGCTGGAAAAGCTACCACCCAATCTGGATCAGGCTGCGCGCAGCCTAGGCAAGACAGCAAACCAGAGCGCTCTGACCATTCTCCTGCCGCTTCTGAAACCTGCTATTCTGACGGCAGCCATCCTCGTCTTTGTGGACACGGTGAAAGAGCTTTCGGCGACCATTCTGCTGCGTCCCTTCGGCTTCCGTACGCTCGCAACGCATGTTTATGAAAATGCGTCTCGCGGCGTCGTGGAAGACGGCGCAGTCGCCGCGCTCCTCATCATCGCCACGGCCATTGTGCCGGTCATTCTTCTGTCGCGCCCACTCATGCGCGACCACAACACCTGACCCCCTATCAGGAAGCTGAATTGATCCATTGTTGCGCCCACATGGGCGGAGAGAAATCCGGGCAAAAAAAAGCGCCCGGGAAAGGGCGCCTGAAGGATCTTGAATGCTGTCAAAAACGGGGCTTGGCGAACATCTGCATGAACAGTCGGAACCTGTGTCCGGCTCGTCAAGTTAGCCGACACTATCGCGGGCAAACCCTTAACAGAACCTTACCGACTCGCAGAGAAATTTACCGAAATGTACCACTTGTGAAGTCTCGGTAAATTTCGGCGTTACCATTTGTTTACCATGTCAAGCCGGGTTCAGGCGCGTAGCTCGGGAATATCGCGGTAAAGATCGAGCGCTTCGGGGTTGGCGAGCGCTTCCCTGTTCTTCACAGAGCGTCCGTGAACGATGTCGCGCACGGCAAGCTCGGTTATTTTGCCGGATTTCGTGCGTGGGATGTCCGCCACTGCCACAATGCGTGCCGGCACGTGACGCGGGCTTGCCCCTGTTCTGATCTTGGTGCGGATCGTCTTTTCCAGCGCCTCGTCGAGCCTCACGCCTTCGGCCAGCCGCACGAAAAGGACAACGCGCACATCGTCTTCCCACTCCTGTCCGATGCAAATCGCCTCCAGGATTTCCGGCAACTGCTCGACCTGATTGTAGATCTCCGCCGTGCCGATGCGCACGCCGCCGGGGTTCAGCGTCGCGTCGGAACGGCCATGAATGACAATGCCGCCATGCTCCGTCCATTCGGCAAAGTCGCCGTGGCACCACACATTGTCGAAGCGGTCGAAATAGGCTGCATGGTATTTTTCGTCCTGCGGGTCGTTCCAGAATCCGATCGGCATGGCCGGAAAGGCGCGGGTACAGACGAGTTCGCCCTTGCCCATTTCAAGGGGTCGCCCTTCATCGTCCCAGACCTCGACAGCCATACCCAGCCCCGCCGCCTGAATTTCGCCGACCCAGACCGGCAAGGTGGGCACACCGAGCACAAAGCAGGAGACGATGTCTGTCCCGCCCGAGATCGAGGCGAGATGGATGTCTTTCTTGATACCTTCATAGACAAAGGCGAAGTTCTCCGGCGCGAGGGGCGAGCCGGTCGACGATATCGTCTCGACAGTCGAAAGATCATGGGTTTCCATTGGCTTCAAGCCGGCCTTGCGCACCGCATCGATGAACTTGGCAGACGTGCCGAAATAGGTCATGCGTTCGGCATCGGCATAATCGAAGAGCACATTACCGTCTGGATGGAACGGAGACCCGTCGTAAAGCAATAGAGTGGCCTCCGACGCCAGTCCGCTCATCAGCCAGTTCCACATCATCCAGCCGCAAGTGGTGAAATAGAACAAGCGGTCGCCGGGCTTGAGCCCGGCATGGAGACGGTGCTCCTTCAAATGCTGAAGAAGCGTACCGCCCGCCGAATGGATAATGCATTTCGGGACACCGGTCGTGCCGGATGAAAACAGGATGTAAAGCGGGTGCGAAAATGGGAGGCGCTCAAATGCAAGCTCACCATCCTCATAGCGCTCCACAGCCTTGCCGTAAGCCTCGGCCTTGCCGATCTTTGCAGCGGACTCTTCCGCATGACCCAGATAGTCGACGATCAATGCCAGCTTCACGCTCGGCAGTTTGTCGAGGACCGCAGCAATCTTGTCTGAAACATCAAAAGATTTACCGCCATACCAGTAGCCGTCGGGCGCGATGAAAATGGTTGGCTCGATCTGACCGAACCGGTCGAGAACACCCTGAATGCCGAAATCGGGCGAGCAGGACGACCACACGGCACCAAGCGACGTGGCAGCAAGCATCGCCGCGAGCGTTTCGGGCATGTTGGGCATCATCGCCGCCACGCGGTCGCCGGCTTTCAGACCCCGATCGCGAAAGAGCTGCTGGAGGCGCGACACCTGCGCGCGCAGAGCATCCCAGGAGAGCCGGCGCTCGACCCTGTCTTCGCCACGAAAGACCACCGCGTCATCACTGCCCGACCTGCGCAACAGATTCTCGGCATAGTTCAGCCGCGCATCCGGGAAAAATGAAGCTCCCGGCATTCGGTCTCCGTTTTCCAGAATGCGCGCGCCCTTGTCGCCAATAACACCGCAAAAATCCCAGACGAGAGACCAGAACGCTTCACGGTCCTCTATGGACCAGGCATGGAGCGCATCGTAGTCGGGCAGGTTACGGCCAGCCACCTTCTCCGCTTGTCTGGCGAAAGCCGAGACCGGCGCTTCGGTCTTCCGCCCCTGAGATGGTGTCCAAAGTGGCTCCGTTGCCCTCATTCTTTCCTCCTCGCTGCCCTCCAGGCGTTTGCTCTTCTTATGCATTTCCGCCCCGGAACGGCAATGGCCTGTTCGGAAACAATTCCCGTATCGTGCATCAAACCCGGCCAGGCGTTGCAGAAAGCGGTGCAATACCTTTCCACAACGCGACAAGTCCTTGAATTGCCATACGTCATGTTTAAACCCGTAAAGAGCTGTGAAGTCGGTTTGCCGGCATAGCTGTGTCGTGGCACTCCCGGCCACCAAGTTGACAGCGTTCAGTCTGGCCGCAAAGTCGCCGGGCGGAACGTCGAGGATGAGGTTCCATGCCCTCGTCGGCAATGAAGAAAAGCATTTGGGCTCTTTTGATCGCCGCCGTGGTCGCGGTGTTGGTGGTCGTTTGTCTGCCAATCCTGGCCTCCACGCAGATTGTGCGTGACAGCGTGGCCCAGCAGCTCAGTGCCTGGAGCGGATATCGCATTCGGCTGGACGACGCCCCTCAAATCCGTGTGTGGCCTTCCTTCAGCGCAGTGCTCAACGATGTCGTCCTGTCGGACTGGAACAACGATGGCGCGCCCGTCATGGAAGCCGAGCGTGTCGAGATCGACCTTTCCGCACTAGCAGCCCTGCGCGGCAAGGTCGTGTTCACCAAGATCCGGCTCGTGAGGCCCGTGCTGCGGCTTGACGATACGGATGGCGTCATGCGCGTTCCGACCATACCCAATTGGGGTAAGCTCGCACAGTCGGTGGAGATGGCCCGTGAACTGCTTGCCGCCAATCCCGCGACGCCTGACAAGAGTGCACTGCCGAACGACAGTTTTGCGATGGTTGAAGTCGAGGATGGTCGGGTTATCGCGCTCAACGGAGCCAACAAACCGCCCTTTCTGAGCGGCCTTACCGGGACCTTCAACTGGCCCGCCCTCAACCGCGCGGCCACCCTGTCTGCCAGAGGTATCTGGCATGGCGAAAGCCTCTCCATCGACGCCTCGACCGACGAGCCCCTCTTTTTGCTCGCAGGCGGCAAGACCGCTCTTTCGCTTTCGCTAAAAAGCGCGCCGCTGACGCTTTCCTTCAAGGGCGAAGCCGATCTGGTCGACAACGCCTTCGTCAACGGCACTCTGGAAAGCTCGGCTCCCTCTCTTCAGCGTGTGCTGGAATGGACGCTGCTCGAGGACTGGCCGGGCAGCACGATCAAGGCCGCGAAACTTCGCAGCACCATCATAGGCGATGCCAAGCGCATCAAGTTCGAAACCACCGAGTTCAGCCTGGGGGACAGCAACGCGACCGGTGTTTTCGATGTGGCGTTCAATGATCCGCGCCCGACCATTTCCGGTACGCTTGCCTTCAACGCACTTGATCTCGGCACGCTTTTGAAAACCCTTGCGCCCGAACCCGACGCACCGGCGCAGGCTGTTGCGGCTTCCTGGGCCCATGATCTCAATTTTGATCTTCGCCTGTCGGCTACGCAGGCATCCGCCGGATCCGTATCGATGAGCGATGTGGCCGCGACCGCGCAGGTTCGCGACGGACTGGTGAGCCTCGATATTTCCGACGCCACGGCTTTCGGAGGCATGCTTCAGCTCGGTGTCCGCCTCGACAATGTTGAGGGCCGAGATCATGCCGAGCTTCGCATTGCGGCCGAGAACATCGACGGCGGGCTGATGGGGGAGAAGCTTCATTTCACGGCGTTCATGCCGAAAGGCAAGGGTTCGTTCTCGGTTTTCCTCAAAGGACATGGCGAAACGCTCAATGAGGTTCTGGAGACATCCGACGGCTCCATATCGGCGAGCTTCGGTAAGGGCAGCATTGTCGGCCTCAATCTCGAGACCTTTCGGGAGCACAATGACAAGGGCAGCTTTTTCCCCTTGCAGGATATCGCCGATGGCGAACTAGCCATCGAGGGTGCGGATTTGAAGGCCACTCTGGCAGGTGGCATTGCGTGGATCGACACTGCGGAAGCGCGCCTGACCACCGGAGAAAAGATCACGCTTGGCGGGCTGGTTCCGTTTGCAGGCCGGGGCATTGCCCTTTCCGGAAGCATTATGCCGCGAGAAACTCCTTCCAGCGGGGAGACTGCCGCAGAAGAAGACACTCCGGATCAGGGACCGCGCGAAACCTTCTTCGTCGGCGGCTCCTGGAACGCACCCTTCATCGCACCGTTTCTGATCGAATAGCCGGCCTGCGCCTGGCTCAGCCAGCCACTCTTATGGCCGCCTGCTCGTCGCGGCGCCGCTGAACTTCCTGCCGCTTGGTGACAATCGAGGCGGCGATGACGCCCATCGCCACAATCCCGATCAAAATGGTACAGACCGCATTGATCTCCGGTGTAACGCCGAGCCGTACCTGGCTGTAAATCTTCATAGGCAGCGTCGTTGCACCAGGGCCGGATGTGAAGCTCGCAATCACAAGATCATCAAGTGACAAAGTGAAAGCCAGCATCCAGCCCGAAATCACCGCCGGCAGAATTACAGGCAGTGTGACCTGGAAAAACGCTTTCGCCGGCGTTGCACCAAGATCGAGCGCGGCCTCTTCCAAGGACTGATCAAAGCTCATCAGGCGGGATTGAACCACCACCGCAACAAAGCACATGGAAAAAGTGATATGCGCGATTGTGACCGTGAAAAACCCACGGTCGAAATTGATCGCCACGAACAGAAGCAGAAGCGACAGGCCGGTGATTACTTCCGGCATGACGAGCGGTGCAAACACCATGCCGGAGAAAAGAAGCCGCCCTCGAAACCGCGTATAGCGCGTCAGGGCAATGGCCGCCATCGTGCCGAGCACGGTTGCCACCGTGGCCGACAGGAAGGCGACCCGCGCCGTCACCCAGGCGGCGTCCATCAGGCCCCGATTTGAGAAAAGCTCCACATACCATTTCGTCGAGAAGCCAGCCCACACCGTGACGAGACGCGACTCGTTGAAGGAATAGATCACCAGAAGAAGGATCGGCAGGTACAGAAAGGCAAAGCCCAGCACCAGCGACACGATGTTGAAACGTCCCCAGCTTCCGGCCATGGCTAATTCCCCGCCTCGCGTGAGCGCGCCTGTGAGCGCTGGAAGAGCATGATCGGCACGATCAGGATCAAAAGCAGGATCACCGCGACGGCAGAGGATACCGGCCAGTCGCGATTGTTGAAGAACTCGGTCCAGAGTGTCTTGCCGATCATCAGGGTCCGCGATCCGCCGAGCAGATCGGGAATGACGAATTCGCCCACCGCCGGGATAAACACAAGCATGCAGCCGGCCACCACGCCGGGCAGCGACATGGGGAACGTCACTTTCCAGAACGCGGCCATGGGCGGGCAACCGAGGTCACGCGCTGCCTCGATCAGCGATCCGTCCATTTTTTCCAGCGTCGAATAGAGCGGCAGCACCATGAAGGGCAGATAGGAATAGACAATGCCGATATAGATGGCCGTCGTGGTGTTGAGTATGACGAGCGGCTCGTCGATCAGCCCCAGGAACATCAGGAACTGATTGAGAAGCCCCTCCGGTTTCAGGATGCCGATCCACGCATAAACGCGGATCAGGAAGCTGGTCCAGAAAGGCAGGATCACCAGCATGAGGAGCGTCGGCCTGATCGAGGCCGGTGCACGCGCCATGCCATAGGCGATGGGATAACCCACGGCCAGCGTGATCAGGGTCGAAACCGTGGCGATCCAGATGCTCGAAAGATAGGCATTCACATAAAGCGGATCATCGAACAGCCAAAGATAATTGCTGAACGAAAGCGCGCGGAGTTTCTCGAAAAACGCCGAAAATCCGGCGAAAAGGTCGAAAACCGGCTGATAAGGCGGCATGGCGAGTGCCGGTTCCGAAAGCGAAATCTTGAAGACGATCAGAAAGGGCGCAAGGAAGAAGACAAGCAGCCACAGATAGGGCAGCGCGATAACGAAACGGGCGGCGATTGCTGAGATGAAACGCGCCATCGTGAGCTACCGCGTCAGCACGACGCCGGCATCGGCCGGAAAGGAGATCCAGGCGCGGTCATGCCATGTCAGCACATCATCCACCGCACGACTTCGGTTGATGCTGCTTGCCTTTACGATACGGCCGTCATCCAGCTTGACGTGGTGAATGGTCATGTCGCCGAGATAGGCGATGTCCCAGACCTCTCCCTCAACCGCGTTGATCGCACCTTCCGGTCGGTTGCGGGAAATATCGATCTTCTCGGGCCGGACGGCGAACCACACATTCGCACCCTTCTCGGCGCCCGCGCCATTGAGCACCGAAAGCTCGAACCCCGATGCGTCGGCTATGCGCGCACTCTCGCTGTCGGATGCAGTGACGGTTCCCTCGAACATGTTGATGGAGCCGACGAAATCAGCAACGAAGCGCGAGTTCGGTGCCTCGTAGATCTCCGCTGGGGTGGCCACCTGAATGACCTTGCCCCTGTCCATCACGGCAATGCGGTCAGCCATCGTCATGGCCTCTTCCTGATCGTGGGTAACGACCATGAAGGTGAGGCCAAGATCATATTGCAGATCGACCAGTTCGAACTGCGTCTCCTCGCGCAGCTTCTTGTCGAGCGCCCCAAGGGGCTCGTCCAGAAGTAAGAGCTTGGGCCGTTTGGCGAGCGATCGGGCGAGCGCCACACGCTGACGCTGACCGCCCGATAGCTGATGCGGCTTGCGCTTGGCAAAGGACTCAAGCTTCACCAGTTTCAGCATGGCAGCAACCCGGTCGGCGATCTCGTCGGCCGGCATGCGATCCTGCTTCAGGCCAAAGGCGATGTTCTTTTCCACCGTCATATGCGGAAAAAGCGCATAGGACTGAAACATCATGTTGACCGGCCGCCTGTGCGGCGGAATGCCCGACAGATCCTGCCCGTCGAGAAAGATGCGGCCGGAGGTGGGCTGCTCGAAACCCGCCAGCATGCGCAGCAGCGTGGTCTTTCCGCAGCCCGAAGCGCCCAGGAGCGCGAAGAACTCGCGCTCGTAGATGCTGAGGGACAGGTCATCGACCGCCGTGAAATCGCCGAACGTCTTGGTGACACTCTCGAAGGAAATATACGGCTTCGCCTGGGGATCGGCCCAGGGTGCAAAGCTGCGACGTGTGCTGCCGAGCGACTTCATCGGCGTCCCCTGCCCTGAAACCGCCTACTGGCCGGTCACCACCTTGGTCCACATACGCGTCACCTGCCGCTGAGTGCGCATGTCATAGGGGAGCGGCGCCTGCAGCTTCTCCATGGTCGCCTCGTCGGGATAGACAGCCGGGTCGCCCACGACTTCTTCGTCCATCTCTGCCTGCGCGGCCTTGTTGCCATTGGCATAGACGACATAGTTCGACGCCTTGGCGATCACATCGGGACGCATGATGTAGTTGAGGAACTCGTGCGCCTCTTCCACGTTCTTTGCGTCGGCCGGAATGGCCATCTGGTCAAACCAGAGAAGAGCACCTTCCTTGGGGATCGCATAGCCCACGGTTACGCCCTGATCGGCTTCCGCCGCACGGTCGCGGGCCTGGAAAATGTCACCCGAATAGCCGAGCGCCAGGCAGATGTCGCCATTGGCGAGACCATTGATATATTCGGAGGAATGGAACTTGCGCACAAAGGGGCGAACCGAAAGAAGCAGTTCTTCCGCCTTCGCAAGGTCGTCCGAAGATGGCGCATTGGGGTCGAGGCCGAGATAGATGAGTGCCGAGCGCACCACCTCACTGGCTGAATCCAGCATATAGATGCCGCAATCCTTGAACTTCGCCGCCAGTTCCGGCGTGAACATCACATCCCAGGTATCGACCTTGGAGGTGCCGAGGATCTCTTCGGCCTTGCCGACATTGTAGCCGACGCCTGTCGTGCCCCACATATAGTTAATGGAATATTCGTTGCCCGGATCATAGACCGCCACGCGGTCGTTGATCATGTCCCACATGTTGGAAAGGTTAGGGAGCTTGTCCTTGTCGAGCTTCTGGAAAACGCCTGCGCTGATCTGCCGGCCGAGAAACTCGCCCGACGGCACGACGACGTCATAGCCCGAACCGCCCGCGAGCAGTTTGGTTTCCAGGATCTCGTTGGAATCGTAGACGTCATAGACAACCTTGATGCCCGTTTCCTCGGTAAAATCCTCGAGGATGGAATCATCGATATAGTCCGACCAGTTGTAGACATTGACGACACGATCCTGCGCATTCGCCGTCATCGAAACAGAGAGCGCGGCAAGGGAAACGCAGGAGGCTAGAAGGGTTTTACGCAGCATGGAAATTCTCCCCAAGGGACTGTTTTTGCCGGCACACAAATCGCCGCCGACACCCGCATGTTTTCATCAACCCTATTGTCGTTTCAGGGATGCGACAAGCGGCAAATTTCTGTTTGCGCTCAGAGATAAGTGGTGCGCTCCAGCGGTGTGATCTCACTCCAGAAGGCGACGATTTCAGCGCGTTTCAGATCGCGATAGACTTTCGCCAGAAGCGGACCGAGCGCCCGATCGATGAAGCGGCTTTTCAGAGCAAGCTGCAGCGCGTCATCCATGTCGTCGGGCAGTTCTCTCCCGATATCCGCCCTTTCGTCATAGGCGCTGCCTTCCACCGGCGGTGGCGGCTGCGCGCCCGCTTCGATCCCCTCAATCATGCCCTGGATAATCGCCGCCATGACAAGATACGGATTGGCATCCGCACCGGAAATTCTGTGCTCGACGCGTCTGTTTTCCTCGGTCGAAACTGGAATCCGCAAGGCCACCGAGCGGTTGTTTTCCGCCCAGACCGCATGGGTGGGTGCATAGGATCCCGGCGTGATGCGCCGGAACCCGTTCCAGGTATTGATGTAGAGAATGAGCGATTCGGGCATGCTGTCGATCAGACCGGCCACCGCCGACAGTAATCGTTCACGGCCCGTCTCGCCGGCAAACACATTCTGCCCGTCTGCATCGAGCATAGATGTATGCACATGCATGCCGTTGCCCGCATGATCGATGAAGGGTTTGGCCATGAAGGTGGCGGTCAGTCCGTGCTCGCGCGCGCAGCCCATCACGATGCGACGCAGAAGGATGACATCATCCGCCGCTCGCAAAGGGTCCGCCCGGTGCTTCAGATTGACCTCGAACTGGCCGGGTGCTGCCTCCTTGATGATCGTGTCGATCGGCAGGTTCTGAGCGTCGGCGGCGTCGCGTATCATGTCGAAGAGTGCTGCGTTTTCCGCCAGATCGTCGAGCCCGTACATGCGCAGCCGGTCTGGCCCCTCGCCAGCGCCAAGGGGGGTGGGCATGCCGGCGGGATCCTGCTTTTCCGGATCGAGCAGATAGAATTCCAGCTCAAACGCCGCGACCGGAAAGAACCCCTTCGCATTTGCTTCCGCCACCTTGTGCTTCAGCACCTGGCGTGAATCCGCCATGAAGGGCTCCCCCTCCGGCGTGAAGGTCTGGAGCAGAACCTGCGCTGTCTTGCGCCTGGCCCACGGGACGATCGCAAGCGACCCACGCGTTGCCCGGCAATAGCCGTCCTTGTCTCCGGTTTCGATGTGGAGCCCTGTTTCCTCCACCTCGCGCCCCCACACATCGAGGCCGTGCAGCGACATGGGAAAGTTCACCCCTTCCTGAAACGCCTTTTTGAGGCTGTCGCCGGGCGCCCATTTGCCGCGGATGATCCCGTTGGGATCGACAATCAGAAACTCAACCGCCTCCAGATCCGGATGCTCCTCGACAAAGGCGCGGTATTCGGCCTCATGATCGGCGGAGATGAAATCTCCACAGGCAGGGTCAACTTCTGTTGAAATTTCGTCGCGAGCTTCTGGCGAAACGGCAGGACTGGGCTTAACGTCTGTATCGATATTCGTTTCGGGGCGGTTCAAGACTGGCCTGTGTCATGGTTGCGGATGACAAAGCCTGCGCCGGAATTTCGAACCTTGTCAATGGCTGGAGCGGGCGGACCCGCGGCAGGTGTCAGGGCGGGAGCGAGCAGTGAGAGCAGCATGGTATGAGCGCAACGGCGCGGCGCGCGATGTTCTGGAACTAGGCGACATGCCCCTTCCCGCGCCCGGGCCCGGCGAGGTGCGTGTCCGGCTTGTTACCTCGGGCGTCAACCCGTCCGATGTAAAAGCGCGACGTGGCCGGCCTCTGAATGCCGAGCGCGTCATTCCGCACAGCGATGGTGCAGGCGATATCGACGCCGTCGGGCCTGGCGTGGATCACGGTCGCGTCGGCCAGCGTGTCTGGGTTTGGAACGGCCAGTGGCGACGCCCCTTCGGCACGGCTGCCGAGGCGATCGTGCTGCCGGAAGCGCAGGCGGTCCCTCTGCCCGCGAATGTCGACTACGCGACAGGCGCCTGTCTTGGCATACCCGCGCTGACAGCCATGCATGCCGTCAATCTCTTCGAGACCGTCAAGGCCAAGACAATTCTCGTCACCGGCGCCGGCTCTTCGGTGGGGCATTATGCCACCCAGGTCGCCAAAGCCCGCGGCGCGCGGGTTATCGCCACCGCCTCGCCCGGTCGTGCCGCCCACGCCCGCGCCGCGGGCGCGGATTTCGTGATCGACTACAAGGCCAAGGACGTGGCCGCCACGGTGAAAGGGCTTACCACAGGCAAGGGTGTGGACGGTCTCATTGATATGGACCTCTATTCCACCACCGCGATCATCTCGAATGGCGCGCTGGCGCCCCACGGCAAGATCGTCTGCTATGGTTCCAGCCTTGCCGGAGACATACCCGTCTCGTTTCCCACATTGCTGTGGAACAGCCTGACGCTGCAGGTCTTTGTGGTCTATGAACTGCTCGCGCGGGAGCGAGAGACCGCGATCGGCCAACTCACAGCCATGCTTGAGAAAAACGCGCTCAAACATTCGATCGGCGAGCGCTTCGCCCTGCGCGACATCGTCAAGGCGCATGAAGCCGTGGAACGCGGCGACGTTGTCGGCAATGTCGTGCTCGACATCGCCTGACCGCGTCACTGAAAATCGAAGGCGCTCAGACCCGTCACCATTTCGTCGAGCCCGAGCGGCCTTGTCACCGGCGGCTCGGCACGGGCAAGGCAGCCCGCCCGTTCGCACAGACGGCAGGCCGGCCCAACCGGCGTGAGCGCATGGGTCGGCGCGCTTCCCGCCTTGCCCGGCGCACCCGGCAGCGCATCGCCATAAACCACACTCTCACGAAATCCGAGATCGCACCCCAGCAGAAGCGCCGTCCGGCGCGGGCGTTCGGCAAAAGCGCCCTGCGGCCCCTCCAGCGTGCGTGCGACCGTCAGGAATTCGGCGCCATCGGGCATTTCCACCGCCTCGACCAGCACCTGCCCCGGCTGCGCGAATGCTGCATGAACGGCAAGTTTCGGGCACCCGCCGCCGAAGCGCGCCTGCGGAAAGCCCAGCGCGCCCGCCTTGCGAAAACGGTTGCCCGCATGGTCGACCTCAAGCATGAAGAAGGGTACGCCCGAAGCACCCGGCCGCGCGAGCGTCGTAAGCCGGTTGGCCGCCTGCTCGAATGACACGCCGAAGCGCGATTTCAACACATCCACGTCGTAGCGTGCGCGTTCCGCAGCCGACAGGAACGCGTGATACGGCATCATCAGTGCATGCGCGGCATAGCGACCGAGCTCGAAGCGCGCCAGACGCCTTGCTTCATTGCTTGACAGCTTTAACCCCTCGATCTCCGCGGCGATCGCGACCGACATACGCAGAAGGCATGCTTCCATGGCAATCTCGCGAAGCTGATCAGCCGGCGAAAGGCGTTCAGAGATGAAGAGCCGCTGCGAGTGCCGGTCGTAGCGCCGGCGCCAGTTCGGCATGGTCGCAACCGGCAGAAGCCGCACCACGATGCCGTGCTCCTGTTTCAGCCAGCGCCGGATCGCGCCGGAAAGATCGTCGGCCGGCGCGATCAACTTGTGAAAGCTCTCGGCCTCTTCTTCTATTGAGGCAAAATGGTTTGCGTGCCGCTCGAAGGTCTCGCGCACCTCGTCAATCGGCAGACGTGTCGCAGAGATTGCCGTGGTGCGTCCTTCGCGCGCCAGCATCTCTGAAAGATCCGACATGCGATCCGCCTGCTCGCGGTAGGCGCGGTAGAGTTTTACAAGCGCGGCCGCTGCATTGGGTGCAGCCTCGGATACATCCACCAGTTCCTGCTCGCCAGGCAGTTCGCCGGCCAGAAGCGGATCGGAGAACACCTCGCGCAGCGCGGCCAGCGACAGACCCGCCCCGCCCTGTAATTCATCGGGATCGACCTTGTAGACGGATGCGAGTTTCAAGATGAGCGAGACCGTGAGCGGCCGCTGGTTGCGCTCGATCAGGTTCAGATAAGACGGCGAGATGCCCAGACCTTCGGCCATGGCCGTCTGGGTCAACCCCTTTGCTGTGCGAATGCGCCTGATGCGCGGCCCGGCGAATATCTTCTGGTTGGCCATGATCGAATCCCGTTGTTCTCCGCGTCCCCGGCGACACGCGACCGTTCCGGCATGGACCCTCGTGTCAAGCCCGAGGGTCCATGCTGGAACGGACACCGCTTTACACGTCTTTACAAAACTTCTGCACAACCCCGTCCTTACATAATTTACAAATTTACACGCCCGCTTTGTCAAATTCCAGACATGCTGACACGAAAATTTCGGCAAAAATCCGGTTTTCTCTCCGCTTTCGCTGCGCCGCAATGTAAATCCTGTAACGAAATCGGAGCCCCAAGGCACCCTGCCAAGAAGCTCCGCCAGCGAAACAGATCCTGTACGGAGGCAATAATGACGGATTTTTACAACCTTGTTCCTGGCGCAGCGGAAGGCCGCTTCGACGGCATCGAGCGCCCCTACACGCCGCAGGATGTGCAGCGCCTGCGCGGCTCTGTCGCCATCCGTCACACGCTCGCCGAGGAAGGCGCGAAGCGTCTCTGGAAGCTCATCCACGAAGAGGACTTCGTCAACGCGCTGGGCGCGCTCTCAGGAAATCAGGCGATGCAAATGGTCCGCGCCGGCCTGAAGGCGATCTACCTCTCCGGCTGGCAGGTGGCAGCCGATGCCAACACCGCCTCGGCCATGTATCCGGACCAGTCGCTTTACCCCGCCAATGCGGGTCCGGAGCTTGCCAAGCGCATCAACCGCACACTTCAGCGCGCCGACCAGATCGAGACGGCGGAAGGCAAGGGCCTGTCGGTCGACACATGGTTCGCGCCGATCGTTGCCGATGCCGAAGCCGGCTTCGGCGGTCCGCTCAACGCCTTCGAACTGATGAAGGCCTATATCGAGGCAGGTGCGGCGGGCGTCCACTTCGAGGACCAGCTTGCCTCCGAAAAGAAGTGCGGCCATCTGGGCGGCAAGGTTCTGATCCCGACGGCCCAGCACATCCGCAATCTGGATGCCGCGCGGCTGGCAGCCGACGTCATGGGCGTGCCGAGCCTGGTCATCGCCCGCACCGATGCCGAGGCGGCAAAGCTTCTGACCTCCGACATCGACGAGCGCGACCAGCCTTTCGTCGATTACGAGGCCGGCCGCACGGTCGAAGGCTTCTATCGCGTGAAGAACGGGCTCGATGCCTGCATCGCCCGCGCCATCGCCTATGCGCCGCACACGGATCTGATCTGGTGCGAAACCTCGAAGCCGGATCTGGAGCAGGCGCGCAAATTTGCCGAGGGCGTGCACAGGGCCTATCCGGGCAAGCTGCTTGCCTACAATTGCTCGCCATCCTTCAACTGGAAGAAGAATCTGGACGACGCAACCATTGCAAGGTTCCAGCGTGAGCTGGGAGCCATGGGCTACAAGTTTCAGTTCATCACGCTGGCGGGCTTCCACCAGCTCAACTTCGGCATGTTCGAGCTGGCGCGCGGCTACAAGGAACGCCAGATGGCGGCCTACTCGGAGCTGCAGGAAGCAGAGTTCGCGGCGGAAGCCAATGGCTACACCGCCACCAAGCACCAGCGCGAAGTGGGCACCGGCTATTTCGATGCCGTGTCCATGGCCATCACCGGCGGCCAGTCTTCGACGACCGCCATGCAGGAATCCACCGAAACTGCCCAATTCCGCCCGGCGGCGGAATAACCCAACGGCCGAAAGGGCCGGGAAAGGAGAACGGAAATGACACCGAACACCCGCGTCAAGGAACGAGCAGAGGAACAGGCGAGCGCCATGTCATCCGACCAGCAGGCTTTGATCCGCATGGTGGCGAACGATCTGCACAGGCTCAACCAGTCGGTCATGAAAGCGGTCGATTCCGGTGTGTCCGTGGAACTGGTCCGCTCAGCACGCCATCATGGCGGGGAGGGAAACTGGGGCGACCTTTTGGTGCCGGTCATCGTCACCAATCGTCTGGCCGGCTCCTGACACCGGCCTGACGACCTCCAGTCGAGCGCCCGCGCAAGGTCTCCTGCGCGGGCGCTTTTTATTCTGACGGACGATGTCCGCCCGCCATGATCAAACAATATAATGCTTCAATTTTGATATGGATTTCGCTGCTTAACCGATGGTCGTGCGGTTCCAAACGACGAAACAAGAACATGTTAATCCTGACGTATTTTTAACTTGACTTAGCAACTACAGTAATAATTATCTCCCCCACTACTCAACCGGGCATTGAATTCCGCATTCCACTTGACGGGCGAACGTCTAATGGCAGAGAAAGAGGCAATCGACCGGCTCTCAGCCGACACGGAAGGCGCAGCGGCAGGGACCTGTGTTGCCGACCCGACGCAGGCTCTGGTGGTCGCTGCTTCTCCAGTCAATCGGATCGTTCTTTCGCGGATTGCCCAGCGCGCCTATCTGAAGGTTCAGGCAATGGAGCCGGTGGAAGCGCGCCGCATTTTGTCAGCAGCATCGCCGCTTTCCCGTCCGGGTCTCGTGATCGTCGACATTGATGCGCAGCTGCAGATGACGGACACGCTGTTCCTGCATCTGCAACGGCACAGGAGCGTCTCGCCGCGCCGGCTTCCTCTTGTCATCACCATCATCCCGTCCCGCCTCGACGCGTCTCCGCGGGCTGATCATGTAGATGCGCAGGTTGTCCGACCGGTGACACAAGAGGCGCTGCAACCAGTCATTCAGCGCCTGTTGACCGCTGTTCAACCGTGAGACTGGGCCCTTCCCTTTCCTTCAGACCCAAGTCTATACTCCGGCATCCAAACAATAATCCCTGGTGATTGATGCCTGACAGGAAGAAGCTAGCCCGCCGCGCCGGTCGAGGTGAATCCGTACGCGCGCCCGCATTTCTGAAGAACCTTCGCGGTGTGAAGGACTGGAAGCAGGCCACGGCCTGGCTGGAATCGCGCGGCATCGAGGACATCGAGTGCATCACCCCCGATCAGGCCGGCGTTGCCCGCGGCAAGATGATGCCGTCCAAGAAATTCACATCCAATACGTCGCTTGCGCTGCCTTCGGCAGTCTTCATGACCACGATATCCGGCGAATACCCGGAAAACAGCGGTGACTTTGTCTATCCAGAAGATGACGGCGACCTGAAACTCGTACCGGATCTTTCCACCCTCTCCTGTGTGCCATGGGAAACCGACCCCACCGCGCAGGTCATCTGCGACCTCGTGCACCAGGACGGGCGCGATGTTGCCTTCAGCCCGCGCAATGTGTTGAAACGCGTGGTGGCCGAGTATGCCAGGCACGGCCTGAAGCCCATCGTCGCCCCCGAAATCGAGTTCTACCTGGTCGACAAGAACCCTGATCCCGACTATCCGCTCACGCCTCCGGTCGGGCGCTCCGGCCGGCCCATCGGTGGCGGTCAGGGCTATTCGATCGCCGGCGTCAACGAATTCGACGAGCTGATCGACGACATCTATCACTTCTCCGAGGGTCAGGGTCTGGAGATCGATACGCTGATCCATGAGGAAGGTGCCGGCCAGCTCGAGATCAATCTGCGCCATGGCGACCCGATAGAGCTTGCCGATCAGGTCTTCATGTTCAAGCGCACCATTCGTGAGGCGGCGTTGAAACACGATACCTACGCCACCTTTATGGCAAAGCCGATCCAGAACCAGCCGGGTTCTGCCATGCACATCCACCAGTCGGTGGTGTCGCTCGATACCGGCCAGAATGTCTTTTCCGACGAAAAGGGCGAAGAGACGGACACGTTCCGCCATTTCATCGGCGGGTTGCAAAGACATATCCCCAACGCGCTCATCATGCTCGCGCCCTATGTCAACTCCTATCGTCGCCTCACCCAGGGCACCGCGGTTCCGGTCAACACGCGCTGGGGTTATGACAACCGCACCACCGCCTTCCGCGTGCCGCGCTCGGACCCCGCCGCCAGGCGCGTGGAAAACCGTATCCCCTCCTCGGACGCCAACCCCTATCTGGCACTGGCGGCTTCGCTTGCCTGCGGCCTTGTCGGCATTCTGGAAAAGAACAAGCCCGATGCCCCCGCCGGCACCGCAGTTAATCAGGACGAGATCGAACTACCACGCGGCCTTCTGGAAGCCGTTGCCCTGTTTGAGGATGACGAAAGCCTGAGGGAGATGCTCGGTGCGCCCTTCGTCTCCACCTTCGCGGCGATCAAGCGGGCCGAGTTCGAGACCTTCATGAAGGTCATCAGCCCGTGGGAGCGCGAATACCTGCTGCTCAACGTTTAGGCGAACCGATGGCCTACCAGTCGCCCATATCGCCCGGCCTCTCGTGGTATGAAGCGACCGTTGGCGTGCGTCCCGAATATCCGGCACTTGATGGCGACCTCCGCGTCGATGTTGCCATCATCGGTGGCGGCTTCACCGGCCTTTCGGCTGCGGCGCATCTCGCCAAGGCGGGCGTCAATGTTGCTCTGATCGAGGCGCACCGTTTCGGTGACGGCGCATCAGGCCGCAATGGCGGACAGCTCGGCACCGGCCAGCGCGCCTGGGCCGAGGAGCTGGAAGCAGAACTCGGCTTGACCCGCGCAAAAGCCCTGTTTGATCTCGCCGAAGAGGCCAAGGCGCATCTGCTCGACTTCGCTTCTGCCAACGCCATTGAGATCGACTATCGGCCCGGCCAGCTGTCGGTGGTTCACAAGAAGCGCTATCTTGAGGAATACCGTCGGCACGCAGATATCATGCGCGACCGCTTCGGCTATCCGCACATCACCTATATGGACGAGGCCGAGACCGCCCGACGCCTTGGCTCCACACGCTATTTCGGCGGAACCCGCGACACCGGCACAGGCCACATCCACCCACTCAAACTGGTGGTCGGCACAGCGCGCGTGGCGGCAGAGGCTGGCGCACAGCTCTTCGAGAAAACACCAGCCACGCGGATTTCCTCAGATGCAGGCGGTGTTCGCATCGAGACTCCCAGCGGCACGATCACTGCGGAGAAATGCCTGATCGCCACCAACGCCTATGGCGGCGACCTGGAACCGAAAAGCGCGGCGCATGTCATGCCCATCGGCTCCTTCATCGGTGCGACACCCCCGCTCGGCGATGACAGCCCGGTCCTGCCGGGAGGCGAGGCGGTGGACGATTCCCGTTTTGTGGTGCGCTATTTCCGGCGATCTTCCGATGGCCGGCTGCTCTTCGGTGGGCGCGAGATCTATGCTCCCGGTGAAGACAAGGCGATCCACCAGCACATCCGCCGCCAGATCGCAGAGCTTTATCCGGCCCTGAGCGATGTGGAGCTCACCCATGCATGGGGTGGTTATGTGGGCATCACCATGCCCAGAAAACCCTATGTGCGCGAGGTCATGCCCAACGTGATCTCCGCTGGCGGTTATTCGGGCCATGGCGTCATGCTCTCGAACTTCGTCGGCAGGCTCTATGCCGAAACCGTGTGCGGAAACCGCGACCGGCTGCGCCTCTTCGAGGACCTCAGGATACCGGCCTTCCCCGGCGGACGGCGCCTGCGCCCGATCCTGATGTTCCTGGCCCTCAACTGGTACGCCCTGCGCGATCGGCTTTAGGCTCAACGCTCCCCGTTGCATTGATGCTGTGCGTGGTTCGACAAGCTCACCATGAGGGATGTGGGCGCTTGCAAGAATGACGTGCTGCGCGATGCTATCAGCAGGTCTCTACCCTCCCTCATGGTGAGCTTGTCGAACCACGCACAACGGACACCGCTGCTCACCGCGCTACAACGGCCAGAAGAACAGGATCGCCGGTACCGACACCGCAATGATCAGCACTTCCAGCGGCAGGCCCATGCGCCAGTAGTCACCGAAGCGATAGCCGCCCGGCCCCATGATGATCGTGTTGTTCTTGTGTCCGATGGGCGTGAGGAACGCGCAGGACGCGGCCACGGCGACCCCCATCAGAAACGGGTCCGGCGAAACGTCCAGCCCCTGCGCGATGGAAAGCCCCACGGGAGCAGCAATCAGCGCCGTCGCCACATTGTTCAAAAAATCCGAAAGCGTCATCGTCACGATCATCAGGATCGCAAGGATCGCCCAGGCGGGCAGTGCGCCAGTCAGCGAAAGAATGGAATCGGCAATCAGCTTGGTACCGCCGGAATCCTCGAGCGCCAGCCCAAGCGGAATGAGCGATGCCAGAAGCACGATCACCGGCCATTCCACCGATTCATAGACTTCGCGCGCGCCGACCACATTGAACAGCGCATAGATGGCAACGGCACCGGCAAGCGCCACGGCAAGCGGCACGAAGCCCATGACCGAAGTCGCCACCGCCGCCGCAAAAACGCCCACGGCAAACAGCGCCTTGCCGCGCTGGATTACCGTGTGGCTCTTTTCAGCCAGCGGAAGCACACCCAGCCAGTCGGCTGCGTCATTGACCCGGCTTTCAGGCCCCAGAAGAAGCACCACGTCGCCCGGCTTGATGACGAGCTTGCGCACTCGTTCGCGAAACCGACGCCCCTGACGCGAGACACCCAGCAGCGTCACGCCACGGCGATAAAGCAGCCGCAGATCGTTCGCGGTGCGCCCCACCATATGGGCGTTGTCGGGAACGATGGCTTCCACCAGCACCAGAGACTTGCCGCGAATTCCACCATGTTCTTCAGAACCCGGCGCATCGAGGCCGGCAGCGCCGATGAAGGCTTCTATGGATTTCGGATCGCCTTCGAGAATGACGTGATCGCTTTTGCGCAATTCCTCGCCCGCAGCGAATCCCGGCAGACGCTTGCCGCGCCGCACCAGACCCAGAACCGTCACATCATGCTCGTCGGCAAGCGGATAAAGTTCGCTGACCGCCTTGCCGATAAAGTTCGACTTTTCCTTGACCCCCGCTTCGGCGACGAAAAGCCCTGCCGCACCGTCTTCTCCAACGGCAGCCTGCCCCGTATCAGGAATCAGCCGCCACCCGACCGTTGTCACGAACGCAATCCCGACTATGGCGCAAACCAGCCCCACTGGCGAAAAATCGAACATGGAAAAGGATTCGCCCAGCGCCCGCCCGCGAAACTCCGCAATGACGATGTTGGGCGGTGTGCCGATCAGCGTGATCATGCCGCCGAGGATCGTCGCAAATGAAAGTGGCATGAGCGATTGCGAAACCGGGCGCTTTGCCTTTTTCGCCGCCTCTATGTCGAGCGTCATCAGCATGACCAGCGCGGCCACATTGTTGATGACGGCCGAAAGCCCCGCGCCGATGACCGACATGAAGCCGATATGCGTCGAAAGGGAACGCCCTGATGACAGCACGAAGCGGGCGATCAGCTCCACGGCGCCCGCGTTCATCATCGCGCGCGAGACGATCAGCACCAGCGCGATGATCACCACCGCCTCGTGACCGAAGCCTATGAATGCGTCATGCGCATCCACAACACCCGCCACAACCGCAATGATCAGCGCCGCGAAGGCAACCAGATCATAGCGAATGCGACCCCAGACAAGGAATGCAAAGACGACACCCAGCAGACTGAAAAGAAAAATCTGCTCATAGGTCATGCATGTGCCCCCTGCCTGCGGACGCTGAACATCTCAATCGCGCCCCGTTGAATGAACCGACAATAAGGAATTCCGAATGAGAGATCTGGTTCCCCAGTTTGCGGAATCCCTTTTCAGGCCCGCATGTTCAGATGCAGCGCCCGCCATCCACTTCCAGCGCAACACCGGTGATGAATTCCGCTTCATCGGAAGCAAGCCATAGTGCAGCATTGGCGATGTCGAGCGGTGTGGAAAGCCGGCCAAGCGGAATGGATGCACGGAACTGCGCACGCTTTTCCGGCGTGTCTTCACCCATGAACTGATCGAGCATCCCGGTTTCGCCCGCAACCGGGCAAAGGCAGTTCACACGGATGTTCTGCGGAGCGAGCTCCACGGCCATCGACTTGGTCGCGGTGATTGCCCAGCCCTTCGAGGCATTGTACCAGGTGAGACCCGGACGCGGGCGCAGCCCCGCCGTCGAAGCGGTGGTGATGATCGAGCCGCCGCCCTGCCTGTCCATGATCGGCACCACGGCCTGTGCGGCGTGATAGATCGCCTTCATGTTGACAGCGGTGATGAGATCGAAGGTTTCCTCGTCGACCTCGAGCATGGGGCCATTGCGATGGGTGTAGCCCGCATTGTTGACCATGATGTCGAGTCGGCCATGGGCCTGCATGGCGGCATCCACCATCGCGTCCACATCGGCCTTCATGGAAACATCGGCGGTAACCGGCAGCGCAGCGTCGCCAATCTCGCTGGCGATTTTCTCAGCGCCCTTCGCGTTCAGATCGGCAACGATGACCTTCGCGCCTTCTTCGGCGAAACGCTTTGCCATTCCAGCGCCAAAACCGGACGCCGCGCCGGTGATGACGGCGACCTTGCCTTCAAGTCGAGCCATTTCAAAATTTCCTGTCAGTGTTAGCCGTGGTTGAAAACGATTGTCTTTGTGGCGGACATGTCGAACAGGGCTTCAAAACCCTTCTCGCGTCCATGGCCGGATTTCTTGAACCCGCCAAAGGGCAGCTCGATGCCACCGCCCGCGCCATAGCCATTGACGAAGACCTGCCCGGCGCGCACGCGCTTGGCCACGCGGTGCTGGCGCGCGCCGTCGCGGGTCCATACGCCGGCCACGAGGCCGAATTCCGTGTCGTTGGCAAGGCGGATCGCTTCCGCCTCGTCCTCGAACGGGAAGAGCGAAAGAACCGGGCCGAACACCTCTTCCTGTGCGAGTGCCGCCCTGGGGTCGACCGCACCGAAAAGCGCCGGCGCCTGATAATAGCCGCCTTCAGGAGCGTCGGGATGCACCGTGCCCTCTGCCAGAAGCGGGATGCCGGCTTCCTTTGCTGCCGCGATGAAACCGGAAACCTTGTCGCGCTGCGCCGGGTTAACCAGCGGGCCGATGTCGAGATCAGCATCATGCGGGCCGGCGACCAGCTTTGAGAAGCGCTCGGCCAGTGCCGAAGCAACCTTCTCATAGACCGGCTTTTCGATCAGCACGCGACTGCCGGCCGAGCAGGTCTGCCCGCCATTCTGGATAATGGCGTTGACGAGCACCGGAAGCGCCGCCTCGATATCTGCATCCGCGAACACGATCTGCGGAGATTTGCCGCCGAGTTCCATGGTCACGCCGCGATTGTTCACGGCGGCTGCCTGCTGGATTGCCGTACCGGTCATCGGCGAGCCGGTGAAGGTCACATAGTCCACCAGCGGATGCGCGGAAAGGGCGGCACCAGCGCTGCGGCCGTAGCCGGTGATGACGTTGAACACGCCTTCGGGAATGCCCGCCTCATGCGCCAGCTCGGCAATGCGGATCGTGGTCAGCGAGGCATCCTCGGCGGGCTTCACCACCAGCGTATTGCCCATGGCAAGGGCCGCGCCCACAACGCGGGCGAGAATCTGCATCGGGTAGTTCCACGGCGTGATGCCCACCACCACGCCATGCGGCTCGCGCAGGGTCAGCGCCGTGTAGCCGTCGAGAAAAGGGATCGTGTCGCCATGAACCTTGTCGGCCGCGCCGCCGTAAAACTCGTAATAGCGCATGGTGGCCGTCACATCGGCCTTGCCCTGGCGGATCGGCTTGCCGGTGTCGCGCGATTCGAGTGCTGCCAGTTCCTCGCCGTGCTTCTCAACCAGATGGAAAAGCCGTGTCAGGCAGCGCCCGCGCTCCACCGCCGGCATGCGGCTCCATGGCCCCTCGTCAAAGGCCTTGCGGGCCGCTTTCACCGCAAGATCGACATCCGCCTCATTCGATGCGGGAATGGATGCGAAAACCTTGCCGTCGGACGGGCAGCGAACGTCAATCCGTTCGCCCGAGAGCGAATCGACGGAGCGCCCGTCGATGAACTGCATGAAAGCGCGGCCCTCAGCCACGCTGCGCGAAAAATGGGTTCCCATCCCTGCCGCTCCGGTTTGTAATGTCTATGTGCAAGCCTATGCTCGCGAAGGGAACCATGGGAAACCCGCCATGCGAAGACATGTCAAGGCACAAATGGTTATGCAGGCTTGGCTCAACCTCGATACGCGCGTGCGACGGAATCCCATCTGGCTTTCTTAAATCGATTAGACTATAGCAACGGCAACCTGTTCGGACGCAGACGGAGAAACCATGACCAGCCAGACAATTCCGGTCGAGCCTTTCGATCTCGTGGTGTTCGGCGCCACGGGCGACCTCTCCGAACGCAAGCTGCTGCCGGCGCTCTATCAGCGCCAGCGGGCGGGACAGTTCACCGATCCGACCCGCATCATCGGTTCCTCGCGCACCAGACTCTCCGATGAAGAGTTTCGCACCTTTGCCGAAAAGGCGATCCGCGAGCATGTCGCCAAGGACGATATCGAGCCGAAGGAGCTCAAGCATTTTCTGGCTCGGCTTTCCTATGTGCCGGCGGATGCGAAATCGGGAGAAGGCTTTGCCGACCTCAAAACCGAAGTCGGTGACAGCAAGAGCGTGCGCGCCTTCTACATGGCTGTCGCGCCAAGCCTTTTTGACGACATTGTCGGACAGGTGGACAAGCATGGCCTGTCGACAGACACGGCTCGCGTGATCGTTGAAAAGCCGATCGGCCGCTCGCTCGCCTCCGCGCACGAACTGAACGACGCCATCGCCCGCGTCTTCGACGAGCAGAACGTCTTCCGCATCGACCATTATCTCGGCAAGGAGACGGTGCAGAACCTGATGGCGCTGCGCTTTGCGAATGCGCTCTACGAACCGCTCTGGAACTCCGCCCATATCGACCATGTGCAGATCACGGTGGCCGAATCCGTCGGCCTCGAAGGCCGCGCGGGCTATTACGACAAGGCCGGCGCGCTGCGCGACATGGTGCAGAACCACATCCTCCAGCTTCTCTGCCTCGTCGCCATGGAAGCCCCCGCCTCGATGGACGCCGATACGGTGCGCGACGAAAAGCTGAAAGTGCTGCGGGCGCTGAAGCCCATCACCACCGCAAGCGCGGAAAAGGCGACCGTGCGAGGACAGTATCGCGCCGGGGCTTCGAATGGCGGCGCGGTAAAAGGCTATACGGAAGAGCTTGAGAGCGGTGAGAGCAACACCGAAACCTTCGTCGCCATCAAGGCCGAGATCGAGAACTGGCGCTGGGCGGGCGTGCCTTTCTATCTGCGCACCGGCAAGCGGCTCGCCACCCGCGTTTCGGAAATCGTCATCGAGTTCAAGCCAATTCCGCACTCCATCTTCGAGGATGGCGCCGGCAAGGTCTTTGCCAACCAGCTTGTGATCCGGTTGCAACCCGATGAGGGCGTAAAGCAGTGGATCATGATCAAGGATCCCGGTCCCGGCGGCATGCGCCTGCGCCATGTGCCACTCGACATGAGCTTTGCCGAATCCTTCAGCGTGCGGAATCCGGATGCCTATGAGCGGCTCATCATGGATGTGATCCGTGGCAACCAGACCCTGTTCATGCGCCGCGACGAGGTGGAAGCGGCATGGCGCTGGATCGACCCGATCATCGCCGCATGGGAAGACAACGAGCAGCCCGCGCAGGGATACACGGCAGGCACATGGGGACCGTCCTCCTCCATTGCGCTGATCGAGCGCGATGGCCGCACCTGGCATGAGAGCACCTGACCATGGTGGACTGCAAATGGCATGAATTCGCCTCGCCCGAAGCGCTGGCGGAAGATCTTTCGGCAAACGTGGCCGAAAAGCTTTCCGCCGCCGTCAGGGAGCGGGGTCACGCTACGATCGCCGTCTCCGGCGGCCGCACACCGGCCCTCTTCTTCGATCATCTGTCGCGGCACGACATACCGTGGGACAAGGTCACAGTCACCCTCGTGGACGAACGCTTCGTTCCAGCGGATTCGCCGCGTTCCAATGCCCGGCTGGTCGCCCAGCATCTTTTGCAGAACAAGGCCGCTCGCGCCGCCTTTATTGGCCTCTACCATGAGGCAGAGAGCATTGCCGCGGCGGCAGAGAAAGCGGCAGGCGCGATCGGGGAAATTCCGGCACCGCTTGATGTCGTGGTGCTCGGCATGGGCAATGACCGGCACACTGCGTCATTCTTCCCTGATGCCACCACCATTGAGACACTGCTCAAACCGGCGGAAGGGGCGGATGTGCTCCCCGTCTCCTCCGAAAGTGCCGGGGAGCCGCGCCTGACCCTCTCCATGAATCGCATTGCCGGTGCGCGTTTCGTTGCTCTCCATATCGAGGGTGACGACAAGCGCGAGACGCTTGAAGGAGCGCTCGCAATGCAACCCGGCCCGGCTTCACCCATCAGCGCGGTGCTCGCTGCTGCAAAACACCCTGCCCGGATTTTCTGGGCGCCCGCCAGCCAGAGCTGAGGCGCGGAACCACTTCAAGAACAGGACGCAACGCCATGACCGCCAGACCCGAAATCGAAGCCGTCACAGCCCGCATCCGCGAGCGTTCGCGCGCCAGCCGCGAAGCCTATCTGGAGCGTCTGGACCAGGCGAGCGAACAGGCAGTTCATCGCTCCGTTCTCTCCTGCGGAAACCTCGCCCATGGGTTCGCGGCCTGCGGCCCGACCGACAAGGCGGCGCTTTCCGGCGACCGGGTCCCCAATCTCGGCATCATCACCGCCTATAACGACATGCTCTCGGCCCATCAGCCTTTCGAGCCCTATCCCAACATGATCAAGGAAGCCGCGCGGGCCGCCGGCGGTGTGGCGCAGGTGGCTGGCGGCGTGCCCGCCATGTGCGACGGCGTCACGCAGGGTCAGCCCGGCATGGAGCTCTCGCTCTTTTCGCGCGATGTCATCGCCATGGCTGCCGCCGTCGGCCTGTCTCACAACATGTTCGATGCCGCCGTCTATCTCGGCGTCTGCGACAAGATCGTGCCAGGTCTTGTGATTGCCGCCCTCACCTTCGGCCATCTGCCCGCCGTTTTCATCCCTGCCGGGCCAATGACATCCGGCCTGCCCAATGACGAAAAGGCCCGCATCCGCCAGCTCTATGCGGAAGGCAAGGTGGACCGCGCGGCGCTGCTCGAAGCGGAATCCAAATCCTATCACGGTCCCGGCACCTGCACCTTCTACGGCACCGCCAATTCCAACCAGATGCTGATGGAGATCATGGGCCTGCACACGCCCGGCTCCTCCTTCATCAACCCCAACACGCCCCTGCGCGACGCCCTGACGAAGGAAGCGGCCAAACGCGCGCTTGCCATCACCGCGCTCGGAAACGAATTCACCCCCGTTGGCCGCATGATCGACGAGCGCTCCATCGTCAATGGCGTGGTGGGGCTCAATGCCACCGGCGGCTCCACCAACCACACCATGCATCTGGTCGCCATGGCGGCGGCAGCCGGCATCAGGCTCACCTGGGACGACATCGCCGAAATCTCCGACCACGTGCCGCTTCTTGCGCGCGTCTATCCCAATGGGCTGGCCGACGTGAACCATTTCAACGCCGCCGGCGGCATGGGCTTCCTGATCCGCGAGCTGCTCGACGACGGCTATCTGCATGAAGATGTGCGCACCATCTGGGGCGAAGGGCTGCGACCCTACACGGTCGAAGCGAAGCTTGCCGATGATGGCACTGTCGCGCGCCTGCCCGCACCCGCCACCAGCGGCAACGAAAAGGTGCTCACCACTGCGGCCAAACCTTTCCAGCAGACCGGTGGCATTCGTGTCCTGTCGGGTAATCTGGGCAAATCCATCATCAAGATTTCCGCCGTCAAGCCCGAGCATCGCCTGATCGAGGCGCCGGCCATCATCTTCCATTCGCAGGACGAGATGCAGGAGGCGTTCAAGGCCGGCAAGCTCGACCGGGACTTCATCGCCGTGATCCGCTTCCAGGGACCCAAGGCCAATGGCATGCCCGAGCTCCACAAGCTCACACCGGCCCTTGGCGTGTTGCAGGATCGTGGCCGGCGCATCGCGCTTGTGACTGACGGGCGCATGTCCGGCGCCTCCGGCAAGGTACCGGCAGCCATCCACGTGACGCCCGAAGCGCTCGACGGCGGCATGATCGGCAAGCTGCGTGACGGCGATCCGATGCGCCTTGACGCCGAGAAAGGCACAATCGAAGTGCTTATCGACGCGGACGAACTCGCCGCGCGCGAAAGTGCCAACCCGGACCTTTCGGCCAACGGGTTCGGCATGGGGCGCGAGCTTTTCGCCGGCTTCCGCCAGCTTGCAGGGCGCGCCGATCAGGGGGCCGCGGTTTTCTGATCTGGAACCAACCGCTATGGCCGTGCATTTTCTCTTTGATCGGAGGGGGCGGTGAACGGATACTGGTTTCTATTCAGACGATTTTCGCGGGCCCTGTGGTTCCTGCCGGCACTTTTTTGCGTGACGGCATTGATCGTGGTTGCACTCGCCTATCTTTCCGCCGGTTTCTTCCCTGATGGCCTTGAAGAAAGCGCGATCCCGATCACCGTTTCGGCCGATGCCCTGCGCAACATTCTCGGCATCGTCGCGTCGAGCATGCTCACGGTGGCCGTGTTTGCGCTGTCCACGCTGGTCAATCTGCTGACAAGCGCCGCGCAGACCGGCTCGCCGCGCGCCGTCCCCCTTTTCTCGGGCAACCGCGCCGCGCGCACCACGATTTCCGTGTTCATCGGCGCTTTTCTCTTCTCCATCATCGGCATTATCGGCCTGTCGAGCGGCATCTACACGCTGGGCGGGCGCCTGATCCTGTTCATCGCCACCCTCCTTGTCGTCTTCGCCGTTGTCTGGGCGCTGATCCGCTGGGTGCGCGAAATCTCGGTCGTGGGCCGCGTGGTGGAAATGACGAGCCGTCTCGAAGATGCCACCCGCCAGGCTCTCAATCGACTTGGGCGGGATGGGCTCTATGGCTGCAGTGAGGGCGAAGGCTCACCCGTCGGGCATGAGGTTCGAGCGGGGGGTGTCGGTTTCGTGCAGCATTTCGATCCCCATGCGCTTCAGGATCTGGCGGAAGACAGGGGTCTTGTCATCCATGTGCGTGTCCGGCCCGGAGACTATGTCGACCATGCTGCAGTCATTGCCGTGGTCGTCGGTGAAGGGGATGAGGCAGTGCTGAAAGCCATCCGTGGCGATTTCATCATCGGTGAGGAGCGCACGTTCGATTCCGATCCCGGTTTCGGCTTTCTCGTTCTGGCCGATGTGGCGCGGCGAGCCCTTTCGCCCGGGGTCAACGATCCCTCCACCGCCAACCATGTCCTCACCGTGCAGACCCGCCTTCTGGCCGACTGGGCGCTGAAGGAGAGAGGGAAGGAAAGGACGGATCCCCCCTATCCGCGCATTCGCTTTGTATCGGTCGGCCCGGAGCATTTGCTGGACGAGGCCTTTCGGCCGATTTCCTACGAAGCGGCTACTGCAGCACCTGATGTTCAACAGGCATTGCTGCGAGGCCTTGCCTCGCTTGCCAGCATCGCTCCGGACGTTTTCGCAACACCCGCGGCAGCCCTTGCGGAAGATTTCATGGCCCGCGCCGGTTCTGAAGGTTCGCACGAGCCCGACATTGTAGCTCTGCGAAAGTTGGCAGCCGGCTTGATCGAAGGCACCGAGCGCCAGGCACAATCATCAAATCCAGCCGCCAAACGCACTCAATAGGTGGTGCGCCGCTCTTCGGAGGGCGGTCGCCCGAACTGCTGGCGGTAGCTTTGCGCAAAATAGGAGTGCGAGGTGAAACCCGTGGCAATCGCCACGTCGAGGATCGCCATGTTGGTCTGGCGCAGAAGTTCGCGCGCCCGCTCCAGCCTCAGCCGCATGTAATAGCGACCCGGCGTCATGCCCAGATGCCGCAGAAAAAGCCGTTCCACCTGCCGCACCGAAAGGCTGGCAGCTCTTGCGAGCTGAACCGCAGAATAAGGCTCGTCCAGATTGTCGGCCATCAGTTCGACAATCTTCTTCAGCTTTTCCGACTTGCCGGTGAGGTCGCGCTCCGGTCCGGTCCGCTGGCGATCGCCCGGCGAGCGGATGCGCTCGTGCTGAAACTGGTTGGCCACCTCGTTGGCCAGTTCCACACCCAGATCGTTGCGAACGATTTCCAGCATCAGGTCGATCGATGTCGTCACCCCGGCACAGGTATAGCGTTTGCGATCGATCTCGTAGACATTTCCGGTGCATTCGATCTCCGGAAACCGCTCCATGAAGGAAGCCCGGTTTTCCCAGTGGATCGTGCAGCGATGCCCCTCAAGCTGGCCTGCCTCTGCCAGAAGATAGGAGCCGGCTGCCAGTGCCCCAAGCGCCGCGCCCCGGCGCCCGAGCGCCCGCAAGCCCGCCAAAACCGTGCTCTTGCCGGGAAACTCGGTCGTCAGGCCCACGCAGACGAAGAGAATGTCGACCGGTGGCAGGTCGGCGATCGCATAGTCGATCTTGATGGGAAGTCCGTTGGAGGCCATCACCGCTTCGCCGTCAGCGGAAACGGTGACCCAGCTATAGACATCGCGTCCCAGGAGACGATTGGCCGAGCGGACCGTGTCGATGGCCGCCGCCAGCGAAAACATCGAAAACCTGTCCACCAGCAGAAAGGCAAACTGCCGGGTATCCTGCCGCGCCTCACCCATGAGCACTTGTTGTAAAGCAGGCTGGTCCGGCAGGAAAGACATGGCTGATGATCCAGATTTGGGTCCCGACCCTAGAAAGCAGGAGGCTCAAGCCCCGCAGCGCGAAATGCCGAGGTCAGCGTGTTGGCCATCAGCATGGCGATTGTCATCGGACCGACGCCACCGGGCACCGGCGTTATGGTGCCGGCATTTTCCTTCGCCTCGGCAAAGGCAACATCGCCCACCAGCCGGGTCTTCCCCTCGCCCTTGTCCGGAGCGGGGATGCGGTTGATGCCCACGTCGATCACCGTGGCGCCGGGTTTCACCCAGTCCCCCCTGACCATTTCAGGGCGTCCGACCGCTGCCACCAGAATGTCGGCGGTCCTTGCAAGCGCGGGAAGGTCCTTCGTTCGACTGTGGGCAATCGTCACCGTGGCGTTGGCGGCCAGAAGCAGGTTCGCCATCGGCTTGCCAACAATGTTGGAGCGTCCGATCACCACCGCCGACAGCCCGGAAAGATCCCGGCCACGGACCCGTTCCAGCATCAGCATCGCGCCGGCCGGTGTGCAGGGCACAAAGGCGCTGCCGAGCGCGCCCGTGCCAAGGCGACCCACATTGATGAAATGGAAGCCATCAACATCCTTATCGGGGTCGATGGTCTGGATGATGCGACCCTCATCGATATGCTTCGGCAGGGGGAGCTGCACCAGAATGCCATGGATCGCAGGATCGGCATTGAGCGCCTCGACCAGCGCCACCAGCTCTTCCTCGCTGGTCTCTTCCGGCAGCGAATGCTGTACCGAATGAAACCCGCATTCCTTCGCGCGGCGCGATTTGGAGGCGACATAGACCTGGCTGGCCGGATCCTCACCGACGATCACCACGGCGAGCCCCGGCTTCACCCCGGTCTCAGCGAGCCTGGCGGTCTCGGTCTTGACCTTCGCCACCACATCTTCTGCGAGGGCTTTTCCGTCGATGATTTCGGCCATGTCATTCCCCGGTGCAGATTTCAAGGGATACGGTTTGCCTCATCAAGCGACGAGGAACGCATATGAGCCCGCATAATGGGGAAAAGACAGAACCGCAATCCCGTCACAGCGCCGTTCCCTGACGTTATTGGGAAAGGCGGTGTTTTCAGGTCAGTAACGATGCCTGTTTGACCGCCGTGCTGTCAGCGCATCCACTTCGCGGCGTACAGCCTTGAGACGGTCGTGGATTTCATCGAAGCGCTCACTGCCTTCATCCTCGTCGTTGACCCGTTCCGGCGCTTGCTGAGGCATGAGCCCGAAGCCGGGATGAAACGGAACAGGAGCCTGATGCCACATCGGATAGGGCTGCATCATCGGCATTCCCACCACCTGCGGCATCTGCTGCATCGGCTGCATCATCGGCATCGGCCCGGGGACCATCATGCCGGGGTGCATGGCCATCTGCGCTGCCGGCCATGCGGGATGGAAAGCAGATGCGGCCACGGTCTGAACTTTCGACGCTGGCTCGGACTGGGGCTCGGGCTCGGGCTCGGGCTCGGGCTGAGCACGCTTCCGCGACCGGTCCTTCATCCGCTCGACGAGTTTCTCGCCGTCATCGGTATCGAACGCGTCAACGAACGCCTCGTCGTCCTCCCAATCATGGCTCGCCTGCGCCTTCGCATAGCGTTCGTTCGAACGCGGGCGCCAATCCTGCGGATTTTCCTGTGAGGCGGTGTTTTGACGGCTGCGTTCCTCAATATCGCGCCGGCGTGTGCCACCTCCCGGCGGATTGGGGTCAGGCTCAGGATCGCCTTCGTCGACATCCTGGTTGCCGCTCCAGCCGCCATGATCATATGCCTGCCTCTCAGCCATGTTCTCACGCAGGCTGCGAATTGCGCCTCCCATCGCGCCAAGCCCGACGCCGAACATGAAACCCAGGATCATGCCTGCCATCGCGATCGAGGAACGGGAGGGACCGGTCGGGTCGAGCGGCGGAACGGCCTGCGAAATCACGCTCACATTCGCCGTGTTCAGGCGCTCCTGCTGGCCGGTCTCACGCGCTCTCAACAGCAGGGCTTCGTAAACTGATCGCTTGGCATTCGCCTCGCGTTCGAGTTCGCGAAGCGTCACCCGCTCTGATTCCAGGTTTCCCTTCTGCACCTTGAGCCGCGCCAACTGACCGGAGAGATCCTGTTCGAGCTGGACCGCACGCTGCAATTCCACCTGATTGGAGGCCACCACACGGCGCAGCTCGCGTGCGATCTCATCGCGTGCGCCGGCCAGTTCCGCGTCGACGGCCTGCCGGTCGGGATGGCGGGGACCGAACCGCACCGCCAGCCGACCCGCCTGTTGCTTCAGGCTCGCGTACTGGGCAAGCAGTTCCGTCATCACCGGCGAGGCCACCTGCTCCGGCAGAGCGCCGCCGAGCACCGTCTCCACATCCAGCGACCGGGCAGCCGCGGCACGCGCATTCAACTCGGATGTACGCGCCCGCGCGGCCGAGAGTTGCTCGTTGAGACGCAGGATCTCTTCATCGGTGATCAGACGCCCCTGCGCATCAACTATGTCGTTCTTGGCCTTGAATTCTGCGACTTCGCGCTCGGCTTGTTCGACTTCCCTGCGCAATGACTGGAGCTGATCGGTAATATCGCGGTTGGCGCGGCCTGCCGTAGCCGACTGCAATTCGCCATAGGTGGAGAGGAAAACATCCCGCGTGGTCGATGCGATCAACGCAGATTTTTCGGCGTCCTTTGTGGTCGCGCCGATGGTGATGATGAATGTTTTTGCGTTGCGGCCAACATCAAGAGCCTCGAAGAGATTTTCGACTGCAATCGTATGCCGCGCCGACCCTCCATCATCATCGTTGCCGTTGATCAGTGCCGAGATCAGCGCGCGCGGGCTCAACAACAGGCTCAGAACACTGCCACTGCCCGCGCCGTTGAATTCCGGATCATCAGCCAGGTCGAGCTCATCCACCACCCTGGAAAGAACATTGCCGGAGGTAATGACTGCGACCTGGTTTTCGATGAGCGCCAGTGTTGCATCGGAGGGTAGACCTCCGCGCGTGAGTTCGCGCTCAACGATCTGCAGATCGCGCGGGTCGAGCAGAAGCTGCGTGGCCGCATAGTACATTTTCGGCGTTGAAAGGGCGATCATCACACCAATCACCGCGCCGATGATCGTGGTCAGGAGGATCAGCCATTTGGCGCGCAGGATCCCGCCGATCACCTGCACGGGATCGATCAATGGCCGCCACACCTGTTCATCTGATGGACGGCGATGCGCTCGGGGTGCCCGCCGGCGGTGCTCCTGCGCGCGGAGAGGCTCCTCATTCCCGGGCGTGAAGCTTCGTGTCGCCGGTCCTGACAGCGGATGGCGCCTGCTCTCGGCCCGTGGGCGCTCTGGCGGAGAAGGCTCCACCTCAGGCAGTGGGAAAAACCGGTCGAGCAGCCGCTTGCGCAGGGATGGCTTTCGCGGCTGCGCTGCTTCAGTACGCGCCTCAGGCTGCCGTTTTACTTCCGCGCGCGCCTCAGGGTCCGTGGCGTGTCTGTGTGCTTCAGCCCGGCGCAGATACGCGTCCGCTGAAGCTGCTCTTTCCCGCCGTGTCTCCTGAGCATCATGCGGCTCCTGTGAGCGAGAGAGGAGCGATCCGCCGCCGCGATCCCTGCGCGCCGAAATCTGCTTCTGCCGCTTCGGTTCCACCGGCTCATCCTCCGGAGCCTGTATCGACAGCAGCGAACGCACCTGCCCACCGCTCCGAGGCCTTTTCTTGCTTGGATTGTCGGCGTCGAACATTGTACGCGCAGCTCTCGCTCATGAACGGGGAGCGGGCGCATAAGCCCGCGATTATGTTAACCCAAGCTAAAGAGGCACGGGTAACAAAGAGTTAACGGTAAGCATTTCGAAACAGGTTTTTTGCCGGCGTGGGAAACCACGGAATAGCGCATTAAGTTTTGTTGGATAGTGTCGCCGAAAACCGCATGTCGAAACCAGGCGATCCGGGGTCCTCTCATTTCATTCCGTAACATCATATCCAGCCAGCGACAGGTTCTGCGCGACTATCTTGCGGCGATCAGCGGGTCGGCGGGGCGGTTGGTCTTTTCTCTCGCCTATTTTGTCATTCTGGCAAACAGTCTGACGATTGCCGATTTCGGCCTCTTCGCCACGGCATCCGCTGCCGGTGTGATGGTGGGGCGGATCCTTGCACTGGGCTTCACCGCCACGCTTTATCGCATCGCCACCGTGAAGCCTCGGCTTCTGGGAACCTACGCCGCAGGTTTCCTTGTGCTGGCGCTTGCATCGCTGCCGCTCATCGGGCTCGCCAGCACGGCACTGTATCTGGTGTTCTTCGCCGGCGACCTGCGGGTACTTCCCTTCGCACTGGTCATCGTCTCCGAGGCCGTCGCCTGGCGACTGACGGAGACCGTGATCGTCGTCAACAATGGTCTCAACCGCTTCGGCCGCGCCGCAACGATCCTCATTGTCAGCATCGCCATTCGCGCGCTTGCCGCCTTTCTGTTCACATTTCATGCAAGCCACGACCTGTTGAGCTGGACCGTGTTCTATCTGGCCGCCAACGGCGCCGCACTCGTCTTTGCCTTGCTGTTCTACTGCCCCCGGCAACGTCTGCGGCTGCAAACCGCGCTCTATCTGCGCCGACTTCCCGACGCGCTTTATGTCGCCGGAGCGGAGGTGCTTTTCTATCTTCAGATGGAACTCGACAAGCTCCTCGTTCTGGCGCTGGGCAACCCAACGCTTGCGGGCATTTATGCGATCATCATGCGACTGGTCGATCTCACTGCAATCCCGGTCCGCTCCTTCTCCATGCTGCTCGTGCAGCGCATGATGCGGTCCCCGGAGATGCTGAGGAGCTGGAGGTTGCGTCTGGGCATAGAGGGTGGCGTCTTCGCGGTATCGGTCCTTGCCCTCGCGACGATGGCGACGATCCTCGCATTCTACCCGACCCTGCTCGGCAACAATGTGGCTGAGGCCGCGCCTCTTGTCATCCTGGCGCTCGCGGTTCCGGGCCTGCGAAACCTGACCGAATATCAGGCCGATCTTCTTTTCGCCCGCGGACAGACTTTCCTTCGCGCGGTCAATCTCGGCGTGTTGGCAGCTGCCAAGGCCGCCCTGCTCTCGATGGTGCTGAAGTCGTTCTCCGAAACCGGCGACATCATCCTGTCGCTGAACGCGGTTTTTGCCGTTCTCTATCTGTTGTCGATGGTGCTGACCTATCGCGCACTGGCAAGGCCGGCCAAGCGTGTCTGATTGGCTTCAGCCGATCATCCGGCGCAGTGGCTCGAGATCGGTCTCGATGAAAGACTGAATGCCGATCGCTACCTGATAGGACTTCATCTCGGCGACAAGATCCTCCAGGCCACCAGTGTCGAGTTCACGCCCGAACCAGAGCACATGACACAGCGCGCGGTCGTCGTGAAAATGCCCGCTGCCTGCAAGCACCTCGTCTACATAGCGACCGTAGAGAATGCATTCGGAGAAGCGCCGATCCGCAGCCACCGCACGGATCCAGGGCTTGCCATGCAGGGTTTCGATATGGCGCAGCATGCTCACAACACTGTCACGTCGCCACGAGATCAGCGTTGTGATGTAGTCGTGCTCTGTCTTTTGACCCGCAGGCAAACCGAGCGCCTGCCCCGCATTTGCCGACCATTGGCGATGGCCAAGATCGACCAGCGCGTTCATCCCGCCGTCGCGACGGTAAAGCCGCACCTGTTCACCCTGCCAGAACGTGCTGCAATCGAAAGGTTTGAGGAACACGACATCGGAATCGCAGTAAACCAGCACCTCTTGTTCCGCTTTTTCGGCAAAGGCGATCCGCCGCAATTGCTGCACGTGCCAGCCACGAAGGGGCGCCAGCCGTGTGCTCAGCCATATATGACGCTTGAAGAGCACCGTGGGGTCGCGCACCGCGTGAAGCCAGGGAGGCAGGAGATCGCGCTCGTCCACCACCACCCGCCGTTCCGATTCCAACGCTCGAAAACGCCTGACATCGTGTCCCGCCACAAGCAGATAGTGGCGGTCATATCCGGTAACAAACCGATCCATCGATTCGCAGAGAAGCCGACAACGATCGAAGTCGCCTGCATAACTTGGCGTCACGATCGCCGCGCTGCGCCCACCGGCCATGGTTATGCTCCGCCCCGCTTGCTCCGGAACTTCTGTCGGAAGACCCTTAGAAGAAAGATGGGGTTGCCCACCACGTAGCGGCGCCACAGACGGCGCGGCTCCAGCCCGAGACGAAAGAGCCATTCCAGCCTCAGTCGCCGCATCCAGAGCGGCGCGCGCGGCACGGCTCCGCTCAGAAAATCGAACAATGCACCGACGGCAATCGGCACCGTGCAGTGTTCTGGCCGGATATGACCGGCGATCCACAACTCCTGGCGCGGCACGCCCATGGCCACAAGCAGCACGTCCGGGCGCATCTCTTCGAGTTGGGCAAGAATGGCCTCTTCCTGCTGGGCGTTGAAGTAGCCATCATGCAGGAAGACGAAATCGTGCTGTGGCGCCTGTTCAGCCAGTTTCCCGACAGCCGCGAGCGCGTTTTCACGTCGCGCACCGAGCAGGGCGATCTTGAGCCTGTCCTTGTGACTGCGGAAAAACGCAGGAACGAAATCGGTGCCGTTAAGATTGTCGGGGAACGGCTCACCGAAAAGAATTCTCGAGGCCAGATCGACACCGATGCCATCCGCCAGCACGAGAAACCTCGGCAGGATCGCACGAAAGCCCGCATCCGCGATGGTCACATTCGCATTGTGTGCGTTGAGAAAGGTGACGGGCATAAATTGACGGGTCGCGATCTTTTCCGACAGCAAAGCCATCGCGCCTTCACGGCCGATGACTGCCACTTCCGTACCCAGTATATCGCGCCGCGAATGGGTTGCGTGCACGGTTTTCGTCGTCGCCACATTCATGCGGCTGCATCCCGCCGGTTGAAGCCAGCTTCATCAAGCCCACGAAGAATGGCCGTGTCCAGTGCCTTGCGCTGTGCGTCATGAAATCTTCCCCCGTCAAGATCGACCGGGTCGCCTACCGCGCGCACCAGCGCTTCCGCGAAGGTGCGGGGATCATCGGCCACAATGCAGTTCTGAGGTTTATGGGAGATACCCCGCAGCGCACTCTGCGTCGCCACGCTTGGCAGGCCGAGCTCGAACGTCTCGATGGTCTTGAGCTGGACCCCCGTGCCGGCGCGGCTGATCAAAGGCACCACCTTGCCGCTGCGTACGAATTCCACCGCGTCGGGGACACGCCCGACAAACGTCACCCGCTGGTGTCTCTGCGCGAGCTCTGCCGGTGCATCGCCCGCGACGGCGATGCGAAAGCTCTCGGGAAGATGCGGCACCACCTCTTCCAGGAACCAGTCGAGACCGATCCGGTTCGGCGCCCAGCTCCAGGTGCCGATCAAGGCAGCATCATAGCTCGTCTGGCGTGGACCCGCGGAAAAAGCCGCCGGCTCATGGGCCACCAGCGGCAGCACTGCCGAGCGATTCTCGTCGGCCACTCCCAGAAGCTGGCGGTCCTCTTCCGACAGCGTATAGACGAAACGCGCCTGTGCGCACAATTCCGCTTCCAGCGTTTTGAGAAGGCGTGCCTCACGGCGAAACATGAAGCCTCCAACGAAGCCCCGCGCGGCGGCCGCACTTTGCTGTGCGGAGAGATGCTCCACATTGTGCGCCACATAAATGGACGGCAAATCGCCAAAGACCTGGCGAAACGCTCCGGCAAACTGTACGGAGTTGAAGATCACGCCATCGACCGGCCCAAGCTTGTCCAATGCTGCGCGGACCTCTCCGGGTGAGACGAGCAGCATCTTGGCGGATGAAAATGTCATGCCTTTCATCATCGCTTTGATGAGCCAGCCGAGCTTGGTCATTCCACTGGCCGCTTCCGTGCGCGGGTCCAGTTCTCCAAGCACCGATGTCTCTTCGGTCGTGGTCTGCCCCGCACGTCCCTTCCAGGCAAATCCCATCACCGACATCCGGCAACCTGCGCGCGCGAGTGCATCGAGAATGGCCGCGTTGGCAATCTCATATCCACTTTTCGGTGTCCCGTCGGGAACGATGGATGTCGCAAAGACCAGATGCATGCACTATTCCTGTTTGGGACGTTTTTTTCAAAGAGCAATGAACTCTTGATTAAGGAATGGCATCGCCAGTCGATTTTCGCTGGCAAATCAACAGTTCCCCACCGCAAAAACCCGCCGTATTTAACGCCGCCTTAATTGCCTCCACCGCTTATAGAGCACGAATCAGCAGCGCGTGGCGGGATTGTGGCGCAGGAAAAAACAGGCAGAGCGGTTTCAATCGTGGCGCGTACGCCCTCGCTTGACGCGCAATCCATAGCGTGCGTCGTCACAGTTCCCACCTTCAAGCGGCCGGACCAGCTTCTGAACACGCTCCACTCGCTGGCCTCGCAGGCAACGGAGCGCCCGTTTGCCGTGATTGTCATGGAGAATGAGGCAGAGGAACGAGCCGGCGCCGAGGCCGCGACACCGTTTTTTGCCGATGGAACCTTCAATGGCCTCGTGATCATCGCACATGAACGTGGCAATTGCTGTGCCTACAATGCCGGCTGGGAAACGGCTCTGACCGAGTTCCCGAATTTCCGTCATCTCGCCGTCATCGACGATGACGAACTGGCCTCTCCGCACTGGCTGGAAAATCTCTGTTCTACCGCCGAGCGCTTCGAGGCGGACGTCGTCGGCGGCCCTCAGGTGCCCGTCTTCGCAAAGCCCGCGCATGAACGCTGGGCGACTCACCCGGTCTTCGCCCCACCCTATGATGAGACTGGCCCCGTTCCGGCGCTTTTCTCATCCGGCAATCTGCTCGTGTCGCGACGGGTTCTGGAGGCGATGCCGCGGCCCTTTCTCGATCTTCGGTTCAATTTCATGGGTGGCGGGGATTCGGATTTTCTCAGCCGAGCGCGCCAGAAAGGCTTCCGCCTTGCCTGGTCTGCCGAGGCCGAGACACAGGAGATCGTGCCCGAACGCCGCGTTGAGCGGGACTGGATCCGCGCCCGGGCCCTGAGAAACGGCGTCATCTCCACCCTGGTAGAGAAAAAGAAGCGGAGGGACCAGGTGTTCGGAAAGCTGCGCGTCTTTGCAAAGAGCCTCGCGCTGCTTGCCGCCGCACCATTTCGCGGCGCGCTTCGCCTTGCTGCAACAGGCTCCGTCTCGACCGCCATGTACCCCGTCTATGTGGGGCTCGGCCGCGTGATGGCCGAATTCGGCTATGCCAATGAGCAGTATCGCGAACCGGAGAAGAATTAACGCATCAGACGGTCGACTTCCCGCCGCCGATTGTGTATCGCTCCCCTCCCCCAATCGATCCACATTCCGGCAAGGATAGTCCCATGCGAGCGCTCAGCGGCGGCATCGACTTCGGCACGTCGAATTCCACAGTCGGTTTCATGGAGAACGGCGAACCCCGCCTCGTCGCGCTCGAAGCGGGCGAGGTCACTATGCCGAGCGCGGTATTCTTCAGTTTCGAGGACGACCGCACCTATTTCGGGCGCGGCGCCGTCAGCCGCTATACGGAGAACGTGGAAGGCCGCCTCCTGCGCGCGCTCAAGAGCGTTCTGGGCTCATCCCTCATTCACGAGAAAACGCGCATAAAGGCCCATTCCATCGCCTTTTCCGACATTATCGGCTCGTTTCTGCATTTCCTGAAAGACAATCTGGAAAACCATCTCGGCGGACCGGTGGACAACATCGTGCTCGGGCGCCCGGTTCAGTTTGTCGATGACAATCCGGAAGCCGACCGCCGCGCGCAGGACGAACTGGAAAAGGCCGCGCAGCGCCGCGGCTTCGCCCATATCGAGTTTCAGTTCGAGCCTATTGCCGCTGCCCTCGACTATGAGCAGCAGGTTACGGGCGAGGAACTGGCGCTGATCGTCGATATCGGCGGTGGCACGTCCGACTTTTCCATCGTTCGCGTCTCCTCCGACCGTGCGAAACGGGCCGACCGCAAGGATGATATTCTCGCAAACCATGGCGTTCATATCGGCGGTACGGATTTCGACCGGCTTTTAAGCCTCGCCCGCCTGATGCCGGAATTCGGCTATCGCACGCAGACAAAAGACGGCAAACGCTTTCTGCCCGCGGGCTATTTCAACGATCTCGCCACCTGGCAACGCATTCACATGCTCTACACCAACAGGTCCATGACCGATCTGAAGCAGATCCGCTATGAGGCGGCGCGGCCCGATCTGGTCGAGCGGATGATCGACGTGGTCGCCAACCGGCAGGGCCATGCAGCGGTCGGCGCGGTGGAACGGGCAAAGATTGCGCTCACGGACGAAACCGAAAGCGCCATCAACCTGCAACTGACCGACGAGACACTCGACCTGCCGGTCACCCGCGACCAGTTGAACGACGCCATCTCCACCACCGTCGACCGGGTTCAGAAAGCGGTTTCGGAAACCCTTGTCCATGCCGGCATCGCGTCCGAACAGATCACCGCCCTCTTCCTCACCGGCGGTTCCTCGGCCATCCCGCTCCTGCGCGAGAATGTCCTGCGCATGCTGCCCGCTGCGTCCGTTGTCGAAGGCGACATGTTCGGCTCCGTCGGACGCGGTCTCGCGCTGGACGCAGGCCGCAGGTTCGGCACCTAGGCACGCTTCCCCATTGCATTCCCTGCCTTCACGCGGCATTCCTTTGCCGTCATCAAGGGAGAAGTTTCATGGGCAAATCGGTCATCCTCGTCGGCTGCGGCAATATGGGTTATGCCATGCTGAAGGGCTGGATCGCTGCGGGCAAGCTGGCCTCGAAAGACGCCACCGTCATAGAGCCGAACGAGGGACTGCGCGCCCGCGCCGCGGCGCTGGGTGTCACGGTCGCAGAAAGCGTGGAAGAGCTTGACGCAGGTGCCGACATGATCGTCTTTGCCGTCAAGCCGCAGGTCATCCGCGATGTCGCTCCGGCCTATGCCCGCTTTGCCGACAAGGCCACATTCGTCAGCGTTCTTGCCGGCACGGGAACAGCCACGTTCGAGGAAATTCTCGGCCGCCACGCCGCAATCATGCGCTGCATGCCCAACACGCCCGCCGCCATCGGCAAGGGCATGATGGTGCTCTTCTCCAACCGCAATGTGACCGCCGAGGCGAAAACCTTCGCCGAGGAACTGCTTGCAACCAGCGGCGCGGTCACCACCATCGACAATGAAGAGCTGATGGACGCCGTCACCGCCGTTTCCGGCTCCGGCCCGGCTTACATCTTCCACTTCATCGAATGCCTGACTGCCGCCGGTGAGAAGGCCGGCCTGCCGAAGGAGACCGCGAAGCTTCTCGCCATGCAGACCGTCTATGGTGCGGCCTCGCTTGCGAAGGAAAGCGACGATGAGCCCGGCAAATTGCGCGAGCAGGTGACGAGCCCCAACGGCACCACCGCCGCCGCGCTCTCCGTTTTCATGGATGAAAACCGGCTGCTTGATCTTGTGAGCAACGCCGTCGACGCTGCGAAAAAGCGCTCAATCGAACTGGGGAAGTAGAGGATCGACGCAGGCTCTGGCGCTCGCCACGCATCACCCTTCGCCGAACACCATCGCATCCTGCCGCGCCCTGAGCGCCACCAGCCGCGAAGCCGCGTCGGGCGCGACATTCGCGTAGGACAAAAGCGCGCCCTTCTTCACCGGGGCGGTCACCGTGCCGCCCTCAAGCAGCCCACAGGGCACCGCCTTTGCCGCGCGCGCTTCATCGGTCCTCATGATCCACGCCCGGTAGCTGTATTCGCCGATCGCGTCGAGCCGGTCGCCCGGGGCGAGATCCTTCTTCGCCACGGCACAGACTTCCGCAACCGGCCTGTCGAGCGGCACCATGTCCGCCTTGTTGTAGAGCACGGCGCGGGCGCAGGTGAGCGGCACTTCCAGCGAGGTCAGATGATAGGGCCGGAAAAAGGTGTAATACGGCCCTGCGCCCAGCTTCAGATCGTTCATGCGCTCGCGCAGGCGCGGATGATCCATCTCCGCCACCACGAACACGCCCGGCGCGACACCCTTGCCAACCGTGAAGTCGACACAGCCCTTTTTCGAGAGCACGCCGCCATCGGCAATCGGGCAGAGAACGCTTGAAAGCTCCTCGCGGCTTGCCGCCGGGCCATGCATGCCCGGCCTGTCCGGCACAAGACCCGTGGCGTTGGCGATGGCCGCCATCTCCACCATCGTCTTGGAACCGTCGACGAACTCGACCAGCATGCGCACATTCATGTTGCGCCGTTCCGCTTCCTCGGCATAGTCTTCCGGCACGGCATCCACATTGAGCGGGTTGTTCTTGCCCTTGCCGGCGGCAACGATGTCGTGCCCCATGGCCGAGACGAACTCGATCAGCTCCATGCAGGAAGACGGCTCGTCGCCCGCGCCCAGCGAATAGGTCACGCCCAGCCGCGCCGCCTCACGCTTAAGATAGGCGCCGATGGTCACGTCGGCCTCGACATTCATCATGACGAGATGCTTGCCGGCCTCCATCGCCGAAAGCCCGATCTCCGCGCCCACCGCCGGCTTGCCGGTGGCGTCGATCACCACGTCCACCAGATCGTTCTGCGCCACCATCAGCGAATCGCCGCAAAGCGCCGTCTTTCCCGCCCGGATCGCGTCGGCGATCGCGCCAGACGTCGTCGCCTCGACAGCGCTTTCGGCAGCACGTCCGGCAATCTCGATGGCCCTTGCCGCGCGTTCAGGCCGCGTGTCGGCGATTGCCGCCACCTCGATGCCCTTCATGCGCGCCACCTGCGTGACGATGTCGGTGCCCATCTCGCCGCAGCCGATCAGGCCGATACGCACTGGCCGACCGTCCTCCGCCCGCTGTTCCAGATCGCGCGCAAGCCCGGTAAGCGCCACATTCGTCATCCGATGTCCTCCTCGTTTGGCGACCGAAAAGGAGGTGACCGAACGTCGATTGTCAATTGGCCTTAAGCTGCACCGGAACAGGACTGTTCTTCTTGATGTCCTTCAGGATCAGATTGGTCCGTACATTGGCGATGCCCGGCAGGCGAAACAGAAAATCCTCCAGGAAGCGATTGTAGGCAGCCAGGTCGCGGCACACGACGCGCAGATGATAATCCGCCTCACCCGTGGTGGAATAACAGTCAAGCACCTCGGGCCGCCGCCGCGTTTCGGCGATGAACGTATCCACATGCCGGTGGTCATGCCGCGTCAGCGAGACATGCACGATGGCCTGAAACCCGAGCCCCGCCTTCTCGATGTCGAGCAGAGCTGCATATTGCGAGACCAGCCCCGCCTCCTCCAGCGCCTTCACCCGCCGCCAGCAGGCAGAAGCCGACATGCCCGCCCGTTCCGCGAGCTCCTGGTTGGAGAGCCGGCAGTTCTCCTGCAGGGCGTCCAGAAGCCGCTTGTCCTGCTCGGTCAGCTTTTCAGCCATTATCTGAAATCCCGAATAATTATTCGTTGAATCCGACGTTATCGGATAATTCCACCAGAAACCATATTTCAAACGCCAAATCTGGCACAATTTTCCAGCGCCCCCGGTTTAGAATTCTTCCAGTCTGCACCGGAGGAATTGCATGACCGTCCAACCCAAGGCCGGCGAACTCGCGCGCTATCAGCTCGAGGACCGCTATACCCAGGAAAAGGGCCGCGTCTTCATGACCGGCACGCAGGCGCTCGTGCGCGCCGTGCTCGATCAGGCACGCCGCGACCGCGCGAGCGGCCTCAACACGGCAGGTTTCATCTCCGGCTATCGCGGCTCGCCGCTGGGCGCGCTCGACCTTGAGTTATGGAAGGCGAAGGACCGGCTCGACGCCGCCCGCATCGAATTCCTCCCCGCCGTCAACGAGGATCTCGCCGCCACCGCCGTGCTCGGCAGCCAGCAGGTGGAGACCAATCCGAAGCGCGAGGTCGAAGGCGTTTTCGGTCTCTGGTATGGCAAAGGCCCGGGCGTCGACCGCTCGGGCGATGCGCTGAAGCACGGCAACGCCTATGGCTCCTCGCCCCATGGCGGCGTGCTGGTGGTTGCCGGCGACGATCATGGCTGCGTTTCCTCCTCCATGCCGCACCAGTCAGACGTGGCTTTCATGGCATGGTTCATGCCCACGCTCAATCCGGCGAACGTTTCGGAATATCTGGCCTTTGCCGAATATGGCTACGCGCTGTCGCGCTTCTCGGGCATGTGGGTCGGTTTCAAGGCCATTTCGGAAACCGTGGAATCGGCAGCCTCCGTCGACATTCCCACCCCTCGCGTATTTGCCACACCCGATTTTACCCCGCCGCCCGGCGGGCTCCACTATCGCTGGCCGGACCTTCCCGGGCCGCAGATCGAGGAGCGCATGGAGGCGAAGAAGCACGCCGTTCTGGCGTTTGCCGAAGCCAATCCCATCGACCGCCACATATACGACGTAAAGGATGCCCGCTTCGGCATCGTCACCACCGGCAAGGCGCATCTCGACCTGATGGAGGCGCTACGCCTTCTGGGCATCGGCGAGGGCGAATGCCGGCAGCTCGGCATCGACATTTACAAGGTCGGCATGGTGTGGCCGCTCGCCCGCCGCGCAGCACTCGACTTCGTGAAAGACAAGCAGGAAGTCCTCGTCATCGAGGAAAAGCGCGGCATCGTCGAAAGCCAGTTCAAGGAATATTTCTACGACTGGCCCGGCCACAAGCCGCACGCCATGGTGGGCAAGCGCGATGAGAATGGCGAACGGCTCGTGCCATGGACCGGCGAGCTCTCGCCGCGCCTGCTTCTGCCTATCGTCGCAAGGCGGCTCGAAGGCATCTTCCCCGGCAGCGGCTTCATCGCCCGCGCCGAAAAGATCCTCGCCACACCGGCCATCTCGCTTCAGGTGGAAGGTGCGACCCGCACCCCCTATTTCTGCTCCGGCTGCCCGCACAACACCTCGACCAAGGTGCCAGAGGGTTCACAGGCGCTGGCCGGCATCGGCTGTCATTTCATGGCAAGCTGGATGGACCGCGAAACCACCTCGCTGATCCAGATGGGTGGCGAGGGCGTGAACTGGGCGGCTTCCTCGCTCTTTACCGGCAAGAACCACGTCTTCCAGAATCTCGGCGAAGGCACGTGGTATCATTCGGGTTCGATGGCCGTCAGGCAGGCGATTGCAGCAAAGGCCAACATTACCTTCAAGATCCTCTACAACGACGCCGTTGCCATGACCGGCGGTCAGCCGGTCGACGGTCCCGTCAGCGTGCAGGCCATCGCGCATTCCTCACGCGCCGAAGGTGTGGAGCGCATCGCGCTCGTCTCCGACACGCCGGAAAAGTTCCAGCCCGGCGAGTTGCCCGCCGGCACCACCATCCATCACCGCCGCGAGATGGACGCCGTCCAGCGTGAGCTGCGCCAGGTGAAGGGCGTCTCGGTCCTCATCTATGAGCAGACCTGCGCAACCGAAAAGCGCCGCCGCCGCAAGCGCGGCCAGATGGAAGACCCGAAAAAATTCGTCGTCATCAACGACCTCGTCTGCGAGGGTTGCGGCGACTGTTCGGTGGAATCCAACTGCCTCTCCGTCGAACCGCTCGAAACCGAGTTCGGCACCAAGCGCAAGATCAACCAGTCGTCCTGCAACAAGGACTTCTCCTGCGTGAACGGCTTCTGCCCGAGCTTCGTCACCGTCGAGGGTGCTACCCGCAAAAAGCGCTCCGGCATGGAGATCGACCTGACACGGCTTGCCGCCGACCTCCCCGATCCGGAACTTCCGGCACTCGACACTCCCTTCGACCTGATGATCACCGGTGTTGGCGGCACCGGTGTCGTCACCGTCGGCGCGCTCATCACCATGGCTGCGCATCTGGAAGGACGCGGTTCCAGCGTGCTTGATTTCACCGGCTTTGCGCAAAAATTCGGGCCGGTGCTCTCCTATGTCCGGCTGGCGTCATCACCCGACGCCATTCATCAGGTGCGCATCGACCGTGGCGCTGCCGACGCCCTGATCGGCTGCGACATTGTCGTGTCGTCCTCCCCCAAGGCATCGGCCAGCTACCGTCCCGGCATGCGCGCGGTGGTGAACCTTGCCGAAATGCCCACCGGCGACATCGTGCGCAAGCGCGATGCAAGCCTTCGCGTCGACCAGCGGCTCGCCGCCATCGAAGGCGTGACAGGCAAGGGTGCGCTCGCTGCCATGGACGCCAACCGCCTGTCAGAAAAGCTCATGGGCGACACGGTGTTCGCCAATGTGATGATGCTTGGCTTCGCCTGGCAGAAGGGCCTCGTGCCGGTCTCGCTCAATGCGCTCACCCAGGCCATCGTGCTCAACGGCGTCGCCATCGAGAAAAACCACCGCGCCTTCTTCATCGGTCGGCTCGCCGCCGACAGGCCGGACGCGCTGAAGGAGCTACTCGACCCCAAGCCGCAGACTGACGGAACGCTCGATGAGATCATCACCCGCCGCGAGGCCTTCCTGACTGACTATCAGGATGTCGCCTATGCCACGCGCTACCGCCGTTTCGTGGATCGCGTGCGCAATGTCGAGGCTCCGCTGGGCAGCGATGCCGTCAGCCGGGCCGTCGCCCGCTCTCTCTTCAAGCTGATGGCCTACAAGGATGAATACGAGGTCGCGCGCCTGCACACGGAAACGGGGTTTTCTGCCCGCATCGCAGACGAGTTCGAAGGCGACTATCGCATCGTTCACCATCTCGCCCCGCCTTTTCTTGCTTCCGGCAATGACGCGCGCGGACGGCCGCTCAAGCGCGAATTCGGCCCCTGGGTGCGTCTGCCTTTCCGCATCCTCGCCCGCATGAAACGCCTGCGCGGCACAGCCTTCGATCCGTTCGGCTACACCGCCGAGCGACGCATGGAGCGCGAGCTGATCGACTGGTACGAGGCGCATGTGGAAAATGCGCTTTCAAAACTCGACGCCGGCAATGCGGCAGAACTCGCCGAGACCCTCGCATTGCCGATGCAGATCCGCGGCTACGGCCCGGTGAAAGAGGAAGCCGCAAAGCGCATCCGCGCAGAGATGGATGCGCGTCTTTAGGCACAGCCCGATAATCCCCCCTCCCTCCCCGCTCCTTCGTTGTCCTCGGGCCCGACCCGAGGATCCATGCCAAAACGCCAAGGTTAAATCGCAGCCTCTCAAAAAGAAGCGCTTCATTTTCCACGCCTTTGCCGCCGCCACAGCCACGGCATGGATCCTATGGTCAAGCCATAGGATCACGAGGGAGAGGACGGGCACCTTGCATGTCAACCAGAGGGAGTGCGGTGCAAACGCTCGTGAAACGCGCTTTGCGTCCGGCCCCTCACTCTGCGCCAACCCCTCGTAAGGCTCTGATATAAAACAATTTCACAAAATCTTTTGACCTTCTTGTCGTCCCATTTGCTTGCTCCGGTCCGCCGCCTGTGCAAATAGCATTGGTCGAAGACATTCCGAGAGGTCCCCATGACTGCCATCACCCGCCGTGCGCTCGGCGCACTTGCCCTTTCCACCGCAATTGCCGGATTTGCGCTGCCGTCGCAGGCGGCAGACAAGATCAATGTCGGCATTCTTTCGCTCACATCCCATTCCCCCAGCATCATTGCCGAGGCGAAAGGCTATTTCGAAGCGCAGGATCTCGATGTCGAGTTCGTGTCCTTCCAGGCCGCGCAGCCCATGGCTGTTGCCATCGCTTCAGGCGATGTCGATTTCGGCATGACAGCCATTTCCGGTGGCCTGATCAGCCTTGCCGACAAGGGCGTAATCAAGGTCATCGGCGGTGCCTTGCAGGAAACGCCGGATGTCGAAGGCCAGAAGATCCTCGCTTCCAGGGCCGCATATGACGCCGGCGTGAAGACGCCCGCCGATCTGAAGGGCCGCACCTACGGCATCACCACCACCGGCTCCTCCTTCCACTACATGGCGCACAAGATCGCCGACAAGGAAGGCTTTGACCGTGCGGAAATCCAAGTGAAGCCGCTGCAGAAAGTGCCGGCCATCATCGCGTCACTCAAGAGCGGCCAGATCGATGCATGGTCCATCGTTCCCAACATCGCCGGCGCACTCACCAAGGGGCCGGAAGTGGTGGAGATCGGCAAAGTGTCTGATTACATCGACAATTATCAGGTCACCACGGTCTTCACCTCGACAAAAAATGCGACCGAAAAGAAGGATCTGGTCGAGCGCTTCCTCGCCGGCCTTTCCGAGGGGATCAGCGACTATAACGCCGCCCTCGTCGACAAGACCATGAGCGAGGAAGACACGGCTGCCATCGTCGCGATGATCCACAAATACGTCTATTCCGACCAGCCGCTCGAAAAGGCCGATCCGCGCATTCGTGCGGGCGCGATGCGCATCAATGAAGGGGCAGCCCTCAGCGTCGCCAGCGTCGAGGATCAGCTTGAGTGGTTCAAGTCCGAAGGCCTCGTGCCCGAAGGCGTGACGGTGGAAAAGCTGGTTGACACCAGCTTCGTGGAAACCCGCTAACAGCGAAACCGCCCCGGCCCGCCCGGGGCGGCATTCTTTGAGCCGATGCAGCTTCTTCTCAGGAACATTACCCATCACTATGGCGGCAGGACCGTCCTCGACGACATCTCGCTTACGGTGGATGATGGAGAGATCGTCTGCATCGTCGGTCCCTCGGGCTGCGGCAAGTCCACGCTTCTGCGCATCGCCGGTGGGCTGGAAAAGCCGGATGCGGGCGAAGCGCTTCTTTCCGGCCCGGAGCCGGAAGGCTCGCTCAATCCGCTGACCTACATCTTTCAGGATTTCGCCCTTCTTCCCTGGCGCAGCGTGGAAGGCAATGTCAGCCTCGTACTGGAAGATCATGGCATCGCCGCAGCCGAGCGGCAGGCCATAATCGCCGATGTGCTCGCGCGCACCAGTCTTTCCGACTTCGCAAAGGCGCTGCCGCGCCAGCTTTCCGGCGGCATGAAGCAGCGGGTGGCCATTGCCCGGGCGCTCGCCGTCAAGCCGGCCATCATGCTGATGGACGAGCCGCTTTCCGCGCTCGACAGCCAGACACGCGAACTCCTGATGGACGATCTCGTGGCGTTGTGGACCCGCGAGCGGTTTTCCGCCTGCTATGTGACGCACAATCTCAACGAGGCCGTGCGTCTGGGCCGCCGCATCATCGTTCTGTCTCGTCGGCCGGGGCGTATCCGCGACGTGGTCGAAATCGACATGCCGCTCGCTGAACGTGCCGACCGGCTGGCAGAGCTCGAAACCCTCCAGCGCCGCGTCTGGGAGATCATGCGCGAGGAAGCACGCGAAGCCGACCGGGAGATTTCCGATGTCGCATGATGCAACGCGCGACGTGCCTGCCAGCCATGCCGCAGCGCCTGAAACAGGTGGTCAGCGTCCGGTTCCATTCCGGGGCGGCGGTTTCGTTCATCGCTCGCTCGGCCCCGTCGCGCCAATTGTTTTCCTCGTCATTCTGGCGGTCTGGGAACTCGGCTCGCGTTCAGGCTTCATCAGCCCGATTGCGCTGCCGGCTCCATCCGAAGCGTTCGGTGCGCTGATCGATCTCTTCCAGACGGGCATGCTGTGGAAACATCTGGGCGCGAGCCTTTACCGACTGATCGTCGGCTGGACGCTGGGCAGCCTGCTTGGCATTGCCGTCGGCCTTTTCATCGGCCTCTTTTCGCTTGCCCGCGCCGGGCTTCTGCCGCTGGTCTCCGCGCTTTTCCCGATTCCAAAGATTGCGCTTCTGCCGCTCTTCATCATCTGGTTCGGCATTGGCGAAGGTTCCAAGGTCGCGACCATCCTGTTCGGCACCTTCTTCCCCACCGTGATCGCCACCTATGGTGGGGTCGACAATGTGGACCGGACTCTCATCCGAATGGGCCAGTCCTTCGGCATGTCGTGGCTGTCCATCGTGCGCAAGATCATCGTGCCGGGCGCGATGCCCGCCATCCTGTCGGGCTTTCGCATCTCGGCTTCCATCGCCATTGTTCTGCTTGTGGCGGCAGAGATGATTGGCGCTGAATTCGGCGTCGGGGCCTATATCCTGATGGCCGGAGCGCTTTTTGCGCTCGATCAGCTCATTGCCGGCGTGGCACTTCTCTCCGTCATCGGCCTTATCATTGCGTGGCTGATCGGCAAGCTTGAAAAGCGCCTTCTTTCTTGGCGAACATGAGGGTTCGCGCGGGTTTTGAAAAAAGTCCCTGCAAATCGACCGAAGGGCGCTTGTCAGCGGAAAATCTCGTGCTATAACCCACGCGCTTCCGGCGGAGAACCAACCCCGCCACTGCTCGCAGAAATCTCTGCCCCAGCATCGTGAAGCAGGGTTTGCCCAGGTAGCTCAGTTGGTAGAGCAGCGGACTGAAAATCCGCGTGTCGGTGGTTCGATTCCGCCCCTGGGCACCACTTCTTCACAAATCAATCCGTTGACCGCCGCATTCTATTCCATACTGCATTCCCGAGACGACGAGATTTCAGAGCGGCGGGCTCTTGTCGTGCGCGTGTTTCCGTGCGCGTGTTTCAATGAATACGGTCCGTGCAGGCACAAACACCACTAACCGCATCATGATGTTGGATGGAGCTCAAATCTTGAAGATCGCGCCGGCATTCCGGAGTGCAAAGCGGATCATCCTGATGGCGTTGGGGTTCATGATGCTGGGCCTTGCTTTCGTCGGCGCGTTCGTACCGATCATGCCGACCACGATCTTCCTCATTCTTGCCGCATGGTTTTTTGCTCGCTCTTCACCGTCACTCGAACGCAGATTGCTTGAACACCCCAGGTTCGGAGCTGTTCTGCGCGACTGGCGCGACCGGGGCGTTATCCCGCGACGCGCGAAAATCCTCGCTGCAGCCGGCATGGCCATCGGTCTTGGACTGTTCGTCCTTCTCTACAGCCCCAGCCCGCTGCTCGCGCTGGCAATTGCAGCGGCTATTGGGGCAGTGGCAGTCTGGATCGCTTCAAGACCCGAAGCCTGATCCGTTTTCTGATGCGGCACGCGATTTTACTGCGGTGCCGCCCACATTGTGCTCACCCTTTTTCCTCAGGGGACACTCCGCCGTTACCGCCTGCCCGGCGGTCCTTTGCCGGCGTGAAACTGACCACACGATCGTCGGTCGATGGCGCCCCAGTGGTACCGGCGGCAAAAACGAGTTTACCCGACGGTTTCACCCACAGAAGCACGATCGTGTCATCCGCTCGGCTTTTCAGATAGGCATCATAATCAAACTCGTCGGTCAGCTTCGTGGCCTGGAACGTCCAGCCCTGCCAATGCCGCTCACGCAGGGTGCGGAAATCCACGCCCTCGTCTGTGAGCGGGCGGCCGCCAAGGGTGAAATTGAGCGACATCCGTTTCGACTGATCTGCCCCGCGCCCGAGCTGATAGACATGCGACCGGCCAAGTTCCGGTGCGAAATCAGTGCAGACGAGTGAATTGTAAGCATCGTTGTCGGTCACCGCGATCAGGGTGGAAAATCGTTTCGGATCAATACTGTGATGCGCTTCTTCCGACAGGATATCCCCGTAGAATACGGGGACCTCGGATAGGCGCGCCTCAGCAATATGGTTCCAGTTGGGATCAGCAATCATGACCGGCACGTCCATCTCGCGCAGCTTTCGCGCCAGATCAATGGCCCATCTCGGTCCGCCGGCGATGAGCAGACCGGGCTTTTCGGCGCTTTTCAGTTTCAGCAGCGAGGCCAACGGGCCGAGCGTGAAACCATGCAGCACAATTGTGGTGACAACCACGGCGAAGGTGAATGCCACCATGCGGTTCGCATCGGCAATGCCCGCATCTGCGAGTGCCCCGCCGAACAGGCCAGACACGGCGACAGCCACCACACCGCGCGGCGCAATCCAGCTTGAAAGCGTGCGCTCCGCAAGTGTCGCGCCGGACCCAGTCGTAGCGGTCATGATTGCCAGTGGGCGCACGACAAAGAGGAGCGACGCCACAAACATCGCTGCCCGCCAGTCGAGACTTTTGAAGTCATCGATCGTGAGCGAGGCGGTCAGAAGGATAAATATGCCCGAGACGAGGAAGACAGTGATGGTCTCCTTGAACCGCCGCATTTCGGCAAGGCTGGCAATGCGCGTGTTCGCGAGCACGATGCCCATGACCGTCACCGTCAGGAGGCCCGCCTCCTCAAGAACCAGATTGGTCAGCGCATAGGCCAACAGCACTGTGGCGAGCAGGATGGGCGCTTTCAGGAATTCCGGCACAACGCCGCGCACGAACGCCCAGTGAATGGCCCGCGCCGCCACATAGCCGCCGACAACCGCAACAGCAAATGCAGCCACCACCACATAGGCGAGGCTACCGCCCTGATGCTGCCCGATCAGAACCAGAATGACCTCAAAAGCAACAACCGCGAAAAGAGCTCCGATCGGGTCGTTGACGATAGCCTCCCACTTGAGCAGCGATGCCGGTCGCGCAGCAAGCTGCGCCTGGCGCAGGAGCGGTGTGATAACGGTCGGCCCCGTCACCACCAGGATGGCACCGAGCACCACAGCCGTCGGCCATGAGAGGCCACCAATATAGTGAGCGGAAAGCGCGGTCATCACCCAGACGAGCGGACCGCCGAAAATGATGATGCGCCGCACCGCCGTGGAGGTTTCGCTGATCTCCTTGAAATTCAGCGTGAGCCCGCCCTCGAATAGAATGATTGCGACGGCGAGCGAGACGAGCGGGCGGTAAATCGTGCCGAAATCCTCCGCCGGATTCACAAATCCGGTGGCTGGACCAGCGAGAACACCGGCAAGCAGCAAAAGCACGATAGCGGGCAGACGTAGTCGCCAGGCGAGCCACTGCGCGCCCATGCCCATCACGCCGATCAGCGCGATTTTCAGTCCGATATCATGCATAGGAGATCCGTTTGTCTGAGAGGGGCAGGGAACTGGAATGCCTCAGGCAGAATAGTCGCTCCAGCGCAAGCATCCAACACACCAAATGCACGGAAGAAAAAACATTCGGGCGTGCGGGCGAGAACACCGGCGAGCGCGCTGCACGGCCCTAAATCCGCTGCCTCCACAAAGTCGCTTACTCATTCTCTAGAGGTCGTATTGACAGATCGGCTCCAGCAACGAAACTTCAACCATGATCAGCAGCGGGCCCGGCAACTGAAATGGCGTGGAGGGCGCCGACGGGTCATGGGGAGGAATACCATGAATGGACGGGGCGTGATTTTTCATGCAGACCGGGTGCTGGCCGCGGTGGATTCGGACCATGCAGCAAAATCTGCTCTGGTCGCCTCGTGGCAGCGCTCGTTTCGCCTACACCGGCTAGATCCGGCTCAAAGGCGCGGGCCAGAACGGATTTCGGATTTCGAACTTGCTGCGGCCCGCGCTCGATGCGAACCGTTGATCCGGTCCGCGCAGGCCTCATTGGATCAGCTCTTTCTCGCCGTGGGCAGTTCCGGCTATTGTGTGCTACTCGCCAACCAGAAAGGCATTCCCGTCGAGCGGCGCAGCGCGGCAGGCGATGATGCCACGTTTCAGCGATGGGGGCTGTGGACAGGCAATGTCTGGAGCGAGCAGGTCGAGGGAACCAACGGCATCGGCACATGCCTGGCGGAAAGCCGGGCGCTGACAATACACCTCGACCAGCATTTCCATTCGCGCAATACGCTCCTCTCCTGCACCACGGCGCCTGTCTACGATCATGAAGGACAACTTGCGGGTGCGCTTGATGTCTCTTCGTGCCGCGCTGACTTGACGGAAGGAGTTCTTCATCTGATCGCGACGGCCGTTGGAGACGCGGCACGCCGCATCGAGGCAGAAGCCTTTCGGCTGGCCTATCCGCAGGCACGGATCATGCTTTTGCCCGTAGCAGACACGACAGCGCTTATCGCGGTTGATCGCCACGATCTGGTTATCGGTGCGACGCGGACCGCCCGGGCCATGCTCGACCTGCCGCCCGGCCCCATCTCGAGACCAATTTTCGCACGCGACCTCTACGACGCCCCGGAGCGGCCTGCTGTTCCTGCCCTGGCGGACGCGGAGCGGAGTGCGTTGCAGCGAACGCTTCTCAGCACCGGAGGCAATGTTTCGGAAGCAGCACGTCAGCTCGGAATATCCCGTGCAACCATGCATCGCAAAATGGCACGGCTGGGAATAGGTCGTGGCAACTGACAATTTCAGACCCGACCTGTTTCAGATTTGAGACAGGTCGTAGCCACAGAAGCCACACCCCCACTGCCCCGCAGCGTGGTATCAATCTACCATCCCCGCAAAATGCATAAGAATGCGGTCTGAGATCGCAACGGCTTCCAGAGTTGGGCCGTACGACCTCAGATCACTTTGAACGCGTCTGAGCGATTTTCTCGAGCCAGACGCTACACCTTGCCTCTTCTCATATTTTTGGAAGGGGCTGCCCCGGCAGGCGGGAGGCTCAGCCGCCAGCTAAAAGCCCCCGCCTGCTCCTTTTGTTTCAGAAGCAGAGCAGATCGCAGGAAATCATGCCCGGCCGGGAACGCGCCGTCTCACTCACCCGCGTGAATGAATGCAGCCACGCACAAGCGTGTGTGTGCCTCTCTGTGGTCCCTTTTGCGCACCCATGCCGGTAGTGCGGGTTTATTCGGCAGCTTCCGAATAAGAAGATGGGAGATAATTCAGCACCGGCCCAAGCCAGCGCTCCACCTCCGCGACCTCCATGCCCTTGCGGGCCGCATAGTCTTCCACCTGATCGCGCTCGACCTTGGCAACCCCGAAATAATAGCTTTCCGGATGCGAGAAATAGAGCCCCGAAACAGATGAACCCGGCCACATGGCCATGCTTTCGGTCAGCTTCACGCCCGCATTCTTCTCCGCATCGAGAAGCTTGAAGAGCGTCACCTTCTCCGTGTGATCCGGCTGCGCCGGATAGCCCGGTGCCGGGCGAATACCCGCATAGGGTTCGGCGATCAGGTCCTCGGGCGTGAAGGTTTCATCACCCGCATAAGCCCAGAACTCCTTGCGCACTTTCTCATGCATGCGTTCGGCAAAGGCTTCCGCGAACCGGTCGGCCAGCGCCTTTACGAGGATCGAGTTGTAGTCGTCATTCGCCCGCTCGAAACGCTCGGCAATCGCCACTTCCTCGATGCCCGCCGTCACCACAAAACCGCCGATCCAGTCAGGCTTCCCGCTGTCTACCGGAGCGACGAAATCCGACAAGGCAACATTCGGCTTGTTGCCACGCTTGGTGAGCTGCTGGCGCAAGGTGAAGAAAGAAGCAAGCTCCTCTTCCCGCGTTTCATCGGTGAAGAGGCGCACATCATCGCCCACGGCATTGGCCGGCCAGAACCCGATCACGGCGCGCGGCACGAACCACTTTTCGTCGATGATCTTCTTCAGCATGGCCTGCGCGTCGGCAAAGAGCTGCCGCGCGGCCTCACCCTGCTTCTCGTCTTCGAGAATTTTCGGGTACCGTCCCTTCATCTCCCAGGTCTGGAAGAAGGGTGTCCAGTCGATATAGCGCGCAAGCTCTTCCAGATCCCAGTTTTCGAAAACCTTCGTGCCGGTGAAGCTCGGCTTCGGCGGCGTGTACGCCGCCCAGTCGATCCTGTGCGGATTGGCGCGGGCCTTGTCGATCGGCAGGCGCTGCTTGTCACGCTCGGAGCGTTCATGCGCTTCCGTCACCTTGCGATATTCCTCGCGCAGATTTGCAACAAAACCGTCGCGCGTCTCCGCCGAAAGCAGGTTTGAGACGACGCCCACCGCACGGCTCGCATCGTTTACATGAACCGCCTGCCCGCGCTCATAGCTCGGGTGGATCTTCACCGCCGTGTGCACCCGACTGGTCGTCGCGCCACCGATCAGAAGCGGGATATCGAATCCCTGGCGCTCCATTTCGGCCGCCACATGCACCATCTCGTCGAGCGACGGGGTGATGAGACCAGACAGACCGATGATGTCGACCTTCTCTTCGCGTGCGGTCTCCAGGATCTTTGCAGCCGGCACCATCACGCCCAGATCGATAATCTCGTAGTTGTTGCAGGCCAAAACGACGCCGACGATGTTCTTGCCGATGTCGTGCACATCGCCCTTCACCGTCGCCATCAGGATCCTGCCGGCGCTCTCGCGCTCGCCCCCGCCATTGGCCCGTTTCTCCTCTTCCATATAGGGAAGCAGAAGAGCGACGGCCTGTTTCATCACCCGCGCGGACTTCACAACCTGCGGCAGGAACATCTTGCCTGCGCCGAACAGGTCGCCGACCACGTTCATGCCCGCCATCAGCGGACCTTCGATCACATGGAGCGGGCGCTCTGCTTTCTGCCGCGCTTCTTCTGTGTCCGCGTCGATATACTCGGTGATGCCGTTTACCAGTGCATGTTCCAGCCGCTTATCAACCGGCAGCTCGCGCCAGGAAAGATCCTTTTCCTTCGCCTCGCGGCCTCCAGTGCCACGATAGCGTTCAGCGATATCGAGCATCCGCTCCGTCGCCGTGCCGCCCGCCTTCGGCTCGCGGTTGAGCACCACGTCCTCACAGGCCTCGCGCAGCTCTGGATCAATGGTGTCATAGACGGCAAGCTGGCCGGCATTGACGATGCCCATGTCCATGCCCGCCTGAATGGCGTGATAGAGGAAAACGGCGTGCATCGCCTCGCGTACGGGCTCATTGCCGCGGAACGAGAAGGAGAGGTTCGACACGCCGCCCGAGATATGGACATGCGGCAGGGTCTGAGTGATCTCCCGCGTTGCCTCGATGAAGTCGACGCCGTAATTGTCGTGCTCCTCGATGCCGGTGGCGACCGCGAACACGTTCGGATCGAAGATGATGTCTTCGGGGGCAACACCGGCCTTCTCAGTCAGGAGCTTGTAGGCGCGGGTGCAGATCTCCACCTTGCGGGCCCTGGTGTCGGCCTGGCCGGTTTCATCAAAAGCCATCACGACCATCGCCGCACCATACATGCGGCACAGATTGGCCTGATGCAGGAACGCCTCCTCACCTTCCTTGAGCGAGATGGAGTTGACCACGGCCTTGCCCTGCACGCATTTCAGACCAGCCTCGATCACCTCCCATTTGGAGGAGTCGATCATCACCGGAACACGCGCAATATCCGGCTCCGCCGCCACGAGGTTCAGGAACTCGACCATGGCCTTCGTGGAGTCGATCAGCCCCTCGTCCATGTTGACGTCGATAATCTGCGCGCCGCCTTCCACCTGGTTGCGCGCCACGTCGAGCGCGGTCGCGTAATCACCGGCAGTGATGAGCTTTCGGAATTTCGCCGAACCCGTGACATTGGTGCGCTCACCCACATTGACGAAGGGAATGTCGTCGGTGAGCGTGAAGGGCTCCAGCCCCGAAAGGCGCATCAAGGGTGCACGCTCGGGAATTTCGCGCGGCGGATGGTTCGCCACCGCGTCGCGGATCGCGGCAATGTGCTCGGGCGTCGAGCCGCAGCAGCCGCCAACCACATTGATCAGCCCTTCGCGCGCGAATTCCGCGACCTGCTCGGCCATCATCTCCGGGCTTTCGTCATACTGGCCGAAGGCGTTTGGGAGGCCAGCATTCGGATATGCGCAGATCAGCGTGTCGGCCACGCCCGAAAGCTCTGCCAGATGCGGGCGCATGGCAGCGGCCCCCAGCGCACAGTTCAGACCAATGGTAATCGGCTTGGCGTGGCGCACCGAATGCCAGAAGGCCGTCGGCGTCTGGCCGGAAAGCGTACGGCCCGAAAGATCGGTGATCGTGCCGGAGATCATCACCGGAAGGCGCACACCGCGCTCGGCAAAGATTTCCTCACAGGCAAAGATCGCCGCCTTTGCATTGAGCGTGTCGAAGATGGTCTCGATCAGCACGATGTCCGCGCCGCCATCGAGTAACCCGCGAAGCTGTTCGCCATAGGCGGTGCGCAGATCATCGAAGGTGACGGCGCGGTAGCCGGGATTGTTCACATCCGGCGAGATGGAAGCGGTGCGGTTGGTTGGTCCGAGTGCGCCTGCCACGAAGCGGCGCACACCGTCCTTCTCTTCGGCGCGCCTGGCTGCACGGCGGGCAAGGCGCGCACCGTCGCGGTTGAGCTCATAGACCATCTCCTCCATGCCGTAATCGGCCTGGGCAATGGTCGTTGAGGAGAATGTGTTGGTTTCAAGAATGTCCGCGCCCGCCATCGCATAGCGGAAGTGTTCTTCCTCGATCGCCTTTGGCTGCGTCAGGTTGAGCAGGTCGTTGTTGCCCTGCTGGTGGCAGGCGCAGCCGATGAAGCGGTCACCGCGGAAGTGGTCCTCGTCGAAGCCCAGCCCCTGGATCTGCGTGCCCATCGCACCGTCAAGGATGAGGATGCGCTCGCCCGCAGCCTTGTGCAGCGCGGCGAAGATTTCCGATCCATCCGGCTTTTCGCCAACGGGACCAAACAGTTCATCGATAGACGACATGGGCGACGCTTTTCATCCTTGATAGAATTACAGGGTGCATCACATAAAGATATCTTTATGTCAACATGCACACCCTGACCATATCACGGATCAGCCTTGCGTTCACGCAGCGTTTCACCCGGCGTCCGAGGGACTCAGCCTGCCCTCGCCACCGCCTCGAAACTCTCTTCCAGAACTCCCAGAAGGTGGTCCGCATTGGCTCTTGAGAAGATCATCGATGGGCGCATCTTCAGCACGTTGTCATAGGGGCCTTCCGTGCCCATCAACACGCCGCGCGCCCGCGCCTCGTTGCAGATCGCGCGCGCTGATGCCGTGGCCGGCATCTTCGTCTCACGGTCCTCGACAAGCTCGATGCCGAGGAACAGACCCATGCCGCGCACATCGCCGATCACGGGATAGCGATGCTGAAGCTCAATGAAGCCTGCCTTGAGATAGGCACCGATTTCCGCCGCATTCTGCCTGAGGCCGTCGCGCTCGATCGTGTCGATCACTGCAAGACCCACCGCGCAGGAGACAGGATTGCCGCCGAACGTGTTGAAATACTCCATGCCATTGTGGAAGCTTTCGGCGATCTCGCGCCGCACCACCAGCGCACCCATGGGATGGCCGTTTCCGATGGGCTTGCCCACCGTGACGATGTCGGGCACCACGCCCTGTGTTTCAAACGCCCACCAGTGGCTGCCGACGCGGCCAAAGCCCACCTGCACCTCATCAGCGATGCAGATGCCGCCTGCCGCCCGCACCATGCGGTAGACTTCCTCCAGATAGCCTTCGGGCATGAATACCTGCCCGGCAACGCTGGGGATGGATTCAGCGATGAAGAAGCCCGGCGCCTCACCCTTCGCCGCCATGGCGTCGATCTGGCCGGCAACGCTTGCCGCGAAGCGCTTCGCCAGTTCCTCCTGTGGCCAGTCGGACGGTGCGCGGTAGGCATCCGGCAGTTCGGCCACATGCACATGCGGCTTCGGTCCCTGCCCGCCCTTGCGGCGAAACTTGTAGGGACTGAGATCCACCAGTTCCTGCGTGGTGCCGTGATAGGACCAGTCGAGAACGATGGCGTTCTCCCGGCCCGTATGTGCCCGCATCATGCGCAGCGCCAGGCTGTTTGCCTCCGAACCCGAATTCACGAAGGCCGCTATGGAAAGTTCTTCCGGCATGGTCGCCGTCAGCCGCTCCGCATAGGCGACGATGTTGTCGTGCAGATAACGCGTGTTGGTGTTGAGCGTCGCCGCCTGCCGAGCCAGCGCCTCCACAACCGCCGGGTGACAGTGGCCGAGATGGCAGACATTGTTGAAGCAGTCGAGATAGGCGCGACCCCGGTCGTCGATGAGCCAGACGCCCTCGCCTTTCACGAACTTGATCGGCTCCTCATAGGAAATCGACAGGTTTGGCAGGAGCAGAGACTGCCGTTTTTCCACGATCTCGGCCTTGGAAAGCCGCCCCGCATCCACCGCCACGAGCCCGGCAAAATCGCTCGCATCGGGGAAGAGCTCGCCCCATGTTTCCAGATAGCGCGTTTCGCCAACGCCCAGAATGTCATCGGCACTCATTGTGGTGTCGCAGGCGATCTGCAGATGCAGATGCGGCATCCAGCCGCCATTTTCCTTCGGCCCGCCCATATGGGCCAGAAACGCGCCGGCCTCGACCCGGTCACCTACCTTTAGCCGGTCCGCCACCTCATGGGCGAGATGCCCCCACAGCGACATGAATGCGGGGCCGCCTTCCGGATTGTGTTCCAGCACCATCACCGCGCCATAGCCAAGCCGTGCGGGCTCGATGCTCACCTCGCGCACGGTTCCCTCCAGCGGCGCATACAGCGCAGCCCCGGCCGGCAGAAAAAGGTCAAGCCCCAGATGCCGCGTGCGGCGCTCACCCGCGATCAGACGGGATTCGAAAATCTCGCTCGTATAGACGCCGCGATCCTCGCCCCACGGCCCGATACCGAGGATACGTCTTGCATCGCCCACCGCCTCTTCCCAGAGCGCCTGTGCCTCGTCTGGCCGCTCCTCCGCAGAGGCAATCGCGATTGCATCGTCCCGGTCGCCAAGCGGCACATGGGCAGTCGGATAGCTCGCAGCCGGTCGCGCCAGCACCGGCGCGAAACGGCTGCGGTTCTTCGCAAGCCAGCTTTTCACCGCGCGCACACCCTGCATCGCCTCGAAGCCGCAGGCGTTGCGCAGGATGGCCGTGGCAAAGCGCGAGTCCATCGCTCCCAGCCGCCGCAGAAGATCCCAGGCCGGCTTCTCGCTCACAGCAAGATAAGGATTGTCTGCCACTTCCGACTGGCGGCTGGCCGAGATCGTCACCGAGGTGACAAGCCGCATGGCGACGAGATCGAACAGCAGGTCGATTTCTTCTTCCAGCAGCGGATACTGCGCGTGGAACCCGGCCGCCAGCGCACCGATCGCTCCCAGCGGGTCATCGCAGTCGAGCGCGCCATAGGCGCCGGCAATCGCCACCTCGCAGATCAGCGCGCTGTAAAGCGCATCGCCGAAATCGATCAGACCGCAGATCTTCGTGTGATCCGCCGGATCGACCAGCACGTTCCAGTCGTTCGCGTCATTGTGGATCACCCCACCGCGCAGGCGCGAAAGCCGTGGTATCACATTCGCCTCGAAACGGTCGATGAAGCGCTTCGCAAGCGCGCGATCGTCCGCATCGCGGATATGGTCAAGCCGCGCGCGGTTGTTGCCGGCAAGGCGCAGATCCCAGTCGAGCGGTCGCACGGCACCCGGATGCATGAACCCGTTGAGCGCATGATTGAACCGGCCAAGCAGTTCGCCGAGGCTCTCCATGGCCGCCTCGCTGCGGGGCACTTCGGCAAGCGGCGTGCCCTCGATCCAGCTTACGAGCCGCAGCCTGTGCGTCGCACCGTTTGCGCCTTCAACAGAACCCAGCGCCTCGCCCTTGAGCGTTGGCAGAAGCTGCGGCACCGGCAGGTCAGGCGCAGCAGACTGGATATGCTGCAGAAGTGCGGTCTGAAAATCGCTCTCCTCGACCGGCTCAGCCGCATTGACAATCTTGAAGATGAACGTGCCTTCCGGCGTTTTCACCCTGAAATTCTGGTCCCGTTCGCTCGCCAGAGCCGAAAGCGCGCCCTCGATGCCATAGACATCTTTGAGAAGCCCTGCCGCCTCTTCCTCAGAAAAGCGCGGAACCGTGTCGAGAATTGCGGTCATGCTGAACCCTCCCGCGTGCCGTTTCCGGCGGTCTCATTCATGCAGCGATCTAGACCACTTTCAGGGTCGATGAGAACAACCGATCTAGGAAAGTTCCGCGATCAGCTCTTCCGTCGTCACCTGCCGGCAATAGCCCTTGATGGTGCGCAGCGAATTGTCGTGGCGTTCCTGGCTGTAGGTCAGGCAGGCGTCCGTCACCTGTGTCACCAGATAACCAAGGTCGCAGGCATCGCGAATGGCGCTTTCCACGCATTGATCCGTGATCAGCCCGCAGATGATGAGCTGCTTCACACCCAGATTGCGCAGAATGTAGTCGATATGGGTCGACACGAAGACGGAGGAGGAAGACTTCGGCAGCACGATCTCGTCTTCGCCCGGCGCGATCTCGTCGATCACCTTGCCGTCCCACGAGCCCTTCGGCACATTGAAGCCGGTGATCTTGTAGTCGAGGCTGCGGTCGCGTCCGTCAAGCGTCAGGCTTTCGATTGTGGTGTACATCACCTCCACGCCCGCCTTGCGGCAGGCCGCCTGCAGCTTCTGCATGCGCGGGATCACCTCGCCCTCAAGCCGGTCGAAATACCAGCCATATTTCTCGTTCAGCGTCTTTTCGTCGAGATCAGCAAACTCCGCGCCATTCTTCTTGGCGCTGAAATTCTGCACATCCACATAGAGGATCGCCGCCTGGCCCGGCTCGATGGGAACATTGCGCGTGAGTTCCATGTCTATAACTCCATTGCAAAGCGATGCACGACGGCGGTCATGAGCTTTGCCCATTCTGCCTGCCCGGCGGCATCTGAGATGAGATCGTTGCGAATTTCAATGAGACTGTGCGGCAAACCGCTTTCTTCCCCGTGACGCGGCACGAACCAGTCCGACTCATCGTCGATCTGGTAGGGCTCGTTCATGCCCACGGTCAGGGTTGGCGCATTCTCCAGCACCAGGTGTCGCAACCGCTCGGAGGTCGCTGTGTCCTTGCGATAAAGGAAGCTGATTTCCCAGGGGCGCGGAACACCGTCCTGTAGCTGCGGGTTGAAACTGTGGATCGACAGGATCGCCCGGCAGTGCGACGCTTCGCGCATCATCGTCACCGCCGCATTGAACGGCTCGAATATCTCCTGCGTGCGGTGGGCGCGCGCATCGTCGCTCAGGGAGCGGTTGCCCGGCACGATCACGCCATCGCTTACCTCCGGCATCGCGTCGGGTGCTTCCGGCGGGCGGTTGCAGTCGATCACCAGCCGGCTGTAGCTCTGAAACACCGCCGGCGCACCCAGCTGTTCGGCCATCAGCCGCGTGACGGCGGCGGCCCCGATGTCCCAGCCGATATGCGCCTCGCGCGCATCGTCCGGAAGACCGAGACCGTTCAGGGCTGCCGGCACCGTCTTGCCCGCATGCTCGCAGACCAGCAGCACCGGAAAGCTGCTTTCCTGATTGATAATGGTGACCGGATCCGGATCGAGCGGCGACAGGAGACGCTCACTCTCTCCGACAGATGTGTGAAGGCTCATACTTTCTCCGCCTTGAGGGCTGGCGACGGGATAAGGCCGTTCGGGCGGAAGATCAGCACGAGAACGACCAGGCAAAGGGCGATGGGATCGCGGAATTCCTGCATGCTGGCCGGCAGGTAGGCGGCCAGATAGATTTCAATGAAACCGAGCAGGAAGCCGCCAGCCACGGCGCCACGCAGCGAGCCGAGACCGCCAAGGATGGCCGCGATGAAGGCTTTGAGGACCGGCGTGAAGCCCATCAGCGGATCGACCGAGGCACGCTGGCTTACCCAGAGCACCGCCGCAACGCCGGCCAGAAAACCCGACAGCGCAAACGCACCGGCAATCACCGTGTTGGCGCGGATGCCCATGAGGCGCGCGACGGAGAAGTCTTCCGCCGCCGCCCGCATGGCGATGCCGATGCGGTGATGCTTCATGAAACGGTCGAGGAAGATCAGCATCACGATGGTGGTGACGATGGCCGCGATCTTGTTGACGCCGATCACCAGTCCGCCGAAGCGCACGCTTTCCGACAGGATTTCCGGCACAAGAACGGCCTGCGAGCGGGCGGAAATGAAGTTCTGGAACAGAACCTGCAGGATCATCGACACTGCAAAACTCGTCACCAGCATGGTCGCGCCGGAAGCGTTTCTCACCGGCCTGAAGGCAATGCGCTCCATGGCCACGGCGGCAAGCACAGCAGCCGCAATGGCAAGCAGAATGGAGAAGGCGAAGGGAACGCCCGCAAGGCCGCAGGCCATCAGAATGTAGCCGGCGATGGTCATCAGCTCACCGTGGGCGAAGTTGATCAGCCCCATGGTGGAAAAGACCATGGCAAGGCCCAGCGCAAGCAGCGCATAGGTGCCGCCCAATGCGAAGGCATTGACGGTTTGCTGTAGAAACAGATCCATTAATCGGCCCCCAGATAGGCAGCTTGCAGCGTGTCGGAATTGCGCAGTTCGGCGGCCGTGCCGGAAGCTGCGATGCGGCCGCTGGCCATCACGTATCCGCGATCCGCGACCTCGAGCGCCATCGAGACATTCTGCTCGACGACCACCATGGTCACCCCCTGCTTGCGCAACACGGTGATCAGCTCGAAAACCTGCTCGACGATCTTCGGCGCGAGCCCCAGCGACGGTTCGTCAAGCAGTAGAAGACGCGGATTGCTCATCAACGCGCGGCCAACGGCCAGCATCTGCTGCTGGCCGCCCGAAAGCGTTCCAGCAAACTGCTCACGGCGTTCCCGCAGAATCGGAAACAGGTCAAAGACCCGTTCAAAAGCCGTTTTCACCTCGGCCTTGTCCCGCATGGAATAGGCGCCCATGAGCAGGTTTTCCTGCACGCTGAGCGTGCCGAAGACGCGCCGGCCTTCGGGCGACAGCGTCATGCCGAGGGAAGCAAAACGCTCCGGCGCGCTGCCGGTCACATCCTGCCCCCTGAAGGTGATCCTGCCTGCGCTGGCCGGCGCCAGACCGACCAGCGCATTGAGCGTCGAGGACTTGCCAGCGCCATTGGCGCCCAGAAGCGCGATGATTTCGCCTTCACGCACGTCCAGATCGATACCGCGCACCGCCTGCACGGCACCGTATTGCACCTGGAGCGACTGGACTGTCAGTAGCGCAGACACGTCCTGCCTCACTGAACGCGGGGTTCGGGGATGAGCGCGGCGTCAGGCGTCGGCTGGCCGATCAATTCGCGCCCGCCATCCTTCACGCGGATCAGGCTCACCTCGCGCAGGGGCATGCCATCCGTGCCCTTGTAGGTGATGGTGCTCGTCGCGCCCTGGACGTTCTCCAGATTGGCGATCGCATCGCGCAGCGTCTGCGCATCGGTGGAGCCGTCCGCCGCGATCACCGCCGCCTCGATGACCTTGATGAGGTCGTAGCCAACCGCGTTGAACACGGTTTCTGGTGCCTTGCCGTTCACCTCTTCGAACTTCTTGTTGAAAGCTTCGAGCGGGCTGCCCTCGGTCGGGTGACCTGCGGTGGTGAAGACAAGTCCTTCGGCCACCGCGCCAAGCGAGAAAGTGGTCGGGCTGTCGATGCCGTCGGAACCGATGATCTGGCTTTCCACGCCCGCCGCACGCAGCGCCTTCAACATGGAGGGGAAATCCGGCTCATAGGTCGAGGTCATGATCACATCGGGCTGCGGGTCGAGCGCAGCGATGCGGGTCGCGATGGCCGAGAAATCCTGCTGGCCGATCGTGTGCGTGTCCTCGCCCAGCATCTTGCCGCCAAGCTTCTCGAACACTTCCGCGAAGTAGAGCGGCATCGTCGTGTACTGCGTGTCGGGCGAATAGATGATGTAGGCGCTGCGGTGGCCCTCGTCATAGGCCCATTTGGCCGAAACGGTGGCCTGCACGTTGTCGCCCGGGAAGTTGGCGAACATGTAGTCGCCGCCGATCTGCGGCAGGGTGGGTGAGGAGGCGCAGGTGGAAATGGCCGGGATCTGCGCTTCGGTCACAACGCCGATGGCGGCAAGCGCCGGATCGGCATCGCAAGGCAGCACGATCACGGAAACGCCCTCATCCACCAGTTCCTGAGTGGCAATGGAGGTCTGCGCCGCGTCGGAACGCACATCCTTTTCCAGAAGCTCGATCTTGATCTTGCCGTCGATGCCGCCGGCTTCGTTGATCTCGTCGACGGCGATGTGGATGCCGTCGATCACGGGCGTATCAAAGGGTGCGAGTGCGCCGGTCTGTGCGGTTGCGACACCGACGCGCAGCGTTTCTGCCGCAGCCGGAAACGCCATCGCACTGGCGAGAAGTGTGGATATGAGCAGTTTGTTCATGTCAGTTCCCTCTTTCTTGTTTGTTCGTTTGTCAGGCGGCCTTGCCCGGCCCGAGATATGCCTCGATGACCGCCGGGTTCTCCCGAATGGCAGCCGGGGCGCCATCCGCAATGAGCTTTCCTTCGTTGAGCACGACAATGCGGTCGCACAGTTCGTTGATCAGCTTCAGATCGTGGTCGACAAGCACGACGCCCAGTCCCAGATCGGCCGATAGCACCTTCAGCCGTTCGATCAGATCGTCGGTCTCTTCGCGGTTCATGCCGGCAGCCGGTTCATCGAGCAGAAGCAGCGTCGGTTCGCAGGCGAGTGCGCGCGCAATCTCCACCCGGCGCTGCTCACCATAGGAGAGTGTTCCAGCATCCTCGCCGGCGCGTTCCTCGATGCCGAGGCGCGCGAGTGCGGCACCGGCCCGCTCCTCCGCATTCTTTCCGCCATGGGTGGAAAGGGCCGCTGCCAGAACATTCTGATAGACGGTCAGCGTCGGGAACAGGCGAATGTTCTGGAATGTGCGGGCGATGCCTGCGTCGGCAATCTTCTCCGATGCCACGCCGGTGAGCGATTTCGAACCCAGCACCACATCGCCTTCGGTCGGCTTCAGCACGCCGGAGATGATGTTCAGAAGCGTTGTTTTTCCCGAACCGTTGGGGCCGATGAGGCCCAGAATTTCGCCCGGATTGACGGAGATGCTCACATCGTCCACCGCTCGCAGACCGCCAAACTGCATCGACACATGCTCGACCTTCAGAAGGTCGTCGCTCGTGCGTTTGCCGAGCGCTTCGGCCCGACCTCGCTTCGGCCTGAACGGGAAAGCGCGCTCTTCCCATTCCTTCAGCCCCATCACGCCTTCCGACATGCGGAACATGGCGAACAGGATGAGCAGGCCAATGCCGATCTGCGTCGTACCAAACACAGCCGGCAGCTCCAACCCGCCAATGCTCATGCCGCTTTCGAAGCGGCGCAGGATTTCGGTGATCACCGTGATCAGGATCGTGCCGGAGATGGCGCCCGTCACCGTGGTCATGCCGCCGACGATCAGCATCGCCAGAAGCAGGAACGTGTCGTGGAAATAGAACTTTTTGGGACTGAAAGCGCCCAGAAAATGGGCGATCAGCGCGCCCGAGAGCGCCATGATGGCGGCACTCAGAACCCATGAGACGAGGCGTTCGCGCTGCACATTGATGCCAACGGCCTTGGCCGCAATGGCGTTCTCACGGCCCGCCCTCAAGCGTAGACCCGAAAGGGAATCGCGATACCAGCGCGCCGCGATCAGCGCGATCACGCAGGCCACCGCGGCGATGATCAGCGTCGTGTCACGCGGAACGCCGAAAAAGGACTGCGCGCCGCGCGTCACATCGCGCCAGCCGATGATCACGCCATGCACAATCACCAGAAGGCCGAGCGTGGCGATGGACGCCGCCGACCCTTCCAGCCTGCCGATGGCAATGCCGATCAGAAGCGCAATCACCGCCGTGACCAGAACCGCGACGATGATGGCAGGGATGAGCGAGAGCTCGGTTGCAGCAAGCCAGTCCGGCAGCCCGCGCAGCGTCGCCATCTTCAATCCCGCCGGCAGCGTCAAAAGGCCCGACACATAAGCACCGATGCCCATGAAGGCCACATGGCCGAAGCTCAGGATACCGCTGTTGCCGCTATAGACACCAATGCCCGTCACCGCGATGAGCGAGATGAAGAAAACAGTCAGCACGCGCTCGGCAGCAGCACCGAAAAAACCGGCGACGACAACGCCCACCACAGCCAGAACGATAATGGCAAGAGCGGCGGCAATGAAATGCTGGCGCGATGACGTGAACATGAATTCCCCTTTTGCTCCCCTCATCTAGCTTTGATATTATTTTTTCATAGTCAACCAAAAATTTTCATATTGACTTATGATTTTCAAAATCGTCTGTTTTGCCGGGAGGGGAATTCGATGCAAGTCAGACAAAGGCTGGAGAACCTGTCGAGCGAGCTCACGGCGACCGAAAGGAAGCTGTGCACCGCGCTGTTGCTTGACTATCCCTATGCGGGCCTGGACACGATCCAGGATCTCGCGAACAAGACCGGCACCTCGCCGCCCTCGATCTCGCGTTTCGTCACCAAGCTCGGCTTTCAGGGCTATCAGGATTTCCAGCGTCATCTGATCGATGAAATACGCCAGTCGAACCGCTCGCCGCTCGACCTGCATGTGGGCGATCGCCCCATTCAGGGCGACTATCTGGAAGATTTCGTCTCTCGCGCCCTCAATCTCATTTCCGCCTCGGCATCCGCCATCACAAGCGCTCAGTTCGAGCGCGTCTGCGACCTTCTGGGCGACGAAAAACGCAACGTCTATCTGATCGGCGGGCGCATCAGCGATGCCATCGCGCTTTATGTCTCGCGTCATCTGCGCCAGGTGAGAAGCGGCGTATTCCACCTGCCGGCGGATCCGGAAATCTGGCCGGAATACATGCTGCGCATGCGTTCAAAAGACGTGCTGTTCATGGTGGACTACCGCCGTTACCAGCGCAATCTGGCCGAGCTTGCCCGCCGCGCCAAGGCGCAGAGCGGCGTCCAGATCGTTGTCCTGACCGACAAATGGATGTCGCCCGCCGCCAATCACGCCAATGAGGTCTTCGCCACCCCCATCGAAAGCGGCACCGTCTGGGACAGCTATTCCGGCGCCATGGTGCTGATGGAGGCGATGCTGACCCGCATTGCCGAAACCAACTGGGACAAAACCCGCAAACGCATCGAAGCCTGGGACTCGCTCCGCTTCGATCATGGAGCACGCGACGATGATCAGTAATCCCTTGATGTTTGCCGCCACTTCGGATTTTTCCGGCATCACGCGCGGCAAGGCCTTTCCCTTGAAGGAAATGGAAAAGCGCTTTCGTCAGGGCGTGGGCTGGACACCCACCAATGTGCAGATCACCTGCTTCGACACGATTGCCGAGAGCCCGTTCGGCTCCTTTGGCGATCTGATCCTCGTGCCGGATGCCGACACGGCTGTCACGCTCGATCTCGAAGACGGTGGCCCGGTCGAGCGTTTCGTTCTTGGCGACATCCTCCATCTCGACGGCGATCCGTGGAGCTGCTGCACCCGCTCCATTCTGAAAACCGCGCTGAAGCGGCTCGAAGATGTCTCCGGACTGCGTCTTGTCGCCGCCTTCGAGCACGAGTTCCAGTCCCGCAATCCTGCGCAAGGGCCGGGCGAAGCCTTCGGCCTTGCCAGCTTCGGCAAGCACCGGGCCTTCGGCGAAACGGTCATGGCTGCCCTTGAAGTGGCCGGTGTAAAGCCGGACACCTTCCTGAAAGAATATGGCGCCGACCAGTTCGAGGTCACCAACGGGCCCGATCTCGGCGTCACCGCCGCGGATACCGCTGTCAAGGTGCGTGCGGTCACGCGGCTTGTCGGCGAGCGCATGGGCGAGCCCGTCACCTTCGTGCCCATCCGCGATCCCGCCGGCGTCGGCAATGGCGTCCATGTGCATATGAGCTTCGTGGATGAAAACGGCAAACCCGCCACCTACGACCCCGACGCACCGTGGGGCATGGCTCAAAAAACCGGCTCCTTCATCGCCGGCATCCTGAAATATATGGACAGCATTGTCGCGCTGACAGCACCGTCCGCCATCTCCTACACACGGCTCACGCCGCATCGCTGGAGTGCGGCCTTCAACAATCTGGGCTATCACGACCGCGAGGCCGCCGTGCGTATCTGCCCGGTGACGAGCGCCAGCGCGGAAAGTGCCGCAAAACAGTATAATTTCGAGTATCGCGCAGCCGATGCCACCGCCTCTCCTTACCTAGTTCTCGCAGCGCTTGCCCACGCCGGCGCGCAGGGCATCGAAGAAGGCCTTGCCGCACCGCAGGTCACGGAAGAAGACCTCTCCGAATTGCCGGCAGCAAAGCTCGCCGAGCGCGGTCTCGTGCGCCTGCCGCAGTCGCTCGGCGAAGCGCTGGATCGCCTCGAACAAAACCCGCGCGTGGCCGAGTGGATCGGCAGGGAGGCGCTTGATGTCTATCTGAAGCACAAGCGCGGAGAGCTCGCACAAACCGCCGACCTCAGCGAGGCGGAACGCTGCGCCCGCTACGAAGCCGTCTACTGATCAAGCGTCAGGGGGAAAGCCGCATGACCGGTCTCTACGAACGCGAAAGCCGCAGCGTTTCCACGCTCGCTCATCTGCGCTTTTTCCCGCAGGCGGTGACGGGCGGCAAGGGCTCGATGCTGCGCGGCGATGATGGACGCAACCTTCTCGATTTCGCCGCCTCCTGGGGGGCGGCCAGCCTCGGCCACGGCCACCCCGCACTCGCCGAGGCCGTCAACCGCGCGCTGTCCGACCAGGCCGGAGCCAGCTATCTCTCCACCGCCAACGAGCCCAGCGTTCTTCTCGCCGAGAAACTTCTTTCTCTGGTGCCGAAGCGCGCCGCAGGCCGTGTCTGGTTCGGCCATTCGGGCTCAGACGCGAACGAAACCGTCGCCCGCGCGGTTGTCGCGGCAACCGGTCGACCGCGCATCATCTCCTTCAAGGGCGCGTATCACGGCGGAACGGTGGGCTCGGTTGCGATTTCCGGCCACCCCGCACAGGGTGGAATTGAAAAGGCCGCCGGCCTCAGCCTCGTCCCCTATCCCGACTCATATGCTTCGGGCAGCCCCGAAGCCGCATCGAAAGCGGCGCTCGCCCATATCGAAGAGCTCTTCGCCACCTCCGTCTCACCGCAGGACGTGGCAGCCTTCTTCATCGAGCCTATCCAGTCGGATGGCGGAATGCTGGTGCCACCGCCGGGCTATTTCAGGGAAATCGAGAGGCTCTGCCGCAAGCATGGCATTCTGCTCGTCTGCGACGAGGTGAAGGTGGGTCTCGCCCGCACCGGACGCCTTCACGCGTTCGAACACAGCGGCATCGAGCCCGACATCGTCGTGTTCGGCAAGGGGCTTGGTGGCGGGTTGCCCATCTCGGCGGTCGTCGGCCCCGAAGCCATCATGAACCACGCCTCGACCTTTTCCTTCCAGACCCTTCATGGCAATCCGGTCTGCGCGTCAGCGGGCCTTGCCGTGCTTGAAACCATTGAGCGCGAAAATCTGGTCAAGAACGCCGCAAAGGTCGGCAACACGATGCTTTCCGCCCTGCGCGCTTTGCAGGAAAAACACCCCCTCATTGGCAATGTGCGCGGCCATGGGCTTGCCATCGGCGTCGAGCTTGTCAGCGACCGCAAGGCCCGCACGCCCGCCATCGAGCAGACGGCGCTCACCGTCTACCGCGTCTTCCAGCTCGGCCTCGTCATCTACTATGTGGGCCTCAATTCCAACGTTCTGGAATTCACCCCGCCCCTAAACCTGAGCGAGGATGAAGCCCTGCGCGGGATCGCCATTCTGGATCAGGCTCTGAGCGATGTGGAAGCCGGCAAGGTGGACCCGCAATTGCTGGAACGCTTTGCCGGCTGGTAAGTGCGTCAGCTCTGGGCGATAGCCGAGATCTGCTCCAGTTCGGCATAGCTGCCGCCGGTGGCCGCGAGCACGCGCGCCGGTGCGTGGAAGCCATCGCGCGGAAATGGCAGAACCGTGCCGCCGGCCTCGCTGACAAGGCAGTAACCTGCCATGCAGTCCCAGGCATTCATGCTCGGCTCCGCATAGCCGACCAGCCGCCCCGCGGCCACATAGGCAAGCATCAACGCACCCGAACCGTTGCGGATGAACGTTCCGCCGATCTCGAAAAGGTTTTCCACAATGCGCGCGGCAGCAGCCGGCTCGACGCGATCATTGGAGCCAAGCCCCACCACGCCGTTGCGAAGATTGAGCTGGTCCGCAACACGGATCGGCTTTCCGTTGAGCGTCGCCCCACCGCCACGGCGGGCGCTGTAGCACTCGTCGAAGCAGGGCGCGACAATGACGCCGAGCACCGGTTCGCCATCAATCGCGGCACCGACCGAAACACACCAGTTCGGCATGCCGTTCAGGAAGGCGCTCGTGCCGTCGATCGGATCGATCACCCAGGTCAGGCCGCTTGTGCCTTCGGTCAGCCCGTACTCCTCGCCAAGCACGCCATCACTGGAAAAGTGCTTCGCAATCTCGGCGCGGATCAGCTCTTCGACCTTCTTGTCTGCCTCGGAAACCAGATCCTGCGGGTTGCGCTTGGTCTCGATGACCAGCTCATCGCGCCGTGTGAAGTAGTCGAGGGCGGCTGCCCCCGCGGCCTTTGCCATGGTTTCGGCAAAGCCAAGCCGTTCGGCAAGGTCGGTATCGGAAAGGGACACGCGGTTCTCCTGAATGGACGTTGTCATGCTGTTATCAAGGCTATGCCGCGATCGCGAAAGCCGATGGAAACCTCGGTCGCAGGCGGCAAGGGGTCGGTGGTCGCATTGTCGACGACGAAGATTGTTCCGGATGCGAGTTCCACCTCATATTCGACATGGTCGCCGAGATAGGCCGAGCTCTGAATCCGGCCGGGCAGGCTGGCATCCCCGCCCGCCTCAAGGCGGATGGCGTTTGCCCTGACGGCCAGTTTTGCCGGGCCGGGGCGTGCCGTTTTTCGCGTCGGTAGCGTGTGTCGCAGGCCGCCCACCTGTACGGTTGCGCGCCCCTCTGCAATGTCCAGCACCTCGCAGGCGAGCACATTGGCCTCGCCCATGAAGTCGGCAATGAACTCGGAGGCCGGCTCCTCATAAAGTTCGCGCGGCGGCCCTTCCTGCGCGATGCGCCCGCCCTCCATAACCACAATCCGGTCGGAAACGGCCAGCGCCTCTTCCTGATCATGCGTCACATAGACGGCGGTGAAGCCGAGCCGCTGCTGCAGCTCGCGGATTTCGGTGCGCACACGGCGGCGAAGCCTGGCGTCGAGGTTGGACAAGGGCTCGTCGAGCAGAAGCACCTGCGGCTCCAGCACCAGCGCGCGCGCAACGGCGACGCGCTGCTGCTGCCCGCCGGAAAGCTCCGCCGGCAGCCGCGCGCCATATCCTTCGAGGCCGACCAGCGCCAGCCCCGCATGCGCGTTCTCCCGCGCCTCGGCCTTCGACTGGCCGCCCGCCTCCAGCCCGTAGGCCACATTGTCGAGCACGCTCATATGCGGGAACAGCGCATAGGACTGAAACACCATGGCCACATCGCGCTCATTGGCCGGCAGGCGCGTGACATCATGCCCGCCGATCTCGATCGTGCCCGCACTTGGCGTTTCCAGCCCGGCCAGCATGCGCAATGTGGTGGTCTTGCCGCAGCCCGAGGGGCCCAGGAGCGTTACCAGTGTGCCTGGCTCGATCTCCAGATCGAGATCGTGAATCGCCGTGAACGAACCGAAATCTTTGCGCACATTGCGAAAACGGACGGAACCACGTTGCGAATTGCTCATGCCTTTGCCTCCAGACTGGATTGGGCGCGCTTCTTCGCGGCCGGGCGACTGACAGCGTTTTCCCGTCTCAGCCGGCGCTCGCCGACCAGAAGCTGGAACCCGCCTATCACGGTGATCATGACAAGGATGAGAACCGAGGAATAAGCGATGGCGATGCCGTATTCACCATTCTCCACCAGCCCCACGATATAGGCCGTTGCCATGTTGTACTTCGCGCTGACCAGGAAAATGACGGCGCTGATCGAGGTGATGGCGCGCACAAAGGAGTAAACCAGTGCCGCCATGATCGCCGGGCGGAGCAGTGGCAGGATCACCCGGCGGATCGTGCGCGGGCTCCCTGCTCCCAGCGTGATCGAGGCCTCATCGAGGCTTTTGTCGAGCTGGCTCATCGCCGCCACGCCGCCGCGCACGCCCACGGGCATGTTGCGGAACACAAAGCAGGCAATCAGGATCAGCGCCGTACCCGTCATTTCGATGGGCGGCAGGTTAAACGCCATGATGTAGCTGATGCCGATGACGGTTCCGGGAATGGCGAAACTCATCATCAGCGCGAACTCGAAGGCGTTTCTGCCAAAGAAGTTCTGCCGCACGATGAGATAGGCCGTCAGCAGCCCGACGGCTGCCGTCAAAGGCGCGGCGATCAGTGCGATTTCCATCGTTGTCCAGAAACTGTCCCAGGCAACGCCGGTCCAGGCCAGCGCCCCTTCGCGCCACTCAACCGAGAAGCCGCGCGCATAATGCTCCAGCGTCAGCGTGTGATCGAGGCCCCAGGTGGTAACGAAGCCGCCGAAAATGATCATGCCATAGACCGCAAGCGTGAAGATAATCCACGGCACCACGATTGCATAAAGCAGGGCGACGAGTGGACCGGGCAAGGCGGCGTGTTTGCCTGAATCTCCCTTGCCCGTCACCGTTGCGAAATTGCGCCCGGCGAGCCAGACCCTCTGCAAGAGGAAGGCGGAAAGCGTGAAGGTCAGAAGAATGATCGCGAGCACCGCCGCGCGCGACGGATCTGTCTGCGCGCCGACCACGGCGAAGAATATCTCGGTCGAGAGAACCCCGTGGCTTCCGCCCAGCACCAGCGGATTGCCGAAATCCGCCATGCTCTCGATGAAGCCGATCAGGAAGGCGTTGGCGAGCCCCGGCGCCATCAGCGGCAGAGAGACCTTGCGGAAGGTGCGCCAGCGCCCTGCCCGCAATGTCTGCGAGGCCTCCTCCATGGAGGGGCTCACGCCTTCCACCACACCGATGAGAACGAGGAAGGAAATGGGCGTGAAGGAAAGCACCTGCGCGATCCAGATGCCGGTCAGGCCATAAAGCCAGCGACCCAGCTCGATGCCCGTAAACGCCTCGATCCATCCGGTCACGAGCCCCGAACGGCCGAGCATCATGGTCAGAGCAAGACCGATGACGAAGGGCGGCGTGATGATGGGCAAAACCGTGAGAAGCCTGAGGCCCTTCTTTGCGGGAAAGCCCGTGCGGGTTGCCACCAGCGCGAAGGCAAGGCCAAGCGCTGTTGAGGCGGTTGCCGTCATCACCGCCAGAAAGAGCGTTCGCCAGGCCACGCCGCACCGCGCCCCGCCGACCACGCAGTCAAGGCTCCAGATAGCCGGATCCTGCATGTTTCGGATGAAGCCGTTCGGGTTGAAGGAGCCGTCGAAATCCTGGAAGGAGCCGACAAGCATGGAGATGATCGGATAGAAGACGAAAACGCCCACCAGTGCGATCAGCAGGATGATGGAGCCGACCGTGAAGGCGTCTCCCTTCATCGCGCCGCGTTCGGCCAGTCCGTAGGCGATGAGGGCCAGAAAGCCCAGCGAGAGAATGACCGCGCCCGCGCCAAAGGCCGGTTGCCCCGGATCAAGGGGCCCGAACAGCGTTTCGCTCACGCCCCAGGCCCACCCCCACAGCGTGATGGCAAGCCCCTGCAGGATCATGAATCCGGTACCGACTGCACCGATCAGCGCCAGTCGCCCGCCGCGCAGCTTTCCGGCGGGCATGGCAATCCGTGTTGCAATTGCTGCCGCGAACAGGATGAAAGCGATCAGGAGCCAGGAACGGCCCATAAAGAGTTGCAACAGGCCGGGATAGAGGTCCGGCTCGCCTGCCATCTCCCCCACCCACCGCAGTGAGAAAAACCCGCCCTCAACCCGATACCATGGCAGAAGACAAATAGCGGCAAGGCCAAGCCCGAACGTCACGTCGAGCCGACGGTTTTCGCGCGTCATCATGTGCAGTCCTGTCCGTGAGGGGCGCCTCGGGCTTCACCCCCGATGAAACCCGAGGCTTGCGAGCGCCGGATCAGTTGGCAATGGCACCAATCTCGCGATCCCAACGCTCAAGCAGCGCTTTTCGCTTGTCCGAGCTGCCATAGGTCACGAAGTCGTAGTCGATCAGCTTGACCTCATCGAGGCTCGGCGATTCCTCCGGAACCTCCGCAGAGGCATTTGACGGGATCTGGAACGACTTGGCATCCTTCAGGAGCGACTGCACATCCGCCTTCAGCACCCAGTCATACCATGTCTTGGCAGCCTCTTCGTTGCGTGCACGGTTGACGATCGACATGGAGCCGATCTCGTAACCCGTTCCCTCGCAGGGCGCGACCACACCGATGGGAAAGCCCTCGACCGCCTGGGCGACCGCATCATGCATGAAGACGATGCCGATCCCGGTTTCGCCGCGAGCAGCCGCCTTCACCGGCGCAGAGCCCGACTTGGTGTATTGCGACACATTATCGTTCATCTTCTTGAGGAACTCGAATGCCTCGTCTTCGCCCATGAGCTGGACGAGCGTGGCAAGCGCAGTGTAGGCCGTGCCCGAGGAGTTCGGGTTCGCCACCTGGATTTCACCCTTCAGCGCCGGGTTCAGCAGATCCGCCCAGCATTTGGGCGGCTCGATGCCCTTGTCGGCCAGAAATTCCTTGTTGTAGCCCCAGCCAAGCGCGCCAGAATAAACGCCAACGGTCTTGTAGTCGGCACTCTCGGCCTGCTTGACCGCCCACGGCAGAAGCTCATCCAGCATTGGCGACTTGTAGGCCATGGTCAGCCCATCGGCCGCTGCCTGAAGATGCGGATCGCCGGTTCCTCCCCACCAGATATCCGTCTTCGGATTGCGCGCTTCCGCGCGCACTTTCGCATAGGCCTCGCCGGAAGACAGCCGCACCATGGAAACGTCGATATCGTGCTCGGCCTCGAACTTTTCGACGAGCAGTTCACAGATGACCACATCAGCCGAGCAGATCAGATTCAACTCGTCCGCATTCGCCACGGCCTGCGACGCCAGAACGGAACCTGCCGCCAGCGCCACCGTCGCCAGATAGTTTTTCTTCATGAAACCCTCCCTTGGTGCTTATCGGATTTATTTTGCACACGTGTGCAATGTTCTTCCGACTTGAAGGAGCTGTCAATGGTCGTGATATAAAAATTTCATAAGGCAAGGTAATTTGATACTAACGTTCTGATTGAACAGCTGTGCAATCCGTTTATGATCCGAGCAACAAACACACCGTCAGGAGCAAACGTGCCGGTTCGAAAGGCTTCCGTCAGTGCCAAGGATGTTGCGGCCCGGGCCGGGGTTTCCCGCGCTGCCGTTTCACGCACCTTCACACCTGGTGCGAGCGTTTCAGAGGAGACGCGCAGCAAGGTCATCGCTGCCGCCGAGGCGCTCGGGTATCAGGTCAATCACCTTGCCAGAGGCCTCATAAGCCAGAAGACAGGGATCGTCGCCGTGGTGGGGGCGGATCTGGCCACACCCTACCGCTCCGAGCTTCTCCGCGCCCTGACCGAGCGCCTTCAGGCCGTTGGCCGGGTCGCCATCCTCATCAACACGGATCGCTCGGACAGAAGCGTGGACATGGCCCTGCAACAGGCGATCCGCTATCGCGCGGAGGCAGCGATCGTTCTGTCAGGCATGCCCGACAAATCCATCAGCGACCTGTGCCATCGTAACGGGCTTCGCCTCGTCCTCATCAACCGTGACGACGCACATTCGCGATCTATCCAGATACGCCTCAACGACGCCGACGCAGCCCGCCTGGCGCTCACCTCGTTTCTCAGAGCCGGCTGCCGAACGCTGGCGGTGGCGACATCCAATGCCGGCACACCCAGTCTCGTCGCACGGGAGGAAGGGTTTCTCGCTGAAGCACACCGACGCGGACTGTCTGTGACCTGCGAGCGTTTCGGCCCGACCGGATATGAGAGCGGTCTGACACTGGGCGAACGCCTGCTCGTGCTGCCGGACAGGCCGGACGCCATTTTCTGCACAACAGACCTGATCGCCTGCGGAGTGATGGACGCTGCCCGTCACCGCTTTTCTCTTTCGATACCGGACGATCTCTCCGTGATCGGCTTTGACGATATTCCGCAGTCCAGCTGGGACAGCTATCAGCTCACCACCTTCCGGCAACCGATAGGGGAAATTGCCTCTTCCGCCGTGGACTGGCTGGCCGAAGACGAAGGAGATGGCGAAACGCGCGTCATCCGTTTGGCAGCGCCCATGTCCTGGCGCAAATCCGTTCGCGGCAGCAATGCCAGATAGCGGCTTCCCTCAGAGATAGTGCAGCCCCAACCGGTGCCCGTCGACCTCTCGCACCTTCACGACCGTGTCGTAAATGTCATTGAGAACCAGTTCCTGCATGAGATCGACCGCCCCGCCCTCAAGCATCACGCGCCCGTCGCGCATCGCCACCACATGGTCGGCATAGATGGAGGCAAAATTGATGTCGTGGATCACCACGGTGATCGATTTCGCGAGCTCGTCGGCGGTCCGCCGCAGCAGCTTCATCATCGCGGCCGCGTGCTTCATGTCGAGGCTGTTTAGCGGTTCGTCGAGCAGCACATATTTCGTGTCCTGCGCCAGCACCATGGCCACGAAGGCGCGCTGGCGCTGCCCCCCCGATAACTCGTCCAGAAACCGGTCTCGCAACTCATTGAGCCCCAGATAGGCGATCGCCTCGTCGATATGTCGCTTGTCCTCCACCGTCGGGCGGCCACCTGAATGCGGAAACCGCCCGAAGGCGACAAGCTCGCTCACCGTCAGACGCATGTTGACCTGATTGTTCTGCTTGAGGATTGCCAGCCGCTTGGCAAGCACCGCGCCTGGTGTTTCCTGCACGTCGAGCCCATCGACAAGAACCCGCCCCGCCGTGGGCGCGATCAGCCGCGCCATCATGGACAGAAGCGTCGATTTTCCGGCTCCGTTCGGGCCGACAATCGCGGTGATGCCGCTCTCCGGCAGCTTCAGGCTGACATCGTCGACAACCGTCGCTTCATCATAGCACTTGGTGAGATTGTGGATTTCGATCATCGGTTCAGATTCCGGTAGAGCAACAGCATGAAGGCAATGCCGCCGGTAAACTCGATAATGACGCTCAGCGCAGTGTCGAAACCGAACACGCGCTCCATCACGGTTTGCCCGCCCACCAGCGCGATGATGGCGATCAGCGTTGCCGCTGGCAGCGTGTATTCATGCCGGTCCGTGCCCACCGCCTGATAGGCAAGGCTTGCCACCAGAAGCCCGAAGAAAGTAACCGGCCCGACCAGCGCAGTGGAAACGGAAACCAGAACGGCGATCACCGCGAACAGCATCATCACCACGCGCTGGTAATCGATGCCCAGGTTGACCGCCGTATCACGTCCCAGCATCAAAACATCGAGCTTCGCCAGCAGCCGGCGGCTCACCCAGGCTGTCACCAGCACGATCACCGAAGAGACCGCCAGCAACTGCGTATCGATCGTGTTGAAGCTGGCGAACAACATGTCCTGCAGGGCTATGAACTCATTGGGATCGAGAATGCGCTGCATCATGTGTGAGAGGCTGCGGAAGAACACGCCGAACACCAGACCCGCCAGCACCACAAGATGCAGGCTGCGCCGACGGGAAAGAAAAAGCCAGTGAAACAGCGCCATCGACATGGCCACCATGAGCATCGTCTCCAGAACGAAACGGAGGCGCATGTCTATGATCGCCAGATCCCGTGTACCGAGAAAAAAAACGAGTGCTGTCTGGAGCGCCACATAGAGCGAATCGAACCCCATCACCGCCGGTGTCAGTATCCGGTTCTGTGTGATGGTCTGAAACAGTACGGTCGCCGTCGCCACCGCGTAGGCGACCAGAACGAGGCCAAGCAGCTTTCCGCCGCGAAACGGCAGCACGAAGTCCCAGTTGCCTTTTGCGCCGACGGTCATGAAGGCTGCCATCGCTGCAGCAGCGGTGAAACCGAGGAGAGCGAGCGCCAGACGAGGCCTTTGCCATGGGGGAGTTTTAGCCAAAGCGCGCCCGCCGGCGAAGGAGGAGGAACAGGAAAATGCCGGAGCCGAGAACGCTCGCGACCGTACCGACCGGGATTTCATAGGGAAAACGCACCACGCGCCCGATGATGTCACATGCGAGAAGAAACCCCGCCCCTGAGACGGCAACCCATGGCAGGGCGCGGCGCAGATTATCGCCCACCGCCATGCTGACGAGATTGGCTACGATGAGCCCCAGAAACGGTACGGTTCCCGCCGTCACAACCGCGGCGGCCGATACCATCGAAACGATCGCCAGGCCTGACGCAACTATGCGCCCGTAATTCAGGCCGAGATTGCGGGTAAAGCTCTCGCCCAGCCCTGCCACGGTGAACCGGTCTGCCGCCAGATAGGACAGGACTGCGAGCCCCCCGGCGATGAAAAGCAGTTCATAACGTCCGCGCAGCACACCGGAGAAATCGCCATTTGTCCATGTCGCGAGTGATTGAAGCAGGTCGTAGCGGTAGGCAAAAAAGGTCGTGACTGCATTGATGACACCGCCGAACATCAATCCCAGAAGCGGCACGACCAAACTGGAACCAGCCGGGATTTTCGAGACAAGGCGCAGAAACAGGAAAGTCGTGCCCAGCGCAAAGCCCGAAGCCACAACCATCTTGTAGAATACTGGCAGGCCCGGCGCGAGCAGCGCCACCACCAGAAGGCCAAGACTTGCAGCTTCAACCGTGCCGGTGGTCGTGGGCTCCACGAAGCGATTGCGAAACAGCATCTGCATGATGAGTGCGGCGACGCCCATCGACATGCCTGAAAGCACCAGCGCCACCGTGCGGGGTATGCGGCTTACGAGAAGCAGCTGGATGGCCTGCGCGCTGCCATCACCGGAAATGAGGTCACCGAGCGGCATGTCGGCCACCCCGACGAACAGGCTGATGGCTGCCAGAACAAGAACGCATCCCACCGCCAGCATCAGGCCGGCGGCGGGGCGAACTCGAACGGTCATGCTGGCGGCGGCTTGCATGGTCCGGTCAGTCGGCTGCGCTCAGTGCCCTGGTGATCGCGTCGACTTCTGCCTGGAGGGCAGTCATGCCGCCGCCAACGAGATACCAGCGAACCGCGTCGGCGTAATAGATATTGCCTTCCTTTGCGGCGGTGGTTGCGGCAACGAGTTCGTTGTCGAGCGTTTGTTTCGCCGACTGGCCGTCATTTCCGACCGCCGAATCGCGGTCGACCACGAAAAGCCAGTCCGGATTTGTCTTGAGGATGAATTCAAACGAAACAGCTTCGCCGTGCGTGGCCGCCTCCACATCCTCAACGGCGGGCGCAATACCGAGATCGTCATGCAGCCAGCCGAAACGCGAGCCGGGGCCATAGGCCGAAACCTTGCCTCCATTGGTAAGAATGATCAGGCCTTTTCCGACATCTTTTGCGGTCTGCTGCAACGCAGCGACCGATGTGTCGAGCTTGCCGATCAGCGCCTCCGCCGCTTCTTCCTTCTCGAAAATCGTGCCCAGTTTACGTGCATTCTCCTGAGCCCCTTTCAGAAAGTTGTCGGGCTTGATGGTCAGGTCGATGGTCGGAGCGATCTTCGACAGCGCCTCGTATTGCGGGGCGGACCGGCCTGCCACAATGATGAGATCCGGGCTCGCCGCATTCACCGCCTCGAAGTCAGGTTCGAAGAGGGAACCGATCTTTGCGTAATCTTCACCCTCATATCTGGACAGATAGGCGGGGATCAGCGCGCTTGGAACGCCCGCCACCTCTACGCCCAGCGCATCGAGCGTATCCAGTGCGGCGAGATCGAATGTCAGGACCTTCCTGGGCGTGTCCTGCAAAACGGTTTCACCTTGAGCATGTTGAACAGTAACCTCTCCTGAATTGGCATAACCCGGCAGGAAGGCCGCAACCGCGATGGCCGAAGCCAGGAAACGCCCGGCAAGTGACGGTAAGTTTGAAATCATCGACACGCTCCAAATGTCCCAGAAAATGCAAGGAGGTGCCTGACGCCCATCGTCTGGCCGGTCGACAACACCCTTGTCAGCATGTCGGTTAGCAAATATGATTATCGTAATCAACTTATCTGTATGGGCAATCGACCAGACAGTTTCGGCAACATTTTTCCGGAGACATTTCTCATGCTTCAATCCAAAGCCGTCGTGACGACGGAAAATGCGTCAAAATATCTGCAGCAGCTTTGCAAGCATTTCGCTCACAAGGTGAGCGTCGACTTTGATACATCGCGGGGCAAGGTGGATTTCCCGTTCGGTGACTGCATCATGCGTGCAGATGAAGCAGCACTCACCATCGAGTGCAACGCCAAAACGGACGAAGAGCTGGCCCGCGCCCAGAACGTGATCGACGATCATCTGACGCGCTTCGCATGGCGCGAAAAACCGGAAATCTCCTGGCAGGCGTGAGAAGCCGGACGAAGACTGAGCGAAAATTCGAAAGGCGGCGGAACGCGAGCAGTGGATTCCGCCGCCTTTCGTTACTCGGCGGCCTGAGGCAGCGCGAGTCGTTCTGTGTCCTGAAGTGACGCACCGATATCGGAATCCTGTTCCTCCTCCGGTCGCCTCACCCGGTAGAATGCGGCGTAAAGCGCCGGCACGAACAGGATGGTCAGGACCGTTGCAGCCGTGAGGCCGCCCATGATGGCAAATGCCATCGGCCCCCAGAACACATTGCTCGAAAGCGGCACCATGGCGAGGATGGCGGCCAACGCCGTCAGAACCACCGGGCGGGTGCGGCGCACCGTCGCTTCGATGATTGCCGTCCATTCTGGCGACCCGTCTTCAAGATCCGCCTTGATCTGGTCGACCAGAATGACCGTATTGCGCATGATCATCCCGGCGAGCGCGATCAGCCCAAGCAGGGCAACGAAGCCGAAGGGCTGATTAAAAATCAACAGCCCGAACGCCGCACCGATGAGACCGAGCGGTGCCGTGGCAAAGACGAGGGCGAGCCGTGAAAAGCTCTGCAACTGGATCATCAGGATCGTAAGCATGGCCAGCACCATGACCGGAAACACCTCGAACAGAGCTGCATTGGCCTTGGCGCTCTCCTCGATGGCGCCCCCCATTTCGATGCGGTAGCCCACCGGCAGGTTTTCCATCAGCGGCTTCAAGGTCGGCCAGATCTGCGAGGAAACATCCGGCGGCTGCACCCCGGCAGGCACATCCGCACGCACCGTGATCATCATGTCACGGTTCTGCCGCCAGAGGATCGGCTCCTCATGCCCATAAACCACCCTGGCCACCTGCGACAGAGGCACCGGCGCTCCGCCGCGCGTGGCAATCGTCAGGTCGCCCAGATGCTCGATATCGAGCCTTTCGCTCTCCACTGCGCGCGCCACCACATCCACCTGTTCGATGCCATCGCGAACCGATGTCACCGTCAGGCCTGAAAGCAGTGTCTGAAGCGTGCGGCCGATATCCTGCGGCGTCAGGCCAAGAGCCCGCGCACGATCCTGATCGACCTCGAGCCGGATGGATTTCGCCTGCTCGTTCCAGTCCAGATTGGGATCAAGCGCATTGGGGTTCTGCGCCATCACGTCGCGCACCTCGTAGGCGATGCGACGCACTTCCAGTGGGTCCGGGCCGATGACACGGAACTGAACGGGGAAGCCCACGGGCGGACCGAACACGAGTTCCGTGACGCGCACCCGCGCTTCGGGCAGGCCGCCTTCGTCGATATAGATCTGAAGCCGTTCCTTGACCCGGTCGCGCGCCGCCGCGTCTTCCGTGTACATCACGATGATTGCATAGTTCGGCTTTGGCAGCTCCGGGTTCGAGGCAAGGAACCAGCGCGGCGCGCCGGCGCCCGTATAGGTGGAGTAGGTCAGCACTTCCTCGTCCGCCGCAATCACCTCTTCCATCACGCGGGCAGAGGCTTCGGTGGCCTTGATCGGCGCGCCTTCCGGCAGGCGGATTTCCACCATCAGTTCGGGGCGTGGCGAGGTCGGGAAGAACTGTTGCTGGACAAATCCGAAAGACCAGATCGAGACCGCAAAGAGCCCGACCACCGCTGCAATGACCACCCAGCGCCAGGACACACACCATTCCACGATCCGGCGAAGCCCATTGTAGAGGCGTGTGTCATAGATATCATGGTGTTGCCCACCCTCGGCCACCGCAGTACCGTGCTTGTGGAAGTCGGGCAGCAGCTTGACGCCGATATAGGGCGTGAAGATCACCGCCACGAACCACGACGCCACCAGCGCAATGCCGACAACCCAGAAGATGCCGCCGGCATATTCGCCCGCTGTCGACTGCGCAAAGCCGACAGGCAGAAAGCCCGCCGCCGTCACCAGCGTTCCTGTCAGCATGGGAAAGGCCGTGGAGGTCCAGGCGAAGGTCGCCGCTTTCAGCCGGTCATAGCCCTGCTCCATCTTCACCACCATCATCTCGACGGCTATGATCGCGTCATCCACCATGAGACCGAGCGCGATGATGAGCGCGCCAAGTGTGATGCGCTCCAGGCTCATGCCCAGAATGTCGAGCACAATCATGACGATGGCCAGCACCAGCGGCACCGCCAACGCCACAACGATACCGGTGCGCCAACCGAGCGAGAGAAAACTCACTGCCAGAACCACGGCAAGCGCTTCCAGAAACACCTTGATGAACTCACCGACCGAATCCTGAACCACCTCCGGCTGGTTGGCGATCATGTCGAGTTCCAGACCGACCGGAAGATCGGCCCTGATCCCGCTCATGGCCTGATCGAGATTTTCACCCAGCGTGAGGATGTTTGCGCCCTCGGCCATAACCACACCGATGGCGAGTGCCTGCTGCCCTTCGTGGCGCGCGGTAAAGCTCGGCGGGTCTTCATAGCCGCGCCGCACATCGGCGATATCGCCAAGACGGAAGACGGTGCCGTTTACGGCAACAGGCACCGAGGCCACGGCCTCCACACCCTTGAGCGCGCCTTCCACACGCAGGAAGACCCGGTCGGACGCCGTCTCGATCTCGCCCGAGGGCGTCACCGCATTCTGTGCCGCGATGGAATTAAAGATCACCTGCGGGTCGATGCCCAGCGTAGCAAGCTTGGAATGGGAAAATTCGACAAAGATGCGCTCATCCTGATCGCCGTAGAAGCGAACCTTCTCCACATCCGGCACGCGTAGAAGCCGCTGGCGGATGTCTTCGGCCGCGTCCTTCAGATCGCGCATCGTCGCGCCATCGCCGGTCAGCATGTAGAGCGCGCTGTCCACATCACCGAACTCGTCATTGAAGAACGGGCCGATCACGCCCTGCGGCAGGGAGGCTCGAATATCGCCGACGCGCTTGCGGATCTGGTACCAGAGCTCTTCCACCTCGCCCGGCGGCGTCGTATCCTCAAGCTGCACCTGCATGAAGGTGGAGCCGGGTTTGGAATAGGTGCGCACCTTGTCAAAATAGGGCACTTCCTGAAGCGTCTTCTCGATCGGGTCGGCGACCTGCCGCTGGACCTCCTCGGCTGTTGCGCCCGGCCAGATGGCATTCACCACCATGACCTTGATCGTAAAGCTCGGATCCTCCGCGCGACCAAGCCGCGCATAGGAATAGGCCCCACCCAGAGAGAGAACGATTATCAGAAACAGGACGAGCGTCTGGTGGGTGACGGCCCACTGCGAAAGGTTGAAACGCTGCATGATGGCCCCCGGTCAGTCGGCGCTGGCAGACTGGATTTCGGCGAGCCTCACGCGCTCGCCTTCCTGCAGTTTCTGAACACCGAGCGTGACGATCTTCTCGCCATCCTCGAGGCCCTCGGCAATGATCGCGTTGCGCGACTGATAGGCCCCGACGACGACCGGGCGGCGTTTGAGTTCGTTCGAGGGGGGATCGACTACGAACACGACCGGACCCCGGCCATCGTCGAGAACCGCCGTCATCGGTATGCGAGCGACCGGTGACGGATCTCCTTTGGTGAGTGAAACGGTGGCGGTCATCCCGAGCCGGACAGTCTCGTCCGCCTCCGGCACGGAAAAACGCACCGGATAGGTCCGGCTCGTGCCGTTGGCCTCCGGCGCGATCTCGCGCACCTTTGCGGCATAAACCCCGCCGCCGGCCCACAGCGACACTTCAGCGGTGGAACCTTCCAGATCGGAAAGCCGGCTTTCGGGGATCGATACCTCGACCTCCTTCTCGTCGAGCTGTGCCACGCTCACCACCATCTGCCCCGGTGAGATCACCTGGCCTGCCTCCACGCCCACGGCGCTCACCACACCGTCGGCGGATGCGGTGAGCTCGGCATAGCCCATCTGGTTTTCAGCAAGGGCGACAGCGCGCTGGGCCTGCTCAAAGCGCGATCGCGTTTCGTCGACCGCCAGCGCCTGTGCATCGAGCGCCGCCTGGGTCACATGCCCGCGCTTGAAAAGTTTGCGCGCCCGTTCGAGATCGGTCTCGGCCTTTGTGAGGCTCGCGCGCGCTGCCGTCAGCGCGGCGCGTTGTTGTTCCAGTTGCAGGTTGAGGTCCAGCGGATCGAGCCGCGCCAGAACCTCGCCGGCCTTCACCACGTCTCCCACATCCACACGCCGGTCCGCCACCTTGCCGCCGACACGAAAGGCCTCGGCCACTTCTGTGCGCGGCACGATCGTGCCCGTGTAGGTGCGTGTTTCGGCAAGCGGAGAAAGGTGCACCGTCGCCACCCGCACGACCGGGTCGGGACGCTCGGCCACTTCCTGATCCTGACAGGCTGCGAGCGAGAGCGCCACCGCGCCCAGAAGAACAACCCTATTCATCGTCGTAAGCGGCATGGCGCCCTACCTTGTAAATATTGTTAACTGATGATTCTCAATATTCATCACAATTTGCGCGCAGCAAGCGTGGTTCGCCATGCAACGTCAGCCTAAGTACGCTTGCCCAGTGCCTTCAGGATAAAACGCAACTGCTCGCGCAGCCCCAGCTCGGTGTCTTCGCCGTGCTGTATGCAATGTTCGATCAACAGAGGATGGAAGAACGGCACAAACGCTGTCTTCACACAGCGCGCCGCCTCTGCCGGGTCTTCAACTTCGAACTCTCCGACCTCGACTCCCTCGCGGATGATTCCCTCGATAATCGTGGTGACGCGCTCGATATGCGCCTTGATGATCGCCCAATTTTCCTGCATCGCCACCGCGACCATCTCATGCGTCCGCTTTTCCTTGATCAGCGTCACCTTGTGATGCTCGTGGATCGCCGTCAGAAGCCGCGACAGCTTCTCCGGCGCGGGTGCACTGGTCCGCGCGATGGAAAAGGCGATTTCCGCCACTTCCTCGACGATCCGCCCGCATATGCATTCATTGATCGCACCTTTTGAGGGAAAGAACCGGTAGACATTGGCCGGACTCATGCCCACTTCCGCCGCGATATCGGCAACGGAAGTCTTCTGATAACCGATGCTGCGGAAGAAATTCTCGGCCACTTCCAGAATGCGGCTGCGGGTCTCTTCCGGATCGGTGCGGGTACGGACGGTCTGTTTCATCATTTTAATCCTGACGATTTTCAATAATCGTCAGCTTTCACCGAGTCAACAGGCAATCGTCCTGGCCAGATCACAACCTTCGCCTACCCGCATCCTCAAGGATCATCGACGCCGCCTTCTCCGCAATCATGAGCGTCGGCGAATTCGTGTTGCCAGAAACGATGGCAGGCATCACAGACGCATCGGCGATCCGTAAGCCTCTCAGGCCACGCATTCGAAGCCGTGGATCGACCACCGCCTCCTCATCCGCCCCCATCCGGCAGGTGCCGACGGGATGGAAGATCGTGGTGCCGATCTGGCCCGCCGCCTCCACGAGTTCTTCCTCGCTCTGGTAGTTTGGACCCGGCTTGAACTCTTCGGGCCGATAGCGCTGCAGGGCCGGCTGCGCAACAATACGCCGCGTCAAACGGATCGCATCGACAGCCACCTGCCTGTCGCTCTCGGTCGCTAGATAATTGGGCCGGATGGCCGGCTGTTTCCGGAAATCCTTCGAGGTCAGATGCACCGAGCCCCGGCTGTCGGGCCGCAGGTTGCACACGCTTGCCGTGAACGCCGGAAAGGGGTGAACCGGATCGCCAAACTTGTCGAGCGAGAGCGGCTGCACGTGATATTGCAGATTGGCCGTTTCGCGTGTCTCGTCGGAGCGTGTGAAAAGGCCAAGCTGACTTGGCGCCATGGACATGGGCCCCGACCGTTTCAGCAGATATTCCAGCGCAATCACTGCCTTGCCGGTCAGCCTGCTTGCCTGTTCGTTGAGCGTACGAATGCCCGAAACCCTGTAGGCGCACCGCAATTGCAGATGGTCCTGCAGGTTTTCGCCCACCGAACTCTGCTCGAAAACAACCGGGATGCCGGCTGCCTGCAAGACGTCCCCGCGCCCGATGCCCGACAGTTCGAGAATGTGCGGCGAGCCGATTGCGCCCGCCGACAGAACGACCTCGGCCCGGCAATGCGCCTCGCGCGCCGCGCCGTTCTGCTCATAGGCGACGCCCGTGGCACGCCCCTCCTCAACGATGAGCCGACGCACATGTGCACCTGTTTCAACCCGCAGGTTCTGCCGGTGCCGCACTGGCTTGAGAAAGGCTTTCGAGGCATTCCAGCGTATGCCGCTGCGCTGGTTCACACGAAAATAGGACGACCCCTCATTGTCACCGCGGTTGAAATCGTCAACCTTTGGAATGCCGAGCGCTTCGGCCGCATCCTGAAACGCATCCAGAATGTCCCAGCGCACGCGCGCCTCTTCCACACGCCACTCGCCGCCGGCGCCATGCATGTCGTCGGCGCCCCGGTAGTAGTCTTCGGGCTTCTTGAAGAAGGGCAGTACGTCGTCCCAGGCCCAGCCGGTGCAGCCCATTTGCCGCCAGCGGTCATAATCACGCGCCTGCCCCCGCATGTAGATCATGCCATTGATGGAGGAGCAGCCGCCCAGCAGCTTTCCGCGCGGATAGGCGAGGGAGCGCCCGCCCAGTCCCGGTTCGTTCTCTGTCGTGAAACACCAGTCCGTGCGCGGGTTGGAAATGCAATAAAGATAGCCGACCGGAATATGCACCCAGGCGTAATTGTCCTTGCCCCCTGCCTCCAGAAGCAGCACCGAGATCGTGGGATCGGCGGACAGGCGGTTGGCCAGAAGGCACCCCGCCGTGCCAGCGCCGACGACAATATAGTCATATGTCTCCGTCATGGCGGTCAGCGGGCATCGTCCTCCCCGCGCGAAAACCGCGCGAGGATTTCACCGACAATGCCGCGACGGAACAGAAGCACGCAGATCATGAAGATCGCGCCGGTTATCACCGTCACCGGAAACTCCGACGTGGCGAGATAGTTCTGAAGCGTCACCACCAGCCCCGCACCGACAATCGGCCCGAGCATAGTGCCGATGCCGCCCAGAAGCGTCATCAGGATCACCTCGCCAGACATCTGCCAGGTTACATCCGTCAGCGTTGCAAACTGGAACACCAGCGCCTTCATCGCGCCGGCCAGCCCCGCCAGCGTTGCCGACATCACGAACGCCGCCAGCTTGTAGCGGGCCACACTGTAGCCGAGCGAGGTCGCGCGGTTTTCGTTCTCGCGGATCGATTTCAGGATCATGCCGAAGGGCGAATGCACGATGCGCCAGACGGCAAACACGCCGATCAGGAACCCGCCCAGCACGAAGAAATACATGTTGAGCGGCACGCTGAGATCGATGAAGCCGAAGAGATGGCCGCGCGGAACGCCCTGAATGCCGTCTTCGCCCTTGGTGAAGGGGGCCTGAACGCAGAAGAAATAGAACATCTGCGCCAGCGCCAGCGTGATCATGGCAAAATAGATGCCCTGCCGCCGGATGGCGAAAAAGCCGATGATCAGCCCCAGTACCGCCGCGCCAAACACGCCGAGCAACACGCCGAATTCCGGCGTCCAGCCCCACTCCTTCACGGCATGGGCAGTAAAATAGGCCGCCCCGCCGAAGAAGGCCGCATGGCCAAAGGAAAGCAGGCCCGTATAGCCAAGCAGCAGGTTGAAGGCTGCCGCAAAGAGCGCAAAGCACAGCATCTTCATCAGAAAGACAGGATAGAGGAAGAAGGGTGCTGCGATCAGCGCGGCAATCCCCAGCCCCACAAGAAGCCATTCGGTGCGGGCGCGGGTCTGCCGATCAATGCCGGTGGTTGTCATGTCCGCCATGTCACGCATCCTTCCCGAACAGTCCGGCAGGCCGCACCAGAAGCACGATCGCCATGATCACGAAGATCACGATGTTTGAGGCTTCCGGATAAAACACCTTTGTGAGCCCTTCGGCGAGCCCGAGCATGTAGCCGGTCACGATGGCGCCCAGAATCGAGCCCATGCCGCCCACCACCACAACGGCAAACACCACGATAATGAGGTTTGATCCCATCAGCGGGCTCACCTGATAGACCGGCGCGGCCATGATGCCGGCGAGGCCCGCGAGTGCCGAGCCAATGCCATAGGTCAGCGTCAGAAGCAGCGGAACGTTGACGCCGAAGGCCTGAACAAGGGTCGGGTTTTCTGTCGCCGCGCGCAGATAGGCGCCAAGCTTGGTCTTTTCGATCAGGAGCCAGGTGCCGATACAGATAATGAGCGACGCCACCACCACCCAGCCGCGATAATTGGGCAGGAACATGAAGCCAAGATTGGTGCCGCCGGAAAGCTGCGGCGGCGGTGTGTAGGATTGCCCCGAAACGCCATAGAAATAGCGGAACGCGCCTTCCAGAACCAGCGCCAGCCCGAAGGTGAAGAGTAGACCGTAAAGCGGATCCACATTGTAGAGCCGCGACAGCGCAACCTTCTCGATTGCCATGCCGCTCAGCCCCACGAGCAGAGGCACGAGGATGAGCGCCGGCCAATAGCCGATGCCCAGATGCGCCAGAAGCAGATAGCCGACAAAGGCACCCAGCATGTACTGCGCGCCATGGGCAAAATTGATCACCCGCAAAAGGCCGAAGATAATTGCGAGCCCGAGGCTCAGCATCGCATAGAACGAGCCGTTGATGAGACCGACCAGCAATTGGCCGAGAAAGGCCTGGATCGGGATTCCGAAGATCATGGTCATGTCATCAAACTCCAATCACCTCGTGCAATTCCTCCATGCGCTGTTCCAGCTCGGATGCCGGGAAATCGGCCGTTATCTGGCCGTGTTCCATCAGGTAGAAACGGTCGGCAACGCGGCTGGCAAAACGGAAATTCTGTTCAACCAGCAGGATCGTCATGCCGCGCGCCTTGAGCGTTGCCAACACCTCGCCGATGCGCTCCACGATCACCGGTGCGAGGCCTTCGGTCGGTTCATCGAGCAGAAGCAGCTTCACGCCGGTGCGCAGCATGCGGGCAATGGCCAGCATCTGCTGTTCGCCGCCGGAAAGCTTTGTGCCCTGGCTGTTGCGCCGTTCCTTCAGATTGGGGAAGAGCTCGAAGATTTCGTCAATGCTCATGCCCCCGTCAGAGACAACAGGCGGCAGAAGCAGGTTCTCGTCCACCGAAAGCGTAGCAAAGATGCCGCGCTCCTCAGGCACGAAGCCGAGCCCCGCATGAGCCGTGCGGTGAAGCGGTGTGTTCATCAGGTCCTGACCGGCAAAGTCGATCATGCCCTTGCGCTTGCGGATAATGCCCATGATCGCGCGCAGCGTCGTCGTCTTGCCGACGCCGTTGCGGCCAAGCAATGTAACGGTTTCGCCCTCCGCCACGTCGAGGTTCACGCCGTGCAACGCATGACTCTCGCCATACCAGGCATGCAGATCGCGGACGGAAAGAAGCGGCTTTTTGCCATGCTCACGCGTCATGGGCAGTCCCCATATAGGCCACCTTCACCTGTTCATCCTGGCTCACCGTGGCATAATCGCCGGCAGCGATGATCTCGCCACGCTGGAGAACCGTGATCCAGTCGCATAGATCGGCGACAACCTTGAGATTATGCTCGACCATGAGAACCGCCCGATCCTTCGCAACATCGCGAATGATGTCGGCGACCGTCTCCACATCCTCATGGCCCATGCCCGCCATTGGCTCGTCGAGCAGAAGCACTTTCGGGTCGAGCGCCAGCGTGGTGGCGATTTCCAGAACGCGCTTGCGGCCATAGGAGAGATCGCCCGCCATCCTGTTGCGTTCGTTTTGAAGCCCGACTGTCTCCAGCAATTGTTCCGCGCGGGGCGTCAGGAGGTCGAGGCTGCCCAGCGAGCGCCAGAACTGATAGCCAAGCCCGCCCGGACGCTGCAACGCGACACGCACATTGTCGAGCACACTCAGATGCGGGAAGATCGCCGAGATCTGGAACGACCGCACCAGCCCCATCCGCGCCACCTTGGCCGGCGGAGTGTGGGTTATGTCGCGCCCCATGAGCTCGATGCGGCCCGCACTGGGTGCCAGAAACTTGGTCAGAAGATTGAAAACCGTCGTCTTGCCGGCCCCATTCGGGCCGATCAGCGCATGAATTTTCGCATGGTGCACGTCGAGATCGACATTCTTGACGGCAACGAACCCGGCAAAATCGCGCCGCAGACCGCGGGCGGTAAGCACCACCCGCGGCTCTGCATCATTGGCGGCGCCGGAAACCGGCGCTTTCGTCATGACAGCCCCCGTCACTGGCTGACCAGAGAGCAGCCGCTTTCAGAGGGTTTGATATAGGCTTCCTCGCCAGGAATGGTGGCAAGGACGTTGTAATAGTCCCACGGTTCCTTGCTGTCGGCAGGCGCCTTGACTTCCATCAGATACATGTCGTTGAGCAGACGCCCATTGGCACCCACCGTCGCGTCGCGGGCGAAGAGGTCGTTGACCTTCATCTCATGCAGCTTTGCAGCGACCGCTTCCGTCTCGTCCGTACCGGCTTCCTTGATGGCCTTAAGATACTGCATCACTGCGGAATAAGTGCCGGCCTGGATCATGTTGGGCATCCGCTCGGTGCGTTCGTAGTAACGGCGGGCGAACTCGCGCGATTCATCGTCGCGATCCCAGTAGAAGCCTTCCGTCAGCGTCAGTCCCTGCGCGGCTTCAAGGCCAAGACCATGAACTTCAGCCAGTGTGAACAGAAGAGCCGCAAGGCGCTGCCCGCCAGCCACGATGCCGAATTCGGCGGCCTGCTTGATCGCATTTGCCGTGTCGAGACCGGCATTGGCCAGACCGATCACCTTCGCGCCCGAGGCCTGCGCCTGAAGCAGGAAGGAGGAGAAGTCGGTGGTGGCAAGCGGATGCCGCACGGCTCCAAGGATTTCACCGCCCTTGGATTTGGCGAAATTGCCGGTCTGCTCTTCCAGAGAGTAACCGAAGGCATAGTCCGCGGTCAGGAAGAACCAGGTGTCACCACCCTGTTCCACCAGCGCACCGCCTGTGCCGACGGCCAGCGCATGCGTGTCATAGGCCCAGTGGAAACCGTAGGGCGAGCACTGCGCGCCGGTCAGTTCCGTGGTCGCCGCGCCGGTGACCATGTTGATTTTCTTCTTCTCTTTCGAGATGCCCTGCACGGCCAGCGCCACCGAAGAGGTGGTCAGCTCCATGATCGCGTCCACCTCTTCAGTGTCATACCACTGACGGGCGATGTTGGAGGCGATATCGGGCTTGTTCTGATGATCGGCGGTGATCACCTCAATGGGCTTGTCGAGAACGGTGCCGCCGAAGTCCTCAACCGCCATCAACGCGGCCTCGTAGGACCATTTTCCGCCAAAGTCGGCATAGACGCCCGACTGGTCGTTCAGGATGCCGATCTTCACCTTTTCATCGGAAACCTGGGCCATGGCGGGAATGGCGGTGGCCGTCATGAGGGCCATGGATGCAAGCGCAAGAATTTTCATAATCGATCTTTCCTCCCAAAACGGTGAACCCTGGCCAGCACGAGACGCGTGGCAGCGGCTATCCAGATCCGCAAGGCGCGTTCGTGCTCCTCCGCACGCCACCCTGCAGGAAAATCGGCATGATCAATCTGGATGGTGAAGCCGGTGCGAACCGGGCCTCCCTTCCCTCATGCACGACCATGCCTATAGTCATAGCATTGACCTTTCCGCACACAACTCTCTATTTTTGCACAAACACGGTGCAAAAACGTACAGATCGATGCGACCATTTTCCTGGGACGACCTCCAATATTTCCTTGCTGTCGCGCGGACGGGCCAGCTTTCTGCGGCGGCGCGCAAGCTCAGAACCAATCACGCTACGGTTTCACGTCGCATCGACAGGCTTGAGCAGGCGCTGGGGACACGGCTCTTCGAGCGCAACCCCCGCGGTTACCTCCTGACAGCGGCCGGCGAAAAGATGGTCGAGCGGGCCGAGGTGATCGAGCGCGAGGCGTCTTATGTGCAGAGCGAGCTTGCCGGTGACGCAACCTCCGTCAGCGGTGTCGTGCGCATCAGCACGCTGGAAGGGTTCGGCAATTTCTTTCTTGCCGACCGCCTGCCCGATCTGGCGCGCTCCCTGCCCTCCCTGTCGATCGAGCTCCTCATCATCCAGCAGATCGTCTCACTGTCACGCCGCGAGGCGGACATGTCGGTGACCCTGTCCACCAATCGGGCGGGCTCACATCACTATGAAAAAATCACCATGTACCGCCTGTTTCTGTATGGCACCCGCGACTATCTGGAAAAGCACCCGCCGGTGCGGCGCAAATCCGATCTGGCCTCCCACCGCATCATCGGCTACATCGAAGACATGATTTTCACGCCGGGCCTCGATTACCATCGGGAGATATTGCCGGGCGTTCGTGCCTTTTACCAAAGCTCCAGCATTCACGCGCAGCTTGCCGCCACGCGCGAGGGTCTGGGATTGTGCGTGATGCCGAACTTCATGGCGCGGCACTACCCCGATCTTGTTCCGGTCATACCAAAAGAGATTCATCTCGAACGCTACTACTGGTGCATCGCCCATCAGGACGTCGCGCACACACCGCGCATCCGGATGCTGACGGACTTCATCAAGACCGAAGCGGAGGCCGCGAGGGATGATTTTCACGGGCAGAATCTTTTGACATAAAAACGCGCCGTTTTCCGGAAAACGACAGCGTTCTACCTCAAATTCCGGAATTTCCGGGACTTTTCGGCAATTTTGTCGCAAGCTGAATTGTCACATGGCCATGCGCTCTTCATTCAATGAGACTGCGCCCCGAATTGGAGAGGCCACGATGAAGAACGCCCAGTACACACCCACAGACAACCCGATGCTGACCGGGGCCCTTGGTCGCTGCCCGCAATGCCAAAAGGGTCACATCTTCAAAGGCTATCTCCAGCTGGCGAAAAGCTGCGAAGTCTGCGGGCTCGACTACTCCTTCGCCGATCCGGCCGACGGTCCGGCCTTCTTCGCCATGACCATAGCCGCCGTTCCCGCGCTCGCATTCGGGGTGTGGTTCCAGATGGCATTCGAACTGCCGCTTTGGGTCCACGTTTTCACGACCGTGCCATTGACGATCCTGAGCTGCATGGCGCTTTTGCGCCCGCTCAAGGGCTGGCTCGTCTGCTCGCAATATTTCCACAAGGCCGAGGAAGGCTCCATCGACCACGCCTGGCACAGCGAGGCGGCGGCCAAGAAGGCCGATCAGGCCTAAACCATCAGGCTCTCCGCCATCATTTCCTGAAGCGCGTCATAGGCGGCAAGCACCGTCCGGGTCTGCGCTTCATGGGCGAGCCGAAACGCATCACCATAGACCGTCTCGTCCGGATATTCGGTGATGAGCGTCATCGGCGCGTCGTGGCGGTCGACCTCCGTGATGGTGATCGGGAAGCCGTTCAACACCTCGAACTGAAGTGCACCGGCGTGGATCTCGTAGAGCCGCATCTGCGCTTCATTGAAAGCGACGAGGCCCGGAACCTTTGCAAGTTCAGCCGTCACCTTTTCAATCAGTCGACGCGTGCGCTCGGCCCACCCGGGCTTGTGACGGGCGACCAGAAAAAAGCCCTTCGGCACCGTCCACATCTCGAAACCACGCGGAATGTAGCCCGTCAGCGGTCGTGTCCACTCATGCGAGGGATAGCCGTGCAGATTGACGTGGAGCGCCGCCTTCGTGCGTGAAAAAGCTTCGCGGCGAATGCCTTTCTCATAAAGGGGTTCGGCTTCGCGATACTCCAGATCGTCGCCAAGCGCGGTGTAGCGGGCGGCGTGGTGCATGTGGTGCGGCTGGCTCTGACACAGCGCATAATGAAGCGCATAGCCGTCGGGGTTTTCCAGCGGCGACACCGTGAAATGCGCTTCCTCGCGCTCGGCCAACAGCGATGCGCCGCGCAGCGCGCCGGCAACGCCGGAAATCTCGTTGGGATGCTGCCCACCGCTCAGCATGATCGGGTGATCGGTTCCGCGCACATGGCGCGCCGGAACAGCGCGGCCGGACCGCGAAGCCACCTCGAACGCCTCGCCGCCAATCTTTTCAAGCGTCTCGGCGACCATCGAGACGGAGAACGGCCCCACGGCCTGGTGCAGCGGCTGCGCCGGCCAAAGGGCGGGTTCGGTGGTGAGCGGCCGGGTTTCGACCTTGACGGTGATCGCGCCTTCGCCAGTAGCAATCACAGGGATGATCTGGCCGGGCTGAAGCCCGCGCGAACCAAGCTTGCGGCCCGACTTCATCTGGAAGAGTTCAAGCAGCGAGAAATAGAAGTCCTCGTGCAGCGCTTCGTGCAGGCTGATCGCCTCTTCGCCGACCGGCAACCGCCGGTCCGCACCCGGCATGGAAACACTGATGTGAAGCGCGTCGAAAAATGGCTCGTCCTCACCCCATGGATACGCATCGATGGCGGCAATCGTTTCGTGAAAGAGGCGCTCGAAATCGGTTGCGAGCGCCTCGTCAACGACGCGACCATCGGGATGGCGCAGGCGCAGCCAGCCACAGGGCGAGAGAAGCTTTTCGCCAATGTGATCTTCGGCAAACCGGTTCGGCGCGAAGACCTTGTGATGGGAAACGGTTCCATCCACGGCCGTGATCTCGACGCCATATTCGTGCGGGCCATCGACCGGAGCCGGGGTGAAAGCGATCTCCGCTTCGTCCACCATGCCGGCCAGCGGATAGGCTTCCAAAAGGAAACGCTGCGCGGGCGCGGCAGAGCTGACCGGATAGGTGATGGCGATGCGCGCTGCACCGGCTGCCGCATCCTCGGTGAAGAAATGAACCAGCGGCTTGTAGGCGCTGTGCAGCCGGGCGGTGACGCCCGCTGCCTCGAAACGCTTTTCAGCGGCGCGGCGCGCGGCCTCATCCTCGAAAAGCCATGCCTCCAGCTCGGCGCCGCGCCATGCTTCTGTGGCGTAGTCGGCGAGCAGACGGTCGAGCGTGCGGTCGAAGGTCTTTTCGAAGATCGCGGTCATGTTTCTGTGCGTCCTGTTGGATCGAGAAGATCGCGCAGCCAGTCGCCAAGAAGGTTCAGGCCGAGCACGGTGAAGAGGATTGCAAGCCCCGGAAAAACGCTGACCCACCATGCGTTCTGAAGATAGGTGCGGCCATCGGCCAGCATGCCCCCCCAGCTGGGGATCGTCGGATCGACACCGAGGCCAAGGAAGGTTAGCGAGCTTTCCAGAAGAATGTTGGTGGCGACGTTGAGCGTCATCAGAACGATGACGGGCCCGGCGAGGTTCGGCAGAAGGTGCTGGAACAGTATCTTGAAATCCGGCACGCCGATGGCCTTGGCGGCATGGATGAACTCACGGTCGTTGAGCGACAGGACGGAGCCGCGCACAAGGCGGGCATACTGCACCCACTGCGACACGATGAGCAGGATGATCGTGTTGGTGATGCCGCCGCCCACAATGGCAATGAAGGTGATGGCAAGAAGGATGAAGGGGAGCGCCAGCTGCACATCGGCAAAGCGCATGACAAGCATGTCCCAGAAGCCGCGGTAGTAGCCCGAGATCAGCCCCATGACGACGCCGATCACCACGGCGCCGGCAACGGAGGTGAAGCCGACCAGAAGCGAGATCTTTCCGCCAGTTATGACACGCGCCAGCACATCGCGGCCCAGCGGATCGGTGCCCAGAATGTGCGCCCAGTCGGTGAAGGGTTTTGTGAGACGTGCCGTCAGGTTGATCTGCTCGCCGCCATCCGGAAAGAGCAGCGGTGAAAGCAGGACCAAAAGCGTCATCGTTCCGGCAAGAAGGATGCCGAGAATAAACTCGATGTTCTTGAAGTGACGCAAACGCGAAACAGCCTGTGCCATGATTGCGTCCTTTCCTATCGGTTGCGGATGCGCGGATCGACCAGCCCATAGGCGATGTCGACCAAAAGGTTGACGCCGATGATGAGCAGCGAAAGCACGGTGATGACCGCCTGCAGGACCGGATAGTCACGTCCGGCCACCGCATCGAAGGCGAGCGTGCCGAGGCCCGGCCAGTTGAACACGCGCTCAATGACGACAATGCCGCCCAGAAGGCCGCCAAACTGGAGGCCGAAATAGGTGATCAGCGGAATGGCGCAGTTTCTGAGCGCATGCTTGTAGAGCACCTTGCTCTCGCTCAGGCCTTTTGCACGGGCGACCTGGATATACTGCGAACGCAGCGTCTCAAGCATGGCCGTGCGCACCAGGCGCACATTGGTGGCGGTGAGAATGACACCCATGGTGACTGCCGGCATGATGAAGCTGGCAAACCCGCTCATGCCTGATGGCGGCAGCCATTGCAGCATAATCGAGAACACCAGGACGAGCATGATGGCGAGCCAGAAATTCGGAAAGGAAAGCCCGACCAGAGACAGGATGCGGATCACCTGATCGGCGGTCCTGCCCTTGTTGACCGCGGCGTGGATGCCGAGCGGGATGGAAATCGCGATGGACACCAGCAAGGAGGAAAAGGCCAGTGCCAGCGTGGCCGGCAAAGCCTTGGAAATGAGCAGGGATACCGAGGTGCCTCCGAGGAAGCTGCGGCCGAAATCGCCGACGAACAGACCTTTGATGAAATCCCAGTACTGAGCGATGAACGGCTCGTTGAGGCCGAGCGCCTGACGGATATTCGCCAGATCTTCTTCCGTGACGCTGCCCGCACCCTGGGAGAGCATGAGCGCCGGATCACCGGTCAGCCGGATGGCGAACGACACCGTGAGGGTGACGACGAAAACGACGAACACCGCCTGCAGGATGCGTTTGAGAAGAAAACTGGCCACCAGAGCCTCCGGGATAGGTTCTGCGCGCTCGCGCAAAGTTCACGGGCTCGGGGGCGGCACGGGCCGCCCCCGACATTCACGTCCTGGGAGGACTATTCGACTTCAACCTCGTTGAGGCGCATGCGGCTGTCCGGCGGTGCGATGAAGTTCTTCACCCGCTTGTTGACGCCGTAAATCGCATTGAGGTTGTAGAGCGGCATTTCGAGCGCGCGATCGGCCGCATAACGGGCGATCTCCTGCAGCACTTTCTCGCGCTTTTCAGCGTCGATCATCGGGCGCTGCGATTCCAGAAGCGCATCGAGCTCCTTGTCGCTGTCATACGGGTTCCAGCGCTCGCCCGTGTGGTACATCAGGTAAGCGGTGTTGTCGTAATCGAGCGTCCAGCCGCCCCAGCTCTGCTGGAACATCTCGCCGGTCTTGCCCTGCGGGATGATGTCGTTGAGCAGGACGTTGGTCTCATACGGCTTGATAGTGGCGTTGAGACCAACCATCTGCAGGTAGCTCGCAACCGCCTGAGTGACTTCGCCGAAGGTGGCGTCATTGCCGCGAATGTCGATCTGGACCGGTGCGCCGGCAGCAACGCCTGCTTCCTTCAAAAGCTCCCTGGCCTTTGCCTGATCGAACGGCAGCGGCTCCATTTCCGGGTCATAGCCGAAGGACAGTTCCGACTGGAAGGATGCGATCTGCTTGGCCTGACCGCCGAGAACGGCGTCGATGATGGCCTTGCGGTCGACCGCCATGATCATCGCCTTGCGCACGCGCTCATCGGCGGTGATGCCGTTACCGGTGTTGAAGCGCAGGGCATAGACCGTCGGGCTGGTGACGGAAACGATTTCGAGCTTGTCGTCAGCCTCGATGGTGGGAACCATGGAGATCGGGATGGTCGGCGGGATGACGATGTCGACACGGCCGGCCTGCAGCTCGGCAACGGCGGTGGCCGGCTCCGAGATGAAGCGGTACTCGACGGCGTCGAGCTTCGGTGCGCCGCCCCAGTGATCAGCGAAGGCTTCAAGCTTCACGCCGACCTTCGGCTCGTAGGACGTCATCTTGAACGGGCCGGTGCCGACAGGGTTGGCGTTGACGAAATCTTCCTCGTTCTCGGTGACGTATTTCGGCGGCACGATCATCGCGCCATAGCCAGCGAGCTTGGTGATCAGCACCGGATCGGGCTGGGTCAGAACCAGATCCACCGTGAAATCGTCAACGATCTCGACCTTTTCGATGACGGCATAATTGGAGCGCTGCGGGCCCTTCTTGCCTTCTTCGCCAAGCAGGCGGTCGAAGGTGAATTTCACGGCCTCGGCGTTGAAATCCTCGCCATTGTGGAACTTGACGCCTTCACGCAGCTTGAAGCGGATGCGCTTGCCCTCGTCGAGCACGTCCCACTCGGTGGCCAGTGCAGGCACGATCTTTGTGTCGGGACCGCGATAGACCAGACCGTCATAGATGTTGGTGGCGACGGACGACCAGTTCACCAGGAAGGTGTCGATCGGGTCCCAGCTTCCCGGATCCTGCGGGGAAGAAATGGTGAGCGTGCCTGCGGCCTGCGCCGGCATCGCGCCGAACGGCAGCGCCGCCAGCACGGCGGCCAGCAATGCGCCGCGTGTTTTGCCGAATGTCATGAAAAGTCCTCCGTTTCTTTTGCGTTTGTGTTCCAGTGATCAGCCTGTGGCGTCACGTGCGACCAGATGGTCGGGCGCGATCTCCACCAGAGGTTTGATTTCCGGCTCGTCGCCCACCCGGCGAACCGGGCTTGGAATTTCGCCTTCGAGCATGGGCCGGTCGGGCCGCTTTGTCGGGTCGGCGACGGGAACGGCCGAGAGCAGTTTCTTCGTGTAGGGGTGCGTGGCGCGCTCGAAAACGGCCTCGCGCGAGCCCGCTTCGACGATCTGGCCGAGATAGAGCACGGCAACGCGATGGCTGACCTTTTCCACCACCGCCATGTCATGGCTGATGAAGAGATAGGAGAGCCCCTCATCGGCCTGAAGCTCCATCATCAGGTTGATGATCTGCGCCTGAACCGAAACATCGAGCGCCGAAAGCGCCTCATCGGCGATGATGAGTTTCGGACGCGAGGCGAGCGCGCGGGCGATACAGATGCGCTGGCGCTGGCCGCCGGAGAACTCATGCGGGTAACGGCGCGCGTGTTCGGGCCTGAGGCCGACGCGTTCAAGCAGTTCCTCAACGCGCTTCTGACGCGCCGCGGCACCGTCGATCAAACCATGCGTGAGGATGGGCTCGGCAATTGAAAAGCCGGCAGTGCGGCGCGGATCAAGCGAAGCGAAAGGGTCCTGAAAGACATACTGCACCTTCTGGCGCAGGCTATGGCGCTCGGCCGACGACATGGCGGAAATGGCCCTGCCCTCGAAATAGATTTCACCGCCAGTGGCCGCCTGTAGCTGCTGGATGGTGCGCCCGATGGTGGATTTGCCGGAGCCGGATTCGCCTACCAGCGAAAGGGTCTCGCCGGGCCAGATATCGAGACTGACCTTTTCGACCGCGTGGACGCGGTGGGAGACCCCGCCGAAGAAGCCCCTCTTTATATCGAAGCGGGTTTCAAGGTTCTTCAGACTCAGGATCGGGGACTGGTCGTAGCGGGCGGTATCCTGCAGGTGCTCCTCGCCCACGAGGCGGGGCGTTTCGCCATCCATGACGGCAACAGGCAGACGCTTGGGATATTTCTCGCCCTTCATCGAACCGAGTGTTGGAACAGCGGAGAGAAGGGTCTGCGTATAGGCATGCTGCGGGCTGGCAAATACCTGCTCGACCGGGCCTTCCTCGACCTTGTTGCCGCGCCACATGACAACCACATCATCGGCGACCTCGGCCACCACGCCCATGTCGTGCGTGATGAAGATGACGGCCATGCCGAGCTTTTCCTGAAGGTCGCGGATGATCGAGAGGATCTGCGCCTGAATGGTGACATCGAGTGCGGTGGTGGGCTCGTCCGCGATCAGGAGTTTGGGCTTGCAGGCGAGCGCCATGGCGATCATCACGCGCTGGCGCATACCGCCCGAAAGCTGGTGCGGATAACGCGACAGAAGCGCGCGAGCATCGGGCAGGCGGACCATTTCCAGAAGGTCACCCGCCTGCCGCAGCGCCTCTTTCCTCGAAACGCCCTCGTGCAGCATCAACACTTCGGCGATCTGATCGCCAATGGTGAAAACCGGGTTGAGCGAGGTCATCGGCTCCTGGAAAATCATGGCGATGTCCTTGCCCCGTACCCGGCGCATGGTGTCGATCGAGGCCTTCGCAAGATCGACCGGGCCGTTGCCGCCGTCGAACAGGATCTTTCCGTTGACGATGGTGCCGTTCATGTGGTCGATCAGCCGCATGATGGAGAGCGAGGTGACCGATTTTCCGGAACCGGATTCGCCCACAATGGCAAGCGTGCGACCGGGAGCAACCCTGAAGCTCAGATCATCGACAACGCGGTTCGAGCCGAAGGCCACGGCCAGCGAACGAATATCCAGTAACGTGTCCTGTCCGAGCTGCGGCATAGATACTCCCATCTGAAGGACAGGCCGAAAAACCCATTGAACCCGGTTGCGCCTGGCCCTAGTCTTTAGACCAGATGGGTGGCAGTCGCATGAATTCCGCGCTTTCGTGAGCGGCCCTGCCAGTAAAAGAAAACATTTCCAGACATTTTGTCAATAAATTATCATTGAGAAGCGTGAAATAGGTTCTTGCTGCCGTGCAGTCCCGCTCTGAGCGCGTTCATGACGGGAGATAAAATGATCATGCCGGATGGCTTGACAGTTTCGTTTCGCCAGCTAGGCTTGAGCCATAATAAGATTTTGGCATCTGGGCCTCGCCGGGAATATTGTTGTTCCCGTCGGGGCCCTTTGCGTTTTGGGGAACGAGTGTGAAAACTTATCCGATCGGCGTCCTGTTTTCGCGTTCCGGTGGCTACAGCCGCCCGGCCGAGCAGGGCTATTTTGGCGCTCTGGCGGCTGTGGCCGACATCAACGCCGATGACACCTACCCTTTCCAGCTCGAAGCCCACCACGCAGACCCGAAGGGGAATGCTGACCGCTACGCGGAGCTTTGCCGCGATCTCATCCGTCAGACGGGCGCGCAGCACATTGTCGGCTGCACCACATCATGGAGCCGCAAGGAGGTGATCCCCGTCGTCGAAAAGCTCGACGCGCTGCTCTGGTACCCTTGTGTCTATGAGGGTTTCGAGGTCTCGGAAAACCTTGTCTACATCGCAGCCTGCGCCAACCAGCAGCTCGTGCCACTGCTCGATTACATTGTTCCACGCTTCGGCGGTCGCGGCTTCCTGACAGGCGCGAATTATATCTGGGGATGGGAAACCAACCGCATTGCCCGTGACGTTCTGACCCGTTCGGGCGGCAGCGTATTGGGCGAGCGCTACGTGCCGATTGGCGATGATGACATTGGACATCTCATCGATGAAATCCGCGAGAAACGTCCGGACTTCATTCTCAACAATCTGATTGGCAATTCCTCCTATGCCTTCCTCGCCGCCTATCGGGCGCTCGGACAGGAGGATCCGGCTTTCCTGCCGGAAAACTGCCCCGTGGTGAGCTGCAATCTGTGTGAAAACGAAACAGTGCGGCTGGGAGTCGATGCCGCCGGGCACTATACGGTTTCAAGCTATTTCCGGGCGCTGGCAAGCAAGGAAAATGATCGGTTTGCCGCCCGCATGAAGGCCGAAAATCCGACACAGGTGGCAGACGCATTTTTCGTGCAGGCCTATGCGGCCGTGGTAACGATCGCCGAGGCGATCCGCAAGACAGGCAGCGACGACGCACAGGGTGTTCTGGAAGCAGCAAGAAACCACCAGACCATAACACCGCTGGGGTCTTTGCGCGTCGACCGCGCAACCAATCATGTGAGCCTTTTCGCCCATATAGGCCGCACACGCACCGACGGCGATTTCGAAATCGTTCACTATTGCCCAGAGGCCATTGCGCCCGACCCGTTCCTGACCGCAACGCCGCTTGACCGGCTCTATGCGGGCACCGCCGCCGATGCGCGGCAGCTAAGGGTGGTGCGATGAGCCCGGCCCTTGCACATACGCCCAATTTCGTCGGCTGGCGGGCGCTGATCCTGCACAGGCCGCACCAGAATGTGGACGCGCTATCCGCCCAATGCGCCCGTATCGGCATCGCGGCCGAACAGGCCTGGCCGACGCTGGAAGAGAGCGGGGCGATGCGCGATTTCAATGTGCTCCTGATCGATGCCGATATGGGTTATGACGAGCAGTTTCCCTGGGCACCGGGGCTGGCGCCCATGCCGATCATTGCACTGATCGGCTCCGAAGCCCCGGGCCGCATCGCATGGACGATTGGCCAGGGCGCGGATGCTCAGCTCTTGAAGCCCATCGGCAGCGCCGGGCTTTACAGCGCGCTTGTGGTGGCAAGCCAGGGGTTTCTGCGGCGCACCGCACAGACGGAAGAGATTGCCCGACTGAAGGAGCAGCTCGCCCAAAGGCAGATTGTGGCCGAGGCGACGGCCATACTGATGCTGAAGCACAATTGCGATGCCGAAACCGCCTACAACCATCTTCGCAGGACCGCCATGGCAGAGCGACGTTCGATCGAGAAAGCCGCCGGTGGCGTGGTGGCCGGCTTCGACACAGACGGACGGACGAATGTCACAAACACTCGCTGAAAAGAACACCGGGGCCGAAACGCCTTCGGTAGTGATGCGTCTCCTGCGCCGGCCTCTGGCGCTGACAGGGCTCATCATCATCGCGGTGGTGGTTCTGGCCGCAGTCTTTGCGCCGTGGCTTGCACCCTACAATCCCTATGAGCAATTTTTCGAAGGGCTGACCATCGAGGGTGCACCGCTGCCACCCAATGCGCAGTTCTGGTTCGGCACCGATCTCGTGGGACGCGATCTCTTCAGCCGCCTGATCTATGGCGCGCAGACATCGCTGATCATCGGCGTGGTGGCCAATGGCATCGCCGTGGTGATCGGCTCCGCGGTGGGCATATCGGCCGGCTATTTTCGCGGCTGGGTCGACACGGTGCTGATGCGTTTCACCGACCTTATGATGGCTTTTCCGGCGCTGCTTCTGGCTATCGTTCTGGCGGCGATTTTCAGCCCAAGCCTGTGGATTGTCGCAATGGTGATCGCCATGGTGAACTGGGTGCAGATCGCACGCGTGACCTATACCGAGACACGCTCCATCGCCGAACGCGATTTCGTGGTGGCCGAACGCGCTATGGGTGCAGGCGCAGGCCGCATCCTGTTCCGCCATATCCTGCCGCACCTGCTCTCCACGATCATCGTGTGGGCGACGCTCGGGATCGCCACCACCGTGCTTCTGGAGGCAACGCTTTCCTTCCTCGGCATCGGCGTTCAGCCGCCCATTCCCTCCTGGGGCAACATCATCTTCGAGAACCAGACTTATTTCACCTCCGCGCCCTGGCTCGTCTTCATTCCGGGCGTTGCCATTCTGGCGCTGGCACTGGCCTTCAACCTTGTGGGTGACGCGCTGCGCGACATTCTCGACCCGACACAGCAGGGGCGCCACTGATGCTTGCCTATGTCGCCCGCCGCCTGATCCAGACCGCGCTGATCCTGCTCGGCATCAGCTTCGTGACCTTCGTGCTGCTCTATCTCGTGCCAGCCGACCCCGCGCGCCAGATCGCCGGCCGCAGCGCGACCGCTGCGACGGTGGAGAACATCCGCGAACAGCTTGGGCTGAACCTCCCCTTTTATGAGCAATATCTGCGCTATCTCGGCGGACTTTTGAACGGGGATCTCGGCCGCTCCTATCTGCAAAAGACAGAAGTTTCCGAACTCATTGCTTCCCGCCTGCCCGCAAGCCTTCTTTTGATGGTGGGTGCGATCTTCTGCGAACTCGTTCTGGGCCTGACCATGGGCGTGGTGGCAGCGCTGAAGCGCGGCTCGCGCACCGACGACACGCTGATGATCGCCTCTTTCGTGGGTGTTTCGGCCCCGCAATTCGTGATCGGCATTCTGCTGCTCTACGTGTTTGCGGTGAAACTCGGCTGGTTCCCCATCGGCGGCTACGGCACCTTCGCACATCTCATCCTGCCCTCCATCACGCTCGGCTTTCTGGGGGCCGGCTGGTATTCGCGCATGATGCGTTCGTCGCTGATCGACGTTCTGCGCCAGGACTATATTCGCACTGCGCGCGCCACCGGTCTGACCCGCGCAAGAGTTCTTTTCGGCCATGCGCTGCCCAACGCCATCCTGCCCATCATCGCCATGATCGGCATCGACATCGGGCTCTTCATGTCGGGCATTGTGGTGGTGGAAAGCGTGTTCGGCTGGCCCGGCATCGGCCAGCTCGCCTGGCAGGCAATCCAGCGCGTCGACATACCGATCATCATGGGCGTCACGCTGGTTTCGGCCTGCGCCATCGTGCTCGGCAATCTGCTTGCCGATCTGATCACTCCGTTGATCGACCCGCGCATCAAGCTGCGCTGATGCAGGACCAACAAAATGTGCAGCACCAGAGAAAGGAACACTTGAGATGAGAAATCTGCTTCTGGCCGGCGTTGCCGCCGCTGCCCTTTCCACCTCCGCCATGCTGGCCCCTGCTTTTGCGCAGGATATCAAGCAGGGCGGCTCCATGACCGTGACCTACAAGGATGACGTCTCCACGCTCGATCCGGCCATCGGCTATGACTGGCAGAACTGGTCGATGATCAAATCGCTGTTCGACGGGCTGATGGATTATGTGCCCGGCACCACCGAGCTGCGCCCGGAGATCGCCGAATCCTATGAGATTTCCGACGACGGAACGGTCTTCACCTTCAAGCTGCGTGACGGCGTGAAATTCCACAATGGCCGCGACCTGACCGCCGAGGATGTGAAATACTCCATTGAGCGCACGGTGAACCCTAAGACCCAGAGCCCCGGTGCCGGCTTCTTCGGTTCCATCAAGGGCTTTGAAGAAGCCTCCAGCGGCGATGCGGACGGGCTATCGGGCATCACCGTGGTGGACGATCACACCATCAAGTTCGAGCTCTCGCGGCCTGATGCGACCTTCCTGCATGTGCTGGCGCTCAACTTCGCCCATGTGGTGCCGAAGGAAGAAGTCGAAAAACACGGTGCGGACTTCGGCAAGCATCCGGTCGGCTCCGGCGCGTTCAGGCTGGCGGAATGGACGCTCGGCCAGCGCCTCGTCTTCGAGCGCTTCGAAGACTACTGGAACCCCGGCGTGCCGAAGCTCGACCAGATTATTTTTGAGGTGGGTCAGGAGCCGGTTGTGGCCCTCCTGCGCCTGCAGAACGGTGAAGTGGACGTGCCGGGCGACGGCATTCCGCCGGCAAAGTTCATCGAGGTGAAGAACGACCCCAAATTCAAGGATCTGATCATTCAGGGCGGCCAGCTTCACACCGGCTATGTGACCATGAATGTGAAGATGGAGCCCTTCGACAAGCCGGAAGTGCGCAAGGCCGTGAACATGGCCATCAACAAGGACCGCATCCTGCGCATCATCAATGGCCGCGCCGTTGCCGCCAACCAGCCTCTGCCGCCCTCCATGCCGGGCTATGCCAAGGATTATGAGGGCTATGCCTATGATCCGGAAGCGGCAAAGGCGCTTCTGGCCGAGGCCGGGCTTGCCGACGGGTTCGAGACCGAACTCTACGTCATGAACACCGACCCGCAGCCGCGTATCGCGCAGGCGATCCAGCAGGATCTGAAGGCCATCGGCATCAATGCCTCGATCAAGTCTCTGGCGCAGGCCAATGTGATTGCCGCTGGCGGCGAAGAAGACCAGGCCCCGATGATCTGGTCGGGCGGCATGGCGTGGATTGCCGACTTCCCTGATCCGTCCAACTTCTACGGTCCAATCCTCGGCTGCGACGGCGCGGTGCCGGGCGGCTGGAACTGGGCCTGGTATTGCAACGAGGATCTCGATGCCATGGCGAAGGATGCCGATGCCATGGTCGACCCGGAAAAGGCTGGCGAGCGCGAGGCCATGTGGCGCGACATCTATCTGAAGGTGATGGAAGACGCCCCCTGGGCGCCGATCTTCAACGAAGAGCGCTTCACTATCCGCTCTGAACGCATCGGCGGCGACGACAAGCTGTTCGTCGATCCGGTGCACATTCCCGTCCACTATGACGAGGTTTTTGCCAAAGATGTGCAGTAACTGCGACTACACCATTCACGGGCGCCATCACCATTTTGGGTGGGATCATTCGATCCCGCCCGCCGAAAGGGTGACGCCGGGCTCGACGCTGGAATTCGAGTGTCTCGATTCCGGCTCCGGCCACTTTTCGCCCGACAGCACCGTGGACGATATCGCCACGCTGGATTTCTCCAAGGTCAACCCGGTCAACGGCCCCATCTATGTGGAAGGGGCCAAGCCGGGCGATGCACTAAAAGTGGAAATCCTCTCGTTCAAACCGTCCGGCTTCGGCTGGACGGCGAACATTCCGGGTTTCGGGCTCCTGGCGGACCAGTTCAAGGACCCGGCGCTAACGTTGTGGAACTATGACGCGGCAAGCCTTGAGCCGGCGGCCTTTGGCAAGCATGGCCGTGTGCCGCTGAAACCCTTTGCCGGAACCATCGGGCTGGCACCGGCGGAGCCGGGTCTGCACTCGGTGGTGCCGCCCCGGCGCATGGGAGGCAATCTCGACATTCGCGATCTGGCAGCGGGCACCACGCTCTATCTGCCGGTCGAGGTGGAGGGGGCGCTGTTCTCCATCGGCGATACCCACGCCGCACAGGGCGATGGCGAAGTGTGCGGCACGGCCATCGAAAGCCAGATGAACGTGGCGGTGAAGCTGGACGTGGTGAAGGGCGCAAACCTTGCCATGCCGCGCTTCACCACGCCGGGGCCAGTGACGCGGCATCTGGATGCGGAAGGCTATGAGGTCACGACCGGCATCGGCTCCGACCTCATGGAGGGGGCGCGGGCCGCCCTTTCCGGCATGATCGACCTTCTGTGCGCCACGCGCGGGCTCTCGCCCGAAGACGCTTACATGCTGTGTTCGGTCTGCGGCGACCTGCGCATCAGCGAGATCGTCGACCAGCCCAACTGGGTGGTCTCGTTCTACTTCCCACGTGTTGTCTTTTCGTGAGAAGGACCGAATGACCAAAGCGCGCGCCATGAACATGACAGCAGGCACAGGACTTCTGGAGGTAAGCGGGCTCACCGTGCAGGTGGCCACACCGAGCGGCGCGCGCACGGTCGTCGACGACCTGTCCTTCACGCTGGAAAGCGGTAAGACACTCTGTATCGCAGGTGAAAGCGGGTCGGGCAAATCCATGACCGCGCTCTCGCTGATGCAGCTTCTGCCAAAGCCCATGGCGCGCGTCTCGGCAGGGACGGCCAGTCTGGCAGGGCGCGACATCCTCGCCCTCTCCGAAGCCGAAATGCGGCAGGTGCGCGGTCGTCATATCGGCATGATCTTTCAGGAGCCGATGACCTCACTCAACCCGGTGCTTTCCGTCGGAAAGCAACTTTCGGGAGCGATTTCCGCTCATGGCGGGCTTTCGGACAGTACCATCCGGTCCCGCGCGCTTGAATTGCTCGACCAGGTGCAGATTCCCGAGCCGGAGCGGCGGCTCAAGCAATATCCGCACGAGCTTTCGGGTGGCATGCGCCAGCGCGTCGTGATCGCCATGGCGCTGGCGCAAAGCCCGCAGATCCTGATTGCCGACGAACCAACCACGGCGCTGGACGTGACCGTGCAGGCGCAGATACTGGCACTGATCCGCAAGCTTCAGGCCGATCTCGGCATCTCAGTGATCATGATCACGCATGATATGGGTGTGGTGGCGGAGATGGCCGACGACGTGCTGGTGATGCAGCATGGGCGCATGGTGGAGCACAGCCCCGCCAGTGTGATTTTCTCAAAGCCCGAGCACGCTTATACAAGTGAGCTTCTTGCTGCCGTGCCACGGCTGGGCGAGATGACCGGCACCACAGAGCCGAAGCGCGTAGCGGCACGCCCCGGGACAGGGCCGGAAAAGCCGCTTGTCGCCGAACCGCTGGTTTCCGTGAAAGACCTTACCGTACGCTTCGATATCAAGGGCGGCATCCTGCAACGCCCGGTGCAGCGCGTGCATGCGGTGGAGGGTGTCTCCTTCGACATCATGCCGGGCGAGACGCTTTCTCTGGTGGGGGAATCGGGCTGCGGCAAGTCAACCACCGGGAAGGCTCTTTTGAACCTGATCCCCTGGCAGGGCGATATCCGCGTTGGTGGCCGACCGACGTACGGGCTTGGACCACGCGCCATGCGACCGGTGCTGCGTGACGTGCAGATGATCTTTCAGGATCCCTATGCCTCGCTCGATCCGCGTATGCGCGTCGGCGATCTGGTGGCTGAACCGCTGCAAATTCACGGACTGGCAAGCGGCAGTGAGCTGGAAGACCGGGTTGCCTATCTCTTCAAGCGCGTCGGGCTTTCGACCGATCAGATGCGGCGCTATCCGCATGAATTCTCCGGTGGTCAGCGCCAGCGCATTTGCATCGCCCGGGCGCTATCCCTCTCGCCAAAACTGATCGTGGCGGATGAATCGGTGGCCGCCCTGGACGTTTCGATCCAGGCGCAGGTGCTCGATCTTTTGCAGGATATCCAGAACGAGACGGGAATGTCCTATCTCTTCATCTCGCACGATATGGCCGTGGTGGAACAGATCAGCCACCGTGTGGCGGTGATGTATATGGGGCGCTTTGTGGAGATGGGCAGCCGGTCGCAGATATTTGAGAACCCGCAGCATGATTACACGAAGAAGCTGATGGCGGCGGTGCCGGTGGCCGACCCGTCACGCCCCCGCCGCGCCTTTATGGAAAAGGCCGAGGATCTGCCGAGCCCCGTGCATGGGCTGGACTATGTTCCGCCGCGGCATACCCCGTACGACATTGGCGGCGGGCACATGGTCTGGGGTGACCGCAAGGAAATAAACACCTCCGGCTCAGCGGGCCGGATCTGAATGGATGTCTTTCGCGCATCCGACATAAAAAAGGCCGGGCGCTAACCCGACCTTCCTGATCATCTCGATGCGCCGTGCCAGTACATCCGTGGTCACGTCGCAGAGATGAAAACTATGCTGCCTGCAGATTGTCTGCAGCGCTCTTGCCGGACTTGCGGTCCTGCACAACGTCGAAGCTCAGCTTCTGACCTTCAACGATGTTCTGCATCCCGGCGCGTTCGACGGCAGAGATATGGACGAAAACATCATTGTCGCCATTGTCAGGAGCAATGAAACCAAAACCTTTGGTGGCATTGAAGAACTTTACGGTACCAATAGTCATACGATTTTCCTTTCAAATCGTCATAGGGAATTGATGCCGGCAGCGGCCGTGCACCAGAGAGTTCGAATTTGAGGGAAGATCGTAGGGGCGCTTGGCAGCGCAAAACAAAGTTCAACAGCAATTTCGATGAGCAAGATATAGATGCAGATTGCGTCAAAAGCAAGGCTTGGTTGAATAAATAAACCGGCCGCTGCTGCAAGCCCTAAAACAACCTTGCAAAGAAGATCAGGCTCATCACCGTTCCGACGATGATGACCACCGCGCGGACCACGGAGGCCGGCAGCGCGCGGGCAAGTGGTGCGCCCGCATAGCCGCCGATCGTGGCCCCAACCATCATGACCAGCGCCTGCGGCCAGGCGACGATGCCGGCAAGCGCGAATGTTGCCACGGAAATGGCCGAGAGGATGAAGGACAAACCGTTTTTCAGTCCGTTCATCGTGTTTAGATCGCGCATGCCCCAAAGCGAGAACAGCGCCAGAAGAACGATGCCCAGACCGCCATTGAAATAGCCGCCATAGATCGCAACGAGGATCGCGCTGAACCGGCCCTCCCCCGTTCCGCTGCCGAAACGGCGGGCGACGCTTTGAATATTATTGCCGAAGGCGAAGGTGAGCGTGGCGATTGCCAGCAGGAATGGCACCACAAGCGAGAACGCCTCATTGGAGGACACAAGAAGCAGAAGCGAGCCGACCAGCCCACCGAGGGCCGTTAGCCCTGCGATGCGCAAAAGGCGCGAACGCTCAAAAGCAGCGATTTCGGATCGAAACCCGAGTGCGCCGCCCAGATAGCCCGGGAACACGGCTACGGCGCTGGTGGCATTCGCGGCCACAACCGGAACACCGGCATAGACGAGTGCCGGGAAAGTGAGGAACGTTCCACCGCCGGCCACCGTGTTCAGCGTACCGGCGAAGAACGCGGCAACTGCAAGAATCAAATAATCTACCATGCCACTTCCTGCCCCGACGTATTTGGCAAAGCTGCACTAACCCAACAGGGCTGACAGGCCAATGGCCTCAGGAAATCAGCCGTTGGTGCAGGTGGTTTGCGCGCCTTGGCAACAACACTGAGGTGCGTCACCGACAGCTCTTCAACCTTTGTTGTGAATCTGACATTAGGGAAACCGTGAAGGGACTTTAAGCGCAGAGCCCTTGGCGAGGCGCTTCACAGCATGCTGGATATCCCCATGGAAAATAGCCCCGCGATCAGCATGAGCGGACTGATCGGTCCGACAATCATGCTCGTATTTGCAATCGGTTTCATATGGGTGTGGTGGGTGGACAGACGTCACCTGCACTCAGTCATTCTCGCCGCCGCCTGCGCTCTGTTCGGTGTCGCCATGCTTTCCCAGGTTCTGCAATGGCCGTCGGGAATCGGGCCGAATGCGCTCTTCTCCGGGTTTCTCTACACGCTGGCCGTGGTACTGGCGAGCGAAGGCATGTTACGCCGCGCCAGCAAGCGGCTCGGGTTCGTGGCAGGAATCGCCCTGACCGCCGCAATCATGATTTCGTTGTGGTATTTCGCCTATGTTCAGCCCAATCTGCTGGCGCGGATCTATGTGCAAAACTTCAGCTACGGTGCCGTTCTCCTCGTGGTTGCGCTGCGCATCCTGCCAACCCGCAACACCGGAAGAGCCGATCATATTCTCTTTTGGGTGCTGCTCGCATTTGCTTTGCATTTCTTTCCGCGAACGCTGCTGACGGCAAAACGCTCTCTGCCTACGCTGGCCATGGCTCCGGGCGACTCACTGTTCTGGCAGACGCTGCAACTTTCGCTTTCCGTCATGGGGGCAGCGCTTGCCCTGACGGTCCTCGCCACAATCCTGACCGACGTGATGAACGAATTGCGGCAGGACCGGGATTTGGACGGGCTGACGGGCGTGTTGAACCGCCGCGGTTTTGAAGAGCAGGCAGACTGCCACGTGAAGTCACGGCGCAGGGCGCCGCTTGCCCTCATCGTCTGCGACCTGGATCATTTCAAGCAGATCAACGACACGCTCGGCCATCATGTCGGGGATGCAGCCCTCAAGGCGTTTGGAGGGATGCTGCGGAAATGCGCGCGCGCAAGCGACATTGTCGGCCGGATCGGCGGCGAGGAGTTTGCGCTGCTTCTGCCGCATACGGACATCGCCGGCGCGCGAGATCTGGCCGAGCGATTGCGCAGCGCACTTTCGTCCGATGTGCATTCGATCCACCGGCAGGATGTCCGGCTTTCGGCAAGTTTCGGCATCGCCCTGAAGAATCCCGACGACGATCTTGCAACGCTTCTCATGCGGGCGGATCGTCATCTTTATGGTGCCAAGCAGGCGGGCCGCAATCGGATCATGTCCGACCCTGTGCAAGCTTCTTCATACGTCGACAACACAGGCTCTGTTCCATCCAGCCCTGCGCCGGGCATATGAGCGCACGGGCGACGTCAGTGGCCAATTTCACCCACGGCGGCAAGTGTGCATTGCACGAAATCCCGCACGAAGGGGTTCATGCTGTCTTCGCGCCATGCGATGACGAGTGAGACGGCCCTGGGCAGTTTCGGAAGCTCCCGGTAAACCACATTCTCCATTGGCGTCATAACCACCCAGGCCGGAACGATCCCGACACCGATGCCGGCTGACGCCATGGCAACGACCGTCATGGTGTGGCTGACCTCCTGCACCACTTTCGGTACGAATCCCGCCTTTCGGCAGTGCTGCAGAACCACATCCTGATAACTGACGCCGACAATCGAAGAATAGGTAATGAAATTCTCGTCGCGCAGATCCTCGACTTCGAGGTTCTCGCGGGAGGCAAGGTGGGATTCCGCCGGAAGCACGGCGACGAAACCCTCCCGGTAAATCTCCCGATAGGCGATGCCGGAGGCCGTGCGCGGAGGACGCACAAAAGCCACGTCGATTTTGCGGTCCTTCAAAAGGGCGAGCTGCTCTTCCGTGGTGTGGATCTGCATGTCAAGAAGGACAGAAGGATTGCGCCGGCTGAACTCACGCATCGCTTTCGACATGAAATTGTAGAGGCCTACATAAACGGCGGCGATGCGCAGGCGACCGGAGGAAAGGCCGCCCGCTGCCTGCGTTTCGCGGATCCCCTCTTCCAGCGAGACCAAAACCTGTTGCGCCTTTTCAAACAGAACCCGGCCGGCCGGTGTGAGCGTCACGCTGCGGGTGGTGCGGTCGAACAGCCTGACACCAAGACGCTCTTCCAGTTGGCGAATCTGCTGGCTGAGAGGTGCCTGCGAAACGCCCAGCATTTCGGCTGCTCTGCCGAAATGCAGTTCCTGCGCGACCCGCATGAAATAGCGTAGATGGCGAAACTCGATTGCGCCGAGTGACTGCATCACAATGCCCGATTAATATTCAAAACAGAAAAATAGCGTCGATAAATATATTGGACAACCAATATTTGCCCATGCTTCCGTAACTGAAAAAGAGAATGGGGACCCCTGTGAAAGACCATAAACCAATGGACCTGGTGCGTCCGCTGAGGATCGCTGTTGGCGTTCTGCTCATCATCGTCGTGAGCGTGACGCTGCTTCAGATCTTCCTGCGGTATTTCTTCAACGCACCACTCGTGTGGAGCGAAGAACTCGCGAAACTGCTGATCGTGTGGATCGCGTTCATCGGAGCGGCGGCCGTTTGCTGGGATGGCCGGCATCTCAATGTAGATGTGTTTTATCTGATGTTGCCCAAAGGGTTGCGCACGATCGTGCGCTACATCAACGCGATCCTCTCCATTGGCTTTCTTGCAATTCTGGGATGGACCAGCGTGAAGCTGGTGATCCTTGAGAATATGCAGGACCTCTCCGCCCTGCCGCTTCCTGCGGGCGTGGTGCGACTGGCTGCAACGGTGGGCGCCGTGTTGATGATCGCGGCGATCATCGGGCGCATCGTCTATGTCCGGCCGATGCATCGCCAGACCGACCCGGCCTATGGCCATGAAGACCCCATGTGATCCGCGGACCCCACAATGCTGACCATCTCGATTATCGGACTTCTTCTGGTCCTTCTGTTCATGGGGCTGCCGCTGGTGTTTTCCATCGGCATATCCTCCATGGTGTATTTCTTCTTTGCCGACATCAATCTGGCGCTTCTGACCCAGCGCATGACGGCCTCCATCAATTCCTTCCTCATTCTGGCGATCCCGTTCTTCTTTCTCGCCGGGGAACTGATGAATGCCTGCAAGCTGACCGACCGCATCATTGCCATGGCGAAGGCGCTGGTCGGGCACATCCATGGCGGCCTTGCCCAGGTCAACATCTTTGCCAGCCTGATCTTTTCGGGAATGTCGGGGTCTCCAACCGCCGACACGACAGCGCTCGGCTCCGTGCTGATTCCGGCCATGAAGAAGGAAGGCTATCCCGCGCCGTTCTCCGCCGCGGTGACCGTTGCCTCCTCCATGGTCGGGCCGATGATCCCGCCCAGCGTCGCACTCGTGATCTACGGCACTCTCGCCAATGTCTCGATCGGGCGATTGCTTCTCGCCGGAATCCTGCCGGGTTTCGTGATCATCGGAACGCAGATGCTGTTCACATATTTTTATGCGCGCAAACGGGAATTCCCCCGTTATGAGCGGGCGACGTTGCCGGAGCTGGCAACCGCCATCAAGGGCGGCGGACCGGCCATACTCTTCCCGGTCATCATCGTGGCGGGCATTCTGTTCGGCATATTCTCGCCTACCGAGGCGGCGGCAGTTGCCGTGCTTTACGGCCTGCTTCTCAGCCTCTTCTACCGCAATGTGAAGGCCGCCGACATCTGGGGCGCCATTCAGAACACGGCGCTTGGAACGGCACGCATTCTCTCCATCATCGCCGTGGCTTCGGCCTTCTCGTGGATCATGGTGCGCGAGCAGGTGCCGCTGGCCATCGCCGACGGCATCTCCACCATCTCGGAGAACCCGGTGATCGCGCTTTTCGTGATCGTTGCCATGCTTCTCGGCGTCGGGCTTCTCATGGTCGCCTCCTCCGCCGAGATCGTGCTGACGCCGATCCTCGTTCCGGTGATCCTGCAGTTCGGCATCGATCCGGTGCATTTCGGCGTGCTGATGGTCTTCAGCCTTATCATCGGTGGCGCGACGCCGCCCGTGGGTGTGCTGATGTTCATCGCACAGGACATCGCGAAGATCTCCCACGGCCAGATGGTGAAGGCGATGTTGCCCTTCTACATCCCGCTTTTCACCGCGGTCGTGCTGCTGGTCCTGTTCCCGCAGATCAGCCTTTTCATTCCCAACCTCGTGTTCGGAAACTGAGCGTTCAATGACTTTGGAGTCCATACATCAATGAGTACCGCGAACAAGCACCTCCTGGAGGACATGACCTTTCTGGAATTCCAGGAGCGTATGGGCGAGGATCCGGTGATCCTCATCCCGCTCGGCTCGCAGGAAATCCAGGGGCCGATGGTGCCGATGGGCGACTTCATGCTGACGCGTGAAATCGCCAGTCGCGTGGCGGAAAAAAGCGGAGCCATTGCGGCACCCACCATGCCCTTTGGATATGCGGAGTATTTCCGCTCGGTACCGGGCGGCATCGCGCTTTCAGCCGATGCATTCCGTGCCACGCTACGCGACATGCTCGACAATTTTCTCGACCATGGGCTCACGAAGCTTGTGATCGTCAACGGCCACAGTGGTAATGCGCCGCTGATCGATCAGGTAACGCGCGCGGTCCGCCGAGAGCATGACGTTCTGGTTCCCTGCATCAATCTGTGGCGTTCGATTCCCGATTCCCTCTGGAAAGAGGTGCATGGCGAGTTCGGAAAGAAGGCGTTTGCCCATGGCGGCGACCCCATCACCTCGGTCTATCTGCACCTTTTCCCGGATCTGACCCGCATGGATGCCGTGGAGATCGATGCCCAGTTCGGAAAGATGATCGACCTGCCCACTGCCGGGCTTGCCGCGGTGCGCTTTCAGGGCACGGAGATCGGCCTGCCGGTCAATGTGGACGATCACTGCTCCAACGGGATTGCCGGCGGTGACGCCTCTCGCTCTTCGGCTGACAAGGGCGCCCGTTTCGTCGATCACCTGGTGACGTTTTGCTCGGACTTTGTCGAGCACATGCGGTCCGTTTCTTCATCCACAAAAGCGAAATCAAAAGGGGAGTATGCAGCATGAAGATGAAAGCACTCGCACTCAGCGCCGTTCTTCTGGCGACAGCCAGCGCAGAGGCGGACGAAATCCGCTATGCGCTCTGGGCCCAACCGGGCGAAGCTCAGTATGAAGGCGCCATGGAGTTCAAGCGTGTGGTGGAGGAAAACTCCGACCACACGGTGACGATCTTCCCCGGGGACCAGCTCGGCACTCCGCGTGAGGTTTACGCACAAATGGCGCTTGGCTCGACGCAGATGCTGGCAAGCGGCGACCCCGGTCTCAAGGAAATCGAATACCTCGCCCTGCCCTATCTGATGAACGGTATCGACAACTACAAGAAAGTGCTCGATACGGATTTCGGCAAGGAATGGAACGAGCGTCTAACTGCCGAACGTCAGGTGCGGATGCTCGGCTTCATGCCCCGCAGCCCGCGCCAGATCAGCGCCAATGTGGTCATCAACTCCATGGACGATCTGAGCGGCCTGAAACTGCGCGCGCCGGAACGCGACTACTATGTGGAATCGCTGCGGGCTCTTGGCGCGAACCCCACCCCGATGGCCTTCGCAGAAGTTTATACCGCCCTGCAGACCGGCATCGTGGACGGGCAGGAAAACCCGATCGAAACGATCTACGCACAGAAGTTCTTCGAGGTGCAGAAGGGCGTGGCGATGGTCGATTACATCAACAAGCCCGCTTATGTGGTCATCAGCGATCAGTTCTGGCAGGGACTTTCGGAGGAAGACCAGGCACTTCTCCAGAAGGCCAATGACGCCTCGACCGCCAAAATCAACGAGCTGATGCCGGACCAGACCAAGAAGTACATCGCCGAGATGGAAGCGGCCGGCGTGACGGTCACCCATCCCGACAAGACGCCTTTCATGGAAGCCACGCAGTCCGTGCGTGACAACCTGGGCAAGGGTGTCTGGGGCGAAGACGTCTACAAGCAGATCGTCGCAATCGGCAAGGAATAGCCGATCCCCTGACGACAACTGCCGGCGTGGCCCTGACAGGCTGCGCCGGCCATTTTTTACTTATCGAGGACTGCTGCCCAGCCATGAGTGAAGAGCAAAACCTGCGCGCGCGCATTGAAGAGATCACAGCCGAGATCACACCGCGCCTGATCGAAATCCGCCGGCAGCTCCATGCCAACCCGGAGCTCGGCTTTGAGGAATACGAAACCTCGGCACTGGTGATGCGGGAACTGACGCGTCTGGGGGTCGATCATCGCTCCGGCTTCGGCAAGACCGGTGTTGCAGCCACCATCGGACAGGGCAACGGCAAGACGATCGGAATTCGTGGCGACATGGACGCGCTGCCGATTGAGGAAACCGCTTCGCCTGAATACAAATCGCGCAACCCGGGCAAGATGCACGCCTGTGGGCACGACGCGCACACGGCCATTGCGCTTGGTGTGAGCGAAGTTCTGGCACGCCTTTCAGATGCTCTGCCGGGCCGGGCTCTGATGGTGTTTCAGCCGGCGGAGGAAGGGCTGGGCGGCGCGCGCGCCATGCTGGAGGACGGCCTGTTCGAGTGGGTCGAACCCGACATCATGCTCGGCTACCACAACTGGCCGCTGATCGACGGCGGCACGATCGGCTATCATCCCAAGACGGCCTTCGCTTCCACGGACCCGTTCGACATCACCATTACCGGCCAGTCGGGCCATGGTGCGCACCCGCATCTGGCGGTCGACCCCATCGTTGCCGCCGGCTATTTCGTCTCTTCACTTCAGACGATTGTTGCCCGGGAGATCGCCCCGCTGGAAGCGGCGGTGGTGACCATCGGCTCGATCAAGGGCGGATCGGCGCGCAACCAGATTCCCGACAGTGTGACGCTTGAAGGCACGACACGCAGTCAGAACCCAGCCGTGCGCGAGGCAGTGAAAGCCGCCATCGAGCGGGTCTGTGCAGGCATTGCGCTAACCCATCGCGTGACCTGCGAGCCGACTTTCCTGATCGGTGTTCCACCTGTGGTTAACGATCCCGACATCCTGCACCCCGTGCTTGAAACCACGCGCGGCATGATTGGCGACGATAAGGTGATCGAACTGCCACAGGGCTCCATGGGCAGTGAGGATTACGCGGAGTTTTCGACCCGTGTGCCGAGCGCGCATCTGAGGATCGGCTCGCGTCTCAAGGACCGAAAGACGATGCTCCATCGTAGCGATTTCGACCTGGACGAGGCGTGTATTCCAACGGCGGTGAAGACCATCGCGGCAGCGGCCATCGACCTGATGAAGCGCTGAACCGAGCTCAACAATCCCTGCTTCCCAGGACAAAGCCCGGGCGGATTGCGCCCGGGCTTTGATGTGCTCGCTCACTGTTCAGGCGAGCGCGCGTTTGGCCATCGCCCGGATCAGATTGGCGCGGTAGGCAGCATCGCAATGGATGTCGGACATGAGTCCCTCAGCCGAGATTTTCACCCCGTCCACCGCAGCGGCAGACCAGTCCTTCGACAGCGCCTGTTCCAGCCCCTCATGGCGGAACACGCCATCCGATCCGGCTCCCGTGACTGCAACGCGCACGGCGCCACCAGCTTTGGCCACGAAGACCCCGGTCATCGCGTAGCGCGAGGCAGGGTTGGGGAATTTTGCGTAGCCGCAGGCCTCTGGTGCCTCGAAGCTGACAGCGGTGATGATCTCGCCCTCATCCAGCGCGGTGGAGAAAAGCCCGGTGAAGAAATCACCCGCGGCAATCTCGCGCCGGTTTGTGTGGATCGTGGCTGCGAGCGCCAGAAGACCCGCCGGATAGTCTGCCGCCGGATCGTTGTTGGCGATGGAGCCGCCAATGGTTCCCTGATGGCGAACCGCCGGATCGCCGATGCCGCCGGCCAGCTTGACGATAGCCGGACAGACCTTTGCAAGTTCGGCATTTTCGGCAACCGCCGCATGGGTGGTCATGGCACCGATGGTGACCTTGCGGCCCGAGACCTTCACCCCGACAAGATCGGCAATGCCACGCAGGTCGATGAGATCCGAAGGCGCCGCAAGCCGGTGCTTCATGGTCGGAAGCAGGGTCTGACCGCCGGCAAGCAACTGCCCGTCGGAGGCGGCAGAGAATTTAGCCGCCGCATCGTCGACGCTTGCGGCACGGTGATAGGTTACATCATACATGGCTGGCCTCCCTATTCTGCCGCGATCTTTGCCGAAGCGGCCTGCAACGCGGCCCATACGCGCGGCGGCGTGGCCGGCATCTGGAGATCGTTGTTGCCGATCGCATCCGTGATGGCGTTGATGACCGCCGGCGGTGTGCCAATGGCACCCGCCTCGCCGCAGCCTTTCATGCCGAGCGGGTTTGACGGGCTCTTGGTGGAATGGTGGTGAATGGCGAAACTCGGCACATTGTCGGCGCGCGGCATGGTGTAGTCCATGTAACTCGCCGACAGGAGCTGGCCGTCGTCGTCATAGACCACGTTTTCAAGCATCGCCTGACCGACGCCCTGGGCGATGCCGCCATGAACCTGCCCCTCCACGATCATCGGGTTGATGATGGTGCCGAAATCGTCGGAAGCGACGAACTGGACGATTTTCGTCTCGCCCGTTTCGGGGTCCACCTCCACCTCGCAGACATAGGTGCCGGCAGGGAAGGTGAAGTTCGCGGGATCGTAGAACGCGCCCTCTTTCAGCCCCGGCTCCATCCCGGCGGGCAGATTGTGGGCGGTGTAGGCCGCGAGGCCAACCTCGTGCCAGGCCATCGCCCGGTCAGTGCCTGCCACCTTCACCTCGCCATTCTCGATGACGAGATCGTCTTCGGAGACCTCAAGTACGTGGGCTGCGATTTTCCTGACCTTGGCCTCCACCTTGTCGAGCGCCTTGACGATGGCCGACATGCCCACCGGGCCGGAACGCGAGCCGTAAGTGCCCATGCCGAATTGCACCTTGTCGGTGTCGCCATGCACGATCTGGATGTTGTCGATGGGCAAACCGAACCGCTCCGCCACCACCTGGGCGAAGGTGGTTTCGTGCCCCTGCCCGTGACTGTGGCTGCCGGTCAGGACCTCGATCGTACCGACAGGATTGACCCGCACCTCCGCACTCTCCCAAAGGCCCACGCCAGCGCCCAGCGAACCGACGGCTGCTGAAGGCGCGATGCCGCAGGCCTCGATATAGGAGGCAAGCCCGATGCCGCGCAGCTTTCCACGTTTGGCGGCTTCCGCGCGACGGGCGGAGAAGCCCTTGTAATCAGCCGCCTCCAGCGCCTGATCGAGATTGCCGGCAAAGTCGCCTGCATCATAGGTCATGATGACAGGGGTCTCATGCGGGAACTGGCGGATGAAGTTGATGCGGCGCAGCTCGGCCGGATCGACACCCAGTTCGCGTGCCGCCGTCTCCATGATGCGCTCGACAAGGTAGCATGCTTCGGGACGGCCTGCGCCGCGATAGGCATCGACGGGCGCGGTGTTGGTGTAGACCGTGCGCACATTGCAGTAGATGTTGGCGATGTCGTACTGGCCCGAGAGCAGGGTCGCATAGAGATAGGTCGGCACCGCCGAAGAAAAGAGCGACATATAGGCGCCGAGATTGGCGATGGTGTCGACCTTGAGGCCGACAATGCGGTTTTGCGCATCGAAGCCGATCTTCGCCGTGGAGACATGATCGCGGCCATGCGCGTCGGTGAGGAAGGCCTCGGACCGCGTCGACGTCCATTTGACCGAACGTTTTGTCTTCATCGACGCCCAGAGACAGGCGATCTCTTCCGGATAGATGTAGATCTTGGAGCCGAAGCCGCCGCCGACATCGGGAGCGATGACGCGCAACTTGTGCTCTGGCGCGACCTGATAAAAAGCGGAGAGCACCAGCCTCGCCACATGCGGGTTCTGGCTGGTGGTGTAGAGCGTGTAGTGATCTTCCGCCTCGTCATAGGTGGCGATTGCCGAACGCGGCTCCATCGGATTTGGCGACAGCCGGTTGTTGACGATCTTCATCTCGGTAACGTGCGCGGCACCGGCAAGTGCCTTGTCGACGGCTGCCTCTTCGCCCAGACCCCAGTCGAAGATGAGGTTTCCGGGCGCATTGTCATGAACCTGCGGTGCACCACCTTTCAGCGCATCGACCGCATGCACGACTGCCGGGAGTTCTTCATAATCGACCTCCACGGCTTCGGCAGCAGCGCGTGCCTGGGCCTGCGTTTCGGCCACGACGAGAACCACGGCATCGCCCACATAGCGCACCTTGTCGGTGGCGAGTGCGGACCACGCTCCCATGTTCATGGGGCTGCCGTCCTTCGAGTTCACCGCCCAGCCGCAGATGAGATTGCCAATACCATCATCCGTCAATTGCTTGCCGTTGAGGACGGCAATCACGCCGTCCATCTTCTCCGCTTCCGCGCTATCGATGGACTTGACCTTTGCGTGCGCGTGCGGGCTGCGCACGAAGGCCGCATAGGCCTGCCGTTCGTTGCGGATGTCGTCGGTGTACCGGCCCTTGCCGGTGATGAAGCGCTTGTCTTCCTTTCGGAGGACCCGGGCGCCGATGCCTTGTTCGCTCATCTCGTTTCCTCCCTTAGCTCGCAGTCATCTTCGCCGCGCCATCCTGAATGGCCCTGACGATATTGTGATAGCCGGTGCAGCGGCAGATATTGCCTTCCAGCTCGTGACGGATCGCTTCTTCGGTGAGCTCCTTTCCGGCTGCCCGGTACCGGGCCACCATATCGGTCGCCGACATGATCATGCCCGGCGTGCAGAAGCCGCATTGCAGGCCGTGATTCTCCTTGAACGCCGCCTGCATGGGATGGAGTTCGCCATTGGCCAGCCCCTCGATGGTCGTGACATCCGCGCCTTCGGCGGAAGCCGCAAGCATTGTGCAACTCTTCACCGCCCGCCCGTTGACGTGAACCACACAGGCCCCGCACTGGCTCGTGTCACAGCCCACATGCGTGCCGGTCAGGCGAAGATGCTCGCGCAGGAAATCCACCAAAAGCGTATTGTCCGGCACAGAGGCGCGCGCCGCCCTGCCGTTCACGGTCATCGAGATTTCGGTCATGTATTCCTCCCTTGCCTCGGGCTCATTCCGCGGTTGCGAAACAGCGTCCTAGGTTGCGATGCGTCCTGCTCCTTCAGATGAATGAGCGAAGGTGCACGACAATCCGGTCGTGGGTTGACGAAGCAGAGACAGCGTCAACACGAAAAGATCTGATAGGCTGTATGAAGTTGGATGGCGCCTACGCCAGTTGAGGCACCCGATGAGGCGCCGCGTCCGCGCACCCGGCGCAGCGCATTTGCCGACAACGAGAACAGAAACCGCCAAGCCACGCCTCCCGCGTTAGCCTGCGACCGCGCCAGCCAGCCGAAAGCTTCAACCAGTTCACTCCCAAAGGTCATTTAAGCGGGGTTTTCGGCGAAAGCCAAGGCCCATTCAGGTATAGACCAAGAAGAATGCAAGATCAGAAGCCTTCGGGAGCAGGATCCTGCAATTTGAAAGCACTGCCCTCGACGCGATAAATGGAGCAATTGCGCTCCACCGCTCCGGAGGCGGTGAAGCGGAATGAACCGAGCAGACCACGAAAACCGGATTTTGCGGTCAGGGTGGAAACCGTCAAACCGGCAGCGCCTCTGGCTCTGGCAATGCCGATGGCGAGGGCTGCGGCATCGAACCCATAGGCCGCGTCCCTGCTCATCGCCCTGCCATACCTGCTTCTGAAACTCTCCGTGAGGTTCCCGACCGCGAGCTGATCGACGCGGCACATGAGTACACCCGCGACCGCGGGGCCAGGCGGCAGTTGCGGCGTTGAAAGGACAAGCGCGTTCTCTCGCAGAGCGCCAGTTGCTCGCAGCGCGGCCAAAGTGGCTGCCGGTGCCTTCAAACCGGGTGCAAGGACAAGAGCATCGGCTGCCTGAAGCCGTGCAGCTTTGCCCGCCAATTCACTCGTGGAGTTCGTTGCGACAGGCACATTTGCGACAATGTTGCCGCCTTCCGCCCTGATGCCTGCCTGCAGCCTTTCCAGCGTTGCCCGGTCCGCGTTGGCTGGGTGCACGACAGCGATGTTTCTGCGGCCGGCCCCGATTGCGTAAGCTGCGGCTTCGATGCTGCTATCCACTTCATCCGACATGAACGCAAAAAAACCCGTCTTGCGCGGCATCCCGTTTGACACCAGCGCAATAACCGGTGGAGTGGTGCCGCCCGCCGGGACAGCACTCAGGAGGTTCGCCTGAGAGGGGCCGATAATGATCCTGGCGCCGCGTTCAATCAGGGTCTCGACGGCCTTCTTCGTATCGGCAGCATTGGGCCGGGCCGTGTAAACAGCAAGTGTAACCTGATCACCGCCAAGCTGCTCGGCGGCAAGCTTGGCGCCGTCTCGGTAGTCACGCTCCGAGGCGCGGGCCGCGCCGGCAAGGTTTGTCACCATGCCGATAGTCACTGGTCCGGAGCCGACCGTTTCGACGCCCGCGGCGGAAGGAGAGACGCTGGCGTCTTCCACCTTCAGCGCGTCATCCACTCCCGAAGACTGGCAGGCTGCAAAGGCAAGCGCGACACTTAGGGCCGCCACTGCCCGCGCCAGTCTCATGGAAAAGCGCCCGTTTGCATGGTGCTCAGAGCGCAGGTCTCGTGTCAAATTCATCTAGGAGCCGGATCAACAGGATCAATACATGTAGCGAACCATGCGGGCATGAAAGCACTCGCATTTGTTCAGATAATCCTCGTCCCGATATTCGGATTGCAGATAGCCATAAGCCTTGCCACAGGCGACCTTGGCTTCGGATGCCCAGACGAAGGCGGGGCGTCCCGAATTGATCCATTGCGGGCTATCTGCAACGGCCACGGCCTCATCCATCAGGCGGATGACCTCATCCGTCAGTGAAGCATTGCTCGGAATGGAAAGGAGCCGGGCGTTTTGGGCCACCGGGCAATACCCGCCGACTGAAAGATCAGCGGCCTGCGCCGGCCCAGCCAGAACAGTTACTGCAATCACGGCAAATCCCAAAGTAAGCTTTCTCATAGGTCCCCCTCGGCGATTCTCGCCTGTGGTGTGTTACCCGGATCCTTCAGCGTCTAACGAGCCAGCTGAAGCGGTCCAACTGCCGGCTTTCACGCAATTCCAAACGGAAAACCGGATTCCACCTTCATGAAATTGCTTTAGCCGGAAAACTACACCTTTCCCGCCGGCTTATCAAACAAGCGCATTGCCTCAGACCGTACCCGAATTGTCACTGCCATCATCCTCATAGAGGATCTTGATCGTAGAGGGTGTCTGCGGCACATCGAATGTGGCGACCGTCACCCAGTTTTCCGACCCGGCCGTTCCGTCGGCATCCACCTGCAGCTCGGTTGTGTTGCCGGGGTTGAGCCTCACATAGTCGGCGACATTTTCCCCCGGACCAATCGCGACAAGCTCTGTCAGGTCCACGACATCCTCCGATCCGAAGCCGATGATCGCATCCGGATCGAGCGCAGCCAGCGCCGACTGATCGATCACGACCGTGTCCTCGGCGTCGTCGATGTCTGCGAGCAGATAGGTGTCCTGTCCTTCCCCGCCGATAAGCAGGTCCGCACCTTCGCCGCCGATGAGTTCGTCGTCTCCGGCACCACCAACAAGGACATCGTTCCCGCCCATACCGAGCAGTGTCGAGCCGCTGTCATTGCCGATCAGCACCTCATCCGCGCCGGTTCCGGTGATGATGCTGCCCGATACTCCGGTGATCGTTACATGACCATCAACCGAGGCGTCTCCCGTAGAGGCCGTGTAATCGAATCCCCCACTGGAGAAGCTTGGGGTCGGATCATATTCAATGCTGACATCGTCAAAATAGACGTCGGCGTACTCGTTGCTGTGTTCTTTAGATGTCATGAGCCCGCCGAGAGACAATGTGTGATCGCCGGCGGACAGGGTTATCGTGGTCGAGAATGTTTGCCAGCCTGTTGACTGATGGTCGGAACTGCTCGAACTCGAACCGACGAGTTCATCGATCACCCCACCTGTTCCAAAAGCGTTCCCATCAACATCGGCGAGCACCCAGACATCGTCCGTATTGTCAGACTGTCCCGAGAGGAAGGCGAAATAATCAAAAGTGATCGTTACGGTTGTCGTGCTGGCAAGATTGAATGAGCGCGTGAATGCGCCGTTCATATTGTCGCGATCAGTGCCACTGTTTCCACCGAGGTAGAGAGCCAACGCACCATCGTTTGCTACGCCGCCTGTTTCTCTCTGACCGAAGGCATCGTTCCCCGTGGCCTGATAATACTGGTCCGCGTAATGATTGTCCTCGTATGTGAAGCCGCCCAGCCCGCCGCTGAAATCTTCATCGACAAACGAGGCCGGTGTGCTGGAAGGAGTGAAGACCACGTCATGTGGCAAAGTCACGCTTCCATCCTGCCCGTTTTCCACCGCAGCGACATGTAGCGGAGAACCCTTGCCATCGTCGTTATAAAGCAACGCGCGGGTGGGAATACTGATCGCTGAATAGTCGGTGATGTTCGTCAAGACGAGATCACTAACAATGTCGGGTGGGGGCAAGACGTTCACCGTCAATTGGGTGGTCGACGTATCTCCATCATTGTCGATGATGACATAGTCGAACGTCTCGGTTCCAGCCGTCGTGCCCGACCCAGCCTGATAATCCCACGCTCCTGTATCAAAATCGAATTCAAGTACCCCGCCCAGCGGCGTATCGACCTGCAGGTCACTGCCCGTCTGAACCGGTTCACCACCATCATTCGCGATCTGATCGGTGCCGGGATCATAGGTGTAAGTCACTCCATCAACCGTGATCGAATGGATGCGCCCGCCATCCGCTCCGAAACCGTCATCGTCGCCGCCGCCGGCAGCATTGTCATCACCCAAAAGGACATTGCCGGAAACGCTCACCTGATTGGCCAGGTCGAGAAGCGCGTCGACAAGATTGTCGAAATTGGAGACCGAAACGACCGTATTGTCACCGTCCGCTTCATCCACATCCTGGAGCTGCTCGACATCGATATTGTTGCCAATACCGACCGTCTGAACCGTCACGTCATTGTCCTGGACAAAGTTGTTCCAGTCGGTCTGAGTGCTGCCAAGCAGAGAATGTCCGCCGGCGCCGATCTGCTCGTTCGGATTGCCATCACTGAGGAAGAAGACCTGATTGTTGTAGTCGTCCAGTGGCGTATAGGTCGCCATCGTTTCCTGAATGGCCGCGGTGAAATCGGTGCCGCCATTATAGGGCCGCGACCCGCCTTCAGCAGGATTCCAATCGTCAATCTGCGCAGCAAACGATGCATAGTCGGTGAAAGGTCCCGGGGCGGACAACGCGCTCGACGAAAAGGCAACCAGCTCGATCTGTACGTCACCCGTCGTGCCGCTGAAAAATGCCTGTCCGGCGGCCTTCACGGCATCGAGCATCTGATCCAGTTCACTGTTGCTCACGCTGCCGCTAAAATCGAGCACGAAAGCGATGTTGAAGCTCTCGGTTCCGAGGGTCAGACTGGCCGTGTCAGGCTTCGCCGTCGGTCCGTCGTCAAGGATCGATACGTTCAGGGTGTCAACGGCGGAAACATCGCCATCGTCGTCCGTCGCCCGTATACGGAAATCATCGGAGACACCTTCAGATGTACCGGTGTTCGGGTTCTGTGGATGGTCGAGCGAGTTCTGGTCGAGTTCATAGGCCCAGGAGTAGTTTCCCGCTCCATCAGACGTTACCGTCAACGTCCCATTGGCTCCGACCACATCCACCGGGCTGCCGATCGTTGCGGCCGTGACGTCGATCCAGTCGCCATTTGCGTTTTGAACCTCCAGCACGGAAAGCGCGTCGCCACTGCCAAGCGCTATGGAAATGCTACCGGTGTCCGCAATGCTCGCGATCCCGGCCTCCGAACCCGCGGAAAGCCCCGCTTCATCGACTTCGCCATCGGTAACGCTCACCGTCGGGGGTGCGTCCGGCTCAAGGTGAATGTCGATCTGGGCTGCCGCCGTATCGCCGTCACCATCGACGATTTCGATCGGGAGGCTGAAGTCGACCGGGTCGGTGCTGACGACAGAGGTGCCAAAATTGCCCACCTTGAACGGTTGCCCGCCGCTCCAGTGCGCTTCGAGACTGTTATAGCCATCTGCCGTGTAGGTCGCGATCGAGGTGTTGTTGACGACGCCAGCAACCGTCACCTCCTGGACCCCGCCATTGTTGACGAAATTGACCATGAAGTTGTGCCCGCCCACCGTGACCGGTTGGGCAGTGCCGGGCGTGACAAACACGGTTTGACCACCGTACGATATTGCAACCGCGGTGATGTCGTCCGGGCTGCCATCGCCAACCTGAGTGGCGACCGGACCGGTGTCGTCGTCGTCAAACGCACGGAAAAGGACGGTGGACTGGCCGGAGCCACCACTTATTCCAGTGAAGTCGATGGATGCGCCGTTGGTCGTGTAATGCCCATCGAAGGTATGGTCTTGGTTTCCGGGAACCGAATAATCGCCCGTACCCGCATTGTTGCCGCCAAGGTCGGTCACGAAGTCCAGACGGACTCCCTCCCCGTTGCCGACGCTGCCTCCTGTTCCAACACCCCCGTTGTTGGCGTTGGTGTTCATCGTCCCGCCGCTGTTTCCCGGATTGAACGAAGTCGCCGGAATCGGCGTCAGAAGCAGATCGGAGCTTGCGTCATCGGCAGAGGTAAAGAAGCCGGCCCATGGCTCGTTTCCGCCTTTGAAATCGTAACCGCCGTCATTGAAATCAACGAAGGACTGGCTGTCGACCGACCCATCCATGTCCACCGAATAGGTGCCGTTCGTCGGGTCGAGCGTGACCGTGAAAACGGTGGTGCCGCCTGCGCCGCCGATCTTGCCAGTGAGAACCGTGCCGTCTCCGGAAAGATGGTAGGTGATGGGCTGACCGCCGGAGGTCAGGCCGCTGTCCTGCCCCTCGGTGACCGTGAACCGCACCGTGCCGGCACCGTCGGCTCCGTAATTGTCGATGACAGACCCGTCCACATCCAGGTCGAAAACCTGCGGTGTCCCGGCCGAGTTGCTCAAAACCGCATCTTCGGGGACGATAACCGTCGGCCCATCGTCGTCGAACCGGATCGAAAGCGCACTGGCGCTTGTCGCCGTGGCCGTGTCGCCATCGGCATCCGTAACCGTCTGGACAACCGAAATGGCTGCAGCACCACCGATGAAGAGCGCATCGTCATGCGCAGCACCGGGGCCGCCATCGACATTGTGCTCAAGGGTCTCGTGCTGGGTTACCGTGACTGCGCCCGTCGCGCCATTGATGGAGACCGTGAAGGCGAGCGTGCCGCCGGTCCCGCCGGCGCGACCTTCGTAGACGGTGTCGGAGAGTTTCACCAGCCTGATCTCATTCGCCGCACCCGACTGGCCTGTCAGCCAAAGGCCGGTCAGCGCATTGTCGGTCGCGGATAGCGAATAGGCCACCGAGCCGGCACCATCTGCCCCGAATTCCGGAGTGGCGAACAGGCTCTGGATGACACCGGCCTGAATCTGACCGGGGTTGATCCCGTCCGTGCCAGAGCCGCTGCCGTCGGATTCATCGAGTACAACCGATGCTGCCTCGCCGGCTGCGGCCTCAGCCTTCGGCACATCATCAATGATGTCGATGGTGATCGTGCCGGTCGTTGTGTTGCCGAATGCATCGGTGGCAACATAAGTGAAGCTCTCGGCTCCGCTGATGGTCTGAACCCCGTCATCAGCGGTCGCGTTCAGATAGTTCGAACTCAGCGTGTAGGTATAGGTGCCGTCGCTGTTGACCTGGATCGACCCATAGGTGCCTGCCGTCACCGCATTGCCGCCGGTCTGCAGGGCGTAGGTATAGGGCCCGGTACCACTGGTCGCGGAGGCCGTGTCGCCGGAGGTCTCGTCGGTGGAGCCCGGCAGTGAACCGGTCACCGTTCCCGGGACAAGATCGTCACCGTCCTTGTTGAGATCCAGCGCCGCTTCATTCACCGTGACCGTGTAGTCGGGCGTCGCCAGGCCACTGTCGTTGACATTGATTGTGAGCGTTGTGGTGGACGGATCACCGTCGGCATCGGTGATCGTGTAAGTGAAGACGTCCTGAACCGTACCGCTCGCAACAGCGCCCGGTATGGACTGGTAGCTGTATGAGCCGTCAGAGGAGATCGTAAGCGTGCCATACTGGCCGTTGATCAGGGTGTTGGTGCCCACATTCGTTGCACTGCCGCCCGCCGTGGTGGCCACGATGGATGTTACCACCGCGCCATCCGCACCCTGAATGTCGGCGGCACCATCCGTCGCGTTCGCGTCCGAACCGCCCGAGCCTGTCAGTACATTGCCGTCCGCAATGCCACCTTCGATGGCACTGTCCGTATCGGCCATGGCCTCGGGGACGTCATCGACGATCTTCACCGACAGGACATCATTGGCGCTCTGGCCGTCCTGATCGGTCAGCACAACCGCAAAGTCCTCGAACAGGTCGTTCTCGCCCGCGCCCGTGCCATGCGTCTCGTTGTCGACAAGCGTGTAGCTGTAGCTCACAACGCCCGTGCCGGCGTCATAGCCCGTCACATTAAGCGTGTTGCCGAGGCCCGTGGTCACCGAACCCGCCGTGAACACGCCATTGGTGATGAAGCTCTGGCCGCCGATCGTCAGCGACGCGATGCCATCGGGCGAGCTGATCGTGAACGTGCCCGACTGTGTCGTGCTATCGCTGCCGTCCGAACCGGCCGGCTTGCCGCCGCCGCGACCCGCCGCAAGGTCATCCTCGTCAACCACCACATCGCCACCATCCGCCTTCGGCGTCAGGTTGCCGATCTCGGGCGGCGCATTGCCAATGTCTATCGTCAGCGTCGTGTGCGTCAGGTCGCCATCACCATCCTTCAGCGTGTAGGTGAACACATCCGACACGCCGCCGGCCGTGCCGGCATCGCGGGTGTAGCTGTAGGAGCCGTCCGCGTTCAGCGTCAGCCTGCCATAGGTGCCCTGGATCACCGTGCCGACCGTGGCGGGATTCCCCGATGTCGCATCATCCAGATCCGCACCCGTGTCGCCGGCGGCAACGCCGACGACAGAGGCATCGTCCGCACCGACCGTATCGGCACCGCCATCGCCTTCCGCATCCGTGATCACATTGCCCGTCGCCGGGCCGAACTGGCCCGCACCGATGCTGTCCGTGTCGGCAACCGCAACCGGCGCATCGTCAATGATGGCGATGGCGATCGTGCCAGACTGGCTGTCGCCATCCGCATCCGTCACCGTCACGCCGAACGACACCCCGTCCGGATCGGCGAGCGTGTTGTCCGTCAGCGTGTAGCTGTAGCTGATCGAGCCCTGACCCGTCACCGCGTTGTAGCTGTAGCCCGTCACCACCAGCGTGCCCGTCGCATCGCTCGACACCGTCTGCGGGAACGGATCGCCAAGGGCGAGCGCCGTGCCGGCAACGCTGACCGACTGGACACCATCCGGCGCCGTGAACGTCACCGTGCCGGACGTCGCCTCCGACGGGTCATCATTGTCCGTGCCGTCGCCATCCGCGCTCTCGCCCGAACCGGCTGGCTCGCCACCACGCTCGGCAAGGCCCTTCTCATGGACGGTCGTGCCGTCATCGCCCGGCTGCGGCGTCGTCACCGTCACACCGCTGTCGCCAATGTCGATCGTCAGCGTCGTGTGCGTCAGGTCGCCATCACCATCCTTCAGCGTGTAGGTGAACACATCCGACACGCCACCGGCCGTGCCGGCGTCGCGGGTGTAGCTGTAGGAGCCGTCCGCGTTCAGCGTCAGCCTGCCATAGGCGCCCTGGATCACCGTGCCGACCGTGGCGGGATTCCCCGATGTCGCATCATCCAGATCCGCACCCGTGTTGCCGGCGGCAACGCCGACGACAGAGGCATCGTCCGCACCGACCGTGTCGGCCCCGCCATCGCCCTCAGCATCCGTGATCACATTGCCCGTCGCCGGGCCGAACTGGCCCGCACCGATGCTGTCCGTATCGGCAACCGCAACCGGCGCATCGTCGATGATGGCGATGGCGATCGTGCCAGACTGGCTGTCGCCATCCGCATCCGTCACCGTCACGCCGAACGACACACCGTCCGGATCGGCAAGCGTGTTGTCCGTCAGCGTGTAGCTGTAGCTGATCGAGCCCTGACCCGTCACCGCATTGTAGCTGTAGCCCGTCACCACCAGCGTGCCCGTCGCATCGCTCGACACCGTCTGCGGGAACGGATCGCCAAGGGCGAGCGCCGTGCCGGCAACGCTGACCGACTGGACGCCATCCGGCGCCGTGAACGTCACCGTGCCCGACGTCGCCTCCGACGGGTCGTCATTGTCCGTGCCGTCGCCATCCGCGCTCTCGCCCGAACCCGCAGGCTCGGCGCCGCGCTCGGCAAGGCCCTTCTCATGGACGGTCGTGCCGTCATCGCCCGGCTGCGGCGTCGTCACCGTCACACCGCTGTCGCCAATGTCTATCGTCAGCGTCGTGTGCGTCAGGTCGCCATCACCATCCTTCAGCGTGTAGGTGAACACATCCGACACGCCGCCGGCCGTGCCGGCATCGCGGGTGTAGCTGTAGGAGCCGTCCGCGTTCAGCGTCAGCCTGCCATAGGTGCCCTGGATCACCGCGCCGACCGTGGCGGGATTCCCCGATGTCGCATCATCCAGATCCGCACCCGTGTTCCCGGCGGCAACGCCGACGACAGACGCATCATCCGCACCGACCGTATCGGCACCGCCATCGCCCTCCGCATCCGTGATCACATTGCCCGTCGCCGGGCCGAACTGACCCGCACCGATGCTGTCCGTATCGGCAACCGCAACCGGCGCATCGTCAATGATGGCGATGGCGATCGTGCCAGACTGGCCGTCGCCATCCGCATCCGTCACCGTCACGCCGAACGACACCCCGTCCGGATCGGCGAGCGTGTTGTCCGTCAGCGTGTAGCTGTAGCTGATCGAGCCCTGACCCGTGACCGCGTTGTAGCTGTAGCCCGTCACCACCAGCGTGCCCGTCGCATCGCTCGACACCGTCTGCGGGAACGGATCGCCAAGGGCGAGCGCCGTGCCGGCAACGCTGACCGACTGGACACCATCCGGCGCCGTGAACGTCACCGTGCCGGACGTCGCCTCCGACGGGTCATCATTGTCCGTGCCGTCGCCATCCGCGCTCTCGCCCGAACCGGCTGGCTCGCCACCACGCTCGGCAAGGCCCTTCTCATGGACGGTCGTGCCGTCATCGCCCGGCTGCGGCGTCGTCACCGTCACACCGCTGTCGCCAATGTCGATCGTCAGCGTCGTGTGCGTCAGGTCGCCATCACCATCCTTCAGCGTGTAGGTGAACACATCCGACACGCCACCGGCCGTGCCGGCGTCGCGGGTGTAGCTGTAGGAGCCGTCCGCGTTCAGCGTCAGCCTGCCATAGGCGCCCTGGATCACCGTGCCGACCGTGGCGGGATTCCCCGATGTCGCATCATCCAGATCCGCACCCGTGTTGCCGGCGGCAACGCCGACGACAGAGGCATCGTCCGCACCGACCGTGTCGGCCCCGCCATCGCCCTCAGCATCCGTGATCACATTGCCCGTCGCCGGGCCGAACTGGCCCGCACCGATGCTGTCCGTATCGGCAACCGCAACCGGCGCATCGTCGATGATGGCGATGGCGATCGTGCCAGACTGGCTGTCGCCATCCGCATCCGTCACCGTCACGCCGAACGACACACCGTCCGGATCGGCAAGCGTGTTGTCCGTCAGCGTGTAGCTGTAGCTGATCGAGCCCTGACCCGTCACCGCATTGTAGCTGTAGCCCGTCACCACCAGCGTGCCCGTCGCATCGCTCGACACCGTCTGCGGGAACGGATCGCCAAGGGCGAGCGCCGTGCCGGCAACGCTGACCGACTGGACACCATCCGGTGCCGTGAACGTCACCGTGCCGGACGTCGCCTCCGACGGGTCATCATTGTCCGTGCCGTCGCCATCCGCGCTCTCGCCCGAACCGGCTGGCTCGCCACCACGCTCGGCAAGGCCCCGCTCGAAAACGATGGTGCCATCTTCCTCGACACCCGGCGTGCGGATCTCGACCGACGCGTCGCCAATGTCTATCGTCAGCGTCGCAGTGTCGGTATCACCGTCGCCGTCCGTCAGCGTGTAGGTGAACACATCCTGGACGCCACCCGCCGTGCCGGGAGTGCGTGCATAGCTGTAGGATCCATCCGAGGAAATTGTCAGAACACCGTAAAGCCCCTCAACGACCGTATCTGTCCCGACGGCGGTTGCCTGCCCTTCGGCCGAGGTGGCGATGACGGAGGACACTGCCGCCCCATCAGCCCCCGGGGTATCGGCACCATTGTCGCCATTGGCCTCGGCATTCGTGATGAGATTGCCCGCGACGGGACCGTACGCGCCGGCAGAGACGGTGTCTGTGTCGTCCACCGCAACCGGGCCATCATCCGTGATGGTGATCGTCAGATTCTCAGTTGCCGTATCGCCATTGCCGTCAGTCACGACGAAATTGAAGACGTCCCTGACGACATCGTTTGCGCCTGTCTCACCCGGCTTGTCATGCTCTGTGGTGTTTTCAGAAAGCACATACTCGAAACCGTATGTGCCATCGCTGTTCCGTGTGACCAGCAATGTCCCGTATGTGCCTTCGACCAGACCGCCATTCGTTACATCCACGCTCACCCCATTGGCGTTTGTAACCATGAGCGAAGCGAGGCCGTCATTCCCGGGATCGACGAGGATGTTGCCTTTGGTTGTGGTGGTGCCCCCGCCAGAGCCCGAAGCAAGTGCGCTCTCGTTCACTTCGCCGGGCGGTGCTCCGATGCCCACAATGCTCAGCTCGGGTACATCGTTTTCCCGGTCTTCACGCAGTGACGGGAAAAGCTCGCGCCGTTCCGGCGCCCCAAACTGCAATGCCGTGGGCGGAAGTAGGTCGATCACCGGACCGGCATCACCAATGCCACCATTGGGCGTGGTGAAGTTTCCGCCGCCACTTTGTGTGGCAGACGAGACGACAGTCAATGCGCCGTCGGGGCCCGCGGCAACGTCTATGCCATTGGCCTGCAGCGCAGCGGCGAGCGCAAGCTCGGGTATTTCCACCTCTCCTATAAGGAAGGTGGGAACCTTCAGAGCGGCATTGAGGATTGTGACGGTCGAGCCATCGGGCTGAACCAGAACCAGATTGTCACCATCGAGTTTGATCTCGTCTATGGAGACACCTTCGGGGAGCCGAACGATGTTGTCGGCGCCCGGTGTTACCGTTTCGGGAAGATCAGGGACAATCGATGCCGCCCCGGGTTGGCCAGTGTCGGGATCGACAGGAACCGGTTCTCCGGCGCTCTCATTCTGCGCGATCTGGAGTGTGGCCAGATCGACCTGACTGGACGGGTGGTCCGTGGATTCTCCGAGAGCGCTTGCGCGTGCGTCGGTCTTGTCGGTGCGATCTTGGTTGGCCATCATAACCCCCGGAAACAGATTTCCAGGAAGCGGGCCACACAAGTTTAATTGGCGCAATACAATGTATAACGTGTTGATATATTATATTATTCGATTGTTCTTGATATTTATTTCTGGTTAGTCCATAGACATAATATAATATACATCCGCCTGTAATTTCCCCTTTTCGCAACTTCATGGCGCCGCGCCTGCCCACCGGCGATGGTTAACGCGAAATTACCACACAAATAACATTTCGAGTTAAATACGACAAAATCCGAAAACACATAATAATCCCTATCACTTAATCGGCACTTCATCTGCATCCCCTATCTTCAAATCAAGATCCGGGGGCGGAAAATGAGTATAGCAAAACATAGACATACTCTTTGGGGTGCAGCATTTGTGATGTCGGCGTTGACATTGGCAGCAACACCCCAGCCGGCTGCTGCGGGTCACGTTGCAACAGCGCTCACCTCCTATTTCACCACAACCAGCCTTAGCCTTCCTTCGGCTTCAACCGCCATAGCAGCGGCCGGCAACAGCCTTGTTCGGTTAAAGCATAGCTGGACAGCTGCCATTGCCGGGCTTCCGGCGAAAAGAATCCATGCTGCTGCCTCCACCAGAACAGAGATCCGACGCAACAAACTGAAGAACCCCGCTTCTGCAACGGGCGTGTTCGGCTCGGTAGCCATCCCTTTCAGGGCGCTCCCATCCAGCGCAAGCTGGCGGACCGTTTACCCGTCGATCGAGCGGGCGGAATTCACCAGGTGCGCAGATGATAGCGGCTGCACACCGCGCGCGACTGAAATGTCGCACCTCGTCCGGGAGATCAAAGCCAAGCCGTTTTCGCAAAAGCTCGAGGCGATCAATCGAACCGTCAACCGGACCGTCGCCTATATGTCAGACCGCGCCAACTATCGCCGGCTGGATGTATGGGCAACGCCGACGCAGATTATCGACCGCGGAAAAGGAGACTGCGAAGATTACGCGATACTCAAAATGGCGGCACTCAATGCCGCCGGCATCCCCCTGAGCAGCATGTCGATCGTTGTGCTTCAGGATCAGAACCGCTCCCTGTTTCACGCGGTATTGGCAGTTTCCACGACCAAGGGACACTATATTCTGGACAATCTGCATGATCGGGTAATGAAAGACACCGCACTGCCGAACTATCTGCCTCTCTATTCGCTCAGCGGGCACCGCTCCTGGATACATGGCAAGAGGCGCGACGGTTCCATGGTGGCGGCGATTACACCTTTGCCGCGCGATCTTGCGCCCGGAGAGGAATTTCAGGCGGCTTCCGGACACAGAATAGAAAACCGGCGCATCGGCGCGAACTGACCGGCATCAGCGTTTCTCAATTGGGCAGGATAAATCCGATAATCGCCTCCCGATCGATCAGCGGTGCGAGAATTGCATTGAGGCGTCCCCGGATCAACTGTCGCTCGACGCCGATGACGAAGCCGACCGTCGCCGGCCCACTGCCCTCGATCCTGAGCTTTTCAATCAGGTCGGAGAACTGGATGTCCAGCGACAGGCGAACGCCCTGCCCAGTGGTGTTGGAGGCCAGGCTCGACAGGCGCGACTGGACAAAACCGATGAACGCCGGATTATAAGCCATCAATTGCTTGTCGCCGGTCAGCGCAAAACACGGTGATGGGCTCGCCATAACCTGGTTGCGCACCGCCTGCCGGCCGGTCTTGCTGCGGGCGGTTTCGAACTCCTGCTGCAAATAGCTCACCGCCTCAACCCGCAAAGCCGAAGAGAGGTTCGCACCCTTTTCCAACCGGCTTTCGCAGGCCTGGATCACGTCGCCCACAGAACAATCGCGCGCGTCAGCGATCTGTTGCAGCACCGCCCAGAAAATCTCTTCGAGGCGAATGCCCCGCCGGGCGCTGCCGACGCGCAGAACGCGGAACCTGGGCTGGAACGCCCAATCTTCGCCTCTGGTGAGTTCAGCAAGTTTCGTCATGATCGCTCACCGCTCTCGAAGCGCTTCATTGCGCGCCTTGTTGATCGGTTTCATGAGGTAGGCGAGTATGGTTTTCTTGCCGGTCATGATGTCTGCCGTGGCCACCATACCTGGGAAAATCGCATGGCTCTTGCCATCGCGGATGAGTTCGGCCTGATCGGTCTTGACCCGCACCTGATAGTAGGTTTCGCCAGTGTTCTGATCTACCAGGCTGTCGGCTGACACATTCGAAACTTCTCCTTCCAGCCCACCGTAGATCGAGAAATCATATGCAGTGACCTTGATCAACGCAGGCTGCCCCGGCCGGACAAACGCGACATCCCGCGGCGAAATCCGCGCTTCCACCAGAAGCGTGTCAGAGGTCGGCACCACGCCGGCAACGACGGTACCCGGCTCCACATAAGCGCCGATCGTGTTGACCTCCAGCGTGTTGATGATGCCGTCCACCGGAGAGCGGATGTCGGTGCGCGCCACCCGGTCGCTTGCGCCGCGAATGGTCTCTTCGATGACGGAGAGTTCTGCCAGCGCCTGTGTTTTTTCGGCCAGCGCTTCCTGCTGCATCTGGAGGGCGAGTTCATCGATCTGCAGCGTTGCCTCGTTGATGGAGGCCTCGATGCGCTCCACGGCCTCGCGTGTGGACTCGAGCTGGCCACGGGTCTCGGCCAGTTCCTTCTGAACGCGCAACAATTCCGTCTGCGCGACCAGTTTGCGTTTGACCATTGGGGCGAGAAGATCGGCTTCGCGCTGCGAAAGTTCCAGGTTCTCTTCCAGCCGCTTGATGTTGGCGCGCGCTTCGTCGAGCTCATTCAGCCGCTGGAGGCGACGTTCAATCAAAACAGAGCGTTTGTTCCTGATATTGTCTGCACGGGCCTTCAGAAGCCTTGCCTCGTTCTGGCAAATGTCTGGCGCAACCTCCTGCAATTCCGCCGGGCATACATATTCCCCTTCCAGTTCACCTTTTTCCTCCAGTTCAAGCCGTGTGATCTGCGCACGCAAGGCGCGTGCACGCGCGGCCGCTTCACCAAGCGAGGATGTCGTCGCCGTATCATCGAGCTGGAGGATCAGATCGCCTTTGCTCACGGTCTGACCAATCGTCACCGCAATTTCCTGGACGATCCCGGCCTCGCTCGACTGAACGATCTGCGTCTTTGAAACCGGTATGATCTTACCCTCGCCGCGGGCGATCTCCTGAACCTCGGCAATAGACGCCCAGCCTATGAAGGTCATCGTCAGGGCGGCGATCACTACCAGCCCCAATCGTGCAGCCAGTGGAGGACGGTCCATTGCAATCCGCCTTTCTTCCTGCCTGAGCGCCCTTTCGAAGGGCCGCAAGAGGCTTAGGGTTTCCTTCCCGAACGCCCGCCCCCGGCGTTCTTCTGCAATTCCGCGATCACCCTCTCCTTGGGCCCGTCGGCGATGACGCGCCCCTGATCGATAACCACCAGACGATCGACCAGTTGCAGCATGCTGTGCCGATGGGTGGAGATGACCAGCGTCACATCCTTGTGGAACGCCGTTTTCATCCGGGCGATCAGTTCACGTTCGCTTGCAAGGTCCATGGCGCCAGAAGGTTCATCCATGAACACGACCCGTGGGTCGCTGAGCAGAACGCGCGCGATGGCGACCGCCTGTCTCTGCCCGCCCGAAAGCTGGCTGCCGCGCTCGCCGACCGGCATGTCGTATCCTCTTGGGTGGCGGGCAACAAAAGCGTCGACGCCGGCCGCTTCCGCCGCGGCTACCAGTTCATCGTCGCTCGCCCCCGGCTTTGCCATCAGGAGGTTTTCCTTCACCGACCCCGAGAAGAGATCCGCACTCTGAGAGGTGAAGACGACGGCGGAGCGCACCACGGAAGGGTGATACTGACGAATGTCCACGCCATCCAAAAGCAGGTTGCCGCTCGAGGGCGGGTAAAGGCCGGCCAGAAGCCTGCCGACGGTGGTCTTGCCCGATCCGATGCGTCCGATTATGCCGACGCGTTCTCCGGCTTTGACTGAAAGATTGAAATCTACCAGGGCCGGGCTGGCGGCTTCGGGATAGGTGAAGCCTACATTCCGGAAGGCAACATCTCCGGAGCGAATCTCGCGGTTTACAAACCCTGCACTTTCCGGCCGATCCTCCGGCTGTTCCATGATCGCGTTGAGGATGCGCAAAGACAAAAGCGCCTGACGCATGCGAGAGAGTGTCATGGCGATCTGACCAAGGGGGGCCACAGCCCGCCCCGACAGCATGACCGTGGCTATGATCGCGCCAGTGGAAATATTGCCTTTCGAAAATTCATAGGCGCCGGCGACAACCAGTCCCACTGTCACCAGTTGCTGAACGAACTGCGTCATGTTCGCCGCCCAGGCCGAAAGCTGTTTGATGCCTTCGGCGGTGCGCGAAGCGTTCTTGGCCAATTCGCTCCAGCGACGCAGCAATGTGCGCTCGGCACGAAGGGATTTCACGGTCTCGATCGTGGCTATCGTCTCCACCAGGAGAGACTGGCGTTGCGCAGCTTCATTGTTGGCGGTTGCCACGCGCCGACCGATCCGCGACTGGGCAATCAGGCCGATGATCAATGCAAAGACAAAGGCCGTGGCGGGTATAACCGCCAGCCAGCCGGCCACACCGTAGATCACCGCTATGAACACAAAAACGAAGACGCTGTCGATCAGTGTGCTGATAGTGTTCGAGGTGAAGAACTCGCGCACGAACTCGTACTGCGTGACCCGATTGGCATATTCGCCCGTCGACATCGGGCGGGACGCCATCGTCGCGTGCAGCACCTTCTCGAACAGAAGATAGGAGAGTTTCAGATCGGCCTTGCGACCGGCATAATCGATCAGTGCCGCGCGCACACTTTTCAAAAGCAGATCGAAGAGGATCGCGCCAGCGACGCCCAGCGCCAGAACCCACAGCGTGGCCGTCGCCTGATTGGGCAGCACCCGGTCGTAAACATTCATGACGAACAGGGGCGAGGCCAGCGCGAGGAGGTTGACGAAGAGCGCTGCCATGGCGACCTGGGCATAGGACTTCCAGAACGGTGCAAGCGTCGTCGTCAACCAGTGACGCTTCTCTATCTGCTTTACCTGTGTCGAGTCCGTGCTTTCGGACTGGTTCAGATAGATGACGCTGAAAGAAAGGATCAGGCGGATGTTCCTGGAAAGCACATCTTTCAGGGCAATGCCTTCTTCCGCAACAGGATCGGGCAGTAGTGTGGTCCGCAGGTGATCATTTGGCAGGGGCTCGAGGAGCGCCTGCGCCGTACCGTTTTCAAAGACCACAAGTACAGGCAGATCAAGCGAACCACTGGCCAATTCGCGCCGGCTGTGCTGCTCCACCTCGAGCCCGATGCGGGCGGAAAGCCGCTCTATATCCTCAAGGGAAGGGCCGTCTTCATCAAAAGGTGTATCCGAGAACAGGACCGTTTCCGAACTCGGCCGCGCCAAAAACTGCGCAATCTCCCGAAAGGCAAACCTGAAACTGCCTGCCTGAAGTGGCGTGCCCGCCACGGGATTATTGCGGAGTTGTTCCACCTTCCTCCTCTATGCCACCTTGCACCTGCGAGGGCTATTGCGAACGGATCGGCGCGAGAAGATCGAGCGGCAAGTCGTTCGTCTGTCGCGAAGGCAGCCTCTTGTAGGTTTCGGTCGGTGCCGTCTCCGGCACGTTGAACTCAGCACGTGCGTAGGCCTCGGATTGCTTGGCGCTCGATAGGTTCATCGTCGAGAGCAGCGTCCCCGTTGCGGCAAGTATGCGATATTCGGCAAACCGCGCGGCGTACTGAGCCGTCTTCGACAAAACGTTGACACTGAACCGCGTATTCTGCGCACCAAGCACATCAAGCAGAGACCGCTGGCCGACGACCAGCTGCTCTCTATAAGAGTTGACGAGCTGCGCATTGGTCTGTGCCTGAGCACGCAGTGTGCCTGCCAGGTCCATCTGCCGCTGACGCCGATCCCACGAAATGCGAACGGCTTCCTCCACCTCGCGATAGGCCTGGTGCAGCACAAGGCGCTGCTCGCTGGCGCGGCGGATCTGCTCCTGCTCATTGGCAACGTCGATGCCGCCGCGGTAGAGGTTCCACTTGGCGACGATCCGCGCCTGGAGATCGTTTGTGCGCCCGTCGGCGCCGTCGATGTCGTAACCGGCACGGGCGCGTCCTTCCGCGCTGATCTCAGGCAGCATGTTGGAGCGGGCGGCATCGACCAGAGCGTCAGCCGCATCGATATCGGCGTTGGCAACCTTGATGCGCGGATTGTTGGCCCGCGCGATACCGATCGCCTTGTCGAGAGAAGACGGCAGGGCGGAAGCCACCGAGCCCGGCATGGATGGATTGGTGAGCGGTTTGCCTACAAGCTTGTAGAACCGGATCTTTGCCGCCTCCAGCTCTTCCTCGGCTTCCTTCTGCCGCGCTTTTGCGGAGAGCATACGCTCCTGTGCCTGTTGTCTGTCGGCTTCAGTGAGCGCGCCGCCGGAAATCAGGGAGCCGATATCGCCCAGCATCGACTGATGAAAGCCGACATTCTTCCGCGCCTCGTTCACGATCTCGACCTGCAGAAGGTATTCCAGGTATTCGCGCACGACCTGTAGCGCGATGGTTTCGGAACGTTCGAGGACACGGAAGGAAGCCGAGTCCACACGCGCCGCCTGACGCTCGAGTTCGGCCCGTCGCCCGCCACCATCGAACAGCTTCTGCGTTATCGACAATCCGATTTCAGCTGGATAGAGCGGGTCGTCCTCAATACCGACGCCGCGGCGTGAGGGATTGTCGAGCCGACGCGCACCGACCGATGCTTCGAGATCGACACTTGGCAGGAAAAGCCCTCGGGCCTGGCGCAATTCGAACTCGATTGCCTCCCGGTTCTCGATCGCCTGGCCGATTTCAGGATTGGATTCGAGTGCCACCGCCATCGCTTCCTTGACGGAAAGCGCATTCGCGCTGGTGGGAAACAAAACCGCACCGCTCATCAAGGCTGCGGCGAGAATACTCAAAACACGTGAACTGTGTGCCATTACCCCCCCCTTTGCCTGTGCCTCCACCGGCACAACCAAGGACCCGTCCAGCTTCAAGACCAGACCTCCAAATATTATTTTATGCTAAGCTAACTCCCCTTGGCTGGCTATGATATACGCCCCACCAATACCTCTTTAGGAGTATTTTAGTCGACTCATTTTGAGAAAATGTTGCCCAATAGCAACAAAAATTGATTTTTGTTAAGCATTTCAAGTTTGAAGTATGCAGAATACTGTCAGTCTTATTGCCCTATCTCACTAAAACAAGCGTCCCGACCTTAACGCTGCTATAAATTATTATAACATCCTCATTGGTCATTCGAATGCACCCTGAGGAAACAGCCCTGCCAATTGTCCAGGGCTCGTTGGTGCCATGAATGCGAAACAGAGTGGATCCGAGATACAGGGCGCGTGCGCCAAGCGGGTTTTCAGGCCCTCCCTCCATCACAGAGGGCAGTATACGGCCCTTTGCCGCCTCACGTCTGACCATCTCGATCGGCGGTCGCCAATCCGGCCATTCCGCTTTCTTTGTTATGCGCTCCCGGCCACGCCAGGCAAACCCTTCGCGACCGACACCGATTCCATAGCGCACCGCTGTACCGTCACCCCGCAGATGATACAGCCGCCGCTCAGCCGTCTCTATCACAATGGAGCCCGCGGGCAGGTTCTCCGAGAATGGCACCACCGAAGGCTTCAAATCTGTTTCGGCCCAGGGCGCTTTGAAAGACAAAGACCACTCACGCCTCACCCATGTCCCGGTTGCAGGATCGAACTGACGCACCGCAGCGGTCTGCGCATCTGCCGGCGTCGCAGGAAACAAAACAAACAACAGTGTCAACGCGCCTGCGACAGACTGGAAGATTGCCTTCGGCAGCTGCCTGCACGATGCGCGTTTCACTGCGCCTGGTCGAGTGTGACTATTCCAGTGTATCGTTCTTCGCCATCTCAAACGTCTCTCCCTCGATCCGGATGGAGGTCGTGTCAGGTGCCGAGATCGACCTGGTACGCCCATCCCGACATACAAGGGCAGGTCGTTCCACGATCACACAATCGACCTCTGTGTAGAGATTCCCCAGCGGCTTGCCGCGCGCGATGATCAGCGTGTTGCTTCCCAGTTTCAGGACGTGTTCCTCATTTCGCCCCATAAATGCCGCGACCCCGACTTCCCCAAAAGCCCCGGCGAAACTTCCCCCGTAGGCCACATCCGCACGTGGCCCTGCAAGAGCATGCCGTTTGGCCGACATCGCCCATGCATAACGCCTCAATACATCGACGCGTGCAGCATAAAGGGCTGCAATGTCTTTGTGCATTTCATCTGAGAAAGGCATCGGCGCCTGGAACAGCCTCGCGCCGCGCTCATTCGCGCGGACGAAATCGCAAGCTAGTAGAAGCAAACATCCAGACGCAATGAGCGCGTTGAGGTTCATCGCCACCCCCTGGGCGACCCCGCAACAGCGTGCCGCCTCCACTGCAAAAGCAGCCCGTCACGCGGCCTCGACTGCCCAAGGCTACCTGTGGCCGAATGGGCTGCTTGCTTTATTCATTGTGCGGCTAAATATCCGGCCTGTCCAGTGCATCGAGAGCAGCCGCCAGGTTCAGTGGTGTCGAAGGCAATCAAGCTGGGGCAAGCTCGGGCAGGCGGCAGGCGGCAGGCGGCGCGTGCGCTATTCGCGACTGTGACCATTCTCTTCCGCATCCATTGCGTTGAGTGCACTGAGCCGAAATCCATCGGCCTCGCCCTGGCGTGCTTTCTCGAGTTGCTCCGAAGCGATCCTCATCAGGCCGCGAAACTCTATCTGGTCTTCGAAGATCACCCCGCCAATATCAAGTGCGAGTTCGATCGTTTCCCCCTGCGCAACAAAGGGTGCCTTTGCAACAGCATTGCGAATGCGCTCACCGACATCACGCGCCTGCTCCACTGTCGCACCCGGCAAAAACACCCCAAACTCATTGCCGCTCAGGCGACCGACGACATCGCTGCGCCGCACATTGGCCCGGATCACCGATGCAATCTGGCGCATCGACTCTTCGCCATAGCTAAAGCCGTAGTCGATGCTGATGTCACGCGTGTTCTCGGCTTCCACGATCAGCAGGGCGCCAAAGGTGCGGCCTGCTTCAGAAACGGTCGCAGCGCGGCGTCGCTCCACCAGAGTGGTGAACATGTCGCCATTGAAAACCTCAGTGGAGGGATCATGGGCAGCAGCGAAATTCCGTTCTCGCTTTACACGTCTCAATTGCTCACTCGCCAGGCCGATATATGCAAACAGGGGCGTAGCAATGAACAGAGGCAAAACCAGTGCGGCGATTAGACTGCGCTGATAGGGATTGATGTCATCGCCGAAGAACAAGAGATAATGGATACAAAAGGAAAGCCCCACCGCAGCGACGGTGCCAAGCAGTATAAAGGCCGTGAGCCATGTCCAGCGCGGTTTGCGTTGCAAGAGCGACTTGTCCATATGCTTTCAACGCTCCCAGTGTGCCTGAGTCTTAGATAACCGGCAAACTTCTAACAAAAGCTTCATTGATGGATCGAGTTTTAACGATCACGGGAACGCGGCGAGTAATGACCCGATCGCGGATGAAGGCTCCGGGGAGTTTGACTACTGGCTTTTTCGGGTTTGCGGTGTCTGAACGACAGGCACCGAGCCATGATCGTTAAAATGCGCTCCATATATTTTGTTTGCCGGTTACGATTTTCTGCGCATGATCACTCAGATGCGGGGGCATCGAAGAAGGACCATCATGCCGACGAACTTTGCATCCGTGCACGCTTGTCTGGAGAAGGCGCAAGCGGAACTCACCGGCACCGACGCGGCGACCCAGCAGTTGCGAGAAGCGCTCGGACTGCTGATGGATGCCGCCCTCAAAGCCGAATATTCAGCCAAGCCACGGTCGTGCGAAGTCATCCCCTTCCCGCAGTCAGGCTCCCCTCGGCCCAAGCAGACCTCACATCACGGTTAGGTAAACGCGCTGCGCCCGTATGATCGGCGTCATTGCGCTTCGCCGTCGCACACCCGGTCGCGGGCCTTCTCGGCCTCACGCGCAATCATTCGTGTGCTCTCGCCAGCGCTTTCCATATGGATGGTTGTTCCGGAATGGTCGAGAAACACCAGCGCGACGTCGGCTTCCGGGCCCAGCATGACAGCCGCAACCCGCTGAAATCGCGGATCCCCATCAAGTCGGCGATTGAAGAGAACGCTCCCACCCACGTCGTTCAGGGCAGCCAGAAGGGCGGTCTCGAAACCCTGCGCAATCAAATCTGCAAGGTTCAGCAACAATTCCAGCTGGACCACCTCCAGCGACACTTCTTTCGACACTTTGACGCTACTCGAATCACTACATACGCTCAGAAGTTAGCCGCGTTATCAGAAGCCCGGCAACCAAGCCACGGGAACAGATTGTATCATTATGAAACATGGTTCCGATGCATTGTCCTTACCCTCATTCGCCCGAGGGGTGGCCTGCCATCCCTCGGGGCGAGAAACCGTCAAATTCGGAGTTTCAGCAGGGGGAAAATTTCATCTTGAAATCGATTACATTTGCCATACAATCGATTTCATTGACGTGGCAGGACACCTGCGGAGGACACGTCAAAGGGAAGGAAACACACGACCGGCAATGGGGCCTCGGCTGCCTGCGCCGCTGGTGTCTGTCATCAGGGAGGAATTCATGAAACGACTGGCAACTGTCGCCCTGGCCGCTGCTGCCCTTGCGGGCACCGCACTCTCGGCCCTGGCTGAAGATTTCAAGATCGGCCTTTCAAACGGCTGGGTGGGCAGCGAGTGGCGCACCCAGATGATCGAGGAAGCCGAACAGGCCGCAGCCGCCTGGAAGGAAAAAGGCGTGAATGTCGAAGTGGTTGCGCAGAGCGCCAATGTCGACGTGCCAGGTCAGATCGCCCATGTGCGCAATTTCATCAGCCAGGGCGTTGACGCGATCATCATCAACCCCAACAGCCCGACCGCCTTTGACCCTGTGTTCGCGCAGGCCAAGGAAGCCGGCATTCTGGTGATCGCCACCGATGCCGAAGTTTCTTCGCCCGACGCCATCTATGTGGGTATCGATCAGAAAGGCTGGGCGATGGAAAGCGCCAAATGGCTGGCCGAAACGCTGGAAGGCGAAGGCAAGGTGGTCGCCATCAACGGCGTGGCGGGCCACCCGGCAAATGAAATGCGCGTTGCCGGCTACCGCGAGGTGTTCGGCGAGCACGAGGGCATAGAGATCGTCAACGAAGTGAACGCCAACTGGGACCAGGCGCAGGGCCAGCAGGCGATGCAGAACCTGCTTGCCACCTATCCCGACATTGACGGCGTCTGGGTTCAGGACGGCATGGCCGCCGGCGCGTGGCGATCCATCATGGATGCCGACAAGGCGGGCGACATCGCCGCAACCGGCGAAATCCGCAAGGACTTCATCGACATCTGGACCGAAAACGACTTGAACTCCGGTGCATCGGTGAACCCGCCCGGCGTGATGGCAAGCGCGCTCAACGTGGCTGTTCTCATGCTGCAGGGACGCGAGTTGAAGGAGCCTGCCACGGCCGGGCAGTACAACAACGCCATGTATCTGCCGATTCCCTTCATCAGTTCTGAGAACCTGAAGGAAGTGGCCGCTTCGGTCGAAGGCAAGCCGGGCTACTATTCCTATACAAGCTCGCTTTCCATCGAGGATGCGGAAGCGCTGTTCAAGTAAGCCCGTTCCATGATTGCCGCGCCGGCATTGACTGGCGCGGCGCTCTCTTTGGAAACATGTCATGACCAAACTGAAGCTCAGCGGTGTAAGCAAGGCTTACGGCGCCACGCTGGCGCTACGCCGCGGCGACCTCGCACTCGACACGGGTGAAGTGCATGTGCTGATCGGTGCCAATGGCTCCGGCAAGAGCACGCTTTGCAAGATTGTCGCTGGCAGCGTGCGGCCCGATGCCGGCGAGGTGCTGCTTGACGGGAACGCGGTGACCGTGAGCGGCCCCCGTGCTGCGCAGGCGCTGGGCATCGGCATTTTTTATCAGGAACTGAGCCTCGCCGATCATCGCAGCGTGGCCGAGAACATCTGCCTGCCGGACCTTCCGAGAAAAAGCAGGCTTTTCGTCGATCGCGAAGCACTGGCAGAAAAGGCCAGCCGCTACATTGCGCTGTTCGAAACGGTTGCAGGCGACAGCCTGCATGCCACGGCCACCGTCGGCGAACTGCGGGCGGACCAGCGGCAACTGGTGGAGATCATGAAGGCGCTGGCGACGGAAGCGCCGATCCTGATTTTCGACGAGCCCACCTCCGCCCTCGACCGCGCGCAGGTGGACCGCTTTTTCGAGATTTTGCGCGACCTCAAGAACGAGGGGCGAAGCATTGTGTTCATTTCCCATCGCATGGATGAGATCTTTGCCATCGGCGACCGGGTGACGGTGATCCGCGATGGCGAAACGGTGGGCACAGAAGCCATCGCAGACACAAGTCCCGAGGCGGTCATACACATGATGGTGGGCGAGCAGGAAGTGCTGGCCGCGCCGCAGGCGGCACCCCCGCCGCTTCAGGCTTCCAGCGATGTGGCGCTGGCGGTGGAGAACCTGACGGGCGTGGGATTCCGCGATGTCGGCTTTTCCGTGCGGCGTGGTGAAATTCTCGGGCTTGGCGGCCTGCATGGGCAGGGACAATCGGCACTGCTCAAGGCGCTGTTCGGCGCGCCGCCGGCACGTGCGGGTCAGGTGATGCTCAATGGACAGCCGCTTCGCACGGAAAGCCCGCGCGCGGCCATCGCGCACGGCATCGCCTTTGTTTCGGGGGATCGGGGGCGCGACGGCGTCATCAGCGGACGGCCCATTCTTGAAAATGTCATTCCCATACATGCGCTGCGTAACAGGCTTGTACTGGCAAGACCCAGGTCGCTTTCGGAAAAGGCGCTGCCTGCGCTGAAGGCACTGAACACCAAGTTTGCCGGGCTCTCCCATTCCATTGGCTCGCTGTCGGGCGGAAACCAGCAGAAGATCGTCATCGCCCGCTGGCTGATCGACAAACCAGATATCCTGCTTCTCGACGATCCGACAAAGGGCATCGACCTTTCGGCCAAGGCGGACCTTTTCGTCCTGATCCGCAGGCTCGCCGAAGAAGGGCTCGCAATCCTGCTTTACTCCTCCGAAGACGCCGAGCTCCTGAACAATGCCGACCGGATTCTGGTCTTCAATGGCGGGGCGGTGAGCCGCGAGCTGAGCGGCGCTGAGCGCACCCGCTACAATCTCTACCAGGCAGCCTACGAGGCGGCATGACGATGACCAGTGTTTCCAGCCCCACCAGACAGGACAATGGAAGCTTTCGGGCGCTGCTCGGGCGGTTTCCCTTTCTCCCTGCCCTTCTGATTCTCGTCGTGCTTCTGGTTCTGAACGGCATTTTTGAACCGAACAGCCTGAGCTTCCGCTCGCTGACAGGGCTCGTGCGCACCTATCTGGCGCTGATGCTTCTGGCCGTGGCGCAGACCTATGTGGTCTATGCCGCAGACATCGACCTTTCGGTCGGCGCCATCGCCTCGCTGGTCAATGTGACGATCATCGTGCTGATGCAGCATATGGGTGGAGGCGGGCTTTCGGTTCTGGCCGCACTCGGCGTGGGCGTCCTCGTAGGGCTCGCCTGCGGGCTGGTCAACGGTTTCGTGGTGGCTGCACTCCGGCTCCAGGCCATCGTCGCAACCTTTGCCACCAGCATCTTCTTCACCGGGCTGGCGCTCGTCATCCTGCCGGTGGCCGGCATGCCCGCGCCCACCGTTTTCTGGCGCACGTATGGCGGCACATTCTTCGGCATTCCGTTCGTCTTCTATGTGGCTGCGGCGCTCGCCATTCTGCTTTACCTGCTTGCCCGCACCCGGCTTGCCACGCAACTTCTGGCGGTGGGCGACGGGCAGCAGGCAGCCTTTCAAAGCGGGCTTCCCGTGACAGCGATCCGCATTGGCGGCTATGCGCTGTGCGGCGTGTTCGCAGCGCTTGCCGCCTTCTGCATCACAGGCGACACGGCGAGCGGCGATCCTCTCGTCGGCGCGAAGATGACGCTCTTCAGTGTGGCGGCCGTGGTGCTGGGTGGAAGCGCGCTTTCGGGCGGTTTCGGCACGGTTGCGGGCTCCGTCATCGCGGCGCTGATCATCGGGCTCATCAACTCGCTTGTGTTCTTCGCCGGAACACCCTCGCACTGGCAGAACTTCGTACAGGGCCTCGCCATACTCGCGGCCCTGATGGTTGGCGTTCTGGTGAGCCGCAGGGGACGCACATGAGCCGGGTCATCGAAATCGCGAAAAATCCGCTCCTGATCGCTCTGGCGCTCATCGCCGCACTTCTGTTTCTCGGCAACACGCTTTCGCCGGGTTTCGCCTCGGGCGGGCAGATTCTGCGCCTGCTTATCGTTGCCGCCCTGCTCGGCATCGTGGCTGCCGGGCAGAACCTCGTCATTCTGGGTGGGCGGGAAGGCATCGACCTTTCGGTCGGCGGCGTGGTCTCCCTTTCAGCCATCGTTGCCGGCAATGTGATGAACGGCATGGATGGCGGCATCCCGCTGGCCATTCTGGCCTGTGTTGCGACCGGCGCGCTCTTTGGCCTGTTCAATGGGCTCGGTGTTACGCTCTTGCGCATTCCGCCACTGGTGATGACGCTTGGCATGCTGGGCGTACTTCAAGGGCTTCTGGTGGTCATCCGGCAGGGCATCCCTTCGGGCCGTGCGGCCCCTGCCCTTTCGGAATTCGTGACCCGGCCATTCCTTCTCGGTCTGCCCGGCATCATCTGGCTGTGGATCGGCGTTGGCCTGCTGATGGCCTTCATTCTGCACCGCACGGTCTTCGGCCAGCGCATCTATGCGATCGGCTCCAACGAGCAGGCCGCCTTCATGGCCGGCGTGCCGGTGCGGCGCATGCGCATTGCGCTCTTCATGCTTTCAGGCGTGTTTGCCGCCATTGCCGGGCTTTGCCTGCTTGGCTATTCCGGCTCCTCATTTGCCAATGTGGGGGAGCAATACATGTTGCCTTCGATTATTGCCGTGGTGTTTGGCGGCACGCCGCTTTCAGGCGGCAAAGGCGGCTACACCGGCACGATGGCGGGTGCTGTTCTGCTGGTGGTGCTGCAGAGCATCCTGACCACGATCAATATCGATGAATCGGGCCGGCAGATGGTGTTCGGCGCCACGCTTCTGGTATTGATGCTGTTCTATGGCCGTGGGCGGGGGCTGCGCGCATGAACCGTCGCCCCAAGATCAAGGATATCGCCCAGGCGCTTGGCGTTTCCCCGGCCACCGTGTCACGCGCACTGAGCGGCAGCGACCTTGTGACGAGTGAGACCCGCGCGCGCGTGCGCAAAACGGCCGATGCACTGAACTACCGCCCCAATGTCAGCGCCCGCAGCCTGCGCACCGCCCGCTCCATGGCGGTGCTGATGGTGGTGCGTGATGTGGGCAACCCGTTCTATCTCGATATTCTGAAAAGCGTGGAAGCGACTGCACGTGCTGCCGGCTATTCCGTGCTGATGGGCAACACCGAAAACGACCCCGAACGCGAGATCGAATATTTCGACATGCTACGCGACGGGCATGCAGACGGCATGATCCTGATGACGGGCAAACTGCCTGAGGAAGATGGTCCGCGGAACAGGTTACCCCCGAACGCGCCCATCGTGGTGGCGCTGGAAACGATTGAAGGGTCTGGCTTTCCCCATGTACAGATCGACAATGTCGCGGCAGCCTGCGAGGCGGTGGAACACCTGATCGGGCTCGGCCATCGGCGCATTGCCCATATTTCCGGTCCCGTGCCGGAGGTGATGAGCCTTCGCCGCCAGGAGGGCTATCGCCGTGCCATGCGCAAAGCGGGGCTTGCCATTCCGGAGGGCTATGAACAGCGCGGCGACTATCTTCTCCATGGCGGGGCGCGGGCCTGCAAGGCGCTGTTCGAGCTTCCCGAACCGCCCACGGCAATCTTTGTCGCCAATGACGAAATGGCCTTCGGTGCCATTCACCACCTGCGCGAATCGGGACGCGACGTGCCGGGCGACGTATCCGTTGTCGGGTTCGACGATCTATATCTGAGTGAGGCGTTCTATCCTCCGCTCACCACCGTCAGCCAGCCGCGTATCGACATCGGTGAACAGGCAATGAGCATTCTTCTCAAGATGCTGTCCGGTGCGCTTGTGCCGGCAAAACCAGTCGTCCTGCCGGCCACGCTGCGCGTGCGCGGCACCACCGCACCACCCAAATCAGCTTGAAAGGGAAACAACCATGTCCGCACAGCCAAGAAAACGCCTGCGCATCGGCCTTGTCGGCACCGGCTTCATCGCCGAATTTCACCTGCGCTCCATGGTGGCCGTGCGCCATGTGGACGTGACCGCCGTCTACAGCCGCAAGGCGGAAAACCGCGAACGCATTGTCAAACTGGTGGCTGAACTGGGGCTCGGCGAGTGCAAGAGCCATGACAGCCTCGTGTCCATGCTGCAGGCGGACGATGTGGACGCGATCTGGATCCTCTCGCCCAATGACACGCGCGTGGACACCATGCGCACCATCCATGACGAAGTGGTGGCCGGGCGCAGCAAGGTGTTTGCCGTGGCCTGCGAAAAGCCGCTGGCTCGGACGGTGGCCGATGCACGCGAGATGCTGAGGCTGGCCGAAGCCGCCAAGCTGAACCATGGCTACCTGGAAAATCAGGTTTTTGCGACGCCCGTTCTGCGCGGCAAGGAGATCATCTGGCGGCGCGCCGCTTCCACGACCGGCCGGCCCTATCTGGCTCGCGCAGCGGAAGAGCATTCCGGCCCGCACGAACCGTGGTTCTGGCAGGGCGACAAGCAGGGCGGCGGCGTGCTGCTCGACATGATGTGCCACAGCGTCGAGGTGGCACGCCATCTCCTGACAGAACCGGGCAAGAAGCGCGATTCGCTGAAGCTCAAGGCGGTGCAGGGCAATGTGGCCAATCTGAAATGGACCCGGCCGCGCTATGTGGAAGACCTGAAGAAGCGCTTCGGCCCCGAAGTGGATTATGCAAACCGTCCTTCGGAAGATTTCGCGCGTGGCAATGTGATGCTGGAAGACGAGGACGGCAACGAGCTGATGATCGAGGCGAGCACGTCCTGGGCCTATGTGGGAGCCGGCCTGCGCATTCAGCTTGAGCTTCTTGGCCCCGAATATGCGATGGAGTTCAACTCGCTGGGAACCGGGCTCAAGATCTTCATGTCGCGCGAGGTGACCGGCGACGAGGGTGAGGATCTCGTTGAAAAGCAGAACGCCGAGCAGGGCCTGATGCCGGTGCTGGAAGATGAAGCCGGGGTCTATGGCTACACGGATGAGAACCGGCACATGGTCGAGTGCTTCCGCAAGGGCGAAGAGCCTATTGAGACCTTTGCCGACGGTGTTGCGGTGATGGAAATTCTTATGGGTCTGTACCTCTCCTCGGAAACCGGGAACACGGTGCGCTTCCCAAATCCCGATCTGGAGAATTACGTGCCAGTGGTAGCGCGCCGGTAAGACTGTGCTTGGTTCACCGGCTGGAGCGCACAGCCAGCCGGTGAGTTGCCTCCCGTGGCACATTTGACATCTGCGGCACACCGGCTTTCCAGTAGCCGACCTCGTCGGAGCGCGCGCCGCCCGGGCCCATCCCGATTTCCGATGCCTCCGTTGTTATGAAGGCCGGTGCCATAATGACACACGGGTGTTGAACCTATTGCTTTCCCCCTTTGATCGGTATCTGTGGGCGGCTAAGGGTCGCCCATATTCAAGAGCTCGTTATGGGGACACGGTAGACGAGATTGCTCGAACGACCGGTCTGCCGTGTGTGGACACTCACGGTGCTGGGTCAGGCGAAGGAACGACGTGGAGGGGAACATGAGCCAAACATCCGACATCATCGTTATCGGCGGCGGTATCGCCGGCATCGGCGCCGGTGCGCGGATTTCAGCGGATGCGAAAGTCACTGTCCTCGAGGCGGAAGAGGCTATCGGCTACCACGCAACAGGTCGCTCCGCAGCGATCTATATCCGCAATTATGGCAACGTCACGCTGCGCGCACTGAACGCGGCCTCGGAACCGGTGTTCCGCGAGCCGGAAGGCATATGTGAGGAGAGCGTTCTAAGCCCGCGGGGATTGCTGTATGTGGCCAGCGATGAGCATGTGGACGCGCTCGACAACATCCTCCAGGGCGCGACCGGCATGGAACGGCTTAGCGTGGACGAGGCCATCGCGCGCGTTCCCATTCTGAAACGCGAAAGCGTCGTTGCAGCCGCGATCGAGCCGGGCGCTCAGGACATCGATGTCGACCGCCTTTTGCAGGGCTTTGCCAGAATGCTGCGCCATCGCGGTGGTGCCATTGTCAACAAGGCGCCCGTGACCGCTATTTCGCGCGAAAACGGCACGTGGACGCTGGAAACACCGCAGGGCTCGTTCTCCGCACCCGTCATCGTAAACGCCGCCGGCGCCTGGGCCGACGAGATTGCGAGGCTGGCGGGTGTCCAGCCGCTGGGCCTGACGCCGATGCGCCGCTCCGCCGTGATCCTGCCTGCGCCTGACGGGCATGACGTGACAGGCTGGCCGCTTTTTGCCTGCGCCGGCGAAGGCTGGTACGCCAAGCCGGATGCCGGCAAGCTTATGGTCTCGCCGGCGGACGAAGACCCGTCCGAACCCTTCGATGCCTGGCCCGACGATATGGTACTGGCCGAAGGGCTGCATCGTTTCGAGCAGGCTGTGACCGTGCCCGTCACACGCATCGAGCGAAGCTGGGCGGGCCTGCGCAGCTTTTTCCCCGACCGCACGCCCGCCGTGGGCTTCGCGCCGGACGCGGAAGGCTTCTTCTGGCTGGCCGGTCAGGGCGGGTATGGCGTGCAGACCTCGCCTGCCCTCTCTGCGCTGGCAGCCGATCTTTGTGCGGGGCGCTCTGCCACCCTGCCCGATACCGTGGTGCAGGCCCTTGCACCGAACCGTCTCATCAAGTCCTGAAAGGAAATTTCATGTCCGAAATCAAACGCGTCGACACCGGCACCCGCATGAGCCAGGCCGTCATTCATAATGGCACGATCTATCTCGCCGGCCAGGTGGGTACGCCGGGCGCGAGCGTGGCTGCGCAGACCAAAGACATCTTGCAGAAGATCGATGCGCTTCTGGAGCAGAACGGTTCTGACAAGACCCGCATCCTGCAGGCGACCATCTGGCTTGCGGACATGAAGGATTTTTCCGAGATGAACGAGGTCTGGGACGCCTGGGTCGCGCCCGGCCACGCGCCAGCCCGCGCCTGCGGCGAGTCCGCGCTGGCCACGCCTGATTACACGGTCGAGATCATCGTGGTAGCAGCCGCCGGCTGATCACGCCGCACGCTTTACCGGTATCACCGGCTCCTGGCTCGCCCCCAGGGCGAGCCGGACGAGAACGAACCCAAACACACCTGTGGCCAGAAAGCCGGATGCGAGCGGTATTGTCGTCTGGTTGTAGAATGCGCCGAAGCCGACCGCAAAGACCACGGCCACGAGGCTCGATCCGGACGCAATGAGTGAGGCCCCAAGCCCCGCCAGCTGTCCGAGTGACTGCATCGCCATGGCATTGAGATTGCCAAACAGAATGCCGATGCAGAAGAAGATGACGAACCCCATTGCCATGAAGACCAGAAATGGCGGCCTGCCTTCGTAGAAAACTGACAGGGAAAGCATGCCAAGGCCCAGGATGACAAGGCCGATCAGAGCCCCCTCGCACATCGCCTGCATGCCAAAGCGGCGCACCACCTGTGCATTGGCCATGGACGCAAGGCCCATGCCGGCGGCAAACGCGGCGAAATAGGCGGGGAACAGAGTGGACACGCCGTATACGTCGAAAAAGATGTCGGCTGCCGTGCTCAAATATTGAAGATGTGCACCGAAGACGAGGCCGGTCGCCACGATAAGAAGCGTCACACGCCGATTGCCCAGGATGCGCGCAGCGTTCTGCACAAGGGAGACCGGATGGAAACGGATGCGGCTTTGCGGCGGAAGTGTTTCGGGCTGCCGTGCCATCAGCCAGATGCACAGAAACACCGAGAGAGCGAGATAAACCATGAAGATGGCCCGCCAGCCGGCAAAAGCCAGAACGAGCTGCCCCATCGCCGGGGCGAGCATCGGTACGAGAATGAACAGCACGAACATGAAAGACATGATCCGCGCCATTGCCTCACCCTCAAATTGGTCCCGGATCAGAGCGCGAGTGCCGATCTTCGGCCCTGCCACGCCGATGCCCTGCAGAACGCGGCCCAGAACGATCACGCCGACGCTTGTCGACAACATCGCCACCAATGTGCCCGCCATATAAAGACCGAGTCCCAAGACGAGAGCCTTCTTGCGCCCTATGGCATCGGAAATCGGGCCGAGGAACAACTCGCCGAAAACCATGCCGAAGATGAAGAGCGACACGATGTGCTGTGTGGAGAGTGGCGGCTCCACATGGAGTTCCGTCTCAATGATCCGCAAGGCCGGCAGCACCGCATCGATGCTGATTGCTGTCAGTGATGTGAGAAACGCGTAGAGCGCGACGCGCTCGAACGAGATGGACGGTTTTTTCAACAGCAGGCCTGAACGGTCAGATTGGCAGGGGGCGGCGCTCTTCTATGGCCTCCATGGCAAAATAAGACGTGACGGATTCAAGCTCGACCTTCTGGATCAGGCGCTGATAGACGGAATCATAGCTTTCCATATCGGTCGTCACGATGCGCAGCATGTAATCATAATCGCCGCCGATGCGGAAGAAGTCGACGATTTCGGGAATGCTGGAAACATGCTGACGGAACGTCTGCAGCCATGCCGTGGAGTGATGGCGTGTTTTCACCATCACGAACACAACAAGGCCCAGCCCCAGCTTGTTCCTGTCCACCTGAAGCGTGCGGCCACGGATCACGCCGCGCTCTTCCAGCGACTTGAGACGTCGCCAGCAGGCATTCTGGGAAAGACCCACCTTTTCCGCGAGATCCCTTTGCGAGAGAGATGCGTCTCGCTGAAGCGCCCGCAATATACGCCTGTCAAACTGATCTATTTTCTCAACCATATCCGATCATATGACCCAAATTTCTCGCAGTATCCATCATTATCTGTGAAAATGATAGACGATCACTGTGCGATCCTTTCGTTCTGACGACTTTGATGGATTGAACCATGGCACGTGATGTTCTGAACGCCTTCAAGCACAGCCTCAAACGCGCGGACATTGCCGAGTATCTGCGGACCGGTCTGATCGGCGAGAATGCGATGATCGACGGTCCTTGCGGGCAAAAGCCGCTGATCTATGCGGATTATGTGGCCTCTGGCCGCGCGCTTGCGCAGGTAGAGGATTTCATCCGCGATGAGGTACTGCCCTACTACGCCAACAGCCACACCGAAGCCTCGTATTGCGGCTCGTTCTCAACGCGCTTGCGCGAGGCGGCGCGTGCCGAGATTCACCGCCTCGTCAAAGCGGATGAAGAGACGAGCGTGGTCTTCTCCGGATCGGGCGCTACATCCGGCATCAACCGGCTCGTGCGCCTGCTGCAGATCACAGAAACCATCGCGGCCGGCGGTCGGGTGGTGGTGTTTACCGGCCCTTATGAGCATCATTCGAACATTCTGCCCTGGCGCGAGAGCGGTGCAACGATCATCGCCATTCCCGAAACCGCCTGCGGCGGTCCGGACATGGAGGCGCTGAGCGCTGCACTTGAAGCCAATGCCGACGCAACATTGAAGGTGGGTACCTTTTCCGCAGCCTCCAATGTCACCGGCATAACGACCGACACGGATGCAGTGACGCGGCTTCTCAAGGCGCATGATGCGCTCGCCATCTGGGACTATGCAGGCGGCGCGCCCTATCTCGACATCGACATGAAATCGGGCACCGACTGCGCAAAGGATGCCGTGGTGCTCTCACCCCACAAATTCCCCGGCGGTCCCGGCGCTTCGGGCCTTCTGATCCTGCGCGACGCCATCGCGCGCACCGCACAGCCGACCATGCCCGGCGGCGGTTCGGTGACCTTCGTGTCACCATGGGCGCATGATTATTCCCGATCCCTTTCAGCCCGCGAGGAAGCCGGAACCCCCAATGTGGTGGGCGACATCCGCGCCGCGCTCGTCCTCCTGGTGAAGGAAGCACTTGGCCAGGATTTCATTGATCGCCGGCACGAGGAGCTGCGTAAACGGGCGCTCGGCGTCTGGTCGCTGAACCCCTGCCTTCAGCTTCTTGGCAACCCCGCTGCGCCGCGGCTGCCGATCTTCTCGTTCCGCATTCTTTGCCCTGAAGGCAATACGCTGCACCATCAGCTTTTCACGCGGATGCTGAGCGATCTTCACGGCATTCAGGCGCGCGGCGGCTGTGCCTGCGCGGGCCCCTATGCGCATCACCTGCTTGGCATTGATGAACGGCACTCAGCCGCGCTGCTCGAGAGCATTCGAGAGGGCCGGGAGATGGAGAAGCCTGGCTGGGTGCGGCTGAACCTCAGCTATCTGATGACTAACGATAAGGCCGATTTCGTCATCAACACGGTCGACCGCCTGGCGCGCGAGGCACACCGTCACGCGAGCGCCTATGATTTCGACCCGAGCACCGCGCGTTTCCGCCACAAGGGCCTCGCGCTGGCGGGTTGACCCTGTCCGCTGGTGCAGTGGCTGTTCCCCCGGCTTCGTCCGATTGAAGCCGATTGCGTGACGGAGAATTCCGGGAGCCAGTCGTGCCCCGTTTCAGGACCGGCTTTTTCTCCTCAAAAAAACGGCGTCCTTTGAAGGGACGCCGCTGCTGCTTCGGATGCTCCTGGCCTCACTCCGGTTGAGGAATAGGCATTGCCTTGACGGTGCTCGTGCCCTGATCAGGATCAACGCCGAACCAGGTCTTGTGGATGGCTGCCATCGTGCCGTCTTCCTTCATGGCCGAGATTGCCTCGTTTGCCTTTTCCAGAAGGGGATGGTCCTTGCGTGTCATCATCGCAAAGCGTTCGCCAGTCGGGATGCGTACAAGGATCTTGAGGCCCGGCACCTGCGTCATCGCATACTGAAATCCAGCGATTTCACCAGCACCGCCTTCGAGACGACCCGCCCGGACGTCAAGCAGGAGATCCTGCTGCGCCGAATAGGAGCGGATGTCCGCAATGCCGTATTTCTCGGCATTCTCCTTCGCCCAGGCTTCGCCGGTGGTGGCAGCCACGACGCCGATCGTCTTGCCCTCAAGCTCCTCCAGCGTCGCGACTTCAGAATCCTCGCGCCCCACAATCGTGCCGTCACTGTCGTAATAGGGCTGGGTGAAGGACTGGTTCTGCAACCGTTCATTGGTAATCGAGATCGACGATATGGCAAAGTCGATCCGCCCTGAGCTTGTTGCGGCAAACAGTGCCTGAAAACCCAGATCCTGGAACGTGACCTCCATGCCCAGACGCTTGGCAACCTCGCGGGCGACGTCCACCTCAAATCCCTCGAAGTCACCGGTCTCGGTCTTGTACTCCCACGGCGGGTTGGCCGGATAGGCACCTACCGTGATGGTTTCTGCGAATGCCGCCGGCACAAATGACGCCGCTGCGAGCGCGATGGACAGAGCAAATGCGCGGATCTTCATGATCGATCTTCTCCCATTCTCACCGGCCCCTGTTCCCAGTGGAGCCCGGAAATTGTTTGATCACATGATCATTTATTCTGCAGCAGATCAATGGATATTTGAAGCTCAAAAAATCGCGCATATCCCCGGCAGAGGTTTCTCCCCCGATCGGGTCCATGCAGAAGCGGCGGCCGGAAAACGCCACCGCGCTCCAGGATTTCACGTGGCGCGAATGACAAGCTGCCAGAGCGGTTCACCGTTTCACGGAAACGCTGCCCCGCTCTATCCATCAGTTTTTCCGCATTTGTGCGGACGTCAGGTGTTTCCATCTGACTGCAAAATGTCTAGTCCTGCTTCGGCAGATTGTTGGCGCGTCTCGCCATTTCCGCCTCGTTGGTCGGCTGTTCGGTGAAGCCCTCGATATCGGAGACTTCCTCCACGTCGCGCTCGATCTCCATGGGGCTTGCCACGTAAGCAGTAGCAAGCTCGGCAACCGAACGCAGCGCATGAACATGAATGCGCTCATACCCGTGGGAAGCATCGATACCGAAAGCGATCAGCGCCGTGCGCACATCATGGCCGGCCTCGATTGCGGAAGCGGAATCGGAGCGGTAGTAACGAAACACATCCTTCTGATAGCGAATGTCTTCCTCACGGCACAGTTCGACGAGCTTCTTCGTGAGATGATAATCGAATGGCCCGGCCTGGTCGGCCATGGCGATGGTGACGCCGAATTCCGCAGAGTTCTGCCCCGGTGCTGTCGTTCCGTTGTCTATGGTCACCATGGAGGCTATCTCTGGCGTCACGATCGAGGCGGCGCCCACCCCAACCTCTTCGGCGATAGTGAAAAGCCAGTGCGTATCGACCGGCAACGTCACCTCGTTGCCGAGAAGCGATTCCAGTGCTGCAAGCGCGATGGCAACGCCGGCCTTGTCATCGAGGTGCCGTGAAACGATGAAGCCGTTTTCAAGAAATTCAGGCTGCGGGTCGATGGCGACGAAATCGCCGACGTCGATGCCCAGATTGTGCGCGTCGGCACGGTTCCAGCACATGGCATCAACACGCAGTTCCACATAGTCCCAGCCAACCGGCATGGTGTCGACGTCGTCGTTGAAGGTGTGTCCGGACGCCTTCAACGGTAAAATTGAGCCCCGATAGGTCCCCTTTTCGGTGTAAAGCGTTGCCCGTGCGCCTTCGGCGAAGCGCGCCGACCAATGACCGATAGGGATGAGTTCGAAGCGACCATTGTCCTTGATGTATTTGACCTGAGCGCCCAGCGTATCGAGATGGGTGACGATGGCGCGTGCGCCTTCGCGACGGCCACCGCGCACAACGGCTCGAATAGCGCCTCGCCGTGTCAGCTCGGGTTCGAGCCCCAGACGCTCCAGCTCCGTCGTGACATGTCGGACGATCGTGTCAGTGTAACCAGTGGGACTGTCGATCTCCAGAAGCGCCTTGAGCTGGTCGACCAGATAGGAAACGTCGATCTTCAGTCGCGACATGCATACCCCTTGAATTGCCCATTTCGCCCGGCCTCGCTTCAGCCCGGCTGCGATTATCTGAGCAGACCGTCGGGCCTGCACGCTGTGTGAAACCCGCTACCCTCTGGGGGCCAATGCCCGTTCCGCCGATTTAACGCCGGAGCGCGGGAAAAGCAGATCGACGAAGCGCTCTGCAGTGGGCTGCGGTTCGTGGTTCGCAAGGCCAGGCCGTTCATTGGCTTCGATGAAGACATAATCTGACTGGCCCGGCGACCGGACCATAAGGTCAATGCCGACAACCGGAATGTCAATGGCCCGCGCTGCGGTGCAGGCCGCGCGGACCAGATCCGGATGCACCTTCTCGGTAACGTCATGAATGGAGCCGCCGGTGTGGAGATTTGCCGTTTTCCGGACCACCACTTCCTGGCCTTCAGGCAAGACGCTCGACATCTCAAAGCCGAGACCAGCCACACAACGCCTCGTCTCGTCGTCAATGGGGATCCGGCTCTCGCCGCCCGTTGCCGCCGCGCGCCGGCGCGACTGCTTTTCAATCAGTTCCCCAATGGTCTTGTGACCGTCACCCACCACACGGGGCGCACGGCGCACCGCTGCGGCAACGAGACGATAATCGATCACCACCAGACGCAGGTCCTCGCCCTCGAAACAGGCCTCGATAAGAACGCGGTCGGAAAGCTCGCGGGCGATGCGTATCGCATTCTTCGTTTCGTCGAGCGTTTCGAGACCGACGGCAACGCCCTTGCCCTGTTCACCGCGCGCCGGCTTCACCACAACACGCCCGTGCTTGTGCAGGAATGCTTCGAGCACCGCGTCATCATCCACGGCCTCCATCTGCTCCGGCACGATCAACCCCGCGCGTTCCACCACGCGGCGGGTGACGGCCTTGTCGTCGCAGATTGACATGGCGACAGCCGAGGTAAGCTCCGAGAGACTTTCCCGGCACTGGATCGAACGGCCACCGAAAGAGAGGCGGAAAAAGCCGCCTTCGGCATCCGTTACATCCACTGCGACACCGCGCCGGTGGGCCTCATCCACTATCAACCGCGCATAGGGATTAAGACGGTCAAAATCCGCAGGAGGATGTGTGAAGAGTTTTTCGTTGATGGGGTTCTTCCGCTTGACCGCAAACACCGGAACGCGGTGGAAGCCGAGCTTTTCATAGAGCGCGATGGCCTGGTCATTGTCATGCATGACCGAGAGATCCATGAAGCCTGCACCCCGCGCGGCGAAATGCTCGGCCAGCCGTCTTACCAGCATCTCGCCCACTCCGGCGTGGCGGCACTGGGGATCGACCGCAAGACACCAAAGCGAGGAACCGTTTTCTGGGTCCTGGAACACGCGGCGGTGATCGACCCCCGTAACCGTTCCCAGAATGTCTCCGGTCTGGTCGTCTTCAGCTACGAAATAGGTGACAGCGCGGCTGTCACGGTTGGTCCAGAAGAAGTCCGGGCGCACCGTGACCATGCCGCGGCTCTGGTAGATCGCGTTGACCGCGTTCGCGTCAGCCTCCGAGGTCAGCCGCCGGATGAAAAAGCCACGCGGCTGACGCCGGCTCGGCCGATAGGTCGCAAGATCGAGCCGATAGGTGTGTGACGGATCGAGGAACAATTCCTGCGGCGCCATCGAAAGGAGCACATGCGGATCGCGTATATAGAAGGCGATGTCGCGCCGCGCCGGCCCCTCGTCTCGCAGCGCTCCCGCAAGTTCTTCATTGGTGTCGAAGGTCTGTGCGAAGAGAAGCCGTCCCCAACCAAGTTCCAGAGAGACATGCTTGTCCTGTTGAGCGGAGGACTGATCTGCCGGCGCACTGGTCGGCTTCATGGTTTCGCTGCGCAAACGTTTCAGGCGATAGCCGAGCGCCTTGTCACTACGCCCGCGCGAGGCACGCAAAGCCACATCCTCTTTCTTGGCCATCGGTCACACCCCGTGGGTTTGCAGCCAGAGTTCGAGCAGCCCTACCTGCCAGAGTTCGGAACCGCGCAAGGGCGTAATGTGATCAGCCGGCGCGGCGTACAGCGTATCCAGATAGTCCTGACGGAACAGGCCGCGCTCACGCGCCGACTGCGACGATAGCGCATCGCGCACCATGTCGAGATAGGGCCCATCGACATATTTAAGTTGCGGCACCGGGAAATAACCCTTTTTCCGGTCGATGACCTCGTTTGGCACTACCTGCCTCGCGACCTCTTTCAGCACACCCTTCCCGCCCTGTTTGAGCTTTTCTTCGGGCGGGATGCGGGCAGCTAGCTCCACCAGTTCATGATCGAGGAAAGGCACCCGTGCCTCAAGCCCCCAGGCCATGGTCATGTTGTCGACCCGCTTGACCGGATCATCGACGAGCATGACAGTGGAATCGAGCCGCAGCGCGGCGTCGACCGGAGTATCGGCCCCTGCTCGCGTGAGATGTGCCGACACGAGTTCGCGGCTTGCATCACGATCCGTGATCCACTCAGGCGAGAGCTGCCTGCTCAGGGTTTCGTGCGAACGATCGAAAAAGACCCTGGCGTAATCGTCCACCACATCATTGGAGCTCATCAACGGCGGATACCAGTGATAGCCACCGAAAATTTCGTCGGCGCCCTGCCCCGACTGCACGACCTTGATGTGTTTCGATACTTCCTTGGAGAGGAGATAGAAGCCGACATTGTCGTAAGAGACCATGGGTTCCGACATGGCCGCAAACGTGCCCGGTAGCGCATCCATCAGATCGGCCGACGGCACGAAGATCTTGTGGTGATCGGTGCCGAATTCTTTGGCGATCAGATCGGAATAAATGAATTCATCGCCCTTTTCGCCATTGGCCTCCTCGAAACCGACGGAGAAGGTCATGAGACCCTTCTGGCCGGCCTCGGCGAGAAGCCCGACGATGAGGCTGGAATCCACACCCCCCGAAAGCAGGACGCCTACCGGAACGTCGGCCACCATGCGGCGCTTGACGGCAAGACGCAGGGCTTCCAGGGTCCGGTCCCGCCATTCATCGGGAGAAAGCGCAGCCATTTCGGGATCGCGCGCGAAGGGCGGATCCCAATAGACCCGATCCCGCTGCTTACCATCGGCTTCGATGATCCGGATGGTGGCGGGGGGAAGTTTCTTCACGCCATTGAGGATGGTGCGCGGCGGGGGGACGACCGCGTGGAATGTCATGTAGTGATGCAGCGCATGGCGATCGATGGACCTGTCCACGTCCCCGGCTGCCAACAGGGCTGGAAGCGAGGAGGCGAAGCGAATACGTTCCGGCGTTTCCGCCAGATAGAGCGGCTTGATGCCGAAACGGTCTCGCGCCATCACCACGCGACCCGTCTCACGTTCCCGGAGAACAAAGGCAAACATGCCGTGAAACCGGTTCACACAATCTTCGCCCCAGGCGTGCCAGGCTTTGAGGATGACCTCGGTATCGCCGGTGGAGAAGAAGCGATAGCCTCTGCTTTCCAGCTCGGCGCGCAATTCGGGATAGTTGTAGATGCAGCCGTTGAAGGCGATGGTGAGGCCCAGTTCGGCATCTTCCATGGGCTGCCGGGCCTTTTCCGACAGATCGATGATTTTCAGCCGCCGATGGCCGAACGCCGCGCTGCCATGAATGACGGCGCCGGCGCCATCAGGTCCGCGCGGCGCAAGACAGTCCATCATTTTCGAAAGAGCGACAGGTGAGGCAGGGCGGCCATCAAGCCGCAGTTCTCCGCAGATTCCGCACATGGATAGCGATCTGATCCCTTGTTTGTCGTTGCGTCGGAGCGTATTTTAGTTATAGTTATAACTATTAGATGTCAAATTAATGGCGTCCGCATGACTTCCGAGACGACAACTGACAAAGTCACCAACGGGTTCCGTGACGAGGAGTTACGAGGGGTGGAAAAGTGCATCCGCCGCATCGTACGTGCCAACGATGTGCAATCCAGAGCGCTTGCCAAGCAGATCGGCCTCACGGCGCCGCAGCTGATCATCCTCAAGGCAATCGCAGCGCTGGGGGAGGTCACAACGACGGTTTTGTCGGCCCATGTCGATTTGAGTGCGGCGACCGTGATCACCATCCTCGACAATCTGGAAGCGCGGCAAGTGGTGGAGCGCTATCGGTCTCGCAACGACCGACGCGTGGTCCACACCCGGCTGACGGATCAAGGCCGTGGGCTGTTAATGCGCGCGCCCGAGCCGATGGGCGACGCTTTCGCCCGGCGATTTGCAGCTCTCTCTCCGGAACGCCGAGGCCAGCTTATTTCATCCCTGACAACCATTGCCGACATGATGGCACCTGGCGACGACCTGCAGAAAAACCCCCTCCAGCACTGAGCGCGACTGCGCGCACGGGTTAAAATTGATCGAGCGCAAGGCCACGTCACACAGACGTGTCAATTTGCCCGAAACACGCAATGGACGCAGACCGGGTGCGCGATTATGATCGCGCCGCACAGCAGGAAGGTTCAATGAATTACCAGCGTTTTTTCTCAGAAGCGATCGATCAACTTCACGCTGAACGCCGTTATCGCGTTTTCGCCGACCTTGAGCGGATCGTCGGCGCGTTTCCGCGCGCCATCTGGCGGTCCGGCGAAGAGACGCGCGAGATCACTGTCTGGTGCTCGAACGATTATCTCGGCATGGGCCAGCATGAGTGCGTGATTTCCGCCATGCAGCAGGCCGCGGGCTCGATGGGTGCAGGCGCCGGCGGCACGCGCAACATCTCCGGGACCAACCACCCGCTGGTGGAGCTAGAAGCCGAGCTCGCGGATCTTCACGGGAAGGAAGCCGGTCTCGTTTTCACGTCCGGCTTCATCTCCAATGAAGCCTCCATCTCGACCATCGCCCGCCTTTTGCCCAATTGTCTGGTTCTGTCCGACGAGCTGAACCACGCCTCCATGATCGAGGGGGTGCGCAGGTCTGGTGCGGAAAAGAAAATCTTCCGCCACAACGATGTCGGCCATCTTGAAAGCCTTCTGAAAGAAGCCGACCCCAGCCGGGCAAAGCTGATCGTTTTCGAATCCGTTTATTCCATGGACGGTGATATCGCGCCCATTGAGGCGATTGCCGACCTGGCCGACAAGTACAATGCCATGACTTACATCGACGAGGTCCACGCCGTCGGCATGTATGGCGCGCGCGGCGGCGGCATCACCGAGCGCGACGGGCTCGCGCATCGTATCGACGTCATCGAGGGAACGCTTGCCAAGGGTTTTGGCGTTATCGGCGGCTATATCACGGGTTCGGGTGCCGTCATCGACGCGGTGCGCTCGTATGCATCCGGCTTCATCTTTACTACCGCCCTGCCACCGGCCATCGCGGCGGCGGCAACTGCATCGATCCGTCATCTCAAATCCTCATCCGTCGAGCGGGAGGCGCAAAAACGCCAGGCGCAACGGACCAAGGAGAGGCTGCTGGCCGCCGGTCTGCCGGTGATGCCGTCTCAGACGCATATCGTTCCTTTGCTCGTCGGCGATCCCGAACTGTGCAAGCAGGCCTCTGACCGTTTGCTTGAAAAGCACGGGATCTACATCCAGCCGATCAATTATCCGACAGTGCCGCGCGGAACGGAGCGGCTGCGCATCACGCCGACGCCATTTCATGACGACGGGCTGATCGAGACCCTGCGCGATGCGCTTCTGGAAACCTGGGAAGCGCTCGGCATTCCGTTCAAGGAAGCGGATCAGCCTCAGCAGGCGAAGTCCGAACGTGTGGTCTCGCTTCTGGTGCCGAAATCCGGCGGGTGAGCTGATTTCTTCAATGTAAACAACGAAAACGCCGTCGAATTTTCGTTCGACGGCGTTTTCGATTTTTCTCATCCGTTTTCGGCGAAACCGCGAAAAAGCGCTACTTTTTCGACAAAAGATCGCGGATTTCCGTAAGAAGCTGAACGTCTGCGGGCGGTGCCTCGGGCTCTGCCGGCTTTTCGGCTTCCTTCCGGCGCAGTGAATTCACGCCTTTCACCATGAGGAAGATGATCCATGCCAGGATCAGGAAGTTGACGACGACAGTGAGAAAATTGCCGTAGGCAAACACAGCCCCCTGCTCCCGCGCGGCCTCCAGAGTGGTGGCGGTGACGGAGGAAGAAAGCGGCATGAAATAGTTGGAAAAATCGAAGCCACCGAAGATGGCCCCGATGAGCGGCATGATAATGTCATCGGTCAACGATTTCACAATGAGACCGAACGCGCCGCCAATGATCACGCCGACCGCGAGGTCCATCACATTGCCTCGTGCAATGAACTCCCGAAATTCCTTCATCATAAGGGTATCTCCCCAATCTAGCTGCAACCCCGGCGACTCATAGGCCGCCAACACCTGAACAGTAGAAGCGTCACGCGTGGAAAGCGCAACAAAAACCATTCGATCGTTTCCGCAAGCACATTCACCGAAAGAAGCATTGGACACGCAACCTGGCCTGTGTTTGCCTTTCAATGGACCTGTGAGGAGGAGAATCGCGACCGGTGCAGGGCTGGGTCATCGCAATCATAGCCGTTGCCTATGTGACGCTGCTCTTCTTCATAGCAAGCGTCGGCGACATTCGGGCTGCCCGTCAGGGCGGGCTTGGCTCGCGCCCCTACATCTATGCGCTCAGCATCGCTATCTACTGCACATCCTGGACATTCTTCGGCTCGGTGGGTCTGGCCTCCGAGCGCGGACTGGAGTTTCTGGCCATCTATATCGGCCCGGTGCTGGTTTTCCTGTTCGGTTTCCCGATCCTCAAGCGCATCATTCGGCTTGCGAAATCCGAAAAGATCACCTCCATCGCGGACTTCCTGGCGGCCCGCTACGGGAAAAGCTTCGCCGTCGCATCAGTGGCAACGCTGATCGCCACCTTCGGCACGGTTCCATATATCGCGCTCCAGCTGAAGGCGATTTCCGATTCCGTCAGCCTCATGGTGACACATTACGATGGCGCGCCTCCGGTCATCGACTTCTTTGTCGGCGACATGGCGTTGATTGTGACCTTTCTCCTGGCAATCTTCGCCGTTCTGTTCGGCACGCGTCACGCCGACGCAACCGAGCATCAGGAGGGGCTGGTTCTTGCGGTAGCGGTTGAGACCCTCGTGAAACTCGCAGCCTTCCTCGCGGTGGGCATTGCCATCACCTATTTCTTTTTCGGAGGGCCCCTGGACCTGGCGCGGGCTGTAAGCAGCCTTCCGGAGGTACAGAAGGCGTACACCTATCCCACATCGCTGGCGACCTGGATCGTCATGACGACGCTCAGCGCTTTCGCCATCATCATGCTGCCCCGGCAGTTCTATGTCACCATCGTGGAAAACCGCAGCACTACGGAGCTTGAGACTGCCAGCTGGCTTTTCCCGCTCTATCTGGTGCTGATCAACCTGTTCGTGATCCCGATAGCCTTCGCCGGGCTCGCACTGGTGGGAGACAAGGCAAATTCGGATCTCTACGTGCTCGCTCTTCCCCTGCTTGCAGGGCATGACCTTCTCGCACTGATCGCCTTCATAGGCGGGCTTTCAGCAGCTACGGCGATGGTCATTGTCGCCAGTGTGGCGCTCTCGATCATGGTTTCAAACGACCTGGTGATACCGCTGTTTCTGCGCCGTCTGCTGCGTCCTGACCATCACGAAAAGAACGACTGGTCGGCGAGCATTCTGAACATCCGCCGCGCAGCGATCTTCATCATCCTTTTCACGGCGTTTCTCTATTACCGCGAAACCACTCACAACACCCGTCTGGCCGCCATAGGCCTTATCTCCTTCGCGGCCATCGCACAGTTTGCACCGGCCTTCTTCGGTGGGCTGATCTGGCGTGGTGCGAACGCTCGCGGCGCTCTGCTGGGCATGGGCGCAGGGTTTGCCATCTGGGGCTACACGCTGCTTTTCCCCTCCCTTGCCCCGCAAGGCACCAGCATCATTACGGACGGTCTCTTCGGTCTACCCGCGCTCAGACCACAAGCCCTTTTCGGAACCGTTGCAGAGCCACTGAACCATGGCGTGCTGTGGAGCCTTGCCGTCAACACGCTTTTCTTCGTTCTGGGTTCTCTTTCACGCGCCGCACAACCGCTCGAGCGTATTCAAGCCGCAATCTTCGTGCCACGCGACACGGGCCCTATCCCGACCCTGCGCCGGTTCCGCACGGCAGTCACCGTGAACGATTTGAAGGACACGATCTCTCGCTATCTGGGAGCGGAGCGCACCGAGCGCTCCTTTGCCACGTTTGAAGCCACCCATGGCGTTCGTCTCAACGGCCACGATCAGACCGGCATTGCGCTGGTGCGCTTTTCAGAACAATTGCTCGCCAGCGCTGTGGGGTCCTCTTCCTCCCGGCTCATTCTGTCCCTGCTCTTCCAGAGGAACGACCGGTCGCCACGTGATGCACTCAGACTGCTCGACGATGCCTCCATGGCACTGCAGCACAATCGCGATCTGCTGCAGACCGCACTCGACCAGATGGAGGAAGGCGTCACGGTCTTCGACAGGGATTTCCAGCTCATCTGCTGGAACCGGCAATACAGAACGCTTTTCAATCTGCCGGACGAAATGGGCCAGGTCGGCGTGTCGCTTGATCGGTTCGTCAACCTCCTCACCGTGCGTGGGGAAATACCACTCGATGCCTATACAGTGACACTGAACCGCTTCACCGACTTTGGGATGCCATGGGAAATCCGGCTCCAGAAGAGCGGCCGCATCATCGAACTGCGCACAAACCCGATGCCCGATGGCGGTATCGTCGCCACCTATACCGACATCACCCCGCGCGTGGAGGCGGACATCGCGCTGAAGCGCATCAACGAAACACTTGAGCAGCGTGTGGCCGATCGCACAGCGGAACTGATGCGCGTCAACGAAGAACTGGCGCAGGCGCAGGTAATCGCCGAAGAAGCCAATCTTGGGAAAACGCGGTTTCTGGCAGCGGCCGGCCACGACATTCTCCAGCCCCTCAATGCTGCCCGCCTCTATTGCTCGTCGCTCATGGAACGCGCAGAAGGCGGGGAGACCCGCGAGTATGTGAGCAACATCGAATCGTCGCTCGATTCGGTAGAGGCGATCCTCGGCGCCGTGCTCGACATCTCGCGTCTGGATACCGGGGCGCTCAAACCCTCTCCGAGCGTGTTTCAGCTGGATGGGCTGATGCGCCAGCTGACAACGGATTTCATGCCGCTGGCTGAGGAAAAAGGGCTGAAGCTCACCATCGTTCCTTCAACTCTGACTGTGAACACCGACCGGAACCTGCTTCGCCGCCTTGTTCAGAACCTTGTCTCCAACGCAATCAAGTACACGCCCAGCGGTCGCGTCCTTGTGGGGGTGCGGCGGCGCGGCGAGTTGCTCGAGCTGCAGGTTATCGACACCGGCATCGGAATCGCCTCCGACAAGCTGAACACGGTGTTTCGCGAATTCACACGGCTGGAGGAAGGCGTGCGTCAGGCACAGGGGCTGGGCCTCGGCCTGTCGATCGTCGATCGCATCGCACGCGTTCTGAACATGGAGATACGTCTCGATTCCCAGATCGACGGCGGCACACGCTTCTCGGTCATCATTCCCATCAGTTCCAGCAGAGCCAGCGCGGCTGACATTCCCCCACGCCCGACCGCTATCCAGCAGACGATGCTGGAAGGTTTGCGCGTGTTGTGCATCGACAATGATCCACGCATCCTCGATGGGATGCGTCGTCTCCTCGAAGGCTGGGGCTGTGTCGTTGCAACGGCAACCGGATCATCTTCCCTTCCCGATTTTTCCGGCAGCCCTCCAAACATCATCCTCGCCGACTATCATCTCGACAATGAAGTGGGGCTCGACGTGATCGTGGCCTTGCGAAGCCGGTACGGGGGCACGATACCGGCAATCCTGATAACGGCTGATCGCTCCAACGAGGTGCGCGCCGAGGCCGAAGCCTTGACAGCCATGGTGCTGAACAAGCCTTTGCGCCCGGCCTCGCTGCGCACACTGCTCATGCGATGCCGCCAGATGCTCGCCGCAGCGGAGTAGCTCTCGGGTCAGTTTTCGGTGACGATGGTATCAGCGCCTATCCTGGACAGACGAATGACAGCCTGGGTGCGGCTGTCCACGTTAAGCTTTTGCAGAACGGCCGATACATGCGCCTTGATCGTGGCTTCGGATACGTTGAGCTCATAGGCGATCTGCTTGTTTAAGAGCCCTTCAGCCAACATGCTCAGCACCCTGGTCTGTTGCGGTGTCAGGGTTTGAAGGCGGCTGATAAGGTCGGCGATCTCCGGATCGGCTTCGGCTCCCAGATCGATGTCGGCGGGGGTGTAGATGCCGCCGTCCAGAATCGTGCGAACCGCCGTTCTGATCTCGTCCATGCCTGACGATTTCGAGATGAAACCGGAAGCGCCCAGCTCCAGCGCCCGTCGGATGGTTTCGGGATCGTCGCGAGCAGAAACAACAACGATGGGCACCACCGCATTCATTCCACGCAAGGCGATCAATCCGGAAAGACCGCTCACGCCGGGCATGGTGAGGTCGAGCAGGACGAGGTCGATGTTGTCATCCACCAACGCCTTCGCGCCTTCGAAGTCGCCTGCTTCGAGTATCTTGCATGCATCGTCGAGTCCGGAAAGAGCGCCTTTCAACGCTCCCCGAAACAGAGGATGGTCGTCGGCGACCAGAAATCTATAGCCCGATGCCAAAAGTCCCTCCCGCGCCCGCTGCTTTATTGTCATCTTCTGCTGCCGCGGGTCTCGGTGCGATTATGCGGGGAATAGCCATCATTTCAAGCTCTGCCAAGGCCAGACGCTCCACCACTCGCCAAAATGCTCGCGGAAGATTTACTTGTCTGCCCCAGATCTATGCCACAGACTCGGCCGGAGGGTGAAAACCCGTGAGCCTGCTATGGAGAAAATCCACAAGGTAGCCCTATTCTGCATCGGACGCGCCGTGATGTTCGGCGCATTCGCCATCGGGCTGGTGATGCTGAGCTTTTCGTTCGACCTGATTCTCGCTTTCAGTGCCGGAGCCCTGATGACGCTCATCATGTCCGAACTTCTGATACTCAAGGCTTATGCGCTTGCCAAACAGAACCCCAAGAAGACCGAGGTCTGGATGCATCTCAATCCAGATGCGCGCCCGGTCGGGCGATCGGGCGCAAAGGTGTTTATCGCAATACTGAAAGACATCTATCTGCGCTTTGCCGCCCTGAGCCTGCAGGTCGGCTGCGGGTTCTTCGCATTCTCGATGGTGCTGCGTCTGGTGCGAGCGGCCACCTAGAGTGTTTCGAGCTTTATTGAAGCGGCTTAAAAAGCCGCCCTTCGCTCAGGTTCGATCGGGGGCCGGCGCATCGGGCGAGGTTGTGCTGTCTTCCTTCTCGAAATCCTTCACGATCCCCATGAACTTGCGGAAAAAACGTTCCATCAATCCCAGGGTCTGTTCAAACTCGTCCTCAGTCGGCAATTCCGATGAAGCCTCGGAGGAAGCGCTTTCCAGCGCCTCGACACGCTTTTCGAGGGTCTCGAGCTGGTCCTGCAGCGCGGCGATGTCTTCCTCATAGGCCGTGCGCTCGTCGGCCGCAGGCGCACAGACAAGCTGCCCTGACCGCTCGCGGCAAAGCGACATGGCACCAGTCCTCGTGTCCATGCGCACATAACCTTCGTCCGTGCGCTCCAGCTGAAAGCGCTCGGCCTCCTGCGCCGTGGCACTCGTCAGCGTGGACAGGATGATCAGCGCGCCTGTCGCTGCAATTGTATTGCGCATCATTGTATTGCGCATGGGGTCTGCTCCGCGTTCATGCTTCCGACGATGGCTTCATGCCCCAGGAATGCGCCATAATTGGGATAACGTGCAATCCCCTGAAAACGCTTTTTCGGGCCTTTCGCTACAGCGGTATTGCAAGTATAGCCGCTGGCATGGCTCACCTGATCTATAAAATCTGTCCCCGTGCGCTCTGGCAGGAAGCCGAGATGGCGGGAGTGTTCCATGGCGCACCGATTGATCATGCCGACGGGTATATTCATTTTTCCACGGCCGAACAGGTTGCGGAGACCGCGGCCGAGCACTTTGCGCAGCAGGATGACCTCTTGCTGATCGCCATTGATGCCACATCGCTTGGAAGCGCCCTGAAGTACGAGGTCTCACGGGGAGGCGCTCTCTTCCCGCATCTTTACGCCCCACTTGAGCTCGACAAGGTGGAGTGGGTTCGTCCCCTGCCGCTCGGCTCTGACGGTCTTCACATTTTTCCAGAGCTGCCAGAATGAAGAGCCTGCTCGACAAGATCGCTCGACAAGCCCTTTTTCGGATGGACTCCGAACGCGCGCACAATCTTGCAATCATGGCATTAAAAAGCGGCATGCCCCTCGCCCGCCCTCCACAGGTCAGCAAGCGTCTCAAAACCATCGTCGGCGGCATGGTGTTTCCCAACCCGCTCGGGATGGCCGCAGGTTTCGACAAGAATGCCGAAGCTGCCGATGGGCTTTTGCGCCTGGGATTCGGCTTTGTGGAATGCGGCACTGTCACGCCGCTGCCGCAGGAGGGAAACCCTAAACCGCGCCTGTTCCGGCTGGAAGAAGACAGCGCGCTCATCAATCGAATGGGGTTCAACAACCACGGCATGGCGGCCGTGCGCAGACGGATTCTGGATCGAGCCGGCAAGGGTGGGATCGTTGGCGTTAACATCGGCGCGAACAAGGACAGCGAGGATCGCATCGGCGATTATGAGGCCGGAGTGCGGGCCTTTGGCGACATCGCTTCCTATCTTGCCGTCAACATCTCCTCTCCAAACACGGCCGGCCTCAGGTCGTTGCAGGATCGCGCGAACCTGTCCGAACTCCTTTCACGCGTGCTTGCCACGCGCAACGAGGTCGCGAAGCTGCGGCGTGCTCCCGTGCCTCTCTTCCTCAAGATCGCGCCCGATCTGACCGACGCCGCCCTTTCGGACATCGCCGATGTGGCACTGGACAAGCGTATCGATGGGTTGATCGTCAGCAACACCACTCTTTCAAGGACGGGTGTCACGAGCCGTCTGGCTCACGAGACGGGTGGCCTCTCCGGCCTGCCCCTTTTCGAGCGGTCCACGATCGTGCTGGCAAAGCTGCGACTGCTGATCGGCCCCGCCATGCCGCTGATCGGCGTCGGTGGTGTGAATTCCCCGGAGACAGCGCTCGAGAAAATTCGAGCCGGCGCCGATCTGGTGCAGATGTATAGCGGCCTGATTTTCGGCGGCACGTGCCTGCCCGGCCGAATTCTCGCAGAAATGAGTGCCTTCACCCAGCGCGAAAACCTTTCTTCCCTGCGCCAGCTCCGCGACACCCGTGTCGACGAATGGGCCGCACGCCGGCTCGACTGACGGCCTACTCGGCGAATGTTCTGCGCATGCGCGAGGGCACGATTGCAAAAAGGCTGAAACCGCGAACCAGCAGCAGAACATGGAAAGCGGCCCACAGGCCATGATTGCCGAAGGCCCTCGTCAGAACAAACAGGCAGGCGAGATAAAGCGCGAAAGACAGCAACATCATGTTGCGCATGTCGCGTGACCACGTGGCGCCAATGAAGACGCCATCCATCTGGAACGCAAGGACACCCGAAATGGAAATCAACGCGGCCCAGGGCAGGAACGTGTTTGCGGCGGTCCGCACCTCCTGTGCCGTTGTGATGAACGCGATGAGGGCCTCGCCGGCCAGAAGAAAGAAGAGCGACATGAGGATGGCGAAGCCGAACCCCCATGCCATGGTCAGCCTGACGGAACTCAGGAAAGCGGGCCGATAACGCGCGCCCACCGCTCGACCTGCCAGCTGCTCGGCTGCGGTTGCGGTGCCATCGAGAAAGTAGCCCGCCACGAGAAAGAAGTTCAAAAGTACGGCGTTGGCGGCGAGGGTGACAGTGCCAAACTGGGCGCCCTGCCTGGTGAACAGTGCAAAGGCGGCGAGAAGAGAGAAAGACCGGATCATGATGTCGCGATTCATCGCGACCATGCGCACCAGCTGATGGGTGTCGAACACCCGTCTCAGAGAGACCCGCGGCCCCTGCCGGAAGCGCCGTGCCAGCACCGCAAGCCCGGCCAGCATGCCGATCGCCTCTCCACCCACCGTGCCCCAGGCCACACCCTCTATGCCCCAGCCAAGCGACAGCGCCAGATACATCGACAACGCGATGTTTGCGCCGTTCAGAACGACCTGTAACACCAGCCCGAGCGCCCCTTCGCCGCGGCCCAGAACATATCCAAGGATCGCGTAGTTGATGAGGGAAATCGGGGCGGCAAAGATGCGGATCGCGACATAGGCCTCCATGGCGGCCGTGACCTCGGGGCCGGCATCCATGAAATAAGCCCCCCCGGCGATGATGAGAGGGCCGGCGAGAACAACGAGGAGACCGGCGACCAGGGCGACAAGCAGTGCTCGCCACAGGATCGCCTGTTCTTCCAGCGCGTTTGCCTGACCATAGGCCTGGGCAACCAGTCCGGTTGTGCCGGAGCGCAGGAAATTGAATGTCGTGAAGACCACGTCGAAAACGATGGCGCCTGCGGCCAGCCCGCCCAGGAGCGCCGCATCGCCATACTGGCCGACGATAGCCGTATCGGCGATACCGAGGAGCGGGGTCGTCAGATAAGCCAGCGTCATCGGCAGGGCGATCGACAGGACGAGACGGTTCGTCACCCTGAAAGGATGCGTGACGCGGGCTTGCGGCTGAGCGTGATCCATCGAATGCGCCCCAAAGGGCTTCCTAGCGGCGATAATTCAAAAGGCGCAGGATCAGAAAGGCCGGCACGACTATGGCAGCCCCGAGCAGGATGTAGCTCGCAAACCGGCCCAGCGCATCAAAGCCCATGTTCCAGAGATGAACGACCGTGTCGCGCAGAGCGTAGAAGATGTCGAATGGCGACCAGTTGAAGGCGCTCATCACGAAACCGACGATAAGCGAAACGATCAGCAGTTTGATGATGACGCGCAGCGGGCTGTCGCCCAGGAATCTGGTCAGTGCCGACACCGGAAGCTCCTTGATCTTGACCGCAAAGAGATACGCATACACGGACGGGCACGCAAGCTCGGGTGGTGCGAAAAGACTTCCATAGATCGGGCACGAATCGGGAGGCTGGAGCGGGTAGCGGGAATCGAACCCGCGCGATCAGCTTGGGAAGCTGACAGGCTACCATTACATCATACCCGCGCAGCGCGCATTAATCCGCGACCCGGGCCCCGGCGTCAAGCGGGTTTGTGAAGGGAGTGCGCGCGCTGGTTCCCTGGCGGATGGTAGGACATGCTTCGAACACGTCTGAACCGGAATCATACGCCAATCTCAAGGACTGCTTGATTGGCATTTTTGAACCCTAATGCGTCATAAACCTTCACCCCCGCGCGGAGGCGTTCACGATGACATCTTTCACGATACGCTCCTTGGCTGCGCTGCGAACCGAAGATGCGTGTGCTTGTCGGGGCTCAAATTCCAGTAAGCCACAAGCTTGGCTTTCAAGGCCGCCTCGCCTACCAATGCCTATCCAGCCTTCCGGCGCGGGCCTCACAGAGGTGCGTTGCCCCTTCATTCGCGGCAAGACAGCCCCCAAGGAATTGAGATATGCGTAACAAGAAACAAATTGGCATCATTGGCGCTGGCGCGATCGGGGGCGCTGTCATCCGCGAGATCGACAACGCCGCGGACACAGAAATCGCTTTCGTTCTTGTTTCCAACGTCCATCGGATGACAGGATTCAACCTCGCCGACGGTATCGTCATCGATGACGCGAGCGAAGCTCTTTCGCGGCCGGTTGATCTCGTTGTCGAGGCGGCCATGCCTTCGGTCGTTCAGGAGCTTGCTCCGCGATTTCTTCGATCTGCCGACTTCTGCGCCTTTTCCAGCACGGCCATGGCCAGACGCGAGACCGAAGAGGAAGTTCGCTCCATCACGGCCCGGCACGGCAGCACGTTTTACGTGCCGCACGGCGCCATCCTTTCCCTGGATGGCATTGCCGATGGCCGGCCGGCCATCGAGCAAGTGACCGTAACAACCACGAAGAGCGGGAAGAGCCTTGGCATCGACCCCAAGGCCGATGGATTCATGTTTGAAGGCGCGACACGCGAGGCCTGCGCCCGCTTTCCCCGCAACGTGAATGTTCACGCGGCCATTGCCCTTGCGGGTCTGGGATTTGACCGGACGGTCAGCCGGATTGTTGCTGTTCCTGACCTTCCCACAATGGAACATCAGATTGAGGTAAGTGGACCGGGATTGTCGTGGGACATTCGTGTCTCCTCCCGTTCCCTCGGCGGCGTGACGGGCTCCTATACGCCACATTCAGCGGTCGGCTCAGTTCGCCGGATTCTCGGCGGCGGCGGGATCGTTGCCGTCTGAGTGGCGCAGGGAGACATCGCGGCACGCAGAGACAAAGGCGTCAACAGCAGCCGCGCGCGCACCGGTCCGCCGCCACAAGATGCCTATTTTCCGGACCCCGCCGGAAGGCAGAAGGACCTTTCGCAGCGTCAGACCCTCTGGCCAAGGCGGTGCCCAATCGGGAACGATGGCGACACCCAGGCCACGGCTGACCAGCGCGGCAATTGCATCGAGCGCGTCGAGCTCCAGCCACTCACGAACCGCCAACCCGTTTTCGGCCAGATACCGCGCCACGATCTGCCCACCCCACTGGTTGCGGTCGTAGAGAATGAACCGCTGACTGGCGATAAGGGAGTGCGGGGGCAATTCGGGAACGGAATGCGAGGCGATGAAGACGAGCGGCTCTTCTCGGATCGTGCACCAGCCCATGGCCTTGGGCAGTGCAAAGTCAGGCCGGACGATCAGAGCGGCATCAAGCTCCCCGGCAATCACGCGATGGTAGAGTTCGGACGATGAACCAGGCTGAACGAAATAATCGATGGCCGGGTACCGATCGCTCAGCATTGTGATGATGTCCGGCATGAGACCGATCAGGGCGGTTGATGTGGCACCGATACGCAATTGGCCGGCTGGCGCTCCATTTGCAGCAAGTGCGCTGAGGTCACGCGCCTTTTCCACGAGCTCCCTCGCCCTTTCAAGCACGGCAAGACCCGCCGCCGTCGGCTGCACGGTCCGTCCCGAACGGACTATCAGCTTGTGGCCAAGCTCCTGCTCAAGAACCTGAATGCGCTGGGAAAGCGCCGCCGGCGTCTTGTTTGTTCTGCGAGCGGTCTCGGCAATCGATCCACAGTCCACGATCGCCAGAAAGGTTTCGAGAAAGCGAATATCCATTCGATGTTTTTTGCATCTTTTGAAGCAAGAAAAAATAGGTTTTTCTATCGTTTTGCCGCTTTAAACTCCCTGCTGAATATCGCCAGTTCATTGCAGGGAACACCCATGTCGGAAATCGAGAAGAAGTTCAGAAAGCTGGAAACGGACAATGCGCCGGGTCAGGAAGTGCGGCAGTCCGCGAAGCTCGATGACGGCTACCTGAAAGGCGATACGCTTGAGGGACAGCGCGTCGACTTTTCCCATGGGGACGTCGATGCCCACGAGCCAACTCCGGGCGCGTTCGATGAATTCTCCGCCGGTGTCATGCGCGGCGGCTCACAGGCCTATACGGAATATCGCGGGGCGCTCGATATCCGCGACGAGCTGGCTCCCCGGCTTGCAGATTTTACCGGCGCCGACGTGGATGCCCGCGACGGATTGATCATAACGCCAGGCACGCAAGGGGCGCTTTTTCTGGCCATTGCCTCGACCGTCTCGCGGGGAGACAAGGTTGCGATCGTCCAGCCGGATTATTTCGCGAACAGGAAACTTGTCACCTTCTTTGACGGTGAAATCGTTCCGGTCCAGCTTCGCTATGGCGAGGCTGGGCCCGACGAGGCCGGTCTCGACCTGGAGGAGCTTGAAGCGGCGTTCCAATCCGGCGTGAAACTCTTCCTGTTTTCCAACCCGAACAACCCGGCAGGTGTCGTCTACTCGCCGGAAGAAGTGGCCCGGATCGCGACGCTCGCAGAGCAATACGGCGCCACAGTCATCGTCGATCAGCTTTATTCCCGTCTCAGATATGAGGGCGTGACCTACACGCACTTGCGCGCTGTGAGCACGGCGTCTGAAAATGTTATCACGATCATGGGGCCCTCGAAGACAGAATCGTTGAGCGGCTATCGTCTGGGGGTCGCTTTCGGCTCAAAAACCATCATCAACCGCATGGAGAAACTGCAGGCCATCGTTTCGCTCCGGGCGGCCGGTTATTCGCAGGCGGTGCTCAAGACATGGTTCAACGAGCCCGAGGGATGGATGGAAGAGCGCATCGCCCGCCATCAGGCGATTCGCGATGATCTTGTGGCGCTTTTTCGCGGTATCCCCGGATGCACGCTCCGCGTGCCACAGGCCGGCAGCTATCTGTTTGCCCGCCTGCCCGAACTGACGGTGGCACCTGGCGATTTCATCAAGGCATTGCGCCTTCAGGCCGGTGTGATCGTTACCCCCGGCACCGAGTTCAGCCCCCATTGTGCTGACAGCATCCGTCTGAACTTTTCGCAGGATCATGCCGCTTCAGTGGCAGCCATCGAGCGACTGGCGACACTGGTGCAGCGCTATCGCGCCTGACGGCATCGGAGAAGATCGCTGTGCACCGTCTGCATCGTTCAATTCTGAAGCAGGCGGCGCACAATACTTTCCCGGATCGCGTTGATGTGGCGGTACATTGCCTGGCGCGCGGCGTCAGGCTCGGAATCCGGGCGTAACGCTTCAATGATCGCCAGATGTTCCCGGCAGGTCTCAAGAAACCGCTCCGGCATGTTCTTGAGATCGAAGATGTGTGTCTTGCGGCGCAGCCCCGCAACAATCTCGGCAAGTTGCCGATTTCCCGCCGCTTCCGCGATCGTTCGGTGAAGCTCCTCGTCGATCCGACGCACCGCCTCACGTCCAGCCGGCTTGCGGGCTTCATGATTGCTCATAAGCGTCTCGATCTCCGCTTTCATACGGTCGAGAGAGTCTTCGGGTATTCGGCCCACCGCAAGTGCCGCCGCCTCGCATTCAAGCAGGCGGCGGATCGCGAGATTCTCGACATAGTGCGAGAGATCCATCGACAAGACCCGCACCACACGCCGGCTCTCGCGCACCAGAAGCCCCTCGCCTTCGAGGATCAAGAGTGCGTCCCGCATGGGCGTGCGCGAAAGGCCGAGCTCCTCAACCAGAACCTTTTCCTGGATGACAGTGCCGGCTGCCAGCTTGCCGGACATGATGTGCGCGAGAATGCGGTTATAGGCATCCTCGGCCAGTCTCGTTTCTGCCTGATTGGCCATCTCATCCCCCATCGGCTGGCAACGCTCCGCCCCGCCTGCCTTGGTATCTATCGGCTTGTGCAGCAGTGCAAGAGCACAACCTCCAAATTGCACTCAATCCTCAATCTTCCAATATTCACTTAATATATTGACAGAGTATCAGCAATATATATTCTTGTTCCATCGGGCTGAGCCGCGCCCGAAAATCAAACCGCACATCTGCCGAAGAAGCCGAGTGCCAACAGACCGAAGACACAGGGGAACCACATGACCTTCAAACCTCTCGCCCTGATCGCCGCCATGGCGATCGGTATCGCCGCGACGCCTGCTGTTGCCGAGTATCCGGACCGGCAGATCAAGCTGATCGTTCCCTTCTCCGCCGGAGGAGGCACGGACCTCAATGCGCGCACGGTCGCTCAGTTTCTGGAAAAGGAACTGGGAGAACCTGTCGTTGTCGTGAACCGCCCGGGTGCTGGCGGTGAGATCGGACTTTCCGAACTCGCAAGCTCCGACCCCGACGGCTACACGATTGGCATCATCAACACGCCTGGCATCATCACGATACCGATCGAACGTGAGGCTCAGTTCTCGCTCGACAGTTTCGATTTCCTCGCTGCGATGGCCGAAGACCCCGGCACTATCAACGTCCTTGGATCCAGCGATATCAAGTCAATCGAAGACCTGGTGGCCGCCGCGAAGGAGAAGCCCGGCCGCGTCACGGTTGCAACACAGGGGGCGGGCTCGGCCGGCCACATCAACACTCTGCTGCTGGAGCAGGCTGCCGGCGTCGACCTACTGCCAATCCCCTTTGATGGCTCCTCGGCCGGTCGCAACGCTTTGCTCTCCGGCGAGATCATGGCAACGACGGCCAATCTTGGTGAGGCTCTGACATTCTCCGAAGGGACGGATTGGCGCATCCTCGGCGTGATGGCCGACGAAGCTTCGCCGATGGCTTCGGACGTTCCGACCTTCACTTCCGCGGGCTATCCGGTGATCGGTGGTTCGCTGCGCGGCATTGGAGCTCCGGCCGGCCTTCCCGATGAGGTCAGAGAGAAGCTGGAAGACGCACTCAAGAAGGTCAGCGATGATCCAGAGTATCTGAAGATCGCAAAACAGGCCAATCTTCCGGCCCGCTTCATTCCATCAGATCGTTACGTCTCGATCCTTGAGGGCCTGGACAAAAGCTTCCACGAACTCTGGGAAACCACGCCCTGGAACCAGTAAAAGCATCAGGCGGGACGCCACACGGCGTCTCGCTTCGGGCTCCCGGTCGCGTCGAACGACCCCAAGCGCTCCGCAATAGCGGGATACCGTTCGTTCACCACCAGACCAGCCGAACCTCACAAAGCCCGGAGCGCTAGGCTTCCGGCTCCCATGCCTATCCGGAGAGAACACAGTGATCGAAGAAATTGCCTCCAACCCCGTCAAGAAATTGCTGCGCGACGGCAAACCGGTTTTTGGCACCTGGGCCACCCTGGTCAGCAATCCAAAAATGATGAGGCTTCTGGCTGCGACCGGTCTCGACTTCGTTCTCCTGGAAATGGAACACAGCGATTTTTCGATCTCGGACGTGTCTGCGATGGCCCTGGTTGCACGGGCATCCGGCATCGTGCCGATCGCTCGGCCCGACGGCCACAAGCCGCATGACATGACGCGGCTTCTGGATGCCGGCGCGCAAGGCCTGCTCCTGCCCTGTATCGACAGCCCTGAGCAGCTCGATGCCATCATGAAAGTGACCAAATACTACCCGCGCGGTGAGCGCATCCTGAACCTGCGCGGGTCGCATACCGATTATCTGCGCTACGAAGACATCGACAAGCAGATCGCGCACATCAACGCCGAGACACTGATGGTCGCAATGGTCGAGACACGCGACAGCCTCGATGCACTGCCGGAAATCTGTGATGTCGATGGGCTCGACGCCATCATGATCGGTCCCGACGACCTCTCGCAGAATCTTGGCGTTCCCGGCCAGGTGTCTCATCCGTTGATGACCGAAGCCACCGAGCGGGTGATCGAGGTCTGCACCCAGAAGAACATCCCCTGGGGCTTTTCGTGCCAATCCATCGAAGCCGGCAAGAAATGGATCGATCGCGGGATCCAGTGGGTGCCGCTCTCCAACGACGCCAACGCCATTTTCAACACGTTTTCGCCGCTTGCCGCCGGGCTCAAGGCCGCGGCCTCACGCTGACGCCAGACAAAGGAACCAGACGCATGAAAGCTGTCTCCATGTACAGCGCCTATGGATGGCGCGGAAAAATCGGCCTCATTCTGCCGTCCACCAACACGGTCAACGAACCGGAATTCTGGCGGCTGGCGCCTGAAGGGGTGACGATCCACACCGACCGGGTGTTGCTGCTCGGCAATGCCACGCAGGAAAGCTACGACAAGATGGCCGATGCCCTCGCGCAGGCGGCCGAGCGCCTTGCCACGGCCGAGGTCGACATCGTCGTCTATGGCTGCACGTCGGGATCGATTGTGTGCCCGATGCCGGAATTGCTCGACAGCATGTCGGCACAAACCAACACCCCGGCCTGCGCTACGGCGGGCGCGGTGATCGCCGCGCTCAATGCCCTCGGGGTCAAGAAAGTTGCCGTCGGAACACCCTATGTTGATTTCGTCAACGAGAGCGAAAAGCAGTTTCTCGAAGATTACGGCTTCGAATGCACCAGCCTGCACGGACTTCGGCTGGGCGAAACACAGGAAGAGCGGCGCGGCATCGGCCGGGTTCCGCCGCAGCAGGTCTACCGCCTTGCCCGCATGATCGACCGGCCTGATGCCGAAGCGATCTTCATCTCCTGCACCAACCTGGCCACGCTCGATGTCATCGAGCAGATCGAACAGGATCTTGGCAAACCCGTCATCACCTCCAACCAGGCCTGCTTCTGGGCGAGTTTGCGCCTGATGGGTCTTACTGACGTGATCGAAGGACACGGTCGGCTGCTGCGTGAGTGTCTCGATCCGATCACCCAGTCCGATTTCTACCTGCCAGGCACCGCGGCTTCGAAATGACCGTCGAGCCTGACATTTCGCTTGCCCGGAAGCTGTTCGACACACTTGCCGAAGCCACATCGGACGGCGTCGGCATTACCCGTGACAGCTATGGTGCGGGCGAGGCGTTTGCGCATGATCTGATCGCGTCGACGGCCCGGGACCTGGGGCTGGAAACACGCACGGACGCGGCCATGAACCTTTATGTCACGCTTGCCGGCGAGGATCGTTCCCTGCCGGCCGTGATGACCGGTTCGCATCTCGACAGTGTTCCCCGTGGCGGCAATTTCGATGGCGCAGCCGGGGTCATTGCCGGGATAAGCGTGCTTTCAGCTTGGCTTCAAGCAGGAAAAAAGCCCCTGCGCGACACCGTCGTCATCGCCATTCGGGCCGAGGAATCAGCCTGGTTTCCGGTTTCCTATCCGGGCTCCAAGGCCATTTTCGGAAAGCTTCCAGCCGAAGCGCTGGAGCTGAAGCGCTTCGACCGGGACGTGACACTGGGCGAAGCGATCGAGGCGGCAGGGGGCAATCCTCGGGCACTCGCATCGGGTACCTGTCTCCTTGATCCACGGACCGTCAGCCGCTTCATCGAGGTGCATATCGAGCAGGGGCCGGTGCTCGTGGGATCCAATCAGCCGGTCGGTATTGTCAATGGCATTCGCGGCAGTTTCCGCTACCGGCACGCCCGGATCAATGGTGTGTACAGCCATTCGGGCGCAACACCGCGGGCCCATCGCCACGACGCAGTTGCGGCCGCCGCAGCCTTCATCGAACGATTGAATGCGCACTGGTCGGCGTTTGAAGAAAACGGTGCTGATCTGGCGCTGACATTCGGGCAGCTTTCGACAGATGGCGAACAGGCGGATTTCAGCAAGGTTCCCGGTCGCGTCGATTTCAGCCTCGATGTGCGTTCCGCCAGTGCGCAGACACTTGAGGCATTTGAGAGCGTCGTTTTGCGCGAGGTCGCAAATGTCGAGCAGCAGACATCCACACGTTTCGACCTGGGACCGCGCACCGCCAGCACGCCAGCACCCATGGATGCGGAATTGATTTCCGAAATGATGGACAAGGCTGAAGCGCTCGGAATTGACGCACGCGTCATGCCCTCCGGTGCCGGGCACGATACGGCGACGTTTGCTCTTCAAGGCATCCCCTCTGCGATGATTTTCGTACGGAATCACAACGGTAGCCACAACCCTGAAGAAGCGATGGAGATGGCCGATTTCGCGGTCGCCACCCGTCTTCTGGGAGCTGCAATGGATGCAGAACCGCCAATGTTCAGGGACTGCCAACCGATGGAGAAGACCTCACATGCCTGAATGCCTGATTGTCCAGCCGATCCACCCCGCCGGCGAAGAAGCGCTTGAGGCTGCGGGAATAAGGGTTCGGCGCGCAAGCGCACAGAACATGAAAACGGTCGCAGCCGAAATCGAAACGGCCGATGCCCTGATCACGCGCGATGCCGGGCTCAACGCCGAGGCGATGAACAGCGCTAAGAACCTGAAAATCATAGCCAATCACGGCATAGGCACCAACAAGATCGACGTCGCGCACGCCGCAGAACTCGGGATCCCGATCTCTTTCACGCCAACGGCCAATGCCCGTTCCGTCGCCGAACACGCGATGATGCTGATCCTCGCCTGCGCAAAGCGCACGGTCGAGGCCGATCATGCAGCGCGAAACGGCAATTTCCGCTTCAAGTTCGAAGGCGGCATGAGCGAGTTGACTGGCAAGACGCTCGGTATTGCCGGCTTCGGCACCATCGGCCGGTTGCTTGGCGAGATCGCAAAGAATGGTTTCGCGATGAAGGTCCTTGTCTGGTCGCCTTCCGCTGACGATGGTGCCATTCGCGACAATGGTTTCGAGCCGGTTGCAACGCTGGATGCCCTGCTGGAAGGCTCCGACGTCATTTCGCTGCACCGACCCGCCCGCCCCGATACGCTCCACATGATCAACGCTGGAACCCTGCGTAAAATGCGGCCTCACGCCATCTTGGTGAACACGGCGCGCGGTGCGCTCATCGATGAAGCTGCTCTGGCTGAAGCGCTCGAGAGCGGGGTGATCCGCGCAGCGGGCCTTGATGTGTTCGACCCGGAGCCACTGGATGAAAGCTCGCCGCTTACAGGGCTTCGAAACATTGTGCTCGCGCCGCATGTCGCAGGCTCTACCGAAGATGCGTTGAAAGCCACGGCTCTTGCCTGCGCGCAGCACATTGTCGATGCGCTGGCAGACAAACGTCCGGAGAGCCTCGTCGACGCCGCTGTCTGGGAAAAACGCAGAAAAACATAAAATCGCGCAAAGCGAGGGGAACACCATGAGATCAATACGCTTGGAACCAACAGACGCCATCGGCGGTGTGCTGGTCACATTGATCGGGCTGGTGACCGCCGGCATCAGCTCTCAATACCCGATAGGCAGGATTTCCAACATCGGCCCAGGCGCCTTTCCGCTGGCACTAGGGATCATAATGGTGTTGCTCGGCCTCGGGATCATCGCCGGCTCGGTTGGCAGGACCGGCAGCATTCGGCAGCCCAACTGGAGAGCGGCAGGCGTTGTCATGCTGTCGCTCACCTGTTTCGCCTTGCTCATCGGTTCTTTCGGCCTTGTGCCGGCGATACTTGTGTCTGCCTTCATCGCCCGTTTCGCGGACAACCGATTTCACTTCGGGCGTGTTTTCATCCTGGCGTGTTCACTGGCGCTTCTGTGCTGGCTGATCTTTATCGCCCTGCTCGGCCTGCCCATTCCAGTGCTGGAGCTTTCACTATGATGGAGTTCATCGGGCATGCCGGCCAGGGGTTTGCCACAGCGCTCAGCCCTCAAACGCTGCTGTTCTGTTTCCTGGGTGTAACCGCGGGCACATTTATTGGCGTCTTGCCGGGTATCGGTCCTCTGGCCACGATCGCCATGCTGCTGCCATTGACCTTCTATCTCGATCCGACCACTGCCATCATCATGCTGGCAGGCATCTACTACGGTTCGCAATATGGCGGCTCCACCGCCTCGATCCTGCTCAATCTGCCCGGCACGGCCGGAGCATCGGTAACCTGTCTCGACGGCTATCCCATGGCCCGGGCCGGCCGCGCTGGCGTTGCGCTCTGCATTACCACCATCGCCTCCTTCGCTGGCGGTTGTTTTGCGATTGTCGTGATGGCCGTGCTGTCTCCGGCGCTCAGCAAGTTCGCACTGATGATGACCTCTGCCGATTACTTTGCGCTGATGCTTCTTGGCATGATCGCGGCTGTCACGCTCATTGGCGATGCACCGCTCAAGGGGCTGGCCATGGTGGTTTTTGGCTTGCTTGTGGGGCTGATGGGAACCGACACGATTTCGGGTCAGATCCGCTTTGCATTCGACATGCCCTACCTCTACGACGGCCTTCCGCTGGTCCTCGTCGCCATGGGCATGTTCGGCGCCAGCGAGGTGATCGCCTCGATCGGTTCGGATTCGGCCGAGTGGCTGGCCAAACAGAAGATCACGCTCCGATCTCTCATGCCCACCCGGGAAGATATGCGCCGCTCGCATGCGCCGATCTGGCGAGGATCCGTTCTGGGTTCCCTAGTCGGTGTCTTGCCAGGAGCCGGCTCCACCATTGCCGCCTTCATGGCCTACGCGGTGGAAAAACGGGTCGGGCCAAACCGGGACGCGCTCGGCAGCGGTATCGTCGAGGGCGTGGCTGCGCCCGAAAGCGCCAACAATGCTGCTTCACAGACTGCGCTTATCCCTGCCCTCACCCTGGGCGTTCCCGGCGACGCCACCTCGGCGCTGATGCTCGGCGCACTGCTCATTCACGGTATCGCGCCTGGACCGACACTGATCCCGCAGCATCCCGAAATTTTCTGGGGGCTGCTCGCCAGTTTCTGGATCGGCAATCTGATCCTGTTGATCTTGAATCTTCCGCTGGTCGGCCTGTGGGTTTCGATGCTGAAAATTCCCTACCACATCCTCTATCCCGGCATTCTCGTCTTCATCGCAATCGGCATCTATTCGGTGAATTCTTCCTATGTCGACGTGATCATGGTGGGTGTACTTGGTGTGCTGGGCTACGCGCTCTCCCTGTTGAAGTTCCCGATCGCGCCGCTGCTGCTTGGGTACATTCTCGGGCCGTTGATGGAGGCCAATCTCCGTCGGAGCCTGCTGATCTCGGGAGGCGATGTCTCAATATTCTGGGAACAGCCACTCACTCTGACGATCATGCTACTGGCGCTGATCCTTCTGCTTCTTCCCCTGGCAACAAAAGGCTGGAGAAGGCGCCTGGCGAAAGAACTTCCACAGGACTAGGGTGAGGACATCGCGGTTGGATGGGATCGGTCCGTGACGGAAACATCATCATCCACCGCACTGCGCCTTTCCCAGAGCAATCTATGTCTGAAAGCTGCCGCGCGGGGCCTTGAGGCTGAGTGACCGGTGCCGACCATGCTGAAAGGTATTGGTGGGCCATTCTACTCGTCGGTCAGCTAAGCCAGGGGCTGGAACTGGATTGTGTTGTGATAGGATTCATTCTCTCCAGCGACGCAATCCACGCGCCGAACGAGCATTATGACGTGGAGCGGCCCCGTCGGGGGACACGCAGCTGGGTGCGCATCTTCGAGCAGATCGTCAACGAAAGGCGCACGATCGGCTAAAAGCCACCCGGCCTCGGCTTGCCCAACGTCCCGGCTTTAACGGCCCAGCATGTTTTTCCGTACGGAAACGAGGTGTGCCCGCATGGCTTCTCGCGCTTCTTCACCGAGCCTCTTTTCGATGCTGACAACCAGCTCTTCGTGCTGGGCACAATAGGTCGCCTTCCGGGCTTCCGAAAATGATCTCTGCTTCATCTCGAACCACAGTGGTTGCAGGCGCAGGACACCTAGAATTTCATGGACCTGATAAAGCAGGTCATTGCGCGTGCACTCAAATATCAACCGGTGCAACTCCGCATCCCAATGCTCGAAGGAAGGCATGTCGGCCGCGGCTATCGCGAGTTCGTGCACCTTCCTGATTTTGGCAAGTTCGCCTGCACCGGCATTCATCGCCGCCAGGCTGGCTGCCTCCGGCTCGATCAGCATGCGCAGTTCCATCATGTCCGCGGGGGACGATTGCTTCATCTTCTCGACGATCCGATGAAGATCCGTCCTCGATTGATCGGTCTTGACATAGGTCCCCCGGCCCACATGCCGGACGACGACACCTGCCTCTTCAAGTTGATCCAGCGCCTTGCGGATCGTGTTGCGGGCAACGCCGAGCTCATCGGCCAGACTTCGTTCGGTGGGCATGCGCTCATCCGGCCCCCATTCTCCCTCCTTGATCCTCAAATGCAGCAGGGACGCGAGGTCGTCCGAATTTCCACGTGCCATGTTCACCTCTGGAAATGAACCAAAATATACCAATATTGATCATTTTTAGACATTTCAAGCAATGAACTTGATGATTGGCATCTTTTGGATTAAACCATATCTCCAATATAGCATCAGAAAGGAAGAGTGGTGAAGATCGGGACATTCAGAACGGGGCAAAAATGGCTGGTGGGTCAGGTGGATGAGGAATCCGGAACTGTCACACCCTTTGAGCTGGATCAGGACCAGGCATCCCGCGGTGTTCTTTCATTGATCGGCCGGGACGTTCTGCCCCAGGCGGGCACACCTGTTCCCTTAAGCGGGCTCGAATTGTGCGCACCCATCCCGCGTCCGGAGCGCAACATATTCTGTGTCGGCAAGAACTACTTCGAACACGCTCATGAATTCTCCGCGAGCGGGTTCGATTCCAGCGCAGCCAAAGGGGCGGTCCCGGAGTTCCCGATCGTGTTCTCCAAGGTTCCGGAGTCTGTGATTGCCCATGGAGAACAGATCGTACTCGACCCGAAAGTGTCGGATGCCGTGGACTATGAGGCCGAACTGGCGGTGATCATCGGCAAGGGTGGCAAGGGCATTCGCGCCGAGGACGCGCTCGATCATGTCTGGGGCTACACGATCATCAATGATGTGACCGCTCGCGACCTTCAATCCCGCTACAGCCAATGGCTGGTTGGCAAGTCTCAGGACACGTTCGGGCCCATGGGGCCCTGGGCGGTTTTAAAGCAGGACCTGGATGTCGCGAACACGAAGATCCAGTGCAGCGTCAATGGCGAGCTTCGCCAGGATTCCAACACCGGCCTTCTGATCTTCAACATCGGGACCATCATCGAGACGATTTCGGCGGGTGTGACCCTCAAGCCCGGCGACATCATCGCCACCGGCACACCAGCGGGCGTGGGTATCGGGTTCAAGCCACCCAAATACCTGCAAGCCGGCGACATTGTTGAGGTCACTGTCGAAGGAATCGGCACGTTGAAAAACGAATGCCGCCTTTCCAGCACCTAGGTTCTGGGTCAACGCCCTGCGGGTTCGCAGCGGACATGCTTACAATATGGAGGAGGAAAACATGAAACGGCTTTTGACAGGCATCATAGCCGCTGGTCTCGCCAGCATCGTTGGTGCCCACGCACAGGACAAGACCGAAGTAGCATGGGGAGGATCCAACCCGGGCGGCGTGATGTATTACATGGTCGGCGTTGCGGGAACGGAGCTTGGCAAGGGATTGCCGGACATCAACATCACGCAGGTGACCACCGGCGGCTCGACCGAAAACGCTCTTCGTTTGATCAAGGGCGAACTGGACATGGGGATCGTCTATGGCAGCCATGTCTACATGGCGCAGGATCAGCAAGGCCCCTTCGCCAATGCAGCCAAGGGTGACATGCTGCGCGGTGTTGCCATGGCCTATCAGGGGCCGACCTATTTCGTCACCTTGGGAGACAGCGGCATCGAGAATCTCGAGGACCTTGCTGGCAAGACAGTGGCGCTCGGACCGCCCGGCTCCGGCACCGTCTTCAACTGCTCGAACATTCTGACAGCACTTGGCATGCTTGACAGCATCAAGCCGCAGATGATGACCTTTGCCGATGCTGGCCGCGCACTTGGAAACGGCCAGATCGACGCATTCTGCCAGTCATCCTCGCCCGCGGCAGCGGTGACCGAACTGGCCGAAACACGCGACGTGACCGTGCTCGCCTATAGCGACGAGCAACTGGCCACCATCACCGAGAAGTTTCCCTTCTACCATGGCGGCGCCATGCCGGAGGGCACCTATCGCGGTGTTCCTGAAACCGCGATGCCCTATACCACCGTCTACTGGGTCGCACACGAACGCGTACCAAGCGATGTGGTCAAGAGCCTGGTTTCTGCAGCCTATGAGAAGCAGGACGTTCTCGCACAGGGACACAAGGCCTGGGCGCAGATGAAACCAGACGTGAAAAACTTCCAGTCGCTCGGTGCTCCCATGCACCCCGGCGCGGAGGCCTATTATCGCGAACAGGGCCAGTGGCCCGAATAAGCCTGCAGAATTCTTCCATGGGCCCCGGCACAAAGGTCGGGGCCATCTTTATTAGAGGCGGCATTCTATGTCTGGTTTCTCTTGGCTTTTCCGCGTCGAAGGTTCGAAACGAACCCTGAATGGTCCATTTGCGCTGGCATTCAATCTCATCGCCGCCGGTTTTTCGTTGTTCTATCTCTACACATCCGGCTTTGGGCTCATCTCCACCCAAAGCAATCGCGGCGTGTATCTCATGCTGACATCGGTGCTGGTGTTTCTGATCTACCCGGCCAGCAAACGCTCGCCCGCATCCCGTCCGAGCTTGCTAGACATGGTGCTGATCGGTCTTGCCGTAGTCTCGGTGGGCTACTGGATCAACCAATACGTCAGCTATGCGATGTTTCGCGTATCCAATCCCAGCCAGATGGATCTTGTGATGGGCGGCATCGCCATTGCGGTCATGCTGGAAACGAGCCGCCGCGCCCTGGGGCCGGTCATCTCGCTGATCGCCATCGCCTTTCTGCTGCAGCTTTATCTGGGTCGTTACCTACCCGGCCAGATGGCCCACCCCGGCATGTCTGTCGAACGCATCATCGAATTCACCTTCTCCACGCAGGAAGCGCTGTTTGGCGTTGTGACCGCGACCTTCGCCACCTTTGTCTTCCCCTTCATGATTTTCGGCGCATTCCTGGAACGCTCCGGCGCGGGTGCATTCTTCATGGACCTGGGCACGGCGGTCGCAGGCCGATGGCGCGGCGGGCCGGCGAAAGTCGCCGTCATCACATCCGCGTTCTTCGGTTCGATTTCCGGCTCCTCCGTTGCCAATGTGGTGACGACCGGTTCGTTCACGATCCCGTTGATGAAACGGACCGGCTACCGGCCGCATGATGCCGGCGCCATCGAGGCGATCGCCTCGACAGGCGGCCAGTTCATGCCGCCGGTCATGGGTGCGGGCGTCTTCATTCTGGCCACCCTGACAGAAACCAGCTATCTGACCATTGCGCTGTTGAACGTGATCCCGGCGCTCGTGTTCTTCACCTTCCTTCTGATGATGGTGGATCTGGAAGCGGTGCGACTGGGTCTCAAGGGCCTCCCGGCATCCGAGACACCGCACGTTCGTGATGTGGTGAAGAAGGGCTGGCATTTCTTCCTGCCGCTCGGCGTGGTGCTTGGCCTGTTGTTCAACGGCTATTCGCCCGAGTTCTGCGCCTTCTGGGGTACGGTCAGTGCAGCCGTGCTTTCCTGGCGGCACCGGGACACGCGCATGGGGCCCTCTGCCGTGCTGAAGGGCCTGATTGGCGGCGCACAAAGCAACGCTGCCGCCGGCGCTGCCATCGGCACGCTCGGCATCATCATTGGCGGCATCGTGCTGGCGGGCCTCGGATTGAAATTTTCCGCGGTCCTCATCGAACTGTCCGGAGGACACCTGTTCTGGGCCCTGTGCCTGGTCACCCTCGTGTCGATCATCATCGGAATGGGCTCTTCCACCACCGGGTCCTACATCATCCTTTCCGTTGTCGCCGCACCGGCGCTGATTCAGCTGGGAGTGCCTATGATCGCTGCGCACCTGGCCGTCTTTTATGCGGCGTGCCTGTCCAACATCACACCGCCTGTCTGTGTCGCCGCCTTTGCGGGTGCCGCAATTGCCGGCGCGCCGCCCATGAAAACCGGCATGGCAGCGCTCAAATTCGGGGCAACGCTGGTGCTCATGCCCTTCAGCTTTGCCTATGTGCCCGAACTTCTGTTGCAGGGAGAATGGTACGAAATCATCTACACGGTCGGCCTCTACACGATCGGCGCCGTTCTGCTTGCAATATCGCTGCAGGGAGCGATGATCATCAGCGGGCCATTATCGGGAAGCCAGCGCATTGTGTTCGCGATAGCGGGCCTGCTTCTGATGTTCCCGGCAAATCTCGCAGTCGATCTTGCTGGCGGGTCACTCGCCGCACTGGCAATCGCGTGGTTCTTCGCTTCGAGGAAAAAAACGGATCTGGCTCAAGGCAAAGTGACCTGACCGCCTTACCCACACGTGCTCTTTCGGAGATCGGCTGGTCCTTCAGGCCGATCCCCGGACCCTTCCGTTCACACGCCCTTGATTGCCCCACCATCACATCTGACGATGGAGCCGGTCGTATAGCCCGCCCTGTCGCTGCAAAGGAATGTGGCCATGTCAGCAAATTCCTCGACGTGGCCATAGCGGCCAGTAGGGATCGCTGCCCTTGAGCCCGCACGCACCTCATCCAGTGCCTTGCCGGTGCGTTTGGCGGCGGCTTCATCGAGCTGGTCGACGCGCGACGTGTGAATGCGACCGGGCACAATCAGATTGCACGTCACGCCATCGGGCGCGATCTCGTTTGACAGGGATTTGTTCCAGCCGACGAGCGCCGAGCGAAGCGTGTTCGACATCGCGAGATTAGGAATAGGCTGCACGACGCCAGACGAAGCGACGGTGAGGATGCGTCCCCAACCATTCTCCCGCATCGAGGGAAGAAGCAGGTTAGTCAGTTCGATAATGCCGAAGATCATCATCTGCGCCTGTCGGGCAAGATCGTCTGCGGTCATGTCCGTCACCTTGCCCGGTGCCGGACCGCCCGTATTGTTTACCAGAATGTCGACGCGACCCATCTGCGCACCCGCATGCTCCGCCACCCGCTTGGCAAACCGGCCATCTGCCAGATCGGCAGAAAGGTGATGCGCTGCGACGCCGTGGTTGGCTTCTATCTCGGCAGCATTGCCTTGCAGGAGGTCTGCGCTGCGCCCACACAGCATGACGTCCACGCCTTCAGCTGCCAACCCATTGGCAATGCCAAGCCCCAACCCGCGGGAAGCACCGAGAACCAGTGCCTTCCTGCCCTTGATCTTCAAATCCATTCTGTCAAACCTATTTCTGACGGTTGAAACTAAGTCGCGGTGCCGAAACGGAGGACGCGCTCCTCATCGAACGCAAACTCCACCGGCGCGCCGCGCTCCAGCCCTTCGACTGCGGCTGAGTTTGCGACATTGGCGGAAATCATCGTGTCGTTGGCCCGCGCGATGATCTTGCTGGCAGCGCCTGTGAAAACAACGGTCTCCACATTCGCGTTGACCAGATGCGCTGCCTTTTCGCCCGGCGCTCGGAGCCGGATATCCTCAGGCCGAATGCCGAACTCTCTGCCGTTGGTGTCTTTCAGCAAATTGCATTCGCCCAGAAAGCACGCGACAAAACTGCTGTTCGGTTTGAAGTAGAGCTCACGCACCGGGCCTGATTGTTTGATCCGCCCCTCGTCCATGATGACGATCTTATCGGACAGGTGCAGTGCCTCTTCCTGATCATGAGTAACGTAGACGATCGTAACGCCGAGTTCGCGATGCAACTGCTTCAACTGCAACTGAATCGACTGCCTGAGATTTTTGTCGAGCGCGCCCAGCGGCTCATCCATGAGAAGAATGTCGGGACGAATGACCAGAGCCCGCGCCAGAGCAACACGCTGCTGTTGACCGCCTGACAGTGAACCGGGAAGCCGGTCGGCGAAATCCTGCAAACTGACGAGCTCAAGCACTTCGTCGACACGCCTGAGTCGTTCATCGCCGGGAACCTTGCGCATGTCGAGGCCGAAAGAAACGTTCTCGCGGACGCTCATATGTGGAAAGAGGGCATAGTTCTGGAACACCATGCCGATATTGCGCTTGGAAACCGGGACGTTGCTGATGTCGCGGCCACCGACCTCAAGCCGCCCTTTATCGAAGGGTTCGAAGCCGGCAAGCACCTTGAGCATCGTCGTCTTGCCCGAACCCGATGCACCAAGAAGTGTGCAGAATTCGCCCGCTGCAATGTCGAGATGAATATCGTGCAGAACCCTCAAATTTCCATAGCTTTTGTTGAGGCCTGTGATTGTGACAGGTCTTCCCTGCAGGCCGTAGCGCGCCGATGACGAATTCTCCATTAGGACTGTCTCCGCGAAAGAACGAGGTTGATGGCCAGCAATGTCAGCGTAAGCATGATGATCATGGCCGAGGCAGCGATGATGGTCGGATCGATCTCATGGACCATGCCCTCAAACATCACACGCGGCAGTGTGCGAGAGCGAATGTTGGTGAGAAACAGCGCAAGAACGACATCATCGAACGACTGAATGAAAGCGAACACCGCCCCGGCTGCCACACCCGGCATGATCGCCGGGAGCATGATGCGGCGGAACATGACCGGCCAGCTTGCGCCGAGATTGAGAGCCGCGAGTTCCAGATTGCGATCGAAGCTAACAAGCGAAGCGCGGACGGTGATGAATACATAGGGCACCGCCAGAACACTGTGTGCCAACCCCAGTGTTGCCGGATTTCCGATCACACCGAGTGGCGCCAGCATGTAGAAAAGGCCGACCGACAGGATGATCACCGGAATGACCATGGGCAGGATGAAGACCGTTTCCAGCCAGGGGCGCATGCGCCTGCCCAGACGCATGGTGCCGATCGCGGCGAGCGTTCCCAGTACGACCGAGAAGCTGACGGCCACGGCGGCGGCCTGCAGTGAATTGAAGACACCCCTCATCCACTTGGCCTCTTCAAAGAGGTTGTGAAACCACCGCAAACTGTAGCTTTCTGGCGGGAAGCTGAGGAAGGGCGAGGAACCAAGGCTCATTGGAAACACGATTAGGATGGGCGCAATCAGGAAGATGAGAACGGCCACACCACACGCAAAGGTGAGCCACCCTCCGCCCGTGCGCCCATTGTTGCCAATGGAGAATTTTGCGGTCGAACCGCGAGACGCACTGCCCGTTAGCAGACGTTCCAGCCCGAACACGCGCTGGAACACAACAAAGATCGCAACGGTGCACAGAAGCAGCACTACGGAGAGCGCAGCCGCCAGACTCCAGTTGAGATCGCGGTTGATATTGTCGGCGATCAGCATCGCGATCATGGTTTGGCCAGGCCCACCCATCAGAGCCGGGGTGATGTAGTACCCAATGGAATTCAGGAAGACGATGGTTGCGCCGGCGATGACACCCGGTGCGGTGAGCGGCATGATCACCCGGCGCCCGATGCTGTAAGGCCCCGCACCGAGCCCCTCGGCAGCCTCGATCAGGGTGCGATCGATGTTGATGAAGGCGGCAAAAAGCGGCAGCACTACAAAGGGCATCAACACATGTGTCATGCCGATCAGCACGCCTGAGAGGTTGTAGACGAATGCGATGGGCTCATCGATCAGACCGGCACCCGTCAGGAGATCGTTCAGAACCCCCTTGCGCTGCAAGAGGATGATCCACGCCGTCGTGCGCACCAGTGCACTCGTCCAGAACGGCAACAGCACCACAATGAACAGGATCTTACGAACCTTCGGGCTGACCGTTGCAAGAAGGTAAGCCACAGGATAGCTAACGATCACACAAAGCAGCGTGACGAGCGCGGAGATCACGAATGTATTGAGGAGGACCCTGCGATAGACCGGAACCTCGGCGATCCGCAGGTAGTGCTCGAAAGTCAGCTGTTCCTCACCAAAACTGATACCGAGCAGAGAAAGCACCGGAAAGAAGAACAGGACCCCCAGGAAGACCAACAGGGGTGCGACCGCAATCCAGGCCCAGAAGACCGGGCGCTTGTTTGACGTGATTTTCATCGGCGCTTTCTCCGACCCGCTTTCGCCTCCCGTCAGCTGACAAAAAGCTGACGGGGGAAGTTGGTGAGGCGCTCGTATCCGTCCTCGGTGATGTGGATGGTCTCGGACATGCCGAAGCCCCTTGCCAGCACATAGGTGTGGAAGGTCATCCCCGGCTGGAAGGTCCATGTGGCCTTCGGCTCGGCCTCAAGCGGCTCGCCGCCATTGGGCTGCAAGAGAAGCCCGACCGAGTAGAAGGTCTTGTTGGTGTAGGTTTCACGCAAGCCGGCACCAAGGACCCCTTCGCGATAAATCGCATCCGGCACAGTGGCGGCCACGCCCGGGCGAACTTCCGACAATGCGCGGTCCTGAATTTCGATCAGGGTTTCAACGACGCGATGATCCTCGTCGCTCGCTTCGCCAACCCGGATGGGACGCATGAAGCGCGCATGATAGTGATGGCTGTTGGGGGTGGTTTCGACCTGAACGATGTCGCCCCGCGACAACACCCTGTCGGTGTAACCTCCATGAAGGTGGAAAGCGCGCTCGCCCGAGGACAGCACGCCCGGGCCCGGCAAATCGCTGCCACCGCGCACCATCGCCGCACAGATGGCGGCAGCCATCTCGCGCTCGCTATTGCCTTCCTTCGCGGTTTCGATGGCGGCAGTCATGCCAGCCTCTGCCGCTTTGGCTGCCTTGCGCTGATAGGCGACTTCCGCCGGCGACTTGATCAGCCTCATCCGGCTGACGATATCGGAACAATCGATCCATTCTGCACCGGGAAGACCCGCCTTGATGCCGTCGAAACGCTTCACCGAAAGGGGCCAGGCGGCCATTTCGATGCCCAATCGGGGGGCTGTGCCGATACGTGATAAAACAGCTTCTACAGAAAGAGCGTTCTTGTCGTCGCTATCGGTCCACATGACGCGGTCGGGAAAGATGCATGTCGCGTCGAGATAGTATTCTTCGACGTCCCGGCAGATCAGTGTGGGATTGCCGGATGCCGGAATGATCGCGAACTGAAAGGAACCATAGCCGCGCGTGAAGAACCCGGTCAGATATGTGACGGTCTCCGGCAGGAAAGCCAGCATTCCATCGAGGTTTCTCTTTTTAAGTTCGGCCTGAACCCGTTCCAGACGCTGCGTGTATTCCTCACGTGCGAACCAATAGGAATCGATCGCCATGCGATGCCCTTCTTAGGATACGTTTAGATTGAAAAGACCGGGGGGCATAAGCCCCCCGAAGGCAGCTGCTACTTCTGCAGCATTTGCGTGTATTTTTCTGACGCCGACGTCGCATTGTCGGCCCACCACGCAATGTCCATGAAGATGGCGTTTTCCAAGCGCTCAGGCGTGGAGGGAAGACGCGCTTTGCGCTCATCATCGATGAACTCCCAGGCCTTGTCCGTCACCGGCCCGTAAGCGACATATTCGCTGAAGCGGGACTGAGCTTCGGGCTGCACCATGTAGTTGAGGAACTTGATTGCCTGCTCGCGGTTAGGCGCCCCGCGCGGGATCATGAAATACCCCACTTGCGCGATCGACTCTGCCCAGGACATCTCGATGTCGAGGCCTTCATCCATGCCGGCCTGGAACCGCCCGTTCCAGCCAAGCGCCATCACCACTTCGCCACTCCCCAGAGCCTGAACCGGCTGAGCACCACTTGACCACCAGACAGCCACGTGTTCACGCAGCGAGCTAACCTTGTCGAGCGCCCGCTGGAAGCCTTCTTCCGTGTCCAGCACCTTGTAGATGTCGGTCGGAGCCACGCCATCGGCCAGAAGCGCGGCTTCGAGAACCGTTGCAGCACGGTCAGGCAGGGCGCGTTTTCCGGGGAACTTCTCCACATCCCAGAAATCGGCGAAAGTCTGTGGCCCACCGTCCGGGAAGGCTTCTTTCGAATAGCCGATTACCGTGGAGAAGATCTCGGAGGGGACACCATATTCATTTTTTGCGCCCTCGATGACATGGCTCTGATCCACCATCTCTTCCGTGATGGGCTCGAACAGGTCATACGCCACCCCACGCATGAGCGTGGAACCGCCGCCGGTGACCACGTCCCACTCCAGTGAATTTGTCTCAACCATGGCCTTGATGCGGGCGACTTCCGGCTCCGTATCTTCAATTATGTCAATGCCTGTCTCTTCGGAGAACGGTTGTAGCCATGCCTTGGAGATGGCTTCCTGATAGCTTCCGCCCCAGCTTGCGAAAACCATTTCCTCTGCCTGCGCGGCAAGCGCTCCGGCTGCAAAGGCGCCGGCCAGCAACATTGTCTTGATCGTTTTCATGTGTTCCTCTCTTTTTGTTTTAAGCAGTTGTCAGGAGGCCACTCCCGGGTCTCTTCTGCGCGTTCGCGGCATCGAGAACGAAATCGGCGAATTTTTTCAGAGATGTTTTTGCGATTTCAGCTTCATCCGCCGTGCGGTTGAGCTCGCTGATATCGGCTCCATCCTTGATGAGGCGATCGCGATTTTCTTCAAACCAGATGCGGGATTGTTCAAGCGAGATTTCCGGATGGCCCTGGATTCCCCAGATCGCTTCGTCGCGAAAGCGCCAGACCTGATTTGGGCACAGATCCGAACTGGCAAGGATGGTCATGTCCGGATGCTCATGACGAACTTCGTCATTGTGCCAGACATACATGTAGACGCTATCACCCCATTCATTGGTGATCGCATCCGTCTTGATGGCCTTGGAGGTCGGCAGCCATTTGTAGCCGACTTCACAGAAGGACCGACGGAACACCTGGTCCTTGCCGCACAGCGCCGAAGCCAGGATCTGGCTGCCGAAACAGATGCCCAGCATGGGGATTTGCTTTTCCGCCGCAGAGCGGATCAGCTCGTGTTCACGCGCGATAAACGGGATATCCTCATAAGCGCCGTGCGGGCTGCCGGACAGAAATATTCCGTCATACTCGTCGAGATTTTCGGGAAACTCGCCTTGATAGGCCCAGAAGCGGTCGACCTGCAGGCCGTATCCTTCGAAGCGTTCGTCCAACTTGGCGACGGACTGCTGGCTGGTGCCGTTTTGCAAATAGAGAAGCCGGGCCATTCGCCTTACATTCCTTCGTTCAGTTCGAGCATCGCAAGACGCTTTGTCTGGCGCGCAATCAGTGTTTCGATTTCACTCAGATCCTGCTGCGAGAGCTTCGGTCCTGGCGGTCGGAGTTGGGCGCTGCGGATTGCGCCACGCTGGCAAAGGATATGCTTGCGGATCGCCAGACCGAGACCGGGTTGCTGCTCATAGCGTGCAAGCGGCAGGTAAGCGTCGAAGAGATCGCGGGCACGCTCATGCTCGCCAGCCTTTGCCAGACGGGTGACGCCAATCATCATTTCGGGATAGGCGAAACCGGTCATGGCGCCGTCGGCGCCGCGTTCCATTTCCTCAGTCAGGAAGAGGCCGCCATTGCCGGTCAGGATCGAGATGCGCTTCGCCCCTTCCGCTTCGGCAGCGCGCAGCGCTGAAATTTTCGACAGGCCCGGCCAATCCTCATGCTTGAGCATCACGGCGTTTGCGTTGTCCGCAAAAACACGCAGAAGAACCGAAGGCGAGATCACGACATTGGTGACGAGCGGGAAATCCTGAACGACAAACGGTGTCTCGGCACCGATCACTTCCGCCGCCTGTCGGTAGTAGTTCAGGATCTGGTCATCTGTTCGAAGGCTCGATGGCGGCGCGATCATGACACCGGCAGCACCTGCATCCATGACAGCTGCACTGATATCCCGCATTGCAGCGAAGCCAGGAGCGGAGACACCGACCACGACAGGCATATCCGGGCAGGCCTTCATGACCCGTTTGGCGAAAGCAGTGCTTTCTTCCTGAGACAGTTTGGGCGCCTCGCCCATCATACCGAGGATGGTGAGCCCCGACGCACCGGCCGACCGATAGAAATCCACCAGCCTCTCCACGCCATCCAGATCCAGTGCGCCACTCTCTTGAAACGGCGTGACCGAGATGACGAAAACGCCTTCGGAGCGTCTATTAATCTTCTGCATTTCCTACCCTACAAAGCTATTGATGATGCCGTCTCTCGCGCTGGCGATGTGCTCTGCCATGAGACGGCTGGCAGCGTGAGCATCACGCCGATGAAGTGCGTCGATGATCGCGAGATGCTCGCGGATCCCCGGCTCAAACCGCGAAGGGATGCGCTTCATTCCGAAAATTCTGGTCCGCTTGCGAAGATTGGCGACGATCTGGGCCAGATAGATGTTGCCGGCAGCCTCGGCGATTCCGAGATGCACGAGATCGTCCGCCCCCCAATGCTCATCCGAACTCGCATCTTCATTCGTAAGAAGCGCCTCCACTGCGGCACGCATGGCCTCAAGGTGCGCTTCGTCGATTTTCTCGGCGGCAAGTCGCGCCGTTTCACCTTCGATGAGAATTCTCGCGGAGATGATCTGAAGGATATCCTGCAGGTCGATCTTGCTGACGATCGTCGTCCGCCCCGACCGCACCAGGTAGCCCTCACCTTCCAGACGCCCCAGCGCTTCACGCACAGGGGTTCTTGAAATTCCAAGGGACTCCGAGAGGCGGCGGTCATTCAGGACCACTCCTCCCTTTAGCTCTCCTGAAAGAATCATCGCTGCGATCTTCTCGTAAGCTTCGTGGGAAAGCCCCTTGACTTCTGCGTCCATCATCAAAGCGACCCGTTGAGAATATATTTGATACTCCATTGGTATACCAAATGTCGTCCATGTCAATATTTAGCATGATTGAAGTGTGGGCTGGCCGGTGCCCTCCGCCGTCCTGCATTGGCCCGCAGACTATCCACTGGCCGCGCCCCGGCGGGACCGCAGCTTTAGAAAAGCAGTGTGGGAAGGAAGATCGGGATACGCCGTTCTTGCTGCCCGCGAGGCAAACTTCCCTGACGTCCGCAAAAACGCGACAAGTCGATAAATAGAACGGAGCAGCGGTTCCGTGAAATGGTGAACCGCTCAAGACTCAACCCCTAGACGATAGACCGGTCGGGCGCTCCTCAGCCCAGAAGGCGGTCTACCACCAGCGACGCTGACTTCTTGAACTTCAGAACTCCGCCACTCCCCCGGTCAGGGCGACGGATTCCCCGTCGACAGCAGCAAGATGCGCTCTCGTGCGGCGGGTAAGCGGAAGTGAGAAAACCAGCGGCGACCGGAGCACTGCGGTCTCTGGATGCATGGATGGAACCTTGCATCTTTGACCCGTGTATGACAGGGCGCAGCCGTTTGGACCGAAATCAACTGCGCCCCAAATCGCTGACATCAAGAGCCGTGGGACTGATATCGAAGCATGTTATCTTCGAGTGTCTGAAGGATGGGGCTACCGCAGCCACCGGCCTTTTCCATGAAATTGCGGAAGCTTCCTGTCCAGCCAGCGCGCGGATAGGCCCACTCTGCCTCACGAACGTAAGGTGCAACGCGCATCCCCCTCGACGCTCTTTGTCTTCTGAGAATGCGCCTGCGTCCAGTCTATACCGAATGTGCGGGAATAAGTCCTGCTCCTCGTCACCGTGTAGTCGATGCTCTAGACCGGTGCTCCGCGGTTATTGAAATATCCCGCTTTGACAAGCGCGTAGTGCGCTAGCAGAGGGGGCATCCGGAACCTCACCGGCATGCAGGTCCGAGCCTTCACCAAAGAGACTCGCTGTAGGTTATTGATATGACCTCTCTCTCAAGCGTGAGTCTCATCTCGAATCCCTGTCCGCTTACGGTTCCACTGCGAAGCCAAGGAACCTTGATCTCCCAAAGCGGTCTACGATTCCGCGAGGCTACCCCGAAGGAGATTGCTACGCTCAACTGGCCCGGCGGCACACCGACAGTTGCCTCGGTTAGAACGCTTACGCTAAAGCCCTGACACCGCAACCAATCAACGAACGGCGTCAAGCCTTTTTCGCGGTACTTCAGCAGGAGGAAGCGCTCTCCTTCAGCGGGTGAGTCAACTCCAGCCTCACGCCAGATTTCATAAGGATCGAGCTGCTCGCCGCGCGGGCAGCCCCTGGCGTCTGACCTCCAACCCAGGTCTGGAACGTCGCCAGCACTCGCTTCATCTTGAGCCCATGCAGTGTACGAAAGTGTAGTGATCGGGACGTCATCTTTCCGATCCAACAGAGAGGGAACGAAGGTGAATATAACAATTCCAGCGAGGAGGCTGGGGCCCTCATCTTATCAAGAAAACGTACAAATCGAAAAGCCATTGAGCTTCTATTCTTTTCATTATGACATTTAGAAAGTCTGCTACGCAGTATGCCTAGCCCAGATTTTGAAGACACTCCGCCCAAATTCCGTCCTATCAACGGAAAATTAATACACCATGGTTGGGAGAAGTCGCCCGTACCGACAGACTAATTTGCAGATATCAGACTTGCTCAAAAGCAGTTCGTATAGACCGGCGCACCCGGATAGCTTTGCCGAGAAGTACAATTAGTCGGCCCTGCCGGCGTATAGACCGCGGGGCGCGGCTGGCTGGCTTGTGCGATTGAATTACCAATATCTGACATCTTTCGTTTGTGCTGCATTTCGAACTGCATCCGACAATTCGCGTATGCGTCAGTGCCAAGCTTGTATCCAAATGCTTCGCATTGCTTCGCTTCTCGCTCATGCCGCGCTTGCTTGATCGGTGAAACGCACCCGCTAACAATCAATGAAGATGCCAGCACAATGTAAATTTTCACAGTGAACTCCCTCCCTCTATCCCCTGATTGATTTCAGCACAGCCTTAAAACGGAAGCAACTTTACGGCCGACCGACCGAAAAGACCGTTCTCCGAACAGATGTGATTACGCTGATCACCACGAAAAGGAGATGCAATTATATTGAGATATGTAGCAATCACGGTTCCCTTCACTGGGTGAAGATGAGCTTCGCACATGATTGCTTTGATTTTGAATTGAAATTTTGAAGACACCACATGCCAATTTCACCCAATCGAGGGTAACAGCCGGGATATTTTTGTCTTTTCTATATAATCTACGCTATTATCCTCGATTTGGTGAAATTTTGAGTTTTTTTGATAGGACTGATAAAATTGTGAAAAAGGAAACAAAAATCCCTTCACATAGTGAAGGCGAGCTCCGCTCATTTTGATGAGTTTTTTAAAATATAGAATATTGACAATCCTTAATTCCTCTTATCTCTACACCCATATACAACTTTTACGGATTTATTTGTTATTTCATTTCTTTACTGCCTTGGCGTATTTTCGGCGACAATTGTACCAATATGTCAATGCGCCCTTGGGTGTCAGGCCCGCCCCCTCTATCATCGCCGAAACAACGGCTTCCTGCGGCTGAGTGTTCAGAGCGCGATAAATCGCCATCGACGCATCGACCTTGGTCTTGCCCTGCGCAATCAATGCCTGCCCCTGTGCGATAGCCTGCTCGATGGCCTTCGCATCGTCTTCACTAATAACAACCGACTGCTTCTCTGCTTCCTGCTTCTTCGCTGCCATTTGACAATCTCCTTTTGACTGCAGCGACCATCCTTCTGATTGATCACAACAGACAACGGAAAAGGCACGGCAGGATTCCGAGGTGGTTCGATTACTGTCGGCAGGCTTGCCCGGCGGGTAGAGAACTCCGGCTCAACGAACGCGCTGGGACCACAAGCTTTTCCGGATTTTGGCAAAAGGAAAACTGGGGCCGTTTCCTTCCCTGCAGGCCAGAATGCCAGATGCATTCCGAGGCACGAAGGAATTTATAACCCACTGATAAACATGGGATAATAATTCGCGGCGATAGTTGGGAAGCTGACAGGCTACCATTACATCATACCCGCGCAGCGCGCATTAATCCGCGACCTTAAGCCCGGCGTCAAGCGGGTTTGTGAAGAGTGGTGCGGTTGATTCTCGATTTTGAGATGAGCGGCCAGCAGGCTCGTGCGCTTCGTTAGTAATGGCGTTTGACCGGGCGCTGACGATTAGACACAGGGCTCAGAGCGCCGCCGCTAACAGCGACAGCGCATGGAGAGGCAACGCGCCTGTGTGCTTAATGGGGAACAGGATGCGGATTCGGCGCATCGGCGCCCGGGTCATTGATGTACATTCGGGGGCGGGAGCTGCTCCGGCCTTCACGACGACGCAGAAGACAGGCTTATTCGCGTACCGGACGCAATTGACGACGAAACGGCCGCAACGCTGTTCTTCAAGGGAATGACGGCACAACACCTTTTTCGTCGCGCGCACACGCGGCCCAGCCCGAGGAGCTTCTGCCCGCTCATTCGGTGGCAGGCGCTGTCGACCGGTTTCTCAAACCTCATGCACGGCACTTGATGCCCGCGTGGTCGGCGTAACACGAACGGCGGAGGAAGAAGTAACAGGCGGCTTTCAATGCGGACAGCGTTGTACTTAGCCCATGTCTTCTGTCCCCATCTCTTCCGCCCCCATGTCTTCCGCCCCCATGTCTTCTACGCCCATGTCTTCTACGCCCAGCCCGTCCGCGCGCTGTTCGCAAACAGTTCGACGCGAACGAGGGATAGCAAGACTGACGGGCATTTCGGCCCGAGAGAGTTTCCACCGGATCAGAATGGCCGCGGATATCAGGAAGACCGCCCCAAGAATGTAGGGGCCTGTCCGGCCGAATTGCTCAATTCCCACTCCCCCTGACACTACCCCCGCAGCAATTGCCAGCTGCATGACTGAAAACTGGAGGCAACCCGCATTCTCGGCATCGTCTTGGAGCCTGCGTGTGATCCATGTGGTCCACGCCGGTGGAATACAGCCGACGGAGAATCCCCAAACGGCAATGAGCATCCCAACCTTCCAGATGCTGCCGGAAAACAGAATAAGGCCAACTGCCGACAATGAGACCGCCAGCGACGATAGAGACAGGGTGGCTATCAAGTCGTGTCTGATCATGAACGAAGAGACGGACGTGCCGACAAGGTTTGCAACGCCGAAAACGAACAGCATCGTCACGATGGCACTGCTTTGATGACCGAACTCGCCCTCCAGGAAAGGGCGCACATACGAGAAGAGCGAGAATTTTCCGGCGAAGACTAGAAATATCGCGAGCATGGCAACCGGAATACCCTCCCGTTTCGACACGCTCAGGACCCCCATGATATTCGCGCGCCGATGCGCAGGCAGCGGAGGCAGTACAACTGCCAGCAACAGCAGGAACATCGTACCTAGACCGGCGATCAGGAGGAACGCTGAACGCCAACCCCACAATGCAGCCAATGCACTTGCGATTGGTACGGTTACTGTCATCGCGATCGGGATTGCGCCGAACATCAGGGAAAATGCGAGAGGAACATCCTGCGGCCTGGCGAGCCGTAGCACGATGGAAGCCGATGTCGCCCAGAAAACCCCCAACGCCAATCCGAACAATGCCCGTCCCGCCAGCATGGTATAGTAATTCGGAGCGAGCGCCACTGACACAGCTCCCAGAATCACAAGCCAAATGCAGATGATCACAACGAGGCGGCGGTCAAGCATCCCCGTAAAGGTGGAGGCAAACAGGCTTCCAAGAACCGCAAAGAACGCAGTGACCGAAATCGCTTGCCCAGCGACTCCTTCCGATACGCTTAGCCCCTCGGCGATCGGACTGAGCAGGCTTGCCGGCAGAAGTTCCGAGGTTACAAAACAGGAAGCACCAAGGGCCATGACAACGATGGCAAGCCAGGCACTGCGGCTGACAACGTCCCTTTTAGAAGTGGGTTCATCGGGAAATGCCATGGAGGCCCTGTTACGGCTGGAATCTTCGCACAATCGGCACTTCCTTAAGGTTCTTCATTTTCCGGCGTAGATGCGGGCACCACGTGTTTCTGCCCGAATTAAAAATGCTCAGGACATCACGCAGATCGATGCAGCTTGAGGACAATTGGAGTATGCGAGCCAGCGTCCCGGACAGGGGCCGATAGCCGGCTGTCGTTCAAGGACAGGAAGCAGGCCCAGGTGCAGAAAACCTCTGCACTTTCTCGACATCCGGGGCTGTCCGCCCTCTAGCGGGGCTCATTGACTTGCTGCAACAGTCCCCGAAACGCGTTCCCGAAAATTCCATTCACGCGCAGGAACCGCGTCGATGAGAAAGCGCGTATACTCGTCCCGCGGATTCGTCAGTATGTCTGCGGCACTGCCGGCTTCAACAACACGGCCGTTACGCATGACAATCACGTTGTCGCACAATTGCGCTGCCACCCTCAGATCATGGGTGATGAACAGGATGGCCACCCCGAGTCTGTCCCGAAGGTCGAGCAACAGCTCGATCACCTGTTCCTGTACGGAAACGTCCAATGCAGAAACGGCCTCGTCGCAAATGAGGACAGATGGCTCCAGCGCCAATGCTCTTGCGATACAAATACGTTGTCTTTGACCACCCGAAAGCTGATGCGGATATCGATCCAGCATGGATGGCTGCAACCCGACGGCCTGGATGAGTTCATTACAGCGTCTTTCGATTTCTGCAGGAGCGTAGCCGAAGTTCACCATTCCTTCAGCGATGATGTCGCGCAGCTTCAAGCGCGAGTTCATCGAACGATACGGGTCCTGAAAGACGATCTGAACATGCTTCCTGCTACGGCGCTTGTCCGCCGAAGACAGGTCGTCGATGCTCGCGCCCTTCAGCCGAACCACGCCCTCACTCGCCGGCACGAGTCTGGCAATACAGCGCGCGAGGGTCGTCTTTCCCGAGCCGCTTTCTCCAACAACCCCGAGAATCTCCCCCTCGCGCAGAAGCAGATCTGTGGGATGCAGCGCGTCGAAATATCGTTTTCGCGGGAAACTGCCCATGACATATCGTTTTGCCATGCCCTTCACTTCGAGGACGCCCTCCCCCGACAGTTCACGGCTGGGCACCGGAACGAGGCTGGGAACAGCGCAGATCAGCCTGCGTGTATAATCAGCTGTGGGAGAGGTCAGGATGTCCGTACTCTTGCCTTCTTCGACGACCCGTCCCTTGTTCATCACGAGAATTCGATCTGCGATGTCATGCACAACCCCGAAATCATGGGTGATAAACAACACCGCCGTTCCCATCTCTTTCTGCAACTCGGAAATGAGCCCCAGAATTTGGGCCTGGGTGGTCACATCGAGAGCCGTTGTCGGCTCATCGGCGATCAACAGGCGCGGACGCAGAATCAGCGCCATGGCGATCACGACACGCTGACGTTGCCCGCCTGAAAGTTCATGAGGGTAAGCATTGAAGACCCGCTCGGGATCGGGAAGCTTCACCATCTGAAACATCTCCAGGACACGCGCGCGCCGGCCTGCATGATCGCCCTCCCGGTGAATTTCCAGAACCTCCATGACCTGCTTGCCGATGCGTTCCACCGGATTGAGCGCAGTCATCGGCTCCTGGAATATCATCGACATCCGGGCCGCTCGGAGCTGCCGCAATTCCTGAGAACTGGCTTTCAGCAAATCCACACCTTCAAGCCGTATGGAGCCGGCCGTGGGGCGCAGAGCGGCCGAATCCAGAAGCTGCATGACCGCAAAACTCGTTACCGATTTGCCCGATCCGCTCTCGCCGACGATGCAAAGCGTTTCACCCGCCCGTACGTTGAAGCTGATATCCGAAACAATCTCACGCCCCGAGTGCAGCGACACTGTCAGGCCATCGACCTGGAGGACGACTTCTCGCTGGTTTGCTTCATTCGTCATCATCATGCTCGCTTTATTAATTTGGGATCGAAACGGTCCCGCAGCCCGTCGCCCAGCAGATTGATCGCAAGGACCGTCAGTGACAGGAACAGACCGGGGAAAAAAACAAGGCCGGGCAGGAGCTGGAAGAACCTGCGCCCTTCCGCCATGATATTTCCCCATGTGGGAATTTCAGGCGGGAGGCCCACCCCCAGAAAGCTCAAGGCCGATTCCGTGAGGATCGCCGAAGCGACGATGAAGCTGCCCTGAACAATCAGCGGTGCCAGTGTATTGGGCAGCATGTGGCGCAAGAGGATGCGCCAGGTCGGAGTGGCGAGCGATACTGCCGCCTCGACATAAGGCTCGCTTCGCAGAGATAGAACCACCGAACGTACAAGACGCGCGACGCGGGGGACCTCCGGCACCACGATCGCGGTGACGACGGTGATGAAATTGGCTCCCATGATGGCAACGAGAGCGACTGCCAGAATGATGGCCGGTATCGCCATAATGCCATCCATGATACGCATGATGACACCATCCAGAGACCGGAAATACCCACTAACGAGGCCGATCAGGAGACCGACTACAAGCGCAACGAGAGCCACAAAGAGCCCCACCAACAGCGACGCACGGGTGCCGTAGAGAACACGGGCAAACACGTCTCGCCCGAGAAGGTCGGTTCCAAAGAAGGCCTCTGCAGAAGGCGGCTTGAGCTTCATGCCGGGGTTGATGAAGTCCGGATCCGCCGAGGTCAGTAGCGGTGCCAGTAGACCTGCGAGAACCACCAAAACCAGAGTGGTGATTGCGAATATGTTGTCATGCAGGAACAGCGCAATGCGCCGCATCCGGATAGCGAGAAGCTCATCGCTTTCAACGCTTGGTGAATGAGAAGATTTGTTCATTGGGTTCCCCCGTCGTATCTCAATACCGGATACGTGGATCGAAAACCGAATAGAGAATATCGGTGAGGAGATTGATGCCGATATAGACCAGCGACAGGAGCAGGATCAGTCCCTGGATCAAGGGATAATCGCGTGCAAGAACGGATTCCACGACCAGGCGTCCCATGCCCGGCAGATTGAAAACGCTCTCCGTGACGACGACCCCGCCGATCAGAAACGCCGCGGCGGAACCTGCCACCGTCAAAATGGGCACGGCGGCATTACGCAGTGCGTGCCGCAAGAGGACCCGCCTTTCCGAAGCCCCCTTGGCTCTCGCTGTTCTGATAAAATCCTCTCCGAGCATCTCAAGCAGGCTCGAACGCGTGATACGGGAGACGAGAGCCACGTACGCCAGAGACAGCGTGAACGCTGGCAACGTGACCGTTCGCAGAAAACGCAACGGGTTTTCACTGATCGGCGTGAACCCCTGCACCGGGAACCAACCCGCTTTCACCGAGAAAAGGAAGATCAGCACGTAGCCGACGACGAAGACCGGGGTGGAGAACCCTAGTACAGCGATACTCATCAGTGATCTGTCCAGCCACCTACCCCGCGCCCAGGCCGCGAGAATCCCCATCGGAATCGCAAGTATCAGCGACAGGAGAATGGTCACGGTCGCCAACGAGAGTGTCGGTCCAACGCGCGCACCGATCATCTCCGAAACTTTTTTCCCCGAGTGAAGAGAAGTGCCCAGATCCCCCGTGGCAACCTTCCCGATCCATTTGGCAAACTGCACGGGCAAAGGTTGATCCAGGCCCATGTCCTTTCGCATCTTTTCAAGCTGTTCGGTGCTTGCGGATTCACCGGCGATGATCACCGCCGGGTCTCCCGGAGCCAAATACAGCAAGCTGAAAACCAGAAGGGCGACCACCCCCATGACAGGAATGGTCGCAACGATTCTCCTCAGTATGTAGAAGATCATTATTCTGCCGACTTGGTTACGTTCCAGAAGACGGTCGGCCCGTTTGGAATGAGACCGTCAACCCCATTGGTCCATGCATTCAAGCGGCTGCTTTGTCCGAGCGGGGCGTAGATCCCTTCCTCATAGACGACTTTCTGAATTTCAGCAGCGATCTCCTTCCGCTTGGCGACATCGGTCTCGGCCAGAAATGCCTGGATATTCTGATCGATGGCAGGGACGTCCCCCCAGCCGGCATAGCCCTTCGTGCCTTCCGAAACTATCATGTACGACCGGACGGGATCGGAAACCTCCGGCACCTGCCAGGAGGTGATGAAAATGCTCCACCCGCCCTTTTCGACGGCCTCCTGTGATGCCCTGCGGGACAACATTGTCATGAAGTCCATCGCCTGCATTTCCACATTGAACCCCGCAGCACGCAGCTGCTGAGCCATGACCGGTCCGACAGCCGCCATGGCCGGGTTATCGGTGACATGAAGCAAAAGAACGGTTTCGCCTTTGTAGCCAGCTTCCGCCAGCAGGGCCTTGGCCTTTTCAGGCTGGGCTTCGATCGCGATATCCGCCATCACATCGGATTCATAAGTCGTTCCGCAGCCAAAGATTGCACCGCAAGCCTGATAATTATCGGCGTCGCCGAACTGGGCCTGGAGTATCTCTTTCTGACCGACCGCATACAGTGCCGCTTGCCGGACCAGCTTGTTGTCGAAGGGCGGATGGAGGAAATTCAACCGATAGCCGTATTGATAACCCGCCTTGTCCAGATGAGCGGTTGTGATCGCCTCATTGCCTTCCACGAGGGGGGCAAGATCAAGGGGGACATTCTGCATGAAGTCGATTTCGCCTTCAGTGAGCGAATTGACGGCAGTCAGCGGATCTGCAATCTCAATACGCTCGATCCGATCGACTTTCGCGACCTTTCCACCGGCCATGCCGCTGGGCTCCTCGCTGCGCGGCTTGTAGTTCTCATTCTTCACGTAGATGCTCTTCACACCCGGAGAATACTCCCCTTCAACGAACTTGAAGGGGCCTGAGCCGACGTAATTGGTGATGGCTTCCGTGATCGGCGTTGCAGCGGCAGCTTCCGGCATGATGAACAGGGGCACGCCGCTTGGCTTTGCAAAGGCGTCGATCACCACGCCCAGAGGTGTATTCAGTTTAAGAACGAAGGTGTTGTCGTCTTCCGCCTCAAGGCTGTCTGTTGCTTTCATGATGGCAAGCCCCATCCGATCGCGCTGTCCCCAGCGCTTGATCGATGCGACCGCATCTTTCGCCGTTACTGGTGCTCCGTCGTGAAAGGCCAGCCCCTCGCGGAGCTTGAAACGATATGTTTTGCCGTCTTCTGAGACCGAATACTCATCGATCATCTGCGGCTGCGCCTGACCCTGTGCATCCTCCGCGAATAGCGTGTCGTAGATGAGATATCCGTGCTCGCGGGTTTGATGGGATGCGGAAAGGATCGGATCGAGATTGCCAAGCCGGCTTTCCATTACGATCTTCAGTGTCTCGGCAGAGGCAGGCCCGCTCAGGACAGCCGCCATCAAAGCCAATGCAAGGCTACGGTGTTTCATGGAAATTCCCCTTTTTGATTTATGTTTGTTATGAGAGCAGCTCCAAACGGGGCTGCTCAGTATCGAAACGCTTATTGCGCACGAAACTCGGGATAGCTCGACGGGGAAAGCTGCTCGATGTTGCGCTTGCCCCAGTCGGTCACATGCATGTGTTCCCACATATGCTCGGCTCCGAGCTGAAGATCCGTGGACAGCTTGTCCAGATCGACGCCGGGGATCACCCGGTTCTCCATAACCATCCGCCCATCGATCATTGTGGAGTGCAGGTCTTCCGGCGTCGCCGAGTAGACAATGTTGCGGATCGGGTCGCGAAGCGGGGTCATGAACAGCCCCTGCCCCTCCCAGAAAAGCAGGTCTGCCTTTGCTCCCCTGGCGATCCGTCCGAGATCGTCCCGGCCCAGCGATTTCGCGCCCGCCAGCGTTGCGGAATTGAAAACATCCGCCGCCGTGGCCACCTCGGTCCGCCGGTCCTGGATCTTGCTTATCACCGCAGTCCAGCGAAGCGCCTCGATCATGCTTTGAGGACAGGTATCTGTACCGAGAACCATGTTGATTCCCTTTTCCAGATAACGCGCGTAGCTCTCCATCGCGATGCCGCGCCGCGCAAACACCCAAACGTTGTGCGCCACGTTCGTGCCGGTGTCCGAGAGGATTTCCAGGTCGTTTCCGTGGTAGTTCACCCAGCTTGACCCTGACGGCATGATGACGTGCCCAAGCAGCACGTTATCGCCGAGGAAACCCAGTTCATGCAGCCATTCCACTGGAGAACATCCGTTGCGGCGGACCATCTCCTGAAATTCGGGAACGGACTGGGAGACGTGCAGGGCGACCGGTACTTTCATCTCCCGCCCTATCTCGGCCGTACGCTTAAGAAGCGCTGCCGAACACGTATCCACCTGCGCGGGCGTAAGAAATCCCTTGAGCAACCCATTGGCACGGCCCTCGAGCTGCTCAATGAAGTTGACCGCATGGTCCATACGTTCACGGCCGTCATCCTCCCACCACTCATATTTCACGCTGCGGCCGTCGTCGGTGTACCAGCGACCGGATCGATACATCTCTCCGATATAGGCCCGCAGCCCCACCTTCTCGCACTGCTCGGCAACGTAATCGCCATGGCTTCCCATCTCGACGACAGTGGTGGTGCCGGTACGGATCATCTCCGGCACTGACATCGCAATCGAAGCCCTGCGCGCCTGATCGGTGATCGCTCCGTCGCGCGCGGTGAGGAACTCAAACAAGCCCGAAAGATAGAAATTGCGCGGCCCCCGATCTTCCACGAAAGAACGATCGAGCGGCGATTCACTCATGTGAACATGGGTGTTTATGAAGCCCGGCGTGACGATCTTGTCAGAAGCGTCGATCACCTCATCCGCCTCACCGTCAAACGTCTTTCCCACATATGCGATGCGGTCGTCCTCAACCACGATCACCCCATCGCGAAGATGAGTGTGAGTGCCGTTTTGAAACGCGATGATATGGCCCGCGCGGATTAGCTTCACCACCATAATGGGTTTCTCCTTGTGACTTTCGATCAAGCTAAAATGAACAACGCATGCGATCAACACTTTTTTTGAGAAGACAGCGCTGGTGAAGCAAAACCATCACCTTAAAAAATTCAGCCTTACCCTTCATTCAATGACGAGACCCGCCAGCCACCTGCCCTGAGCGGACGGCGATCAAGGTCATCCATTTTAGAGTTTTACGGATTCTTGCGCGAAGGCACCCGCATTTGCGGACGCGCGCGCCCAAAGCACAGAGAGATTCTTCTTTTTAAAAATAGAATTATGCGCTCGGAGTTCAGATCTTATGGATAATTTATCATCCGAGACGAATGTCGGGGAACGGCAAATGTGACGGCGCCCGATGCGGGGCTCATGCGTTCAGAAACTCCTGCCAGCGGTGGGTAAGATAAGTATGCTCATCCATAAAAGCGTTCCAGACGCGCACACTGGCCATGCGCTCATAATAGGAACCGCCATCCCTGACATCGCCTTCGCGGATTGTTGGGTGTGCATCGCCATCAAGAAGCGTTCGCGCCGCTGGCTTTCCGCCGTACCAATAGTCCCATTCCTCAGTGCTCAGGTGCCCGCGCGCCGTTTCCGGAAGGATCGAATAATATCCCTGCCGCGAAACCGCGGCCCCAGGAAACCCGGACAGCCACCAGTCCAGATAAGCATAAGCAGCGTCCAGCATCTCACCTTTCGTATCCCTTGAGATGCAAAGGTCCGTATGCCATCCCCGCCCCCCTTCTTCCGCGCTGGCGACTCGCAGGGGAATGCCCTCACGACGCAGACGCTGTACGGTAGGCCCGAACATGCTCTGGATAAGAACCCCGCCACGTCGTGCCAGCCGCACGGACTCATCGGAATTGGACCAGAACCCTTTGAAGTGACCTTTCTTCTTGCGCAGGATCAAACCATCCACCACCATATCAATCTCATCGATGCTGAGATTGGCTACATTGTTGTAGCGCAGCCCCTCCGCTGCTTCGGTCGCCAGCGCGGCTTCGATCATGCCCAGAACAGGATCTGCAAGCAGTGCGACCCGACCTCTCAGGCGGGAATCAAGCAGCCAACTCCAGCTTTCCGGCTCGTCTTCGCCGATCTTCTCCCGCAGCGCCGGATTGTAACCGAAGCAATCCACCCCCTGCGCGACCGGCATGATTGCAATATGGGAACTATGAGCAGAACCGAGTCTCCCATCGGGCTGTACAAATATGCCTGCAAACGGATAATTGCCCAACGGCCTGCGCGCACGCGCCAAAAGCGCGCTGCCATTGCTGAGGCGAGACACCTCGATTGGCTGTATCGCACGCGCGGTCCACATGAGATCAACCGTATGCCACTGATGGTAAACATCGTAGCTTTCGGGCTGCTGTATCACCCGGCGCAAGCTTTCCAGACTGTCGATCGTCTCGAAGACTATCGGAAATGGTAGCTCCACACGCGCCCGGTCGATGATCGGCTGCCCAATCATCTCGCTTCGAATAATCACACGCAGGGCCGAGGTCTTGCCAGCACGCATCTTCAGCCCCTTAATTCAACGGACTAAGCCAGGGGGCAATCTGCGGCTCCCTGAAGAGCGACAAAACCTTTAGGCGTGCGCGTGTCCTTTGGTGATCTTCATGCAAATGATAGCGCAAGGCCTCTCCGGCTCCCGTAAAGTCTCCAATCAGCAAGTGATCGATAACCAGCGAATGCTCTGCGATCATGTCCCGGTCATCCGGCGTGGTGACATAACGCCGGAACAACTCATTTACGATGTGATCCAACTGAAGCCGTATCAGGAGATCATGCAACTTACGGTTTTTCAACGCCGCAAGGCAAGTTACATGCAGCGCAGTTTCCAGTTCGGCAAGACGCGGGATGGAAAGCGCCGGCCCGTCGGCAGCCGCGTTGCGCAAGGCGGCCCGAATAGCGAGCAGCTCTTCGCGGGGAATATCCGGCCCCGCCTGTACCAATGCTGCAGGTTCCAGCAAGATACGAATTTCCTGGGCCTCATCGAGCATCCTCACCGAAAGAGGACCGGCAGTCCAATGGGAGGTCCTGCTCTTGCGGACGATGCCCTCGGCATCGAGCCGCGCCAAGGCTTCATGCGCCACCGTACGGGAAACGCCGTAGGTCTCCGCCACCGCACTCTCAGAGATCTGATAGGTGCCGAAGGGGATTACATTCAAAAGCTGTCCCTTCAACCGATCATGGACCTCACCCCAACGGGGCGCCAAGGGCGTATTGCTCTGATTTGTCATCATGGACAAGTCGAGATCCAGCAAATGCAGGTTCTCGCGCACGGCGGTTGCACCTATATCCGGTCCACTGACCTGATATCCCTGCTTGGGCAAAGCACTCAAAAGCCCTTCGCTGGCCAGCATCTCTATCGCGCGCTTTGCGGGGGGACGGCTGATGCCGAGACGATCGGCCACCGCGGCCGTATAAAGACGGGTACCGGCCGGCAATCTTCCCGTTTCGATGTTCTTCGCAAGCACATCCCGCACCAGTTGATAATATGTCTTGGTTCGCATTTTGCCCTTACGCCGATAAACCGAAACCTCGATAGTTCCTGCCAGCCCGGATCGCACCCAAGGTTTCAGTGACCAGGCTCGCACCGTTAATAGAGTACATGAAAGAGAATGAAAAATCGGCCCACCAGGTCCGCGCAGATCGGCGTGCCCCCGCCTTCATCCTCCATTTCACGAACGCTTCATCATTGCCTGCGGCTGATACATTTCTGATTTCGGGGTGGCTGACGCTTCTAACCGATCCCCCACGCCTGCCGCATTCAAATCGGTATAATGCCTGAAACAGGCAAGCCTCTCCTGGCAGATTGCCAAGCCCCCCCAAACGAACCAAAGTGACAATTTCGATCCATCCACCAGAACAAGGAAAGGCCCCTGGAGGAAAGGCGGTTCACACACCGAAAACACGATGACGCCCTTCACTCTGTATGGATGAGCCCGGCTCATGTTTTCTCTGTTAGGAGTGAGATTTTTGGAGACATCCCTGCCAGATCCACTCAATCAAGAATGACAGGGGGATATTCTTGTTATTTTACATAATCCATTCTGTCCCCCTGACTGGCTGGTCGGCCTTTCGCTTTCATGGCATGTTTTCGACGGCAATTGTATCAATACGTCAATGCGTCCTTCGGTGTCAGGCCCGCACCCTCTATCATCACTGAAACAACGGTTTCCTGCGGCTGAGTGTTCACAACGCGATAAATCGCCATCGACGCATCGCCCATGGCTCTGCCCTGGCCAATCAATACCTGCCCGTGGGCGATGGCCTGCTCGATGAGTTTTGTTGCGTCTTCACCAATAACGACCGCCGCTTCTCTGTTTCCTGCTTCCTCGCTGTCATTTGACAATCTCGTTTTGACTGCGGCGACCATCCTTCTCATTGATCACAACAAGCAACGGAAATGGCTCGGCAGGATCCCGAGATGGTTCGACTACTGTCAGCAGGTTTGCCCGACGAATAGAGAAGACCGGTTCAACGAAGGTGCGGGGAAGCTTTCGGGATACGATTGGACCATACCTGCGCAGTGCGCGTGAATCCTCGACCCGGAGCCCGGCGCCAAGCGGGGTTACGAGAAGGTGGCGCGGATGGCGGTGTGGGTGGTCGATAAAAGGAGATCGGATCGGGTGCAATGCCGGTTGCGAATGCTTCTATGAACTTTCTGAACCGGGAATTGCGTATCGATCCGATCAATGTCTTAAGGTCGTGCTCTGGGCTTCGCGGCACTGTGAAACAGGAATTGAGACTTCCCTGCTTTAATTCTTATGCTGCCCGATGGTGAAGCCTGTACTGAATGGCCACCGGGCCGGACGCAGTTCTCAGCGCACCACGAAACCGAGGCCCACCGGGTCCGTCTGATCAATCAACCACTTCGCATAGCCGACCACCTTTGCGGTGCCCTTCACGGTGGGAATGACCGCACGCTGTGTGCCAAGCATCGTCTCGCCAAGGAGGCAACCTTCAAAACGACCGCAGCCCAGCAGACCCTCCGACTTGATGGTCTGCCCGATCTTGATTTTCCCGCGTGCCTCGAACACCGCCATCATCATGCTGGTACCCGTGCCGCCGGGAGAACGGTCGAGTTTGCCATCGCTGAACACGTGAACATTGCGGTAGAGGCTGTCAGCGTGATCCGGATCCTGCCAGAACGTGGTGAAGTTCAGCCCCTGAATATGCTTCTCGGTCGGATGCCGCACATCCATCTTTGCATTGATCTGATTTTTCACCAGAACGCCCATATCGGAGAGCAGTCGACCATTCTCAGGCCCGATGGGGCGATCCTGGTCAGGCCATTTCACCACAGCAAAGAAGTTGCCGCCAAACGCGATGTCGGCGGTCAGGGCGCCATAGCCAGGCAGCTCAATTGGCACATCCTGCTCCAGGACGAAGGCCGGAACATTTTGAAAGCGCGTCCATTGAACCTGCCCGTTTTCGGACGCGACCTCGGAAACGACCAGGCCAGCCGGTGTCTCGAAACGGATCCTGGTGACAGGCTCGGCAACATTGTGGACCAAACCGTGCGAGACCATCGCCATGGAAAGCGCGATGGTTCCGTGACCGCACATCTCCATGAAATCATCGCCATCGGCCCATAGCATGCCGGCATCCGCGTCAGGGCTGGAAGGCGGCGTTACAAACACACCAACCATGTCGTTGTGACCACGAGGCTCACGCAGGAGCGCGGTGCGGATGTAATCGTAATTGTCGCGAATGAACTGGCGCTTTCCGACAATATCGAGACCGTGTGGATAGGGGATGCCACCATGGATGATGCAGGTGGGCTCACCATCGGTGTGCGTGTAGATCACATCGATGTATCTGTTCTTGTTCATCATTTCGATGAGTCCTTTTCTATGCTTAAGACTGAGAAGGGGTCAGAGACCGAGGGCGCGCGGGACCCAGAGAACGATCAGCTCGGGAAAGAGGATCACCAATCCAAGCACCACCAGCATCACGGCGACGAAGGGAAGATTGGCGAGCGTCAGGCTGAAAATGTTGACGCGGGCGATCACGCTGGTGATGAAAAGCGCCGCGCCGACAGGCGGTGTCTGCTGGCCGATGCCCCAGCACAAAACGACAACCATGCCGAAATGCACCGGGTCGATGCCAAGAAGCTGAACCGCCGGGAAGAAGAGCGGCACCACGATGAAGATCATGGCGATGCCGTCCAGGAATGTGCCGGCGATGATCAACACGACACTCAGCACGACCAGGAAGGTCACCGGGGACATGTCCATGCGTGCGATGGGACCAAGCAGGCCATCTGCGAGCTGCTCGAAGGTGAAGGCATACCCCATCACATGAGCCGTTGCAGTGACGAACATGACAGCTCCGCTGAGGACCGCAGCCTCGCAGAACGTTTCGTAGAGAACACGGATGGTGAGTGTGCGATAATAGACGACGCCGACCAGTATTCCGTAGACCACAGCCACCGCTGAGGCTTCCGTCGGGGTGAAAACACCGCCCAGAATGCCCCCCAGAATGATGACAGGCATTGTCAATGCCGGGGTCGCCCGCAGCAGCGCCTTCAGCATCACGCGGACATTGAATTTTTCTTCGACCGGATAGCCTCGATGAACCGAAATCCCCCAGGCAACGGCAATGAGCGCGAGCCCGAGCAGAAGACCTGAGACAATGCCTGCGGCAAACAATGCGCCAGTCGAAATACCCAGATACGCTCCAAGGATGACCATGGGAACGCTGGGTGGAATGATGATGCCGATGGTGGAAGAGGATGCCGTAACAGCGGCAGTGAACGCACGGCTGTAACCACGCTTGATCATGGGATCGATCAGCATGCCCCCGACGGCCGCCGTGTCCGACATGGAAGTTCCGCTCATTCCGGCGAAGAACATGCTGGTGACGATGTTCACCGCCGCGAGGCCGCCACGCATCTGGCCCACCAGCGTCTTGGCAAACTCCACCAGATGGGCAGAGATGCCACTGCGGCTCATGATCTGACCGGCCAGAATGAAGAGCGGCACCGCCAGAAGCGGGAAACTCTGGACACCCCGATAGAGACGCTGCGCAACGATGACCAGATCAACGTCGCCAACGAACAGAACCCCTATCGCGATCGCCAGAAGTGCGAAGGCAATGGGCAGGCCGATTCCGATCAGGCCCAGCAGGATGCAAAGGACGAAGAGCAGTTCCATGGAGGGTCTCAGATTTCGCTTTTGCCGGACATCGGAGCGTCGTCAAACAGCTCCTGGCCTGTAGAAAACCGGCGTAGACCGATGAAAATGCGGGTGATGGCATCAATGCAGATCAAGAGGCCGCATACGGGGATGGCGGCATAGAGATATGCATTGGATATCTCGAGCACCTGGGTGGTCTGATCCTGGAACAGCACAGTCTGCCGCCAGCCCTGACGCAGCATCAGCAGCCCGATCAAACCTATGAGCGCCTGATTGCAAAGGAACAGGATGAGCCGTCCTGGCCGCGGAAGTGCGCTTGCGAGCAGGTCCACGCGCAGATGCGCATTCTTCCGCAGCGCAAGATAGGCGCCGATGAAGGTGATGTAGGTCAGAAGACCAAGCAGCGCCTCGAAACTCCAGGACAAGGCGTTGTCGAAGACGTAGCGGTAGATCACCGCCATGAAACCGATAACGACCGTGGCCAGAAGTAGCGCGGCGCAGATCGCTTCCAGAATTCGATTGATCACGTCCGCGCTCCTGTCTTTTACTGTGCCGAAGCGCGGATCAGATCGACCAGTTTCTGGGCGTCATCGCCCCGTTCGGCGACCCAGTTCGACCAGACTTCCTCCGACGCTGCAGTGAAGGCGGAGATGTCGGCCTCGTTCACCTCCATACCCTTCTCCTTGAGGAAGGCGACGATATCGCGATCGGCCTCGATGCCCTGTTCAACGGACTTCTTCACAGCTTCTTCGCCGGCTTCTGCAAAAACCGCCTGAACGTTCTCAGGCAATTTCTGGAAAGCCTTCTCGCTCATCAGGAGATAGGTCACGGTGTAGAGGTGATTGGTCAGGGAGAGGTATTTCTGCACCTCATAGAATTTGGTGCTCTTTGCCCAGATGACCGGATTCTCCTGACCATCGAACACGCCGGTCTGCAATGCAGAGTACAGTTCCTGGAACGGAAGCGGAGAGGCGTTGGCGCCGTAATGGTTGAAGATATCGATGCGCAGTTTGCTGTCTGGAGTGCGCATCTTCACACCCTTCAGGTCTGCTGGCGTGACGATCGGACGAATGTTGTTCGTGATCTGGCGGAAGCCGCCTTCAAGATAACCGATGACGCGCAGCCCCTTTGCCGCGAGTCGCTCGCGGATCCAGTCGCCGGCTTCGCCGCCCAGCGCACGGGCGATGTGATCCCGATCAGTGAAGATGTATGGCAGGGCAGTCGCGCCCAGCACCGGATCCACGCCCGTGATCGGCGTTTCGATGGTCGCCATGTCGAGAATTCCCACCTGAAGCGACTCCAGGGAGCTCGGCTGATCACCCAGCGCACTGGAGTGAAACACCTTCACGGCGACTTCACCGCCGGTCTTTTCCTTGACCAGATCAGCGAAATGCTGGACAGAGCGGAAGGCGATGCCTTCTTCATTGCCAGGCACGTTGGCCTTCAGCTGAATCTGCTGAGCCATCGCAGGAAAACCAGACAGCGCCAGACTGGCGGCCATCGCAAGCATCGCAGCTTTCTTGAACATATCCTGTTCCCTCTTGTTGTCTCGCACTCTATCGGAGCGATCTACCCTGCAGAGATTAAGGCGTAGAACACGGCCTTGCCGAGAAGATTCCAGACGCATTATTGAATTTTTTGGTCAAAACGATATGCTTACCGGCATTTCACACCAAGCTGCCGAAACGCGGTGGCATGCGGGGCCAGAGACTGGAATGCCTGCGGAAAAGGGACAGCAATTACGTGTCGGCTTCGTCTTGCTCGAATCCTTCACGCTCAACGCATTCTCGGGTTTCATCGAAGCGATGCGCCTTTCCGCGGACAAAGGCGGTCGCAGTCGGCAAATCGCCTGCGGCTGGGAAATCATGGGTGGCAAGGACGTCACCGCAAGCTGCGGTCTGAAGATAACCCCCACCAGTGAGTTGGCCGACCCCGGGCTGTTTGATTACATCGCCGTTTGCGGCGGCAACGGCTATCTGGAAAGGCAGCAGCCCCGGTGGCTCGACGACTACCTTCATCGCGCGGCAGCAGCCGGGACACCACTCATCGGCCTTTGTACCGGCACTTTCAACATTGCGCGGGCCGGTCTCATGGAGGGCTATGTCGCGTGCGTTCACTGGAATGTATTCGAAGCATTCAAGGAGCAGTTTCCGCATATCCGCGCTGTCCCCGACCGCATTTTCGTTCATGCCGGTGACCGGATCAGTTGCGCGGGCTCGGCTGGTGCGTGCGACCTGGCACTGCATCTCATCACGCAGCACTGCGGCCACGAAAAGGCACAGCAGAGCATCCGCCACATGATGCTTCAGGGCGTACGGCCATCCACGCATCCCCAGGCTCACTTCTATGGAGAGATGCAGAATGTGCGCGACAGCGCGGTGCGCCGGGTTGTGCATTTGATGGAGCAGTCGCTGAACGAGCCGCCGCAGGTTCCGGAACTCGCCAGGCAGGCTGGTATCAGTCCAAGGCAGCTGGATCGGCGGTTCATCGCAGAGCTCAACCAGACGCCTTCACGCTACTTCCGTGACATGCGCCTGCGCTATGGAGCCTGGCTGCTGACCCATACAACGGACAAGATTGCGCAAATTGCCGTCGATACCGGGTTTGCCGACGCGGCGCATTTCAGCCGTGCCTTTCGCGCACTATACAGTACCACGCCCCAGGGATATCGAACCGCCATGCAACCCGAGACCAGAGATCACGCAGAACCAACTGCGGAGATTCCAACAGTTGCACGCGCGCTTTGAAGCTGCGTCTTCAGGTCACCTCGGCACGGCATAGATGCGGTCATTAAGAGCGTAGGAGCGCTGACACATCGCCAAGACACATCGTCAGCAACTTCGAGCTCCCCTCATGGAGCGAAGGTGGGCAGAATTATACCTGTCTTCAATTCCGCCAAAGGGAAACAAGAATCGATATCGGTCGACACTTATTGGCCCCCATTTTTGGGCGGCCAATTGCTTGACATACGTCAGTGATCTTGAATCTATTGAGCTGGTTAATTTTATTGGATGACATTTTGGCGTTACACCTATCATTGTTCAGGATCTTGAAGTCTTTTGCGCTCCCCTGGCTTTTTCTCGGACTTCTCGTTTGCATTCAGCCACCTGCCCTGGCTCAAACCGCCGATGATGGGGCAAAGAAGGACCCCTTCCAGCAGATGCTGCAAATCGAGGAGCGCCTCCGTCTGGCCGGTCACAAGCCAAGCTTCAGCAATGTTCAAAAAGTGTTGCGCGGAGAATTGAAGCTCCCCTCCAAGGCAGAATTGCTGTCGGCAAAGAACCCTGTGACCAAGGGTTACGCCAAGGTGAAAGACTACGTCTACAAGAACGGCGATCGGTACACCGGTGAGGTGCTCAATGGTCGCCGGCACGGCCATGGCACCTATTACTGGAAGGACGGCGGCCACTACACAGGCGCCTGGGTCCAGGGCAGGCGTGAAGGCAAGGGCCGCATGGTCACCAAGTCCGGCGGGGTTTATGTGGGCGAATTCCTCGACAGCAAGATCCAGGGCGCGGGAACCTATGAAACGAAGGAAGGCGACGTCTATTCAGGGACATTTCATGGGTCGCCTGGAGAGGGCGAAGGCACCTTCACCGCGAAAGGAGGCCGGCCTGAAAAGGCAAAATGGTCGGATGGGCGTGTGGTTCTTGCGTCCAAAAAGGCTGAGGAGAGAAATTTCGGTCGCCTGACGCCAGAGGCGCGCGCCCGCGCTGAAGCGAAGGTCGAGGAGCGGAAATACAGAACGCGCGAGAAATATGGGGAAAAGGATGGAAGCCGAAAAAGCCTCTATCTTGTCACCTGGGGGGCGGAAGACAGTATCGACCCTGGCGAACTTTATCCCGATCGTGCCCAGTCGGAAGTCGCAACACGCCGCCGCGTTGACCAGTATCTGCTGTTCAGACTGAGAGGCAGGGACAGCCGGCGCTGCCACCTCATCAGTTCAGGGGTGACGGTGGATGAATACAGGATCAAAAAAGGATCCTTCGACCGGTTTTATGCTCGACTGAAACGCGTCGAAGACAGGAATTCAGGCATTGAAGGCGGCACGCTCTTTCTGGGCGAACTTGCAGCCAAGAAAAAGGCCCGGCGCGTTGCCGAGAGGCTCGTGCGTTCCGGCGACTGGAAGGGATGGTCGGTCATGAGCATGAAGAACAAGCGGGACCTGCCCGTGAGATGCTCTTCCGGGAACATGAGGCGGCAATAGCGCGCCATTCAAGCGTGGTTTTGGCTAGCCGCTGCCTCCCGGCACGGCGCGAGGGCTGACGGCAGGCGAGCAGAATCTTGCAAAAGAAGGATGAGAACCGCATCTGGCGCAAGGGCGGTCTGTCAGCCCAGCAGATGCTCCTCCACCAGTGTCGCCACTCTCTTGAACGGCAAGACGCCGCCACTTCCAACCCAGGGCAGCGTTTCGCCGGCCAGAAGCAGAGGAACCCGCTCGCGCGTGTGGTCTGTTCCCGTCCAGGTCGGGTCGTTGCCGTGGTCAGCCGTCAGCATCAGAAGATCGCCGGGACGCAGCTTCGGGAGAAGCTCGGCAAGGCGACGGTCGAACCATTCGAGCGCCCGTGCATAACCGGCGACATCGCGGCGGTGGCCGTAAAGGCTGTCGAACTCGACGAAATTGGCAAAGACGAGATCACCATCGGCAACAGTTTCGACAGTCTCCAGAAGCCGGTCGAAAAGCTCATCGTCGCAGGAACCTTTCAGGACACGCGAAATGCCTGTGCCGGCGAAGATGTCTCCAATCTTTCCCACGCCATGCACGGTTCGACCAGCGGCCACCAGACGGTCGCAGATCGTTTCTCCGGGCGGAGCGATGGCGAGATCGCGCCGGTTGGCGGTGCGGGTGAACCCGCTTTCCGCATCCCCAACGAAAGGCCGCGCGATGATGCGCCCCACATTCATCGGATGGAAGATCTCGGCTGCTGCCTCACACAGTCGCAAAAGCCGTTCGAGACCGAATGTCTCCTCATGGGCGGCGATCTGCACCACACTGTCAGCCGAGGTGTAGACGATCGGTGCGCCGGTCTTCATGTGCTCCGCGCCGAAGCGCTCCAGCACATCCGAGCCGGAGCCATGCGCGTTGAAAAGCGTGCGGTCCAGCCCGCCCGCCTGCCGCAACCGCGCCATCGCGTCTTGGGGAAACGCTGGCACCTCATGGGGGAAGTAATGCCAGTCTCTGGAAAGTGGCAGGCCCGCCAGCTCCCAGTGTCCGGTCTGGGTGTCCTTGCCCGCACTTTCTTCCTGAAGGGCCGCCCAGGAAGCGCCTGATCCGGGAGGGGCAAGCCCCGGTGCCGACTGGCCGCAGGCGAGCTCGAGTGCGGCACCAAGACCAAGCGCGGAAAGACTGGGAAGATGAAGCGGGCCGGAACGCCCCTCCTCCGCCCTGCCCGCGGCACAGGCTTCAGCGATGTGAAGAACCGTGTTCGAGCCGGCATCGCCGAACCGCCCGGCATCCGGTGCACCGCCTATGCCTACCGAATCCAGAACGCACAGGAAGACACGACCGTTTACAGACATCCATCACCCTTCCGCGAAGCGCGCCTCCATGCGACGGCGCAACGCTTCGAACAGTTCATAAAAGCTCCAGCCCATAAGCGAGAGGAGCAGCACCATGCCGATCACTGTGGCTGTGTCGGCATTCTCCTGTCCAGAGGAAAGGAGATAGCCCACGCCCTCATTGGCGCCCATCAGCTCGCCAATCACGGCCGCCGTCATGGCCGCCGTCATGGCTGCCGTCATGGCAGGCGTGGTCGCCACTGTCGCGCCGGCAAAGAGCGTCGGAAGTGCGGAAGGCAGCTCGATGCGCAGGAAGCGCTGCAGGGGCGACAGCTTCAGGACGCGCGCCAGATCCAGATAGGATTTGCTGACGAAACGCACGCCGGACAGCATGCCCGTCATCACAGGGAAGAAGGTGCTTTCACCGCCAGCCACGGGGTCACCGGTGGACTGAGGATGTTTCTGAGAAACGTGAATTGAAGCAACAAGCCCCGACCGCTCTCATCCTGGCGTATATCGCCTCAGGGGAACGGGGGGCTTGCCTGAACTATGGTCTTCAGATCGGTCCTGGCCTCAGCAGTGGCCGATCATCCATTTCTTGCGCGGCGAAGGTGGCCCCTTCTTGCCAATCTTGCAGAGGGAACAGCCACAGCCGGCAAGATGTTCCTTCTTGACCACGCGCGGCTCGCTGCCGCTCTTTTCCGAGCGCGCCAGCGCGCGCCGGAGCGTACCGTTCATCAGGCTGAGGCTTGGCGCGGCCACATCGCGGTTGCTCGGCGTCTGGCAGCCTGGGCAGGCGCACGCATTGCCTGCGTCCGCCATCGACGTCCACTCGTTGAAAGGTCCGCAATCTTCGCAAACATAATTGTACAGCGGCATATTGGTCTCCGAAAATTCTATATGGCGTGGTGCGGCGGCCTGACGCCGCCGCACGAAAAAGCTCAGAGCATTCCCTGAAGCAGCAGGAATCCCGGCAACCAGCCGGTGACGATGCCCGTGAGAAGCGTGAAGACTGCAGTGGCCTGCAGGATCGGACGCTTCAAGGCAAGCAGCAGGAAATACATGAACCAGAGCACCGCCCAGATGGCCCAGTTGAGGCCGAGCCAGGTGTCGGTGAAGGTCTGGGCGCCGGCCAGTCCTTCAACCGCGATGGGCACGACGGTGATGGCCACGAACAGGCTGAACCAGCCGAGTCCGCGCCCATCCACCGCGACGACGCGGTTGTAGGCAACCCAGAGATAGGTGGTGGTGAACAACAGTGTGAGCGCCGCCGATTTGATCGACGCTGCATCAGCCCCGGCACCGAACGCCGAAGCCAGCGCTACGCAGAGCGTAACAAAGCCGGACACCACATTGATGACGACAATCTCCCTGTCGTCGATTTTCCCCATCAGCCACAGCCCGTTGAGGAACAGGACGGCGCCGACGTATAGCAAGGCAAACCCGAGCAGCATGGTAGCTCTTCCTCCCGAAAGGCGGGTTCAGCCGGGTCCCACCCCGGCTGTCCCACTCGTTTCGTTGAAAACGGCCTTTGCGGCCATCAGCTTGTTCGCGCGACATCCACACCGGAGACCTGTTTGGTCGGGCCAGTCGAGTTTGGATTGATGTCGAAGTCGAAGATCGCGGTCGGAATGGCCAGCGTGGCGCATACATTCGGTATGTCCACGATGCCGGCTATTCGCCCTTCCACCGGGGCCGTGCCGAGGATGCTGTAAGCCTGCTCGCCCGTGTAACCGAACTTCTTCAGGTACTCGATGGCGTTGAGGCAGGCCCGTCGATAGGCCACATGCGCGTCCAGATAATACTGTTCGCCCGTGTGCTCATCGACCGAGATGCCCTCGAAGATCAGGTAATCATCGAAATGCGGGTCGATCGGGCTCGGCTTGAAGATCGGGTTGATGACACCGTACTTCGCCATACCACCCTTGATGACATCGACGCTGATGTCGATCCAGCCAGCCATTTCGATGGCGCCGCAGAAGGTGATTTCGCCATCGCCCTGCGAGAAGTGGATGTCGCCCATGGAGAGGCCACCACCTTTGACGTAGACAGGGAAATAGACCTTGGAGCCACGCGACAGGTTCTTGATGTCGCAGTTGCCGCCGTGTTCACGCGGCGGCACGGTGCGCCACGCTTCGGCAGCGGCCTTGCGCGCCGCATCGCCCGACATCTGGCCCATGAGCGCCGTGTCGGAGTAAGGCAGTGCAGCCAGCGGCGGCACCCGGTTCGGGTCGGTCGAAACCAGCTCTTCCTCACGGCGGTTCGCTTCAGCCAGAAGCGCATGATCGGGCAGACAGCCGATCAGGCCCGGGTGAATGATGCCAGGGTAGCGCACGCCGGGGATATGACGGGATGTGGTGTAGATGCCCTGGAAATCCCAGCAGGACTTGGTTGCGTTGGGATAATGCTCCGTCAGGAAGCCGCCGCCATTTTCCTTGGCGAACAGGCCGTTGAAGCCCCATTCGGATTCAGGCATTGCGCCGATGTCAAGAATATCGACGACGAGCAGATCTCCCGGCTCTGCGCCCTCGAAACCGAATGGACCGCTTAGATAGTGAACGCGGGTCAGGTCGACATCGCGCACGTCGTTGGCGCTGTCATTGTTGCCGATCTGTCCGCCGGTCCAGTCGTAGCACTCGACACGGAAAACTTCACCGCGCTTGAAAGTCTCAACCATGGGAATGTCGGGATGCCAGCGATTGTGCGTCTTTATCGCCTGATCCTCTGGCGCCTTGTTGAGATCGACAGAAAACACTGTTTTAGGCATTGGGTCTCCTCCTCTTGAACGGCCAGTCGGAGGTTTCCATTTCGAGCCCCCCGTCATTTTTGCGCCCGGAAACAAGATGCACCCAGGCGAAACCGTGCCGGAGAAGATTAGGTTTGGTCTGTAACCCGATTGGCTCCGGAGAACGCAGGCTGTGTAATTTTTTGTAACCGTCCGAGGTGGCATATAAAAACTGTTTAAGGCTGAATAATCGAAAATATGAAATGATTTTCAATTGGTTGTTCGACATTTCAACCAGAGTTCCCCTCTCGGCAGATGCGTCTGTTTCCTTTACGCGCAGACGGAGGCTGAGTTTTACGAGCAATCGGAGAGCGATCCTGTCTCGACCAGCGCAAGCGTTTGCGACTATCGTATGAGCCATGGGGATCTTGGACGAAAAGCATCGCGTTCTTGTGGTCGATGATGATCAGCGTCTTCGGCGCTTTCTTCAGCGTTTCCTCACGAGTGAAGGCTATGCCGTCACGAGCGCTGAAGACGGCCGCGCGATGCGGCGGGCCATGGCGGACGAGGATTTCGATCTGGTCATTCTCGATCTTACCTTTCCCGTGGGCGAAGACGGTGTTTCGCTGGCGCGCGGCCTGAGGGCCCAGCACGACCTGCCGCTGATCATGCTCTCTGGCAAAAACAACACGATCGACAAAGTGGTGTGCCTTGAACTGGGCGCTGACGACTACGTGACCAAACCGTTTGAGCCACGTGAATTGCTGGCTCGCATCCGCACCGTCATGCGCCGATTTGCGAGGCGCATCAGCGTGCCGGAGCCCCAGGAGAAAAGCCGTTCACCGGTCATGTGTTTTGCCGGCTGGCAGCTTGACCCCTCACGCCACCACCTTGCCTCTCCAAGAGGTGAATCCGTGCGCCTCACGAGTCAGGAATTCCAGCTTCTGGCCGCACTGGTGGAGCGCCGCGGACGCGTGCTTTCGCGCGAGCAGATCCTTGATATCGTCGCCAATCGCAACTGGAACCCCTACGATCGCAGCATTGACGTGATGATCGGCAAGATCCGACGCAAACTGCGTGACAATGCCCGCGACACACAGTTCATCAAGACCATTCGAGGTGTCGGCTACATGTTTGCGCCTCAATCCGACGAATAGTGCGCCGGCAGGTAGAGATTGACACAGGTCCCCTTGCCGGGCGTGCTGAGAATGCCAAGCCTGCCACCGGCCTGGCGCACAAAACCATCCACCATCGACAGGCCAAGCCCGCTGCCCTGTCCTGGCGGCTTGGTTGTGAACATGGGTTGAAGAGCACGACGGCGCACCGCCACCGGCATGCCGTGGCCCGTGTCGCGCACCGACAGGAGCACGTAGCGGCCCGGCAGGAGACCGGAGGCAACGCGCGCATCCTCCGGACGGACAATGACATTCGACGCTTCAAAATGCAGATTTCCACCACCGGGCATGGCATCACGCGCATTCAGCGCGAGGTTGAGCAGGCTGGGTTCCAGTTGGCCCGCAGGAATGAGCACGCTATTCAGCCCATCGGCGACCTTGAGCGAGATCGTAACCGTCTCTCCAAGCGTGCGTCCGAGCATGCGCATCAACGGAGGCAGGGCTTCACCAAGCTGAATTGCGGCTACATCCTTCGCATTCTGACGCCCGAACTGGAGAAGCCGGTCCGTCAGATCCGAACCTGATTGTGTAGCGTCCAGCGCATCCGCCACGATCTCCGCCAGTTCAGGCTGATCCGACAGGCGCTCTTCGAGCCAGCGCAGATTGCTTAGAAGCACGGCGAGGATGTTGTTGAAATCATGCGCGATGCCGCTGGTGAGCTGTCCCATGGCCTCCATGCGTTGCTTCTGCCCCAACCGCTCGGCAGCCAGCCGCTTTTCCTCCAGAAGCCGGATCCGCTCGAAACATCGGGCTAGCGTCGCCAGCAGGTCCTCGCTGTGAAACGGTTTGCAGAGGTAATCGTAGGCGCCGGCCTGGAGCGCCTCGACGGCGGTGTCTATGGAGGCGTAGGCGGTGACCATTACACACACCACATCGGGATCGCGCTGGCGAATCTGGCGCACGAGATCGACACCATTGCCCGTGCCAAGTCGCACATCGACCAGGGCGACTGCCATTCGCGCCTCCTCAAGAACGGCAAGCGCTGCCTGGGGATCATGCGCGACTGCGACCCTGAACCCCTCGATCTTCAAGAGGCCCGAAAGGCTTGCGGCAAAATCTTCGTCATCGTCAACGATCAGAACGCCCTGATCTTCCGCCGGCGTGGTCTCGCGCAGCGGATGTTCTCCAATGACCTCTGCGGGAAGATCGATTTCGCGATCGGTCATGGCTCACGCTCTCCCGCGCATGGCAGAACGAGCGACACGGTTGTGCCGACATCTTTCTGGCTTTCGATAAGCACGTCGCCGCCATGCTGCTCCATGATGCGCTTGACGAGCGGCATGCCAAGCCCGACACCGAACGCCTTGGTGCTGAAGAGCGGTTCGAACACGCGGTCTGCCACATCCTGAGACATGCCGCCGCCATTGTCGGAGACCGAAAGGTAAACCCGGTCGCGCAGACGTTGTGTGGAAATGATGATCTGACCGCTTTGCTTCCCGCGCTCCTCACAGGCCTGCGCCGCATTCTGCAGAACATTGGAGAAGGCCTGCCGCAGACGCTCGGCATCGGCAAGGACATCGCAACCGGCATCGAGCTTGAGCGTGATGAGATGCGCGATCTCCTGGTCCTCTTCGCTCAACTGCTGCTTGACCCAGCGGTCGATGGCCACGGGCGACATGACAGGAGCGTGCTTGCGCGAGAAATCCAGAAGATCCTCGATGATGCGAACACAGCGCCAGGCATTGCGCTGCAGGCGCTGCAACTCGCCCGTCACAGGTTCATCGGCGTTTTTGAGAGAGCGACGCAGAATATCGGTGGAGGTGACCATGGTGCCCAGCGGATTGCGCAGCTCATGGCTCACCGTGGCGGTTATCTGGCCGATTGCCGCCAGACGCTCGTTTGACGCGAGTTCCTGCTGCGCCTGCCTCAGCTTTTCAAGCGAGGTGACGAGATCGCGCTCTGCCAGTTCCCGGCTTTCATGCGAGAGAACGATCCACCATGCGCCAATGGCAAGCAGCGGAAGAAGCGCAAGGAACACCCGCAGGAGAAGCGTACCGCTTTCCACATGCGGCTGAAGCGCAGTGGGCTCTATCAGCCGGTAGGTGAGCAGGAATACCGCGGCTGTCATCACGGCGAGCGAGAAAAGGACGCCGCTCACCTTGAGCAGCCGCTGCGTCATGCGTGGCGCGATCTTGCTGCGCAGGGCGCGGCCGAAATAACGCGAACGCGAGTTCTCCAGAACCGTGCCGGACGACTTGCAGACATCATGGCAATGGGAATCGAGACTGCAGCAAAGCGAGCAGATCGGGCGCTGATAAAAGGTGCAATGCACCATGTCCGGTCGCTCATATTCCAGCTCGCAGATTTCACAGCGCACCACAGGTTTGTCGGGCTCGGCAAGCGGCACGCGCGGGCGGGCGAGATAATAGCGACCGCGTGTCGCCACGCCGATCAGAACGGCGCCTGAAAGCGCGGTAAAGAAAGCTATGGGAGCAGCATATGCTTCCGCCAGATCCCCGAATCCGCCCATGAAACAGATGAGCGCGAAGAGGGAAGCAAACGCCATCGACCCGCAACCCACCGGATTGAAATCGTAGAGATAGGCGCGCTTGAACTCGGTGAAAGGCGGGCTGACGCCCATCGGCTTCAAGATGGCGAGATCGGCGAAGATGGAGCCGATCCACGCGGCGGCGATGACCGAATAGACCGCCAGCACCAGCTCCAGCGTCTGGAAGATGCCGAGCAGCATCAAAAGCAGAGAGATCAGGATGTTGAAGATCAGCCAGACCACGCGGCCAGGGTGATAATGCGTGACGCGCGAGAAGAAATTGGACCAGGCGAGCGAGCCGGCATAGGCATTCGTCACGTTGATCTTGACCTGCGAGATGAGGACAAAAACCGCTGCCAGGGCCAGCACGGTGCGGGGGTCGTCACTCACATATTCATAGGCCTTGATATACATGTGGATCGGCTCGAGCGCCGTCGATGGCGACAGGCCGGCAGAGACCGCGAGCACGGCCAGAAGGCTGCCGCACAGGATCTTGAAACCGCCAACCACGATCCACCCGGGACCGGCGGAGATGACCGCCGCCCACCAGCGCCAGCGGTTTTCGCGCGTCTTGTCGGGCAGGAAGCGCAGATAATCCACCTGCTCGCCGATCTGGATGGAAAGAGCGCACAGAACCCCGATGGCCGAACCGAAGGCAAGCACATCGAAACCGCCATCAGACGTTTCGCTGCCAGCGAATGCCATCCACTGATCGAGCGTTTCGGGATGCCCGACCGCGATGTAGATGAAGGGCGCAAGCAGCATGGCGATCCAGATGGGCTGAGTGACCATCTGCAACTTGCTGATCATCGTGACGCCCATGAAGGTGATGGGAATGATGACGAGCGATGAAATGATGTAGCCCAGCACCAGCGGCACATCCGCGAAAAGCTTCAGCGCCTGCGCCATGATCGCACCCTCGAGTGCGAAGAAGATGAAGGTGAAGGTCGCATAGATCAGCGAGGTGATGGTGGAGCCGATATAGCCGAACCCCGCCCCGCGCGTGAGAAGATCCATGTCGATGTTGTAGCGGCTCGAATAGTAAGCAATGGGCAGGTTCGTGACAAAGACGAACAGGCAGGTGATGAGTACGGCGGGAAACGCGTTGGCGAAGCCGTAGCTCAGCGTGATCGCTCCGCCGATGGCCTCCAGCGCCAGAAACGAGATGCCGCCCAGCGCGGTGTTCGCGATGACGAACGGAGACCAGCGCCGGAACGACCGCGCCGCATAGCGCAGCGAATAATCCTCCAGCGTTTCATTGGCGATCCATGAATGATAGGATCGTAAGGCAGGTGATTGCGGCGTTTCCACTAAACCGCACTCCGCCCGTTACACTGCCTGCAAGGCAGGGCCTGTGCTTTCCGCATCTTGTTTTTGCTCTCCCATTCTCCCCTTCAGAGATGATCACACAAAGCCGGCGTCGAAACCAGTGCGCGTTCTTTTCATGCCCCCTTCCGCCGATTGACCAAGGCTGCCGGCCACATAGCCTCTACAGGTCGACCGAAAGCCCGAATGCTGTTGACAAAACAAAACAATTATTTTTTAAGTATCGGAACATTTGTTTTATTTTAGTCGGATGAAGTATGCGTATCGGCATCGCTCGCCTTTGGCACGAAGCGAACTCATTCTCGGTTTGCCAGACAAAACTCGAACATTTCGAGGCGCGCGAATGGTGCCGTGGCGACGAAGCTGCCGTGCTTTACCGAAACACATCCACCGAGCCTGGCGGAGCGCTTTCCTGGGCTGCCATGCACCCGGACGTTGAACTGGTCTTCTCGCGCTGCGCTTCGGCCGCTCCGGCCGGACCGGTTGAACAGACGCTTCTTGACCGGCTAACGGCAGAGATTGCGGAAGACCCGGCTTTGACGGGTATCGACGGTCTGTATCTGTCTCTCCATGGAGCCTGCATCGGCACCGTCGACCCGGATCCGGAAACGACACTGGTCGCGGCACTGCGTCGCCGCTTTCCGAAATTGCCCATTGCCGCGTCCTTCGACATGCATGCCTGCATCGCGCCGGAGCTTGCCGGCATGCTCAATGCCGCTACCGTTTACCGGACCTATCCTCACATAGACATGGCTGAGGCCGCGCGCGACGCGCTGGACATGCTGGCGCACATCATCAGGAACGGGGTGCAGAGCCGTGTGCTTTTGAAAACGATCGACAGGATCCTGCCGAGCTTCAACATGCGCACCGATGGGCCCGGCCCCATGCTGGATATCGAAAAAGAAGCACGGGCGGCGGGCCTCAAGATCGGCGGCAAGTCTCTCTTTCCGGTTGCCTATCCCTTTGCAAGCTTCGCCTATGCGGACGTTCCGCAGGCCAACTCCGGCGTTCTCGTGACATGCGAGGACAGATATCAGGGGCAGGCTCTGGCGGATCATGTTGCCGGCTATATGCGAGGCACGCAGGTTCGCTTTCAGCCTGATCTTCCCTCGGCTGAAGCGGTGCTCGCGGGCCGCCCATGGGCTGATGGAAGTCGCGTTGCGATCCTTGAGCCTGCCGACAATCCCCTTTCCGGAGGAATTGGCGACACACCAGGCCTCTTCCGTGCTGCCATGAATGCGGGACTGCCAGAGGGCAGCGTGTTTGCGTTCTTCTCCGCACCGGAGATCGTGGCGGAAGCCCATCGGGCGGGCATTGGTGCAGAGCTCGACATCAGCCTCGGCGCAAGGCTCGACGCCCGCTTCGGAGAGCCGGTCGCCTGCCGGGCCGAAGTCCTGCGCATCACCGATGGCCGTTTCCAGAACGAGGACGCCATGGAGCGGGGCATGAAGGTGGACCTCGGTCCGACAGCTCTGCTGCGCGTCGGAAACCTTCGGGTCATCGTGACCACGGGCTGCCAGTCTCCCAATGACAGCGCCTATTTCCGTCTTCACGGGATCGAGATCGACGACGTGCCCGTCCTGCTCGCCAAGGCGAAAAACCATTTCCGGGCTGCATTCGGCAACCGGTTCGACGTCATCCAGTCCTGCGAAACGCTGGGGCCAGCCATGGCTGACGTTTCAAAACTGCCCTTCCGAAATGTGCCTCGGGAGCGCTTCAACCTGAAAGAACAGAGGGTAACATGAAGAAAACCATCACCGCCGCCATTTTCGCTCTGGCCGCCAGCACGGCCAGCGCCGCTGCGATCGAACTCACAGTCAGTTCCTGGGTCGCCCCGTCGCATCCGACAATCTTCGCTGGCTATGAAACATATTTCCCGGCGGTGGCCGAAGCCTCCAAGGGAGATGTGACCTTCAAGCTCGTTTCGGGCGGCGCGCTTCTGGGTGGCAAGGAAACCCTGACGGGACTGGGCGATGGCGTGGCTGATGCTTCCGTGCTCGCGCTCACCTACAACCCGGCACAGCTTCCCACCAGCCAGCTTGTGGCAGAGCTTGCCATGCTGAGCGGCAACTCCCTTGCCGTCGCGGCGGCCGTCACCGAATTCACCCTCTTGAACTGCGCGCCCTGCATTGCAGAATTTTCCAGGCAGAACGTGGTCTATACCGGCAGCTATGCCACCGCGCCCTATGCGCTGATCAGCAAGAGCGAGATCGGCAAGACGGCGGACATCGCCGGCAAGCGTGTTCGTTCGCCCGGCGGCGCGTGGGATCGCTGGATCGGTGAGGCTGGCGCGACGGTCGTCCACACCTCCAGCTCGGAAATGTATGAGGCGCTCGACAAGGGTGTCATCGACGTTGCCATGCAGCCCGCCGCTTCGCTGAAAACGCATTCGCTCTGGGATGTCGCCGACACGATCACGCTCGGCAGTTTCGGCGTCTACAATTCCGGGCCGCTTCTCGCCTTCAACAAGGACAGCTGGGCGGAGCTCACCCCCGAGAACCGGCGCGTCATGCTGGACAAGATGGCCGAGGCCATCGTTGCGACGACCAAGGCCTATGTCGCGCAGAACGAGGAGGCGAAAGCCGAAGCGGCCGATCACGGCATGAAGGTTCTGGACAAGCCGGAGGCGCTTGAAGCCGAAATCGCCAGTTTCAACAGCCAGGACGTTTCTGCGATTGTGACGAAGGCGAAGGACGTCTACGGAGTGGACGACGCGCAATCGCTGATCGAGAGCTATCAGGCGGCTTTGGCCAAGTGGGAAGAGATCACCGCATCCGGCCTTTCCGACGAGGCCCTCGCAGAGCGCATGAAGACCGAGATCTTCGACAAGCTTTCTGAAACCGAATACGGCCTTTGAGCCTGTCACGGCGGCGCCCTTGCGGGTGCCGCCCACGCTTTTGATCAGCCGGGATCCACCATGCAAACAATCGATCTCTTTCTGGGCCGAATTGGCCGCCTGCTGGCGTTTCTGGCCAGCCTGTGTCTCGTCGTCATGATGTTCCAGATCTGCCTGGATGTCGGCGGCCGTTACCTCTTTGGCAAGCCGATGCCCTCCACACTGGAGATCGTGTCGGACTGGTGGATGCCGGCACTCATCTTTCTTCCGTTGCTCAATGTCGAATGGCGCAACGAGAACATTGCCGTCGATCTGTTCTATCAGGGGCTGGGACCAAGGGCACAGGCGGTGCTCGATGCCTTTGCGCTGATCTGCTTCGGCGCGTTTCTGGCACTGATCGCCTATGCGGGGTTTGAACAGGCGCTGCGCGCCTATCGTCAGGGCGAGTTCATTGTCGGCATGATCCCCGTGATCACATGGCCGCCGCGCTTTTTCCTGCCGGTGGCGGGTTTCCTGACGGCACTTCTCTGCCTTGTCCGAGCGGCTTGCGCGATTTCGCGCGCCGTTTCACCCCAGACACAAAACAGCGACCACTAAGGGCCTCACCGTGGATAGCATCACCCTCGTCTACTGGGCGCTTGGGGCGCTCATGATCCTCCTTGCGCTGCGCGTTCCCGTTGCGGCAGCGCTGGGCCTCGTCGCAATCGTCGGCATGTATCTCCTTGTGGGAGAACGGGCGACATGGGGCGTCATGCGCTCGGTTCCCCATGCCTTCGCCGCCCATTGGAGCCTGAGCGCCATCCCCATGTTTCTGTTCATGGGCTATGTGTGCTTTTCCGCCGGTCTGACAGACGGGCTTTTCCGTGTCGCCCGCGCCTGGCTCAACTTTCTGCCCGGCGGGCTTGCCATCTCCTCGGTGGGTGGGGCCGCGCTCTTTTCTTCCGTCACCGGCTCGTCCGTCGCCTGTGCAGCCGCCATGGGCAAGATCGCCGTACCGGCCATGCTCGACCGTGGGTACGACGCCAAGCTTGCCGTTGGCACGATTGCCGCCGCCGGCACGATGGGCTCGCTCATCCCGCCGAGCACCATTCTGCTTCTCTATGCCGTTTTTGCCGAGGTTCCCGTCAGCGAGCTCTTCATCGGTGCCGTTATTCCGGGCCTTCTGACCGCGCTCATGTATGGCCTGATGATCCTGCTTCGCGTCAAGCACAACCCGGCGCTTGCGCCGCGCGAGACGAGCGTCGACTGGCGCGAGCGGTTTCTTGCTCTGGGCGAGACATGGCCGCTCTTCCTGCTCGTCATCACCGTGTTCGGCGGCATCTTTGCCGGGCTTTTCTCCGCAACCGAAGCCGGCGCCATCGGTGCCCTTGCCTCCATCGCCATCGGCTTTGCCAAGCGCACACTGAGCTGGGAAGCGCTGAAGGCGGCTGCGTTCGAGACGATCCGCTCCACCTCCGCAATCTTCCTCATAGCGGTGGCCGCAGCGCTTCTGACCCGGCTTTTCGCCTTTGCGGGCTTCCCCGACTATGTGCAGGGGCTTATCGGAGAAGACATGTCGCCGCTTCTGATCATCATCGCGGTGTCGCTGATCTATCTGGTGCTCGGTATGTTCCTCGATCCCATCGGGGTGATGCTGCTCACCCTTCCGGTTCTCCTGCCGATCTTCGAGACCGCGGACATCAGCCTGATCTATGCCGGCGTCATGATCACCAAATATCTGGAGATCGGGCTGATCACACCGCCGGTCGGTCTCAATGTCTTCGTCATCAAGAATGTCGTCGCCGATAAAGTGTCCATCAGCGATGTCTTCCGCGGCGTGGGATGGTTCCTGCTTGCCGATGTGGTGACCGTCGCCATACTCATCGCATTTCCGGCAACCGTCCTGTGGTTGCCCAGCCTGATAAGCGGGTAAAAGAATGGCAGAGATGACAGACCTTGAAGCGCTGACACAGCGCATGATCTCGCAAATTGAAACGCTGCCCCGCCGGCTTGCCGATGGAGCCCGCTACCTGATCGATCACCCGGACGACGTCGTGCTGCTCTCCATGCGCGAGATCGCCAACCGCGCCGGCGTTGCGCCAGCCACCCTCGTGCGCCTGGCGCGCACGCTGGATTTTGCCGACTGGTCGCAATTGCGTGCCGTTTATGCGGACAGCTTCAGGACCGGACCCGCACGCTATGCCGACAAGGCTGTGGCGGCCGTCAAACAGGACAAGGGCAGCGGCCTTCTGGCCGAGACCTTCAAGGCGCAGGAGGCAAGCCTTGCCTATGCGCTGGAGATCAATTCGACCGCAGATATCGCTTCCGCCGCCAAAACGCTTGCACATGCCGAGCGGCTTTACGTTGCCGCCTTCATGAGCTGCCGTGGGCCGGGGCTCACCTTCACCTATCTGTGCAAGATGCTGCGGCCCAATGTGGAGCTTCTCGGCAGCGAGGGTTCTTCGCTGGTGGCCGATCTTGCCATGCTGACGGAGCGCGATGCGGTTCTGTCCATCAATTTCCAGCCCTATGCACGCGAGATCGACATGGTGGCTGAGGGCATCTGCAATTCCGGCGCGAAACTGGTTTCACTGAGCGACAGCCGCGCCACACCATTGCAACCCCATGCATCCACCAGCCTGCTCTTCTCAGCCGAAAGCCCGTCCTTCTTTCCATCGGTGATTTCGGCTGTCGGCGTTGTCGAAGGGCTTGCCGCTGCCATGCTGACAGAGCTTCAGGACACCGCCATGGAGCGGATCGGCACCATCGAAGAACAGCTTTACGCCTCCGGCTCCTACCACGCGCACCGGCGCGCACGATAACAGAGACCTCCGAATGACCCATGTTTTTCACCGCTCCCCCCGCAACCCGCTTCCGGTCGCTGTCGGGGGAAACGGCGCCTACATCATCGACGAGACCGGCAAGCGCTATATCGATGCCTGCGGCGGCGCTGCCGTATCGTGCATCGGGCATGGCGATGTGCGTGTTCTTGAGGCTATTCAGCAGCAGATGACACAGATCAGCTATGCGCATACCAGCTTCTTCACTTCGAACGCGGCCGAGGCACTCGCCGATCATCTGTGCGCGGCGACATCGCTTCCACTCGACAGGGTCTATCTCGTCGGCAGCGGCTCCGAAGCCATCGAAGCCGCGATCAAGATGGCGCGTCAATATCATGTCGAGCGCGGTGAGCCCTCGCGCAGGCTGGTGATCTCCAGGCACCAGAGCTACCACGGCAACACGCTGGGCGCGCTCTCGGTCGGGGGCAATCCGCCACGGCGAAAACCCTATGCGCCGTTCCTGCTCGAAGAACCCAAGATCGAGCCCTGCTTCGCCTACCGATATGCCCACGCCGGTGAGAGCGCGGATGACTATGCAAACCGTGCTGCCGACCTTCTCGAAGACAAGATAAGGGGACTCGGCCCTGAAAATGTCATCGCCTTTCTGGCGGAAACAGTGGTGGGAGCGACCGCAGGCGCTGTTGCCGCCGAAAAGGGCTACTTTCAGAAAATCCGGGAAATCTGTGATCGCTACGGCGTGCTCCTCATTCTCGACGAAGTGATGTGCGGCTCCGGCAGAACCGGCAGCTTTCTGGCCTGCGAACAAGACGATGTGGTGCCAGACATTCTGACACTCGCCAAGGGGCTGGGCGGCGGCTACCAGCCAATTGCCGCCGTCATGTGCTCAAAGGATGTCTACGAGACCATCACCGGTGGCAGCGGCAGTTTCGTTCATGGGCACACCTATTCGGCCCACCCACTGGCCTGCGCTGCGGCGCTTGCCGTTCAGCAGATCATTCGTGACGACTCCCTCATCGACAATGTGGTTGCGCGCGGCGCTCAGTTGCGCGAGCGACTGCTCGCCCGGTTCGGCAATCACCCGCATATCGGGGATGTGCGCGGGCGCGGCCTGCTGCAGGCCATCGAACTGGTCGAGCATCGCGATACCAAAGAGCCTTTTTCACCTGGCCGGAAAATCAGCGCTGCGATCAAGAAAAGCGCGATGGATATGGGGCTTTTGATCTACCCGGGGAGCGGCACGATCGACGGAGCCTCCGGCGATCACATTCTCCTGGCACCGCCTTACAATGTCGACGGGGAAACCATTGATCTGATCGTCGAGAAACTGGGCCACGCCGTCGACGCCGCGCTCGGAGGACAATAGTATTAGAATGTCCCCGAGTTTTGGAACGCCCCGCATGGCGACCGCGGACTAATGCTCCATGACAAAATGATCGGGTCTCGGCTCGGTCTTTCTTACGGTACGAACGGCGCAACCGGCAAGATTTACGAGCGCGGTGACGGGCCTAAAATTCTGGCACCGGGCCGGCGGTGCGCAACATTCTCGCCAAACTCGGCCATGAAGCAGGAGGCCATCGCCTCGAACTCGGCTATGAGCGCAGTCGCGATAAGGCTGATCGCCGATCAAGATGAACATGGGTCTGGCCGGCGATACTCTGCACCCACTCGAAGTGGCGCGGTATGCCTTGAATGAAACACACCATAACGGCTTCCACTAACATGCGGGATGCCAACGCGATGGTCGGCCCTTTTCATTTTCGGCCTTAAGTTCGACCCGCCGGACACAGTCCTGTAAAAATCCTGTCGCATGCATTCGCTACGGGTAACGGCAGATGCCGCCATCGGCGGCTCAATCCAGCCAAACAGCCAGAGGACTGCCGTCATGAACAAGCAGGATATCGTTCGCCTGTCATGGGACGAATTCGACGAAATGCGCGATCCGCGCCCTGAGGACAATGGTTTTGACGCCGTGGTGGAGCGCGCCATCTCGCGTCGCGGCTTTCTGGGTGGTGTTCTCGCATTCGGTTCCGCTGCCGCAGTTATGGGGTCCGGCGTTCTTTCTTCCATCTCAACTGCAAAGGCGGAAAGCGCGGCATTCAGGTTTGAGCCCATCGGGATCGCGACCGATCACGAAATTCACGTCCCCAAAGGATATAGATGGAAAACACTTGTTCGCTGGGGCGACCCGCTTTTCAAGGATGCGGAAGGCGCCTACTCGCCTGAAAGGGGTGTTCCTGTCGAGTTCTCGGACAAGGTGTTCGGCGAGAACACCGATGGCATGGAGACTTTCATAGACGGCGACAAGACGATCCTCGCCATCAACTCCGAATATGTGAACCCGGAGATCAACCTCCCGGCCGAAGCAGAAGGCATGCCCCGCAATGCGGACGAGGTGAAACTCCTCAAGAACCTGCAGGGCGTGACCGTGATGGAGATCGCCGACAATGGCGATGGCTATGCCGTGGTGCTGGACAGCCCCTATAACCGACGCATCACGCATGAGACACCCATGACCATGGATGGCCCGGCGGCGGGCTCCGATCTGGTAAAAACGAATGCCGATCCGGAAGGCCTCTCGCCGAAAGGAACCATGAACAATTGCGGCTCCGGCAAGACGCTCTGGGGCACCTATCTGACCTGCGAAGAGAATTTCAACGGCTATTTCGGCACGACGGCCAGACGTGAAACCACCGAGGGTCAGGTCCCGGATCACGAAGCCACGGAAGGCGAGGTGCGCTACGGCATCGGCGGCGAAGGCCGTTACGCCTATGAAAAATTTGACGAACGATTTGATCTGTCCAAAGAGCCCAATGAGCCGAACCGTCACGGCTGGGTGACTGAAATCGACCCGCTCGATCCGGAATCGACACCTGTCAAGCACACCGCGCTCGGACGCTTCAAACATGAAAACGCCGAGATGGTGCAGGCGGCCGACGGGCGCGTCGTGGTGTATATGGGCGATGATGAGCGTGGCGAGTTCATCTATCGATATGTGTCGAACGGCACCTGGGCCGAAGGCCAGCCGGGGGACGGTCTGCTTTCCGACGGCACGCTCTATGTCGCCAAGTTCAACGATGACATGACCGGCGAATGGCTGCCCCTGACGCCAGAGTCCACCGGCATGACCATTGAGGAGATTCTTGTCTTTTCCCGTATCGCTGGCTCCAAGGTCGGCGCTACCACAATGGATCGTCCGGAATGGGTTGCCGCCAACCCGTTGCGGGTGGAGGCATATTGCGCCCTGACCAACAACAAGAACCGCGGTGTGAAAGCCAATGCCGGCGGCGATGAACAGCCCGTGGGTGGCCCCAACCCCCGCGAGACCAACAATTTCGGCCAGATCGTTCGCTGGCGGCCGGAAGGAGAGGACCACGGCGCCGACACGTTCACCTGGGATCTCTATGTCATGGCCGGCAACCCCAAGGCCTACAACAATGTCTATGCCGGCTCGGACAACATCAACGAAGGCAACATGTTCAATTCCCCCGATGGCATGGCTTTCTCTTCCGACGGATTGCTGTGGATCCAGACCGATGGTGATGACAGCAATGAGGGCGAGTTTGAAGGACAGGGGAACAACCAGATGCTGGTCGGCAACCCCGAAACCGGTGAAATCGCCCGCTTCCTGACAGCTCCGAACGGCGCAGAAGTGACCGGTCTCACCTGGTCGGCAGATCGCAAGGTTGCGTTCGTCGGCATCCAGCATCCGGGCGGCAACTGGCCGGACGGCAATGGAAAGCCACGCTCGGCAGTGATCTCCGTCTGGCGGGAAGACGGTGAAGTCATCGGCTAGCTCGAACCGCTGCAATTGATGAACGAGGCAGGAAGCCACGCTTCCTGCCTCGTTTCGTTCAGGGGGAAATGAGCACGATGCTCCCACTTCTCGGGTGACCGCGCCGCAGCCGCGTTATGGCCGAACTGTCGCGAACGGCTTGACGTTTCGCCAAATCCATCCCACCTGTTTGCCGCCAAGCTGCAAAACACCAACCGGACTTCCAAACGTGCAAGCGCTCAAAAGCCTGATCGAATCCCGCCGCTTCGAAGCGGTCATCACTGCCCTTATCGTCGTCAATGCGATCACGCTGGGTCTTGAGACTTCTGAACGGGCCATGGATGCATTTGGCCCGCTATTGAAAACACTGGACCAGGCCATTCTGGGCGTTTTCGTCGCCGAGCTTCTCGCGCGGGTTGCCGTGTACCGGCAAAACTTCTTCCGCGACCCCTGGCGCATCTTCGACCTTGTGGTGGTGGGGATTGCACTTGTTCCGGCGACCGCCGGGCTCTCGGTTTTGCGCGCGCTGCGCATCCTGCGTGTTCTGCGGCTCGTCAGCATGGTGCCGTCATTGCGGCGTGTGGTCGGCGGACTGATTTCAGCCCTGCCCGGCATGGGCTCCATCATGCTGCTTCTGGGGCTGGTTTATTATGTATTCGCTGTCATGGCCACGAAGCTGTTCGGTGCGTCCTTTCCGGACTGGTTTGGTACGATAGGCCTTTCCGCCTATTCGCTCTTCCAGATCATGACGCTGGAAAGCTGGTCGATGGGGATCGTCCGTCCGGTGATGGAAGTCTATCCGTTTGCCTGGCTCTTCTTCATTCCGTTTATCGTCTCGACCACTTTCACCGTGCTGAACCTGTTTATCGGTATCATCGTCTCGGCCATGCAGGCCGAGCATGATGAAGAGGCATCGGCCGAACGCACCGCCCTGCAGGCCGAGCAGGAGATCATCCTCAACGAGATTCGAGCCCTGCGCAAAGAAGTGCAGGCAATGGCCGCGGAAAAGGTGCGAGAAGAGCGCTGACCTTCGCGGTCAGCCCATGCGGAAGTGCTTGGAAAGCTTGAGCGACTGGCCCTGATAATTGGATTTGAGATCCGCACCGTAGAGCGCTCCGGGGCGTGAAAGCATCCGTTCGTAGACGAGGCGGCCGACGATCTGGCCATGCTCGAGAATGAATGGAACCTCATGGCTGCGCACTTCCAGAACCGCGCGGCTGCCAGTGCCTCCGGCGGAGGAATGGCCAAAACCGGGATCGAAGAAGCCCGCATAGTGCACGCGGAACTCGCCCACCAATGGATCGAAGGGCGTCATCTCGGCGGCATGGTGCGGTGGCACATGCACCGCTTCCTGCGACACGAGAATGTAGAACTCGTCGGGATCGAGGATCAGGCCGCCCGCACCATCGCCGGCCAGCGGTTCCCAGAAGTCCGCGATATCGTGCTGATCGCGCTTGTCCACGTCGATCAGCGCCGTGTGGTGTTTAGCGCGGTAGCCGATCAACCCGTTGCTGCCACCGCTCAGGTCGACCGAAAGCGCGATACCACCGCCGGTGATGTTGGGATCTTCCGAAGCAACAAGCGTCTCGCGCGCATGCAGTTCCGCCAGAGCGCTTTCATCGAGCAGCGCCTTGCCAGTGCGGAAACGGATTTGCGAAAGACGCGAGCCGGTGCGCACGACGATCGGGAAGGTGCGGGGGCTCACCTCCATATAGAGCGGACCGGAATAGCCGGCGGGGATCTTGTCGAACTCCTGTCCGTTATCGGTCATCACGCGGGTAAAGATGTCGAGGCGTCCGGTGGAGCTTTTCGGATTGGCCGACGCGGAAATTCCGTCTGGCAGATCGAGCCCCTCCAGCAGTGGAACAATATAGACGCAGCCTGTCTCCAGAACTGCACCCTCACCAAGCGCGATCTCATGCAGCTTGAGTTTCTCAAGCTTTTCCGAAACGCGGTGGTTTGGCCCCGGCAGGAAGCTGGCGCGCACGCGATAGGCGACGGTGCCAAGTCGCAGATCGAGGCTGGCCGGCTGAATTTGATCGTGATCCAGCGGGCGGGCCGAGGCGAGCGCTCCATTGTCGAACAGTGCCGCAATATCCTTGTCCGGCAGAATTCCCGCTTTTGCCAACGCCCCTCTCCTTGCACAGGATTTGATTGAACGAGGTTTAGCGCCGCTTGTCGTTGACGCAAGGCGCTTGAAGGCGTAATGGAGCTTTATCCCGTGGTGATTTGGCCGGTCGGCTTGCAGCCACGTTAAAGAAGTCGCTAAAAGGCCGCGCTCGATCACCGGACCGGCATGCGGCTTCTCGCGGCCGGTTTTTTGTTGGGTGTAGAAGCGATGACAGACAACTCCAAGAACGACTGGAAACCACAGACAGCGCTTGTCCATGGCGGGGTCACCCGCTCACAGTTTGGCGAGACCTCCGAAGCGCTCTATTTGACGCAGGGCTTTATCTATGACAGCGCGGAAGCTGCGGAAGCCCGTTTCAAGGGTGAGGAACCGGGCTTCGTCTATTCCCGCTATGCCAACCCAACCGTCGACATGTTCGAGCGCCGCATGTGCGCGCTGGAAGGTGCGGAAGAGGCGCGGGCCATGTCTTCCGGCATGGCGGCTGTCACCGCTGCGCTCCTTTGTTCGCTCAAAGCAGGTGATCATGTGGTGGCCGGTCGCGCGCTTTTCGGATCCTGCCGCTGGGTGGTCGAGACACTGATGCCTCGCTACGGGATCGAGACAACGCTTGTCGACGGCGCGAAGCTCGAAAACTGGAAAGCGGCCATACGCCCCAACACAAAGCTGTTCTTTCTTGAAAGCCCTACCAATCCGACATTGGAGGTGGCTGACATTGCCGGTGTCGCCGCCCTTGCCAAAGAGATCGGTGGCCGGCTGGTTGTCGACAACGTTTTCGCCACCCCTCTCCTGCAGAAGCCCCTTGAACTGGGCGCGCACGTGGTCGTCTATTCCGCTACCAAGCACATTGACGGTCAGGGCCGATGTCTGGGCGGTGTCGTCTTGTCGGATAAGGAATGGGTGGACGAGCATCTGCAGGACTTCTTCCGCCACACCGGGCCCAGTCTTTCACCCTTCAACGCATGGACACTGCTCAAGGGGCTGGAAACACTGCCGCTGCGCGTGCGCCAGCAGACCGAGAGCGCCGGCCGCATCGCCGACCTGCTTGCTGCCCATCCCAAGGTCGCCCGCGTCATCTATCCGGGTCGCAGGGATCACCCACAGGCCGACATTATCGCCCGGCAGATGAAAGGCGGCTCGACGCTTATCTGCGCTGAGCTGAAAGGCGGCAAGAAGGACGCATTCGCTTTTGAGAACGCTTTAAAAATCTTCCAGATTTCAAACAATCTCGGCGATGCCAAAAGCCTCATCACCCACCCGGCAACGACCACCCACAAAAATCTGTCGGATGACGCCCGTGCAGAGCTGGGGATTGGTGACGGCACGCTGCGCCTGTCGGTCGGTCTGGAGGATTGCGACGACCTTCTTGCCGACATCGAACGGGCGCTGGACGCGATCTAGCCGAGATTTCAGCTGAACCGCCTGCCCGCCAGAACAATGCGTGAAACGGTGGTATAAGCGGTAAGCGCGGCGAAACCGTAGGCAAGCATGGAGAACCACGACGGTAAGAGACACATGGCCACGAATACAGCCAGTGTCTCACTCGCTTCGGCAAGCCCCGTGGTGAAGAACAGCGATTTCTCGCCCCGGGCATCGCTCTTGAGTCGGTGTTTCTCGGCCATGATCGCGTAGGCGAGAAAGCTGGCGCCATTGACGTAGAACGCCAGCAGGAGCACTGCGCCGGCGATCGCATTCGCATCGGGATCGGCGACGATGAAGCCGAGCGGCACCGCGCCGTAGAAGGCAAAGTCCAGAACGATGTCGAGATAGCCGCCGAAATCGGTCTTGCCGTGAATTCTGGCGATGGCCCCGTCCAACCCGTCGCATAAGCGGCTGGCCAGAATAAGGGCGAGCCCTGCCCAAAATGCCTGACATGCTATGAGAGCGGCGGCGGCAACCCCCAGAACAAGCCCGGCATAGGTGACGGCATTGGCGCGCACCCCCGCTGCCGCAAGACGGGTGGCCATGGCCGATAACCCGGGGTCGATCTTTCGGTGTGCCCAACCGTCAAGCATGTTTCACCAGCAAGTTGTTCTCATTGCCCCATGCTTATCGCCATTCGACCTCTCATGCCGCTCACAATGGCGTCATGAAAGATCACCGAACCTCATGCATGATCCGCCATCTCATCTCTGCTATGCTCTTGATCTTTCACGGGAAGGCTCCATCCTTCCTGCGTCGAGTGCGCGCAATGTGAGTTTGAGCCATGTACAGAGCTGTTACCCAATCAATCGAAGTGAGCGCCGAACCGAGCTATCTGTCCGCACAATCGGACCCGGAAAGCGGCCATTTCGTATGGGCTTACCGGATCACAATCACGAACCATTCGCCCGAGACTGTTCAACTCGTCGCGCGTTATTGGCACATCACCGACGAGACGGGACGGGTTCAGGAGGTGCGCGGAGAAGGTGTGGTGGGAGAGCAGCCGGTCCTGCAACCGGGCGACAGCTACACATATACGTCCGGGTGCCCGCTAACCGCTCCATCCGGCATCATGGTGGGGCGTTACACGATGCGAGGACCGCGCGGAGCGCTTTTCGAGATCGACATACCCGCCTTCTCACTCGATCTTCCCGGCGCCTCAGCCCGGGTCAACTGAAATCCGTCGGATCGAAGACGTATTCGGTTGAACAGAACTCACAGGTGACGCGTATGACGCCATCCTCGGTGCTGTCAGCCACCTCTTCCGGCGTGAAGCCATCCAGAACGGCCTTGATCTTGTCTCGCGAGCATGAGCAGTCATCGCGCACGTCAGAGCCTTCATAGACGCGCACACCGTGCTCGTGAAACAGGCGATAAAGCAGGCGTTCGGCTCCGACCGTGGGGTCAACGAGTTCCGTCATTTCAGCAGTGGAAAGCAACATACGCGCTTCCTGCCATGCGTCGTCTTCGGGATGGGTGGACCCTTCGTGCCCCTCGTCACCGTCGCCGCCGGGAAGGTCCAGGCCGCGCATACGCTCAGGCGAGCTGGGAAGGAACTGCAGAAGCAGACCGCCGGCCCGCCAATGTTCCTCTCCACTCTCACCGCCCGGCAAAACCATCTTGGCCACGCCCAAACGAACCTCGGTCGGTATCTGCTCGGACTGGCGGAAATAGGTGCGCGCGACGTCCTCCAGCGTGGCTCCGTCGAGTTGTACGATGCCCTGGTAGCGCTGCATGTCGGCCCCCTGATCCACGGTCAGAGCCAGAACACCGGCGCCAAGGAGATCCTCCGGAGCATCCTTGCCGGCTGCAATCGCCTCTTCGAGACGTGTCTCGTCAAAACGCGCATAGGCCCGCATGGAGCTCGGCGTGGAAAAATCGGCAACCAGCATGTCGACCGGCCCGTCGGAGCGGGTCTGGACGATGAATTTGCCCTCGAACTTGAGCGAGCTCCCGAGAAGCACGGTGAGAACGATAACTTCTGCCAGCAGACGGGCAACCGGCTCGGGATAGGTGTGGCGTGCAAGGATCTGATCGAGCATCGGTCCGAGCTGAACCGCGCGACCGCGCACATCCAGAGGATCGACGTCGAAAGGAACGACGTGGTCGTCGCCGGCGAAGCCAAACTCGCCCAATTGTCTTGTTTCGCCTGTCACCTGTTGAGACACCATGCAAGAACTGCCTTTTGTGCATGAAGGCGGTTTTCCGCCTCATCGAACACCACCGAATGCGGCCCGTCGATGACCTCGTCAGTCACTTCCTCGCCCCGATGAGCCGGCAGGCAATGCATGAACAGTGCGTCGGATTTGGCGTGCTTCATCAGCGCCTCATTCACCTGGAAGGGCTTGAAGACATTGTCGCCGCGCGCACGATGCTCCTGCCCCATCGACACCCAGGTGTCGGTTACGACGCAGTCGGCGTCGGCCACGGCTTCCTCGGCGGTTTTCATGAAAGTGACCCGCCCGCCATTCGCACGCGCCCAGTCGACATACCGTGCCATAGGCTCGCTGCCGGGGGGCACCGCGATGTTGAGCCGGAACTCCATGCGTGCAGATGCCTCGATCAGCGAATGCAGCACATTGTTGCCGTCACCTGTCCATGCAAAGAGCCTGTCCCTGACCGGACCCCGATGCTCCTCGAAGGTGAGAATATCGGCCATGATCTGACACGGATGCGTGTCATCCGTCAGCCCGTTGATCACCGGAACGGTGGCATTCTCCGCCAGTTCGACAAGACGCTCATGCGCTGTCGTGCGGATCATGATCGCATCGACATAGCGCGAGAGCACCTTTGCCGTATCAGCGATGGTCTCGGAGCGGCCGAGTTGCATCTCCGCGCCCGTGAGCATGATCGTTTCACCGCCAAGCTGACGCATGCCGACATCAAAGGAAACGCGGGTACGGGTCGACGGCTTATCGAAGATCATCGCCAACGCCTTGCCTTCCAGAGGCCTTTCGCGCTCGCCGGCCTTCAGCCGCGCCTTGCGTGCTCGTGCATCGTCGAGCATGAAACGCAGATCCTGCGGATCAACGGTCGAAAGATCAATGAAGTGGCGCAGACCACTGGCCATGCCCGTCTCCCTGGTTTTCTCAAGCATCGGCTTTTTCGGTCGCCCTCACCGCGGCGGCGGCATCATGGATGCGCTTTACCGCCTCGCGGATCTCGTCTTCGGTAATGATCAATGGCGGCAAAAGCCGAAGTACGTTGTCACCAGCCGGCACCACGAGCATCTTCTGATCGCGCAGCGCCTCCAGCAGACGCAGATTCTGCACCTTGCATTTGATGCCGAGCATGAGGCCCTCGCCGCGGACGCCCTCGATAATGTCCGGGAACTCGTCCGCGACGGCAGCAAGGCTCTGCTTGAACTGAAGCCCTTTCCTGCTGATGCTTTCCATGAAGCCATCAGCGAGAACGATATCCAGAACCGCATTGCCCACAGCCATTGCGAGCGGATTGCCGCCAAAGGTTGTGCCGTGGGTGCCGGGGGTCATGCCCTTGGCGGCTTCCGACGTCGCCAGGCAGGCGCCCAGCGGAAAGCCGCCGCCAATCCCCTTCGCCACAGCCATGAGGTCAGGAGTGATCTCTGCCCATTCATGTGCAAACAGCTTGCCGGTACGTCCAACGCCGCTCTGCACCTCATCAAGGATGAGCAGCAGCCCGTGGCGATCACAGATTTCGCGTAGACGTCTCAATGATGCGTTGGGGATCGGGCGAACCCCGCCCTCGCCCTGGATGGGCTCGACCAGGATCGCGGCCGTCTCGGGGCCAATCATTTTCAGAAGCGCTTCGGTATCGTCAAACGGAACCTGATCGAAGCCGTCGACTTTCGGGCCAAAACCCTCGAGATACTTCGCCTGTCCGCCGGCGGCGATGGTTGCGAGCGTACGGCCGTGGAACGCGCCTTCGAACGTGATCACGCGATAGCGTTCGGGCTGCCCGTTCACATGGTGGTAGCGCCGCGCCGTCTTGATGGCGCACTCCAGCGCCTCTGCGCCGGAATTGGTGAAGAACACCCTGTCGGCGAAGCTGTTTTCAGCCAGCCGCTCTCCGAGCCGAGCCTGGCCGGGTATCTCGTATACATTAGAGACATGCCACAGTTTGCCGGCCTGCTCCGTCAACGCAGCGACAAGATGCGGATGGGCATGACCCAGCGAGTTGACTGCAATTCCGGCTGCGAAATCCAGATAGCGCTCGCCTTCAGCGGTCTCTATCCAGCATCCTTCGCCTCGTTCAAACGCCAGTGGCTGGCGAGCATAAGTTCCATAAAGCGCAGATTCACGCATCCACACGGTCTCCGCTGAGCCTGAGATTGGTATCCGCTCCGAACAAGTACGGGCACGGACGAATGAAATCAAAATGCCGCCCAAGGGGCGGCACTCGTGCGATTTATCGGTTGTTTCCGCTTGGCTGTCAACGCACGCGGGCACGACAGCTCAGTGACAGCAAAAACCAGCAAATTGGGGAAAACCCCAAAAAGCGAATCAGCTTACGGTAAGGACTCTTGTCACGGAGTCTCGCGATAAGGTAGTTTCAGCCCAAGCAAAAAGACTACATTTTGTGCGGCGGACCACATCTACCATGATCATATGGTGCTCCCTCAGCTTTGGCTGAGCGAGACTGGATTCGGATTCCGCACGCTTGGACAGGAGCGTGTCCCGATGAACTGGACTGACGAAAGAGTCGAAACCTTGAAGAAATTGTGGGCGGAGGGCTTGAGCGCAAGCCAGATCGCCGCACAGCTTGGCGGCGTCAGCCGCAATGCCGTGATTGGAAAGGTCCACCGCCTCAAGCTGTCCAGCCGGGGCCGCGCCACCAGCCCGCGCACCCGCCAGAAAAAGGCGCCCCCCGCGGCACAGGGCACGACGACGTCGCGCCGACCCCGCAATACCCGGCCAACCACGGTCAGCGTGGGTGCAACAGCACTGCAGGCTCAGTTTGACGAGGAGCCGGTAGCCCGGACCTATCTTCGCCCGACGGAAAATGTGGTGGTCCCGATCTCACGCAAGCTTGAGCTGGTGCAACTCACCGAGACCACCTGCAAATGGCCGAACGGCGACCCTCTTTCTGAAGACTTCAGCTTCTGCGGCAATGAAGCGGGCGAGAACGGCCCTTACTGCACCTATCATTCACGTCTTGCCTATCAGCCCGCATCGGAGCGGCGCAGGAGCCGCTGAACCTATCCTATGTCTCCTCTGGACTAACCCGGCCAAGGTTTACCGCGGCCGGGTTTTCTTTGTCGATTGGTGAAGCCGCTCTCGAAAGTGCCGAACACCACCACTGCCAGGCGGCGTCCTCGATGGCGCTCCGTCGTTTTCGGGAACGAACCAGGCGGAACTGCCCATAAGGCAATATCGGCCCATCCAGCCATTTCAGAAGACCCGTAGCCAGCTCCCGCCCAAGCAGGCTTACATTCGCGAGAAGGACTCCCTGCCCGCTTATTGCCGCCTGGACGGCATGGGCCTCATCCGAGAACCACGCAATCCGCCCCGTATCGAGAGCCCCAAAGCCGGCTTCCCGCCACCATTTTTCCCAATCAGGCGCTTCGGGGTGGGGTGACATCCATTCAAACGCCAGAAGCGGCGCGTCGCGGACGGACAAGCGGGCAAGAGATGGAGCCGCCACAGGTGCAAATCTCCCGGGGGCAAGGTCGAGACTTTCAAGGCCAGGATTGATATCCCGCTGGAACCGAACCGCAAGATCGGCATCACCGCTCCCCAGATCGACCACATCATCGGAGGCAAGAATACGGCAGCCCAGCTCAGGGAACGCAGTACGGAACGCACGCACCTGCGGCGCAATCCAGAACGTCGAGACGGCCATGGTCGCCGAAACCACCAGCGAGCTCTGAGAAAAATCGCGCCGGACCGCATCCAATGCATCGCCAATGCGCCCGAATGCATCCTCCAGTATCGGATAGAGACGAGCGCCTTCCCGGGTCAACAGGATGCGCCGCACGTGGCGCTCGAAGAGGTCGCAACCCAATTGCTCTTCCAGCTTTCTGATCTGATGACTGACGGCTGTCGGTGTCACATTGAGCATATGGGCCGCTTTTTTAAAGCTTCCCCAACGCGCCACCTCGACGAAAGTGCGCAGCGCGGGCAACGGCATCCAGGACAAGGCGACCTCCATATGGATGAACAAAATTCATTTATATGCTGAGAATTCACCTTTTGTCACAGCGGGGTAGCTGCGTCATAGCTGATTTATAACTCAAATGGAGAACAGCCATGACACTCAAGCAGATCCACACCGAACCTGACCCTTATGCCCCTTACCTGCTTTCTCAAGGAATTCAGGCGGGCAATCTTGTATTCATTTCGGGCCAGGCCGGATATGACGAGGATGGTCAGATCGTTGAAGGTGGATTTCTGGCCCAGGGGCGCCGCGCTTTCAAAAACCTGGAACGCGCACTCAACAGTGGAGGGCTGGGTTTCCGCGATGTCGCCAAGGTGACCATTTTCGTGACCGACATGCAGAATTTCGCTGACGTGGTCACGTTGCGGCGGGAGTTCTTTTCCGCACCCTACCCCGCCGACAGCATTCTTGAGGTGAAGGCTCTCTACACCCCAGAAGCAATGATCGAAATCGAGGCCATCGCTATCGCAAACGCATGACGCATGCCTTCTGGCGCACGCTCCGGCGTGCGCTGGACCGCGTTCTCCGGGATCAAGAGATTCCTACGCCTCGGGTTCCGCAATGACGCTGTGGCTTTGATCTTCCTTTGGACGCTCCAGCGGCAACTGGCGTCCTGTCACGATGTGGTGCACGGTCTCGGCAATGTTGGTCGCATGATCACCGATACGCTCAATGTTCTTGGCGCAGAACAAAAGATGCGTACAGGCGGTGATGTTGCGCGGGTCTTCCATCATGTAGGTAAGAAGTTCCCGGAAGAGCGACGTGTACATCGCATCAATTTCCTCATCCCGGTCGCGAACGAAACCGATCCGCTCAACGGATCGGGACGCATAAACGTCGAGCACTTCCTTCAACTGGGTGAGCGCCAGGCCGGCAAGTGCCTCCAATCCGCGAAAGAGACGAACCGGCTGTTTGCCCTCAGTCACGGCAACGACACGCTTTGCGATGTTTTTGCCGAGGTCGCCGATACGCTCCAGGTCCGAAGAGATGCGGATCGCGCCGACAATCTCGCGCAGGTCATCGGCAACCGGCTGCCGTTTGCCGATGATGATGACGGCCCGCTCGCCGATCTCCCGCTCCTTGGCGTCGAGAAATGCGTCGTCTTCCACCACCTTCCGGGCAAGACCTGAGTCTGACTGCACCAGCGCCGCGACGGATTCTGCGACCATGCGCTCAGCATACCCACCCATCGCTGCGATCTGGTCCGACAGGTAGTTCAACTCATCGTCGAAGGACCGCATCGTGTGCTGGTTCTGCATGATATCATTCCTCTTCAGCCAAACCGGCCTCGCTGTTTCCCACCCTTACTATGTGATTGTGATGGCGGGAAAATGAAAGTCGCGCAACCCTGCGCAAGCGCGCCTTCAGGTGCGCTCGCCAACGGATGCAGACGGTGGAACCGGTGGAAAGTGCACCATGAATGCCGCCCCCTGGCCGGATCCGGACTTGACCGACAATCGAGCGTCATGCCGCGTCAATATGTGCTTGACGATGGACAGGCCGAGACCCGTGCCTTTCTGCGTGCGGCTGGTTTCCACATCGACGCGATAAAAGCGCTCGGTGATGCGGGGGATATGTTCTTCAGGAATGCCAGGCCCAAAATCCCGCACCGTGACACGCACTTCGTCCATGGGGCTTGCCTGATCCGCAGAGACGATTATCCGTTCGCCTGAGCTGCCGTATTTGCAGGCGTTCTCCAGCAGGTTCTCAAAAACCTGAACCAGCTCATCGGAATGACCGGCCACCAAAAGCGGCGTGTCGCCGAGCTCGGAGACGATGTCGACCCCGTTCTCACTGGCGATATGCCGCATGGATTCGATCACCCCCTTTACCAGCGCCACCACATCGATCTGAACGTTCGGTTTTTGGTAGGGCTTCATTTCCAGGCGTGAAAGCGAAAGCAGATCATCGATCAGGCGGGCCATTCGCTGCGTCTGGTTCTGCATGATCTGCAGGAAGTTATCCCGTGCCGCAGGATCATCGCGGGCCGGGCCGCGCAATGTTTCGATGAAGCCTGCAACGGACGCGAGCGGCGTTCGCAACTCATGGCTCGCATTCGCGATGAAGTCCGCCCGCATCCGGTCGATCCGACGCGCCTCGCTCTGATCCTTGAACATCAGCACATAGAGACCGGTGTCGTTTCCGATCCGGCTCGCCACCACACGATAGGCCCGCTCCACCGGCACGCGCTCAGCGTAGTTGATCGCAGTCGATTCCTCTTCGCCCGATATGACACGACTGACAAGCTCGTGCATTTCGGGTGCGCGGAACTTCAGCCGCAGGGATACGTTCTTTGTGACAGGGCCAAATGCAAGGTCGGCGGCCTCGTTGGAGTAGAGAATGCTTCCGCCAGCGTCGAAAATATAAAGCGGATCGAGTACCGCCGCAGCCAGATAAACGGCAGGCAGCGAGTCAATGTCGCCCCGCGCTGTCGGGCGTTGCCCGCTGTCTTCGTCCGGAGTGTCGCGCTTCACAAAAGCATGGAGGGCCCGCACAAGCGGTGTTCCGCGCTGCCTGATACGCTGCAGAACCTTTCGCTGCCCTGCTTCCCGCTTTTCATCTTTCATACCGCCAACCAACTTTATTCCCGTGGGCGCCAGCACGCAGTTTCCCGGGTTCGTTTCATGAAGACCTGTTGTTGCTTTGCCTTCGCCGCTGGACCTTGTATCAAGCTGCAAATAGCATGGACACTCCCACGGTTCAGGATCGATTTTATGAACAAGCCTCTGGAAAACCCCGCCCTGGAAAAAATCGAACCCATCAAGCTGTCCCTGGCTGGCAAGAAAAGGGAGTTCGACATAAACGATCCGGACCTTCCAGACTGGATCAAGGACAAGGAACTGACGGCGGGCGGATATCCCTATGACGAAAAGCTCGACAGGGACGATTATGAAGAGCAGCTAGAGGCACTTCAGGTTGAACTCGTCAAACTCCAGGCCTGGATGCAGAAAAGCGGTGCCCGCGTCACGGCTCTGTTTGAAGGCCGGGACGCCGCCGGCAAGGGCGGTACGATTTCGCGCATTCGCGCATACCTCAACCCACGCAGCGCACGCAATGTTGCCTTGCCCAAGCCCAGCGAAACCGAGCGGGGCCAATGGTATTTTCAGCGTTATGTGGCACATTTCCCAACCAGTGGGGAGTTGGTCACCTTCGATCGGTCCTGGTACAATCGGGGCGGCGTCGAGCCCGTAATGGGTTTCTGTACGCCTGCGCAACACGAGCAGTTCCTGGATGAAGCCCCGGATTTCGAACGCGCCATCGTCAATGACGGCATTCATTTCTTCAAGTTCTGGCTGAATATCGGCCAGGAAACGCAGCTCGGGCGATTTCATGACCGTCGACACAGCCGGCTTAAATACTGGAAATTCTCGTCGATGGATGTCGCCGGCATAAAGAAATGGGATGATTATACCCGTATGCGCGATCTCATGCTCGAGCGCACGCACAGCGCCCATGCGCCGTGGACGATCGTGCGGGCGAATGACAAGCGACGGGCACGCCTCGCGGTCATTCGCCGGATGCTTCTGTCAATTGCCTATGACGGCCGCGACCTTGAGGCCATCGGCCAGGAAGATCAGCTTATCATCGGTTCAGGTCCCGGGTTTCTGGATTGAAACCCGGACTTGATGGCGTCTTTTGTGTGGCGTTTTCTCCCAGTGATGGGGATTCCAGTAGAGTTGCCAGACGCAACGCCACGCGGCGACCGACATCAGACACCAATAAGCCGGGGTCCACAGAACGCGCTTCCAGAAGCCCGATCTTTCGGTCTTGTGGAGCGTCGACCAGCCCAGCATCAAAAACGCTGCATGGCCCAAAACCACATTCGCGGTATCGATGAGCAACAACAGACCTTCCACAGGTCTGAATACGCCGCCGAAAATCCAGTAGATGCCGATCCCAAGAGTGGTCGCCCAGAACACACCATAGGCCAGTGCCGACAGCACCATGCCTGCGAACAACACCTGCATGATCAAGAAAGATGGCATCCCAACTTCGCGAGCCGTTGCGAAGGGGTTTCGCATATGGACAAGCCAGGTCTGAACCCATCCCTTGAACCACCGGGTGCGCTGAGGCAGCCAGGTGCGAATATCTGTCGGAGCATCCTCCTGCGTGGCATTGCAGATCACGTCCGTCCGATACCCGAACCGACAAAGGCGAGCGCCGAGGTCCGCATCTTCCGTCACATTGTAGGGATCCCACCCGCCAGCGTCCTCAAGCGCAGACCGGCGGAAGTGGTTCGAGGTGCCACCCAGGGGCATCATTAAACCGCGCCGCGCCAACCATGGCAGCACCGCACGGAAGAGTGCTGCGTATTCGAGCGCGAACATCGCCGACACCCAGCTCTCACGTCGATTGGAGATGCTCAGAGGCGCCTGGACACAGGCAAGCCGCTCATCCGCGTTGCGGAAGGCATGCCAGGCTTCGACGAGCTGGAACGGGTGTGGACGGTCCTCCGCATCATAGAGGGCAACGAAGGTTCCCGACGTCATCGGGAGTGCGTATGACAGGGCTTTCGGCTTGGTGCGCGGCCCGCCCGCAGGCACTTCAATGACCTCGATATAAGGTCGCAATTCCTGTGCGCGCAGGGCTGCCAGCGTCTCGCCATCATCCTGTTCGCAGACCAGCTTGATCTCAAGCTTGGCACGTGGCCAGACGATCTTGCCAAGCGCGACCAGCAGATCGGGAACGATCTCCGCCTCCCTGTAGAGCGCGATCAGCACCGAATAGACAGGCATCTCTGCCGGACGGACGGTTGTGATAGACGGCTGCGACGGCCGGCATCCACTCATCCGAATGATGACTCTTAAAAGGACGCACGAGAAAAAAGCCAAAGAAAACAATCCGTGCAGCACCAGGAGTGTCAGCCAAGGCGAAAAGAGGGCAGCAAAGGCCAAAGAAACAAGACCGGCCCCCAGCACTGCTCCCTGCCATGCATTGGCGACAAAGCGCGCAGACATCTCCGGTGCGATCGAAAACAGTTCTTCCGTGGCAATACGCATAAGCGCGTTCTGAGACCGCGACGAAATCGCATCTCGCAATACGGTGGGCTGCACGACTCGAATCCGTGTGGAGGCGCGCGGATAACGTTGCACAAACGATCTTAAAGCCGGAATGTTGAGCTTGTCCGGGGCAATGAGCACTACAGACAGCCCGGGCTCGTCTACAATCAGGCTCACGCGCGCTCCTCCGCGACGTCCAAGCGCGGCCAGGCCCTGTTTCTCACGCATGACAAGCGCGTCGGGATCCACCCGGGAGACGAAGGCCAATCCGAGATGCTGCGCAAGAGCAATGAACAAAGCCCGTTCGGACACGAGGCCGGACGACAGAAGCTCCGTCTGAAACCAGACCCCGGCCATCCTGGCCCGCGCGTCAACGCGGTGCGCTTCGTCTTCAGGGATTGAGAGGGTTTTGAGGATCGGCAGCCAGTCCGCAACGGCAGACGGGACAGCTACGTCTGGTAACCCCTCTTCCTCGCTGATTTCCCCGGATTTGTCTACGATCGTCCGACCTTCGACGAGATGATCCACCATCCCATCAGGCGACCTGTCTATATGCCAGACTCTTCTTTTCGCTCAAGCCTCTCTGGACAAGAGCATAGCCGCCAATAAAACGCGAGTTGGCATCAAAAAATGCGCGCGATAGTTGTAAAACATACTTCATAAATCTCTCCCCCGCCAGACTTCAACTATAGCAGCACAATAATCCATCCTCTGCAACTTATGTAAGAATATATTAAAATTGACACCACCCCCCCGTTCTCGGCCTTCAATCAAGAACGCCACACCGAATGGCTTCGGCGACTGCATGCACACGATTTGAAGCGCCCAGTTTTGTCTTTGCGTTGAGAAGGTGTTTTTCCGCCGTATGCTCGGAGATCCCAAGTATCTGCGAGACTTCCCATTCCGATTTTCCAAACGCCGCCCACTGCAGGCATTCCTTCTCCCGCGGCGTCAAACGTGGCAACTCGCTCTGTCGATACGACGCATGACCGGGACCGACTTTCTGTCTGGCGCGTTGAAGCTCGCCTCTTACGTCATCTTCCGTGATGGCAAGCCGCTCAGCGATTTCCGCAATCGACCGACCCCGGACCGCGAGTTGCAAACATTCCTTTTCGAGACCTTCAAGCTCTGTAAAGCGATCCTTGCCGCGTAAATTCAGTGCGTGCCCGATCGCGTAGGACGAAGCGAACCAGATCATCTGCAGCTCGGACGCAGACAGTTCAACCCGCTCACCGCCAAAAGACATGACGATCAGATCGCCCTCAAGAGTGGTGAACGACATGGCAATGCCGTCGGCCAGCCTGAAATCACGTGCCTCGCTCAGAAGCTTTGAGGCTTTGCGCGAGGCGTCATGTGTTTTCAGAATATCGCGCCATAAAATGGCATTCCCGCTTTGGCGCATATGGTCTACGATTGGATCATGAAAGATGTAGTTGCACGAAACGTAGCGGTCGATCCATTCCGCTGGCCAGCTGCTGAGCACGATATGCCCGACCTGATCGCCAGGTGTACTGCCCTTCGCGGGAAGTGTGCCGGCGCAAACAGCATGAAGACCGTAGTTTTCAGTAAACGAAATGAGTGTACTACAAATGGCGAGCGGGCTCCGGGCCTCTTGAATTTGCTGAACAAAGGCCCGTGTCCTCACAAAATCGAACATATGTATTCGTCCCCGCCGTCATGCCGCCCCGCGCGCAGAATTTTCACGCGTCATCTGACGACTATATACCGCGATGAAGCAAGAATTTAAAAATGTTGAAGAACAGCCCACAAAACTTTTCATCAAGCCAACTTGCAAAATATTTGCCGGCTATGCGTTAAAAGCAATGAAACTGCCCATTCTTCAAATTGCAATTGCCCTGTTCTTCTTCTATCCCACGCAGATCACTATCGCAGAGGACACAGCTCCTCCGGGCTTTTGGGAACCCAAGCAACGGCAATCAAAGCCAGACCTTTCCGCTTTGGCGAGACTGCGTTTTCTGACCACGGTCGATTTCTATCCGTTCAACTATCTGGACGCTGAGAACCGGCTCAGCGGCCTCCATATCGATCTTGCGCGGGAGATTTGCGCTGAGCTTGAGATGATGGAACGTTGCCAGGTGCAGGCTTTGCCCTGGGATGAACTCGGCCCAGCGATTGAGAACAACCAGGGCGAGGCGATCATCGCGGGGATGGCGATCACGGCTGAAAACCGAGAGCGCTATCTGTTTTCACGTCCTTATCTACGCTTCCCTGCGCGGCTTGTTACCCGACGCGGAGGGAAGCTTTCTGAACCGCTTCACGCAAATATCGCCGGCAAACGGATTGGCGTCATCGGCGCCAGCGCCCACGAAATGCTGTTGCGCGATCTCTTCCCGCGGGCGCAAAGCGTTGTGTATAGCCGGACCGACTGGCTCTTCGACGACCTGAAGTCGGGCAGGATCGATGGCATCTTCGGCGATGGCGTGAAACTGAGCTTCTGGCTTGCGGGCCGGGACTCCGAAAACTGCTGCGCTTTCGCAGGTGGACCTTATCTGGCGCCAGAATATCTGGGGCAGGGTCTGGCAATCGCCATACCGCGCGATATGCCCCAACTTGCGCAGGCGATCGATTTCGCCCTTCACAACATCGACACAGGCGGGCGTTTCACGGATATTTACCTGCGTTATTTTCCCATTGGTTTCTACTGATCCCGTCGCAACGAGCGAAATGGCAGGGCCAGCATCCAAAGAAGCGTTGCCGTAAAGGTGCCGCGATAGGCGGACAAGCCGATGTCCATGCCCTCATGGCCCAGTTTCGGCTGGGCGATATAGGTGCCGAACAAACGATCCCAAAACGGAAAGTTGAAGCCGTAATTGGAATCCGTCTCCCGTCTTATTGTGGAATGATGGACGCGATGCATATCCGGGGTCACCACAAGCAGCCGGAGCACTCGATCAAGCCCGAGCGGAAGCCTCACATTCGAGTGGTTGAACATCGACATACCGTTCAGGACAATCTCGAAAAACAGAACGGATAAAACCGGCGCGCCGAGAAGAACGACAATAACCGCCTTCCATGCCATCGAAAGAAGAATTTCGAGTGGGTGGAAACGCAGACCTGTGGTCACGTCAAAACCATTGTCGGCATGATGCATGCGATGAATGCGCCACAAGACCGGAATCTTGTGGCTTGCCAGATGTTCGAGCCAGACCGCGAAATCAAGCACGACAAACGATACCAGTCCCGCGAGAAGCGGATCGACGCCCACGCCGTGGAAGAGCCCAAAGCCACGTGCTTCGGCCCAAAGCGCAGCTCCCACCGCGGCCGCCGGGAAAACCACCCTGAGCATTACCGATGAAATCAAAACCATGGAAAGATTTGCGAACCACCGGCGCGATTTCAGCGCACCGGTCATCTCCGGTCGCTCCAGACGTGGCGACCAGAGTTCGTATAGCCCCATGGCTGCAAATATGCCGATGAATGCGAAGAGACGGATTGCCGCTTCGGAGAACAGAAACGAGGTCATGGCGCCATTATTCCGCAATGCCGATCAAACGCCAGTCACATGCGCTTGAGCGGGCACCCGATCAGGCAAGTGTACGTTTGCGGGCCTGAACTGTTCGCTCAATGGCCGCTGCCACGAGAGGCTCGAGATGCAGCCGGCTTCGGACGATATGAAGCATGCGCTTTTCTTCAGGCTCGACATGCATGTCGGCAGCCGCGACCTCGACCGCCAGTGCATAGGCCGTGTCGTGCAGTTTCGCCGGCACGGTGTCGCGCACGGCACTCAGGATGCGCTCGAGACCGCTGTCTTCCTGAAGGATCTGCTGGCACTGACGCGCCACTTCGATAATGCGGTTGTCATCGAATTCCCTGAACACCGGCCAGGAACGAATCGTGTCTCCGATTATGGCGAGCTCCGCGTCGGTCATGTCCCGGTCAGCGGCCGACATGACAACCATCAAATAGATCAGGGCTTCGTGGGCGGTCGGCTCGGCCATCTCAATCTCCGCTGGCAAACAATGGAGCCTGAAAGTAGGTAGCCGGGCGTCATGTCGCAATGAAAAATCGCCGCTTCGATTGACGCACCGCCTGAGCCGCCTTACAGGCATTGCTTTTGATGAAACCCAAACCCTGGAAAGCGACATGACGACGGCAAGCCGAGACGCGCTTGAATTGACGCCCGAAGTGATGGAGGCCGCAGCCGAAAGCAAGGCCTGGCCCTTCGAAGAAGCGCGCAAAATCGTCAAACGCTACGAGGGCGGCGCCTTCCCCGACACCGTTCTGTTTGAAACGGGCTACGGTCCCTCCGGTCTGCCCCATATCGGCACCTTCGGCGAAGTGGCGCGCACCTCCATGGTGCGGCATGCTTTTCGCGTGCTCACCGAGGACAGGGTCAAAACCCGGATTCTTTGCTTCTCAGACGATATGGACGGGTTGCGGAAGGTCCCCGACAATGTGCCCAACAAGGAGATGCTGCGCTCCCATCTTGGCAAGCCGCTGACACAGGTGCCGGACCCGTTCTCCAACGAGTATCCTTCCTTCGGCGCGGCCAACAATGCCCGGTTGAGAGCGTTTCTTGACCAGTTCGGCTTCGACTACGAATTTGCCTCCTCGACCGAGTATTATGCCTCGGGCCGTTTTGACGAGATGCTCCGCACGCTGCTGGAGCGCTATGACGCGGTGATGGACATCATGCTGCCATCTCTCCGCGAGGAGCGTGCGCAGACCTATTCGCCCTTTCTGCCGATCCACCCGAAAACCGGCGTGGTGATGCAGGTGCCTCTTGAAGAACGCAAGGTCGACGCCGGCACCATCGTCTGGCGTGACCCCGAGAGCGGCGAAATGTTCGAGACACCCGTGACCGGCGGGCACTGCAAGCTGCAGTGGAAGCCCGACTGGGCGATGCGCTGGGCAGCTCTTGGCGTCGACTATGAAATGTCCGGCAAGGACCTGATCGACAGTGTCAAGCTGGCGGCGCAGATCTGCACGGCGCTCGGCAAAGAGCCGCCGGAAGGGTTCAACTACGAGCTGTTCCTCGACGAGAACGGCCAGAAGATCTCCAAATCCAAGGGCAATGGCCTGACCATTGACGAATGGCTCGCCTATGCGCCGACGGAGAGCCTTTCCCTATACATGTTCCAGAAGCCGAAGGCGGCCAAGAAGCTCTATTTCGATGTCATACCGCGTGCGGTTGACGAGTATTACACCTTCCTGTCGGCCTATGACCGCCAGGACTGGAAGAACCGGCTGGGCAACCCGGTCTGGCACATTCATGACGGCAATCCGCCGGCCACCGAACTTCCCGTGCCGTTTGCGCTGCTGCTCAACCTCGTCAGCGCATCCAACGCGCAGAACACGGACGTTCTTTGGGGTTTTATCTCGCGCTATGCGCCCGGTGTCACACCGCAGACACATCCCGAGCTCGACCGTCTTACCGGCTACGCGTTGCGCTATTTCGAGGATTTCGTAAAGCCATCCAAAGCATTCCGCACCCCCGACGAGGTCGAACGCGAGGCGCTGGCCGGCATCAACGATGCACTTGATGCCCTGCCGGCAGATGCCGATGGCGAAGCGATCCAGAATGCCATTCTGGATGTGGCCCGCGGCATCGAGCGCTATCAGGATCACAAGCGCAAGAGCCCGAATGGGGGGCCGGGCGTTTCGGTGGCATTTTTCCAGATGCTCTATCAGGTGCTTCTGGGACAGGAACGGGGCCCACGTTTCGGCTCCTTTGCAGCGCTTTACGGGATCGCGGAAACCCGCGCCCTGATCACCGCAGCGCTCACCGGCAAACTCTGAAGCCAAGCCGTATTCAGCGTTTGATCATGAACCAGACGGCCCGCCACTGAATATGCCCTTGCCGGCATCGCGGGCCGCCTTTTCTGCCTCCGTATAGGGGCCTCCGGTCTCGGACAGCGCCCAACCGTTTTCGACCAGCCACGTCCCGACATCATAGCCTGCAAGAGAACAGCGCATCGGTTTGTCGCCCGCTTGTTCCGCAGCGGCCTTGTCCGTCTTCTCCTCAACGTGGCACTCCACTGCGCGCCCGCGCAACCAGTACCGAAACGCCGTGCGGGCACGCTTGCCACAGGGCCACGCACCGCCATCAGTTGCATCACAAACCCTGTCGGGAGCAATGACGCGGATACCCGCAACGGTGATGGTGTGCCCCTCGGATTCAAACATGCCCGCGGCGATTGCGATCGGTCGGTAGTAGAGCGTGTCCTGAGGCTTTGGTTCGGGCGCGGGCGCACCAAGTTCGCTCAACGGTATGCGCGGATCCGCGCGCTTCAACCCGGTGGCATCGATTGGCGGGGGCGCCACGAGCTCAGGCGCGATGATGCGGGGTTGCCGCCTGTCCTGAGCTACAGCAGGGCCGAACCCAGAGGACGCGAACATCGCGGCGGCGGCCAGAAGCCAAATGCTGCGGCGCAGGTGCCCGCGCATCACTGACTTGCCCAGATGATGCGCGCCATCCACTCCATCTGCGACTTTTCGAGAACGCGATTGGGGTGGTCAGGGTTGAGGGAAAGCAATTCTACCTGCCGGCTCGTCTGACGCAAAAGAACCTTTGCCATTACCTCGCCACCCGCAGTCTTGACCACCACACGATCACCGCGGCGCAGGCGCGCGGTCGGGTCCACGATCAGCGTATCGCCATCACGATACAGCGGCATCATGGACTCCCCCTGCACCTGAAGCGCATATGCGCCTTCATGCGCCTGCCCTGGCAGATCGACGTGCTCCCATCCTTCTCCCAACGGGAAACCCGCATCGTCAAAGAAACCACCAGCTCCCGCCTGGGCAAAGCCGATCAGCGGAACGCTCGATGGAGGCTGTTCATAGGGTTCGGATGGTTTGCCATCGTGCTGCAACAGCGCGACAAATTCCCAGATCGTGGTGCCGGTCGCTTCCATGATCTTCGAAAGAGATTCTGTAGAAGGCCAGCGTGGCCGGCCGTCCGCCGAAAGCCGTTTGGACTTGTTGAAGGCAGTCGAATCCAGGCCTGCCTTCCGGGCCAGGCCGGAGGCGGAAAGCGAGTGACGCACAGCCAGTGCGTCTATGGCTGCCCAAACCTTGTCGTGCGAGAGCACGCTACTCATCCTTCCGGGACCGTGAAACAGGAAAAAATACCTGTTTCCTGTTTTAACGCTGGCTATGAAACTTGTCCATAAACCCATGTTAGCCTACGGGACGCAAAATCCCGGGCTCAGCTTCGGGGCCGGCGTCCGAATTGACCCAAAAAGCCCTAGCGCGGCGCACGCTTGGCAAGAATACGCTGCAAGGTGCGCCGATGCATGTTCAGCCTGCGCGCGGTTTCCGAAACATTGCGATCGCACATTTCGTAGACCCGCTGGATATGCTCCCAGCGCACCCGGTCGGCGGACATGGGGTTTTCAGGAGGCGCCACTTTCTCACCAGCCTGCCGGGTGAGTGCCGCGTAGATGTCGTCTGCATCTGCCGGTTTGGCCAGATAATCGATCGCGCCAAGCTTTACCGCGGTGACCGCGGTGGCGATATTGCCGTAGCCGGTGAGGATGATCGTGCGGGAATCCTTGCGCTTTTCGCGTATGGTGGCCACCACGTCGAGGCCATTGCCATCGGCAAGCCGCATATCGACAACAGCGAACGCCGGCGGAGCCGCTTTGGCGTGCGCAATGGCTTCTTCCACGCTTTCAGCTGTTTCCACCGTGAAGCCACGGCTCTCCATCGCCCGAGCCAAACGCGTCAAAAACGGTTTGTCATCATCGACAATGAGAAGGGAACGGTCTTCACCCAGGGCCGCCTCCGGGTCTTCCACGGTGTTGCTTGTCATATCCGGCACGTTCAGCACATTAATTTTCCTGGAATCTTTCTAACCTAAATCCGTCAGCTTTCCAATTTAGGACTCTTTTCGCCTGAATCCAGATTATCCTCAGGCACGACGAAGATCGAACGCGGCCAGATGACTTCCGCGAATGCACCCTTGCCCTTTTCGGCAAGATTGCCAAAGCGGATCTGCGCGCCGGAACGCTCAAGGAGCGTCTTGGCAATGAAAAGTCCCAACCCGAGCCCCCCGCCACTGCTGCCATCGGACGAGCGCTTTGACATATAGGGCTCACCGATCCGATCCAGGATTTCGGCGGGGAAGCCGTGGCCGTCATCGACCACAAGAAGCCCGACGGTGTCTGCATCCCAGTGCCAGCGGATCGTGACGCTTTCGCGTGCGAAATCCACCGCGTTCTCCACCAGATTGCCAAGCCCGTAGATGACCCCCGGATTGCGCCGCCCCACTGGTTCCGGCCCTTCCGTCGCGCCTGGCTCCAGACGGATATCGATACCAAAATCACGGTGCGGGGCCGCAGTTTCCTCGATCAGGGAGGTAAAGGGCTGCCGCGCCATATGGGCCTCGCCTTCCGACGACAGGCTGGTCAGCTGGCGCAGGATTTCCCGGCACCGTTCGCTCTGTGTGCGCAACAGCGTCACATCCTCGCTGAACCGCTCGTCCTTGCCGAGCGCACGCTCCATCTCGCGCGCCACCAGCGCGATGGTCGCAAGGGGAGTGCCAAGTTCGTGAGCAGCGGCTGCCGCCAGTCCGTCGAGCGCAGAGATGTGCTGCTCGCGCTGTAGCACCAGTTCGGTCGCGGCAAGCGCGTTGGCCAGAAGCCGAGCTTCCTTTGCGACCCGGTAGGCATAAACCCCTGTGAAGGCGATGCTTGAGACCACCGCGATCCAAACGCCGATAATGTAAACAAGAGGCATTACCAGCTCGGTGCCGGGGAACCATGGAAGCGGGCGATGAAAGACGGCCAGAGCCGTGGTCAGGGCAACCACCAGAAAGCCAAGAAGCGCAGTCCAGCGCAGCGGTAGTGATGTGGCCGAGATAACCACGGGTACTGTCATGAGGAGCGAGAACGGATTGGTTAACCCGCCCGTCATGAAAAGAAGACCGGCAAGCTGCAAAGCATCGAAGGTCAGAATGCCGAGCGCGGCCGCAGGCGCCAGCCTGTGCGCCGCAGAGTAGCGAATGGCCAGATGCACATTAAGCCAGGCGGAAGCCGCGATCAGCGCAAAGCAAAGGCCGACCGGCAGTGGAAAATCGAGCCCGAAGGCGACAACGATCACGGCCGCGCTCTGGCCGATAATCGCCAGCCATCGCAGCTTGATCAAAGTGTTGAGCCGCAGGCCGTGGCTCGGATCGTGGGCCCTGATGTCTTCAAGCATGGCGGGGTTATGGGGGAAGTCCGCCCCCACTCCAAGCGTTATTTTCTGCGTGGTTTGGCGCGATGTGTCGCGGCTGCGCTGGCCGGATCTTCCGGCCAGACATGTTTCGGGTAGCGTCCACGCATATCGGCACGCACATCCGCCCACGAGCCGGCCCAGAAACCCGGCAGATCGCGCGTGGTCTGGATTGGCCTGTGGGCAGGCGACAGAAGCTCCAGTTTGAGTGGGATGCCATCGGCGACCGTTGGATGCTCTGTCAGGCCGAAAAGCTCCTGCACGCGGATTGCCAGCACCGGCCCCTCCGCCTCGTACCGGATGGGCACACGGCTGCCCGAAGGCGCATCGTAGTGGGTGGGCGCCATCTGGTCGATGCGCCTTTGCAACTGGTGCGGGACAAGTGCGGTCAACCCTCCACGCAAGCTGTGAGGTGCCAGTTTTGAAAGTGAAGCCTCGCCGCTCAGAAATGGCAGAAGCCAATCATCCAGCCGTTCGAGAAGCGCCACATCCGAAACATCCGGCCAGGGATCGCCCTTTGCCGCGTGAAGCCACGCAAGCTTGGCCCGCAGGGCGTTCATCTCCCTGTCCCAGGGCAGGAGCGAAAGTCCGTGCGCCCTGACAGCATCGATTAGTGCACGGTCGGCTTCGAGCCCTGATGGCGGCGGCAGCCCCTGCTCGGCCAAAATCAGCGCGCCAAGACGGCGAACACGCCGCTGTCGCACCGATCCCGAAGCACGATCGAAGCGCGTCTCCGTGCTTTCCTCGATCTGATCCCCGAGTGCGGCAATGATGTCGTCTTCACCGATGGCCGCTGCCTGGGCAATGCGTGCGTTCTGCGCCCGGCCCTGTAGATCCGCCACCACGAGATAATTCGCGCCGGAAAGCCGCTCTTCCGGTGCCACCACGCCGCCGCGCCCATTGGCCATCACGAAATGCCCGTGTGCGCCGCGGGCTTTGGCAACGCGGTCCGGCCATGCGTGGATCAGCAGAGCCCCCGCCTGCGGTACCTCACCGGATCGTGCGCCACCTGCGGTCCTGGCGAGCCGCTCTGCGAGATGACGTGCCTTTTCCGCCCGCGCGCCCTTCTCCCGGCGGAAGCGATGCAACCGGTCATCCAGATCGACGGACCGGCCACCCAGCCCGCGTTCCGACAGGAGAACGGCCAGTTCGGCTGCGGCAAGCGCATGACCATCTTCAGCCGCGCGCGCCACCATATGCGCAAGCCGCACCGGCAGGGCGAGGCGGCGCATCGCCTCGCCCGACGGTGTGAGGCGACCGCTCTCGTTCAGTGCGCCAAGTCGGCGCAGAAGACCGCGCGCTTCGGCAAGCGCCGGAGCCGGCGGGACATCGAGAAAGGAAAGAGATGCTGGATCGCTGACGCCGAAGGCGGCACAGTCGAGGAGCAGGCCCGACAAATCCGCTTCCAGGATTTCCGGTGGCGTGAACGCCGGCAGCGCCGCTGTCTGCTCCGCGCGCCAGAGGCGAAGCGCAATACCGGGCGCGGTGCGTCCCGCACGGCCAGCGCGCTGATCGGCTGAAGCGCGCGAAACGCGCACTGTTTCCAGCCGCGTAAGGCCTGTTGAGGGCTCGAACTTCGGCAGGCGCGACAGGCCGCTGTCAATCACCACCCGAACGCCGTCAATGGTCACCGAGGTTTCCGCAATGGCCGTGGCCAGAACCACCTTGCGCCGACCTTGGGCGGCGGGCCGGATGGCGTCATCCTGCGCACGCCCGTCGAGACCGCCATAAAGTGGCGTGATGTCCACATCGGCGGGCAGCCGTCCGGCAAGACGCTCGGCCGTCCGCTCGATCTCGCGCTGACCGGGCAGGAATGCAAGCACGCTGCCCTCCTCCTCCGACAGAACCGTGCGCACCGCCCGCGCCATGGTGTCCTCGATGGGCTCGCCTGAAGGGCGTTCCGCATGGCGCAGTTCGACGGGAAAACTGCGCCCTTCGCTCTCGATCACCGGCGCATCACCCAAAAGCGCTGCGACCCGCGCGCCATCAAGCGTGGCCGACATCACCAGAAGCCGCAGATCCGGCCGCAGAGCAGCCTGCGCATCAAGCGCCAGCGCCAGCGCGAAATCGCCATCCAGCGAGCGCTCGTGAAACTCGTCGAACAGCACTGCGGAGATCCCCGAAAGCTCCGGATCATCGACGATCATGCGGACAAGAACGCCTTCCGTCACCACGAGAATGCGGGTTCTGGCAGAGACCTTTTGCTCCATGCGCATGGCATAGCCGACGGTCTCACCCGGCTCTTCGCCAAGGAGTGCCGCCATTCGCCGGGCGGCCGCCCGCGCGGCAAGCCGGCGAGGTTCAAGGAGCACAATGCGCCCGCGCGATGCCCATTGGGCGTCCAGAAGCGCCAATGGCGCAAGCGTCGTTTTGCCGGCTCCGGGCGGTGCAACGAGCACTGCCTTGCCACGGGTCTTCAGTTCGGTAGTGAGCGCCGGCAGCACTTCCGTTACCGGCAGATCGGGCAGTTTCAGCCCCTCCATCACGCGCCAATCCGCACGATGTCACCGCATGCGGCCTCTGCGTCTGCCTCGTCATGCGTGACGAGGAGCACTGGTAGTCCACTGTCACGCGCCTTGGAAAAGACGAGTTCACGGGTCTGCGCACGAAGATCTGCATCAAGCTTGGAGAAAGGTTCATCCAGAAGCAGTGCGCGGGGCGAGGAAACCAGCACCCGAGCCAGCGCTACCCGCGCTTTTTGCCCGCCGGAGAGCGTGGCCGGATCCCGATTTTCAAGCCCTGCAAGGCCGACACCCTCCAATGCATGAGCAACATGCGCTGCACGTTTAGCGCGGCCGCGCACTGCCTCGGGCAGCGCGAACATCAGATTGCCGCCGACACTCATATGCGGAAACAGAAGTGGATCCTGAAACAGCACGCCCATATGCCGGTCTTCGGGTTTGAGCGCCGTCACGTCCACACCATCCACGAAGACCCGGCCCGTGGTTGAAAAAACCGAATCGAGAAACCCTCCGATATAGGCGAGCAGTGTGGATTTCCCCGCTCCAGACGGCCCCATCACGGTCAGGACTTCACCGGGCGCAACCTTCCTGGTGAGTGAGAGAATCTCGCGTCCTTCGAGTGTGATCGCCACCCCATCGATGAAGAGTCCGGTATCAGTCAAATCCGTTTCCGTTCAAACATGCATGTCACGATAACGGCGGAATATCAGCGCCGGCACAATGGTGGCAACGGCAAAGCCCGCGGCCGGCAACAGCATTTGCATGAAGGCATAAATTCCGATCACGCGGCGATTGCCGCCAGAAGCCAGCGCCACCGCTTCCGTGGTGATGGTGGTCAGCCGGCCGGCGCCCACCAGAACCGTAGGAAGATAGAGCCCGATCGAAACGGAAAACCCTATGGCTGCAACCGCAAGCAGCGGCCGCGCCAGCATCGGCAGGCGGATGATAAAGAAGCGCCGGACCGGGCCTTTCCCAAGGCCCGCCGCGATCTGATCATAACGGCGGTCGAAGGCACGCCACGGGTCCCTCAGGCTGAGCCAGGCATAGGGCAGCACGAAGACGAGATGGGCGAAGACAAGCGCTGTCCACGTGGCCTCCATGCCGGCGAGAATGAAGAGCAGTTGAAGCCCGAACAGAAAGGCCACCTGCGGCACGAGCAACGGCAGATAGAGCACCGTAAGCGCTCCGCGCCCCGGCGGTCTTGCGGTCTGGTCCTCTCGTGCGAAGCAGAGTATGGCGATCACCACGGCGATCACCGTCGAGACGAGTGCAACTGACAACGTGGTCGCCAGCGGTTCCATGAGGTTGGGCAGGACGCGCATCCAGTTGCGCAGTTCGAACCGCGCCGGCAGCACGTCGGGGTATTGCCAGAGGCCCGCGACAGACCACAGCGCCAGCGCCGTCATGCCGGCAAAGATAGCTCCCGCCGAAGCGAGCATCACGGACAGCGCGCCTAGCCTCAGGACGCCGTCGCGCCGAAACCGGCGCCCGGCACAGGCAAGACGCTCGCGCACTCGCGCGCCAATCCTCTCCAATCCGATCCAGATGACGACTGCCGCCGCCGTCACGCCCAGTTGCAGAATGGCACCTGCCGAGGCGAGGAAGCGCATGGACAGGTCCGGGTCGTTCATCCAGTTGACAAGCCGCACCGCGAGCGGCGCCGGCGTTGTGGGGCCCAGTATGGCTGCGACATCCACCACCGAGGTGGCGAATGCTATGACGGCGAAGACCGGCAGGCGGATCTGCGGATAGATCGAGGGCCAGAGGCCAAACACGAAGCCGGAAATGCGCCCATATCCCATCGATGCGATCAAAGCCCGCATGCGCGCCGGCTTGACCTGCGGCAGGGCTGCCAGCGTGACGAGCAGTAGAAATGGTATCTCCTTCACGATCAGCCCCGCCATCATCGAAAGGCCGAGGGGATCATGTATGATGAGGAGATCCGGCGGCCGCTGCCATCCAGTCAGTTCCGGCGAGATCATGCGTGCGATCAGGCCGGAAGGCGCGATGAGGAAAGCTAGCGCGAATGCCGTGGCCGCATGCGGCACTGACAGAAGTGGCGACAAGAGATGCTGTATGCGCACAAAAATGCGTGTGCCGCCCCATGCGGCCGTGAAAAGCATCACGGTCAGGAGTGAAAACGCAGCTGTGACGAGCCCCGCCGCAAGGCTCATCAGCGCCGACATAAAGATGGCCGGTTCGGCAAACAGCCTCTGAAATGGTGCAAGGTTAAACGACGTTCCGCCCAAGGCTGGCAGATAGCCGAAGGCAGGCAGGATGGTGCCGGCCAGGCCGGACAAGACCGGGACCGTCAGGAGTCCTATGGCGAGAATGGGACCGAGGCGCGTCAGCATGGGGCCATAGGCTTGAAATGCAACCGAAACACCCGCGTAGCAACCAGGTTAATTGCCAACCCCATAGCGGCGTTTCCACTCGGATTCGATGCGCTCCATCCAGCTTGGATGCGGCTCGTCCAGCGCGGGGCCAAGTTCATCCGGCCGCAATGTCGCAACGCCAAGGTCGATGGCATCGAAGCGGGCGCGCTCTTCCGGTTCCAGCTTGTCGAGCGCAAGGACCGTCGGGTCACCCCAGCGCGCCGGATCCTGCTTGCGGGCCTGCGCCTCCGGTGAAAGGAAAAAATTGGCCGTAACCAGCGCACCCGCCTTGGCCGTAGCGTTGTAGGGGATGGTCAGAAAATGCGTGTTGGAAAGCGTGCCTTCGGGAAAGGTGAAGGAGCGCACCGTGTCCGGCAATTCGCCATTGGCAATGGCATTCGAGGCTTCCGCTGGATTGAAGGCAAAGATGATGTCGAGCTCTGAATCGGCCAGAAGCTGCTTCATCGCCGGGTAATTCTGTGGATAGGCACGGCCCGAGCGCCACATCACCGGGTTGAGCGCGTCGAGATAGTCAAACAGGGGCCTGGTTACCTGATCGAAAGTGTCTTCATCGACCGGCACCTGGAGCATTTCGGGATTTTCGACAGTTTCGGCAAGCACCTGTTTCAAAAACGAAGTGCCTATGAAGTCCGGCGGCTGCGGATAGGAAAAACGTCCCGGATTTTTCTTTGCCCATTTCAGCAGACTGTCCGCGTCCTGCGGCAGGGTGTGCACTTGCGTACGCGCGGAATCGTAGAAAAACACGAGCTTCGCCATGCCCCAGGGGCTTTCCAGCCCTTCGACAGGAACGGTGAAGTCGGTTCGGATGGTCGGCTTGTTTTCGACGTCCACATAGGCCCAGTTGGGCAATTTCTCCGCCCAGCCGGGAGATAGGAGCAACCCCTGCCGTTTCATGGCTGCAAAGTTCTCGCCATTGATCCAGATGAGATCCACCGTCCCGCTCTCATCGCGGCCCGCCGCCTTTTCCGCGACCACGGTGGCGACTGCGCTCGCGGTATCCTCAAGCTTCACATGTCTGAGCGTGACGCCGTAGCGTTCCTTCAGTTCCGCACCGGCCCACTCGATATAGGCATTGATGTTCTGCGACCCGCCCCAGGCGTTGAAATAGACCGTTTCCCCGCGCGCATCTTCCAGAACAGACGCCCAGTCATCGGGATTGGGCCCGCCCTGACCAGCGCTTGCGGAAACGGCACCGAGCGCCAGAATGGCCGTCGAAAAAACAAGTGACCTCACGCAAATCCCCTGACTCGCCCAGAATTGAAATCTCGACGATAGAGCACGCCGTGACTTCGCAAATCAACGCAAACCACCTCGCGCTACGGTCACTTCACGGTGAGCGTCAGGTGAAATGAAGTATCAGCCGGCGGCCTCCGTACCCGCTCCAGGGATGTGCAATTCGATCCGGTCGGCAGCGAAGCGGGTCTCGGAATACTGCACCGGTGAGCCCTCGGTATCCACATTGATGGCGATGGTGACAAGGACGATTGCGCCGGGCGAGAGCTTCAGGTCTCCCAGGTCACCGGCGTCGGCGTGCCGTGCCGTTACCGTCGTGCTCTGGCGCAGATAATCAGCAAGCCCCAGTTCCCTGAAGGCTGCGGTGATCGAGTGCGTGCGCCCAAATGCCTCCGCCATGCCGCAGAACCGTTGCGCATCAAACCAGCTTCGGGCCCGGGAAACGGGCCGTCCGTCAGCGTGCGAGCGTGTTTCGAGCCGGATCACGGGGGAGCCGGGAGCAAGCATCAGAGCGCGCGCGACATCAATCGGCGCCGCTTCGACCGCATGGGCGAGGAGGTCGGCCGCAAGCCCGCGCGACTGGCCGGCCAATCCCTCGGAGAAGCGCGTGCGATTGCGGATGGGATAGGCAAGCCGCTTTCGCCCTTCCACAAAGGTGCCTCGCCCCTGCTCGGCTCTGAGCACCCCCTCCTGAACAAGCGCGGCGATGGCCGTGCGCACCGTGTGACGATTGACACCAAAGCGCTCGGCCAAAGCCATCTCGGGGGGCATACGCCCATCACTGCCAATCGCGCCTTCACCGATCTCGCGTCGCATACGGTCGGCGATCTGCCGCCACAGAGCTACACCGCTGCGCCTTTCAATCATCGTTTCGGCCATCTACACCGCTTTTCTATCTGCTTCGCCCGCATTGTCATCAACACGTCATGGACACTCGGTAGGCAGAAGTCATAATATGTTTAGTTGTCTAGAACAATAGACAAATTTAATGTCGACGAGAATGGAGCCATCATGGTCTCACGACAGGAAAGACAGGCCCTCAACGAGCAACGCCGTGAGGCAATGGCAGTGCTGGCAAAGGCAAATGGAAGTGATCTGCTTGCGCTTTGGAACGAGGCTGGGCTGCCGGATGACGCCAAGATCCTTCGCGGCCCGGAAACCGGGCTCGTAACTGTCCGCGGTCGCATGGGGGGTGGCGGCGCGCCGTTCAATTTTGGCGAAGCCACCGTCACACGCGCCACCGTCAAGCTACCCACAGGAGAAGTTGGGCATGCCTATGCACTCGGCCGCGAAAAAATGAAGGTGCGGGTCGCTGCTCTCATCGATGCGTTGCGCCAGAAGCCGGACCTGCAGGACCAAATCGAGGACAAGATCCTCGGTCCATTGCGTGCGCGCCAGGCTCAGGCCGACGCCACACGCCGCGCAGAAACGGCTGCCACCAAGGTCGATTTCTTCACCATGGTTCGGGGAGAAGACTGATGCTTGATTCCATCGCCATCGAAGGTGGCTTCCAGAAGCCGGTCTTTGACGCGCAGACCGTTTTTCGCGCAGTTATGCAGGCCATGGCGGAGCCGGGCACGATCCACCGGGGAATGGCGCTTGCCAAACCACCCGCACCACTGACACCGGAGGCAGCCGCTGTCGCCCTGGCGCTTTGCGACCAGGACACACCAGTCTGGCTCGATCCGGCACTCGCCGCCGAAGAGGCCGTCCGCGCCTGGCTTGCTTTTCACACCGGCGCACCACTCGCCAACACGCCAGCCGATGCGCATTTTGCGTTCTCCGCCGACCCGGAACACCTGATCGGTCTGGAGAACTTCGCTCAGGGATCGCAGGAATACCCTGACCGCTCGGCCACGCTCGTGCTTCAGGTGAGCGATCTTTCGGGCGGCGAGGAACTGACCCTCAAGGGCCCCGGCATTGAGAGCGTGGCGCGTCTGGCGCCGCGACCACTGCCGCGTCATTTCATCCGCCAATGGGCACAGAACCATGCGCGCTTTCCCCGTGGCGTTGATCTGATTCTGGTCAGCCGCGAGGGCCTTGCTGCCCTGCCCCGCTCCACCCGCATCTCCAGCCAGGAGGCCTGAGCCATGTATGTAGCTGTCAAGGGCGGTGAAGCCGCCATCCAGAACGCACACCGGCTTCTGGCCGATCGCCGGCGCGGCGACCGAAACCTGCCCTCGATCACACTCGAACAGATCGCCAGTCAGCTTTCGCTCGCCGTCGACCGTGTCATGTCCGAGGGCTCGCTCTACGACACGGGCCTTGCGGCACTTGCCGTCAAGCAGGCGCGCGGCGACATGATCGAGGCGATCTTCCTTCTGCGCGCCTACCGCACCACCCTGCCACGCTTCGGCTATTCGCGCCCCGTCGACACGGCGGCCATGCTGGTCGAGCGACGCGTTTCCGCTACCTACAAGGATCTGCCCGGCGGGCAGCTTCTGGGTCCCACCTTCGACTACACGCACCGCCTGCTTGACCCGGAACTGGCTGAAGACGCCGAGCCGGCAGCGCCTGAAGCGCGCAGCGAAGCGGAAGAGGCCATGCCTCGTGTGTCCGACATTCTCGCCAATGAAGGCCTGATCGAGGAAGACGGTTCGCTGCCGGAAGACCGCGAGCCCGGCGACATCACCCGCGAGCCGCCGGAATTTCCCATGGAGCGCGACCAGCGCCTTCAGGCCCTGTCGCGCGGTGACGAGGGGTTCCTGCTGGCGCTCGGCTACTCCACCCAGCGCGGCTATGGTCGCAACCACCCCTTCGCCGGCGAAATCCGCATTGGCGAGGTGGATGTGGAGATCGACGTGCCGGAACTCGACTTCCCGCTCACGCTCGGCCGCATCCGCGTCACCGAATGCCAGATGGTCAACCAGTTCAAGGGTTCGAAGAAGGTACCGCCGCAGTTTACCCGCGGCTATGGGCTGGTGTTCGGCCAGTCTGAGCGCAAGGCCATGGCCATGTCACTGTGCGACCGGGCGCTGCGCGCCAACGAGCTGGATGAAGACATCACCGCACCGGCGCAGGATGAGGAGTTCGTCATTTCGCATTGCGACAACGTGCAGGCGACCGGTTTCGTCGAGCACCTGAAGCTACCGCATTATGTCGACTTCCAGGCCGAGCTTGGTCTGGTCCGCCAGATGCGCCGCGAATACGAGGAGCGCCAAGAGGGCGCAGCCGCAGACACCGAGCGCCGGGAGGCCGCCGAATGAACGCCCACACCGACAACATCGCCCAGTATAACTTCGCCTATCTGGACGAACAGACCAAACGCATGATCCGCCGTGCGATCCTCAAGGCCATCGCCATTCCCGGCTATCAGGTGCCATTCGCCAGCCGCGAAATGCCGATGCCCTATGGCTGGGGCACTGGCGGCGTGCAGGTGACGGCATCGATAATTGGAACGGACGATGTGCTCAAGGTCATCGATCAGGGTGCCGACGACACCACCAACGCCGTCTCCATCCGCGCCTTCTTCCAGAAGGTCGCCAATGTTGCGGTGACCACCCACACTGCGGACGCGACCATCATCCAGACGCGCCACCGCATTCCCGAAGAACCCCTGAAATCCGGCCAGGTGCTCGTCTATCAGGTGCCGATCCCCGAGCCCTTGCGTTTTCTCGAACCGCGCGAGACCGAGACGCGCAAGATGCATGCGCTTGAGGAATACGGCCTCATGCATGTGAAGCTCTACGAGGACATCGCCCAGCACGGCCACATCGCCACCACCTTCGCCTATCCGGTCAAGGTCGAAGGACGCTATGTGATGGACCCGTCGCCGACGCCGAAATTCGACAATCCAAAAATGCACATGTCGAAGGCGCTCCAGCTTTTCGGCGCAGGCCGCGAGAAGCGCATCTACGCCGTGCCGCCCTACACCCGTGTCGAAAGTCTCGATTTCGAGGATCACCCCTTCGAGATCCAGACCTTCGATGAGCCCTGCGCGCTGTGCGGCGGCACGAATGTCTATCTCGACGAAGTGGTTCTCGATGATCGCGGCGGGCGCATGTTCGTCTGCTCCGACACCGACAATTGCGAGGCGCGCCGCGCCGAGGGCCATCGCGGACATCTGTCCGGCGAAGAGGCTGCAACCGTCTGATGCGCAAACTTCTGAAAATTCGCGGAGAAATCCAATGACCGACGAACCGCTGCTTCGCGTTCGCTCCATCTCGAAATTCTACGGCAACCGTATCGGTTGCAACGACATCTCCTTCGACCTGTGGCCGGGTGAGGTTCTGGCTGTGGTGGGCGAATCCGGTTCGGGCAAGACCACCCTGCTGAACTGCCTGTCGACGCGCCTCCTGCCGACCTCCGGCACTGTCTCCTACCGCATGCGCGACGGAGACTTTCACGACCTCTATCGCATGAGCGAAGCCGAACGCCGCTTCCTGATGCGCACCGACTGGGGCTTCGTCCACCAGAACCCCGCGGACGGTCTGCGCATGACGGTCTCGGCGGGGGCAAATGTCGGCGAGCGGCTGATGGCCGTGGGCCAGCGCCATTATGGCAATATCCGCGCCACCGCCACCGACTGGCTGGGCCGCGTGGAAATCTCCGAGGATCGTATCGACGACCAGCCCCGCGCCTTTTCCGGCGGCATGCGCCAGCGTCTGCAGATCGCCCGCAACCTCGTCACCGGTCCGCGCCTCGTCTTCATGGACGAGCCGACCGGCGGTCTCGATGTTTCGGTGCAGGCCCGCCTGCTCGATCTCCTGCGCGGCCTCGTTCACGAACTGGGCCTCTCGGCAATCGTCGTCACCCACGACCTCGCGGTCGCCCGCCTTCTCTCCCACCGTATGATCGTCATGAAGGACGGTCACGTGGTCGAAAGCGGCCTCACCGACCGGGTGCTCGACGATCCGCAGGCGCCGTACACCCAGCTTCTCGTTTCCTCCATTTTGCAGGTGTGATCATGGCAACGCCCCTCGTCGTCTCCGAAGTCTGCAAGAGCTTCACCATGCATCTCCAGGGCGGCATTCGCCTCCCCGTGGTGACCGATGTCTCCTTCTCGCTCTCCGCCGGCGAATGCGCCGTGCTTGGCGGCCCCTCGGGCGCCGGCAAGAGCTCCATCCTCAAGATGATCTATGGCAGCTACGCCATCGACAGCGGCCAGGTGATCGTCACCCATGACGGCAATTTGGTGAACCTCGCCACCGCCGACCCACGCACCATCATCGCCATCCGTCGCGATACGATTGGCTATGTGAGCCAGTTCCTGCGCGCCGTGCCGCGTGTTTCCGCGCGCGATGTGGTGGCTGAGCCGCTGATTGCACGCGGCGAAGCTCTGGAAACCGCACGCGGCAGGTCGGAAATTCTGCTGGAACGCCTCAACCTGCCCGAACGCCTGTGGGACCTGCCGCCAGCCACCTTCTCCGGCGGCGAACAGCAGCGCGTGAACATCGCCCGCGGCTTCATCACCGATCATCCGGTGCTGCTTCTCGACGAGCCGACCGCCTCTCTCGACAAGGCCAACCGCGAAATCGTAATTGCCATGATCGGCGAGAAAAAGAAGGCGGGCGTGGCGCTGTTGGGCATTTTCCACGATCAGGATGTGCGCGATGTGGTTGCCGACCGGATCATCGACGTCACCGAATTTGCACCGAACAGGAAAGCGGCATGAGGAAGCTCTCCGTGGAGCCCTGTATTCATCCGACCGCAGAGGTGAATGGCACAACGCTTGGCCGCTACACCGAAGTGGCCGAGCGCACGCGCCTTCATGAAACGGCGCTCGGCGACTATTCCTATGTGATGCAGGATTGCAGCGCCTGGTGCGCAGACATCGGCAAATTCTCCAATATCGCCGCCGCCGTGCGCATCAATGCCACGAACCACCCGACCTGGCGTCCCACCCTGCATCATTTCACCTATCGCTCCGCCGACTATTGGCCGGATGCTGAACATGACAGCGCGTTCTTCGACTGGCGGCGGGACAACATGGTCAGGATAGGACATGACACCTGGCTCGGTCATGGCTCCACGATCCTGCCCGGTGTCACCGTTGGTGATGGCGCCGTCGTCGGTGCAGGTGCCGTGGTCTCGAAGGACGTTGCGCCCTACACGATTGTCGGCGGGGTGCCCGCGCGTCCGATCCGGGAGCGCTTCGACCGAAAAACCGCCGAACGTTATCAGGCACTTGCCTGGTGGGACTGGAGCCATGACAGGCTGCGCGGCGCGCTGGAGGATTTCCGCTCACTCGATGCGGAAGCGTTTCTGGAGAAACACGAGATCTGAACCCGCGCCATCACGTCGCAACTTTCCCTGAATATAATCGTCAGGTTTTTATTGACAGGATCAAAGACCTGCGGTTTTTATGATCCTGCATCCGCGCGATGCGTCCATGATGTCTGGGCCTTTAACCCTTTCGATCGCAGGACGTCTGTCGTTGCCCGCTGATTTGTGTGCTGTCTCATCCGACGGCATGGCATTGTGATTGCTGGGCGCTTCTTCCGACAAACTCCGGCAACAGGGTTTTGGTTCTGCATCCGGGACCGACCTTGCAAAGCCACGGAGTTCCGACGTCGCCATGCTCGTCTGTCAGTGCAATTTGATCACCCAGAAGGAGGTCGAGGATACGATCGTCTCCATGCTGGATGAGGATCCCTGGCAATTGATTGTTCCGGCAAAGGTCTATCACACCATGTCCAAGCGCGGACGGTGTTGCGGCTGTTTTCCGAATGTCGTGGAAACAATCATCCGTGTCACCGAAGCCTATCATGCACGCCTTGATGCTGCCCAGAATGCTGCTACCGTGACCTATCTTGATCAGGTACGCGCGTTGCGCGAGCGTTTTGGAAGGAAGTTCAATGAAAGGCGACAAAAAGGTCATCGAGCGGCTTAACGAGGCGCTCACCCACGAGCTCGGCGCGGTCAATCAGTACTGGCTGCATTATCGCCTTCTTGAGGACTGGGGTTTCACCAAGCTCGCCAAGAAGGAGCGCGAAGAATCCATCGAGGAGATGCACCACGCCGACAAGCTCGTCGAGCGCATCATTTTCCTCGAAGGTCATCCCAACCTTCAGGTTGTTGGCCCGCTGCGCATCGGCCAGAACATCAAGGAAGTGCTTGAGGCCGATCTTGCTGGCGAACATGACGCCCGCAAGCTTTACAAGGAAGCGCGCGACGACTGCCACGATGCGGGCGACTATGTTTCCATGAAACTCTTCGAAGAGCTGCTGGCCGACGAGGAAGGTCATATCGACTACCTCGAAACGCAGCTTGAACTCCTTGAAACAATCGGCGTGGAAAAGTACGGCCAGCTCAATGCCGGCCCGGCCGACGAAGCCGATTGATCAAGCCTCTGGGATGGCCGGTTGAAATGTTGATCCGGCCACCTCTCGTCGCGATCTGGCACAAATCCAGGACACGCGGGATTGCCTAATGGGCCTCGGGCCGCTCTTTGCGGTGGGGCGTGATCGCAACTTTGGCGGTTGCAGCCCCGGTCCCGGCCCGTTCAGCAACGACCACCAATCCTTCAATAGGTTCGCCACGATCCCGGCGGATCACTGCCTTTTCAAGCAGTACCGGTTCAAATCCCGCATCTCCCATGACCGCCCGCAAATGCGCCTCGGAATGAGCGTAGCGCCGCGAGGGACGCAGCACCATTGCCTCCGGTCCCGCATGATGTTCGACTGAAAAAACGAAAAGGGCCCCCGGCGCAAGCGAGGCTCCGGCCACTGCAAAAAGCCGGTCGAGCGAACCCAGATACATGAAAACGTCTGCCGCGGTCACCAGATCGGCCTCGCGGGGCAGCTTGGTGAGTGCGGAGAGATCGGCCCGTTCCAGCCGGTCGTAGATCTGTTTGTCATCCGCACGCTTCAGCATTTTTGCCGAGATATCGATCCCTTCAAGAAAGCTGACATGGGCTCTCAGTCGCTCGCCCATCAAGCCAGTGCCGCATCCAAGGTCGACGGCATGAGCGAAAGCATGTTTTCCGATCCGCAGAAGCGCTTCCTCCAGCAATTCGGGTACGCGATAACCGAGCTTGTCCACCAACGCCGTGTCGAAAGTTTCGGCATACTGATCGAACAGGGTTTCGACGAAAGCCGATGGAACGGCGCCAAGACCATCGAGCGCACCGAAAAGCTCCAGCTTCAACGCCGCACCCAGCCGATCCATTTCATCGAGCCTGAGCACATTTCGCCAGGCGTCCAGCGCGGCTGCGACCTCGCCTGCCTCTGCCAGCATCTCACCGTGGCGAAAATGTCCTGCCGCCCAATCCGGCGCACGCGCCAGCGCCTCACCCATCAGGTCTGCCGCGGCTTTGAACTCCCCACTGTCGAACAGCATCTCGGCATAGTCAGCGCGGCGATCGGCGAGCAGATCACCCGAAGTGAAGAAGATCGGCTTCATGCAGTGTTTTTCCAGGAAGCCCGCATGCGGGCGGTGAGCGCTTATGCTCCCGGAAATCTCTCCTGACAAGTCGGACTTTCGTTGCCTGAAAAATGACCTATCTTCTTACGTCATGAAGCCGCAGAACCTGCTCCAGCCGCGCCCGGCGGGACTTTATTGCCCGCCCGGTGATTTCTACATCGATCCTGTGCGCCCGGTGGAGCGGGCCCTGATCACGCACGGGCATGCCGATCACGCACGTGCCGGGCATGGGCAAGTTCTGGCGACCAAACAAACGCTCGACATCATGGCGCTGCGTTATGGGACAAATTTCGCCCGGAGCCGGCAGGCCATCAGTTACGGCGAAACGCTAACGCTTGATGGTGTGGGCGTCTCTTTTCATCCGGCTGGCCACGTGCTGGGTTCGGCACAGATCGCCGTTGAGAAAAGCGGCCTGCGCATCGTCGCCTCGGGCGATTACAAGCGCCATCCCGATCAGACCTGCGCGGCCTTCGAGCCCGTGCGCTGTGATGTCTTCATTACCGAGGCGACCTTCGGACTGCCTGTTTTCGTTCATCCAGACCCCTCGCAGGAGATCCGGCGTCTGACCGCGTCATTGATGCAGTTTCCTGAGCGTGCGCACATTCTGGGGGCTTACTCGCTCGGCAAGGCGCAGCGCGTTATCAAACTCCTTCGTATAGCGGGATACAATACGCCGATCCTCATTCACGGCGCCTTGGAAAAACTCTGTCGCTATTATGAGGGGCAGGGCATCGACCTTGGCGAACTCGAACCCGCAACTGTTGAGAAAGACCTTGCCGATCGCGCTGCGGGTCGCGTTATTGTCGCACCTCCATCCGTGTTCGGCGAACGCTGGACGCGGCGCTTCGCCGATCCGCTCAACGTCTTTGCCTCCGGCTGGATGCGCATCCGCCAGAGGGCGAAGCAGCGCGGTGTCGAACTCCCCCTGATCCTTTCTGACCATGCAGACTGGAATGAGCTGATCGCCACTATCCGAGAAACGGAGGCAGGCGAAGTGTGGGTAACACACGGTCGCGAGGAAGCCATCGTGCGCTGGTGTGAACTGAACGGCATCAAGGCCCGCCCGCTCAACCTTGTCGGTTATGAAGACGAGGCCGAGTGATGCGAAACTTTGCCGATCTGCTCGACCGTCTCGTCCTGACCCCGTCCCGGAATGGAAAAATCCGCCTGCTCACAGATCATTTCAAAGCCGTTCCCGACCCTGATCGCGGCTACGCGCTAGCTGCGTTGACTGGAGGACTCGACTTTCCCGCCGTTAAACCCGCCATGCTGCGGACGCTGATCGGCGAACGCATGGACGAGGTACTTTTTGCCTATTCCTACGATTATGTCGGAGATCTCGCCGAGACCATATCGCTCGTTTGGCCGACCACCCTGGAAGAGGAAACCCCGCCGCCGCTTTCCGAAATCGTTCAAACGCTCTCAAGGCTCGGTCGAGCCGAGGCCCCTTCCGTCATGGCGGGCCTCCTTGACCGGCTCGATCCCGCAGCCCGTTTCGCACTTATCAAACTGGCCACCGGCGGCTTGAGGATCGGCGTCTCGGCACGACTTGCGAAGCAGGCCCTGGCAAGGTTCGGCGACAGGGACATCAGCGAGATAGAAGAACTCTGGCACGGGCTCGAACCGCCCTATGAAACGCTCTTCGCGTGGCTGGAAGGCAAAACTCAAAAGCCTGTCAGTACAGCAAAAGCGCTGTTCCGGCCGGTCATGCTTGCCCATCCCGTCGGCGACGGGGAGCTTTCAAAGCTGGACCCTGCCGACTACGTGGCCGAATGGAAATGGGACGGGATCCGCGTTCAGGCAGTGTGCGAAGACGGTGTCAAACGGCTCTATTCGCGCACAGGCGACGACATATCCGGTGCATTTCCGGACCTCCTGTCATCGTTCGAAGCCGAAATGACTTTGGATGGAGAGCTCTTGGTCGGAAAACCGGATTTACGAACCGGCACCTTCTCGGACCTGCAGCAGCGCCTCAACCGCAAGACGGTCTCGAAGAAGATGCTTGGCGAGTACCCGGTCTTCCTCCGCTGTTACGATCTGCTCCAGGCGGAAGGAGAAGATCTGCGCGCCCTCCCCTTCATCCAGCGCCGGGCGGCACTGCAGGAGCGGATATCGGGGCTGTCGCAGGATCGTTTCGATCTGTCCCCGCTCGTCGATTTCACAAGCTGGGAAGATCTGGACGCCAAACGCCGCGCGCCTCCGCATCCGGTGATTGAAGGGGTCATGCTGAAGCGGCGCGATTCCTCCTATGTTCCCGGCCGCCCCAAAGGCCCATGGTTCAAATGGAAGCGTGATCCGTTCATCATCGATGCAGTGCTGCTTTATGCGCAACGTGGTCACGGCAAGCGGTCGAGCTATTACTCCGATTACACATTCGGTGTATGGACCGGGCCCGAAGACGCACCCGAGCTCGTCCCTGTCGGTAAGGCCTATTTCGGTTTTACCGATGAGGAACTGAAGCAGATCGACAAATATGTGCGTGACAACACGATCGAGCGTTTCGGTCCGGTCCGATCAGTCCGCGCCGAGCGCGATCGCGGTCTTGTTCTCGAAATCGCATTTGAGGGGCTTAATCGCTCAACGCGACACAAGTCAGGCGTGGCGATGCGCTTTCCGCGGATTTCCCGTCTGCGCTGGGACAAGCCGGCAGCGGAAGCGGACCGGCTTGAAACCCTGACCTCAATGCTCGATAGCTAGGTCATTGCGTCGCAATGGCCGCGCGGATGGAGAAGACGTCAAGCGCATGACCCTCGCCGGTGGCATCCGGAATAATGGTGATCGTTCCACCGCTGCCGGGCGATTGATTGGGCAATTCGACCTCGAAGAGATAGTCTGAACGCGTGGGCCCGACCACGTAGCGGGTGCGGCCGCAACCGCCAAGGGCGCCAAAGTTGCAGGAGAGCGAAAGTTGCGTCTCCTCCCCGTCCTGCGCTCTCGCCTCGATGCTGAAAATGGCGTTGCGTCCGGCGAGCGTCTCCAGAACGCCGCGCCCGACATCAAAGGAAATCCCTGCCCCACCGGACGTGCTGACCTTGAGAAAAACCTGATCATCGTTGCGCATCACGTCAATGTTGCCGCCATCCGGCGCCGAAACGGTGGTCGGGTCGCTCGGGTCAAAGATCGTGATCCATTCGCCCTCCGCGCGGCTCCCGCGGGGCCCGGAGGATGGCGTTTCGTCTTCAGCCGAAAAATTGTCCTCCTCCAGGGAAAGCGGCGGATTGCGCACGCTGGTGTCCCTTTCATCGCTGGACATCAGAATCCCACTGGACATGGTCCACCAGAGCCCCATGCCAAGAAATGCCACGACTGTCGCGACCAGAAAGAGCATGGCGTAAGAACGCCGTTGCCGTGGCAAGGCGGCTCGGATACGGCGCTTTGCCTCTTCCGGTGAGGGCTCGTCCGACAAGCCGCCGCGGTCACGCGGGTCGATCTGTGGAGCGAATCCCTCGTTTTTCTGCTTGGGGCGTGGCACGCCGCGCGCCTCAGGTTCAACTTGTGGCGAGGGAGCCTGCCGCTCTCGCGGCGCAGGCTTTGAAACCGGAGGGACCCTGTCTTTAGGTGCGGCGGGAACAAATTCGGTCTCGATCTCGGTGATCGTTGTCTTCAGGTTCTCGCGCCTGGCAAGTTTTGCTTCCTCGGAAAGATCGTCGCGCGCTTCGAGCGTGCGCTCAAGCGCAGCGAAGGCAGAACGATACACCTTTTCACGAAAGGGCCGTTTGCTAGCGTCGCCCTTTTCGAACGCCTTTCTTATCGCATTTTCTATCGCGTCCAAGGCTGGCTGCCCTCTTTGCCTGTCTTTGTCACATGGTTAACCGTTGGTGAGTATGCAATCAACGGTCATAACAAGGTGTGAACAATCGGCTATTCGCGCCCTGATGAGGGGTAGCCTGGTTTTTCTCCACCCTAACCACGCCCGAGGAGTTCAGAATGCGGGATTTCGCCCTGGAGGTTCACTTTTCGCGCTGGGAGTTCAATGCCCGGCATCACATGACAGCTTCCGATATGGAGAGCATGACGCTGGGCGAACTGACGCAGATGGCCGGGCCTTCCGCGCGCGAAGAGCTCGACAGGCTGTGGCTCGGCTACACGGAAACCTGGGGTGCGCCGGACCTGCGCGAGGCCATTGCTGCCACCTATCACGGTCTTTCCGCGCGCGACGTCCTTTGCTTCGCCGGTGCCGAAGAAGGCATTTATGCGGCCATGCGGGTGATGCTCTCGCCCGATGATCACGCCATCGTTTCTGTTCCAAACTACCAGGCTGCAGAAACCGTGCCGCTCGGGCTGTGCGCTGTGACCGGCGTTCCGCTTCTGGAAAACGACAACTGGCGGCTCGATCTGGATGCGTTGCGTGCCGCAATCCGCCCCAACACCAAACTCATCTCGGTCAACCTGCCCAACAATCCGACCGGCGCGCTGATGCCCCAGGATGATTTCGCCGCGCTCGTTGCGCTCTGTCGCGAGCACGATCTCTACCTGTTCAGCGACGAGGTCTATCGGCTGCTAGAAAGCGATGAAAACAAGCGCCTGCCGCAGGCCGCCGAAGCCTATGAAAAGGGCATTTCCCTCAATGTCATGTCCAAGGCCTATGGTCTGCCGGGCCTGCGGATCGGCTGGATCGCTTGCCGCGACACGGCGCTTTTGCAGAAGCTCGAGCGCTACAAGCATTACCTGTCCATCTGCAACTCTGCCCCGAGCGAGCGGCTGGCGGTGATGGCGCTTTCAGTGCGCGACCGCATTCTTACGCGGAACCGCTCGCTGATCGCGGAGAACCTGGAGAAAATGGACGCATTCTTTGCCGAATACCCGGATCTCTTCGACTGGAAGCGCCCGGATGGCGGCTGTGTTGCCTATCCGCGCTATAACGGGCGGGATGGGGTCGAACGGTTCTGTCACGATCTCGTGGAACAGGCAGGTGTTCTTTTGTTGCCCGCCTCGGTCTATCGCTCGGAACTGATGGAGACCCCAGCAGGGCGCTTTCGCATCGGCTTTGGGCGCAAGGGGATTGATGCCGGGCTTGCCGCGATGCGAGACTTTCTCGGGCGGCGGCACAACGACATTAAACCCGGTTGAAACAAGAAGCGCGCAAAATGTGGCGATGGAGGTTTTCAACCGGGACCAAGATGCTGTAAAAGTTTTGACGTTTACGAATACGTCAATTTAGGGGAAATCACATGGCGCTTCCGGCCGTTTTCGACACCTTGCGTTTGCCCGTCGTCGGCGCGCCTTTGTTCATCATCTCGCATCCGCCTCTGGTGACCGCACAATGCAAAGCCGGGATTGTGGGCTCCTTTCCAGCACTCAATGCGCGCCCCAAAGAGCAACTTGACGAATGGATATCGCAGATCAAGGAGGAACTGGCCGCGCATGATGCGCAAAATCCGGACCGGCCAGCTGCACCTTTTGCCGTCAACCAGATCGTCCATCGTTCCAATGATCGGCTGGAGCATGACCTGAGGGTCTGCGTGGACCACAAGGTGCCGATCGTCATCACCTCGCTCGGGGCTGTAGAGGAGGTGAACCAGGCCGTCCATTCCTATGGTGGCATCGTGCTGCACGACATCATTCACGATCGCCATGCGCGAAAGGCTGTCGAGAAGGGCGCGGACGGGCTCATCGCCGTGGCCACGGGGGCCGGCGGACATGCCGGTACGCTTTCCCCGTTTGCTCTCGTTCAGGAAATCCGGCAATGGTTCGAGGGGCCGCTGCTTCTGTCAGGGGCCATCGCCAATGGCGGCGCGGTGCTGGCGGCCGAGGCAATGGGAGCGGATCTTGCCTATATCGGTTCACCCTTCATCGCCACTCAGGAGGCGCGCGCCACCGACGATTACAAGGAAATGATCGTTTCCTCGCGTGCTGCCGACATCGTCTATTCAAACCTCTTCACGGGCGTGCACGGCAACTATCTGAAGGGCTCCATCGTCAAGGCCGGCATGGACCCCAACAATCTGCCGGAAGCCGACCCCTCCAAGATGAATTTCGCCAGCGCCGATGCAAAGGCCTGGCGGGATATCTGGGGGAGCGGTCAGGGCATTGGCGCAGTGAACGAGATTGCGAGCACGGGCGCTCTGGTGGATCGTCTTGCGACCGAATATGCCAGAGCGAAGGATCGGGTCTGCGCGCCGCGCTGACCCTTCCGCACTTCACCGCACTTCACCCCGGCAGGCCCTCCAGCCGGGGAATTTCGCTCAATCCTTCGTCCCAGTCGGCACGACTGGACATGCAGATATGTGCGGTCGGAGGTGTTGAAACCGGTGTATCAAGACACCCTGCGGGAACGATAACCATCGCCCCGCCTGCTTCCGATCTCGGTAAAGCCGAGCCACAGGTCTGACAAAAGCTCCTCCGGTGCCGCGCCCCCGGCACACGGTAGCTTGCTATACTCTCTTCCCCCGAAAGCCAGGTAATCTCTGCCTCGCTCGAAAACAGATTGGCCGCATGGGCCGAGCCAGACCCCTTGCGGCAGCGCGAACAGTGGCAGAGATAAAACCGCTCGAACGCACCTGAGATTTCATATCTTACCGTCCCGCACAGACAAGCGCCGGAATGCTTCGTACCCATTGATCATCTCCTCAAAGATGACGCCTCTTAGCACATCCCGGGAGAAGACACATCGCCACGACGCAACCCTGCGCGCGGCAGCAATGTGGACTGTCAAGAAACCGTCATCCAGTCGACATGCAGGTTTCATCCACACCCATTAGGCGAATGAGCAACAAGGGCGAAAAGCCTGCGGGAGAGCCGCAACAAGGCGCTTAACGGGATAAGCAAATGCTTGAAATTCGACAGGTCACCCGACGCTTCGGTCCGAACACGGCTGTGCGCGATGTGGAACTGGAAATCGAACAGGGCCAGATGGTCGGTGTCATCGGCCGTTCCGGTGCCGGAAAATCGACGCTTCTGCGCATGATCAACCGGCTGATCGATCCTTCGGAAGGCTCGATCTTCTTCCACGGCAAGGAAGTCTCCGCGCTTCGTGGGGCGGAGCTGCGCCGCTGGCAGCGCGACTGTGCGATGATCTTTCAGCAGTTCAACCTTGTGCCGCGCCTCGACGTGCTGACCAATGTCCTGCTTGGGCGGCTCAACCACCGCTCCACCGTTCTGAACCTGATGAACATGTTCACCCGAGAAGAGCGCATCCGCGCCATCGCCGCACTGGAGCGCCTCGACATTGCGCAGACTGCCCTGCAGCGCGCAGGCACGCTTTCCGGCGGCCAGCAACAGCGCGTCGCGATTGCCCGTGCGCTCATGCAGGAGCCGAAGGTGATCCTCGCCGACGAGCCGATCGCCTCGCTCGATCCGCTCAACGCCAAGGTGGTGATGGATTCACTCTCTGACATCAATGCTCGCGAAGGCATCACGGTCATCACCAATCTGCACACGCTCGACACGGCACGCGCCTATTGCAATCGCATCATTGGCATGGCGAAGGGCGAAGTGGTGTTCGACGGCCCACCGGAAGCGCTGACGGGCGACGCCGTGCGCACGATCTATGGTGGTGAGGAAGGTGCGGAGCTTTCGGAAGCCATCACCTCCACCAGCATCAATGTTCCGGCTCCCCAGCCAGCGAAAAAATCGACGGGTCAGGCCCAACCGGCACTCGCCGTCGTCTGACCCACGGGATCGCCTGGCCCGCGTAACGGGCCGTTCTGCCTGAAAACCCGCCGGCGGCAAGAGCCGGCATCCAAACGGAGAGACGTCATGTTCAAGAAAGCTCTTATGGGCGCCGTCGCGCTCACTGCATTGATGGTAGGCGGCGCACAGGCCGAAGACCTGAAGGAATTCCGCATCGGCATTCTCGGCGGCGAAAACGAAGCCGACCGCCTGCGCAATTTTGCCTGCATTTCCGAGAAACTTCCCGAGGTAATCGGCGTCGAGAAGGTTTCACTCTTTCCTGCGGCTGACTATGACGGCGTGATCCAGGGGCTTCTTGGCGGCACCCTCGACTATGCCGAACTCGGTGCTTCCGCCTATGCAAAAGTCTATCTGGAAAACGCCGAGGCCGTGGAGCCTATCCTGACGACGGTCCAGACCGATGGCTCCACCGGCTATCATTCAGTCATGGTGGCCCGCAAGGATTCCGGCATCACCTCGCTGGAAGACATGAAGGGGAAGAAGCTCGGCTTTGCCGACCCCGATTCCACCTCCGGCTACCTCGTGCCTGCCGTAACGCTCCCCAAGGCCATCGGCGCTTCGGTTGAAGAATTCTTTGGCGAGACCGGATTCGGCGGCGGCCACGAAAACCTCGTTCTCGAAGTGGTGAAGGGTACCTTTGATGCCGGCACCACCTGGGCTTCCGGTGTTGGGGAATTCTCCGACGGCTATACCTCCGGCAATCTGCACAAGATGGTCGAGAAGGGCATTCTCGACATGGACGATCTGGTGGAACTGTGGAAATCGCCGCTGATCCCGAACGGCCCCGTTGTCGTGCGCACCTCCATGGACGCCGACATGAAATCCAAGTTCAAGACCTTCATGATGGAGCTCCCGGAGACGGATCCCGAGTGTTTCTCCGCCATCCAGGGCGGCGACTACAAGGGCTACACCGAAGTGACGCCGGCATTCTACGAGCCGATCATCGACGCCCGTCGCTCCAAGATCGGTTCCTGATCCCTTTCCCGTAATCTGACGCGCCGCCGGCCCCGCCGGCGGCGTTGTTGCACAGGCGTGCCAGACATGACAGCAACGACCCATTCCCCGCTTCTTTCCGAAGCCGGCGAGGCCGTGGAGCGCCATTGGCGCGAACTGGCCGGACGCCGGCGGCTCTATACCATTGGCGGCATCGTGTTCATGGTTCTCGCCATGAGCGGTTCGCTCTGGTTTGCGAATGAATCGAACGCCGGCAAATTTTTCGACCGGCTTCCCTACCTGTTCGATTTCGTAGGCCAGATGCTGCCGCGCGATGGGTGGGAAATATGGCGCGCCTTGTTCGACCTGCCATCGCCCTATGACGATGGGAGCCTCAAATACAATTATCCCGAAGGGCGGGTTTATTTCACCGAGACCTTTTATCTGCCCGAGTATTTCTACAAGATGCTGGAGACCATCAACATTGCACTGGTTTCCACGCTGATCGGTTTCGGCCTGGGCTTTGTGCTGTGCTTCCTCGCTGCATCGAACCTGACCACGCGACGCTGGCTGCGTTTCTTCGTACGCCGCTTCATGGAAGTGCTGCGCGCTTTCCCCGAGATCGTGATCGCCGGCTTCTTTCTCGCCATCCTCTCGCTCGGCGCAGTCCCCGCGATCATCGCGGTCTCCATCCACACGATTGGCGCACTCGGCAAGATGTTCTTCGAAGTAGTCGAGAACGCCGATATGAAGGCTGAAGAAGGCCTGCGCGCTGCCGGCGCAAACTGGGTGGAGCGGGTGTGGTTCGCAATCGTTCCACAGGTCATGCCGAACTTTCTGAGCTACGCTCTTCTGCGGTTTGAGATCAACGTGCGCGCCTCCACGATCATCGGCGCGGTAGGCGGCGGCGGCATCGGCGAGGCGCTGCGCCTCTCGATCAGCCGCACACATGAGGCAAAGACGCTCGCCATCATCCTTCTCCTGTTCTGCACCATCGTCGCTGTCGACCAGTTTTCGGCCTGGCTGCGCGGTCGCCTTGTCGGCAAGCAGGCATTTGAATTCGGCCGGGGAGCCTGATCATGACCGAAACCGAAGCCAACGCCATTGCCGCGCGCCATGCGGACGTGTTTCATCGGCCAGTGATGGAGCGCCTGCGGGGCTTGCTCATCATCTGCGCAGTCGCGCTCTACATGGTCTTTGCCTGGTGGCTCTTTGCCGTGGGGCAGGTCGTCTCCAACGGCAACTGGGATATTGCAGGCAGCTATCTGGCCGATTGGGTTTCGTATGAAATCCGCCCTGACATCGAGTATGACGGCGATGCGCTGGAGATTTCTTTCCCCCGCTTCTCACCGCTGGGGGACAATCCGAAACCTGACTGGCTGGCAACGGAAACAGCAATTGTCGAACGCCGTCGCGCAGTGACCACTCAAGCCACAGACACCGGCAGCGGCCAAACCAGTGGCGCAGGTTTTCTCGGTGCGCTCGACACGAAGCCGGCTGCGAAAGATGATGGTGGTTTCCTCGGTGCCATGCCTTCTCCCTCCGCGCCAACCGAAGCACCGACCGCAAAACCCGCACCGGCGGAGCCGATGGTAACCCGGGAGGAAGCCATTGTGAGCGCCGATATTTCCTTCGGTGGTGACACGCATATACGCGTTCAGCCAGGCTTCGTGACTGTCGCGTACAATGGTGAGGTACTGGAACTCGATATAGAAGAGAGGGAAGCCGTTCATGCGCGCGGTCCCCTGCCCGACTGGGCCAGCCAGCGCGCGCCCGGTGCCAAGGTGATCGTACGCTTCGGCTTTGCCGGCCGTGCGGAAATCGAGGATGATGAAGTCAAGGTGCGCCGTCGTTTTCTCGGCTGGGAAAACTTCTTCTTCGACACGCGTTCGCCCTATTGGGGCATGTCGACGAGCGAAGTTCTGGGGACGATCTTTTTCGGTGAGCGCATTGAGGAAGGGTGCTCCAATCTGGCCATCGCCTGGGACAACATCGTCAACAATGCCGACTGGCAGCATGGCGATGTCTGGCTGAAACTACTGCAAACAATCGTAATGGCATTTGCCGGCACTGTGTTTGCTTCGCTTCTGGCCTTTCCGCTGGCTTTTGCGGCCGCGCGCAACATCATGCCCAATCGCTTCGTCAACCATCTTCTGAAGCGCTCTTTCGATTTTCTACGCTCGGTGGACATGCTGATCTGGGCGCTGTTCTTCACCCGGGCGTTCGGGCCGGGACCGCTTGCCGGCATTTCGGCGATCTTCTTCACCGACACCGGCACCTTCGGCAAGCTTTACTCGGAAGCGCTCGAGAACATCGATGACAAGCAGCGGGAGGGCGTGCGCTCCGTCGGCGCCTCGCCGTCATCCGTGCAACGCTTCGGCGTCGTGCCCCAGGTCCTTCCCGTTTTTTTGAGCCAGTCCCTCTATTTCTGGGAGTCCAACACGCGCTCTGCCACCATCATCGGCGCAGTGGGTGCAGGCGGCATCGGCCTCAAACTCTGGGAGGCCATGCGGACCAATCAGGACTGGGAAAACGTTGCATATATGGTCATCCTGATCCTGCTGGTGGTTTTCATCTTCGACAACATCTCCAACGCGCTGCGTCAGCGTCTCATCGGCAGGCAATGAGGTGGATGATGACGCGACGGAATTTGGCTGATAGCTTCTGTGGTCCTTTCGAGGGATTCGTTAACCTGTCACACAAATCGCCTATTGCACCGCAATCGGCGAGGAAAAGCTCATGCGCTACGCAATCTACTTCACACCCGAACAGGATGACCCGCTAACGCGGGCCGCCGCCCGTTGGTTGGGACGCGATGCCTTTACCGGCGCATCGCTCACGCCGGTGGATGCCGGGCCCTTTTCGGCGGCGGAGATCTCGTTTCACACGGCTGCGGCACGCCGCTACGGATTTCATGCGACGCTCAAGGCCCCGTTCCGGCTAGCCGAGGGCCAGAGCGAGCAGGCGCTGATCCAGGCGCTGGCAAAGTTCTGCGCACAGATGGAGCCGGTAACGATCCCGCGCGCGGTGGTGCGCAGGCTGGACGGCTTTTTCGCGCTTGTTCCCGAAGAGCGCTCCGAACGGCTGGACGCGTTGGCCGGCAGTATCGTGGAGAGCTTTGAAGCGTTTCGCGCTCCGCTGACCGCCGGGGAGCTTGAACGGCGTAATCCGGAAAACCTCACGCCGGCGCAGCTCAAGAATCTGCACAAATGGGGCTACCCCTATGTGTTCGAGGAATTTCGCTTCCACATGACCCTGACCGGACGCGTGCCCCAGGAAGAGGCTCCGCGCATGGAACGCGCCATCGATGCCTTCTTCGGGCCGCTTTTGTCGGAACCATTGGAAATCGGCTCGCTGGCTCTGTTCATCGAGTCGGAGCCGGGTGCGCCGTTCCAGGTGAAATCCTTCCAGACGCTTGGCTGGAACAAGACAAGAAAGACCGCCTGATAATGACGAACGAACTGGTCCTGAAAAACGCCCGCATCGTGCTGCCGGATGAAGTGATCGAAGGCAGCATTTCGATACGCGACGGGCGCATCACCGACATTGCCGCCGGCAATGCCTCTAGCGGTGAAGATATGGAGGGCGATTACGTCCTGCCGGGCCTTGTAGAATTGCACACGGATCATCTGGAGCGTCACTATGCGCCGCGTCCGAAAGTGCGCTGGAACCCGATCGCCTCGGTGCTGGCGCATGACGCGCAGATTGCCGCTTCCGGCATCACCACCGTGTTCGACGCGCTGCGGATCGGCCTTGATGAAGACAGCAATCTTGGCGCGCCGGAAATGCGCGAGCTCGGCCACGCGATCGAGAACAGCGTGGAAGCCGGTCGGTTACGCGCCGACCACTTCCTGCATCTGCGATGCGAGGTCTCCGCGCCCGATTGCCTGGAAGGGTTCGAACTATTCAGGAATGACAGCCGGGTGAAGCTCGCGTCGCTGATGGACCACTCCCCTGGCCAGCGCCAGTTCACCAGCATCGAGACCTACAAGGTCTACTACATGAACAAGACCGGCATGACGGAAGAGGATTTCCGCCAGTTCTGTGAAAAGCGCGTCACCCAGTCGCAGACCTATTCGAACAGGCATCGCAACGCCATTGCCGACATCTGTCGGGAAAAGGGCATCATTCTGGCAAGTCATGACGACGCCACGATGGAGCATGTGAACGAAGCTGCAACGCAGGGCGTACGTGTCGCCGAGTTCCCGACCACGCAGGAAGCTGCCAGGGCTTCCCGAGAGGCCGGCATGCAGGTGTTGATGGGCGCGCCCAACGTGGTGCGTGGCGGGTCGCATTCCGGCAATGTCTCCGCGCGCAGTCTGGCGGAAGGCAAGACGCTCGACATTCTGTCGTCCGACTATATCCCGTTCAGCCTCATTCAGGCCGCCTTTGCACTGGGCGAGACGGTTGAGCACATTTCGCTTCCACAGGCCGTGGCCATGGTTTCCAAGAACCCGGCCGAAGCTGTCGGCCTTGATGATCGCGGCATTCTTGAACAGGGCCGCCGCGGTGACGTGATCCGGGTGCGGGTAGACGAGCATGTGCCGATCGTGCGCTCAGTCTGGCGCGAAGGAGCGCGGGTGGCATGAGGTCATCGGCCACGCTGGAGCGCATTCTCGACGAGCAGGATTTCCCGATCCGGCACGGCGTTTTCATTGCAGTGGCCGGTCCTTCGGGCGCCGGCAAGGATTCGGTGATGGACTATGCGCGCCGGCGGCTCGGTCCGCAGGACAGCGATGTGACCTTTGTCCGCCGTGTCATCACGCGCGAGATGGACGGAGCCGGCGAGGCGCATGACTGCCTCACTCGGGTGGAGTTCGAAGAAGCGGAGCGCGAGCGTGCATTCGCGGTGAGCTGGGAGGCGAACGGTCTGAAATACGGACTGCCCGCCAGCGTCGACGAAATCGTGCGTGAAGGCCATGTGGCAGTCGCCAACGTTTCACGCGCGGTGATCCCCCTGCTGCGTGAACGCTATGGCAATGTGATTGCCGTGATCGTGACGGCATCGCGCGAGGTTCTTGCCGAGCGGCTTTCTCGTCGTGGTCGCGAAACCCGCGAGGAAGTGCTGGCGCGTCTTGAACGGGCGCACGCGAAGGAGCTCGCCGTGGAAGACGCAACAATCATCGATAACTCCGGTTCGCTGGAGGAGGCGGGCGAAAAATTTCAGGACATTCTGCGTCGTGCCGCCGCATGGAGCGCGGTGAGCGACAGCGTCTGATCCCCTTCCCTGCTCCAGAGATGCGGGCAGACGCCAAAAGCACCTCTTGGCGCGCCCTCTGTTCTGGTTTAGTTCTAACGCATCTTGGAACACCGGACGCACCCTATTGACGGCATTGCCGCGCCCACCCTGCCAGCGCCCTTCAGCGAATGGTTCGCCACGCGTGGGTGGCAGCCGCGTGCGCATCAGCTGGAGCTTCTGGCACGCACGCAGGCCGGTCGCTCCGCGCTACTGATAGCGCCGACGGGTGCCGGCAAGACGCTCGCCGGTTTTTTGCCAACGCTCACCGATCTCGCGGACCGGCCAAAACCTCGCCCCGGCGAAGCGCGACGCGGGGTGCACACGCTCTACATTTCGCCGCTCAAGGCACTCGCCGTCGACATTCAGCGCAATCTCAACATGCCGGTGGCCGAGATGGAGTTGCCGGTGACCATGGAGACACGCACCGGCGATACGCCCACCCACAAGCGCCAGCGGCAGAAGCATGCGCCACCCGACATTCTGCTCACCACGCCCGAACAGCTTGCCCTTCTTATCGCGTCCCCCGATGCGGAGCGCTTCTTCTCGCACCTCAAATTCGTGGTGTTCGACGAATTGCATTCGCTGGTGATCTCCAAGCGTGGACATCTACTCTCACTCGGCCTTGCGCGGCTGCGCCGCCTGCGGCCGGAGCTGCAGACCATTGGTCTTTCTGCGACCGTTGCCGAGCCTGAAGCACTGCGCCGCTGGCTGGTGCCGCAGGACAGGCCCGACGCCATGGCCGACATCGTGACCGTGTCCGGCGGCGCAAAACCACACATTACCATTCTGGAAACGGACGAGCGCGTGCCCTGGGCCGGACACTCCGCGCTCTATGCCATCCCGAAGGTCTATGAGGCGATCAAGGCGCATCGGACCACCCTGCTTTTTGTCAATACGCGAAGCCAGGCCGAGCTTCTGTTTCGCGAATTGTGGCGCGCCAATGAAGACAATCTGCCGATTGCGCTGCACCACGGCTCGCTGGATGTCGGCCAGCGGCGCAAGGTGGAAAAAGCGATGGAGACCAACAGCCTCCGGGCCATCGTCGCCACGTCGACGCTGGATCTGGGAATCGACTGGGGCGATGTGGATCTCGTCGTCCATGTGGGCGCGCCGAAGGGAGCGAGCCGGCTGGCGCAACGCATCGGCCGCTCCAACCACCGCATGGATGAGCCGAGCCGCGCCATTCTCGTGCCGGCAAATCGCTTTGAGGTGATGGAGTGCCGCGCGGCGCTTGAGGCAAACTATCTTGGCGCGCAGGACACACCGCCACTGGTGGAAGGCGCACTCGATGTGCTGGCTCAGCATGTGCTGGGTTCGGCCTGTGCGGCGCCGTTCGATGCCGATCTCCTCTATGACGAGGTGGCGAGTGCGGCCCCCTATGCCGGGCTGGACCGGGTGACATTCGACCGTATTGTCGAGTTTGTAGCGACGGGCGGCTACGCGCTGAAAAGCTATGAGCGCTATGCCCGCATCCGCAAGACGAAGGACGGGCTCTGGCGCATCGCCAACCCGCGCATCGCACAGCAATACCGTCTGAATGTCGGCACCATCGTCGAATCGCCGATGCTGAATATCCGCATGGTGCGGCCTGGGCGCGGCAGCGCCTCGCGCGGCGGACCGGTTCTTGGGAAGGTAGAGGAGTATTTCCTCGAAACCCTGACACAGGGCGACACCTTCCTGTTTTCAGGCCGTGTGCTGCGCTTCGAGGGCATTCGCGAGAATGAGTGTCTTGTCTCGGTGGGCGGCGGCGAGGACGCCAAGGTGCCTTATTATGCGGGCGGAAAATTCCCGCTTTCCACCTATCTGGCGTCGGAGGTTCGCGCCATGCTGGGGGACCCGAAACGGTGGAAGGCATTGCCGCCGCAGGTGGCCGAGTGGCTTTCCATCCAGCACGACAAATCCATCCTGCCGCGCCGCGAAGACCTTCTTGTGGAGACCTTTCCACGCGGCAACCGTTTCTACATGGTGCTCTACCCGTTTGAAGGACGGCTCGCGCACCAGACGCTCGGCATGCTTCTCACCCGCCGGCTCGAGCGCGCCAGCGCACACCCGCTGGGCTTCGTCGCCAATGACTATGCCATTGCCGTATGGGGCCTCAACGATATGAGCGCCATGTTGAAAAGCAGCAAGCTCAGCCTGGCCGCGCTCATGGACGAGGACATGCTGGGCGATGACCTCGAAGCATGGATTGCCGATAGCTGGCTTCTGAAACGCACCTTCCGCAATTGCGCGCTGATTTCCGGCCTCGTGGAAAAACGCCATCCCGGCCAGGAAAAGACCGGCCGGCAGGTGACCGTTTCCGCCGACCTGATTTACGACGTTTTGCGGGCCCATGAACCCGACCACATTCTCATGCAGGCCACATGGGCGGACGCCGCGCAGGGGCTGCTTGATGTCAGGAGACTGGGCGAGATGCTGTCGCGCATTCGCGGACGAATCGTGCATAAGGCGCTGACACGCATTTCGCCACTCGCCGTGCCCATCATGCTCGAAATCGGCAAGGAAGCGGTGGCCGGTGACGCAAACGAAGCGCTGCTTGGCGAAGCTTCGCGACTTTCGGGCGAGGAATTGATGCAGGAGGCCCTCGAAGCATGAACAGCCTGGCACCCGCAACCGATGCAAGCACAGCGCTGACCGTGCGCATTGCCGGGCACGAAGCCGTGTGCGACTGGCGCGGTGTGCTGTTCTTTCCGGCGATGGGCCTGATGGTCGTTTCCGACCTGCATCTGGAAAAGGGTGCGGCCTTCGCCCGGCGCGGCCGCATGCTGCCGCCCTATGACACCGCTGCAACCCTGAAGCGGCTGGAAGGCGTTTTGGCAGATTACGACCCCGAGATGGTCATCAGCCTCGGCGACAGTTTTCACGATGATGAGGGTGCAGCCGAAATGCCCACGCTTTTCCGCGAACATCTTGTCCGAATCATCGACAAGCGCGACTGGCACTGGATTGCCGGCAATCATGATCCGGGACCTCCTCCGGACCTGCCCGGCCACTGCGCACGGGAAATCGCCATTGATGGCCTCACCTTTCGACACGAACCCGCCCGCACTGCGGGCCCGGGTGAAATCGCCGGGCACCTGCATCCGGGGGCGCGCATCGTGCGACGCGGACGTGGCGTGCGACGGGCCTGTTTCGCGTGTGACGGAAGCCGGCTCATCATGCCGGCATTTGGCAGCCTGACGGGCGCGCTCAATGTGCTCGACCGCGCTTTCAGCGGGTTGTTCGAGCGTGAAAGGCTGACAGCCTACATGCTTGGCCGACAGGGTATCTACGCCATTGCCGGAAGCATGTTGCGATGATCAGTCCTTGCGGAAAAACAGCCGCCCAAGCCAGCCTGTCACAATCGCGATCAGCACGGAAAGAATGCCATAGAGCATGCTGTTCTGATGCGCGAACTGATAGAGGCGCTGCTCAAGCCCAGCCTTGCGAATGGTGAGTTGAGCCGAGGTTTCACGTAGAAACATGCCGTTGCGAAACAGAAAGGCACGAGCTCTATGCGTGCCGACTGCGACGTTGGGGGCGAGCCTGAGCGAGGCTCTGAAAAGGCTTTGTGAGAGAAACCGCACCGCCCCTGGCCGCGTCGAGTAAAGGCCTTCGGCCTCCTTGCGTTCGCGCAGCGCACGCGTGAATTCCTCGATCGTTTTCGGATCGCCATCCGCATCGAGTGGCTGAAGATGAAGATTGTCCGCACCCAGCGCCAATTGCCGATAGCCATCAGGGGCCGTGATATCCTGCGGCGCGCGCGTGAGCGCCATGGAATAGGAGGCGGGGACATCGCGGAAGATCACCGATTCGGTATTGATCCACATGCCAGCGACGCGGGTTTTCTTGCGGACCGTCACGGGGCGCGGCGGCCCTTCCAGAACCACGATCACGTCGTAACGTCCCTGCCGGGCAATCAACGGATCTGCATTGTCGAGTGCGCCAAAGATGGTGAGTTCGGCGCCGCTGAAATCGGAGGTGATCGAAACCTGATCTGTAGACAGACCAATCTGGATATTCTCCGGAATACGATCCTGTGCCTGCACCGCCGAGTAGGACGTCAACAGGATGAGGGCGAAGAACAGGGCAAACCGCATCGCTCAACCTCCCGCCAGTGAGAGCGAGTAGACGCTCTCGGGACGAACGAAGAGGTCAAACCCAAGACGAAGCGCCACCGCCAGAACGAGCAGTGCAAGAAGCGCACGCAATTGCTCGCCGCGAAGCTTTTGCCCCACCCTTGCGCCATATTGCGCGCCGGCAACCCCACCCACCATGAGAAGAAAAGCGAGCACCACGTCAACGGTCTGGTTTGCCGTCGAATGGATAATCGTCGTGAAAGCGGCCACGAAGATGATCTGGAACAGCGATGTACCGATCACGACATTCGTCGGCACTTTGAGGAGATAGATAAGCGCCGGAACCATAATAAAGCCGCCGCCTACACCCATGATCGATGCCAGAAAACCGATGAATGCTCCGAGCGCCAGAACTGGGATGACACTGACAAATAGCTTCGAGGCTCGAAAGCGCATCTTCAGCGGCAGGCGATGGATCCAGTTGTGCTGGCCAGGCTTGCGCAGTGTGACCGTCTGGCCACCGCGGGACCGCCTGATGGCGCGCACGCTTTCCATCAGCATCAACCCACCGACCACGCCCAGAAATGCCACGTAGAGCAGTGAGACGATCAGATCGAGCTGCCCCAGACGCCTTAAATAAGCAAAGACGGAGACACCCAGAGATGCACCAACTATACCGCCGGCCAGCAATACGGTGCCTAGCTTCAGGTCAAGAGATTTGCGTTTGAAATGCGCCAGTGCACCCGAGAACGACGATGCAATCACCTGGTTGGCGCCGGTGGCAACCGCAATGGCGGGGGGAATATTGTAGAAGATCAGGAGCGGCGTGATGAGAAATCCGCCACCGACGCCGAACATGCCGGAGAGAAAGCCGACCGCGCCGCCCATGGCCAGCAGCACGAACACGTTGACGGACATTTCGGCGATTGGGAGATAAATACCCACCCGCGGCACCCGAATAATTGTTTGCCCGGCGACGACGCCAGGCGAGATGTGGAAGCATTATGCGTGCTTCCGTTCTGCGCTCTGGCGGTCACGAAGTCAAACCGAGTTGTCACGAAATCGGGAAAAGTTTGAACGACTTGCCCGGCGAAAGTGAAGTGCGGCCATTCTGACACACCGGGGCGGACAGGCAGCCTTCCACGATGCACCCCGCACGAACGGAAGGATGCGGCGGACATTCGCCGTTACGGGCGATTTCACCCACACGCGATTTGCAGCCGCCTGTCTATGAAACGCCCAGCCTTCTTACTGGGCCGCCGCTGCCGCCTTGTTCTTTTCCAGAAGGGCGCGCACCAGCGCTTCATCCACTTCTCCGGTCGGCGTCATGCCGTTGGCCTTCTGAAAGGCGCTGATCGCCATTTTCGTTTTCGCACCCATGATCCCGTCGGGTTTGCCTGCATCAAACCCCTGCTGATTCAGGATCAGCTGAATGTTTGTAACCGCCTTCTTCATGTCCACGCTTGCCGTCAGCTCGCGGCTCTCGCGCCAGGATTCTGGAACATCCACCATGTTGACGGCGGGATCGATTGATTTGGCCTTCCACAGAGCCGTCTTGTTCTTTGCCTGTTCCAGCTTGTCTGGCGAAAGGGCAGCAGCGATTTCATCGCGTTTGCCGGCGGCATCCGCATCCCCGCCATTGGCGACGATGGCGAACCATTTGTAGGCTTCCGTCAGATCCTGCGGCACGCCCATGCCTTTGGCAGAGAGAATTCCAAGATTGAACTGGCTATCCCTGACGCCATGTTCAGCCGCTTCCAGAAACCAGCGGGCCGCGGAGGCATTGTCGGCCGGTCCGTCGGCGCCCATGGCATAGAGGACACCCAGATTGTGCATCGCGCCGGCATTGCCCTGCTGTGCCGCAAGCTGGAACCACATTTTCGCCTTGGCTGCGTCGCGCTCGACGCCGGTACCTTTCTGATAAAGATCGCCGAGCCTGTACTGAGCCGGAGCAAAACCGGCTTCAGCGGCCTTTGTGTACCATTCGATAGCCTTTGAAATGTCCGCAGTCGTTCCGCGCCCTTCCGCATAGCGGCTGGCAATTTCGAAATACGCTTTCGGGTCTCCCCCAGCAGCCGCTTCCCGGAGCGGCACCGGTCCGGCATCCATGGGGATCTCATCAAGCGAAACCGGCTGAACGACTTCCGAAATCGGCAACTCGGGGGTGTTCTCTGCTTCCGCGACCGGAAGTGGCTCTTCAAATTTTCCTTCGGCAGGCCCATCCATCTCCGGCATGGAGGCCAGCGTGTCCACCGCCTCGTCCGAGGTGTCATCAAACGCCACTTCTTCCAGCGGCTGTTCATCGAGAATGCGAACAGGCCGTTCCTCGGCTTTGGCCAACACGGGTGCCGTTTCTGACGTCAGGCTGTGGCTTGCGACCGGCGTCGGAATAGAGGTCGAACTCGACAGATAAGCCTTGCTCATCTGGTAGCCGCCGGCGACCACGATACCGGCTCCGAGCATGACCATAAGAGGTTTCTTACTGCGTTTGAGAAGGCGGCCGAGACCGAAGCCGCCGCGCTCCTCTGTCGCCTCGCCCCTGCGCTTTTTGAGGATCTCCGCTTCAGCGGCGGCTGCCTGCGCCGCCCTTCTTGCCGCTGCGATGAAGTCGGATTTCGCCGCGTCGTCTGTCTCCGCGCGTGCGGGTGCTTTCTTTTCGTCGCGCACACGGCGCAGGATCGCATTGAGGTCCGGGGCCCCCGAGCCTGGTTCCAGCGGCTGATTGATACGTTCAGCGTCAAGTTCCACGGCGTCGAGACTTGCATCGACTTCGAAATCGATCTCCCCGCCTTCTTCCTCCGCGATCTCGGTTTTCTGTTTATCGCCGCGTGCACCCCATGCACGGGACAGGCCTCCGAGAAGGGATGTCCGACCTGGTTTTGCCTGCTCATTCTCACCGTCCTCATCCAAAGCTGCGCGCGCGGCGGCGGCGGCGGCTTCGGCGGGTGAGCGGTTGGGCGCGGGCTCATAGTCCTCAACCCCTTTAGAGGCGGGTTCGTCTTCAACAGGCGAAATCGACGGGGCGGCCGCAACGGCAATTTTCGCCGCATCGCCACGGCCTCCGGCTTTCGCGGTCCCCTCTACTGCGCCGATCCGATCGACAATCTTGAGAAGCGTGTCGTGGATGGCTTCAAACGTCTTGGTGTTGCGTTCGTCCGATTTGCGCGTGAGTTCCTCAAGAGCCCGCAGTTCCGCCCGCAGTTCGCGGTCGAAAGCCTCGGCTTGCGGAGTGCTTCCGAGAGCGCCGATCGCTTGTTCGGCAGCGTGACGTGCAGCTTCAACGACAGCGGCGCGGTTCTCGTGAATAGAACGCTCGATGTTCTCCAGACGCGGGGCCAGGTCCTCGAATTCCGGCAGATCGGCGCCCGGGCGCGACAGATGTTCGGAAAGACTGCGGACCTGCGCTTCGAGATCCCGGATCACGTCGGGATCGACAGAGGAGGCGTTTGCCGAGGATGCCTGCAGGCGCCCCGAGATGTCATCGAGCCGAGCTTCCAGTGCTCGGAGCGCGTCACTGTCAGCCCTTCCAGCACTGGCACCCGTATCGAGACGCGCGACCAGTTCGTTGAAACGGGCATCGATCGTCGCCATGATCCCCGCCTCGTCCTGAACAGGATGGGACCTCTCATCGATCCTGGCAGAAATTTCCTGCAGACGACGTTCCAGCTCGTCGACGAGCGTTCGGCTCTGCTCGACCACATCTCCCTGTCGTTGCTCGATCATTTGGGAAAGGTGCGCGAAACGATCCTCGATGCCACGCAGCATATGCTCAGCCATCTGTGGCTGCGGCGTGTTGTCGAGTTTCTCTGCAATACCGGCAATTTGCCCGGCGAGCCGCTCCACGGTCTGTTCGGGCATATCGATACGACGGGCGATATCGTCGACCCGTTGCGACAAGGAATAGAGCTGATCGCTGAGCTGCCCGACGGCCTCGCCACCTCCGCGCTCGGCGAGCAGTTCCGACACCTGGTTTGCAAGCGAGGAAATGCGGGCCTCAATGCGCTCAAACGGCTGCGGATCAAAGCTTGCGGCCTGCGCTTTCGGGGCCGAAGCCGCGATTGCCCTGCTGATTTCGTCCAGACGTTCGTCAAGCGCGGCATAGATTTCGGGATTGCTTTGCTGCTTGCGTTCAAGCAGCTGGTCAAGCGCACCGGCCAGTGTACGCACACGGTCCTCAAGAGACTGGATCGAAAGGGACTCGGGCAGATTGTTTACCGCATGGGCAATTTCTTCGATGCGCTGATGCAGCATTTCGATCGCCGGGTCGCTCCTGCGAATGTCACTGGAAACACGGTCCTCGAACGCGCTCCAGCGATCATCGAGGGCATCCCAGCGCTGATCGACCGCACGCAGTGTCTCTTCACGCGCAAGCTTGGAGATGGACGATTTCAGCTCTTCCATTTCCAAACGCAGCATCTTGACGTTCTTGTCGTCGCTGCGTTCTGCAAGCTGACCAATGGCATTGGACAGGCGCTCGAACTCAACCACGAGCTCCCGGCTCAACGCGGCGTTGGGCACGGAAGCCATGATGCCAGCCAACTCACGGCGCAAAACCGAGAACTCGTCGTTCAGACCGGAACGCATCGCATCATGCAGATCCGCGCGTAGTGTCTTGAGCTCATTTGCAATGCTTCCGATCGAAGCGATTTCACGTTCCTGCCTATGGCTGCGTTCAAGCTCGTGTGCAGCGCGCTCGAAGGACGTATGCGGCGGCGCTTTGCGTCTGTGCGGCGCTGACCTCTCCATCGGTCGGGCATAGGTCTGCGATACGGTTTCGGAAAGTTCCTGGATACGGCGGGCAACCTCATTCTCTTCGGCGTTATGGTCGAAACGGCCCGTTGCATGCCCGAGGCGATGCTCCATTTCTTCCAGCGTTCGGCTTATCTCATCAAGAGACGCGTTCGCCCCTGGTCGCCGCCGACGACCGGCATTTATGTTTTCCAGATAGGAACGCTTGTTGTTCATCGGAACGCCCGCCTCTCCACCGGTTGCCGGTTGGCCATCGATAGTTCTTGCCACGCGGGCCCTTGAGCTTTGGAACGCCGGGACGGCAGAAGACAAACGCTGCAAAGATACCCACGGTCAGGCTGCCATTCCCGAGGCGACAAAAGCCAACGGGCACGGTCTACTGACGAACCCACAATTCCCCGATCATGGTAAACACGGAGTTAATATTTCTTACCGGCGATTAATCATACGCGCGGAAATCCATCGAAAAGGTTGTTGGCAAGCCGTTCACAATTTGGCTTGCGGCCCTTGTAATGCCGCATTCTGCAACGCATAAGCCCGCCTTCAAAACATGTCTGCGTGGTGCATTCTCCGCCATCAGCGGAGCTTGACCAACAGGTATGGCACCATTCCGGGCCCTCACCGGAGTGTTCATTCGATACGGAACAGTGATCATGACGAACATTGCAAAGGCTGTTGAAAACACAGCCGAGGGAAATGATTCTCCCAATCAGTCCGAAGACTACACCCGCATTGGCGAGATGGCGCGCGAGTTCGGCGTCACTCTTCGCGCCTTGCGGTTCTACGAAGACAAGGGCCTTCTGACGCCGGAGCGAATCGGCACCTCGCGCCTTTACTCCCGCAACGACAAACTCCGCCTGCAGCAAATTTTGCTTGGCCGAAAGATCGGCTTTTCGCTGAGCGACATCAAGGAAGTCCTGGACCTGCACGATCCCGCAAAGGACCGCGGGGCAGGCAATGTCGAACAGCTGAAGCTCGTGCTCAGAAAATCTGAACGCCAGATGGTGAGGCTCGAAAAGCAGCAGCGCTCCATCGAAGATGCGATTTCCGAGCTCAAGAAGCTGATTGCGGACGTGACGGGACGACTGGAAAGCACTTCGGCTCTCAGTACAGCCGGCTGATTCCATCACGGCATCCAGGCTGCGGGGACGAAGCGCTCCAAACTCGGGCAGACACCGCTCCACATTCCGCTCCACGTTCATTGCCGGACAGACCGTGCCGACACAACTCCGCGCGGGGCTGAATCACGCCATGCGTCGTTTTTGACGTTTACGCAAACGTCAAAATTTGCTAAAGCGCCTGGAACGCTGCGCGAAAGTTCTGTTCGCGCCGAATTCCGAGAGCTGGAGGAGTCTCATGCCGACCTACCGGGCGCCCGTACGCGACACGCTTTTCGTGCTCAACGATGTTCTTGGCTATGGCAATCACGACAATCTGCCGGGCTTTTCCGATGCCTCGCCGGACATCGTCGAAGCGATCCTGAGCGAAGGCGCCAAGCTGGCCGAAAACGTCATGCAGCCGCTCAACCGGGTTGGCGACGTGGAAGGCTGCACCCGTCATGACGATGGCTCCGTGACCACGCCGAAGGGTTTTGACGAGGCCTACCGTCAATATTGCGAAGGTGGCTGGCTCGGTCTCTCCGTGCCTGCAGAATATGGCGGCCAGGGCCTCCCCTACACGGTGCACTCGGCCGTCAGCGAGTATCTGGTTTCCGCCAATATGGCGCTGATGATGTATCCCGGCCTCACGCAGGGCGCCATCGCGGCGATCCTTGCGCATGGGACCGAGGAGCAGAAGCAGAAGTGGCTGCCGAAGATGGTGGAAGGCAGCTGGACCGGCACCATGAACCTGACCGAACCCCATTGCGGCACCGACCTCGGCCTCCTGACTTCCAAAGCCGTGCCGAATGGCGACGGCACATACAAAATTTCCGGCCAGAAGATTTTCATTTCCGCCGGCGAACACGACCTTTCGGAAAACATCATCCATCTGGTTCTGGCCCGCATCGAGGGCGCACCCGCCGGCGTGAAAGGCATCTCGCTCTTCATCGTGCCGAAGGTGATGGTCGACGATGCCGGCACGCCCGGTGCGCGTAACGGCGTTTCCTGCGGGGCCATCGAGGAAAAGATGGGCATTAACGGCAACGCCACCTGCGTCATGAATTATGACGACGCCACCGGCTATCTGCTTGGCGAGGAGCATGGCGGCCTCAAAGCCATGTTCACGATGATGAACGAGGCGCGCCTCGGCGTCGGCCTTCAGGGCCACGCCGTCGGCGAGGCTGCCTATCAGAGCGCGGTGGAATACGCGCGCGAACGGCTTCAGGGCCGCTCGCTCACCGGGCCGAAAGCGCCGGAAAAGAAGGCCGATCCGATCATCGTCCACCCGGATGTGCGCCGTAACCTGATGACGATGCGTGCATTCAACGAAGCGGGCCGCGCGCTGATCCTGTGGACAGCGCTCCAGTCCGATATCGCGCATCTGTCGGAAGACGAAAAGGATCGCGAAGCGGCATCCGACCTCCTGGCGCTGATGACGCCCGTGATCAAAGGTGTTCTCACCGACAAGGGCTTCGAGCACGCCGTCATGGCGCAGCAGCTTTTCGGCGGTCATGGCTATATCGAAGAGCATGGCATGAGCCAGTTCGTGCGCGATGCACGCATCGCCATGATATATGAAGGCGCGAACGGTATTCAGGCGCTGGACCTGGTGGGCCGCAAGCTTCCAGCCAAGGGTGGCCGCGCCGCACAGGCCTTCTTCAAGGAGGTGGGCGATTTCTGTGAGACCCATCGTGGAGACGAGGCGATGGCCCCCTTCACGAAGGCGCTCAAGAAAGGCCTCAACGACCTGCAGGCCGCTTCGCTGTGGCTGATGCAGAACGCCGTCCAGAAGCCTGACAATGCGGGCGCGGCCTCCCATGACTACATGCATCTGATGGGCCTTGTGGCGCTCGGCTACATGTGGGGCCAAATGGTCAAGAAAGCGCAGGAGCAGATTGCCGCCGGTGCCAATGGCGACGCCTCCTTCCTTGAAGCCAAGATCGCCACCGGCCGATATTTCATGGAACGCGTCATGCCCGAAACGGCGGCGCATCTTGCCCGTATCTCCACCGGCGCCGACGCGATGATGGCACTGCCGGAAGAGGCGTTTTGACTGGCATGAAAGCCGTGCTCGTTCTAGCGTAATGCCATCTCATCCGTTGAGAGAGCTCTGGGAGGTGAAACTTGGCAACCAAAGGTGATTTAGTGGATTGGGTTCAAGCGGCTCTTAAATCCGCCGGAGGCTCTGCATCTCTATTGTACGTCGCCAAGTACATCTGGGAAAATTACGAACTCGAGCTCCGCAAAAGCGATCTCTTCTTTACTTGGCAATATGACATGCGTTGGGCCGCTAATACACTGCGCAGACGGGGCGTGATGCTCCCTGCTAACGACGACCGTCGCGGCAAATGGACCTTAAGTGAATAGCCCAGAAGGGATGTTCCATGACTAGTAATCCACAGTCCGTACTTGGCCTTTCCCGGCCCGACTGGGCCGGCGAAGACGTCGCGATGCTCTATGACATGGCGAGCCGCTTCCTGACGGAAGAGATTGCGCCTCACTATGAAGCGTTCGAGAAAGCGGAGATTTTCGACCGCGCAAGCTGGGAGAAGGCCGGAGCGGCAGGCCTTCTCTGCGCCTCGATGCCGGAGGAGCACGGCGGTGCGGGCGGCACCTACGCCCATGAAAGTGCGATCATCGAAGCGATCAGCCATGTGGGCGTTGATGGTTTCGGCATCGCGCTCCACAATGCCATCGTCGCGCCCTACATCCTCCACTATGGCTCGGAAGAGCAAAAGCAGCGGTGGCTGCCGAAGCTCGCAAGCGGCGAGCTGATCGGCGCAATCGCCATGACCGAGCCCGGTGCCGGATCCGACCTCCAGGGTGTGAAAACGCGGGCGGAGAAGGACGGAAACCATTACCGTCTCAACGGGTCCAAGACCTTCATCACCAACGGGCAGTTAGCCAATCTCGTCATCGTGGTGGCCAAGACGGACCCGAGCCAGGGCGCGAAGGGCACATCCCTGATCGTGGTCGAAACCGACGAGGCCGAAGGGTTTGAGCGTGGTCGCAACCTCGACAAGATCGGCCTCAAGTCCAACGACACTTCGGAAATCTTCTTCAACGATGTGCGTGTGCCGACCGCCAACCTTCTCGGTCATGAGGAAGGTCAGGGCTTTGTGCAGCTTATGCAGCAGCTCCCGCAGGAGCGGCTTCTGATCGGCGCTCAGGCGATAGCCATGATCGAGCGCGCGCTGGCTGTCACCATCGACTATGTGAAGGAGCGCAAGGCCTTCGGCCAGAATGTGATCGACTTTCAGAACACCCAGTTCAAACTGGCGGAATTGAAAACCGAGGCAACGGTCGGCCGTGTTTTCTACAATGATTGCGTGGCACGCCACCTTGACGGGAATCTCGATACCGCCACCGCCTCCATGGTCAAATACTGGCTCACCGACCTGCAGTGCAAAGTGGTCGATGAATGCCTGCAGCTCCACGGCGGCTATGGCTACATGAACGAATATCCCATCGCGCGCATGTACCGCGACGCCCGCGTGCAGCGCATCTATGGCGGCACCAACGAGATCATGAAGCTGGTGATCGCCAGAACCCTTTGAACCAATCGCACGACCCCGCGTTGGGTCGGTAAAGCAGGGAGACCGATATGGCTGACGCTTATGTATATGATGCCGTGCGCACGCCGCGCGGACGCGGCAAGAAGGACGGTTCGCTGCACGAGGTGCCCGCCGTGCGCCTTGGCGCGAAAGTTCTCGAAGCCGTGCGCGACCGCAACGGGCTCGACACGGCCAAAGTAGACGACATCATTTTCGGCTGCGTCGATCCGGTCGGTGAGGCAGGCTCCGTGATCCCGCGCTCGGCCGCCTTCGAGGCGCGCTACGCAAACGCGGCTCCTGGCATGCAGATCTCGCGCTTCTGCGCTTCCGGCCTCGACGCCATCAATCTGGGTGCGGCCAAGATTGCCGGCGGCTCCGACGAGATCGTGATTGCCGGCGGCGTTGAAAGCATGTCGCGCGTCGGCATGGGCATGTCCGGCGGTGCATGGTTCATGGACCCTTCGGTCGGCATCCCCGCCTATTTCATGCCACAGGGCGTTTCCGCCGATCTGATCGCCACGAAATACGGCTTTTCACGCGACGACGTGGATGCCTATGCCGTGGAAAGCCAGAAGCGCGCCAAGAATGCCTGGGACAAGGGCTATTTCAAGAACTCCGTGATCCCGGTGGAAGACCAGAACGGGCTGACCATTCTCGACCATGACGAGCACATGCGCCCCGGCACCGACATGCAGGCGCTCGGCAAGCTCAACCCCTCCTTCGTGATGCCCGGCGAAATGGGTGGTTTCGATGCCGTGGCCGTGCAGCGTTACCCGGAGCTTGAGAGCATCAACCACGTACACCACGCTGGCAACTCTTCGGGCATCGTCGATGGCGCTGCCGCCGTGCTGCTCGGTTCGCGCAGGGCGGGCAGGACCATGGGGCTTGAGCCACGCGCGAAAATCCGCGCCTTCACCAATATCGGTTCAGAGCCGGCAATCATGCTGACCGGCCCGGTCGACGTCACGGAGAAGCTCCTGAAGAAAGCCAGGATGAAGCTTTCGGACATTGACCTGTTCGAGCTGAACGAGGCTTTCGCTTCCGTCGTGCTGCGCTACATGCAGGCCTTCGAAATCGACCATGACCGGATCAATGTGAATGGCGGCGCGATTGCCATGGGCCACCCGCTGGGTGCGACCGGCGCGATGATTTTCGGCACGGTTCTCGACGAGCTTGAGCGCCGCGACCTGAACACGGCGCTCGTGACGCTGTGCATCGGCGCGGGCATGGGCACCGCAACCATCATCGAACGCGTTTGAGCTGTCGGGGAGAGATCAGACCATGACCGACTACAAGAACTTTACCGTTGACGTGGACGCAGATGGCATCGCGCTCGTCACCTGGGACATGCCGGACCGCTCCATGAACGTTTTCACCGAAGACGTGATGAACGAGCTGGACGCGATCATCGATCACGTTGCCAGCAATGACGAGATCAAGGGCGCTGTCATCACCTCCGGCAAGGAAACATTCTCCGGTGGTGCTGACCTGACCATGCTGCAGAAGATGCTCGGCCAGTTCGAGAAGGAAAAGGCCAAGGACCGTAAGAAGGCGATCAAGCTTCTGTTCGACAATGCCGGCCGGATGGGCTGGCTCTGGCGCAAGCTTGAAACCTCCGGCAAGCCGTGGGTCTCGGCGATCAACGGCACCTGCATGGGCGGCGCATTCGAGCTGTCTCTTGCCTGCCATGGCCGTGTTGTAGCCGACAGTCCGGCGGTCAAGATGGCGCTTCCAGAAGTCAAGGTTGGCATCTTCCCCGGTGCCGGCGGCACCCAGCGCGTGCCGCGTCTGGCGAAGCCGCAGGAAGCCCTGCAGATGCTGACCACCGGCCAGACGCTTTCGCCGCAAAAGGCGAAGGCCATGGGACTGATCCACGAGATCGCGGCGCCGAAAAAGCTGGTCGAGACCGCGAAGAAGATGATCCTCGACGGTCTCAGCCCGGTTCAGCCCTGGGACGAGAAGGGCTTCAAACTGCCCGGCGGTCCGGTCTATTCGGCGGCGGGCGCAAACCTCTGGCCGCCGGCAATCGCCATCCTGCGCCGCGAGACCTACAACAATTACCCGGCGGCGGCTGCGATCCTGAAATGCGTGTATGAGGGCATGCTGGTGCCCTTCGACACGGCGCTTACCATCGAGCAGCGCTATTTCACCGAGATCATGCAGACGACCGAAGCGAAGATGATGATCCGCTCGCTCTTCGTCTCGCTGCAGGAGCTCAACAAGGGTGCTCGTCGCCCCGACGATGTACCAACCAAAAAGTTCAAGAAGATCGGCGTGCTCGGTGCCGGCTTCATGGGCGCGGGCATCGCCTTCGTGACGGCGAAGGCCGGCATTCCGGTCGTTCTGATCGACCGCGACACGGCATCCGCCGAGAAGGGCAAGGCGCATTCCGCCGACCTGATGGACAAGGCCATCAAAAAGGGCAGCGCTACCGCCGAGGACAAGGAAAAGCTCCTCTCGCTCATCACGCCGAGCGACGATTATGCCGAGCTTGAAGGCTGCGATCTGGTGATCGAGGCCGTGTTCGAGGATTCGGAGATCAAGAAGACGGCGACGGAGAAGGCCGAGGCCGTTCTCAAACCGTCTGCCGTTTTCGCCTCCAACACTTCGACCATTCCGATCTCGGGCCTTGCGAAGAACTCCAAACGCCCGAAAAACTTCATCGGCATCCACTTCTTCTCGCCCGTCGACAAGATGATGCTGGTCGAGATCATCATGGGCAAGAAGACCGGCGACAAGGCGCTTGCCATGGCGATGGACTATGTGCGCGCCATCAGGAAGACGCCCATCGTCGTCAACGACACGCGCGGCTTCTATGTCAATCGCTGCGTCCTGCGCTACATGCAGGAGGCCTTCTCCATGGTCATCGAAGGCGTTCCCGCCCCGATGGTGGAAAATGCGGCGAAGATGGCCGGCATGCCGGTTGGCCCGCTCGCCCTCACCGATGAGACGGCTGTCGATCTCGCCCAGAAGATCATGAAGCAGACGGTGCGCGATCTCGGCCCCAAGGCCGTCGACCCGCGCCACATGGAGCTGATCGACACGCTGGTCGACAAGCATGGGCGCCTGGGCCGCAAGAACGGCAAGGGCTTCTATGACTATCCGGCAAAGCCCGCCAAGAAGCATCTGTGGGCCGGCCTGAAGGATCTCTATCCGCAGAAGAACCCGGACAAGATCGATGTCGAGGAACTGCAGGAGCGCTTCCTTGCCACGATTGCGCTGGAAGCGGCCCGCATCATGGAGGAAGGCATTGTGGTCGATCCGCGCGAGGCGGATGTCGGCTCCATCCTCGCCTTCGGCTTCGCACCCTATACGGGCGGCGCGCTGTCCTACATCGATGGGATGGGTGCGGACGCCTTCGTCGCCATGACCAAGCGTCTGCAGAAGAAGTATGGCAAGCAGTTCAAGGCTCCGAAGCTTCTTCTCGACATGGCTGAGAGCGGTGAAACATTCTACCAGCGCTTTGCGCCTGAAAAGGCGACGGAAAAGAAGGCTGCCTGAGGCAGGTCGCTTGAAATGAAAAACCCCGTCCCGGGAGCGTTCCGCATCCGGGGCGGTGGATACGGCGGCAACTCAGATCGCTGTTTCCCAAAAACGCCTTAAGCGTTAGGAGAGGCAGCGACCGCAACGCCAACCCGATCAGGATAAGAAAACATGTATGTCTGGATGCGTCTTCTTCGCGTGGCCGCTACACGCAAGAGCCGGGGCGTCTATCGGCTGGGCGATGAGAGCAAGCTCTCCTTCCGCTGCCTGCCCACCGACATCGACATGAACACCCACCTCAACAACGCTCGCTACATGATGCTGGCGGATATGGGGCGGATCGACATTTTCCTGCGCAGCGGGCTGATCGGTGCCGCACGCCAGCGCGGCTGGGCCCCGTTGCTCGGTGGACTGCAGACCGCCTATGTGCGCGAGGTTCGCCTGTGGCAGCGTTTCGACGTTATATCGACCATCGAGACCTGGGAAGGAACGCAGATCATCGGCCAGCACCGTTTCGTGCTCAAGGACGGGCGTGTCGCCGCCATGATCCTCACCACCGGTGGTGTTTACGATTATCGTGGGAAACGCTTCGTCCCTGTTGAAGAAGTGATGAAGGCTCTTGGCGTGAACGCTGCGCCGCGGGCACCTAACGATGAAGAGCGCGCTTTCATGGCTTCACATCAAGGCATGCGTGCTCGCGCAAAAGTGTTGTCCTGAAGCCTATCGGTCCACCCTCGGCCTCGATAGTTTCGGCCCCTAGATCAAACCGGAGACATCGATGACAACCACCGTAGATTATTATTTCACATCCGCATCGCCCTTCACCTATCTGGGGCACCAGCCCCTGCGCGCGGTGCTCTCGAAACACGGTGTGGATGTGCGGGTGAAGCCGATCAACCTCATGGGTATCTGGGAGGTTTCCGGAGCGGTTCCACCGGCCAAGCGCCCTCCAGTGCGGCAGCGGTTGCGTCTGGTGGAACTCCAGCGCATCGCGGATTTCCGTGGCATGCCCATCAACAAGACGCCGAAGCACTGGCCGGTCGATCCGGCTCTTGCCGACCATGTGATCGCAGCACTCGTCGCTGAGGGGCGCGACCCCATGAGCTATATGGAGCGTGTCTTCGCCGCCGTGTGGGCGAATGAAGAAAACATTGCCGATCCCGATACACTTGCGAAATATCTCGAACTGGAAAAATTCGACGCCGCGTCCATTCTGGAGATGGCGCAGAGCGAAGAGATTTCTGCGATTCGCGCACAGAACACCAAAGATGCCGTGGAAGCCGACGCGGTCGGCGTGCCGACTTACGTGCTCAATGGTGAGGCGTTCTTTGGGCAGGACCGCGTGGAGTATCTCGACCACGCGCTGGCAACGGGCCGCGCTCCCATCAAAGCCTGAGTCTCAACCTGCTTCATCGTCTGCCAGCGGGACTTCAATCCCCGCGAGCTCGGCAGCGGTGACACGTGCCGCTCCCGCCCTCGCAAAGCGCAGCATCATCGCCTTGCGCGTCGCGGCGGCGAGCCGATGCTCATCCGGTTCACGCAGGATCTCTGCCCCATAACCGTCAGACAGGATGAAACCGCACTCTTGGGGGAAAATTTCTGCAGGTACTTCCGGGTGGGTTGCAAAAAAGAAGCGGTCGGAGTGCTGGCGGTATTCCGGCCATTTCCGATCCACCCGGAAATCCTCGACCGAGGACTTGATCTCGATAATCCAGATGTCGCCCTTCAGCGTCAGTGCCACGAGGTCGGCACGGCGGCCCGTGGCAAGCGTCAACTCCGGCAGAACCACGGCCCCCATGGTCATGAGCAGCCGCTGGACACCGCGGCGGATAACCATGGCCCGGTCAGACTGGCGCCCATCGGCCAGAGGATTAAGGGGAATCGGAGAGATGATAGGCATCTGGAGACTATGCCATTCCCGCACGTCTGATTGAAGCCTCAGCGCGCTCCGGCAATGTCGTTGAGGATCGGACAATCGGGGCGTTCATCGCCGCGACAGGCGAGGATCAACTTATTCAGGGTCGCGCGCATGGACTGGAGTTCGGCAATCTTCTCGTCGATTGCCGCCACGTGGGACACGGCGATATCGCGCACGTCCTGACTTGCCCGTTCCCTGTCGCGATAAAGCGCCATGAGTTGCCGGCACTCGTCGATTGAGAAGCCGAGCCCCCGGGCTCGTTTCAGGAAGGTGAGGAAATGCAGATCTTCGTCGCTGTAGGCGCGATAGCCATTGCCCGCACGCTGCGGCGCTATCAAGCCGATTTCCTCATAATAGCGAATCGTCTTAGCCGGCAATCCCGAACGGCGGGCGGCCTGTCCAACATTCATGATGCAGCTCCTGCGCTTTCATCGAAACTGGGGATTGTGTTGCCTGTTTGCAATAATCGGAGTCAATAACAGGCTTACGCAACGTCAATGCGGCGGAAGCCTTGGCAATTCATTAACCAAGAATTTAACAATGGTGCTCAAATTGCGATACGCTTCAGGCACAATTAAGGTATCCGGGTTGGGGGAACACATGAGATTCAAGGCCATCGCCGTCGCTGCGGCACTGGGATTCGCAACAGCACTCGCAGGCTGTACGACGGACGGACCTTTCAAGGTATTCACCTCCGACTACGGCACAGTGAAAGACGCTGGCTATCAATTGCCACGGATCCCGATCAACGAAGTTCCCCGCCAGTATCATCGTCAGATTGTTTCTTACGAAACCAAGGAAAAGCCCGGCACCATCATTGTCGACACCAATGCCAAGTTTCTCTACCTGGTGATGGATGGCGGCAAGGCGATGCGCTATGGCATCGGTGTTGGTCGTGAGGGTTTTGAATGGGCGGGCACAGCGCGCATTGCGATGAAACGCGAATGGCCGACCTGGACGCCGCCCTCTGCAATGATCGGCCGTCAGCCGGAACTTGCGAAATGGCGCCGCGGCATGCCGCCCGGCCTGTCCAATCCGCTCGGCGCACGCGCGCTCTATCTGTTCAACCGCGGTGGCGATACGGGCTATCGCCTGCACGGCACGCCGGAATGGCGCTCCATCGGCAAAGCAATGTCCTCGGGCTGCATCCGATTGATGAATCAGGACATAATCGACCTTTACAACCGTACCGAAGTTGGTGCTAAAGTAATCGTTAAGCGGTAGAAACCGTCTCAGCGACCAGGGTCTTTTGTTCCGACCCTGAAAAAAACCGGGCCTAAGAGCCCGGTTTTTTCTTGCCTAAATCCTGTTGCGGGAGCGATCAGAGCACCTGTTCGACTTCCCGTACTTCCGGCACGAAGTGATGGAGCAGGTTCTGGATGCCGTGCTTCAAAGTGGCGGTGGAGGACGGGCAGCCAGCGCAGGCGCCCTTCATATGCAGAAAGACCGTGCCCTTCTCATAGCCTCGGAACGTGATGTCACCACCATCCTGAGCGACTGCGGGACGCACACGGGTGTCGAGCAGTTCCTTGATGGTCGAAACGATCTGCTCGTCGGCCTCGTCATAAAACTCTCCGTCTTCCGAAACCGGAAGCCCGCCTAACCCTGCTTTCGCCATGACGGGCTGCCCCGACATGAAATGCTCCATGATGGTGCCGAGAATGGCCGGCTTCAAATGCTGCCAGTCTGGCCCATCCTCTTTGGTGACCGTAATGAAGTCATAACCGAAAAAGACACCGGACACGCCTGTGACCGAAAAAAGCCGCTCGGCCAGAGGCGATGTCTCCGCCGCGGACTCTGCCTCGCGGAAGTCGGCAGTGCCCTCTTCCAGAACCACTCGGCCAGGCAGGAATTTCAGCGTCGCGGGATTGGGGGTCGCTTCGGTCTGAATGAACATTGTGGTTTTCCGATCTGGCGTTTATTGGAATGATTCTAAAATAGGCGGAATCGTTCGACGGTTCAAGCGCACATATGGGGAGCACCGCGCGCTTATGCCAGGCTTTCGATTTCCTCGTCGCTCAGATTCTGCGGCACGACGGTGACGGGGATGGGAAAAGCGGCCGTCTTACCGGCAATGGACGAGACAAGCGGCCCCGGCCCTTCCTTGGAACTGCCCGCCGCCAAAACCAGAATGGCGATGTCCTGATCCTCTTCGATCAGCTTGTGAATCTCGTCAGCGGATTTTCCTTCGCGCACGACGAGCTCCGGCTCGATGCCGATGGTCTCGCGGACCTTGGTCGCGTGGGTATCGAGTGCCGCATTGGCGGTTGCCGTCGCTTCCTCACGCATGATCTGCTCAACCCCCAGCCAATGCTGAAAGTCCCCGGGTTCGATCACGAAAAGAAGCACCAGAACGCCGTTCGTCGACTGGGCACGCCGGGCCGCATAGGCAACCGCCCGCTCGCATTCGGGCGTGTCATCAATGATGGCAAGGAATTTGCGGCGGTGCCCCGCCTCGCGGATCAGTCGCTTGGAGACCATTCACACGTCCTGTTTCGCCGGCGAGTGCCCCGCCAATTCCGCGCAATCTGCCATTGCAGAGGGCTTTCGGCAAGACGGGGCGCTCATCGGGGTCACCCGTCGATGAGCCCGATGATTTCGCGCACCATCTTCATGGTCGCTTCCGCCTTCTCGCGTGCCCGTCCCGCACCCTCGCGCAGAACGCCATCGATATAGGCGGGATCGGCGATGATACGGCGCATCTCGCCTGCGATCGGGGATAGCTTCTCGACTGCAAGCTCCGCCAATGCCGGCTTGAACTCCGAGAACTGGCGTCCACCGAACTCTGCAAGAACATCCGCCTTGGTGACACCGGAAAGCGCGGCATAAATGCCAACGAGGTTCTGCGCCTCGGGGCGCTCTGCCAGGCCGCCCACTTCAGAGGGCAGTGGCTCGGGGTCGGTCTTCGCCTTCTTTATCTTTTTGGCGATGGCGTCGGCCTCGTCCGTCAGGTTGATGCGCGACAGGTCGGAGGGGTCCGATTTGGACATCTTCTTGGAACCGTCACGCAGGCTCATCACCCGCGTGATAGCGCCTTCGATCAGCGGTTCGGTGAGCGGGAAGAAGCCGTTCACCTTTTCCTCGCCCACCTCCATTTCGACGCCATAGCCCAGTTCGGCGATGCGCTGGGAAAAGTCGTTGTTGAACTTTTGCGCAATGTCACGCGTCAGCTCAAGGTGCTGTTTCTGGTCGTCACCCACCGGCACATGGGTGGCGCGGTAGACGAGAATGTCGGCCGCCATGAGGCTCGGATAGGCAAGCAGACCGAGCGATGCGTTTTCACGATCCTTGCCGGCCTTGTCCTTGAACTGCGTCATGCGGTTCATCCAGCCGATGCGCGCAACGCAGTTGAAAATCCATGCGAGCTCGGCGTGCTGCAGCACCTGGCTCTGGTTGAAGACGATGTTCTTCTTCGGATCGATGCCGCTCGCGAGGAAAGCGGCGGTGATCGAACGCGTCTGGTCGGCCAGATCGTCGTGCGCCATGGTCGCGGTCAGTGAATGCAGATCGACGACGCAATAGATGCACTCATGGCTGTCCTGCAGAGCGACGAATTTCTGCAGCGCGCCCAGATAATTGCCGAGGTGAAGATTGCCCGTCGGCTGAACGCCGGAGAAGACGAGCTCCCTGAATTCGCTCATGGATCTTTCCTGAATGCCCTGTGGAGCGCGAAGGCCGCGCGCCATGGCTTATGAACGACGAGAAACCGGCAATCAAGCCCCACGCATCGATTGCGTTTCCGCGCCACCCGCCGGCAGCGGTTTTCCACGTGGCGGAAGCCCCACCAGAAGGCCTATGCGCCCAGGCAGAAACTCAACCGCCATGGCGAACAGAAAAGAGCCGGCGAACGTCGCCATCAGCACCAGCGCATACTCCGTCCAGACCCCAAGCCCGAGCGGCAACACGTAATAAAGGGCCGCCACAACCACGGTCTGGTGGACGATGTAAAGCGGAAACACCTTGCGATTAAGCCATGAGACGATTGCACTCGGTGCATCCAGATGATTCGCGGCGAACCCGCACAGCGCCAGGATCATCGTCCATGCAAGCGCCATCAGCAGTGCCTTGTATAGTGGTGTCATGGTTTCATAATCGCCGATGGAAAACCCGCCAGCTCCTGTCCATGAAAAAAGGTAGATCGCCAGCGTCAGCACTGCTGCCAACCCGGCACTTTGCCAGCGCAAACCCACCACGGTCCCGATCAATGCCTGGTGGTATCGGGCAAACAGAAAGCCAAGCCCGAACCAGCTCGCCCACACCGCAAACCATGCGCCGTCATTATAAAGCGCATTGGTCTGGCGCGGGAAAATGGGCGACAGCGCGAGATTGAACACGAGCGGAAGGAGAAAAAGCAAATAGACCCGGGGTGAGGCGGCTATCCGTTGAAACCAGTCGGTCACAGGCTTCATGAAAGGCTGGTCGATCAAGCGGAAGACCGGATAGCAGACAAAGGTCATCACCAGCAGATAGGCAACAAACCACATATGCGCCCAGGTGAAATTCCCGTCCGGATACTTGCCTTCGGTGAAATAGCGCGTGAGCCAGAAGGTGAGGAACGACCCCTCATAGCCATTCTCATACATGCGCTCGTACCAGACCTGCGGCACGATGATGACGCACATGGCGAAGATCAGCGGAGGGAAAAGCCGCTTGAAGCGGCCTTTCAGGAAGCTGAGATCGCTACACCGCCGGTAGACGAACCACGTCCCCATACCTGACACGAAAAAAAGCAGGGCGAGCCGCCACGCGCGCGGGAATTTCATGATAAGCGATAGCGTGGCACTGCCTTCCGGCGCTTCGATCAGCCACTTCATGTCGGGAAAGAACGCCACTGATGCATGGTAGGCAATCAGCAGCATGAACGCGGAGACACGCAGGAAATCGATGTAATAGAGCCGTTGCTGCATGCCTCTTCCCCGAAATAGCGAAGGGCACGCTATCAGCCCTGCCTTCGCATTCGGTTAATGGGAGACTTATCTGCCGCGTCTGCGCCGAACACGCGCCAGTTCCGCCCGGTCGATGCCACCGGTCGCAAGCGCCACGCCAAAATAGGCAATGGCCGCCAGAAGGACGATGGCAATAACCGTGAGAATACGGACGATCAGAAGATCGTGTCCCACGAACTCCGGCAGAGCAGCAAGCAGCGCCCACACGACCGCTCCCATGACTGCGCTCGCAAGCAACATAAAGGTGATGCGACGAAGGGTGAGCGACGACGGACGAAAGTCACCGCGCCGCCAGAGGGTAATGGCCAGCAGCAGCACGTTCACCCAGGCAGAGAGCGCCGTCGCCCCGGCAATGGCCACATGACCATACAGAGGGAAAAACAGGAGGCTCGCCGCAATGTTCACCACCACCGTGATCAGCGAGAACCACATGGGTGTTTTCATGTCCTCGCGGGCAAAAAAGGCTGGCTGAAACACCTTGGTCAGCACATAGGCCGGAAGACCGCTCGCGAAGGCCGCGAGAGCCGCCGCCGTCATCGCCGTATCGAGAGCGGTAAACTGGCCACGTTCATAGAGTATGGCAACGATCGGAGCCGGCATCACCATGAGCCCTACGGCGGCTGGCAGTGTGAGCCCCAGCGCGAATTCCATGGATCGGTTTTGCAGATGTTGCGCGTCGGCATGATCCCCCGCCTTCAGCGCACGGGAGAGCTCCGGCAGGAGCACCACGCCAACTGCAATGCCGATGACGCCGAGTGGCAACTGGTTGATGCGGTCGGCAAAGTTCAGAAGACCAATGGCATTGTCCTGCGTGGAGGCAATGATCTGCCCGACCAGAAGGTTGATCTGCATGATGCCGCCGGTGAGCAGCGCAGGCGCCATCAGCACAAGCAGGCGCTTGACGCCCGGTGTGAGACGCGGCGGGCGCAACCGCATGGAATAGCCCGCGTGACGCGCGCCCTGAATGAGAAAGAAAAGCTGCGCCAGACCCGAAGCAAACACACCCCAGGCAAGCCAGATCCCCGTCTGGCGTGGGTCGAATTCCCATAGCAGCGCGACAAGCAGAACCCCGATCAGAATGACATTGAGAAGCGTTGGCACCAATGCTGCCAGAAAATAATGGCGCATCGCATTCAGAATGCCGGAGAACATGGCGACCAGTGACATGCAGAACAGATAGGGGAACATGATACGCGTCATGATCACCGTCAGATCGAACTTCTCCGGCGTGTCGGCGAAACCCGGCGCGATGATGGTGGAGACAAGGAATGGCATGGCGAGCATGGCCGCGGCCGACAGCGCCAAGAGCACCGTGATCAGAACGGCGAGCACATTTTCACCAAAGCGCCGCGCCGCCTCGATGCCGCCGCCCTCCATTTCCTTGGCAAACAGCGGAATGAAGGCGGTGTTGAACGCACCTTCAGCGAAGAGCCTCCGGAAGAGATTGGGAAAGCGGAACGCGGCATAGAACGCATCGGTCACGGGGCCGACACCGATCGCGGCGGCGATAAGAGCCTCACGCGCAAAGCCGAGTATGCGGCTTGCCATGGTGGCGCTGCCGACACTGGCGAATTTTCCAATGAGACTCATGGCTAGGAAGACCTGAAAACGGGAGCGGGATGGGGGCTGCAATCCATAGAATTGCAATGCTGAGATGCTCTGGCATGGATCCCCGGGTCAAGCCCGGGGATCCATGCCGGAACGCTGCTCCCGCCGCCGCCCTGCAAGACTCCCTCCCCCGCTGTTCCGCTCATTCGGCAGCCGCCCGTGACTTGCCTCTCGCCGATCGCTCCACGCCGCTTTCCAGCGTTTTTAGAAGAGCCTTGCGAATGGCGTCCAGCCGATCGGTGCTGACGATCTTCTGGCCGGTGAGATCGGTCACGTAGAATGTGTCGATCACCTTCTCACCGAAAGTGGTGATGTGTGCGGAAGCTATATCCAGCGAGAGATCAGACAGCGTTTCGGTCACCTCCGAGAGAAGACCCGGCCGATCCAGCCCCTTGACCTCGATGACAGAGAAGCGGTTCGACAGCGTGTTGCCAATCTCTACACGCGGTTCGACACGAAAAGCACGGGTGCCGCGGCGCGGCTTTGCGCGCTTTTCAATCATGTCTGGCAGATAGGATTTGCCCGAGAGTACATCCTCGATGAGCTTGCGTACACTTTCGGCGCGGCGGCGCTCATCCGCATCGAAATCGAATTCACGGTTGATCAGGATCGTATCGAGCGCGCGGCCATGGGTGGTGGTGAAAATCTGCGCATCGACGATGTTTGCTCCCGCCGCCGAGCAGGCACCCGCAATGATGGACAGGAGGCGGGGGTGGTCTGGAGCAAATACGGTAATCTCCGTCACCGCCTCGAATGTGTGTGGCTTCACCATCGTGGCCAGCGGGCGCTCCTCCCGGTCTGCCTCCCGGATGAAATCCGCATGGCGGATCTGATCATCCAGATCGACGGCCAAAAGATAGGCCGAATAATGCAATTCGAGATAGTCCTCGATGTCTTTTTTCGGCCAGCCGTGCTCCTCTAGCGCGCTTGCCAGCCTCTGGCGCGCCTCATCCGCACGGGTCGAGCGCGGTGCCTCCGAGAAGCCACCGGTCAGAAGCACTTCGGTCTCATAATAGAGCGTGCGCAGGAGCTGCCCCTTCCAGCCATTCCATACGCCCGGCCCTACCCCACGAATGTCGCAGACGGTCAGCACCAGAAGCAGCTTCAGCCGTTCCACGGACTGCACCATGTCGGCGAAGTCCTGGATGGTCTTGCGGTCGTTCAGATCGCGCGTCTGGGCAACCATGGACATGTCGAGATGATGCTCGACCAGCCAGGCGATCATCTCCGTTTCCTTGGGATCGAACCCCATATGCGGACACAGCCTGCGGGCGATACGCGCGCCCGCCGTCTCGTGGTCTTCGGGTCGCCCCTTGGCGATGTCATGCAGAAGCACCGTGGTGTAGAGCACTTCGCGCCACGGTTTCAGCGAGGGCATCAGGGAATGGGAAAGCGGATGCAGCTTCTCCCCGTCGCCATGCTCGATCTCGGACAGGACGCCAATGCAGCGGATGAGATGCTCGTCGACCGTATAGTGGTGGTACATGTTGAACTGCATCATCGCCACGATCTTGTTGAAATCGGGGATGAGCTTGCCCAGAACGCCTGCCTCGTTCATGCGGCGCATATTGAGCGCGGGATCGCGGTCGGATGTCAGCACATCCATGAAGAGGCGATTGGCCTCCTTGTCGCGACGCAGATTGCGATCGATCAGCTTGAGCGAACGGGTAAGCAGCTTCAGCGCTTCGGGGTGATATTCGAGCCCGTGCCGGTCTGCAAACCAGAACAACCGCAACAGGTTCACCGGGTCGCGCTCGAACACACCTTCGTCGGCCACGTTGATGCGGTGATTGTCGACGATGAAATCGCTGGTGCCGGCAAGTTTTCTGCGGCGGCGCGAGAAATTCATGAAAAAGCGGTTGAAGCCGGGCACATGCTTGCCCTGCTCCTCCTCAAGAGCCGCACAGAAGATGCGGGTCAGGTCGCCCACGCCCTTGGCGGTCAGAAAGTAGTGCTTCATGAAACGCTCGACCGCCGACAGGCCGGGATGGCTCGTATAGCCAAGCCGCTCGGCAATATCGCGCTGAATATCGAAATGCAGCCGCTCTTCAGCCTTTCCGGTAAGAAAGTGCATGTGGCAGCGCACTGCCCAGAGAAAATCTTCCGCCTTGCGAAACTGGAGATATTCCTTGCGGGTGAAAACGCCCTGACCCACCAGGTCTTCCGCGCGGCGCACACGGTAAAAATATTTGCCGATCCAGAACAGCGTGTGCAAGTCGCGCAGGCCGCCCTTCCCGTCCTTCACATTGGGCTCGACCAGATAGCGGCTCTCGCCCGCCTTGGCATGGCGCAGATCGCGCTCGGCCAGCTTGGCCTGGCTGTATTCGGCGCCCGTATCCTTGACCACTTCCTCGTCGAAGCGCTCGACCATTTCCTCGTAGAGAGGCTTCTCACCGCAAATGAAGCGCGCTTCCAGAACCGCAGTGCGGATCGTCATGTCGGTGCGCGCCTGGCGGATGCACTCATCGATGTTGCGGGTGGCATGACCGACCTTCAGCCCCATGTCCCACAGCATATAGAGCACATATTCAACGATCTGCTCGCCCCACGGGGTTTGCTTGTAAGGAAGCAGAAACAGGAGATCGATATCGGAGCCTGGCGCCAGCGTGCCACGCCCATAGCCACCGACCGCGACGATCGCCAACCGCTCTGCCGATGAAGGGTTTTGTGTCGGATAGACATGCGTTGCCGCAAAAAGCTGCACCTCGGTGATGATCACATCCATGAGATGCGAGAGACGCGCCGCGCAGGCCGTGCCCCCCCCATCATTCATCAGCATGGTTTCAGCGACTTTGCGGCCTTCAGCTATGCGCGCCTTCAGTGCCTTCATAACCTTCGAGCGCTGCTCTGGACCGCTCGACTGTTCGGCAAAGGCTGATAGCTCGGCACGCAACGCCGCGCCATCGATGATCTGATCGAGCTTGAGTGGGACCTTGGCCATGAGTTTCCCGAGTTGGCGGCGCTGTATAGCGTGTTTTCGCGCGCTGCGAAATGGCTGTCAAAAACTGCGGTTGCGGGTTTTACCGCCTGCCGCTATGTCGCACCCGTTTCGCACACCAACCACCCGGGTTTCAAATGGAGCTTCCCGCCCCGCTGCGCCAGGCAGTCGATGCATTTCTGGAAGGCACCCCGCTTTCCGATATACAGGACGCCGCCCGGCGCCTGTCGCAGCGCTATCGCGCCGAAACCCGCGATGGTAGCCTGCATGTGGGGGACACGCTGGCGGCAAAAGCCTATCTGGCAACCCGTCTGCCCGCCACTTATGCCGCGGTGCGCCAGTGCGTTTCCGAGACGGCGGCCCGGCGTCGGGATCTTGCGCCATCGCGCATGCTCGACGTCGGCGCGGGCCCCGGCACAGCGCTTTGGGCGGCACATGCAGAGTGGCCACATCTTGGTGTGGCGACGCTTGTTGAAACAAGCGCTGCCATGCGCGAGGCGGGCGCAAGGCTTGCTGAAGCTCTTCCCGTGAACACCAGGTGGCTTGCGGCAAGCATCGAAGGCGGTCTCACCGATATCGCGCCGGCCGACCTCGTGACGCTCTGTTATGTTCTGGATGAGCTTGCCCCGGCGGTGCGCGAAGCGCTGATCGACCGCCTCTGGTCCCTGACCACCGACACGCTGGTGATCGTGGAGCCAGGCACCCCTGCCGGATGGCAGCGCATTCTTGCCGCACGCGTCCGACTTACCGCTCTCGGCGCTTACATTCTGGCCCCCTGCCCGCATCACGCGCCCTGCCCGGTGGGGGACCCCGACTGGTGTCATTTTTCGCGCCGCGTCGCCCGCTCGCGCCTGCACCGCACAGCCAAGGGCGGCGAGGTGCCGTGGGAGGATGAAAAATTCTGCTTTCTGGCGGTGTCTCGCCACGCACCCGACGACCGACCCGACCGAGTGCTCGCCCCGCCAAAGAAGGCCAGCGGCATGGTGCGCCTGAAACTGTGCACCAGCAGCGGCGCTCTGGAGGAACGCCTTGTCACCCGCCGCGAAGGCCCCTCCTTCAGGGCCGCCCGCAAAGCCGACTGGGGCGACGCGCTTTAGGGGGAGGCAAGCAGCCTATTTCTCCGCCGCAATCTGCTTCAGCCGGTAAAGCGCCTCCAGCGCCTCGCGCGGGGTCAGGTCGTCGGGGTTGATCGCCTGCAGCTCATCGCCAAGCCGGTCAGGTGCCTTCGATGCCTTGGCTTCCTGTTTTGCCGCCACCGAGAAGAGCGGCAGATCATCGATCAGCTTCGAGGCATTGCCGGAGGTTTCGCCCTCTTCAAGCTGCTGGAGCACCTCGCGGGCGCGTTCGACCACCGCATGGGGCAGGCCAGCAAGCCTCGCCACCTGTACGCCGTAGGAGCGGTCGGCCGCGCCGCGTCCCACCTCGTGCAGGAACACCACGTCACCCTCGAATTCCTTCACCCGCATGGTGACATTGGAGAGCCTTCCGAGCTTTTCGGAAAGCGCGGTCATCTCGTGGAAATGGGTGGCGAAGAGCGCCCGGCAGCGGTTTTGTTCGTGCAGATACTCGACCGCTGCCCAGGCAATGGAAAGACCGTCAAACGTCGCCGTTCCCCGGCCAATCTCATCGAGGATCACCAGCGCGCGCGGCCCCGCCTGATTGAGGATCGCCGCGGTCTCCACCATTTCGACCATGAAGGTTGAGCGGCCACGCGCCAGATCATCGGACGCACCGACGCGGCTGAAGAGACGGTCCACCACGCCGATGCGGGCAATAGACGCGGGCACGAAGGAGCCCATCTGCGCCATCACCGCGATCAGCGCGTTCTGGCGCAGAAAAGTCGATTTACCGCCCATGTTCGGGCCTGTCAGAAGCCAGATCGCGCCCGCCTGCTCTTCACCTGTCGGCGAGAGGTCGCAGTCATTGGCAACGAACGGTTCGGCCAATTGCCTGCGCAACGCCTGCTCGACCACCGGATGCCGTCCACCCTCAATGTGGAAGTCGAGACTGTCGTCCACCTGCGGGCGGCAATAGTTTTCCGCTTCCGCAAGCTCGGCAAGTGCGGCCGAAACATCGAGCACCGCCAGCGCATCGGCGGCAGCACGGATGCGGTCGGCGGCGGACACTGCTTCCGACAGCAGCTGGTCGAACACGCCAAGCTCGATCTGCAGGGCGCGGTCGGCGGCGTTGGCGATTTTCGTTTCAAGCTCGGCCAGTTCCGTCGTGGTGAAGCGCATGGCGTTGGCCATGGTCTGGCGGTGGATGAAGCGGGCCTTGGCCTCATCCGTTCCCGTCATCACGCCGGCATTGTTGGCCGTGACCTCAATGTAGTAGCCGAGCACATTGTTGTGCCGGATCTTGAGCGACTTGACGCCCGTCTCCTCGGCAAGCTGCCGCTCCATCTCGGCGATCACCCGGCGCGACTGGTCGCGAAGCGCGCGCATCTCGTCGAGCTCGTCATTGTAGCCGGCGCGGATGAACCCGCCGTCGCGCTTTAAAAGCGGAAGCTCATCAGAAAGCGCGCGCGCAAGATGGGCGGCAAAATCCATGGGAAGACCGGCTATTCCGGAAAGCGCTCCGGCGATCTCCGCCGGCGCGTCCTTACCCATAAGCAGCTCCGCCACGCCATGCGCTGCCTCGAAACCGGAGGCGAGCGCGCCGAGATCGCGCGGGCCACCACGGTTGAGCGCCAGACGCGAAAGCGCGCGGGCAATGTCCGGTACGCCCTTCAGAAGCCGGCGCATATCCTCGCGCAGGCCCGGCTCGGACAGGAAGAAGGACACCGCATCGAGCCGCCTGCCAATCGCCTCCGGATCGGTGAGCGGTGACATGAGCCGCTCGAACAAAAGCCGGCTGCCCGCCCCCGTCACCGTGCGGTCGATGGCTTTGGCAAGGCTGCCCTCGCGGCTGCCGGACAAGGTGCGGCCAAGCTCCAGATTGGCGCGGGTCGCCGGGTCGATGAACAGGCTCGCGCCCTCGTCATCACGTTCCGGGCGGCCAAGCGGCGGACGCTCTGCCTTCTGGGTCTTCTCCACATAGGCGACCGCGCCGGAAATGGCCGAAAGCTCGGCGCGGGAATAGCGGCCAAAGCCTTCCAGCGTCGCCACGCCATAAAAGCGCGTCAGGCGCATTTCGGCGGAGGCGGAATCGAACAGGTTCGCCGGCTGTGGATTGGCCACCCGTCCCAGAACATCGAAGGCAGGCCGGAAGGCCTCGTCATAATAGACGGCCTCCGGCACGATCAGCTCGCGCGGGTCGATGCGCAGTACATCGGCCAAAAGCCGGTCGGGCCGCGTGGGTGCGACCCGAAACGCGCCGGTGGAAATGTCGATCCAGGCGAGCGCAAGGCTCTCATCCCCTCCCTTCACCCGGCCAAGGGCCATCAGATAGTTGGCCTCGGAGGGGTCGAGCAGCTTTTCCTCGGTGATGGTGCCCGGCGTGACCAGCCGGATCACATCGCGCCGCACCACGGATTTGGAGCCGCGTTTCTTGGCTTCCGCCGGGTCTTCCATCTGCTCGCAAACGGCCACGCGGTGGCCAAGCCCGATCAGCTTCTGCAGATAATCGTCGGCCGCGTGCACCGGCACGCCGCACATGGGGATGTCGTCGCCCTGGTGCTTGCCGCGCCTGGTGAGCGTGATGCCCAGCGCCCGGCTGGCAATCTCCGCATCTTCGAAAAACAGCTCGTAGAAATCGCCCATGCGATAGAACAGGAGCGAATCGGGATTGGCCGTCTTGATCTCGATATATTGCGCCATCATGGGCGTTGCCCCGGCGGCTGCCTGCATTGCCTTTTGGCGCATGGGCGTTTCGTCGTTCAAGGAGGGCTCCCCCAGCCTTTGCATTGGCTTTGTACTGGCTTCAAATCAACAGCTTCAATCTGCTTGGCCATTTACTGGGCAAAAGTGTAGCCTTATGCACCCGTCACTGGCAAAACTCCACAGAAAGCATAAGCCAGAGCCCGTCTCCCGGAGGAAACAAGCCGACATGCCCAACGATAAAAAGTCCGAACGTCAGGGACCGTCCGTCAGCCCGCAGGAAGCGCTGGACTTCCACTCATCCGGCAGGCCCGGCAAGCTGGAAATCACCCCCACCAAGCCGATGGCAACGCAGCGCGATCTTTCGCTCGCCTACTCGCCGGGCGTGGCGGTTCCCGTTCAGGCCATCGCCGAAGATCCGAGCCGCGCCTTCGACTACACGACGCGCGGCAACATGGTGGCCGTCATCTCCAACGGTACGGCGATCCTCGGCCTTGGTAATCTCGGCGCGCTTGCCTCCAAGCCGGTGATGGAGGGCAAGTCCGTGCTCTTCAAGCGCTTTGCCGATGTCGATTCCATCGATCTCGAGGTCGACACGGAAGACGCCGACGCCTTCGTCAACTGCGTCAAGCTGCTCGGCCCCTCCTTCGGCGGCATCAATCTGGAAGACATCAAGGCGCCCGAATGCTTCATCATCGAAAGCCGGCTGCGCGAGCTGATGGACATTCCCGTCTTTCATGACGACCAGCACGGCACGGCCATCATCGCGCTCGCCGGCCTCATCAACGCGCTGCACCTCACCGACCGCGACATCAAGACGACGAAGCTCGTCTGCAATGGCGCGGGGGCTGCCGGCATTGCCTGTATCGAACTTGCCAAATCGCTTGGCCTTGCGCCGGAAAACGTCTTCCTCTGCGACACGAAGGGCGTGGTCTACAAGGGCCGCGAGGAAGGCATGAACCAGTGGAAATCCGCCCATGCCGTCGAGACCGACAAGCGCACGCTTGCCGAGGCGCTGGAAGGGGCGGATGTGTTTTTCGGCCTTTCGGCCAAGGGCGCGCTGACGCCGGCCATGGTGCAGTCCATGGCGAAAAACCCGATCATCTTCGCCATGGCCAATCCCGACCCGGAGATCACGCCGGAGGAAGTGGCCGAAATCCGCACCGACGCCATCATGGCGACGGGTCGCTCGGACTATCCCAACCAGGTGAACAACGTCCTCGGCTTCCCCTACATCTTCCGTGGTGCGCTCGATGTGCGCGCGACCACCATCAACGACGCGATGAAGGTGGCCGCCGCCGAGGCGCTGGCCGAGCTTGCCCGCAAGGACGTGCCGGACGATGTGGCCGCCGCCTATCAGGGCAACCGCCCCAAATACGGCCCCAACTACATTATCCCCGTGCCGTTCGACCCGCGCCTCATCTCGGCCGTGCCGGTGGCTGTTGCTAAGGCGGCGATGGATTCGGGCGTTGCCCGCCGCCCCATCCTCGACATGCAGAAATACGAAAACGAGCTTTCGGCCCGCCGCGACCCGCTCGCCTCGACGCTCCAGCGCATCTACGACCGGGTGCGCCGCCAGCCCAAGCGCGTGGTCTTCGCCGAGGGCGAGGAAGAGCAGGTGATGCGCGCTGCCGCCTCCTATGTGAACCAGAAGCTCGGCACCGCCATCCTGCTTGGCCGGGAGGAGCAGATCCGCGAGACGGCGCGACAGGCGGGCGTCGATCTTTCCAAATCAGGCATCGAGATCATCAATGCGCGGCTTTCGCGCCGCAACAGCATCTATGCCGACTATCTCTATGAGCGCCTGCAGCGGAAGGGCTATCTCTTCCGCGATGCGCAGCGCCTGATCAACAACGACCGCAACCATTTCGCCGCCACCATGGTGGCCCTGGGCGATGCGGATGCGATGGTGAGCGGCGTGACGCGCAACTATTCCACCGTGCTCGACGATGTGCGCCGCGTGATCGACGCGCGCCCCGGCCACCGGGTGATCGGCGTCACGCTGGCGCTGTGTCGCGGGCGCACCGTGCTGGTGGCCGATACGGCGGTGCACGACATGCCCAATTCCGAGGAGCTGGCCGACATTGCCGAGGAGGCCGCCGGACAGGCCCGCCGCATGGGCTATGAGCCGCGCGTGGCGATGCTCGCCTACTCCACCTTCGGCCACCCGCCGGGCGAACGCTCCGAGCGCGTGCAGGAGGCGGTGAAGATCCTCGACAAGCGCCGGGTCGATTTCGAATATGATGGCGAGATGGCCGCCGATGTGGCGCTGAACCCGGGCCTGATGCAGCAATATCCCTTCTGCCGCCTGTCGGGCCCGGCCAACGTGCTGGTCATGCCCGCCTTCCACTCCGCCTCCATCTCCACCAAGATGCTGCAGGAACTGGGCGGCTCAACCGTCATCGGCCCGCTTCTGGTGGGGCTGAACAAGTCTGTTCAGGTGGTTTCGCTGAACGCGAAGGATTCCGATATCGTGAACATGGCGGCGATTGCGGCTTATAATGCGGCGGTTTGATTGGGGGGATGAAGAAGGGGCTTTGTCGCACTGCCGCATCTCATCCTAAGACGGCTTAGGATGAGACCGGAGATTCAGTCGGCAGTTGCCCCCTCTTCTTCCTCAGCTATCCGACCGCCCTCACCGCAGATTCCATCTTCCGTGGCAGAGACTTCTCTTATCCTCGGTGCAGAAGGTTGCCATGCCTTGATGCGTTGGCCCGCGCGTTCGTAGAACTCCGGAACCAGTTTTCTATATCGACTATAAAGTTCTTCCTCTGCCCAAACCGCCCCGCTAGGTTACGAACGAGACAAACTTCCAAAGTATGCAATTGAGCATTCGTCCTATCCTGAGAAATTATATCCGGATTTTCACGCAAAGTCGCTAAAGCGTGCTGAGTATAAACTCCTGGACCGGTCCAGTGCAGACGAACGAATAAGTCCTCAGGCGCTTTATTATTCAGCTGACGCAACAGCCAGTTCAACCTTGCCGTAGATTTGACCTTGTCAGCTGGAGCGCGCACCTTCATTGAAGCTGTAACTGTTTTCGTTTTCAGGTCGACGCAGAAATCCAAGGCTCCAGCAGCATCTCTTATATCCCAAGAAGTGAGTATGACGCTGTTCTTACTCAATTCCTCAAGATCTGATTTGAGCCGCGCTTGGCTATCATTCCGGTGGACACGTGGAAGACGTGTAGCGACTTGAACCCCGATCTTTCGTGACAGTATCAATGAGAGATCTCGCGCTTCTTGATACCAAGCATCGATGACCTCTTTGGCAAGTGGCGAGCGATGTGAAATCGCACTTCCATTTGCGACCGACTGCACCAATTCAGTCCAAGCGGCCGGCATACTGTCGAAGCCTTTCACACCAGCGCTATCATGCGTTAGAAAACGAGCCAGTTCTACGAGAACACCTTCCTGGTCCTCATCTGCGACCTCGTCGTTCTGAAGCAAGAGATCAACCTGTGTGAGAATGTGCATCCAAGACCAGTGATAGAGTGCCACCTTAGACACGGCGCGCCTTGAGACTGGCACTGGATGCTCGTTAGGAGCAGGAGTAAATTGATTTGAAATTGTGATGACAGCATCAACATCATTGGCGCGAGCTAACTCCAGATATCGCTCCAGCTGATTTGGGTTGAGCTCCGCATTTCCGACCTTTGCTTCGACCAAGGCCTTCCATTCACGACGTCCGACTTTGAGAACGATCAACCCATCCGGCCTATCGCCTTTGGTCTTCTCATCCTTCTTGAAACACACTTCAGTGTAGCAAATGACCCGAGCCCGCGAACCCGCGCGCTGCCCGACGGTGGAGAGCATCGCGCGCCCGAACTCTTGGATATGCGCCAAACATGCCAGCACAACCGAAGTCGTCCTTCCTTCTTTAGAAGTATCTGAAAGAACGGGGAATAATCGTGCCTTCTCGCCCTTTGTGAGATATTCTGGAATGGAATTCATAAATTCTCCCCCTAGGTCACCCATCGCAATACTGCTGTGAGGGGGTAAAAATCGCAAGCGCCTTAGCGAAACGCGCTTCTTGATATTTTAAGGGGCAGCCCAAGAATGCGAAGACTGCCTCAACGCTCGGCAAGGCAGCCTTTGCAAAAGTAAAGCGCGAATAATAGTTCTCAAAATATTATTATCCGGCAAAAAGCCAATCCGAAACTCAAGCCGCGAAACGCTGCGCTTCTGCCCCGTAGTAATTGATATACCGGTCCGAGATCGCCTCCACCGGCAGCACGACGAACACATCCGTGGTGCCGAAATCATGGTCGATCACGCAGCCATCGCCGAAGCGTGCGCCGAGGCGCAGATAGCCTTTGACGAGGGGCGGCATGGCGGCGAGCGCCGAACGGGTCTGGATCGCTTCCTTCGGCATCAGGTCGAGCGGGGCATAGCGGCTGGCGACGGCGCGCACATGCCACTCGGCCTCCACCTGGCAGAAATGCCCGAGGAAGGAGAGCGCTTCCGCATGGGCCGCCGGCACGACGCCGGGGAAGGAGGCGCAGCCCATCATCACGTCGATGCGCTTCTTGCGGCAATAGGCCCAGATGCCCTGCCACAAGAGCTCGATCGTGCGCTTGGTGCGGTAGGGCGGCAGAACGCAGGAGCGGCCAAGCTCCAGAAAGCGGCGGCCCTGATGGCGGGCCATCAGCGTCTCGATGGCGAATTCGTCTGCGGAATAGAATTTTCCGGCCCGGCGCGCGCCCTCCGGCGTCAAAAGCCGGTAGGTGCCGACAATGCGGTCCACATCCTCGCCCGGAAGCGCGGTGTCGAACACCAGAAGATGGTCGCACACGGCATCGAACGCATCCGCGTCACGGTCGGCATTCAGCGCGCCGAGCGGCGCCTTTGCGCCCATCTCGTCATAAAAAACCCGGTAGCGAATGCTCTGGGCCGCGGCAATCTCCTCCTCGCTGCGCGCAAGGCGCACTTCCAGCGAGCCGATGCGGCCCAGAAGAGCCTCCTCGGCAGCGCTTACGAGCGGCGGCCTTGCGGCCTGGTCATCGAGAGGCGTCCGGTTCAGCGTGATGCCCTGCATTGCTGATTCTCCTCCGCTTGGCGTTGACGCTCAGATAGTGATCGCTTGCGACAGAACTATGACACTACCGTCACACGAAGGTAAGCGGCAAGCGGGAGTGGGGGCGCGGGCACCGCCCCTGCTCCACCGGCAGCGCCTTCTGCAAAACCAGGCCCTGCTCTCAATGGGTCCCGCGTCAGGCCCGGGTAGACGCGGTGCTTGGAGGGCGAAGGACCACACAGCCCTCATCCTGAGCGTGTCGAAGGGCGAGGGCGGCATGGAGTGCAGCGGCGGTGGCGAGGGTCGTGCATGCCTTCAGCCGCGCCCTTCGCCCTTCGACAGGCTCAGGAAGCGCAGGATGAGGGTGAAGGCACAGAGAAGCGGCATTCGCAACCCGCCCAATCGAACCGCTCATTCCGCACCTGGGTCTGTCCCCCACCCTGTTTTCAGGCCGTGACCTGCAGCTCCAGCGCGGCCAGAAGTTCGTCCGGGTCGAGCGGCTTGGTGACAAAGCCATTGGCGCCATGGGCAAGCACGCCGCTGCGCGTCTCCTCCTGCCCGTCGGCGGTGAGAACGAGGATGGGCAGAGGTGCCAGCCCTGTTTCCTCCTCGTGCCGGCGGATGGCGTTGATGGCGTCGAGCCCGTCCATCACCGGCATGTGCAGGTCCATCAGCACCGCATCGAAGCGTGTGCCCGGCGCGCTCACCGCCTCCACCGCCTCGCGCCCGTTGGAAACGAGCGTGACCCGATGCCCCGCGCGAGACAGTGTGGCGCGCGCCAGCATGGCGTTGATCTCGTTGTCCTCGGCCACGAGGATGTTGAGCCCGCCCGCGCGCCGGCCCATGGTCCCGGCGTCATGTGTGCGATCATGCTTTTCCGCAGCCGGCCAGGTGGCCTCGCCCTTGCTGCCCAAAAGCTGGCGCAGCAGCGTCCTGCCACGCACGGGCCGCGCGAGAAACGCGCCATATCCGCTGGCGCGAAACGCGGGAAGCCGCCCGCGCTCGGAAGGCGTGATCAGCGTCAGCGCGCGGTCTCCGCCCACGCCGAGCTTGTGCAGACGGGTGATCAGCGCGCCCTCGTCGCTTTCAAGCGAGGCGTCGACCAGCACCGTGTTGAACGGCCGGCCGCTCTCCTCGGCGAGCCTTGCCGCATCCTCCGCAGTGGCGGCGATCGCCGCGCGCCCGCCATGGACACGCACGGTCATGGCGATGGTCTCGGCCTCCTGTGCGAAGGGCGAAAGAATGACGGCGTTGACCTCTTCGAGCACCGGCTCGACACGACCCGCCTCTTCCGCCTCCGCGTCCAGCGGCAGGAGCACGGCAAATTCCGAGCCCTCGCCCGGCGTGCTCGCCACGCTGATCGAGCCATTCATCGCGTCGACAATGCGCTTGGTGATGGCGAGGCCGAGCCCCGCGCCGCCATGGCGGCGGGTGGAGCTGCCGTCCACCTGTTCGAAATCCTTGAAAATGCGACTGATATCGTCCTTCTCGAGCCCGGGCCCGGAATCGGAAACGGCAATGCGAAGCGCCGGCGCGCCATTCTTCTCCGCCCGCGAGACCGCGACCGTCACCCCGCCCTCATCGGTGAATTTGAGCGCATTGCCGAGCAGGTTGATCAGCACCTGGCGCAGGCGCCCCGGGTCCGCCGTGATGGTTTCGGGCACATCCGGCGCGATGTAGCAGCCAAGGCCGATGTTCTTTGCAAAGGCGCGGGCAGCCAGAAGCTCGACCACGTTTTCCACGAGCTCGTTCACCGGGAGCGCCTGCGGCTCCAGCTCCAGCCGCCCCGCCTCGATCTTGGAATAGTCGAGCAGGTCCTCGATCAGCGCCACAAGCGCGCTCGCCGAAGTGGATACCGCGCCCACATAGGTGCGCTGCTCGGGCGTCAGTTCCGTGTCGGCCAGAAGCGTCGCCATGCCCATAATGCCGTTCATCGGGGTGCGGATTTCATGGCTCACAGTGGCGAGGAAGCTCGATTTCGCGCGGCTTGCCTGTTCGGCGCGTTCGCGCGCGTTGATCAGCGCCGTCTCGGCCCGCTTGCGGGCGGTGATGTCGCGCGCAATGGCGCGGTGCGACACCGAATCCGCGCTGTCGTCGCGCACCGAGTGCTCGATCCATGAATACCAGCGCACCCCGCCACGCGTGTGGATCGCCACATCGGTGGAGCTCAGGCATTCGCCATCGGTGAAAGCCGCATCGGGCACGAGGCCGATGTCGATGCCGAGCTGGCTCAGCGTGCGGCCCACCAGGGTGGAAGGGTCGCGGCCCAGAAGATCGGCGAACACGCGGTTCACATAGACGATGCGGCCGCTGCGGTCGCGGTGGACGATCAGGTCTCCCAGCGCGTCCACCAGCCCGTGAAAGCGCTCCTCGCTTTCGCGCAGCTCCCACATGCGGTCGGCCAGTTCTTCGAGCTCGCCGCGATTGACCGTCTCGGATTCTGCAAGCGCAGTCGCCATGCGCCGGTCCGCCCTGGAGGCGCGCAAGGCGATGGCCAGCGCAAGAGCGCCCAGCCCCAGAAGCGCCATGCTGACCAGCGGTGAAGCGCCTGTCAGATGGCTGAGCCCGGCAATCAGGATGATCGCGAGACCGATTGCCACCTCGCCATGATGTGTCGGCACGGGAAGCCGCACCGGCGCGAGCGCCGGTGGCCTGATGCGGATCCTCTTGCGCGGCTGCCGCTCTGGAGAAAGCGTCCTTGCCGGCTTCTGGTCGCTTTTGTTTTTCCCCGCAACTGTCATGGCGAAGACAATAGGCGGCGGGAATTACGGAAGCTTTTGGCTGGTCGTTTGAATTTTAGCGATAGCCTTAACCGGGCATCTCCACCACCACGCGCCCGCGCACCCTGCCTTCGATGATGTCCGTTGCCGCCGAAATCACGTCGCTGAACGGCACGACGCTTGCGATCGCGCCAAGTTTTTTGTGGTCGAGTTCTTTGGCAATGCGCTGCCAGGCCTCCATGCGCAGTTCCTTCGGCGCCATGACGGAATCAACGCCCAGCAGCGAGACGCCGCGCAGGATGAACGGCGCGACACTGGCCGGCAGGTCCATGCCCTGCGCCAGCCCGCAGGCGGCCACCGCCCCACCATAGGAGGTCATGGAAAGCACATTGGCGAGCGTGTGGCTGCCCACCGCGTCCACGCCGCCGGCCCAGCGCTCCTTGCCGAGCGGACGGGCGGGACCGGAAAGCTCCTCCCGGTCGATAATCTCCGCCGCGCCCAGCTCCTTCAGGTAATCGGCTTCGGATGCGCGTCCGGTGGAGGCGATCACGTGATGCCCCTGCCCGGCCAGAAGCGCGATTGCGACAGAGCCGACACCGCCGGCCGCCCCCGTCACCACCACCGGCCCGCGTTCCGGCGTGATGCCGTGACGTTCCAGCGCCATCACGCACAGCATGGCCGTATAGCCGGCGGTGCCCACGGCCATGGCGTCCTTCGCGCTCATTCCGTCGGGCAGCGGCACCAGCCAGTCACCATTCACCCGCGCGCGCCCGGCATAGGCGCCATAATGCGTCTCACCCACGCCCCAGCCGTTGAGAATGACCTTATCGCCCTCTTTCCAGCCGTCATGGGTGGATTTCACAACCGTGCCGGCGAAATCGATGCCCGGCACGAGGGGAAAGCGTCGCACCACGGGCGCCTTTCCGGTGATGGCGAGCCCGTCCTTGTAGTTGACGGTGGTCGCCTCCACGGCAACGGTAACGTCGCCCTCCATCAGATCGTCTTCGGAAAGCTCCGTCCATTCGACCGACTGCTTCTTGTCCTCGTCGCGCGAAATCAGAACCGCTTGAAACGTGTCCGCCATCACTCACTCCGGCTGGTTACGGTCATCGATGATGGCAGACTTTGCGGCGCAGCGGGCGCGAGGTCAATCCGCGTGCGTCTGGCCGCCCGAGCGGCCGCGCCACCAGTCAAGAAACTCGTCGAGGATGACAAGTCCCGCACCAATGGTGATGAACACATCGGCCAGATTGAAGATCGCAAACGACCAGACCGGCGTGTGGAAATAGATGTAGTCGGTAACGAAACCGCTGGTCAGCCGGTCGATGAGATTGCCGAATGCCCCACCCAGAATGAGCGCGAAGCCGAACCGCGCCCATTTTTGCGCGGCCCCCGTGCGCAGTGCGAGATACCCGATGAACAGGATCACACCTGCCATCACAAGGCTGAGCGCAAGATCGCTCATCCCGGAAAACATGGAGAAGGCTATGCCGGTATTGCGTGAATGCAGAAGTGAGAGGAACGGCAGAAGCCCGATCCGCTCATGCAGCGGCATCATGGTCTCGACCAGCTCTTTCACCACCTGATCTGCGACCGTGAGGAGCACGATCAGCAGCGCGTAAAACCCGATGGCGCGCGCGCTCATGCGTCGGCCCTTTCTTCAAGCGGCAGCGCCTCGCGCCGGATTTCATAGAGCATCACGCCCGTTGCTACGGCGAGATTGAGCGAATCCGCCCGCCCCGCCTGCGGGATGCGCACGAGCGTGTCGCAGCTTTCGGCAAGCCGGTCCGGCAGGCCCTGCTGCTCATTGCCCATCAGGAGCAGGACCGGCCCCTTCTTGTAATCGACGGTGCGAAAATCGACCGAGCCTTTCAGATGCGTGCCCACAACCCGGCCGGAAAACCCCTTCCGCCAGGCGAGAAACGCCTCTTCGCTCGAGCGCACGATGGGCACGGCGAATATGGAGCCCATCGTCGCCCGCACCGTCTCGAAGGAAAACGGGTCGGTGCAGTCGCCCACGAGGATGACACCCTTTGCGCCCACGGCGTCCACGGTGCGCAGAACCGTGCCGAGATTGCCGGGATCGCGCACCCGGTCGAGCGCCACCCAGACGTCGCCATCGGCGGGCTTTACGGTTTCAAGCTTAACCGTCTTCTGCTCGAAGACGCCGACAACCATCTGCGGATTGTCGCGCTTGGTGATGGTCGAGAGCACCTTTTCGCTGACGATGAGAACAAGACCGCCGGATGCCACGGTGCGCGCGGCCAGCCGCTCCACCGCCTCATTGCCGCGCCCCGCTTTGGCATAGAGCAGCGTGCGGATCGTCCAGCCGGCATCGAAAGCGTCGATCACCAGCTTCTGTCCCTCGGCGATGAAGGCGTGTTCGCGGTCGCGATACTTCTTCTGCGCCAGCGCGCGTATATCCTTGATGATCGGATTGGTCAGGCTGGTGACTTCCTTCACCTGACCCGGCCTGCGCCGCTCATTGTCATGTCCGCTCATGATGCTACCCAGCGCGAAAACAGCGAGGTGGACAGGGCGCGGCCTGCCGATTTCTCGCGAATGATCAGTTCACCCGATTCCACTCGGCCACCATCGCCGGCAAATGTGTCGCGCATCAGGGCATGTATGGCGAAGAAGGAGGCGCGGATCGAGTAGGCCGTCAGCACCACCGCCAGCGGCCTGGGTGTCAGGATCGAGCGGCAGAGATCGGCCAGATAGGGCAGATCCTCGAACAGCTGCCACACCTCGCCCTTGGGCCCGCGCCCATAAGCGGGCGGGTCGAACAGAACGATGTCATAGGCATTGCCGCGCCGCGCCTCGCGCTCGGCAAATTTTACCGCATCTTCGCAGATCCAGCGGATCGGCCTGTCGCCGAGGCCGGCCATTTCCTGGTTCTCGCGCGCCCAGCCGATCGCCTTTTTCGACGCATCCACATGGGTCACTTCCGCGCCGGCCCGGGCTGCAACCAGCGAGGCCAACCCCGTATAGCCAAAGAGGTTCAGCACCTTCACCGGGCGGCGCGCCTCGCGCACCAGCGCTTCCATGTGCGACCAGTGTGTCGCCTGCTCGGGAAAGACGCCCACATGACGAAACGAGGTGAAACGTCCGAGATAGTCGATCCCGTCATGGCGCATTGGCCATGTCTCGCCGAGTGGCTCCCTGGGAAAACGCCAGCGACCCATGCCTTCTTCGTCGGTATCGCCGGTAAAGATGGCATCCGCCCTGTTCCATTCCGCCGGGCCAAGCGCAGGTTGCCAGATCGCCTGCCCCTCCGGCCGCACGATGCGATAGGGGCCGTATTGCTCAAGCTTCTGCCCGCCGCCGGAATCGAGCAGCGCATAGTCTTCATTGGGCAGCACTTCGAGAATGACGGGCAGCCGCTCACCCGGCAGGGCACCGCTGCGCCGCTGGGGCGCCGGACGAGCGCTTGTCGCCGGTTGCCGCTGCGGCTTCTCGCCCGGCGCTGAGTGCTTCCTGGGGCTGCGCCGGTCTTCGTTCCGGCGTTTGGGGCGCGCTGGCTTCAATCGGGTCTCCGACACTGGGCAATCATGCCCGCGCTTCTGCCATAGCAGCGCAGGACAGGCAACAAAGCCTCCGCCGGGTTCATCTCAATTAAACTGGGTTCACGAAGCGGAGTGTTTGATCTGCGGCGCATTACTCGCGACTGCAGGCGTCGCCTTGCGCAGCTTGTCGACCTCTTTCCTGCGCTCACGCGCATCGCGGCGATAGCGCCCCTGACGGAACCAGGTGGCAAGGCTGCCAATCACCATGCCCAGCACCGCTGAGGCAAAGAGGTAGGTAAAAAGCGGCCAGTGAACAGTGAGAGCAGGATTGCCGGGATTGAACGGGTCGATGGTGAAAGGCACCAGCGCGCGGTTGGCAACCGCCAGCGCAATGATGATTACCGCCAACGGCACGAGAACGAGTACGAGAATGATGCGGTTGGCCATTTCAACCCACTGTTACATTGTAGACGCTTCGGGGTAGACGCTTCGGGTAGACGTTTCAGGAAAGACCTAACGGTCTTTCTCCGCGTTCAGTCGCTCGCGCAGTTCCTTCCCGGTTTTGAAGAATGGAACCCACTTTTCCTCGACTTCGACGGATTCGCCAGTGCGAGGATTGCGACCGGTACGAGCCGGTCGGTTCTTCACGGAAAATGCGCCGAAACCTCGCAACTCCACGCGGTTTCCTTCCGCGAGCGCATCGGAGATCTCCTCGAAGATCGCGTTGACGATGTTTTCCACGTCACGCAGATAGAGATGCGGGTTGCGATTGGCAATCGTCTGCACGAGCTCTGATTTGATCATGGATTCTTTTCCGCCGCTGAGTTGCCCTGTTTATCGCCCTGTGTCTGTGACACAAAGATGATTTTGTTTGCTTTTTTAGTCAGTCAACCTTTTCATTTCAGGTTGCCAGACCGACAGGAGACCGTCAAGGAAGATGCGGTCGGCACCAAGCTCACGCAGGATGTCGGCACCGCCTTCGGGCACTCCGAGAAAGCGGGAAGCGATCTGGGGCAGCAGGAGACTGCCAGCCGTTTCGCGCTTCTTCCATTCGACAACGTCGAGATCGTCGCTGAGCCCCTTTGAAACCAGCCACTCTTTTGCTTCACGTTCGCCGCCAAGCCCATCGACCAGTTTATTCTCAAGCGCCTGACGCCCGGTGAATACCGAACCGTCGGCAAGTTTCAAGACTTCGTCCCGCGACAGGGGTCGGCGCTCTGTGACCAGGCCCACGAACCAGTCGTAACTGTCGAGAATCATCGCGCGGATCATGGCGCGCGCCTCGTCGCTTGTCGGTTTGAAAGGTGATGGCTCTGCCTTCAGAGGCGATGACTTGATCTCTTCCAGCTTTACACCCAGCTTGTCCATCAGACCGCTCACATCCGGGTATTGGAAGAGGACGCCGATGGAACCCACGATGGAGGATTGCCGCGCGACGATATGATCGGTGGCGCTGGCGATCATATAACCGGCCGAAGCTGCCAGCGTACCCACCTGCGCCGCCACAGGCTTCTCGCTGGCCAGCCGCCGAACCTCCTCGTAGATCGCCTCGCCCCCGGCCGTGGTGCCGCCAGGTGAGTCGATAGTCAGGATTACGCCTTTCACTGATGGGGCTTCGCGGATGCGCTGGAGCCTGTCCAGCAGTTCGTCATCTTCGAAGATCGTTCCGGAAATCTTGACCTGCGCGATATGGTTCGCAGAAACATCCACCGCGCTTCCCATGATCTGACGCGTTGCGAACGCGATCGCCAGCACGATGACGGCAAAGGCCACAACCCGCCAGAATGTAAGCTTGCGCCGCAGTCGCCGCCGGTCGATCAGTTCATCCGCTCGAGTGGACATGACATCCTCGCTTTCACCCGGTTTCGGTCCAAACCAAGCGCCTTTTAGTGCAAAGGCCAATCTGGAGCCACCGCCTTTGTACAAGATTTTGCGTCGAGTACACGTCATGGGCGAGACAGGCGCAAAAATTGCGCCTAAATCATTGTCGTTAATCCAAAAATAGCCATATTGGGATTGAATGGAGTATGAAGGGGCGAGTTTGGAACTCGGGGTTTTGTGGCTGCGCTGTTTCGGTCGGAAGCCGGGTTGGGTTGTATCGCCTCATGGATCGTGCGTTCCTCATCGGATCGTCATCGGTAGTATCCGGGAGGGCTCAGACCTAATCGGCTGATTGGTCTGCTGTAGCGCACACGGAAAAATAGAATGAGTGAATCAGTCAACAGCAGCGCCAAAGCGGCGAAGAGCGGGCGCGGGCAGGCAATCCGTAGCAGCGAGCGCGGTGCGGAAGCCTTCGAGCAGGCATCACGGCATTCGCAGCGTGTGCGACTTCTCAAACGCGTTCTTCCGGCAGCGGCTCTTGTGATCACCGTTGTGTTCGTCGGATATTCCTACGTCTTTTCCGGGACGCGCGGTGCGATAGATCTGGCAAGCGCATCGATCGAGGGCGGATCACTGGTCATGTCCAGCCCCGAATTGAACGGCTTCACCAATGACGACCGCCCCTACAAGATGACAGCCGAGCGCGCACGCCAGAAGCTGGGCGGTGAGGATGTCATCGAGCTTGAGGGCATTCGCGCCCATGTGCCGGTTGATGCCGACAATTTCGCCACCATCCAGGCGAGTGACGGCATCTATGATCGGAGCAATAATCGTCTGGACATCACCAGCAAGATTTCGCTACGCACCACTTCAGGTATTGTTGCCACGCTGGACTCTGCGGAAATCGATATCGAAAACAGCAGCCTCGCCTCTTCGAAGCCGGTGGAAATCGAGCTTGAAGGAACGAAGATTGCAGCCGATTCCTTCGCAGCGGAAGACGGTGGCAAAGTGTTTGTATTCGATAAACGCGTTCGCGTTACAATCGACCCGTCGCGGCTTCGCGAAACAGCGGCAGCAGCGGGAAATTGAACCACGGTCACCGGCGCGATGACCAGGCAATGGAGAGGAACACAATGCGCATCGGAAGCTTTTCCAGGCTCGCCTCTGGCGTGCTTCTTCTGGCGGGAGTGTCCTCTGCCGCTCTTGCGCAGGATTCCCAGAGTCGCCTGACCGGCCTCCAGCTTTCCGGTGACAAACCCATTCAGATCGAGAGTGAGCGCCTTGAAGTGCGCGAGAGCGAGAATGTTGCGGTGTTCTCCGGAAACGTGTCCGTCGTGCAGGGGCCGACCCTGCTCAAGGCGGGGCGCATGAAGGTGTATTACCTGAAAGATGGCGGCTCTGCTGCAACCGGAAGCGCGAATATCGACCGACTTGAGGTGGACGGCAATGTCTACGTGAAGTCGGAGAAGCAGGTCGCCACCGGCGACAGCGCCACTTTCGACATGGCGACCGAGGTGCTCGTGCTCTCGGGCAAGGAGGTTGTGCTTTCGGAGGGCGAGAACGTCATCGTCGGTTGCCGCCTCACAGTGCAGATGAAGAGCGGTCAGGCAAAGCTTGATGGCTGCAAGGGCGGTGGTTCTGGCGGCCGTGTGAAAATGCTGCTCACCCCTGGCTCCCAGAACAGGCAGTAACCCACATTGATTTCCAAGTTGCGTAAGAAGCGGCCGGCAAAAGAGCCCGCGGCGGAGAATCCGGCCAGGGGCAAGCTGCCCAACTACAAGGGCACGCTCATCGCTCGTGGCCTGACCAAGGCGTACAAGGGCCGCCAGGTCGTCAGCGGAGTTTCCATCGGCGTGCGCGCCGGCGAGGCCGTAGGCCTGCTCGGCCCCAATGGCGCAGGCAAGACCACGTGCTTCTATATGGTTACGGGCCTTGTTCCAGTGGACCAGGGCACAATCCATATCGACGGGCACGACGTTACGGGAATGCCCATGTATCGCCGCGCGCGGCTGGGCATCGGCTACCTGCCTCAGGAAGCCTCGATCTTTCGCGGCCTGACGGTGGAACAGAATATCCGCGCGATCCTGGAAGTTGTCGAACCCAGCCGCAAGGAACGCGACAAGAACCTCGACGCGCTGCTTGATGAGTTCAACATCAGCCATCTTCGCAAGTCGCCATCGGTCGCGCTTTCCGGCGGCGAGCGGCGGAGGCTGGAAATCGCCCGCGCGCTCGCCAGCCGTCCCAACTTCATGCTGCTCGACGAGCCGTTCGCCGGCATCGACCCCATCGCCGTGACCGACATCCAACAGCTCGTGCGCCATCTTACCGCCCGTGGCATCGGCGTCCTGATCACCGACCACAACGTGCGCGAGACGCTCGGACTGATCGACCGGGCCTATATTATTCATGCCGGCCAGGTGCTTACCCACGGACGTCCCAACGACATTGTCGGCAATGCCGATGTACGCCGTCTTTACCTCGGCGAAGGCTTCACCCTTTAACCATTCCCCTCTTTCAACTTGACAAGCAAAAGTCGGGCCAATTGAATCCGGCTTTCTCCCGGCTCTCCCAGCCGGGCTCAATCGGGGCTGGTTTTTATGGTGCTTGCGCCAAAACTCCATCTGCGTCAGACGCAATCGCTCGTCATGACGCCGCAACTGCTGCAGTCGATCAAGCTGCTGCAGATGACACATCTGGAGCTTGAACGCTTCCTCGATTCCGAGATCGAGCGGAATCCGTTGCTGGAGCGCGGCGAAGCCAATTCGGAAGAACGCACCGAAACCTGGCAGAACGAGCCGGAACTGCGCGAAAACACAGCCGAATCCATTTCGGACAAGCTGGACTCCTCACTGGAAAACCTGTTTCCGGATGATCCAGGTACAAAGGAGCGCATCGGCTCCGATCTCTCAGCGCAATGGAAATCGGCGAGTGGCAACGGGCTCCAAAGCAGCAGCGGCACCGCTTTCGACCTGGAGAGCACAACAGCCGCCGCCCCAACCCTGCGCGACCACGTAAATGGCCAGATCGCGCTGGCCTTCACTGACCCCGCGCAATTGCTCATCGCCCATGAACTCGCCGATGGCCTGGATGAGGCAGGCTATCTCGCCCTTGACATCGAAGAACTCACCCAGCGTATCGGCGCCGCAGCTGAAACCGTCCAGGCAACGCTTTCTACCTGCCAGACATTCGACCCGCCGGGCCTCTTCGCGCGTGATCTGGCGGAGTGTCTCGCACTGCAATTGATCGCTCAGGATCGATACGATCCCGCCATGAAGGCGATGGTGGACAATCTCGAGCTTCTGGCAAAGCGCGATTTTCGCACACTCGGGCGCCTGTGCGGCGTGGATGCAGAGGATCTGGCGGACATGCTTTCGGAAATCCGGGCGCTTGACCCCAAGCCCGGCATGGCGTTCTCGGGCGGCACCGCAGACCCGGTCGTGCCTGACATCGTCGTCAGGGCGGCAAGCGATGGAAGCTGGACGGTAGAGCTCAATCCTGAAACCCTGCCACGGGTTCTCGTCAACGAGCCATACTACGCGAAGGTTTCCCGTCACGCCCGCGAAGGCGAACGCCAGTTTCTCAACGAATGCCTGCAGAGCGCCAACTGGCTCGCCCGCAGCCTCGACCAGCGGGCAAAGACCATCATGAAAGTCGCCTCCGAGATTGTACGCCAACAGGATGCCTTTCTGCTCCACGGTGTCAGCCATCTGCGCCCACTCAACCTGCGCACCGTCGCGGAAGCGATCGGGATGCATGAATCGACCGTAAGCCGCGTGACCGTAAACAAGTACATGATGACCCCCCGCGGCACATTCGAGTTGAGATATTTCTTCACATCGGCACTCGGCTCCGCATCCGGCGGTGACGCGCACTCGTCGGAATCGGTCCGCGATCGCATTCGCTCGCTTATTGATGCCGAGGCGCCCTCCGCAGTGCTTTCTGACGACGCCCTTGTGGATATGCTGCGCGAAGAAGGCATCGACATTGCCCGCCGTACCGTTGCCAAGTACCGGGAAGCGCTCAATATTCCGTCGTCGGTGCAGCGCCGCCGCGAGAAGAAGATGCTGGCGGCTGCAGGCACGCGCGCCTGATTGCGCCTGCGGTTGAATTGACAAGGGCGACGGAAGCCACTAGAAGCCCGCCCGCATGGACTACCAGGCCTTGAGAGCCTCCGACTTTTGTCCGCAGTGCCAGCAACCGAAGAAGGGATACGCGGCCGACTTACATCACAATCCGCCGCGGCACCTTGTACATGCAAGCCACACGTATAAACTCGATTCGTTCGGTGTCTGATCAGGAAAGGTCTGTTTTCAGATGAGCTTACGTATTTCCGGAAAGCATATGGACATCGGCGAGGCGTTTCGCTCGCGTATCGAGGAGCGGATCGGCGAAGCCGTCGACAAGTATTTCGATGGTGGGTTTGCCGGTCGCGTAACGGTTGAAAAGTCGGGTTCTCGTTTTGCCGCCGATTGTATGATCCATCTCGACACAGGCATGGTGTTGCAGGGCACTGGCCAGGCGCAGGAGCCGCAATCCGCTTTCGATGCTGCCGCCGAGCGTATCGAAAAGCGTTTGCGCCGCTACAAGCGCCGGCTGAAGTCCCACAACAACGGCCAGACTGTCGATCCGATGGACATTGCGTATCGCGTCATGGCGCCGGTGGCCGAAGATGAAGAAGAGGTCCCGGAAGATTACGCGCCCACCGTGGTCGCCGAATCGAAGATGGCTCTGCAGACCATGTCTGTCGCCTCCGCCGTCATCGAGCTCGACACCAAGGACAATCCTGTCTTCGTGTTCCGCAATGCCGGAAACAACGAAGTGAACATTGTCTACCGCCGCGCCGATGGAAACATCGGCTGGATCGACCCATCGGCAGTGGCAAGCGCATAGGTTCCGTGCCAGCCTCAGCGCCGGTCATGCAGCATGACCGGCGAACAGACAAAGCAGAGGATGCATAGACATGGATCTGAGCGATCTGATCGACCAGAAGGCCGTGATCCCCGCCCTGAAGGCCAATTCGAAGAAGCAGCTCCTGCAGCTTCTGGCCGAAAAGGCCGCCGCAGTGACCGGCCTGCCGGAACGCGAAGTTTTCGATACCATTTTGCAAAGAGAGCGCCTGGGTTCCACCGGCGTTGGCAATGGCGTCGCCATTCCGCACGGCAAACTGCCCGGCATCGACCGCATCACCGGCGTGTTCGCGCGCCTGGAAACCCCTGTCGACTTCGAGGCCATCGACGACCAGCCCGTCGACCTCGTTTTCCTTCTTCTTGCGCCCGAAGGAGCCGGAGCCGATCATCTCAAGGCGCTATCGCGTATCGCGCGCGTTCTGCGCGATGCCGACAATACGGCCAAGATACGCGGCACCAAGGACGCGGCTGCCATTCACAGCTTCCTGTCGCAGACGCCCGCCTCCAACGCCGCCTGAACACTCAGCGCTTGCGGCGGCGGGACCATTGGTTCTCCTCGTAGACGGCTTTCTCACATGGAGAGGGCCGTTTCCTTTTCGACGACCGGAAGCTGGTGAAACGGATTGGCCGGATCGTTGCCGCGGCGGATGTGCATGCGCCGTTCGGCCAGATCCATCGCGATCGTGCAGACCGTGCCCTTGCGGCCAAGGAACCCTTCGCTGTCCCTGTAGGGTGCAAGGATGGCGTGCTCGGGGTGCTCCTGATCGGAAAGAACCGATTTGAGCCGGGCAAGGTCCGTCGGCGAACCTGGAGCCGTCAGGGTGCGGATGCGGTCAAGCCGTGCCGTCGAGTTTTCCAGCAACTCGGCATCCACAGGCGCGTCACAGGTCAGGTAGTGGTTGGTGTGGGTCGTGGCGGCGCCACCCACCTCCATGCGCCGCGCGGCATCACCCTCATATTCAATGTTGATACCGTGTCCATCTGCACCTGAGATCAGCAGGTTCAGCGAACGGCCGGTGCCGGCACGCTCAAGCGTTTCTTCCACCTCTGCCCAGGATCCCGCGTCCAGGAGAGCGCGTAAGAGCACGTGCGAGGGTAGCCCGTTCGTTGGTTTGGGCGTGGGAAGGAAATTCAGACACACGCAAAAGCCCGCGTCATTCAAACCAACCTTTGCCAGGATACCTGGCTCGGTCATGGTCAAAAAGCGCCGACCCCGCTCGTCTTCTGAGCGGATCAAAACGACCAGATCCTCGAGCTTTTCCGACCAGTCCCAGTTTTGCCCGGCAAAGGGTGTGCCAGTGTAGTGCACCACCGTGCATTCTGAGGCTGAAAGTGCAGCAAGAAGCTCGCTGCGTGCATTGAGGGCATAAATCCACAAAGGATCGACCTCCGCGCCCTCGGCGATACCGTCTATTTCGGCCGTGTACTGAGGGTCGAACCTTTCGACAACACTGCGAAAATGGGCCGCCACCGGCAGGAGTTCATCGTCGGGCCGCGCGAAATACGCCTTGTAGAGGGAAAGCGTCTGGTCGATACGCTCGCCGAAGGCGCCGCCTATCTGACGGCCGCGTTCCTCCGGCCTGCCCCAAACATCGATAAGCGGAAATCCGGTCTTGCTAGCCCGCATGGCCTCTCCTCCATTTCTGGTGCGCGAAAGGCGCGACACCATTGCCTGGAAGATTGGCTCTGCTGTCAAGACCCGGAAGCGATCGGGACAGACAAGCGTCAGGGCGCGTGGTCTCCAACGCGCCCTGCTTCGTCCTCAATGTCCGGCCCAGGAGCGGTTCACCGTTTCACGGAAAGGCTGCTCCGCTTTATCCATCAGATTTTCCGCATTTGTGCGGACGCCAGGTGTTTCCACCTGACTGCAAAATGTTCTAGTGGAGGCTGACAGTCTCCAAATCGTTCTGCATCGCGCCTGCGAGCGCCGCATCGCGTGCATCCGCCAGCAGGATCGGCTGGCCATCGGCACCGAAAAGCGCCCATAACCGTGTGCCCGGCTTCAAATCAGGCATCCCGGGGAACTTGCCCTGCAAATCCTCGGCCTTCATCTCGCGCATGTAAGCCACCGCGCCTTCGCCGATGTGTGCAAGCTGCTGCTGAGTAATTGCCAATTTATGCTCATGTTCGGTCATGCAAGCCTCCTTAGCGCAGGCGTTTCCCTGAGAAACCAACCCGCTGAAGAGCCCAAGGTTCCGGAACGGGTCAGCCCGCCCGGGTTCCTCCCGAATAAGACCAGTATGTCAGTCTTTCACGGAAATGTTTATTTTTTGTACAAGCCGCTCGGGTTCGGGGCGGTCGAGATCGATGGACAGGAGGCCGTTTTTCAGTTCGGCACTCAGAACACGCATCCCTTCGGCAAGCACAAACATGCGCTGGAACTGGCGTGCCGCAATACCACGGTGAAGATATTCGCGTTCGCCTTCGTCCGCCTGCCGGCCGCGAATTATGAGCTGGTTTTCTTCCGTCGTAACATCCAGATCGTCTGAGCTGAAGCCTGCGACGGCCAGCGTTATACGCAGCTTAACGCCCTGCTCGCTTTCCGAGCGAATGCGCTCGATATTGTAAGGCGGATAGCCATCGCCCGATTTCGCAATGCGCTCGAGCGTTTTTTCCATACTGTCGAACCCAAGCAGAAGCGGGTTCGAAAAAGGAGTCATACGCGTCATTTCAAACAGTCCTCAAAGAGCGACGTGGATAGAGAAAAACCCGGTTGGCATTTTTCTCTTCCCAACTGATATGGTCGCTCAAAACACGCGTTTCAAGCATTTTGGAGCTTCTGTATGACGTCAGCGCGAAAGATCATTATCGACACGGATCCGGGCCAGGACGACGCGCTGGCCATATTGCTGGCACTGGGCAGTCCGGAACTGGATGTGCTTGGCATCACCGCCGTCGCCGGCAACGTTCCGCTGGCCCTGACGGAGAAGAATGCACGCAAAATTTGCGAACTCGCTGGCAAACCCGAGACAGGAGTTTTCGCCGGGGCGATCCGCCCGCTGGTTCGCGATCTCGTAACAGCAGAACATGTTCACGGCCGGACCGGGCTCGATGGGCCTGAACTGCCCGAGCCGCAGATGCCGCTCCAGGAAAAACATGCGGTGGATTTCATCATTGAGGCGCTGATGGCTCACGACGAGGGCGAAATCACCCTGTGCCCTCTCGGGCCCCTCACCAATATCGCGCTGGCGCTCAACCGCGAGCCACGCATCGCCTCCCGCATCCGCGAAATTGTCCTGATGGGTGGCGGTTTCTTCGAGGGTGGCAATGTCACGCCCACGGCAGAATTCAACATCTATGTCGATCCGCATGCGGCTGATGTGGTGCTGCGCTCCGGCGTCCCCATTGTCATGATGCCGCTGGATGTCACCCACAAGGCACTCACCACACGCGCGCGCATCGCAGCCATTCGCGGCCTCGGCACCAGGGTCGGCAAAGCCTGTGCCGAATTGCTGGAGTTCTTCGAACGCTTCGACGAAGAGAAATACGGCACAGATGGCGGGCCTTTGCATGACCCCTGCGTCATTGCCTACCTTCTCAAGCCTGAGCTCTTCCAGGGACGCAGTTGCAACGTGACCGTGGAGACTGGCTCCGAACTCACCATGGGCATGACGGTGATCGACTGGTGGCAGGTGACCGACCGGCCGAAAAATGCCCTTGTGATGCGCGACATCGACGCTGACGGCTTCTTCACGCTTCTGACAGAACGCCTCGCGCGGTTATAAACCGCGCCGCCGATGGAAAAAGCACTCACGCGAGTGCCGCGTCGACATCCTTGCGTAGCGGGATGGCCGGCTGCGCGCCCGGCTTCAGGCAGGCAAGCGCTCCGGCCACCGTTGCGCGCCGCAGCGCTGCCTCGAGGTCAAGTCCCTCGGAAAGTCCCGCCGCCAGATAGCCGCAAAACGTATCGCCGGCACCGACCGTATCAACGGGCGTGATTTTCATTGAAGGGCAGGTCACGAAACTGTCAGGCGTGGCAGCCCACGCTCCTTCACCGCCCAGCGTAACAATGACGGTGCGTCCGGTCTTCGCCGCGAATGCTTCCATACGCGCGCGGCGCCCTTCGCCGCCCAGGTCGAGTGCATCGGCATAAAGATCGAACTCGGTCTCATTTGCTACAACGTAATCGGCCGCTGTGAGAAGACCCGCTGCCTCAGGTCGATAGGGCGCCGTGTTGAGAATGGAAATCGCTTCCGCCTTCCGCGCAGCCTCCATTGAGGCGGCCACGGTTTCGATGGGAACCTCCAACTGCAGGAGCACGTGGTTTCCGGCTGCGAGCGCTGCCTGCGCCACATGCCCCGGCAGAACGTCGGCATTGGCGCCCGGCACCACGGCAATGGTGTTTTCACCTTCGCGGTCAACGAGAATGTGTGCCGTGCCCGTGGCGCTTCCGGCCTGATGTACGGCGGAAAGATCGACGCCCGCCGCTTTCAGAAGCTCCAGCGCCTCACCGGCAAACGGATCGTTGCCCACAGCCCCAACGATGCGGGTGCGCGCGCCGGCGCGCCTTGCGGCAAGTGCCTGGTTTGCCCCCTTGCCACCCGGTGCGGTGACGAACGTGTCGCCAGGCACCGTCTCCCCCGGCTTCGGGAGGCGATGAACGGTTGCGATCAGATCGAGATTGATGGAACCGATGACGATGATCAAGGCACACTCCCACGCAGATTCGCGGGGAACCTAGACCATTTTTCAGCATGGTGAAATCCATTCGAACTCCAACATCCAAGGCTCGATCAATCGGCCTGGCAAAGCTGTCCCGCTTCCCAGCCAAGGATCGCGCGTTTGCGGGTCAGACCCCAGTGATAGCCCGTCAGCGCGCCGGATTTGCCGACCGCGCGATGGCATGGCACCACGAAGGAAACCGGGTTCGCTCCCACCGCCGCACCAACGGCGCGTGAGGCGCTGGGTTTGCCGATCCGCTCGGCGATATCGGAATAGGCGCAGGCCCGGCCCATCGGAATTTTTAAAAGCGCATCCCACACCCGCACCTGGAAATCCGTGCCGATCAGGACCACACGCAGCGGCTCTTCCGTGCGCCAGCGCGACGGATCGAACACCCGTGCCGCATAGGGTGCGGTGGCGGCCATGTCTTCCTCGTAATCGGCGTTCGGCCAGCGTGAGGCCATATCCTCGAATGCCGCGCGCTCATCGCCCGGATCGCAGAAGGCAAGCCCGGCAAGACCGCGCTCCGTGACCATGACAAGCGCCTGACCGAAGGGCGAGAGATGAAAACCGTAGCGCATGGTCAGGCCCGCGCCCCGCGCTTTGTATTCACCGGGCGAAATCGCCTCATGCGTTACAAACAGGTCATGCAGTCGCCCCGGTCCTGACATGCCGAGCTCCAGTGCCGCGTCGAGCAGCGGCATGCCCGAATCGAGCAGCCGGCGCGCATGATCCAGTGTAACTGCCTGCAAGAACGCCTTGGGCGTCAGCCCCGCCCAGCGGGTGAACAGTTTCTGCAGTCCGTTCGGCGTATCGCCGACCTCCCGGGCAATTTCCTCCAGCGAGGGCTGATCCCGATAGTCGAGACTGATCTTCTCAATCACCCGGCGCACGACCTCGTAGTCGCTGCCTTCCGGGGTCACATCGCGCTGCAACAGGGCTGTCTGCACGTTCATGGTGTTAACTCCCGGCACCCGCCTTTGCGCTGGTGCCACATGACATTTTTCCTGAGCATGACCATGCCGCGTTTCGGGCCAGTCAACCACCCGTTTCCTGCCGAGTTCACCGGCCCCTGGCGGTGGCGAGCGCCTCTCCGAAAGCGGCGGCGAAACTCTCCCGGTCATCCGGATTCAGGAAACTGCCGAGCCCCACCCGCTTGCCACGCATCTCGACCGTCATGTCGATAATGCCGATCTCGTCGTGCCGTTCTATGCGAAACCGCGTCCAGAACGGGTTGAAATGGTGCTCCTCGGCCTTGCCGGAGGGCAGTACCTTGCGGATATCGAGACTGGTGCGCGACAGCCGCACCTCCTCGCGGACACGGGCAGCACGGTAGTTCAGCCGGAAGGCCACATAGATGGCCAGTACATCGAGCCCGAAAAACCCGAACACCGGCCAGGCGCCGAGCTTCAGGAACACCGCACCGATGGTCAGCCAGACGAGCAGCAGAACGGCCATGAGAATCGTGAAGCCGCGCGTACCCAGAGAGCGATAAGGCGTCAGCAACGCCTGAAAGACGGGAGCGTCTGCACTGTTTGTTTCGGCCATGATCCCGATTATAGAAGCACCATGGAAAAGCCCAAGAAGAAAATTGCCGCGGCCCGAAAACCCGCTCGCTCCCGCAAACGCAGAACCGCCTATTCACCCGAGGAGGTCCACGAGATCTTCCGTCGCTTCTCGGTCCAGCGCCCGGAGCCGAAGGGCGAGCTTGAGCATGTGAATGCCTTCACGCTGCTCGTGGCCGTCGTGCTCTCGGCGCAGGCCACCGATGCAGGTGTCAACAGGGCGACGCGCGATCTCTTCAAGGTCGCCGACACGCCGGAGAAAATGCTGGCTCTCGGCGAGGAAAAGGTGGGGCAGTACATCCGCACCATCGGGCTATGGCGCAACAAGGCGAAGAACGTCATCGCCCTCAGCGAAGCACTGATCCGCGATCACGGATCGCAGGTGCCCGACAGCCGCGAGGCGCTCGTCACCCTGCCGGGCGTGGGCCGCAAGACGGCCAATGTGGTGCTGAATATGTCATTCGGCCAGCCGACCATGGCTGTCGACACTCATATTCTGCGTATCGGCAATCGTATCGGGCTTGCTCCCGGCAAGACCCCGGAACAGGTGGAGGATACCTTGGTGAACATCATCCCGGACGAGTTCATGCGTCACGCTCACCACTGGTTGATCCTGCACGGGCGCTATGTCTGCAAGGCGCGCAAACCCGATTGCGCGGCCTGTGTGATCGCGGACATTTGCAAATCGGAGGAGAAGGTGACCGACATACCGGCGCCGCTGGTCGAATTGGCGCCGCAGGCCTGAGGCGCATCGGTCCAGACTATCCGCGCTGCTCTACACCCTGCGCAGCGCGCGCTGCGTCTTCCATTGAAATCATCTTGTGCAGATGAACCATCATGGCGGCTGCGAAAAGCGGCGTTAGCAGATTGAGAATCGGCACTGCCAGAAAACCCGCGATCACCAGACCGGCCAAAAAGACCGTGCCTGCATGGCGGCGGCGCAGCGCCTTCGCCTCAGGTTCGCTACGGAACCGCATGGCAGCGAACTCAAAGAACTCCCGACCGAGCAGATAACCGTTAACGAGGAAGAAGGCGAGGATGTTGATGCCCGGCACTAGCAGCAGGAACAGCGCGACGATGTTTCCGAGAATCACAATACCGAAAAACTTGATCGATGTGGCGATCGCAGCGCCCAGCGGCAGCGCCTTGCCCGGCGGATCCTGCGGATAATCTTCCTTTTCGACAACTTCAGCCACATCGTCGAGAAATAGACCCGCGATCACAGCGGTCACGGGCCCGATCAGAAGCGCCAGACCGGCGGCCAGCCCCAGACCGGCAGCGATCAGCGCGACGAAACTCATCCAACCGAGCCAGGAAGGAAGATCAGGAAAGAAAGCATCAAGCCATGGCAGCGCGATATATTCGAAGAGTTCCTTGGCTCCCAGCCACAAGCCCACAAGGACCAGCAACGTCAGACCCAGTGTCTTGATAAAAACGCTGCGGAATTCACTGGAAAACAGACGGCTGATTGCGGCGCGGGCCGCGTCGAAGATCATTGAAGGTCAGGGCCTTTCGAGTTTTGATTTCCCATTCGAGATAGGAACCCTTTCGGGTCGACGCAAGCGAAACCCTTCACACCAATGGCTTGCAAATCGTGCTCAAACCGGTAAACCGCCCGAAGCCTAAAGCCAACAACGCTTCCCTTGCATATCTGGAGATCTGAACTTGAGCGAATATGACGTGCTGTGCATCGGCAACGCCATTGTCGACATCATCGCCCGCTGCGACGAAGCGTTTCTGGAGGAGAACAATATCATCCGTGGTGCGATGAACCTGATCGATGTCGATCGCGCCACCCTGCTCTACGAGCGTATGGGGCAGGCCATCGAGGCGTCCGGCGGCAGCGCAGGCAACACGGCAGCCGGCATCGCCAGCCTCGGCGGAAAAGCCGCGTTCTTCGGCAAGGTTTCAAACGACACCCTTGGCGAGATTTACGCCCACGACATCCGCGCTCAGGGTGTCGCCTTCGATACCAGACCGCTTGAAGGTCATCCGCCAACTGCGCGGTCTATGATCTTCGTCACGCCCGACGGTGAGCGCTCCATGAACACCTATCTCGGCGCATGCGTGGAGCTTGGCCCGGAAGACGTGGAGGAAGACAAGGCGAAGGGCTCCAGGGTCACGTATTTCGAAGGCTATCTTTGGGATCCGCCGCGGGCCAAGGAAGCGATTCGGATGACCGCCGATGCGGCGCATGCAGCGGGCCGCGAAGTGGCGATGTCTTTGTCCGACCCATTCTGCGTCGATCGCTACCGCGACGAGTTCCTGGAGCTGATGCGTTCGGGCAGGGTCAACATCGTATTCGCCAATGAACACGAGTTGCTGTCTCTTTATCAGACCTCGTCATTTGACAGTGCGGTGGAGGCCATCCGCAAGGATACCCGCCTTGCAATCGTCACCCGCTCCGAGAAGGGCTCGGTTGTCGTAACGGATAACGAGACCATCCCTGTCGAAGCGACGAAGATCGATGAGTTGGTGGACACCACAGGTGCAGGTGATCTCTACGCAGCAGGCTTCCTCTACGGATACACCAACGGCCACAGCCTCGCCGATTGCGGCCGTCTCGGCTCTTTCGCAGCCGGCCTCGTCATCCAGCAGATCGGCCCGCGCCCGCAGAAGGATCTGCGCTACGAAGCGCAGCAGGCCGGTCTACTCTAGCTCTTCTGGCGGTCGGCCGGGACGGGATCGGTAGCGCGGAATGGTCCATCCGAAGCGGAGGGCCCCGCCGCGCACCAGAAATGCGGCAGTAACGGCGATCAGCGCTGCCATTGCACCCTCAATTCCGGCAAAGTCGGCCACGGTAAATACGCCTGCGCCGACGAGTGCCGCGGTCACATAAACCTCGGGCCTGAGCAGCACCGAGGGCTCCCCAGCCAGCACGTCCCGCAGAACACCGCCAAAAGTCGCGGTCAGAACGCCTGTAACCAACGCGACAATGGCCGATCCGGATGCCTCCAGCCCCTTGGCAGCGCCCAACACCGAATATGCCGCAAGTCCCGCCGCATCCAGCCACAGAAGCAGCCTGTAGCGATACTCCACCAGCGGCGCGGCAAAGAAAACGAGGACCGCAACCACGGCGCAGACGATGATGTATGTGTGATTTTCCACCCAGAAGACAGGTACATCAAGCACCAGATCGCGCAGCGTGCCGCCGCCGGTGCCTGTCACGCCGGCAAGGAAAATGAAGCCAATAAGGTCGAGTTCCTTGCGCGAGGCCGCAAGCGCCCCGGTGGCCGCGAACACGGCCACACCGGCATAATCGAGAAGCTGAATCAGGTCCATGGGGCCCTCCACGTTCTGGATAGCCGAAGGCCCCCTGAATAGGAAGTGAGCCGTTGCCTCACTGCCGCTTGCCGCACATCGGATGCAGCGGAACGGAGATCAGGCGTCGCGCTCGGCCTGCGGATTGGGCGGACCGGGTTCGGCGCTGGCATTTTCGCCGTTTTGGACCGCACCGGCCTTGGGACCGCCTTTGGCAACACCAACCATCGCCGGACGCAGAACGCGCTCACCGATCACATAGCCCTGCTGCACCACCTGAACGACAGTGTTCTCCGGGGTTTCGGGATCCGGCACCTCGAACATTGCCTGATGGAAATGCGGATCGAAGCGCTCGCCCTTGGGGTCGATCTGCTTAACGCCATGACGCTCGAGCGTGGACAGCATGGCGCGCTCTGTCATTTCGACACCCTCCATGAGGGACGCAAGCCCGCTATCTCCAGCAGCGCGGGCTTCCGCGGGAACTGCCTCGAGCGCGCGGCGCAGGTTGTCCGAAACCGTAAGCATGTCCCGTGCAAAGCCGGCGATGGAATAGCTGCGCGCCTCGGCAACATCGCGCGCCGTGCGCTTGCGCAGGTTCTCCATTTCCGCCGCGAGGCGAAGGGCGCGCTCCTTCAGCTCTTCATTCTCCTTGGCCAGTCGTACAAGGACGTCTTCTTCCGAGATCGGCTCTTCGCCGGCATTTTCCTCAAACGCCTTCACGTTCGGGTCCTCTGCCGCTTCGGTTCTGGCCTGTTCGTTGTCCTTAGCCTGATTGGTCATGTCAGTCCGTCTATGGTTTTAGAATTCTTCGGATGTTGCGCCCGATATCGAGGTTCGCGACGGCAAAATCAAGGGGAGACGGTTTCAGTTTCCGATCCCATACACCGGCTCGGTTCGCACGCTGCTGTCGAAACCGGCGATAAGGGGCCGGGCTTCAGCGATCGCCGCCTGAACCGATGGCAGGGTGAGAGACCTCTTATGGCTTTCCTCACTGTCCCAGACTTCTGTGATCCAGATCGCCTCCGCATCCTCCGGATCGAGAGCAATCACATAGCTCAGGCAACCCGGCATGGACCTGGTGCCTTTCGAGAGTATGTTGAGCAGCGCGTCGCGTTTGCCCGGATGCGCTCGCATCTTGCCGATAAGGCCAAACATTGATCCCCCCATTGAAAAATTATCGAAGCAAACGCCCGACAATCTGCGCAGTATAATCCACCATTGGCACGATGCGCGCATAGTTCAGCCGCGTCGGACCGATTACGCCCAGCGCGCCGATCACGCGCGATTCCTGGTCGCGATAGGGGGCCACGACCAATGAAGAACCGGACAAGGAGAAAAGCCTGTTCTCCGAACCGATGAAGATACGCACCCCAGAGCCTTCTTCTGCCATGTCGAGAAGCTGAATCAGACCTTCCTTGGTCTCCAGATCTTCAAACAGGCGCCGCAGGAGCTCCAGATCAGCCTCCGCCGTGAGGTTCTCAAGCAGATTGGCCCGCCCCCGTACGATCAACCGTGCCGGCTGGCCGCTTTCTGCACCCGCCCAGACGGCGAGCCCCTGCTCCACGAGTTCCTGCGATAGCGTGTCGAGCGCGGCACGCGTTTGCTCCTGCAAACGCGAAAGCTCGGCACGCGTTTCGGCCAGTGTGCGCCCACGGATATGCGCATTCAGGAAATTCGAGGCTTCATGCAGTTGCGATATGGTGACGCCTTCGGGCAGGTCGATCACGCGGTTTTCCACGTCACCGTTCTGCGAAACAAGAATAGCCAGCCCCTTGCGCGGTTCCAGTTGGACGAATTCGATGTGCTTGAGCGCTGCCTCGGACTTGGTTGCAAGGACCACGCCGGCACCCCTTGAAAGGCCTGAGAGAAGCTGGCTTGCCTCTGTCAGCATATGGTCCAGCGAATGGCCACTGCTCGACGCCTTCACCTGGGTTTCGATGATCCGGCGTTCATTGTCGGAAAGATCACCGATTTCCATGAATGCATCGACGAAAAACCGCAGCCCCTGTTGAGTGGGCATGCGGCCGGCAGAAACATGCGGCGCATAGATGAGCCCCAGATGCTCCAGGTCGCTCATCACATTTCGGATTGTGGCCGGGGAAAGCTGTGTCGACAGAATACGCGAAAGATTGCGCGAGCCGAGTGGCTCACCATCTCTCAGATAGGTTTCGACGATGACCCGAAAAATCTCGCGGGAACGACTATCCAGCGATTGCAGCGCGTGTTCCTGAAATTCTCTGTCCAAGACCGGTTTCGTCATTCGCGACCTCTGATCACCTGAATATAAGCGCCGCCGGCGGGAAAACAACAGTGTTGTTGGTGGCCATATGGGCGGTTTCCCCTCGTTTTCCGGAATTCCTTTGCGTTCATGAATGCGGAAAGCTACAAGCCGGCAAGACTGGCCGGAAACATTGAATGACACTGGAGAAATTGCTCATGCGCCCTTCCAAACGCGAACCCGATGAAATGCGCGCTGTCAGTTTCGAGCGCGGCTTTTCAAAGCATGCGGAGGGGTCGTGTCTGGTGCGCTTCGGCGATACCCACGTGCTTTGCACCGCAAGCCTTGAGGAGCGTGTGCCGCCATGGCTGCGCAATTCCGGCCAGGGCTGGGTGACGGCGGAATACGGTATGCTGCCGCGCTCCACCGGCGACCGCATGCGCCGTGAAGCCTCCTCCGGAAAGCAGGGCGGCCGTACACTGGAAATCCAGCGCCTGATCGGCCGCTCGCTGCGCTCGGTAGTCGACCTGCAGGCCCTGGGCGAAAAGCAGATCACCATCGACTGTGATGTTATCCAGGCCGATGGCGGGACACGCACGGCAGCCATCACGGGTGGTTTCATCGCTCTTTCGGACTGCCTTTCATGGATGGAGGCGCGCCAGATGGTGAGCCGCGACAAGGTTCTGAAAGATCACGTCGCCGCCATTTCCTGTGGCATCTACCAGGGGACCCCGGTCCTCGATCTCGACTATGCCGAGGACTCGGCCGCAGAGACCGATGCCAATTTCGTGTTGACCGGCAAGGGCGGCATTGTCGAAATTCAGGGCACTGCGGAAGGCGAACCTTTCTCCGAGGAAGAGTTCGCGGCCTTGATGGGGCTTGCCCGCAAGGGTATCACCAAGCTCATAGACATGCAGAAGATGGCCATCCCCTGAACCGACGCAAAGCGGACCATGCGACCCTCGGCAATTCTCGAAGCCGCGCTCTATGTGAGCGATCTTGACCAAGCCGAGCGCTTCTACGGCGAGACGCTCGGGCTTGAGAGGATCGCGAAAATCGAGGGTCGGCATGTGTTCTTCCGCTGCGGGCAGGCAGTGCTTTTGCTGTTTGATCCCGCAACAACGGCCGAGCCGCCCCCTCCCGACGCACGGCTTCCCGTTCCGCCGCACGGAGCGAAGGGGCCGGGGCATCTCTGTTTTGCTGCAACCGCCCAAGAGATCGGTCGCTGGAAGGCACATCTCGACGCGGCTGGTATTGCCATCGAAGCGGATTTTGAATGGCCGAACGGCGGCCGCTCCATCTATTTTCGCGACCCTTTCGGTAATTCGCTCGAATTCGCCGAGCCACGTATCTGGGGATTGACTTGAGACCGATCGAAAACAAGACCTTTGTGCTCGCCAGCCACAACAAGGGCAAGCTGCGGGAGTTCTCAGACCTCCTGGCTCCATTCGGCTATACGGTGCGTTCCGCTGCTGAACTCGGTTTGCCTGAGCCGGAAGAAACCGGCACGACATTTGAACAGAACGCCCGCATCAAGGCGCTGGCTGCCGCCCAGGCAACGGGCCTGCCGGCGCTTTCCGACGATTCCGGCCTGTGCGTCGATGCGCTGGATGGCGCGCCCGGCGTCTACACCGCCGACTGGGCCACGAAGGACGACGGCAGCCGCGACTTCATGATGGCGATGGAGAAGACCGAGAAGCTGCTTTCGGAGAACGGGGCCAACACACCGGAGAAACGCACCGGCCGCTTTGTCGCGACGCTTTGCCTTTGCTTCCCTGACGGGGAGACCGAGTATTATCGCGGTGAAGCAGAAGGCCATCTGGTCTGGCCGCCTCGCGGCGCGGATGGTTTCGGCTATGACCCCGTATTTCAACCGCTCGGCTATGACATCACTTTTGGCGAGATGACGGCTGAGCAAAAGCATGGCTGGAAGCCGGGCGAAGACCATGCCCTCTCTCATCGCGCCCGCGCTTTCCAGAAATTCGCCCGCGCCAGACTGGGCGCTGCGTGATTTCCGCGCCTGACAACATTCCGGGGTTCGGCGTCTATCTGCACTGGCCGTTCTGTGCAGCCAAGTGCCCATATTGTGACTTCAACAGCCATGTACGCCACCAGCCGGTGGACCAGGAGCGCTTTGCCGCCGCCTTTCGGCGCGAACTGGCAACCATGCGCGCCCGCACCGGCCCGCGTACGGTCACCAGTATTTTTCTGGGTGGTGGAACCCCCTCTTTGATGGAGCCCGAAACAGTCGGCGCGCTGCTCGATGCCGTTGCGGTCAACTGGAGCGTTGCGGACGGGATCGAAGTGACGCTGGAGGCCAATCCGAGTTCGGTGGAAGCAGACCGCTTCCGCGGCTATCGCGCGGCCGGCGTCAACCGTGTATCGCTCGGCGTTCAGGCGCTCAACGACCCGGATCTAAGATTTCTCGGTCGTCTGCACAATGTTGACGAAGCGCTGAAGGCGATCGGACTTGCCCGAGAAATCTTCCCGCGTCTCTCTTTCGACCTGATCTATGCCCGTCCGCACCAGAGCGAGGAAGCCTGGGCCAGCGAGCTTGAACAGGCCATCGGGCATGCAGCAGATCATCTCTCGCTCTACCAGCTCACCATCGAGGAAGGCACACGTTTCCAGCTTCTCCATGAGGCCGGCAAGCTCGCCATGCCGGATGGAGATCATGCCGCGCGTCTCTACGAAATCACGCAGGAGGTGACGACGGCGCACGGTCTCCCCGCCTACGAGATCTCCAATCACGCCCGACCGGGTGCGGAGAGCCGGCATAATCTCGTCTATTGGCGTTATGGCGAATATGTCGGCGCCGGCCCCGGAGCCCATGGGCGGTTCATCGAGGATGGCCGTCGCCATGTGACGTTCACCGAGAAGATGCCTGAGACATGGCTCGAACGCGTCGAGACGCAGAACCATGGCGTGATCGGCGGTGAGGTTCTGACCCGCGACGAGGAAGCCGATGAGTTCCTTTTGATGGGGCTTCGGCTCGTCGAAGGCATCGACCTGCCGCGCTATGAAGCGCTTTCAGGCAAGGCCCTTTCCAACGCCCGCATTGCGGTCCTGCAGGAAGAAGGCCTTGTCGAGCCCGTTGGCAACACCCGGCTGCGCGCGACGCCGAAAGGCATGATCGTGCTGGATGCCGTGGTCGCCGATCTGGCTCGGTAGGACCTAACTGCCTCCACCAAATCGTGACGGGGCTGCGTCAATGATTTCGGCCTTGCCGCCACGCACTTCATAGATCGCGTATCCGCGCTCGGTCGTGCCGTCGGCCAGAAAGCGGAACAGGCCCGTATAGCCATTGAACCCGACTGGCGTTTCCAAGGCATGTCGCGGGATTCCGCCGCCGCCCCTGGCGATGTTGGCGACGAGCACAACCGAGTCATAAGCAAGCGCTGAAGTCAGGGACGGCTCGGCGCCGAACCGTGCCTGATAGCGCTGCTTGTAAGTGCTGACGCGACCCTGGTCCGTGTCGGCGAACCACGCGCCCTGAAGCGCAGGATCTGCCAGATTGGCGCTCGCCCACTGCCCCGTGCCCAGCAGCTTCTTGCCGGAAATGTCGATGCCCGCTTCCGTCATCGTCGAGACGATGGTCGCCGGGCTCGTGCCGCCATCGGGGATGAACACCGCATCAGCCCCCCGCACTGCATCGGCGACGCGCTGCACGGCTTCGTAAACCGACATGTTGTCATAAGCGTAGCGGGCCACTGCAGTCACTTCGCCCCCCATGGAAAGCATGGTGCGACGCGCTTCGGCTTCGGCGATATCGCCGGCAGCCCCATCAGGCAGGATAGCAACCACGGTGCGCACCCCCTGCCGGGCGGCGTAGGAAAGCGTGCGCTGGACCACGCCCTGCGGCAGGAAGGAGTTGAGATAGACGCCAGGCGACGCCGCCGCACGGTCGGAGGAAAACGCGATCATCGGTGTCTGCGACGTGCCCAGCGCCTGCGCAGCAGCGCGCACGTTGGCCGAAAAGAGCGGGCCTAGCACTGCGGCAGCACCTTCGGCGGATGCCTGTCCTGCTGCGACTGCAGCGCCCTCCGTGGTTCCACCCGTGTCCTTGACGACCATTTCCAGCGCGTTCAAGCCAGCATCGTCCATGGCAAGCAGCGCGGCGTTCTTGAGCTCGGCCGCGATGCGGCTGGCATTGCCTTCGCCGGTCAGCGGCAGGAGCAGCGCCACACGCGTTTCACCTGTACCGATCACCTCACCTGTGGCCGCTACACGCGGCGCAGTTTCCGCAATGGGTCGTGTGGCGATGGACTGGTCGACGGGCTGCGGCATGCCATAGGGCACGTCAGCCCCCACGCAGCCACCGAGCGCCAGAAGGCCGGCCAGCGCCAGTGAGATGATCCCGGTTCTGCCACCGGGCGATGTCGATAATTTCATGCGTCGCATCCGTCCCAAATTCAGCGCGCGACTTTGCAACCCACATGCCTCCATGTCAAAGAGATGAGCGAATAAGGATCAAAGAGTTATGGAAAACCCGCGCGGAGAGAAAAGTTTCGTCGTCGGCAATGCCCGTATTGGCGCCGGGCCGCTGGAGCCGGCGCTTTATCTGGTGGCAACCCCCATCGGCAATCTGGGCGATATCACGCTGCGCGCGCTCGAAGTGCTTGCCGGGGCGGATCTCGTTGCCTGCGAGGACACCCGCGTTTCGCGCGTGCTTCTTGCCCGCTACGGCATTGGCCAGAGCCTCACCGCCTATCACGAACACAATGCGGAAAAAGCCGGCCCGCGCCTGCTGGCGGCGCTCGAAGCGGGGCAGAGCGTTGCGCTCATCTCCGACGCCGGCACGCCGCTCGTCTCGGATCCCGGGTATCGTCTTGTGGACCAAGCAATCGAAAAGGGCCTGCGCGTTGTGCCCATTCCCGGCCCCTCTGCGGTTCTTGCCGCGCTCTCGGCCTCCGGGCTGCCGACGGATGCATTTCTGTTTGCCGGTTTTCTTCCCGTGAAGGACGGGCAGCGCCGCGCGCGGCTCGAAACATTTCGCCAGACCCCGGCGACGCTGGTTTTCTTCGAATCGCCGCGCCGCCTCGATGACAGTCTTGCCGCGATGGCAGAGGTGCTTGGCGGGAAGCGGCAGGCCTGTGTGGCTCGCGAACTTACCAAGACATTCGAGGAATTGCGGCGCGGCGCGCTTTCGGATCTGGCCGCGCATTATGCCGATACCGGTGCGCCCAAGGGCGAAGTGGTGGTGTGCGTTGCGCCGCCGGAAAGCGAAGAAAAGACAAGCGCGGAAGATGTGGACCGGCTACTCATAGCGCTCTCCGATGAGATGTCCGCCTCCAAGGCGGCGGGTGAAGCCGCACGCATGACGGGCGGACGCAAGTCCGAGCTCTATCAGCGGCTTCTCGATCTGAAGGCAAAGAGTGATGCCGGCTGAGGCGCGGCAGAAAGCCTATCGCCTCGGCCATCGCGGCGAGTGGCTGGCGGCCATGGCGCTGCGGCTGAAGGGCTATCGCATTCTGGCCCGGCGGTATCGCACAAAGCTTGGCGAGATCGACCTGATCGCCCGGCGCGGCGATCTGGTGGCGATTGTCGAGGTGAAGGCGCGCCCGACTGTGGAAGCGGCGATGGATGCGGTGGCCTATCATGCGCAGAGCCGTATCGAACGCGCGGCTGACCTGTGGCTTGCCCGCCAACCCGATCACGCACGGCTCTCGCTGCGCTTCGATCTTGTCGCCATCCTCCCCCGCCGATGGCCGGTGCATGTGGAGAATTTCTTCCAGGGGCGTGGTTGAACACCGGGCCATGTTCCTGCGCATTCTGCCAATGGGTCCCGGATAGCCTGCGGCTTCCGGGATGACAGGCTGGGATGACGGGGTGGTGTGGCGCGGGCATTTCTGGGCAGGCTCCTTCGTTGCCGCGCGGGGTTGCCGCCGGGGTTTGGCTCGTTCGGGAAACGGGGCGCGTTTTTCGTGCCTCTCTGTTGTGAAATAAGTGGCGCGAAAAGCGCGCCCCGCCGGCCGCTGTCCCGTCTGCCGGCCGGTCACTCGGGCGATCCGTGCCCTAGCGGCTTTTCCGCAACCGACATGATGCCGGCCGCCGGCCTTTCGCGGGCCCTCACAGGCCTCGGGTCACCGAACCCGAGGGGGAGGCTGCCGTCGCCCCTCCTGATCCCCGGCTCCGGACCCGGTTCCCGACAGGGGCGATGGGGGAAGTGTAGCGGAGGTTTTGAGGGTGGGGAGAAAAGAGCGAATAGGGAGTAGCGAATAGCGAGTAGGGACAGCGCTTCATTCGCCTCGTCGTCCCGTCGTTTGACCATGGGAGCCATGACGTTGCGGTGGTGACGGGGTGCGGGTTAGAAAAAATGTACGTGCCCGGGACGGGCCGAAGTTTATCCCCGGCGTCCCGGCATGGATCCTCGGATCAGGTCCGAGGATAACGAAGGAACCGGGTGAGATGTGGCGGCAAGGGTCTTCGACACTGGTGCGATTTTACTGAACGGATTCAGGAGCGGTAGGAGACGCGCATGGGCAGGCCACCCTGCGGCTGGGTGGTGAGCTTCTGAACCGGCCAGGGGTTCGTTTCCGGCAAGGTCTCAAAGCGGAAGCGAGAGAGGAGGACCGCGAGCGCGATGACCGCCTCCTGCATGGCAAAGGTAGCGCCGATGCAGACGCGCGGGCCGGCACCGAAGGGCAGATACTGATACCGGTCGAGCTTTTCGCGGTTTTCAGGGTGGAAACGCGAGGGCATGAAGGCGTCCGGCTCGTCCCACAGAAGCCGGTGGCGATGCACCGTCCAGGGCATGACGAGCACCTGCGCGCCCCTGACGATGGTGAAATCCTGATAGCGATCTTCGGACAGCGCCTCGCGGTTGATGGAGGGTGCTGGCGGATAAAGCCGCATCGCCTCCTCGAAAGCGGCACGGGTTAAGGGCATGGCGTCGAGCCATCTCACCGGGTCGGGTTCGTGGACCAGCGCCGCGTCGATCTCTGCCTCCACCTTTTCACGCTCCCATGGGGCTGAGGCGAGGCAATAGATCGTCCAGCCCAGCGCACGCGCCGTGGTCTCGTGGCCGGCACCGATGAAGGTGATGATGTTGTCCTCTATCTCCGCGCGGGTGAGGCCTGCCGGCCCTTCGGCGCGCAGGAGGAGCGTGAGGAAATCTTCCGGCACGTCGTGGCCGGATGCCATCTTTTTCCGGCGCATGGCCATCGTCTCGGCAACGATGTCGCGGAAGAACTTTAGCGAATTGCGGCCCATAAGGCGCGTGATGCGCGGGAGCCAATCGGGTGCGCCCAGAAGATCGAGGGGGTCGACACGGCCCATTGTCTCGAACAGACGATCCACCTGATGCGCGAAACTGCCGGGCTCGCCGGCGATCTCTCCGGAAAAGAGCGTTTCGGCAAGAATGTCAAAGGTGAGCAGCGTCATGTCGCGGGAGACATCGACGGGTTGGTTCACGTTTTCGTATCGCGCGACGAAGGCTTGCGTGCGCTCAAGCATCGGTCTGGCGAAGCCGGCAATATGGCGCGGAGTGAAGACCGGCGCCATGGCCTTGCGCGAACGGCGCCAGACCGCGCCCTCCGCCGTCAGGAGCCCGTCACGCAGGATGGGCCGCAGGATCTTCTGGCGCACGCGGGCCATCTTGTAGTTTTTCGCATTGTCGACCAGGACATGGCGGATAAGGCCCGGATCATTTGCGATGACGAGCGGGCCGCCGATCGTGTTGTCGATGGAAATCCACGGTTCGTTGTAGGAGGGCTCACCCCACAGTTCGAGCGGATTGCGATAGACAATGCGCATCATCTCGAATGTGGAAGGCGGGCTGGTGCGCGGGCGCGGCGCCGGAGGCACGAAAGGCGCAGGCTGGCTTTCCATGAGGTTTTCCTTTCCCGCTTAATCTAGGCGCGGGAAACCCGACGTTCAAATCCGCTGATGGCGAAAACAAGGCGGGAACCACATCATTGCTCATGCATTATCGAGGCACCTAGGCCGATGACCTCAACCGGAGTGCACTCCTTTCAAATGCGGAAGGAATACCGACATGAATTGGAATCAGATCGAAGGCAATTGGGAACAGTTCAAGGGCAAGGTCCAGCAGCAGTGGGGCAAGCTCACCAATGATGACCTGGATGTCGTTCGCGGCAACCGAAAAGAGCTCGCCGGCAAGCTGCAGGAACGCTATGGCAAGGCCGAGGAAGAGGCCGAGCGCGAGATCGACGACTGGCTTTCACGCCACTGATCGAACCCTGGCATGAATACGAAAAGCCCCGCCGGAAACAGCGGGGCTTGTTTTTGAGAGGCTGGCCACAATCAGTGATTTTCGTGGCTTTCGCCAGAACCGCCAACCGCGACGATATTGTAGGGCATGCCTTCCACCGCGATGTCGCGGGCCTTCTCGAAACTTGCCGCATCGATGGCATGGACAACGCTCTTGAGCGGGTCGGTGACCATGATCTCGTCATGGGTGACGGCAATGCGCGGGCGCGGGTCGGACCAGTGCCCGTCCATGGAATAGGGCGCCGTCAGCTCAAGCGACTGGTCGATCTTGCCGGACAGGACATTGATGCGGTTGAGCTTGCCATCCTCTGTGAAGACATAGGCGAATTTGGGCCTTACTGGATCAACCACGAAGTGGACAGCCCGAACCGGCAGCTCGATCAGGCGGAAGGCATCTTCGTCTTCCGGGTCGATCAACACGAGGTTGGATTTGCCGAAGTTTCCGAGAAAGTACTGCAACGCCTTGCCACCGGCGAGCGTGGAGACCTTGAGATCATCCGGCAGACCATCGGAATAGGCCATGTGGCGGATTTTCGGGACATCGTTGCGGCCGCCCGTGATGAGAAGAAGACCGGTGTCGCAGGCGATTGCCGTGATGTTGCCGGAGGTGGCCTCACCGTGCAGACCGGGGCAGGCAGCGGGATCGCCGATGGCTGTGCCCTTTGCATCAACAACCTGAACACTATCGGGTAGTTCGCTCGGATCCTTGCTGTTGGGCACGGTGGCAATGGCATGGGCACCAAACGGGATCACGACACCATGATGGGGGGCCGGAGTCCTGATTTCCCGGATATCGGGTTTTCCCTCCGAGATGGATTTTTCCGAAACCAGCCGCGCAACCCCCTCGCCGTCGAAGAAGAGTGCTATCTCGCCATGATGCGCCACGAAATGCACTGGCCGATCGCCATCTACGGAGCCTTCCAGCGCCTTGGGCTCGGTGACCTCCATATCCGCATGATCCCCATGATCATCGAAGTGAATGCCAGTGGAAAAGGCGGTAATCGTGTTGGCGTCGCGCTGGACGGCGAAAACGGTTTCATTGCTTTCAGTGGCATAGAGGCGCGCGGGAGACTCGAGCGGGAAGGTTTCAAGCACCGCGCCCTTCTCCGCGTCGAGTGCGCGCAAGACCGGTTCGCTGTGGTCGGCGATGAAAAGCCGCCAGACTTCCTTTTCATCTGCGTGAAGGGGCTGCAATGCGACGAGCGCCGTGCCAAGGGCGAGCGCGCCCGTTTTCATGAGGTAACTGAACGGTCGCATTCCAATTCTCCTTTTTGTTATAACATTACAGTTTTGGTTGTGAGAGTACTGGTCTTGTCTAGAAGGCCTGCCGTGGCAGCCAGGTCAGCGTGCTTGGCGGGCAGACTGACAACAGCTCTGGAGCCCGCGCCAGAGACGCACTGCGGCTTAGCTCGCGGGTCGCTGGCTTACCGTTTATCTGGCGAGGCAGTTCTTGAAAGACGCCGCCATGCCGCGCAGCAGCTCGAAGTAGAGATCCGGGCCATCGGCGACCTCGGCGCCAAGCGGATCGAGAACACCGGATCTGGCGTTGGTGCCTTCGGTGACAACCTCTACAAGACGCGGCTCGAACTGGGGCTCGGCGAAAACGCAGGCGGCGTCGAGCTCGCCTACCTTTGTGCGGATCTCATCGACGCGCTGCGCTCCGGGGATCACTTCCGGGCTGACGGTGATGGAACCGGCAGCGGCGAGACCGAAGCGCTTCTCGAAATACTGATAGGCATCGTGGAAAACGATGAAGGGGCGATCCCTGACAGGCTCGAGTTCTTCCGCAATCTCGGCGCTCAACGCGTCGATGCGCTCGTTCAGCTTCGCCGCGTTGGCTGCGTAGGTCGATGCATTCTCTGCATCGGTTTCGCTCAGCGTCTCGGCAATGGCATTGACGATGACTTTTGCATTTTCGGGATCAAGCCAGATATGCGCGTCCGGACCATGGTCATGGTGATCGTGGCCTTCATGTGCTCCGTGATCCTGAGCCCCGCCCTCATGGGCGTGCTCCTTCTCATCCTTCTCATGATCATCGCCATCTTTGTGGTCGTGATGCGCCTCATGATCTTCATGATCGCCTTCATCGCCATGGGTATGCGCCTCGAACGCACCACCCTCGCGCATGTCGAGCAGTGTGATGCCTTCGCTTTCGGAGAGCGTCACCAGCTTTGCCCCGCTGGCCAGGGTTTCAAGAGGTTTCGCCAGAAAAACTTCCATGTTGGGCCCAACCCAGAAAACGACATCAGCTCCAGCGAGCATGCGCGCCTGGGACGGGCGCATGGAATAGGTGTGCGGCGAGCCCGCACCCTGCAGGATGAGCTGCGGATCGCCGACGCCCTCCATCACGCCGGCCAGCAGGGAGTGCACCGGCTTGATGGAAGCCACCACTGCCTGGTCGGCCGCTGCAGCGCCACCAACGCCGGCTGGCGCCAGCAGCGCGAGGGAGGATGCAGCGGCGGCGAATAAGAGGCGAAACGATCTCATGGCTGGCTCCTGTCAGATGTCGAACGAACAGCTGGATGCGCAGCCACAACACTCAGACCATCGGGTCCGGATTGGTTTGAATGTTATGACATTACATATCCTTGCGTTACGCTATAACGTGTGCCATATCCGCTGACAAGTCGGAAAAAATCACATGCTGGAAAAATCAAAACCACGCGCTCAACCATCCAGCGATACGCTGGTGGAGATGCACAATGCCGGCGTCAACCGCGGTGGGCGCTGGCTGGTACGCGGCGTTGACCTTGCGGTCCGCCGTGGCGAAATCGTCACGCTCATCGGTCCCAACGGATCCGGGAAAAGCACGACGGCCAGGACGGCAATCGGCATTATCGAACCGAGCGAAGGCCATGTGCATCGCGCGGAAGGCCTGACTATCGGCTACGTGCCGCAGAAAGTGGCGCTCGACTGGACGCTGCCCCTCAGCGTGGAGCGGCTGATGACACTGACGGCACCGGCAAGCCGCAGCGAGATTACTACGGCCCTCGAGGCAGCAGGTGTGGCGCATCTGGCGGGACGTCAGGCGGCGGCGCTTTCGGGCGGCGAGTTCCAGCGTGCGCTTTTGGCGCGGGCCATGCTGCGCAAGCCTGATCTTCTGGTACTCGATGAGCCGGTACAGGGCGTGGATTTTACCGGGGAAGTGGCGCTCTACGAACTGATCCGCGACATCAGGGACCGGACCGGTTGCGGCATATTGATGATTTCGCACGATCTTCACATCGTGATGGCCGACACCGATACGGTGATCTGCCTTAACGGCCATGTGTGTTGCCGCGGGGAACCGCAAAGCGTGATGGACAGTCCCGAATATAGAAAACTGTTCGGCACACGCGCGGCAGAATCGCTGGCGCTCTATCGCCACCATCATGACCACACGCATCTGGCCGATGGCCGTGTGCGCCATGCCGATGGGACGATAACCGCGCACTGCCACAAGGATGACGGTCACCACCACGACCATGAGGCCGCCGAGACGCCGGCAAATGGAGGCCGTGATGCTTGACGATTTCTTCATCCGTGCGCTTGTAGCCGGTGTCGGGCTTGCCCTTGTCACGGGTCCGCTCGGCTGTTTCGTCGTTTGGCGGCGCATGGCCTATTTCGGCGACACCATGGCGCATTCCGCGCTGCTGGGCGTGGCGCTCTCGCTGGTGATGGAGATCAATCTCATGGTCGGCGTCTTTCTGGTGGCTGCACTTGCCTCGCTGGCGCTTATCCTTTTGGAACGCCGTCGCGCGCTTTCCACGGACGCTCTGCTCGGCATCCTGTCGCATTCAACCCTTGCGCTCGGTCTTGTCATGGTCGCTTTCATGACCTGGGTGCGGGTGGACCTTATGGGGTTCCTGTTCGGCGACATCCTCGCCGTATCGAAGACGGATATCGCGATCATCTATGGCGGCGGCGCCATCGTTCTTGCCCTGCTCGTCTGGCTTTGGCGACCATTGCTGGCTGCGACCGTCAATCCCGATATCGCTCAGGCCGAAGGGCTACGGCCAGAACGCTCGCGACTCATCTTCATGCTGCTGATGGCAGCCGTGATTGCCATTGCCATGAAGCTGGTGGGCATTCTTCTCATCACGGCATTGCTGATCATCCCGGCCGCAGCTGCGCGCCGCTTTGCGGGCGGTCCCGAAATCATGGCCGCGCTTGCCGCGTTGATCGGCGCAATTTCGGTGGCCGGCGGGCTGACGGCCTCGCTGCAATTCGATACACCTTCGGGTCCGTCCATCGTGGTGGCGGCGCTCGTGCTCTTTGTGCTCAGCCTCGCGCCCTCGCCCGTGTTGAAAACGGAAACGCCCTCTGCGGAGACCAAACCATGAGTGCCGATCTGACCCGTAACCAGACGCTGGTGATGAAGACGCTGTCGGGCGCCGAGGCGCCGCTCAGTGCCTACACGATCCTCGACCGGCTGCGCGATGACGGGCTGCGCGCGCCGCTGCAGGTCTATCGCGCGCTCGACAAGCTGACGGAGATGGGACTGGTGCACCGGCTCGAAAGTCTCAACGCCTTTGTCGCCTGTGCACACCCGAACTGCCATCAGCAGGAACTGATCGCCTTCGCCATCTGCGAGACCTGCGGCAAGGTGGAAGAATTCTCCGACGAGGTGGTGAAGGACCGGCTCGACGGCTGGACGCGCGCGCACAGTTTCAGACCGGCCAAGACGACGATCGAGATCCGCGGAAATTGTGGCGGGTGTGTGGGCAAGGCCTGATCTCCGTCACACAAGCTGCTCACGTCTTCAAACATTTTCTAAACGTATTTCAGATCCCGCTTCTTGACGCGCGCCTCGAATCGTAACTACATAAGTTACATGAAACGAGACAGCCGCCTTTCCTCTGTTCTGCACGCGCTTCTTCACATGGCCGAAGAGGACGGGCCGATGACATCCGACAAGCTTGCCGAGTGTCTGCGCACCAATCCCGTCGTGGTGCGGCGTACAATGGGGCTTCTGCGCGAAGCAGGGATCGTGACGTCGGATCGCGGGCATGCTGGCGGATGGCGTATTGCGGTCGATCTTAGCACCGTGACGCTGCGCCAGCTTCATTCAGCCCTTGGCGAACCGGCATTCTTTGCGATTGGAAACCGCAACGAGACGCCCGAATGCCTGGTGGAACAGGCAGTCAACGCAGCACTCGACGACACGTTCATCAAGGCAGAAGCGCTGCTTCTGGAACGCTTTTCAGAAATTTCGCTCGCCGATCTCGCCGCCGATTTCTCGCGCCGATACGCCGAGCACCGAAAACAAGGACGCTAGACGATGGATCAGGATGTCATCATCATCGGCGGCAGCTATGCAGGCATGGCTGCAGCACTTCAGCTTGCAAGAGCACGACGCAGGGTTCTGATCGTGGATGCGGGCCAAAGACGAAACAGAACCGCCAACCACTCCCACGGTTTCCTGAGCCGCGACGGTGCCGGCGCGGCGGAGATCGCACTCGAAGCCAGGCGGCAGCTTGAAGCCTATTCCACAATCAGCGTTGTAACCGGAAACGCTACTGCCGTTTCCGGAGAACGCGACCATTTCGTGGTCGAATGTGCTGATGGAGCGCACCACCCCGGCCGCCGCGTGATCCTTGCAACAGGTGTGCGGGATCATCTGCCGGCCATCGAAGGTATCGCGGAGCGCTGGGGCCGGAGCATTTTCCATTGCCCCTATTGCCATGGCTATGAGTTGAACCGGGGCCGTATCGGCGTGATCGGCAGCGGGGCGATGTCTGCCCATCAGGCAGAGCTTCTGACCGAATGGGGGGATGTCACCTTCCTGCCCAACGAAGCGCTGACACTGGACCCGGAGACACGGGATCGGCTCATCAAGCGTGGTATCAACATCGAAACTGCCAGCATTGCACGTATTACCGCGGAAGCGGATGTGGAGCTTGCGGATGGGCGAATGCTCTCCTTCTCCGGGCTCTTTGTCGCGCCGCGTGTGGAACCTGCAAGCGACCTTCCGGTGGCGCTCGGCTGCGCGCTTCAGGAGACGCCCATGGGGACGCAAATCAAAACGGATGCATCCAAGGAAACCAGCATTCCCGGCGTCTTTGCCTGTGGCGATGTCGCGCTGGCGCCGCATTCCGTATCGCTTGCCGTGGCGGACGGCGCGATGGCCGGCGCACAGGTTCACCGCTCGCTGGTCTGGCCCGGATAGGACATACATGCCTCCTTCACGCATGACAGCCACTACTCCGGTGGAAGGGTATGAGGAGCGCGTGACGCGGCAGGTGCCGGGCCTCGCCGACATGCACCGCATGGCAGGCATTCTTCTGGCGGAGAACGTTCCTCAGTACGGACGGGTTCTCGTCCTCGGCGCGGGTGGCGGGCTGGAGTTACGCAACTTCGCTCGCGCTTATCCCGGCTGGCGCTTCGATGGAATTGACCCCTCCGCCGATATGCTGGCGCTGGCCCATACCACGCTTGGCGATCTCCAAAAGCGGGTGACCTTCCACCACGGCTACATCGAGGATGCACCCGAGAAGCGTTTCGACGGGGCTTCCTGTTTCCTAACCCTTCACTTCCTGCCGCGCGCAGCCCGGCTCGACACGTTACGGGCACTGCACCACCGGCTCAAACCCGGAGCACCTCTTGTCGTGGCGCATCACTCCTTTCCCATCGATACATCTGCCGGCGAACGATGGCTAAGGCGCAATGCCCGCTTTCACGCCGCATCGGGGGAAGCGTCAAACCGGGTCATGGCGCAGATCGAAGCCATGCGAAAAAGCTTGCCGGCATTGCCACCCGAAGAAGACGAAGCCCTGCTTCAGGAAGCGGGCTTTGGAGATGTGGAGCTGTTCTATGCGGCCTTTAGCTTCCGGGGTTGGGTATGCCGCGCGCTTCCGGTTTCATGACCGAAGAAGACAGTCCCCAGACGCGGTAAAGTTCGTTCAGTGCATGGGCCGTGTGGCATTCAATTGCCGGAAGAGCCGAGGCACGGACAGTTTCCGCATATTTTTTGTCGCTGCCGCGGGTTTTGACGAGGATCCAGTGGATCATCTCCCACTTGATGCTGTCCCGGGCACCTTCAAGATGCCCGGCGCGATCAGCCCGGTTGATCAGGGTGCGCTTCAGATATCGACCGATGCGCAGCCACGGACTGGATGTGATGAGAATGATGCCGGTGGCACGGGCCAGCCGCTGCGGCATGAGGCGGGAATAATTGCCCTCCATCACCCATTGGTCTTTTTCGATTGCTGCATCATGCAGAGCCTTGAACTCGGCCTCCGACCGCGGTTGCCAGTCGGTGCCGGGCAGATGTTGCAACTGATCCAGATGAACCGCCGGCAAACCGAGTTTTGCGGACAGGGCGACAGCCAGCGTTGATTTTCCAGCGTTGGACGGGCCGAGAATGACAATCCGCTCGCCGAGCGAAGCAAGAGGCTGCATGGGATCACCGGTGAGTTGCGAGGGGCGGCTGAAATGCGCCTTGCTCCTGGCAATGTCAACCCCGTTGGATGCGCACAATAAGGCCCGGCCGACCTAGGGAGTGCTGCCGAAATATTTGAGGCGCAGTTCTTCCAATTCTCCGCTTTCCCGTAATGCGAGTATCTTGAGCGTCACCTCCCGCGCCAATGCGCTATCGTGGGGGAAAGCGAAGCCATATTTGTCGGGGTGGAAGAGACTGCCCACCACCGTCATTTGGTCGTCCGGATTGTGGTGCGCATGATATTCCAGCACGGGAGCATCGCCGACGATCGCATCCACACGGCCGCTTTTCATCGCCGCAACCGCTGCGTCGAGGTCTTTATAGGGTCGTGTCGCAATGCCGAGTTCGGCGAGATAGTCCTCAGCCGAGCTATCGGCAATGACACCTGTGGTTTTCCCGGGAAGATCGGCCAGAGAATCAATCTGCTGTTCGAGAGAAACGGCGGTCATGACGCTCGTTACGGACGATGTAATATATGCAACAACCGCCACGCCGCAGACCAGCCAGAGAGCGGACCAGATCCGCCCCACCCAACCAAACAGGTTTTTTCGTGAAGCCTTGCCCGTGGTGGCAATGGACATCACATGATGGAAACTCTCTGCGATCCCTTCCCGCCATCGACGCGGGAAATCCTTGTCGAAACGGCGGTCGAACAGGGTCAACAGAATGGTGGACACCACGATCACCAACGCCAGCCATGCGTAGGCACGTAGATGGCCCGCATTGCGCAAACCCGACACGACGCTTCCAAAGCTGGACGTTCCCTCGTCGGGAACCATGATGCGCATCCCCGAATCATACCAGGGCTGGCTGAATGAAACTGCCTCGGCACGCCGCCGGGTAATGGTGAGATTGGTGACCGCAGCATCGACCTCACCACTACTGACCGCCGTAACCAGTTCGCGCAGGGTTGGATAGGCTGTGTAACGTGGCGTCAGCCCAAGTTCCGCAGACACAATTTCCCAGAGTTCAATCGCCATCCCCTCATAATGGCCGGCTGTGCCGGATACAAAGGGAGGACTTTGAAAGATGCCTATCTGAGTTTGGGGGGCGATCTCAGCTTGGGGGACGATTTCCGGGGCAGGCTCCTGCGCAACAACAGGCTGCACCAACAGCAGAACCGGGAGCAGGCAATACCGGACCAGCCATAGCGCTTTGCGAAGCGACGTTCTGACCGCCTCGTCAACTGCGCAGTATTGAAACGGATGGCCGCCCCTCCAATACATCAACCCCTCCTGTTTGTACCGGTGTTAATCCACGGGATGCCGTGAGGATGCCCCGGAGACCTTTACAATCGGTTTTTGCCGTTTGTTGCCGGGCCGGGGCAGATCATGACGTCCACAGAAGCGTTCCGAAGCCGGTTCAGCCAACAGCTTCGCTGCCGAAGCACCTGCTCTACCCCTTCTTCTCCACGTGATTGTTCCTGAGCCTGGTCACCGCGTTTCCATGCGCGTCGAAACCTTCATAGCGGGCAAAGCGCAGGGTGTGGGGGGCGAATTCGGCATAACCTTCCGCCGTCACATGGCCAATGGACGCCGTTTTCATAAAATCATGAACGCCAAGCGGCGAGTGCGCACGCGCCATGCCGGAGGTGGGCAGAACCGCGTTGGGGCCCATCGCGTAATTGGCCATGGAGCCCGGTGCATATTCACCAAGCAGGATTTCGGACGCGTTGCGGACCCGGGACAGATATTCGAACGGCGTCTTCGAGAGGATCTGCAAATGCTCCGGTGCGTAGTCATTAATGAAGTCGAACGCCTGTTCGGGCGTGTCCGCGAGCACGATGCCACCGCTCGTTCCACCCAGAACATCGGAAGAATAGCGCACGCGCTCGGCATTCATCTCGGCCCAGTATTTCGGCAGCGCATCGCGCACCTTTTCCGCCACGTCGCGCGACCAGGTGACCAGGAAATTGGAGCTGTCACTGCCGTGTTCGGCCTCGACCAAGAGATCGAGCGCTGCGATTTCGGGATCAGCTGTCTCGTCGGCAAGCACGATGCTTTCTGTAGGACCAGCGGGAAGGCGCGAGGCGATCTGGCCTTGCAGCAGACGCTTGGCAGCGGCGATCCACGGGCTGCCCGGCCCCTCGAACCTGGCGCAACGCGGCACCGTAGCCGTGCCATAGGCGGCGGCGGCGACGGCCTGGCCACCACCGGCCTTGTAGACGTGCCTGACGCCGGCAATGCGCGCGGCAACCAGCGTTGCGGCATCCACCTTGCCATCGGGTCCGGGCGGTGTGAGCACGATGGGCAGGGGCACTCCGGCCACCACGGCGGGGATCGCCGTCATGAGCGTCATCGAAGGGAAGGTGCCCTTGCCGCGCGGCGAATAAAGCGCAACGCTGTCGATGGGCGTGGCCCGTTCTCCGACCAGAACGCCGGGGCGGATTTCCTTCATCCACATTTCCTGCGGCCGCTGTGCCTCGTGGAAACGGCGGATATTGTCGGCGCAGAATTCCAGCGTCTCGATCATTTCTGGATCGAGCGCCCTGAAGGCGGCATCGAAATCGTCTTCCGTCGCCGCGATCTCGTGAGGCTCCACCTGTGCCTTGTCGAACAGGCGCGCAAAACGGGAAAGAGCCGCATCGCCCTCTTCTCGAACCGCGTCGATGATCGGGGCGACATTTTCGAGGAAATGGGTGAGATCGTCTTCCGTTCGCGTCAGCAGCGTCCTACGCTCGTCAGCGGACAGTTTGGACAATTCATGCCAGGCAACGCGGTTCGACATCTTTGCTCTTCCTCGGGTTGTGCGACAGGCGGCTTCGCCGCCCGCGGCACGTATACCCTATTTTCTCCCGAGGCAAAGGTGGGAAACGGCTTAGCCCAATGCCCGGCTGGCGAGATAGGCTGCCTTTGCCGGCACCGAGAGCCAGGCCTTCGCCAGCGCCACACGCTCGGGCGTGTAGTGGTGCTCGACATCGAGCATGTTGACGGTGCCGACCAGCGTATCGCCCAGCACCACCGGCAGGTTGATGACCGAACCGCAGCCGAGCTTGCCGATCAGCGTGGCGTCGGGGAACACGGTGTCGATGTCGGCCAGCGTGTTGGCGACGAAGCACTCGCGCTTTTTGTGCACGGTCTCGAACCAGCGGTCATAGTGGATCGGCTTGGTGCCGGAGACGGGATATTCTTCCGGATGCGAGGTGTAGGAACGGCTTGCCGTTTCCGTCTTCATGTCGGCGGTCATGAAGGTGAACAGCTTCGTGCCGACCACGGCACGCGTCAGCTCCAGAAGCGCATCGAAGGGTGCATCCGGGGTCGTGGCGCGTGAAAGCGCACGGTCGAACTCGGCCAGCGGGCCTGTGTAGTCGGTCATTTTCAGTCTCTGTTATGCGGGTTGGAGCGTGCCGCCGCTGGCGGCGTAGAGTTCGCGCGAATAGGGATCGGAAAGCCGACCCGTCTTCAGCGCGTCGACGGTGGCGATCTCGACAACACGGCCATGGCGCATGACCGCCATCCGGTCGCAAAGGAAGGAGACCACGGGCAGATTGTGGGTCACCATCAGATAGGTGAGCCCCTGCTCGCGGCGAAGCTTCTTCAGGAGGTTGAGGATTTCCGCCTGCACCGAGACGTCGAGCGCCGAGGTGGGCTCGTCGAGCAGCATCACGCGCGGTTCCAGCATCAGCGCACGGGCAATCGCCACGCGCTGCCGCTGGCCGCCTGAAAGCTGGTGCGGAAAGCGGAAGCGGAAACGCTGGTCGAGACCGACCGCGTCGAGCATGTCCTTCACGCGCGTGTCGCGTCCGCCGATGCCGTGCACGGCAAGCGGTTCGGCCAGGCAGTCATCCACCGTCTTGCGCGGATGCAGCGATCCGTACGGATCCTGAAACACCATCTGGCAGACTTTTGCGAATTCGCGGTCCGGCGCATGGCCGCGCGGCTTTCCGAGCACGGAGATCCTGCCGGTCCAGTCGGGTGCAAGGCCGCTGATCGCGCGCAGGATGGTTGACTTTCCGGAGCCCGACTCGCCCACCAGCGCAAAGCTCTCGCCCTCGGCCACCGAGAAATCGACATCGAACACCACCGGCGTCTTGCCGTAGCTGATCGACAGGTTTTCGAGATGAATGGCGGCGTTCTTCATGTGCCCGCTCCCGTGGTCCAGGTGCTGCGGTCGAGCACCGGCAGTTCGTCGCGGTCCTCGTCCATGCGCGGCATGGCCGCAAGAAGCCCCCTTGTATAGGGGTGCGTCGCCTTGTTGAGGTCGCTGGCCTTGCACGATTCAACGATCTCGCCGCTGTTCATCACGAGGATGCGGTCGCAATAACGCGAGACGAGGTTCAAATCGTGGCTGATGAGGATCAGCCCCATGCCCTTGCCGGTGACGAGATCATCGATGATGTCGAGCACCTGCGCCTGCACCGAAACGTCGAGCGCCGAAGTCGGCTCGTCGGCGATCAGAAGGTCGGGCTCCGGGATCAGCATCATGGCGATCATGACGCGTTGGCCCATGCCGCCCGAAACCTCGTGCGGATAGAGGTTCGCCACACGCTCCGGCTCGTTGATGCGCACGGCTTCCAGCATGGAAAGCACCCGCGCCTTCATCTCGCCGCGCGGCAGCTTCTTGTGGGTCAGCAGCGCCTCGCCGATCTGCTCGCCAATGGTCATCACCGGGTTCAGCGAGAATTTCGGGTCCTGCATCACCATGGAGATGCGCGCGCCGCGAAGCTCGCGCATCTGCCGTTCGCTCTGCGACAGAAGGTCGATGCCGTCGAAGGTCATCCGGTCCGCCGTCACACGACCCGGCTTGCGAATGAGCCGCAGGATGGAGCGACCCGTCATCGACTTGCCGGAACCGGATTCGCCGACGATGCCCAGACGCTCACGGCCAAGCGAGAAGGAAATGCCCTTCACCACGTCGACCGGTCCGCGGGATGTGGGGAAGGTGACGGTCAGGTTTTCGATTTCAAGCAGCGGTGCACTCATTGCTCTTCTCCCTGCTTGGGATCGAGCACGTCACGCAGACCATCGCCCAGGAAGCAGAAGCCGAGGCTGACAAGGATGATCGCAAAGCCGGGCATGGTGGCGACCCACCACTGATCGAGGATGAAGTTGCGCCCGCGCGAGATCATCGCGCCCCATTCAGGCAAAGGCGGCTGCGCGCCGAGGCCAAGGAAGCCGAGGCCGGCGGCGGTGAGGATGATGCCCGCCATGTCGAGTGTGACGCGCACAATGGTCGAGGACGCGCAGAGCGGCAGAACGTGACGCAGGATGACCCGCGTTGCAGAAGCGCCCTGCAGCCTGACCGCCGAGATGAATTCCGAATCCCGGAAGGTGATCGTCTCGGCGCGAGCGATGCGCGCATAAACCGGCCATGCGGTGATGGCGATGGCGATGATGGCGTTTTCGATGCCCGGCCCGAGTGCTGCCACGAAGGCAAGCGCCAGAATGAGCTTCGGCATCGACAGGAAGATATCGGTCACGCCCATCAGGACGCGGTCGACCCAGCCACCGAAATAGCCGGACACCGCACCGACCACGAGGCCGATGGGGGCGGCGATGACGGCCACCATGGTGACGATCAGAAGCGTAATGCGCGCACCGTAGACGACGCGCGAATAGATGTCGCGGCCAAGCTCATCCGTGCCCATCCAGTGTTCGGCGGAGGGCGGCATGAGGCGGTTTGCGAGATCCTGCCCAACGGGGGAGTAGGGCGCAATCAGCGGTGCGAAGACCGCCATGACGACCAGCACCAGCACGATCAGCGCGCCGACAACGGCGAGCGGATTGCGCAACAGTGCGGTCCAGACGCGCCATGCGCGGCCCATATTGGCCTGCAGGCGCGAGGCGGGCGAATCGTCGAGAAGCCAGTCAATCATCGGCGTGCCCTCGGGTCGAGGATGCGGTAAAGCACATCGGAAATCTTGTTGATCATGATGAAGACAGCGCCAATCACCAGCGTCGCACCGAGAACGGCGTTCATGTCGGCGGTCAGAAGCGCGGTCGTGAGATAATTGCCGATGCCCGGCCACGAGAACACGGTCTCGATCATGACCGATCCTTCCAGGAGTGCTGCATAGGACAGGCCGATCACGGTGATGAGCTGGATGCGTATCGGATAGAACGCATGCCGCCAGATGACGCGGCGCTCGGACACGCCTTTGACCCGCGCGGTCGTCACATATTCCTGCCCGAGCTGGTCGAGCATGAAGGAGCGCGTCATGCGGGCGATATAGGCCAAAGAGAAGAAGCCGAGGATCGATGCCGGCAACATCAGGTGGTCGAGCGCGTTCCAGAAAATATCCCACTCGCCGGCGATCACGCTGTCGATGAGATAGAGCCCGGTCACGGGATCGAGCAGGCCGTCATAGAAGATATCGACGCGGCCGGGACCGGCAACCCAGCCGAGACCCGCATAGAAGACGGCGAGACCCACAAGGCCGAGCCAGAAGGCAGGCACCGAATAGCCGAGCAGGCCGAGCACGCGGATGACCTGGTCGATCCAGCTGCCCTGATGCGTGGCGGCGACAACGCCCATGGGCACGCCCAGCACGACACCGATGATGATGCCGATGGTGGCCATTTCCAGCGTCGCGGGGAAAACGCGTGCCAGATCGTCGACCACCGGACGCCCGGTGGAGATCGACATGCCGAGATCGCCCGTCAGAACGTCGCCCACATAGGAAAAGAACTGCACGATGAGCGGGCGGTCGAGGCCCATGGCCTGACGCGCCGCCTCATAGACTTCCTGTGTCGCCCGGTCGCCAACGACCGAAAGCACGGGATCGATCGGCACGACACGACCGATGAAGAAGGTGATGGCCAGAAGGCCGAGAAAAGTGCCGGCGACGACGATGGCGAAACGCAGAACGCTCGCAACGCCCTCGAAGGCACGGCCGGCCAGCATGCCCATGCGGGCGGTGGCAGCCCCTGCGGATGGTTCAAACGCCATGGCTTTTTCGCTCTCTGGCTGCTGCTTCGTTGAATGGATGCCCCAAAAGCGCGCCCCTCTCCCCTGGCTGACCTGCAAGCCGGCGCACGCACCACCAAGAAGCCAACACTCTGATTTCATGCGGTTTTGCGGCGCCAAAGCTCGTCTCGCGCCCTGCAATACCTCCAAAAAAGAGCTTGGATCATACAAAAAAATCTGGTTACATCAAAAAAATTTTTGTGGGGGAAAAATCTTTGAGTACGCAGCCGGCCCGTGCCACGCCCGATGTAGACACCAGAATTGGTGTGCTGATACGCGCCCGCCGCCGGCAGCTCGGCCTCACCCTGCAACAGCTCGGCAAGGCTTCAGGCCTCTCCGTTGGGTATCTGAGCCAAGTGGAGCGCGACAACGCCACGCCGACGCTCGGTTCGCTGGCCGGCATTGCCCGCGCGCTGGGCGTCGGGCTCGATTATTTCGTCGCCCAGCCCCGCGCCGAGGACGGGCTGACGCGGGCTGAAAGCCGCCAGCAATTCTCAATTGCCGGCTCCTCGATCATCTATGAGCGGCTCGGGACAGAGTTTCCCGGAAGCCAGCTTTCCTCCTTCGTGCTGACAGTGCCGCCGGGCTATTCGTCAGAGACGGTGAGCCATGAAGGCGAAGAGCTGATCTACATTCTCGAAGGCACCATCACCCAGTATCTCGACGGAGAGGAAATGGTGATGAAGGCCGGGGACAGCCTGCACTATCGCGGCAACACCCCGCATGCCTGGAAGAACACCACCGATATGCCGGCCCGTCTTTTGTGGACCGGTACGCTGACCGTGTTCAGCGCCAATGGCCAGGCCAACAACCGCATCGAACTGGTTTCGCCGGACAAGGCCTCCGGCAAACCACCAAGAAAAACCAAGAGCAATTCCTGATCCAGAAAAGGAGGAGAACATGATGAAGCTCTTCAAGACGGCGCTCCTTGCCGCCGCCCTCACCATGCCGCTTTCGCAGCATGTGCTCGCTGCCACGCCGGACAACGTTCTGGTCGTTGCACAGAACATCGACGACATCGTCGCCATCGATCCGGCACAGGCCTACGAGTTCTCGTCGGGCGAGCTGGTCACCAACATTTATGACCGCCTCGTGCAGTATGACGCCGAAGACCCGACGGTGCTCGCTCCCGGCCTTGCAGCCGAGTGGGATGCCGATGCGGAAGCAAAGACGATCACCTTCACCATGCGTGACGGAGCGACCTTCCATTCGGGCAACCCGGTGCGCGCGGAAGACGTGGCGTTTTCCTTTGCCCGCGTCATCAAGCTCAACCTGACGCCGGCCTTCATTCTCGCCCAGCTCGGCTGGACGGCGGAGAATGTGGACCAGATGGTCACCGTCGACGGAAACAGGGTTGTCGTGAAATATGAGGGCGACTTCTCGCCTGCCTTCGTGCTCAACGTGCTGGCCGCCCGCCCGGCTTCCATCGTCGATGAAAAGACGGTCATGGAGCATGAAGAAAACGGCGACATGGGCAACAAGTGGCTCAATTCGAACTCCGCCGGTTCCGGCCCGTTCAAGCTGACGGCCTATCGCCCCGGCGAGCTGGTACGCATGGGCGCCAATGCCGACTACTTCAAGGGTGCGCCGAAGGTCGAGAACGTCATCATCCGTCACGTGGCGGAAGCAGCAACCCAGCAGCTTCTGCTTCAGTCGGGCGATGTGGACATGGCCCGCAACCTGACGCCGGACCAGATCAACGGCATCAGCGCCGAAAACATCAAGGTCGAGACCTATCCGCAGGCCGCCGTGCATTTCGTCTCCTTCAACCAGAAGACGGAAGCTCTGCAGCCCGAAGCGGTCTGGGAGGCCGCACGCTACCTCGTCAACTATGAGGGCATGACGGAAAGCTTCCTCAAGGGACAGATGGAGATCCACCAGGCCTTCTGGCCGAAGGGCTTCCCCGGCTCCTATGACGAAACGCCCTACACCTACGATCCGGAGAAGGCGAAGCAGATCCTCGCCGATGCCGGCGTGGAAACGCCGATCAACGTGACGCTCGACGTCATCAACTCGACGCCGTTCACCGACATGGCGCAGTCATTGCAGGCGAGCTTTGCGGAAGCCGGCATCAATTTCGACATCATTCCCGGCACGGGCTCGCAGGTCATCACCAAGTACCGTGAGCGCAGCCACGAGGCGATGCTGCTCTACTGGGGGCCGGACTTCATGGATCCGCACTCCAACGCGAAGGCATTCGCCTATAACCGCGACAATTCCGACGACAACTACCAGGCCACCACCACGTGGCGGAACGCCTGGGCCGTGCCGACGGAGATGAATGACCGGACCGCTGCCGCTCTGGCAGAATCCGACGCCGACAAGCGCAATGCGATGTACGTCGAGTTGCAGAAGGACGTGCAGGCCAAGTCACCGATCATCATCATGTTCCAGGCCGCCTACCAGGTGGCGATGGACAAGAAGGTGAACGGCTATGTCAACGGCGCCACCTCCGACTTCGTCTACTACCGGCTCGTCACGAAAGACTGACAAACGCCATAGCATCCGAGGCCGCCCCGCCAGTCGTGGCGGCCTCTTTTCTTTTCAAAGCGCCTCTCTCTCTCATTTCTGGAGTTTGTCCATGTCCACCACCTCCAACCGGCGGCTTGAGGCCCTGCGCGAACGCATGCGCGAAACCGGCACCGACCTCGTCGCCATCGGCCCGTCTAGCCACATGATGTATGTGGCGGGCCTCGATCCGCATGGTGACGAACGCCCCGTCATGCTGCTGGTCTCGAAGGATCATGCCGGCTTCCTGATGCCCGCGCTCAATGTCGACAGCTCGCGCCAGAAGACCGACCTGCCATTCTTCCCCTGGCGCGACGATGACGGCCCGGACGCCGCGCTTGCGGAGCTTCTGAAGGCATCGAACCTGCCGGAAGCCCCGAGCGTCGTGATCGACGAGACGATGCGCGCCGATTTCGCGCTGCTTCTGCTCGACGCGCTGCCGGGCGCAAAGCGCCGTTTCACCGACGACACGGTCGGCCATCTGCGCGCCCGCAAGGACGAAGACGAGTACAAACGCCTGAAGGCAAGCGCGGTGCTGAACGACAGGGCCGCCATGGCCGGTTTCGATGCGCTGAAGCCGGGCATCACAGAGCTGGAAGTGGCCGCCGCGATCCGCGACGTCTACAAGGCGGCGGGTGCGGTGCCGGTGTTCACCAGCGTCTGCTTTGGCGGCAATGGCGCCTTTCCGCATCACCACACCGGCGAGACGAAGCTGAAGGAAGGCGACGCAGTTCTGATCGACACCGGCGGACGGCTGGACGGCTACCCCTCCGACATGACGCGCGTTGGCTTCTATGGAAAGCCCGATGCGGAGTTTGAGAAGGTCCATGCCATCGTGGAGCGGGCGGTCACCGCAGCATTGAATGCAGCCAAGCCCGGCGTCACCGCAAAGGCCATCGACAAGGCCGCGCGCGATGTGATCACGGAAGCCGGCTATGGCGAATACTTCACCCACCGCACCGGCCACGGGCTTGGCATCGACATTCACGAGCCGCCCTACCTGACCGCCACCTCCGGGACCATTCTGGACGAAGGCATGGTGTTTTCCATCGAGCCCGGTATCTACCTGCCCGGAAAATTCGGGCTCAGGCTGGAAGAGATCGTCATCCTGCGTGCCGACGGTGCGGAGATCCTCTCGGACATGCCACGGACGGTGCAGATCCGGGGTTAGCTCCGCGGGACAGCCCCCTGCCACTCTACCTGACGCGCCTCTAGCCCCGGGGCGCGTTTCTCAATTGCTCCGCCAGAAAGGCAAGGAAGCGCGGATGCGCGCCATAGGCAACATTCACCCGGATCGCCGCCTTGCCATTCGCCGGCCTTCCCGGACGGAAGACGCTGCCGGGCGCAAGGAAAATGCTTTCTTCCGAAGCCGCGCGGCACAGCGCCATCTCGTCAATTGAATCGGGAAACTCCACCCAGAGATAAAAACCCGGCGAAACGCTCTTGCGTACCGTCAGGCCCAGCGCCTCGAGCCGCGCAAGCGAGGTCTTGTGTGCTTCCTCGACGCGGGATTTGAGCTTTCGCAGATGTCGCAGATACTGACCACCCTGGATGAGATGAAACACGAAACGCTCGACATAGTCGGAGGTGGCCACCGTGGTCAGCATTTTCAGATTACCAAGAGCGCCAATGATCGCGGGATGGCCGGCGACGAAGCCGCAACGCAGACTGGCTGAAAGCGTTTTCGAGAAGGTGCCGACATACAGAACCCGGTTAAGCTGATCGAGGGATGCGAGGCGCGGCAGTGTCGCGGGCAGAATATCGGCCAGAGCGTCGTTCTCCACGAGCAAAAACCCCCAGCGCTCGGCAAGTTGCATGAGGCCGAACGAAACCGCCGGGGACAAGGTGCTGCCGGTGGGGTTGTGCGCCAGCGACTGGGTGAAAAACACCTTTGGTCTGTGAAGCGCCAGCTTCGCTGCCAGGTCCTCCAGATCCGGCCCGTCATGACCACGGGAGATGCCGATGATCTTTGCCTTGGCGAGCGTCAACTTTGCAAAAAGCGGGTAATAGCCCGGATCATCGACAAACACCGTATCGCCCGGCTCAATGAGATGCCGGATGATCAGGTCGACCCCGTGATTGATCCCGTGCGTGAGGAGAAGCCCGTCGGGCTGGGCGGTGATCGACCGCTCCAGAAGCAAGACACGCAGACGTTCGCGCAGGGGCGCATACCCCCAGGAACTGCCATAACCGAAATCCACCGTGTCGACGTCTGCCGTCCTGAAGCTGGAAAAGTATCGTTTGAGTTCCGCGCCCTCCATCCACGATGCCGGCGGCCTGCCATCACCCGGCCGCACCTCATAGTGCTGGTCAAGCTGCTCCCGCAGGAGAGAAACCACGTCCACCGCCGCAGCAACATGCGGGGCGGGAGGCGAAGGCCGGTCGAGCTGAAACTGGACAACGTAATAGCCAGACCCCGGACGCGCCTCAAGAAGCCCCCGTGCAACGAGCCTGTCATAGGCTTCCGCCATGGTGTTCTTGGAAACGCCATGCTCCCGGGCAGCCTGGCGCACGGAGGGCAACCGCTCACCCGACTTATAGGCACCGGCGGCGAGCAGCCCGCTCACCTGCTGGACAATTCGATCGACACGGGAGAGGCGTGTATCGGCTGCGGTCATCGCGTATTGTCCCATTTACATTCCCGGGACAGTCATCGCCAATTTGGGCCAAACTGTCCCTTGATTGTCCCAATTAATTTTATGACAATTTGGGTTTACGATCAAACTTGCTGTCTTGGGAGGAAGCAATGACAGATTTGAAGAGGCGCCGTTTTTTGACGGCTTCTGCATTGGGTGGCGCAGCAACGCTGGCAATGCCGGCAGTGGCACGCTCAGAGGAGACCGTGCAATGGCGCATGCAAGCACTGTGGGACGGCGGAACCACACCCTTTGAGTTCGAGAAGAAGTTCGTCGAGCGTGTTGCCGAACTTACCGGAGGAAAGTTCGACATCAAGCTGTTCTCGGCAGGGCAACTCGTGCCGGCCAATCAGGCCTTCGATGCGGTCCGCAGCGGCGCATTTCAGATGATGAAGACTTTTGACGGCTATGAAGCCGGAAAAATTCCGTCCTTTGCCTTTACCTCGACCATCCCGTTCGGATTCCCGGACCCCGACCAGTATGAAGCCTGGTTCTATGAACTGGGCGGCCTGGACATGGCCCGTGAAGCCTATGGCAAGGCCGGTCTTACCTACGTCGCGCCAACTGTCTATGGCGAAGAGCCGATGCATTCGACCGTCAAGATCGAGAGCATTGCAGACATGGCCGGCAAGAAGGGCCGTTTTGTCGGCCTCGCCTCCGCCGTGATGGGGGATCTCGGTGTGGCGGTGACGCCGATGGCGACGGCGGAAGTCTATTCCGGCCTCGAAAAGGGCCTGATCGACTTCGCCGACCGCGGCGACCTCACGGCCAACTATGAGGCCGGTCTCGCAGAAGTCGCGAAATTCATCATTCTACCCGGTGTCCACCAGCCGACCACGGCGACCAGCTACGTCGCGAATTCGGCGGCATATGACGCATTGCCGGACAACTACAAGGCGGCTCTCGCCGTCGCGGCCCGCGAGATTTCCGGGTCCCTGCGCCAGCGCATCATCGTGCAGAACAGCCAGGTGCTCGACAAATACCGCGAACAGGGGGTCGAGGTGATCTATCTCGATCCGGCGGATGTGGCCGAGGCCCGTTCCAAGGCGGTTGTTTCCTGGAAAGCTGCGACGAAGGAAGATCCGCTGGCGACAAAGATCGTCGACAGCCAGATCGGCTTCATGCAGTCGCTCGGTCTCATCTGACCTTGTATCAGGCGGGCGGCCAAAACGCCGCCCGCTACCAACCCCAGGCTGAATATCAGTTCCATGCAGGCAGTTTGCGCCTTTGTCACCGGTGTGAACCGGGTTCTTTTCGTTGTCGCCGCGGTGATCATCTTCGCGGTCGTGCCGATGCTCCTCTACGAGGTGATCGCGCGCTATGCTTTTGATGCGCCCACCGTCTGGGCCATGGAAGCGAGCACGCTTGTCTTCGGCCCCCATTTCATGCTGGCCGGACCTTACCTTCTGCATCTGCGCGGCCATGTGGCGGTCGACATTGTGAGCGAGAAGGCTCCCGCACCGGCGCGCCGCATGCTCGATGTCTTCGCCTTTCTCGTGATCGCCATTTTCGCGGCAGTTTTCGCGGCCGTGAGCTGGCCACTGGCAATAAACGCCTGGTCGCTTGGAGAGACAAGCTTTTCTGCATGGAACCCACCCATCTGGTGGCTGAAATTTGTCGTGCCCTTCGCGTTTGTCATGCTGTGCGCACAGGCGCTGGTCGAGGCAGTGTCGGCCCTGCGCAATGATGCACGCGCGGAGGCGCGCCCATGAGCTCCGAACTCGTTCTGGTCATCATGTTCGCAAGCCTGGTCGGGCTTCTTCTGACCGGCCTTCCGCTCGCCTTCACGCTGGGCGCGCTCGCCCTTGTCTTCACGATCACCCTTTGGGGACCGGCAGCCCTCTCTGTTACCGTCCTCAACCTCTTCGACACGATGCAGTCGGAATCGCTGCTCGCCATTCCGCTCTACGTCATGATGGCCAGTGTGCTGCAGCGTTCCGGCGTGATCGAAAGTCTGTACAAGGCAATGGAGTTGTGGTCGCGCCGCCTGCCCGGCGGGCTTGCCGTCGGCACCATCGCCATCTGCACGATCATCGCGGCGATGACCGGCATTGTCGGCGCGGCCGTGGCCGCCATGGGCATGCTCGCCCTGCCCTCCATGCTCAAGCGCAATTACCAGCCGGAACTTGCCATCGGAACGATCTGCGCCGGCGGCACACTCGGTATCCTTATTCCACCTTCCGTCATTACGATCGTCTATGCCGTCACCGCACAAGCCTCGATCGGCCAGATGTTCATCGCCGGCGTGGTGCCCGGCCTTCTGCTCGCCTCGCTCTATATCGGCTATATCGTGCTACGGGCCGCACTCAACCCGGCTATTGCGCCGCGCCCGGAAGAGAATGAAGACATCACCTGGGCGATGCGCATCGCGGCGCTGAAGTCGCTCATCCTGCCAATGCTGATCATCGTCGGCGTATTGGGCACCATCTATATGGGCATTGCGACACCGACCGAAGCTGCCGCCGTGGGTGTGGCGCTGGCCTTCGTTTCCGCCCTGATCGAGCGCCGTTTCGGCTGGGAACTGCTGCGCGGGGTCGGCATGGATGTGGTCAAGGTCACGACCATGATCCTCTGGATCACCATCGGCGCGCGGGCCTTTGTCGCGATCTTCACCGGCACCGGCGGTGCCGACTTCCTGCTCGGCTTCATTCAGGACATGGAGGCCAATCGCTGGATCGTTCTGGCCGTCATGCTGGCGATCCTGTTCTTTCTCGGCATGTTCCTTGACGAGATCGGCATCATCCTCCTTTGCGTACCCGTCTTCCTGCCGGTCATCGACTTTCTGGATTTCGACCGGCTCTGGTTCGGCATTCTGTTCCTCGTTTCCGCGCAGATGGCCTATATCTCGCCGCCCTTCGGCTACACGCTCTTCTACATGAAAGGCGTTTTGCCGGCCGGGATCGGCATGGGGACGGTCTATCGGGCCATCATCCCGTTCATGCTGCTTCAGGCGTTCGGCATCCTGATCTGCGCACTGTTCCCGGAGCTTGTGCTCTGGCTTCCCAAAACCATGATTCAGTAACCACAGGACACATGATGAGCGACGTCCAATCGTCCCGTATTGAAGGCCTTCACAAGATGACACCTGCGGAGCGGCTTCAGGCCGTTGCGCGGCAGGCGCAGCTCGGCAACGAGGCCTTATCGAACCTCGCGGCAGCAGCCGAGGGACAAATCGAGCTTGCTGATCGTCTCGTCGAAAACGCCATCACCACCATGGCCATCCCGGTGGGCATCGCCACCAACATGATCGTTGACGGGCGCGAAGTTCTGGTGCCGATGGCGACAGAAGAATCCTCCGTCGTGGCCGCCGTCTGCAACGCGGCCAAGCGATGCCGTTCCACCGGCGGCTTCTTCACATCGGGCAGCGGACCCGTCATGGCCGCGCAGATCCAGCTTCTCGGTGCAAGCGACCCCGAGAATGTCCGTCTCAAGGTGTATGAGAAGATCAATGAAATCCGGGCGATCTGCAACGAAACCGATCCGCTTCTCGTCAAATTCGGCGGTGGTTTCCGCGACATCGACGTGCGCGTCATCGACAGCGACGAAGGGCCTATGACCATCGTGCACATCATCGTCGACACGCGCGACGCGATGGGCGCCAATGCGGTCAACAGCATGGCCGAGGCGCTTGCCCCAAGGCTCGCCGAATGGACCGGCGCCCGGACGTTGCTGCGCATTCTTACCAATCTGGCAGACCGTCGCGTAGCGCGTGCACGCGCGGTGTGGACACTCGACGAGATCGGCGGCACGCAGGTGCGCGACGATATGCTTTCCGCCTATCGTTTTGCCGATGCGGACCCCTACCGCGCGGCGACCCACAACAAGGGCATTATGAACGGCGTCAGCGCTGTCGTGCTGGCGACCGGCAACGACACCCGCGCGATCGAGGCCGGCGCACATGCATATGCCGCACGCGAGGGCCGCTATCGCTCCATGTCGCGCTGGGAAAAGGACAAGGACGGCAACCTGGTCGGCATACTGGAAATGCCGATGGCGGTCGGCCTGATCGGCGGCGCCACCAAGGTGCACCCGACCGCACAGGCCCATCTGAAACTGCTGGGCGTCGAAACCGCCGACGCACTCGCACGCATCATCGTTTCCATCGGTCTTGCTCAGAATTTTGCCGCTATGCGCGCGCTTGCCACGACCGGCATTCAAAAGGGCCATATGGCGCTGCATGCGCAGAATGTTGCCCTGATGGTCGGTGCGGTCGGTGACGAGATCGATCTGGTGGCAAGTGAACTCAAAGCCCTCGGCAAGGTGCGGCAGGATCTGGCCGAAGAGATCCTCAACCGCATTCGGGGCGAACGGTGAGCACACAGGTCTCCATCGTCGAGGTGGCTCCCCGCGACGGATTGCAGGCGCGCAACGAGCATATCGAAACCGCCCACCGCATCGAACTGGTCGAGCGGCTGCGCAGCGCCGGCGTGACACGGATGGAAGTGGGCGCGTTCGTTTCGCCAAAGCGTGTGCCACGCATGGCGGACTCGGCGGAGGTCATGCAGGCCGTGAGCGCTTCACGACACGCCGGCGACATGGTGCTGGTGGCAAATGAACGCGGGCTCGAACAGGCTCTTTCAGAAGGCGCGCGTGCCATCGCCGTTTTTACCGCGGCGAGCGATGCTTTCGCCGAGAAGAACATCGGTTCTGCCGTGACCGCCTCCCTCGAACGCTTCGCACCCATCGTCGCGCGGGCGCGCGATGCGGGTGTCTTCGTCCGCGGCTACGTCTCCACCATCACCGATTGTCCCTATGCCGGCCCGGTGGACCCCACGGCCGTTGCGCCGGTGGCCAAAGCGCTGCGCGACATGGGTTGCCAGGAAATCGCTCTCGGCGAAACACTGGGAAAGGCGACGCCTGCGCGCATCGCCGCCGTGGTTGAAGCGGTGGCAAGCGACGTTCCGATAAACGAGATGGCAGCGCATTTCCACGACACCTACGGCATGGGTATCGCCAATGTCTGGGAGGCGGTGAGGCTGGGCATCCGCACCGTGGACGCGGCGGCGGGGGGCCTTGGCGGCTGCCCGTTCGCGCCCGGCGCTGCAGGCAATGTGGCGACAGAGGATGTGGTTTATCTTCTGAATGGCCAGGGCATAAAAACCGGCATCGCGCTCGATCCGCTGCTGGATGCCGTCGCTTTCTGCGCGAACACGATGGGCATTGCCCCAACAAGCAGAGTCTACAAGGCGCTGCGCTCTGCCGATTCCTGAGTTGAACGGGAGAGCAGATCCAGGCGGGCTGATTGACACATATGGAACTTCCTTTATTTATACACCGTATAATTATGGAGTTTTCGAATGGTCACTGGTCACGTATTCATTGCCACCAGCCTCGACGGCTTTATTGCCCGTGAAAACGGGGATATCGACTGGCTGCTCAAGCACGACCAGGCTAACGAAGATCATGGCTATGACGACTTCATAAAAGACATCGACGTCATCGTGATGGGGCGTGGCACCTATGAAGCAGTCCGAAGCATGGGCGCGTGGCTTTACAACCGTCCGGTGCTGGTTCTTTCGAGACGGCTTGCGCCACAAGACATGCCGCATGAACTCAGCGGAAAGGTGCGCTTTTCGGACAAATCCCCTGAGGAAGCGATGGCGATGCTGACGTCCGAGGGTGTACGCCGCGCCTATGTGGATGGCGGGCAGGTCATTCAATCCTTTCTCGAACGCGACATGATCAGCGACATGGTGATCACGCGCGTGCCGATCCTTCTGGGTAAGGGACGGCCTCTGTTTGGCGGTGGTCCCCGCGATGTGGCCCTCGCACACAAGGGTACAAGGTCTTTCCCTTCCGGACTGGTTCAGTCTCACTATGAGGTCATCAAGTGATCGCAAGGCGGCGCGGTCGGCCACCCGCCGACGGAAGGACTGTTTCTCCTGATCGCATTCTCTCGGAAGCCTTGGAAATACTCCATGCCGAGGGCCTCACCGGCTTGACAATGCGTGCTCTGGCAACGCGCATGGGCATCAATCCCATGACCATATATCACCACTTCAAAGATCGGGATGGACTTATCAGGGCTCTGGCAGAGCGTGCTTATGCGGACGTGGCCGCACCTGAGAAGGGTGAAGCGCTTGCGCGCGCGCAAGCTCTTCTCACGGCTTACTACTCCAAGGTTGTCCATTATCCGGCACTGACCCTGGCGATATTTGCCCAGCCGGCCATTTTTCCGGAACACGCCCGGCGGATCACCGATGAACTGACCCGATTGTTGAGCAGACACAACAACGCCCTGCTTTGGACGCACATACTCGTCGACTATACGCATGGTGCGGCTCTCGCGGTGGCCAGCCGAGATGGAAACGCAGGGCATCAGCGCTCAAATGAAGCCATGCTCGACGACTTCGAATGCGGACTTTCCGAACTTCTGGCGGCATTTGAGAAATCTCTGAAAGGTGATCCCGCCTAGCGCGCCCGCTCCGGAGACGCCGGCTGCAAGGAGCGTCGCGGCTTACCAATCAATATTGGTCGACAGCTTGGATTCGGCGGCAAATGGCGGAGGGGGTGGAACCGGGATCAAACGTTCTCCACCGAATGAGTGGCTACCCTTCGGGCTTTCGTTTCGTCAGCAACGTCGATCCCGGTATACGCCTTCACGCTCCCGTGCGACATAGAAGTTGTGGCAGGTTGGCCGTCCGGGCTGCGATCCCGTCGTGCCTTAGTCCTGAGACTCGCCGGTAGAAGTTCATCGCTAGATCGGTACGGAATTCATGCTTTTGACGGTGTCGACGAGATCGTCAGGTTGACTGGCTCGAGAACGTCGCCGTCGGGTCATGAACATCAATATTGCACTGAGTACTGCGACACCTCCAGAAACACAGAGCGAGCGTCTCATGGCGACACCACGTCAAGGAGGGGCTGGGAAACCCAGTGCAGATGCTGCTTTCTTCAGGCATTGCAGGTATTTTTCCCTGTTTGCTAATCCGTCCTCCCGCGGAGAGACGAGACAGAGCGTCGCCACGCACCGGTGCTCCGCATTCACGACCGGCACCGCGAAGCAATGGGTGAAACTGTCGACAATACTGTCGAACGTGAACTCGCCCTGTTGAGTAGCGTCCCGAACCTCGCGCAGGAACTCTTTGGGATCGAGCCACTCGCCATTTGGCAACTGGAAGTCCTGTGAAGGAATGAGATCGAGGATCTCCTGATCCGACATATGCCCCACCAGCAAGCGCCCCGATGCAGTCCATGGTATAGGGACGGACTGCCCAACATCGGAAGAAATGCGGAATGGTCGTGCTCCCTCTTTCATGCGCACCACTGTGTATTTGTTACCGTCCAACATGCAGAACTGAGCCGTTTCACGCGTTTCACGTGCGATTGTTTCAAGTGCGTTCTCGCATTCCCGCGTGAAATCGAACTGCTTCTCATAGGCTGCGCCCAGAAAATAGAGTTTGCGGCCCAGATAGACGCGTCCATCGCCGTCGGCAAACTCAAGAATCTGATTGCGCAGCAGCAGGTTGACGAGCTCGTACACCGAAGAGCGCGGCGCGCCAATCTGGCTGGCGATCTCATTGGGACGCATCGGATTCTTCTGATTGCGGAGAAACTCGAGAATCTCAAATGCACGGTCGAGTCCGCGAGCGCGCTTGGCGGTCAAATTCGTTTCGGCTGCTTCCAAGGACCTGCTCCATAACTTCGGGCAACGTTCTTCTTCTTCTGAACTGCCCGCGCCCTGTCAATCTCCACCACCTTCAATTTCGCCGACCGCCGTGATTTGGGTAATCCGGCAATGGCGGCTTGCGGGATGGAGAAAAGTTGATAGGATCCATATCCGTTATAAGGATCATATGTTCGTTATAATGGACATGCAAGAGCGACAACCTCTGTCGCATCGCAATTGTGTTGAGGGAGGAAATCATGAAATTTCTAGGTTCAATGCGCCACCGCAGCCTGATGGTGAGCGCAGGGGTTGTGGCCATGCTGGCCGCGGGGAGCGGCACTGCTTCGGCGGCTGCCAATTGCATCAAGGGCGATCGCGAGGCGCCGTACACGATCGGCTGGGCGAACATCTATTCTGTACCGACCTGGATGAAACAGACCGAAGGCACGATTGCTGCCGAGGTGGAGAGGTTGAAGAAGGAAGGGTTAGTCGACGAGCTCATGATCACCGACGCCCAGGGCAATGCACAGACGCAGATTCAGCACATCCAGTCGATGATCGATGCCGATGTTGACGCCGTCATTGTTATCGCTGGCTCATCCAATGCGCTTGACCGTGTGATCTCGGATGCCTGTGACAAGGGCATAGCGGTCGTCAATTTCGACAGTCTGGTCAATACCGACAAAGTGACCGCGAAGATCAATACGGATTCCAGCGAATGGGGTGCTTCCGCCGCACAGTGGATGGTTGATCAGCTTGGCGGTGAGGGCAAGGTCATCGTCATGAATGGTCCCGCCGGCATTTCGGTAAGCGATGATCGCCGCAAGGGTGCGCAACCGGTTCTGGACGCCAATCCCGGCATCGAAATACTCACCGAGACGAACACCGAGTACAATGTTGCCCCTGCGCAGGAGGCGATGACCAGCCTGTTGTTCGCCAATCCGGAGATTGATGGCGTTCTTTCGCTAGGCGGTGCACTTTCGGCTGGTTCCATTCTCGCCTTCGATCGTCAGGGCCGCGAACAGGTACCAACCACAGGCGAGAACGCACGCCAGTTTCTTGAGCTCTGGAATGAGAAGGGCTTGAAGGGCTGGGCAACTATGCAGCCTAACTGGCTAGGTGCGTTGTCGGTCTACACGGCAGTGCAGGCACTTGAAGGCAAGGATGTTCCCGCTTTCGTGAAGGTCCCGCTGCCCGTCATCAGCGACGACACCATCGACAGCTACCTGGCGCGCGCCGAGCAGTTCCCGGCCGACGGATACATCTACTCCGATTACGACCGCGCACTCTTCGACGAGCTTCTTGCTCAGTAGAACACGAAGAGAAAAGGTCAGTTCCCGATGACGAAAACCAAGCCCCTGCTTGAAGCCAGGCGGGTGTTCAAGGGATTTTTCGGCAATCCGGTGCTCAAGGGCGTTGACATCGCCCTTGAGCCAGGACGTGTTCACGCCCTTCTGGGGGAGAACGGTGCTGGGAAATCGACGCTCATCAATCTGCTTTCGGGTGCGTTGCAACCCGACAAGGGCAATGTTGTCGTGGATGGCCAGCCGGTCTTGCGCTTCTCCCCTGCCGCAGCGCGCGAGGCGGGGATTGCAGTCGTTCAACAGGAGCTCAGTCTCGCAGCCGAACTTTCCATCGCCGAGAATATCGGCCTGGGGGCCTTGCCGCGACGCTTCGGACTTATCGATTACCGGGCGCTTTCGACCGCTGTGGCGGAAGTCTGCGAGCGGGTCGGCCTGACCGAGCCGCTCGATATGCCCGTCGGCGATCTTTCGCTTGGCCGCCGTCAGATGGTTGAGATTGCTAAGGCGCTCTTCCGCAAACCACGCGTGCTGATCCTGGACGAGCCGACGTCGTCGCTGTCCGCCCATGAAGCAGGTATTCTGGCGGGCCTGATCCGCAAGTTGCGTGATGAAGGGATAGCGCTTCTCTATATTTCCCACCGCCTCAACGAAGTGCAGGCGCTCTGCTCCCATGTGACCGTTCTGAAGGACGGGGTGGTCACCGCAGACCAGCCCCTCGCGGGCGTCAATGACGAAGGCCTTGTGCGTCTGATGGTGGGGCGCGATGCGGGCGATCTTTTTCCGGCCTGGCAGGACAATCCTGTTGGAAACGAACTGATTGGCCTCGAAGGTTTCTCTGCCGGCATGGCGCGGGATGTGAATTTCCGGGCCTGCGCCGGTGAGATCGTGGGCATTGGCGGCCTGGTGGGGCAAGGGCAGGAAGATTTCCTGCTTGGTCTTTACGGCGCAATACCCGCTTCCGCCGAAACGGCGCAGATCGCGGGTCGCCACAGGCCACTCAAGAACGTCGAGGCAGCAAACGGAGCCGGTCTGGCATATGTGCCTGCTGATCGGAAACATGAGGGGCTGGTGCTGCCTCATTCGATCGCATCCAACCTGCTTCTCCCCTCGCTCGGGGATCTTGTGAAGCACGGTCTGCGTGATCGCGCTGCCGAGCGCAAACGGGTCGCCGATCTCACCAGACGCCTTACCATCAAGGGCGATGTGGGCCGGCCCGTCCAGGCGCTTTCAGGCGGTAATCAGCAGAAGGTGGCGCTGGCCAAATGGCTGCCGCTCGATCCGTCTGTGCTGTTGCTCAACGATCCGACCCGCGGCGTCGACATCGAGACGAAGCGTGAGATTTACCTGATGCTGCAATCCTTCGCCCGTGAAGGAAAGCTGGTCATTCTCCTGAGTTCGGACACGCCCGAACTTGTACACCTTTGCGATCGTGTGGCCGTGTTCCGCGAAGGGCGGCTCGCGACCATGCTGCCACGCTCCGAAATCTCCGAAGAAGCGATCGTCGGCGCTGCCATGGGCCTCTCGGCAAAAGGAGCAGCGGCATGACTGTCACGCGGGTTCCAGCAAATCTCTATACCGCCGTCCAACGGCGGCGGAATCGCGGCCTTACGGGTCTCTATCTGGTCGTTGCTGCGTTCCTGGTGGTGTACGCGATCCTGTTTCCTGGTCTTTTCACCATTGGCGGCTTTTCCAAGTTCACGCAGAACTGGTTCCCGCTCGCACTGGTGACAATGGCGCAGGCGCTGATGATGCTGAATGGTGGCATCTCTCTGGCGATCGGTCCGCTGGTCAGCCTTGGCGCTGTCATTGCCGCGGTCACGATGGGCGGGCCGTTGGGCGTTCTTGGCGGTTTGCTGGCGGTTTCGGCCGCCGGCCTCTTTATAGGTGCCGCGACAGGCGGCATCGTCGCCTATCTGCGCCTGCCCGCCATCATCGTCACGCTGGCGGGCTCGTTCATCATCACGGGTATCGCGTTGCTTCTCCTGCCGCGTCCGGGCGGCTACATCCCCGACTGGTTTTCCGATCTGCTTGCCGGGCATACGCCGGTCGCCTTTGGTCTTCTGGTCCTGTTCCTCATCGGTTGGAAAGTCTACCTCGCGACACCGCTCGGCATTGGAATCTATGCTGCGGGAAACAATCCCGTCGGGGCGTATCGTTCAGGCGTTCCCGTCGAGCGCGTCAAGGTTTTCGCATTTGCGCTGTCGGGTCTGCTGGCGGCTCTGGCCGGCCTGTTTGTGGCGGCGCAAACCGGCTCGGGCGATCCGGTGATCGGCACACCCTTCACGCTCACTTCCATTGCGGGCGCCGTGCTTGGCGGTGTCGCGTTTCTGGGTGGAAGAGGCACGATGCGTGGCGTTATCTGTGGGAGCCTGCTCCTCTCGGTCATGATCAATGTCATGTTCTTTCTTGGCTTTCCGCCCGTCGCCCAGTATGTCGCGCAGGGCCTCATCATAGTCGGCGCGGTTGCGGTTCCGCAATTGACCAGTCAGTGGAGGGCGAAGCCTTGAACGCCATCAAAGCAGCGCTCCGCAACCCGCCGCTTCTCACACTGATCCTCGTCGTCCTCGTCTGGATCATAGCCGGCCTCACGCTGCGCGGCTTCGGTGCCTATGGCCATCTGCGCTATCTCCTGGAGCTTTCCGCGGTGATCGGCATCGTTGCCGCCGGCCAGACGCTCGTGATCCTCATGGGGGGTATCGACCTCTCGGTCGGTGCGATCATCACTGTGACGGCCATTCTGCTGCCACTTATTTCACCGGAGGCGGATCCGACCGGGCTTGTCGGCATCGTTCTCACCCTGGGTATCGCCACGGGCATCGGTCTGCTGAATGGTGCGGGCGCGGCCTATCTCAAGGTGCCGCCAATCATAATGACTCTGGCGATGGCGACCTTTCTGCAGGGCATGCTCGTCATTATCGCTGGCGGCAGCGCGGTATCGGTAACCAATGCCGCCGTTATCTGGCTGGGACAGGCACGTCCTTTCGAAGTTCCCGCAGGCGTGCTCCTGTGGGTGGTCGTATCGATCGTGATGCTGATCATCATCCATCGCATGCCTGTCGGTGCGCGTTTTCTGGCGCTGGGCGCGAATCCGCTCGCCGCACGGCTTTCGGGCGTCAGCGTCGGGCGCAACACATTGCTCGTATTTGCTCTGTCGGGTTTCTTTGCCGGGCTCGCCGGTATACTCATCCTGGGCATGAACCGTCAGGGCTATGTGGGCATTGGCGACCCCTATCTGTTGACGTCCATTGCCGCTGTCGTTCTTGGAGGCACGTCTATTCTCGGCGGCCGCGGTACCTATGCGGGGACCATACCCGGCGCGATCCTTCTGGTGACCACCACAGCGCTAATCACCGTCGTAAATGCTTCGCCCGGCTGGCGGTCGATCATGTTCGGTTCGCTCATTCTGGGCCTGCTGTTGATCTCGGGTCGTGAGGCGCGGCGATGAGTTGTGGTTACGGGGGGCCGATAATCGATCCGCACCACCATCTGTGGGATCTGTCGCTCGGCCGGCATCCATGGCTTGCGCCGCCGGAGGCCGGCGAGAACGAAATGGTGTTCGGCAACATAGCGCCGATCCGGCGCAATTACGGCGTACGCGAGTACCTGCGCGACGCGGCTGGGCAGAACATCGTTGCCTCCGTTCATGTCGAGGCCGGCTGGTCGGATGACTTTCCGCTTGAGGAAACCTCTTGGCTCGACAGTCTCGACAGGCGTCTCGGTGTCGCTGCCCGCTATGTGGCGCGCGTGCCGCTGTCGGCGAAGGAAGCACCGGACCTGCTTGAACGGGAGGCCGAAAACCAGGCTGTGGTCGGCATTCGCGATATCGTGAGCTGGCATCCCGATCCGAAAAAAAGCTTTGCCTCCCGAGAAGGCATTATGAGCGACCGGCGCTGGCGCGAAGGGCTTTCCAGAGCAACCGAGCTCGGCCTCAGTTTCGATCTTCTGCTTTTCCCATGGCAGATGAAGGAGGCCCTGCGCCTGATCGCTGATTATCCCGACACCCGATTCGTGCTCAACCATTGCGGTAGTCCGGTGGATCGCAGCGAAGAAGGCATGATGCTCTGGCGCGACGGGCTTACAGAGCTTTCTGCCGCGCCGAACATCGTAATCAAGATCTCCAACCCCGTGGCCTATGATCACGATTGGACGGTCGAAAGTCTGCGTCTGGTGATCGACCACTGTATCGCCTGTTTCGGGCCGAAGCGGGCCATGTTCGCCAGCGATTTTCCCGTTGCGGGTCTGCATGCGGACTTCAATGCGCTTTACGACGCGTTCAGAACCATTGCCGCCAGCCTTTCGCCAGATGAGCAGGAGGCCCTGTTTTTCTCGACGGCAAACCGCATCTATCACCTCCACCTGTCGCCTTCACAGACTTCACAGGACCCTACCCATGTCTGACGCCACGCTCACCAATGCGAGCGATCCCGTCATCGATGACCGCGTTCGCGGCTATCCCGCAGGCCATCCCGGTCTTCGTCTCAGCGCCATCGCCGGACAGGGCTGGAAACCCTTCGATGGCGACATGTCATTGCCATTGATCTCGCTCGATGAAGCGGCTTTCGCCAGCAATGTTGATCTGATGATGACCTATGTGCGCGAACAGGGGGTCGAGATCGCACCGCATGCCAAGACGCCGATGTCGCCGACCATCGCCGCCCGTCTCGTTGAAGCCGGGGCATCGGGTGTCACGGTCGCCGACATTCGTCAGACCTCGGTCATGCTCAAGGGGGGCTTCCGCCGCCTGATCCTTGCAAACGAGATCGGTGGCCGGGCCGCGGCGAGACGGCTCGCCTACCTGCTTTCCGCCTATCCCGATGCTGACGTTTCGATCTTCGTCGATTCATTAGAGATGATGGAGGCGCTCTCTTCTGCGTGGTCGACTTCAACTGATCTTCCGCCGCTTGGACTTCTGGTCGAGCTGGGCGCTGCCCGCGGCGGACTCCGCTCCAGCGAGGCCGCGCTGCAGCTTGCAGACGCCATTCTCGAACGCGAAACCGCTACCTTCCGGCTTGCCGGCGTCGCGGCTTATGAAGGCGTTGCTGCAACGCCCGATGCGGCTGAGACGGCGCTGCGCATTTCGACTCTGGTCGAACGCTCGGCAACGCTCATTTCTGCCCTGCGCCAGCGGCTCGGACCGGAGCGCCCGATGATCGTCACCGCCGGCGGATCGGTTTACTTCGACATGGTGGTTCGCGGCCTGAAATCGGCGATCGTTGCAGACCCAAACGCGGTTCTGGTCTTGCGCAGCGGCGCAATCTTCTTTCATGATCACGGTATTTATGAACGCGGCCTCACCGGTCTCGATGACCGTTCCGGTTTCGTGATTGGCGGCAAAGCGGTTTCGGCGACCAGCGGTTTTCGCCCCGCGCTTCGCGTCTGGGCCGAGGTTCTTTCGCGGCCAGAGCCAGGGCTTGCCGTTTGCGGAATGGGCCTGCGCGATGTGGCGGCCGATCAGGGCCTGCCGCGCCCGCTGGCGTTCTATCGCGACGGTACAAATACGGCGCTCGCCGACACGGTTCACGTCACCGCGCTCAACGATCAGCATGCCTTCGTTTCTCTGGGAGGTGGCGTCGATCTGCGTGTCGGTGATGTGGTGGAGTTCGGCATCTCGCATCCCTGCACCTGCCTTGACCGGCACGCAATCGTGTACGGTCTAGACGACGATCATTGCGTGGTTGCGGCCTATCTCACCAACTTCGGCTGAAACGGTTCAAACCCTTACCCAAGCAAAGAAGGAATTTTAAAAGAATGATCATGCGCTACCAGAAAGGATCTCGAATGAGCCAGGCCGTCGTCTATGGCGGTCTAGTCCACATTGCAGGGCAAGTGCCCGATAACCGAAAGGCGAGCATCGAGGATCAGACAGCAGATGTTCTGCGGAAGCTGGATGCGCTTCTGGCTGAAGCCGGCACCGACCGCTCCAGGCTTCTGGCCGTCAATGTGTTCCTGCCTTCGATTATTGATTTCGATGCGATGAACAGCGTCTATGATGCCTGGATCAACCCTGAGAACCCGCCGGCCCGCGCCTGCGTGGAGGCACGTCTTGCCGACCCTGACCTGCGCGTCGAAATGACGGCTGTCGCCGCAGTTTAACAACCGGCCGGCGGCTCGCGCGCCGGCTTCAGATCTGGCGACCGGAGACCAGCCATGCATACGGGCGTTTTTCATTCCATCGATTTTGAGGCCGAGGGCGTCCAGCCTGGCTTTCTGTCGGTTCCCTACTCGGTGGACCGGTCGCCCTACTACCAGATCCGCGTTCCCTATCTGCGGGTGCGCAGGGGAGAGGGTGCGAGTCTGCTCCTGATGGCCGGCAATCATGGCGACGAGTATGAGGGCGAACTTCAGCTTGCCCGGCTCATGCGTCGATTGCAGACGCTTGAAATCAGCGGAACCGTGACCGTGCTGCCGGTTGTGAACCGGCCGGCGGTCATGGCTGCACGCCGCTGCTCGCCACTCGACGGGGGGAACCTCAACCGCGCGTTTCCAGGCGATCCAGCGGGAACGCCGACCGAGCGGATCGCTCATTTTCTCGAGCACGAACTGTTCCCGCGTCACGACGTGGTATTCGATCTGCACTCTGGCGGAACGTCCATGGCGCATCTGCCGTGCCTCCTGATGGAGCGGCAGGCAGAGACCAAGCGTTTCGAGCGTTCGCTCGATCTCATGCGAAGGATGGGGGCCGCCCACGCCTTCGTCGCCGACAACGGGCAAGCCGCGCCAACCTCGATGGGCGCGGCGGGTCGAGCAGGGGCGATCGGCCTCTCCGGTGAGTTCGGTGGTGGCGGCACGGTCACGCCCGAGAGCATGGCCTTTACCGCTGGAGCAATCGACCGCCTCCTTCTTGCGCTCGGCCTAGTCTCCGCTCCGGTGCTTTCCACCCCGCTTGAAGACAAAACCCCTCCGCTCCAGTTTCTTTCGCTGTCACGTCACAGTCAGGGCATCCATGCCACGCGCCGCGGTTGGTTCGAACCCGCCGTCCGACTCGGCGCGCGCGTTGCAGCGGGCGATCTCGCCGGCTGGTACCACGACCTCGAACGGATAGACATGGCCGAGGAAGCGTTGCATTTCGCCGAGGCGGGCGTCGTCATCTCCCATCGCCTTCATTGCGACAGTCAGGCAGGCGATTGCCTGATGCAGGTAGCCGAGACGCTGGAGTCCTGAACACGCTTTGGGCAGTCACTACCGAAACATATGGAGGATCGACAATGCACCTTTCGATGTGGACCTATCCGTGGGACGTTCAGGATCAGGGGGTAGAGCGCACCATTGCTGATCTGCGGGACCGCGCAGGGCTTAACACGATCAGCCTTGCAACCTCCTATCATGCCGGCCGTTTTCTCCAGCCGCGCAGTCCGCACCAGAAGGCCTATTTTCCCGAGGATGGGACAATCTACTTCGAGCCGAACGAGGCGTTATGGGCCGACATGGAGATCAGACCGCTCGTGGCGCGGAATGTTGCCGAGAGGGGCGACATCCTCAGTGCACTTATCGGCGCGCGCGAGCAAACAGGCGTCAAGGTTTCGTGCTGGACAGTCTGTCTGCACAACACGCGCCTGGGCACGGCGCATCCCGAGCATGTTACCCGCAATGCCTTCGGGAACCCGAACTACTACAATCTTTGCCCTTCCAGCCCGGCGGCGCGTACCTATGTAACGACGCTCGTCCGGGACGTCAGCGCGCGGTATCGGCCGGACATGATCGAACTTGAGAGCCCGAACTTCATGGGGTTCGCGCACGAGTATCACCACGAGAAGGATGGTGTCGGCCTCAATCCGGAGGACGACTTCCTGCTGTCGCTGTGTTTCTGCCGGCATTGCACGGCACGAGCACAGTCGGCAGGGATCAATGTCGAGGCCGCACGTGGAACAGTCGCCGGCTTCATAGCCGAGATGTGCGCGCGTGAGATTCCCGAAAAGCAGTTTCCTGATTTTCCCGAGCTTGGTCTGGATGCATTCAACGCTCATGCCGATCTCCGGGCCTTCCTCGACTGGCGTAGCGAACCCGTAACCTCACTGATTGCCGAAATCCGGGAGGCCACGCATCCGGAAACGCGTGTTCTGCTGATCGATCTGGCCGATGGATGGCTTGGTGGCGTCGACCTGCATGATGCAGTTCGCGCTTGCGATGGGGTCATTCTGTGCTGCTATTCCATGGCGTCCGAAACAGTGAGGACGCTTTTCGAGAATGCGCGCAGCGTCGTACCCACCGACAGTTTCCTGGGTGTCGGCTTGCGTCTTTACTACCCCGAGATGGAGAACGCTGCGGCCCTTGCAGCGCGGGTCGATGCGGCTATTACCGCAGGCGCTAATGCAGTGAACTTCTACAATTACGGCCTTGTTCCGGAAAAGCGGCTCGATTGGGTGCGCTTTGCACGGGATCGCGTTTCGCAAGGGATTGATCGTAACTAGGACATTGTACAGGCGGGAAGCCTCCACCGCTACATTTTCTGGAGAGATTGGGATCTGAGCAGTCTCGTAGGTCGAGGTAACGACCGAGGCCCGTCTTTAAATAATCCAATCGTCCAGCGAGTGTGGTTGCAGGCTTACTGCGTTGCTTAGCAACTCTCCATCACCCCGGATAGCAACCAAATCAAATTGATGTTGCAGCGCACGCTTCTTGAGGAAAAGCCGATGACCAATCCCGCTTGGGACCGTCATTCAATCCTTGCCCATCTACGACGAGAGGGCATGACACTCGCCGCCCTAGCGACGCACTATGGGCTTGCCGCTTCCAGCGTCAAGAATATCTGGACGCGGCCGAACGAGAGAGCCGAAAGGGCAATTGCCGATTTCATCGGCCAGCCCGTCGAAAACGTCTCTGCGGATCGGTACCCGAAAGCCCGCAACCGCATCCTCAAAGCTGAATATGCGTCTTCGCGCGGCAAGCCTTCATCCGCCCAACGGAAGGAAACCGCGTGATGCGTGGCGCTGGCGGTTCGCCAGGCTGCTCTGGCCTTTGCTATCCGGTCATGCGTACCGGCAACGCGAGAACGCACTCTTACGAGACATGTCCGCGCCCGCGGTCAGCCGCTTGCACGACGTCAGCGCCAAACACCGGTCCTCTCGGAACGAGCCGGTCTCGGCAATGTCTAAAACGCAATGGAAATTCGACATGCAGAAGCATGTCAAGGTGAACGTCGGACGCACATCTCATGTCCCATCTCTTCAATTCCAGGGGACACAAGTCGAAATCAACTCTTCATCGTGAAACGGGGCCGGAAAGCCCCGGCAGCGGGTCAAGTCGCCCAACCAATCCCGCCCGACAGCATATAAGCATAACCGTCGCTCCCGTCCGGCCCGTCGCCGGCTACATCGGAGGCAAATACGCTCTCGCCCGCCGTCTGTGCGAGCGCATCGCCGCTACGCCTCATTCACTTTACGCGGAGCCGTTCGTCGGTATGGGCGGCGTCTTCTTCCGCAGGAAGCTGATGCCCCACGCCGAGATCATCAACGACCGCAATGGCGAAGTGGTGAATCTCTTCCGCATCCTTCAGCGCCACTATCCGCAGTTCATGGACACGCTTCGCTTCCAGATCACCTCACGCCGCGAGTTCGAACGTCTGAAGGCGAGCGACCCCGCAACGCTGACCGATCTGGAGCGCGCCGGCCGCTTTCTCTACCTCCAGCGCCTGGCGTTCGGTGGCAAGGTGGCCGGGCAGAATTTTGGCGTGAACCGGGACGGCCCGTCGCGCTTCAACCTCACGCGGCTCGCTCCCATGCTGGAGGAGGCGCATGAGCGCCTTGCGGGCGTGATCATCGAGAACCTGGACTGGCTGGACTTCATCGAGCGCTATGATCGGCCGGATACGCTCTTCTATCTCGACCCGCCTTATTACGGCTCGGAGGGCGACTACGGCCGCGCCCTGTTCGACCGCGACCAGTTCGCCCTCATGGCCGATCGGCTCGGCCAGCTTAAGGGACGGTTCATCCTCTCGATCAACGATGTGCCGCAGATCCGGGAACTGTTCTCAGGGTTTGATATGGAGGGCGCCGAGCTGACCTATTCCATCTCAGCCGGCAACGGTACGAGGGCGAAGGAACTGATTATTTACTCGGCCGAAGATCAAGGTTGATCAGAAGCCCCTTCAAACACCCTTTGAGGGGGCTTCAAAGAGTTGTGGCTGGTCTAAAAAGCGCTGACAAAAATCCAAAAAGCGGCGACCGGCTACAGTAAACCATGTGACAAGAATGGACCGGTACGAAATGGCGGAGAGAGAGGGATTCGAACCCTCGATACGGTTTCCCGTATACACGCGTTCCAGGCGTGCGCCTTCAACCACTCGGCCACCTCTCCACGGCGCAGCTTTATCTTCCGCGCGAGGGTCATCTAGTCGATCTGATCGAGAATGCCAAGTCCAGTCTGTGACAGTTTTGCAATTTGCCGCACTTTCCTGCGCACAGCCCTCCAATACGCTCAACTTTCTGTAAGGCGATTGCCAAGTCTGGCCGCCGGGCCTATGTCTCGCACGGTTCGTTTTTTTGTTTGGCGATCCATGCCGGCAGCGGCACAGAGGTGAGGCCTGAATGTTTCGTCTGTTCTTTCGGATACTGGCTCTTGTTGCTCTTGCAATCGCCGTCGTCATGGCCGTGATCGACGCGACACGCTCCATCGCGGCTGACGCCCTGACGTTCACTCCACTGGGCGAAAGCTGGTACGCAGCATCACCCGACACCCTCAATCTGTCGCAGGCGATTATCCAACGCTACACACTTCCCTTCATCTGGGATCCCTTGATCGTTCAGATCCTGACCTTTCCGGGCTGGCTGGTCTTCTTCGCTCTTTCCCTCATTTTCTACATCGCCGGCTACCGGCGACGACGGACTGTTCTTGTCTGAATGCAGCAAAGAGCCTGACACTGCTTCGGTTGCAGCGCAGCCTGCAAGACCATCTCAAGTCGTTTTTCCGAACGGTCAAAATTCCGCGTGAATTTTCATTTCAGCCGTGCAAGAGTGCCCATAAGGGGAGAGCGGAAGACTTTCTCCATGCCGTTCCCGATGGTCCACGGCCGTTGCGGGACGCTCGCAGGAGCGCTTGAGCGGATCTGCCATTTGAGGCTGCCCGTTCATGCGGCGCAGACAGAAACGCAAGACAACCGACAGGGTGTGGATCACATGAAGCGTATTGTTCTCGGCCTACTGGCCGCCACCGCACTATCCGCCAACGCATTCGCGGAAGACATCGCTCCGGCTCTCATCTACGATCTGGGTGGCAAGTTCGACAAATCCTTCAACGAGGCAGCCTATAACGGCGCCGAGCGGTTCAAGGAAGAAACCGGGATCGAATATGTCGAATTCGAAATCTCCAACGATGCCCAGCGCGAGCAGGCCCTTCGCCGTTTTGCCGAGAACGGGCGCAACCCCATCGTCATGGCCGGCTTCACCTGGGTCGACTACCTGAAGAAGGTCGCCCCGGAATATCCCGACACCGATTTCACCATCATCGATGACGCGGTCGACGCACCCAATGTGCGCTCCGTGACCTTCAAGGAGCAGGAAGGCTCCTATCTCGTCGGCATGCTGGCCGCACTCGCCTCGGAGACCGGCACGGTCGGCTTCGTCGGCGGCATGCAGGTTCCGCTCATCGGCAAGTTCGAATGCGGCTATGTCGGCGGCGCCAAGGCTGCCCGCTCCGACGCGAAGGTGATCCGCAACTACACGGGCGACACGCCGTCCGCATGGAACGACCCGACAAAAGGCGGCGAGATCACCCGCACGCAGATCGACCAGGGTGCGGACGTGATCTATCATGCGGCAGGCGGCACCGGTGTTGGCGTGCTCCAGGCGGCTGCGGATGCCGGCAAGCTCGGCATTGGCGTCGATTCCAACCAGAACGGCCTGCATCCCGGCCATGTTCTGACCTCCATGGTCAAGCAGGTGGACGTCGCCGTCTACAATGCCTTCATGGACGCCAAGAACGGTGAATTTTCCTATGGCCTGCAGAATTTGGGACTGGCCGAGGATGGCGTTGGCTACGCAGTGGACGAGCACAATGAGGCTTTGATCACCGCCGAGATGAAAACGGCGGTCGAAGAAGCCAAACAGAAAATCATCGACGGCGAAATCGAGGTGCATGACTACCTCAGCGACAACGCCTGCCCTTACTGAGGCAGAGCCGCTTTCGTCAGAACCGTTCCAAAGGGCCGCCTGTGCGGCCCTTTTTCCATTCCTCATCCCAGCCGGTATGTGTTAGGTCGCTTCAACATCTTCTCCGAACAGTCTTCAGGAGCTTTCCATGTCCGATATCGCCCCGGTTCTCGATCAGCTCGATCGTTCCATCGATCAGAGTCTGGAGCGGCTTTTCCGCCTTCTGAAGATCAAATCGATCTCTACCGACCCGGCCTTCGCCGGCGAATGCCGGAAGGCGGCCGAGTGGCTGGTGGAAGACCTGAAGACAATCGGCTTCGAGGCAAGCGTGCGTGATACGGCAGGCCATCCTATGGTGGTGGCGCATCACGATGGCGACGGCCCGCACGTGCTCTTCTACGGACACTACGACGTGCAGCCGGTCGATCCGCTGAACCTTTGGGAGAACGACCCGTTCGATCCCGCGATCAAGGAGATCGAGCCCGGTCGCAAGGCCATCGTCGGGCGTGGCTCTTCGGACGACAAGGGCCAGCTCATGACCTTTGTGGAAGCCTGCCGCGCCTATAAGGCGGTGCATGGCAAGCTGCCCTGCAGGATCACCATTCTGTTCGAGGGCGAAGAAGAATCCGGCTCGCCTTCACTGCGTCCTTTCCTGGAAGAAAACCGCGAAGAGCTTTCCGCCGAATACGCGCTGGTGTGCGACACGGCCATGTGGGACCCGGAAACACCTGCCGTCTGTGTCGGCCTGCGCGGGCTTGTCGGCGAGGAAATCACCATCAAGGCGGCGGACCGCGACCTGCATTCGGGCTTTTTCGGCGGAGCGGCGGCCAATCCGATCACGGTTCTCGCCCGCATTCTGGGCGACCTGCATGATGAGAACGGGCGTGTGACCGTGCCCGGTTTCTATGAAGGTGTGGAGGAAACACCGGCGGAAATCCTGAAGAGCTGGGAAGGTCTTGGTGAGACGACCGAAAACTTTCTCGGTCCGATCGGCCTGTCGAAGCTTTTTGGCGAAAAAGACCGCTCGGCGCTGGAGCTTGTCTGGGCCCGTCCGACGGCGGAAGTGAACGGCATTACCGGCGGCTATACCGGCGAAGGCTTCAAGACTGTCATTCCGGCTGAGGCTTCCGCCAAGGTCTCGTTCCGGCTGGTTCACAGGCAGGATCCGGTCAAGATCCGCGCCGCCTTCCGCGCTTTTGTCGAAGAGCGACTGCCGGCCGACTGCCGCGTGGAATTTCATCCGCATGGCGGCTCGCCCGCCTTCCAGCTCGACTATGACATGCCGCTGGTGACGAAGGCGCAGGGTGCGCTGAGCGACGAATGGCCAAAGCCCGCAGTGGCAATCGCCATGGGCGGCTCCATCCCGATTGCCGGCGAGTTCCGCCGCATGCTCGATATGGAAACGCTTCTGGTCGGCTTCGGGCTTCAGGATGACCGCATCCATTCGCCGAATGAGAAATACGATTTGAATTCGTTCCATCGCGGCCAGCGCTCCTGGGTCCGCATTCTCGACGCCCTGAGCAAGCAATAAGCCGGAAAAAGCACCATGACGATCCGATTTCACAAGAACGACCTGCCCGATCTCAGCAACTACAATGTCGATGCCGTCGCAATCGACACGGAGACGCTAGGCCTCAAACCACACCGCGACCGGCTGTGCGTGGTGCAACTCTCGCCGGGCGACGGCACGGCCGATGTGGTGCAGATCGACGCCGGGCAGAAGAAGGCTCCAAACCTCGTCGCGCTTTTGAAGAACCGCAAGATCGCCAAGCTGTTTCACTACGCGCGCTTCGATCTGGCGGTGCTCTATCACAGCTTCGGCGTGATGCCGGAGCCGGTGTTCTGCTCCAAGATCGCCTCGCGCCTCACCCGCACCTACACCGATCGGCATGGGCTAAAGGATCTCTGCAACGAACTGCTTGGCGTCTCGCTTTCGAAGGCGCAGCAATCGTCTGACTGGGCAGCAGAAGAGCTTACGCCCGAACAGCTCGAATATGCGGCGTCCGACGTGCTCTACCTGCATCAGCTGCGCGAAAAGCTCAATGAACGCCTGGCGCGTGAGAAGCGCACGCGCGAGGCCGAGGCCTGCTTCCGCTTCCTGCCCACACGGGCGAAACTGGATCTGATGGGCTGGGAAGAGGCGGACATTTTCGCCCATAGCTGAGCGCCGCCCGGCCGATTTTGTTTAATTTGACTTAACTGCGCCTTAAACCGCTGCCTCTTACTGTGCCCGCAATGAGATGTGCGGGTGCAGGGTTGCGGGGTTTGTGAGCGTATGGCGCGCAGGACGAAAAACCGAAGGATCGAGCCGACTTTCGACGCGCCAGCGGCGCGCCGGAGCGGAGACGATCTGAAGCTCGGTGACAGCGATCGCGTCGTGCCTTCACGTCAGCGGCGCAGGCCTGGCAAGGGCAAAAGCGCCAAAGGGGCGAAAAGCGCTCGCCGCACCGGCACGCGGCGCAAGAGTGGCGCGGGCGGCGGTTTCTTCGGCTTCCTGCGCACTGCAGTCTACTGGTCGCTCGTTCTGGCCCTGTGGGGCGGCATCGCCGCTGCCGGCATCACCGCATACTATGGCGCCAAAATGCCGTCGGCGACCACATGGGAAATCCCTGACCGGCCACCCAATGTGAAGATTGTCTCGGCTGACGGGGACATGATTGCCAATCGCGGCATGACCGGTGGCGAGGCGGTGGGCCTGCATGAGATGTCGCCACACATTCCACAGGCGGTTATCGCCATCGAGGACCGACGCTTCTACTCGCATTTCGGTGTCGACCCGATCGGCCTTGCACGCGCCATGGCAGAAAACGTCATGGCTGGGCGTCTGACTCAGGGTGGCTCCACTCTGACGCAACAGCTCGCCAAGAACCTTTTTCTGAAGCCCGACCGGACGATTGAGCGCAAGGTGCAGGAGGTGCTTCTGGCGCTGTGGCTGGAGCAGAAGCATTCCAAAGACCAGATCCTGGAGATGTATCTGAACCGGGTCTATTTCGGCTCGGGGGCCTATGGCGTGGAGGCTGCCTCGCGACGCTACTTCAACAAGCCCGCACGGGATGTCACACTCTCGGAAGCAGCCCTTCTGGCCGGTTTGCTGAAAGCGCCCTCGCGCCTTTCACCCGCACGTGATCCCCAGGCCGCCGAAACACGGGCGCAGGTGGTGCTGACCGCCATGCGCGACCAGGGCATGATCGGCGACAGCGAGATGACCACGGCCATGAGCCGGCCCGCCACCCGCGCTGCAGCCTATTGGACGGGCTCGGAACATTATTTCGCCGACCGGGTGATGGAGGAACTGCCGGCGCTGATCGGCGACGTGAAGAGTGACATCATCGTGGAGGCCACGGTCGATCTGCGTCTTCAGAAACAGGCCGAAAAGACCATTCGCAGCCTGATCGACGAGAAAGGCGGCAAGCTCGCCGTTAGCCAGGGTGCCCTCGTCTCCATCGACACCACAGGCGCGGTGCGGGCGATGGTGGGTGGCTATGACTATGCCAACAGCCAGTTCGACCGCGCTTCCGAGGCGCGCAGGCAGCCGGGCTCGGCCTTCAAGCCCTTTGTCTTCATGGCAGCGTTGGAACAAGGAAAGCGGCCCGACAGTGTGCGTAATGACGCGCCGGTAAAGATCGGGAACTGGACGCCGGAAAACTACAAGGGCAAGTATTATGGCCGGGTGACGCTTTCGGAAGCCCTTGCGCGCTCGCTCAATTCGGTGGCCGCGCAGCTTGCCATGGAAGTCGGACCGAAATCCGTTGTCGAGCTCGCGCACCGAATGGGCATCGAATCCGATCTGAAAGCCAATGCCTCCATTGCGCTTGGGACCTCGGAGGTGACGCCGCTGGAACTGACTGCGGCCTATCTGCCCTTCGCCACCGGCGGGTACAGGCCAGAGGTCTATTTCGTGCAGCGCATCACCACATCCTCCGGCAAGGTGCTTTACCAGCACGACCGCCCGCGCATGACACGGGTGGCAAGCCCCGAGATCATCGGCATGATGAATGCGATGATGCAGGGAACAGTGGAATATGGCAGTGCGCGCGCGGCGAACATCGGTCGTCCGGCAGCGGGCAAAACCGGCACCACCCAGCAATCGCGCGATGCCTGGTTCGTTGGATATACGGCCGATCTGGTGACAGGCGTCTGGTTCGGCAACGACGCCTCCAAGGCGACGAAGGCAACCGGCAGTTCCCTGCCCGTTCCGGCCTGGAAAGCCTTCATGGAGGAAGCAGAGAAGGGACGGCCGGTCAAACGGTTGCCAGGCTCCTGGAGCCCCGGCGCTCCGGCGCCCGGCATTGCAGCAGGAGAGCCTCAGACCCGCCCCGTTCCGCAGGCTTCCGTTGGTGGCGGGACGCAGGCTCCGCAAGGGCACCCCACACCACCCGCTGCGGTGCCCTCTGGCGGCGATCCGGATCACACCGCTTCGGTTCGCCGCCCCGTGCCGCCAGCCGATGTGGGTGGCGGAGTGCAGAGGAAGCAGACCTCCATTCTGGACATCATTCTGGGAAATTAGAGCCGGACGCTCCGCTTTTGCCTATCGCATTCCCCTGCGCTCTCGCTTACATAGGAGCGGAACAGGGAGCAGGGCATGGCCGACGAACGCAAGACACTGGTTTTGACCGGCGCAAGCCGGGGCATTGGTCACGCGACAGTGAAGCGCTTTTCCCGAGAAGGCTGGCGGGTGATCACCTGCTCAAGACAGGCCTTTGCCGAGGATTGTCCATGGCCCGCGGGACCGGAAGACCACATCAAGCTCGATCTTTCCGATCAGGAAGACGTGGGCAACGCCATCGCTGAAATCCGCCATCGGCTGGAGGCCAATGGCGGGCGGCTCGATGCGCTGGTCAACAACGCTGCGATTTCGCCCAAGCTTGAAGGCGGCAAACGGATGAACTCCATCGAAACGCCGATGCATATGTGGCGCGATGTGTTTCAGGTGAATTTCTTCGCACCGATCATGCTGGCGCGCGGGCTCTTCAGGGAACTCGGCAATGCAAAGGGCTCCATTGTGAATGTCACTTCCATTGTCGGCAGCCGCGTGCATCCTTTCGCTGGAACAGCCTACGCAACCTCCAAGGCAGCGCTGGTGGCGCTCACCCGCGAGATGGCAGCCGATTTCGGCCCGCACGGCATTCGCGTCAACGCCATCGCACCGGGCGAGATTGAAACCTCAATCCTTTCGCCCGGAACGGAGAAGATCGTCGAAACCATCCCGCTACGCCGGCTTGGGCAGACGTCGGAAGTGGCCGAGACGATCTATTTCCTTTGCTCGGATCAGTCGTCCTATGTGTCTGGCGCGGAGATCCATATCAACGGCGGACAGCACGTTTAAGGCCTCCAAGCGGGGCTGACTTTGGCGGCGCCTCTCAACGGGGTTTCGGCGGCGCGTTTGCAGGCGCCGCCCAACACTGCATCATCTACTGCATCAGCACCTTCTCGATATCGCCGACCGTGTGATTGGTCAGCGTCTTGGCGACCTCGCCGATCACCTTGTCCTCCACTTCCTTGTGCATTTCCTTGCGCAGCTCACCCAGCACCAGCGGCGGGGCGACGAGCACCAGCTTGCTGAACTTGCCCCTGTGCGCAAGCTTGTAGAGCCGTTCGGCGACGTCAGCGGCAAACCGCTCCTTCTCGATACGGTGCCAATCGGTTTCGTCCACTGCGCTGCGGTGAACGCCGTGGCCGTCGTTGAAGCGTCCCGGCTTGTCGGTGCCCTGCTCACGGCTTGGCGGATTTTCTTCATGGATCGTTCGTACCACCTGAAGATTGGGATAGGTCGCGTCGCCCTCATTGCGAAGAAACAGCGCCTTTTCACCATCGGCGACGACAACCCAAGCATCGTGTACGAGCCGGAACTCAGCCATATCAATCTCCATTGCTTCTATGGTTCTGAGGAAACGCAGCCTGTCGCTTCCCGTTCCACAAAGTGGATATGGGTATCCGCGCAGGGCCGGGGAAGGATTTCCTGCCGCGAAGCGGTGCGGCGAAAAAGCAATCTTGTCACAATCATGAGGCAGCGAGTGTGTTTCTTCTCAGGCAACGCTGCAAACCGCCATTATTGCGGGCATCGTTCGAGAAGGCTCGCAAACCATGACGACTAAGACCCAAAAGCTTGCCGCTTTCCCCGTGTTCCTGCGGGTGGAGAACCGTGCTGTCGTCATTGTCGGCAATGGGGATGAGGCGCTTGCGAAGGCGCGGTTGCTGGGCCAGTCGAGCGCGGCACTCACGCTGGTTGCAGACGCGCCCGAGAAAGCGCTCGCCGCGTGGGCGGCGGAAAATGGAGCCCATCTGATCCGCGCGCCCTATGCTCCGCGCTACATCGAAAACGCAGCGCTTGTTTTCGCCGCAACCGACGACGAGGCGCAGGATCGCGTCATTGTCGCGGATGCGCGGGCGCGCTCCATCCTCGTCAACGCGGTCGACCGGCCCGAGCTTTGCGATTTCTATACACCGGCCCTTGTGAACCGGGCTCCGCTTGCGGTTGCCATCGGGACCGAGGGGGCCGGACCGGTGCTGGCGCAAATGGTGCGGGCGCGCGTCGACCAGATGCTGTCCCCATCGCTTGGCGTACTCGCCCAACTTGCCATACAATACCGCGATGCCGTGGACCGGCTGGTGCCGCGCGGCCTAGCGCGGCGTCGGTTCTGGAAAGCCTTCTTCACCGGCGACACAGCCCGCGCGGTCGAGCGGGGAGACGTGGCCGCTGCCCGCCGCAGCGCCTCCAGCCTTCTGGCGGCTGGTGAAGACATTCCGGGCCACATCGCACTGGTGGGCGCCGGTCCCGGCGCGGAAGACCTTCTGACACTGCGCGCGCAGCGCCTTCTGATGGAGGCGGATGTCATTGTCTATGACGCGCTGGTGCCGGAGGCCGTGGTGGCGATGGGCCGGCGCGATGCCGAGCGCATCTCCGTGGGCAAGCGCAAGGGCTGCCACTCCAAGAGCCAGGATGAGATCAACGGTCTTCTCGTAGCGTTGGGGCGCGATGGCAAACGTGTCGTGCGGCTGAAATCCGGCGATCCGCTGATCTTCGGACGCGCTGGCGAGGAAATGGCAGCACTCCGCGAAGCGGGCGTCTCCTATGAAGTTGTTCCGGGCGTCACTGCCGCCTTCGCCGCCGCCGCCGATTTCGAACTGCCGCTGACCCTGCGCGGCATTGCCTCTTCAATCGTGTTCACCACCGGCCATGACCTGAAGGGCCGCACCCTGCCCGACTGGGCGAGCCTTGCCGTCTCCGGTGCGACCATCGCCGTCTATATGGGGCGTTCGGTGGCTGCAGATGTAGCAGGTCGGCTTGTAGAGGCCGGACTCTCGCCGGATACGGCCGTGGCGGTGATCGAGAATGCGAGCCGTGACGACAGGCGGCTTCTGCACGGAACTCTGAATGACCTGCCCTCGCTCGCCAACCGTAGCGAACTGACCGGCCCCGTGATGACGCTGATCGGCGACGCGGTGGCCGGCGCAAATTTCGAGCGCTCGGAGGCGCTCGCCACCTACAAGCACCAGCTGGAGCGCGCGTGATGAAGATTGTAGCCGCCAATCGCCTGACCGATGGTGAAACCGTGTGGCTGGGAGCCGGCGAGCGCTGGGTAGACACGATCGACGCCGCCCATGTGGCAAAAAATGCCGAAGACGAGGCACGTATTGCCGCGGCCGGAAACGCGGCACTCTCGGCCAACATCGTGGTCGATGTCACGCTGGTCGACGTGGAGATCGTGGAAGGCCGCATTCTCCCCAAACGCCTGCGCGAGCGCATTCGCGCCGGCGGCCCTTCCATTCATCCCGAGATCGGCAAGCAAGCGCGCAACGCTGCGCTCAACGCCGCCTAAAGCCAGGTCACGTTCCATGTATCGTTATGACGAATTCGACCAAGCCTTCGTGAAAGCCCGCGTTGCGGAGTTCAGCGACCAGGTGAAGCGCCGCCTCGCAGGCGAGCTGACGGAAGATCAGTTCAAGCCGCTCCGGCTGATGAACGGTGTCTATCTGCAGCTACACGCCTATATGCTGCGGATTGCCATTCCCTACGGTTCATTGTCACCGCGCCAGATGCGGAAGCTCGCCCATATCGCGCGCACCTATGACAAGGGCTACGGCCATTTCACGACGCGCCAGAACCTGCAGTTCCACTGGCCAAAGCTGGTTGACATTCCACGAATCCTGGAAGAGCTCGCCGAGGTGGAGATGCACGCCATCCAGACCTCCGGAAACTGCATACGGAATGTGACGGCCGATCATTTTTCCGGTGCTGCGGCTGATGAGGTGGCAGACCCCCGCCCCTACGCCGAAATCCTGCGGCAATGGTCGTCGTTGCATCCGGAGTTTTCGTATTTGCCGCGCAAGTTCAAGATTGCGGTGACAGGTGCTGCACGCGACCGTGCGGCCATTGAGGTGCATGATATCGGCCTGCATCTGAAAAAGAACGACAGGGGCGAGCTCGGCTTTGCAGTGTTTGTCGGTGGCGGTCTTGGCCGCACACCCATGGTGGCCAAGAAGATCCGCGATTTTCTGCCAGAGGAAGACCTGCTCACCTATGTGACCGCGATCCTGCGCGTCTACAATCTGAACGGACGCCGCGACAACAAATACAAGGCGCGGATCAAGATCCTCGTGCATGAGACCGGCACGGAAGAGCTGAAAGCGCAGGTGGAAAAGGAGTTCGAAGAACTCCGCGAAAGCGAGCTGAAGCTGCCTGCCGCCGACATCCGCGCCATCGAAACATATTTTGCACCGCCGAAACTGAAGGCGCGCCCGGAGGGTGACGCGGTGGTGAGCAGGGCAGTAAAGGCCAATCCGGGTTTCGCCGACTGGCTGCGCCGCAACGCGCATACGCATCGCAACCCCGACTATGCTTCCGTGACCGTTTCGCTGAAGGGCATAGGCGAAGTGCCGGGCGATGCGAGCGACGCACAGATGGATGCGATTGCCGACCTTGCCGAGCAATATGGCAACGACGAAATCCGTGTCAGCCATGAGCAGAACCTGATCCTGCCGCATGTGGCGCGCGCCGACCTGCCGGCGGTGCATGCAGCACTTGTCGAGATCGGTCTTGCAACCTCAAATGCCGGGCTCATCACCGACATCATCGCCTGCCCCGGGCTTGACTACTGCGCGCTGGCCAATGCCCGATCCATCCCCGTGGCGCAGGAGATTTCCCAGCGCTTTGCCTCCCAGGCCCGACAGGACGAGATCGGCGATCTGCAGATCAAGATCTCCGGCTGCATCAATGCCTGCGGGCATCACCATGTCGGCCATATCGGCATTCTCGGTGTGGAGAAGAAGGGCACGGAGCTCTACCAGGTAACCCTTGGCGGTTCGGCGCGTGAGGGCTCGACCATCGGCGAAATCATCGGGCGCGGCTTTGAGCCGGACGAGATCACCAACGCGGTGGAGACCATTGTCGACACCTATCTCGCCAGACGCGAAAGCCGCGAAGAGAGCTTTCTCGACGCCTATCGCCGGCTTGGTCCAGCACCATTCAAGGAGGCTCTTTATGGCCACGAAGCCAAGGCAGCTTGACCGCGATTTCGCAGCCAACGGCGATGCAACCGAACTTGCCGTCACGCTGAACGATCGGTACGGCTATCTTCCTGCCGAAGAAATCATCGCCGTCGCGATCGATCTGTTTCGGGATGCGGGCGGCATCGGAGCGACCTCTTCGTTCGGAGCGGATTCGGCCGCCTTGCTGCACCTAATCGCGAAAGTTGAACCGGGGATTCCGGTGGCGTTTCTGGACACGGGCCAGCATTTCGGTGAAACGCTGGACTATCGTGATCAGCTGGTCGCCGACCTCGGACTGACAAATCTCAAGATCGTCGCTCCGCGCGCCAAGGCGCTCGCCGAGCAGGATCCGGATGGGACCCTTCACCAGCGCGACACGGATCTCTGCTGCGACATCCGCAAGGTGGAACCGATGGCACGTGCGGTCGAGCCATATCGTGCGTGGTTTACAGGCAGGAAGCGAAACCAGGCTGCAACCCGCGCCCAGATGCCTGTGTTCGAGGCGGTGGGCCCGCGGATTCGCGTAAACCCCCTTGCGCGTTGGACCACCGAAGACCAGGCCAGCTACATGCGCCAGAATAAGCTGCGGCAGAACCCGCTGGTGGCTTTCGGCTATCTCTCCATCGGCTGCTTTCCGTGCACCAGTCCTGTCAGCCCGGGAGAAGACCCCCGTGCGGGGCGCTGGGCAGGGCAAGCCAAGATCGAATGCGGTATCCACCTGCCCGGCCTCGAGGCCGCGCTCTCCCCATCGCGCTAGGAGTGGCATCATGAACGATACACAGCCAAAGCTCTGGGACGGCAGAGCATTCCGCAAGAATGTCTGGCAGAAGCATGAAGAGGCTGTAGTGCCGGGCGACGGCCAGCGTTTTATCCTGCCGCTGGCTGCTTTTCTCGAACTCGAGGAAGAAGCACGCGAGGAAGCCGCGAAGCGCATTGGTGTCGAGCTACAACCAGGTGAGGCGCTGGATCTACTGTTGCCGTACCTAGAACGCCTCCCGCTGGTGGCCCTGGCTTTTCCCGCTTTCAATGACGGGCGGAGCTATTCCAAGGCAGAACTTCTACGCGCGCGTCACGGATACCGAGGAGAAATCCGGGCAACGGGCGACGTGTTGATCGATCAGGTCGCACATATGTTCCGGGTCGGGTTTTCGACGCTTGAGATCGTCAATCCCCTTACGATCAGCCAGCTTGAGGCTGGAAAAGAAGCGGGCATCCCGCTCTACTATCAACCAGCAGCGAAGGCAGCGGCCGCCCCAGGATCCTATGCGTGGAGGCGTGTTTCCGCCTGATTATCTCGGAAAATTCGAGGAAATTGTGGGGTTTGCGCTCCGCTCTGCGTCATTTCATCTCGAAATCCTCCGGTTCTGACCTATATCTCTGCCAAGGGGTGCATTCCGTGCCACTTCTGTTATGGTGCGCCCCATCTTGAGTCGCCCTATGCTTGGGCGCTTTTGCATCTTTGTGCCGGCTGATGCCAGGCCCTTGCACCGATGTAGAATAAGATTGACCGAGAGCTGCTCTTCGCGCTTTCCAGCGCATTGGACATGCTCAACCATTGAAACGCCAACTGAAGAAGGAAGTCCATTGCAGGTTATCGTTCGCGACAACAATGTCGATCAGGCCCTCAAAGTGCTCAAGAAGAAGATGCAGCGCGAGGGTGTTTTTCGGGAAATGAAAGCCCGTCGTTCTTATGAGAAGCCCTCGGAAAAGCGCGCACGTCAGCGTGCCGAAGCTGTCCGCCGGGCTCGGAAGCTGGCCCGCAAGCAGGCCCAGCGCGAAGGCCTTCTGCCGAAGAAGCGCCGCGCAGCCTGAGGGCTGACGACCAGGCTCAACCTGGCTTTATTGGATTTGAGAACAGGGACGGTGCGGCTCAGGCCCCGTCCCTGTCTTGATTCACGGGTTCGTTTGAAATGGATCAGCCGGCACGGCGCTCGGCTTCATCGAGCTTGCCCAGAAGGTCATGGAACTCCTCGGGCATGTCGGTATCCAGCGAGAAATGCGGCATTCTGTTCAGAAACCGCGTGTTTTCAGGGTGACCAAGACGCTGTCTGACACTGCGCGCAGTGTCAGCGCGATTTGCGTCGCTCTGGCGCTCCTGTCGTTTTTCGTGTTGCGTCATTGTCCTTGCTCAATCGTTTCAAATCGCACTTATGGAGTTAAACCCCCAGATGAGGATTTGTTCCGAGAAATGAGGCACTTCGGCCATGTTTGAGCAACAGGGTAAACTTTTCCTAAAATTCTAGATATCAGCCCAGGTATCTGACATCCGGTATCCTTCGGGCCACGGATCAGAAGGGTCGAGCATCAGTTGATGCGTTCCGGTGACCCACCCTCGCCCAGCGACCTCAGGCATGATAGCCGGCTTATCTCCTGCGAGTGTTTCGCCGAGGATCCGGCATTCAAAGCGCGAGCCCAGCACCGACACGCCCGTGAAGCGATCTCCTACCTTCATGCGGCCACGCGCGTGGAGCACGGCCATGCGGGCGGAACATCCTGTGCCGGTCGGGGACCGGTCGAGCTTGGCCGGGCGGATGACGACCGTGTTGCGGCCGATCAGACCTTCCGCGGTTTCCTCCACCGGCAGGGCGAGCTGGCAGAAGGATATGTGATCCCATTCCGGATTTTCAGGATGGGAGAAACCAAGCTGCTCATTGGCAGCCCGTGTGATCTTCGCGCCGGTTTCAGCCAGATCGCGAGCCTCATCCGGGGTGACGGAGAAACCGAGAGCTGTGGCATCGGTGATCACGAAACTGTCGCCGCCATAGGCGGTATCGACCGTGAGCGTACCCAGCCCCTCCACCTCCAGAGGCGCGTCCAGACGGTCGGCGAATGAAGGAACATTGGTGACACGAATGCGCTCGGCCTTGCCATTGCGGCATTCGGCGACCACGTGAACGAGACCGCCCGGCGCTTCCAGAACGAGCTTCGTCTCGGGTTCGGTCATGGGCACGATGCCAGTGTCGAGCAACACGGTGGCGACACAGATGGAGTTGGAGCCCGACATGGGCGGCGTGTCTTCCGGCTCCATGATGATGAAGCCCATATCGGCTGCCGGGTTTTTTGGCGGAACCAGCAAATTGACATGGCGAAAGACACCGCCGCGTGGCTCATTGAGAACGAAATTGCGCAGGCTTTGATCGCGGGCGATGAAACTGCGCTGCTCCCACAGCGTATCCCCGGGCGGAGGGAGCACACCGCCGACAATGACGTCGCCGACCTCGCCCTCGGCATGACAGGAAACGATGTGGATTGCCCGGCTGGTACGCACGACTCAGGCGCCTTTTCCAAACGACAGGACCGGTGCGCCAAGCGTTTCGAAATCAGGCTCGATGCCAAGTCCCGACCCTGACGGCGCTTTCATGCCACCATTGACGCGTTTCGGTGCATTGGCGGCGATGGTTTTGGTGCCATAGGAATTGAAGTCCGTTGCCGAAAAGACGAAGTCGGATGGCGTGGACTGCGCAAGATGCGCGATCGCAGCAGTGACGATGTCACCGCCCCATGTGTCTTCGATGGTCATGGGGATGCCGTGTGCGAGACACACATCGCGCATGGTGCACGCCTTCGACAGACCGCCGACCTTGGAGATTTTCAGGTTGATGACGTCGAATGCGTCGTCGGCCAAACCGCGCACGAGCATATCCAGGCCGGTGATGTTTTCATCCATCACGAAAGGCTTTGCCGTGCGGCGGCGGATCGACAGGCACTCGTCATAGGTGGGGCATGGCTGCTCGATATAGACATCGAGATCGGCCACCGCATCGACCACGCGTGCTGCCTCATGCCGCGTCCAGCCGGTGTTGGCGTCGGCCACGAGAATGTCCGTGTCGTCGAGGATTTCGCGGCAGGCGCGGATGCGGGCGATGTCATCATCCGCATTGCCGCCGACCTTGAGCTGGAATTTGGTGTAGCCCTCGGCCCTGTAGCCGGCGATCTTCTTTGCCATCTGATCGGGGTCTTCCTGCGAGATGGCGCGGTAGAGGCGCACCTCGTCCTGCGCGCTGCCGCCAAGAAGCGTGACCAGCGGCAAGCCACTCGCCTTGCCCAGAATATCCCAGCAGGCGATGTCGAGCGGCGCTTTCACATAGGGGTGCCCGTTGAGGGCGGCATCCATCGTTCGGTTGACCAGACCGAGATTGGTGGGATCGAGGCCGATCAGCTTTGGTGCGATCTCTTCAAGGCCCGCGCGCACACCGCGCGCATAGGACGGTAGATAGGCCGAGCCCAGCGGGCAGCATTCGGCATAGCCGGTGAGGCCCGTATCCGTCTCGATGGCGACGACGGTGGAATCGAAGACTTCGACGAAGTTTCCGTTAGACCATGAATAGCGCCCTTCCTTCAGCGGCAGGTCGACCTGATAGGCGTGGATGGCAGTGATTTTCATGGTCTCTCCTCAAACGACAACAAAGCCATGGGCATAGGGATCGCGGTCGTCGATCATGATCGTGTTGTAGCCCGTGACACGCGCCCAGCCGGCGACCGACGGCACGATGGCGGGCTTGCCTGCAACCTGCGCTTCGGCCTCCACGCGGCCTTCGAACACGGACCCGATGATGCTTTCGTGGACGAAATTATCGCCGGGTTTCAGGAGCCCTTTCGCATGCCAGTGCGCCATGCGCGCCGAGGTGCCGGTGCCGCAGGGCGAACGGTCGATCGCCTTGTCTCCATAGAACACCGCATTGCGCGCATGGGCCTGCGGCTGCGTGGGACTGCCAGTCCACAGAATGTGGCTCAGGCCCTTGATGTCCGGCTTTTCGGGATGGACGAAATCGTACTTCGCGTTGAGGGCGGCGCGCAGTTTCGGGCTCCAGCCGATTAGCTCGCCCGCCGTATGGTTTGCCATATCCTCAAAGGCAGGCTGCGGCTCGACAATAGCGTAGAAATTCCCGCCATAGGCGACATCGACCGTGATTTCGCCAAGCCCCTCGACCTCTGCGGTCAGACCGGTGGAATGCACGAAGGCAGGCACATTGGTGAGGCGCACCTTTTCAACAAAACGCTCATTCTGTTCATATTCCACCACGACAAGCCCGGCCGGCGTGTCGAGACGCACCACACCGGGTTCGCGCGGGCGGATGAGACCGTTTTCAATGCCGATGGTGATGGTCCCGATCGTGCCATGCCCGCACATGGGCAGGCAGCCGGAGGTTTCTATGAAGAGAATGCCGATGTCGCAATCATCCCGCGTGGGCGGATAGAGAATGGAGCCCGACATCATGTCGTGGCCGCGCGGCTCGAACATCAGGCCGGTGCGGATCCAGTCATACTCGGCGAGGAAGTGCGCGCGGCGCTCCAGCATTGTGGAGCCCTGAAGCTGCGGACCGCCACCGGCCACGACCCGAACCGGGTTTCCGCAGGTGTGTCCGTCGATACAGGTGAAGGTGCTGACCGCCATGGTGTTTTCCTGTCAAAACCGGTCGGGCCGGAAGGGCGATATGTCGATGGGTGGATTTCGCTCGAGGATCAGATCAGTGATGAGTCGAGCCGTGGCGGCCGATTGGGTGAGCCCCAGATGGCCGTGGCCGAAGGCATAGAGGATGCGGGGGCTGGAGGAGGCCCGCCCAATGACCGGAAGCGAATCGGGCATGGAGGGGCGCGAGCCCATCCACTCCGTTCCGCCTTCGCGCTTCAGCCCCGGCAGGAAGCCGGCAGCCTTGTCCAGCATGTGTTGTGCGCGCCTGAAATTGACCGGGGCATCGAAGCCCGCGAGCTCGGACGCGCCGCCGACACGGATGCCGGTGGCAAGAGGCGTGACCACGAAGCCATGCGCAGGGAAAATAACCTGACGTTTCAGATCGAAACTACCGGGTGGCAGCGTGGTGTTGTAGCCGCGTTCGGGTGTGACGGGCAATTTGTCGCCAAGGAGGGCAGTGAGGCTGTTCGACCACGGCCCGGCGGCGAGAACGGCATGGTCTGCCTTGAGGGTTCGACCATCCTCAAAGGTGACAATGACGCCTTCGGTGCTATCGGCCAGATGAGAGACCGCTCCCTCGACAAGGTGGACGCCCCGCGCCTGAGCTGCTTCCAGCAGGGCAAGCGCATAGTCGCGCGGGTCGCTGACCGTTTTCCATTGCGGCAGGAACACGCCCTTCACCAGGCGGGGCGAGAGGCCCGGCTGCAATTCGACAAGGCGCGCGCCTTCCACATGCTCCACCTCGATGCCGGCCCTCTCGCAGCGCTCCCAGCTTTTTAGCGACGCGCGCCATGCCGCCTCGCTCTCGTAAAGTTCCAGAGCGCCATCGTGGCGCACCAGATGGTCGAGACTGGCTTCTTTCGTGAGGGATGCGGTTTCAGCTTCGGAGAGTTTATTCAGCGCTGCCTGCGCCGCCGTGCTCGCCTCGACGCGGTCAGGCAGGGAGGCGCGGAAGAAGCGCAGGAGCCAGGGCAGAACCGATGGGAACTGCGCCGGTGGAATGGAGAGCGGCCCCAGCGGATCGACCAGCCATTTGGGCGCCTTGAGGAGGATGCCGGGAGACGCCAGCGGGAGAATGGAAGGAAAGGCGAATGCACCCGCATTGCCCCGGCTTGCGGCATTGGCCGGCGCATCGCGCTCGATGAGCACGACCTGCCGGCCTGTCTCTGCCAGGCGGAACGCGGTGGCGATGCCGATGATGCCGCCGCCGATGATGACGACATCCAAGTTGTCTCCCTGCCGGGTTTTGCCCATGTTCCCTCCGATAGATCAGGGCTGCGTGTACGCCGTCTTCACCGTCGTGTAGAACTCGACGGCATAGCGACCCTGCTCGCGCGAGCCAAAGCTCGAGCCCTTGGTGCCGCCGAAGGGCACGTTGTAATCGACACCGGCGGTTGGCAGGTTGACCATGACCATGCCAGCCTGCGATTTCTGCTTGAAGTCGCTCGCATATTTGAGCGAGGTGGTGCAGATGCCCGAGGAGAGGCCGAAACTTGTGTCGTTGGCGACATGCAACGCCTCCTCGTAATCCCTGACACGGATAACACTGGCGACCGGACCGAAGACTTCTTCGCGGTTGATGCGCATGTCATTGCTGGTTTCGGTGAAGAGTGCAGGCGCCATATAGAAGCCGGGCTTCTCCAGCGTCAGGCGATCGCCGCCAATTGCGAGCTTTCCGCCTTCCTGCCCAGCGATCTCGACATAGGAGAGGTTCTGTTCGAGCTGTTTTTCATCGACCACGGGACCCATCTGTGTCTTCGGGTCGAGCGCATCGCCGACGACGAGGGTCCTGAGCTTCTCGGTGAGGGCAGAAACGAAACGATCGTGAATGCCCTCCGTCACAACGAGACGGCTTGAAGCCGTGCAGCGCTGGCCGGTGGAGAAGAATGCGCCATTGAGCGCAACGCCCACCGCCGCATCGAGATCGGCATCGTCAAGAACCACAAGCGGGTTCTTGCCGCCCATTTCAAGCTGCACCTTTTTCAGATGCTCACCACAGGCTGCCGCGATGCCGCGACCCGTGGGCACGGAGCCGGTAAAGGAGATGGCCCGCACTTTCGGGTTTTCGATCATGCGGGGGCCAAGCTCGGAGCCGCGTCCGGCGACCATATTGAAGACGCCCTCGGGCAGGCCGGAGCGCGAGAGGATTTCCGCCAGCGCCCAGGCCGAGCCCGGCACGAGCTCGGCCGGCTTCAGCACGACCGCATTGCCATAGGCAAGTGCGGGGGCAATCTTCCAAGCCGGGATGGCAATGGGAAAATTCCACGGGGTGATCATGCCGATAACGCCCATGGGTTCGCGGCGCATGTCCACCTCGACGCCGGGGCGGATGGAATCGAGCCGCTCGCCCGGCAGGCGAACAGCCTCGCCGGCGAAGAACTTGAACACCTGACCGGCACGCACCACCTCGCCGATGCCTTCCGCCAGCGTCTTGCCCTCCTCGCGCGAAAGCAGACGGCCAAGCTCGTCCTTGCGGGCGATGATCTCATTGCCGACGGCATCGAGGATGTCGAAGCGCTGTTGCGGGGTGGAACGCGCCCAGCCGGGCGCGGCATCATGGGCGGCATCGATGGCGCGGTCGAGATCGGCGGCACCGGAACGCGCTGCCAGGCCAACGATATCGCGCGTGTCGGACGGGTTTATATTCTCAACCTGGCTGTCGCCCTCGATCCATTCTCCGGCGATGTAATTCTTGAAATGGTTGGTGCCTGTCTCGCTGAGCGCCATTTGTGGAGTACCCCGTTTTTTTAAGTTTCAGTTGGCCGTTTCAATTCGACGGGCAGCCTAACGCAGGCGCGGCCTGCCAGTCATGCGATGGTTCGTTATGCCAGCCTGCCATTTGCACATAAGATGCCTCTTGTGGACATAAGACGCCTTTTGGCCCAGCGGGCCAAACGCCCACGGGAAACCGAACAAACATTGTATCGGAGTCTTTAACTCATATTGGATCCAATATACAATTATAAAATCAGCGGCGGCAGGAAGAACGTTTGCGTATGGCAAGAGCGCGTGTACGCAGCCAAGGGTTGCCGATATTGCCACGGGCAGGATTGAAACGATGAAGCTGGACAGCGTTGACATAAGACAGACAGCGTCAGCCACCGATCTGGTCTTTGAAGCTCTGCGCAAGGCCATCATCGAAGGTGAATTGGCGGAGGGCGAGCATCTGCGGCAGGATCATATCGCACAGATGTTCAATACCAGCCGCATTCCCGTGCGCGAGGCATTCCAGCGCCTGGAGCAGGACGGCCTGGTCACCACGCAGCGCTTCAAGGGAACGGTGGTCGCGGCACTCTCGGTCTCGGAAATCGAGGAGATCTTCGAGTTTCGCGCGCTGCTGGAGAGCGAAATGATGCGGCTTGCCGTTCCGGAGCTCACACAGGAGCAACTGGAGATCGCCCGGGCACACCTGCAGGCGTTCGCAGAGACTGCCGATCCCGGCGGCTGGGGCGAGGCGAACCGAAACTTCCACTACGGTCTCTATGAGGCGGCAGCCCGCCCCTATCATCTGCAGATCATTCGCTCCTCACTCGATCGGGTCGATCGCTATCTGCGCGCCCAGCTCACCCTTACGGATGGCGTGCAGCGAGCCAACCGGGAGCACCTGGCGATATTCGAAGCCTGCAGGAAAGGCGATGCGGATGAGGCCGCGAACCTCACCCGCTCCCATATTCTCGACGCCGGCCGCTCGCTCCTTGCGATATTGGAAAAGCGGCGCGGCTAGATGGTCAGCACTGGCCGGGACGGACCACCCGGAAGCCGGCAGCACGCGCGCTGCACGCATTGCCGAATGTCCGACGCTGCCCCCCCTTGCGGGCGCAAACAGGCCTGTATTCACGCGTGCAGGCCTGCGGACGGCCTGGCCGGTTCGACTGAGGCCGGCAGGTGCCCGGACGCACGATCCTGAACCCCTGAGCGCGCGCCGAACAGGCATTGCCGAAGGTGCGCTGCTCTCCGCCGCGTCGCGCGCAGACGGGATTGTATTCCATCGTGCACATCTGTGGCCGATCCGGCCGCGGAGGACGAGGACGATTGGGGCCCTCCTCAACCACGACGGTACAACTCGCCAGAATAATCGCGGCGCCCGCGAGTGCGCCCATCCGGGACATGATCTTTGCAATGAACACGGTCTACCCTCTCTCGACTTTCGGTGCGGAAGTTCCGCTCCATCCCCGAAAAGAGCTTAGCCGATTTGTGAAACGCTTCCAGCCCGTTGTACAAAAATCGTAAACAGGGAGCCCGCGTTCAACGCAGGCTACGAACCGTATCGTCTGCGGGAAAGCAGGTGGGGGCGATACCGTTTTTCTGCTGCCAGTCACCGATGGAACGGCGCGTCTTGAATCCGACGAGGCCATCTGATCCGCCTACGTCGTAGCCAAGACGTTCGAGCCCGCGCTGCATCGCAGCTACATCGCTGCGAGTGAACCCGCCGAAACGACCCCAGGGTGCAGCAAACTCGCTGTTGCCATACATGATGCGGTCGCCGGCATGGCCAACGAAAAGCGCATAAAGATCGCTCTCATTGTAATCCTTGAGGCGATAGAAATTCGGCGTGACTATGAAGGCGGGACCGTAGCGTCCCGCAGGCATCATGAGATATCCCTCGCCCGTGAGCTCGTGCTCGGGGAAAGCCTTTCCACCGACACGCCGAATGCCGAGCGCCTGCCAGTCTGCTATGCGCTTACCGCGATCCGGCCCTTCGAGAGCGCAGGACACGGATTGCGGGACGGTAACCTCGAAACCCCAGTCGCGCCCGCGCACCCAGCCATGCTGAGCCAGATAATTGGCGATGGAGGCCAGAGTGTCCGCCTCGGAATTCCAGATGTCGGCAGTGCCATTGCCGTCGCCATCCACCGCGTATTTCAGATAGGACGAGGGCATGAACTGTGGCTGCCCCATCGCACCGGCCCAGGAGGAGCGCATGGTCCGTGGTGAAACGCCCCGGCGCTCCACCATTTCGAGTGCCGCCAAAACCTCTTGTCGGAACATCTCTTTTCGTGTGGCGAGGAACGCCTTGGTGCCGAGAACCTCAAAGGCGTCGTAAGGGATCTTGGCGCGACCAAACCCGGATTCACGACCCCAGATGGCAAGCAGGATGCCGCGAGAAACGCCATAACGTTTCTCGATCGCAGCAAGAACGCCGGAAAGCTGACCGGCGCGGGAGCGGCCACCCGAAACAACGCCGCCAATATGTTTGAAATAGGCGGATGGAGCACGGAACTCGGCCTGATGCTGGGTGTCGCTCCGTGGCTTGCCCTGTCCCGGGAGAACGAGATCGGGCAGTTTCAGGTTGGGGGAGACATTGGCAAAGGCTGCATTGAAGGTCGCGGAAGAAATCCCGCGACGCTGCGCCTCGGGCCAGAGATCACTCGTCAACCAGTTGCGGAACTGCGCCTCGACGGATTGCGCCGACACCGGGATGGCGATCAGGCACATGAACAGGAGGGCCATGAGGCGGATCGTGTGGCGAAATCTCATGACGTTTCTCCCGCTTCCTTAAAAACTCGTGCGCGACTTCAGGGCTGCCGAAAGCGTTCCCTCATCCAGATAGTCGAGTTCGCCACCGACCGGCACCCCATGGGCAAGGCGCGTGACTTTCACGTCCATCCCCGCGACCTGATCGGTGATGTAGTGAGCCGTTGTTTGTCCCTCCACCGTGGCGTTGACAGCGAGGATCAGTTCCAACACACCGCCTTCGGCCACACGGCTGACCAGCCCCTTGATGTTGAGATCGTCGGGCCCGACCCCATCAAGCGGCGACAGCGTGCCTCCGAGAACGTGATAGCGCGCATTCATGGCGCCGGCGCGCTCCAGCGCCCAGAGATCGGACACGTCTTCCACGACGATGATCGTGCTGCCATCGCGGCGCGGATCGGTGCAAAGCGTGCAGGGATCGCTTGTATCGACATTGCCGCAGGTGGAGCAGACCCGCACCTTATCCACTGCCTCGGCCATCGCCGCCGTGAGCGGAGCGAAGAGCTGATCCTTCTTCTTGATCAGATGCAATGCCGCCCGCCGGGCCGAGCGCGGCCCAAGCCCCGGCACGCGGGCCAGAAGCTGGATAAGACGTTCGATTTCCGGTCCGGCGATGGATTTTGACATGACTGTTCCGCCCACACATGGCCAAGACGAGGCCGGCCACTCTTGCTGCTAGAACGGCAGCTTCATGCCGGGAGGGATCGGCAGGCCGGCGGTCATTTCCTGGGTTTTCTCCTGAATGGCCGCTTCGAGCTTCGTTTTAGCATCGTTGTGTGCAGCAAGGATCAGGTCTTCGAGAATCTCCACGTCGTCTTCCTTGAATAGCGACGGGTCGATTTTCAAAGCCTTCATCTCGGATTTGCCACTCAGCGTCACCTTGACCGTGCCGCCGCCGGCCTGACCCTCGATTTCCATTTCGGCCATTTCTTCCTGCATGGCCTGAAACTTGGCCTGCATTTCCTTGGCTTTGCCCATGAGGCCCATCAGATCGCGCATTTTGATCTCCAGTTCATTCAAAAATCGTCGTCATCATCGTCCGGGTCGACCGGAACAATGGCGTCTTCAGTTTCCTCGACGGCATCGGGATCGGTCGCATCCGGGATGCGGATGTCGATGATCTTCGCACCGGGAAACCTCTCCAGAATGGCGGCCACCGCCGGATCGGCCTTGGCATCGGCTATCGCGCTTTCACGGCGACCCTCTTCCTGTTCGGCAAGGGTCTGCCCTCCTGCCTCACTCGACAGCGAGACTATCCAGCGACGGCCGGTCCATTCCTTCAGCCGATTGGTGAGGTCACCCATCACCGTCTTGGGCGCATCCTCGGTCAGGCTGATGTCGAGGCGACCCGGCTCAATCGAGACAAGGCGGACACACCGCTTTAGCAGCACCTTGAAGGCCATGTCCCGCTTTGCATCGGCGAGTTTGGCGATGTCCTCAAGCGAGTTGAGCGGAACCGCATCGGGCACCGCCTCTTCGGCAACCACTGGTGGCTGCATCGCCACGGGCGCTGCTTCCGGCTGGACGAGACGCATGGTCTGACCGCCACCGGAGACCGGCGCATGCTGGGTCGCAACTGCGGATGCCACTGCGCCACCGGCGCCATTGCCGGACGGTGAAACCCCACCGGGCGCCGGAGGCTGGCCCTGCCCGTTGCCCGCACCTGATGACAGGTCGTCCAGCCGCTTCAGCGCCTCGTCAAGCGTGGGCAAACTGGCGGCGTGGGCGATGCGGATCAACACCATTTCGCCAGCGGCCATGGGCCTGCCAGAAGACTGCACCTCCTGAATCCCTTTCAGGAGCATCTGCCAGGTGCGCGAGAGAACCCGCACCGAAAGTGTCTTCGAAAATTCCAGACCCCGCGTGCGTTCGTCTTCCGAAAGCGCCGCATCATCGGCGGCTTCCGGCACGAAGCGCAGGCGGGTGACCAGATGATTGAACTCGGCCAGATCGTTGAGCACCGTGGCGGGGTCGGCGCCGACATCGTATTGGGCGCGGAATTCGGCAAGTGCGGCAGCCACATCGCCCTTCATCAGATGTTCGAACAGGCCGATGATGCGGCTACGGTCGGCCAGCCCCAGCATGTCGCGCACGGTTTCCGCCGTGACCTTGCCTGAGGAATGGGCAATCGCCTGATCGAAGATCGACTGGGCGTCGCGCATCGAGCCTTCCGAGGCGCGCGCGATCATGGCCAGAGCTTCGTCCTCTGCCTCCACGCCTTCCAGCCCGCCAATACGGCCGAGATCGGCCTTTATCATCGCCGCATCGATGCGACGCAGATCAAAACGCTGACAGCGCGAGAGGATGGTGATGGGAACCTTGCGGATTTCCGTGGTGGCGAAGATGAACTTCACATGCGGCGGCGGCTCCTCAAGCGTCTTCAACAGGCCGTTGAAGGCCTGGTTGGAGAGCATGTGAACCTCATCGATGATGAATACCTTGTAGCGCGCGGAAACTGGTGCGTAGCGCGCCTGGTCGATGATCTCGCGGATATCATCGATACCAGTGTGGGAGGCGGCATCCATCTCCACAACGTCCACATGCCGGCCTTCGAGGATGGCGCGGCAATGCTGGCCTTCCTCTGACAGATCGACGGTTGGCTTGTCGATCGTGTCGGTCTTGTAATTGAGTGCACGCGCCAGGATGCGGGCGGTCGTCGTCTTGCCGACACCCCGCACGCCGGTCAGCATCCATGCCTGCGCGATGCGTCCGGCATTGAACGCGTTGGTGAGGGTACGCACCATCGGCTCCTGGCCGATCAGTCCGGTGAAATCGCTGGGACGGTATTTGCGGGCCAGAACCCGGTAGGCGCCGCCGGCCTTGTCGCTTGTCCTGGTGCCGGCCTCGGTCATTGCCCTCTCGCGCTCCGTGTTTTGTCCTGACGCCGGCAGTGTCCCCTTGGACAAGGTTCTGCGTCAATGGACAATGTGGACTGCAAGGCTGAAATCCGATGAATGCGGCCAGGAAAGCAAGAAGAAGGTGGGAGGCTGGCACGGCGACCCGTGCCTGGCTCGTTAGGGCTGCTTCCTTCCGGACCTGACCCGGTTGGCGAGTGGCGCGTCCACCACCAACCTCCCGGCCCCCATATCGGAAATTGTGAGGACAAATGCAAGGGGAAGAGATGCGCTTTCCTGCCGACGGCCAATCATTCGCTTGCAGGTGCAGTCGGCTCCCTCTAGCGTTGACGCACATTATAAGGAAAGCCGATGCTGCCAGACGCAAAACAGGGTTTCGAGCTTGATCCAAAGCTGGAGGCTGAAAGCCTCCATGTGATGTGGCTCGGCCTGTGTGAGCTACGCCTTTGTGATGACAGTCGATGGCCGTGGCTCATTCTTGTTCCGCAGCGCCCGGGCGCGGAGGAGATCCATGACCTGACGCCTCTCGATCAGGCCATGGTCAGCTTCGAGACCAACATGGTTGCGCAGATGCTCAAGGATATGACGGGCTGCACAAAGATCAACAGTGCCGCACTCGGCAACGTGGTTCGCCAGTTACATATACATGTGGTTGCGCGCAGCGAGGACGACCCCGGCTGGCCCGGCCCCGTCTGGGGATACGGTGTCCGCGAACCTTATCGACGCGAAGACCTGCACCAGTTTGCCGAGACGATTCGCGGCAAGCTATGAGTTTGTTTGAAACCCGATAGATCGCCCTTCATGACCTTTCCATTTTTCGACAACATACGCGACGAGGCGAGCCAGCGTGTCGCTTTCTCCGGAAACCGCATCGACCGGCAGGCGGAGGCTCGCACAGACGATGCCGGCGACAGAGCGCTGGAGAACCCGGATGCGCGCCTGCTATTGTTCGCACAGGGGCGGCTTTTTCTTCGCGTTGCAGGCGACGATGCGTTCGATCCATACTTCACTCGGGAAACGGCCTCTCGCCTGGCAGCCGATCTGAAGGGCGCAGTGCTTCTTGGCCATGAGAACGGCACACCTATTCTGGCCGTTCCTTCGACGGCAGATATCGAAACCCTGCCCGAACCTCTCAAGGCGATCGACTATCGTTCCATTTATATGCAGGGACTTCTGGAACCGTCTCAACTTGGCGCGCTGGCGCAGGGAGCAGCGCTACTTGCCTGGCACGACAGCCACCGGTTCTGTGGTCGCTGCGGCAACGAGACGGTGATGCGCGACGGTGGTTACAAGAGGCACTGCCCGGCTTGCAGTCGTGATCATTTCCCCCGCACCGACCCGGTGGTGATCATGCTTGCCGTGCGTGGTGAGCAATGCCTTTTGGGCCGCAGCCCTCATTTCGCACCCGGCATGGTTTCCTGTCTTGCCGGGTTTGTGGAGCCCGGAGAGACCATCGAGGCTGCCGTTCGCCGCGAAACCCAGGAAGAGGCCAACATAACTGTGGGCTCTGTCGCCTACCATGCCAGCCAGCCCTGGCCGTTTCCCTATTCGCTGATGATCGGGTGTTATGGAAAGGCCGAGAGCGTGGCGATCACCATGGACGAAAACGAACTGGAGGAATGCCGGTGGTTTTCCCGCGACGAGGTTCGCCTCATGCTGGAAGATGCGCATCCGGAGGGCTATCGCGTGCCCCCCACGGGCGCGATAGCCAACACGCTCATCCGCGACTGGGTGTTCGCAGCGTGAATATGTCGCCCAGGTGACTAATCGTCGTCTTCGGTCTGCGTGGCGCGGAAGGCATGCCCCTCGTAGACACCAAGAATGCGAACTTCACGCGAGAAAAAGCCGAGTTCCTCAAGCGCCAGAGCGACATTGCGGTCGTCGGGATGCCCTTCCACATCGGCGTAGAACAGGGTGGAGAAGAATTTCCCCCCGAGCTGATAACTTTCCAGCTTCGTCATGTTGACGCCATTGGTGGCAAAACCGCCCATGGCCTTGTACAGCGCGGCGGGAACGTTGCGCACCCGGAAGATGAAAGTGGTCATCATCAACTGGTCAGGCGATGTCCGCGCCGCCAGCTTCTGCTCTTTCGAGAGCACGACGAAGCGGGTGACATTGTTCTCGGTGTCCTCGACATTCTCCATGGCGATGTCGAGGCCGTAGAGCTCTGAGGCAAGCCGGGGCGCCAGCGCGGCATTGGAGCGCTCGCCCATCTCGGCAACGAGGCGGGCGGCACCTGCGGTATCGCCCGCGACCGTGCCCTTCCAGCGGTTCTTGCGAATGATGTTCCGGCACTGTCCCAGCGCATGAATATGGCTGTAGACCGTCTTGATTTCCTCGGTCTTCACACCGGGAAGCACCATGAGCTGAAAGTGGATCGGCAGGAAATATTCCCCTACGATATGAAGCTTCGAGCGCGGGAGAAGGTGGTGGATATCGGCCACCCGACCAGCAATCGTGTTCTCGATCGGGATCATCGCCAGATCGGCTCCGCCGGTTTCGACAGCGGTGAAGCAGTCTTCAAAGGTCGGACAGGGAAGCGGCTCCATGTCGGGAAACATATTGCGGCAGGCGGTGTCTGAATTTGCACCGGGTTCGCCCTGGAAAGCGATCTTGTTTGTCTTGGCTGCCATGATCATGTGTCCGTTTTCAATGCGAGTCTTTGCCTGGCTTTTTCCAGGTCTTCAGGGGTGTCGACACCAAGCGGAACCGCAGCGACGATCTGCGCATCGATGCGCATTCCCGCCTCGAGAGCCCGCAACTGCTCCAGCCGTTCGCGTGTCTCCAGAACAGAGGGGGGCAGGGAAACGAAACGCTGCAGCGCTGCGCGCCGATAGGCATAGATGCCAACATGATGATAGAGCGGCCCTTCCCCCCAGGGGGCGGTCGCGCGGGTGAAATAAAGCGCCCGCAAGCGAGACGAATCGCTATCCAGGGGGGCGCCCACGATCTTCACCACGTTCGGGTTGGTTTTCTCTGTCTCATCCTGGATCTCCACGCCGAGGGTGGCGATGTCCACCTGCGGATCGTTGAGCGGACCGGCAACGGCGCGGATGTCCTCAGGAGCGATGGTCGGGAGATCGCCCTGCAGATTGATGATGTTCTCAAAGCGGCCGTCCGGATCAAGGGTGTCCAGGGCCTCGAAGATGCGATCGGAACCGGACTGATGATCGGTGCTCGTCATGATGGCGGTGAAACCGGCTTTCTGGACGGCCGCGGCCACCTCGGTCGAATCGGTCGCAACGGCCACTTCGCCGGCTTCACTCTCGCTTGCGCGACGAGCGACGTGCACAATCATCGGCGCACCGGCGATATCGGCCAAAGGCTTGCCCGGCAATCTGGTCGAGGCCATACGCGCGGGAATTATGATCAGGCTGGACATGGAGGCCGGAACTCTTTTGAATTGCTAAAGTGGCAAAAAGTCTCACTGGGAAGTGCCTTATATGTGTTGCATGCGCGGAGCAAAAGACCTAGTTTCCGCGCGATTTTACCGGCAACGGCCGAACGCGGGGGACACTGGCGCTGAAGTTTCTTTCTTCTCGCCGCCGCGAGCGTCCGGAATAGGGAGCCTCAGGGCGTATGAACTCGTTCGAACTCAACAAAATCCTCGGCGCGCTTCTGGGCGCCGTTTTCGTAATCTTCTCGGTCAGCATTCTCTCGGACGCGATTTTCTCCTCGCCGCCGCCAGCCACACCGGGCTATGCGATCGAGGTGACTGAGGACGCTGGTGCCGGCGCATCCGACGGACCGGCCGAGCCAGAGCCCATTGCCCCGCTGCTCGCCTCCGCCGACGCCGGAAAGGGCGAGAATATCTTCAAGCGCTGTCAGGCGTGCCATACCGTGGATGAAGGCGGCGCAAACAAGGTTGGTCCCAACCTTTGGGAGATCGTGGACCGTCCGATCGCCAGCCATGAAGGCTTCGGTTATTCGGCAGCCATGCAGGAATTTGCGCAGGGCGGCAGCGTCACCTGGACCTATGAAAACCTGGATCATTTCCTGGCGAACCCCAAGGGTTTCATTTCCGGAACCGCCATGGCATTCGCCGGTCTGAAGAAAATCGAAGACCGGGCCGATCTGATCGCCTATCTGCGCCAGCACGCTTCGAGCCCAGCTCCTTTGCCTGACCCTGAGGCCGGGAATGACGACGATGCCGCGGCGGCACCGGCGGAAGGTGAAGAGGCTGCTCCTGTAACCGAAGGCGAGACGGCTCCGGCTGAAGAAGAGGCAGCTCCTGCGGAAGAAACGTCCACGGATGAAGCTCCGGCTGAAGAAGCCCCTGCCGAAGGCGATAATGCGCCATCAGGCAACTAACGAAAATTTAATTTTGCAAAGCTTGAAAAAGCCGGTTTCGACCGGCTTTTTTGTTGCCCAAAAGAAGCTTCAGGAAAGAGCTTAGGCCCTTGCCATGCGTGGGGGATGGTCTACCTTTCGACTGGGAACCAAAACAATATGAGGAGAATGCCATGCGGGTGATCGGTGCGACAGCAACCAGGGCGGTCTGCCTCGCCGCAGCTCTTCTGTTCGCCAGCCATCCCGCAAGCGCCGAAGACGAATGGCTCACCAGTTCGTCACTCATCAAGTCTGAAAGCCAAGAGAGCACGTTCGAGCGCTATGACTATGTAAATCCGGACGCGCCCAAGGGCGGGACGCTGAACTCCGTCGCGCTCGGCACCTATGACAGTTTCAATCCGTTCATCGTGCGTGGCACCCAGGCAGCCGGACTCAACTATTTCGGCGGTTTTCTCTGGGACACGCTCATGCAGCAGTCCCTGACAGAGCCCAGCACGAGCTATCCGCTCATTGCCGAAGCCTTCAAGCATCCCGAGGACAACTCCTCCGCCACCTACCGCATCAATCCCAAGGCGCGCTGGCACGACGGGACACCAATTACAGCGGAAGACGTGGTGTGGTCTCTCAACATGCTCAAGAAACACAGTCCGCAGCACACTCGATATTTTTCCAGCGTCGAGGAGGCGGTGGCCCTTTCCGAACGCGAGGTGGAATTCCGGTTCGATCAGGCAGGCAACAAGGAACTGCCGCACATTATGGGCGATCTTCCAGTTCTGCCGAAGCACTGGTGGGAAGGCACAGACGCAGAGGGCAAAAAGCGTGACTTTACGCAGCCCACGCTCGAGCCGCCGCTTGGAAGCGGCCCATACATGATCGAGAGCTTTACACCCGGCTCAGAAATTGTCTGGAAGCGGGTGGAAGATTATTGGGCGGCCGACCTGCCTGTGCATGTGGGACGTTACAATTTCGACCGCCGCAGATACACCTACATTCAGGACGAGAACGCCGCCTGGCTCGCTTTCACCAAGGGTGGCCTGCAGGATATTCGCGTGGAAAACCGCTCTCGCCGCTGGGCGACGGAATACACGTTTCCGGCGGTCAAGGATGGCGACGTCATCAAGAATGAGTTTCCGACCGGCGGAGCGGAGCCGATGCAAGGCTTCGTCCTCAACACGCGCCGACCGAAATTTCAGGACCGCCGGATTCGGCAGGCGCTGACACTTGCGTTCAATTTCGAGGACATGAACCGGACACTCTTCTTCGATAGCTATACCCGTACAGACAGCTATTTCGAGGGAACCGAGCTGGCCGCGACCGGCCTTCCAGAAGGGCGCGAACTTGAGATTCTCAAGGAGTTCAAGGACAAACTGCCACCGGAAGTGTTTACTGATGCGTTCAAGCTCCCGGTCTACGACAATCCGCAGGCGGAGCGGACCTATCTGCGCGAAGCAATCAGGCTCTTCTCCGAAGCGGGCTGGAGCATCAAGGGCGGCAAGATGACGAATGACGGCACCGGCCAGCAATTCACCATCGAGTTTCTTGGCAACAGCCCCACTGACGAGATAACGACCGGGCCATATATGGCGGCACTACGCAAGATCGGTATCGACGTATCGCTGCGCATTATCGACCCGTCGCAATATGTGAACCGCATCCGAAATTTCGACTTCGACGCGGTCGCGAGCATCTTCGTAAACTCGCTTTCACCGGGGAACGAGCAACGCGAATATTGGGGTTCAAAAGCGGCCGACACCCCCGGCACCCGCAATCTTGCCGGGGTCAAGAACCCCATCGTGGATGCGCTCGTCGAAAAGATCATCTACGCGCAGGACCGCGAGGAGCTTGTCGCGGCAAGCCGGGCGCTCGACCGAGTGCTCCTGTGGAGTTATTATTGGGTGCCTCAATGGCATGCGCCTTACGTTCGCATCGCCTACTGGGACAAGTTCGGGATGCCGGAAAAGCAGCCCGAATATGCCGGTGTCGACCTTGATTCCTGGTGGATCGATCCGGAGCGCGAGAAAGCGCTTTCAGCCAAATACCGGAGCCAGAATTGAGCGAGCGCAGCGAGCCTCCGCAGCGGCCTTCACGCAGGGACTTCCTGTCGCTCGCCGGTGCGGCAATTGCCGCACCGCTGCTGCCGTACGAGGCTTTCGCCAGTGTCGGGACCGGCACGCCACTACACGGCCTTTCCGCATTCGGCGATCTCAAATATGCCCCGGACTTCAGCCATTTCGACTATGCCAGTCCGGAGGCACCAAAAGGTGGTACGTTCAATTTTCAGCCCGGATACTGGTTCTTCAATCAGAACGTCCTGACCTTCAACACGCTGAACGCCTTTGTGCGCACCGGCGATGCACCGCCGCGCATGGAGATATGCTTCGATTCCCTGATGGTTCGGGCCTATGACGAGCCCGACGCGATCTACGGGCTTCTGGCCGAAAGCGTGACGCTTTCCGACGACCGCAACGGATTTATGTTCAAACTGCGGCCGGAGGCCCGGTTTCATGATGGCTCGCCGGTCACCGCCGAAGATGTGGCTTTTACCTACAACCTGCTGAAGGAGAAGGGGCACCCCCAGCTGCAGCTGCCACTCACCGAGATGACCGAAGCCAATGCGGACGGGACCGATCTCGTTAATTTGCGGTTTTCCGGCGCGCAATCACGCCGCAACATTCTCACCGTTGCGGGTTTTCCGATCTTCTCAAAGTCCTTTGTCGAAGAAAACGGCTTCGACAGCTCCCGGCTGGTGCCACTGCTCGGCTCCGGCCCATACAAGGTGGGTCGTTTTTCGGCCGGGCGCTACGTGGAATATGATCGAGTGGGAGACTATTGGGCCCGAGACCTCGGCCCTGCCAAGGGTTTCAACCATTTCGACACGATCCGCATCGACTTCTACCGCGACCGCAATGCCGGCTTCGAAGCCTTCAAGAAGGGTGACGTCTACTGGCGCGAGGAGTTCACGTCGCGCGTCTGGGCGACAGGGTACGACTTTCCCGCGATTCGCGATGGCCGCGTGCTTCAGACCGAGATACCCGGTGAAAAGCGCCCGCAGCTCTATGGTCTCGTGCTCAACCAGCGACGGGAACAATTCAAGGATGTGCGGGTGCGCGAGGCCATCAGCCTGTGCTTCGACTTCGAATGGACCAACCGCAACCTGTTCTACGACGCTTACACGCGGTCGCATTCCTTTTTCGAACGCTCACCTTACATGGCCGAAGGAGAACCCTCCCCCGAGGAGCAGGCGCTGCTCGACCGCTTTCGCGGCGAAGCGCCGGAGGCAGCATTCGGAGATGCGGTGAAACAGCCGACATCCGATGGATCGGGCCGCGACCGCAACAATCTGCGTCGGGCGCGCCAGCTCTTGACAGAAGCAGGCTGGACGCCGCGCGATGGTGTTCTCCACAACGAGAAAGGCACGCGCTTCACACTGGAATATCTGGTGCGGGATGAAATCTTCCTGCGTCAGGATGCCAGCTTCGGCGAGAACCTGCGCGCCATCGGCATTGATGCGTCCACCCGTGTGGTCGATGCCTCGCAGTATCAGAGCCGGCAAAGTGCGTTCGATTTCGACATGATCTCCATGGCGATCGGGCTGACGGCCACACCGGATGCAAACGGGCTCGAACAGATATTCCATTCGCGAACGGCAAGCGTCGAAGGGACCTACAATTTTGCGGGCACGGCCGATCCGGTGGTCGATGAACTTATCGAAATTGCCGGCAGGGCGAAAAGCCGCGACGAACTGACCGTGACGCTAAAGGTGCTGGACAGGGTCTTGCGTGCGAGGCGCGACTGGATTCCAAATTGGCACCTGACGAATCACCGCGTGGCCCACTGGGACATGTTCGGTTACAGCGAGAACAAGCCGGATTACTTTTTCCCGGTGGAATCTCTGTGGTGGTTCGAGGAAGAAAAGGCGAGAGCGATTGGCAAGGCGTAAGGGCGGCGTGGCAGAGTTTTCCTCAATCCCAAACGTGAAGAGAGTGGCTGACTGATGGGCGCCTATATCCTCCGTCGACTGCTCCTCATGATCCCGACGCTTTTTGGCATCATGGCAATCTCTTTCATCGTCGTGCAGTTTGCACCCGGCGGTCCCGTGGAGCAGGTGATTGCCCAGATCACCGGGCAGGCTGGCGGCGCCGATGCACGCATATCCGGTGGCGGCGGTGATTTCGGCAATCAGGGATTCGGCGGCGGTTCTGTCGAAGGCAGTGGCGTAACCTCGAAATATCGCGGCGCGCAGGGTCTCGATCCAGAGTTCATTGCGTCGCTTGAAAAACAGTTCGGCTTCGACAAGCCACCGCTCGAGCGTTTCGCCCTGATGATCTGGAACTATGCGCGGTTCGACTTCGGCGAGAGCTATTTCCGCGACATTTCGGTGATCGACCTGATCCTCGAGAAGATGCCGGTCTCGATCTCACTCGGCCTCTGGATTACGCTGATCTCCTACGGGATTTCCATTCCGCTCGGCATCCGCAAGGCGGTGAAGGACGGTTCGGCATTCGACGTGTGGACCAGCGGTGTGGTCATCGTCGCATATGCCATTCCCGGCTTCCTGTTTGCGATCCTCCTGATGGTTCTGTTCGCCGGCGGGTCTTTCTTCGACTGGTTTCCGCTGCGCGGCCTGACTTCCGACAATTGGGAAAGCCTTTCCTGGCCGGAGCGCATACTGGACTATTTCTGGCACCTTGCCCTGCCGTTGACGGCCATGGTGCTATCGGCCTTCGCCACGACGACGCTTCTGACCAAGAACTCGTTTCTCGATGAAATCCGCAAACAGTATGTGGTGACCGCGCGCGCCAAGGGGCTCTCGGAGCGACAGGTGCTCTACGGCCATGTCTTCCGCAACGCGATGCTGATCATCATCGCCGGATTTCCCGGCGCGTTCATCTCCGCCTTCTTCACCGGCTCGCTTCTGATCGAGAGCATCTTCTCGCTCGACGGGCTCGGCCTGCTGGGCTTCCGTTCGGTTATCGACCGCGATTATCCCGTAGTGTTCGCCAATCTCTACATATTCTCGCTGATGGGACTGGTCATCAGCCTCATCTCGGATGTCACCTACACGCTGATTGACCCCCGCATCGACTTCGAGCGGAGGGATGTGTGATGTCCGACATTCAGGTGCAAAGCGAGGTGGCAGCGGTGCGCCGCCCCGGCAGAAAGCCGTGGCTCTCGCCGATCAACAAGCGCCGCTGGCAGAATTTCTGCGCCAACCGGCGCGGCTACTGGTCTCTCTGGATCTTCCTGATCCTGTTCGTGCTGTCGCTGTTTGCCGAGTTTCTTGCCAACGACAAGCCGGTGCTCGCCTATTACAAGGGTGAGGTTCTGTTTCCGGTTCTGGTGGACTACCCGGAAGAGAAGTTCGGCGGCTTCCTCGCCGTGACGGACTATCGCGATCCGATCATCTCCGAGGAGATCAAGGCCAATGGGTGGATGGTGTGGCCGCCGATCCGCTATTCCTACCGCACGGTGAACAACGAAATTCCCGAGGCGGCGCCCGCCAAGCCCTCATGGATGTACACCAAGGAAGAACGCTGCGGGCGTTATCTGCAGGGTGTTGACGATCCGGCCTGTACGCCCGGAAACTGGAACTGGCTCGGCACGGATGACCAGGCCCGGGACGTGCTTTCACGCGTGATCTACGGGTTCCGCATCTCGGTTCTGTTCGGCCTCATCCTGACCGGCGCCTCGGCGCTGATCGGCGTGAGCGCCGGCGCGATACAGGGTTATTTCGGCGGCTGGACGGACCTTCTCTTCCAGCGCTTCATCGAGATCTGGTCGTCAATCCCGGTACTCTATCTGATCCTGATCATCGCCGCCGTTCTGCCGCCGGGCTTCTTCATCCTCCTCGGCATCATGCTGCTTTTCTCGTGGGTCGCTTTTGTGGGCGTCGTGCGCGCCGAATTCCTGCGCGCGCGCAATTTCGAATATGTGAGTGCGGCGCGGGCGCTTGGCGTTTCCAACCGCACGATCATCTTCCGCCACCTTCTACCCAATGCGATGGTGGCCACCCTCACCTTCCTGCCCTTCATCCTGAACGGCTCGATCACGACGCTGACATCGCTCGACTTTCTGGGTTTCGGGCTGCCGCCCGGCTCCCCTTCGCTCGGTGAACTCCTGCGGCAGGGCCAGCGCAACCTCAACGCGCCATGGCTCGGCATTGCAGGCTTCCTGAGCCTCTCGATCATGCTGTCGCTGCTGATCTTCATCGGCGAAGCCGTGCGTGACGCCTTCGACCCGCGGAAGACGTTCAAATGAGTGACGCCCCCCTCCTCTCGATCCGTGATCTTTCCGTCTCCTTCAAGCAAGGCGCTCAGGAAACGCTTGCGGTCGATCACATCTCGTTCGACATCGCGCGCGGCGAGACTGTCGCGCTGGTCGGGGAATCGGGGTCGGGCAAGTCCGTTTCTGCACTTTCGGTGCTGCGGCTTCTGCCCTATCCTGCGGCGAGCCACCCGTCCGGCCAGATCTTCTACAACGGCGTGGACATCCTTGCCGCCGATGAAGCGACACAGCGCAAGGTACGCGGCAACGAGATTTCCATGATCTTTCAGGAGCCGATGACCTCACTGAACCCGCTGCACACCATCGAACGGCAGGTCGGCGAGGTGCTCAAACTGCATCGCGGCATGGGCGACAAGGCGGCGCGGGAGCGGACCCTTGAGCTGCTCAATCAGGTTGGCATACGCGAGCCGGAGAAGCGACTTGATTCCTTCCCGCACCAGCTTTCCGGCGGCCAGCGCCAGCGCGTGATGATCGCCATGGCGCTGGCCAACGAGCCCGACCTCCTGATCGCCGATGAACCGACCACCGCCCTCGACGTAACGGTGCAGGCGCAGATATTGGAATTGCTCGCTGATCTTCGGCGCAAAAAATCAATGTCGATGCTCTTCATCACCCACGATCTTGGCATTGTGCGCAAGATTGCGGACCGGGTCTGCGTCATGACCGACGGGAAAATCGTGGAGAGTGGGCGGACGGAGGATATCTTCACCAACCCGCAGCATGCCTATACACGCCACCTGATCGAGGCCGAGCCGAAGGGCCGCCCGCCGAAAGCAGACCCTACTGCAGAAACAGTGATGAAAGGTGACGGGATCAAGGTCTGGTTCCCTGTGAAAAAGGGGCTTCTGCGCCGCACGGTTGACTACATCAAGGGTGTCGACGGGGTGGACGTGACGGTGCGCGCGGGCCAGACGCTCGGCGTGGTGGGTGAATCGGGTTCCGGCAAGACGACTCTCGGTCTGGCCCTTGCCCGCATGATTGGCTCGGAGGGGCATATACGCTTTTCCGGCGAAGAGATCGATCAGCTTTCGTTCCGGCAGATGCGCCCCTACAGGCACGCCTTGCAGGTGGTGTTTCAGGACCCTTACGGGTCATTGAGCCCGCGCATGTCGGTTGCCGAGATCATCGAGGAAGGTTTGCGCATTCATGAACCCGGCCTTTCAGCAGCCGAGCGCGACGCGATGGTGGTCGATGTTCTGAAGGAGGTCGACCTCGACCCCGGCAGTCGGTTCCGCTACCCACACGAGTTCTCCGGTGGGCAGCGCCAGCGCATCGCCATCGCGCGCGCCATGGTGCTGAAACCGCGCTTCGTGATGCTGGACGAGCCCACATCGGCGCTCGACATGAGTGTGCAGGCGCAGGTGGTGGACCTTTTGCGCGATTTGCAGAAGCGGCATAACCTGGCCTATCTCTTCATCAGCCATGATCTGAAAGTCGTTCGTGCGCTAGCCAACGAGGTGATCGTCATGCGCGCGGGCAAGGTGGTGGAGGCCGGTCCGGCGGAACAGATTTTCGATGCGCCGCAGACCGAATATACACGCGCGCTGATCGCAGCCGCATTCAACATCGAAGCCACGCCCGGAGGCGTGGTAAGCGAATAAAGTTCGAGGGGCAAACCATGAGTACACCAAAACGCGGTCGCGTCCTTCTTTCCGTTACCGGTTTCAATCCCCAGCGCTGGTACGACCTCCTCTCAAAGGAGAGGGAGATCGTGCTGGAGCCCGAGAGCACGGAGGACCCTTCGATCGACTTTGCGGTCGTGTGGAAACACCAGAAGGGCGTGCTCGCCAAACTACCGAACCTGAAGGTGATCTTCTCCATCGGAGCGGGTGTGGACCACATCTTCGCCGATGACCAGGTGCCAGATGTGCCCATCGTGCGGGTGGTGGCGGACAATCTCACGCAATACATGTGCGAATATGTGACGTGGCGTGTGCTCGATCATCACAGGCAGGGCTCCGTCTACCGGGAACAACAGGCCCGGAAGGTCTGGCACGAACCGCGGCAACCGCCAGCCAACGAAGTTTCGGTTGGCGTTATGGGACTCGGTCAGCTCGGTACACGGGCCGCACAGGCGCTGCGCGCGGTTGGTTTTTCAGTGAATGGCTGGAGCCGCACACCCAAGGACGTTGACGGGGTCAGGGGCTTTCATGGCGAGGACGGGTTGACCCCCTTCCTCAACGCCACGGACATCCTTGTGGTATTGTTGCCGCTGACAGCCGCGACCCACGGTATCGTCAATTATTCACTGCTCTCACAGCTGCGACAGGATGGCCCGCTGGGCGGCCCCTGCCTTATCAATGCGGGGCGCGGAGGCCTTCAGCGCGAGGTTGACATCCTCAAAGCGCTTGAAGAGGGCGTGCTAAAGGAAGCGAGCCTCGACGTGTTCGAGCGCGAGCCACTGGCGCCGGAAAGTCCGCTCTGGTCGCATCCCCGGGTTTTCGTGACGCCACATGCGGCCGCCACTTCAGACCCGGCACATCTGGCGCCTCTCATGCTGCAGCAGATGGAGGCGTTTGAACGTGGCGAGGCGTTGAAAAATCTCGTCGACCGGAAAGCGGGCTACTAGAGCATCTTGCGGTCAGGTGGGATCCCTGACACCCGCAAAAGGCGGAAAAACCGACAGATTGAACGGAGCGGCGTTCCGTGAAACCGTGAACCGCTCTAAGGGCGACGGTAGTGTGATGGACGGCCATAGAGCCGTTCGATCCGCTCGATCGCATCGCTCAACGGTTCGCGTGCGACGTTCATGGTGTTGCCGTTGGCGTGAAGCATCATCTCGGGGTCGAGCATGATCGCCACATGGCCTTTCCAGAACACGAGATCGCCTCGTTTAAGTGCGGTTTCCGCGGGGTTGATCAGGTCGCCGATGCTGTCGGCCTGCATGTCGGTATCGCGCAGGACGGTTTTTCCGGCCATGCGCATGGAAAGCTGCACAAGACCCGAGCAATCGATGCCGAAGCCGCTTGTCCCGCCCCACAGATAGGGTGTGTGCAGGAAGGTTTCGGCGACTGCAACGTAGTCTTCCGCATGCACACCGAGAGGCTGCAGGTGGCCGGCAATCATCGCACCGCCTGACGCGAGAAGCATATATTGCGTGCCCCGATTTTCGACAGTTTCCGTCACACAGACCGCCGCACCCATGCTGTGGGCGGCGATTGCGGGCTTCTTCAACTCCGGCTCGGGGTAGACAAAGCTGCGCTGCGCGCGAACACGATGGGTGGGCGTGAAATCTTCCGCTGCCAGCGCCGCGGCATTCACATAACCCACATAGCCATCGTGCCCTGCCTGCACCCAGGCCCAGCCTTCGCGCCTTTCGAACACACGCACCGCATCACCATGGAGGAACTGGGTGTCCATTCCGGCGTCGAGACGCGGGGCGCTGTGTACGTCGGCAATGGGGGCGCCAATGCGGGCGGGTGTGCCGGCGATGAAACGGTTCGCCTTTACCCTGCCCTCGAGGCTGGCGTCGGCAAGATCGGCCCGGTGGGCATTTAGGCGGCGATCAAGTGTCGTCATAAGGGAAGCTCCGCGGACTTTGCCACCACCACATCGCCAAACCGTTCCACAAACAGAGCGCCCTCGACGGTGCGCTTGATCAGGACATTCCGACGGTCGTTCGGGTCGCGATGGCGGGAAACGAGTTTCAGGGCACCCATCGTGTCCAGAGCTCGCGTGATAACGGGTTTGGAGACATCCAGTTTCTCGGCCAGCCCGCGCACGGTGTGTGGTGGCGGATCCAGATAGATCGTCAGGAGGACAGCCAGCTGGCGCTCGGTGAGGTCCGGTGCCTTGCCGCGCACCTCGGCAAGGCTGACCTGTTGCCACAGACGCAGCGCCTGGCTTGGCCTTAGCTGAACGGACATATCAGGACCTGCCTTCGCGGATAAAGCCGGAAACCGTTTCGGCTCCGTTTTATTCATGCCGTGAAAGGCGGGTAGGCGCAAGCGCCAGCTGCTTCTTGCTAGGATACAGCTCCATAACGCTCTGTCAGCACGCGTTCGATGGCGCGGATACCCTGTGCCTCGCCGCCGACCGGCGCATACGGCTTGTCGGCCGGGTTCCAGCCATAGATGTCAAAATGCGCCCAGTTCTTCGCCTTCTCTACAAAACGGCCAAGGAAGAGACCGGCAATCGGTGAACCGGCAAAGCCGTCGAGCGAAACATTGTTTATGTCGGCGATCTTCGAATCGAGACGTGAGAGATAAGGCTTCCACAACGGCATGCGCCAGAGCGGATCGGCGACCGCCTCCGAGGCCTGCGCCAGCGCGCCCGCCAGCGCTTCATCATCGGTGTAGAATGGCGGCACATCGGGCCCCAGAGCGACGCGCGCGGCTCCGGTAAGCGTCGCCATGTCTATCAGAAGTTCCGGTTCCTCCTCGTCTGCCAGGGCCATCGCATCAGCAAGCACGAGCCGACCTTCGGCATCGGTGTTTCCGATCTCCACAGTGAGCCGTTTTCGGCTGGTCAACACATCGCCAGGGCGGAAAGCATTGCCTGCAACAGCGTTCTCCACTGCCGGGATGAGGACACGAAGGCGAATATCGAGCTTTGCCGCCATGATCATCGAGGCCAGGCCGAGCACATTCGCGGCACCGCCCATGTCTTTCTTCATGAGCAGCATGCCCGCCGCAGGTTTCAGATCGAGGCCGCCTGTATCGAAGCAGACGCCCTTGCCGACAAGAGTGACCTTCGGCGCATCGTTCCGCCCCCATCGCAGATCGAGAAGGCGCGGCGCGGCCTCGGCTGCCCGGCCGACCGCATGGATCATGGGCAGGTTTTCCTTGAGGAGGTCATCACCAAGCGTCACTGAGAGCGTCGCACCATGTTCCGAGGCGAGTGCGCGGGTGGCATCTTCAAGCGCATCAGGCCCCATATCGCCTGCAGGCGTATTGATGAGATCGCGTGCGAGAATGCAGCCATTGGCCAACCGCTCAACACGGCTCACGTCGACCCCTTGAGGAACGGCGAAGCGAAGGGCATTGCGCGGTTTCTTGCCATAGCGTGTGAATGCGTATGACCCGAGCAACAGGCCGAGGGTTGCTAGTTCCGCTTCTTCCGGCGCGTCGGCAAAGTGCCAGTCGCCTTCCGGCAGATGCCGCGCCAGCGCTCCTGCAGCGAGCGGGTTGAGTGTACCGGATTTGCCAAGCCCGAAAAAAGCGCCGGCGATTGCGCCATTGTCACCAGGTATAGTCAAAACCGTGGCCGTGGCCCCTGAAAAGCCGTTTGCCTTCGCCCACCCGATGGCTGCCTTCGGTGCTTTGCAAGCATCCAAGGCGTCCGCCTCTACCAGATAGACCGGCAGGGATGAAGCTTTTGGCGTGCTCAGGAGCGTGACGGGCATTTGGTATCTCCTCGTTTACATTTTGCGGCGCGTTTTAACGCTCCGTTAGGGTTAACAGAATATTTCTCTCTGTTGAAAGTGGGCCGGACAGCGGCCGAAGCCAACCGGAGGGCGCGCGCAGATGTTTACCGAACAGCGCACGAATGCAACCGCAAACAGGATCTCCATGACAGCGATTGCGCTGGTTATGGCGGTGTCAGTCGCTGGCTGCGCAAAGGATCGGATCACGACCGGTTCGATCAGCCGCAGTACGCCCAAACCGGTTTCCAATGTTGCGACCATGAGCGAACCGCAGTTGCGGAGCACCGCCGATTCCCTCGGGCGCGCCTACACGCAGAACACCAAGGACAAAGGCACAGCACTGCAATACGCTTCTGTTCTTCAGATGACCGGGCGGGTCGACCAGTCTCTCGCGGTGATGCGCAAACTTGCGATCGACCACCCCAAGGACCGCGAAGTGCTGGCCGCCTACGGCAAGGCATTGGCTGCCGCCGGAGAGCTTCAGCCAGCGCTTGACGCGGTACGCCGGGCCCAGACCCCGGAATATCCGGACTGGCGGCTGCAATCAGCCGAAGGCGCAATTCTGGATCAACTCGGGCAGAAAGATGCTGCCCGCACCCTCTATCGCCAGGCGCTCAATCTCAAACCGGGTGAACCCTCCGTGCTTTCGAACATGGGAATGTCATATCTGCTTGAGGGTGACCTGAAATCAGCCGAGCATTATATGCGGCAAGCTGTACAGGCTTCCGGTGCCGACAGCCGCGTGCGGCAAAATCTGGCCCTCGTCGTCGGGCTTCAGGGGCGTTTTGGCGAAGCAGAGCAACTGGCCCGGCAGGAACTCTCGCCTGAGCAGGCCGAAGCCAACGTCGCATATCTTCGCTCAATGCTTGCGCAACAGAATGCGTGGAGCCAAATCGCGGACGAAGACAAGAAGAAGCGCCAGTAACAGCGCTTTCCCTTTGTAGACCGACCCTGGAAAGGCCGCCTCAGGCGGCCTTTTTTGCCAAGCTGGGTTGAGCTCAGAACAGTCCCTGCTGCTTGATCTGGATACCTGCCGGCCCAAGAATCACGGCAAACAGGACGGGGATGAAAAAGAGAATCATCGGGACGGTAAGTTTCGGCGGCAGAGCGGCAGCCTTCTTTTCCGCCTCATTCATCCGCATTTCCCGGCTTTCATCCGCGAGCACTCTCAATGCGTGGCTTACCGGTGTGCCGTAGCGCTCCGCCTGGATCAACGCCTGGGTGACGCTTTTCACGGTTTCCAGCCCTGTACGCGTGGCAAAATTCTCATAGGCCTGACGGCGTTCCTGAAGGAAGGAGAGTTCCGCATTCGTCAGCACCAGCTCCTCGGCCAACGGGACCGACTGAATGCCGATCTCATCCGCCACGCGCCGGAAAGCCGCTTCAATGGACATGCCCGATTCAACGCAGATCAACATCAGATCAAGGGCGTCGGGCCACGCGATCTGGATCGACTTCTTTCGCTTCGAGGCCAGATTGCTGACATACAGAACGGGTGCGTAAAAGCCTGCATAGGCGGCGATGACACAGACAAAAAGCTTCACAAACAGGGGCTGCTCGGGAAGTCCACCAAGGACGAAAATATAGACGATTGCGAGAAGCAGCGTGACGAAGGGGAGAATAAGACGAAAGAAAAGAAACTTCGTGAGCGGGTTCTGGCCTCGAAAGCCGGCCGTGCGCAACTTCGCTACCGCCGCATCATCGGCCAGCGCACGGCGCAGATCGAGCCGGTCTACGATCGCCCGCATGCCTTCTGACTGATGCTCACGCAGGCCCCGCCGGCGCTTGTCGGCCTCGGCGGCAAGACGCGCACGCTGCCGCGCACGCAATTCCTCGCGCTCAAGCGCAACACTTTTCATGCGCGCTTTCAGCGGATCTCCGCCGAAGGCCGGCAGAAGCGTGAAAACAGTTGCGAAAACTGCCACCGCAACCAGAAGCGCGATCAGGAAACTGGGTTCGATGATACTTCCGATGACGTTTGAAGGCATTGTCTAAACCTCGAAATTGATCATGTTCCGCATCACGAGAATGCCGATCGTCATCCACATTGCAGCGAAGCCGAGAATCAGATGCCCCGCGCTGGTGGTGAAGAGCGGGATGATGTAACTCGGGCTGGTGAGATAGACGAGGAAAGCGACGACGAAAGGCAGGGCCCCGATAATCACGGCCGATGCCTTGGCCTCCATCGACAGCGCCTGCACCTTCGCCTTCATTTTCTTGCGGTTGCGAAGAACGCGAGACAGGTTTGACAGCGCTTCGGAGAGATTGCCGCCTGCCTGAGACTGAATCTGAATGACGATGCCAAAGAAGTTCGCTTCCGGGCATGGCATCGTCTCGCCCATGCGAACGCAGGCTTCCGGTGTCGAAACGCCCATTTGCTGGGCTTCCACAATCCGGCGAAACTCGGTGCGCACGGGCTCCTGCGACTCACTAGCGATCAAGCGTATGCCATCATTGATCGGCAGGCCCGATTTCACCGCACGGACGATCACGTCAAGCGAATTCGGAAACTCGTTCAGAAACGCTTTCACGCGGCCGCGACGCCTCCAGGACACGAACCAGCGCGGCAAGCCCAGAGCTCCGACTATCAACGCCCCCGGCAGCACAAGCAGCGGAGCACCCATGACGAAAACCGCCACGGTAAACACCAATCCGCAGATTGCCGAAATGATGTAGAACCGCTCCGGTGTTACACTCATCCCAGCCTGTTTAAGCTGCATCTTGAGTGGCGGCTTGCGAACCCTGCTGTCGCGCTTCTTCTGCCGCTCTTCCAGATCCTTCAGGGAGTCCTGAATGGATTTGCGGCGCTTTGCCGTTTCAGCAACACGGTCACGCGAGGCTTTGATGGAGACCTGATCGGTCTGCGCCCGCTTGACGGAGTCCAGCCGGCGCCCGACCTTCTTTTCCGCGGTAATGTTGTTGAACATCAGCGCATAAGCCACCGCCCCGGCACTGCAACCGGCCAGAAGAACAAATGCTATCAGAGTGATATCCATTCCAAACATGGATTTACCTGCCCAAACCGAAACAGAAAGGCATCGACACGCTAGTCGGTCTTCCGTTCCATCGCTTCCAGCGCATTCGCCAGACGCTGCTCTTCACCATAATACCGGGCACGGTCCCAGAAATGCGGCCGCGCAATACCGGTCGACACGTGCTCGCCAATAATCTTGCCGTTCGCGTCCTCGCCTTTCATGTCGTAGAGGACGAGATCCTGCGTGATGATCACATCGCCTTCCATGCCGATTACCTCGGTGACGTGCGTGATGCGGCGCGAGCCATCGCGCAGACGCGTTGCCTGGATAATGACATCGACCGAACCGACGATGATTTCGCGTACCGTTTTCTGCGGCAGCGTGAAGCCACCCATGGCGACCATGGATTCGATACGATTCAGGCACTCGCGCGGATTGTTGGAGTGGATGGTTCCCATCGAACCATCATGGCCCGTGTTCATCGCCTGAAGGAGATCGAAAACCTCCGGACCGCGCACCTCACCGACGATGATCCGCTCGGGGCGCATGCGCAAACAGTTGCGCACGAGGTCACGCATGGTGACCTCACCCTCGCCCTCGAGATTTGGGGGGCGTGTTTCGAGCCGGACCACATGCGGCTGCTGCAGCTGGAGTTCCGCGGAATCCTCGCAGGTGATGATACGCTCATCAAGATCGATGAAACTGGTGAGACAGTTGAGCAGCGTCGTCTTGCCCGAACCCGTGCCGCCCGAGATCAAAACGTTGCAGCGGACGCGACCGATGATCTTCAAAATCTCGGCGCCTTCCGGGGAAATCGCTCCGAAACGCACAAGCTGATCGAGGGTCAGCTTGTCCTTCTTGAACTTACGAATGGTCAGCGATGCGCCGTCAATGGCAAGTGGCGGTGCGATGACGTTGACACGCGAACCATCGGGCAGGCGCGCATCGCAGATCGGGCTCGATTCATCGACGCGGCGACCGACCTGGCTGACGATGCGCTGACAGATATTGAGAAGCTGCTGGTTGTCGCGGAAGCGCACGCCGGTCTGTTCGACCTTGCCGTTGACTTCGATGTAAACATGCTCGGCGCCATTGACCATGATATCGGCGATATCGTCACGTGCCAGAAGTGGCTCGAGCGGACCGTAGCCCAACACGTCGTTACAGATGTCTTCGAGCAGTTCCTCCTGCTCGGAGATCGACATCGCGAAATTCTTGATCGCGATGATGTCATTGACGATGTCGCGGATTTCCTCACGCGCGCTATCAGGGTCGAGATTGGCGAGCTGCGAAAGATCGATGGTTTCGATCAGCGCCGAAAACACCTGGCTCTTGGTGTCGTAGTATGACTCGCTGCGCGCACGGGCGGGCTGAGGCGTTCTCGCCGGCGGCGGTGGTGGCGGCGCGGACGGCGCGGGCCTGGGGGCCTCCGTGCGCTGACGCGGCGCGGGCTCCTGCGACGCCGGCGCTGCGTTCTGCGAGCTCGCAGGAGCCGGCCGTTCCGGCGTCAATACGTCGGTGCCGCCCGAAAAGGAATTCGGGGTTTCGGTGTGCGGCGCTGTGGGATGCGGGACGCCTGCCCCTCTCTTTCCGAACATCTGACGCTACCAATCCGTATCAGCTTTTGCGTTTCAACCTGCCCAGGATGCCGGACAAGCCACTCTTCTTTTTCGGCTTCACATCACGCCGACCAGTCAGGATATGTGCGAGTTCATTGATCGTCTCGACGATCGGGCTGTTTGCGTCCATCTCGCCCAGCATGCGCCCGTTGTTGGCTGCATTGCCAAACAGTTGCGGCTCGAAAGGAATGGTCGCTGCCGGGATCACACCGAGCGGTTCGGCAAAGTCTTCCAGCGATATTTCCGGTCGCTTCGGGATGCCCGCCTGATTGAGCAGCAGCACTGGCGGTTTGTCATTCGGCCGCAGCTTCTTCAAAGTATCGATCAGGTTCTTTGTATTGCGCAGATTGGCAAGGTCGGGCGTGGCCGTGATGACTATCTCATCGGCCTGTGCAAGAGTTGTCTTGGTCCAACCGTTCCAGACATGCGGAACGTCGAGAACCAGGACCGGCGCCGTGCGCTGCGTGGTGTCGATGATCTGCGCGAATGCCTCCGGATCGAAATCATACACGCGGTCGAGCGTGGAGGGTGCTGCCAGGAGGGAAAGCCTTTCCGCACACTGGGCCAGCAATCGATCCAGATAGACTTCATCTATGCGCTCGGGCGAAAACACCGCTTCAGCGATGCCCTGTGCGGGGTCCTGATCGAAGTTGATGTTCGCCGTGCCGAAAGGCAGATCCAGATCGGCCACCACGACTTCGTTTTCGAACAGACTGGAGATCGACCAGGCCACGTTGTGGGCAACTGTAGAAGAGCCAACCCCGCCTTTTGCTCCGATAAACGCGATAGAGTGTCCAAGCGGCTCAGCTTCAGGATCGACGAAAATGTTGGCGATCACGCTGACGATGTCCGCCATCGAGATCGGCGCGACCACATATTCGGAGATGCCTGCGCGGATCAGTTCCCGATATAGCCAGACATCGTTGTAGTGACCGATGATGATGACCTTCGTCGACGGGTCGCAGACCGTCGCCAACTGTTCCAGCGAAGCCAGCAATTCTCGCGGCTCGCTGGAGGATTCGACGATAACAAGGTTCGGCGTGGCCGCAGTCTGATAAAACTCGACGGCAGTCGCCACACCGCCCATATGCACCTTCAGATGGGTTTTCGCCATGCGGCGGTCTTCGCCTGCCCGCTCGATCGGATTGGCAACGCTGTCGGTCTCGCAGAATGCCTGAATCGAGATCCTCGGGATCGGCCGCAACTTCTGCAGCGCTGGCGACGCGCCATCCTCGGGAGCGAGATCCTCGTGGTCCGTTTCGTAGGCCAGATTGCTCATGTCATGCCCCTCGCCTAGTATGCGATCTCTCTGGCGGCCCGGAAGTCCTCGGATACCTGACCAGGTTTATAAATGCTCTCAGCACCACGATATTTGTCGATCACACCCATCCGGTTCTCGGCATCAATCTCACCCTGTTTGCGTGGCCCAAGGAAATCGTTCGGATTGGCCACCTGTGCGGCGAGATTGTTCTGATAGGAGCAACCGAAATTCGCGTAGTGCTTGTTGTCGGTCGTATCCAGGATATCTGCCGGCCAGCTGCCGCATTGACTGGTGGATGCCTTGACTACCGGGTAGGAGACGCGGATCGGTGGCGCGGTATCCGGCGCAGGCGCCTGATATGAGATCACCGAAATACTCTCCGGCGGAACGCCCTGTTTCTGCAGCAGATGCGTAATCTGCGAAGCGACGTTGGACGCACCGAGTTCATTGGTAGAGCCCGACGGCACGAGTACGGAAACCGTACTGCCGGAGCGGCGGTCATATCCGCTCATGAAACCCGCGAGCGTGCTCATCTGGTCACGCGACATCTTCCGCGCGGAAGCGGCGACCGGGAGATCGATTTGCTGCGCCTTCTCGGAGATGACGATCGGATGATTGGTGCGATAGTCGTCCGGTATCGAACCGACAATGACCGAATCCCGTTTTGCGGCGCATCCGGCCATGACCGCGGCCGCGCAGACAATCATTGCCGTGCTGGCGAGCCTGGCCCGATGTGTGTTCCGTGTCGTGTTCTTCATCATGACCACCCCCGGCATAACCTTTCCCCAGCTCATTTGTAGATGTAGCCGACAACGCCGTGGTAGCGGCCATTGGGCAGGTTGGTTTTCATGCTTCCGTAGACGCGGTTTACGCGGCCAAGGAACATTCCCGCGCCATCACTGGCGGGTGTGAAATTATCGTCCGGCCTCGCCAATGCATTGCGCGCGGTCGGTTTGGACAGGTACGGCGTTACGATGATCACCAGTTCCGTTTCATTGCGAACGAAATCACGGCTGCGGAACAGCGCACCAAGTACGGGGACCTTGGAGAGCCCCGGCACCCCGTTGAACGCCTGGCGCACGTCATCCTGCACGAGGCCGGCGATCATCATCGATCCGCCGGAGGGCAGTTCGACCGTGGTATCGGCCAGGCGCTTGCGGATCGAGATTGCGTTCATGCTCGAAGCGTTGCGGTAGCGCTGGCCGCGCCCCATGCCAGAGAAGAAGGTCTGGGATCCCTGCATGGTGGGTTCGGAAACCTGAGTGCGGATCTTCAGGCTGATGCGGCCGGCAGAAAGAACTGTTGGAAGGAACTCCAGACCAATGCCGTAGTCGATCTTTTCGACCTCGTATTTCAGCGCGTTCGTGTCTGGGTCGATTTCCTGCGAGGTGACGATGTTGAACTCACCACCAACACGGAACGTGGCTTTCTCGCCGGAGACAGCCGTCAGAGCCGGCTCGGCCAGCGTCTTCATCACGCCTGCCTGCTCCATGGCGTTGATATAGGCGTCAATCAGCGATCCACCGACCGAAAACTGTGTGGGGGAAAGCGGCTTTCCGAGCCCGAAGGCATTGTCCACCACGGCACCCCAAGAGATGCCGTCAGCACTTCCCGAGCCGATCATGTTCACGCCAAGCTGCTTCATGACGGAGCGGCTGACCTCGGCCACCGTGACCTTGAGCGTGACCTGGTCCTCGCCGATGATCTGGATCATGTTGACGATCCGGCTCGTCTGGCGCTTCTGGTCGGGGTTGTTGATCGCTACACCGCCGCCATCTGTCGGTGCGGCCGCGCTTTGCGAGTATTGGCCGGTCGTGGCCTCACCACCGGTGACGAAGATCTGCGCAAGCTGCGCGGCACGGGCGGCATCAAGCGGTGTCTCAACCGTTCCGGTGAGAACGACGTTGTCGTTGATGAGTTCAACATCGATAGCGGAGTTGGGAATGAAGCGCTTGAGATACTCTTCAAGGCCGGCAACATCTCGCTCCACCGCAAGGTCCAGGCTTGCGATCTGCTCACCATTGGCGCCAAACACGAAGATGTTGGTCTCGCCCACCTGCTTGCCGAACAGATAAATGCGTCGTGCGGTGCGGGTCACGGCGTCGGCGACCGACGGATTTGCAACCAGAATATCGTAAGCGTCGCTCGGCAGGTCGAGCACAAGCGACTTGTTGAGACCAAGCTTTACCCGCTGGTTCACGCTGGGTCCGCCGCGCGCCTTGACAACATTCTGTTGGGCAAAGGCCGCGCCATCCGGCAGAGCGGATTGTGCAGCCAACACCGTGACGCACCCCAATAGTAGGTGCGCGGTCAATTTCAGAGTGCTGCGCATTCCCCGCTCCGACTGTTTCACGGCCTTCGCCTCATCCATGCGCTTCGTCATTTCCGGGTCCCCACTTCGGTGACTTCACCGGATTTGATCAGACGGACGCTGTTGCCCCGGCCTCTGCCTGAAACAAGGTAGGACCCGTCATTCTCCGATGTTTCGTTCGTATCGGTAATTGCCCGCAGTGAAAGCGTGAGACGATCAGCCATCTGCTGTGCAACCGTGATGATCTCCGCCTGCTCCGGCGTAAGTTCGAGCGTCGCGGTTTCGCCCACCTTGACGCGGCGCCCTTCCTCGTCTTCCTGGATCGTCTGGTCGATCGCCAGAACCTTGATGTTCTTGAGGATGGTCTCAGTGATGAAACCGTTCGCGGTGCCGTTCTCCTGCGAGCGGCGCGTCATAATGACGTCAACGTAATCATTGGGAAGGATAAAGCCGCCCGCTGACGTATCAGCAGCGATCTGGGTTGCCACAGCGCGTTTGCCCGCAGGCAGGATCGCGGACATGAAGCTCATCCCCTCGCCGATGAGCTTGGAACGCCTGAGTGGCTCCCCCGTATAGAGTGCGACGCGCGCAATGGAGCTGCGCAGCTCTTCCAGCGCCTCGGGGCTCTCGTTCCTGGTGATCATGTTGGCGTTGATGTTGTCCGCAGGCCAGGACTGCCAGGACAGGGCGCTGCCGAGCTCGGTTCCCATCGGAACATCCTGTCCGATGACCAGAACATCGACGAGATCGATTGCCGGTTCTTCTGGTCCTGCGCTCGCGACTGGCTGCTGCGGAGCCGGTGCCGTCAGGTTCTTGGCGACATAACCGGCGCCAAGGGCGGCCAGCACGGCCACACCTAAGATGACGATCCGGGATTTGCTCATGACTCCGCCCCTTGTACTCGGACTTCCGTTGCGTGAAGCGGAGAATGGAGCGTCAATCGTCAAATTATGGTTAACGTGAACCTTACAAAAATGATTAATTCAAAGTTGAACTGTCCCGCGAGGCGCGAAACGCAAAAACGCCCCGACCAAAATCGGGGCGCTATCACGGTTTTGAGCTGCCGGAGGCTTCGGGGCTGGATGTCTCGGGCGACTGGAGTGAGCCCCTAGAGCCCCGCCAGCCTGGCGAGCGCCCATTGGACAAAAGGCGTTTCGGGATAGGCGAAGAGGCCCGCAGTGCCCAATGCAATGCCATACGGAATCCCCGCCTTGTGATCTGCAAGATTTCGCAACAGGAGATTGTTGACCGACACGTATCCGATATACGAGTTCCTGAATTTGAGGATCAGGAGTGTGAGGGCGCCCCCCAGGAGCGCTGCGGTCAGAAAATACTGAATGAGAACCGGACTGAACCCAAACCAGATGGCGGTGGCCGCCATCAGTTTTGCATCGCCGCCACCCATGCCGCCGAAGGCAAAAAGGGCGAAGGTCACGGCCAGAACAACCACGCCTGCTGCCAGATGCAATCCAATTTGCGCCCAGTCCATGCCTATCATCGGCGCCGCGACAGCGAAGGTCGCGAGAAGCAATACAGACACGCGGTTCGCAATGGTCATGGACAACAGGTCCGAGACCGCGGCAAAAACCATACAGAAGGGAAACACCACAAGAACGATTGCTTCAAGCATGCCATGACACCTCAGTTTCCTTTGGATTATCCGGATCGCCGCTTAAAACTTGATGAACTGACGATTGTGACATCAAACGAAGAAGGCCGCTCCTCCATTAGAGAAGCGGCCCCAATCTCTGGAACAATCCAGTCGGACGTTCTTAGTTGCCCGGCAGGTCGTCCGCGATGCCCTGGAAGGTGTCGCTCAGCTTGCCGCCGAGTGCGGTGGCGCCAGCAACGATACCAAGAGCGATCAGAGCAGCCAGAAGGCCGTACTCGATAGCGGTTGCGCCGGACTCGTCTTTCATGAAACGTGCAAACAGATTAGCCATTTGGGAAAACTCCTCTTCCGCGTTTTGTTCAGCAAGACCGTCAACGTTTTTTGTTGTGTTGATCGGATGGCCTGACCATACGAGGGAGCTCTTTCAACCTGCTTAAGAAACACCCTTACCAAAACCTTGCCGCCTCAAAGCGCGGGTGTTGGTTAACATGTTCATAAAGCACGGGGCCGCACGCGGTTCGCCAGAACACTTTATATATATAATCGGAAATGCTGCCGCCTTCGCACCTGTTCGGCCGGCACTTAACCCTTGGTTCACCAATCAGGTTCATACTCTCTTCAGCTTGACGTGGGGAGCAGGGTGATGCGCGCCGTATTTTCCAAAACCGGAACTGCCTTGAAAACAGTCTGCCTGACCGCCGGTCTGGTTGCACTGCCGGGAATCACCTCGGCAAATGAGGCGGCAATCGAAGTCGTGATGAACCAGGCGAAAATCGTCAAACTCGCGCGAGAGGCCGACACGATCGTTATCGGCAACCCCGAGATCGCTGACGCGGCCGTACAGGACGCCACGACGATCGTTCTCACGGGCAAGGGGTTTGGTGTCACCAATCTCGTCGTCCTCGACATTGACGGCCAACCCATAGTCGATGAACAGATCATGGTCAGCCGGCAGTCCGCCAGTTCCGTACGCATTTACCGCCGCGCGAACGTCCAGACGCTTTCCTGTACGCCTTACTGCGAGAGCTCATACAAGACTGATGCGGAGCGGGCCTCGGAAGCCGAGATCAGCGCCAACCAGTAAGTCATGCGAGAACGCGGGGCTGGCGGCGCTCGAACAGGCCGAACAAGGTTTGCAAAGCGTAAACCAAAACCCCGCAATTTGACCTGCAGTCAAAACCGGAATGCAACCGGGGCTGGTTATAGTCCTCCCTGACAACGCACACTTCAGGGGCCAGTTATGGACGATCAGACAAAAGGCAAAGCGTGCCGCGCGCCGAACCGGCGCCGCGTGCTGGGCCGGTTCATCAAGAACCAGGAGGGCGTGGCGGCCATCGAGGTCGCCTTTCTCGGCCTTCCGTTCTTCTTTCTGATCTTTGTGATTCTGGAAGCCTGCATCGGCTTTGCGGCACAACAACTGCTTGCGAACGCAACGGACGACGTTGCGCGATTATTCCGTACCGGACAGGTGCGCAGCAGTGAATTGAACGAGACGAAGCTGCGCGATCTGCTATGCGACCGCATGTCCATACTAATGTCGGAGACCTGTCCCGGCCTTGAGGTCGATCTGCGGCAGTTCGACACTTTCGAAGACGCGGCCAAGTCGAGCCTCGGCTTCAATGACGACGGAAGTATCGATACGAAAACCGATCTGGGCCCCGCACTGACGAAGAACATGATGCGTGTTTACTACCGCTGGCCGGTGCTCACAAACCTGCTGGCGGACCGGCTTCCTGACGGCAAGCTTCTGCTTTTCTCATCAAACACCTGGCAAAACGAGCCGTTCTAACTGTTGGCAATAGGTCGTTGGGGGACCAGGCAATGACAATCGATCAAAACAAACCGACCGCCGTGAAAGCCGGCTTCTTGTCCACTCTAGGGGACTTTGCGCGCAACAGGCGGGGCGTGGCTGCGATCGAGTTCGCCATCATCGCGCCCATCCTTTTTGCGATGTACTTTCTGACTTTGGAGTTCGGTCAGGCGATCGACGTCAACAAGAAGCTCAGTCGTGCTGCCAACATGGCAGGTGACCTTGTAGCGCAGCAGCCTTCGATCACCGCGAGTGAGGTCGATGCCGTCATGAAGATCGGCAGCGCCATCATGAAGCCCTACAATCGGTCGATGCCGACGATGACACTTACCGCGATCGAGGTTACGGACGAGACAACTCCGAAGATCAAGGTGGTCTGGTCGCGCGAGTTGAAAAATGGGACGGCTTCCCCCGGCCTTCCCAAAGGCAGCACCACCACGCTGCCTGCCGAACTGAACATCAAAGGGGCGTTCTATATCCGCGCCACCGCAGCGCTCGGCTACAAGCCCATTCTTACCTGGTCGAAGGATGGCGCTAAATCCACCGGCCTTACGGCCATGGCGGGCCTTGACAATCTGCAGATGAGCGAACGGTTCTACCTGCGCCCGCGCATGAGCAGCACCATCCCCTGCGACGATTGCTGACAGGCTACGAGGCCGCGCACAGGCTCAAAGCCCGACCCAGGGGCAATCCAGCACGCCTTCTATCCGAAGAATGCATACGGAACGTTCTTTCTCCCGGTTTGTCCGCATCTATGGTGAGATCGGGTGATTCCACCGCATCGTAAAATGCTCTATGTCTTTGGCGAAGGGTAGCAACGGTGATTGGATATGGTGCGCGCATTCCTTTTCGTAAGGGAATTTTTCGGCGAAAGACTTTCCCCGGACGACCGGAAAGGCCTCGACGGTAAACCGATAGCCGCTCGCCGGCCCAGCTCGGTTTCCCATATCCGGGAGCATCTGCCCGTTCCCGCCCTGCCCCATGGCAAACCTTTCCCTAGTGAGCATTCCCGACATGCCTGAACTGCCCGAGGTCGAAACCGTCCGCCGAGGACTGCAGCCGATCATGGAGGGAGCGCAGATCGATTCCATGGAGTTGCGGCGTCCGAATCTGCGGTTCCCTTTTCCCAGAGGGTTCGCCGAACGGCTTCGCGGACAGGAGATCATCGCGCTTGGCCGGCGCGCAAAGTACCTCCTCATCCATCTGGAAACCTCCGAGGTGGTGTTGTGCCATCTGGGAATGTCAGGCTCATTTCGTGTTGATGAGGATGACAGCACGGAACACACCCCTGGCGAGTTTCATCACCCGCGCTCCAAAGCGGAGAAGCACGATCATGCGGTCTTTCACCTGACGGCGGGCGACGGGCGCAGTCTTCGCGTCGTCTACAACGATCCGCGTCGGTTCGGTTTCATGCTTCTGCATGACGAGGGGCCTCTGGACAGCCATCCACTTTTGGCCACACTCGGCATCGAACCAACTGGAAACACTCTCGACGGTGAGTTGCTCGCCGAGCGTCTGCGTGGGAAGCGAGCGCCTCTGAAGGCCGTTTTGCTGGATCAGAGGGTGATCGCCGGGCTTGGCAACATCTATGTCTGCGAAGCGTTGTGGCGCGCAGGGCTCTCACCGAAGCGCAGCGCCGACACGATCGTTGCCCGGCGCGGACCGTCCGAACGATGCGAACGACTGGCGGTCTCGATCCGAGCCGTTATCGCCGAGGCAATCGCGGCAGGCGGGTCATCACTGCGGGACTACGTGAAAGCGGACGGGTCTCTGGGCTATTTCCAGCATTCCTTCAAGGTATACGGCCGCGAGGGACAATCATGCGCTCATGATGAATGCGACGGCACCGTTCGCCGCATTGTGCAGAGCGGGCGGTCGACCTTTTATTGTCCGACCTGCCAGCGTTAGCAATTCACGAACAACGGAGAGGAATTCAGATCATGGCATATGAGACGATTCTGGTTGAAACGCGGGAACGCGTCGGGCTGATCACGCTGAACCGGCCGAAGGCGCTGAACGCGCTCAATTCCAAGGTCCTTGACGAGGTGGTCACTGCACTGGCGGCTTTCGACGAGAACCCCCGGATCGGCGCCATCGTCATCACCGGGTCGGAAAAAGCTTTCGCTGCCGGCGCCGACATCAAGGAAATGGCATCAAAATCCTATGTAGACGCCTATATGGAAGACCTCTTCGCAGGATGGGAGGGTCTGACACGCGTGCGCAAGCCGATCATCGCCGCAGTTGCGGGATATGCGCTCGGCGGAGGCTGCGAGCTGGCGATGATGTGCGACTTCATCATTGCCGCAGAGAACGCGAAATTCGGCCAGCCCGAGATCACGCTTGGAGTTATGCCGGGTATGGGGGGGTCGCAGCGTTTGACCCGCTTCGTGGGCAAGTCGAAAGCCATGGATATGTGCCTGACGGGCCGCTTCATGGAGGCAGAGGAAGCCGAACGTTCCGGCCTGGTCTCAAGGGTGGTGCCCCCCGGAGAACTGATTGAGGAAGCCCTGAAGGCAGCGGAAACCATCGCCGGGTTCTCTCTACCGGCAGTGATGATGACCAAGGAGGCTGTGAACCGCTCCTACGAAACCACTCTCGCCGAGGGTCTGCGCTTCGAGCGGCGGGTGTTCCATGCAATGTTCGCGCTGGACGATCAGAAGGAAGGCATGGCGGCATTTACAGAGAAACGCTCCGCCAATTTCAAAAATCGGTGACGGCCCTGGAGGGAAGCAGACGGATAGACGCCAATAGGCGTTGACGTTGTCCGAAAGCTCCACTATAAGCCGCCACGACTGTGGTGGCCCTGCGGCTGCCCTTTTTGTTTTGCGCCCGCGAGGCATTTATCGCGGCAGGATCTGTAGAGACAAGAGAGGAAACATGGCCAACACGACTTCGGCCAAGAAGGCGGTGCGCAAGATTGCTCGCCGCACTGCGGTTAACAAGAACCGTCGCTCGCGTGTGCGCAGCTTCGTTCGCAAGGTCGAAGAAGCTCTGGCCTCCGGCGACAAGGAAGCAGCGGAGAGCGCGTTCAAGGCAGCTCAGCCAGAGCTGATGCGCGCCGCCGGCAAGGGGGTGCTGCATCGCAACACGGCATCCCGCAAGGTCTCGCGCCTTGCCCAGCGCGTAAAGGCGCTTGGCGCGTAATACGCCTCACCAGACGTTTCGAAGAACCCGGCCATACAGCCGGGTTTTTCTTTGCCCTTCAGAAGGCCGGCTGGCGACAACCCTGTGTTGTTGCAGGGCGGCCTTTTTTGATGTGCGACCGTAAGTGTTTGAGAATCGTATTATTTTCGTCACATAAGCAGGGCGTTAATTAGTACACCGATCGATATTCCTTATATTTTTCATGTAGTTACAAATGTTTATCCACAGGTTGCTCATGTCACGGTCGACGCCGAAAGCACGCGGAAATGTCAAGCGTTTTTTTATGATTTTTTTTCGATGCGCACATGAAGTGCGTTTATCTGGAAAAGGCTTTTGAATCCAAAAGGCTTATCCAGCCGCCCCGTTGGCGATACCGATTTTTGAATTTCGCACAAGACCAGATTCGAGAAAAAAGCGGCAGCCCTGCCCTTGCCCTTTCCACAAGGATTTCGGTAATGTCAGGCCATCGAGAGGGCAGGAAAAAGCCCGGCGACTTAAGCCCAAATCGGCACTCATTGCGACGCGGTTTTCTCTTCCGCGCGGGGTTTTCGTGCGCTCTCGAAGGAGCCTCGCCAGCTCGTTTGTCGGGGACCCGGTGGAGGCGCGTTCGCGCCGAAGTCAGACGAGCAAGAGCGGCATCGTCGCCGGAAAAGAAAAGCAACCGGTGATTGAAATATTGTATTTCAACAGCGACCTTAGCGCTGTAGAGAGCGAAGGAGATTTTTTAGGCAGAGGCCAGGCGGACATACAATCATCATAAAAAAACGGATCGGGTAGGGGTAAATCGCCTGAAGGCGCGGACCCATCCGTAAAAACACCACTCAAAACGACAGGGACACGAGGAATGCAAAGCGGCGCGGAAAGGGAAACGACGGGGGGATTTTCTTTTCAGGAGCAA
>NZ_CP120675.1:0-254624 GCF_045011005.1 Nitratireductor sp. L15S-10
GGGCGAATAGCAGCAGTATGGTGAATAGCTCGAGACGGCCCATCAGCATCGAAACCGAGAGCACCCATTTCGCCGCATCCGGCAATTCCGCGAAATTGCCCGCTGGACCGACGATCTCTCCCAGGCCCGGGCCGACATTCGCAACCGCCTGGGCCGCCGAGGACAGCGCCGTCACGAGATCAAGCCCCATCATGGTGAGGATGAGCGTGACGGTGGCGACCGTTCCGATGTAGACGGCAAGGAAAGCCAACACCGAGACGGGCACGTCGTTCGGCAGGCGATGCCCCGCATATTTGAGTGTCACCACGCGGCTCGGGCGGGCAAGACTTTGGACATGCCCTCGAATGATCACGCCGAGCACCTGAAAACCGGTAGACCTTGATCCCGCCCGCCGTCGAGCCGGTGCATCCTCCGATGAAGGTAAGCAACAAGAAGAGCCCGATCGCTGGCGCGCCCCATTCCACGTAGTTGGTGCTGGCGTATCCCGTTGTCGTCGTGATCGACACAACATTGAACGCTGCGAGTCGCAACCCTTCCAAAAACGGAATTTCTTGCGACAGCGAGAGCCAGATTGCCGTTACGAAGCTGACGGCCGTGAGAAAACCGATAATTGCCCGTACCTGCACGTCACGCCACAACGCCAGCGGCTCACCCTTAATGGCCTTTATGTAGACCACGAAAGGCAGCGCGCCCGCGAGCATGAATACCACGGCGAGCCACTGGGCAGCGGGAGTGAAGTAGCCGAAGGACACGTCGCGCGTCGAATATCCGCCGGTCGAAATAGTCGTCATCGCGTGTGATTCAGAGCATCGAACAAGCTCATACCAGCGAGCGCATAACCCACCATGCATGCGATGCTAAATCCCACGTAAATTGCCGCAATGTGGCCGACGAGCTCCAGCGGGCGAGGTACGATCTTCTCTGACTGGTCGGAGCTTTCTGTCCGGAACAACTGCATGCCACCGACGCGCAGGAAAGGCAGCATGATGATCGCCATCACGACGATGCCTACCCCTCCGATCCACTGCAAAAGGGACCGCCAAAAAAGAACGCCCGGTGCCAGTCCATCAAGGCCAGTGATTACCGTTGAGCCGGTGGTCGTAAGGCCTGATACCGCTTCGAAGACGGCGTCGTCGTAGTCAAGCCCGACGCCGACGAATGGCAGCGCCGAGGAGGCCGACATGGCGATCCAGACGACAGCCGTCGTCAGGAATGCCTGGCGCACCGTCATCCGCATCGCATTGGGCCGATGCATCGCGATCGCCAGCAGTGAGCCGATCGTCCCGGTGATAACGGCACTTGCCGCAAAAACCTGCCAGTTGGGATCGCCCGCGAGAACGTCTACCGCTGCCGGCACGAGCATGACCATTGCGAGGCCTGAGAGGAGCAGGCCCGTCACGGACAGGACCGGGATAAGGGAGATCGCAGACAACGTCTCGCCGCCTTTTCGCTGTCAGCGCCGCAACACCTCGTCCATGATACGGCCTCAATATTCGATCCCAGAATAAATCAGTCCCATTCCCGAGAGCATCTGGCCGCTTCTAAGCCTCCATTGATCTGCGACAAGGACGAGTTTGCAGGGTAATGTTATCGTTCAGCGGCCGTAGCCGTTTTCTTCTCGGTGTGTACCCGGCGCGCTTGGAACCATGCTCTAAGCATTAGATAGAGACCCAGTAGAATCATCGGTGCTGAGAGTATCTGCCCCATCGTGATCGGGCCGAAGATGAAGCCCAATTGCGGATCAGGCTCGCGGAACAGCTCGACGAACGTCCGCGCAATACCATAGCCAACCAGAAACGCACCCGTAAGCAGACCAACGTGCTCCCGAACGCCACGGCGGTGAGCCAGGACAGCAAGCAGCACGAAAAGGACCAATCCCTCTAGGAAGGCCTCATAGAGCTGGCTTGGGTGGCGTGGCAGATCACCGCCGTGGGGAAACACAATGCCCCACGACGCGTCTGTCGTGCGGCCATACAACTCTCCGTTGACAAAGTTTGCGATGCGGCCGAAGAACAGACCGATCGGGGTCGCCGCCGCGACGAGGTCGGCCAGTGCAAGAGCCGCAAACCCGCGGCGCCAGGAAAATACGAAGATTGCGACGATCACACCCGATGAGGCCGCCGTGGAAAGACATGCCGCCTTCCCAGACCTTTAAGGCATCAATTGGGTTCTGTGCGTAGTAGGCAGCATTTGTAAAAGACGACGTATCCGAAGCGGCCTCCGAGGATGATTCCAAGAACGGCCCCAGACCACGAAATCATCGAAGTCCTTGGCATTCGGGCGCATGTCGCTGCGCTTGGCCAAGCGCATGCAATACCACCAGCCAAGCAGGATTTCCGACCGATATAGGCCAGCGCGTACCATCGGATTGCTAATGGGCCAATCTGAAACGCAATCGGATCGATGTTGGGGAACGGAATACCTGACAATCTGAATAGACCTTCTGATCGCACGTGGTCACGAGGAAATTGCGAGAGTGCAGCCAAATCCTTGCCAATACTCGCCCCAGACTCTCTGCGGCGCCTAACTCTCTACAGCTTCCACCAGCTGGAAGGTCAACCGTTGGGAAGGAAAGCCGAACGAAAGTACCGAGAATTGCCTTCACTGAAGCAACTAGTTTTGGACATCGCGACGCGGTCTGGAGCCGTCTTGACCTTCCAGCGGCTGAAACCCCTATGCTTCGAGGTCGTAAGGCCGAGGTTCCCAAGGTCGTTCTTATCGAACGGTTCAGCTCCCGCCGCAACTGCACCCGATATCGGACGCTTGACAGAAACCTACCTCCGCCGAGCAGGAACGTCTCGACACATGGACAGCCGTACGTTCAAAATTCGAAACCTGCTCATCTATGGGCGGATTTTGACCGTCCCGCTGATCGTATTGTCCTTTTTTCCTCGAGGGCCGGTTCCAGCGAGCGATTTGGACGCGCTGGTCGGCGCTGGCCATCTTTCTGGCGGCGAACGTCACGGGCTATCTGGACGGTTACCTGGCGCGCACTTGGCAGCAGACGTCTAAGATCGGGAATATGCCTGGACCCCATCGCAGGACAAACTGCTGATCGCAACCTGTCTTGTGTTACTAGCCGCCCGAACGCACCATCGCGGGTGGTCGCTCTGGGCGGCCACTATCATCCTTTGCCGCGAGATTCTGGTGTCTGGGTTGCGCGAATACCTCGCCCAGTTGTCAGTACGTGTGCCCGTGTCCCGGTTGGCCAAGTGGAAGACCACCATCCAGATGGTCGCCATCGGCCTCTGCTGGCCGGTCCGACCGGCCGATAAGGTGCTTCCATTACACGGTGGAGATCGGCATCACCTTGCTGTGGATTTCGGCCCTGATCACACTTTACACTGGATATGATTATTTCCGCGCTGGCTTTAACGACATCATCGACGAATGACTCAGCCGCAAATCAGTTAGAGCCGATCATTCACGGTTATATCCAGCTGTGGCGAAGGGCATTCTGTTGGGCTCAACGTATGGATGGCCTGGCAACGACCGCTCCGAGGCCCTCCCTTGTGCGGGCTGCGCTCTTTTTGAGGAAGGCCTTGAGCTTGGAAAAGGGACTGTAGGGCGGCAGGAAGCACAGGCGGGCGCCGGCGACCTCAATGGCGTGGCGCACGGCGATGGGCCTGTGGCTGGCAGATTGTCCATCACCGCAATGTCGCCCGGCTTGAGCGTGGGCACCAGAACCTGCTCGACATTGGCAAGAAGGTGGCACCCTACATAGCGCCGTCGAGCACCCCGGTGCGCTCATGCCGTCGAGCCGTACTGCGCCGACGAAAGTAGTAATCCGCCGACAACGGGGCGTCGCACGCGATCTCCAAGTGCTGGTCTAACCGCAGACGCTACCGCTTGCACGCAGCCACCTGCGACCTACCGCTGCTGGGAATTGACCCGTCCTGGAACCGCTCTCCCTCAAAGGCCGCGTTTGTCGCATTCGACAATTGTTCTTTCCATGAGGCCAACCACCTCATCGAACCGGGCCATGGCGTCCTCGAAAGAATCGCCCCACATCGCAAACTCGATGTCGGTTTGAAAGCCGCGCTTTTGGGTTTCCAGGAATAGCGTTGGAAATGGGCCGACTACAAAGCCCACATAGCTGGCATCCCTGCCGAAATTGAGCAGTTGTCGCTGCATTTTCCGTACCAGTTTGATGACGTGCTTCTTCGAGCAGTTCTGATCCAAATCCCGAAAGATCAGCATGAGACGGCCGCCCAGGCAGCCGCTCTTTTCCGGAAATGGGGAACTCGGCAACTGATAAAGGCGCTTCGTCAATCCGCAGTCCGTCGTCTCGAAACTACCGTCCGGTCGGTTTATGTATTGCAGCAGTCGGTAGAAATGTTGCACGCTGCAACGTCCCGCGTGCGGCTTGAAGTCCTCCAGCACCTTTGTGATTAGGTCGGGCCTAGTCTTGAAGTCATAGTATCGTCCTTCAGAATCATGACTGACGCCGGCGTAAGGGTGCGTTCGCACGGGATACCTTAACATCACCTCGGTTCTGTCTTGGACGACAGCTGACATTTTCCTCGCTCACCCTAAAGCTTCCTCGCTCACCCTGCAGCCGGATTGACATCCGCCCGGCGAACGACCGCGCTTCCCAGGACGCCTTCAGGCCGAATGCGCAAAAGCACAAGACAGCACAAGATCAGACGCGCACGTGTCATCACGTTCAATATGCGCCGATTGGCGCTTGGGGCCAACCGTCCTTGCTGCTGACTCGGGTCTCAAGGTGACCGTCGTGTCGAATCCGATCTCGTCCAGCGCTCGTCGGTCACCGATGGAGAGGAGGAGGACGGCAAGCCAGGTAAGATCGTTAAGCGCATTGCAGCAGACAGTCTTTGCCGCCTTCGCGGCCATCGCATTCGCAATCGAGGAGATTCGCTGGCTTTTCGCACTGGTCAACTATGGCAGCCAAACCTGCACCGAGGTGAAGGCAACCACCCATCGACAGCCGACCAATGTCCATGCCAAGATCGCTGGCCTTCAGCGCGTCGAGAGGGTCCTAACCCGGACAGCCGTAGAGTGCTCCGGTGACGTGGTGCCGGACTGTCCGACCATCGATGCACGTGCCCTGTGACGGTGTGGATTACGTCCTAGAAAACGTTGTTCGCGGGCTGCGCATCGCTTGGAGGACGCCACGAGCCTGAATGCCGTCGTTACCACCACCAAAGCCGTCAGCAAGGGCCGCAGAAGGCCGGCTATGAGCCCTAGCGGCCCTCGCGCTTCGCACGTCGGACGAATGTCGGCGCTACCTTGACCTTCTATTGACTGGAAGCCTTATGATTTGTGCTTGGCTGTATACTGCTTTGCAGCAGTCAACTTAAACTGGATTGGGTAGGGCAGAACGCGAGCTTAGTGTTGTCACGCCGATGTCGACCCAGGTTTCGTCGGCCGTGGAGCGCAGGCCGGGGTACGCCAAGGCGCTCGAGCACTTCGAGAAGGAAGTCCGAGATGGAAGAAATATCGACGCGCCGGCGCGTATGTGGCGAGTGCCATCGGAATTTTGTGAGGGATCTCGCCGACGCGGGAGCTATACTCGCGCCGATGCTGCAAAACGCTATCTGGAAGCGATTAGGATATAGCAAAAAGGATGTCATCTGTTGGGACTGCGTCCGCAATCGAGCGCAACAGCGTCTGGGACGTCCTCTGCGAGATCGGGATTGGCGGACCTGTAAAGCCACCCTGCGGCTCGGTGCATATTGGCACTTTCCACGAGACGACGTGCCACCGCATCTCCGCCCTTGGTTCGAAGCAGCATCCTTGTATTTCCGCCGCGCAGCCGCCGGAATCGTGGCAAAGAACGCGCAGGCGGAATTGCTCAGCTTGTTCTACGCCGTGGTGGAGACCGAGGGCAGGGAACCCGGATTCAGCCGGACGGTTGGCGCCTTCCGCGAAGCACTGGGCTTAGAGAGATAGCCAAGATAGCCCCCGTCCCACCAGGCAAACTCTATCGCACGTGGCGGAGTGGCCCTTGTCCCCACATCGCGACCGCCATTCCGCAGCAATCGGCCAGGCGACGAAGGCAAGCCGAGACAAATCGCTTCAGATTGATCCTTTATGCAGCGTGACGAACGGTCGCTCGTAAAGGTATTGGCAGGCTGGGAGAAGCTCCCTATATTGCGTGCCATGAAAAGTCTTCGCTGTGTGATCGCCGCGCTGCTGATCTTCGCTCTTGGGGCGGGGACAGCTTGGGCTGTGGTTCAAGGCGATGACGCCATGCAAGCGACCATGGAAGCTTCCATGGATCAGCCCATGCCAGGCGGCTGCAATGATTGTGGCGGCAACGATGCTGGCATGACATCGGCCGCGTGCGCAGCCATGGGCACCTGCATGCATGGCTTGGCGTCAGCCGAAGCGAATACCTCCCTGCGGCCAGATTCGGTTACCTACTCGACCGGTTCGGAACATTTCGCTGGCCTCAGGGACCTCCCAGAGCCCTTCCCTCCAAAAACAAGCATCCTCGCTTAGGACGGTCCTCGCCGTATCACGCGGTGATTCCGTCCCCGTCTGGGTCGGCACGCATTCGTGCAGCCGCCCGTTTCCAGGCCACCCGCGTTCAGAAGCCACTTCGGCACGCGTGGGAAAATTGGAAAACACGAGGATGCTATGTCTTCCGCTCCACAAACGGCTCACATAAGCGCGAGTCCTGAATCGGCTCGTACAGTAGATGCGATGGGGGCAAGGGAAGCGCCGTCGCCTGCGCGCCGTCGCGTGCTCATGATGCTGCCGTTGGCAGCGTTCCTCGCACTCGCAGTCGTGCTGGCATGGGGATTGGGACGCAACGCGAGTGTGCTGCCTTCGGCGCTGATCGGCAAGCCTGTGCCTGAATTCACGCTTCCACCGGTCCAGGGAAGGACGCTTGGGCTTTCCAGCACAGATCTGAAAGGTGAGGTTTCCCTCGTCAACGTCTTTGCGTCCTGGTGCACCGCCTGCCGGGAAGAGCACCCGGTTTTCATGGAGCTTCAGAGAACCAACGCCGTACCCATCCACGGCATCAACTATAAGGACAGGCCGCAGGATGCGGAAAAATGGCTCAACACCATGGGCGATCCGTATACGCGAACTGGTGCGGATCTGAACGGCCGCGTCTCGATCGATTGGGGCGTCTACGGCGTTCCGGAGACCTTCGTGATCGACAAGGAGGGGCGAATTGCCTTCAAGCATGTCGGCGCCGTCACGCCGGAGGTTTATCGCGAAAGAATAGCCCCGGTAATTGCGGAGCTACGTCGATGAGGACCGAGGTGCTTGGTGTGCGTTTTTCGACCGCCATCTTCATTGTCGTCGCCGTGGGCGCAGTGGCGCTCATCGCGGGCGGTGTCTACCACCATTATACCGGAAAACCGTCCGGCGAGCTCGCCGACCGGACGCGATCGGCATCGATCTCCACGGAAGCTGGAGAGGCTACGGGCTCTCTGGTCATCCACGATGCGCCGCAGGCCGTGCCGGACCTTTCCTTCGTTGACGGCGACGGGCGCGAAATGTCGTTGGCGGACTTCCACGGGAGGACAATTCTGCTCAACATCTGGGCCACCTGGTGCGTGCCGTGCCGCGAGGAAATGCCTGCGCTCGATCGGCTGCAGGCGAAGCTTGGCGGTCCCGGTTTCGAAGTCGTGCCGCTTTCGATCGATCGCGACGGCCTTCCAAAGGTCAAGGGCTTCTATGACGAGCTCGGCCTTGAGGCCATGGGCATATATCTCGATGACACCGGTAAGGCGGCCTACCGACTTGGAGCCGTCGGCATTCCTACGACATTGTTGATCAATCCGGATGGCCTGGAGACCGGGCGTCTTGTCGGTCCCGCAGAATGGGACAGTTCGGAGTTGGTTGATCTCATTCAACAGCAACTTGAGAAGGCGCCCGGTAAGGCAAGCTGAGGCCTTTTCGTTTGGAAACGGAAACATGACATGAAAACACTGATCAAATATTTGGCTATTCCGGCGCTCGTCGCCGTCGCCGTCCCGGCCGGGCTTGCGGTCGCTGAACAGGCTCCGAATCCGGGTACAGCGGGCGTCGAGGCAAGTCAGGACTCAGAAAACCTGGCGCCAAGCCGCTTTGGCGGGCACGTCCACGCGCTTGCGGTCAATCCGCAGACGAAGGAACTCTTCCTTGGCGCTCGGCCCATCTACCGCAGCAGCGATGACGGGAAATCCTGGGCGGCGATCGACGGTATCCCCAAGAGCGAAGAGCGGGCAAACATAACATCCATTGCGATCGATCCCACCGACCCACAGGTGATGTACGCAACCGGCCACGGCGTCGGGGTGGCTAAGAGCACGGACGGTGGCGCAACTTGGGATTCCGCAAGTTCGGGTCTTGGCGGCATGTCCACCGAGGGTTTTGCGATCGACGGCAAGGACCAGAATAAGCTCTACGTCTGGGTTCTCGGCACCGGGCTCTATCGCAGCACGGATGCCGGGGCGTCATGGCAACGGGTTGATGACGGGCCGAAGAAGCAGGAGATCCGCAGCCTAGTCTCGGTCAACGGTCCCACCGGGATGGGCGGCATTTGGCTTTACGCCGGACTGGATACCGGTGTGATGAAAAGCCCCGACTGTTTCTGCGGCTGGGATCGGCTTCCGAACGTAGGGCTCCCCGAGGGTCGGATTTATAGCCTCGCCGTCGATCCTTCGAAACCTGAAGTCCTTTACGCAGGACTGCGCCAGGGCGTCTTCAAGACAACAGATGGCGGGCAAAGCTGGAGTCAGGCGACCGATCTCGTCGAAGACGCGGTCGTCACGGTGGATGCCGGCGATCCCGAGGGTTTTGTTGCAACGGCTGATTTGAAGCGCAAAGGGGGCCGGTCCGAGGCCAATTATGCGGCAAGAATTGCGAACTGTTCGGCTAGGGACGGATTCGGATTGAAGGCGTATCTCGCCTGTCGCTTGCGCATCATGTGAACCATCTCGATGCCGGACAGGATGATCGCGGCTGATGCCTGTGATTTGAAGCCAAGCATTGGCCGGACGCGGCGCTTGATGCGCCGATGATCCTGTTCAATCCGATTATTCAGATACTTACTCTTGCGGATTTCGATCGGCTTCAGCCGGCGCCGAGAACGATCCTGCAAGCGATTTGTGGTGTCACAGGAAACGATAGCCTCGTGGTTGGTCTGGCTACCATCAATAACGACGCAGCCTGGCCGGCCATGCCGATTCAGCGCCTTTGTGAAGAACCGTTTGGCCGACGGCAGGTCACGCTGCTCGCTGAACCAGAATTCGACCGTGTCGCCGACACTGTCGATGGCGCGGTATAGGTACATCCACTGGCCGCGGACCTTGATGTAAGTCTCGTCGATATGCCATCTGCCGGTCACGTTCCGCTTCCGTCGGTTGAAACGCTCCAGCAATAGCGGTGCGTAGCGGACGGTCCAGCGGTGAATGGTCGTGTGGTCAACGGCAATGCCTCGCTCGGCCATCATTTCTTCCAGGTCCCGCAGGCTCAGACTGTAGGCCAGGTACCAGCGCACGCAAAGCAGGATGACTGACTGGTCAAACTGGCGGCCCTTGAACATTCAATCCTCCGAAAGATCAGAAGCTCTCCTTGCCACAAAAACGGTATTCAAAACGTTGCAACACAACCCCTCGGACCGGCCCCCTTTGCGCTTCAAATCAGCCGTTGCAACAAAACCTGCGCAGTCGCAGCCGAAGGAGGGTTCCCAATGAGCGTGGTGGCCAAGACCCTCGGTGTCTCCCGCTCAAATCTTCATGATCGCCTGAAGGGAGGCGCGAAGCCGCGGCGGCGCTATCACAAAGCGCAAGACGCGGCGGTGGTGCCGCTGATCACCGCGCTCGTGGCAGCGCGGCCGACCTACGGATACCGGCGGATCGCCGCGCTCCTGAACCGCCAGCTGCGCTCGGAGGGCCTGGCACCGGTCAATCACAAGCGGGTCTATCGGATCATGCAGACCCATAACCTGCTTCTGACGCGGAAATACACGGAACGTCCCGAGCATGTTCACGACGGCAAGGTGATCGTCATGCGTTCGAACCTGCGCTGGTGCAGCGATGGCTTCGAGTTTACCTGCTGGAACGGCGATATCATCCGCAGTGCCTTCATTATCGATGCCCATGACCGTGAAATCATCGCCTGGCGCGCTGTGGCGAATGCCGGGATCAGCGGTTCCGATATTCGCGATATCATGCTGGAGGCCGTCGAGCGTCGCTTCGGCGCTTACCGCGCCCCATCCGTCATCGAGATGCTGTCCGACAACGGCTCACCTTATATCGCGAAGGACACGCAGATCTTTGCTCGCCAGCTGGGACTGAAGCCTTGCTTCACGCCGGTCCAGAGCCCGCAAAGCAACGGCATCTCGGAGGCTTTCGTGAAGACGCTGAAACGCGACTACGTCCAGGTGACTCCACTGCCCACCGCCCCGACAGTTCTTGGATTGATCGAAAACTGGATCGAGGATTACAATGACAACCACCCGCACTCAGGGCTGAAAATGCGCTCGCCCCGCGAGTTCATTGCCGCTCAAATCGCAACCGCCTGAGTGTCCGGCGAAACGGGGGCAAGACCAAGAGGGTGACGAGATCGCGGTCGCAGAAGGTGAAGACCGTATCGAGATGCATGGAAGCACGCTCAATCGGCAGTTTACACGCAATGACTCTTTCTGCGCCGCCTTGCGCAAAGAGGGAGCGCGCGAGTGACCTGAGACCCTAAACTTCCTCCAAATTTTGGTAGAGTCCGTCAAAACCAGGAGACGGACGGAATGAAGCGTTCACGGTTCACGGAAGAACAGATTATCGGGATATTGAAGGAGCAGGAGGCGGGCGCGAAGACAGCCGATGTCTGCCGCAAGTACGGCATCTCGGATGCAACCTTCTACAAATACAAGGCGAAGTATGGCGGCATGGACGTGTCTGATGCGCGCAAGCTGAAGGCCTTGGAAGATGAGAACGCGAAGCTCAAGAAGCTTCTCGCGGAGACCATGCTGGACAATGCCATCCTGAAGGATGTCGCTTCAAAAAAATGGTGACGCCCGGTGCGAAGCGGGATGCGGTGGCTCAGGTCTGTGCGCAGCATGGGGTGAGCCAGCGTCGGGCGTGCGAGGTTCTATCGGTTGATCGGTCGAGCATGCGATATCGCAGCGTGCGACCTGACGATGCGTCAATCCGCGAAGCGATGAAGAAGGTGGCGTCTGAGCGCCGCCGTTTCGGCTATCGCCGCATCCACGTCATGCTCGGCCGGCAGGGGATCGTCATGAACCTGAAGAAGCTCAGGCGGCTTTATCGTGAAGAGAAACTGACTGTTCGCAAGCGCGGCGGCAGGAAGCGGGCCTTGGGAACGAGGGGTCCTCTGGCTCTGCCGTCACGACCCAACGAGCGCTGGAGCCTGGACTTCGCCAGCGATGCCTTCACGGACGGCCGCCGCTTCCGCGTTCTGGCTATCGTTGACGACTTCACACGCGAATGCCTGTGCCTGGTCGCCGACACATCCCTGTCGGGCGCTCGGCTCGCCCGCGAGTTGGACAGTCTGATCGCCAGACGGGGAAAGCCGAAGACGATTGTCTCTGACAATGGGACGGAGATGACCAGCATGGCCATCCTCAAATGGTGCCAGGAGACCCAAGTCGACTGGCACTACATCGCGCCGGGCAAGCCGATGCAGAACGGCTTCGTCGAAAGTTTCAACGGCAGTTTCCGCGACGAATGCCTCAACGAAACCCTGTTCTCGTCGCTCCCCCAAGCACGAGACGCAATCACCGCATGGAAGGAGGACTACAACCGCAACAGACCCCACGAACTCAGCCCATGAATTAGGCAGACGGCATAAGTTTTTGGCATGCAGGTCAATCATATTTGTATTTGATTTTATGACGGCTTTTCCGCTCCATTGAACCTTGCCAACCGACGGTCTGAAGGCGCGGCAAGCCTCTGCTGCGCCTGACCAATCGTCATCGATCCGGCGCAGCCGGGCGTGTCAGGGAACCGTCGACACACATTTTCAGGAGACCCGTTCATGGCTCATATAAAACCGAAAGGTTCATTTGTGGCGCTTGTCACCCCGATGAACGAGGATGGCAGCATCGACTTTGAGGGTTTTCGCACCCTGTTGAACTGGCATGAGCAAAACGGCACAGAAGCCGTTCTCATCATGGGGTCGACCGGTGAGGTGTCCATGCTCACGCAGGAAGAGCGCCGCGCGATCATTTCTGAAACCGCGAAGATGAAGACCGGCAAGATGCTGTTTTATTATGGCTGCACCGGCAACAACACCCAGTCCACAATCGACTATGTACGCTATGCGAAAGCCGAAGGCGGCGACGGCGCGATCATTGCGGCGCCTGCCTATATCTGCGCCGATAACGTCGCCATTTCAGACTATGTGCGCGAGGTCTGTGATGCTGAGGACTTCGCCATCGGCTTCTACAACAACCCGCCGCGCGTGAAAACAGACCTGCACTGGAATGATCTTCTGGAACTCGCCAAGCACCCCAACAGGCGATGTCACGTTAACTTCCGGTCAGCGCCTTGCGGTGTAGAGGCGCGAGTATGAGTACGTCCGCCATCAGCTACAAGCGTCACCGCTTTCCTGCCGAAATCATCGCCCATGCGGTTTGGCTGTATTATCGGTTTCCGCTGAGCCTGCGTCATGTCGAGGAAATGCTTTTGGAGCGCGGCATCGTCGTTTCCTACGAGACGATCCGCCGCTGGGGCCGGAAGTTCGGGCCGGACTATACTGGGCGCCTGCGCCGCAAGCAGCCGGATCGCAATGATATCTGGTACCTCGACGAGGTCGCCATCACGATCGCCGGTAAGAAACATTGGCTGTGGCGTGCCGTCGACCAGGATGGCTATGTGCTCGATGAGATCGTCCAGACCCGGCGCAACACCAAGGCCGCCAAGCGCTTGCTGACGCGGTTGCTGAAGAAGCAGGGGCTCGCACCGAAGCGCATGATCACCGACAAGCTCCGCTCCTACGGAACAGCCAAGCGGCAGGTGATGCCGCAGATCGAGCACCGCTCGCACAAGGGCTTGAACAACCGTGCGGAGAATTCGCACGTGCCGCTGCGAAAACGAGAACGCTCAATGCAGGGGTTCCGATCGCCGGGGAGCCTACAGCATTTCATCTCGATCTTCTCCGCCTTTCGCAACCTTTTCGTCCCGCCCCGCTCACAACGCTCCGCTCTCGGCATTCGCACTCATCGCCTGCGTGCCATGGCCGAATGGAACGCTGTAACCATCGGCACCTGATCGAGCCGCCGCAGGGCCCGGTGCGTCCATGCTCAGGTTTATGTGACATCGCCAGCTCAAGAACTGGCGGCGCGTTGCGACCCGCTATGACAAGACCAAAGAATCCTACCTCGGCTTCGTCACCCTCGCAGCAGTCAAACTATGGATACCCTTTGTCCACGAGCGCTAGAAGCGAAAGGGATAGCTAGTCCACTCCTTTCGCTCTTCCGGGAATGGAATTAGGCAAGCTTCGCTGCGATTTTCGCAACATGTGCGCCCTGGAATTTGGCGGCTTCCACCTCAACTTCTGACGGCATGCGAGAACCATCAGCGTCAGTGATTGTGGAAGCTCCGTAAGGTGAACCACCCTTGACCTCGTCAACGCCCATTTGACCTTGGAACGCGTAGGGTAGGCCCACAACTGCCATACCGTGGTGGAGCAGTGTTGGGATGAAGCCGAGTATGGTGGATTCTTGGCCACCATGCTGCGTCGCCGAAGAAGTGAAGACGGAACCAACCTTACCAACGAGCTTGCCCTGCGCCCATAGGCTACCGGTCTGATCCCAAAAATTGCGCATCTGGGAAGCGACGGTTCCGAACCGCGTTCCCGCGCCAACGATAATGGCGTCATACTCGGTAAGTTCGTCGACACTTGCGATTGGTGCCTGCTGATCGAGTTTGAAGTTGGATGCCTTCGCGACGTTTTCAGGAACAAGTTCTGGGACCCTTTTGACGACAGCTTCAACACCTGCTGAACGAATGCCTTCAGCGACAGCGTTTGCCATCGTTTCGATGTGGCCGTATGCGGAATAATACAGAACTAGAACTTTAGGCATTTGATCTCCGTGTCAAAAATTCATCCTACGGTGAAGTGCATACAGGATACTGTAACAACTGCTAGTCATCCATATGTTGACACACCGTTCAATCTTTCTCCAAGGCCTCTCAAGGGTATTGCCGGGATTGCCAAGTTGATTACGGCTTTGCGTGGGGATAGGCGATCATTATGAGAACTCCACCAACAATGCCGCGCCTGAAGGGCTTTCGTTTTCCTCGCGAGATCATCTCCTACGCCGTCTGGGCTTACCATCGGTTTGCACTCAGCACGGCCGATGTCGAGGATCGGTTGTGTTGCAACGTTTTGAATACCGTTTTTGTGGCAAGGAGAGCTTCTGATCTTTCGGAGGATTGAATGTTCAAGGGCCGCCAGTTTGACCAGTCAGTCATCCTGCTTTGCGTGCGCTGGTACCTGGCCTACAGTCTGAGCCTGCGGGACCTGGAAGAAATGATGGCCGAGCGAGGCATTGCCGTTGACCACACGACCATTCACCGCTGGACCGTCCGCTACGCACCGCTATTGCTGGAGCGTTTCAACCGACGGAAGCGGAACGTGACCGGCAGATGGCATATCGACGAGACTTACATCAAGGTCCGCGGCCAGTGGATGTACCTATACCGCGCCATCGACAGTGTCGGCGACACGGTCGAATTCTGGTTCAGCGAGCAGCGTGACCTGCCGTCGGCCAAACGGTTCTTCACAAAGGCGCTGAATCGGCATGGCCGGCCAGGCTGCGTCGTTATTGATGGTAGCCAGACCAACCACGAGGCTATCGTTTCCTGTGACACCACAAATCGCTTGCAGGATCGTTCTCGGCGCCGGCTGAAGCCGATCGAAATCCGCAAGAGTAAGTATCTGAATAATCGGATTGAACAGGATCATCGGCGCATCAAGCGCCGCGTCCGGCCAATGCTTGGCTTCAAATCACAGGCATCAGCCGCGATCATCCTGTCCGGCATCGAGATGGTTCACATGATGCGCAAGCGACAGGCGAGATACGCCTTCAATCCGAATCCGTCCCTAGCCGAACAGTTCGCAATTCTTGCCGCATAATTGGCCTCGGACCGGCCCCCTTTGCGCTTCAAATCAGCCGTTGCAACAAAACCATGCGATCCGTCCCAAATCAAAGAGCACGGCCAGCGTCGAGGCGATAACGACTGTATAGACCAGCATATGCCGCTGGACAGCCCCGGACATGCCAAAATGGCTGTGCGGGATCATTTTCATCTCCGTCAGCATGGTCAGCATCCGCGACACTGCGAAAACGCTGGCCAGCACGCCGGATGCTGTGGCCACGGCCGCCAACACGACCGTCAAGTAAAAGCCGACCTGCCCGAGTGCGGGCTCAGCCGCCTGGGCCAGCGAATAGTCGCGCGCGGCGATGATTTCGTCGATTGTCAGGCTCGCGCCCACGCAAAAGGCCACAAGCAGGTAGACCACCACGCAGATCGCGATGGACAGCATGATAGTGCGGCCCACATTGCGGTGGGGATCGGTGATTTCGCCGCCGCTGTTGGTGATCGTGGTAAAGCCCTTGAAGGCAAGGATCGCCAGCGCAACGGACGCGATGAAGCCTGTCACTCCAAAGGTCTCGGCCGTTTCTGACGCGGCGGCGAACTGAAACCCGCTTGACCAGAGTGCTGCGATACCGAACAGCGCGATGCCCCCGATCTTGATCGCCGCCATGACTAGAGAGAATAGCCCGACGGAGCGGTTTCCTGCGATGTTGACCAAGAATGCGAACACGATCACGGCAACCGCCAGAACGGGCACAAGTGGCCCGCCCGTGATATCCAAAGGCCGCAAGACATAAGTGGCGAATGTCCGTGCGACGAGGCTTTCCGCGATCACCATGCTGAGCGCCATCAAGAGCGCCGCTCCCGCCGCGACCGCCCCCGATCCATAGCATTTCTGAAGGATCATCGCGATGCCCCCTGCCGAGGGCCAGGCGTTCGACATCTTGATGTAGCTGTAAGCGCTGAAGCTGGTCACGATGGCACCAGCGATGAACGCGAGTGGAAATAGTGGTCCAGCCAGCTGGGCGATTTGTCCGGTCAGGGCAAAGATGCCCGCACCGATCATCACGCCCGTGCCCATGGCAACAGCTCCGCCAAGGCTGATCGAGCCTTCACGGTAGCCGTCGTTCCCATCGTGGTTTTTATCGTGTTTCTGCATTTCGATCTGCCTTGGTTGCTTTTTAGGTCGTTACGCCTCTGCGCATGCCCACCCGATCGGTTTCAGGCCGCCAGAAGTCCCGACCCTGGGCGTCTGATGAAATCGCGACTACTCCCGTTGCGAGGGTGCGCCGTAGATCCGCCGGGAAGTTTGCGAACGCCATGTGACTACAACGGCGGCCCCTTGCAGAGCGATAACTGACGCCACAAGGGCAACGAACGGCCATCGCGCCCAGTTTGGCTCAGGCATTTGGCGGTGGAAATCAAGAAAATGAAAGAACAAGAAATAGGCCGTGTGCAGCACTGCCAGCCACCACAGAACATAAGCGCCCTGCTGGATGTATTTCCACACGGACGTGCCAAGTACCCTTTGGCTGAAATTATTCGACGTACCGGCAAGCACAAAGCCGTAGAGCAGTGCCGCGATCCCAACCACATTGGCCAGCGCAAACCCGTGCTGAAGCATCACGTAGCGTTGCAGTTGGGGGTGATACTCAAAACCGAACAGCCGTGCAAAATCAAGCTCGACCCAGCCGATCAGTATTATGATGGTATGCACCGTCGCCGCCAGAACCGCATAAATACCGAGCTCGCGTCGGTACGGCATAAGCTTTCGTAAAAAGGGCGTAGACGACAAGCGTGCGAGCGGCCCAATCGCCATTGCAGCAACGATGAGCAGCAGTGAAAGATCCCCCAGCGCTCGGTTGTAGCGGTGCATCTCCGACCACTCGGCACGCGAAGCAAGCAGCAGGTATCCCGTCAGCACGGACGTTCCTATGATTAGTACGTGCCGCAGAAGGGCGGGTTTTTTCATCATGGTTTCAGATACCGTATGTTTGCAGTCTTCCAAAGATGTTTTAGGCACGCAAATAGCACATCAGATCGGCTTTCGCTTCCAATCAGCGTTCAACATTCTGCAGAGTGTTGACGTTTGGTATGAAAGCCGGAACCCGGCGATGTCACGTTAACTTCCGGTCAGCGCCTTGCGGTGTAGAGGCGCGAGCATGAGTACGTCCGCCATCAGCTACAAGCGTCACCGCTTTCCTGCCGAAATCATCGCCCATGCGGTTTGGCTGTATTATCGGTTTCCGCTGAGCCTGCGTCATGTCGAGGAAATGCTTTTGGAGCGCGGCATCGTCGTTTCCTATGAGACGATCCGCCGCTGGGGCCGGAAGTTCGGGCCGGACTATGCTGGGCGCCTGCGCCGCAAGCAGCCGGACCGCAATGATATCTGGTACCTCGACGAGGTCGCCATCACGATCGCCGGCAAGAAACATTGGCTGTGGCGTGCCGTCGACCAGGATGGCTATGTGCTCGATGAGATCGTCCAGACCCGGCGCAACACCAAGGCCGCCAAGCGCTTGCTGACGCGGCTGCTGAAGAAGCAGGGGCTCGCACCGAAGCGCATGATCACCGACAAGCTCCGCTCCTATGGAGCAGCCAAGCGGCAGGTGATGCCGCAGATCGAGCACCGCTCGCACAAGGGCTTGAACAACCGTGCGGAGAATTCGCACGTGCCGCTGCGAAAACGAGAACGCTCAATGCAGGGGTTCCGATCGCCGGGGAGCCTACAGCATTTCATCTCGATCTTCTCCGCCTTTCGCAACCTTTTCGTCCCGCCCCGCTCACAACGCTCTGCTCTCGGCATCCGCCGTCATCGCCTCCAGGCCATGGCGGAATGGAACGCTGTAACCATCGGCACCTGATCGAGCCGCCGCAGGGCCCGGTGCGTCCATGCTCAGGTTTATGTGACATCGCCCACGCCGGTGTTAAAGCCGAGCACGAGATTAAAGAAGCCGGTGACGGGAATGACCTGAGGTGGATTCATAACATGGTCCATGACCCACCACTTCGTCGCCTGATCAATGAAAAACCCGCCAAGGGCGAGTGGAAGGCCGAGCCTGAGCATGTCCGAATGTCCTTTAAACTCCGGCTTAGCCGATCCGACCGAGGGCCGGGAACGTCTGGAGCAGCCATATTGCAAAGCTAGAGAGATGGCCGGTGATCATGGCGATGCCCATCACCACCATCACCCCACCAGCGACGATTTTGAGCACCCGGCCGGTGCGGCGCATCGACATCATCCGCGCCATGAACCCGCGCATGAATAAAGCCGCCAAGATGAAAGGGAGGCCAAGGCCCAGGGAATAGACGGCGAGCAGCGTCGTTCCGCTTGCAACCGTGGCGTTGGCAGCGGAGAGGGTCAGAATCGCACCTAGCACTGGTCCGATGCAGGGAGTCCAGCCGAACGCAAAAGCGAGACCCAGGAGATAAGCGGCCCCAGCGCTTCCGCTGCCCGGATTGGCATGGAACCGGGCTTCACGATTGAGCCAGGGCATTGGTACGAGGCCGGTCGTGAATAGGCCGAAGACGATAACGATCCCTCCGCCAATCAGGTTCGCTTCGAAAAGATACATGCGCAAGAGCCGGCTCAACACGGTGGCGCTGGCCCCAAGGATGACAAACACGGTCGTGAAGCCGAGCACGAAGCAGAGGCTGAGGCCGAGAGTTCGGCCCGCTGCCCTGAATTCTGTATCGGCCGCAATTCCGTCCGGGCTAATCGTGCGGCCTGCAACGTAGGAAATATAGCCCGGCACCAGCGGCAGAACGCAGGGCGACAGGAAGGATATAACGCCAGCGGCGAAAGCCGTCGCCATTCCGATACTGGAGAACTCCATCAGCCAATCTCGCCCACTAGACGGCGGAGCTTCTGCAAGCGAATCTCACGCGGCTCGTGCATGTCGAGCGTGCCGACGAATTGGCTCTCGGCATCCATCATGTAGACGCCTGCGGTGTGATCCATCGTGTATTCGCCCCCCTCCAGAGGCACTTTTCGCGCGTAGGCCGCAAAGGCCTTCACCACGGCGTCCGTTTCCTGTCGATTTCCCCGCAATGCGAGGATGCGATCATCAAAGGCTGTCATGTATTGAGCCAGCAGCTCTTGGCTGTCTCGTTCGGGATCGACGGTGAAGAACAGTACGTTGAACTGGTCGGCCACCGGCCCGAGCTCGTTCATGAGATCGCTGAGTTCGTAGAGCGTCGTCGGACACACATCGGGACAATGGGTGAAGCCGAAGAAGGCGAGATAAGGCTTTCCAGCAAGCGCGGCATTGTCGATCGTCCCGCCTTGATGCGATGTGAGCTGGAACGGGCCGCCGATAGCTGCGATGCCTGTCGAAGACGCGACCGCCGCATTTTGCTGCTGCCAAGGCTTGGACACTGACAAGCCGATGAAAAGCCCACCGACAGCGGCGACGGCAACCCATGCAACAAGACGGAAAAGTTTGACGCCGCTCATTGGACAGCCTCTCCGTGCCCGTCATGTTCGTTCGCAAATTCCGGACGAGCACCCATGTTCTGCACAGCGAACTCAACGTCGATGGTACCGGCCTGCTCGAACACCAGTGTTGCGGCAAACCGCTCCCCTTCCTTCAAAGGACGCGATGGCTTCAAAAACATGATGTGTATACCGCCAGGTTGAAGTTCGACCGTCTTGCCAGCCCCAATTTCGATGCCATTTTGCACCGGCCTCATGCTGGCAACCCCGTCGATCACGGTCGACTCGTGGATTTCCGCCCGTTCTGACAGAGGTGATGAGATCGAAACCAGACGGTCGGCCATACCGCCATCGTTCGTTAGCGTCAGATAGCCGCCGGCTACCGGCGCGACCGGCGGAGTCGCGCGCGACCACGGATGATTGATGGTGATCGAACCGGCTTGGAAGTCGTGACCAACGGCAGGAGAGATCAATACCGCAAGGGTAAGGAAGGCGGCGGATAGGGCTCGTGAACTAATCATGTTGATTAACTTTCTCTCCAGCTTCCCCGGCCTTTTCAAGAATTTCCAAGCCGCTTCTGACAACGACAACAACCACGCCCAGGCCGATGATCAGATCCGGGTAGGGCGAATTGAAAAGGATTACGGCCAGACCCGAAAGCGCGATGGCTGAGTTCACGAGCATGTCGTTTGTCGTGAAAATCCATGAGGCTTGCAGATGCACGCCGCCTTCCCGATGAGAATTCAGGAACCACATGCAGATCATATTCGTAAGCGCGCTCGCGATTGCCACGGCAATCATGACCGGCCCTATCGGATCGGAGCCAGTGAAGAAGCGACGACCGACTTCAAATAGAAGAAGACCAGCGAAAACCATCAGAAGGATACCCGACAGCCGGGCAACTCGAACCTTCGCCGCCAAACCGCGACCTACGACGAAAAGGCTAATAGCGTAGACACCGGCATCGCCAAGATTATCGAGTGCAGAGCCCATCAATCCTGTTGACTGAGCCCACCACCCTAATCCCCCCACAATGGCTGCCTGGGCCGTATTGATCGCAAGCACCCATGCGAGCGCCCATTGTTCGCTCTTCTCGGATGAAGTGGCACTGCCCTTGGACTGATTACTCATAAATTACACCTCGGCTTTCTTGGCGAGAAGTGGAAGCCGCGACCTGCCTTCGCGCACTGCTTGGGCTCATTTGTCGCGGGTGCCGCGCCAGGTCAGCAGGCGCAGCGCATTGGCTGTAACGAGGACCGTAGCGCCCGTATCGGCGAGAATCGCCATCCAGAGCGTGGTAATGCCGAATAGAGTCGTCACGAGGAAGACGGCCTTCAGACCAAGCGCTATGGCGATATTTTGCCAAATATTGCCGAGTGTCGCCTGTGACAACCCGATGAGATCGGCAACACCCGTCACCCGGTTTCTGAGCAGCGCGGCATCTGCGGTCTCCAGAGCAACGTCGGTGCCTGCACCCATGGCAACGCCAACGGAAGCGGCTGCGAGCGCCGGCGCGTCATTGATACCGTCTCCCACCATGGCGATCGGGCCATTAGCTTTGAGGCGACCGATCTCGGCGAGCTTGGCGTCGGGCAACAATTCGGCGCTTGCCTCAAGGCCAAGATGGGCCGCAATGGCGTCGGCCGTGCGCTTGTTGTCGCCGGTCAGCATCAGTGGCCGCACACCTCGATCTGTCAGCCGCTTCACACCTTCGATAGCGTCGTCGCGCGGTTCGTCGCGCAACGCGATCAATCCCTCGATGGTCTTGCCCTTTATAAGCACGACGACCGTCTTGCCCTGGCTCTCCAGTGTGGTGATCGTCTCGGCAATGTTCTCTTCGAGGGCAGCCTGTTCGGCGGCATGACGGGGAGACCCGACCGAAGCGAAGCCGTCCTTCAACCGCGCTGTGACCGCTTTGCCGGGTGTGGCAACGCCGCCCCCGAAGGTGACGGGCAGTTCGAGCCCCCGCACTTTTGCCGCCTCCACGATTGCAACCCCGAGAGGATGGCTGGTGCTGCGCTCGACGGCCGCTGCAATGGCAAGGACGGCGTTCTCGTCCCCATTGATCGGCACAATGTCCGTCACCTGGGGATGGCCACGCGTCAGCGTTCCTGTCTTGTCGAAGGCAACAGTTACGACCTTACCGAGTATTTCCAGTGCCGCGCCCCCCTTAATCAGCAATCCCTGACGCGCGCCGGCGGCAAGACCCGAGGCAATAGCCGCCGGCGTGGAAATCACGAGCGCGCAGGGGCAAGCAATCAGCAACGTCGCAAGACCCCGATATACCCATGTCATCCAGTCACCGCCGAAGGCGAGCGGCGGCACCACGACGATCAGAGCCGCGACGACCATAGCGCCAGGCGTATACCAGCGGCTGAAACGGTCGATCATACGCGCCGTCGGGGCCTTTGATTCCTGAGCTTCCTCGACCATGTGGATGATGCGGGCAATGGTATTGTCGGCCGCGACATGACTGATCGACACTCGCAACTCGCCATTTGCATTGATGCTGCCGGCATAGACGTTTGCGCCGGCTTCTTTAAGCACGGGCATGGATTCGCCTGTCACGGGCGCCTCATCGACCTCAGATGCACCATCAATCACCGTGCCGTCAGACGGCACACGGTCCCCAGGCCGAACAACGACGACATCACCAATAGCCAACTCTTCGGCAGCGACCTGCTCAATGACACCATCACGCTCGCGGAACGCGACCCGGGGCACGAGATCGATCAGCGCTTCAATGCCTGCCCGCGCACGGCCTGCCGCCACGGTTTCAAGCAGCTCGCCCACTGCGAACAGGAAGATCACGACAGCAGCTTCTTCGGCCTCGCCGATGGCGACCGCGCCGAGTGCCGCGACCGTCATCAACGTCTCGATGGTGAAGGGTGAGCCGGACATCGCACCGGCGACCGCCCGCCGCGCGAACGGGATAACGCTGATCAGGGCCGCACCTGAATAGAGCCATTGCTCCCAATCCGGCAGGATACGCGCAATGGCGAAGGCAAGCATGAACAGTGCGCCGGTCAGCAGTACAAGCCGACCCTTGCTGCCTTTCCACCACGCCTCTGTGATGCGCTTCCGAGGCGGACCCCCCTTCGTCTCAGCCTGCTCGATCACTGGCGTGTACCCGAGCGCTCGGATCTTTTGCTCAATAGTGCCGAGGGCCGTCCGGTCTTCATCGAGTTGCAATGCTAGCGTCTCGTTGGCGTAGCTGACATTGATGTCGCTAACGCCCGGCAGGCGTTGCATCGCCGTCTCGATTTTCAATGCGCACGAGGCGCAGTCCATGCCTTCTATACGCAGTCTGTAAGGGCTCGCTGCCGCCATGGTGTCACCTCGATGGTTTAATGTGACACCGCAGATAGACCCTGTAGCAACTATAGGGTCAAGAGTGGACTTCGTTTATTTGATTTCGCGCTGCGATCCACGTGCAAATTCGCGGTACAACTTCATTAAGGAGCCTTGACCCTGTAGTGGGTACAGGGTGCAGAAATAGTTGAATGCAAAGGTAAATGGAGCGAAGCGAAACGATGGCGAAAGGGAGTGCTATGACCACCGGGGCGGGCACGACTGCAAATACCTGGGCGTTCGTCTTCTCGGCATGGCTCATTGCGCTTGCCGCCTCGCTCAGCGCTCTCTTCATTGGTGAGGTCATGGGACAGACGCCGTGCAATCTGTGCTGGCATCAGCGCGCTTTCATGTTTCCGCTGGCGGTCATTCTGGCTGTCGCTAGCTTTCGAGGTGATGCCAGCGTTTCCCGGTACGGACTTCCACTGGCTGCCCTAGGTGCCGCCATCGCTGCATTCCACTCCCTCCTTTATGCGAGGATCCTTCCAGCAGCCATCGAGCCTTGTACACAAGACGGCCCGTCATGTTCTGGCGTCGAGATGACGGTCCTTGGCATTTTGCCGCTCCCTTACCTATCGCTCGCCGCCTTTGGGAGCATCGCTCTTCTTCTCGTTCTCGCGCACCGGAGACGTTCAACATGACCAGACGGTCCATCGTACTTCTCACTGGCCTTGTCGCACTGATTGTCTTTGCAGGCGGTGCCTTTATCTACGACCGGTACGACGGCCTCTCGGCACAGCCCGTTGCACCGGCGCAAGGTGATGCGTTGGTCAGGGCGCATTCACCCGTAATCGGCCCAGCGGATGCGCCGGTGACGATCGTGGAATTCTTTGATCCGTCCTGCGAGGCGTGCCGAGCTTTCTATCCAGCCGTTAAGCAGATCATGGCGAATTTCCCTGCCGAGACGCGCCTGGTCATCCGATACGCGCCCTTCCATGACGGATCTGACGAAGCCGTCAGGATTCTGGAAACAGCCCGTCTTCAGGACAGATACGAACCGATACTGGAAGCCCTGCTGGCGCGACAGCCGGAATGGGCCGTGCATGGTGCACCCGATCTCGAGAAAGCCTGGGAAATCGTGGCGGCGGCTGGGTTGGATGTTGAGCAGGCACGGCGTGAGATGTCCTCGGCCGAGATTGACGCCGTTCTTGAGCAGGATATGGCCGATGTTCAGAGCAATAATGTGCGCCAGACACCGACCTTTTTCGTGAATGGCAGGCCGCTGGAATCCTTCGGACCGCAGCAACTCCACGACCTGGTGCGTGAAGAGGTGGAGAGCGCCAGAGCGGCGCACTAGGCGAGCCATCGAGATCGACAAACGTCCAAATAGAACCTACATGACCCTGTATACGCTATAGGGTCATAAAATGAACTCTTCAATTCTGACGATCGGTCATCTTGCAAGGCAAACCGGTACCAAGGTCGAAACGATCCGCTTTTACGAGAAGAACGGTCTACTGCCCGAGCCCTCGCGTACCGAAGGCAATTATCGGGCGTACGAGCCAGACCATCTGAACCGGCTGAGCTTTATCCGCCGGGCACGTGACCTGGGCTTCTCGCTCGACCAGATCAGAGCGCTTCTCACGCTATCCGACAATCGCGGACAATCCTGCGCAGCAGTTGATGCCATCGCTAGCGAACATCGTGCAGAGGTCGAAAAGAAGATCACTGATCTCATGGCGCTCAAGGCCGAACTCGACAGAATGATCGACCAGTGCGAGTGCGGCATCGTCGACGATTGCCGGATCATTGAAACCCTGTCGCCGAAATGATCGGAGGTCCATGCAGCTTTGCCGACGATCCATGTCTTGATCGACTGCAATTGGTAGGTCGTTCGACATCTTCCGCTTGGAAGGGTTGGCTGCTGAAAGCGGCCTTTCCGCTTTCCACCCCATGGAGGTCATCGGATCCAAGTCATGCCAAGGCCTCATGGGCTTCCCGCTGACGATATTCGGCAACGATTCTTGAGACGGTTGGCTCGCTCACGTCATAGAGCCGCGCCATCTCGGCGCCGGACTTGCGCCCCGCAACAACGGATTCGGCGATCTCACGCCGTTTCTTATCGTCAAGTTTGCGCCGCCGACCACCGAGCCGCCCTTCCAACCGCGCCTGCGCTAGCCCTGCGCTAGTCCGCTCGCGGATCATGGCGCGCTCGAACTCGGCGAATGAGCCGACCATCTGCATCATCATGCGGCCTGCCGGTGTCGTCGTGTCGATCGCTTCGGTCAGCGACCGGAAGCCGGCCCCCGCCGCTTCGATCTTTTCCATCAAGTGCAGCAGGTCTTTCAGGCTTCGCGAAAGCCGGTCGAGCTTCCAGACAACAACGACATCGCCATCCCGTAGCTGGCCGATCATCTCCTGGAGCCTCGGCCGGTCCCATCGCCCGCCGCTGGCGGATTCTTCGAAGACGCGTTTACAACCCGCTGCCGTCAGCGCGCGCAACTGTGCTGCGTTCGACTGGTCGTCCCCCTTCGACACGCGAGCATAGCCGATCAAATAAGGTGCGGTGCTCAATTCGATCCTTTCACAAACGGCCGTCTACGGAAGCAGGATGACCATGACCGCAAATCAAGGCTCAATGCCTTTCACAATCCTCTTGCAAAACTGTATCAAAAGGCAAGTGATTTTTGAAAGGGATAACCGATGCCAGCACGCATTTACATGACCGGCCCTCAGCGCGACGCTTTGTTGGCGCTGCCCGAAGACGAGACGACGGTCGTCCGCCATCACAGTCTGGACGTAAACGACCTAGCTGCCATCAACAGCGCCCGCACGCCTGAGACCCGGCTTGGCTATGCTTTGCAGCTTTGCTGTCTGCGTTATCCGGGGAGGCATCTCCGACGCGGCGAATTGCTGCCCGCTGTCATGCTCGACCATATCGCTGAGCAGATCGGGATCGATGCAGAAGTGATCGGCGGTTTCGCACGACGGACGCCCACACGCTACGATCAGCTTCTCGCGATCAAGGCGCGTTTCGGGTTCACCGACCTCACCAAGCCGATGCGCGCAACGCTTCGAGCGTGGCTGGAAGCCGAAGCTGTCGGCCTGACCAACGGACGCGTCTTGTTGGGCAACTTCCTCGACGAACTGCGCTTCCGTAAGATAGTCATTTCCGGAATCACCGTGGTCGAGCGCATGGCCGCCGAAGCGATGCACGCGGCCGAAAACCGGATCATCGCCGACATCGACAATCGTCTCGATCCGGCCACCCATAGCCGACTTGACGCGCTTATCGCCGAGAAAACGCACGATAGGCAAAGCCGATTTTCCTGGCTACGGGAACCCACCCCGCGCGTCGCCTCTGCCTCGCTCGTCGGTATTCTTGACAAGATCGCACTGGTTCGCGGCATCAGGACGCCCGCCATCGATAGACGATACGAACCCCGAATGGAGCAATTTGCGCGCGAAGGGGTCCGCTACACCGCGCAGGCATTCCAGCAGATGGGGTCGGCGCGGCGGCATGTTATTCTTGTGGCGACGCTGCGCGAGTTTGAGGCCACGCTGACTGACACAGCTATCGGTATGTTCGACTCGCTCATCGGGCGAGCGCATCTGCGTGCCCGCAAACGCCTTGAACAGACGGTTGCCGCTTCTGCCGACCAGGGCCGCGACCGATTAATCCGTGTCGCCGACGTGCTTGAGGCGGTCAGCAAAGCCGCACGCGCCGGCGGCGATATTGCAGCAGCGGTCGCAGCGGTCGCCTCGCTCGATACGATCGATGCCGACGCTGCTCTTCTCCGGCGAACCACGAGGCCGGGACGAGATAATGCCATCAGTGAAATCGGGCCAGAATATCGGACGTTCAAGCGGGCGGGGCCGCGCTTCCTGAAAGCGTTCACGTTCGAGGGTCGCAAGGGTACCGCGCCGCTCCGTGCAGCGATGGCGATCCTGGCCGAACTCGATGGCGACTGGCGCACGGCGCTCCCTGATGGCTTGCCGCTCGGGCATATCGAGCGGCGATGGCAGCGCTATATCGTCACGGACGACAAGATCGACCGAACCCATTGGGAGCTGGCGACCTATTCCGCGTTGGCTGGAGCACTGGCGGCGGGCGACATCTGGGTGCCAACCTCCCGACTGCACCGCTCTCTGGAAACGCTGCTTTCACCGAGTACGGATCCGGTCCCGGCACAGGTCTCCGATATTCCTGATCCTCATGTGTGGCTCGATGCCCGCGCGGCCGAACTGGATACTGCGCTGCTCAAGGTATCAGGGGGGCTGACCAGCGGCGATCCCGCGCTGTTTTCCGGTGACCGACTGCGGTTTCCGAAAGAGCCGAAAACCGATCTTGCCGAACGCGACGATGGCAGACAGTTCGTCCGGACCTGCTACAATCTCGTGCCGACGACGCGCATCACCGATGTTTTGTCTCAGGTCGAACGTTGGACCGGTTTCACCAGCCATTTCGGTCATGTCTCGACCGGGTTGCCGCCCAGCGATGAACGATCCTTTCTCGCAGCTATGATTGCGGAAGCGACGAACCTCGGCCTGTCACGGATGGCTGAGGTCTGCGGCGTGGCATCGCGGCGCACGCTCCTGCGCATGCAGACGTGGCACATGCGTGAAGAGACGTTTCGCGCCGCGCTCGGCTGTCTGACCGACGCCATACAGGCCGAACCAATGGCGGCCTGGTTCGGTGAGGGCTGGCGCGCCTCTGCCGATGGGCAGGCTTATTATCTTGGTGGCGCCGGGGAGGCTGGCGGTCAGGTCAACGCGCATTACGGCCGCGACCCGATCGTCAAAATCTACACCACCATCACCGACCGCTACGCACCGCTCCATCAAACCGTGATCGCGGGCACTGCCGGCGAAGCGATCCATGCCCTCGACGGCATTCTCGGCCACGAAAGCAACGCCAACCTTTCCGCGCTGCACGTCGATGGCGGCGGCGTCTCCGATATCGTGTTTGCGGTCATGGACCTGCTCGGGCTTGATTTTGAGCCACGTATTCCGCGCCTCTCCGATCGCCGCCTCTATTCCTTCGAGCCGCCCAAGCGTTACGGACGCCTCGCGCCGCTGTTCGGGAACAGGCTCAACCGCGATCTGATCGTCAATCACTGGCCCGACATTCATCGCGTCATTAGGGCGATGCGCGACCGAACCATCACCCCATCGCTGATCCTGAAAAAGCTCTCAGCCTACCGGCAACAAAACAGCCTTGCCGCTGCCCTTCGCGAGGTCGGCCGTATCGAGCGCACACTCTTCACATTGCGATGGTTCAAGGATCCGGCGCTTCGCCAGCTTGTCACGGGTGAACTCAATAAGGGCGAAGCGCGAAACAGTCTGGCGCGCGCGGTTGCGTTCCACCGGCTCGGCCGCTTCCGGGATCGCGGTATCGAAAATCAGCAAATGCGAGCGGCAGCACTCAATCTCGTCACCGCCGCAATCATCCTGTTCAACTGCCGCTATCTCGACCGCGCCGTGAGTGAACTTGGAAGTCGCGGAGTGAAAATTGATCCCGCTCTACTCTCGCAGCTTTCACCTTTGGGCTGGGACCGGATCAACCTCACCGGCGATTATGTCTGGTCAGACGGCATTGAACTCGATGCCGACGGACTCATGCCCCTTCGAATCCCCGATAGCTACCGTGAATCTATGTCCCGATAATGCACAGAGGCCGAGTAGCTTCCGATTTTGGGAGAGGGCAGTGATCCTGTCTGCGAGATGCTCCTGAAAGATGGCCACCTCAAGCACGAAATCTGCGGATTCCGGCAACGAGGTGCCCGGACCCCAGCATTGGATAACGCGGGGGATCTTTAATCCGGACAAAGTGAAACCGGCAATATTCTCGCGAATACTGTATTCCAAGATGGCACGTGCCATTCCAAACTCGTCGCGCATAGCATTGGCTGCACTAGCCGGGCTGTGGTCAATCAAGGTGTTCATCGCTGTTTTCGGGTGCCCGTTTGTCTATTGATATCCATCCTTGCATCGCCGCTACTGAGTGAAGATATCAACGGCCTCGAGGGCGTAAAGGTTTCCTTTCCGGACGAGATCAGGGATAAATTCCCTCTTCCGCTCGTATTGCTCTTCAAGGTTGCGAAGTGCATCGTTGATGCTGCCTTTGTCGAGAGCGGCAAGAAATTCCGTCATTGCGGCAATCGTCTCGTGGAGCCTCGCCTCGTTCTTCATGTCGAGCTGCCGAATGAAAGTCGTTCGGTCATTGAATTCCAGCATCAGGCGTACCATCCGCAGATTGTCGGTCAAGCCGGCGATACGCTCATAGACTGCTTCGATCGCGAGTGCTGCAGCTCCAGCACTGTCGGATGCGGGCTGCCTGATAGCCAGGTCGAGCTCGACCAATCGCAATCCTCTTGCCGAGAACTGGAACACGCCGTTTTGCAGGCAATATTGTGCGATCATGAATGCTGTTTCGTAGTCGGCGGAAACCTCGTTGACGGTCAAGGGTCGGGTCATGTAGCTCCGGCTGCCATCCTTCGCGATGATCCCTTCATTCGCGAGCAGGATGAGGGCTTCGCGTACTGGCGTGATGCTGACCCCAAATCGGTCAGCGATGTTCTTCATCTCCAGGGAGGTGCGTGGCGGCAGCTTCTGCATGACGATAAGCGATTTGAGGCGGCCATAGACCTGTCCCGTCTTGTTTACCTGTCCGTTCTCCGAGCTTGGCGCGTCTGGCAGGTCCTCATGCATCCAAGGTCACTCCTCCCTGAATATGCGGCTCGCTATGGCTGCTTCTCGCCAATGTTGTTCGTGGGAACTGGTTCGGACAGGAGATTGTCCCGTCACACGAAGTAGTCATCAATTCGAAAGAGCCCACGAAAGAGGAATGATGAAAGCCAGGAGAAGCGGCTGGTGCAGAAGGTAGATCGGCAGGCTCTGTTTCCCCATCCAGATCAATGCGGCAGCCGATCCGCCTCGGGGAGGGGCCTTCGAGGAAGGACTTCGATTGGAGCCAAGTCGGAGCAGCTTCGCCGTAGCCATGCCGAAAAGCGTTATACCGACCCACGGGAAAACGGGAACAAAGTCGTTGCTGGGGAGTGGGTTCTCGGCGAATCCGATCCAGGCCAGCCATCGTGTGTCGAAAACCGGCGATTGAACGAAGAATGGAAGCAGCACAACAGCAACCGCGGCACCCAGGCAAAGTGGAGCGCCGGCGCGCAGGAATGCTGCGCCGACAAGCGTGGCGGCCGCGATTGCGTGCAAGATCCCGAAATAGATGAAGCTCTCGGGAAAGACGAACCAGGTAACGACAGTGATGGCGCCGGCGGCGACCACTATGGTCAGAAGCCGGCGGGCAAACGCCCCCTTATCCACGGCAGCATGGTGGGCGAGGACGAGGCTGATCCCGACGAGAAACATGAACGTCCCGGCAAGGCTTCGCCCGAAAGCCAGCCAGGCCGGGTGCCGGGCCACTCCGCTGATGATCCCGGTGAACTCCAGATCCCAGACGATATGGAAAAGAACGACCCCTGCGATCGCGAGACCGCGCGCGATGTCGACCGCTGCGATGCGCTGACCGTGAGCCAATGCGGTCACCTCACCCGGACCGACGCGTTGCCGACCGACAGCACGGCCGCCGGGGCAGTCAGACCGCATGATCGCGACATCGCACTCGCTAGGGTCTCCGAATGCCGCGCCCTCATGCGTCGCGCAGTCCCTTCCAGGCCAGCAGCCGCATCGCATTGGCCGTGACCAGCACCGTCGCGCCGGTGTCGGCCAGGATGGCGGGCCAAAGCCCGGTGATGCCGAGAACCGTAGTCACCAGGAACACCACCTTCAGGCCAAGTGAAAGCGTGATATTCTGGAGGATGTTGCGCATTGTGAGACGCGACAGCAAGATCATGTTGGCGACGTCCCTGACGCGGCCATGCAGGACGGCGGCATCAGCCGTTTCCAGCGCCACGTCCGTACCGCTGCCCATGGCGATGCCGATGTCGGCGGCGGCGAGCGCTGGCGCATCATTAATCCCGTCGCCGACCTTGGCCACGAACTTTCCTGTGCCGCGAAGCTCACCGACAATCTTCTGCTTGTCCTGCGGCATCAACTCGGCGCGGGCCTCCATGCCGAGCGAGGCCGCGATGGCTTCAGCGGTGCGCCGGTTGTCGCCGGTCAGCATCACAGTGCCGGCCCCGAGATCGTGAAGGGCGGCTATGCCGGTTTTTGCATCGTCCCGCGGTTCGTCGCGAATGGCGAACAGACCCGCCACCTCGTCGCCCGCAAGCAGCACCGAAACCGTCTTGCCTTCGTCGTTCAGTGCGGCAATGCGGGATTGCAGTTCCGCGTCGAGCGAAACCTCCTCGGCTGCGGCTTTCGGAGACGCCAGGAACAGCTTGACGCCATCCACCGTGCCGGTAACGCCCTTGCCGCCGATGGCGCCGGCATTGCTGGCCGCGACGATCGTGACGTCCTCGGCTTCCGCTCTGGCAAGGATCGCAGTCGCCAGCGGATGGCTCGATCCGGCCTCAAGCGCGGCGGCAAGCCGCAGCACTTCGCGTTCGTCACGCGAGATGCCGACAATATCGGTGACCTTCGGCTTGCCTTCCGTCAAGGTTCCCGTCTTGTCGAGCGCGACGTAATCGACCTTGCCGAGATTTTCCAGCACCGCCCCGCCCTTCATGAGCAGGCCCCGGCGCGCGCCCGCGGAAAGAGCCGCGGCAATCGCTGCAGGCGTTGAAATGACGAGCGCGCAGGGGCAGCCGATCAGCAGCACCGCAAGGCCGCGATAGATCCAGGTGTTCCATTCCGCACCGGCAAGAAGCGGCGGCAGGATCGCGATCAGGGCGGCCACGACCATCACCGCCGGCGTGTAGTATTTAGAGAAGCGGTCGATAAACCGTTCGGTGGGAGCCTTCGACTCCTGAGCCTCCTCGACCAGGGCGATGATCCGCGAGATGGTGTTGTCCTCGGCGGCGGCGGTCACGCGAACCCTGAGCACGCCTTCCTGATTCACCGTGCCCGCAAAAACCTTGTCTCCCGGTTCCTTGCGCTTGGGCACCGACTCGCCGGTTACCGGCGCCTCGTCGACCGCGCTTTCGCCGGAAATGACGTCTCCGTCCGCCGGCACCCGGTCACCGGGCCGCACAAGCACCACCGCGTCGATAGACAGGCTCTCCGCCGGAACTGTCTGCGTCGTGCCATCGCGCTCCAGCAAGGCCGTTTTCGGCATCAGTGTCGCCAATGCCCGGATGCTGGCGCGGGCACGGCCCGTTGCGATGCCTTCGAGCAGCTCGCCGACAAGGAACAGGAAAACCACGACCGCCGCCTCTTCGGCCGCGTCGATGATGACAGCCCCGACCGCGGCGACCGTCATCAATGTCTCGATGGTGAACGGACTTCCATTGACCGCGCCGAACAGGGCACGCCGGGAGATCGGGATCAGCCCGACCGCCATGGCGGCGATGAAGCCCCAGGGCTGCGTTTGCGGGAACAATTTGGACAGCACGAAGGCGACAGCCAGCGCAATGCCGCAGACGACAGTCAATTGCGCCTTGGATGTTTTCCACCATGGTCCATCCTGGGGACCGTGATCATGGCCATGCATGCCTTCCAGCGCGTCAGGGGTTCCGGCACCACTGCCGCCCGCCTTTGAATCCTGCTCGTGACGGCAATCCGGGCCGTGGACATGATCCGCAGCCGGAGAGCCTGACTTCTGGCCGGAAGCCGGAATCGGCACGGCCTTGTAGCCAAGGCTGGTGACTTTGCGGGCGAGACCTTCAATGTCGGCATTGCTTTCATGCGTAACGGTCATGGTCCCGGCGACCACCGAAACCTTCACGTCGGTAACATCCGGCATTCGACGCACTGCGGTGTCGATCTTGGCCGCGCAGCTCGCGCAATCCATGCCGGCGACGCGAAAGCGGGTCTGATGCGCGCCTGCCGACGTAGTCTCCTCGATAAAACTACTCGCAGCGCGATCTTCGCCTGAATGACTGTCCCCCGCGTGATCGCGATCAGCATGGTCGTGCTTGCAGTCCGCACCATGAACATGTGCGGAATGATCGTGCCTCGTATGATCGTGATCGCCGTGGTCATGGGGAGGATGATCATGGTTGCATTTCGGCCCATGCGCATGACCGGCATGGTCATGACCCGAATGATCGTGATCGACGTGCTCGTGATCATGGTCCGCATGGTTGGATTTTCGGCCTTGACCGTGGGCGGTCTCCGCAGCCTTCGACTTCTTCACCGCACCAAGGCGTGTGGCCTTATAGCCTAGCCGGTTGACCTTTTGGGCCAGTGTGTCGAGATCGAGCTTGTCTCCGTGTTCAACGCTCACGGTGCCAGCAACAACCGACACGTTCACATCTGTGACATCCGGTATTCGTCGGACCGCTTTGTCGATCTTGGCGGCGCAACTTGCGCAATCCATGCCTTCAACCCGAAAGCGGGTGCGGCGTGCTGCAGCGTTCATCTCGATGTCTCCTGTCTCGCAGGGACTACGTCATAGGACCTATAGCAGCTAGAGGGTCAAGGGGCTTTAAGAGTTTCTTCGCTACGGCGATGGCGGTTGTTCGCGAGAGGCCGCGCGCGTGAGATATTTTTCCAGAACCTGCGGATACAACTGCACCTTGGCTTCTTGGAGTTGCCGCCTCTGCAATTCATCGGCCATGGAGCGATGCTGTTGGTTGGTCAGGTACTCCTCGATAAAGGGCTTTGCCTCGTCAAGAATTAACTGTTGCGGCGAGGTTCGTTCCGTCACTTCCACGATGTAGATGCTGCCTCCCAACTCGAAAGGTTTGCCAACTTTTCCCGGCTCCATGTCTTGAATCGCTTCATGGAATGGGTGGCTCATCAGTTCGCCTAGTGGATCCCCGCTTTCGCCGATCCAACCAGGGAACTCGCCACCCTTTGAAGCTGTTTCGACATCCTCGGAATACTCCTGCGCTACCGAGGCAAAGTCCGACCCCGGGACTGCTCCTGTCAGCTTCCGATAGGCTTCGTCTGAACGTTCGCGTGCACGACTCGCGTCCGCCTCGCTCGAGCCAAGACCGATACGGACATAACGGATTCTCGACATCGGAGGACTCACAAGGCGATCGCGATTGTCGGAGTAGAATGCTTGAATTTGCTCGTCGGTGACATCGATCCGGTCGTCCACCTCCTCCTGCTCCATCATTTGCCGCAGCAAACGAAGTCGCGTTTCGTCGGCAAGGGGTTTGTTTGCGACGTCGAGCAACTTGTCATAGGTGTCCGATACCAGGAGCATGCGATCAATTAGCGCGTCTGCCAAACGTTTGAGACCCTCTGCGCCTTCGAACTGGTCGCGAAGTGACGCTTCCTCATATTCCTTGTAGAAATCGCGAAGGCTGTAGCGCTGTCCCTTGATCGTGAAGAGCGTCTTTTCGCCGTTCTCCGCGAACCATTGCTGTTCCTTTTGCGCGCGTACGGTTGTCATGATCGTCGGGCGGACTTCGACTAAGCTCTTTGCGCCCGCGGGCATGACCTCCTGAAGGCGGACGACATAATACGATCCGCCTGCCTGAAACACGCTCGCCAGTTCCCCGGGAACCAGTGCGAAGACGTTTTTGTCCCAATCGGGGTTCTTGCTGCCTTCGGGCACCTCCGCCCGGGATGAAAAACGTGCCTTCGAGTATCGCTCTGCTGTCGCCTGGAATGTTGCGCCGCCCTGGATGCTCAGTAAGGCGCTGGCCGCCTCTTGTTGGGCCTTCGGGCCGAATTGTGATGCACTGAACTCCAGTTCATCAGCAATGGCGCGGCGTGGCAATTTGAATTGGTCGATGTTCTGTCGGTAGTAGGTCTCAAGCTCCTCCTGGCTCGGAGCAGGCACGTCGTCCTGCGTTATTCTGACGTTGAACAGGTGGCCATCAGAGGAACGAACGATCCGATCCCTCCATTCGCTTGGAACGTCTGAAACAATATTCGCAATAGACGCAATATGCTGGGCGATGTGTTGCTCTTCTGTGCGCGTCAACGACTCAACTCGATCTTCCGACAGTACGAGCAGGGTGACCATATGCGTCGCAACAAGGCCCGTCACAAGAATGACGACTGTTCGGCCACTCAGGCTTTTCGGCAGCAAACCGATCATCCACGCGACACGTCGGCTGCAAATACATAGCCGTCGCCCCACACGGTCTTGAGGATTTGTGGGTTTTGGGGATCCTCCTCGATCTTCCGCCGCAACCTGCTGATCCGGGTGTCGATGCTGCGATCAATGAATTCGGACTCACGGCCCCGGGTCAAATCGAGGAGTTGATCCCGCGTGAGCACGATCTGCGGCCGCTCAACGAATACTTTCATCAGGTTAAATTCGGCAGTGCTCAAGGAAAGCAATGCATTATCTATCGACTTCAGAGAGCGTGTCGCCGTGTCGAATGTCCAGCGGTCGAACCGCCACACGCACGCAGTTTTGCTTCGCGTTCCTGCGGGAACGGATCGCGTCCTTCTGAGGACCGCGCGGATTCGGGCCACGAGTTCCCTGCCGCCGAAAGGCTTTGTCAGATAGTCGTCAGCGCCCATCTCGAGACCGAGGACACGATCAAATTCGTCGCCTTTCGCGGTGAGCATGACAACTGGAATGTTGGTCGTGGCTCTGAGATCGCGACAAAGGGTGAGCCCGTCCTCTCCTGGCAACATGAGATCGAGAACGACAAGGTCGACGCTGCTTTCGATGAGCTGCCGCCGCATTTGTCGTCCATCCGCTGCAGCGCTGACGCGATATCCTTCTTTGGCGAGCAGCCCGGCGACCAGGTCTCGAATATCCTGATGGTCATCAACCACCAGGATATGACCGTTCAAAACATCCACTGACACAGGTCACTCCCCGATCGCTAGCACAGGGTGAGCGACGTTTGCGGGCTTCCTGTCTCGGCCGATCGATAAGTCTCGCTCCAGCATAGCGTACAATCTCATGCTGCTAGAGATTCAAGAGGCCTCTGACGTCGGTCGCCGCGTTAGTTTGACTCACTGGTAAGAGCGAGGAGGAGGGACTATTCCTTCATCATCCCGACCGTCTTGCGACTGCAGAATGCTCGTTACGCTTTCAAAAAGTAAGCTTCATAGAGCCGGCATCGTCGCAATGGCAGTCCTGTGCGCAGGGTTTTCCGCAGCATCGTTGGGATCGATGGCTCTCGCGACAAACATGTGGATTGCTGACCTCGCAAACTTCCTTCGCCCGCATCTTTTGCTCCTCGCGACATGCCTGTTTGTTCTTAGTTTGGCCTTCCGCCACGTCATCGTGGCACTTTTCGGGACACTAGCGCTGCTAAGCGGTGTGTTCCCGTTCTTTTTCCTACCACTGCCTGCTTCTTCGCAGATCGGCGCACCACTTACGGTGGTGACCGCTAATGTCTATGTCGACAACCCCGATCCGGCGGACTTTCTCTCACTTCCATCAATCGCGACCGCCGACATCCTGGTGCTCCAGGAGATGACGCCGCGATGGCAGGATGCGTTGGCAGCCAGCGGCATCTGGCCATTCGAGAGCAGTCGCGACCTGCACGCCAACACGGACATGAAGCTATTCAGCCGATTTCCGATCCTGACCGCGAGAACCGTGTCTCCCGAGAGCGCCGACACGGGCGGGAGGTTTGCCGTCCGATATGAACTGCTTGTGGGAGGCCGGGCCCTCATCGTCTATGCGGTTCATCCGCAGACGCCGAGAAGTCCACGCATGTGGCGCGAGCGGTCGGCCTATCTGCGTGATCTTGCGCAGGCGCTCCTGTCGGAACGGCAGGACACTCCCGTTGTCGTCGCGGGTGACTGGAACACCGCCTCGTGGTCTCCTTTCTTCAAAGACCTGTTGTCCTCCACGGGTTACAGGACGACTGAATCCCGATGGTGGCCCCTGCCGACCCGATTCAGCATAAGGTTCGGATCGTGGACGCAGCTCGGGACACCAATTGATCGCATCGTGCTGTCGCCAGCGGTGGGATTGGACAGCTTGGCGATGGGGCCAAAATTCGGGTCAAATCACCTTCCAGTCATTGCGAGGCTCACACTTCCGTAGGTCAGGCCATCGATCCCAACTTCAGGCACGGTGAACGGATGCATCAAGACGCGCGGATCGGAAGGCGGGCATGCGGCTAAGGCAGACAATCGGCGTTTTGCTTGCGGCATCGCTTGCCGGCATTCTACCGGCTTTGGCAGAACCGCCGACGGGCGTGTTCCTGTGGTTCCCAGACCAAGGAGCAGTACCTTCCTCCGCGGACTGTGATGCGCTCGTGCGCCGCATCAGGCCGTCCCGTGAGAAGGCCGACGCATTGCTTTGGGGCCGAGTGCCGTTCGGTTCGGACATGGAATACTATCTGTTCCTGGATCAAAGGAGGATGGAGACGACCTATGCCGCGGAGGGCGACTACGATACAGGGTCGGTCCGTTTCGGCCAGACCCGCGGGGACGAGACCGTCTTCGAGCTCATCCCCGATGACCATCCGACGGAGACGATTGCCGGGAATATCATTGCGCCTGCGGGCAGTTCGGTCGTCAAGGTCGTTCTGCGCAACGTTCCTTCATCCAATGGCGCCGCCGATAGGGTGACCTATTTCTGCCGGTTCGAGGACGACACGGAGGCGTGAGGACGCCGGGGATCAAGCTGCGGACGCAAGAAAGTCGAAGAGCAGCTTGACGTTCAGGGCAGCGATGGCAAAGGCGATAAAGAAGGCGATGGCGACCAGCGCACGGGGCGCCACCAGTTCACCCATCTTTTTCCGGTCGGCCGTGAACATCACCAGGGGAAACACCGCGAAAGACAGCTGAAGGCTGAGGATCACCTGGGTCAAAATCAGGAGCTGGGCGGTGCCGCTCTCTCCGTACCAGATGGTGATCGCCGCGGCTGGAATGATGGCGATCGCCCGCGTGATGAGCCGGCGAAGCCAGGGGGGCAGCTTGATATCCAGGAACCCTTCCATAACGATCTGTCCTGCAAGGGTCGCCGTCACCGTCGAGTTTATGCCACAGCACAGGAGCGCGATTCCGAACAAGGTCGGCGCGATGGCCGCGCCGAGCATCGGTGCCAGCAAGCTGTGGGCCTCGCCCAATTCGGCGATTTCCGTCCTCCCGGTCGTGTTGAACGTGGCGGCGGCAAGGATGAGGATCGACGCATTCACGCAGAGCGCGAACATCAGTGCGACCGTTGAGTCGATCGTGGCGAACTTCAGCGCTTCGCGCTTTTCCGGCAGGCTGTCGCCATAATTCCTCGTCTGCACGATCCCGGAGTGGAGATAGAGGTTATGCGGCATCACCGTCGCGCCGAGGATGCCAAGGGCGAGGTAGAGCATTTCGGGATTGGTGACGATCTCGGTGGTCGGGGCGAACCCGCGGATGACGTCGCCCCAGTTCGGATCCGCCAGGGCAATCTGAAGCACGAAGCAGACGGCAATTACGGCAAGCAGCGCGATCACCAGTGCTTCGACCCAGCGGAAGCCAAGCCTTTGCAGATAGAGAATGAGGAAGACGTCAAGCGCGGTGATCACGACGCCAATTTCCAGCGGGATGCCAAAGAGCAGGTTCAAGCCGATGGCCGTACCGATGACCTCGGCGATGTCGGTCGCGATGATCGCGACCTCCGCGAGCCCCCACAGGGTACGCGACACGGACTTTGGATACGCATCCTTGCAAGCCTGCGCCAGGTCCCTGCCGGACGCGATGGCGAGTCGCGCGCAAAGGGATTGGAGGATGATCGCCATGATGTTTGAGATCAGGGCCACCACGAGCAGGGTGTATCCGAAGCGCGATCCGCCTGCGATCGACGTCGCCCAGTTGCCGGGATCCATGTAGCCGACGGCAACAAGATAGCCCGGGCCGATGAAGGCGGCGGCCCGGCGCCAGGACGAGTGCATGCCCTGCACGGGCACTGACCGGTGCACATCGGACATTGAAGGGGCACGCGACCTGCCCCTCCAGCCGTTGGCGACGTCCGACGTCGGCTCGGTCATCTCGATCCCTCGGATTTGCAGTTGCAACCTATTTGCATTTAAAGCAATGAAATTGCATTTGGCAAGACGTGCTGGCTGACGTCGCGCCGCAATTCAGAAATCTTTCGGGGATCGTGCGAGAAGCCGACGCTTGGCTCCTCGCTAAGGTCGCTGGTGTTCGCTCACGCACATGTCGTGGTTGGCGAGAGACTGCAGCACGTAGCAGTGTTTAACCTGATCGTCGTGGTTTCGTGACGTCATGCGATCAAGCTCCTTCTCGAGAAGACGGAGCTTGGCGATCTTGTTGCGAACGGCCTGAAGCTGCCGAACGGCGATTTCATCGGCATCCACGCAAGGACGGTCGGGATGAGCGCTCAGTTCCAGGAGTTCCCTGATGGCCTCGATTGTGAACCCCAAATCCCGAGCATGCTTGATAAACGACAGGCGCTCTCGATCATGTGATTCATATCGCCGCTGGTTGCCCCCGGAACGTTCGGCAACAGCCATCAATCCCATCTGCTCATAGTACCGTATCGTAGGAATTTTGACGCCGGTTGCCCGCGACAGTTCTCCAATCGTCAGCATCTGTTCCTCCAGTATCTATAGCTATTATGACTTAGGATTTCTCCCTGCAAACGCGTTCAATTGCCGCATTGTCTGGCAGCATTGATCATAGGTTTGCCCAGATTGGGCTCAACCAAGGGCAGGCACTGGAGAGAGGACATTTGCTTGTGAATAGAGAACTTTTGACAGCGGGGCTGGCAATCTTCGTCTTGGCCACGCAGGTGGAGGCATCCAACGGCGTACAAGATCATGGCAAGCCGCCGCCGATTTTGACGGTCGAGCACGCGGAGATCCTGGTGACAGAGAACGAGGACGACGGCGTTGAAGGCTATCTCACAATCTGGAATGGCACCAATCAGCAGATCAGCCTGGAGGCGATCCGAAGCGATGCATTCGGCAAGATTTCCATCTTGCGAACCGAAATGAGTTCGGGCCGGACCAGCACCGGGCCAGTGGAAGGAATTGTTCCTGTGCCGGGTCACGCCGAATTGACGATGCGCCCTAGCGGCATTCGCTTGCTCCTGGAGGATCCCCTGTCCCGAACTGACAGGTTGTCTGACAGCCGCCTTACGCTGGTCTTCGAAGGCGGGCAGGAACTGGAAGTTACCGCCAATGTCGTCCAATCACGCGATCAGTTGACGGTACATCATCACGGCCAGGGAGACGTCGCCGTTGACTGACCGCGTATGCGGTCACCATCGGTGAATCAAATATTGAAGCACCGCATAAAATTTTCAGATAGTTCTCCCTTAATTTAACCAACTGATTTTCCATCGTTTTGAGGCTTATCCTGTATCTGCTTCCCAACACTACGGGGAGACGGTTCAATGATACGCTTTGTTGTTTGCGCCCTGGCGCTCGGAATGTCATGCGTCATGGCGTCAGCCAATGCCTTTCACTTCAACCCCACACAGCCCATCCGAGCCAGCAATATGCTTACATTCGGGACGACCACTATGCCGGTCGGATACTACGAGTACTGCAGGCGCTACCGGAGCGAGTGTGCCCGGTCACCGGAAGGCTCGATGATCAAGCTTACGAAGCCGAGATGGCGGGAGATCGTCTCGATCAACGCGGATGTGAACGCTGCGGTCGCTCCGCTTACCGACATGGAGATCTTCGGCGTAGAAGAGCGATGGGAATACCCGACCACCGTGGGAGATTGCGAGGACTACGCTCTTGAGAAACGCAAGCGCCTGAACGAACTCGGCTACCCTTTGGGTGCTCTGCTGATGACGGTTGCCCGCGACGCAAAGGGCGGAGGACACGCGGTCCTGACAGTGGTCACGAATCTCGGGGACTTCATCCTGGACAATCTGGAGCAGAAGGTCCTGCTGTGGAAGGACACGGAAATCTACTATCTTAAGCGCCAGTCTGGAGAAGACCTGAATCGCTGGGTCAGCCTGGTGAATGAGGACGAGCTTCTTATGTCCTCAGGCAGGAAGTACGCGCCTTCCGCGGCGGCCGCCAGCGTAAACAGATAGACCGCAGTGCCGCCGTATAGCATCTCAAGATTGTTATGACCGAGCCCGACGCACACCAGTCGGAACACCGAAGACAGTACCAAGTAGGCGATCGGTACGATTAACGTAAAGCAGGCCAAGCGAAAAATCATCGAGAAATGGACCGAATTGGACGTCAAGACGGTCCACCTTCTCACCGATAACGGCGATCGGCCACTCAAGCGTGAGTGATTGGACCGTTACCCAGTTCGGAGGACGATTGAGTTTCGTTCGTCTCAGTCCGAACGTGACTGAAACTTATCCAGTACACGGCAACGACGAACGTTACCAGAAGCACGCACAGCACCCAGTTCATACGCCGTCTTTTGCGCGCAAGGAGCAGCGACTCGTGGGAGGGAAGGCATTCCAGTGCTTCCGGCATGGCTATGTCTGCTTCTCTTTGTAACCGAAGTGAGTTTCCTCCACGCCAGAACGTTATTCAACAGGCAGACGAGCTTTACCCGGTGCGGTGCTTTGACGCTTGCCGATACCAAATGATAGGAGGCAGCGCATCGAGCCCCCGCGCCTTGATGTCACGTTGTCAGATCGTTGATCATAAAACAACCTCCTCGGCCAAGAGGATCAGAGGAGGTCGTGACCCATGGAACATCGCTCGCGCAAACGCTGGCCCGTGATGGCCAGCGCCGGGATATTGGTCGCCATGACAGGTCTCGTCGCATATTCACCTACCCTCTATCGAATGTTTTGCGACCTGACAGGTTATGGCGGGACGGTCCAACGATCGGTCGACGGATCGATGCCGACCGCGACGAGCAACGAGACGGTTAAAGTGCTTTTCGATGCAAATGTCGCGCCAGACCTTCCCTGGGAGTTTCGCCCTGAGCAACGAAGCATAGAGACAAAATTCGGCGTACCCACCAAGGTCTATTACTACGCAAAAAATGTTTCTGATGAAACCGTCGTCGCACGGGCCACATTCAACGTCACGCCGTATCAGACGGCCCCTTTCTTCTTCAAAATCGAGTGCTTCTGTTTCACGGAAGAGAAATTGGGGCCGGGCCAGAGTGCCCGGATGCCCCTGGTTCTGTATCTCGACGAGCAAATGCTGAAGGATAAGGATGCCCGGAATTTCCGTGAAGTGACGCTGTCCTATACCTTCTTTCGACAGAAGAACCTGTCACCGCAGGAGATCGAAGCAGCACGGAATCTTTCGAAGGGATCCGACGAGACGGACGAACGCCTGACGACCTCCTCGACCCAGGAGTTCGATAATGACGCGCCGAGAAGATAGTCCGATAGAAGCACAACCATCTCAGCGCCGGGAACGGGGTTGGTCAAACGCGGCATCGGCGTTCGAGCCCTGGCCGCGGATCGGCAGGTCGCTGGCTTCAGGCGTCTTTCTGGCGGTTTTCGCCGCAAGTGGCGCGTCCGCCCACAGCTATAAGCTGGGCCAGATTTCGATCGGCCACGTCTGGTCACCGCCGCCGGCGGAAGGAGACGACGGCGTACCGGTGTATGGCGCCCTTCTCAATCAGGGGACGGCAGAAGCACAATTGACAGGGGCGGAATCATCCGTCGCCGAGACTGTCAGGTTCCGTGTCGATGCGGACGGCGCGGAACGTTGGCCCTCCCGCATAACGCTCAGCCCAGGCAAGCCGCTGGGTCTTGCCCCATGGCGCGAGCATATCTGGATTTCCGGACTGAAGAAGCCGCTACGGCCCGGCGACACGTTTCAACTAAGGCTTGATTTCGGAGAAAAGGGAAAAATCGATACAATGGTTATTGTCGAGGACGAGGCTGGCCACTAAACCGGTTGGCGAACAGGATATCGCCAGCGCGCAGACTTATTACCGTCTGTAGTATATCGCCACATTCACCGATACGTTGTCTCTCGCGGGCAACCTCTCATTCCTGTGATTCTTTGCCGCGCGGAAATTCGTTGGCGGAAACGCCATTTTAACTATGATGGCCTGACTCTGCGAAGCGCTGCCGGAATGGGTGCGTGCAGATGAATATGGTTATCGATGATGTTTACAGCCGTCAGAACAGGGGGGATTGTGCTGCTTGCGCTCTTTTTGAGCGCATGCGTTTCGACCGTTCTCGACGTTGACGGCAAGGCTACCCAGGCGATCCCGGCGGCACTCGTGGCGGAAATGTCGCGCAAATCCATGTCGGCTTCCGCGCCGATCCTCGTACGGATTTTCAAGCAGGAAAGCGAGCTTGAGATATGGAAACGGGATCGCAGCGGCAGATACGCCCTTCTCAAGGCCTACCCGATGTGTCGCTGGTCCGGAAAGCTCGGCCCGAAAAAGCGGGATGGGGACCGTCAGGCTCCTGAAGGGTTCTATCATGTGTCCGCGGGAATGCTGAACCCGAACTCCCAATACTATCTGTCCTTCAATCTTGGTTATCCGAACACGCTTGAAGCAGCACTCGGCTATACGGGGGAGGCGCTCATGGTCCATGGCGCCTGCTCGTCGTCCGGGTGTTTCGCACTGACGGACGAAGGCGTGGCCGAGATCTATGCCGTCGCGCGCGAGGCCCTGAAAGGTGGCCAAGGGACGTTCCAGGTCCAGGCGTTTCCGTTTCGGATGACGCCCCAGAACATGGCTAAATACAGGAACGATCCAAACTTTTCGTTCTGGTCGGACCTGAAGCTGGGCTACGACATTTTCGAGGTCACACGTCGGCAACCGAAGGTCTCCTATTGCGAAGGACGCTACGTCTTCGACAGGGAGTTCGAAGGTGGAGAGCCACGGGATCCTTTGGCGTCATGTCCGCCGGCACTGAATGCTGCTGATCCGTTGGTCGCCGGACGGCAGCAATCCGATCGCGTCGCTATGGACGATCTTCTTTCGACCGGCAGCGTGCTTTCGGCACATGCCTATTCCGATGGAGGCATGCATCCGAGCTTCCGCAAGCTGCTGGAACGCGGCGGACAGGCTTCTCTCGCCAAGCGGACCTCGCTGACATCGGTGCCGATCAGCCGTCCCGAGGCCGCACTGGCCGACCCTCACTCGCCAAATGAGTGACGCGATGGGACGGACACTGCTCGCTCTCCTGATGCTATGTTTCATTAGTCTCCACGCTGCGCTGACGACGGCGGCGGCGGGCGAGGGGGAGCCGTTCAAGCGGGGCTCAGTCCTGACATATGTCGAGACTGACACCGGCGACGATGGCGCTCCCGCTTCGCTTGTGGCTGCCGCGAAGTGTCATGATGGCTGCAGCTGGCTTGCCGCATGGCACGCTCCTGCTTTTTGCGAGACACATGCTTCTCCTCTGGAGAGATCTGCCGGCACTGTTCCTCCCGGGATTGTTGCCCTGGTCGTCCCCCCTCCCCGATAGACTCACGAAGAGGCGAAAACGATCGCCGTCGCACCATCCGGCAGTTCCGCCGGCGTGGTGTGCTCGATGGGTCGTTGCTTCATATGAGCAGCGTCTGCACGGCAGGCGCTCGACCCTGATGATATTATTGCGAGCACAACAAGTGACCCAGACACAACTACGCGTACAGTTTTCCCGGCGGCAGTTTCTCAGGCTCGGCGCGGCGGCAGCCGGTGGGTTCGTCCTGCCTGCCTGCTCGACCACCGGCAACGAGCCGGCAGAGCCGGTGCAGATCAAACCTGCGGAAGATCGATCCTACCTTTCCATGTATCGCGCCATGCCGGAAGAAGATTTCCCGATCCCGGCCGTTGACCTGTCCAAGGTCAACAAGCGCTTCTACAGGCAGCTGGTCGACGACCCCACCGGTGAGCGCCCCGGCACAATCGTCGTGGATACGAGAAATTTCTTTCTCTATCTCGTCCGGCCGGGTGGCAAGGCGATGCGCTACGGCGTTGGCCTCGGCCGTCAGGGGTTCGAATGGTCGGGTGACGGCGTGATCCAGTGGAAGCAGCGGTGGCCGAAATGGACACCTCCCGCCGAGATGATTGCACGCCAGCCGGAACTGGAAAAGTGGAGCGCGGAAAACGGCGGTCAACCGCCTGGCCTCAACAATCCGCTTGGCGCGCGAGCGCTGTACATATTCCAGAATGGCGAAGACACACTTTACCGTCTTCACGGAACGCCCGAATTCTGGACCATCGGCAAGGCGGTTTCGAGCGGCTGCGTCCGGTTGATGAATCAGGACATCATCGACTTGTACGACCGCGTCGCAACGCCGGCCCCCATCATCGTTCGAGCCCAAACAAGTGCACTTTTCTAGCGAGAGCCCCCTTGCCTCTCAAGGGGCTAGAGCTTGCATAAAACCGTCCTCACGAAAGGACCTGAAATGAAACGCCGCAATCTGATTTTTGGCATGGCTGCGACCGGGATGGTCGCGACTTATCCCGCCCTCCTGTTAGCGCAACCGTCAACCGACGCGCTGCTGGCCCCAGGGCCACTGCCGGAAAAGAGCTTCGGGCCTGAGGACGCGCCGGTAACGATCATCGAATACGCGTCTCTGACCTGCCCCCATTGCCGCACCTTCCATGTAAATGTGTGGCCCGAGCTCAAGAAAAAATATGTCGATACGGGTCAGGTCCGCTTCATCATGCGGGAGTTTCCGTTCGATCCGCGGTCCTCGGCCGGATTCATGTTGGCGCGGTGCATGGGCGATGACAAATGGTATCCCACCATCGATCTGCTTTACCGCACGCAGGACAACTGGGCACGGGTTGCCGACGGGACCGAGGCGCTCAAGTCAGTGATGGGCATGACGGGGATGAGCACCGCCGATTTCGAGAAATGCCTCAAGGACCAGGAGTTGCTGGATCAGGTCTCTGCCGTTGCCGAGGCAGGCAAGTCGTTTGGAGTGGACTCGACGCCGACCTTCTTCATCAATGGCCAGATGCAAAAAGGCGCACTGAGCATCGAGCGGTTCAGCGAGATTATCGATCCGCTCGTTACCGCCGCGAAACAGCAAGGAGGCTCCGATGAATAGCACGATCGGGAACCGGAGACGGAGCAATGCCGGCCTTCTCGTCGGCGCGATGATCCTGACGCTGTCTTTTCCGCTCGGATCTTCGGCTCTGGCTCAGGACACAGATGTCGTCGGTCGTGTGAATGGCCAGGATATCACGGCAGACGACCTTGCCCTCGCCGAGCAGATGTACGGGCCGCAGCTCGCCCAGATGCCGCCTGATGCGAGGCGTTCCATCCTGGTCGACGCACTGATCGACATGAAGATCGTGTCAGCCGCTGCCCGTGCGGCAAACGTTACCGGGCAGGACGCCTACAAGAGGCAGCTGGCGTTTCTGGAAGATCAGACGCTGCGCACCCTTTTCCTGGAACAACAGGTGGAAGAAGCGGTGACCGACAGCGTCGTCAGGGCTACCTATGACGAACAGGCGGCAAGGATTCCGCCGGTTACCGAGCGTCGGCTTCGCCATATCTTGCTTGGCAGCGAGGGCGATGCCGTCGAGGTCATTGAGGCGCTGAAGGGGGGAAAGGCGTTCGTGGAGCTGGCGCAGGAGCGCTCGGCCGACGAAGTCTCCAGGGTCAAGGGCGGAGACCTCGGCTTTGTGGCGGAAGGCCAGGTCTTGCCGGAGATCGATGCGGCGGCCGCGACTCTACAGCCTGGTGAATACACGCAGACGCCGGTTGCAAGCGCCTTCGGATTTCATGTCGTTCTGCTCGAGGAAACCCGAAATCGTCCTGCCCCGTCCTTCGAATCCGTGGCGCCGCAGATACGACAAGCTCTGAAAGCCGCCGAGGAGAGGCGGATCATTGCTGAACTCAAGGAAGGTGCGAAGATAGAAAAGCTCGTTCCCGACGTCGCTCCTCCCCAGGGTGAGGACGGTCATGAACACTGAGCCGAAAAGAATTGATGATGGTTCGTTGGGACGGATTGACAGGCGAATGCTCGTCCTCGGGATGTTCGCGCTGCTCGCGGTGCCCGGTCAGGCCCTTGCACACACCGCAAGGCGCAAGTTCGTGCTGGAAGAACGCTTCCTGCCACAGAACGTAAGATCGCCATATGACTACCCGGCAGGAACGATCGTGGTGGTTCCACGCGAGAAATATCTGTACCTTGTCGGTGGTGCAGGCTCTGCCCGACGATACGGCATCGGTGTCGGCAAGGCGGGACTTGCCTTTACCGGCTCGGCCGTGATCGGCAGGAAGGCAAAATGGCCGCCCTGGCGCCCGACGGACAACATGATCCGCCGAGATCCGGGGAAATATGCCCGCTACGCAAGCGGTGTCCCCGGCGGACCCAACAACCCGTTGGGATCCCGAGCTCTCTACCTTTACCGGAATAATCACGACACACTGTACCGTATCCACGGAACGACGGAGCCCTGGACCATCGGCAAGTCTGTTTCCAATGGCTGCATCAGGATGGTGAACGAGCATGTCGAGGATCTTTATGAGCGTGTGCCCGTAGGAGCCAGAGTCGTCGTGGTGTGATGGAAAAGCGCGTCCTTGTCGTTGGGGCCGGCCAGGCCGGTCTCGCGACCGGGTACTATCTCAAGGAGGCTGGTCTGCAGTTCACCATCGTCGACAGCCATCGGCGGGTGGGCGACAACTGGCGTGTCCGGTACGACTCGCTCACTTTGTTCACGCCACGTCAGTTCAGCGCCCTACCGGGACTGGACCTGGCGGGAAACCGGGAACTTTATGCGAGCCGCGACGAGTTCGCCGACTATCTTGAAGCATATGCTACACGCTTCCGACTGCCGATCCGGCTTGGTCTACGTCTGACCCGCCTCTCGAAGGCTGGAGACGACGGTTTTGAAGCTGCATTGGATGACGGGTCGCGTATCAACGCCAGCGAGGTGATCGTCGCGACCGGAGCATTCCAGGTCGCGCTTGTGCCGAAGGTGGCCGCGCAGTTCGGACACGAGGTGCTCCAGCTGACCACCGAAACCTACCGCAATCCGAACCAGCTGCCTGACGGTCCGGTCCTGGTGGTCGGAGATGGAGCAAGCGGCCGGGATATCGCTGTGGAAGCGCGACAAAGGCAGTCCGTCATGCTGGCGACGAGCAAGCCTCGCAAGCTCTTTCCCGAGCGAGTGCTTGGCAAGTCCATCTGGTGGTGGCTCAACCTGTTTGGCGTACTGAGAGCCCCCGCGGAGTCGCGGATTGGCAGAAAGCTTAGACAATCCGATGCGTTTCCTGATCGTGACCGGAGCATCGAAAGCCTGGCCAAGCGAGGCATCCGCGTGCTGCCACGCCTTACTGAAGCAAGCGGTCAAGTGGCCCGGTTTGCCGACGGTACGTCGGCGGACATCCGGACGGTCATATGGGCGGTCGGCTATCGGGACGACACAACATGGCTCGATATCGAAGGCGCCAAGGCGCATGACGGAGCATTCCTGCACGAAGCCGGTATCTCGCCGGTGAAAGGCATCTACTTTGTCGGCCGGCCTTGGCAAAGCAATCGAGCATCGGCGCTCATCATGGGTGCGGGACCAGACGGCGAGATTGTTGTCCAGCGATTGCTGTCGGACAGAGCGAAGCCATAGTCGTCAAGCGTCGAAACATCGTATTCAAGGGGTTTCGACGCTTTTCTTCCCAGAGATGGCAGCATGCAATTTCGTCACCGGGTGTTCGTACGCTGCCATCCACAGTTACTGGCGCAATCCGGAATGGATCAAGCCGCGGGAACTTCAGAAAGCAGCTCGTCGAACCGCTTTTTTGCTTTTGGCGGATGCTTGACTGCCCCGGCTTCATCCAGGTTGCTTGGCGTCCCTACGGCGATAAGCATCACCATCCCCATTCCGTAGTGCGGGACACATTTTACGCCATAGACGCCCTCCTTCTCGATGGTGATGGTGATCTGTTCATTCAGCTTGCCTTTGAACGGGAGCGCATTTTCCGGCAGCATCCCTTTTATGCTCTCGGCGTTGTGGGACTTGTCGGTTGGAAAGAAGGTTATGGTATCGCCGGGGGAAGCAGCCACGAAGTCCGGCTCGTAAACCATTGCGCCCTTCTTCCCTTTGTTCAGCATCTGGACTTTATGGTTGACACCGGTCTGTGCTCGCGCGGGCAGTGCCGCGAGGACTGCAAATGCCGTTGTGCCGGCCAGCATCTCGCGTCTCGTGAACATATCGAACTCCTTGCTCTTTCTATTGACGGGAAACCCGTTCCCCTTCCCAACACATCACGGTCGGGTTTTGCTTATGGATGAGAGCTGTATGGGCGTCTGACGTCACATGCGGTTCGGACGCTGATGTCACCTTCGGATCAACCCGAGTACGTGAAATCCGATAGACCGACGCCGGCGGCAGGTTCCATATGACGGTCCCGAGCAAATGCGCCTCCAGGCCCAGCCTCTCAAGTATGGCGTGCGCAACCGGGCACCGAGCGCCATAGGTGAATTGATAGAGATTGCCGCTGGGCCCGAGTCTGCGCGCCACGCCCTCAACAATGCGAAATACCGTGCGCGAGGGCATCGAAAGGAGCGGCAACCCGCTGATAACCGCACCGTATGCGACATCGCTCCCGATGCCCGCCCCTGATAAGCGAGCCGCACTGCCCTGGACAATTCGAGCGCCCGGAAACCGGCGCGTGAGCAAGTAAGCAAATCTCTCGTCCAGTTCGACCAGCGTCAGCTGTTCCGGCACCAAGCCACGTTTTACGAGAGCCTCGGTGAAGACGCCGGTGCCGGGTCCAAGTTCGAGAACTGACTCCGTGTTGCGGTCGATTGCCTTTGTCATCAAGTGGGCCAGAGACGTTCCTGAGGGGAGCACCGACCCTACCCTCAGGGGATGGGCGAGCCATTGGCGTAGGAATGTCAAACGCTGCGGCATTTGAGACATCTCGCGCCAACCATTCTTGCCAAGCGACATGGCATGGCGCGCGGGTGGCTGCTGATCGTCGGGTGCGACAGTGAGGCTGGGTTGGCGAGGTGCTTCAATAGACGGTACCGAAATCGGATGACAGGGTTGCCGTGCAAAGAGGCAGAGGATTCGTCTTCGGAGAGCTCATTTCTGGCGGACCGCTTCGATTGCATCGGCAAGCGGTCCCTTTCCAACGGCGCCCTCGATGATTTGATCTCCGACGACGAACGAGGGCGTTCCTGTCAGGCCGAGCCGCTGCGCCAGCGCGAGGTTTGCCACGATGACGGCCTCGACCGCCGGAGTAGCCATTTCTTCCGACAGCTTCTTGCGGTCGAGTCCCATCTCTTCGGTCAGGGCCAGGGCCCGGCTAGCGTTTATCTGTCCCTGCATTCCGATCAATCTGACATGGAAATCACGCGCGGCGGCGGCGCCGGCAACGCGCTTCACGGCCAGAGCCACTTTCGCGGCCTCGACCGAACCCGGTCCAAGAATGGGAAAATCCTTCAAGACGATCCGCAGCTTGGGATCCTCGGCGACAAGCGCCTTGACGTCAGGCGCCGCCCGCTTGCAATAGCCGCAGTTGAAGTCAAAGAATTCGACGAGCGTAGCATTCCCGTCCGGGTTTCCCAAGATCACATCGTCGCTCGATCGGAGCAACGCATCAGTCTCGGCCAATATCGCTTGTGACCTGGCCTCGGCCTGAACTGCTTGGTTCCGCTTCTCAAGCTCCGTAAGTGCTTCCTCGATGATCTCCGGGTTTTGCATGATGTATTCGCGGACGATCTTCTCGACCTCCGCGCGATCGATCGATTGGGCATAGGCCGGCGAGGCCGTTATCAACACGGCAATCGCGTACCATCCTAGCCGACCAATGCGCGCAGCTTTCATGATTCCGCTCCTGGCGGGGTGTCAGTCGAACAATCGGCCGAGGAAAGAACCGTGCCTTCGACCATGGTGTCCGCCATGACGATCATGGTTGCTATAGTCGCGGCGGTGATCTTCACGGCAGTCATTCGATGTGTTGCGTGAGGACGCTTGCGCACGGCCGCGACCGGCTTGTCCCTGGGCGTACTGGGCCTCTTCCGCCGCGCTCCGTTCGATTATCTTGTCGAGTTCGCCGCGATCCAGCCACACGCCGCGACATTTCGGGCAGTAGTCGATTTCGATACCCTGACGCTCGCTCATGACGAGGTCGATCCTGCAATGTGGACAAAGAACCCCGGGGGCTTTGTCGCCTGGTCCTAGCGAGTTTAGAAGTGTACCTGACATCGCGATATCCAACCTATTTGAGTGCACCGACGCACCGCGCCAAAGGAAAGGTAGGACCTCGAGCAGGTTGAGGTTCAAGAGCTCAAATGTCGCAGCTCCCTTTTGGAAGGCGCCGCCGCTAAGCTGTTGCGCTGCCACGATTTCAAGTGTCTTTTCACATCGGTGAGAGGGTTCGAGCAGGATCATCGTCCCCAGGCCGCAAAGTGCGAGACCTCCCCGCGAGGAGGGCGAAGGCAATCCAATGTTCGACAGTCTGTACAAAGCGGCTGGCTGCAACGCCGGCGATCCAACCGAGAATGGGCGTTGTCGCCTCGATAATGCCGAAGATCGAACCTGTCCGTAACGCATCGCTCAGGGGCGGTGAACCGATGGCGGTTCCTTCTCCGACAGAGACTGTAAAGGCCTCGATCGACATGCTCAGGGCGAGCATGGCATTGACGAAGAGCGACATGGGACAACGACCCCGACGGACATCTACGGGGGCGCCAACCCATGCTCGTCCGCATGGGGCAGTGGCGCCACAATCTTGTCGGGCCATTGATCCGGCTGACCGCAACTTGCGCATATACGCAAGCCTGTTGACACGGCCCGCGCGTTCGCCGCGACTACTGCCTGATTGGCCGGGAGATAGGAGCGCGAGGCAGATCAGTCAGCAAGATGAACACTTAATACTCATTTGCATCCGGCCTGGCTTCGCGTGACGCCGTCGACGCAGCACCACACGGAGCGGGCCAGCCTACAATGGGAGTTGCCAGCCAGAGATCACTGCCGCTTGGCGCAATTCTTCAATCACTTCAATGCCGACAATTGCGACGAGGAACCACGCGACATCCCTCAGCGATCGGATGAATGCAGAAGCGTTCACAATCACAGTATCTTCACCGTCTGGATAATCCAATCTGGGAAAGAACCGAGGGACCCGGGCCATATAGAGCACATAATCAGCCCCAAAGAGCGAAAGGAGGCGCCTCTCTTCATTTAAGATTACTGATCGATAGTAAAGAATGAATGCCGATGCGCTAATAATCATTAACAATATGTTCTGAGCAGCAAGGCATACGCCCACGAGCCCGAGAAACGAGAAGAAATATAGTGGATTCCGACTTAGCGAATACGGCCCCCTCTGGCACAGTTCCGCATCCTTACGCCCCCCGATATACAGGGTGCACCAAAGTCTTCCGAGAACTGCGCCAAATACCAGGAAGAACCCCAAAAACTCTATCAGACTGTAACCCAGGGTCTCAAATCCTTCCGGCTGGGTCGCGACCAGTAATGCAAGCCATGCTGGTGCCAGCATCCAGGTAATGAATGTTCGTTTTTTTTCTACGGGTGATCTTCCGTGTATCTGCTTCAACAATGAATTAACTCCAGCCACCAGCAAAGGTGCGGTAAAAGATGTGCGATCCGATTTGGGTCATGCGCTCCATGGAGCGTGCCCAGCGCGGACTGACATAGGTTGCATTATAGTGCGTCGAGGACGCCACTTCAGGCAGGAATATCTTGCCCCCCGTCACGGCCATGGCGACCTCCTTGGCGAGAAGATAAGCGCGCCGATCAACGATGTCATCTGGAATTCCGTCGCATGCGAACGAGAACTGGCATCTATTTGTCCAGTTCTCATTTTGATACACGACCTTGCAGACACTTGCCGGATAAGCAGGATTGCGCACCCGATTGAGAATGACCTGCGCGACCGCGGCCTGCCCCCTCACCTCTTCGCCCCGTGCCTCGAAATAAATTGCGGTAGCAAGGCACTTTTGCTCGGCTGTCGAAAAGACGGATCCCGGTAGAGGCTGCTTCATCCAATCGTGGTCACCTTCCGTCGTAGGCGGAACGAAGCGACCGGCGGCCTTGTCGGCGCCGAGCAAAGCCACGAAGGCATCGGAAGACGCATGGAATTCATCCTTTGGGGCGTAGGCCGTGGCCAGGATGTCGGCGCCATCGTTATTGACCAGATCGGCGAGCGCCGCCGGTACACCGGCCAGACGGTCGTCTGCTGGGCTATGAAACGTAGACAGGCCCGCCACCATTTCGGGATCTGCCTGCTTTGAAAAGCCCCGCAGAAAGTATGACGCGTCGGTCCCCGACGAAAGTAGCCGCGAAGCCAACGCCTGCTCTCCAACAGGGGGCTCCAAGTCTTTCCGATACGCTACGCTGACCAGACGTGGTTTCTTCGCTTCTTCAACCACCCGCTGGGGCGTGAAAGAAACCTCTCGATCCGCCCGCAAATTGACCCGTTGACCGCCGAGCACCAGATCCAGGTTTTCGTCATCGCCAGGAATGGCGGCACCGGGCAGCCGGAGTTCCTTCAGGTGAGAGCAGTTGTCGGCCTGCTCGACATATACCGCCCAGCGATCCGGCCCGGGAGCGATTCCCAACTCGGATTTGGTGCCCTGGATCCCCGTGGGCGATGCGAAGCCGAACACGAACCAACTCGCGCCGAGAAGCGCGAGGACACGCTGATGGCGGTTCGATGATCGTCGCTCGAAAGCGGCTTTCGGTTTGGACCGCAATATCTCATTCTCCGGATGCCCCACGCAGAAGGAGAATCGATTGTTAACCTTGATGGAACGTTAACACTACTGCGACTGCGCGTCGCAATGTCACGGCAGGCTTCTCCGGGCTTCCATTGAACCTCATGTCGCTTGAGCATTTAGACCGATATGCAAACGGGGTGAACCCGGAATTGTAGTCGACAGGGGAAGGACGACAGCCTTGGCGATCGATGTCTCAGCCATCGGACTTCTCACAGCCATTTTGGCGGGTGCCATATCATTCGTTTCACCATGCGTTCTCCCGCTCGTGCCGGGCTATCTTTCGTTCGTATCCAGCGGCGTCGATCCTGCGTCCAAGCGGCTCGCCGATCGCATCAAGGTCGTCTGGTCAGCGCTTTTTTTCATAGCCGGGTTCTCCACCGTCTTCGTGATGCTTGGGCTTGGCGCGCAGGCGTTCGGCGGCATTCTCCTGCGGTACAGTGTCGAGGCAAATCTCCTTGGTGGGGCGCTGCTCATCTGTTTCGGCCTTGTGATGACAGGACTGATCAAGATACCGGCGCTCCTTAGAGATTTCAGACTGCCGGGGCCGCAGACGATATCGGGCCCAGTCGGGGCCTATACGCTTGGACTTACATTCGCGTTTGGATGGACGCCGTGCATTGGCCCGGTGCTCGGCTCGATCCTTACCCTTGCGGCGGTATCTGCCGGAAGCGGTGCAGTTCTCCTCGCAGCCTATAGCGTCGGGCTAGGAATCCCCTTTCTGATAGTTGCGGTCGCCTTCAGCAGCGTCGCGGCCGGGTTCAAGCGCATGCGATATGCCGGCCATATCCTCAACGTGCTTGCCGGCGGCATCATGATCGCTATGGGAATGTTGATGATGACAGGCCGTCTCTCGTTGATCGCATTCTGGCTGCTCGAGCGCTTTCCGGGCCTAGGCTACATCGGTTAGGCCGGTGTGGCACCATCCACGACGAACTGGAACCGATCCGATTTCGCGGATCAAGTGGCGCTATCGTTACTGCGTCCCCATTGCAGTCACGATGGGCGGCCTGAGCGGTCTGGGGTTCGCACCCTATTTCGTCTTTCCTCTCGCATATTTGGGTCTTGCCGCGTTCGCCTTTCTGACACGCCACAGCCCAAGCGTCCTGGCTGCATTCGTTGCAGGATGGGCCTTCGGCCTGGGTCAATTCATCGTTGGCCTGAGCTGGATCACCGAGAGCTTCGCGGTCGAAGCCGAACAATTTGGAATGCTGGCCTGGCCCGCGGTGACCGCTCTTTCGACGTTGCTGGCTTTGTTTCCTGCATCCGCGGCTATGACTGCTCGCTATCTCGGCGGATCGGGACCAGGTACATTCTTTGTCCTCCCGGCCACGTGGTCCATCGCGGAGATGGCCCGCGGCGCCATACTGACGGGGTTCCCTTGGAATCTCATTGGATACGCTTGGGGATTCAGCGATGAAGTTCTTCAGGCCATTTCGGTCACGGGCATCTATGGCCTCGGGCTTCTGACAGTTCTCCTGGCGATTTTGCCGCTCCTGATCACCGAGAAGTACAAGCTGGGCCGTCGTTCCGCGGCACTCCTTCTGATCCTGGTGCCAACGATCGCTTTCGCCGCTCTATGGACTGGCGGGGCGCTGCGCCTGGCCGCGACCGACATCGGGGAAAATGGACCGCGCGTGCGGATCGTACAGCCGAACATCCCGCAAAACCAGAAGTGGGCGGCCGGCCAAGCGAACGCAATACTCGACCAACTTCTGGCGCTCAGCACGTCTGGTGAAAGCGATCGGCCACGCTACGTAGTCTGGCCCGAGACGTCGTATCCCGTCCTGTTTGAAGCTGGCCGTAACATCCCGCCAGCCCTCACCGCCAGCGTACCGACCGGGGGCATGCTTCTCTTCGGGGCGGTCAGGGAGGCTCCTGAGCGGCGCGCTGATGATCCTGCCCTGCTGAACAGCGTTCTCGTACTCGATGAGAAGGGGGCTGTCGTCGCGGACTACGACAAGAGGCGATTGGTGCCCTTCGGTGAGTTCACCCCTTTCAAGAGGGTTCTCCGCGTCACGAAAATGACTGTCGGCGATATCGACTACGTTCCGGGTGAGAGCAGCGCACCGATCCAGCTTGTCGGATTGCCAGCCGCGAGGGTCTTGATCTGCTATGAGGCAATATTTCCGCGTTCGGGCGACGACGAAGCAGGGTGGATCCTGAACGTCACGAATGACGCATGGTTCGGCATTTCCGCGGGACCCTACCAGCATTTCCTTGCTGCGCGAGCGAGAGCGCTTGAGGCGGGTCTGCCGCTCATCCGGGCGGCCAACACCGGTGTCAGCGCGATCGTCGACAGCTATGGTCGGGTGACGGAGATGCTTCCCCTGAACGTCAGCGGGGTCATCGATGGATCATTGCCCGGCCCCGCGCTTACTGAGACATTGTTCCGCCGGGCTGGAAACATTCCTGCCGTGGTGTCCATAGCGCTGCTCATTGTCGCCGGGGCGGTCGCCCCACGAGGATCACGGCAAAACGCAGGAGTTTCTGTGGCCACTAGTGAACGGAGCTGACAAGCGGCGTGTCCCCGTCTCGTATCGAAACCCATCGACCGGTATGATCAATCGCTTGTCGCTTTAGGTAGGTGTATCCGGTTTCATCCCAGTTCAAAACCGTGTCCGTGAGATTATCGAGAACAATGTCCCCTCCGTCGGTTCGAACGGTCAGCACCGCATGCCCGTCGCCGTTCGGGCGTCGCAACACAGTCAGGAGCAGGTTCGATGCTGAGATGCCGTCTTCCATCAGAACGCGGCGCTTCGCCAGCGCATAGTCCTCGCAGTCGCCCGCATCTACGGGATAGGTCCAGAATTCTTCCTTGCCATATAGATCGAGGTCGCTTTTCGGCTTTATGGCCTGATTCACGGTCACCGTGAGTTTCTCCAGACGCCCGAGGAGATCCATCGACATTTTCAGTGGCGTCACGTCGCGAGAGCGAATTGAGCATTCTGAAGCGTTACGCTTGCAGAACTCATAGTGTCCAATCGGTTGCGATGTCAGGCTTCCTGTCATCATCGCAGATGGATGGGCCCATGCACCACCGGCGCCCAACGTCAAAGCGGCTACCGCACACAAAGCAGCGATCGACTTTTGGGCGGTCACTCCCCAATCTCCCGTCGACTTTAACCGATATTACCAAACCCTTAACGGCTCGTAAGGTCGGCGTCCATCGCGCGCGAGGCACGACTTCGTGAAGTGCCGATCCACGCCCCCGGCTTTCCACAGGAAGCTGCCTGCCGGCGATTGAAGCTCAAGCCGCTAGAGCGACGAAACTCTCATCCCCGAACGTGACGGAGGATGACGGTGAAGCGATCCGCAAATTCAACTCGAGTTCTCATCGGTCTCGCCTGCGTGGCTTTGGCGTTCTCGATCGATCAAATGTCCAAGTTTGTAATCGTCGAGATTATCATGAGCCCGCCAAGAGAAATTTATATAAACGCATTTCTCAATATTGTGCTTTCTTACAATACAGGGATCAGCTTCGGAATCCTGTCCGGCTATTTTTCCAGCGCTCCTTCTTCGCTGTCATTCCTGACATCGGTCGTTGTCGGATTTCTGTTTATTTGGATGCTTTATGCAAAGACGAACGGCCATACCATCGCGCTGGGACTGATAGCGGGAGGTGCGAGCGGGAATATCTACGACCGAATGCGACAAGGCGCGGTTACTGATTTCATCGACCTGCATTTAGGCGCCTGGCATTGGCCGACATTCAATACCGCTGATATCGCGATTGTCCTTGGAGCGGCAATTTTGATTGCAGATTCTTTCCGCTCTAGGCCCGGGCAACCTGCTGGATGATGCCGTTGCGCACAACGATCCGGATCGAGCGCTTGTTCGATAGCTCGTGCCGCCTTGATGGTCATTGATCATATGCAAACGCTGAACTCAAAGTCAGTGAGACATGAACCAGCAGATTTCGGTGCTCCTCAGCATTTCCGTGGTTACGCCCCCAAAGACGCGTTCGGCGAGTGAATTGCGTCCGAAGACGCCAGTCACAATCAGGTCCGATCTCTCCCGACCGGCCTGCTCAAGCAAGCTCGAGCACGCATCTCCGGCGGTGTTGGGAAGGTGCAAATATTGCGCTTTTGCGCCATGGGAACGCAAGTGCGTCGCAACGGCGTCGAGCCGTTCGCTCGAAACCTCATCGCCGACCCCGACGACAGAAACACTTTCGGCGCGGACAAGCAGAGGGAGGGCATCATGAACCGCGCGTCGGGCTTGCGCGGTGTCCTTCCAAGCGACCAGAATGCGGGGGAAGCGAGCGTTCGCAACCGAGCGCCCCAGGCGCAGCACGGGCACGCCGGAACCAAGGGCGACGTGAGCCGGGTTCGGCAACACGCTTTCGTCTTCATCGGATGAATCCGTGATCAGCAAGTCTGCGGTCAGGAGGTGTGCCTGCATTGCAGCGGTGGGTTCGCCAATTCCCGAACACCAGTGGACCTGCTCAGAATCGGCGCCAAAGACCTTGTCGACCATGCTCCGACTGGATGCCAGTGCGCGCTCCATCAATCTGGTCTGCTCTTCGGCCCAGAAAACGTTCGGAGCCAAGACGTCCTTCATCGACGTTTTCGGCCATGCGTAGGAAGCGACGGAGATTCTTGCGTCGAACGCCTTGGCCAGCTCACGGCAGAATTCGAGGGTCCCGGTAAGGTTACTCCGTGGACATGCATCGACAACGATTTCGCGGAAGTCCGTCACGGTAGAGCTCCTATGGCCTGTTCAAACGATATGCTCATTGTTCTGCGGGCTTGCGTTCCCACCCTGCGTGGAAGCGCTGCCACGCTTCCGCGTAGCTGAGGACAAAACCGCTTCGGTTATCGAGTTGGGCAACCTTCGAGGCGTCTCGACCAAGCCCAGCACAGGCATCACCACCAGAAAGAACGCGAAATAAATGACCGTCGAGATCTGCATCAACACGACATATATGCCATCCGCCGGTTTGGCCCCGAGCCATCCCAAGAAAAGGGCGTTTGCCGCAAACAACCAAAAGAACACTTTATACCACGGGCGATACACTGCGGATCGCACTTTCGATGTATCGAGCCACGGCACGAAGAAGAGCACCGCGATCGCTCCAAACATTGCCAGGACACCCCCTAGCTTCGAGTCGATCGGTCCGATGTTGAACGTCACGGCGCGGAGGATCGCATAGAATGGAAGAAAGTACCATTCCGGGACGATCTTCGCCGGCGTCTTCAGAGAGTCGGCCTCAACGTAGTTGTCTGGGTGGCCTAAGTAGTTCGGTATGTAAAAGACGAAATATGCAAACACGAGTAGAAACACTATGGCTCCAAATGCGTCCTTCACGGTTGCGTATGGTGTAAATGGCAGGGTGTCTGTCTCGTGCTTGACTTCGATGCCTGTCGGGTTGGTTTGACCCGTGACGTGCAATGCCCAGACATGAAGCACAACAACACCTGCAATCATAAATGGAAGCAGATAATGCAGTGCGAAAAATCGGTTCAGTGTCGGATTGTCGACGGCGAAACCGCCGAGAAGGAGCTGCTGTATCCACTCCCCCACAAGTGGTATCGCCGTGAAGAAGCCGGTGATAACGGTCGCGCCCCAGAAACTCATTTGGCCCCATGGAAGCACGTACCCCATGAACGCCGCCGCCATCATCAGCAGGTATATGATGCAGCCCAATATCCAGAGAAGCTCGCGTGGGGCTTTATATGATCCGTAGTATAGCCCCCGGAATATGTGGATGTATACTGCGATAAAGAAGAACGATGCGCCATTTGAATGGAGATACCGGAGCAGCCACCCCGAATTCACGTCGCGCATGATCTTTTCAACGGAGTTGAATGCGGTGGCCGTATTCGTGCTGTAGTGCATGGCCAGCACGACTCCAGTGAGAATCTGAAGGCCGAGCATCAGCGTCAGAATGCCGCCAAATGTGTAGAGATAATTGAGATTGCGGGGAACTGGATAGGAGACAAAGGAATCGTGGACCAACCGGGGAAGCGGCATCCGCGCATCGATCCATCGTCCGAGGCGCGTTTTGGGGCTATACGCTGACGGCGATCGCGACATCTACTTCCCTCTCGACGGTCAGATGGCCTACGTTTCCCCTCGTCGGTAACATCTCAGGTTGCTTGAGGTTCAAGCGCCGGCATTCTTGTTTCGATGCGACAAAAGGACATGCAGAAGTGTCGATGTACGACGCATTCATGGTCGCTGAGGGTAGCCCGTTCGACCCGCTAGGCGCCTTTTGATCGGCGAGGGCGACGATCCCAACCATATGAGGGAGCCTCAGCGTCGATCAGGCCATGCATTGGCGGATGAGTCTGAACTTGTGCTATTTTGGAGCGATCGACATCACGGGTCGGGGAAATGAGGGGTTTGGGAGCTGGTGTATAGAATGATATCCGGCAGGATTGGCTGATTGCGATGCAGATCGATCCAATTGATATCGTCAAGATCTGCAAAGAATGCGGTCTTCGCTTGACAGGCCAGCGGCGCGTGATCGTCGAGGTTCTTCAGCAAGCGATGGACCATCCCGACGCTTTGGAACTTCATCGGCGTGCGACGAAAGTCGATCCACGGATAGCGCTTTCAACGATATACCGAACACTCAGCCTTCTCGAGGAGAAAGGAATCCTTGAGAGGCACATTTTCGGCAGTGGGCCTGCTCGCTTCGAGCGCGCCGACGCTGAACACCATGACCATTTCATCGATGTCGAGTCAGGCCGGGTGGTCGAGTTTCGTTCTGATCAGATTGAGCAGCTTCAGCAACAAATTGCGCAGGAGCACGGTTTTGAGATCATCAGCCACAGGCTGGAAATCTATGTAAAACCGGCGAAAGCGCGAAAGCGGAAACCTGAAGAGGCGCCGCGAGGTCGCGACCGGAGCAAATAAGCGTTCGACACTCTCGCAATCTTCAGTATTGGTTGGGCTACGCAAAGGCCCCTCTACAAGCAGGTTTCAGTGTTCGGGGCGAAGCTACGACTACTGAACTGTCTGGGGATGTCATCGACTGGCCGGACACGGAATATTTTACATGGGAGCATTTCTAGATGACAAGCAAGCTTCGTCTGGACATTCCGGTCCTGCTCCCTGAGATCGACGACGTTGCAGATGCTTGCGTCAAGCGTCTGACTGATGACCTTGAGGTTCGAACGGGTGTCGAGAGAGTCCACATTGTGGCAGGTGCAGGCGCGGAGCCTGCGAAACTATGCCTCCATTACGACCCGGAGATCCTGCCGCTGGCCCGGATCCGCGAGATCGCTCGGACGGCCGGAGCGCAGATTTCAGCTCGCTTCGGGCATCTGACCTGGAATGTCTCCGGGATCGGTCACGAACGTCGGGCCCGCACCGTCGCTGCAAAGCTGCGGTCTTTAGACGGAATACTCGAAGCCGAGGCGAGTGCTGCCGGCCTTGTGCATATCGAATTCGATCGCAGCACGATCTCTGAAGACAGTATCGCGTCTTCGATGCGCGACTTGGGCGTCAAGCGGGTGGGCGACGCCTCGCCGGCGTTGGCGGGAAAACAGGATGCGCATGCCGGCCATGATCATGGGCCTGGGGAGCGACACTCCGAAGGTGATGGCCACGATCATTCGCACGGTGAATTCCTCGGGCCCAACACGGAACTGATCTTTGCGCTCACATGCGGTGCGCTGTTGGGGATCGGTTACGCGATCGAGAAGTTGGTGTCAGGCGCGCCAGGGTGGCTCCCCACCGCCTGCTACATCGCGGCCTACTTCTTCGGCGGCTTCTTCACCTTGCGCGAGGCTATCGACAATCTCCGCCTCAAGCGATTTGAGATCGACACGTTGATGCTGGTCGCGGCTGCTGGCGCGGCAGCGCTCGGCGCGTTCGCAGAAGGCGCTCTGCTGCTTTTCCTGTTCAGCCTGGGCCATGCGCTTGAACACTACGCCATGGGCCGCGCCAAGCGTGCCATCGAGGCTCTGGCGGAGCTTGCTCCATCGGTCGCGACCGTCAGGCGCGAGGGCGAGACGGCAGAAATTCCGGTTGAGGAGCTCGTGGTCGGCGACATCGTCGTTGTTCGCCCGAATGAGCGTCTTCCCGCCGACGGCTTCCTTAGCAAGGGTACGACCAGCGTCAATCAGGCGCCAGTGACAGGGGAGAGTATCCCGGTCGACAAGCGTCCGGTTGCCGATGTCGCAGCGGCTCGTGCGCGGCCTGATTCCGTTGACGGCGCTTCGCGGGTCTTTGCCGGCACGATCAATGGTGCGGGTGCGATCGAGATCGAGGTGACGCGAAGATCTACCGAAAGTGCGCTTGCCAAGGTCGTCAAGATGGTGAGCGAAGCAGAAGCGCAGAAGTCGCCGACGCAGCGTTTCACCGAGAAGTTCGAGCGAATCTTCGTGCCAGCGGTCCTGGTGCTCGCGATCCTGATGCTGTTCGGTTGGGTCGTCATAGACGAGCCGTTCCGCGACAGCTTCTATCGGGCGATGGCCGTGCTGGTGGCTGCCAGCCCTTGCGCGCTCGCGATCGCGACGCCAAGCGCCGTCCTGTCGGGTGTCGCTCGTGCGGCACGCGGGGGTGTCTTGGTCAAGGGTGGCGGACCGCTCGAGAACCTTGGCTCGCTGACGGCGATTGCCTTCGACAAGACCGGGACGTTGACGGAGGGCAGGCCCCGCATCACCGATATCGTCGCCGCCGACGGCATCACCGAGCAGGAACTGCTGGAGGTGGCTATCGCCGTGGAGAGCCTGAGCGACCATCCGCTGGCGGAGGCGATCGTGCGCGACGGCAGGGAAAAGTTGAGCGGAAAGGTTGCCGCCGCCGCGTCCGATCTCAAAAGCCTCACCGGCAAGGGCGTGACGGCGACTGTCGATGGTCAGACAGTCTGGATCGGCAAGGCCGAGATGTTCGGAAGCGAGGGTGTTCCGGCTCTGAGCCGGGCGATGATGGAAGCCGTGACGCGGCTGCGCGACGGCGGCCGCACCACGATGGTCGTCCGCCGCGGCGATCGTGATCTTGGTGTGATCGGATTGATGGACACGCCGCGCGGCGCCGCACGCGATGCCCTAGCTAAGCTGCACGAGATCGGCGTCACGCGCATGATCATGATCTCGGGGGACAATCAGAAGGTCGCCGACGCAATCGCGAAAGACGTCGGACTCGACGAGGCTTGGGGCGATCTGATGCCCGAGGACAAGGTGGAGGCAATCAAGAAACTGCGGTCCAAAGGCAAGGTCGCCATGGTCGGCGACGGCGTCAACGACGCACCGGCGATGGCGAGCGCCACGGTCGGCATCGCAATGGGCGCGGCTGGCTCCGATGTGGCGCTGGAGACGGCCGATGTGGCGCTGATGGTTGATGATCTGTCGCACCTGCCCTTCGCGGTCGGGCTCAGCCGCCAGACCCGCTCGATCATCCTCCAGAACGTCGTCGTCAGCCTCGGCATCGTCGCCGTGCTCGTACCAGCGACGATTTTCGGATTGAGCATTGGCGCGGCGGTTGCGGTGCACGAAGGCTCAACCCTTCTCGTGGTCTTCAACGCCTTGCGACTGCTCGCTTATCGTGATCCCTATCGAGCGGCGGCTTAGACCCCGAAGACACGGCGCACCTCTTACGACGGCCGGTAAGCCGGTAGTCAGTGCGGGTTGGAACCCTCGCGGATGCCGCCGGAACACGCGGAAGAAGGCGTATGACAGGGAGGGTTTGGGGTAGCCTGGCGTTTCGGCTTGCCATTCTCATGATCGTCACTGCCGATCTGCTATCCGGGTGGATCGTACTGAGAGAGGGTCCGGAAAGGCCAAGTTTGGTCTCATCGCCCCAGCAGGTAACGAAGGAAGAGGCCAGGGGGATATGCGTGCCATCTCGGCGAATACAACAATCCAAACTTTCTGAGGGGAAGCTATTGACCCTATAGGAACTGCAGGTCCCAGATTGGACGTCATCGCCATTCAGGAGTCGTCGATGACAGCATCAAGAATTATCGAGTTCAAGATTGGAGGCATGGATTGTTCCAATTGCGTCGGCACTATCGAGAGGGCGGTGCGGAGATTGCCGGGCATCGAGGCTGTAAAGGTTTCGCTGGTTGACAGCAGCGCACTTGTGAAACTCGACACCAGAAAAGTGTCCCAGAACGCGATTTACGAGGCAGTCAAAGATGTAGGCTACCACGTGCAGCGATAAGCAATTCAATCCCCGGTTCGGCCGCATAAGCACAACTGCCCGCGAAAGCCGCCCGCCTAGGGCGATCAGTAGCTGCTGTGCATCGAAAGTGTCGAGATCCTGCCTGATGCGAAAGGCCACCCCTCGCCATCCATCTGAAAGGAGATCGCGGTAGGCGGATAATCTTGGGGAGGGGTCTTGAACCTCACCCAACTAGAGGCGCTACCGGTTCCCACGAAGCTTGCGACATCAAGATTCTTCAGTTGGAACATCCTTGGTGAGACGAGCGGCTTGGCCGATGGGGCGCAGGAGCGTCGGGATGATTGTTGAACTTGGGCATTTTGCGCTCGTGCTGGCCTTCTCCCTGGCGGTCGTACAGTTCGCGGTGCCGCTTGCTGGAACACAGTTTGGCGATCCAAGGCTGACAGCCGTCGCGGATCCGACCGCGATGATGTGCTTTCTGTTCACGATGCTGTCATTTGTCGCACTGACGCTTGCCTACGTTCAGTCTGATTTCTCGGTGGCAAATGTTTGGGAGAATTCGCACTCAGCAAAACCAATGCTCTTCAAGGTCACCGGCGTATGGGGAAACCATGAAGGATCGATGCTCCTGTGGGTGCTGATCCTTACATTCTTCGGGGCTTTGGTGGCTTGGTTTAGCGGCAATTTGCCGGCGACGCTCCGGTCGAATGTTCTTTCGGTGCAAGGATTGGTGGCGGCAGCGTTCCTCCTCTTCATCCTGATGACCTCGAACCCGTTTATCCGGATGAATCCCGCTCCCATGGAGGGGCGGGATCTCAACCCGATACTTCAGGATGTCGGCCTCGCGATACACCCCCCACTACTCTATTTGGGCTATGTCGGCTTCTCAGTCTGCTTCAGTTTCGCAGTTGCCGCTCTCATCGAGGGAAAGATCGATGCTGCCTGGGCGCGCTGGGTGCGGCCATGGACGCTCACAGCATGGATCTTCCTTACCGGCGGCATCTCGATGGGCTCTTACTGGGCGTACTACGAACTTGGTTGGGGAGGTTGGTGGTTCTGGGACCCCGTCGAGAACGCGTCCTTTCTGCCGTGGTTGGCGGGCACGGCCTTGCTTCATTCCGCGATTGTGATGGAGAAGCGTTCGGCGCTGAAAATCTGGACGCTTCTACTCTCGATCCTGACCTTCTCGCTTTCGCTGCTCGGCACCTTTCTGGTCCGATCCGGTGTGCTGACGTCGGTTCACGCTTTCGCGAGCGATCCCGCACGCGGGGTCTTCATCATGATGATCCTCATACTGTTCATTGGCGGTGCACTCATGCTGTTCGCGGTGCGCGCGCCTGGATTGACGCCAGGCGGGCTGTTTCATCCGATTTCGCGCGAGGGGGCGCTGGTCTTCAACAACCTGTTTCTGACAACAGCAGCCGCAACGGTACTGATCGGCACGCTCTATCCGCTGGTGATCGAGGTGGTGACAGGCGACAAGATTTCTGTTGGTGCCCCCTTCTTCAACCTAACCTTTGTCCCTCTCGTGGTCCCGCTGCTGCTCGTGGTTCCGTTTGGGCCTCTGCTCGCGTGGAAGCGCGGCGACCTCTATGCCGTCTCCCACCGTTTGTTCGTGGCCTTGGGAGGAGCTTTGTTGGCAGCGCTCGTGGGCTTTTTCGTCATTGACGGCGCCAGTGCGTTGGCGACCTTTGGCGCCGGTCTCGCGCTCTGGTTGATGTTCGGGGCCCTCACCGACATTGCTTTGAAATCTGGCGTAGGGACGCTAGCTCCGCCTGTCGTCTGGAGCCGCTTCAAAGGCCTTCCGCGTTCGGTTTACGGAACGGCCCTGGCACACTTCGGATTGGGCGTTACGGTGATGGGCATCGTCGCCGTCACATCGCTGGAAATCGAACGGATTGTCGTCATGCGCCCCGGCGAAACATTGCCAATCGCGGACTATACTCTCAGCTACAAGGGCATTGCGCCTTATCAGGGACCGAACTTCTCCGAAGAGCGCGGTCAATTCACATATGTCGACAAGGCTGGTAGTGTCCTCGGTGAAATCATGTCGTCCAAGAGGCTCTACACCGCGCGCCAAATGCCGACCACGGAGGCCGGAATTGCGACGCGGGGTTTCAGCCAACTCTACGTCTCGATTGGCGATACCACGCCCGACGGCGGCCTCGTGGTGCGCGTGTGGTGGAAGCCGCTGATTTTGCTTATCTGGCTTGGCGGCGCGGTGATGATGCTGGGCGGGACCATATCGCTATTTGATCGCAGGCTCCGCGTCGGTGCGCCGGCCGCGCGCAGGTTAAAAGGTGAGACTAGGGCAGAATTGGGGGCTCTAGGACAACACTCTGGAAGCCATCGGAATGCAACCAACTGAACGTATCGTCGCTCAGATCGGAATCGAGCCGCCCCTGGTGATTGGACGCCGATCGACATCTATCGATCGGCGCGAAGTCTCGGCTCGATGGCTATGTGGTACAGTCCTCACCGGTATTACCTCCAGCTTGTTGATGGGAACGGCTTTATTCACTGCTCTCGAAAGTCGCGAACAAGTGGTGAGGACACCGGAACTTCTCGACTCGGAACGAGCTGGAATGAAATTCGATGGTCCGGCCCTCAAAAAGACAAACCGATTGATGCCGACACGCGCCCTGACGAACTTGTCGGAGGGGCGACGTATCGACGTGTCCACCATGACAAAATCTGGGGATGTGGATGTGGTCGCGATGAGGCCATTCGTGCAGATGAAAATGTCCCTGGTCACCGGCCACGCCGCCGGTAGCACGTACCCTCCTTTTGATCCATTGACTATATTCACCGAAGAAGACCCGGTGCAGGATACTTCCTTCGATAGCGCTATTTATGGTACGAATGTCGATGGCGTCGTCCGACTGCGAACGGTAGATTTTCCCCTCGAAGCAGCTGATTTTGAAGCGACAAGCGCCCTTTCCTCCGAAGAAGTGGAAATCGTGGTGCGTGAGCTTTCCGAATTCGTCACTATTGGCAATGTGGAAGTCGCGTCGCTCTCGTATGTCAATCCCAATCGCTTTGGCGCGGGCGGACCCACCGCAAGTTTGGATGCCAGTGCCAATGTCCGGATTGTCCAACAGAACGTCTCTATTGCCAGACGCAATATCGAAGATACTCGATACGCGGAGTATACAGAAGATGTTCTTACGGTTCGTTCAGAGCGCGAAATAGCCAAAACATTTGAAGAAGGAGGTTATGTTGGAGCGAGCTCGGACGGCATAGTCGAAGCACTTGTCGCAACGCTCGGCACCGAGACTTTGCAACCAGGCGATATAGTAAGACTGGGTATCGACAGACGGGGGCTGGCTCGCCATGTTGTTCGTGCCAGCATTTATAGAGCACGCGCGCATGTGGCAACGATAGCACTGAATGACAAGCTGAAATACGTCCAGGGCGATGAGCCCGAGCCCATATCCGCCGTGTCGGAGGCAATTCAAAGCCGCAGCAGGCATCTGGCAAAGGCGCCAGTCGACGCACCAACCATATATGACGGCATCTACCGCGCCAGCCTCTCCCACGGATTGACGGAGCCGATGACGCGCCAGCTTGTACGGTTGCTTTCCACCAATGTCGATTTGCAAGCTCCCATCGGTCCAGAAGACCAGATTGAGATGTTCTATTCCCAGCCTGACGAGAACAACAGGGCTACAAGCAACTCTCGGCTCCTCTACGTCGAAGCCAGGATAGACGGCGCCACCCGCCGCTTTTATCGATTCCAGTTGACCGATGATACCGTTGACTATTTTGATGAAGGAGGGCGCACTACCCGGAGTTTCCTGCTGAGGAATCCTATTCCCACTGGCCGGTTCACGTCCGGCTTCGGCAATCGACGCCATCCTATACTGGGATACGTGCGTCCACACACAGGAGTCGACTGGGCTGCACCGAGAGGCACACCAATCATCGCACCAGGAGACGGAACCGTCGATCGTGCTGGATGGAATGGTGGTTACGGGCGCCAAACAGCGATCCGCTACGGCGATGGGTACCTGACCACTTTCAATCACCAAAGCAAAATTGCGGACGGTGTGATTCCGGGCGCACGTGTTCGCCAAGGCCAGATCATCGGATACGTAGGGTCGACCGGCCAATCAACCGGCAATCACCTTCACTATGAACTGCTCATAAACGGAAAGAAAGTTGATCCGATGCGCGTCCGACTTCCATCGCGGCAAGGGCTGTCCGGTGCTGCATTGACCGCATTCCTAGCCGAGAAAAAGCGAATCGATAACCTGCTCGAAGACGATAGATGGTTCACCGCCAGCACGACGATCCACGACAAAAACATCTAGGGCCTCTTAAGCAAGCTTCTGAATTGCCTTGAATCTCGTCGGTCCGCCAATCCTGATGGGAAAAAAGACCCAAGACCATTGTTGTAATTTCAACCCGACTGGACGCGACATCCCAACCTATAGCAAAGATGAGGCATGACCGCTGTCGCGCCGCGCGAGGTTAGCCTAGGAACTCAAACCCGAGGGCGAAGTATGCGGACCACGACCCCGTCACGCATAGCGGCATGGACGATCGCTGCGCCAATATGAAGAGCGAGCATCGCAAGGATTAGATTCGAACCGAAGACGTGAAACGGCGCGATGGAGAAGGTGACATAGCTTGCAATGAAGCCGATCGCTGCCTGTCCCAGAAGCACGGCGTAGAAGCCGAGGTGAAGAAGCTGGGCCGCCGCTGATTCGAGGCTCTCTCGCTTCAGAACCGGCACGATCCCATGGGAGCGCCAGCGCAGGAACAGCCGCAGCACCATGAGCCCCCCGATCGCCATTCCGGACCAGTTGTGCACGGAGTGAAGCAGCAGGTCGGTCGGGTTCGGCTGAAGCCCTGCATGCACGGCGTCGTGCGTCCGCCCGATGCTGCCGCCCGTCTGGTACTGGACGAGCACGAGGGTCGCGACGAGCCAGTGCAGTGCGATCTGAATGAGCGAGTAGCCAGCTTTCATGGTCAGGTTCTCGCGAAAAGGCGTTGAAATCGAATGAACGGAAAGCCCGATTGCACCTAGTCGGCACCGGGTTCCGGCCGAGACGCGATCAATCGCGCGGTTGCAAGTCTCAGGCGGGGCGCGAGAGCGCCCCGCCCCGTATTTCAGGCCGAGACCGCGAACTCGGTCATCATGCCGGTCTCCAGATGCGGCATGTGATGGCAGTGCAGCATCCAGCGCGCCGCCTCGCCGGCGTCGAGCGCGATCGTTACCATCGCCATTGGCGGCACATAGATCGTGTCGCGCCGCGCGCCGGAAATGCGCTTTGCGTTCACGCCGACGACCTGGAACGTGTGGCCGTGCAGGTGCATGGGGTGGCCCATCATCGACATGTTGTGGAGCATGATCTCGACGCGTTCGCCCGAACGCGCGGTGACGGGTTTATGCTCGCCCCAGACCCTGCCGTCGATGGTCCAGCGATAGGGCTGCATCGTGCCGCCCAGCGTCACCATGGAACTGCGCTGTGCCTCGTGTTCCGGCAGCGGCGCAAGCGCGACGAGGCGCTTTTCCTGCGACAGGTCGGTGTCGAAGGCGGGCGCCTCTTCATCGGCCAACAGGGACAGCCGGGGCACAGCCGCCCCCGACGCGGCAAGAATGAGGCCGGTCCTCTCCCGCGCGCCTTCGCGCAGCGCAAGGATCGGCCAGGCGTCCGCGCCGTCGAGGTCCAGCTCCAGATCGAGCCTCTGCGCCATGGCGACGCCGAACCGCGAACCGGTGAGAGGCTGGATAGCCTGGCCGTCAACCGCGACCAGCCGCGCCTCGACCCGCCCGGTGTCGATCCAGAACACCGTGGCCGCGGACGCGTTCACGACGCGCAGCCGCACGCGGCCATTGCGCTCCACGCGGATCACGTCGGGATCGGAAAGCGTGCGGTCATTGGCCAGATAGGCGTCCCAGTCATAGTCGTTCAGGTCCATCGCCATACCGGCCATACCGGCCATGCCGTTCATGGCCATTCCGTTGCCGCCTTGCATCCCCTGCATCATGTCATGATTCATGCCGCCGCCGCGGCTGTCGTTACCGCTGGCAGCGCCCTGCATGGCGCCGTGTTTCATGCCGGCCTGGCCGGAAGACGAATGACCCCGGGTGATTTCTTCCATCACCTCGGCGGGTGACTTGAAGGCGAAATCGTGCAGGAACATCACCACGTCCTGCCGGTCGGCGCTTGCATCCTCCTTGCTGCGCACGATGAGCGGCGCAGCCAGAAGGCGCATTTCGTGCAAGGGAATGTGCGCGTGCATCCAGTAGGTGCCGGGAATGGTCGCGAAGTCGTAGCCTCGGGTCTCGCCGGGCGCGATTCTGGGCATCGGCATATCCGGAACGCCGTCCTGTTCGTTGGGCGGGATCTGCCCGTGCCAGTGGATCAGCGTCGCCTCGGGCAGGTCGTTGGTGAGGTCGACGCGAAAGCGCTGGCCGGGGTCGAGCACGAGGCCCTGTCCCGATGGCCCCTCAAGGCCCCATACGGTCGCGGCGCGTCCGTTGATATCGAGCACCCGCGAACTGGCTCGCAGGCCGATGGCCGGGGTTTGGGCGAAGCCCTGTCGGGCGAAAGGCGTTACCGCAAGTGCAGCGGCGCTCGCGGCGAGAAAGCCGCGTCTGGACATCAAAGTCATGATCGTCTCCAAGGGAACCGTCCGGTTCCTTGTCTCTGAATTGAAGGTTTGTCCGTCCGGGAATGCCCGGATCGGTGAAAGTTTCAGAGGAGACGCGGCTTGGGAGGTCGTTCGGCCAGAACCGGCTCAATGCCCTGCAACAGGTAAAGGACCTGCGGGTCCGGAACCGAGCGGGTCATGCGATGCGTGTCGCCCTCGCCGGAAATGCCGGCAAAGACCTGCAATCCGGCGCAGATCCACGCGCAGGAAGCCGCATCGCGGGAGCAATCCGTTTGTTCGGTGCAACCATGAGCATCCGCCATGGTATCCGTTTGACTCGCCATGCTCATCATATCGGCTGCCGGCATGGTGGCCATCGAGGCCGGATAGACGCGCGCCAGCGCCGGGGCGATCCCGATCATCAGGACGGTAATGAGCACGACTATCACACGCATGATTCATAGGAATTTCCGCCATCGGACCGCAATGTCCATGCGACATGATCTCCGGTTCCGCAACATCGGCCCCTGAAGCCGGCAATGGCTGCCTTTACTGGCCGAGGCGCGCATCAATCCGTTCCATCTGCTCAATTTCCTCGCGTTGCGCCTTGGTGATCTCACCGCAGAGCGCGACCAGATCGGCGTCGCGCAGATCAGCTTCCCGGCACATCAGGATGGCGCCGGAATGATGCGGAATCATCGAGGCGATGAACTGGCGGTCGTCGATCAGCGCCTGGGCGCGGGTGGCGCCGAAGGATGCTATAGTCAGCGCCAGGAACGCGACGTGGAGGGCGATGTTAAGCCGCTTGCGGGGGAACATGCTCGGCATGGTCGCCAGCATGACGATGCCCATCGGCGCCCACATGGTGATGGCCATGTAGAGCATGTTGATGTTGTTGCGGAAATCCCGCAATCCGTCGATCATCGTGAACATGACGAAATACATGACGATCAGGCCGAGCGCCATGTTGATCCAGAACATCAGATAGGGACGACCGCCGGAGCCGTGATCCAGCTGGCCGGGATGAGAGGACTGCGCCATATCGGTACTCCTTTTTAGTGGCCGATTTAGTGGCCGAGGCCGGCCGGCTTGAGCAGCATCCAGAAGGCCATGGCGACCATCATCAGGTTTTCCGTCAGCGACACGAAGCCCAGCGGCACGTTGCTGTCGCCGCCGACGCAGGCGCATTTCAGATCGCGCTTGTCGATGTAAACCGCCTTGAAAACCGAGACCGCACCGATTGTGCCAATGAAGAGGGCGACGGGTATGGACAGCCACATCAGCGCACCGCCGATCATGAGGATGCCGGCCAGCGCCTCGGCGAACGGGTAGATATAGGAATATCGCACCCAGCGCTGCGCCAGCAGGTCGTAATTGAGAAACATGGTGGAGAAACTCTCCACGTCCTTGAGCTTCTGAAGCGCAAGGAGACACATGGCGAAGGCGATGAACCACTCTGCCCCCTCGACGGTGATCAGGCTGCCGAATGCCGCCCAGCTCGCGGCGAGCGCCATGAGCGCCGCCATCGAGAACAATGCGGCCACGGGCGTATAGGTCGTTGCGTCCTTGTCCTTCACCTCCTTGCCGAAGAAGGCGAGAAGATCGTCATAGCCGCCGATCCGTCGCCCCTCGATGAAAGTCTGCGGCGTCGTTTCGACGCCGTGCTTTGCCTCGAAGGCGTCGATCTCGGCGCGCGAACTCAGTTCGTGATCCTCGACCTCGTAGCCCTCGCGCCTGAGAAGATCGAGCGATTTCAGACCCCATGGACAGGTGTGCTCCGCCGTCACCATTCGGTGGAGTTCGGCGTGTTTTCCAGATGCCATTCTCCGCTCCTTCGATATGCGGCGCCTTTTGCCCTGACGCGCTCTTGCGTAGATGCAATCCTCCCACCACGGATAAACCGCAAAGCCGGCCTGGGAGTTCCATTGGCGATCAGTCCCGGCGGGCTGATGGCAACCTCCCCTGCCATACAAGGGCAGAGGCGGGAGCAGCACCTTGTTGCTGAGGTGACTGGGTTGGGCGCGTGCTTTACCGTAGCAGATCGTCTGACGATGATCTGGCGTCCCTCAAGGCGAACCGAGCATCCCGGTCGGTCTGCAATCCGGCCACACCGGCGTCATCGCAGGCTATGCGGTCGAGGGTCATATTCCTGCCGGGGACGTGCTGCGCTTGATCGCCGAACGCCCTTTGGCGGCGGGAATCGCCGTGCAGGGTGCTCGGTTCGCCGGCATGGAGATCGGCCGGCGGCGCAATGCGTACGTCGTGACCTTGTTCGGCCCAGCCGGTCGCTCGGCCTTCGCCCACTACTAGATCAGGATGAAGGCGATGGGAGGGGTCCCGAACGGTCCATCTCACGATGGCCTTCCACAACTCATGCGGCAGGATCCAGTGCAGGCGCGTGGACAGGACGGTTGCGCTTGAAACGATACAGATCCCTGTCGGTCCTCACGAGCATATCCTTGAACGACATTCCCGGCCGACAGCGCTGCTGGCTGATGGTCATCGATAACGCATAGTCGCCAAGTCCGCTCCGTTTACGGAATTCCTGCATCGTTTCTTCGTTGACACGCCGGCGCAGCATGTCGAAATTCTTGCCGTCGATACGTGCGACGAACGCGCAGAACTCGTCACCGCCAATGCGGGCGATCAGTGCGTCCTCCCCGAGGACGCGCATCAAGGCAGCGGATGCCGCAAGCACGGCCTCGTCTCCCACGCTGTGGCCGTATCGATCATTGATCTGCTTCAGATAGTCGATATCGGCAAGGATGAAGGTGCCTCCCACGCCGATCGACTGCGCAAGCTTGAACTGCTCGATAAAGCTGCGCCGGTTGAGCAGGCCCGTCAGCGGATCCGTCATGGCGCGCCGGCTCAGTTCCGCGTTCTTCTGAAGCATTTCCCGATAGGAGCGATCCAGCTGCTCGAAGCGGGTGAAGATCAGGAGGCTGATCGGAATTCCGACAGCAAACGGCAGAACCAGCCTTACCGCGATGGTGATCGCGTCGGCTTCAGCACCGACGAGCCAACGGGCTCCTGTCGAAATCGATGTCGTCAGGCAGGCCGCAACCAGTGTTGTAATCGCTGTTCTTCGAACCACATAGCTCGAGGGATACCTCAACGCGCGTCTCTCACATCTCGATTGTTCCTGTTTCGCAGGCAGGTATCAATTGGATGGTGCCGATCCAGTTAAGGCGATCGGTAAAATGTCTGCCACGTCGTACTGAAGAAGTGACGCTCAGGGCGTGAACTACAGCTGCACCATGCCGCAAAACGTAGCACCAGGCCCCGCTTCTGCTTCATTCCCCGATCGCGATCGAAAGCGTCAACGACGAGCGTCTGTCGCAAAGGAAAGCCCGGCGCCACGCTCGTACCAGCCCCTGGAGCGGTTGACGATCCAGACGACGGACAGCATGACCGGCACCTCGATCAGCACGCTGACCACGGTGACGAGCGCCGCGCCGGACTGGAAGCCGAACAGGCTGATGGCGGCGGCGACGGCGAGCTCGAAGAAGTTGGACGCGCCGATCAGCGCCGAGGGACCGGCGACGCAATGCTGCTCGCCGACCAGCCGGTTGAGCAGATAGGCCAGGCCGGAATTGAAATAGACCTGGATCAGGATCGGCACGGCCAGCAGGCCGATGATCGCGGGCTGGGCGATGATCTGCTCGCCCTGGAAGCCGAACAGCAAGACCAGCGTCGCCAGCAGCGCGACGAGCGAAACCGGACCGAGCTTTGCCAGAAGCCCGTCGAGCGCGGCCTGCCCGCCGGTGGCCAGCAGGCGGCGGCGCATGACCTGCGCGGCGATGACGGGAATGACGATATAGAGAATGACCGAGAGGACCAGCGTGCCCCAGGGCACGGTGATGGCCGACAGGCCCAGCAGCAGGCCGACGATGGGCGCGAAGGCGACGACCATGATGGCGTCGTTGAGCGCGACCTGGCTCAGGGTGAAATGCGGTTCGCCCCTGGTGAGGTTGGACCAGACGAAGACCATGGCGGTGCAGGGCGCGGCGGCGAGGATGATGAGGCCGGCGATATAGCTGTCGATCTGGCCGGGCGGCAGATAGGGGCGGAACAGCCAGCTGACGAACAGCCAGCCGAGCAGCGCCATGGAAAAGGGCTTGATGGCCCAGTTGATGAACAGCGTCACGCCGATGCCGCGCCAGTAGCGGCCGACCGCGCCAAGTGCTGCGAAGTCGATCTTGAGTAGCATGGGGATGACCATGAGCCAGATCAGCACCGCCATCGGCAGGTTGACGCTGGCGATCTCGGCTCCGCCGATCGCCTGGAAGACACCCGGCAGAAGATGGCCGAGGGCGATGCCCACGACGATGCACAGCGCGACCCACAGGGTCAGGTAACGTTCGAATGTCGACATGATGTTCCCTTAAGCCGTCGCGACGCGGCGGCCATGCTCATCGATAAGCCGTTCGCCATCTTCCTTGACGAATTCTCCCTGTTGCGGCGGCAGCAGGTCGAGCACGGCCTCGGACGGCCGGCACAGCTTTACGCCCCTGGGGCTGACGACGATGGGCCGGTTGATGAGGATGGGATGCGCCATCATGGCGTCGAGCAGTTGCTCGTCGCTCAGCGCAGGGTCGCCAAGGCCGAGGTCGGCATAGGGCGTACCCTTCACGCGCAACAGGGCGCGCACCGGGATGCCCATGCGCGCAATGAGCTGGGTCAGCAGCGCCCGGGACGGTGGCGTCTTGAGATATTCGACCACATGCGGCTCGACGCCCGCATTGCGGATCATCGCCAGCGTGTTGCGCGAGGTGCCGCAAGCGGGATTGTGATAGATGATGACGTCCATGGCCCGCCTCACGCCGCGCTGTTTCGGGAAGAGGACGCGCCCTCGGACTGGCCGATCTCGGTCAGCCTCACGCGCAGCGACGCCCTGTCGAGGCTGGCGACCGGCAGGGACGTGAAGGCCGAGATGCGGTTCTTCATGTAGCGGAAGGCGGCGACGAAAGCGGCTTCCTTCGCCGGTTGTGTTGCAACGTTTTGAATACCGTTTTTGTGGCAAGGAGAGCTTCTGATCTTTCGGAGGATTGAATGTTCAAGGGCCGCCAGTTTGACCAGTCAGTCATCCTGCTTTGCGTGCGCTGGTACCTGGCCTACAGTCTGAGCCTGCGGGACCTGGAAGAAATGATGGCCGAGCGAGGCATTGCCGTTGACCACACGACCATTCACCGCTGGACCGTCCGCTACGCACCGCTATTGCTGGAGCGTTTCAACCGACGGAAGCGGAACGTGACCGGCAGATGGCATATCGACGAGACTTACATCAAGGTCCGCGGCCAGTGGATGTACCTATACCGCGCCATCGACAGTGTCGGCGACACGGTCGAATTCTGGTTCAGCGAGCAGCGTGACCTGCCGTCGGCCAAACGGTTCTTCACAAAGGCGCTGAATCGGCATGGCCGGCCAGGCTGCGTCGTTATTGATGGTAGCCAGACCAACCACGAGGCTATCGTTTCCTGTGACACCACAAATCGCTTGCAGGATCGTTCTCGGCGCCGGCTGAAGCCGATCGAAATCCGCAAGAGTAAGTATCTGAATAATCGGATTGAACAGGATCATCGGCGCATCAAGCGCCGCGTCCGGCCAATGCTTGGCTTCAAATCACAGGCATCAGCCGCGATCATCCTGTCCGGCATCGAGATGGTTCACATGATGCGCAAGCGACAGGCGAGATACGCCTTCAATCCGAATCCGTCCCTAGCCGAACAGTTCGCAATTCTTGCCGCATAATTGGCCTCGGACCGGCCCCCTTTGCGCTTCAAATCAGCCGTTGCAACAAAACCGCCCCCTTTGCGCTTCAAATCAGCCGTTGCAACAAAACCGCCGAACCGTCTCCCGGCTGACGACCACGCCACGCTCAGCAAGCAGATCCTCGACATCGGCCGTGCGGAGTGCAAACCGATGGTAAGCCCAGACGGCGTAGGAGATGATCTCGCGAGGAAAACGAAAGCCCTTCAGGCGCGGCATTGTTGGTGGAGTTCTCATAATGATCGCCTATCCTCACGCAAAGCCGTAATCAACTTGGCAATCCCCGCCCATGTCGTCCTCGGCGGCGAGAGTTTCGTGGCGTTGGCGGAAGGCCTGCAGAACGCGCTGTGGCTGCTTGGTGGTGCTCCCCATGAACATCGCAGCGACAGCCTGTCGGCCGCGTTCCGCAATCTCGACAAGGAGGCGCGCGAGGATCTGACACACATCGGCACCTGATCGAGCCGCCGCAGGGCCCGGTGCGTCCATGCTCAGGTTTATGTGACATCGCCCCCGTAGGATTTACAATGAGTTGGGACTACAGCTCAGGAACAGGCACCCCAAGCGACGGGTGAAGGTCAAGCTCAGGGAGGATCGCCAAGAGGCCATCGGACCGAACGATGTGTGGGCCATGGATTTTGTCCATGACCAGCTCGCGACCGGCAAGAAGCTTCGTGTCCTGACCATTGTCGACACTCATTCCCGCTATTGCCCAGCGGTCGATCCGCGCTTCTCCTATCGCGGCGAGGATGTCGTCCAGACGCTCGAGCGGACATCGCCATCAAGAGTTCTGCAGGATCAATCGGGAGAAAGGTCCAACGTCTCGCCTCGCTTTAGGATCTCGTAGATCACCCCTTCAAGGATCGGCAGGGCCTGCCGATCCTTGCTAAGGAGAAGCGTGGCGAGTGCGCTATGCGAGGACATGGCCCGGACCACTGCCGCCTGCACCGCGCCAGGCAGGTTCCCCTTCATCGCTTGATCCTTACTGTTCTTGTCGATCTGGGCCATCACAACCGGGTTCTGGCGGGTAATCGCGGCGACCTGGTTCACGAAAGCGACCTGGTCCTCGAGCGGGCTAGCCTCTCCGAAGAGGCTGTTCAGGCGCTCGATCAGCTCCTGCATGTAGACCGGGAGCGCTCCAGGCCGCCTACCGCCGCCACCGCCCTTCACCGGGTCGAGGGTCGGCGGCTCCTCATCCTCCCCGTCCTTAGGCTCCTCTCGCTCCAAGATGTCATAGCCAGTCAGCGCGATCCCGTGCAGGTCGATCTCGGAAGCGGGCACCCCGTCCAAACGGTTCGCGAGCAGCTTGGAGAAAGCGGCGAAGACCTCAAGGTCTGGGTCACCGAGATCGATCAGCTGAGCGACATAGGCGTAAAGGCGGCCGAACCGGGACAGGCCTGCCTTGAAATCCGTCAGCGACACGATCGCTGTCTCGAACTGTTCGCGCTCGTGATCGGCGCGCTTCATCCCGTCCTCGTTCCCGACCGCTTTCGCCTTCTGCCAGGCGTTCTCGGCCTCTGTGGCCCGGTTTCGAAGCTCCGTGAGCCGATGGTTATAGGCGTCGGTCGGTTCCTGCGTCGCGGCGTACATCGCCTTGTGCGCTGCCTCGTCATCCGTGCCGCTGGCGGCGGCGGTCGCTGTCCGAAACCGGGCCTTCTGGAAGTCGAGGACGTGTGTCTCGTCATAGACCCCCTGATCGTCGAGGAACTCCTTCAGGTCATAGATGACGTTGAGGTCCTGCACCTCCTCGATCTTGGCGCCCCGGTCATACTGGGCGAAAGCGGCCCGAACCACTTCCGGGTCGTTGATGAAGTCGATGATGAAGGTCTGGTCCTTCCCGGGAAAGGTCCGGTTCAGACGAGAGAAGGTCTGGACGATCTCGACCGCGTTCGCAATCTTCTTGTCTACATACATCGCGACTAGCTTCGGCTGGTCGAATCCGGTCTGGAACTTGTTCGCCACCAGCATGATCCGGTATTCCGGCCGGTCGAAGACGTGGCGCAGGTCCTTGCCGCCCGCGTCAGGGTTCATGTTCGCCTCGGTGAACTCCGCATCCTCCTCAACGACGAACGCATCCCCCTGCAACAGGTCGTCATTCGGGTGCATGACCTCTCGCCCGGTCAGTTTGCCCGAAAAGGCGACGAGGGTCCGGATGTTCCCGTATTCCGGGTTCGCCGCAATGAAGGCGTCGAACGCCCGCTTGTACCGGACTGCAGAGGCCCGGGAGCTGGTGACCACCATGGCCTTCGCTTTCCCGTCCAGCAGGTGGGCCACGTTCTTTGAAAAGTGCTCGATGATGAACCGAACCTTCTGTGTGACGTTCGTCGGATGCAGCGTCATCCACTTCGCCAAGGCCCGCTTTGCTGCCTTCCCGTCGACCCGCTTCTCCTCGACGATCTCCTGCCCGAGGTTGAAGGCCGTCTTGTAGGGGACGTAGCCGCGAAGCACGTCGAGGATGAACCCTTCCTCGATCGCCTGGCGCATCTCGTATTTGTGGAACGAGGCCGGGAGGTTGTCGTCCGCCGCGGGCCTCGTCGGGTCCGTCGGCCGTCCGAACAGCATCATGGTCGAATGTTTCGGGGTCGCCGTGAAGGCGAAATGGGACACGTTCGCCGGCCGTTTCCGAGACCGCTGGACCTCCAGAAGGATGTCCTCGACCGTCATCTCCGACATATCCTGCTTGGCTGACAGGGCCAGCGTTGCCTGCAGTTTCGAGGCCGTGTTTCCGGTCTGGGAATTGTGCGCCTCGTCGATGATCACCGCGAAGTTCCGGTCCCGGAGAGACTTTTCGGTCAGGATCGCCTCCATCGCGAAGGGAAAGGTCTGGATGGTCACCACGATGATCGGGGTGCCCTTCAGCATCGCCTTGCTCAGCTGTTCGCTCTTCGACTTCGACGAGGTCTCCCGGTCGATCGCCGCGATCAGCCCCTTCTGGTGGTCGATCTGCTGGACCGCGTCCTGCAGCTGCCCGTCCAGCACGTTCCGGTCCGTCACGATGATCACCGTGTCGAAGATCGGCGTCCCGTCGTCCCGGCGCAGCTTCACCAGGTCATGCGCCGTCCAGGCGATGGTGGAGGTCTTTCCGGACCCGGCGCTGTGCTCGCACAGGTAGGGGTGCCCCGGGCCCTTCGCCTTCGCGTCGCCGATCATCTTGTTGACCGCGTCGAACTGGTGGAACCGGGGGAAGATCAGGGTCTCCTTGACCGACCAGTTCCCCTTCAAGTCCACCACGTTCTTCTTCTCGACATAGACAAAGCTATGGAAGATCCGCAGGAACGCGTCGGGCTGACAGATCTCCTCCCAGAAATAGGCGACCGGGTATTCCCCGTCGGCCCGGGCCGGGTTTCCGGCGCGGCCGTTGTCGCCCTTGTTGAAGGGCAGGAAGAAGGTGTCGTCGCCCGCGAGCTTCGTGGTCATCCAGATCTCGCTGTCGGACATTGCGAAATGGACGACCGCGCCGCGATGCTGCGTCAGAAGCGGGTGCTTGCGTTTTGTGACCGGGTCGACCGGGAGCCGGTCCTTGCGGTACTGCGCCTTCGCGTGTTCGACCGACTGGGTGAAGTCCGTCTTCAGCTCGACTGTGGCCAGCGGCAGACCGTTCAGGAGCAGGACGAGGTCTATGGCGAGCTCGCGGCCCGCGTGATATTTCAGCTGCGGCACGACCCGTAGCCGGTTCGACCCATAGCGGTGCAGGACGGCATCGTTCCTCTGGTCCTCCGGGGCCGCTTCAGACAGGTCCAGATGCCCCGCGCCCGCGATCGAGAAGCCTCGGCGCAGCGTCTGGACCATCCCTTGCTTTTCCAGGGCCGTCTCCAGCCGGTCCATGATTACCTGCAGGGTCTTGTCACCGTTCATGGCCTGGATCCGGTCCCATTTCTGGGGCTGGGTGGCGCGCAGCCACTGTTCGAGATCCTCTGGATAAATGGCGCGGTCCGCGTCATAGGCGTCGGTCGTGCCGACCAGCCAGCCTGCGGCTGCGAGCTTCTGGACAATGTAGGACTCGAGGTGCTTCTCGTGATGCAGGTCGCTCATTCCGTCACCTCCGTACCGCCGGCCTGCGCCTGCTGCCACTCGTGATAATTCAGCTTCGATCCCCGGACCTTCCACTCCAGCCGCCCGTTGCTGTTCCGGTCCAGCACCACCGCTGCGGCGGCCGAGGGGCTGCTGAACGGCCAGGGTTTTGCGAAGCGCATCCGGTCCTTCGCGTGCGGCACCAAGGCGCCCTCGGCGATCATCTTGTCCTTCAACCCGCCATAGCTCTGCTGGACATACCCGGTCCCGATCAGGGCCTCGGACCCTTCCAGCACCACGAACTCACCGTCCTCTTCGACGGCGGTCGCCTGGACGCCGCTCTTGTGGCGGATTTCGAAATGGACCTCTTCGGCGGTCCTATCATCAGCCGGTTTCGCGACCTGCGTCACGGCGCGCGGCTGAGGTTTCAGCATGTCGAGCCCAATCACTGGCAGGATGATCCGAAGGTTCGCGAGAAATTGCTCCATGTTCGCGACATCCGCTTCGGGCAGGCGGCGGCGGTCGGTGTCGGGTTGGGTCCCGTTGTCCAGCGTCACCCGGCCTGCCTGCGTGGTAACACGGATAAGCCGGGCCTCGAGGTATTCGGCGTGCCCCTTCGACAGGTCGTCGTCGCTGGTGGTGACGGTGATCGCGGTTTCCCAGAAATCGCGCTTCTTCGCGCTCTGTTCGATCCGTTCCGCTACGGAGTTCCCCGACCCGATATAGACTCGGGTTACGCCGGGCTTGTCGGGGTCCGGGCCGGACAGGATGTAAACCCCGGTCCGGTCCACCTCGGACCGGGCTGTCAGATCGCCGAAAGCTGAGGCGCCGCTGACAAACAAGAGACCCGTCCAGCCGTGGATCGTCGCCTTGCGCAAGCCCGTGGGTTTCCCGTCGACCAGGAAAAGCTGGATAGTCCGGCCAAAGGTTTCGCCGGTGGTCATGCGGGCACCTCTTTCACAAGTCTTGCCAGCTTCATTTGGGCAGAAACCGGCATCCTCATACCTTCCATACCGCTCTTGCGCGCCAATCCGCCGGAAAGCCCATGCTAGCAGGATCGGCCAACGGACAACCGTCGATCAGTGCAACAAGGCGCTGTTTCCACTCATTGTCTGGTGCGATCAGGGCCAAAAGGTAATCGAGCATCACCAGTGTGTTGTGCAGGTAGCGCGGATCGGCATCCCGCATGGCGACGGGCAGCTTGGCGGGGTATTTCGGAACTGTCATCTTCACCGTGAAGCGCTTGTTCCACAGCCTTCCATGGTGGGCGCAGATGTTACGGACATGGCTGATATGATGGGCGAAAGACGTGACGACCTTTTCGTCCAGCGCGAAGGGGGCTGCGATAGCGTTTCTATCGCCGCGCAGTTTCAGGTCACTGTAGAATTTCGACAGCAAACCGAATGACATGACCTCTGCCGCCATCCAGACCGGCGGCAGCTTGGGCGAGGTGTATTTGTCGCGATAGTGGGTCGCGAAGGTGTCGCGTGAGCGGCTGAATTCCTTGTTCAACTCGGCAACGGCGGAGGCATGACGCCCGATGTGGGCATAGTGGCCCTGTTCGAGATAGCCATGGGGGCCATAGGTCATGGCCATGTGATGCGCCCATTGCGCGCGCAGGGCCACTTCGACCCGCTCGATGGCGTCCAGGACCAGCAGCCGCAGTTCACGGTCGAAGATATAGAGTGTCAGCACATCCTCGAAGGTTGTCCCGTCACGAAAGGCGTGATCACCGTTGATCGCCGCGGGCACCTCGAAGGGCAGCCAGTAGGCCCTCAGCCGATAGTAGGAGATGAAGTTCAGGTAGTGCTGTGCCTGGGCTTCGTCCCCGACAGTCATGCCGCGACGTTTGAGGAGTTCGATCTGATTCGGGACGGAAACGGCGTGTTTTTCGAACTTCATGCGGCACTCCTGTGCCGCGAAAGCGATACCCTGAAAACAAGTAACCCGCCGGGGTGCGCAGTGCGAAACCGAGGTTCCGTCCGAGGCGTGGCGGGTCTTGTTGAGCCATTAGATAGAGCAGGAAACCTACCAAAGCAATAAGAAACCGACCGGTCCGCGCCAAAAGTCATGCCGCCGCCCTAACGTCAATCTTGCCGGTCACGGCAGCGGTGATCAGGGCCGCGCGCTTCTCGCGGAGGAGGTCGATGCTACGCTCGGTCAGGGAGATCAGGCCGTCGATGCGGGCGGTTTCGGTATCGATCTCCGACAGGATGCGGTCCTGTTCCGCCAGCGGAGGCAGGCACACCTTCAGCGTCCGGAAATGATCCCAGTAGAGCCGCATCCGGAAATCAGCGATGCCGCGCGAGAACCGGCGGATTTCCTCGGCCGCACTCTTGGTGTGAAGAAGGTGTTCGATGAACTTGGTCCGGAACGTGGTGACAGGGGCCGCGACTACATAGGCGGGGCTGACCAATCCCTTGACCGTGACGGCCCCGAACGCGCCCTGCCATGCGCGCATCATGTTGTAGACCAGATCACCGGGCGCGACGCCCTGATATTTGGTCCGGTCTTCGCTGAGGGCGACCTTGCGGTCCCGGTCCTCGTCCGCCAGTTCCCCATCCGTCACACCGTCGTGGATGGACACGGACAGAACCGGCAGTACCGGGTCAGCCGGGCGCGATACCTCGCGGAACAGGGCCGCGATGCGCAGGATATCCCAATGGGCGAGCACGCGGCCCAGCCAGTCTACGCCCGAGTCCTTCATCGGCGCGTCCGGGTCGATGCCCTTCGTCACCGCATGGGTGATCACGGCCGCCCGCTTTTCCTTCAGCAGCGCGATGAACCGGGTCTTCTTCTCGATCAGGCCGTCAATCTCGGCAGTTTCCGAGCGGAGCCGACGAACAATCTGCCGTCTTTCATCCGAGGGAGGAAGCAGGACGAGGATGTTCTTGATCGTGTCCTGATCCAACCCGAACCGGGTCACCCCGGGGGTGTCAACGTAAAGCCGCGCCTTGTTGAGGTGGGACATGATAGAGAACTGAATGTACTCCGCCGTAATCGGGTCAGACGTCCTGATGATCGACAGGTGATATCCACACACGACGCCCGGCATGTCCTCCTGCACAAAGGCAGGAACGCCAATATCCCGAGGGTCCTCTGAATCCTTCGTGATGATCACGTCACCGGCACGGAGCCCGCACTTCTTGATCTCCGCTTGCGAGGCGGTTGCTTCCATGAAATCGAGATCGGGGGTTATGACTTCGTTGTAATAGACGTCGGTATAGTTGCAGAGCCGGACCGATACCTGATCGTCGTATGCTTTTTTGTCGACATTGCTGTTGGAAATGTCGGCAACGAAGCGGAGGCGTTTTGCCTCCCAATCAACCGGAATCTGATCAACCCATTCGATTTCGCTGGGTTTCACCTGGGCATGGCGCCGGTAACTCATTCCGTCACCTCCGCCAGCACCGCCGCGATTTCCGCCTCAACCGCCTTCAGCTCGGCGTCGATGTCCTTCAGATCGCGGGGCGGCTGGTATTCATAGAAGTAGCGGTTGAAGTTGATCTCATACCCCACGATGCCCACTTGGCCGTCGTATTCGTCGCGGAACGTCTCATCCACATAGGCGTCGTGCGCATGGGGCAGAACCTCCTGCGCCATGTAGTCCCGGATGTCCGTGCCGAGGGGGATGTTTTCGAAATCCGTCAGGTCGTCATCGGGGATGATCTCACCCTTCTTGTCGCGCACCGGATCGAGGTCCGGGTCGCGCACGCCGAACGCCTTCTGGAACGCCTTGATCAGGGCGGCGTTCACCTTCCCCAGCCCGGCGTCGCGTTTGACCGCGTTCTTGACCCAGGCCTCGAACCGCTGCCAGCCATGCGCCTCGCCCATGTCCGCCTCGAAGAGCGCGGTCCAGGCGGTCTGCACTTCGGGCGTGAGCTTGCCCCAGGCGGTTTCATCCGCCAGCGCCGCAAGCCCCTCGGCCGAGATCACGATCTTTTTCCGCAACGGGCGCAGGACCTTGACGCGCCGGTAGCCGAAGTCGCGGCTGTCGAACAGGCGGCTCTCCTTCGTCGGTGCGAAGTCGGAATACATCTGGACGATCTGCCGGATCTGGTCATCCCCGACCCGGCGCCGCTTGTTGCCCTCGCTCTTGCGCATTGGCTCATAGAGCGTGGTCGCGTCGATCAGCTGGACCTTGCCCTTTCGGGCGGCCGGCTTCTTGTTGGACAGGAGCCAGATGTAGGTGCCGATCCCAGTCCGGAAGAAGATCTCGGTCGGAAGCGCGATGATCGCCTCGACCACGTCCTCCTCCAGCAGGTAGCGCCGGATCTCGGATTCCCCTTGCCCCGCGTTCCCGTTGAACAGGGGCGAGCCGGACAGGACGATCGCCGCCCGCCCGCCGCCGCGCTCCGGCGTCTCCAGCTTGCTGAGAAGGTGGAGGAGGAACAGCATCGACCCGTCGCTGACGCGCGGCAGCTTGGGGCCGAAGCGGCCCTCGAACCCCTTTTCCTGATGTTCCCGGACCACGGCGGCCTGGTCCATCTCCCATTTCTTGCCGAAGGGCGGATTCGAGACGCAGTAATGGAACCGCTCGTTCGCGAGCTTGTCGTCGGACAGGGTGCTGCCGAGCTTGATGTTCTTCGACAGGTCGCGGCCCGGATCGGACTCGACGGTCTTGAGCAGCATCGAGGCGAGGCAGACTGCGTGGGTCTCCGGTTCGAGCTCCTGACCGTAGGGCACGATGACCGGAGCGATGGAGTAGCGGTCGCGCAGGGCATTCACGTGCTCCATCCCGTCGGACAGAAAACCGCCGGTGCCGCAGGTGGGGTCATAGAGGGTCCGGATGAGCCCCGGGTTGTCGATGAACATCTGGTCATCCGGGTCGAGCAGCAGCTCGATGGCCAGATGGACCACATCGCGCGGGGTCATGAAGTCCTCGGCCGCCTCGTTCACCTCGGCGCCGAAACGCCGGATCAGGTGTTCATAGACGTTGGACATGACCCGTTCCGGAACCGCGTCCGGGTGCAGGTCGATGGCGGCGAAGTTCTGACAGATCTTGTAGAGGACCCCGGCCTTGTCCATCCGGGCCAGCGTGTTGGCGAAGTCGAACTGTTCGAAGATAACCCGGGCGTTGTCGGAGAAGGAGGCGATGTAATCCTCGAGGTTCTGGCGGGTCCGGGTCGCGCCGAGGCTGCGCAGATCGTAATTCGAGGTGTTGTAGAACGGGTAGCCGGTCTGGGTCCGCAGGATCACGCCCAGGTCGATCGGGCTGTCCTTCATCGTCTTGACGGTTTCGCGCACTTGATCCCGGGTCGGTTCCAGCACGCATTCCAGGCGGCGCAGCAGGGTGAAAGGCAGAATTACCTTGCCGAAATCGACGTGCTTGAAGTTCCCCCAGAGGTCGTCCGCGTTCTTCCAGATGAAATCGGCGAAGGAGGTGTTCGTCGTCTGGGTACTCATCTATGCGCCTTCACTGCTATTCGTTTTCGTCTCAAGGTGCTGTTCCAATAATCGTGCTGCCAAACGGAAGCCGTCGACCTGACTCATCCGGTGCCGGACACAGAGTTCCTTGAAGGCCCACCGCTCATCCTCGGTGATCTTCAAATTTAGGTTCGAAAGTTTCGCGGCATCATCACCCATCGGGCATCTCCTCGCGGATAATGACTTACCTTCCATTCTTCCATTGAAGAATTCAATCACATTCCTTTGGGCGGCCCCGTTTCAACCTGATCCACAGTTGGAAAGCGGATTCTTTAAGGGGACTTCAGATCCAGTTCCTTGTTCCGCTCGATCTGTGTTCTTTCGGGTCACGCCGACACCTTCGATGTCGTTGTTTCTGAGAGTATTAGCCAGGACCTCGTATGGCGTCGCTCACCGGTTCGGCTGAGCGCACCTTTTTCGACCAGGTCCTGCAGATCGCGGGTTGCGGTTGCGCGTGAAGTTCCGGTGATCTTGAGATAGTTGTTGGCGCTGAGGCCGCCTTCGAAACCGCCAGGGCCTTCCCGAAACAGGCGAGCGATGGCCTTGGCCTGGCGTTCGTTCAAGTGGTCTCTGTGACGATCGTAGAAGTGCGCTTTGTTGATGAAGAAGCCGACGCGGTCGAGTGTGACCTGTTGGGCCTTCAAGACAACTTCTGCGGGCGATGTCACGTTAACTTCCGGTCAGCGCCTTGCGGTGTAGAGGCGCGAGCATGAGTACGTCCGCCATCAGCTACAAGCGTCACCGCTTTCCTGCCGAAATCATCGCCCATGCGGTTTGGCTGTATTATCGGTTTCCGCTGAGCCTGCGTCATGTCGAGGAAATGCTTTTGGAGCGCGGCATCGTCGTTTCCTATGAGACGATCCGCCGCTGGGGCCGGAAGTTCGGGCCGGACTATGCTGGGCGCCTGCGCCGCAAGCAGCCGGACCGCAATGATATCTGGTACCTCGACGAGGTCGCCATCACGATCGCCGGCAAGAAACATTGGCTGTGGCGTGCCGTCGACCAGGATGGCTATGTGCTCGATGAGATCGTCCAGACCCGGCGCAACACCAAGGCCGCCAAGCGCTTGCTGACGCGGCTGCTGAAGAAGCAGGGGCTCGCACCGAAGCGCATGATCACCGACAAGCTCCGCTCCTACGGAGCAGCCAAGCGGCAGGTGATGCCGCAGATCGAGCACCGCTCGCACAAGGGCTTGAACAACCGTGCGGAGAATTCGCACGTGCCGCTGCGAAAACGAGAACGCTCAATGCAGGGGTTCCGATCGCCGGGGAGCCTACAGCATTTCATCTCGATCTTCTCCGCCTTTCGCAACCTTTTCGTCCCGCCCCGCTCACAACGCTCTGCTCTCGGCATCCGCCGTCATCGCCTCCAGGCCATGGCGGAATGGAACGCTGTAACCATCGGCACCTGATCGAGCCGCCGCAGGGCCCGGTGCGTCCATGCTCAGGTTTATGTGACATCGCCCGCCAGTGGCCCGCAGGCGCGTGAAACTCTCTTGCGCCCTACACCGGACGGGAAAGCAGCAGTAGGGGAAACTATGGCTGACCTTCGCAATATCCAAGCGACCCCCGCACCGGCGAGCGCTCGCACCGAAGCGGCAATCGACGAGGGCCTGCGCGCGTATATGATCAGGGTGTACAACCTGATGGCGCTGGGCCTCGCAATCACCGGCGTGGCCGCATTCGCGACCGCTCAGATGGCCGTTTCCAGCGGGCAGCTCACCGGGTTCGGACAGCTCATCTTCGCCAGTCCATTGCGGTGGATGGTCATGCTTGCGCCGCTCGGCTTCGTATTCTTCTTGAGCGCCCGCATTCAAAAGATGACGGTCTCGGCAGCGCAGACGACCTTTTGGGCTTTCGCTGCGGTCATGGGCCTGTCTCTCGCTTCGATCTTTCTCGTCTACACTGGCGAGAGTATCGTGCGCGTGTTCTTCATCACGGCCGCCTCGTTCGGCGCGCTATCGCTCTGGGGCTATTCGACGAAACGCGACCTGAGCGGCATGGGCTCGTTTCTGTTCATGGGCCTGATCGGCCTCATTCTGGCGATGATCGTCAACATTTTCCTGGCGTCTTCGGCGCTGCAGTTCGCCATCTCCGCAATCGGCGTTCTGATCTTTGCAGGCCTGACAGCCTACGATACGCAGCAAATCAAGGAGATGTACTGGGAAGGCGACGATACGCTGGTGGCGGGCCGCAAAGCGATCATGGGCGCCCTCAGGCTCTATCTGGACTTCATAAATCTGTTCATGTTCCTGTTGCAGTTCCTGGGTAATCGCGAATAGGGGCGCTCGGCCGGATGAACACGCGAAGGGCGGTTCAGGGCCGCCTCTCCTTCATGATCGATCGGTTTGTCGGCGTCTGAGCAGCGAGCGCAACACTGGCTTCGCGAGGGCTCCCGCTGATCATTGTCACTGTGGGAGGGTGAATAGTCACGCTCGTCCGCATCCGTCAGTCGGCAGCCGAATCTACTTTCAGGAATACGCGATCATCCCATGACGAGATGTTTCAAGGGTATGTGCCGCCGGAGAAGCCCGGTCTTTGATCGGCATTGGTCCCGATGACTTTCCCAGATATCATCTTGACCGCTACGGTGCCCAACGGCGTAATCGAAACCTTCCCAAGGTCGGCACGTACACGGTCTGGAATCTCCTTGCTGACTGCATCCGTGCATCCTCACGGCGCTGGATTGTCACGAATCTGTTGCGCTTCGACCGGCTGCGCATGCTGAGCAAACCTACCAGAGAACCGGCCACCTCTAGCATTCTGCTGAGTATCACGTCGGGGTCGAACCGTCACTGCCCACACAAGCGAATTTCTCGGATCCCGGCATCTGTGCGGCCTCTCGTTCCTCCGGTTTGAACCGGCTTTCCTCCTGGTCGTTGAAGACGTGATCTTGCGTGATCACTTGCAACGCGCGGAGTCGTAGTCGTAGCCAATCAGCTCGACGTTCGCATCGACAGTTTCAGGAAACATGTGCCCGTTCTTCCTAAATCATCGAACTGATGTCGGATGCAAAGCTCGGATAGGCGAAGATGAGGCCCTTTATCTGGTTCGCGGTCAGGCCTGCGGCCATCGCCATCGCGAAGAGGTTGATCTGCTCCTCGGCGCCGGGGCCGATCAGGTGGGCACCCAGGATCTTTCCGGTCCCCTTTTCGACCAGAACCTTGTAGGCGGTGTGCTTGGCGCCGACGCGCAGCGATGAATACCAGCCTGCGGTTTTGTCGAAATAGGTGTCGAAATCCAATCCCTCCTCGCGTGCTGCAGCTTCTGAAAGTCCGACTGAGGCCAGTTGCGGCAGTGTGAAGACGACGCTCGGGATCGGTGGATAATTCACCTCCCGCTCGTCCTTGCCGGCGAGCAGGTTCTTAGCCGCGATCCGGCCTTCGTTGGCTGAGACGGGGGTCAGCATCGGGCCACTGTCCGCACAATCGCCGGCGGCGAAGATTGCGGGGTTGGTGGTGCGCATGAAGGGGCTGACCTTGATGCCCATGCGGCTATACTCAACGCCTGCGGCTTCGAGGTTGAGATGGTCGATATTGGGGACGCGACCGGTTGCGTGAACCACTAGATCGCAGTCGACGGTCTCAACGCCTGTCGGCGTCTCGTAAGCGACTGTAAAACCTGTGCCATTCTTCTCGATCTTGAGAACCTTGGCCTCAGTCCGCAGATCGACGCCGAGATCGGCCGTGGCTTCGGACAAGATCGCGACAAGGTCCGGATCAAAATTCCCCAGCGGCCGCTCCATCATTTCCAGAACCGTCACTTCGCGCGCCCCCGCACGCTTGGCGATATGGGCGAATTCCATCGCGATGAATCCGCCGCCAACGAACACCACCCTGTCGGGCCGTTCCGGCAACGCGAGGAAATCGGTACTGGTCGCCAGCAATTCCTCGCCGGGGATGTTCAGCGTCATTGGCCGGGCGCCGGTGGCGATATGAAAGTGTCGTGCCGATAGGACTTCGCCACTGACCTCGATCTTGTCACGCCCGGTGAAGCGTGCCTCGCCGTGCAACACTGTAATACCGGCTTTGTCCAGTCCGCCTTCGATGCGGTCGGGCATCGCATCGGTAAACGTGCGCTTGAAGGCGATCATGTCCGGCCAGTTGACGGAGGTCTGTGCCACCAGCCCCTTGCCGTCGAGGTTGCGGGCCCATTCGACCCCCTCGGTCACGGCGATCAGCATCTTTTTGGGATCGCAGCCCCGCAACGCACAAGTGCCGCCGAAGGGCAGGCTGTCGATGCTGGCAACCGTCCAGCCAGCGTTGGCGGCCATCCGAGCGACACCGTTTCCACCCGTACCACCTCCGATCACAATCAGATTGAACCTTCCGGTATTGCCCATGTTTTCCTCTTTCGATCGGTTGCGGCTGTTAGACCGCATTCACACTCTTCCAGACGAACAGTTTCAGGTTTGTTTTGGGCTCCTCGACTGCCTGGCCTTATGTGGAGTGGCAGCGGTTACATTCACAGCCCTTTTCACGAAGAGTGCCGCCGGTTCTGACGAAGGCCTTTTCAAGCTAGTCGTGGAGGGGATGCGTGACGGCGTTCCATTATTCCTTCCTATCCGGCGCAGCAGGAGAGCTTCGCCACGTCCTTGCCGAAGCCCTGCGCGGCAAGCTTCAGCCCTTCGACCGTGGTGAGATAGGGAAAGATCGTCTCGCCCAGTTCCCGGGTCGTCATGCCGTGCTTGATGGCCAGCACCACCGTCTGGATGCTGTCTGCGCCCTCGGGCGCAAGGATCTGGCCGCCAAGCAACCTGTCGGTCCCGGCATCGGCAACCAGTTTGATGAGCCCACGCGTGTCGCGGGCAGCCAGCGCCCGCGGTACCTGGTCGAGCGGGACGATCGAGGTCTTGGTCGTAAAGCCTGTGGCCTGAGCCGCCCGCTCGGTCAAGCCGACACCGGTCACCTGCGGATCAGTGAACGTCACCCACGGCATGGCCGCGTTATCATAGACGAGGCTGTCGCCGTTCAGCGCGTTTTTCGCCGCGAGCTTGGCGCCGTAGGCCGCCATGTAGACGAACTGGTCACGGCCGGTCACGTCGCCCGCCGCGTAGACGCCAGGCCTTGAGGTGCGCATCCGCTCGTCGACGACGATGCCGCCATTGCCGGACAGCCGCACGCCCGCGTCGGCTAGCCCGAGAGCATCGGTGTTCGGAGATCGCCCCGTGGTCAGAAGAACCTCCTCGGCGGGGATCACTTCCTCCGCCCCGCCGATGGCAATCGTCAGCTCGACACCTCGATCGGTCCGCGCGATCCTGCGATAGGCAAGATCGGTGCGGACGGTGATGCCCTCGTCACGAAGATAGCCGGTCAGGGCCTTAGAAACCTCCGGCTCTGCCTCCGGCAGCAGGCGGCGACGGGTAACGAGTGTCACTTCCACCCCCGCGCGGGCAAACATCTGCGCGAGCTCGCAGCCGATATAGCCGCCGCCGATCACTAGCAGCGAACGCGGCAAGTCGGTTAATTCGAGCGCGGTCGTGCTGGTGAGGTAGGGAACCTCCGCAACGCCGGGAATATCGGGCAAGGCCGGCGAAGAACCGGTCGCGATGATGATCCTGCCGGCCGGGATCGCGGCGCCATTCACGAATACGCCCTGTCCGTTCAGGCGCGCAGGACCCTCAAGATAGACAATCCCGTTATATTCGGGCAGCAGGTCGATATATTTCTTCTGCCGCAGGGTTGTGACCAGATCATCCTTGGCCGCGATGAGACCTGCCCAGTCAATCACATTGGCCTCGCCGGCAAGGCCGGGAAAACGATGCGCGGCGCGCGCACCGTGCAGCGCCTCGGCGGCGCGGATCATCGTCTTCGACGGCACGCAGCCAACATTGACGCAAGTGCCGCCGATCGTGCCGTGGCCAATGAGCGCGACCTGCGCGCCCAGCTCAGCGGCCGTGATCGCGGCCGAGAACCCCGCGGAACCGGCACCGATCACCGCCAGATCATAGCGGCAATTATTTTTTGACTTGCAGCAGTCGGACATGAAAATCTCCTACTGATTTCTGTTATAGACGCGTGGCCGATGTCGCCACAGCAGGTAACCCGCTGCAGCAACAATCATGATGAGAACAGGCAATAGACCGTAGACCGCTGTTGTGAGTGCGCCCACGCCGATCACGCCTACAGCGCCGGCAGGAGCAGCGCCAACCAGCACAATGCTACATCAGAGCGCCAACCAGTCCGAAGCCAGGTATGGACCGGTCATGCATGGGTCTAACTCCCGATCGCCTTGGCAGGATAGCCAGCATCGGTGGAAGCAGCGGCAATAGCCGCGACCGTAGCGGTCGACGGGTCGTAGACAACCGTCGCCGTCTTGGCCTCGAAATCTACCTTGACCGATTTCACTCCCGCAACACCTTCCATGGCCAAGCGTACCGTGATCGGACACGACGCGCACGACATGTTCTCGATGGCAAACGTCTGCGTCTTTTCTGCCACGGCAACTGCTTCTGACGGCGACTGGGCGGAAGCGGAGCTGACTAACGACAACGCAATCATCGTGCTTGTCCCGAGAGCAAGTGCGGCGAAGATAGCTTTCGGCAAGTGTTTCACGTGTTGTCTCCTACTCTAATAGAACAGCGGTGCCCACCAGCCGATCGTGATGGCGAGCACGATGATGACCGTCGCGATCCAGAGCGCGGTCTTGGTGATGATGGCGGAGCGCGGACGGGCGCAGTAGGAACCCGGTTCGCAAACGGTCTTGGGCTTGAAATAGACTTGCCATAAGCCAAGCCCCAGCGGCACGAGCGTCGCGGCCACGATATAGGGCTTATAGGGTTCGAGCATCGTCAGGTTTCCGATCCATGCGCCGGAGATGCCGAGCATCACCAGGAGCAGGGGGACCACACAACAGGCCGATGCCAAGAACGCGCCGATGACGCTTAGCGTTGCGAATCCGCCCTCACTCCGAACCCGATCACTGGCAACCTCCCGAGAGTTGCCACCGATTTCTTTCATCAACGACCATCGTCGATTTTGAATCGCTTCACGTACATCATTCATCATCCAAAACCCTCACGACAATTCTTGGGTCCCATGGTACATAACTCCTGTAGCAACTACAGGCTCAAGAGGGAAATTGCGTCATGACAGAACACGTTCCGGTGAAGGGGCTGCAGCGTAGCCAGCTCTCCAAGCGCACCGGCTGCAACATCGAGACCATCCGCTACTATGAAAATATTGGCCTGATGCCGGAGCCGCCGCGCACCTCCAAGGGATATCGCCTGTATGACGAGACCCACGTGCGACGCCTGCGCTTTGTCCTGCGCAGCCGCGAACTTGGCTTTGGCATTGATGAGATTCGCGGCTTGCTCCACCTGGTTGATCGCAAAAGCCAGACCTGTGCCGAAGTCCAGGAACGGACGAAGCCGCACCTGGCGGAAATCAGAGCCAAGATCGCCGACCTCCGGCGCATCGAACGGCTCCTGTCCCGGACCATGGCGCAATGCTCGGGCGAAGATGTGCCGGAATGCCCGATCCTCGATGCGCTCGCCGCATGACGGCAAGACTTGGCCGGGGTTTTCATCGGTATACCCCGGGAACATGAGGCCAACACCTACTATGAGGCGCAGTGCCGTGCGGTCCGGGCACGCGTTCGTGGCGCGAAAGCCGAATTCTATCACTGGGCCAAGGTCGCCGCCGAAATCGCCCGCATCGCCCCGCGCGCGGAAATGGACACCGACAGGGTGATCGCGATTGTCGCCGAGGAAGAGCGACGCAGCGGTTGACGTGCGGGTGTGCGTGCCGCTTGCGCGCTGCGCCCGGCAAGGGAAGCTTCGCCGTGGCGGGCGAGATCGGTCCGGCCCCGCAATTCTGCCGGGTTGCCCGCCACGCCCTTGCCCGCCTTGCTCTTCGCGGCATGCCGATCCTCGTCCCGGCACGGACCGGGAGCGGGAATCGGTTAAGAGGAGCGCGCGAAGGCGCAGGCGAGATATGGAAAAAGCAGACCTGGAAGAGCTGAGAGGAAAGGTGCCCTGCAGCGCCGTGCTGGAGGACGCGGGGTTCGCGCTCGATCTCAAGGAGAGCAGCCGCAAAGCGATGAAGTATCGCCGCGCCAGCGAGATCATCATCGTGATCCATGACGGCAAGGGCTGGTTCGATCCCTTGTCGGATGCGAAGGGCGACGTCTTCACGCTGGTGGAACATCTCGACGGCGTTCCTTTTGCCGCAGCGCTTTATGTCGTCGCCGAGCTGGTCGGCTTCACGCCGTCCGAGCCGGTCTGGACACGCGCGGCCAGAGACCGCGCGCCCGACCTGACGATCGTGGAACGCTGGCAAATTCGGCGCAAGCCCTGGCCCGGCTCGGCAACATGGCGCTATCTGCGCGACACGCGCCATATCCCCGAGGGTGTTATCCGAAAGGCCATTGCCGCGAACCTCCTGCGCGAAGGCCCGAAGGGTAGCATGTGGGCCGGCCACACCGATCACGCCGGTCAGGTGACCGGCTGGGAGGAGCGCGGTCCCGATTGGCGCGGCTTCGCGACCGGCGGCGCCAAGATGCTGTTCCGTCTCGGGCGGCCCGAAGCGCTCCGGCTTTGTGTCACCGAGGCGGCGATCGACGCCATGAGCCTGGCCGCGATCGAGGACATTCGATCAGACACCCTCTATCTCAGCACCGGCGGCGGCTGGGCACCGGCCACGGTCGAAGCCCTTCGAACATACGCCCACCGGCCGGGCGCTCGTCTTGTGGCGGCCACCGACGACAACGCGCAGGGCGAGATCTATGCCCGCCGCCTGCAGGCCCTTGCGGACGAAGCAAAATGCGGGTTCGAGCGGATGTGTCCGCTGGCGGAAGACTGGAACGCCGAATTGGGAAGAAACCAGGAATCGAGAGGGAGGGAGAAGTCGAAGGAGGACGGCTGCCGCATGCCCGCCGGCCGCCTCAAGGGTGACGCTTCGCCCGGCTGACGCCGGCCCTTGACCCGGCCGGACGGAGAGGCGGCCGCTTGAGAGGGGTCCGGAAGGGCTGAAGACGATGGCGACGTCGAGAGGATGAGCCGCGCTCCAGCCCGGAGGCCAAGGAGCCCACCCATGACCCTCTCTCCCATCCGCAAGATCTATTTCGGAGTTGCCGATCGCCGGCAGATGTTCCGTCTGTTCGATCGCCACGCCCAGCGCCCCAACCGTTGGCAGAACGACGACGGCGCCCTGTTCGCGGGCGAATGGTTCGAGATCGCCCGGCCCGAACACGATTACATGCTCGATATCCTGCCGCCGCTCTGGATGCGCGGTGAGATGTTCGCCCTGGGCGAATTCCTGACCGGCAGCATCACCAGCGTGTTCTATGCGCTGCGCATCAATGGGGCGGACCGCTACTTCCATGCCTATTGCGATCTCGCCCGGCCGGGTTCGCCGGTCGAGATGCGCGATGCCATCGTCGAGCGGGAGCGCCGTCCGGTCAAGGCGATGACCCGCGAGGAGCGGATCGAGCATATCTGGAGCGCCACCGAGGACCGGTATCGCAGCTATGCCGGGGCGGGTTTCCGCCCCGAGAACCGCGGCCAGCGCACCATCATCGTCTATGGCAGGCATGGAAGCAGCTTCGCTCTGCTGGATCATCTGACTGACGTGCAGATCTCGGAAAAGCTTCCCGTTCATCTGCGCCACCTGCCGCTCGCCGAGGCCGCGTGAGGCCGCCATGTTCACCTTCCCGATCATGGCCGTGCGTAAGGTCATCGCGCGCGGAGAAGCCGACGCGGCCGCCAATGGCGGCTTCCGCAATCCCTATTACGGTACCAAGCCGGGCGAGGGCGAAAAGCCCGGCCTTTGGCTCGTTGGCGACGAGGGCGTCTACGTCATCTCGAACGGCAAGCTCGCCGATGGCGAGAGGCCACTCGTCGTCTATTCCGCCGAATGCCACCCGAAGGGCAATCCGGACTGGTGGGACTACAAGCGTCGCCATTTCGGTGGCGATGACGGCATCGAGTTCATCGACGCCGACCTGCTGATCCCGAGTTTCAACCGGAATTTTGGCGCCACGCATCTGAGGGTGCAACTCACCGAGCACGACATCTCGTTCTCGCTGATCACCCGCTGACCCCATCCCGAAACTGTCGCGTGCGTCGCGCCGCCGGCCATCCCGGCGGCGGGCGGGCGTGAACCTTAACACATGGAGAACAACCGATGCCCAATGAGGACCCCTTCACGCTCGATCTCTTCGGCAACACCACCCTTTCATCCGGTCTCGGTCTTGGCGTCACCGCGTTCGCAACGCCGCCCGAACAGCCGGGGGATCGCGATGATGACGCGCCGGAGGACCGAGTGCCGGGTTTACAACGCTGCGGCAAGACCGCCGCCAACGAACGTGGCGAGGACTTCCATCTCGTCGGCGATCGCGGTCTGGCCCGTGGCTGGAGGCAGCGCGCCCATGACAATGTCGCCGCCATCGCGCTCGCCCAGACGATCGAAACCGAAGGCCGTCCGGCGACGGTTGAGGAACAGGCGGTCCTCATCAGGTTCACCGGGTTCGGTGCTTCGGAACTGGCGAATTCGGTGTTCCGGCACCCGGGCGAGGAGGAATTTCGCAAGGGCTGGCAGGACATCGGTTCCGATCTGCAGGATGTTACCTCGGAGCAGGAATACGCTTCGCTCGCCCGCTGCACGCAATATGCGCACTTTACCCCGGAGTTCATCGTCCGGGCCATCTGGGCGGGCTTGCTGCGGCTCGGCTGGCGCGGCGGCCGGGTGCTCGAACCCGGCATCGGAACGGGGCTGTTTCCCGCCCTGATGCCCGAGAACCTGCGCCCGGTCACCCATGTCACCGGGGTCGAACTCGACCCGGTCACGGCACGCATCGCCCGCCTGCTGCAGCCCCGTGCCCGGATCGTCAACGGCGATTTCGCCCGTACAGATCTGCCGGCGCATTTCGATCTGGCGATCGGCAACCCGCCCTTTTCTGATCGCACGGTGCGCTCGGACCGGGCGTATCGCGGCCTCGGTCTGCGGCTGCATGACTATTTCATCGTCAAGGCGATCGACCGTCTGAAGCCAGGCGGGCTTGCGGCCTTCGCCACCTCCAGCGGCACCATGGACAAGGCCGATCCAACCGCGCGGGAAACGATCGCCCGAAAGGCCGATCTTGTCGCCGCCATCCGTCTGCCCGAGGGCAGTTTCCGGGCCGAGGCCGGCACGAATGTGGCAGCCGACATCCTCTTTTTCCGGAAGCGTAAACCAGACGACGCCGAGGGCGACATGTCCTGGCTGGAGACCGACGAGGTCCGGCCTGCAGCCGAGGATGAAGGCCCCATCCGGATCAATCGCTGGTTCGCACGGCATTCCGATCACGTGTTGGGAACCCATACCACGACCTCCGGACCTTTCGGTGAGACCTATACCTGCCTGCCGCAGCCTCATGTCGATCTGGAGCAGGCGCTTGGCGCCGCCATCCATCTTCTTCCGGAAGCGATCTATGACGGCGAGCCGGAAGCCGTCGCCCCGGAAGCCCACGAATTCGATAAGCCCGAAGGGCAGGGCATCCGCGAGGGCAGCTTCTTTGTCGGGAAGAACCAGGCGCTGATGCAGATGCGCGACGGTGAACCCGTCAGCATCACGGTGCGCAAGGGCCGCGCCGCTGACGGCATCTCCGACAAACACGCCAGGATCATCCGCAAGCTGATCCCGATCCGCGACGCCGTGCGCGAGGTCCTCAAGGCGCAGGAGCTTGATCAGCCCTTCAAGCAGCACCAGGTCAGGCTGCGCATTGCGTGGTCGAATTTCGTGCGCGCCTTCGGTCCGGTCAATTCCACCACCGTATCGGTGAAGGAGGATCCCGAAACCGGCGAAGTCCGCGAGACGCACCGCCGCCCCAATCTCCAGCCCTTCCTCGACGATCCCGATTGCTGGCTCGTCGCCTCCATCGAGGGTTACGACCTCGAGACGAACACGGCGCGCCCCGGTCCGATCTTCACCGAGCGGGTCATTGCCCCGCCGTCGGCGCCAATCATCACCTCCGCCGCCGATGCGCTGGCTGTGGTGCTCAACGAGCGCGGACATGTCGATGTCGATCATATCGCTGAGCTCATGCAGGCGGACGCTGATGTCGTCATCGCAGAGCTGGGCGACGCGATCTTTGCCGATCCGGAGACCGGATCCTGGCAGACCGCCGACGCCTATCTCTCGGGCAAGGTGCGCGACAAGCTCAAGGCCGCGGAAGCCGCCGCTGCACTCGATTCGGTGTTTGAACGCAATGTCCGGGCGCTGCGTGATGTCCAGCCGGCCGACCTGAACCCGTCCGATATCACGGCGCGACTGGGTGCCCCCTGGATTCCAGCCGACGACGTGGTCGCCTTTGTACATGAGATGATGGGTGCGGACATCCGAATCCGCCACATGCCCGAGCTTGCCTCCTGGACGGTCGAGGCGCGCCAGCTCGGATATACCGCCGCCGGGACGTCGGAATGGGGCACTGATCGGCGGCACGCCGGCGAGCTGCTTGCCGATGCCCTCAACAGCCGGGTGCCGCAGATTTTCGACACCGTGAAGGAGGGCGATAGCGAGAAGCGCGTCCTCAATGTGGTCGACACCGAGGCGGCCAAGGAGAAACTCACAAAGATCAAGACGGCGTTCCAAACCTGGATATGGTCCGATCCCGACCGCACCGACCGGCTTGCCCGGGACTATAACGACCGGTTCAACAACATCGCCCCGCGAATGTTCAACGGCGATCACCTTCAGCTTCCGGGCGCCTCTGGCGCCTTTTCTCTTTATGGGCACCAGAAACGCGGCATCTGGCGCATCATCTCGGCGGGTTCGACCTATCTCGCCCACGCCGTCGGCGCCGGCAAGACCATGACAATGGCGGCGGCAATCATGGAGCAGAAGCGGCTCGGGCTGATCGCCAAGGCGATGCTGGTCGTTCCCGGTCATTGTCTGGCCCAGGCGGCGCGCGAGTTCCTAGCGCTCTACCCGACTGCCCGCATCCTCGTTGCCGACGAGACCAACTTTACCAACGAGAAGCGGCACCGCTTCCTCGCCCGTGCCGCCACGGCCAATTGGGACGCAATCATCATCACGCATTCGGCGTTCAGGTTCATCTCCATTCCGTCCGCCTTCGAACAGCAGATGATCCAGGACGAGTTGGGGCTCTACGAGGAGCTTCTGACCAGGGTCGAAAGCGACGACCGCGTGTCGCGCAAGCGGCTCGAGCGGCTGAAAGAGGGGCTCAAGGAACGGCTGGAGGCGCTCGCGACGCGCAAGGACGATCTTCTGACCATATCCGAGCTCGGCATTGACCAGATCATCGTCGACGAGGCCCAGGAGTTCCGTAAGCTCTCTTTTGCCACCAACATGTCGAGCTTGAAGGGGGTCGATCCTACGGGCTCGCAGCGGGCATGGGACCTCTACGTCAAGTCCCGCTTCGTTGAAACCAAGAACCCCGGCCGTGCGCTCGTTCTGGCGTCGGGCACGCCGATCACCAACACGCTCGGCGAGATGTTCTCGGTGCAGCGCTTCCTCGGCATAGCGGCGCTGAAAGAGCGTGGTCTGCACGAGTTCGACGCCTGGGCTTCGACCTTCGGCGATGTGACGACCGACCTCGAGCTTCAGCCATCGGGCAAATACAAGCCGGTTACGCGCTTTGCCACATTCGTCAATGTGCCCGAACTCATCGCCATGTTCCGCTCCTTTGCGGACGTCGTGCTGCCGGAGGACTTGCGCCAATATGTGAAGGTGCCGGCCGTCGCGACCGGCAAGCGCCAGATCAGGACCTCCAAGCCGTCCGCCGCTTTCAAGCGCTACCAGACGTTCCTCGACGCCCGCATCAAGGCGGTAGAGGAACGGGAGGGACCGGCGAAGCCCGGAGACGACATCCTGCTGTCGGTGATCACCGACGGCCGCCACGCCGCGATCGATCTGCGCCTGGTCAACCCCGACAATGGAGACGAGCCCGACAACAAGCTCAACGACCTGATCGGCAACGCCTTCCGCATCTGGGTGGAAACCTCACAGAACACCTATCGCAAGCCCGATGGCGATTGCTTTGAGCTGCCCGGTGCCGCGCAGATGATCTTTTCCGATCTCGGCACGATAAGCGTGGAAAAGAGCAGGGGGTTCTCTGCCTATCGCTGGATCCGGGATGAGCTTGTGCGCAGGGGCGTGCCGGCGTCGGAGATCGCCTTCATGCAGGACTACAGACGCGCGCAAGCCAAGCAGCGGCTGTTCGGTGACGTCAATGCCGGCAAGGTCCGGTTCCTGATCGGCTCGTCGGAAACCATGGGCACCGGCGTCAACGCCCAGCTGCGCCTCAAGGCCCTGCATCACCTCGACGTGCCCTGGCTGCCCTCGCAGATCGAGCAGCGGGAGGGGCGCATCGGCAGGCAGGGCAATCAGCATGACGAGATCGATATCTTCGCCTATGCGACGGAAGGCTCGCTCGATGCCACCATGTGGCAGAACAACGAGCGCAAGGCTCGGTTCATCGCCGCCGCACTTTCCGGCGACACCTCGATCCGAAGGCTCGAGGATATGGGCGAGGGCCAGGCCAACCAGTTCGCCATGGCCAAGGCGATCGCGTCGGGTGACCCGCGCCTGATGCAGAAGGCCGGGCTCGAAGCCGACATCGCCCGGCTGGAGCGCTTGCGCGCCGCCCATATGGACGATCAGCGTGCGGTCCGCCGTCAGATGCGCGAGGCCGAACGCGACATCGAGATCGCGACCCGCCGCATTGCTGACACCAGCATGGACATCGACCGGCGCGTTTCGACTGCGGGCGAGGCCTTCGCAATGACGGTCGCCGGCAGTTCCTTTTCCGAGCGTAAGCCCGCCGGGCGGGCACTGATGAAGGAGATCCTCACCCTCGTCCAGCTCCAGCAGGAGGGTGACACGGCAATCGCCTCGATCGGCGGCTTCGATGTCGAATTCTCCGGCGAGCGGTTCGGTGGGGACGGATATCGCTACACCACCATGCTCATGCGCACCGGCGCCGAACACGAAATCGAACTGCCCGTCACGACGACACCGCTCGGCGCAATCTCACGCCTCGAGCATGCGCTTGCGGCATTCGAGGACGAGCGGCTTCGCTATCGCCAGCGTTTGGCGGACGCCGAGCGCAGGCTCTCCTCCTACCGCGCTCGCCAGGGCGAAGCTTTCGCCTTTGCGGGAGAACTTGAAGACAAGCGCCGGCGATTGGCCGAGATCGAAAAGGATCTGGCCGACGATGTTATCGCCAACGCGCCGGGTGTCGATAACGCGGCATGACGCGCGTTGCGCTCAACCCAACCGATCCTCATCATCGATCAGCTCCAGGCGGGACGGGCCGCTCGCGCTCCATTTCCAGAGCACCAGATTCATGTCACCAAGACCGGCTCCCTTCGCGAAACTGCGAACGAGCAGCCCGTTGTAGCCTTCCGCAATCAGGTTGCGCGCGAAACGCTGTGTGGGCGCCTCGCCTGTCTCGATCATCTGGTCGCGCCAGGTCGGATCTGCCAGTGAGGCTTCGTTAAGACCCGCCGCCGTAAGGGCGGCCGTATCTGAGGCGTCGAAGACCATATCGATCTCGGCACGGTAACAGACCAACGTTGTCGGCTGCAGATCGCCCACCTGGTTGGACTCCCTCAGGGCGGTCAGCACGGATGTCGATGTGTAAAGGGCCGGCACACCCTTCGGATTGAACCGGCCCCCATAGCGCTCCGCACCGCGCCCCGACATCGGTTCGCGCGCGAAGACCGGATTGATTGCCCGGTAGAGCTTTCCGGAATAGGTGAGCGCCACGATCAGGCGTGAACGCCGGCGTCGATGGCATCGATAAAATCGAGAACCTCTTCGGCCCGACCGTCGCGAACCAGCTGCATGGCCGTCTGCCCGGAGAATCCAGGCAACGGCTCGGACCGATACCAGGCGTAGGCCATGAGCGCGGACCCGAACCGCGGTTCGACCTTATTGACGATCTCCACCATTTCGCGCAGGCGGCGCTGTGTCTTGTCCGAACGGACGCGATCCTTGCGCTGGATCGCGTCCTTGCCAAGACCGACCGTGCGCGCAATCTCTTCGCTCGTCGTGCGAAAGACGGTTGCGATCTTGTTGGGCGCGAACAACCCGTGATCTGAATATTGTGCGAGGTTCATCCTGCCGCCTCATTCATTGCCATTGTTTCTGACGCAGTATAGCGTCATAGAAAGCGGCATTCAAGGACCGCGCCAGTCGTTTTGCGGGAGAGGGTGAAGACAAGCGCCGGCAACTGGCGGAGACCGAAGCCGAGCTCGCGGACGCAGCGGCAGTGTCCGAACGGGCCGCCGCGTGACGAACTCTCTCTGAGGATAGTCGATCATCCGGAGTTGACCGGAGCCGGTCGGCGGCTAATCTTGCAACATGCCTGAGTAGAAGACGGAGCCTGGCATCTTCGACATTCCGTCATCATAACCGGCGACCGGCATTGCCCCGTCACGCCGAAGATAATCAAGACAGCACCAGCTCCGACTGGCCATGCTGCGGTTTGCTTCCATCCAAAACAAACAATCGGCGCCCGCCTCTCTGGCGGATGCGCGTCAATATATATGGAGCCGGACATGCGCTATGCATTGGTCAACAACGAACGGGTTGAAGCCAGCCACGGTCTTTCTGCCCTGTGCCCGGGCTGCGGACAGCCCATGGTCGCAAAATGCGGCGACCGGCGGGTCCATCACTGGGCGCACCGCGGCAGGCGAACCTGCGATCACTGGTGGGAACCCGAAACCCGATGGCATCGCCAATGGAAGAGCCGATTTCCGGCCGGTTGGCGGGAGTTCGTCCATGTTGCCGCCGACGGCGAGCGACACATCGCCGACGTCAGGACCGGGCACGGACTGGTGCTCGAATTCCAGCACTCCCATTTGCGGCCCGACGAACGCGCCGCGCGCGAGGCCTTCTATCCGAACCTCATATGGGTCGTAGACGGCACCCGCCTCAAGCGCGATGCGCCGCGCTTTGCTGCAGGTGGGCAAATGCTGCGGCCAACGCCCTGGAGGGGAATCTACACGGTCGCCTTCCCGGAAGAGTGTTTTCCGCCGAACTGGCTCGATTGCCGGGCTCCCGCCTTTTTCGATTTCGCCGGTGCGGGACCCGTTGCGCCGGGTGCCATGCCGGTCGAGCGTTATCTTTGGGGGCCTCTGCCCGGGCGGGCGGAGGGCCACGGCGTCGTCGTGGCTCTCGGCCGCGAGACTCTCGTGCGGGCCGCGCGCGAGCGTCCACAGATCCTGGACGCTGTGGGGATCGTCGGCTTCCTTCAGGCGCGGTTCCGGGCGGAACGCGTGGCGGCAATGCAGGAGGGCCACCGGCTCCCATCCGGAAAACCATCGAAGCGCAGGCGCGTGTGGAGAAGGCCGCGGCAACGGCGGCGGTTCTGACGACCGGCAGTCAAGAGCCGTAAACATGATAGGGAGGGGAGGAAGAAGTACCCCTCGCAGAGCGGCCAGGCCGCTGCCGGTTTCACCTCAACCGCGCCGCTCGCGATCCCGGCCCGTCGGTCGTCGCGATGGCTCACGAGCCATGCTCGCCCTGCCGGACAGGGATGCTCCGCCGCAGTTGCACCGGCCCGTCTGCTCCGCGGGCCGGGGGATGTCTTCGGGAAGAAGACGAAAAAGGGGACTGGCGTGGTGCCGGGCCCAAACCCCGAAAGGAGCATCCCGATGGAAATCAAGCTCGTTGATCCGCGCGCGCTCGTCGAAAACCCCGACAGGGCCCGCCGCTCGAAATCCAATCCCCAGGCCGATGCGCTGCTGCTCGCAACGATCAAGGCGGTCGGCATCGTGCAGCCGCCCGTCGTGGCGCCTCAGGCCGATGGCGGCAACGGTTTTGTCATCCAGGCCGGGCATCGCCGCGTCAAACAGGCGATCGCCGCCGGTCTCGACGAGATCGCGGTCATTGTCGGAGAGGCCGCCGAGGATGGCGGCGCCATGCGTTCGCTCGTCGAAACGCTCGCCCATGAGGGGCTCAATCCGGTCGACCAGTGGCGGGCGATCGAGCGCCTCGTCGCCATCGGCTGGACCGAGGAGGCGATCGCCGTGGCGCTCGCGCTTTCGGTCCGCCAGATCCGAAAGCTGCGGCTGCTCGCCAATGTGCTGCCTGCCATGCTCGATCATATGGCCAAGGGCGACATGCCCAACGAAAGCCAGCTACGCACGATCGCGGCTGCTTCGCTCGAGGAGCAGAAGGAGGTCTGGAAGGCGCACAAGCCCAGCAAGGGCGATCCGCAGGTTCCCTGGTGGAGCGTGGCCAACGGCCTTTCCAAGACCCGCATGTATGCGCGCGATGCGAGTTTCGACGACGAGCTCGCTCAGGCCTACGGCATTTCCTGGGTCGAGGACCTGTTCGCGCCCGCCGATGAGGACAGCCGCTACACCACCGACGTCGAGGCCTATCTCGGTGCCCAGCAGGAGTGGATGACGCGGAACCTGCCCAAGAAGGGGGTCATCACCGAGGCCAATACGTGGGGCCAGCCGGAGCTGCCCAAGAAGGCCGAACGGGTCTACGGCAAGCCGAAGAAGTCCGATCACACAGCCATGTATCTCGACCGCGACGGTATGGTGCAGACCGTTCATTTCCGGATGCCGGAGCCGAAAGCAGCCAAGGGCAACGGATCTTCGGGCGAGGATGCCGTGGTGATGCCCAGGACGCGGCCTGACGTCACCCGAAAGGGCATCGAGATGATCGGCGACCTTCGCACCGACGCGCTTCATGAGGCGCTCGGCCGTGCCCCGATCGAGGACGACACGCTGATGGCCTTGCTGGTCCTCGCCTTCGCCGGCCAGAATGTCAGGGTCGATTCCGCCAATGGGGGTGGAGACGACTATTACTATGGTAATCGGCGGATCGCGCGTCACGCGGCGTCGCTCTTCGACACCGAGGGCAAGCTCTCCTTCGACATGGAGACCCTGCGCGTCGCGGTCCGCTCCATGCTGATCGAGGTGCTCTCCTGCCAGGAGAACCGGACCAATAGCGGGATCGTGGCCCGCGCTGCGGGCGATGTGATCGGTGCCGACGGCTTCCTGCCGAATATGGGCACGGAAGAATTTCTGTCCTGCCTGTCGCGCTCCGCCCTCGAGGCATCGTGCGAAGGCACGTCCGTCCTGCCCAGGGCACGGGTCAAGGATACGCGGGCGGCGCTGGTCGAGGCGTTCAACGAGCAGACTTTCGTTCATCCCTCGGCGTTCTTCGCACCCGACCGCGACGCGCTCGCCGCATGGCTGGCCTCCAACACGGTCACCGAGGAGGACGAGGAGCCGGACGGCACGGACGCCGAACCCGTCGACCCGGACCACGACGACAGGGAAGGGTTCCGCGAGGCCGCCGAATAGCCCCACCACCTTTCTCTTTCGAATGCCTGACCCGCCGCCGGTCCACCCCGGCGGCGCTTTCGTTTCAGCAAACAAGAACAGGAGCACACTGTGTCCGCGCAATTCATCTTTGACCACGTGCCGATGGGCGCGATCATCCGCTATTCTGACGGCAGCCTGCGGCCCCCCCCCCCCGGAGCGCCATCGGCGCAAGCTGCGGGCCTGGGAAAGTCGCAACAACACCGGCCGGCTCGTCAGGAAACAGGCCGGCACACGCATCGGTGAAACCACGATACCGGCCGCGATCACGCTTCACGAAGGGGATTTCGGCAGCAAGGCGGTGATCGTCCTGCGGGTCTTCAAGACCTTTTCGGTCGATTGCGACCTCGCCTTCACGGTGGTCGAACGGCCCGCCATCGGCTCCGTCCTCGTGTTCGACCGCCCCGGCGATGAGGCCGAGCTCGTCCATGTCACGACCAGCCGCCAGGCCGCCGATCTTCGGAACCGTTCTGCAGCCTGGCGAATCCCGCGAGAAGGATCGCCGGACGTTCGAGGCGCGGCATGCCGGTGACTGGGTCGTCGTGTCGGCGATCAGGTCACAGCACCACGATGGTTTCGTTGAGGTGATCGCCACACTCGGTGGTGGCCGAGGTGAGGGAATGGAGCGCCGGCGCTTTCTGGTCCCGGCCAGCGAGTACGAGGTCGGCCGTTTCGGCTTCGTCGTCGATCCGGCGCGCCACGCTTCCTATGGCGGACCCTCGAGCTTTGTCGCCTGGGGGCGGTGATGTCGATTCCATGGAAGGCCATGGCGGTCCGCTTCGGCTGGCAGGCTGTGTTCGGGATGGAGGGCGCACATCCCCGTCTTGTCGTCCAACACACGCGGCATCGCCATCGCTTCACAGGCGCCGATGCCTGGAAGCGCGCTGTGCTCGTCTCGATCCGCGCGCCACGCTTCAACTATCCAGCACGGAAACCCAACCGATGACCACCTATCTCGTCGCGGTACACATCCTCGTCGACACGCGCGCCGCCAGTCCCCGTTCGGCTGTCGTAGCTGCTTTGGAGAACCGCCTCGACCGTTGTGCAGCGGCTGTTCCGGCGGCCGGCACGATACTCGACTGGGCCGTCGCCGGCGAGGACCTCGCCGCATCGATGGCACCTGTCGTAATTCCGGCCGACTACATGCCGGGAGCAACGCCATTTCCCGAATGGAACGCCGCGCGAGAGCCAAGCGCGGATCAACGGCTCGGATCCGCCCATCAACGCACCGATCCCGCATGCAAGGCGCCTGTCGGCTGATACCTGCAGATGTCGAAGGAACTGATGCGATCGATGCCTTGTCACGTGAGCTCGCTCGTCGGGCGTGTGCGACCGCCATCGTCAGGAAGAGAAGCGAGAACAGCAGTGTTCGGCCGCAAGGATGCTGGGGTGTCCAGCCACTCGGGATGACGGGCGTGCGGTTCCGAGTCATCGTCATTTCCTTCATGGGTCAGCTTCGGTGGAAGGCCACCCCTGCCGGCCTCCCTTCGGTTTTGGCTTCGGTCCTAAACCGGCGGCCGGAGCCTTCAAGGCCGCTGGCGCGCCGCGGAGCGGCCATGCGCACCAGCCTCGGCAAACCAGCCCCGCGGGACGGCGCGAGGGCAATAAGCCCTGCTTGCCCGCAAGGCTGGTCCGCTCGGCTTTGGTCCGCACGGACCCTGAAGCCTCCTTCTTCCGCCGGCTTTCTTGGACCGCGCCCGAAGGGAGGGCCGGCAGGGGCCGGCTCGGGCCTTCGGAAAGACCGTGAAGGAAAGGACTCTCACATGACCAGAACCGCTCGTTCCAGCCGTCAATCCAGCAAGGTCGTCCAGCTCCGCAAGGGCGCCTCCCTCGAAATGGTCCGCCTCGCTTGTCCCGACAGCGCTCAGGCATCGCTCATCTCCGAAAGCTTCGGCCTCCCCGTCATCGACAGCGACGGCATCCGCGAACTCCATCGCAAGATCATCATTGACACGGCCGACTCCTTGAACGAAGGCCTCGGCGAACGCGCCATGCAGATCCATCTCCAGCGGATCGTCGGCTCCTATGTCGGCTCAGCCCACGGCGCCGGTCAATTCTATTCCCGGGCGGTATCGGAAGCCCGCGATGCCACGGCCAGAAACGCCAACGACGATCGCGACGCGGACCTCGACGGTCCTGTTGGCTTCGACAGCGCCGCCCAGCGCAAGCGCGAGTTCGCGGCCGACATGGGCATTCAGGCCCACGCGCTCCGTTGCGCCGCCGAAGGTGTGGTGGCTGCCTACGAAGAGGTCGTCGGCGAAGCCTGGAAGCCCTTCGAACGCCATGTCGAAAATCCCGGGCAGACCGTCGATCGCAAGGCGGCCGAAATGCAGATGGCCGCCCTTGGCTGAGCGGCTCGGGCGGAGCTCCGGCTCCGCCCATCAAAACAGGTCCGCGTGTATGCCCGTTCTATGGCGCGTTCGTGCGTTGACCCGAACCCAATCAGGGTTTTGAAGGCGTGTAGCACATCAGATTCCTTCCGTTGTGGACGACGACGGAGGCAATGATGAACGCACTCTTGGTGCGACAAGCTCGCCCACAACTTCCTGTCCGCTGTGGCCCTCGCAAGCCTCATCGCGTTCTGGGTCAGATGAGTTTCGACCCTAGCTCGCCATCTCAGGCCGTTTCCACTTCGACGTCTACGCCGATCGCATTGGCGATTTCGGTGTAGAGATCGATGGTCGTCTGCGCGCGCAGGGTAAGAATGAGAGCATAGCGCACTTCCCTGTCATAGCGTTCGAGACGCTTTTTCTCACGCCACCAGCCGCCGGTCGGATAGACCGCTATGCCGTGGCGATTGGCAAGGTCGGCAGCCGTACCCTCCCAAACGTCCGAGTGAAGGGAACCCCGATCCCGAAGGCGCGGCCCCAGGACCCATCCATCGTCCTGTCCACCGCCGTAAGCGCCATCTTCCTCTTCACGCGCGGCCGCATTGATGCGTCCACGGAAGGTATCCACGTCCTCTTCGGGCCGCTTCACAGCAAAACGAAGACCGTGCGAGGCGTAGCGGTGGCGTTTCGTCCAGCCCCGCTCTCCCGGATTTGGCTCAATGAAATAGCTCAGCGTCACGCGCAGCTCGACCTGTTCCTCACCGAGGCCCTCCAACGTTTCCACCGGCCACGGCAGATCGTGGAAAATCATGTCGCGTGTCTTGATCGTTGAGCCGTCCAGGAAGAAGGGCTGCATCGAATTCTCGATCACAAGCGTGACATCATTGTTCTGGCTACGGATCGCCCTGGCCAAATCAGGCACGCCGTATCCGTAACGGCGCAGCAGCACGCGTTTATGATTCTGTTTCGGATTAACCGGAAGATGTCCGCGCATGGCTGGAGTCCAGTCAGCGGAATGAACAATCAGCCCCCTGACCGTTTCGGGCCAAAGCTCCGTCCGGTCGGCCAATACCTGCGCTGCCATGCGAGAAGCTAGGGCAGTTGCAGCGCTCGTGTCCGCGATGACGTTGAAGTAACCGGCCTGCAAACGATTGTTCGTCGTCAGCAAGGTGAGATCATCCAGATGATCGCTGTCGCCGTTTGCAGGATTGACCCCGTAATTGCCACCCTCGAAGACAACATCCGGCTTGATCGGCCACTCATGTTGCCATGGCACCGATGTCCGGCTGAGTGGCGAAAGATCGCCTACAGCGGCCAGCGGGCTCCAGCCGGCAAAGGTCGCACCGGTGATGGTGCATTTCTCAGTCACCGCCCCCACCGTCAGCACGTTCCACGCCTGTGCCGGGCTTTCGATCGGCGCCGCATCATTCTGATCGAGATACTCGGCTGCCGGATAAAGGGCGTTCACGTTGCCTGCCGAAACAGCAACAATGCGCTGAACTTCTCCTTCGCCATAGGCCAACTCATCAAGCGCCGCAGACCATGAAGACGGACGCCCGCGCCAATGATCGCCCGCACTGGTGACGGCAAGACAGAACACCCGCGAACGCTCCGGTGCTTGTATTTCGGCGCGGCTGATCGCTTCCGCCGTGATGTATCCGTACAGATCGGGATCATTGCCCCCCTGATCCGGCAAGATTTTAACTGTCTCCAGCGCATGGCTAAGGCTGATCGGATCGGCACTGACAAGCGGATTGGTAAGGTCCCCATACAGGGCCAGACCGCTCATTTTCGTTCCGTGTCCCCGCCATGTGGGGCTCGTGTCCTCCACCGGCCAAACCCCGTTCCATGACTGTTGGTCTCCTGCATCGAGGACCGGTTCGATCAGGGGGTGAATCCGCGTCGAACCGGAGTCGAGAATGCACACTGATGGCGCGTCGGCATCAGGCACTTCCAACCGGTCGGTCAGTTCGTCACTCCAGTCTCGCTGCTCAGCAGGGTCCATCGCCAGAAATACGGATGGCGTATCTCTTGCGAGCCGGAGTTCGGCAATGGCGTCGGTATTGGCTACGATCATGCCGATCTGATTGGGCGTCGCGAGCACGAGCACGACCTCGCGCTCGGGGAAACGAACGACATGCTCTCTCAGCACGATATCGAGAATGTTCGCCGCATGTTCAAGGATGGGCCGGCCTCCCGTGCGCAACCAGACTTCCCACCAGGCCTGCTGTCCTGCCGCCGGAAACAGCTGAATGTCATCCGTGAAGAGCGAGCGGGCATGAGCAAGCCGCACGTCTTCCAAGGAAGCGACCAGCGGCTGGTTCTTGGGCTTGCCAGTTGGCGTCTCCTGCGTCCGATAATCTTCGACCTTCTTGAGGTAGAGTTCCCGCTTGGCCTCCGGAACGAACACCGTGGCCGACAAGCGCGTTTCCGGATCGGCCTCTGCGGGCCGCACAGCCACCAGCTCGATATGATCCTTGCCACGCTTGTCTTCGAGCTTGTCGAGCAGCGCACGCTGCTCTTTGCCTATATCAAATTCGAGATAGAAGCCGGCCTGCCCGCCGGCAATGTCCGGATTGCGCGCTGCGGCCTGTTCGGCTGCGGCGGCAATCGCGGATGTCAACGCCTGTTCCAGCCGAGCCGCATGCTGCGCGCGATTGCGCGCCGGAAGCACAACTTCACCGCCTCCGCCTCTTGGCCACGTGAACTGCTCCCGCCGCCCGTTACCGGCAATATAAATGTGCTTGAGATTCCGCTGTTCCCCGTTCGGCATCAGTACCCTTACCTATGCGCTGCCGAACCCCGCTCCTGTATGGAGACTGACAAGTCCTCGTCGGTGACATTGCTGCGATCGGCCAGTATCGCCCGCTTTGCGGCCTCGTCAGCCGCGCGGGAGATTTCGGCCTGGCTTAGACCCGCGGTAAGCTCGACAGCCTTGCCCCAGTCAAGCTTATCGGCTTCAAAACCGACCAACCGCGATTGAAGAATCTTCAGTGTCACACCTTCGTCGGGGAGGCCGTACTGGATCACGTCGTCAAAGCGCCGGAACAGGGCCGGGTCGAGCAGTTCCACATGGTTCGTGGCGGCGATGATGAGGCTGTCGCTGTCGTCTTTCTCCAGAAACTGGAGAAAAGAATTCAGGACGCGGCGGATTTCCCCGACATCATTGCGCTCGGATCGCCGTGAACCGATCGCGTCGAACTCATCAAAAAAGTAAACACCACGCGTTTCGGTCATCGCGTCGAATATGATCCGCAGCTTAGAGGCGGTCTCGCCCATGAACCTTGTAATCAGGGTGTCGAAGACGACAGTGAAGAGCGGCAAATGCAACTCGCCGGCCAGGGCGCCGGCGGTCATGGTCTTTCCGGACCCGGGCGGGCCTACAAGGAGAAGCTTCCGTCGCGGCTGTAACCCCCGCTCGACCAGCTTGTGCTGCTGGCGCTGCTCGGTAAGCACTCTCTTGAGGCGCAGCTCCAGTTCGTCGGTCAAAGCCATGCTGGCAAGCCGCGTCTCTGAAAAACTGACCGATACCAGCGCGGCGAGATCGCCTTTAGGCTGTGCGATAGGAACCGGCCTGCGCGCCCGCTCGACCTTGCCGCTGCGTGCCTGATCGACGAGCGCCCGCAATTGCTGGGCAACCTGACCGTGACCTTTGCGCGCCTCATGGGCAGCCACCTGCATCGCGATGGACAGGAACTGATCGTCATCGCGAGCGATGTGGCTCTTCAGGAGCGCTATGAGATGCTTTGAGGCCGTCATATCCGGTCCATTGCGTTAATTCGGCCATACGCCTGACAGGAACGGGCCACGAACACGATCAGCCGACTGATGTCGCAAAACCGCTTGCCGCGCAAGCGCGGATCGCGGGCTGGTATGTCTATTCGGCTCCGGTTGTGGAGCATTTTTAAGATACGATTCATATGTAAAAATTAGATTCCGCGCGAGTAATATTGTATCAACGCCTTACAAATAGATATTAAAACATCGTTGCCTCCAAATCCGAATATAAGAACTTCACAAGACGCTGAGCATGCGGCAAGGCCTGACCATCACGCTACCGTTATCCGCAGCATCCCGGTCCTGAAAGTCCCCGACACCGCTTACTGAGAAATGGAGCGATCCCGCGCGCAGTGCCCAGTCTTGTTCGTAAATGGCGCCGGACGAGATTCGAACTCGCTCTGTATTTCGAAGGCAAGCAAATGTCTGCAGTCCGAGCCTCGCTCCCGAACAGACGCCGGTCCATTCACGGCCCCACAGGACGATCGAGGTGTTGTTCCGGGCATCTAAATGTCGGGCCAATGCGCTCCTCTCATTTGAGCGCCACACGTCAGCTCTGAAACTGATGCAGCGGTCGGGCAAGCAGGGTGCCGCCTGAAGCGCCGGTGCGTGCCCCCTGCACGAAAGCGCGCAGCATCGGGCTCAACCCCCTGAGGACGATCCAATCCCGCTCTTCAGGGATGGCATTCCTGGTGCGGCCGCGGAACTTCCACGATCAACCCATAAAGGGTCCGCTAGCGAAGCTGCGGCCGTTTGGCTTACGCCTTCACGGTGATCGCGTCCGCTTGCCGCACACTGACGGAGCCATCAGAGCGGGAATTGGCCCGCTCCAACGATGGAGCCCTCGGATGTCGCACGATCTTTCCCTCGCCCAGAAACACGCCTGGACACTCGCCCGCACCCTGATGACCCCGGTGGTCCTCTTCCAGTCCGACGACGCATACGGGGTGCTGCCCGCCGATGAAGTCGACGACGCCGAGGTCGACATCCTCTTCGAATACGATCCTTACACTGGTGGACACGCGGTTCACTGAACCGGCTCTCGGTTCACTTTCCGCAGCGGCGGCGCCTGGCGTCGCCGCCCCTCCTTTTTGAGCCGACCGCGGCCCGTCCCGGTCGGTGGCCTGGGCAGAGCCGGCCGCGCCGGCAACGGCTTTGCGCCGTCCTCCCCTTTGGTCCGGCCCTGCGGGTGCAGGCGCGCCCTGAAGCTCCGCCTGACCGGCCCCGTGACGGGGCCGCGATCGGCGCGGCCTCCAAAAACGGAGGTTGAAATGAGCAGGAAAGAAAAGGGCGCGAAGACCGATATCTACGCGCGCATCACGGAAAAGATCGTTGCCGATCTGGAGAAGGGCGTGCGGCCATGGGTGAAACCCTGGAGCGCCGGCCATGCCGACGGGCGGATAACCCGGCCGCTGCGCCACACCGGTGAGCCATACACCGGCATCAACGTCCTGTTGCTGTGGTCGGAGAGCCTGGCGCGCGGGTTCACGGCACCGCTCTGGATGACCTATCGGCAGGCGGCACAGATCGGCGCACAAGTCCGCAAGGGCGAAACCGGCGCGACGGTCGTCTATGCGAGCCGGTTCACGAAAACCGAGACGGACGCGCAGGGCGAGGAATTGGAGCGCGATATTCCGTTCCTCAAAACGTACACCGTCTTCAATTGCGATCAGATCGACGGGCTTCCCGACCACTATTACCACCGGCCCGCGAAGGTCATCGATCCTGCCGAGCGGATCGAACATGCCGACCGTTTCTTCGACAACACCGGGGCGGTGATCCGTCATGGCGGCGCCCGGGCCTTCTACGCGCCGGCAAGCGATCACATCCAGATGCCGCCCTTCGAGACGTTCCGGGACGCCGAATCCTACGTCGCCGTGCTCAGTCACGAAACAGTCCATTGGACCTCGAGGCCCGAGCGGGTTGGCCGCGATCTGAGCCGCTACGCCAGGGACAAGTCCGAGCGCGCGCGTGAAGAGCTCGTCGCGGAGATTGGTTCGGCGCTGGTTTGTGCCGACCTCGGCATTGTTCCCGAACTCGAACCGCGGCCTGACCATGCGTCCTATGTTGCGAGCTGGTTGCGGGTGCTTTCCGACGACCGGCGGGCAATTTTTCAGGCCGCCGCCCATGCGCAACGGGCCGTGACCTATCTGCACGGTCTGCAGCCCTCCGCCACCGGCACGGGACAGTTGGAGGCGGCCTGATGCTTTCCTTTTCGAATGCTGCTGCGGAGGGCATCGAGCCCTCCGCCATCCGACTGCGCGTGCTATCGCTCGGCGCCGGCGTCCAATCGACCACCCTGGCGCTGATGGCCGCCCATGGCGAAATCGGCCCGATGCCCGATTGCGCCATATTCGCCGATACGGGCTGGGAGCCAAAGGCGGTCTATGAGCATCTCGACTGGCTGCGGTCGCCCAACGTCCTACCGTTTCCCGTCCATCTCGTTTCGGCGGGCAACATACGTGATCAGCTCATGGGCGCCGCGAAGGGTAAACGCTGGGCATCGATTCCGGCGTTCGCCAAAACCATCACCCCGGTGGGATCCTCCGTGCCCGTATTCGACGAGGATGCGGCCGGTGCGCTCGTCGAGGTCTCCACACGGCGCACAACACGCGACACTGTTTCCATCGGCATGATCCGGCGTCAATGCACCACGGATTTCAAGATCGTGCCGATCCGCCGGAAGGTCAGGGAGCTTGCGGGGCTCGCCCGCAAGCGCTCGCCCGGCCATCCCGTTGTCGAGCAATGGATCGGAATCTCGTGCGATGAGATCATGCGCGTCAAGCCGAGCCGCGAAACCTGGCAGGTCAACCGCTGGCCGTTGATCGAGATGCGCATGAGCCGGCGGGACTGCCTCGCCTGGCTGCGCCGCCACGATTACCCCGACCCGCCGAAATCGGCCTGCATCGGGTGTCCGTTTCACGACAACGCGCGCTGGCGTGCTGTGCGCGATCATGATGCCGCTGCCTGGTCCGATGCCGTCGAGGTCGATCGAGCCATCCGGACGGCCTTGCGTGGAATTCGGGGAGAGGTCTTTCTCCATCGGTCCGCCGTTCCCCTTGACGAAGCCGATCTGTCGACGCTGTCCGACCACGGGCAACTCGACCTGTGGCCGAACGAGTGCGAGGGCATGTGTGGTGTCTAGGCAGCCTTCGATCCTTTCGATTGCAGTCCGGTCGCGAGATATCGTGGGCATCGGGCTGCGGGCTTCCAGTGGATGCCGGAAGCGGTAATTCTGCCGAAGCTGGCTGACCAGCGGAGGACGGTCAGGGCGATGGTTGTGTTCTTGGGCCGACTGCTCACGGGCACCCTTCGTCGTGCGCGCGAGAACGAGCGAATAGAGCCCGTTTGCAGGCGTGGCGGCTGCCGTGAAGGTCGCCAGCGTCGAGCGCGCGATTGATCCCACCGACGGATGTCGCGGAATAGCAATGGCTCCGGGCCCGAACGCCATGGTCATGTTCCCTTCACCTCGATGTCCTGGAGCTCGCCCGGCGCGGTCTCGATGGGGCATGTCTGACCGGGAACCGGCTCCGCCTCGTCCGGCATCTCGCAACGCCCGTCCGGAACTTTCTTCCCCTGCGAACCGACGTTCGCATTCCTCGCGAACCAAGAAAGTTCATCCCGGCCGTCCTCCATTTCATTGCGGCCTTTCAGGTGCGTGCCGGTCGTTCCCGATCTTTTCGACAGCCATCGAGACCGCGATGGGCGCGGCTCGAAACTTCGAAAGGAACACGACAATGGCAAACATCGGCACCTTCACCACCACCAAGACCGGATTCACGGGTGCGATCAAAACTCTAACGCTCAACGTCAAGGCCCGCTTCGAGCGCGTCGAAAACCCTTCCGAGAACGGACCACATTTCCGCATCTACTCGAATGCAGTTGAGCTGGGTGCGGCGTGGCAGAAACAGGCCAAGCAGACCGAACGCGACTACCTTTCGGTCAAGCTGGACGACCCGAGCTTCCCGGCTCCGATCTACGCCACCCTGATCGAAGTGGAAGGCCAGGAAGGCGTGCAGCTCATCTGGTCCCGCCCCAACGGCAACCGAGACTGACGAGGTCCCAAACGGCCCCGCCGCGAAGGCGGGGCCATTTCTGTGTCGACGAAACGACGGCCGCCAGATGCGACACCGGTCGTCCACTTCACTCCCGCCTGCCGCTCCGCGAGACTTGCGGGTCAAGATAGCCCCGGCGCCGCTTCCTCCGTTCGAGCCGAGTCATCGCATCGCTGGCCTCAATGGGCGTGTCGAAGGTTTCGATCATCGACTGGCCGCGCGTTCCGATCCGGCCCCAATCGCGCACGAGGGACGCCCCGCCGAACAATGTGGGCTGAAGGGAAATGCTGTAGAACCGCCGCATGTTCTGCGACGGGTCGATACGGCGAAGATGAACCGGATGTAGATCTTTCATGCTGGGGAGTCTCGCTTCCTACGGAAGCGGCGTCCAACGACTTTCTTGAATCGATGAACGGTCATCGATTCATGGCATTGATGCCGAGAACCCTTGCGCGATTCTTGGCGACTACGTCCGGTGAAACCGGTTCTCCCCAACGACCGAGATCATATCGTCTCGCCGGAACCAGATGGCGCGGCCGCATCGCAGCGGCGGGTTGCCTGAGGTGAACACGATCTGCTCGTCTCCGCGCATGCGCAGCACCTCTTCCGGAAGGATCAGTGGCCGCGCGGAGAGCTGCCGCGAGCGCGTGCGCGAGGAACCCGACATGCGCGACGTCCGGCTGAGCTGGTCGACTTCGACCGTCGTGTTGCCGCAGCGCCGCGAGATGTAATCGGCGGTCTCCGGGTCGTTGATTGCGGCGAATGATATCCACGAGGCCGACTCGAACCATTTCGAAGTCGCGTCGCGCCCGCCATAGGTTTCGCGCATCTGACCAATGGACTGGAACAGAAGCAGCAGGCTGATGCCGTACTTGCGCCCGGCGTCTCGAGCGGTCTCGAGGATGCGCAGGTACCCAAGCCTTGCGACCTCATCGAGCAGGAACAAGGTGCGCCCCTTCACCTTGCCATTTCGGTTGTAGATCGCGTTGGCCAGGGCGCCGATAATGGTGCGCGCCAGTCCGGGATGCGCCTCGAGCGTCTTGAGATCGAGATTGACGAACACGTCGGTGTCGTCGTCCGCCAAGTCGTCGGTCGAGAAGCTGTTGCCGGAAACCAGCGCGGCATAGTTCGGATAGGAAAGCCAATGCGTCTCCTTGACGGCATTGGCATAGACGCCGGAGAAGGTTTCCGGCGTCATGGCGATGAATGGTGCCACGTTCTCCTTGACGAACGCGGATTCGGAATTGTCGTAGATCAGCTGCAGCCGCTCGCGCAGCTTGGGCTCCGGTTCGGAGAGGTTCGCTCGCATCTGCCGCAGATGCTGGTTTTCCTTTTCCGTATGTCCCGACAGGCACACATCGGCGATCAACACAGTGATGAGCTGAAGCGCGGACGCGCGAAAGAAGTCGTCGCGGATCGAAGCCTGCCGGGCGGTGTCGGTCACGACCCAGGTGGCGACCGCCACCACGTCCTCTTCCTTTGTCCCGCCGAACCGCCCGATCCAGTCAAGCACGTTGAAGCCGGTGCCCGGCTCCTTCGGGTCGAGGACGAAGACCGATCGGCCGGCCTTGCGCCGGTGCCCGATCACCATCGGCGCGACCTCGTTCGACGGATCGAGCGCAACAAGCCCGCCGCCCCATTTGAGCGCGGTCGGGACTGTGACCGAGGTGGTCTTGAAGCCGCCCGACCCGGCGAAGACCAGCCCGTGCGAGGAGCCGAACGAACCGTCGAAACACAGCAGCGGCGATTTTCCCCCAGCACCCCATGTCTCGCGGTCGTCGGCGCGGAAACCGCGCCCGCCGTCCGCCTGCCTGTCGACGCGGCAGGCCTCGCCGACGACGATGCCGCCGGCCTCGGGAAAGAGGCGCCGGGCCGCAGAGATGGTCATCCACGCGCTCTCCCCATGGATGGCACGTTTGCCCCAGACCCGGCGGGGCGCGGCCGACGCGAAAGCGGCATTGCCGCGCAGGGCGACGCGCAGACCGAACACGCCGGCGACCGCCGCAACAACCGCCCCCGTCAGCGTGGCGGGGTCAATGTATTCGACGATCGATGTGCCTGGCGGCACCGTTGCAGCAAATGCGGCGAGCCTGCCGATCTCGCGGACCGCAGCGATTGTGATCACCACCAGCGTGCCGGCGACGACCCCCCAGCCCGCGAGCCGGATCGAGATCGCGCCCCTGGCCGCAAAGAGAAAGACGACACCGGTCCCGCCGGCCGCCGCGTAGGGCAGCGCGATGCCGATCCGGCCAAGCATCAGGCGCGCGTCCGGCGCGCGGGCGAAGCCTGCGAGCCAGTGCTCTATGCCTGTCAGGGCGAGGCAGGCACCAGTCATGATTATGACCGGGGCAAGAAGCAAGGCGAGCTTAGTCGGGGTCATCGGCGAACACCTTCATCCCGATCGCCGTCAGCCGCGCGCGCTCGGCTTCGTCGGTCCTGATTCGGCTGGCGCCGTCGATCAGCAGGCCGAGCAGCAGAGCGCGCTTCTCGTAACGAAGCCCGGCCTTGGTGATCAGCCCACCGAGCTGGATCTTCTCGCGCGTATCCTTCTTGCGCGCCTCTGACTGGTTTGCCTGTCGCATCCGCTCAAGCCTCGCCAGACGGCCCATGAGCCGCGCCAGACGCGACCGGCGCGGATGCTGGCCTGACCGCCCGTCCGCTCCCCTTGCGAAACCGCGCCGCGAGTTCCTCGAACGCGGTCACAAGCGCGCGCTCCTCAATCTCGATATCGCCGAGTCCTGCCTTGAGGGCGAGCCGTCCGATGCGCTCGGCCTCGCGCGTTTCGGCCTGCTTGAGCCGCTCCTGCAGCCTGGCGATTTCTTCCCTGATCTTCGATGACGGCTTCTTCATTCCGGTCGTCTCCTTCTCGACCATTCGCTTTGTAGTGATGGCGAGGATCGGCCGGGATCGCGCGCAGCGCGACCCGGCAGAAATGACGGGTCGGCGAAGCCGACGCTTTGAGAGATCATCCCGGCGTTCCGAAGGAATGCCTCCAAGGGCGCAGTAATACGTCGCTGACGCGACGTTCCGCGCTCGGATCCGACCGGGAAGAGGCGTGGCCTGAGGAACGTTGTCGTTCAACCGCCGGGATCGGTTTCATCGTGGCCATCACGCATTTCACGCCCCAGATCATCGGACGCGCTGACGGGCGCAGTGCCGTTCTGTCGGCAGCCTACCGCCACTGCGCGAAGATGGACCATGCGGCCGAGGCCAGGACGGTCGACTATTCGGGCAAGCGCAATCTCGCCCATGAAGAGTTCCTGCTTCCGGCCGATGCGCCGAAATGGGCCCGCGAAATGATCGCCGACCGCTCGGTCGCGGGCGCCGCGGAAGCGTTCTGGAACAAGGTCGAGGCCTTCGAAAAACGTGCCGACGCGCAGTTCGCCAAGGAATTCATCATCGCCCTGCCGGTGGAACTGTCGAAGGCGCAGAACGTCGCGCTGGCGCGCCAGTTCGTCCATGAGCAGGTGCTCGGCCGCGGGCAGGTTGCCGACTGGGTCTATCACGACGATCCCGGCAATCCGCATGTCCATCTGATGACGACGCTGCGCCCGCTGACCCAGAGCGGCTTCGGGGCAAAGAAGGTCGCCGTAATCGGTGCTGACGGCCAGGCGATCCGCACGAAGAACGGAAAGATCCAGTATCGGCTCTGGGCGGGCGAGAAGGCCGAGTTCCTCGAGCAGCGGCAACGCTGGCTCGATCTCCAGAACCAGCACCTCGCATTCGGCGGCTTCGAGATCCGCGTCGACGGACGATCCTATGCGGAGCGCGGCATCGACCTCGTGCCTACGACCCATATCGGCCCGGGCGCAAAGGCGATCGAGCGCAAGGCGATGCGCGAGGGCAGGGACACCAGGCTCGAACGTCTCACAGCGCATGCGGCTGCGCGCGCGGTGAACGCCGAGCGCATTCAGGCCCGGCCGGAGATCGCGCTTGATCTCGTCTCTCGCGAAAAGAGCGTGTTCGATGAGCGCGACATCGCCAAGGTGCTGCATCGATATGTCGACGATCCCGGCGCCTTCCAGCAGCTCCTGGCGCGGATTCTTCAAAGCCCGGATTGCCTTCGTCTCGAATCCGGGACGGTCGACTTTGCGACCGGCGCGCGCTTGCCGGACAGGCTCACCACGCGCGAGCTGATCCGCCTCGAAGCGGAGATGGTGTCCCGGGCATCCGCGCTCGTGAAGGCGAAGGGGTTCGAGGTCCGGGAGAAGATCGTTGCCGACGTGTTCGCGCGTCACGACCGTCTTTCGAACGAGCAGCGCACGGCCATCGAGCACGTGACCTCCGGCGCGCGGATTGCCACCGTTGTCGGCCGCGCCGGCGCCGGCAAGACGACGATGATGCGCGCGGTGCGCGAGGCATGGGAGGCGGCAGGCTACACGGTGGTCGGGGGCGCGCTGGCCGGCAAGGCTGCCGAGGGCCTCGAGACGGAAGCAGGAATCCCGTCCCGCACCCTGGCGTCCTGGGAGTTGCGCTGGAACGAGGGGCGCAACCGCCTCGACGACAAGACGATCTTCGTTATGGACGAGGCCGGCATGGTCGCGTCGAAACAGATGGCGACATTCGTCGAGGCGGTCTCGAAGGCCGGCGCCAAGCTGGTGCTTGTCGGCGATGCCGAGCAGCTCCAGCCGATCGAGGCGGGGGCTGCCTTCCGCGCCATCGTCGAGCGCACCGGCTATGCCGAGCTCGAGACGATCTACCGCCAGAAAGACGCCTGGATGCGCACCGCCTCGCTCGATCTGGCGCGCGGCAATGTGACGGCCGCGCTCTCGGCCTATCGGGGCTGCGGCAAGGTGATCGGGGAGAAGCTGAAGGCCCAGGCGGTCGAGAGCCTGATTGCATCCTGGAACCGCGAATACGATGCCGAGAAGACCACAATCATCCTGGCCCATCTGCGTCGCGACGTGCGTGAACTCAACCGGCTCGCGCGCGAAAAGCTGGTCGAGCGCGGCATTGTCGGCGTGGGTCATGCGTTTCAGACGGAAGAGGGGACACGGCATTTCGACGCTGGCGACCAGATCGTGTTTCTCAGGAACGAGGGCGCGCTCGGCGTCAAGAACGGCATGATCGGCAGGGTGGTCGAAGCCGGCCCCGGCAGGATCGTCGCCGAGACCGGTGAAGGGGAAGACAAGCGCCGGGTCGAGGTCGAGGAGCGCTTCTACCGCAATCTCGATCTCGGCTACGCCACCACGATCCACAAAAGCCAGGGCGCGACCGTCGATCGCGTGAAAGTGCTCGCCTCGCTCTCGCTGGACCGGCATCTGACCTATGTCGCGATGACCCGGCACAGGGAAGACCTTCAGCTCTTCTATGGCGAGCGGTCGTTCCAGATCGCGGGCGGTCTCGACACGCTTCTGTCGCGGCGCAACGCCAAGGAAACCACTCTCGATTATGCCGCCGGACGCTTCTACCGGCAGGCGCTCAGCTTCGCCAACAGCCGCGGACTTCATCTCATGCGGGTCGCACGCACACTCGCCCGCGACCGGCTGGAATGGACGCTGCGCCAGAAGCGGCGCCTTGCCGATCTCGGCCGCAAGCTTCGCGCCGTCGGCGCCCGCATCGGCCTGGTCGACACCACCCTGTCCGCCGTCCAATCGAAGAAGGAGGCCGAGCCGATGGTCAAGGGCGTCACCACATTCGCCAAATCCATTGCCGACGTCGCGGCCGAGAGGGTCCACGCGGAAAAGGAGGTTGCCAGACAGTGGGAGGAGGTTTCTGACCGGTTCCGCCTGGTCTTCGCCGATCCTGAGGCGGCGTTCCGCGTCATGGACTTCGATGCCGTCCTCGCCGACCCTGCAGTTGCTTCGGAGCGGCTCGGGCAGCTTGCCCGTGAACCCGCCTCCATCGGCGCGTTGCGCGGCCATGATAGGATTCTGGCAAGCCGTGCGGAACGAGAGGCGCGGCACGAGGCCGAAGCGAACGTCCCGGCCCTCGGGCGCGAGATCGAACGCTACCTGCGTTTGCGCGAAGCGGCCACGCGCAGGCTCGAGGCCGATGAAACCGCGCTGCGCCATCGCGTCTCGATCGATATTCCCGCGCTTTCGCATTCTGCTCGCGCCGTGCTCGAAAAGGTCCGCGACGCAATCGACCGCAATGATCTTTCGGCAGCACTCGGGTTCGCGCTGGCCGACCGCATGGCCAAAGCCGAAATCGACGGCTTCAACAAGGCCGTGTCCGAGCGGTTTGGGGAACGCACATTGCTCTCCAATGGCGCGCGCGACACCGAAGGTGCCGTGTTCAGAAAGCAAGCCCTCGGCATGCCCGCGGCCGAACGCGAAAAGCTCGCTACGGCCTGGCCGATCATGCGCACAGCGCAGCAGCTCGCTGCCCACGAGCGCACTGTCCAGGCGCTCAAGGAGACCGAGGCGCTGCGTCAGAGCCAGCGTCAGTCCCAGGTGCTCAAATGACCCGCAGGCGTCGTGCGCTCACAGTTATCTGGATCGGCGCCGCTGTCGTGATCGGCCTGTTCGCCCTCGGCTATTTGGGTGGCCTGCGCATCAACCTCACGCCGAGCTACCCGCTCGGGATCTGGCGGATTGTGCCGCTCGATCGTGAGATTGCCCTCGGCGATCTCGTCATGATCTGTCCGCCGCCAACGTCCGCGTTCCGGCTCGCGCGGCAGCGGGGATATCTGCGGTCGGGGCTCTGTTCGGGATGGCTGAGCCCGCTGATCAAGACCGTCGCCGCGACGCAGGGACAGCGCGTTGAGATCGCCGGTTCCGTTTCCGTCGACGGCGTGCCGCTCGCAGGATCGGAGCTGCGCGCTGCTGACGGCGAGGGCAGGGCGCTCATTCCCTTCGCCGGCGGGGTCGTGCCGCCCGGTCACGTTTTCCTTCATTCTGATTTCGCAGGTTCCTATGACTCGAGATATTTCGGGCCGCTCCCGGCCGCCGGTGTCCTCGGCCTGGCCCATCCCGTCCTCACCATTCACCGGTGACGTTGTGAAGACTGTTAGTCTCACGGTGCTTGCCATTGCCGCCGGAGCAATCGGATGGAGCGGTAACCCCCTCACCCTCCCGCTCGCCTTTGGGTTCCCCGCCCTGTGGGCGAACTCGCCCTCGCGGATCGCGGCCGCTATTGTGTCGGCGGGATATTTCCTTGCCGCGTCACGCGGTCTGCCACAGGGTGTTGTCAATTATTTTGGCAGCGGGATCGCCGAAGCTCTCGCGCTCTGGCTCGGCGCATCGCTCGCCTTCGTCGCCGTGCATGCTGTGCTGTGGACATCGCGGCCGGGAAGGGGACGGACTGTACGATATGCCGTGGCAGCGGTCCTCATGAGCGTGCCCCCCTTCGGCATCGTGGGTTGGGCGCATCCGATAACGGCCGCCGGCATCGTGTTCCCAGGCTGGGGATGGTGGGGCCTTGCGGCGGCAGCGATCGGCCTCCTTGCCATGACGACGAGGTTCTGGCCGATCGCAACGCTCGTCTTGGGAGGAGCGTTTGCCTGGTCCGCCGCAACCTGGACGGAGCCCAGCCTGCCCCAGGGCTGGATCGGTGTCGATACGAAATTCGGGGGTGAACGCGGCATATATGCCGGGTTGTTCCAGCATCGCGAGACGATCGCCGCGGTAAAGGCAGCAGCGGCCCAGGGCAACAAGATCGTGGTATTGCCCGAGGGTGCCGCCGGTGTGTGGACGCCGACCGTTGAACGCCTTTGGGTCCGTGAGCTCAAAGGAGTCGACGTCACCGTCAATGCCGGAGCGATCCTGGTTGACGGGCAGGGCTATGACAATGTCATGGTCGAAATCTCGGGCGAGGGAGCGCGCATCCTCTACCGAGAGAGAATGCCGGTGCCAATCTCAATGTGGCAGCCCTGGCTAACGCTGATTGGCGAGTCCGGCGGCGGGCGGGCGCACTTCTTCGCCAATCCGATCGTCGAAGCCGGCGGTGTGCGGTTGGTGCCGCTGATATGTTATGAGCAGCTGATTGTCTGGCCCGTCCTGCAATCGGCACTCTACGCACCCGACATCATTGTGGCGACGGGAAACGGCTGGTGGACAGACGGCACAAGCATCGTCGCTATTCAGAAGTCAGCAACCATTGCCTGGGCGCGGCTCTTCGATCTTCCACTTATCATGGCGTTCAACATCTGAGAGGAGCAGACAATGGGCGCTGAGCTATCCGCACCCCGTGTCGCTATGCAACTATTGCCTCAGCCTCGAGGAACTGCCAATTTCTGTTTTTTCGGGCTGTACGGTTCGCATCAGGGGACCACGCTACCTGCGGCGATGTCTTCTCGCGAAATTAGATGGCGCGAACCAAGCCGAAATGGAAAGTACAAGCCGATCATGAAGAGCACTTGCGAAGGCTCGGATCTGATCACGCATACTCCTTGATTTTCCGCAGCCGTTGTGCATCTAAAAGATGAACAAACAAGTCATCTTTTAGCCCTTCGAACTCACGCAGCAAAAACAGGGCCTCAGGTGGAGATTTGCGGCCACATAGCTCGGGACAATGGTCGCCTTCATTGAGCCGGAGCTGATCCCGGCGCCATTTCGTCGGGCGTAGGCCAGGTCTTAAATGCGACCGACGGGTCGATCGCTTCGAGCGTACCGTTCGCCACGGCCTGGGCGAGCACGATGGAGGCGCGGCCAGCAGCCCAGAACGTGAGCGGTTCGGGCGCCCGAACGGTGGGTGGCGGCGTGATTGTCGCCGCTGCGGCGGTTACGAGGAGGATTCGATGGTTGAGCATTGCGGCTCCTTTCTTGGGTTCCTCTCGGCTGTGCCTCAGAAGTTGCCTTGGGGCCGGCATAGAATCCTCGACCCTCACCGGGCGGGAATGTCGCTTGGTCCAGTCTTCCTTGACCGGCGATCAGCGGTCGTACGCACTACAGCACTGCAGGAGGAGCATTGAGCATGAGACGGCGCGATCGACATGACGATGATCCAGAACTGTTCGAACTGCTCGCAAACCTAGAGGAGATTGCAGAAGCGACTCGGATTCCCGCGCTCTTGTGCAGGCTACTCGAGATTTATGGGCTGAAGTCCGTCGCCTATCTGGGCTCTGGGCTCTCGGCGCAGCCTGGGCAAGGTCCATACCTCGCGGTGACCTATTCGGACGACTGGGTCGATCACTACAAGGCCCAGCGCTTCGTCGATGTTGATCCTGCTGTGCAGATCGGCATGCGACGCATGCTGCCGATCGACTGGGATACCTTCGATCGGAGAGACAAGAACGTGCGGCGTCTGTTCGGAGAGGCCGCTGAGTTCGGGCTCGGCCGCCGCGGCATCTCTCTTCCCGTCCACGGCCAGCATGGTGACAGGGCCTTGGTCTCGATCACGAGCGACGCCAGCGATCGGGACTGGAGACACTTACGCCTCTACTACATGCGCGACTTCCAAATGCTGGCCCTCCATATGCATCAGGCCATCCTGCGGCTGGAGGGCCAGAGAATGGAGACCGCCAGCCTTTCTCCGCGCGAGCGGGAATGTTTGTCGTGGGTCGCCGAGGGGAAGACGGCGTGGGAAACCGCCATCATCCTGGGTTTGTCGGAGCACACGGTGCGCTGCTACCTCGAGAGCGCCAGACATAAGCTCGGAGCTGCCAACAACACCCATGCGGTGAACAAAGCCGGCAAGGCTAATCTGCTCAGCCAAATACCGTAAATCCGGCAGATACACCGGATTTAGGGTCCTTCTCCCGGGGTTTAGTTGCTTCAGCGTTTTCAACAAACGCTAGGAGCAACACCATGATCACCATCGTCGAAGGCGCGGAGCGCGAGCGTCACTCCACCCTGATTGATGAGATGTTCCGGATGCGGGCAGCGGTCTTCGCCGACCGGCTCGAGTGGGATGTCATCGTGACCGATGGCAGGGAGATTGACCGCTTCGACGCCGAAGATCCCCTATACCTTCTGTCGCTCGACAACCAGACCGGAGCGCTCCAGGGAGCGGTGCGGTTACTGCCGACTACCGGGCCAAACATGTTGCGCGACGTCTTCCCGGTTCTTGTGCCGGGCGGCGCCCCAGCGAGTCCCCTCATCTGGGAAAGCTCCCGGTTCGCGGTAAACCCTGCCGCATTCAACGCATGCGAACGCGCGGAGGCCAACCATGTCGTTAACCGCACGACGATCGAGCTTCTGTGCGGCATCGTCGAGGTCTGCCAGCGCGCCGGCATCGAGCACGTCGTGTCGGTCTTCGATGCGCGAATGGCGCGAATCTTTCGCACGATCGGTTGCACCTTCGAGGTCATCGGGACCCCGGCCCGAATCGGTAGGACGATGACCTATGCCGGTATATTCGATATGTCGGAAGCCATGCGCGAGCGCCTGGGGGAAACTGGCAGGCTTCTCACACCTGTGCTGGCGACTGTTGAGCCGCGGCGGATTCCCCACCCCCGCCACGCCTGATTGACCCATCGCTTTTGTCACATGGTTCTCTGGTCGACGCGACAACCATGTCCTATAAGTGCCCCGAGGCGGTACGCGCTGCCTCGGGGCGTAGAAACCCCTTTTCCGCGGTTGGTGTTGACCGGATCAGCACCGGAGATCCTCTGGCCAATGGCCGGGGGCCTGGGACGCATGTCCAGGCGCCTCGGTGCTAAAGGTCTCAGGGCCGTCGGAAAACGGTTTCTACCCCCCGGCTTGGGGTCATGATCTTTCTTTGTTAGCGGGGGCGTACCGCCAACCAAGCCGCAGGGATTGCATGCGGACAAAACTAGACGTCGACATCGGACCTGGCCGGGCGGCGAGATCCATTCAGGCTCTCCTCACCGGCTTGACGGAGCACGAGCTGAAGCAGGTGGCCATCGCGGTTATTCGGGAGAACAGGAACCGTCTGCAGAATGCCCATGAGCTGTTCGAGGAGCTAGATAGGCTCGTAGCTGCCGGTTCAACAGATGAGCATCTGGCGCAGCTGAGGCATGACTACCGGATCGCGATGCTCAACCTCCATGCGCAACATCAGGTCGTGAGCCTGGTGGTTGAACATCTCGGTTTCGTGCCCGAGGTCGATGGACAACGCCCGGTGCTCAATTAGCTGGCGTTGTCGGGGTTAGATCAGTCCGATTCGTGTGGCAATCGTGCCTGCCTGCCGGTTGTTTGCGGCCCCGAGCTTATTTGTCGCCTCGTCGATATAAGACCGCACCGAGCGATACGAGATGTCCAGCATGAGCGCGATGTCCTGCATTGACATTCCCTCAGCGAACCACCTCAGGCACTCGGCCTCGCGCGGCGACAAGCGAATGGCGGAGGCAAGCGACGCATCGCCGCTCGCCGCTCCCAACCGGGAGTGCACAAAGGCGACCGAAACCGCCGCGGTGACTGGATCGATGTCCTCAGTCAGTTTGGACACAGGCCTCCCGCTCGCAAGAGTGAACACCATGCGGTCCCTGAATCCCACGGGAATCGAGATCGAGATTCCGGACCTGATACCGAACCGGTCGGCCTCAACGAAGAACTTGATCACGTCCCGCCGCCCGTTGCGCCTCGCCTCATCGGCCGACCATGAGAACAGCGGCGGTCCGTGCTTTGCCTTGGTCACCACGGGATCGACCCGGATGAACTCCCGTTCCACATAAAGCTCCTGCCACGCGCGCGGATAGTTCGAGACCGCGAAGCTCTCCGGACCGCGGAGGTAGAGATAGGCGAAGAAGTCGAACCCGGTATCGTCCGCGAAGTCTCGCAACGAACGGCGGGCTGCACGCTCGTCAAGCGGCAGCGAAAGCCTGTCGATGAGATTGAGCAGATTGGAGTTCAAGGGTGGGCGGGTCCAATGGCAAGCCCCGCGACAGAAGGCGACCCTTCTGCACGGAGCGTTGAAAACGAAATGGGTCATCGCTACCGATAGGACCCGGGGAAGACGATGTCCTGGTCGACCAGGACGTTGAACCGGTAACCCGGGCGGATCTCCAGTGTCGGCTGGACGTTGAGGTTGCGCGAGACCGTCTGCTCGGAGATCTGCCCGAAGGTTTCGGCGAAGGAGCGCCTGGCGGCGTCCTCGGCACTGTTGGCCGTGCCGAAGCTGTTGCGATCCTGCGGCAGCATCATTTCGGTCCCGGCGCCGATAAGAGCGACGAGGATCGCCGAGCCGAACGTGCGCAAATAGTGGTTGTCCACCTGGTCCCGGAATCCGCCATAGCCAGCTGAATCGGTCCCCGCCATGCCGCCGATTTGCAGCGTCGATCCGTTCGGAAAGATGAGGTCGGTCCAGATCACAAGCACGCCGTCCTGCCCGAATGTGACCTCGGAATCGTAGCGGCCGAAGAGTTTCGATCCTTGCGGGATGAGGAGGTGCCGGCCCGTCGCGCTGTCATAGACATTCTGCGAGACCTGGGCGGTGATGCGGCCGGGAAGATCGGAATTGATGCCCGTAATCAGCGTGGCCGGGATGACCGACCCGCGCTTGAGCTCATAGGGCGAAATCTGGCCGACGACGGGATTGGGAAGGTAACCAAGGTCCCGGATGTCCTGATTGAAGAAGCGCTCCTTGGCCGCTTGCCCGTTCGCGTCCCTGGCGCCACCAAGCCCCGCCTCCATGGCCGCGGCGTATAGGTCAAGCGCGCTCTGCGGCCGCGTTGTCGACGATTGCGATTGGCCAGGCACCGTGGCTCTGCCGTCGTTGGCGTCAGCCGAAAAGCCGCCCAGCGAAACGGCGATCGGGGAATCGAACGCCGCGTCATTGGCTTGATAGCGCGCCATGCGCTGACGGTGGAGCTCGCGCATGAGCTGTTCTTCTTGCTCTCGCTCAAGTCTGGCTCGCCATATCTCTTCGGGCTCCAGAGCCGCCCGTTGCTGTTCGGCCGTGGACGCATCCGGTGGCTCCGGCATGAACGGGTTTTCCTCTGGCTCCGCCGGCTCAATCGGAATCGGTTGCGGTTGCGCCGGTTCGCCGATGATGCCGTCCGGGACACCCTCCTTGAGCTGGTCGGCATGCGTCGAGGCCGGGCGGGAGCCAGGTGTGAACGCTGCATCGTCATCGCCCAGGCGAATGCCGCGCGAGGACAGGCCATAGAAAATCGCGGCCAGAAAGAGCACCACCAGCATGATCGCTACGACGATCGGCAGGCGATTGAGGCGCCGGATTCGCGGCCCGCCAGTCAGATCGGAGCCACCGAGCTTGAGACTCTCGGTCATGACGGTTCTCTTGCCGCGCGCTGCATGACCGAAAGTGGAGAGATCGGCGTCGCCCCCTCTCCGCCCATCTGGTACATGCGCGTGAGGTCGAGTGTTCGGGTCGACAACCGGACCAGGATGCTACCCTCGAATGCGTCGACGACGTAGGCGAGGGGAACGGTAGCCGTGCCCTCTGTCGTCTGGTCCGTGGCGACGGCATAGCCCCAACCCTTCAGCGATGACTCGAGCGCCTCGCCGAATATGGAGCCGTCCGGCTCAAGCTGGATCGTCGTCGTGCCTGGACCAACCTGCTCGGCAAATCGCCCGACCATGTCCCCTGCGATCGAGGACGCCGCCTCCGGAGTGAGCTCTGCGGTCGCAGAACTCGTGACTAGACCCGCCCCGCCCAGGGTCTGGCACCCGGCCAACAGGGCCGCGAACAGGACGAAAACCACCAGGCGAGGTTGGAGAATAGACTTGTGCATCTCCTACCCTCCCCGCCTGATCGTGACTTTCTCCTGGGAGCGTCCGACGCCCGAGACCAGGATCGCGCTGTCGACGTAGTAGTCGACCACCATCATGGTGCCGTTCATGCGGTAGTTGACGATCCGGTTCTCGCCGCCGGAAATCACGAACAGCACCGGCGCATCCTGGCCTGACAGCGACGAGGGGAACTGGATGTAGGTTTTCTGGCCGTCGCTGTAGATGCGGGTCGGCCGCCACCGCGCCGTTCCGCTCACACGAAACGAGAAATTGAGTTGCTCGGCCGGCACGCCTGCGCCGGGCACGATGCTCGCCTCCATGCGCGTGGCAATCTCGGCAAAGCGGGCATTGACGTCTTCGGGATATTCGAAACCCACCCGCGCCATGTAATTCGTCTGATGGGACTTGAGCTGGATGTGGTAGGTGCGCCGCGAGGTCGTCACCACCATCGAGGTGACGAGGCCGGGTTCCGATGGTTTGACGATCAGATGCACTGCCTGGCTGCCCGGCGCGCCCGACGTCGCCGGTTCGACCTTCCAGCGCACAGTGTCGCCGAGCAGCACGTCGCGCACGATTTCGCCCGGCTGGAGTTCGATGTCGCACACCTGCAGCGGCGAGCAGACCACCGATGGCTGAACCTGGCCGAAGAGGAAGATGACCTTACCGTCGGGGCCGCGCGTCACGACCCCCTGCCCTTGCTGCCACTGGCTGGAGAGGCTCGTGCCACGCTGTTCGTTGACACTCAGGGGCTGTGCCAGGGCCGGCACTGCAATTGTCGAGAAAACAAGCCCGGTGCAGAATGCTGCGCTCCGGAGTCTGGGTAAGTTCATGAAAAGAGTCCTCCGGGCACTCACAATTGCGCCGTCCAGTCGAAATCTCTGAGGTAAAGGCCGATCGGGTTGAGGCGGATGACTGCCTCGTCCTGGGGCGGCGTCAGGGTGACCGTGGCGACGCCCCGAAACCGCTTTACGTCCTGTTCCCTGCCCTGCCGGTCGCGCTCATATTCCGTCCAGTCGACCTGGTAGCTCTGGTTGGAAAGCGGCACGATGTTCGTGACCTCGATGGCCACCGTCATCGTGCGGGCGCGGTCGAACGGAGAGTTGCCCCGAAACCAGGCGTTGACCTTCTCGGTCGCCGGATCGGCGGTGCGCAAGTGCGCATAGGTGCGGTCGATATATTGCTTCTGGACCACGGCATCGGGCGTGACCGAACGGAAATTGCTTACGAAGCTGCCAAGCGTGGCACGCACGACGCGAGGGTCGGCATATTCGATCTGTTGCGGGAAGCCGGCGCTCACCGCCGTGCCGAGCCGATCGACTTCCACGATGTAGGGCACCAGCTGCACCTGCGTGCTCTGATAAAGCGCATAGGAGAAGCCAATCACCGCCATCAGCATCCCCGTCACGCCGACGATGCGCCAGGACGCGGCCGCTTTCACATACGAGCCGTAGCGCTCGTTCCATTCCTGGCGTGCGGCAAGGTAGGGATTTTCCGGTGGGCTCTTTGCGGCCATGGTCACGCCTTGTCGTCTGCTGATTTTCTGGTGGTGGGGCGGCCCTGGCTCTGATCGAGCTTGGAATTGGCAAGGCCGAGCGTCGATGCCCCCCAGGTGCCGGGAACGCCGATCGCCTTGTCCCGCCCGGCCGAGGCGAGCGCGGAGCCGGCTGCCGTCGCGCCGCTGGTCATGCCTGTGAGCGCCGCGGCTCCGAACGAGCTGCCAGCGGCCCGTGCATCGGAATAGGCCGAGGCCCCTGCCCTCGCGCCGCCCCAGGCCAGCGCGGCGCTGCCGGCGGCCATGGTTGCGGCCTGGCCGCCGTGGCGGATCGTCTCCATGCCGCCGGTCACCGATACCCCCTGCACGACACCCTGGACGATGTTGGGTACGTACATGGCGATGACGAACACCACGACGGAAATGCCGCCGATCGCCAGCGTGGAGAGAAACTCGTCGGCGCCCGAGGGGGAGTTGGCGAGATTGATGAGGACTTCAGAACCGATGCGCGCGATCATCACCAGCGCCATCAGCTTCATGCCGACCGAGAACGCATAGACGAGATACCGGACGGCGAAGTCCTTGGTGAAGCTCGAGCCGCCGAGACCCAGCATGATCATCCCGGCGAGCAGCCCGACATACATCTCGGCCATCACGGCCACGAAGATCGCGGCCACCAGGCTGAAGGCAATGACGACGATCACCATGGCGAACACCGCCGCGATCGCCAGCGCGTTGTCCTCGAACAGCCCGAACTGCGCCTTCTCCGACATCTGGCTCGCGACCTGCAGGCCGGCGTTGAAGACGTTCGCTGGCGATGCCGAGCCGCCCCCTGCGCCGATCTGGAAGAGGCTGTCGACCATTGCGCGTGCGAAGTCCGGCCCCTGCTCGAGGATGAAGACGAACAGGCCTATGAACATGATGCGCCGCACCAACTCGGCGAACCACGTGTCGAGCGACGCGGCGCCGAGCGCCAGCCAGACAGCCGCAATGCCAACTTCGATGCCGGCAAGGATCCAGAACAGCGAGCGCGCCGCCTGCATGACGGTCGTCTCCCAGCCCTGCGCGGCGTCCGCGACCTCGTTTTCCAGCGTCGTGAGAAGCGAGCCATCCTGTGCGAGGGCGGGCTGGAGAAAAAACAGGACGCCGAGGCTGGCGGCAATGGCGAGCTTAGTTGTCGGGGGCCTCATCGCCCTGCCCCTCTCCGTTGCCCCAGCGCGGCCGCATCTCCTGCCCGGCGGTGGTGTCATACTCAGTCGGTGTGTCGAGGACTCTGCGTGCCCGGTCCGGTTCCCCGCCAAGGTTCGGGACGACCCAGATCGCAACAGCGATTCCGACAATGACAGTGGCCGCCGCCACGATGATAAGTGTTCTCGTCACCAGCGCGGCTCCATGACCTGGCCGCCCGATGTCGACGGCGCGTTCGAGTTGAAGAAGTCCTCTCGACGTGTCTGCGCGAGATCCTTTGCGGCCTGCTCGGATTGATGCCAGGTCGCCATCATCGTGATCTGCTGGGAGACGAGGCCGCGCAGTTTCTGCGTCTGCGCCACCTGTTGCGCGGCAATCTGATGGCCGACCTGAAGCGCCTGCATCTGTCCGACGGAGCTCTGCGACATCGAGCGAAGTTGGCTCATCGTCGCCTCTTCACTGGCGAACTGATCGGCCGTCAGCCCGGCCGCCCGCAGCGTCGCCGAAATCGTCTCGCGGTTGGTGTCCGACCATGACTGATAGCTCGAGGAAAAATCCTCGCCGTTCGCGAGCCCCGTCTCGAACTCGGCGAAGCTCTCGAAGCGTTGCTTGAGAACGTCGTCGATATTGCCCATCGCAAAGGCGATGCCCTCGCCCTGGTTGACGAGGCTCTGGAGTTGCATGAGGTCGCTTTCGACCTGCCCCCAGATGTGATCGGGCAGCTGCAACGTGTTCTGCAGCATGTTCTCGTAGATGCGGATCTGGTTCTGGATTTGCTCGGAAAGTTGCGTGATCTGCGTCATCTGGTTCTGGATCTGCTCGGCCGACTGGCCTGTGAGCCCCACCAGCTCGGCGTTGTTGAGCAGCTGCGTCCATTCGGTTGCGTTCCCGGTGACCGCACCGGCATGAGCCGAGCCTGGGAGAACCAGGCACGCGCTCATCACCGAGGCGGCCGTGATCCTAATCGCGTGTAAGAATGGCTTCGGCATTGCTGATCCCCCTTTCCATAAGCCACGCAGCCGGCCAGTCCGGACCATAATCCTTGTGCAACTGATCGATGCGTTTGAGGTCTTCCTTGCCCGAGGCGCCTGCGAAGGCGAGCGCGACCGGGCCAAGCGCCATGTCGAATAGCCGTCTGCCCTCGGGGCTTGCGACGTAGTATTCGCGCTTCGGCGTCGCGGTCGCGACGATCTCGATCTGGCGCTCGTTAAAGCCGATGCGCTCATAGAAGTCGCGCGTGCCCGGTTCGCGCGCGGCGCCGTTCGGCAGACAGATCTTGGTCGGGCAGCTTTCCTTGAGCGCGTCGATGATGCCCGAGCGTTCCGCGTCCGAGATCGACTGTGTGGCAAGCAGAACGGCGCAGTTCGCTTTCCGCAGGACCTTCAGCCACTCCCTGATCTTATCCCTGAAGGTGGGATGGCCGAGCATCAGCCAGGCTTCGTCGAGAACGATGAGACTGGGCGCGCCCGTCAGGCGTTTTTCGATCCTGCGGAAGAGATAGAGGAGCACGGGCACGAGATTGCGCTCGCCCATGTTCATCAGCTCCTCGATTTCAAAGGTCTGGAACGCGCCGAGCGCCAGCCCGTCTTCCTCGGCGTCGAGAAGTTGCCCCATCGGCCCGTCGACCGTGTAATGGTGGAGCGCGTCCTTGATTTCGCGCATCTGCACCCCGCTCACGAAATCCGAGAGCGAGCGGCCGCGCGCCGACGCCATGAGGCCGACCTGCCGCGAGATCGCGTTGCGATGATCTGGTGTGATCGCAACACCTTGCATAGCGATCAGCGTCTCGATCCATTCGCTTGCCCAGGCCCGATCTCCCTCGGTCGACAACTCGGCCAGCGGGCAGAACGACAGGGAAGTCCCCTCCCCTGCCCCGACCTCATAATGATCGCCCTCCGCGGCGATCGTGAGCGGGCGCAGGGACCGGCCCTTGTCGAAGGCGAAGATCTGCGCGTTCTCGTAGCGGCGAAACTGGGCCGCAATCAGCGCGAGCAATGTCGACTTGCCCGAACCGGTCGGACCGAACACGAGCGTATGCCCTACATCGTCGACATGAAGGTTCAGCCGGAAGGGCGTCGAGCCCGAAGCGACCTGCATCAAGGGTGGGGATCCGGTCGGATAGAACGGGCACGGCGCGGTCGTGCTGCCTGACCAGACCGAGTTGAGAGGAATGAGGTCCGCCAGATTGCGCGTGTTGACGAGCGGTTCGCGGACATTGGCATAGGTGATGCCCGGCAGGCTGCCGAGATAGGCTTCGGTCGCATTGAGTGTCTCGATGCGCGCGCCGAACCCTTCGGCCTGGACAAGCCGGCGCACCGCCTCGGCCTGGTCGCGCAACCGCGCGTCGTCGGTATCGAAGAGGACGATCACCGGTGTGTAATAGCCAAAGGCGACGAGCTGGGAAGAGGCCTCGGCAATGGCGTCCTCGGCCTCGGCGACCATCGTCATGGCGTCCTGGTCGACCGCGCGGCTCTGGGTCTGGAAAAGCTGGTCGAAGAACGGCCGCACCTTCTGCTGCCATTTCTTGCGGGTGCGTTCGAGCTTTGCACGCGCTTCCTGGTCGTCGAGGAAAATGAAGCGGCTCGACCACCGGTAAGTGAGCGGCATCAGGTCGAGCGAATTGAGAATGCCCGGCCAGCTCTCGGCCGGAAGCCCGTCGATCGCGACGACGGCCAGATACCGCCCGTCGACCACCGGCGAGAGGCCATGGTGGAACTCGGCCGTGGCCAGCCAGTCGAGATACATCGGGATCGCCGGCAGTCGAACCGGATGGCTCTCTCCCACGATGCAGAACCGGATGAACTGGAAGAGTTCATCGTACTGGATCTCGCGGCCGGTCTCAGGGTCGGCGACCGTGCGCGTCACCATGCGCCGGATCGAAAGCACATTGGCCAGATACTGCTCGAACTCGCGGATAGACGTGCGGAAGGTCTCCAGGACCACATCGGCGTAGGTCTCCGAGCGGCTGTCACTGTCAGAATAGACATAGCGTGCGAGGCCCGACCGCCGTCGTTCGGGCGGCCGGTAAGTGAGAATGATCGCGTGCTGGCTCTCGTAATGCCCGCTTTCGGCCTCGAAATGCGCCCGGCGTTCGTTGTCGATCGCGCGTGTCACAGGCTCAGGGAAATGACAGTCCTCGCGTGCGGGATAGGCGACGGTGGGGATGCGCACCGCCTCGACCTGGATCATCCAGCCCGAGCCGAACCGGGACAGAATCGTGTTGATCTGCCTCGACACCTCATTGCGCTCGAGATTGGTCGAGCTTTCCGAGTCCGGGCCGGCAAAATACCAGCCGGCCATCACCGACCCATCCTTGAGCAGGATCACGCCGTCGTCGACCAGGCCCGCATAGGGCAGAAGGTCGGAGAAGGACGGCCGGGTGTTGCGGAACTGACGAAGCGCGACCATTCCAGTCAGGGCCTCCGCCATGGTGAGGCGGTCGGACGGTAGCCCGCGCGGTAGCGAATATGGCGCAGATAGACCTGCCGCATCATCGGATCGGCTTTGGCCATCATGCGAAGCGCAGCCAACACGGCGGTCCAGATAGCGATCCCGAGCAGCACGGAAAACCACGTCAGGACCACGAAGATCAGGATCACCGCGGCAAGACCGGTCAGCAACACCAGCTCCCGATCGGCCCCCATCAAATGGTTCGGGCGCGAAAGCGCCCGATGGATGCGGGATCGTGTGAGAGCAACGCCTGGCTCAGCCATCGCTCCCCTCCCCTGCCCCGGCCGGCGGCGCCTCGTCGGCCGGATAGCCGATCGAGGCGCCGCTCGCGCCGAATAGGCCAACGATCTGCGTGGCGCCGAGGAGGATGCCGGCGACCAACACGACATACATCAGCCGGCGCGCGAAATCGTTGAGCTCTCCGCCAAAGATGAGCATGCCGCCTGCGACCGCAACGGCGGCCAGCGCGATGAAGCCCGCAACCGGACCGGTGATGGACTGCTGTATCTGTTGAAGCGGCCCTTCCCAGGGCAGACCGCCGCCACTTGAGGCGAGCGCTGGCGTGGCAAGCGCGACAAGCAAGAGCGTTGCCGCGACCGGGACGGCGGCCAGAGCGCGGGTGTTATGCGGCATGACTTTCCTCGTCGATCTGGGGATGGTGATCGGTTGCGTAGCGCGCGCCGTCGAAGGCCGTGACACGCATGACATCACGCACCCGCCGCCCGTGGCCGGCACGTTCGATCGAGACGACAAGGTCGACGGCTTCGCCGATGACCTCGCGCATCGGCTGCTGGCTGACCTCCGCGGTCAATTGCTCGAGGCGGCGAAGCGCGGAGACGGCGCTGTCGGCGTGAATGGTCGTCACGCCACCCGGATGGCCGGTATTCCATGCCTTGAGCAGGGTGAGCGCGGCACCGTCGCGGACTTCGCCGACGATGATCCGATCCGGCCTCAGTCGCATCGTGCTCTTCAACAGCCGGGCCATGTCCACTGTGTCGCTGGTATGAAGGGCAACCGCGTTCTCGGCGGCACACTGGATCTCCGCGGTGTCCTCCAGGATGACCAGACGGTCATCGGGCGACAGGGAGACGATCTCCGCAATCACGGCGTTGGCCAAAGTCGTCTTGCCCGACCCAGTGCCGCCGCTGATCACGATGTTCATGCGCGAGGCAACGGCGCTTCGTAGCACCGTAGCTTGACGGTGGGTCATGATCCCGGCGCCCACATATTCCTCCAGCGGGATGAGCCGGGATGCCCGCCTTCGAATGGTGAATGTGGGCGCAGCGACGATCGGTGGCAGCAGTCCCTCGAAGCGGTGCCCTCCGATGGGGAGTTCGCCCGAGATGATCGGCTGGCTCGCATCCACTTCGGTCTGCAACGCATGGGCCACGCTGCCGATAATGATTTCGGCGGCGCCGGGCGCGAGCTCACCAATGGACTCGATCCCCTGCCCCAGCCGTTCAACGAACAGCCGGCCGTCCGGATTGAGCATGATCTCGACGACCAGCGGATCGTCGAGCGCCTGGCAGATTGCCTCTCCGAGTGCGTCCGTCAGTTTGCGCACGAGCCGCGAATGGGAAGGAGTCGAACTCATGGCTCGCTCCTTCCCGAGATTGTCAGGTCACTTTCGCTACGGCCATTCATTGCCGACATTGCATCCACCGCCACTACTCCTGTGCGAGATGCAGTTCTTGCCCGAAGGACCAGAATTGATCACCCCGGCAGAAGTGCCGGGGTGGTTCCCTGATTTGCCCTGGATACCTTCTTGGCAGGGGCGTTGATGCGACTCACTTTTGCTGAGTCGGGTTCAGAATCGGCAGAGTTCCGCCAATTTCGGATCAGTGACGAGGCTCAGCCGGTGCCATCGCTGTCTCCCCCGTCAAAACTGCCAGTATAAAATCTTGGGCCAAATGCGCGGAGGGTGCGGCGTAAGTGACAGAAAAAACGACAAGAAATGGCTCAGAGCCGAAATGTGACGCTCTCTCGGCGCGACTCGTATTAGGGTTTCATTAACCAAAAACCGCTTGCACCCGAACCAGAATCGCCCATAGTAATAACGCTTTCCCGTGCGTTGTTTTGGAAAAAGCGTTATTTCAAGGAGAGAGCTCGGTGGTGCCGGTCATAGAGCAACAAGAGTTGGATTTCGACGAAGAGATCATCCAGCAGGGTGAGTTGATCTCTGACCGGTTGAACATGCTGCGTCTGGAGCAGTATCCGCCTGACGCGCAAAAGGGACTGCGATTGTTCTCGCTTGCCGAAGTGGCTGATTTTATCGGTGTAACACAAAACCACATCAAGAAGCTTCACCTCGACGGAAAGGGTCCTGTTCCGACGGTGTCATCCTCGGGCAGACGCTCTTACACGGCAGAGCAAATGCTGGAGCTTCGCCAGTATCTTGACAAACACGGCCGAAGCGACGTGAAAAACTATGTGCCGTGCCGTCGCGAGGGCGAGCACCTGCAGGTGATCTCTGTTGTCAACTTCAAGGGTGGTTCGGGCAAGACAACAACCACTGCCCATCTCGCTCAGTATCTTGCGCTTACGGGACACAGGGTCCTCGCCATTGACCTTGATCCACAAGCGTCGCTGACGGCACTTCACGGTATTCAGCCTGAGCTCGACAAAAATCCTTCCTTGTTCGAAGCACTGCGCTATGACGATCAGCAGCGCTCGATCAAGGACATAATCCAGCCCACAAACTTCCCGGGATTGGATATCGTTCCCGCGAATTTGGAACTCCAGGAGTACGAGTACGAAACGCCGTTGGCAGCCGCCAACTCGCATGAGGGCCGCCTGTTCTTTACGCGCATCTCGAAAGCCCTGAAGGAGGTCGACGACCAGTATGATGTGGTCGTGATCGATTGCCCCCCGCAGCTCGGCTATTTGACGCTGACCGCCTTAACCGCCTCCACTGCAGTGCTCATCACCGTGCATCCCCAGATGCTCGACATCATGAGCATGAGTCAATTCCTGCTGATGCTTGGCGGTATCCTGCAATCCATCAAAGGTGCCGGAGCCAAGGTCAATCTCGACTGGTTCCGATTTCTTGCGACGAGATACGAGGCGACGGATGGGCCCCAGTCGCAAATGGTTGGCTTCATGCAGGCTATGTTCAGCAAGAGAATGCTGAACAATCAAATGGTGAAGTCTACAGCCATCTCCGATGCCGGTATCACGAAGCAGACAGTCTACGAAGTCGAGCGCACTCAGTTTGTGCGGGCGACCTATGACCGGGCGGTCGAGTCGCTGAACGCTGTGAATAGCGAAATAACCGCTCTTGTTCACAAGGCTTGGGGTCGAAAATGACCGGGAATTTGACAGCCGTGCAAATCGCCAAAAAACAGAGGCAGTTCAACAAGATATCTTTGATTTCGGGTATGACGAATGGCTAGGAAGCATCTTCTCGCGAATATTGGCGTGCAGCCAGCAAAGTCAGCGGAAACCGCCGAGAAGGGGGAGTCGCGCGTCGAATACGCGCGTCGTGGTGCATCGCGTTCAATGATGCAGTCGCTGGATGACCTAGCAGAGAATTCGATGCGGGTCCTAGAAGGTGACGTGGTCGTTTCACTGGACCCTGAAACACTGGATCCCTCCCCTTATCAGGACCGAATTGGTGAGGATCCAGGCAAGGATCAGGAACTCCTCGAAGCCATCAAGGAAGCGGGCCAACATCAGCCCGTGCTGGTTCGGCCGCATCCCAAAGAAAGCAACCGTCATATCATTGTGTTTGGACATCGCAGGGTGCGCGTCGCCAAAAAACTTGGCCAGAAGGTCAAGGCGGTAATCAAGCCTCTCGAAGAGATTGCCCACGTGATTGCGCAGGGCCAGGAGAACTCTGCCAGAGACGACCTCAGTTTTATTGAAAAATCGCTCTACGCAAGACGGCTCCAAGAGTCCGGGATCGACAAAGGCACAATTAAGAGCGCTCTCACCATAGATGATACCTTGCTGTCCAGAATGCTCTCGGTAGCCGAAACGGTCCCTGCTCCTGTTCTCGAAGCTCTTGGCGCCGCCAAGGGTATCGGACGTGATCGCTGGGAAGAACTCAAGAAGATCGTACAGGTGCCCGCGAAATCTGCCCAGGCTCTGGAACTGGTTCAATCGGACGCGTTCACCGCCCTTGAGGAGGCCGATCGGTTTGGCTTCTTGCTTGAAAAGCTCAAGGTCTCGGGCGCAAGGAAGCCTAAGAAACAACCACCCACGGAAAGGGCCTGGAGCCTATCCAACGACGCCGTGAAGGTTTCAACCAAGGACAACGGAAAGGCTTTCACCTTAGCTTTGAAAGCCAAGGACGCCTCGCAGTTTGGCGCCTATCTCTCGAGGAGACTAGAGCGCCTCTATCAGGAATTTCAGGAAAACGGAGAGGAGGGCAGCGACTGAATCAACGGCCGGAACTCCGGCCAGAAGGAAATTTGGCAAAGAAAAAGGCCACCGAAATCGCTTCCGGAAGCCCTCTCTTGTTGTGGTGACTAGAGAATCGCACTTCCGAGAATCACAGTCAAGGCTCTTCTGAGTCGTGAGCGCCGATTCGGCGAGCAGTTTTCTATTGCCTAGCGATAGGTGAAGAAAAATGCAGACGCATACCCCAACGACGCCCTTTGGGCGGCGAACGATGTCGCTTGGCATGATGGCAAGCCAGGCTGCGGCAAAGACCGTGCCGGAAGGTGCGCAGGTCCAGAAATGGAAGGTGTTCCACACGATCCGGGAAGCGCGCGACCTGATCGGCGCCACGGACCGCTCGCTGGCCATTCTCAATGCCCTGCTCTCGTTCCATCCAGAAACGGAGCTCTCGGGCGACGGTGAACTGATTGTCTGGCCGTCGAACGAGCAACTCATGGCTCGTGCAAACGGCATGCCGGCGACAACGCTGCGGCGGCACCTGGCTGTCCTGGTCGACTGCGGACTGATCATTCGTCGCGATAGTCCGAACGGCAAACGCTTCGCCCGCAAGGGCAGGGGCGGGCAGGTCGAACAGGCCTACGGGTTCGATCTGGCCCCGATCGTCGCCCGTGCAGAGGAATTCGAGGAACTGGCGGACGCGGTTCGAGCCGAAAAGAATGCATTTCGGCTTGCCAAGGAACGCCTGACGCTACTGCGCCGCGACATCGTCAAGCTCATCGAGACCGGCATCGAGGAGAACGTTCCGGGCAATTGGGGCAGGGTACAGCAGACCTACCAGGCTATTGTCGGCCGCCTGCCGCGATCTGCCCCTAGGCAACTCATCGAGGACATCTGCTGCGATCTCCACGGTCTCTACACGGAGATCCTCGAGGTGTTGGAATCATTTGCAAAAACACAGAATCCGGACGCCAATGAGTCCCATTCTGGCCGCCACATACAGAATTCAAACCCAGACTCCATATCTGAATCTGAAGAAGGCTCTCGAAAAGAAGATGAAGCGGGCGGCAGCGCCGCGGAGAACGACAACCTGCGGAGCTTGCCGAAGCGGGAATTGCCCTTGGGGATCGTGCTTGATGCCTGCCCGGACGTGAAAGATTTGGTGCCAGGGGGTGAGATTCGCCACTGGCGGGACTTTCTGGCGGCCGCGGAGGTGGCCCGGCCACTGCTTGGGGTCAGCCCCAGCGCCTGGCGAGAAGCGGGCGAGGCAATGGGGGAGGTGCAGGCTGCGATTACGCTCGCGGCGATCCTGCAGCGCTCCGACCAGATCAACAGCGCCGGCGGTTATCTGCGCAGCCTGACGGACAAGGCAAGGGAGGGCAAATTCTCCACATGGCCGATGGTTATGGCGCTTTTGCGCGCCAAGCTGGACGCCAGCAGGTCTTCCGCCGCGAAGGCTCCAGAGCCGCAAAGCGACGGGAACAAGGCGGGCGAGCGTTTGGAAGTCTCGGACGCGCTGCTGCGATCGCTGGAACGCCCGAGACGGTGAGGGTACCTCGATGAGCCGAACTGCCTCGTTTCCCCCGGCCACCTTTTGGCGGAAACATTGTGCTCAGTCGCCGTCGACAAGCTCGTCGAATGCCTCGAGCAGTGCGTCGACGATCGCTTGGCCAAGAGCGTTTGCGGTTTCACCGATCCGTCGTTCGCCTTCGTTCCGGACCGCTGTAGCGAGTTCCGAACCTTGGTCCTCTAGGATCGATCAGGCCCGCGCGATCGCCCATTGCGCGAAGTCGTCCCGGCTGTTGACAGTCATCGTTTCCATTGCAGCGCTCTCCGGGTTTGTTGGCGTATGCTGGCGACGGTGGGCACCCGCGATCTGTACCGCGTTCGCGCCCCAACGTCATTCCGGCTTCCGTGCTCAGGCTGCCTCGAGCAGGCCGCTGCGCTTTGCCCGGTCGAGAAGATTCTTGACGGAGGAGGGCGCCCATCTCGTACCACCCCGCGGCGTGCGCTCATGAAGGCGCTCGAGCTGGTTTGCGATTTCTCGCAAGGTGAGCTCCGGATTGGAGGAATGGATGCCCGCCACAAGCGTCATCAGGCGATCCTCGGGCGGTCGAGGCGGTGACTTCCTCAGGAGCGACTTGTCGGCCATGCCTTCGCTGACCATCCATCTTACCGCACGCCGCAGGCGCTCCGGGGTCCAATCGAAGCCGCGTTGCTTCAGCACGCGCGAGATATCGTCCCAGGTGTGGTCCGGGCGCATGCGCCGAACGATCGGAAGCCATTGATTGGCAGTGGACTGGATGCGCGCGCCGTAGGCCGCCTTCTGAGCAGCCGTCATCCTGGCCAGTGCCTCCGGCCTGCGTTCGCGAATACCGGGATTGCCTGGTAGTCGGCCTTTTGCCTTGGCAGCTTTGACGCCTGCCTTCGTCCGCTCCGAGTTGAGAGCCCGTTCCAGCTGGGCGACGGCGCCAAGGACCTGCAGCGAAAACATGCCCTGCGGCGTCGTGGTATCGATGGGATCGCTCAACGAGCGGAAATAGGCGCCTTTGGACGTCAGCTCCTCGATGACATTGAGCAGGTGGCTCACCGAGCGCGCCAGGCGGTCGAGGCGAACCACAACAAGGGTGTCGCCGGCGCCGATCTCGCGAACAAGCCGGGCGAGGGCGGGGCGGGTCCGCGAGGCGCCAGACCCATGCTCCTGGATGATAGTATCGCATCCGGCCGACCTCAGCTCCATCTCCTGCGCTTCCGTCGCCTGCTCGTCCGTGGAGACGCGCGCATAGCCGATAAGCCGGCCCTGTGGCCGACGGGAAGAGGGATTGGGCGGTGTTTTGGCCATTTGGAGCGCCTGATTGCAGTGTTGAAGGCGAGTTTACAAACATAGAAGATACGGATAACCGATCGTTTGTAAACGTCTCCTGAGTGCCTTTCTGACACTTGGAAGTGCGAAAAACCCCGGAAAAACAAGCTCTCTCGTCGATCTGAGCACGGATTGCCAGGTCTCTGTTCAATCCCGGAGGCCGCAGCGCTCATTATATATAGAGGGGCTGAAGAATTACTGGTGTGACGGAAGCGAAAAGCATGTTAGCTTCCGTAGTGAAATCGAAGCATCGTTATATCAATGACTTATGAAATCGGGAAATTGACCCATGAGACCCTCTTGGGGCCGATTGCGGCCGCAGAGGACGCGCTTGCCCGGCTTGATGAGCGCGTTGCCCGATCCGAAGTCGGTGCCGGCTTCGCCGAGCGGGCAGATTTCTTCGATTCCGTCTCCAGTATGTGGGTCGGCGGCGAACTCGTCCATCTCGAGGATCTGGTTCTCCACGACGCACAGATGGACATTCGCGCGCCGAGCCATGAGCTCGTCATTGCGCACCGCATCGTCCGGGCCCGGCGCCGCGTGTCACGAAACGATCCCGGCTGGGCAGTTTCGCGATCGGGCATACTGGCGCTTGCCGGTGTTGCCGAAGAGCCACCGCTCGAGAGCGAACCGTCCGACAGGGGAGGGGAGGGGGTCGAACTCGACTTGGTCGATCACGATGCACTGTCGCCCGAGCTGGCCGAGATCGATGAGGTCCTCGCTCGCACGAAATGGCTGGTCGATGGCAATGACCCCGCAGAGACAAGGAAGCAGGAGCCCGAGCTCAGTGTCGGCGAGCTGCTCATTCGCGATCCGGATTGGGACGAAGGCGAACGGATCGGCGAGTGGCTCGAGCTGGCCAAGCAGGTTGAACGGCTTCCAGCCACATTGGCGGCGGCCGTTCTCTGGGATGCATGGGAACATCTCGAACCCCTGCAGCGTCAGCACTGGCTCGGTCAGGTGCTTGTTTCGGGCTTCCTGAGAACTCGCAGAAAGGTCCGATCGCACCTGTTGGCGTATGCCGTGGGCTTGCGGGAAATTCCGCGTGAACGACGCCGCGCCCGTGATCGGACTGTACGATTGGTCGCCTTCCTAGATGCGATGAGTGCGGCCGCCGCAGCTGGAATGAAGGACATCGACCGACTGACTTTGGCAAAACGCCAACTCGAGCGGAAGGCAGCGGGCAAACGCACAACAAGTAGTCTTCCAGTTGCCATCGATCTTCTATTGTCGCGACCCATCGTGTCGGCACACATGGTCGCGAAGGTGGCAAGGATCACGCCGCGCGGCGCCCGGAATTTGGTCGAAGAACTAAGTGTTCGCGAGATGACCGGGAGGGGGCGTTATCGAGCTTGGGGGATCCTGTAACCGTCTTGTTCAGTCAACCCCGTTTGCGGCCTGCAGGCGATGTCGCGGGAAAGTGCTCTGTTCGGGCTAACACCATTTAATCCGGCCGTCGCGAAGCCAAAAATGGCTGCGGCAACCGGTCTTCCTCCAAATACTAGGATGCAATGTGGGGTATCCACTTGCTTCCAATCTCACGGACCACCTTGGTCTAGCCTCCGGGATCAATAGCAGCTCGAGGCGATCGCCACATCCGCACGGACATCTAAGTGCAACTGCCCAGTCATCACCATCGTCACGAGCGAGGAAGATATCTCGTGTTCGGATGATGTCCGGTGGGGTGTCGGCGTCCACGACAATCATTTTTCGGGCGGGGGCAACCTTTGCCCAAAGCTTCAGGAACCAAAGTGGCAGTTTCATGCGGCTTCGTCCTGTAGTTCCGCAAGAGAAGGCATCCCGAGCAGAGGTTCAGCGAGTCCTCTGCCGAGCAGTGGCTTTGGACTGTGTTCGAACGCGCTTTCGGGGAAGTAGTCTTCGTCCATGGCGGCGAGCGAAAACAGGGTACGCGCATACGGCCAGTTTCCGTCGAGACGGAACTTGAACAACCTCGAAAGCCATTCGTTTACAGCTGCACTTGCAGCACGCATGTTGAGACTGATCACTGAGGGGGCCTCGTCGGGAATACCTTTTAAATAACCCTCTTTGAGCTGATCCTCTGCCTCCTCGGGTGCATGTCGAAGGAGATACTCCCGGCGTAGCGCTTCAGGTGTTACCACGCGCCGGTCTTGCAGGGACGGACCACCCGGCCTCACAAAGTCGATTCGGCCGCAAACATCTGCAATGAGACGGCCTCCTTCCGATGCAAGTCTTGTTGGTATCGTCACCCCCACATCTATCAGGGGTACCAGAGCGCACTGGGCGATGTGATCGCAAAATAGCCGGCCTTCGGAACTGTCGACACAGCAGAACATGACGTCGGCGGTGCTGGCGGCTACAATGGCACCCGGCTCGCTGATGGGCCGGTCGATCTCAATGATCTCAATATCGCTTCGATAGGTGCGGATCGCCTTGGCCATCATTGTTACCTTCAGCGTCTTCGCCAGAGCGTCGTCGGCGGTCGAGTTGACGATCCGATTGAGATTCTTGCCTTCAACGATATCGAAATCGATCAAAATCAGCCGACCTATTCCAAGTCGGGCAAGTATCTCCGCAACAATGGATCCGGTGCCGGAAACGCCGATAACGCAAGCGGTTCGGCGCGAAAGGCATGCCCGCATAGCATCGGAGAAGGCAAGCACTGGCTGCAGGCCAACTGGCGAGAGTTCTGTAATGTCTTCGCCTACGAGCGTTGTAGTCAGGCGCAAAGGCCTCGCGCCAGGACGGGTGTACAGCCGAGCGCAAATGGCTCCGTCAGGAGTCATCGTCGCGCTGCCGTGCGGCCCGTCCGGCAAGGCTTGAAAAAGAGCAGTAATGGTCCTTTCGTCACTTTGATTGTCCACCTCTGAGAAACCGTAGAACCCACCGGGGTGAGAATGTATGAGGAAAACCGAGTCGCCGGTCGCTTCCGCCCGATCTATGGCTTCTTCGATGCGGCGACCTGGCCAGCTAATCTGTACATTGCTGCGATTGCTGCATTCGGCATACGGCACCAGAATTAGATCCCGGACGCAAAAGCGATACCTCGTCGAACCCGCGCGTCCACAAATGAGGATCGCCGCCGCTTCAAGCCCGTCGCCCGAAAATAGGTGGGTACGTAGGGCATCAAACTGTGGCTCCAACAGAACAAGGGTCGGCTCAGATCTCATCGCCAACTTCCCGGAGCAGAGACTCCTCAATCACTGCCAAATGCGTCACGACACTGTCGGTTTGAGGATTCCAGCGAGTTTTTCCATTCAGATGCCGGGACCAGCGCTGATAGCTCACTCCCTCGATAGTCTTGGTAGACTCGGTTTTGGATATGGATGCGCCGCTTGCAAGTCTCAGGTGTGGGGCGCAGTAGAACATGTCAATTGCGGCGCTGGGGTAGGTGGCTGGGATGTCGATGGCGATATCGACCGACGAATGGTTGAAGCCCGCAGGTAGTCCCATCGAGCGGATGATCAGCCAGCGCCTTCCACCTTCGATGATTGAATCCCAAATCAGGGCACGCTTTGCCAGATAAGCTTCGTCCTTTTTCAGCAGTCGGAATTGACGGCGAAGGCCACTCGGGCCCTCGCCATTGTTGATCTCCGCAGGGGTAAGGCGGAGCTTCTCGATACCGGGCGTACTGAGATCGATAGTATCGGTGAGTGCCACCTGCTGTTTCGGCTGTCCTACCTTCTTGAGGATCGCGATCCATCCGGCGTCCGGGTCGAAGCCGGCTTGCGCCAGTGCGTCCTTAACGACGACCGAAGGGGTCATCAGAGTGATAATGACGCCCTGAACGTTCAGCTTCCAGCTGCGCGGTTTTGAATACAGCTTCTCCAATTCACGGCCGCCCAGGTCGATGGAAGCGCCTGGAGCAATTTCCTCGTCCGGTTCGTCTGACCGCTCAAGGAAGAGTGCCTTGGTCTCTGGGATGCGCCCGATCAGCCGCACGAGATCTTCGGAGATCCTGCGCGCACCCCAAGCGTATCTTTTGCCGTCGATCGACCAGTTCCAGATGCGGTCGGTCTTGAAAGCGAAGAAGCGCTCGGCTCCGCTGGCGCGGATGTCGATCGTCTCGGTGAGGTCGACAACGATCAGGCCGTCGTCCCTTGTCAGCATGAGCAGGACGTAGTCCTCAGCCGGGTTGCGTTCGAAAAGCTCCAGTACCTGCCGCCCAGTCGGCATGGGATCGCTGAGAATACGCTTTTCGTCGAAGCCGTCGCCGTCCCACAGACGGACACGATAGTGATTTGACTCGGGAATTGGCTGGCTACGGGTGCCGGCCGCGTACTGTTCGAGATCGATTGCGTCAGACATAGCGTCATCCTTCTTTGGTTCGTTGCAGACCGTTTTGGCCGCCGTGGTACAGATATAGTAGCCAAAAAGTAGCTATACAATAGCTAATAGATATATTTTTTATGTTGACTATTCAGCCAGAATTGCTATGTGAAGGGCTGTCAGGAGGTGATGCGTATGGCAAAGAAGACAATGACTCTGAATCTCTCCGACGAGGAGATGGAAGTGCTGGAGCGCCTTTGTGAAAAGAAGGATCTCAGCAAGACAGCCCTGATCCGTCAGTCGCTACGGCTCTATCAGCGGATCGAAGAGCGGCTCGAAAAAGGTGACAAGCTGTTTTTTGAGCACGAGGCCAGCAAGGAAAAGGCCGAGGTGATGATGCTATGACGTCAGATCGAAAACCTGACGTGACCCCCGTGGGCCTGTTCGATGTGGCGGGCAATCGAATGGTTGATGCGGAACTCTGGGACGCAATAGCGGAAAAGAACCTGGCTGATTGGGAAGCCGAGTGGATCCCGGAGCTTTTCAAGCTTCTGCAAGCGCTCAATCGCAAAGGGGTCGAGCGGCGATTTTGGCCACAAAGTCGCCACTGGGACTGGCGCGATAAGATGAAAGCGATTGAAGGCCGATTGGCGAACCAGTCGTTTTCGATCGTGTGTCAGGATATGACTCAGGCGATGATGACCACAGACGTGACAAAGCGGGCACAGATTGCCAGCCAGAAAAATGATCATCTCGTTTATGTTGACTTCCTGGAAGCGGCACCGTGGAACCGCCGCGAAATGACCCAGATGCCGCCGCGCTTTTCCGGAGCCGGCTCGATTCTTATCCTCGCCGCGATCGAGCAGAGTAAGATGGAGGGCTTCAGAGGCCGCATCGGATTGCATTCGCTTCCCCAAGCCAATGATTTCTACGCCAATAAGGTAGGCATGACGGATCTGGGGCAGGACGCGGCATATCAGAACCTTCGGTATTTCGAGATGACTCCCGAGCAGGCCGAAGCGTTCATAGAGAAAGGACGAAAGAAATGAAGATCGAAGTGACAAAGGACTGGTGCGAAGCCATGGCGCGGCAGGAAGCCGACGTCGAGGTCGGCGCTGGCCTTATCGCTGCTGATCCGATCTTCAATGGAGAAGCAGCACATGACACGACATTTGATGAATCGCGCATAGCGCTCGGTCGATTTGTTCATCTCATGCGGAGAAGGGATAAGCTTTCGTTGGAAGCATTGGCCGAACGCGCAGATGTAGACCTTGCCGAGCTGATGAGCATCGAGTTCGATGCCCATTATCTACCTGAGTCGCGGACGCTTTATCAGCTAGCGCATACCTTCAAGGTATCGCACAAAAAGCTGATGGGTTTGTCGGGACTGACCAAGCCCAAGGACGTTCAGTATGTCGAAGAGGCAGTGAGATATGCTGCTCGATCAGAGTCGATTGAGACGCTCAGCGCGGAGGAACAAGCCGCTTTGGAAGGGCTGATTTCCGTACTGAGTGAAAAGTAATGCCGTGAAAGGACTACGATACGGTGGCGAAGAACGAAATACTGCGGGCGAGAACGGCCGCGGATATCGATGAACGCGTTGAACGTGTCCTAAACGGCTTGGGCAATCCCGAACCGCCTCTCGATTTGCGGACGGTTCGGGAACTTCTCAAACTCGACCGCGGCTACTACTCGGCAAATGATCCGGGCCTCCTGCAAGAGACCGTTTCCAAACTGAGAATCGCTGGTAAGCAGGTGCTCCTGAGGCCAACTTTGCTCATTGAGGCAGTCCGGAAAATGGACATTCGTGCGCTATATATTCCAGATCAGAAGCGCATACTCATCGACAAATCACAGCCGAAGCTGAAGCACCGATGGAACGAGGCACACGAGATCGGGCATAGTGTCCTGCCTTGGCACGAAGGCGCAATGCTTGGCGATGATGAGTACACACTCATCCCTGCCTGCCATGCTCGACATGAAGCCGAAGCGAACTTCGCTGCTGCACGGTTGTTGTTTTTGCGAGAAAAGTTTGTCGAGGAAGCACAGGCTCATGAGGCCTGCATCGAATCGATGAAGAAGCTCAAGGAGCGTTTCGGGAACACCTATACAACAACACTGTGGCGCTGCGTGGAGGCGTGGGGAGCATCAGTCCCAGTTGTAGGGCTGGTTACCGGACATCCACACCCTGATCAACGAAAACCGGACTTCGATCCTGAGAACCCGTGTCGGCATTTCATCCAGTCGCCTGCATTTGCGCGGCAGTTCTCAACAGTTCCAGAAACGAGCGTCTTTGAGGAAGTAGTCGAGTATTGCTCTCCAAAAGGCGGGGGCCCCTTGGGCGAAAGCGACGTGCTATTGGTCGACGACAATGGAGACGGCCATATATTTGAGTTTGAGAGCTTCCATTTCTATCATCAAACGTTGACCATTGGCATATATCGGCGCCCCCGGAGAAATTTGGTTGCAGCATAATTTTTATCGATGATTGAGTTCAACTTCCCTGATCAGCGGAGATGTTGTCCAGCATATTCTAATAACGTTCGACTCCAAGAACAGGGCTATTTCAACTGGGTCAAACCGGACAGCCCGACCTATCCGCGGCTCCGGAACCGAACAGACGCATACGTTGGTGGCTCTTACGCAATCTCATGAATTCTTGCATTTGGCACGACTTGCACTGCAATCTCGCACAGGTGCCGGTGATGGGTGAGATATATCACCTGGCCCACCTGAGCCATCTGCCCGAATAGCCGAAAGACTTCCTCTGATCGCGGTTCGTCGAACGTTTCCATAATGTCATCAGCGACGAACGGTACAGAAGGCCTTGCTGCCGCGAATTCCTCGTATCCGGCTAATCGAAGAGCCAGGTACAGCTGAAACTGAGTGCCCTTGGACATTTCGACGGCGAGTTTGGAACCGCCTTGCCGCGACAGTCCGATCAACGCCTCACGATCCTTGTCCGGCCGTGTGGCAAGTCCGGAGTATTCATCACGCGTAATCAACCGGAAGGCTTCGGATGCCCGGTTCATCATCGCACTACGGTGTTTTTCCCGATATGCGCGGATACCGTGTTCAGCGACCAGGCTTCCGGTCTTCAGGCGTAGATATCGCAGCGCCAGATCCTCGATTTCCAGAAGTAATGTGCGGCGGTTTGCTTCGATGCGGGCGACAGCGTCATCGCCTCCGATCGCGTCCAATGCGTCAGTTGCGCGAGCCCTGTCAGCGAAGAGATCCTTTGCGCGTCCGTCGAGGTCGGCAAGGCGCGTATCGAGTTCAGCTTGTTCTGCCTGCAGTTCGCCGAGGTTGATATTGCGGAGGCCGGCTACCGCCTCCTCGATGAATTGCCTCTGCGTCTCCCCGAGAATCTGCCGCTCGAGTTTGCCGAGTTCCGTGATCAACTCGTCCCTTTTCTTGCAGCGCTCCAACGCCTGTCGGACATCGGCGAGCTCGTTGACCTGGAAGAATTCAGTCATCTCCTCCTTGCGGGAGTCATGCACCGCGACCTCTCCATCCAGATGCTCATACTCGAGTTTGAGATCGACAAGGGCCTGGTTTCGTTCCTGTCGTTTCGCGTCTGTCTGCCTGGCTTCTTCGTGCCGTCGGATTAGTTCCTTGGCTGCGGCGAGCGGATTGTTGCCATCGTACGCTTCTTCGAGCGCCGTATGCAGCCGCTCGACTGTATCAGCGAAGGCTGACTGATCGGATTCCATCGACGCAATGCGATGACTCAGGTCTTCCTGCGCGCGCAACGCCTCGGGGAGACCGGTCATCGCGTCGAGGAGTTCTCGTATCGCGCCGACACTGCTTTGGCGATCGGAAAACCAGGTGTTGGAGAGGGTGCTCCCCCAAGCACGCTGCCACTCTTCGAATGCGGCTACGGCTTCGTCCAATGCCGTTTTTCGCTGAGACGCTGCGGCTTGAAGCTCCGCGAGGCGTTTGTCCGCTTCGACGCGTCTGGTTCGGGTGGTAGCGTGTTCCGTGAGAATGTTGTCAGCTGCCTGCATCAATGCAGCCAAATCCAGTCCCTCGACATCGATCCCAAGCCTGATCAAGGATTCAGAGAGAAGACCCTTTTCCGTTTCTATAACTGACCTCGCTTCGTCAATGTCGCTCAGAGATCGACGGAGGTCATCATGTGCAACCAGTGCCGAGGTGCGGGCCTCGGCCCAGCTGCTGACTGTTTTTAGCCAGGCATACGTGGGTTTGTCCGCAGGCAGTTCGATCTCGGTTGGCGTCTCGGACCGGATTTCGCGGCGCAAGGCTTCCAGTTCACTGTCGGTCTCCTGCAGCAATTGATCTTGCTGCTCGAGGTGCGCCTTTGCGACCGACAATGCCGCTGACAGAGACCGCAACTCCTCGAGCTCTTTGAGACCGTTTAGTCGTATATCGACGATCGCATCGGCCGATCGCATTTCCCTTTCGAAACGATCAGCCGTTTCTCGATCCAAGCTGGACAAGTGGTGTGCCCACGCTTCGTCACGTTGAACTAGGGCAGCTTTCGCCTCCTCGTCATCCTTGATGGCCGATGCTTCGCGCAGGGAAGAGATCCTGACGGTGTCCTCATTGCACTTTGTTGAGAGCTCCCGCTTCCGCTCGCCGATTTGTGCGCGTCTCTTCTCGATCCCTTCAAAAATCAGTTTCCATGCGGCCAGTTGATCGGGTTGGGGCGGCGAGATCTTGCGTAGTTCCGTCCCCTCGCCAGCCCAGGGATGGAGGTTGTGGATAGCATTATCAAAGGCGCGTCTCTTCTCGGGAAGGGCTCGCTCCGCAAGGCGAAGTTCGGCAGCCAGATTTCCGTCGCGCAGGCGTTTCAGTACGGTTTGAAGCTGTGCGATCTTGCCCGCGTCGACCGCGACGCCTTGTCCGTCAAGCGCCTGTCGAGCGCGCTGCTCATCTTCCAGAGCCTGCCGGGCGGACGCTTCTTCCTTTTCGGCTGATTGGTGCGTGACATCGATGCCGGTTTTTTGGGTGATCAGATCACGAAGCGCTCCGATCGTGGAGGCTGAAACAAGAAGTGTCTTGGGGTCGTCGACATTGGATTGTCCCAAGGTCACGAGAATGAGATCGATCTTGCGGGTGCATTCAGCCAGCGCGTCGTTCCGTTTCGGGAGATCGTCTGCAGCCGTCGTGTAGCGTGCGGCGGCGTCTCCAAGCCGATCGAGATCATCTGCCATCTCGAGCAGACGGTCCTCGACGATCAACCCCGCGAGTTCGTCACGAAGCTTCTGCTCACGCTGTTTGAGGCCGATAGTCTGTGTTTGAAGCCGCGTCTCCTCGACGATGAGCTCGGGAAGAGCGGTCGCCCATTCCGCCGGAGGGTTTGGCATGTCCTTGTATTCTGACAGCTTCTCCTGCCCCTGAAGGTATTCGGTCGCCAAAGGGTAGGCGCGCAGGGTACGGATTATCTCCTCATGACGCACCTTGGCTGCCGCGATCTCCTTCATGGCAGCGTCATAAGCAGTCTGTGCTTGCTCAAGTGCTGCCGTCAGAGCCTTGTAAGAGGAGGCCTGCACATCGATTTCGTCGCGCTTTGATTTCAGCTCCGCAATCTGTCGCTTCAGACCTGCGATTGCGGTCGAACTCGCGCGCTTCCGGAAAATGCCGTCGGCTTCGGCCGCCGCGGTTTCGAGAATGGAATTGACGCCAGCCAGGCCTGCACTTGCCGAGAACAACAACTCGCCCAGATCGCCCTTGCTCTCCAGGATCGCGTTGCCTCCATCCTCGAGTGTCTGATCGTCGAGCGAAAACATCATGCGATAGGCGTCACGTGTCAGACCGGCGAGCGGGACGCTCAGAACCGCCTCGTTGACCGGCTGCCCGTTCGCATCCAGGAGGGAATTGCTGCGCTGCTTGACGCGCCTCAACTCGTGGGCCGATCCATCGAACTCCAGACAGGCGCCGATCTCCATGGCTTTGCCTTGATGAAGAAAGCTGTAGCGCGTGCGTTCCTCGATGCCGAACAGGAGATCGAGATAGGCGGAAAGCGCCGTCGATTTGCCGGCTTCGTTCAGGCCGTAGACGATATGCAGATCCGGTGTGTCGCTTTCATGCTCCCCGAAGTCGATTGAATAATCCGTGAACTTGCCGTAGCGGGTAAGATCGAGCCGGCGCAGGCGCATCAGTCGACCTCCGGAGCGTTGGCTTTGAGCCGAGCAAGCATGTCCTCGCTTCCTTCGGACAGCAGCTGATCGACCAGCGCCTCGAACTCGTCTTCGTTGTTGCCGCTGAAACCGCGCGCTTCCGGCGGCAGGTCATCGCGCAGTTCCTTGACGAGGTCCTGCACGATTTGTCGAACGCCATGCTGTTGAATGATGTCGCCTCGCATCAACTCGCCGAGTTCAAGGACTGGATCAGCGGTCGCGCTTCCAACCGGTTTGCTGACCGGCGCCGTTGTCGCCAAATCGATCTTTTCGACCCAGGTGTTGCCCAAGCTCTCTGCGCGCTGCTCGGTTTCAGCCAGCAGCAAATCGCGATCGCGTCGCAGCCGCCACGACAACGGGGTCGCACCTGTCAATCGAAGACGAGCCACAAGATGCTGAGATCGTGTTTGCTCGCGTGCTCCAGAAATCCCTGCCTCAATCAGATCGGCTGCCTCTCGCCAGGTCTCCGCCGATGACATGTCGACCGGGACGCGTTCGAACTGGGCGGTGCTTGTCGTGCGTTCTTCGATCCTGAGGCTTTGATCGTCACTGACCGTAACGAGGGTGACTGTCTTTTCCCCGGCTTCATTGATGTCCCGTCCCTGAGGCATTCCTGGCATGACCGCTACGCGATCGCCGGCGTATTCGGTCCGGACATGGACGTGTCCAAGTGCCCAATAATCGAATCCCCAGCCCTGGAGGTCGGATAGCTTGCAAGGCGCGTAAAGATCGTGCCCAGGAGCGCCCGCCAAGCTCGTATGCATGATCCCGATATTGACAGCATCCGGGGTAGGGCGGTGATACTTCTCAAGAAGGCTTTCCGGAGCCTGAGGCTTGGCGAAACTAAGGCCGTGAATAGAAAGTGCGAGCCCGTCCTTGGTGATGTCGACGCAATGAGCGCGCCCGCCGAATACTGTGACCGATGGCGGCAGGATCAGTTCCTGCGTTATGCGCGAAAGGGCATCGTGATTGCCTCGAATGATAAAGGTCGCGATGCCGGCTTCGTTGAGCCGCTGCATCTGGCTGGCCAGAAACCGGGCGGTTTTCATCGACGTCTGGTCGCCGTCATAGAGATCGCCGGCGATAATCAGCGCATCCACCTGTTCATCAATACACAGGTTGACGATCGTCACCAAAGCCTGCCGCGTGGCGTCTCCGATCAGCTCGGCGAGGCCGCGGCTACGCAGCGCCAACGAGCGCAACGGCGAGTCGAGATGAATATCGGCTGTGTGGATGAACCTGAATGACATCGCGGCATTCTGCCTATTTTGTGGTGAACGAGCAAAGGACATGTATTGGGTAAAGCTATATGAATTTTTAGCATGTTCACTAGGCCACGTCGGTTTGTGTAACTATTTAATTTCAAGTCATAAGAACTTAGCGAAACGATCGGTGGGCGTTTCCAATCCTTCGTGTTGTCTCGTCATCAACGCCGGCGTCCTGCGCATACTGCGGCCAGTTCGCAACAACCTCGCTGACATTGGAAATGAGTGTCTTTGCTTTGGCTGGCTTGATCGATGCGGTTTCCGCGAAGGCCAGCAGGTCGTCCACAGCGAAGCCGTCGCGTTTGCCGTTCAGGCTCATCTGATGTTGACCGGTCCAGTCGCCGCTCGGATTGTAGGAGTAGTTCACGTCGAATGCTGGCGACAACGTCCACTCGCCCGACTGATCCATCAGGAAAGCGATGTTTTTGACGTGATCATCCTGGTTTCTGGCGATGATGTTGAAAATTGCCCGGAGAAACTGCTGCTCAAGCGCAGGCGCGCCGAGACCGAGTTCGCGGATTGTCAGGATGGCCTGCTCATAGGAGTAGCCACGCGGATCGTTGAAGTCGTAATGCTGCAGGGCGCAAAGCGACTGCATGTGGAGCTTATGTGTCACGCCGTTCTCATCGACGGGTCTGTCAAAGCGCCGCGTCATGAAATGGCTGCGTCCACCCTCATGATGCAAACGGCATGGCGTCATTTCGATGCCCGCGGCCGTCGCCATCAGATAGTAGCCGTACTCGATCAAGCCGAACCCTTGCGGATCGGGTTCTTCCTTGTCGCGGTTATTGTCGATGCCATCGAATTTCATCAACCAGTGTTCGAAGCCGTCGCCAGCATCGATCTGGCCATGACGGAATTCGCCGGTGGTCTGGTTCCAGGCCAGGATAGCCTTGGCGCGCGCTCCTCCGGCCGATGTGCCAACTCTGAGAATATCGTCGATGGCGGCAATGTCGTTCTCGCCCTCGAGCACGCCCTCCAGACTGGCCTTCTCGTTCAGGACCAGATTGGCCAGGCGTACGAGGTTGGCGACCTCGACTTTTCGAGCCCTCCGGTTCGAGCCCATCAGCGCCGGCTTGAATTCAAGGGCGCCCATGCCTCGGGTTCCGACATAGCAAAGGCGCTCCACCGGATTGAAGCTTTCAGGTCTGCGGCCCTGTTCTGCCAGCCAAGCGTTGATCAGCCGATCGCCATATTTGTCGGGAAGAGCGTCCGCCAGCATTCCCGGTAGTCCTTTGAAGGTTGTCCGGGGCAGGGCAGGAAAGGAATAGGGGTCCGGACTCAAAGGCATGACCAACGGCGACAACTCTATCCCAGATTGGGCGAATTCGGGGTCATACTGGAAGACGGCAAACCCATCGTCCGGCAGCCACGAAACGGCCGCGACCTCTCGCCCCCAGAGATTGATTGATGCATCGGTTGAAGGTTCAGCCATGGTCTACTTCTTTGTGCCCCATTCCCATTGCTTGGTCTTCTTTGTTGGCTTGGTCGAACTCGATCGTTGACGCTCGACCCCCTTTGTCCGCACCCGCTCTATTGGCCTGACACGCGGATCGGGAACGAGGAGGTCGACGTTTTGCTGGATTTTCAGCGAAATCAGGACGCGGATGAGCGAGTCGAGTGTAGGATTATCTCCGGATTCAAGGCGTCTCAATGTGCGCTCGGAAATGCCTGCGTCCTGGGCGAGCTCGGCCTGCGTAATGTTTCGGGAGAGACGCAGCCGCTCGAGCTTTTCGCCGATGTCCCGCGAAATTGTTTCTGGTGTTTTCACGCCCATGTATCTATTATCGGCCATATATGACCTCACAACCCGATTTCGCCGCGTTTACAGGCCATATATGGCCGTCTGCTATGCGCCAGTGAAAATCCTTCAATCGGTCATATAAGGCCGATTATGTTTAAAATCAATCATTATCGGCCGTAAATGGCCGATTAAAATGAGTTGGAGATTATCCCCTTACGGCTTTCGAGGATTGGACAGCGTCTTGAGCAACAAAAGAGCAAAGGGTCCCGACATTGGATTGCATCAAGCCAAACGGCTCTGTCAGTTACCCCAGCAGCAACGCTTAGACTTCATCGCAGAAGGCTTGCCCATCATCCTGGACAGCGCACAGGGCTTTTGGGCCGCGTCGCAGAAGCTGGAAGATCTCCCGCGCGAAGCCAAGGTCCTTGAAGGGTTCGCCGAAGAGGAGGCTGCGAAGATCCTCATTCTCATGGATGCGGTGCGGTGTCCGCCCAAACTGATATCCTCAAAGCTCAACCGTATCATCGGATGGTTCTACGACCATCTTGCGCGCCTCATCTACGCCGATGCGGTTAGCTGGAAACCGATGGACCTCGCTCAATTGCGCGAATACGTCGACCACCAGCGCCGCGGACACTACGTCGAAGGATATGCGGGCGAATACATCATGCCCAATTGGGCAGTCTACGAGCGCGAAAGCGGTCTCTACGCTGATGTTGAAGCCTACCAGGATGATACCCTTCTTTGGAGTGAGCCCCGTCGATCCGGGCACGATCGCTCGATATTCCCCTCAATGACGCCCGGCGCGCTGCGAGTGGCGGAGGCCATGCAGCACCTCGGCATCTTCACTTCGAAAGGCCTGAAGGCAACTTCGGAAATTTGGGGTTCACTTGAGTACCGGGAAAGCGAGGATCACCACGATGGAAGGGTTCTTACCGAAAAGCTCCTGACCAGATTGGAGAAAGAGAAGCTTATCCGCGACACCGCGGAGGACCGGCATGTCGGAACGCTCTACAACGATTGGCAGATCCCGATGTACAATCTCGACTTCTCAATCATTCCGGTGACCCTCGAAGAGCTGCAGGCCGAACAGGAGAGAGAGTATTGGGCAATGGTTGGTGATCCGCGGTAGGCATGATGGATCGGCTCACGCTCAACTATGTCTGGAATCAGAAAGTGACCCCGGTTGTCTTGCGACGCACCGGAAAGGGAGAGCGTCTGCGGGTGAGATTGCCATTTGCTGAGACGAATCGGCAATGGCTGCAGAACGGTCGAAGGACCCAACCCGAATGGATCGGTGGTAGGCACGCTTATTGGGAACTGCCTAAAGCGTGGTTCAATGATTTCGTAGATCGGGCCCTGGAGCGTTTTGGCAAGGTCTACATTATCCAGCCTTACCGAGAACAGGAAATATGCGCGCGCGCCTGCCAAGAGGCCCGCGGTCATGAGTGTCAATGTTCGTGCATGGGAGCGAATCATGGAGCCGGCAACGACGGCAGCTGGTTCGAAGTCTCCGAGACCTTTTCGACGCGTTGGGGTGACAGAGAGCTCGCCTGCCGCCTACTGACCGCACGCTAGGACGCTACTGACCAAAGTTTCGATATAAATTTTGGTCAGTCCGTTGCCGTGGTCTTGTCGCTTCTTTGTCGTAGCAGGCCCCGATACTCAAACATCCGCGAAGGTGCCATTGTGGCTGAACGACGTCATCAAACGAAATACTCTCCCTGCGTCGATCAGACCGAGGACGAGATTGGAGCCTACTATCGCGCTGCCAAAGAGAAGGACAGAGCCGTCGTTCGACAAACGCAGGGCCACATGTTGATCTACAAATTAACCGAAATCGAAGGGATCAACCCGTCGCGTGGCCGGGTGTATCAGTTCCTCAGGTATTTCACCAACGCCGCTATAGCCAAAACCAGCAAAACGAGGACAAGCAACATCACCAGTCCGCCGCCAAAAAAGCCCATTTCTCCACCGTACATCATAGCTCTCCTCCGTTGTTTTCATTTAACGGTCTGGGGGTGATTGGTCATCGCTCGTGGCTCGTGATCTTTCGATTCGACAGGAACCAGTACTCAAAAGCGAACACAGCGATAGTGGCCACCGCGGCAGTCACGACGATGGCCATATCTGTGCGGATCTTCATAACCACAAAGACAGCCAATACGATTGTGTCCAGGGATATTGCCGAAAGCAGAATGCTTCCGCGCGCTCCGATGTCATGGCGCAGGTTTCGGAAAACACCCCAATGAATGACGATGTCCATCACCAGATAGAAGAACACACCGAGAGACGCGATCCTGCTCAGGTCGAAGAAGATCGTAAGGAGTGCCGCTACGACGACCGTGTAGACCAGCGTATGTTTCTGAATTCTCCCGGCCATACCGAAATGGCTGTGCGGGATCAGCTTCATGTTCGTAAGCATTGCGAGCATGCGTGATACAGCGAACACGCTTGCGAGCAGCCCCGATGCCGTGGCAACGATGGCAAGCACGATTGTGAGATAAAAGCCCGCTTGGCCGAGCGCCGGTTTGGCTGCCTGAGCGAGTGAGTAGTCCTTTGCCTGAATGATTTCCGGGATCGTCAGGTTGGATCCGACCGCGAATGCCACCAGCAAATAGACGACGACGCATATCGATACCGAGATAACAATCGCCCGGCCGACATTGCGGTGCGGGTCGACGATCTCGGCGCCGCTATTGGTTATCGTCGTAAACCCCTTGAAGGCGAGAATTGATAACGCGACCGACGCAACAAACCCCGCTAGAGGATAGTCGACTTCCGATTTCGACGGTTCAAATTGCAGACCGCTGGCCCAGAGCGCAGCAATCCCGAACAGGGCGATACCCCCTATTTTCAGGAGGGCCATGATCAATGAAAAAAGGCCGATCGAGCGGTTCCCGGATATGTTGACCAGAAACGCGAACACTATCAGTCCGACGCCCAAAACCGGCACGAGCAATTTTGTGTTTTCAGTCCCAAACAGCTGAAGCGTGTAAGTCCCGAATGTGCGGGCCACCAAGCTCTCGTTGATCACCATCGAAAAAGCCATCAGCAAAGACGCGCTGGCGGCTACAACGCCGGGACCGTAAGCCTTTTCAAGGATCATCGCGATACCGCCGGCAGACGGATAAGCGTTCGACATCTTGATGTAACTGTATGCGCTGAAAAACGTTACGACCGCGCCGACGAGGAACGACAAAGGAAACCAGGTGCCCGCCAGTTCAGCGATCTGACCGGTCAACGCGAAGATACCGGCACCGATCATCACTCCGGTCCCCATCGAGACTGCGCCAGTCAGCGATATGCTGTTTTTCTGATAGTCCGTCGTCACGCCGCAATCCTTGCTTTCATCCTGATTGCGTCGAAATCAGGCCAGATCGATCGCTTTCTTCAGCATGTCACGGACATCTGCTGCGACAGCGTGAAGGTCAGGGTTGTCGACCGCCGCCATCGAAGCAACGGGATCGATGGCACTTAGCTCCGTTCCACCCTCGATAGTGCGTAGGATCACGTTGCATGGAAGCATCGCTCCGATACGGGGCTCCATGCCGATGGCCTTGTAAGCCATGTTCGGATTGCAGGCGCCGAGGATGCGATAACCGTCCATCTCGGCGCCAATCTTCTTCTTCATCGTTTCCTTGACGTCGATTTCGGTAAGAACGCCAAAACCCTGCTCCTTAAGCGCCTCGCGAGTACGGGTATCCGCCTCGTCGATTGGGACGTCAGGAAGAATACGGTTGTAGGTGTATTTCATCTCAATTGCTCATTTCGACCAAGATCGGGACCGGCGCGGGTGACATTCGCGCGCAGTCGGATTGGATGGAATTCTCAAGCGGTCTCAAGAAGGCTAGAGTCGTATCCGGCCTCCTTGATCGCGACGTTCATATCTGAAGCCGACGAGCCGCTGTTGATTTCCACGGTCTTGCTCGCCAGGTCGCAGGCGATTTCGGCGTCAGGATCGACGCTTTTCACCGCTTTTTCGATCGTCGCGACGCAATGACCGCAGCTCATTTCAGGGACGCTGAATTTCATTTTTCTAATCTCCAATGGTGTTGACTGCGCGGAAAATAGAGATTCCACCAACTGGAAGGTCAAGGAAATTTGGCTCGGAAATAATCTTGCGTCTCTCCCTTGACCTTCCAGTCACTGGAACGACTATCTCGCTCAAAAGTTTTGAATTGGAGGCGTCGATGACCGGCAACCAGTCTGTTTTACTTTCCATCGAGGGCATGTCCTGCGCATCCTGCGTCGGGCGGGTCGACCGAGCGCTTTCCGGGCTTGAAGGAATTGGAGACGTTTCGGTCAATCTCGCGAACGAAACCGCGAGGATGACCGTCGACGGTCCAGAGCGGCTCGCGGAGGCCGCCGACACGCTGGACAAGCTCGGCTATCCGGCACGGCGGGCGAGCGTCACGCTGAACATCGCATCAATGTCATGTGCATCCTGTGTTGGACGCGTGGACAAGGCTATCGCCGCCGTACCGGGTGTTCTGGAAGTCAACGTGAACCTGGCCTCCGAAACTGCGACTGTGACTTACCTCGAAGGGGTGACCGGCCCCGCCGCCTTCATCGCGACGGCCACTGAAATCGGCTATCCCGCTGAAATCGCGGAAGCGTCCAGTTCGGGCGACCGCGTCGCACGCAAGGAAGAGGAAGCGCGCGAGATCAGACACCGCACGATCCTGGCGGCTGTCCTCGCCCTGCCCGTGTTCGTGATGGAGATGGGCAGTCACTTGGTTCCTGGAATGCATGAATTCATCGGGGGCACGATTGGCCACGAGGCCAGCTGGGTTATCCAGTTCCTGCTGACCACCGCTGTGCTGCTCGGGCCAGGCAGGGTGTTCTACCAGAAAGGCATCCCCGCTCTCATCAAGGGGGTACCAGACATGAACAGCCTTGTCGCGGTCGGAACCGGCGCGGCTTACATCTACTCTGTCATTGCGACTTTCCTGCCCTCGCTTCTGCCGGATGCGGTTCGCGCGGTCTATTTCGAGGCCGCCGCGGTGATTGTGGTGCTGATACTTCTGGGACGGTTCCTCGAGGCGCGGGCAAAGGGCCGCACCGGCGCGGCCATCCAGAAATTGCTCGGGCTTCAGGTCAGAACCGCGCGTGTCTTGCGCGACGGCGAACCGGTGGAAGTGGCGATAGAGGAAATCCGGCTCGGCGATGTTCTCCTCGTGCGTCCGGGCGAGCGGATTGCCGTGGACGGCGAACTCGTCGAGGGCGAGAGCCACGTTGACGAGAGCATGATCACCGGGGAGCCGGTGCCCGTCACCAAGGCAACTGGTGATCCGGTAACCGGCGGCACGGTCAACGGGGCCGGAAGCTTTCGGTTCCGTGCAACGCGCGTCGGCGCCGACACGACCCTTTCGCAGATAATTCGTATGGTAGAAGAAGCGCAGGGTGCGAAGTTGCCGATCCAAGGCCTCGTCGACCGGATCACGCTCTGGTTCGTGCCGGCGGTCATGGCGATCGCTGCATTGACGGTATTGATTTGGCTGATCTTCGGCCCCGAGCCGGCGCTGACCCTTGCGCTGGTGGCAGGCGTGTCTGTCCTCATCATCGCATGCCCCTGTGCGATGGGTCTTGCCACGCCGACGTCGATCATGGTCGGCACCGGACGCGCGGCCGAGATGGGTGTTCTGTTTCGCAAGGGCGATGCATTGCAAATCCTGAGTTCGGTCGACGTGGTCGCATTCGACAAGACCGGCACTCTCACCGAGGGGCGCCCCGAACTCGTCGACGTGATCGTGGCCGAAGGCTTCGACCGCACTGATGTGCTGGGCCGCGTGGCCATGGTCGAAGAGCAGTCGGAACACCCCATCGCCGAAGCAATCGTGCGCGGCGCGCGTCGTGAAGGAGCAGCGCGTCATGAGGTGTCGGAATTCAACTCCATGACGGGATACGGGGTTCGCGCCCGCGTCGGAACGACCGAGGTTCTGGTAGGCGCCGATCGGCTGATGCAGCGCGAGGGCCTGGACCTGGGCGCTCTGGCCGCGGAGGAAGCGCAACTGGCCCGGCGCGGTCATACCGCCCTCTACGCCGCGATTGATGGAAAGGTGGCTGCGGTATTCGGCGTGGCGGATCCGGTGAAATCCGCAAGCGCTGCGGCCATTCAAGAGTTGCACAAGCTCGGATTGAAAGTGGCGATGATCACAGGAGACAAGCCAGAGACAGCCGAAACCATCGCAAGGGAGACCGGGATCGATCATGTGATCGCCAGAGTTCTTCCCGACGGCAAGGTCGCTGCGCTCGACGAACTGCGCACGAAGGGCCAGAGGATCGCTTTTGTCGGCGATGGCATCAACGATGCGCCGGCGCTGGCCCATGCCGATGTCGGCATCGCAATCGGAACCGGGACCGACGTCGCCATCGAATCCGCAGACGTCGTGCTGATGTCGGGCGACCTTCGCGGCGTGGTCAACGCGTTCGAGGTTTCCCGCCGGACGATGCGCAATATCCGCGAGAACCTTTTCTGGGCGTTCGGATACAACACCGCCCTGATCCCGGTTGCGGCCGGCGTACTATACCCCGCGTTCGGTGTGCTTCTGTCACCCATTTTGGCGGCAGGTGCCATGGGACTGTCTTCTGTCTTTGTGCTGACGAACGCGTTGCGGTTGCGACGGATCGCTCCGGCAATGGATGAAAGGGCTTCTGCCCACCCAACTCCCGCACAACTCGTGCCGGCGCCGGCCGAATGAGAAGGAAACTGACGATGAATATTGGTGATGTCTCACGAATTTCAGGCCTGCCTGCGAAGACCATACGCTACTATGAGGACATCGGCCTCATCCGGCCGCTAAGGGGCGAAAACGGCTATCGCAGTTTCCAAGACAAGGATCTGCACAAGCTGGCGTTTCTCGGCCGCGCCCGTGCATTGGGCTTCACGATCGAAGATTGTCGGAACCTGTTAGCTCTCTATGAGGATGATGGACGGGAGAGCGCTGCCGTGAAGCATATCGCCGAAGACCATTTGGCGAGGATCGACGAAAAGATCGCGCAGCTCCGTTCCATGCGGGCCACTCTCGCTGAACTCGTCAATGCTTGTGCGGGTGACCATCGTCCGGACTGCCCGATACTTAATGATCTTGGCCATGGAGATCGACCTGCAAGCGACCAATTGAAAAAGCCAGCAGGTAATTGCAGCCACTAAATCCACCTCCAATGGAGGCCGACATTTAAAAGCCTTCACCGGTCGGAAAACGGTAGGTCAGGGTCGCGTTGATAGAGATCAAGGATCGCTTCGTTTTTGCGAGTAAGCTGAAAAAAAGTAGGTTATGAAATGACCGTCAAAGCCCAAAGAGAAGCCCGATTGAGAGCGCTGCCGCGTTCGCGGTCGGTATTGTGGGCGATGATAGCAATGTTCTACGTCCTCGCGCCGTTATTCCACCAATTTAGCGAGAACATTGACACTGGTTTGCACGCGGTCATCAGCGTGAGCCATTCATATGATGGTTCCGATGGCAATCGCGTTGTACCTGCTCATTCCAAGGTATGCAGTACGGCCAGTCATTGCCTGTTACCGGCTGTTCTCCTGGCCGGATTTTCTGGCATTGACGCAAGTCGTCAGCATCAGCACTTTATTACGAAACAGCTTCCGGAATGGCTGTTCCCGTCGTTTCCATCTCCCCCTCCAAAGTCTGCCTGAAACATAGGGTAACCCTGTCCGGCTGACGATGGCGCCAACCCGCGTGAGCGAATACTGAGCGCCACTGCGGCTCTTTCCGCAATAGCTCAAGAGTCTGACTTGCCTCGTCGGATCTGCGATAGCGCCCGCTGAAATGCGGGACGCAATTCGCATTCGTCGCCCCTGTCGGTTCGGACAAAGCCGAAAATGCAACAGCCCGTGCGGGCGATGCATAAGGAGCGGATAATGGAAGCAATAGTTTATTTTCTCGTCTGGGCCGGACTGATCCTGCTCATGATGCGGTTTGGCTGTGGCGCCCATGTAATGGGACATGGCCACAACTCTCGAACAAAGCAGTCGGAGGGAGGTAGTAATACTGATCTGCGCTGGATCGCGCCTGAAAGTGCCATTGATCCCGTGTGCGGGATCACAGTCCATACGAATGCGGCGAAGTCCGCAGTGCATGACGGGCACGTGTTCTACTTCTGCTCGCGAGAATGCCGCGAACGCTTTGAGGCGGCACCTGATACATATCTAAATCAGGAAACTGCGACCTTGGAGACAGGGGAGGCTGTTCATGGCTGACTCACGCAACTCCAGTCCGGGCTACGCGATCAGGGTCGCTCCGCAGGTGTCGAACACACCGCGTATTCCGGTCATCGCATTCGGCATGAGCCTTGGCTTGTTTCTGGCGATCACGTTCGTCCTGTGCGTCGGCTTTGATCTCATCTTTCCGGGAATGGCGATGTACCAGACATGGCTGAAACTTCTTCCCGGATTCACCTGGTTGAGTATCCCGAGCTTCCTGCTCGGTCTGGTCGAGGCATTTGCCTACGGCTGGTATGTCGCGCTGATTTTCGGCCCTCTCTTCAACTACTTCGCGGCACGCAGGTTCTGTTGAACACGGCCATATTAATGGAGACCAAAATGAAAACAGAAATGAAATTCGCGTTAGCGACAGCAACTCTGACTTTGCTCGGAACCGTGCCGACATTCGCGACCACCGTCTACATTCCAGAGGGGAGCGCTGGAGAAATCCTTGTTGTGGATGCCGACACCGGTTCGGTCGAGGCGCGCTGGCCAGGTTTTGAGGCTGTCCACGGTCTGGCCGGAGTACCAGGCGCACGTTACATCGTTGCGGGCAGTTATTCCGAGGTGGCGAAAGAAGAAGCAGAGGCGCCGGCGAAACCGGATGGCGTATCGCAAGACGAACACGAAGCGCATCACGCCTCTAGGGCGGCGAGTGTCATGCCCAAAGATGCCGGAGTAAGCATTCTAACGATAGTCGAAGCGGAGACCGGCGCGGTAGTGCGCCGGATTGAGGTTCCCGGCGCCGTCCATCACGTGGCTATGTCTCCGGACGGCCGCTACGCCGCAGTTACACATCCGACCACAGACGGGATCAGTATCATCGATCTCGACACCTTGGCATTCAAAGCGTTCGTGCCGACTGGAACGAGCCCAAACTATGCCGTGTTTGCGCGCGATGGTAGATCGGTATTCGTTACGAACGCCGACAGCGGAACCATTAGTGAGGTTGACGTCGACAAGACGTTCGTCAAGCGCAATATCCTTTCCGGCGAGGCGCCGGAGCATGTTGTCATTTCGCACGATGGCAAGCGGCTCTATGTCGCCGATGCCTATGCCGGCAAGGTCCACGAGGTCATCATCGCGGACGGGAACATTTCCCGGTCTCTGGATGTCGGTGGCGAAATCCATGGGCTGGATCTGTCGGACGATGATGGGACGCTATTCGTTAGCGGCAAGGGCGATGACAAGATTGCCGCTATTGACCTGAGCAGCGGCAAAGCAAAATTCGCAGCCTTAGCTCCCGCCCCCTATCACCTGACGACAATAGCCGGGACGAACAGCCTCTTCGTCTCAAGTCGCGAAGAGCCCAAGGTCTGGATCGTCGACCAGGAAAACCTCGCAGTAACGGGCGAGATCGCTGTTTCAGGTGAAGGTCACGAAATGGTGGTGCTCCCCTAAGAGCAGCCGGAAAAAGACGAAAGGAGACTGTCATGTACAGATATGCAACTTCAAACGCCATGACTTCAGCCCTTCTCGGTGGAGCGATCATGTTCGGCCTGGTGACCGCTTCGTTGGGCCAGGAAAGCGGCATGATGGACGACGGCATGATGAGCCCGGGTTTGATGATTCCTCAAATGAATCCGATACGAGGCAAGCAGCTGTTCGCGAGCAAGGGATGCGTTGTGTGCCATTCGATAAACGGTGTCGGCGGCGAGGACGCTCCGGCCCTTGATGCGTCGACGATGCCCCTACCGATGAATCCGTTCGAATTTGCTGCGCGCATGTGGCGGGGTGCAGAGGCGATGGTCGCAATGCAGCGTGATGAACTCGGTGCGCCGATCGAGCTCGATGGTAGCGAACTGGCCGACATCATTGCGTTTGTCCACGATGCCGACGTTCAGGCCGAATTCTCCGAAGAGGACATTCCCGAGCGTATCGAGGAACTGATGCACGAATCCGATGAAGAGTAGACGCCATCGCGGCGGTGGCGGTGCGTAGTCCGCCAAGCAGACCTTGAAACAGGAGCGAGAGGGAACGCCGGACAATCCGGCGTGAACTCCGTCCAAAGCGCAAGGAGCAATAATATGTCCGCAATAGTCTCAGATGCCGACAACTCGGTCACCAAACGCGATTTCATTTACGTTGCAACAGGGGCGATGGTGGTCGTGGGAGTAGGGGCGTTCGCCTGGCCGTTTATCGACAGCATGAATCCTTCGGCAAGTATACGAAGCCTCGCAACGGTCGAAATCCCGTTGGGCGGCATTGAGGTCGGCCAGCGAGTGACGGTCATGTGGCGTGGCCGTCCTGTGTTTGTCGACAGACGGACGGAAGCTCAAATCGATGCGGCAGTCGCTGACGACGATGCTGATCTTATCGATCCTCAAAGCGATGCAGATCGTGTGCAGAATCCCGAGTGGCTGATCGTGGTCGGGGTGTGCACGCATCTCGGCTGCATCCCACTCGGGCAGAAGGATTCCGATCCAAGGGGCAATTGGGGTGGCTGGTACTGCCCGTGCCACGGTTCGCAATACGACACGTCCGGGCGTGTAAGGCGGGGCCCTGCACCCAAGAACCTCGTCGTTCCGCCCTACGAGCTTATGGACGGCGAAAAGGTAATAATCGGCTGATCTGAGACGTAGGGGTGGCGCCGATGTTGTTAGGTTTTCCAGAAAGATAGATGGAGAAGATGGTGAATATTCGAGGAAGTCTTCCAAAGGTTTTTGTGCTGGGATTTTTTGCGCTAGGAGCTGCGGTCCTGCTTTCAAAAGCGTTCCAGCCAGAACCGGAAGCGATGGTCGTGGCGGTGTCAATGCCGGAACTGTCGGGTGAAGCAAGCGTCGGTCAGATACTCTTCAATAACAACTGTGCCAGTTGCCATGGCGATCGTGCATCCGGAACGGACAAAGGGCCTCCGCTGATCCACGACATTTACAATCCGGGACATCACTCGGATGATGCGTTCTATCTGGCAGCCATGAACGGTGTGGTCCAGCACCACTGGCCATACGGCAACATGCCGAAGCAGGAGCAGGTCACGCGGGACGAGGTGGCGAAGATTGTCCAATATGTTCGCGAGTTGCAGGTCGCCAACGGCATAACGTTCAAACCGCACAACATGTGACACGACAAGGAGCGATTGCGATGACCTCCCAGCACGAGCACCATCATCACACGGCGGACGCCGAAGGCACCTCTTCTGCCGGCCAAGGCCAATATGACGAAGTTCCGGCCGGAAATAGCGGACCCGTCTATACCTGCCCAATGCACCCTCAAGTGCGCCGTACACATTCCGGATCATGCCCGATATGCGGCATGGGACTGGAACTGGAATCGGCAACGATGGTTGAAGAGGGGCCGAATCCCGAACTTGTCGATTTCACTCGGCGCTTATGGATTGGCGCGGCCCTGAGTATTCCACTCCTGATCCTGACCATGGGTCCCTTTGTGGGTCTTTCCGGCGTTCGCGAGATCTTCGGAGAACGAGCAACGCTGTGGATCGAACTTGTGCTCGGCACGCCAGTCGTTCTCTGGTCGGGTTGGCCATTCCTTGTCCGCGGCTGGAATTCCTTCCGTACGATGAATCTGAACATGTTCAGCCTGATCGCGATGGGCGTCATGGCGGCATGGACATTCAGTGTCGTCGCCGTGCTGTTTCCAGGTATCTTCCCCGATGGCTTCCGGGATCCAGAAGGTCATGTGGGTGTCTATTTCGAAGCAGCAGCCGTCATCGTTACCTTGGTGCTCCTCGGGCAGGTGATGGAACTGCGTGCTCGTGAGGGTACTGGCAAGGCAATCCGGGCACTCCTCGATATGGCGGCAAAAACGGCCCGCGTGATACGCGACGACGGCACGGAAGAGGAAATTCCGCTCGAACATGTTGGGGTTGGCGACCGCATTCGTGTGCGCCCCGGCGACAAGGTTCCCGTGGATGGCGTGGTGGTCGATGGTCGTTCATCGATCGACGAAAGCATGATCACCGGCGAACCCGTCCCAGTCGAGAAAGTTTCAGGCGATCCAGTGACGGGCGCAACCATCAACGGCACTGGCAGCCTTATCATGGAAGCTACACGCGTCGGCGCCGACACAATGCTGAGCCAGATCGTCGAAATGGTCGCCAACGCACAACGGTCCCGGGCGCCAATCCAGAAATATGCCGACAAAGTATCCGGCTATTTCGTGCCGGCGGTGATCGCTATCGCTGTACTTGCTTTCCTGGGCTGGGCGTTTTGGGGCCCGGAACCCGCCCTTTCATATGCGCTCATCGCCGCGGTCGCGGTACTGATCATAGCCTGTCCCTGCGCCCTCGGTCTCGCCACCCCAATGTCGATCATGACGGCAACGGGACGCGGAGCTCAAGCAGGCGTGCTCATAAAGAATGCGGAGGCGCTCGAGAGGTTCGAGAAAGTTGATACGCTAATCGTCGACAAGACAGGCACGTTGACCGAAGGCAAGCCGCGATTGGTGGCAGTCGTGGCGGAGAATGGCCATGACGAGACCGAAGTGCTGCGTCTGGCGGCTTCCCTTGAACGGGGTTCGGAACACCCGCTCGCCGAAGCCATCGTAAGAGGAGCCGAAGAGCGAGGCGTGGAGTTGGCCGCGGCCGGCGACTTCGAGGCCGTTACCGGCAAAGGCGTCAAGGGTACAGTGGATGGCAGAGCCGTGGCGCTCGGCAATCTCGCGATGATCCGCGAACTTGGCCTGGAGGCGGGGGGCTTGACCGAAAAAGCCAATGGCCGCCGTGACGAGGGCGAGACGGTCATGTTCGTTGTCGTCGACAATGGCGTCGCCGGACTCGTATGCGTCGCCGATCCGGTGAAAGAAACAACCCCCGACGCGCTGAAGGCTCTGCATGAACTTGGATTCCGCATTATCATGGCGACCGGAGATAACGAACGAACGGCGAAAGCCGTTGCTGCGCGCCTGGGCATCGACGAGATCCGCGCCGACGTGCTTCCCGAAGACAAGGCGCGCATCATCCAGGAATTGCAGCAGCAGGGTCGCAAGGTCGCGATGGCCGGCGACGGCGTGAACGACGCTCCGGCTCTGGCTCAGGCCGACGTTGGAATCGCGATGGGAACCGGGGCGGATGTCGCGATCGAAAGCGCTGGGTTTACCCTGGTCAAAGGAAATCTTGACGGCATCGTCAGGGCTCGCCGTCTGGCCCACGGAACGATGCGCAACATACGGCAGAACCTGTTTTTCGCCCTGATCTACAATACGTTGGGCGTTCCGGTAGCTGCAGGCGTACTCTTCCCGTTCTTCGGCATCCTGATTAGTCCGATGTTCGCCGCCTTTGCGATGAGCGCTTCTTCGATCTCAGTTGTCGTCAATTCGCTCAGACTGCGGCAATTGGATCTGAAATCCTGATGGAGCCGTTGTCCTGGTCTTGTCGGAGAACGGTCGCGGCCAAGCTTGTCGTTATTGACTCGGTTTCGGCGTGACGTCAGGGTAATTGTTCACACGGTTCCCGCGATGCCGAGCGCGAAGCGGGATGAAAAGGGAATGTGACGGGTGGACCCAGACCGGGCATCCAAACCACAGCCGACCCCGCGACTGTAGAATGGCGCGGCGCCATAACTCCCGAAAACGGGAGCGCCACTGGAAACATCCGGGAAGGCGATAGCGCTGGAAAACCGCCATGAGCCAGGAGACCTGCCATGTGAACGGACGGAGAGATGTTCAAGTGACTGAATGAGCAACACGGAGGTTGTCATGCTCGCAACACAATCTGTTTCGCTGCGGGTTTCGGCATCAGCACGTCTGACGACTACGCTGTTCGCTGCAATATTTGGCATAGCGTTGCTTTATTTCGCTGCGTTTGCTCATTCCGACGCACTGCACAACGGCGCCCACGACACGCGCCACGCAATCGTCGCGCCCTGCCACTAAGGCGCCACGACGTAGATGTTGACCCGGGTAATTCTGGCCGCGCTTGTAGCGGGATTGCTCGCTGGTGTGTTCGCGACCGCGGCGCAATCAGTGCGGGTTATCCCGTTGATCCTCCAAGCCGAAGCTTATGAAGAGGGGGTGTCACACGCTGAGACCGAGGACGAAGTCTGGGCGCCCGAAGAAGGCTTGCAGCGGACGTTTTTTACGTTGCTCTCGAATCTCGTGACCGGTGTTGCATTCGCACTGATTCTAACGGCTATCACTCTGATATTAGACCAACCGGTGTCGCTCCGGCATGGCGCGCGTTGGGGGGCGGGTGGGTTCGCGGTTTTCGTTCTCGCCCCAAACTTCGGTCTTCCGCCTGAATTGCGCCTGCATGGATCGGACAGTCTGCCCGATGGCGGTAAATCCCCTTCGATCAGGGCGGATGTGCTGAAGGAAAAGGGCTGGACTGTGTCCAATCTGGCTTATGCGCTGAAAACAGGCATCCAACCGGACGGCGACGCTTTTGGTGGTTCGATGGGGGAAGTGGTGCGTGACGGAACTTCCTTTCTCAGTCAGGACGATCTGACGGCAATCGCGACCTTTCTGCTGGAGCGGGAGAATGATTGACAGACGCAATTTCCTGGCGGGAACCGGGGTGCTCGTGTCAGCAGGCGTCCTGCCCGGTCTTGCTGTGGCAAAGGCGGGTGCGCAGGAGTTTGATCTGATCGCCGGATCGGTCCAGCGAGCACTTTACGAGCAGCAGCTCTCAGATCTCTGGGCCTATAACGACATTGTACCCGGTCCTGAAATCCGGGCCCGAAAGGGCGAGCGGATACGCGTCAACTTTCGCAACAATCTTGAGGAGCCCACATCCATCCACTGGCACGGGATCCGCATCGAAAATGCGATGGACGGGGTGTCCGGCTTGACCCAGGAACCCGTGCAGCCCGGAGACAGTTTCATCTATGAATTCGAGCTGCCGGATTCCGGTACATATTGGTATCACGCGCACAACAAGAGTTGGAATGAGGTCGGGCGTGGCTTGTATGGCCCGTTGATCGTGGAGGAGCGAACCTCCACCTTTGATCGCGACCATGACATCACCCTCATCATTGATGACTGGCGCTTGCGCCAGCCTGGCGTTCTGGACACGGACAGCTTTGGTTCCTTGATGGATTGGAGCCACGGAGGGCGTCTCGGTAACTGGCTCCTTGTGAATGGCAAGTCACGTCCGGTCTTGAAGCTGCGCAGTGGCGAAGCCTATCGCGTTAGACTGATCAACGCCTCGAACGCACGTGTTCTGGAACTCGATCCCAATCGGTTCGGCGGAAAGGTAATTGCCTATGACGGACAGGCGCTGCCGGAATCCGTCGTTCTGCCTTATTCCCCGCATCTTCTCGGACCAGCGCAACGGATCGACCTTATGGTTGTTCCGGACGCTGATTTTGCGATCGAAGAGATTTCGGGCGATCAGCCATTCCCCCTGGTCGACGGGATCGTCGACGGGATATCGCGTACAGCGCAGTCGACGCCTTCAATTCCGGTAAACCTGATACCGGAGCCCGATGTGACGGGCGCCCGGAAAGTGAAGGTCGTTATGGAAGGTGGCGCCATGGGCGGCTTTGTGGACATCACCTACAAGGGCAAGCGCCTTGAAGGCGAAGATTTCCGTAAAACGGGCCAGTCCTGGGCATTCAACGGCATAGCAAACCTGGCGGAGGCTCCGCTTTTCACGGTTCGGCGCGGCGAAACGGTTCTGCTGGAAACGATAAATCAGACAGGCTGGGTACACGCCATGCATGTCCATGGTCATCACTTCCGTGTTCTCAGCCGATCCGGAGCCGACGTCGATGACGGCAAGCCCTGGCGCGACACATTCCTGATTGGACCTGAGCAGACGACGGAGGTTGCCTTCGTCGCTGGCAATCCCGGCAAGTGGCTGTATCATTGCCACATGCTGGAACACGCGGCGGCAGGCATGACCACATGGTTCGAAGTCAGCTGAGACGAGTGTAGAAAATTTACGGAACCGGCGTTACGTTACTGAAATGCGCAGACTTTTGCCATCGTTGATGATACTGGTTCTGGTCCTCGGGGCCATGATGCCGGCTGTGATCCAATCGCATGCCGACATGACATCAACGAAAGTAACCGATCAGGTTCATGAGGTTCTGGCCGCTGACAAGACGGCCGCGATGAAGTGCTGTCAGAAGTCGAAAAGCGGCATGGATAACCGCCAAGGCAATTGTGCGGCCGATTGCCATTATCTTCCCGAATTCACACCGCTGCAAAATTCGCCTGTCTTGGCGTCGGTTGAAATCCCGGCACAGTCCGAGACGCTTCTGGAAGTGATATATTTCCAGATGAGGCCCCCCATCTCGATCTGATCTTACTTCGCCAGCCATCAATGGCGTTCGTCGAGTAATTGGATTTGAGAGGGAAACCATGCTTTCCAAACGTAGCTTAATGCTTGGCGCTTTGTCGTCGGCATTCCTGCCTGCCTCGTTGGCACAGGCACACAAACGCGTCTTCAAACTTGATCCGCGGTTCGAACCGCAGACTGTTCGATTCTCCGGATACAGTCCCGGCACGCTGGTGGTCGATCCAGGCAACCACTTTCTCTACCTGCAAACAAGCCGGACAACAGCAAGGCGATATGGGGTCGGCGTCGGCCGAGCTGGTCTTGCCTTTCGGGGCTCGGCCACCATCGGTCGGAAGGCAAAGTGGCCAAGTTGGACCCCGACCAAGAACATGATCAGGCGTGAGCCGGGCAAATACGCCAGATATGCAAAAGGCGTTCCCGGCGGACCCGGAAATCCGCTTGGTTCACGCGCGCTGTATTTGTACCGCAGTGGCCGTGACACGATGTATCGGATTCACGGCACCACCCAGCCATCTTCAATCGGGCGCTCCGTTTCGAACGGCTGCATCCGGATGATCAATGCGCATGTCGAGGACCTGTATGAAAGGGTTCCGGTGGGCGCAAAGGTGGTCGTGCTGTGATGGCTCAGGACCCGCAAAAACTATCGCCCTATGCACTTTCCTCCGGGGTGCCGAGAATTCGAGCACATGACGTCACGGGCGTTCCCGAACCGCGGAAATTCGGCACCTGGATCATGATCGCATGCTGCATTCCAATGGTCGGCGGCGCCGGATTGCTGCTTTGGGGCATGGGCGCTGGCGCAGGTTTGGCTGAACGCCTCGGCGCATTGGCGCCAATCGGCTTTTGTCTTGGGGCACACCTCGTCATGCACAAGATCATGGGCCGGACCTGTCACGGCCATCAAACACACAAAGGACAAGACCAGAAATGAAAACACTGATCAAAATCGCGGCCGCATCATGGTTGGCCGGCAACCTGCTGACGCTGCATGCACATGCAGGCGAAACCGATGACAAGCATATCACCGTCTTCAAGACACCCTGGTGCGGGTGCTGTCAGGTCTGGGTCGATGCAGTCGAAAAAGCCGGCTACACCGTCGAAACAAAGGACATGGAAGACCTCTCCTCGATCAAGACGCAGGCGGGCGTGCCGGCAAAACTTGAAGCATGTCATACGGCCGCCATCGGAGGCGATCGCAAATACGTTCTCGAGGGACACGTCCCGCTTGCAGCGATCAGCAAGCTCATGACTGAACAACCGGATATTCGCGGCATTTCCACCCCGGGTATGCCGATGGGCTCTTTGGGCATGGGAGAAGATCCGAAGGCGAAATACGACGTCCTCGCCTTCACCGGCAAAACCGGAGAGACGCCGACCCTGTATTACCAGGCCGGCAAGCAATGAATCGCAGGCAACTCCTGGGTGGGGCAGGCAGCCTGTCGTTGCTTGCCCTTTCCGGCTGTACAACCACCACACCCGAACAGGCGCTCGAGCCGCAACCGGCACCGAGAATCCCAGGCACGTATGCAACCATGTATGGGCCGATGCCCGGAGAGCGTTTTCCGATACCGGCCGTCGATCTGAACAAGGTCCCGGAGAGGTTCTGGCGTCGTCAGGTCGACTATTCGGGGCCTTATGCGGTTGGCACCCTGATTGTCGATACGCAGACGTTTTACCTTCATTTGATCCAGGAGGGCGGCAAGGCGATGCGGTATGGCGTCGGACTCGGCAGAGCGGGATTTTCGTGGTCGGGCCGCGGGGTCATCCAGTGGAAGCAGGCTTGGCCGAAATGGACTCCGCCCGAGGAAATGATCGCGCGGGAGCCGGACCTCGAAAAATGGAGCGCACGCAATGGCGGCATGCCACCGGGGCTCGATAATCCGCTGGGAGCGAGAGCCCTCTACATTTTTCAGGACGGAGAGGACACGCTGTACCGGATTCACGGTTCGCCGGAATACTGGACCATCGGCAGGGCTGTCTCCAGCGGATGTGTTCGATTGATGAACCAGGACATTATCGATCTCTACAGCCGTGTCCCCAGCGGGTCTTCCCTGGTGGTCGTTTAGGTGAAGCCATGTCGATGAGACGATTGAAGATAATTTCCCTTGCCGGTCTGGCATTACTTGCGATCGGCGTCGTCGCCATGATTGGGGTCGGCCCAGGTAATGGGGAAAGCGCGGCTCTCCTTAGGCCGGATGACCAGGAAAAAGTGGCGCTCGGCCAACAGGTCTACACTGCCAACTGTGCGTCCTGTCACGGAGCGGAATTGCAGGGCCAGGCAGAGGATTGGCGTTCCCCGGGACCCGACGGCTTGATGCCGGCTCCGCCGCACGATGAAACAGGACACACCTGGCATCATCCCGACGAGTTGCTCTTCAAGATCACCAAACTTGGGGTCGCCGAAGCGGCCAATCTGAAGGATTACACATCCGCGATGCCCGCTTACGAGGCCATTCTGTCGGATGAGGAGATCGTCGCCGTCTTGTCTTACATCAAGAGCACCTGGCCCGATGAAATCCGCGCCGGCCATGACGAGATGAACAAGCGCTACGCATTGGAACCGCGGGACACGAGATGAACGCAGGTTGGGCAGAAAATGTTGAAGGGAGACGCCAATGACAACACGGCGCGGACTGCTTGCAGGAGGTGTGGCTTTGGCCGCTGGCGCCGCCGCCTACGGCGTTTTGGGCGCACGGCCGTCCGTGAACCTTGCCAGGGCAACCGGCTTCCCTCGGCTTCAAATGCCGCCATTGCTCGATACCTCCGAATCGGGGCGTTTCGACGTGACCGCACAGTTCGGCACGACCAGTTTCATCGGCGGCAGGGCGACACCGACAATCGGATTCAACCAGCCTTATCTCGGGCCGGTTGTTCGCGTTCAAAAGGGGCCGTTGCAGCCGAAAGTCGCCAACGCTCTGTCATGGCCTGTCAGTTCCCACTGGCATGGACTGCTCGTACCTGGCGAACACGATGGCGGTCCGCATTTGCCGATCGGCCCAGGTTCCGACTGGACGCCTGATATGCAGATCGACCAGCCGCCTTGCACGGCCTTCTTTCACACACACATACACGGGCGAACTGCACAGGATGTCTATGCCGGGTTGGCCGGAGTGATCCACATCGTCGATGGCCACGATGCGGAGCGTGGATTGCCAGAAACCTATGGCACGGACGATCTCACACTGGTCATTCAGGATCGCAGATTTGCCGGTGACGGGCGGCTGGCCTATGCGAATTCGATGATGGACATCATGCATGGCATGACCGGAGACACGATCCTGGTCAACGGCCAGATTGGAACGGCGGCGCATGTACCGACGGGAATTGTCAGGCTGCGGATTGTTAACGCTTCCAATGCCCGCATTTATTCGTTGCGCCTGAGCGACTCCCGCCCGATGCATCTCATCGCGACCGATGGCGGGTATCTTGCCCGGCCGATCGCACTCGAAACGCTGCGAATGGGTCCCGGTGAGCGTGCTGAGATCCTGGTCGATTTCACGAGCGGGCATGACGTTTCTCTCGTGAGTGACGGTGATCCCAATCAGGGAATGGGCGGCATGATAGGCCGCGCCCGGGGAATGCTCGATGGTTTGACGGGCGCGCGGCGTTTCGAGGTCCTGCCAATCCTTGTCGATGAACGCCTCCCGGTCGCGGTTGACAAAATCCCCGATACGATAGGAGGCAAGGCGCCCTCACTTGCAGATTTTGAAATTGCCAAAACCAGGCGCTTCTCACTCGACATGGGCATGGGAGGAGACATGATGGGAGGAGGCATGATGGGCGGGTTTGCCATCAACGGAGATCCGTTCGAGATGGCCGTCGTCAACCAACGCGTGCGTCTTGGCGACACAGAAAAATGGGTCGTCAGCGCAACCATGCTGGCCCATCCTTTCCACGTCCATGGCGTGTCGTTTCAGGTCGTCCGCGAAAACGGCCGTGATCCGCTGCCCGAAAGCAGTGGATGGAAGGATACTGTCGTCATTGATGGCGAAACCGAATTGCTGATGCGCTTCACGCAGCCCGCAGGCGATCGAACGCCCTTCATGTATCACTGCCACATTCTCGAGCATGAGGATGGTGGCATGATGGGGCAGTTTACTGTGGCCTAGCTCTGAACTGACCTGAGAGGAGGCAAAACCGATGTCAGAAAACCATGCCGGTCATATGCCATCAAGCGGCCGGGCGCTCTCGATTTCCGCGTGGCTGACGGGCGTCTATTTTATCGTGGAGCTCGGCATTGGATTGTGGACCGGCTCGGTCGCAGTCATCTCCGACGCCTTTCATACATTCTCCGCGGTCGGAGGCGTTCTGGTTGCAATCATCGCCGCCCGCATCGCGAAAAGGCCGGCGGACGAACAAAAGTCCTTCGGCTGGTTGCGCGCCGAGATCATCGGCGCGCTCGTGAATGGCGCATTTCTTCTGATCATGGCCTTGGTTGTGATTGTCATGGGACTGATGCGGCTCGGAAACCCGATCGATCTCCCCACCGGTCCGATGCTGATTGCAGCGGCGGGAGGCCTCGTTACGGAGTTCATTTCGCTGTATCTTTTGTACCGGCAACAGGGCAGTGATTTGAATGTACGGGGTGCCTATTGGCACATCATACAGACATTCGTCGGCAGTCTAATAATCATTGTCGCTGCACTGGTGATCCGATTTACCGGCTTCCTCGCAATTGATCCCTTGTTGGGGATTATCTTCGGGTTTGTGCTTCTGTGGGCCAGCTGGGGGATACTGCGCGACGCCATTCATCTTCTCATGGAGGGAACGCCTGATGAGATTTCGCTTGCCGAAGCCAAGGCCGCTCTCGCGGTAATTCCGGGTGTGAAGAATGTTCATCACGTCCACGCCTGGGCACTTACAAGCGGCAAATATGTGTTCTCGGCACATGTCATGGTGGATAAACGCGCCGAAATTGATTCGGACGAGGTCTTGACGATTGCACAAGGAAAGCTCGTGGATGAGTTCGGATTTTTCTTTACCACAATCCAGGTGGAGACCCGATGTCATGACGAGGAACGAGCGCGCGCAATCGATACGCTCGTTGATCGGTCGATGGCGACGTGAATGCGATCACTTCATCAGATATTTGACCAGGGCCGCAATCGCCAACAAAACGAGGATGCCGATCAGCAGCATCCCGATGCCACCAAATCCCATCATGCCGCTTCCCAGACTGTTGTCCATCATTGCTCGGTTTCCTTGACCTTGATTCCGACGATCTGTCTTCGCGTGATCCACAAGACAACTGTTGGAACGACCAGCCACTGCAACAGAGGGCTCAGACCTGTTCCAAACGGTGGCACCAGAGGCATCAATTCCGAATAGGTCCAGCGCAGCGAGACCTGCGTGTAGTAATACTCGAAACCGACTGTCAGGCCGATCCCGATGCCGAGATACATCAGATACTGCCAAGCGGCAGGACGGAGAAACCACTGACGCGTCCGCGCTGCCAGGCTTGTGAGACCGAAAGCAACAAGGGCAAAGCCGACATCACCGAATGTCGCCGACATGCAAAGCTTGATGCCGTCCCAATGGTTCATCTCGATCATCCCGGCATAGGTAGGTGCCTGGACAAACTCCCATACGAAATGGAGGAGAAAGGAGAATACGACGATGTTGAATTCGGGCTGGTACGTTATTGCGCGCATGGAAAGACCCTGGCTTTGGTTTTGCGGAAAAGCCTAAACGCTCCGGTGGGTGGAAGGTCAAATCGCGCTGAACTGCGGCGCGATCGGCCCTATTCGTTCACCAACTTCGCCAACCTCCATGATTGTGTGCAGGGTTGTCTGTTCGCTTCCCGCGGTCCCACGCCTGCATTGCATCCGGCGACCAGGAGAAACGCCCGGGCCGAGTTCGTTGACGTCATTCACCCTTTGTCGCCTGACTTTTTGCCAAAATCGGCGAAGATCGTGAACGACCTTGCCCCTTTGGAAAGATTCGATTTTGCGATGCGCGTCTTGCCGATACGTTGCTGGAGATATGCACAAACGGGCTCAAAGTCCTCTATCGCCAGCATCCTCCAAGGCGCTCCGAAAGATTTCTCAACATTTTTCGAGATGGCGCCATAGCTGAATGTTGTTGCACGCGACCTGTCGGCGCTGGCGAACTGGTTATACCTGCTGATCAGGTACTGAACATACCGACTGGCCTCCTGATCGGCACCGATCGTTCCAGCTGCCGGTTGGATATGTAGCGCTTTGCGTGTCGTTCTCACATTGACGGTGTGGGCCTGAATCGCTCCAGGACTGTCGACAATGACATTGCCGCTGTCATTGTTAACGATGACGCGCCTTAGGTCGCCGAGCAGGATCTTTGCAAAGAAGGCGTCTGTCGCCTGTTCGGGCCTACCCATTTCCTTTTCCCGAATTTTCTTGAGTTCTTCCAACGCCTCTGCCGAAAATGCCTCTGGTTGCGAGTCGACAATTCGGTGGTGACGTCGGCACAGCAGGATAAGGTTGTCGAATCCGTGGCGATCTTCCTCGGTTTGGCTGCTGTCAAATCGAGGTCCGCCTGCTTTCTGCGCATGAATGTGACAGATCTCGCCGGTGATCGTGCCGGCGCTTTCCACGATGGGAAGGGAAAAACCTGGAAACGCACAAAGATTGCCCGATAGGGCGAACAGCCTCTTAATTGTTTTTTCTGTCGGCCCCAAAAGCGCACACTCCTGTTGTCCTAGATCTCTGCCGCTTTGAACAAGCCTTGCCGACCGGCTCGCTTGAGTTTGTTCCATGCCAGTCCGGAATCCTGATCTTACTAGGCCGACGCGTGATGCAAAACTCTGTTCGGATCTATCCAATCCGGCGCCCTCATCATTTGGCGACTTGATGGCACGCGTCTTCGGCAAGCGGGAATGGGATTAAACCTCGGTCAGCATCAGGTCCGTGTCGCAGGACCCATCTCGTGAACCGGCCTGGTCGGTGTCCCGCGCGTTTGTTGGCGCTTGCCGCTTGACCTTTCCTGCGCTGGAAGGCGTAGGCTTTGATATGGCAAGGAGGCGATGCGCATGAGATCAGAGACAGAGCAGATGGAACGGGACATTCTTCGCGTCTATCGTTGTGCCCGCGGGCAAGAGCGTCCGGATATTGCCGAATTCATGTTGGCCGCGCTGGAAAAGCTCGATCGAGAACGGGAACGTTTCCCGCTGACGGAGCGGCCCCTGATGGAAGCCTATCGGGACATCGCCAGTCGCCTTGGCGAACCGAGATGTGCGGCGCAGCGACTTTCCACCTCGAAGTCTGAGCCTCACAGTTAGAAACGCCCGTGTGGTCGATCATCGGAGGCCATTGGCGAGGAGCCAAATATACACGGTTGCAGATCGCCGTTCACTGGTCTGTGGTTCTGTTGCTGATCGGGCAATGGTATACCTCCGACGCCATACCCCGAACGCATAATCCGCTGCTGCCTCCGTCCGAATCCGACCTGTTCCAGCATGCTGTCCACAATTATGCCGGGCTGCTGATCGGTGCGTTGGTGCTGTTGAGGATCGGGCTTCGAATGTTCCTGCCACAATCGCTGCTGCCGCGACTGACGAACTGGCGGGACCGCACCTCGCATGCAGTCCATTGGGCGCTGTATTTCTCTCTTCTCGGACAGGTTGCTGCCGGGTTTGTAACCTCCTATCTCTGGGCGCCTGCCGCGCGCTTTCATGTACTCTTCTGGAATGTCACGTTGATCCTGGTGGGGCTCCACATCGCCGCAGCCGCTTATCACGCGCTTCGGGGAGACGGTGTGGTCTGGCGCATGATCCCGAGCACCCTCGAACTGCTTATCCGCCCGACCATACGAAGTGAGGAACGGAACGCAGCTCACGGTTCCGATGCCTCTCGCACCGGACAATCCGGCACATCCTCCTCGGAGTAGCGCGGGACAGTCGTCACTCCCTTTTCTCCGTTTATGATCTGCGATCTTCACATGCGCGTTCTTGGGGCATGGATAGTCTTCACTTACTGGTACGCTGGCATTGGATTTACGTTTGGGCGTCGCCCTGCGGGCCGGGCTGTTGGCAAGGCTGAAGCCCGTAAGCGGTCTTCCCCCATCCGGGCTGCCATCCCTGACGCCGGGGGCGGCCGGAAGGATTGGAGAGCTGCGAGAGCACCTTGGTGCCGCTCGCGCGCGGCGGCCGGCAAGGGAGGCTTCACCGCTTCTGGCCGAGAAAACTGCGACCCGGCACAAATGCCGGCTTGCCAGACGCGCCCTTGTCCTGCCTTGCTCTTCGCGGCCTCCGGGATCGGCCCCTAAAGAACAGGGAGCGGAAACCGGATAGAGGACCGCGCAAGACGCGGAAAGAGAATGGAAAAAGCCGAGCTCGAAGAGCTGAGAGACAAGGTGAATTGCGGGGCGGTTCTCGAAACCGCCGGCTTCGCCGTCGATCTGAAGGAAAGCACCCGCAAGGCGGTCAAATACCGCCGTGGCGACGACATCATCATCGTCATTCACGAGGGCAAAGGCTGGTTCGATCCACTGTCGGAGGCCAAGGGGGACGTCTTCCGTCTGGTCGAACATCTTGACGGCCTCCCGTTCGCGGCCGCGCTCTACGTCGTTGCCGATCTCATCGGTTTCGTCCCCAAGGAGCATGAATGGAAGCGACCGTCACGCGTGCACGCGCCTGATCTCTCCATTCCCGAACGCTGGAACGCGCGGCGCAAGCCTTGGCGCGGATCAGCCACATGGCGCTATCTGCGCGACGAGCGTGACATTCCAGAAGCGATTCTGAGATCGGCCATCACCCAGGATATCCTGCGCGAAGGCCCCCGGGGGAGCATGTGGGCGGCGCACCGCGATCGCGCGGGCGCCGTGACCGGCTGGGAAGAGCGCGGGCCGGACTGGCGTGGTTTCGCGACCGGCGGCGCGAAAGTGCTTTTCCGGCTCGGCCCCGTCGATGGGCCGCGGCTTTGTGTCGCCGAGGCGGCGATCGACGCCATGAGCCTCGCCGCGCTCGAGGACCAGCGGCCCGACACGCGCTATTTGAGCACCGGAGGCGGTTGGTCGCCGGCGAGTTCCGAGGCCCTGCGAATTGGCAGCGTTGTCGCGTGACGTGCAAACGATTAAGTTGATCCGATTTGTGAGCTGAGATCACATGAGAAGACGCCGGCTGCCATCCTTGAACGCACTGCGATCCTTCGAAGCCTATGCGCGCTTCGGATCGATGGTGATGGCCGCGGAGGAGCTTTGCGTCACGCACGGAGCGGTAAGTCGTCAGATCAGATCCCTTGAAAAGGAGCTGGGCGTGGTACTTGTCTCGGGACCGCGACATTCTCTGCGCCTCACAAGGGCGGGGCTCGAACTCGCGAACGCCCTGCGGGAGGGGCTGGATCGGATAGCGGAGGGTTTGCCGGCTTCAGGAGAGGCTGACGATCTCGTCGTCTCAGTGCCCACGACGTTTGCCATGAAGTGGCTGATCCCCCGCCTGTCGACGTTCCATGAGAGTTTTCCTGGCGTGAACGTCCGCATTATCGAGGCTTCGGCCCGGACCCTGTTCGATGGTGACGATGGAGCGCGGGCGGCGATCCGCCTGCTGGAAGACGCTCCACCGCCTGGCCTCGCCGCTACGGCTTTTCTGGAGCATGCCTACGGCCCCGTTGTGGCCCCCGCGCTCTTCGAGGCGGACGGGGGAGATCCGGCAAGAATTCTCAGCCGGCCGAGGCTCACGAGCGACACATTTTCACATGGATGGAGCCAGTGGGCCGAGGCGTACGGAGTCGACTTGCCGAAGGCTTCCGCCGCGCGGAGATTCGAGCACAATACGTATCTCCTCGAGGCCGTTGCCGGTGGCCTTGGCGTCGCCGTGACAGCCTGGGCTTTCGCGGAAGCCGACATTGTTGCGGGACGGCTGATCGCGCCTTGGGGGTTCTGCCCGCTTCCCACCCGGTTTACGTTCCTCCGACCGTCCCGGGGCGGTCACCCTGCCGCGCCCCGGCTTGCGAATTGGCTGGTCAGGGAAGGGCGGAGATCCGCACCGTTTCCACGGGCAAAGACACACGCGCCATCCTCATCTTCCAGGCTTGACAACTGATCTCGCCTAATCGGCGTTGGGGAACAGGTAGCGCGCCGTTATCGCCGAAGCTGACAAGTTGCTCGGCGAACACGCGGCGCATGGCGCGAACAAATTCGTGCAGGATCGCTCACGAATAGCGGTCTTCCACGCGGCGGCGTCCGAAGTCCAGGACCGCGAAGAACGCCCAGCCGAGAAACGACAGCAGGATGACCATGCCTATGACGGTTGCAGTGTCGGCATTCTCCTGGCCATTTGCCAGCAGGAAGCCGACGCCCTTGTTGGCGCCCATCAACTCTCCGATTACGGCGGCGGTCATGGCCAGCGTCGTCGCGACGGTCGCGCCCGCGAACAGGGTCGGTATCGCCGCAGGCAATTCAATGTGTCGAAATCTCTGCCACTGGGACAGGCGCAGCACGCCGGCCAGGTCGGAATAGGATTTGTTCATGTAGGTGATGCCGGACAGCATGGCAGTCATCACCGGAAAGAACGTGACAATTGCGACCAGCACGATCTTCGGTGCGGCGCCAAGTCCAAGCCAGAGCAGCAACAGCGGTGCAATTGCGATTTTCGGAGTGGTCTGCAGCAGCAGGATGAGCGGTGTCGTCAGGCGCAGCAGGAGCGGGGAACGGGAGAATGCGATCGCGGAAGCCACCCCGACGACCGCTCCCAGCAGGAAGCCCCCGAGGATCTCCGAAAGGGTCACATAGATGTGCCAGAGGAGATTAGCATGTTGGAATAGAAACACGATGCGTTGGGCGACTGCCCACGGTCCCGGAAGCAGGAAGTCGGGTACCTCGAAGATGTGGACCGCCGCGCTCCAGAGCGCGACGATTCCGATCAGGCCAATCAGGCTGCGCTTGAGCACGGCTACCTACTTGATCGAGGACGGATCGACGACGAAGTCGACAGCCTTCGGCGCCTTGTCGATCACGCCGTATTCCGCCAGGATGTCAGCGTTCTGCTGCCAGGCGTCGAAGTCGGCGGCGCCCAGGCCCTTCTCCTTCGTCAGCGCGCTCTGCCAGACCGACGCGACGAAGGTGTTTTCGAAAGCCGTCGTCAAGGTGTCCATCTGATCGGCCCAGGTCGGTGTGTACTTGTTGACCTGCCCCCCGTTTTGTCCGCGTCTATGAGTTAGCCCTGTTTACGTTTGAAGTGCTACCCAACGTGTCCCCGTTCGGAGTCAGAGTTTCCGCCCGCCGATACCCGAAACCATCATCCCGTTGGACTGTAGACCGGCCATGCACTAACAATCTCATTGGATCCGTCAAATAGGGTTGTTCATGACACCTGCTTAGCTCGTGTGCTGCGCATTGATAGACGTTTCGATTGGAACGGACTAGCCTAGTCAAACGGTCTCAAGAGTCCATGATTTGCAAGCACCGGCGACATGTGAAGATAGCGGGCGACCTTGCGCTTGGCCGCGATGTCGCTCCACACAGCCTCGACCTGCGCTTCGGAGAGACCGATGGAGGCGCCGGCCTCGACCGCGGGAACGCCGTTGTCGAGGGAGTAGAGGCAGGCGTCCATCTTGGCGTAGGGCAGCGCGAAATAGAACTCTTCCTGCGTCTGCGGCAGCGAATAGGTGTCGGTGGTCGGCGGGCGCTTGCGTATCTCTTCGGGCACGCCGAGATGGGCGGCCAGCTCATAAACCTGCGACTTGTAGAGATGGGCGATCGGCTTGATGTCGGCGGCGCCGTCGCCGTTCTTGACGAAGAAGCCCTGATCGTATTCCAGCCGGTTGGGCGTGCCGATGACGGCGAAGTTCAGCCGGTCGGCATGGTAATATTCGAGCTGCTTGCGCGTGCGCTGCTTCATGTTGGTGGCAGCGACGATGCCGAGATAGGCGTCGGCCGGCAGGCGCAGTTTGCGCATGGCGCCATCGGGCGCGCGCACCACCAGAGACGAGATGTTGTAACCGTCCGCCGTCAGCGCATTGTCGAAGACGATCTTGCTCGACCAGCCCGCGCCGTAGTCCGGTACGACCCGGCGGATGGCGTCGTCGCGGCGGCGGTAGCAACCCATCGCATCCAGCGCCGGGCCGATATCCTCGACTGCGTGCCCGATGCCGAAGGTTTCAGCCACGGCCTCGCCCAGCCGGTTACTTTCCGGATCGGAATCGTGTTCCGGCATCAGCAGGCCGAAAACGCGTTCGGGACCGACGGCGCGTACCGCCAGCCCCGCGCAGACGGCGGAATCGATTCCGCCGGAAATGCCGATAACGAAGCCGCGCTTGCGCAGGTCACCGCGCAGGATGTCGCGCATGCGCGCAGCGATGCGGTCGGCCTCGGCTTCGGCCTCAATGGAAAGGGCCGCAAGGGTGAAGGCCGGAGCCCGTGCGCTCGTTTCGTTCATGGCGTGGTGCCTCCGTCCGATGCGAGACGGCGGCTGAGCTTGCCGCTGCCGGTCTTCGGCAGTGCCTGGCAGAACTCGACTTGCCGCGGTACCATGAAATCGTTCAGCATGCGGACGCAGTGACGCAGGACGTCCTCGGCGGTCAGTGTATCGGCCGACTTGACGATCATCGCCTTGAGCGTCTCGCCCAGTACCGGGTCCGGCATGCCGACGACCAGCGCCTCGACCACGCCCTCCAGATCGTAGAGCGCGGATTCCACTTCCCGCGGCGCCACCTTGAAACCGCCCGTCTTGATGATGTCGTCGCGGCGCGAGACGAAGGTAACGTAGCCGTCGCTGTCGGCAAAGAACAGGTCGCCGGTGTGGAGGCGCAGGCTTCCCGTCAGCGGATCAGGACGCAGGGCATCCGCCGTCGCATCGGCATTGTTCCAATAGCCGCGCATGATGTGCGGCCCCGAAACAACGAGTTCCCCGACGATACCGGGCGCAACCTCGATACCGGCCTCGTCGACGACCTGGATGGCGGTTCCGGGAATGGCGATGCCGGCGGAGGCCGGGCACAGGTCGATGTCGCCCGGCGGCAGCCATGTCGCCCGCACGCATTCGGTCTGGCCGTACATGGAATAAAGCTGCACGCCGGGAAGCAGCGCGCGCAGTCTGCGGATGTGGGCGACCGGCAGGGGAGCGGCCGCACTGGTGATGTAGCGCAGGCCCGCAAACAGGGCCGGGTCCAGCTCGTCCATGCGCAGCAGCAGGGCGATCATGGAGGGAACCATGGGGAAGCCGGTGACGCGCTCTTCGTGCAGGCGCTCCAGCACGGCGGCCGGATAGGCGAAGGATTTCTCCAGCACCAGCGTGGCTCCGACACGTACGCTGGTTAACAACTGCGTCAGCCCGTATCCAAACGACAGCGGCAGCACGTTGAGGATGACATCGCCCTCGACGTTTCCAAGATAGGAGACGATGGACGCGGTCGCGGCATCGATGTTGTCATGCCCCATCATCACGCCCTTGGGATCGCCCGTGGACCCCGATGTGTAGATGATGGCGGCGAGATCGTCGTCGCAAAGGGCCGGGTCGGCGGAGAACGGCCCGGTCTCCAGGCATTGCTCGAAATCGGCGGCCCCAGGCAGCGCCGGATGCGGGCGAGTCAGGACCGTTGCCGGGCGCGCTTCGGGGTTGATGGCGAGCGCATCCGCGACCGTCGGAGCGCCTCTGGCGTCGGCGACGATAGCCGCCGGCGAACAATCCGCGATGATGAAGGCGAGGCGCTTCGCCCTGGTGGACGGATTGACCGGGCAGGCCACGGCGCCCGCCTTCCACACGGCATAGAAAGCGACGGCGGTCTGCCAGCCATTGCCGGCGAACACAACGACGCGGTCGCCCCTGCCGACACCATTTTCGATAAACCATGCGGCGAGGCCATCGGAGGCGTTGCAAAGTTCCGCGTAGCTTACCCGCCGCGCGCCGTCGACAATGGCGGTCTTGCCGGCATGGCGCAGGCAGCTTACTCGGAGATGGCTTTCAATACGCATCGCCGCGCTTTCAGGCCGCCTTCTTGCGTTCGATGAAGGCGGCGATTCGGTCGATGGAATCGAGATTGGCCGGCACGATGTCGGCATCGGCGATCGTCAGCCCGAACCCTTCTTCAAGGAAGCCGACCAGTTCGAGGATGCCGGTGGAATCGACCATATCGCTTTCAATCAACGAAAGATCGCCGGGCAAAGGCTGACTGTCGTCACCGAACAGGAAATTCTCGACAATGAAATCGCGGATTCTTGTTTGCACTACATCAGACATATTGTCTGGTTCTCACCCTGTTTTCGTTCGGCGCGGCTGGCCTGCGGCAAAGGTCCGGTGCCACAGCTGCGTCGAGAGAACGCCCATGAAGGCCGTATTGTCCTTGAAGCTGGTTGCCCTTCCGTTAAGCGCCTTGCGTTTCAGCATCTCCACCATCTTGCAGTTGAACAAGCCCGCCTCGACCAGCGCGCTGTCGGAAAGCGCCCCATCCACTACGGGCCTGGCGGCGGGAACTGAGAATGTCTGGCTGTCAGGCGCACGATAGGGTTGCTTGGGGCGGTCGACGACCGCATCCGGCACCAGGCCGCGTGCCGCCTCTTTCAGGATAAATTTCTCTTTCAGGCCGCGCAGTTTAAGGCCCGGATGAAGCCCGGCGGCGAAAGTGACGACGCGGTGATCGAGAAACGGAAACCGGCCCTCCACGCCATGCGCCATCATCACCCGGTCACCCTGGCTCGACAGGATGTAGCCCGGAAGCAGGAAGCGGGTTTCGAGATATTGCGCCTGGTTTAGCGGATGCCAGCGGCCGAATTCTGCGGGCAGTTGCGCGGCGAGGTCGGCCGCCGCGTCATAGGTGCCGAGCGTGTCTTTCAGCGCCGGGGAATAGAAGAGCTTCGCCGCCGTGGTGGAGCGGAAGCGCGGACGGTGCGAGAACAGCGGATCGGTGAGCTCATCCGAGCCGGCAGAGAAGAAACGGGCGAGATAGTCGGCGCTCTGGCGCTGCAATTGCGGCAGATAGGGATAGAGTCGCTGGAACAACAGGGGCCGGCGCACCGAACCCGGCTGGCGGGCGCAAAAGCGCCGCACGGCGGCTTCGCGGAAGATGTCGTAACCGGCAAACACCTCATCGGCTCCCTCGCCGGTCAGCGCCACCTTCATGCCGTTGCCGCGAACGAGCCCGGCCAGCCTGTAAAGCGGCGCAGGCGCGGTGCGCAGGACGGGGCATTCGGCATGCGCGACGATATCCGGGAAATCGGCGGCGATTTCCTCCTCCCCGCAGAATACGCGATGGTTCGCGACGCCGAGCCTTTCCGCCACCTCAGCCTGCCAGCGGCTTTCGTCGTGCTCGGCGGAGCGGAAACCGACCGAGAAGGTCTCGAGGCACCCCGGCGCCAGCCGCGCGGCAAGGGCGGTGACGAGCGAGGAATCGAGCCCGCCCGAAAGATAGGCGCCGACCGGCACGTCGGCGCGCAGTCGGATACGCGTGGCGTCTTCCAGCAACGCGCCGAGTTCACCCACCGGATACTCCGAATTCTCGAAATCGCCGTCACGGGGAAATTCCAGCCGCCACCACGGGCGTACCATCCGCTCGCGTCCCTGCGCGATCATCATATGCCCGGGCGGCAGTTCGCTGACACTCCTGAAGGCGGTGCGCGGGGCGATCGGCGCCCATAGCGTGAAGACCTGATCAAGCGCGACGGGATCTAGTTCGGCCACAAAGCCCGGCACGTCCATCAGCGCCTTGACCTCGGAGGCGAAGAACAGCGTGCCGCCGATATCCGTGTAATAGAGCGGGCGCACACCCATGCGGTCGCGCGCCAGCCACAGGCTCCGACGCCGCGCATCCCACAGCGCGAAGGCAAAATCCCCGTTGAGTTCGTCGAGGCAGGCCGTGCCCATCTCGTCATAGAGATGGAGGATCACCTCCGTGTCGCTGCCGGTTAAAAAGCGCCGCCCGCGCGCCTGCAGGCGTTCGCGCAGTTCGACGTAATTAAAGATCTCGCCATTATAAGAGATGACCAGATCGCCGCGCGCATCAGCCATGGGCTGCTGGCCGTCGGCGAGGCCGACGACGGAAAGCCGCGCATGGGCAAGCCCGATGCCGGGTGCCGAATGGATGCCCTTCTCGTCCGGCCCGCGATGGCCGAGCCTGACGGCCATGCGCTGCATCAGCGCCGGCGCCGCATCGGGCGAAACGGTGGAGCCAAAAAAACCTGCTATGCCGCACATCGCGCTTGCCCGCCCGTCAATCGAAGCGGTCGCCGATGAGCCGCGTCCAGCTCTCGCCCGACAGGCCGTTGAGGAAGGCGCGGCCCTGCGTGGCGGCATCCGCCAGTTGCGGCCTGGAAGAATGGAACACGGTTGACGAGGCGTGCAGGAAGGCGAACTTGCGGTCGAGCATAGCGTCGAGCAGCGCCGGCTGGGTACGGCCACGAATGGCTGCAAGGCCGCGCGCATGGGCATCGGCGAGCAGGCGTTCCAGCACCAGCCCTTCCATGCCGGGCGCGGCCATGACCTGCATCGCGCGGCCGATGCCGCCGCGGTCGCCGTAATAGACGAACAGGCCAGCGAGCTTGCCGCCACGCGTGCGCAGGATGCGCTGGACGCGCGTGCCGTGCCTGGCCTTGACGCGGGCATGGGCGAGCATGCGCGCCAACTGTTCGTCGCTCCAGCGCGGATGCAGGCGATGATGCACCACCAGTTCCCCGATGGCGCCGGCAAGCGCGTCCTCGTCCGGTTCGGTCTCGGCAAGCGCATCTGTCTTGCCGGGACGCGGCTGGAAACCCGCCCAGGAAAGACCGTTAACGCCGGCGGCCGCCGCGCGGTCGGCCAGCCGGGCCAGCGGCGTAAATGCTCCCAGAAGGCCGAAGCGGTTGGCGGCCATGCGCGTGACGAAAGCGGCCGGACGGATGACGCGCAGATATTCCAAGCTGTAAGGCGCCAGCACATGGGCGCCCATGCGGCGCCACATCGCCGTTGAAAGATCGTTGGACGTCTCGCTGAAGGACAGGTCCTGCGGACCGGACAGAACGGCTTTCAGCAGACGCGCGCCGGCGAAGGGATCGGCCTGGTGACCGTCAACCATCCATGTGGTGCAGATGGCGGCGCGCAGGTGCTCGCCGTCCAGTTCCATCACCTGCGGCAGAACGCCGATGAAGCCGTTCAGCCGGCCGTCTTCGGTGACGTGAACGCGCGAAACGATCTCCCCGTCGCACCTGTATGGCCCGCAGAAAAGATCGTCGAGATAGACCGCGAGCGCCGCGCCGCCATCGGCAGAGGTTTCACGGCGCAGGATGCGCAGGAACATCTCCGCCACCGCCGGGGCGTCGTCGTGCTCGAATGGCCTTACCTGTGACACATGCGTGGTCCCGTCATGCCAGAGCCGGTCGGAACGCTGCGTCCAGCGCACAAACCGGCAACTGCAACTCCATAGGGCAACACGGTAAAGTTTCGCTTAGCAGCTTCGTAAGAGTGACTGCGACGGGAGACAAAAAACGTATACACGGCCCCAATTCATCAGTACGACAACCGGAGGCAATTGATTTCGCGGGTCTGGTGAGTTCGAAACTTGTTGTTTACTGGTTCAAACTAGATTTGGTGGTCAATGGGCCCTTGTAGCTCAATCGGTAGAGCACCTGTATTGTTGACAGGAGGTTGAAGGTTCGAACCCTGCCGAGGGCCCCAATTTCACGTTGTCGCTTTGCACTTAACCGTAAGAATGCGCTCGTTTCGGCGTGGCTTTCCATTTAATCATGAGAATCTGTTTGATGGGATTCTCAAATTAGCTGCCTTTGCGAGGCGTGCCTATGCCTGCCAGCCTGTGCGATGAGCTTCTCGGCGGCGTCGCTGAAGCGGGTCATGTTGTCGCCAATCGTGTGACGGCGAAGCATGCGGAGCATCTCGGGTCCGGCACTTTCTACCATGGCGACGCCCGCGAGAAGGGCCGCTCGCAGGTGGAGTGGCAGGATTGGTCGTGCAGGCGTAGGGAGATCCGTTCGACTCGCGACGAGGACGCGATCGAGATCGGGAATGATGACGCCGAGGACGCGGAAGAGATAGAGCTGCTGCTCTGATGGAACGGGGAAGACTATCCGCCGCATGAGCAGAAGACGGGCAATCTCGGTCGGTGAAGTCCAACGTCGGACGCCGTGCTCGATCTCATTGTGGAGCAGCTTCTCGCCCCGCATGGCCGCGCTGTGATACTGTCGGAACGGGGAGGGGGCTCCGTGCCAATCCTGGTCTCGAAGGAGGTCCCCGCAGCGAAGGCATGTGATCCGCCAACCCGTCAATTGGTCTCGCAGCACGGGTAGGGGCGCGGCTTGGATTGGGTTACAGTTCGTGCAGCGTTGCACCGGCCTCGCCGCGATGAACCGATGGAACGACGACGGGACGTTGGCGAAGGTCATACGACGTATGTCGGCCGGCGCTGTAAAGAACACCTTGGCCAGCCGGATTTCCTGATCTTCGCTCAAATGGAGATCGGCGACACGCAGCGAGCGAACTTCCGGCAGGCAATGCCGCAGCATGAGGAGCGGTGGAACCGCGTAGAAGGCGGCATGGCGGCTAATCCAAGACGACAGCAGCTCGTCGGGGATTGGTGGCAAAAGTACCGGCAGCTGCCGTTGCGCCGCCTCTGCGTCATGCGAATGCCGCTTCTGCCTCAAACTCGGGCTCCCAGATCTCGACGGCCTCGTTCGTGATCTGCTCGCTGCCGTTTTCGATGGCGTCGATCGCCAGGCTGTTGACCATGTGGAAGATGTTGGCCGTGATGCCCTCGGTGATCTGCAGCATCCGCCGCAACGATTTCGGGGTGAGCACCGACGGCCGGCGTAGCGGTGTGTTGCGCAGGATAGACGCCACCAGGGTCTCGAACTGTTCGTTCGCAGCCCATCTGTTCAGGGTGAACTGCTCGAACCGACGGGCAAGCTGGACGTCGCCGCTGATCGCCTCACGCGCCTCGTTGACGCCGAAGCAGACCAGCGAGATATGCAGACGATTGCTGAGGAAGCGCAACGTGTTCAGCACTATGCGCTGCTCCCGGTAGGTTCCGGCGAGGATGTTGTGCACCTCGTCAATGACCAGAACCTGCACGCCGATAGCCTCCATGATGCGCAGGGAGGCCTGTTCCATCTGGGCGATGTCAGCGCGCGGCCGCTGGGGCGCGCCGAGAAGGGTCAGGAGCTCGGCATAGAACCGCCGTTCGCCGGGCCGGCTGGTCATTTCCATGGCGAGGACCGGGGTCTTCAGCGTTCCCGTCACCGGATTGAAGCTCGGCGGGTGCTCGTCGCGGAAGCGCTTCATGATCATCGTCTTGCCCATGCCGCTATCGCCATAGATCGCAATCGAAGGCATGCGCGTGCCACGCGGGTGGTCGAGGAGGGCGCTCAGACGATCGAGAGCCTGTTTGGCCCGTGGGTAGAGCACCCAGCGGCGCGACCGTATCGCGCGAATGCGCCGCTCGTCCGTTTCGACAAGCAACGCCGCCGCGCCTGTGGTCAGGTGAGAGATTTCATCGTTCATATTCGCTCCAGCTCAATCCGTATCCTCGACAAAGGGTACCGGTTTGCTGGAGTCGACGCCGCGAAGCGAGCCCCATTCGCGATCTTCCACTCTTGGCTTGCGGCCGACGGTCTTTCCGCGCCGCGCGGCGGCAGTCATTCGTTGTGCGTCATCCATCATCTGGCGCCGGGCAATGGCGGTGCGCACAATGGTTCCCATATCGATCTCGCGCTTTCCCTTCGCCAGCAGCCACTCTCGCGACGACTTGGCTTCAGCAAGCGTGATCGAAGGCAAGGTGATGTCGGCATAGCGGGCCTCCACGAAGTTGCCCGAAAGACGGCGGACGAATATGCGCGACAGATCTCGCGGGTCATATTTGATCAGCAGCCGCCGCTTGCCGGTCCGTCCGACATCCGCAGCCAACGCGGCGGACCAGTAGCGCAGTCCGAAGATGTGGATGCCGTTTGGCCGCAGCGTCCGTTCATCTTCGGGCAGGAAGGTGAGCCAGAAACGCATTCGGTCCTGAGGGAGCCGTAGCGGGATTGTCCCCTCATGCTCGCGCCATACGGCGATCGGCGGCCGCTTCAGGCTGCTGTGGATCGATTGATGGTAATCGCCGACAATATCGAGAGCGATGTAGCGCTCGAGTTCGCGCAAGGTGAATGCCGAATGTCGACGCGAATCGTACTCGCCCAGTTCGTCTGGATCGCTGAATGTAGTGCCGGGAAGCAGATGAAGCCTGCCCATCTGTGTGCCGATCAGGCGCTCGATGTGCCCTCCAAAGCGCGGTTCGCCAGGGGGCCGCCAGTCAATCGCGATACCCGCATCCTCGCAGCCGCGCTGGAATGCGCGGCTGCGAAAGTCGCGGCCGTTGTCGACATGGAGCCGATCCGGTAGGCCGGCGACGGGCCAAGGGTCTGCGATCTCGCGTTCGCGAAGCCACGCAGATTTGTCAAACACCGAATGCAGCAAGCAAAGGCTTGTCGACAGCCGAGATGGCGCCGCCATGGTGAGGTAGAAGCCGGTGACCATCCTGCTGCAGACATCCATGGCCAGCGTCAGCCACGGCCGTCCGAGCGGTCGGCGATCCTCCTCATCAACAACGAAGATGTCTGCCTTGGTGTGGTCGATTTGGACAACCTGCAGCGGTCTCGAAACTTCGAACTTGCCCGGAACGGCCATGGTCGATTTCTCAATTTTGGGTTCACCGCGCGCCTTGGCGCGCTTGGCAAGATCAACGTCTTCGATACGTGCGACGATTGTTCTGCGATGGGGTGGCGCCAAGCCGGCCGCGCGACAGCTCGCGTTCACCTCACGCACCAGGGCTGATACAGATGGGCGGTTCTTCTTCAGATAGAAGCGCTTGATTTCGGCCCGGATGATTTCGTCACGCTCTGCGTCGAGAACCCTGTGGCCGACGGGGCGACCAGCCTTGCGTCCGACGAGGGATAGAACGGTTCCGCCCGATCGGAACAGCTTCAGCAGGCGATACGCCGATGCCTGGCTAAGCCCAAGCTCGTCGGCAAGTTCTCGTATCTGGCCTGTCGTTGTGGGCTCAGATACTCGACGCAGAAACCGGCGGATCACATCCGCCTTGCGGCAGGCCTCATCCCAATCAGTGTCATCGATTTCGTCGGCAAACGGCTCGAACATCTCGACTCACGGCGGAAAAACTAGAGATCGATCATTCTCGCGTTAAGTGCCAAAAGCAAGCCGCAATTATCATCATTAACTGCCAATTATCAAATTAAGTGCCGGCGTAACGCATTGATATCATTGTAAGTAGATTCTTGAGGTTTAATGGAACGTCACACCTGAGCTCGACAGCGCTTGCTCCCGCGAAGCCGGTCGCATAGCCACCGAAGCTGGCCAGACGAGCCCCCAGAAGCCACGCGTTGAACCCATAGCTTGGCGCTGGCGCTATCGAGCCTGGGGATGTTGTAGCGCTGGGCCAATACATTGACTATCGCTCATGTCGTGACCGCGTGTTTAAAATGCCCGACGTAGTTATCCGCGACTTTTGGAGCGGTTACCAGCACGCCAATCTCCCTGAAGGGCTTGGTCTCGGACGGATCGGCCGACAGCCAGTTCAAGCTCGAGATTGCTAGGTAATCGTCATCCCACCCGAGGACCTTGGCGTGGATCCGCGGTTTGTGAATCGGCTTCACCTGAAGTCCCGCCTTTGCAAAAGATCTAACGAGGTCGGCGCCAGCTTCACCTGATAGTGGCCCCGTCGTTCGGCCGTAGAAGAACGAAGCGTCGATCCCACGCTCCTTCACGGCAGCGAGTGCAGGAAGGAGTGTCAGGGACTCCGCCGTGATTCCGATGCGGTGGCTTAGCGCAAATATCCGGCTGATAGCATCGTCTCGAGCCTTCAAAACGAGTTTTGCATGATCGGCTCCATATAGAAGGCGCATTGGAACCTTTCTTCCTCCCGGAGAGGGAGTGTCCATGATGCGCCTTCCGAGAACCGCGAGGTCGATCGCAAAATCGTTCCAAACCCCGGGCCTGCCTTGTGCAAGCCCAGCGAGCTTTCTCATCAGTTGCCCGACAAGCATGGGCTCTCGAAGCCGAAACGAGGTTTCAAAGCTCTTGTAGTCGGATGCCAACCAATTGCAGGATCCAATGAGGGCATTCCAGCCTTTGTGGGAATCGGCAAATACGATCTTGGCATGGGAATTCGTCGAGAACTGATGAACCCTGATCGAGCCGTTCCTCCCTGCCGCCTCTATCTCAGCTTGCATTTTTGCGGCGGCAAACTGCGAAGATCGGGTTGAACTTCCAAGATCGTCCTGACCCCAAAGAACGTCTACTTTCACACCGCGTTCGGCAGCGCGCAGCAGCAGTGGTAATACTGCCGTTGCTCTTTCCCCGCTAATGAACGTCGAGTGGATGATAACTCTTTCCGAGGCAGCCATGATGATGCGTTCGAATGACCGCCAGTGGTCATCTCCATCAACGATTAGGTCCGAGGAATCGTAGGCACCGGGGACCGCTGCCGGGACTTCTTCGTCCGCCTCCTTGATTACTATGACTGGTGCAACCGTTTTGCCATTCTCGGAGAGCTTCGCCGAGGCATGGTTTGCCGCTGACAGGATAGCAAGGCGCAACTTCTCGGGCGCCCGTCCGGGTAGTCCATCGATCTCACCGTCTTTGACCGTTACGATCGCATATCTCTCCGCAAGCTTCTCGGAGCCGCGATCCACGCCGATGATTATCTCATCTTCTCCCTCGATCGTGGTGAACACCTCGCTCATGTCCTCAAGAAAATGCGTTGGTGACGCGGCGAGGTGAACGACAGGAGTTTCCTCAGTGTGAGCGGGAACGCGGCTCTTGTGGTAGAGGTCGAGCTCCCTTCCGCGATAAACGCTCCCACTCACCTGCTCGATAGCAAATCCCCTCCAACGCGGTTCCCGCACGGTCGCTGAAGGAAGTTGCTCGTATTGGACGCGGGAAGCACCCGCCGCAGTGATTTGAAAGAGGGGGCCTCGCGGTGTTGATACGATTTCGACCCAGCCAGCTCGCATCAACCTGATGAACGCCTCGACGACTACACGACGAGGGAGATTTGACCGCTCGGCCAAGTCTGACGCCGATGCCGCCCCTCGCGACACGGCATCTAGAAGGAGGTGCTCGATAACACTCCATCGCCGTCCGCGTTCGATGATGAAGCGCCGGCTTCCTTTTAAGACCGGAATAACTACCTGCACCGTCGTCATTTCTCGGCCCCCTTCATTGTTCCCCAGGGAACGACCGCTGCGTACCCGGCGGTCCTTTCCGCTTCGAGGGCTGCAAGGAAATCGGACAGAAAGCCAATGTCCTGATCCGGCAAGCGATCGGCCACTGAGACGACATGCTCGTAGAACGAGAGGCTACCAACGATGATCAGTCGCCACTTCGCGCGACTGAGTATTACATTCATCCTTCTGTTGTCCCTAAGGAACCCTAGCGCCCGCGCGGGAGTGGCATGATGATTATTGCGAACCATTGAAATCAAGACGGCATCGGCCTCGCCCCCCTGAAACGAGTCTACCGTGCCGCAAAATGTGTTCGAGTTCACCGCTGGGGTGAATCCGGATAAATTCGACAGCAGCCCACTCCGATTTCGATCGAATTCCCGCTCAATGCGACGGACTTGTTGCCAGTACGGCGATAGAACTGCGAGTGATGGACTAGACATCGCATCGGATGGCGCAATGAGGCTCAATGCACGGATGACGGCCTTGGCTTCTTCCGGATTTGACCAGGGCGGGGTCCTTTCCCCCCCGCGGCCACCTGGGCCCTCCGCTTGAGCATAGGGCATATCGATGAAGACAATCGGCTTGTCCGGCAATACAGCGGTGTTGGTACTTGCAACCGGCGAAGCCTCGTTCGCGAACTTTGAGGCCTGCTTGGCATTCGTTTCCAGTTCACCATCGTAGAAGCACTTCGAAACGATCCGGGCGATCGCCGGATGCATTCGATACTGCTCGTTGAGGCGACGTGCGATGCGAGGGCCTGAGTCATTCCTTTTCTGGCGGGACAGCTCCCGTTCTACAAATGTTTCGAACAAGATCAGCAAGGACATAGCATCGGCGCAAGTGCGGCCAAAATCGTCGCCAGCCCTTGAGACCTCCTCGAATGTTTCGTCGATGCTCGGATCCTTGAGATATCTCGAAATCAAATTGTCGACGAGGTTGACGACCTCCTGCACGGACGAGGTCGATGATAGAAGGCGGGACATCTTTTCGATATCGAACGGTGGGAGCTGCTTGTGGTCGCCGATCATAAGGCGGCGATGGGAAAGCAGCAGTGGAGACAGCAACTCGCCACCCGTGGCTTTGCCTGCTTCCTCGACGATCGTCCAGTCAAAGAGACCTTGTTCTTCGATCAGCCTTTCGACCGCGGCCGAGTTTGTGGTGGCAAAGACTAGATTTGCAGACCTTAGGATCATTCCCTCAAAGGCACGCAGCTCGGCGGCTACTCGTCTGCCTGTTGTATTATCCCCGCCTGTACGACCAACCCGGCCGCCTGTCCTCGCAGCGACCAGTGCGTCCACCTTTTCGGCCAAACGGGGAGAGGCCTCGTTCATCAAGGGGCTTACAGCCAGGTCACGAAGCAACTTGTCGGCTTGGACATCGACCTCGAGCTCACCCGCTTCATCATCGTCTGCGGCTCTTGCCCGCACCATCAATGGTGCGCTGTCCGCGTCTGAGGACTTAAAGATCTCCTGCACCTCGTTCATCAAATGGTCGATCGCCGAATTGCTCTGGGCAGAGAGGAGGAGGCGTGCAGTGCCATCCTCAGCCATGCGGCGTTCTACAAGGTCACCTACGAGATAGGTTTTTCCGACCCCGGGCGGTCCCTGTAAAAGAAAGAGTGGTATGGTCGATAAAATCTCGCGCAGAGCGTTTTGCTTCGACTGATCGAGGCGTTTGAACGCTTCCGACGTTTCGTCCAAGGGATCTTGGCTGTTCTCTATACGAAGCCGGGGATCTGCAAACATCCGAAGAAGCTCACCGTGGTCCTTGAGGGCTGTCAGCGCCTTCAAACGGCGTTTGAACTGTGCGATCCGGCCTGCCATGTCGCCTGGCAGGAGAAACCCAAAGGAGCGCATCTCCGGCAGCGATTGCCCTTCGAACTTCATGCACTCGACATCGTCAAGTTCGTCATAATCCAGAAAGCGCCACAACGATCCCGGAGCACTCCGATCTCCAAGTGTGCCGGGTTCTGAGAAGATCCATCCTTCCTCCGCACTAGGCGTTTCGGAGTTCAACAGCTTGCGCAACCTGATTGCCGGAGCGTCCAAGCCCAGGAGTGACGACAAGGACGCGCGTGCGCCTTCGTTCCTAGAAACAACATGTATGACTTTCTGATCCGCTGTTTCGCCGACGCCCTTCGAAACCAGTTCGATCGGGAAAATATCCGCCGCCGCGTAGGCCATTTCCAGGATCAAGAGTAGCGCGAAACTCTGATGCATCCTGACCAGATCGGATCTCTCGGTCAGTTTCTCAGTCGTACGCCTGATATAGTCTTCCCAGTGCTGAACTTTTCCTCGCCTGCGTGGGAAAGCTTGCCCAGCGTCGGTATGCTTGACGATGTCCAATGCATCAGTCGGGATGAGGGTCTCACCGATGACCTGCGATTTTGCTGGTGGATCGAGTTCAACCCTGTCGCAAAAAGCAAATTCCCAACTGGCCGCATCCTGCGAATTCGGACGACGATAGGGCAAGAGACGGTAGGTCAGGCTGTTTCCAAGCAGCACGTATCGTGGTGCTGCGCCTTCCCCGAGACCAATCAGTTGGGCTTGATCTCCCAGATCATCTCGGATGAAGCGGAGCTGTTGGGTGGTGTCGGAAGCCTCTATTTCGCTGTTCGAGGCCTTTCTGATCGCTTCCGACAAAGGGCTGCCAGAGCCCAGTCTGGCCGCGAGGCAAAGGGCGGCATCCTTCCCAGCGACCTCCGCCGCGATTTCATCAATAATCGCTTGGACCCGAGCAGCGATGTAGTCACCGTCGAGACGCTCGACGCGTTCCAGACCCAACATCGCCCTAAGGAGTCTGACCTCAGCTGCAGGGACGTGGTCGGCCACGCGTGAGGCGATGACCCGAAGGTCACTTAACGGAGCCAGTGGAATGTCGAGAATGAGCGCCGAAAGATGAGCCAGATCGCGCCAGTCTCGCGCGAATGAAAAAACCCGCTCCTCACGGGGCGATTTCATATTCTTCCCGCCGCTTGCGCCGATCGCGATGATCCGCATGGACCATTCGAAGCCGGTCAGTAAGAAATCCGGTTCCTCGCCTAGGGCGGTTACGACGGACCAGGGATCGATGTTCCTGTGAATGATTCCCTGAGAGTGTAAGAGTTCTACTCCATTCACCAGCCGCAGAATATTGGCCCAGAGTTGCCGGCGTACCCGCGGTTGTCGGGCCTGCGCCAGCAGAGCCGGTTTTCGGTTTGCGTTGAGCAGTACTTCAAGGGGACTTCCTTGCCCAGGATCCAGAATGAGATAGAATCCGTCTCTGTCCTTACCGCTTGTTACCATTGGAACGAAAAGCTCGTCGGCGCGGGGAATTGCCGACAGGCGCTGTAACTGCCGGATTTCGCTTCGCCAAATCATCTCGAGATCCTGATCGTCAGTGCCTTTTGCGCGAGGCCAACTCTTGATCAGTACATCGAGACCTTCACGCGTGCGTGCGGTGTCGATACCCGCCCTTCCGAGTTTTCGGTCCGGCTTAAGAAGGTAACGGTCGTCGAGTGTGTAATCTGAAAGAAATCCGGATTTTGACTTTCGCCGGGCCATGGTCCCCCCAATATGTACTCGCGAACGATTACAACGTGTGAAAACGAGAGCAAGCTAGAATTCCGACCATCTCGCCGTCCGTCCGCTCAAATCGGCCCGGTCCCGCGCTAGATGAGGCATTGAACGAGCCTCTGGCCTGTCGTCGCACAATCCATGGTGACGGCTTTTGCACGAATGAGACATACTAGACAAATGGCACAAAGGGGCCTATCTATGGCCTGAAACCCGCAAGGAGTGCCTCCTATGGTTAGGTCAAATGCTCAAACCGAGCGACTCGATCAAAACATCGCCGATCGTGTAGCCGCTAAGGTGTCGAACGCCCTCAAGACGGAGAAGGGCTTCGGCCCCGGTTCGCTGGCTTTGTCAGCCCTTATCGCTGGCGAAGTTGCTGAGGTTGTTGCCAGGCTGCCGGCTGAACAACGTCAGGAACTCAACGCGCACAGCGCTGAGCTCAAGCAGCGCATCCGCCGTGTGTTCGAGAGCTTCGGACGCGAACGATCCGGCAGAATCTCTCTGAGTGTTCCTGATGAAATAGAGCCCTCGAAAGGTGAAGGCCTTGGAGCCATGGTCACATCAGATCAGGGTCAGAAGGGCCTGGCTGCGATCGCCGTCCACCGGAAGCTTGAGGACTGGGCGGGACGCGTGGCTGGCGCCACGGAGCTTAGCCGAGAGTATGGAGTGGCGCGTTCGTCCCTCAACCGCTGGCAACACGAGGGCGACGTCATTGGGTTGCTCAAAGGGACCAGGAAACATGTCTATCCTCTCGAGCAGTTTATAGATGGTCGACCCGCGCGCGGTATTCGGGAGATCATGCAGCTTGCCAAAAGCGAGCGCACGGCCTGGCTCTGGCTGAGCCAAAGGAACCCCGTTCTAGCTGGCCGCAAACCTATCGATCTGCTGAAACAGGATCGTGTAGGTGAGGTTGTCGATGCCGCCGCGGCGTATTTCGCCGCCCAATGACCCTCGATCAACAGATCCTGCAGAGGCTGGTCGTTCGGGTTCGCGTCGATGACTACGTGCGCATCCTCGCCCGAGAGCATGCGGCGACTCCGCTTGGCATGGGGTTCGGCAAGACCCGCTTTTCAAGCCCGCGGGACAAATTCAAGCTGCTCTATCTGGCGCAGGACGTGAAAACGGCGGTCGCGGAGACCATTATCCGCGATCGCTTCGAAGGGAAATCCGAGCGCCTGCTCCTGCAGGAGGAGTTCGATCGATATTCCATCACCAGCGTCCGCAATGCCCGTCCGCTCTTCTTGCTCGATCTGCGGTTCGAAGGTGCCAGCCTGTTGGGTGTCTCGACGGACGCCGTTCGTGCGAAGGCACAGGCAGCGGGAAGGCGCTTCAGCCAGAAACTCTACGACCAAACAGACGTCGATGGAATCATCTACATGTCGCGCATCACCAACAAGCAATGCGTGGCCGTCTACGACCGCGCCGTCGAGACCAGTCTCGACGCCGACAGCCCGGCAGCCGATCTGCCCGAACTCGCCTGCCTTCCGTCCGTCGTCGAAGAACTTCACGTCACGGTCATAAAGAGACCGTGACTAGCGAGAGCCTGGATGCCCCGCCCTGGGTTGAGGCACACCCGAGGTCGGCCGGAGGTTGTGCTGGCTCTGCCCAATCAGAAAAGCGCCAATTGGTCTGGTGCCGCGCCGCTATCCCTGGCGTCCAATGACGACAGCGTCACGCCGAGCAGTCGAATGCCCTTCTCGAGGGGAAACAGGTCGGCGAGCATCGATTGCGAAACATCAATCATCTCGTCCGCGCCACCTATGAACCTCGGCAGCGTTCTGCTGCGGGTGATTTGCTGGAAATCGGCGAACTTCACCTTCAGCGTCACAGTGCGTCCGGTAATCTCCTTGGCCTCGCAATGCCGCCAGACTTTTTCGGCCAGCCGCACCAGTTCAGCGCGCGCCGAATCGAGGTCGAAGATGTCGGCCACGAAGGTATCTTCGGCGCCGACGGATTTCCGCGGGCGGTTGGGCTGAACGGGTCGTTCGTCGATCCCGCGCGCGATCCGGTAATACCAGCTCCCGGATTTCCCAAAGTGCTCCTGCAGGAAGGTCAGGGGCTTTTCTCGCAGGTCGGCACCGGTCTCGATGCCGAGCCGCTGCATCTTGGCAGCCGTCGCCGGTCCCACGCCGTGGAACTTCTTGACCGGCAGGTCGGCCACGAATTCGGGGCCCATTTTCGGGGTGATGACCGCTTGACCGTTCGGCTTGTTAAGATCGCTCGCCATCTTCGCCAGGAACTTGCAGTATGAGATCCCAGCCGAGGCGTTGAGGCCGGTCACCTCCTTGATGCGGGCGCGTATCATGGTTGCGATATCGGTGGCGACCGGCATGTTCTGCTTGTTCTCCGTGACGTCGAGATAGGCTTCATCGAGCGAGAGCGGCTCGATCAGGTCGGTGTGCTCGGCGAAGATCCGTTGGATTTGCGCCGACACTGCCCGATAGACGTCGAACCGGGGTTTGACGAAGATAAGGTCGGGACAGCGGCGCTTGGCCGTCACCGAAGGCAGCGCCGACCGCACACCGAAGGCGCGCGCCTCGTAGCTCGCGGCAGCCACCACGCCGCGCGCCGCCGATCCGCCGACCGCGACGGGCTTGCCTCTCAGTTCGGGATTGTCGCGTTGCTCCACCGAAGCATAGAAGGCGTCCATATCGACATGGATGATCTTTCGAACCGGAAGATCTTGGGCCTTCGGTTCGCTGACACCATCATCGGCATGCCTGTCTCCGGTGATCGTGAGCATTCGCCCGTCCGCCTCGGTCTCACCGCCTAAAGAAGAAGCTCGTCGTCGTGTTTTACGGGCGGCTCGACCACGACGAGTATGTTGCCGGGCAGGGGCCGCTGCAGGTGCTTGACTGCGTCCCACTCGCCGGTCAGCCAGAGGTCGACCTCTTCCGGCGTGGTCAGGATCGCCGGCATGGCCTTTTGATGGATCGGGCTGACGATCTCGTTCGGCGAAGTCGTGAGGAACCCGAACAGCTCGAATTCGCGCTCGCCGTCACGAACCTTTCTGACGCCCTTCCATGGTGTCCAGAATCCCGCAAAGAACATGAGCGGCCGGTCGGCATTGCGAGCGAACCAGGCATTGGGAACGCGGCCACCCGGAACCTTGCTGGCCGGATCGGGCTCGGCGAAAGAGGTGAACGGCACGACGCATCGGCTGGTCGGGCCGAGCCAGCGTCGCCAGTGAGGCGAGTTGACGTTCCTGATGTTGGTGACGCCGGGATCGTAATTGCCCTTGATATAGGCTGGAGGCGTGGGCATGCCCCAGGTGGCGCTCGCGATCTCGCGCTTGCCGTCGGCGCCGACACGAACGATGGGCGCCAGGGTGTTCGGATAGACGTCCAGTGACGGTTCGTTCCAACCTGCCTTGTCGGCAAAAGCCTTGGTGAATTCCATCACGGCGTCGCGCGTCGTCGTGAGATTATAAAGATTGCACATTCTCCCTCTTCCTTTTATCGCCACATGCCGCGCATCCTCGCGCCGACATCGAGGCGAACCTGCCGTGGGCCGACATGCGGCCCCTGTCCGGGGGCAACGACGGGCCAGGCACGGCATTCGAACAATTCCAATAGACTAGCGGGAATGAACCGCGTTCGCGAGGCATAGACATGCCGGTCGCCCGTCGCGGATTGGCCATGGGTGAAGAAGCGCTGCGGGACGAGGAGGTTGAGACTGTCCTTTGCCCGCGTCATGGCGACATAGAGCAAGCGCCGTTCCTCCTCGATCTCGTCGGACGTTCCGACGCCGAGATCGGAAGGAATACACCCGTCCACCGTGTTGAGCACGAAGACCGAGCGCCATTCCTGGCCCTTGGCCGAATGGATGGTCGAAAGGATCAGATAGTCCTCGTCGAGCAGCGGCACACCCGCCTGTCCGGACGTGGCGTCCGGAGGATCGAGGGTAAGCTCAGTGAGGAAGCGCTCGCGGGAGGGATAGCCGCCGGCGATCTCCTCGAGCTTGGAGCAGATCGGCCCGCCGCATCTCGAAATCCTCATGGATGCGTTCAAGATGCGGTTCGTACCAGGCGCGGACCTGTCCGATCTCGGCCGGCCAGCCTGACGATCCGGATCGTAGCCCGCCGAGCAGCTCGATGAGGCCCGGCCAGTCGGTCTGGGCACGGGGAGGGCAGGGGAGGTTATCAAGTGTGTCGATCGGTTCAGTGCTCTCGGCAACGGCGTCGAGAGCGGTCTGTGCCGTCGCCGGCCCGACGCCGGGCAGCAGCTGCATCAATCGGAAGCCGGCCACGCGGTCGCGCATGTTCTGGGCAAAGCGCAGCGCGGCCAGCATGTCCTTGACATGGGCGCTGTCGAGGAATTTGAGCCCGCCGAATTTGACGAACGGGATGTTGCGGCGGGTGAGCTCCACCTCGAGCGGACCGCTATGGTGGCTTGCCCGGAAGAGCACGGCCTGATCCTTGAGCCGCATGCCGGTCTCGCGGTTCTCCAGCACCGCGTCGGCCACGAATCTCGCTTGGTCGGCCTCGTCGCGAACGGTCACGAGACACGGTCGTTCGTTCGAAGCGCGGTCGGTCCAGAGGTTCTTGGTGAACCGCTCGCGCGCAAGGCCGATCACGCCATTGGCGGCAGCAAGGATCGGCTGGGTGGAGCGATAATTCCGTTCGAGCGTGATGATTTCGGCGGCCGGCGAGAATTCCTTCGGGAAATCGAGGATGTTCCTGACCGTGGCCGCGCGGAAGGAATAGATCGCCTGGGCGTCGTCGCCGACGACGGTGAGGCCCCGTCCGCCGGGTTTGAGGCCGGTCAGGATCGTCGCTTGCAGGCGGTTGGTGTCCTGATACTCGTCGACCAGAACGTGATCCCAGCGGCCGCCGATCTCGTCGGCCAGCGCCGCGTCGCTCATGGTCTGGGCCCAGTAAAGCAGCAGATCGTCGTAATCGAGCACGTTCTGGACCTGCTTGGCCTCGACATAGGATGCGAAGAGCTCGCGCAGTTGCATTTCCCAACCGGCGCACCAGGGATAGTTGGCGCGCAGGATATCCTCGAGCGGCGCCTGGGCATTGACCGTGCGCGAATAAATGGAAAGGCAGGTCCCCTTCGCCGGAAACCGGCTTTCCATCCTTGAGAAGCCGAGTTCGTGCCGGATGAGGTTCAAAAGGTCCGCCGAGTCCTCGCGGTCATGGATGGTGAACTGCGGATCGAGCCCCAGCTCGACGGCGTATTCGCGCAGGATGCGCGCGCCGATCCCATGGAATGTGCCCGACCAGGCGAGCGCGTCAGTCAGGATGCCGGCCTTGTCGCCGAGCACTCTGGCGCAGATGCGCTCCACGCGCTTTCCCATTTCGGCAGCCGCGCGGCGGGAGAAGGTCATGAGCAGGATGCGGCGCGGATCAGCCCCGGAAATGATCAGCTGCGCCACGCGATGGGCCAGCGTGTTGGTCTTGCCCGAGCCCGCACCCGCAATGATCAGCAGCGGGCCGCCCACCTGGCCATCGGGCAGGCCGATGCCGTGAATGACCGCGGCGCGTTGACCGTCGTTCAATTTTTCCAGATGCGCCGCATTCATTCCGTCCCGCTCCTATCGCCCTGCGAATCAACGACAATCGGCCAATACTGCGCCGTTGCTGCCGTCTCGTCCCCATCCGCACCGGAAAGACTCATCGCGGAGTCTGATTGACTCATTATCGGAAACGGAACAAATAATGAACATAACAGCGCCTTGAGGCGTTGCAAAGCCCTCAGGAGAACTGGACTTACATGGCCGATCGCGCGGCAAACGCTGTCATTGCTGAGCTCCAGGAGCGCATTGCGCACCTGGACAGCGGTGCCGGCCGTGCGCGCGAGGTCCTGCCCTTCGGCGTCGCCGAGATCGACCGGCGGCTTCCGGGAGGAGGTCTGGGGTTGGGATGCCTGCATGAGGTGGCCGGAGGCGGGAATGGCGCCGTGGACGGCGCGGCCGCCGCGCTGTTCGCGGCGGGGATCGCCGCGCGTACAAAAGGCAAAGTCCTCTGGATCGTAACCCGACCCGATCTTTTTGCCCCGGCGATCGCCCAGGCAGGTCTGCCGCCCGACAGCGTGATCCATGTCGAGGCCGGTGATGAAAAGGCGTTGCTCGCCTGCTTTGAGGAAGGGCTGCGCCATGGCGGACTCGGGGCCGTGGTCGCCGAAACCGCCCGCCTTTCAATGACCGCATCCCGCCGGCTGCAGCTTGCGGCGGAAGGCTCGAACACGATCGGTCTCGCCGTCCGGCGCTGGCGGCGTCAGACCGAGGCGGGGGATTTCGGGCAGCCCACGGCCAGCGTCACGCGCTGGCGGGTTTCCGTTCTCCCCTCTGCACCGCTGCCAGTTCCCGGTCTCGGGCGGGCCCGCTGGCTGGTCGAGCTGATCCGGTGCCGGGCCGGGGAAAGTGCTGATTTCGAAGTGGAGGCCTGCGATGCCCAGGGTCGTATCGCTCTTCCTTCCAAGGTGGCCTACGGATCGCCTCAGAAGGACGTCGGACGGCGCGTCGCTTCCGGCTGAGGCGCCGCTCGTCCTTGTCGGCCGCACCGGCCGGCGCCGGCTGATCACCGCTCTTGACGCCAATGCGCAGGCCCTGGGCGTTAGCGTCGGCATGGCCGTCACCAAGGCGCAGGCGCTGGTGCCCGGTCTCGTCGTCCTCGATGCCGACCCCGCGGCCGACGCCGAAGGGCTCGACAGACTCGCGCTCTGGGCGTTGCAGCGCATCTCGCCCGTGGTGGCACCCGATCCGCCGGACGGGCTGGTGATCGACACAACCGGCGCCGATCATCTCCATGGCGGCGAGGCCGCCATGCTCACTTCGATCGTCCAGCGCTTCGCGGCCTCCGGCGTCGAGGCGCGGGCGGCGATTGCCGATACATGGGGTGCGGCCCATGCCGCGGCACGCTTCCTGCGCCGCTACACATCTGTCATTGCGCCCGGCGAGACAGAAGCGATGCTCCGGCTGTTGCCGCTGGCAGCGCTGCGGCTCGAGCCCGACACGGTTGCCGGGCTACGCACCCTCGGCTTCGAGACAATCGGAGACCTGATGGCGCAACCGCGGGCGCCGCTTGCCTTGCGCTTTGGCCCCGAGATCAGCCGCCGGCTCGACCAGGCGCTGGGACGCCTCGCCGAACCCGTCGATCCGGTTCGTTCGCCCGAGCTGGTCGAGGTGCGCCGTGTCTTCGGAGAGCCGATCGGCGCGGCCGAAACCATCGCCCGCTATACGGCCAGGCTCGCCGAAGCCCTTTGCATAGAGCTGGAAAAGCGTGGGCTCGGCGCCCGCCGGCTCGATCTGCTGTTCCATCGCGTCGACAACACCAAGCAGTTCATCCGCGTTGGCACGGCCCAGCCGGTGCGCGATCCAAGGCGCCTGACCCGTCTCCTCTGCGACAGGATCGAAACCGTCGATCCAGGCTTCGGCATCGAGATCATGGTGCTGGCCGCGGTTCAATCCGAACCGCTCAAGGACAAGCAGACGATTTCCTCGCTCGTCGAGGAGCCCGAGCCGGATCTCTCGGATCTGGTCGACGTGCTTGCCAATCGCGTCGGTGAGAACAGGCTCTACCGGTTCAAGCCGGTGCAGAGCGATGTGCCGGAGCGCGCAGTCACGCGAGTGCCGGCGCTTGCGCCGGAGAGCGGCGCCACCTGGGAGGGGGATTGGCCACGCCCGCCGCGGCTGCTCGCCCGGCCCGAACCGATCGAGACGATGGCGCTGCTGCCCGACAATCCACCTGTCTGGTTTACCTGGCGCGGCGTGCGCCGGCGCGTGCGGCGTGCCGACGGGCCCGAGCGCATTCGCGGCGAGTGGTGGAAACGCGACGCCGAGATGTCGACGGTTCGCGACTATTTCCGCGTTGAGGACGAAGCCGGCGAGCGCTACTGGCTGTTCCGCTCCGGCGACGGTGAACGTGGTGAGAGCGGGTCCCAGAAATGGTTCCTGCACGGGATTTTCGCATGACCGGGCCGCGCTACGCCGAGCTGCAAGTGACCAGCCATTTCTCGTTCCTGCGCGGGGCGAGCAGCTGTGAGGAGCTGTTCGCCCAGGCCGCCCTGATGGGCATCGAGGCGCTCGGCATTGTCGACCGCAACTCACTGGCGGGAATCGTCCGGGCATTCGAGGCGGCCAGAACCACCGGCGTCCGCCTCGTCGTCGGCTGCCGGCTCGATCTCGCCGACGGCATATCGGTCCTGGTCTATCCGACCGATCGGCCCGCCTATGCGCGGCTTTGCCGCCTGCTCTCGCTGGGCAAGAAGCGCGCCGGCAAGGGCAAATGCCATCTCGAATGGGCGGATCTCGTCGCCTATGGCGAGGGCCTGATCGCCGTGCTCGTTCCCGACATCGCGGACGAGACCTGCGCGCTGCAATTGCGACGCCTGCGGGAAACCTTCGGTGACCGCGCCTATCTGGCCCTGACGCTGCGGCGGCGGCCCAATGACCAGATGCGCCTCTGGGAACTGTCGAACCTGGCGGTGCAGGCGCGGGTGCCCACCGTCGTCACCAATGACGTGCTCTTCCACGAACCCGGCCGGCAGCTCATGCAGGACGTGGTGACCGCCATCCGGCACAATGTCACCATCGACGAGCTCGGGCATCGCCGCGAGCGGTTTGCCGACCGCTACCTGAAGCCACCCGAAGAGATGCATCGGCTGTTCGACCGCTATCCCGAAGCCCTCGCCCGGACCATCGAGATCATGGACCGGTGCAGGTTTTCGCTCGACGAGCTGGCCTATCAATATCCGGAAGAAAAGCTCTATCCGGAGCTGACACCCCAGCAGGCCCTCGAAAAACTCACCTGGGAGGGCGTGCCCGAGCGCTATCCGGAGGGTCTGCCCGACAAGGTGCGCGCCAATCTCCAACACGAGCTCCGCCTGATCGAGAAGCTGAACTATGCGCCCTATTTCCTGACCGTGAACGCCATCGTGCGCTTCGCCCGCTCGAAGGGAATTTTGTGCCAGGGCCGGGGATCGGCGGCGAATTCGGCTGTCTGCTTCGTGCTCGGCGTCACCTCGGTCGATCCCGACCGCAACGATCTTCTCTTCGAACGCTTCGTCTCCGAGGAACGGCGCGAGCCGCCCGATATCGACGTCGATTTCGAGCATGAGCGGCGCGAGGAGGTCATTCAGTGGGTCTATGAAACCTACGGCCGCGAGCGGGCCGCGCTCTGCTCCACCGTCATCCGCTATCGCGCCAAGGGCGCGCTGCGCGATGTCGGAAAGGCACTCGGCCTGCCCGAGGATCTGACCATGACCCTGTCCTCGCAGGTCTGGGGCTGGTCTGAAGGCGTGGAGCAAAAGCACGCCGAGGGTCTCAACCTCAACATGAGCGATCGCCGGCTCCGGCTGGCGCTCGAACTCGCACACCAGCTTGTCGGCACGCCGCGCCATCTCTCGCAGCACCCGGGCGGCTTCGTTCTGACCCGTGACCGGCTCGATGAGCTCGTGCCGATCGAGCCGGCTGCCATGGAGGACCGCCAGGTCATCGAGTGGGACAAGGACGACATCGATGTGCTCAAGTTCATGAAGGTCGATGTGTTGGCGCTCGGTATGCTCTCCTGCATGCGCCGCGCCTTCGACCTTTTGGCCGAACACAAGGACATCAGGCTCGATCTCGCCTCCATCCCGGCCGAGGATCCGCGCACCTATGCGATGATCCGCAAGGCGGACACGCTCGGCACCTTCCAGATCGAGTCCCGCGCCCAGATGGCGATGCTGCCGCGCATCAAGCCGAGAACCTTCTACGACCTCGTGATCGAAGTCGCGATCGTGCGGCCGGGTCCGATCCAGGGCGACATGGTCCATCCCTATCTGCGCCGCCGCGAGGGCAAGGAGGATGTGACCTACCCAAAACCCGAGCTCGAGGCCGTGCTCGGCAAGACGCTCGGCGTGCCGCTGTTTCAGGAGCAGGCCATGCGCGTCGCCATCGAATGCGCCGGCTTCACAGCCAACGAGGCCGATCAGCTGCGCCGCGCCATGGCGACGTTCAAACACACCGGCGGCGTCTCGAAATTCGGGGAGAAGCTGATCGAGGGGATGGTCGCAAACGGCTATGATCGCGATTTCGCCGAACGCACTTTCAAGCAGCTCGAAGGCTTCGGGTCCTATGGCTTTCCCGAGAGCCATGCCGCGAGCTTCGCCCTGATCGCCTATGCCTCATCCTGGATGAAATGCTGGCATCCGGAAGTCTTCTGCTGCGCGCTCCTCAACGCCCAGCCCATGGGCTTTTATGCCCCGGCCCAGATCGTGCGCGACGCGCGCGAGCATGGCGTCGAAATCCGGCCGGTCTGCGTCAACAGCTCACGCTGGGACTGTACGCTCGAGGCGATCGGCGAGGACGGCGATTTCGCCGTCCGGCTCGGCCTGCGCATGGTCAAGGGGCTGGGCAATGCGGAAGCCGCGCGCCTTGTCTCCTGCCGGGAACATCTGCCGTTTGCCTCGGTCGACGACCTCTGGCGCCGCGCCGGCATTCCCGCCGCGGCCCTGGTCGAGCTGGCAGAGGCCGACGCCTTCAGGTCCGCGCTCGGCCTTGCGCGGCGCGAGGCGCTCTGGGCCATCAAGGCGCTGCGCGACGAGCCGCTGCCGCTCTTTGCCGCCGCCGCGGCGCGCGAAGCCGGTATCGTGCCCGAGCAGATCGAACCGACAGTGTCGCTGCGCCCCATGGCGGCCGGAAGGGAGGTGGTGGAGGATTACAGCCATACCGGGCTTACCCTTCGGCAGCACCCCGTATCCTTCCTCCGCGCAGACCTGTCCCGCCGGCGCATCATGACCTGCGCCGAGGCCGTCGCATCCCGCGATCGCCGCTGGGTTCATGTGGCAGGTCTTGTGCTCGTCCGCCAGCGGCCCGGTTCGGCCAAGGGCGTCATGTTCATAACGCTCGAGGACGAAACCGCGGTCGCCAATCTCGTGGTCTGGACCAAGGTGTTTGAGAAGTACCGGCGCGTCGTGCTCGGGTCCGGCATGCTCGGCGTCAAGGGCCGCATCCAGCGCGAAGGCGACGTGGTGCACATCGTGGCGCAGGAGATCTCCGATCTCTCCGCCGAGCTGGCCAGCATCGGTGCGCGGGAGGTGGGATTTCCGGTGCCGCATGGGCGCGGCGATGAGGTCCATCACGGCTCGCCCATGCCCGATCCGCGGGGAGAGCCGAAGGCGAGGAACTTGGTCGATCCCTTATGCCGTATTCGGCATAAGCGCTCTGATCCCGAGCCGGAGACTATGCCGACTAAGCTGCCTAGGCCACGGGACTTTCGATAAGAACGGCCGCGCGCGCTCGCAATCGCATTTTGCCCTACAGCCGCCAGCTTTGGCGACGATTGGACGGGTGGATCTTTCGAGGCAATGTCGATGCCTACATCACTCGAACGCGGGCTTCCGGCTATCGAACGCAAACAGTCTACCGAGCCACGAGGGCGCCGGGCTACGCCCACCGGCTCATTGATCATCATTACGACGGGAATGACGTTTTTCGCAAGACGGTCTTCAGTTCCTTGAGCTACCGGAGAAAGATCGGCAAGCTGCAAAACGGAGAAGGCAATCGCTTCAAGCCCGGCGACGAACTGCTGGCAATCTTGAATGCTCTTTGATTTCTAAATGTCGGCGCCGGACAGCGACCTGCCCCGCACTCGATCCTCCGGCGAGGTTGCTCGCGGTAGGCGATCCCTCTCAGGCCGAGGGTCGGCAAGTTTGATCCATCCTCGACGGGCCACCCACGGAGCGGCCCCAGCGCCGATATCGGAGATGCCGGTGACCTATGCAGGCAGTTCACGACCCTTGGCGCTGCTTCCTTCAAAAGCCTCAAATGGCCATTGACGATCGCCGGTTCATAGCCTGGAGCGTCGATCCTTATGTCATCGTCTTCCCCCTGGTCCTGCTCCTCAATGGAGATCAGAAGATTGCGAATCAACTCCATGTCTCTTTTCATTTGCCACCCATCCAGTTCGTCGACATCGTGTAGCACCTCCTGCTGGAAACTCTGGTGCCAAGCCGGAATTTGCCGTTCATGCTCCTAGTTCCCGAAAGTCGTCCAAGAAGTCGTCACGAAGGCAGATTGGCGGTGACCAGGTCCACCACGGAATCGATTTCAGCCTCGGTGGTCGCCCGTCCGAGACTGAAGCGGACGGCGCCCATTCCGATCTTTTCTGGTACCCCCATGGCCGCGAGCACAGGAGATAGCTCGACCCGGCCGGAGTGGCAGGCTGCGCCGGTCGATGCGGCGACCCCGTCGAGTGTTGCCAAAACGTCGGTACCGATCAGGCCGGCAAAGGAGACGTTCAGGGTGTTTGGCAAGCGATGCTCCGCATGGCCGTTGAGCACGACCCGATCACCAAGGTGCTCCTGTAGTCCCTGCCACAGGCGGTCACGCAGCACCTGAACACGCGCCATCGGCGCGGGGTTCTGAGCCAGGATACAGGCCCGGCCAAGGCCGCAGGCAAGCAACGCACTTTCGGTGCCCGCGCGCCGGCCTTGCTCGTGACCAGCGCCATGAATCAGCGGCTCCAGATCAAGTCCCGGCGGATATAGAGTGCCCCGACGCCCTTGGGCGCGTAGAGCTTGTGGCCGGCGATGGCGAGCAGATCGACGCCGAGCGTTTCAATCTTCGTTGGAATCTTCCCGACTGACTGCGCCGCATCCGTGTGAAACCGAACCCCATGCTCCCGCGCAATAACCCCGATCTCCTCGATCGGCTGGACCGTGCCGACCTCATTGTTCGCGTGCATGACGCTGACCAGAACGGTGCGCCGGTTGATCGCTCGGCGTACATCTTCAGGAGCGACGCGGCCCGTCCTGTCTACAGGCAAATAGGTAACTGTGGCGCCGAGCCGCTCGAGAAAGCGGCAGGGCGCGAGAACGGCGGGATGCTCGATCGCCGTGGTGATGATGTGGTTGCCTTTGTCGCTCAGGGCAAAATACGTGCCCTTGATGGCAAGGTTGTTGGCCTCGCTGCCGCCGCTTGTGAACACGATCTCATCGGTTTCACAAGCAAGTAGCGCCGCAACCTGGCTGCGGGCCTTATCCAGTGCAGCCTTCGCCGGTGCGCTTGCCCAGTGTCCGCTCGAAGGATTGCCGAAGCCCTTGTCGAGGAGCGGCCGCATTGCCGCTGCGACCGCCGGATCGATCGGCGTGCTCGCATTGTAGTCGAGATAGATCGGACCCGTTCTCATCACCGCCCCGACATGAGGTACTTCACCAACGCGGCGATCCCCAGAACAAGCAGGATCAGCACGAGAAGACCAATCAGGCCCATGCCCCAGCCCATTCCCTGCATTCCGTCCATCATCATTGCTTACTTCTCCATTGAGCGAGTTTGAACATCAGCGCCTTGTCGGCCGCCACCACAGGCACCGGCAGTTCGTCGATCTCCCTTCCTACTCCGCCCTCCCTTGTAGTCCGGCGCCTTGCGCGCTCGTGAGCCCGCGCATAAAAACGGCGGCGACGAGGCCGGAGAGAAACGTCAGTGCGGCGATGGAGAAAATCGCGGACGAGAGGCCAAAGCGATCGGCGATGAGACCGGCCGATCAGGAAGTCCAGGCGGTCATCGCATTCATCAAGGGCACCTGGCCCGACCGCAAGCGCGCCTACAGGGCGGAACTGAGCCGGCGGGAGCAGACGAAATGAAGGCTGCGCAAATTCATTAAGCGACAGATCTGGCCGTATTTGCCAACCTCGGAGGAGCATCGCTAAATGTCGAAATGACTTGAAGGTTCGAAAGGCTCTTCTCCCAGCAAGATTGGATGTGGAGCTCAGATGTTTCTTGCGGTTCGTTGCTTGTCATCAGCTTTTTGATCTGGGCTTCGGCGTGCCAGCGTCCTCGCGCTCGCAGTGAGGGCAGATCATCCTGTACGCCTTTTCGACAACTCCGCCACGTCCCGCTGTGCGGTCCAAGCACTCCAACGCGGACAGAAGGTGCTCCGCAACCTCCAGCTTTCCCTGATCGTGCGCAACCTTGAAGGCGGCCAGTATCGAACTATCGAGACTGCGGTCGGGCTTCGAGATCGTAGCCATAGGGGAAGTGTGCACCTTCCAGCTGGGGGAAGGTCAAGTTTTTCGTCTCGGCAACAGAATGATCCACGAATCCCCGCCGACAATTCCTGCCGCCCTTGACCCCGAACCTCTGGCGATAATACCGTCCAGACGGAATTCAATTGGCTGCAGGCATGGGACGCAGGCCGATCACCTCTCGCGACGTGTTGCTGGACTCGGCTGAGGCCGTGGTGCTCGAGGAAGGCGTGGCGCATCTTATCCTTGATGCGGTCTCGGCGAAGGCTGGAGTGAGCAAAGGCGGGCTGCTGTATTCGCTCCCTATCAAGGAGGCCTGGTGCAGCGGCTGTGCGACCGTTTCGAAGTGGCGCAGTTGACGATCAGGTCCGAGCGCTCCACGCCGGCTGATAGACTTAAGGCTTATGTCATCGCCACCTTCACCGAGGACGACACGACCCGCGACGTCGCCGCCGGTCTTCTCGCGGTGGCTGCCAACGACTTGGGGCTGCTCAAGGATGTACACGAGCACCAGCGGCCCGACCTGGATGGTCTCGTCCAGAGCAGCGGAACCCAAGCGCGCGGCCGTGGTGTGGCTGGTGACGATCGGAATATGGCTGCTGGAATTCTGAAGACTTCGCCGCTCGCGGCGGACAGGCGCCAGAAGGTTCTGGAGGAACTGCTCAGGCTTGCCAACGGGATCGGAGACGAGCAGCAAGCGCCGCCGCAGTCCTGAGCAGCTGGGCCGCCCGGGAGCCACCGCCTTGGAATGCTGTGATCTCGGCTGAGGAACACGCCCACGCGGAAATCAAGACCTAGGGAGTGAAAGATGAGTTTCTATCACGACCACATTCTGCCGCATCTTATCAATCTTTCGATGCGCAACCGCTATCTTGTACCTTATCGCGAGCGGGTGCTCTCCGCGGCCGAGGGTCGAGTCCTGGAGATCGGAATCGGCTCTGGCTTGAACCTGCCATTTTACGGTCCGAAGGTGCAGGATGTCATGGGCCTCGAGCCTTCTGCCCGGCTCCTCGAGATGGCCCGCAGGGCCGCCGATAGCTCGGCGTTTGAGGTGAACTTCGTCGAGGGATCCGCCGAAGCGATCCCGCTCGACAACCGAAGCGTCGACACCGTCGTGACGACCTGGACGCTGTGCACGGTACCCGCCGCCATGCAGGCACTGCACGACATGCGCCGTGTGCTCAGGCCTGGCGGACAGCTGCTGTTCGTGGAGCACGGCCTCTCGCCCGATGCCGGCGTGCGCATCTGGCAGAACAGACTGACCCCGGTCTGGAAGCGAATCGGCGGCGGCTGCTATCTCAATCGGCCGATCCAGTCTCTGATCGAGATGGCCGGCTTCCGCATGGACCGGATGGAGACCGGATACGCGAAAGGCCCGAAACCAATGGCCTTCATGTACGAAGGCCGCGCCCGACCGTAGCGTGAGTCGGCAGATTGAGTCCATGAAGCGGCGAGGAAGCCAACGCCATCCTTCCGCTGTTTTGGACTGCAACACAGATACGCCGATACCGCCAGCAGTTCGAGATTTTCAGCGACAAGTTGAAGCGCTTGATCGGCGGATGCCAGCGACCTGTAGACCTCGCCCAGGCGTGCCTTTCGAACGAGTTGCGGCCCCGCTCGATCTTGCGCAGCGCATTAGCAGGGAGCGGGGTCGGATGCTCCAAGTTGCTCATATACTTAGCTATAAATTGGCAAATAACAGAGACGAGCACCAAGGTCATATATGATGTCTTTATAGCTGCCGATGCATGATGGCTTAGGAGTGATCGCGACCACTTCTCCAGTCGGCCTGTCGCGACAAACTCGCGCCTGGCCCGAAGCGGAAGCATTCTGGTCCGCTTAGCTGGTCGATCCGACTTCGGGATCTCTGCGGAAGAGCCTCGATCACTGCCCGGTCCGGTGAGAAGTGAGAGTGTTGGTGTCGATTGGAACCTTGGGTTCGGAGATGGGTTTCGATGACGATGACAAGGTCTGCCATTCAGGCGGAGCATTTTCGACGAGCAACAGGAAAAGCGCGATGCAAGTGCAAGACGTAATGACAAGCAATCCGGCCTGCTGTGGCCCGGATACATCGATGAAAGAGGCAGCCAAGCTCATGGCAGAGCATGATTGCGGCGAACTTCCCGTGGTCGACGACGAGGGTCGACCCATCGGTGTGGTAACGGATCGAGACATGGCTTGTCGCGGTGTCGCCGAAGACAAGAATCCTTCGACGCCGGTACGCGAGGTGATGTCATCTCCGGCCGTGACAGCCACGCCCGACATGGATCTCGATGATTGCTGCAGCACCCTTGAGGAAAATCAGATCAGGCGTGTACCGGTGGTGGACGAAAAAGGTGCCTGCTGCGGCATGGTCTCGCAGGCCGATATAGCGCTGCATGGTTCGGAGCATGAGACGGCCCAGCTTGTCCGAGATGTTTCGAAGCCGAGTTCCGAACCTTCACGGGCAGGCTGCTGCTGAGGCCTCGTTCACGAATACAGTGCGCAAGCTCGGAACGACCGAACGACGGAATCGCAGCTGATCGCGCAGATGAACTTTTGTGATCCTGCTCACAGGTCAGGGTGCCGACGATTGCGCCACCATTCCCATAGCAGCGCGCCTGACACTGCGATTGCCGCCAGATTCAGGAAGAAGACATAGTCGATGCGGAACTGCGCGAGTTGCTGCACGGCGCCGGCCTGTGGCTCGGGAATGAGACCAAGAAGCCAGAACAGTGTGTGCATTATGATACCTGCGCCGATGGCCGAAGCGGTGAAGATCGCCCCCAGGTAGGCCGCGAAGCGCCAGCCGTAGTAGGTCGTGTTGATCCGTAGCGACGGGATCACGACAAAGTCGGCATACAAGAAGGCGATGATACCGGCGAACAGAACCCCGTTTTCCCACAGCACCGCGGCGAGCGGACCGTTTCCCATAGAGCCGATGATCGTCAGCAGCGCCAACACCGGTCCGAGGAACGCGTGGACGACAATAAGCAAGACGGGCGTCAGCCCCTGCGGGAAAATCGCCTGAAAGACCGCGTCGGGGACGAGCACGGCAACTGCGCCGGCAACGAGGAACCCGAACAAAAGGTCTTTCCAGACCATGTTCCATTCGCGCACATAGGTCGTGCCAATGCGGCGCCAAGCCTTTCCGCTTGCCAGCTTCTCGCGCCAAGGGCGCGGCAGTCCCTCCGAGGGGTCACCCATTCCCTCCATCGACGACTTGGAAGCGTCTTGCCGGGCACGCTCCACCATCTCTTTTGGATAGGTAAGGCGCACTGCGGCCGCCATCACCAAAACGTGCGCGATGGAGCCAACAACCACGGCCAGCGCAAACTGCCAGCCAAGGAAGATCCAGGCGAGCGCTGCCACTTGGGGCGACAGGTTGGTGGCGCCGAACAGAAAGGCCATCATCGGGATCAGTGCTGCTCCCTTTGCCAGGAGAGCACGTCCGGCCGAGAGCGCCGCGAAAGAACAGGATGAAGATGCTGGCCCTAAAACCATCGCGAGGGAGGTCTCCTTAAGGCCAGGGCGCCCGAGGTGTCTGGCGACCACTTCACGTGGCACCAGCACCTGGATGAGCGACGAAAAGGCATAGCCGAACGCCAGCGCCCAGAACGCCTTCCAGAAAAGGCCAGCGCTGACATAAAGTGACGTGCCGATCTGCTCGATCATAGTGCTTCCTGAGAGGTAGCAGTCGCCGGGTTCCTCACCCAACGTGCGGGATGCTATGCCGTTCCCCCGACTTGTTTTCTACCGCTAGCGCGCTCGCAAGGATCCGCCGAGAGACGGGAGCAGTCGGCGGTCGTGCCCATCCGGAATTGGAACCATGTCGGAACGCGTCGGTTTCATTTAGAATTTAGCCGCGGAACCGTCGCGGGGAAGTAGAGAGTTTCGGAGGTCGAGTCCGGGAATCCGGGCACAGTTCAGCGCCGGCATGCGCTTGGTGATCTGGAACGGCTGGAGATCAGACGGAGAGCGCAACCATGATGATGGAGTGCATGGGTATCGAGGGCGCGGGCTGGATCATGGCCGGCGTAGGCTTATTCTGGATTCTGCTCCTGGCGCTGATCGTTCTCGCGATGGTTGCGCTCGTGAAATATGTGAGAAGCTGAGGCTTATTGTTTGCGCTTTCGGAGGGGAAGGTGAATTCCGAGAAGGACGTGGTGGTCGTCACAGGAAGCAGCGGCTTTATCGGATCGGCACTGATAAAGAAGCTGGCAGGACACTTTACACCGGTCGGATTTGACCGCGACATGCCGCCGCATCCTCCGGCGGAGGCAGAGTGCATCTGCATCGACCTCACCTCCGACAGCAGTATTGAGGCCGCGTTAGAGCGGGTGCGACTCGGCTATGGCAACCGTATCGCCTCAGTAGTCCACCTGGCGGCCTATTTCGACCTGACTGGGGAACGCAATCCGCTATACGAAGAGGTTACCGTGCGCGGGACGGAACGGCTGCTGCGCGGGCTTCAGCAATTCGAGGTGGAGCAGTTCGTCTTCTCGAGCACAATGCTCGTTCATGCTCCGGGCAGGAAGGGAGCGCCGATCGATGAGGACTGGCCGCTCGATGCGAAGCTGCCGTATCGGGAGTCCAAGATACGCACTGAAAAGCTGATCCGGGAGCAGAGGGGAAAAATTCCGGCGGTCATGGTGCGCCCGGCCGGCGTCTATGACGATATTGGCCGCGCGACCTTCCTCTCACACCAGATCGCACGCATCTACGAGCGTCAATATGTCAGCCACTTCTACCCAGGCGATCTCGATACAGGGCAACCATTCCTCCATCTCGACGACCTCACCGCGGCCCTGATCACGATAATTGAGCGCCGGAAAGAGTTGCCGCCGGAAATGGCGCTGCTCCTGGGCGAACCCGATACGCCCACATTCGACGAATTGCAGCGCAAGATTGGTCTCTTGATCCACGACGAGGACTGGGAGACGCGGCACATTCCGAAAGGCCTCGCCCGAACCGGCGCCTGGGTGCAGGGCGAGGTGCTGGATCAGGACCCCTTCATCCGGCCCTGGATGGTCGACATCTCGGACGACCACTACGAAATCAACATCTCGCGCGCAAAGGAGCATCTCGGCTGGGAACCGAAACATTCCCTGCGCGAAACACTGCCCAAAATGATCGCCGCACTGAAGGCCGACCCAGTCGGATGGTACAAGGCGAACAAGCTGAACTCGGCCGCGGTAGCGGCGGAGCAGGTAGAAAACGAATGGAACGAGGCAGAGCAGGAGCCCGAGCAGTTTGGCGCCATGATGAGAAAACACATGCAGCACATGCGCATGATGCATTTCGACATGCTCTGGGTGCACTTCCTCAACATGCTGCTGGGCCTGTGGCTGGCAACGAGCCCGTTCGTCTTCGGTACGTTCGGCGCAGACACCTTCAGTGACGCCGTAATGCGCGTCACGGAAGAGCGTGGGCTCTGGGACCCGTCATTGCGCAATTCTCTCACCGCCTGGAGCGATCTCGCCAGCGGGTTGCTGATTATGGCGTTCTCGGCGCTCTCGCTTTCGCCGCGCTTCAGTTGGGCGCAGTGGGCGAACACGGCGGTGGGCATATGGCTTCTTTTCGCGCCGCTCGTCTTTTGGGCACCGAGTGCCGCCGTCTATGCAAATGACACATTTGTCGGCGCGCTTGTCATCACCTTCGCCATCCTCGTGCCGATGATGCCCGGCATGAGCCACGAGGGCATGATGGACGACTCCGACATGCCACCCGGCTGGAGCTATTGCCCCTCCACATATCTGCAGCGCCTGCCGATCATCGCGCTCGGCGCAATCGGCTTCGTTGTTGCGCGCGTTCTTGCGGCGTACCAGCTCGGCCATATCGAGAGCGTTTGGGAGCCGTTCTTCGCGGGCGAGGGCGGCCGGAACGGCACCGAGTTTATCATCACCTCCGACGTTTCCAGGGCCTGGCCGATCGCCGACGGCGGGCTGGGCGCGACCAGCTATATGTTCGAGATCCTAATGGGGATCATGGGCGGACGAGCGCGCTGGCGCACCATGCCCTGGATGGTGCTTCTGTTCGGCATCGTCGTGGTGCCGCTCGGCGTCGTGTCGATCTATTTCATCATCATCCAGCCGATCATGATCGGCACTTACTGCACGCTGTGCCTGCTGGCGGCGCTCGCCATGCTCATCATGATCCCCTACGCGCTCGACGAGCTCGTGGCGATGGGCCAGTTCCTCGTTCTCAACACCCGCCGCGGCCGGCCGTTCTGGCGCTCCTTCTTCAGGGGCGATGCACTGCCGGGAAGCGGTAAGGACGTGCAAAGGCCCGGCTTTGATATGCCGCTTTGGGAACTGGTCCTTTCGGCGGCGCGCGGCGTGACTGTGCCGTGGACGCTGGTTGGGAGCTCCCTGCTCGGTGCCTGGCTAATGTTCAGCCGAAATGGCGGTGGAGCAGTGGCGGCGTGTGCTCGACGTTAATCTCACGGGTCAGTTCCTCTGCGCCCGGGAAGCCATTCGCTGCTTCGACCAGCAGAAACCCAGCCCCCGTTCAAAAGCGGCAGGCAAAATCATCTGCATGAGCTCCGTGCACCAACTCATTCCCTGGGCAGGGCACGTCAACTATGCAGCCTCCAAAGGCGGACTGATGTTGATGATGAAGACGCTGGCGCAGGAAACAGCGCAAAAGCGCATTCGCGTGAATGGAATTGCTCCGGGCGCGATCAGGACCCCGATCAACCGCGCGGCCTGGAAGACACCTGAGGCGGAAGCAGATCTGCTGAAGCTCATCCCCTACGGGCGCATCGGCGAGCCCGAGGATGTCGCCGAAGCCGCACTTTGGCTTGCGTCAGACCTTTCGGATTATGTCACCGGCGCCACACTCTTTGTAGATGGTGGCATGGCGCTCTATCCGGAATTCCGTGACGCTGGGTGAGGACGGGGCGGTGGCGGCGCGCATAGAAGATTATGCACTGATCGGCGACTGCCGGAGCGCCGCGCTGGTGAGCTGTGAGGGGTCGGTCGACTGGCTTTGCTGGCCCCGTTTTGATTCCGACGCTTGCTTTGCCGCGCTTTTGGGCAGCCCCGCGCACGGACGATGGCTTGTTCGACCGGCGACAGAGACCGCGCGCGTCACGCGCCGCTACCGAGGCCTGACGCTTGTCCTGGAGACGCAATTCGAGACGGACGAGGGAGCCGCCACTCTCATCGACTTCTTGGCGATCGGTCGGGACCATCCCAGGCTGGTCCGAATTGTGAAGGGCAGCCGCGGGCGCGTCGCAATGATGTCTGAACTTGTGATCCGCTTTGGCTACGGTGCCGTTGTGCCTTGGATCACGCACCTGGAAGATGGCAGGCTGCGTGCGATCGCTGGGCCCGATATGGTCACGGTCCAGGGCGGTGGCCCTTCCCTTCACGAGGACCAGAGGACCGCCTCTCGATTCACGATTACTGCCGGCGAGATCGTAGCCTCCGTTTTGAGCTACTCGCCGTCCCATCTGCCACCGCCGGCTCCAATCGATGCCCAGGAACTGCTCGACGAGACTGAAGCCTTTTGGCGGAACTGGGGAGGGCGCTGCCGCTACAAAGGGCCTTGGGAAGACGCGGTCGTCCACTCGCACGTTGTCCTGAAGGCGCTGACTTATGGCCCCACCGGCGGAATCGTGGCTTCTCCGACGACGTCGCTTCCGGAACTGATCGGCGGCCAACGGAACTGGGACTACCGCTTCTGCTGGCTGCGCGACGCGACGTTCACGCTGCTCTCGCTGATGAATGCCGGCTACTACGATGAGGCGAAGGCATGGCGCGACTGGCTCCTGCGTGCGGCCGCCGGTACGCCCACGCGCTTGCAGCCGATGCACGGCGTCGCTGGAGAACGTCGCCTTACCGAATGGGAACTGCCATGGCTGCCCGGATATGAAGAGTCCCGGCCGGTCCGGATCGGCAATGCTGCCCACGGCCAACTCCAGATAGATGTCTTCGGCGAAATCATGGACGCAATGCACCAGGCACGGCGCGGCGGCCTTGAGCCAAGTCACGAAGCATGGGAATTGCAGCGGGCGCTTATTGAGCATCTCGAGACGATCTGGGCCAAGCCCGATGAGGGCATCTGGGAGATTCGCGCCAGGCGACGCCATTTTACCCATTCCAAGGTGATGGCCTGGGTGGCGCTTGACCGCGCGATCCGTAGTGCCGAGCAGTTCCGGCTCGGGGGACCGCTTGAGCGTTGGAGAGCATTGCGCGCGCGGGTCCATGAGGAGGTTTGCCGACGTGGATACAATACCGACTTAGGCGCATTCGTGCAGTGCTACGGAGGCAAGACCCTGGATGCCAGTCTTCTGCTTCTGCCGATTGTCGGCTTTCTTCCGGCGGATGATGACCGGGTACGGGGTACTGTGGAAGCCATCCAGAAGCGTCTCATGGTCGACGGATTGGTTCTCAGGTATGATTCCGCGGTCACACAGGACGGACTGCCGCCAGGGGAAGGAGCGTTCCTCGCCTGCAGCTTTTGGCTTGCCGACAACCTTGTCCTGCTTGGCCGGCAGAAAGAGGCCCGCGCGCTGTTCGAGCGGCTGCTCGACTTGCGCAACGATGTCGGCCTGCTCGCGGAGGAATATGATCCGCGGGCACGCCGGCATCTCGGCAATTTTCCTCATGTCTTCAGTCATGTGGCATTGGCCGATACCGCCCTGAACCTGACCAAGACGGGTCAGCCGGCACGACAGCGATCGCAGGAAGCGGCCGTGTAGGATAGCTCAAACTCGATCGCAGGCGTTTGGAATCATCTAGTCACCGCCTGATTTATCCCACATTCGCCGGCTTTCCAGAAGCGTTGGTCCGCACAGACGAAAGACAACAGAGCTCCCATGTCCTCGGTTGCACCAGATAACCAAAAAAGCACCCGATATACGCGACTGCAGATCGCCACGCATTGGGCGGTTGCGCTGTTGGTCATCGAGCAGTGGTACACTTCCCGGGCTATACCCCGAACGCACAATCCGCTTCTGCCACCATCCAGTACCGACCTGCTTTTGCACGCAGTCCACAACTATGCGGGCCTGCTGATCGGCGCGTTGATGCTCGCGCGGATCGGGCTTCGATTGTTCCAACCTCGTCCTGCGTCATTGCAGATTCAGGGCTGGCTGGAACGACTTTCGCAGGTCATCCATTGGGGGCTTTACATCTCACTGCTCGGACAGGTTGCTGCAGGGTTCGCGGCCGCCTATCTGTGGGCGCCCGCCGGGCGAATCCACATCCTGTTGTGGAACGTCACACTTGTGCTCGCCGGCCTTCATATAGCAGCGGCCGTCTACCATACGGTTCGGTGCGACGGGGTAGTCAAGCGCATGGTCCCCTGGCCTCGCTGACGGAGCAGGGCGGCCGTCGCGGTAAGCAGTAGGCCGGGTTCGCCGCAGCGGGCAAATGTCTGGCGTCATCCGAACGGACTGTGCTCGGTGCCGTATCATGTATGCCAATTCAGTTGGGGTTCGCGGATCAATTCGGCGCCATATATAGAAGGCAATCAGGGTATCGAGCGCCGCGCCGGAAGAGCTGCCAATGGACGAAGCGGCCCTTCCAGAACCGGCGGTCGAAGAAGACGGTGGACCGTGGACGGGAAGACGGATCAGGCAAATATGGCGCAAGGCTTGCCCAATCGCAAAGTTGATGATCCGCAACCGGCGGCAGAGGCTGAAGAAGTGCTGCTGGTCTACGATCGGGAATGTCCGGCCTGCGATGTTTACTGCCGCATGGTGCACATTCAGCCATCCGCAGGCACGCTGCGGATTGTCAATGCGCGTGACCCGAACCCGGTCATGGAGGAGATAACCGAGGCCGGGCTTGATATCGACCAGGGAATGGTCGTCAAGAAGGACGGACGGCTCTATTACGGCAGCGAGGCCATTCACGTTCTCGCCCGCCTCAGTAGCCGGACCGGCGTCTTCAACAGAATAAGCTACTACCTGTTTCGTTCCAGAACGGCGGCGCATTTGCTCTATCCGCCTCTCCGGGCATGCCGGAACCTTCTGCTGAAAGCCTTGGGCAAGGCCAAGATCAACAATTTGGGGATCGAAGGAAACGACCGTTTTTAGAGCTCCAAGAGCTTGTCTTCAAGTGGTTGGCAATGGGATTCGTGGTCGACGTTCAAAGATCAGTTGGGTCCGAGGAAAATTGAAGGTGACCGACAACGGATACGGTCACCATGGGCTCTAGTTGCCTGCGGGCGTACGAGAGTGTTGACCCTTCCCACGGCGGAGAGGTCCAGACAGAACCATATGTGAGCAACTGGCGGGGACGAAAGTACTGCCGGTGGGCATCTTTCGATCAATGCCGAGGGTGCAAGCAGGCCGTCCTACGACCGACGAGCAAGACGACGTGGGTCGCAACAAAGCTCAACCCCGTTCTGTCAGTCAGACCGGGGTTGAGCCGTTCTATGTCATCTTACGTGTCGACGTCTGCTTCTGCTACGGTGATCGGTCCGTGCATGCCGGCTTCGTAATGGCCGGGGACATTGCAGGCAAATTCAAATCGCCCGGTCTTGGAGAAGGTCCAAATCAGTTCTCCCGTCTCACCTGGCTTGAGGAACACGGCGTTGGCGTCGTCATGATCCATCATGCCGGACGACGACGCCATCATCTCCGTCATTTTGGCGCGATGTTCCGCCTGCGTGGCCTGATCGCCGATCGTGAAGTCGTGATTGAGCTCGCCGCCATTCTCGATCACGAAACGGATGGTCTCCCCAGCGCGTACTTGCAAGCTGTCGATCCCGTAGCTCATCCCGTCCGCGGTCAACTCGATGGTACGGTCGACTTCAGCGGCACTGCCCGGTTTACCGAAGCTCACGGTGCCATGCCCGGCATCGGCCCAAGCGACAGATGCATGGGCGAGAAGCGAAGCACTGAATGCGGCGAGAATGGGGAGGCTGTGAATGGAATTTTTCATCATGACAATCTTTATCCTGGGTTTAACGAGTGGATGTCGGTCAAAGCTGGGAGAACAGCTCTGACATGCGTTTCTTTGCCTTGGGAGGGAGCTTGTCTGCGGCGGCCGCGGCCGCATCGAGATTGGCTGGATCGCCGACCACCACAAGAGCGACCATGCCCAAGCCAACATGCGGGGTGCATTTGATGCCGTAGACACCCGGCTCGGTCAGGGTGATCTCCCCATCCTTGTTGAACGGGACATTGATCGGCTCGGCACCGGAGGGAAGCATGCCGCCTATCGAGACCGCATTGTGCCCTTTGTCAGTGGCGGCGATCCTCAGCGTATCGCCGGGTTCGACGCGAACCAATGGCGCGGAATAGACGAACCGCTCATCGCCCTTTTTGTTCAGCATTTCGATAGTCGCCGTTTCCGCCGATGCCGAAGCAACACCAGCCACAGCTGTGGCGGCGGCGAACAACAAGGCTGCTCGCATGCGTTTTGCGCGCATTGCATTCTCCATATTCATTTGTTCGGTTGAATATCGACCGCTCGACAACTGCGTTTTGGACGCGCCGAACGGTCGCTTCTAGAGGCCTGCGTGGATCAGCTCCGCGGCACCGGCGGGTCGATTCCTGGCAAGAAAGGGCGTGGTTCGCGCTCGGCAAGCGACAGAGCAAATCCGCCCGAGTTACCCGCCAGTGCGGAATCCGGGACTGGCTTTAGAGTCAGCAGCGCGTGCGCACAGGAAATTTTCGCCGGACAATGACCAGTGCTTTGTCCCCGCGGATGGCCATTGGCGTCACCCTGTGTTTGGGCAATCGCGACTGCCCCACCCATATGCCCATGTGCGATGGCGGATATCTGGGTTCCGATCAGTCCCAGAACAATCATGAACGTGAAGAGAATCTGCCGCATGCTTGAAGGGGCGCAATTCCTTGGTCATTTCATCATGGTTCGGCTCGCTACCAAACAGCATGAATGTGATAAGAATGTGTAAACTCGATGATTATCGTTTCCACGAGCTTGCGTGTTCTTGTGGCAGGGTTGAATGTCTTCTTAGCTTGCTTCACGCTGCGGAAGGCCGCCGGTGCCTGCGACGGTGCAGGTGCTTTCCGAGCCGATAGGCAAGAAGCACAGCGACGATCGCGAAATAGACGAGCGGCTCTATGGGCCAGGATTTCACCACCAGCAGATAGTGCACGGCCGCCGCCGCGGCTGCCAAATAGACCCAGCGGTGAAGCTTGGTCCAGGCGCTTCCCATGCGCCGCACCATGATGTCGTTCGATGTGGCGGCAAGCGGTACCAGGATAGCCAAGGCCAGCATGCCGAAGGTGATGTAGGGGCGCTTGACGATGTCGGCCGCGATCGCCTGCAGGTCGAGCCGGTAGTCGATCAGCATGTATGTCGCGAAATGCAGAAGGGCATAGTAGAAGGTCAGCAGTCCGAGCGTGCGCCGGTAGCGCAGAAGGCTGATGCCCATGAGGTCGCGCAGCGGCGTCACCGTGAGTGTGGCGATCAGGAAGCGCAGCGTCCAGATGCCGAGTTCCTGTTCCAACGTCCTGATCGGATTTGCGCCGAGCTGGTTGGTGAAGCCCAGATAGAAGACCCATACGGCCGGTGCGAACCCTACCCAGTAGAGCGCGGCGCGCAACAGGCGGAAGCGCAGCGCTTTGGACAATCTTGGCTTCCTCGCGACGTCAGTGATCTGAAGCATCAGTAGAACTTGGTGAGGTCCATGCCGGCGTAAAGCTGAGCCACCTCATCGCCGTAGCCGTTGAACATCAGCGTCGGCTTGCGCTTGGCGAAGAGACCCTGCCCGATCGGCAACTCCGTCGCTTGGCTCCAGCGCGGATGGTCCACCTCCGGATTGACGTTCGAGTAGAAGCCGTATTCGCGCGGGTTTTGCTTGTTCCACGAGGTCGGCGGCTGCCCCTCGGTGAGCGTGATCCTGACGATCGACTTGATGCTCTTGAAGCCATATTTCCACGGTACAACCAGCCGGATCGGCGCGCCATTCTGGTTGGGCAGGGTCTCCCCGTAAAGGCCGACCGCCAGGATGGCGAGCGGATGCATGGCTTCGTCGAGCCTGAGCCCCTCGACATAGGGCCAGTCGAGCACGTTGAAAAACGCCCGCAGGCCCGGCATCTCGTCCGGCCTCACGACAGTTTCGAACGCCAGGAACTTGGCGCTGCCCAGGGGCTCCACGCGGTTGAGCACCTCCGACAGTGGGAACCCGACCCATGGGATGACCATGGACCATCCTTCCACGCAGCGCAGCCTGTAGATGCGCTCCTCCAGCGTCACCGGCTTCAGGAGGTCGTCCAGGTCGAATTCGGCCGGCCGAGAGACGAGGCCGTCCACCTTCACCGTCCACGGTTCCGTGGTGAGGGTGTGGGCGTTTTTCGCCGGGTCTTCCTTGCCGGTGCCGAACTCGTAGTAGTTGTTGTAGTTCGTGATGTGTTCGAGCGCGGTCGGCTCCTCGTCGGTCGACAGCGGGCTGGGCGATGCTTCAAGCTGCGCCGCCTCCGCGCCCCGTGGCGCCATGGCGGCGGAAAGCCCTGCGGCGGCTGCACCCAGCATCAGGCTGCGACGGTTGAGATAGACGCCGCGCGGCGTGATCTCCGACGGACGGATAAGTGGTGCATGCGAAATCAACATCGATGAATCCCTGAGGTAGCGATCCCTAAGGAAGGCTGGTCATATAATAGCATCGGGCCCGCTTCTGGAAATTCATATCTGCACACAATGTCGTGTCTGCGGCCGCGTCTCGTTGGCTCAGACCCGGGCATGAACAGTGTCGCCAATCAAAGAGCAGACCGGAGGCACCATAGGCAGCTCTTCGGGCGAGAAATCTTCTCCTGCTTACCGGGCTCGCACGCTCTCTTGGCAAAATCCCCGATCGACTCGCGTAGCTGCCGGCTTTGACAGCTTGCGCGCGACATGGTTGGAGAGGCAGGGTGCGATCGCCGCACTGACGTACAGCTTCCTTGTTCTCGGCCTTTCAGTTCGGCGACCCGGCCATGATCGGTATCCAGCGCACATAGACGAGCTCGCTCACCAGCTCGATCATCGTCTGCGTGACGACGACGGCCGGAACGAGCGGTACACCGCCCGGCACCGCAAAGGCGAGCGGAAGGATGACGAGCGAGTTGCGCGTGGCGGCGCTGAACGCCACGGCCCGCATAGCGCCAGGGGCAAGGCGGCCGCTGCGCGCGGCGATCCAGCCAAGCACCGGCGCCACGATGGCATAGGCCAGGTAGATCGGCGCCGCGGTCAGCGCCGCGCCCGCGGCCTCTCCGATCTGCGGCATGACGGCGGCCAGAACGAGGAAGAGCACGAGGGCCGTGGCCGGCACCGGCAGCAGGCCGAGGGCAGTCAATGCGCGCTCGCCGGTTGCCGTCCGGGCCGCCACGAGCTGCACGCCCGCCGCAAGCAGCAGCGGCACGGCGATCAGCCACAAGAAGGCGTGGAGGAAGGGCTCCGGGCGGACGAGACCGGAGGCGTCGCTACCGAGCAGCAGGTGCAGATAGAGCGGCAGCAGCGCCATCTGCACGAGCAGGAGCGCCGGCGTCGCCGCCAGCAGAAGCCTGGCGTCGCCACGTCCGAGATGTGTGAACGTCACCACATAGTCGACGCACGGCGTCAGAAGCACGAACAGCACCGCCAGCCGCAGCATCGGCTCGTCGGGCAGCAGCTGCACCAAGAGCGCCGTGGCCGCCGGCATCAGGATGAAGTTCGTCGCAAGCAGCACACCCAGGAAGCGCGTGTTGCGCATCGCCGATCCGAGTTCCGCCAGTGGAACCTGGAGGAAGGTGACGAAGAGCATGAACGCAAGAGCGGGGTTGATCGCTGCCCCAAGCGCGCTGACCCGCGGGACGCCGAGGCCGGCAAGCGCCCCGATGGCGATCGCACCCAGATAGATCGCCACCTGGTGCTCTTCGAGAACCGAGCGAACCTGCTCCACACATGCCTCCATTCTTTCGGCTTCGACTGAGGGCGCTTGATGCTACCGGCGGGCACGACGTCGTCTTGCCGGCCGCCCGGCTTCGCTTGCGGTTCTCGCCTGACCGGACGGTTTGGCAAGGTCTTTCAGTATCGTGCAGTCAGGGCCGGGACCGCCGGCGCAGGCGGTCTCGCAGCTTTCGACAAAGCGCGCGAGGCTCTGTTCCAGCGCTTTAAGCTCGCGCAGCTTGGCGCGCACGGTTGTCAGATGCTCCTGGGCGAGGTCGCGTGCTTCCAGGCAGGAACGGCCAGGTTCCTCAGCGAGCGCCACCAGCGACCGCACCTGTTCGATCGGGAAGCCGAACGCGCGGCAGCGGCGGATCAGGGTTAGCCGCTTGACATCCTCGTCGCCATAGCGGCGCTGTCCCCCGTCCTGGCGATCGGCGCGCGGTATGAGGCCGATCTCCTCGTAGTAGCGGATCGTCGGCGCATTCGTGCCGGTGCGTGTGGCGAGGTCGCCGATCTTCAATGCGGGCATCGCTCGTTTCCTTACAATTTACATTCGCCTCTTGAACCTCAAGTTACTTGAAGACCTACCTTTGCGCCAGTAATCGCCGCGATGCCTCCGACGCGTCACGGCAAAACTGGTGGAGTAAAGAATGGACGGAACAATGTCTGAAGCAGAACCGATCGCCTGCACCCTTGAGGCTGGAGAGTTCGGAAAGCGCCTCGACTGGATTGCAGAGCTTAACCGGGCCGCATTGCTGGACGTGCAGCGGATAGGACAGCGGCTGATCCTGACCTATCGTCGGGAACAGGCGGACCGCGTCCGCGAGATGGTCCGTCGGGAACAGCAATGTTGCGGTTTTCTCGGCTTCGACCTCAGGGAGGACGAGGGCCGTGTGACGCTTGTCATCAAGGCGCCGGAGGGCGCCGCCGATGCCTTGGACGCAAAATTCGAGCCTTTCCTGATGGGCTCACCCCAGAGCAGAGGTTGCGCGTGCGCGGGGACGTCCAACCGGAAGGGAGAAGACAATGGCTGCTGCTGAACCCAACGCAAGGTCCTGGCCGCAAGCCGTCGGGATCGGCCTCCTGGTCTCCATCATCACCGCGGCGATGATGCTTGCGCTGACTGCCGCCGGCCTGTCACCGTTCCCGAAGCCACCTTCGCTCGCCTTCGCGGAGACGATGCTTGGGCGCACTCTGCCCCCGCCGGTTGGGCTCCTGTTTCATACCCTCTATGTGACCTTCTGGTCGGTGATCTTTGTCCGGTACATTCCGCACAGGGACCTGTGGACGGCGCTGGGGCTTGCCGGCGTCCTGTGGCTCGTGATCCTGGTGGTGTTTTTCCCTGTTGTGGGTTGGGGATTTGCCGGCGTCTCCGTCAGCCTCAGGCTGATCCCGGCGTCATTCGTGCCCCATCTTTTGTTCGGACTTCTGCTGTGGGCATTGGACAAGTACCTTCCGGCGTCCCGTTCCGCGCGCTCCGCCGCCGGCTGACCTGGCATCCTGGCCGAGCCAACCTGATTTGAGGCATGCGGTGGCGCGACGGATGGCCCCGTGGGCGAGAGCGGTATCATGTTCGCCACTCAAGTCGCCTTACCAGGACCATCAGCGCCCAGCCCAAACCCATGGCTTCCTTCAATCTCTCAACCCGAAGTCCAAATCCATGAAGTCGCCGGGCACGAACGCAACCTCCGGCGGGCGCCGTCGCGCACGCTCCACTACCGCGTCGGATAGGTCGGTTCCAGTCACGCGGCCATAGGGCAACAATCGGGGACAGAGCCAGCCGGACCCGCAACCGACTTCGAGTATGTCTAAATTCTTGTGTCCGAAGCAAGCCCGCCAGCCGAATACCGGCCGCGCCAAGAACGTGATCCTGTTCACCGCCGACGGCAACGGCGTCGGCACCAATTGCGCCATCCGTCTTTTGCCGGCCAGAAGGCGGGCGGCCTGGGCGATGACTACGTGCTGCCCCAGGAAGCCTTTCCCAATTTGGCGCTCGTGAAGACCTACACGACCAACGGCCAGACGCCCGACTCGGCGCCCACGGCAACCGCCATGAACACCGGGGTCAAGACCAAGAACACGATGATCAATGTCGGCGAAGACGTGAATGTCGGCGACTGCGCGGGCATCACTGGCAATGAGCTGACCACCTTCGCCGAGGTGGCCAGCGCCGCCGGCAAGTCGGTGGGCGTCGTGGCCGCCGCTCGCATCACCCACGCCACGCCCGCTGCAGTCTACGCCAAGACCGTGCATCGCGCCTGCTGCAGATAGTCCGGGTCCATCGTCTCCTCGTTGGTCAAGTCGGGGCGCGAACCGGAATAGGCGCCGTCACTCTGCTCATGCAGGATCGAGCCGGTGGCCGTTCAGATAGCCGGCCACCGTGCAGGGCTTACCGTCGATGCCGTTGTTCAGCGTGTCGAGATGCTTGGTGCCCTCATCATCAATCCCATAGCACAGGCCCGTGACCGCCGAACTGCGTCCACAATAGCCGTTGAAGGCGATCGCATGTTCATGGTCGGCAGTGACGATGATCAGCGTGTCGGCGTCGTCGGTCAGCTCGTCGGCCTCGTCGAGGAGGTCAAGACACTCGGCGGGCAATATGTCTGGGATGACAGGACCTTTGCGAAACTGAACACGGAGGGCAGCAACGCCCCGATCCTCGGCCTGTTCGAGTCCTCGCATATGAATTACGAGCATGACCGTACCGGCGAGCCGTCGCTGGCCGAGATGACCGAGACCGCCATCAAGGCGCTCAAGAACAACGAGAACGGCTATCTCAATGTCGAGGCCGGCCGCGTGGATCATGCGAACCATGACGGCAATCTTCACCGCACGCTCACCGACGGCAGCTGGTCCCGATGACCTCAGAGACCCATTCGGGCGAGGATGTGCTGTTATGGCCAAGGGGCCGTGACTAAACAAACGATCCGTTTTACGATCGCGGCCGCATCGGGTCCCGCTCCCATGATCAACGCCGAAGCGCGATTTCGCTGCCAAGGTCTCCCGACGAAGAACAGATTCGGGATTTCGGATACGCCTTCGGTGTGAACAAATGATCCGTTGGAACCGCCCGCACCTGCGATTTCGACCCAAGAGCTGTCATCGCGAAAGCCGACCGCCCACACGACCGAGACAACCTCCGTCGCCGATCCGTCGGAGAATTGTGCGATGGAGCCGGCGGCACTCATAAGTCGCGGCATGATCCGGACACCGTTGCGCGCCAGGCTGTCGAGATTTCGGTCCCGGTCGGGAAAGGGATCCGCTTTCTGCATGTAGCGCCCCAGGCGCGACTCTTTCGGCGCTTGCATCAAGCCGGACCAGTGCAGCCACCACCAGGCGCTCTTGCCCAGGATGCGTTCGGGAAACAGCTTTCGTGGCTTGCCGACGGAGAGAAATGTGGTGTGGCCTGCGGAAAGCTCAGCTGCGATATCCCTCCCGGTCGCTCCATCGCCAACCACCAGTACAGGCCCGGCCGGAACCTGGGACGGATCCCTGTAGGAATCGCCTGTGAACTGAACAACGTCGGGTGCGAATTGCGATGCGGTTGAAGGGATTATGGGCTTTTGGAATGCGCCTGTGGCAATCACAACATGTGTGGCACGAATTCGTTCCCCGTTCTGCAGTTGCGCCTCGAAACCGCCTGTGGCCTCCTTGACCAGCCGGACGATGCGACTATCGAGGCGGATCGGCAGATCGAAATGGGCAACGTAGGATTGCAGATAATCGGCGAACTCGTCTCGAGAGGGATAGAGCTCCCGGTTTCCGGTGTGAAGCAGTCCAGGCAAGGCGCTGAACTGACGCGGAGTGAACAGCGTGAGCGAAGCGTAGCGATTTCTCCAGCTGTCGCTGACCCGGCCGGCAGCATCGACAATCTGGAACGGCAGCCCAGCTTTTCGGAGGTGGTATCCGGTCGCAAGGCCCGCCTGACCGGCGCCGATGACCAGCACGAATTTCGACATCACTCAAGCACCACGACCTTCGTGCCGACCGGAACTCGCTCAAATAGGTCCTCGACATGCTCGTTCAGCATGCGGATGCATCCGTTGGAGACCGCCTTGCCGATGCTTGACGGTTCGGTCGTGCCGTGAATGCGGTAGAGCGTATCTCTGCCATCCCGGTAGAGATACAGGGCGCGTGAGCCGAGCGGATTTGTCGGTCCGCCTGGAACGCCGTCGGCGTATTTGGCGTATTTCTGCGGATCGCGCCGGATCATGTTCTTGGTCGGCCGCCAGCTCGGCCATTTCGCCTTGCGTCCCACCACTGCGGTGCCGGTGAATGATAGCCCGGCGCGGCCGACGCCGATACCGTAGCGGCGGGCGATTCCTAGCTTTTCGACAAGGTAGAGGAACCGGTTGTTCGGGTCGACCACGAGCGTTCCGACTTCATGTTCAACCGATATGTCGACCAGTTGCGGCAGAAAGCGCGGGTCGAGTGCGACCGGCTTTTTCGCCGGATGCGCATGCGCCGCCCCAGGCACAGCCAAAATTGCCGCGACAGAAAGGACGAATATGCGTCGATCAATCATCTTGCCCCCGCCCATGGTTTCAGAATGGAAAGAGTTCTGCAAAACGGCAGTCATCAATCTTTATGATCATCGTTCGAGGCAGGCGGCGATACATCCGGGATCAGCTTCTCGATCCTGGCCTTCGCGCGCAGTTCGGCGATGATATGCCTTGCTTCCGCCGCCTCGAGGGCCGCCCGAATTCGCGGTGAAACCCCCTCGCAATCAGGTGCCGGGCGCTGGCGGCGTTCTTCGAGCTTCACGGGCGCAAGCAACTGCTCCATCGTGGGTTGGGCAAGGGCTGGGGCTGCGATGCCGGCGATGGCCAGCATCACTGCGCCTGCGATGAATTGGCGACGTATCATTGGATATTCCTTCATGCGATTCGCAGATGATGCATCCTCTAGGGGCTGGAGAGACAAGCGATTGTGCTTAGGCATGAACTCCTGTCCCGTTGCGGACGACTATTGGGGTATTGGCGGGGACCCGTTCATAAAGGTCGATCACGTCCTGATTCAGAAGACGCACGCAACCACTGGAAACCGCCTTGCCGATCGTCCAGTATTCGGGTGTTCCGTGCAGCCTGTAGAGAGTGTCTTTGCCGTTCTGGAAGATGTAGAGCGCCCGCGAACCCAAGGGGTTGTCCAGGCCGGGAGGCATCCCACCGTTTCGCACACTATATTTTTCCAGTTCGGGCTGCCGCTCGATCATCTCGTCCGGCGGCGTCCATTTGGGCCATTTCTGCTTCCAGGCAATGACGCCGTGCCCGGACCATTCGAAGCCGGCCCTTCCCAATCCGACACCGTATCGCAGCGCCTTTCCGCCCGGCCGCACGAGGTAGAGGAAGAAGGATCTCGTATCGACGACGATCGTTCCCGGTGTTTCGCCGGTCGGATCATCGACCAGGCGCCGATAGAATTTCGGGTCGACTTTTGACAGATCGACCGCCGGAATCGGGAATTTTTCCTCCGGCATCGCGCGATACATCGAAAGATAGGAGCGATCGATCTCGGGTTCCGCCGGAGCGGAATCCTTCGTCTCGACCGTCGCGCATCCGCCGAGAGCGAGGACGCTCGCGGCAGCGGAGGCTGTCAGGAAGCTCCGGCGGGCTTCGTTGAATTGCATGTTTTTGCTCAAGACGACACTCTTTGAAAAAATGTTTGGGAATAGCGGGACCTTTTCGGGAGAGCCCGACACGCGCCGGCGGGACGATCTCTCGATCCGCCAAAGCGTATTCTGTCGCCGCCGGGGGACTACTCGGGCAGCAGACATGCGCCGTTGCGGCAGTTCCTAGAGACGGCGGGAGGCTCTGCGTTCTGAGGCGTTGTTTTCCTGGGGCGGTGGTACCGAGACCAAAATGGGCAACGAAACCAATCGTGCGAGCGCAGGGTGGGGCGCTTCATTCATGGCCCCGCAGAGGCGCATCTGCATGGTGGGGGCAAGCCATCCGCAGTGATCCTGGTATGGCGAAACATGCTGACTGGGCTGCACACCGTCGTCTTCAGTGCTGCCCCCTTCTGCAGGGTCGCTGAGACTGCACACGCTTTGAGCAGTGGTTTGTGCGGCCTGGAAATCGGTCGTGATCTCGAAGTCGGATACCATGCCCACGCCCGATGTCGCGGCGACCGCCCAGGTTGCCGCGTGGACGGAAAGCGCAAGTGCCAGCAGTATCGCAACGACGGCTCGGACCATGATATCGAATTAAAGCAGCAGCATGGTTAAACAAAGCTGAATCTACGCCGAAAGCAGGTGCTCTTGAAGGATTGAGTTTGTTGTGAGGGCAGGGTTGAACCTCTAGCGGGATGAGGGTCAATCTTCCCGTGAAGTGATTCCAGCAACAGGGAGTACTTTGTTGACCGAACCGCTGCGCGCGCGCTTGCGTTCCATTGATGCCCTGCGTGGTTTGGCAATTGCCGGCGTCGTTCTGTTCCATATTGGTTGGGATCTCGATTTTTCAGGCCTCTTGCCAGGGAACCTGTCACGCCATCCGGCCTGGCTGCTGTTCGGTCGCTCGCTCGCCGGAACATTCATGGTTCTAGTGGGCGTGAGCCTTGCATTGGCGCACGGAAGCCGGATCCGATGGCGTCCGTTCTTCAATCGGCTTTGGGTTATCGTGGCGGCCGCGGTGGCCATCTCGGCAGCTACGCGGCTGGTATTTCCTGAAGCCTTCATCTATTTCGGGATATTGCATGCCATAGCAGCCGCGAGCTTGATCGGCGTCTTCTTTGTCCCGCTTCCCGCACTGACGAGTTTCGGCGCGGGCGCCGCGATGCTGATCTTCCCTTCACTTTTTTCGGATTCGCTTTTCGACGCACGCTGGCTTGCGTGGATCGGTTTTGCGGAAACCCCGCCCATCAGCAATGACTACGTGCCGATCTTTCCATGGGCTGGTCTCACGCTTATGGGCCTGGGCCTTACAAAGGCCGGCATCGCGCGCGGATACGACACCTGGTTTCTGAAGCACGAGCCCGCAGGTCCGACGGTGATGGCGCTCGGCTGGTTGGGACGGCACAGCCTGATGATCTATCTGCTGCACCAACCGATTTTGCTTGCGCTGATCTTGCCGACGGCATGGCTTGTGAAATGACGCAGCAGTGTCGTTCGCTATTCTCCCTCGACATGGGTATCGGCGAGCGCTGCCTCGGGCCGGCTTACCGGGACGGAACTCACCGACGTCCTCTTTGACAACGCCTCCGGACCAATTCGCCCAAGCAACTCGCGGAAATAGGGGTGCATGCCACCATCCACGTAGGCGTGCGCTGAGAGCGTGGTGCTTGCCGACAGCAATTGCTCCATCGCAAGCCAATCCGCTTCGGCACGCGATGCCACTGCTGGGTTCTTAGCTGTCACCGTGGGTGGACAAGCCGCAAGAGGATCTGCCGGTTCGCCGTCCTTGAACCGTGCATCGAAGACGTACCGCCCGCCGCAATACGACACCTTCGGCGGGCGTCGGGTCACCTCGAAAATATCGTAACCGCCCTTCAGATTCATCCAGAATTCGAAATTGGGATCGCCGCGGTTCTTCGCCATGTTCTCAGGGGTCATCCGGAACGGGAACGCCTGAACCTGAATGACCCTTTGTCCGCCCTCCAAAGCTTCGCGCGCGACAGCATAGATTTCCGCCACCCCCTCGTCGGTCAAGGCATAGCAACCCGACGATGAACAGGCGCCATGCACCATCAGCGCATCACCGGTATAGCCAAGCGCGTCCTCGAGCCTGTTTGGATAGCCGAGATTGAACGAGAGATAGTATTGGGAATTCGGATTAAGCATGCCGGCGGAAACGTGGTAGAAGCCCTCCGGCGCCTGCCTATCGCCTTCACGCGTTTTGGGTCCGAGCTTTCCCGACCATCGACACATCGGATAGGTCTTCAACAGCGCGTAGCGGCCGGTCTGGTCGCGTTTCCAAATCTCGAGTTCGCTCTCCTGCTTGAAGATGCGAACGAGGATTGGGTCCGTCGGCGACATTCCCTTCCCACCCATCTCGTTAACCAGCCTGGTGGGAATTGGTTGCGCGGCCTTTTTGTCGACATTGAGAACGGATGAGACGCATCCCGATACCAGCGCTGCCAGTAAGGCAAGCGAGACGAGTCTGAGCAGCATCGAGATCAAGATAACCCCTTCCTGTTTGCAGCATCACGAAGGACCAGCACTTTGCAGCGTGAACTGTCCCCCGCTCCTGATAGCAACATATCTATTGTTCGTCAGCATGATTAACGGACGATTGACGGAGCGGCTTGCACCTCAACCCGCTGGAGGTTTTACGGTGGCCGCCGCTAACCACAAATCCGCAGATCGAGAAAAAACGGCACTGATAGTGTCCATGCGCATACGGCCCAGCCACTCCAGGTTCCAGCCACGGCTTCGACAGGATTCTTTGGCGGGCGAGCCACCACACTGCAAAGCTAATGATCATGAAGAGAAAGACCAGTATGACGCTCATCGTATCATCTCCTTTCAAGGCCGATGATTTCGAGGGGTGGCGCCGCGCAGGATTTCATCGCCGGCGACGAAGCCCGGCGTGCCGTTGATCCGCCGCGCTTGGGCGAGCTTGAGATTGCCCTCGATCTCGGCGTCGATCGCGGGATCCTGCGTGTTGGCTTAGAGCTGTTCGACATCATGGACAGACACTTTGGCGCCGGCCATGAGCCAAGCCTCGTCGACAGATCCCGCGACCTGCATCAACGCCTTGCGGAACGACGGATCGTAACCGCCGCGAGTTGCCCACCTTGACGGATAAGTTCCGGATGCGTTGACGGCCGCCATAGAGGTGGGACTTGCGCCAGCATGCGCAGTGAAAGGATACCCCAAACGTTGAGCATCGCGATGTAACGCAAACTTGAACGGCTTTCGTTCGGCACTCGGTCACGGCCTCCTTGATCTGGACCTCAAATGATGCACCTTCCCCTTATGTTCATACTGGCGTCCAAAATCCTCCTTGCTGTTCTTGCCTCCTTATTTGGGATGTACGCTCTGCTGTCAGTCGCGTGCTACCTTTCCGAACATAGCGGCCTGGTCATGCTGCATATGTACTCCACGCCGATTATCCTGTCCGGTGCGCTTGGAGTGATCCTGATCCTTACGCGTAACGTGCCGGCAAATCCAAGAGGACAGTGAGCAGGAGACCATTAATTGAACCGTGGCCCGACTTGGCCGGGTGGAAGCTCGGTGTCTTCTCCCGCCAGATCGTCCAGGATCGGACAATCCGGGCGTTCATCACCCTCACAATGGTCAATGAGGTGCTTTAGTGTCCGCTTCATAGCCTTGAGTTTCGCCAGCTTCTCATCGAGAACGCTGATGTGGGCCCGCGCGAGCGCCTTGACGTCCATACTCGTGCGGCTGTCGTCCTGCCACAACCCCAAGAGCCGGCGGATATCTTCCATCGAAAACCCCAGTTGTCGGGCACGATGGATGAAGCGCAGTGTGTTGACGTCCTTATTGGTGTAGAGGCGATAGCCTGCCTCGGTGCGTCCGGCAGCGGGAATATCCATTCTACCTGCTCAACGGACGCCTGCCCACCGCCCCACAAACCTTCAACGCCAAGCCGGGGCAGCGGGCCCGGTTCCGGATTATCAACGCTGCCGGCGCCACGGTTTTCCGCATTGCCTTGGGTGGGCACCGGCTCACCGTGACGCACAGCGACGGCTTCCCGATGCGGCCCGTGGACGTGGACACTCTGCTGATCTCCTCGGGCGAGCGCTACGACCTGATGGTCACGCTGGACGACGGCGTCTTCCCGCTGGTTGCCGTGGCGGAAGGCAGATTGGCACAGGCGATGGGCGTCGTACGCACCGGTAGGGGTGCCGCCCCTCCGCCGGATGCCGCGCCGCGCGAGCTCGCTGGCCGGGTTCTGGCGCTCACCGACATGGCGGCGACGGCCCCGGTGCGCGTGTCCGCACGGGATCCGGACGTGACCCACTTGGTCTACCTCACGGGCGATATGGAAGAGTTTGCATGGCGCATCAACGCCGAGACCTACCACCCGCACGCGCCCTTCGACGGGATCACGCCGCTCGAGGTCCGCTACGGACAGCGCGTACGCTTGGCGCTGATTAACCAGACACCGATGTATCACCCGGTGCATCTGCACGGGCACAGCTTCGCGATCCGCTCTGTCGCCGCCAATTATGGCAGGGGTCCGCCGGTCGCGAACATCAAACACGGCGCAATCAAGGACACCCTCCTCGTCCCGCCCGGTCAACGGATCGACGTCGACTTCACCGCCGACAATCCCGGCCAGTGGCTCATTCACTGCCACAACGCTTACCACCTGCCGACCGGGATGGCGACGGTCCTCTCCTACGTCGACTCATCATGATCAGGGAGGCCTTCGCCACGACAAGACCATGGCCCTTCGCCGCAGGATCTGGGAACGCATCGGACGTTCAACGCGCCCGCAATGGCGGCGAAGTTTGAAACGCCGAAAAGGCTCGACACAAGAAGGACCGACGGAATGCCTCATTGACACGCTCGCGCCTGGCACAGCTGGAGCCGGGCGCAACCCTCAACACCAACCAACTATTCGGAGACAACGATGACCATCAAGAAACTTGCGCTTCTTTCTGCTCTGATGTTCGCAGCCAGCCCCGCTCTGGCACACCTCACCCTGGAAACCGCGGAGGCGCCTGCGGGGAGCACCTACAAGGGGGTCATTCGTGTGGGACACGGCTGCGAAGGCGCTCCCACCACTGCCGTCCGCGTGCAGATCCCTGAAGGTGTCGTTGCCGTCAAGCCTATGCCGAAGCCGGGTTGGACGCTCGAGACTTCCGTCGCCGCCTATTCCGAGCCGGTGCAGTACCGTGACCGGACCCTCACCGAAGGCGTTCGCGAGATCACCTGGAGCGGCGGCAGCCTTCCCGATGAATGGTACGACGAGTTCGTCTTCCGTGCCCAATTGCCGGAGGGGCAAGTCGGACAGATCATCTATTTTCCTAGCATCCAGGAGTGCGGTTCAGCTGTCAGCCGATGGATCCAGGTGCCCGCCGCAGGGCAGAGCGTCGAGGATCTCCAGGAGCCTGCGCCCGCCGTCACACTGACGGCTCCGGCCGGGAAATAAGCACCATCTGTCAGGATTGATCGGATGTTCAAGGGCATACGGCTCCTTATCCTGCCGCTCCTCCTGCTCATTGCAGGAGCGGGAGCGGTGCATGCCCATGCCGTCGTGACCGGCGCCGATCCGCCCGACGGTGTGGTTTTGGCGGACGCCCCGCCGGAGGTCATTGTCCGCTTTAACGAGCCGGTGTCGCTCGTGCGGGCTCAGATTCTCGACCCGGCCGGCCGCGATGTCCTCGTGTCGGATGGCACCCGAAGCGACGACGGCGAACTCCGCCTCGGGCTCCCCGCCTCGCTGGTCGAAGGCACCTACACGGTCAGCTACCACGTAATGTCGCTCGACGGACATCCCGTCGCTGGCTCTATGATCTTCAGCTTCGGGAAGATCTCCGGCCAGGTAGCGGGGGAGCAGGCGGCGCGCGCACCGGGGGAGCAGGCGGCGAGTGAACCATCCGTCTGGCGATATGCGTTCCTCGCGATCCGAGTGGCCCTGTATTTCGGGATGTTTGGAGCGGTCGGCGGGGTGGCGCTCCTCCTTGTTGCTAAGCCATCCGATCATCTTCGACACGCAACGCGGCGCATCATCGCTGTGTCGTCCGTCACCGGCGTCACCGCCGCGTTGATCGGGCTCGGTCTGCAGGGCGGCATGCTGCTAGGAGGCCCTCCCGGCTTCCTGCTCGATGCAGAGACCTGGTTGATCGGAGCCAAGTCGCCCTTCGGACGAACGGCGATCTCCGCAATCATGGGCTTCGCCCTGATCTGGATTGCCGTCCGGACTGCCCGATCGGCAATAACGCTGAGCATTTCCGCGGTAGGCTCGATCTTGGTCCTGGCGAGCTTTGCGCTCAGTGGACACGTTGTTACTGCGGGGCCGCCCAAGCTGACGGTTCCGCCTCTTCTGCTGCACGTCGCCATTGCCGCATTCTGGGTCGGCTCGCTGCTGCCTCTCCTTCGAGTTCTGACAATGCCCGAGGCCAGCCTCACCCTGAACCGCTTCTCCCGAGTTGCGGTGATGGCCGTGCCGGTACTGGTCCTGGCCGGCATCGTTCTCGCGGTATTGCAAGTCCGCGATCCAAACGCATTGCTCACCACGGAGTATGGGTTGATCCTTCTCGGTAAGCTGGTGCTGGTAGCCGCTCTTCTTGGCTTGGCCGCACTGAACCGGGTAAAGCTCACTCCCGCTTTGACGCGTGGTGACGAGGGGGCGTCCAGGCGATTGAGCCGATCTATCAAGGCTGAAATCGGGACGGTCGTCGCGATCTTGCTCGCAACAGCAGCTCTCGGCACCACGCCTCCGCCGCGTGCCCTGCTCTCCGGGAGCCAGGCCAACTTGTTTTCGGGCCGGACAGTCGACGCTGTGGTTGCGCTTCAACCGGGACGCATCGGAGCGAACGAGGCCGACATCCTCGTGCAAGATTCCGACGGTCGGCCTCTGGAAGTCGTCGAGGTCACGCTTTGGGTTTCTAATCCTGAACGTGGCGTGGAACCGCTGAAGCGCCCAGCCCAACGGATGAAGACCGGCCGGTGGAGGGTTCCGGAGCTCGTGCTCGCACTTCCGGGGGCGTGGCAGGTCGAGGTCGACGTCCTAATCTCGGATTTCGCGGGGGAGACGCTCGAGGGTCAGATTGTGGTGCAGGAAGTCAACGCCAAATGAGCTCCGTCAGCCTGTTGAAGATGAAGATTCGCCGGAGCCCGGCGGGCGCGGATCGCCCAGATATTGAGCGGCAAACTGGGGATCTTCCGCATATTTGGCAGGGGGTTGGATTCATGCCGGGTGTGCGAGTAGGCCCATCAGCAGATGAAGGAGGAATTTGGGCGGGCTTTCACGCAGGCGTGTCCCACCGCATCCCCTGGTGATCGGCTGGTCGGCACTATCGCCGGGAAAGAGCCACGCCTTTGGCCGGCGCAACTTTCAATAATTGCGCGCGATCTCCAGCAGCTGGGCCACAGCATCACGTAGAGGGCCTTCTGGCTTTTGCCCTGCTCGACGCGGATGATCATTCTCTGGCTGTCGATGCCCATGGGCTTCATACGCATAATCGCCCCAGCAGCGAAAACAGAACCAAAGTGGCAGGGCAAGCGTGAATGGGTGCACGGCCAAACAGCCCGAAAGGCGGGTCAAATCGTCCGCCCTGGGCAGAAACCTCGCGAAATTGCCCCGCTTAGGGCCGAACCTCGGTCCAAAGCTCGTCAAGAGCTTGATCAGGTCGATCATCAGCGGCATTCTGACCCGGTGCGGTTCAACGCTAACCACTTGGGGAATATCGGTGTAGGACCTACATGGTGCTCACGGCGCATGCCTGCGCTGCTATTCCTCGCGTATGGAATTTTCGAAGGGAGAAGGAAAAAATGGGCCTCCGTATCAACGACACCGCGCCTGATTTCACCGCCGACACGACGCACGGCGAGATCAGCTTTCACGAATGGATCGGCGACGGTTGGGCAGTGCTGTTCAGCCATCCGAAGAACTTCACGCCCGTCTGCACAACCGAGCTCGGCACGATGGCGGGGCTCGAGGGTGAATTCAAGAAGCGCGGCGCGAAGATCATCGGCATCTCGGTCGACCCGGTGGAAGACCACCAGCGCTGGACGGACGACATCGCCAAGGCCACCGGCTATACGGTCGACTATCCGCTCATCGGCGACAAGGAACTGAAGGTCGCCAAGCTCTACGACATGCTTCCCGCCGATGCCGGCGACTCGTCGGAAGGCCGCACCCCGGCCGACAATGCGACGGTGCGCTCGGTCTACGTCATCGGCCCGGACAAGAAGATCAAGCTGGTGCTGACCTACCCGATGACGACGGGGCGCAATTTCAACGAAATCCTGCGCGCCATCGACTCGATACAGCTGACGGCCAAGCATCACGTGGCGACACCTGCCAACTGGCAGCAGGGCGAGGATGTCATCATCACGCCAGCCGTCTCCAATGAAGACGCGGAGAAGCGTTTCGGCTCCTTCGAGACGATCCTGCCTTATCTTCGGAAGACGAAGCAGCCGTCGGCCTGACAGACGCAGGACCAGAGCCGCTCAAAGCCCCGGACGCGGTTTTCTGTCCGGGGCTTTGTTGTATGGTGGAGTTGTTTACCGGTTCAACGGAACACAGCCTCCGATCAAGCAGCGGGATTCTGACTTCGAGACGCAGTCGCGGTCCCGCGGTGCAGCGACACTTGACTTTCCAGCGGCTGGAGGTCGTAGGCTTGATCGGGCTCTAGGCCAGGAGGGCCATCAGCTGTGCGGGTCCCGGCAACCGGTGGGACTGGTCGATTCTCGCGTATGTCCAGATCCCGGCACTCATCAGACCCGATGCCACCTAGAAAGAGCGTCTCGAACTATGGCCAATCGCGCATTCAATATCCCGAACCTGCTCACTTACGGGCGGATTCTGGCCGTCCCGCTGATTGTGCTGTCCTTTTTCCTTGAAGGCCAGCTTCGCTCGAGCGACTTCGCGCGCTGGTCGGCCCTGGCTATTTCTCTCTCTGGTGGCGAGCATAACAGACTATCTGGACGGTTACCTGGCACGCATCTGGAAGCATTCGTAATCGGGCCTGCTCTGATGTGGAGGCAAGCTCCCTGACGTGAAGTGTTGAGGACCGTAGAGAAGCAGGGAGATTATGATAGGACATTGCGTAGGTGTGGACGTTGGCCTCCGGTCCTCGTCGCTGTGTATCATCGACACGCAGGGCAAGGTGTGCCTCGAACGTGAAGTTGCCAGTTGCTTATGTCGGCGCCTGGCGTTGGCTTCGTGGCCGCGCTGACTTTCAAGGCAGCAGTGGATGATCCCAGGCGCTTCCGAAGGTCGAAGACGTGGCGGCCTATTTCGGTCTCACACCCAGACGCTTTCAGTCGGGCGAATGCGACAATCCAGGCCACATATCGAAGGCCGGTGATGCCGAGGTCCGATCGGCTGTGTTCCTGGCACCCAACACCATCCTCCCGGGGACAGGCTTCATCCCTGCGCCGCTTCGGTGCCCGGCTGCCCCCCCCAGAAGGGACGCAAGCGCACGCTAGTCGCCGTCGCCGCCATGTACTGCAGTGTTGAGAAGGAGGTGCTTGCCTGACGATTTGACCGCCTAACAGGAAGACCAGCTCTCGTTGCAGTTCGTCCTGTGCGGAGAGGAAGCCGCGGCAAAGCCGCAGTTGTCTGCTGCGCATCATAGCGCGTGTGAAAGCAAGGCACCCCGACCCGATCCGACCAATGCTTGTGGCAGCTCCGGCTCTCGCCGCTATGCTGATCACGGAAAGAAGCTTGATCCACGCAAGACGAGACATCGCGAAAGCTTAAACTGGAGCTTGACCTCCATGCCCGATTGAAGAAGCATTCATCTCTGAACCCGGAAGGCTACGGGAATGGATGGAACGTCCCAGCGGGGGAACGGGTTTCATCCCAGCAGTAGGCCGGGCAGCGTCTGGTCATTGGCCAGCTGTGCAATCCAGAGGGGCGTGAACCAAATGACGGAACTTGTACAATATGCGGTAGTCTTCGGACTGACGCTCGGCACACTGGGTTTTGTGCTCAGCCTTTACGCGCTGGCGCGCGCGACCGGGAGGACGCGGGCCGAGTTGGGCAAGGATTTTCCCGCAACCGCCGGCACGGTGTCGCGCGATCCTGTCTGGGTGCGCTATCACGCAAAGTATTACGGCTACGCCCTTCTGTTTCTCGCCTTCGACATGGAAATGGCCTTCATGTATCCATGGGCGGTCGTCTATCGTGAGGAAGGGTTGGTCGCCCTGCTCGACATGGGCGTTTTCCTGGCGATCCTGTTCCTCGGCCTCCTTTACGGGTGGAGCCAAGGTGCACTGACGCGGCAATGACCGTGCAGCTGTCGGGGGCACGCGAGGGGGCCGCCACCGGACTGCGCAGGCTGATCGCAAGGGCGATGGCACGCGACCTGCGCGCCTTTATCGTTCCCGGCGCGGATATAGCGCGCGCGGGGGGGCTAGATCTGGCTGCCGCCGGGCTGCGCGAGGTTGATACGCCGCGCCATGCCAATCTCTTGCTGATCGCGGGTCCACTGCCGCCCTCGCTGTGGGACAGCGCAAGCGTAATCTATGCCCAGATGCCCCGTCCTCGCGCGATTTTGGCGCTTGGCGCGGGCGATATAGGCGCCTTGCCGGCCGCCGATGCCACCGGCCCGCTGTCACAATCGGGGCTTGTGGAGGGCGTCACGACACTCCGTCTGGCGTTCACCGACGGTGCCTTTGGCGCCCGGATTGACGATTTCGAGGCTGCGGCGCTGTCCACTCAGATCGAGTACACCTGTCCGATGCACCCGGAAGTTGTTTCCGACAAACCCGGCAAATGCCCAAAATGCGGGATGTTCCTGGTCGAACGCGAAACCGCCGCCGGGCGCCACGCGGATCACGGGCGGTCGGAAACTGCGCAGCCCGCTCCATCCAGCGACGACGACAGCAGCCACGACCGACTCGCGGCCGAGCGCGCCTACACCTGCCCGATGCACCCCGAGGTCATATCTGATCAGCCCGGTAGCTGCCCGAAATGCGGCATGGACCTGATACCGGCAGATGCGCACGAGGGGCACGGCGGGCACGGCAGTGGAGGTGGACAGCACCACCACGAGCACAGCGGCCATGCATCCCATTCGGGCCATCGCAGTGGCGAAACAATCCCCGGGATCGAGCCGCATTTCATGTCGATGGTCGAGCTGACCGAAGGCAAGCCGGTCAGCCCCGACGGGCTGATCATGGAGTGGATCACCGTTCCCTTCGGTCCCTTCTTCCCGGGCCTGCCGGGCGGACTGGTGTTGGAGTTCACGCTCGATGGCGATAGCGTTGCGGACACCCGCATCCAGGGCAACGGCGCGATGCCGGTCCCGCCGGGGAGCGCGCCTGTCAGCCTGCCGGACAGGCTTGCCGCGTCCTGCCCGCTCGCACCCGTCGCGATGCGCGAACTTGCCTGCCGCGCGCTGGAATCCGCCGCCCTTGCCGCGCCCGCGCCAGCAATCGCGACGGCCCGCGCGGCGGCAGTCGAGCGCGAACGCATCGCCAGCCACCTGAACTGGCTGACCGGGTTTGCCCACCAGACCGGGCTGACCTGGCTGGAACGCCGCGCCGCCGCGATGCACCACCGCCTCCGCGATGCCGGAGCCGACGAGATCGGGCGCGATGCTGCAGCAGTCTGTGCCTTCCTGCGCCGGGTGCGGGCGACGCCGCTTCTGGCGCTGAAGCTCAAGGGCATAGGCAAGCTGGACAGCGCGCAGGGTGGTCCGGCGGCACGGGCGGCTGGGTTGGTCGAAGACGCGCGGTGCGACGATCCGGCCTATGCCGAGCTGGGGTTTTCGGCGGTTGTGGGAGATGGCGGCGATGCGCTGGCCCGGCTGCAGCAGCGCTGCGTTGAAATCGAGCAAAGCCTCGATCTGATCGCTCGCGCCGGGACCATCGCCTTGCCGTACCCGCCGGATGACATTCCCTCCGATGGGCATGGCATGGCCACCGTCGAAACCCCGCGCGGGCCGGCCACGCTGCACCTGATGCTGAAGGACAGTGTGGTGGAGACGGCGCGTCTGACCACCCCCTTCGCGGCGCTGGCCGAACGGGTCCCAGCGATGGGGGCGCAGGTGGAGCTTGCGGACGCGCTGGTTGCTATCGGCTCGCTCGACCTCGATCTCTGGGGGGCTGCGCAATGAGCGTCGCCGCGATCCTGTTGGCACTGGCCATCGGCGCCTATTTCGTCGCCGTGGTTGAAGGGTGGGCGAGCGAGGGCCGCTTCAGCCTGTCGCGCCCGGCAATCTTGGCGCTGGCGCTTCTGGGGCAGGAGCAGGTGCTGCCGCGCAAATCCGACCGCCTCTTCTTCGAGGCTGGGCCTGTGCTTCTTCTGGTCGCAGGGCTTCTGGCGGCGGCGGTGATCCCGCTGGCGCCGGGGCTGATCGTCACCGATCTGGCCACCGGCGCGCTGTTTCTGAACGCCGCGCTCGCCTATGTGCTGGTGGCGCTGATCATGGCTGGCTGGGGGCCGGACGGCGCCTATGCAATGATCGGCGGCTGGCGGTTTCTCGGTCAGTTCATCGGCTATTCCATGCTGATCGTGATGCCGATCACGGCGGTGGCGATGCGCGCGGAATCGCTTTCGACCATCGACATCGTGACCTCGCAGCAGGCGCTCTGGAACGTCGCCTATCAGCCGCTCGGTTTCGTGCTGTTCGTCGTGGCGGCGATGGCGCTGGCCTGGCTGCCGCCCATTGACCTTCCCTCGGGTGGGGGCGATCTGGCCGGCGGTGTCGAGGCGGAATACACCGGCTCGCGGCTGGCCGTCCTGCGGCTGGCGCGGATGGTGATCATCCTTGCGCTCGCCGGAGCCACCTCCACCTTCTATTTCGGCGGCTGGCTTGGTCCGTGGCTGCCCGCCTGGACCTGGAGCGGGATCAAAACGCTCGCCGTGGCGGCGGCGATGCTTAGCCTCGGGCGGCATCTGCCGCGGCTGCGCGAGGCGCGCTTTCTCGAACTCTGCTGGAAGCTCGGTGTGCCGCTGGCGCTGGTGAACATCCTGCTGGTGGGCGCGATCGCCTTGGTGGTGCCGATATGAGCGGCGCGGTCGGGCAGATGATCTTTCTCGCCTTCTTCGGCGCTGCGGCGGTGTGGTTCGCCGTGGTGGTGTTCCGCACCCGTTCCATGGTGCGTTCGGCCATCGCGCTGTTGTTCTCGCAAACGTCGGTGGGGGCGATGTTTCTCGTGATGCAGGCCGAGTTCCTGGGCGTGTTGCAGATCATGATGATGGCCAGCGAGATGAGCGTTATGGCGATTTTCATGGTGATGTTCATGATGGATCCCGGCGGCCTTGGCGCGATGGACATGACCCACCAGAAACGCCTGTCGCTCTGGGCCGGCGGGGTCGGCGTTGTCGCGGCGCTGGCGGTGATCGTGCTGGTCGATTGGGGCGCGGCCGCGCCTGCGGTGCCTTCGGCGGGCGACCAGATCGCCGCGTTGGGCCGCGAATTGCTGGGCCGTTCGATGTTGGTCTTCGAATCCGCCGGGCTGGCGATCCTGACCGCCATGGTGGCGGCCACCATGGTGGCGATCGCGCCGCGCAAGGAGGACAAGCAATGATCCCGGAACTGATCATTGCGCTGATCGTCGGCGCCGGGCTTTTCGGGATCGGGCTTTACGGCGCGCTCAGCCAGACCAATCTCGTCATGATCCTGATGGGGGTCGAAGTGATCCTTGCCGCGGCGCTGGTAAATCTGGTGGCCTTCTGGCGCTATCTGCACCCCGACGTGGCGGCCGGGCAGATGTTCGTGCTGATCGTCATGACCGTGATGGCGCTTGAAATGGCGGTGGGCTTCGGCATCGCCATCACCCGCTTCCGCCTGCGCGGGTCCGTCGAGGTGGAAGAGGCGCGGGAGTTGAAGGGATGATCTGGCTGGCCCTCGCCCTGCTGTCGCCGCTCGCGGCCGCGCTCGCGCTCTTTGCGCTGCGCCGCGCGCCAGCGGCGCTGACGTTAGCCGGGGCGGGGGCGGGGCTGATCGGGGCGCTTGGTCTCTTCGCGGTGACGGCCGGCGGCCAGACCTTTCGGGCCGCTCTGCCCTTCCTTCCCGATTTTCCAGTCCGGCTCGCGGCGGACATGCTGACCGCCACACTTTCGCTGACCGTCGCCACTGTGGCTGCGCTGGTTCTGAGCTATGCTGTGGGCTACATGCGCGGCGACCCCGAGCGGGTGCGTTTCTTTGCCACGACGCTGCTCTTCGTGACGGCGATGCAGACGCTGGTTCTGTCCGGCGACTGGATTACACTTCTGGCGGCCTGGGAGATGATCGGCTTCGCCAGCTATCTGCTGATCGGGTTCTGGCACCGGCGCGACGGGGTGGCCGGGGCTGCGACGCGCGCTTTTCTCTATACCCGCAGCGCCGATCTGGGACTCTACGTCGCCGCCTTCATTCTGATCGGCGTCGCGGGCAGTTCCGAGATCGCGGCGACGCTGGCGACGACGGGCGCCCCGGCGCTCATCGCGGGGCTTTCGCTGCTGGTCGCAGCGGCGGGCAAATCGGCGCAGGTGCCGATGCAGGATTGGCTGATGCGCGCCATGGCGGGACCGACGCCGGTTTCGGCGCTTCTGCATTCGGCGACGCTTGTGGCTGCCGGCGCGATCCTCCTGATCCGTGTCGCGCCCATGCTGCCCGCGGGCGCGCTGCTGGCGGTCGCGCTTCTCGGCGGTGTCACCACGGTGGTGACGGGGCTGATCGCGCTGGCCGAGCGTGACCTCAAGCGGCTTCTGGCGGCCTCGACCTCCAGCCAATACGGGCTGATGCTGGCGGCGGTGGGGGCCGGGGCGCCGGTGGCGGCGCTGCTTCACCTCATCGCCCACGCGGCGATCAAGAGTTCCTTGTTTCTGGGCGCAGGGATATTTCAGCACGACCGCGAAGGCACCGGCCTTGACGTGTTGGCCGGGGCCGGACGGGCACGGCCGGGCATCTTTGCCGGGTTCACCGTATCGGCGCTGGCACTTGCCGGGCTGCCGCCGTTCGCGGCTTATGTCTCCAAAGACGCGATCCTGGCCGCCGCGCTGGCCAGCCCCTTGGCCCCTTGGCTCTTGCCGCTGATGCTGGCGGGCTCGTTTTTGACCGGTGCCTATATGGGCCGCGCGCTGACGCTGCTGTGGCGCGGCGATCCCGGCCCGGCGCACGCATCGGTGCCCTTCATGGCGGCGGGCATGGGCCTGCTGGTGACGCTGACCGCCACGCTCGGGTTCGGCTTTGGCGCACTGGAAAGACTGCTGGGCGCGGATATGGCCAAGGCGGGATGGATCGTGCCTGTCATGGGGCTGGCTGTCGGGCTGGGCGGGCTTGTCCTTGGCGCGGGCGTGGCGCCCGCGCGCCTGCTTGGCCCGCTTCATTCGGCCGCGGTTCAGGGCTTTTCCGTCTTTGGGGGCATGTACGGGCTTGTGGCGCGCCCGGCCCTTGGGGTAGCCGCGCGATGCGAGAGCCTGGAGCGATGGCTTTATGCCGGGGTGCTGGCGGTGCCGGCCCTGGGGGTAGCCGCGCGATCCGAGAGCCTGGAGCGGTGGCTTTATGCCGGGGTGCTGGCCATCGGCCGCGCCGGCCTGTCGCTGGGCGACCGCGCCCGGCAGACCGATGCAGGGGGCATCGACGCGCTGATCTTCGGTCTTGTCGCGCGGACGGTGAGCCTGGGCGCCCGCGCCCGCCGCCTACAAAGCGGTCTTATTCACCGCGAACTGGCGATCACCACGCTTGGGATCGCGGCCATCGTCGTCGCGCTCATCGCGGCCCCCTTCCTGGTCTGAGGAGAGCGTCGCAATGCTGCCGCTTCTGAGTATCGCCACATTCCTGCCGATCATCGGCGGCCTGGTCCTGATGTCCCTGCCCGAGCGCAGCGCGCGGCTTGCGCATCGGCTGTCGATCGGCGCGACCGGGCTGACCTTCCTGATCACGCTGGCGATCTGGTCGCGCGGCATCCAGCCCGGCGGTTTCGCACAGATCGAGGAATTCGCCTGGATCCCGGCCATTGGCGCGGCTTACCGGCTAGGTGTGGACGGGTTAAGCCTGCCCCTGGTGCTGCTCACCGGGCTGCTGTTCCTGCTTTCGGCTATCTACTCGGCGCGCATATCCGAGCGCGCGCCAAGCTATGTCGTGCTGATGCTGATGCTGGAGACCGCTTCACTTGGCACCTTCATGGCACTTGACGGGCTTTTGTTCTATGTCTTCTTCGAGGTGTCGCTGGTCGGCATGTACTTCATGATCTCCGGCTGGGGATACGAGGACCGGCAGCGCGCGGCGCTGATGTTCTTTCTCTACACCCTACTCGGGTCATTGCCACTCTTGCTGGCGATAATCGGGCTTTACCTCGGTTCGGGCACGTTCGACATGCGGGCCTGGATCGGAGCGCCGCCGCTGACCGGGCTGGCGGCGATGCTGGCGCTGGTGGCCATGCTATTTACCTTCGCGGTCAAGATCCCGTCCTTTCCGTTGCATACTTGGCTGCCGGCGGCCCATGTGCAGGCCCCCACCGCCGGCAGCGTGATCCTGGCCGGGGTGATGCTGAAATTCGGCACCTACGGCCTGGTGCGTTTCGCGCTGCAGATGACGCCCGAAGCGTTCGTCCAGGCCGGTCAGGTGATCCTCGCCTTCGGCGTCGTCTCGGCGCTCTACGGCGGTTTCGCGGCGCTGGCGCAGAGCGATCTGAAAAAGATGATCGCCTATACCTCGGTCAACCACATGGGATATGTGGTGATGGGGGTGGCGGTGGCGGCGCTGACCACCGAGCCGCGCATCCGCACCGTCGCACTGGACGGCGCGACATTGCAGATGGTCAGCCATGGACTGGTGACGGGGGCGCTGTTTTTCCTTGTCGGGATGCTGCAGGACCGTGCCCACAGCCGTGGCATGGGCGATTTCGGCGGCTTGTTGACAGGGGTGCCCCGGCTCGGCTGGGCGTTCATCCTGTTGGCCTTCGCCTCGCTCGGGCTGCCGGGGCTGGCGCATTTCCCGGCCGAGTTCCAGGTCTTTCTGGCCACGCTCGACAGTGCGCCATGGGCGATCGTGGCGATCCTTGCCATCGTGGTGACGGCGGGGCTCTATCTACGCGCCATCGCGGCGGTGTTTCTCGGGCCACCAAACGCGCAATGGTCGGCGATGCCTGATCTCGACCGGCGCGAGATGCTGGTGATCGTGCCGCTTGTGGTGCTGACGATCCTTGTGGGCGTCGCGCCCGGCTGGTTGATCGACATGATCCACACCACCATGACGGGCCTGAGCCTTTGATGGGGCGCGACCTTTCCCTTCTTCTGCCGGAACTCGTGCTGGCTGGCGCGGCGATGCTGATGATCGTCGCCGAGATGGCCCGCGCCGCGCGGGTGGCGCTTGGCGTTGCGCTGGCGGCGCTGGCGATATCCGCCCTGCTGACATTGCAGGTCCTGCAGGCCGACACGACGGTGTTCGGCGGCACCTACCGGATCGCCATGATTTCCGGCTGGGCCAAACTGATCCTGCTGCCCGGCACGGCGCTGTCGCTGTTGATGACCCGGGCCGAGATTGCCGGGCGCGAACGCGAAGGCAGCGTATACGCCCTGATCGTGCTGGTGACGCTGGGCGCGTTGATGCTGTCGGGCGGTGGCGATCTGATGCTTCTGGTGCTGGGCGTCGTGCTGACCGGGTTGGGATCGTTCGCGCTGGTCGCCTGGCCACGCGACGACGCGGCCACCGAGGCGGCAATGAAATACCTCATTTTCGGGGCGGTCACCGGCGCGGTGATGATCTACGGACTGAGCTTCTGGTTCGGTGGCACGGGCTCGACCCTCTATTCCGCGCTCGAACGGCTGAACGGGCCCGTGATCGCGATGGCGGGACTTGTCGCGGTGATCGTCGGGCTTGGCTACAAGGCGGCGCTGGTGCCGTTTCATTTCTGGGCGCCCGATGCCTATCAGGGTGCGCCGGTCTCGATCGCGGCCTATCTTTCGGTAATCACCAAGACGGCCGCGTTCTTCGCCTTTGCCCAAATCCTGCGCGACCTGCCGCGCGACACGGGCTGGCCGGTGACGCTGGCGCTGGTCTCGGCGGCAACCATGACCTACGGCTATCTCGCCGCGCTGGTGCAGACCAACCTAGTGCGGCTGATCGCCTATTCCTCGGTGGCGCAGTCGGGCTATTTCCTGCTGGGCGTGGTGGCGCTCGGCGTCAGCCCCTTCGCGGTGCCGGGCCTTCTTGTCTTTGCCGGGGCGTATGTGGCAATGAACCTCGGCGCTTTCGCAGTGATCATGGTGGCGGGGCGGGAACTGAGCGATCTCGAGGGGCTGGGACGTGCGCGGCCGCAGCTCGCCGTTGCGATGGTCATTTTCCTTTTGTCGCTGACCGGCATACCGCCGCTCTTCGGGTTCGTCGGAAAGTTCTACCTGTTCACCGCTGCCCTGGATGCGGGCTTCCTGTGGGTCGCCGTGATCGCCATTCTCAATTCGGTGCTGTCCCTTGGCGTCTATCTCCGCATGGTCGTGCCGATGTTTCGCAAAGCGGAGGGGGCGCGAACGGCCGTTCCGGTTTCCTCACCGCTCGTCGTGGTTCTGGCGGTCACCGTAGCGGTCACGCTGAGTTTCGGGGTATTGGCCGGGTTCGTGCCGAGCTGAATCCTGCTTCAGGTCAGTCAACACGATGTGCCGGCCGCTGATGACGGTGCCAAGCGTCGATCCGGTGGCCGCACTGACGTTCAAGCTGGGGATTGTCGATCCACTGCGCTCCCGTCCCGCAGGACGCAGGCCGTCTTGGGCTGCAAGCCCATCAGATGTTTGGTCGCCTCGCTCGTGCGGCCTTTGGCCCGCGCTTCCAGTAAGCGTCTGAGCAGGATCAGCGTGGCGATCACGACCGCCGTTCAAAATAGACATTCCGGGTGCTTCCGGCAGAACGGCAGGCAATAAGGTGGCCACAACCGAGTAGAGCCAGGCAGCACCGGTGCCGAGGGCAACCAGCGAATCATGTCCGCGCATGACCCGGAAACGCTATAGCGGAAGAAGCAAATGCCCCGGACCGAACAGGACGACAGTCGCGAGCGCAAACTGGATCTGCCAACTCGCCAGGACCCCGATACGCTCGACGACGAACGTCTCGATCGCGTGAAAGCTGCCCATCTCGAGTAAGACCGCGCGCAGCGTCGGGAGGGAGGCAAGGACAACCGCCCGCAACAGGCTCTTTCTCCCACGTTCCCGCGCCTCAAGCCGGGCAGATCGCCGTCGTCTCCGGTTCTTGGCTATACGAGGAGACCCACCTCGCGTGGACGGCTCGCGGCCTTGCACCGCGCCGGCGTCATCGGCGGCGTCACCATCTCGCGGCCCTGAATCACACAGGGCGTCGCCGACTTCTCGATCGGCGGACAGCGTGACCTACCCCTTCTACCTGCTCAATGGACGCCTGCCCACCGCTCCCAGTCTTCCGCGCCAAGCCGGGGCAGCAGGCCCGAATTCGGGTGATCAGTGCCGCCGGCGCCGCGGTTTTCCGCCTGGCAGCTTGCCGAGTGAGTGAAACCAGACAAGGCAGCTTGCGGATAGGATTCAAGACGTATCCAAGCGACCGACTACAATGCTGATGACGCGCCTGCTGGGCTTCATATCTCCGCAGTCATTTCGGAGGCGGATTGGTTTCCTCGTCGCGGGCCGCATTCAGCGACTCGCCGACCTTGATTCCGAGATCGGCTGCGACCTGTTCCAGTTGGGCTTCCAGCAGGGCGTACCACGGAGCATCAGATGGCGTATCTGCAGCTAGTTTGCGCCAGGTCTCATACGCGCCGCGGAGGTCACCCGCCTGTGCGGCCGAGAGGCCAAGATAATAGCGTGCGCGGCGGTTGCCTGGGTCGTCAGCGAGAGCCGTCTCGAACGCCGAGCGTGCTTCAGGTGATACAACACCTTGTGCGGCACCAACCAAAGCCTCGCCGTAGGCCGCGAATGTCTCGACCTCGCGGGAACCGGACGCAATCGCGCGACGATAAGCCTCCGCGCTATCGGTAAACCGCTGCAGGCGTCCATATGATAGGCCAAGGAGGAGCCAGCCGCGGGAATCGTACGGGTTTGCCTCCATGCGCATCACCAGCCGTTCGACAAGGACAGCCAAATCATTATCCTTTTGCCCGCTCGTGGCCAGCCGCTCCGCGAGAGGCATGCTCAGCAGCCCCGGCGTTCCCAACACCATGTAAAGAGCCACCGATCCGGCCGCCATCAGGGTAAGAAAAGACAGGGTAAGCGTCCGAGTGCTCATCGAGTCTCGGTGTTCACTTGAAGAGTGTCTTTCGGTCGTTTCTGTGTACCCGTCTGCGACCCTCAGTATTCGTCTTTCGATCTCGATCCGCGCGGCAGCCGCCTCGTTTGGGGCAATCAGTCGGAGCTTGGCTTCATTCTCCAGTTCCTTAAGCTGTTCCCGATACAGGGTGAGATCCGGCGGTTCCGAGTTCGTGGCCATGGACACTCGGTCGCGCAGGATTGGACGCGCCAGCAGGGCGATCGTAAGGAGAGCCATTGTGGCCAAGATGATCCAGAGGCTCATGACATCGGTCCGCTGTTGAGCAGCCGGTCAAGGCGGGCTCGTTCCTCAGTACTCAAATGAGTAGAAGCATCTTGCGCGGCTCCGCGCCTCCGTCGTGCGAAAAGGACGACGACAACGCCCCCAATTAGCAAGGTGAGGAACGGCCCGATCCACAACAATACGGTTTTCGGCTTCAGCCGCCCACGCAACTCGGCACACTTTGATAGAGGAACAAGGGCGCCAGGCAATACGTCTGTCTCGAAATTCCCCGCAGTGGCGTGATGCGCCGAGCGAGAAATACGGCACAAGCCGACCACAAGGACCGCAGACGAGCGCCGTGTTTAGGTCAAGGTTTGAAAGCACACTCAAAAAGGAGAAAAGCCTATGTTGGAGAATTATTCCGACTGGCTGCAATACTGGCCCTACGCGATTTTGATGATCGTCGTCGCGTCATGGGCGTTCTACCACTTTCTGGCTCCGGCGAGCTGGCGCGACTGGGCTGGCGCGGGTCTGGTACAAGCTTTCATCATCGCGCTCTACGCGGAAATGTATGGGTTCCCGCTCACGATTTACTTTCTCTCGAGCGTGCTCCCGATCGACATCCCGCTCGTCCATTATAGTGGCCACCTTTGGGCGACGCTTCTCGGCTACGGTCGGGCGGGCGCGGCCATTGAGATGGCGATCGGCTACACCTTCGTGGCCAGCGGTCTGATCTTGATCGTCAAGGGCTGGATAAGGGTCTATTCTGGGCGGGAGCACCTGATCACTGACGGCGTCTATGGGCTGGTGCGGCACCCGCAATATGCAGGCATTTTCCTCGTCGTCTTCGGCCAACTCGTGCACTGGCCTACCATCGCGACCTTGGCTCTCGCTCCAGTCATCATCGTGGCATACGTGCACCTAGGGCGTCGCGAGGAGGCTCGGCTCATCGAGCAATTTGGTCAACAATACATCGACTACCGTCAGCGAGTGCCGATGTTCCTTCCGCATTGGCGCGATATTCGCCAGGCAGTCGCGCCGTCGTAGAGTGTCATACCGCCCCGACAATGGGACTTCCTGGCGATGGATCTCCTCAGGAGAGGCGACGGCGACACCGGTTGAAGTAGTGGAGGTACATGCTTGGGAAGGATGCTATTGAGGGATGATTCCCTTTTCGCTCGGCTCCGCCTGCATGTTGGCTGGATCGCAATCGGTCTGTTTTCGGCGGTTCCAACCTTCGCTGAGGAGCCGGTCTTGCTTGCCGACCCAGCACCGCCGCTTTTCCAGCACTGGACACATCAGCGTTTCGTTGGTGCGACCGAGTATGAGGCAACAACACTCGACGGCGTAGCGTCGATCCGGGCGATCGGTCGCAACTCCGCTTCCGGTCTCTATCGGGAGGTCGGCTACCGGATCACCGATCATCCTTGGCTGGAATGGTCCTGGCGCGTGGAACGATTGCAGCGGACCGCGGATATCCGTGAGAAGGGTCGAGAGGACTTTGGAGCGGCAATCTTCTTGATCTTCGGCCGACCGAGTATCCTCAATAAGGACGTGCCCACCTTGGCCTATGTTTGGACAAGCGATCGTCTTGCGCAAGGGACGATAGTCGATAGCGCACACCACCCCGGTATGGTGCGTTACATCTTTGCTCGCAGCGGCCAAACCAGCATTGGACAGTGGGTGAGCGAGCGGCGCAATGTCGTCGACGATTTTCGCCAAGCTTTTGGACGAGAGCCGCCCCAACTGGTCCAGGTCGTCGCCTGTTCACGGACAACGACCAAACGGGCGAGCCCGTCGAGGCCTATTACGGTGCAGTGAGGGCGCTACCCAAGTGAGGTTGTCCCGACTTCGGTCAGAAATCGCGCTTGCGCTGCGATCACATCGCAACACCGTGCCCCCAAAGCTCGCCCGTCGTCGGAAGGCATCATCCGCGCCAGAACTCAG
>NZ_CP120676.1:0-278734 GCF_045011005.1 Nitratireductor sp. L15S-10
GAGCGCGTGCTGACCGCACCGATGGTAAAATCGACCGCGATTTCCGACGCCGGTCTGACCAAGCAGACACTTTACGAGGTTGGCCGGGATAATTTCACACGCTCCACCTATGACCGTGCGATGGAGGCGTTGACATCTGTCAACGCCGAGGTCGAGGCGCTGGTGGAAGCGGCCTGGGGCCGCAACGCGGCGGGAGAGGCCGCATGAGCAAGCGCAAGGATCATTTGAAGGCGCTTTTTGGCGGTTCGGGCGAGTGTGAAACAGCCATTCCCGCCGCCGATCCGAACTCTTCCCCAGCGCGCCGGAAACGAAATCGACGCCCTCACCGGTCAAGGCCGACCCGCCGCCGCGCAGCTCTTCAGGCGCTGTCAAGGCGATGGGCCTGACGCTGTCTTCGATGACACGCGAGGTGGAGGACGCGCGTGCCATTCGCGAAAGCCTCGCCAAGGGCGAGCGTATTGTCGAGGTCGATCCGGAACTGATCGATCCCTCGCTGGTGCGGGATCGGTTGAGCCGCGAGGATGATGGCGACGAGGATTTCAATGCCCTGGTGGAAAGCGTGCGGGGAAAACGGCCAGCAGGTGCCGGTTCTTCTGCGCCCTCACCCGACCGAAACGGGACGTTTCCAGGTGGCCTATGGCCATCGGCGCGTTCGGGCTGCCGCGCGCCTCAAGCGTCCGGTTCAGGCCATCGTGCGCACGCTCAACGATGATGAGCTGGTGCTGGCGCAAGGCAAGGAAAACACCGAGCGGCGCAATCTCTCCTTCATCGAGCGGGCCTTTTTCGCCGATGCATTGATGCGCCATGGCTTTGACCGTGGCGTCGTGCAGCGGGCGCTGTCCCTGCACAAGGCGGAGATGACACGGCTTCTTCAGGTGGCAGAAGCGGTGCCCACTCATATCGCCAATGCGATCGGCCCGGCGCCCAAGGCAGGCCGACCACGCTGGATGGCGCTTGCGGAGTTTTTGAAGCGCGAGGCTGCCGTCGTCATCGCGCAGGATGAAATCACGTCCGTGGCGTTCCGGGCTGCCGATTCCGATGAGCGTTTCCGCAGGCTCTATGAGCGGCTTGCCAGGCGCGCTTCAGCGCGGGGCAAGAAGGCGGAAAAGGCTCGTGCCATCGAGGACCGAAAGGGACGCACACTGGCGCGGGTCACGCTTGGCGCCAAACCCCGTTTCGATTTCGATGAGAAGGCCCTTCCGGGCTTTGCAGATTATCTGGCCGAGCACCTGCCGGAGCTGGCCGAGCGCTTCGACAGGGAGCGGGCAAAAGAGACATAGCCGATCAGCCGCCCGGGGCGGCGAGACCATCCCGGCCAAAAGCCGGATCACGAGGAGCAAAGAGGACTGAGCTAGAAGAAAACCGCAAGAAAAAAGGCCCCCAGAACGTTGCCATTCCGGAAGCCCCTTTCGATGTAGCAATCTGAAAGAATCACTTCCGTGATGCAAAGTCAAGCATCGGAGCGTTCCGGTGAGCGTCTTTTTCTTGCCTGAAGCAAGGTGAGACAATGACGGACAGATTTGCAATCTCGCCATTCGGCGGGAAAGGGATGGCGCGTGCCCAATTCCTGGTCAACGAACAGGTGCGGCGGGCGCGAAAAGCCCTGAATGAACACGCCCAGAGGCGCAATCTCCATCGAACCACGCGGTAGACAAGTGGCAATTGCTGCGCGCCGTGACCGAGGCCCGGCTGGTGCTCGGGCTTTCGGACAGAACCATCGTCGTGCTGGAGGCTCTGGCAAGCTTCAGCACCGAGCGTCAGCTCGATCCCGCGGCGATCTGGTGGTATTCCCTTCAAACGCGGAACTTTCACTCCGGGCGCGCGGCATGGCGCCGGCGACGCTGCGGCGGCATCTGGCGGCGCTGGTGAAGGCCGGGCTCATCCTGCGGCGCGACAGTGCCAATGGGAAAGCGTTATGCGCGGCGTAGCGAAGAGGGGCAGATCGAGGAGGCCTTCGGCTTCGATCTCGCGCCACTGGTCATGCGCGCGACCGAGATTGAGACCCATGCGGCCGAGGCACGGCGCCTGGCGCGCGCCATCAGGGCTCTCAGGAGTGAAATCACGATCCATTTGCGGGACATTGCCGCGATCGTCGAGGCCGCCGCTGATGAGGGCAGGGGGCGTTCATTCGCGCCTTATGCAGAGCTGGTAGCCCTTTCCGGTCGGCTTGGCCGCAACACGGACTGGGACACCCTCAAGGCCCGCCGTGACGCCCTTCTGGCTTTGCGCAACGACGTGGAAAAAGCCTATCTGGAAGGCCTCAGTGAAGCCGATCTGGAAGCCCGTGATGCAGAGCACATGGTTAATGAAAACATAAATATGAGCGGCAATGACACTCAAAATGAGCGCCATATTCATAATTCAAATCCAGAATCCCATTTTGAACACTACACCGAAAAAGTTGAAGCGGGGCCGATGGCACCAGACCCTGAAACCAAATCGGCGGTTGAAAGCGATTTGAAGGCGATACCCCCCAAAGCCGGCCGGAACCGCAAGCGGGAAGGGGAGGGAACCGGCCAGAAGCCACCTATCGGGTTTGAAACGGTGGCGTCTGCCTGTCCGCAAATGCGTGATTATGCGCCAAACGGGTTTTCAGACTGGCGCGATCTGATGAAGGCGGCTGAAACCGTGCGCTCCATGCTCGGCGTTTCACCCGATGCCTGGGCCGAAGCGCGGGCCGAGATGGGCGACATCAACGCCGCGATCACAATTGCGGCGATGCTGGAGCGCGCCGAGGTCATTCGCTCGCCCGGCGGCTATCTCCGAAGGCTGACAGAACGTGCGAACTCCGGAACGTTTTCGGTAAAACCGATGCTAAATGCGCTGATTTCAGCCCGTCAAAAGGCGGTTTTGGCGGAAAAATAGCGTTTTGCCAAATTTCTTGAAAACACATTTTGCGCACATATTTCTTGTAAAGTGCTCAATATGTGATCAGTATGGTGTCGAAACAAGGAGGCACAGGTGATGACTGCGACGGATTTTGATTTCGCGGCGGAGCATTTTGCCGACAAAAGAACCCCCTTTCTTTCCGCCCGCCGGGTGTCAGAACTGCTCGGCGTGACGATGGTCGAACTGTCGCGTCTCATTGGCGTGGCACGCAACACACTGACGGCCAAATCCGGTCAGCGCAAGGTGGATCAGGCCCTGAGCCCCGTCGTGCGCATCCTTGCCATGGCCACGGAGATGGCCGGTAATGAGCACCGGGCAGTGATCTGGTTCAAACACCAGCCAATCCCGGGCTGGGCGGGCAAGACCGCCTATGATCTCGTCGGCGAAGGCAAGGCCGACAAGGTGCTCGCCTATCTCGAAGCGGTGCGCGCCGGCGTTTATGCCTGAGAAGCTGCGGACCGAAACCCTTTGGCGGGCCTATGTTCCGCGCTGGGCTCATGCACCGCTTTCAGGCGATGGGGCGGCGCGGTTCGGCGGGCGCTGGAACCCGGTGGGCGCGCCGGCGATCTATGCGCCCGTGAACTGTCGACAGCCTGGGCCGAATACAATCAGGGCTTTGTGCAGCATCCTGCGCTCATTGCGCAGCTCACACTCTCTGCCGCGCGGCTGGCCGATTTGACCAACGCGGCGGTGATGAGGGTTCTGGGTGTTTCGTCCGACATTCATCAATGCGAGTGGCGGGCCGAGATGGATGAGGGCCGGGTACCCGAGACGCACCGTCTGCGCGAAACTCTTTTGGAACAAGGCTTTCACGGAGTGGTCTACCCATCCTACATGTCGCCCGGCGGGAGCTGCGTGGCGCTTTGGCAATGGAACGACGGGGAGGGGGGACCTGATCTCTCTGTGACAGATCCCGAACACCGCCTGCCAAAGGATGCTGCGTCCTGGCTCTAGTCATCGATAGCCACGGCGTTCCTTGATTTTCCTGAGCCGCAAAAGTGCAGCTTCGGCTGATTTGGTGTTGTCGAACAGGTTGATCTTGAACTGTCCGCGCGTGCCGATCCGCCCCCATTGCCGCACAAGTGCTGCATCGCCGAAAAGGGTTGGCTCGACGGAAAGCGTATAGTACCGCGCCATGTTGCGGGCGGGATCGACGCGTCTCAGTGAGCATTGATGCGGGTTGAAAGCCATGTGGGGACGGTTGCCCGGAATGGGCGAGCGCGTCCAACGCATTTCATGAATCGATTGTTGGCGACCGATTCACGAGACTGATCGATCATAGACCGCTCGCCCTGGTGAGATTGACGCGAAACCGGTCGCGCCGTCGCTGATAGCGGCGGGTCATTTCAGCACTCGTGTGACCGAGCTGCTTCTGGACAAAACGCTCGTCCACTTCCGCCGAAGAGGCGAGACCGGCACGCAGTGAATGGCCTGAAAACAGCTTCTCCCGCTCTTTGTCGGGAAGGTCTGGGCGCAGGCCCGCATCGAATGCCGCGCGTTTGACCAGGCGGGAAATGTGCCTGTCATTGAGCCGGCTTTCTTCAACCGTGTTCTGGCCGCGAACTCTGCGGAACAGAGGGCCGTGTGCGATGCGCCCGAGCCGCATCCACGTCTTTAGTGCTTCCACGGGGCAGGAGCGGTCAGCCGAACCGCGCCGATTTCCACCTCGCGCCAGCCTGTCTTGCCGCGCCAGGGTGATCAGGGCGCCTTTGTCGAAGAACTCCACCCAGCCACTGCCATCCTCGGTCTGGTCGGGGCCTGTATCGAGCCCGACGATCTCGGAACGGCGCAGACCGCCGGCGAAACCGACAAGCAGGATTGCCCTGTCCCGGAGGCCGCGCAGATCGTTGGACAAGGTTTCGATCATGGTGAGGATGTCTTCTGCGAGGAGCGCTTCTTTCTGAACGGGCGGGGCGGCCATGCCTGCGGCGGATGCCGGCAAAGACCTCGGTGATGTGCGGATCCTTGCGATCGAGCCTGTCTCCACGCTGCGAGTAGCTCTGGGACAGGCCGGAAGCCTGCGTTCCAGAGTGGAAACAGTCGGACGCGGATTGCCGGAGGCACAGGCGGAGAGATAAAGGCCAACCACGCGTGGATCAGCGGGAAGCGGAGAATAACCCGAGCGGCGGCACCAGGATGAGAAATGACGCCAGTCGGCCGCATAGGCGCGCTGCGTCGCTTCGGATCGGGCTGCACGCGCATAATTGCGCGCGGTTTCCACGAGGCTATCGGCAGGGGGATGCCGGGGAAGGGGAGGGGCTCTCCTCATCCATCGCGAGCACCAGGTCGACAATGTCGGGCAGGTCTGAATTATCTTTGGCGGCTTTGCGGGGATTTTAACGCAAAAGCCCCATCTTCTGACGCGACAGATTCTGAACCCCGCTGGTGCTTCAGACGCTGCAGGCTGGCCCAAGCCCCGCCTTCGCGGATTTTGCTCGTTGTCAGAGGTCATTTTCGGCCTGTTGTCTCTGATGGTCTGATAATACAATCCTTATCGGACATAGATCAGGAAAGACAAGCCGTGCGGTTTTCTGCGGAATTTCTGGTGTAAACCCGCTCATCCGCTTTATTCTACGAAAATGGATTCGTCTTCGCCCGCTTCTCCTTCAAGCCTGATCCTGCCCCAGGTGGGCAATGCCACGCAAGGCCGCTTCAGGCTTGAGTGATGCCGGATTTGCAGCCGGCATTGCGCTCAAAACACTGGACGATCTGGTGCGCAGCGAACCGGCTGGGCGGGCTGCTGGCGCGCGCGCCAGGCACTGAAATGCGCCGCGGCGGCATCGAGGCTCTCGGGACGGGGGTGAGGGCGAGAGTGCGCTGCGCGATGCGGTGCTTCTCACAGGGACCGGGGATGATCCGGGCCCTGCTGGCAAGATTTTCCTTGCCTATCGGCGCATTGGCGACGCGTCGCTTGCAATGTCATCTTCTACGATAGCGGAGCTTTCAGACTTGCTCGGCTTGCGATGGGAGAGGAGGTCGAGGCTGTGTTGAACCACGCGGAAGCGGTGGTTCAGTCGGGACGGGCCGCGCCCTTTGCTGCTGCAGAACTTGTACAAAGGATATTGATGCTACGCGCGGATGCCGAGCCGCTGGCGTGGGCGCTTGCGGATGGGCTGATTGCTACGATGCTTGGCTGGTCTCGTCCCGTTCCGTTGCTCATGGCGGAACGCTATGGAGCCGCTTTCCGCGCGAGTGGCGGAAGGGGGCGGATCGACCCGGGTGATCCCGGTTTCGCGACGGCCGTGTGCCTGGCGCTGGTTTTCCGGTACAGAAGGTGCGCTCCGCTCGGCTGGTGAAATATCTCGCCGCGCCGACACACTGGTTTCCGTGTTGCCGAAGCTGCGGACCAAGGGAGCGGGGATGGTCGTGCAGAAGCTGCTCGATGAAGATGCCCTCCCGGCCTCGGCGCCCGGTTGCAATCTTTCCCGCTGGGCCTCGAAACGCCTCTTCGAGCGGCTTGAGCATTTCGGGGCCGTGCGCGAACTCTCCGGCCGGTCATCATTCCGGATTTTCGGCTGTGACCTCCTGTGGATAGCCGGGTCATTTTTCACTCCCGCATGTTTTCCTGAACAATCGGCTTGCTTTCCGACACGGGATTTGGTTCGTACCTCACATCCACAGGGGTGCCGCGTATGGCCGCGGCTGAGATGAAGGTGCAAGCCTTCGGGCCCTAGAAGCTGATCTGGGTAATGCCAGCGGAGCAAGGAGGACAATCATGTTCGCAGGTGCGCAGCTTTCCCTTTATCCGATGACCGACGATTTCGTCGATGTCATCATGTCGTCGCTCTCGGCGTTCGATCCCTGGCGCGATCGCCTGCGGATCGAGACCGACGATATCTCGACGCTGGTTGTCGGCCCGCCCGAAGTGCTCTTTCCGGCCCTGCGCGATTTCTATGTCGCTGCAGCATCCACCCGCCACCACGTGGTTCTTCGTGCCACGCTCTCGCGCGGATGCCCCGGCGAGCCGGATGATCCGATCTGCGCGACTTCGGCGCTCGCCAACCCGTCCGAGCCTTTGGAGGATCGTCAGAAGGCGGCACTAGCGGCGGTTGCCGATGCAAAGACCACGTCGGAGATCGCACGCGCGCAGTTCTCGCTCTATGTCATGGGCGCCGGCGACCACATGGCGGAAATCATGGGCTGCATCGACTTCCTGAAGTCGAGCGGTGTCTTCGACCGCTCGAAGAATTTCTGTTCGCGCCTTAAAGGAGATGCCGGTCCGGTTTTTGCGACTCTGGAACAGGCGTTCTGCCGCTTCGGCCCGCCCGAGGGGCACGTCACGATTGACCTGACCGTTTTCCGCCAACAGCCCTTCCACGGCCTGACCCCATGCCGAAGGGTCTGCCCCGCTCGGCGGGTGGACGGTTGATAGGCGGTCTGCCCGCACTCGGTAGCGTCGCCGCTGCGATCGTCCTTTGGGAAATCTACGTCCGGCTGTCGGGCATATCACCGCTGGTCCTGCCGGCGCCGTCGCGTGTCGTGGAACAGATGGCGGCCAATCGGGCGTTGCTGTGGGAGAACACGCTGCCGACGCTCAGCGCGACGCTGACCGGCTTTGCCTTCTCCGTCAGTATCGCTTTTGCGCTGTCGGTTGCGCTCGATTTTCTGCCAAAGGCGCGCCGCGCGCTGTTTCCGATTTTCGTCGTGAGCCAGACCCTGCCGCTGGTGGCCATCGCGCCGCTGGCGGTGCTGTGGTTTGGTTTTGGGCTCACACCAAAGATCCTGCTCGTGGCGCTTGTCACCTTCTTCCCCATGCTGGTTGCGCTGGTGGACGGTTACGAATCGACCGATCCCGAGATCGAAACGCTGATGCGCTCAATGGGGGCTTCGCGCTGGAAGGTGTTTCGCGCAGCGCGGTTTCCCTCCGCAATGCCCTATTTCTTCGCCGGTCTTCGAATTTCGATCACCTATGCCGTCGTGGCGGCGATTTTTTCCGAATATGTCGGCGCGCGTGCCGGGCTTGGAATTGTCATTCTCAATGCCAAGAACAGTTTTCGTCCCGATCTCATGCTGGCGGCGGTCGTGGTGAGTTCGACGCTGACGCTCGTCCTCTTCGGCGTGTCTGCTTTGCTGCAGAGGGTGTTGCTGCGCTGGCGCGAAGCGGGGCAGGGACAATGAGCGCACTGGAACTGCGCAATGTGGGTGTCTCGCTTGGCAAGACAGATGTGCTCGACGACGTGTCGCTGCGGGTCGGGCAGGGTGAGTTTGTTTCCATTCTCGGCCCGTCGGGTGCGGGAAAATCGACGCTGTTTCGTCTGCTCACCGGTGCGCTTGAACCCGATCGTGGCGAAATTCTGCTGGATGGTTCAACGCTCAAGCGCAACGGCACGACCTTTGCCTTCATGCCACAGCGCGATGCGCTGATGCCGTGGCGGCGGATCATCGACAATGTGATCCTCGGGCTTGAGGTGCAGGGCTTGCCGCGCGCCGAGGCCCGCGCACGGGCATTGCCGCTCTTTGCCGAATTCGGACTGGCGGGTTTCGAGGAGCGGTACCCGGCTGAACTGTCGGGCGGGATGCGCCAGCGTGCTGCATTGCTTCGAACTGTGATTCAGGCGAGGCCCATCCAGCTTCTGGATGAACCCTTCGGTGCGCTCGATGCGCTGACGCGTGCGCAGATGCAGCGCTGGCTGGAAGATCGATGGAGTGCTGCCCGCTGGACCACGCTGCTTGTCACGCACGATGTGCGCGAGGCGGTGGCGCTTTCGGATCGCATCTATGTGCTTTCGCGTCGTCCTGCCCGTGTGATTTCGGAAGTGGTTATCCGCGCTCCGAGACCGCGTCTTGGCACGGCCCTGCCGGGTGAAGCGCGGGCGCAGGAGGAGGAACTATTGAACATCTTGCTCAGTCAGACAGGAGAATGACCATGAAATGCCTGATAGCCGCTGCCCTTGTTTTGGGCGCGATGGTACTTCCGGGCACGGCCAGTGAACGCCTGAGCGTCGCGCTGGACTGGACGCCCAATACAAACCATGTGGGGCTCTACGTCGCCCAGGCGAAAGGCTGGTTCGAGGAAGCGGGCCTCGATGTGGAGATCCTGCCTTACACGGACACCTCGTCCGGCACGCTGGTGGCGACGGGCGTCGCTGAATTCGGCATTTTGAGCTCCGTCGGGTTCTACAGCCAGCGCGCTACGGGTGCAGACCTGAAGGTCGTCATGGCGGTCATGCAGCACGAGACGGGCCGCCTCGTGTTCAACGGCGAGCGTGAGGACATTCAACGTCCGTCCGATCTCGATGGCATGACCTATGCCGGTTTCGGCAGCGCATGGGAACAGGCGCTGATTTCCACGATCATCCAGAACGACGGCGGCAAGGGAGAGTTCGAGACTGTAACGCTCGGCACATCCGCCTATGAGGCGCTTGCCAACGGAACGGTGGATTTCACGCTTGAAGTGAGCACATGGGAGGGGGTGAATTCCGTGCTGCTCAACCGGCCACAGCGGGCGTTTCGCTATGCCGATTATGGCGTGCCCGACCAGCACACCACCTATCTGGGGGCAAACGGCACCTGGCTGAAAGACAATGCCGGGACCGCGAGAGCTTTCGTGCAGGCTGCACAGCGCGGCTATGCCTTTGCCGCTGAAAACCCGGCAGAGGCCGCCGAGATGCTGATCGCGCAAACCGGTGGCATGCTTTCCAATCCCGAACTGGTGCGAGCTTCGATGAAAGCCATCGTGGATGGCGGCTACCTTCAGGACGAAGGTGAGCCGGTGGGGCTCATCGATGCCGATATGTTTGGCAACATCACGAAGTTCATGTTCGAGGCTGGTGTGATGCGCGACGCAGATGGCAAGCGCCTCGAGGAAATGCCGGATGTCTCTACCTGGTTCAGCAATGAGTTTTTGAAGCGCTAGCTCACCTGCGTTTTCAGGAATAGGGCGGGCAGTTCCTTGCCCGTCCGGTGCTGCTCGCACAAAGCATAACGAAAAAGCGGGGCCGAAGCCCCGCTCTCCCGCTGCCCCTAACTGGATCAGTTGGTCTCGGGTTCCCAGATTTCCTCGACCGTGTATTTGCCATTGTGAACGCTGATGAGCGACACCGGCTTCGGCGGTACCATGGTCTCGCGCGTGTAGCTGATCTCGCCTGTCACACCCTTGAAGCCGCGTGTCTCGGCAAGGGCATCGCGGATTTTTGCCGGCTCTGCCGAGTCTGCGCGGCGGATCGCGTCCGCGACCAGCATCAGTGCGTCATAGCCAAGCGGAGCAAATGCGTTTTCGGGATCAATCCCGTATTCGGCCTTGTAGTCGGCGATGAACTTCTTCACCTCCTCGCGGTCATCGGCACGATAGGTGTGGGTGGAGAAATAGACATCATTGGCAAGCTCAGGGCCTGGCACGGTGGAGACCAGTTCGGTATCGAAACCATCACCGGACACGATCGGCATGGTGATGCCCTGCTCGCGGATCTGCTTGACGGAAAGCCCCGCTTCTGACGGGATCGCCGAAACGAAAACCGCATCGGGTGCGGGATCGATGGAGGCAAGCCGCGCAATCTGAGCGGAGAAATCCGTATCGCCCATCATGAAGCTGTCGGTGCCGATGATTTCACCGCCGCGCTCTTCAAAGCGCTCGACGAAGAATTTGCTGAGCGCCTTGGTGAAGTCCATGGAATTGTCGGTCCAGACCGCAACCTTGCGGGCGCCGAGCTTGTCATAGGCATAATCGGCAATGGCGTAGGACTGATCATCGTCGCCGAACGGCGCCATGAACATGTAATCGCCAACCCACTGGGGAAGCTCGGGATGCGTTGCGCCCGACGTGACGAACGGGATGCCTGCTTCCTGGAACAGCGGCGCGCCGGCCATGACGAAAGTGGTGTCGGACTCGCCGATGCCGGCCACCACACCCTCTGAAATGAGGCGCTGTGCGGCCTTCGCCGTCTCCTGCTGATCTGTCTTTCCGTCTGGCGCGATCAGCTCGATCTGCTTCCCGAGAAGACCGCCGTCCGCGTTGATCTGCTTGACGGCGAGCTGTGCGCCCTTGAGCGAGGGGCCGTCGAGTGACGACATCCCGCCGGTTACGTTATAAAGCGCGCCGATTTTGATGGTTTCCTGCGCGTTGGCGCTGCCCATGGCGGCGCCTGTGACGGCGGCCAGGGCCACCGATGCGGCAATCAGATGTTTCATGGCAATCTCCCTGCTTCTTGTTGAATGTCACCCTCTGACGCAAGGTGCCCCGGGAAGGCTCATGCGTTGATCAACAGCATGACTCTGCAATTGGAGAACGTCAATCGAATGATACATTTTTTCTTCCAAATGGCAATTTTGTCTGATTTGATACATTCGGGAAATACGCGACAGGAAGCGGAGCGGCAGCTATGAACGTGTTGGAGGATCTGCGGCGGGCCCTGCCCGAACTCAGCAGCCGCGAAGCGCGCGCCGCCCGGCATCTGATCGCCAACTATCCGATGGCTGGCCTCACCACGGTTGCCGAATTTGCCGAACAGAGTGGTGTCAGCACGGCAACGGTGCTGCGCCTGGTCAAGCGTCTCGGCTTTCCCGTCTATGCGGAATTTCAGGAAGCGCTGCGAAGCCATATCGAAGAGAGCCTGCAATCGCCGCTTCTGCGTTTCGGGGAGCGGAAGGTGCGCGACGAGGCCACCGACAAATCCTATCTCGCACGCACCAGTGACCGGATGGCCGAGTATTTCAGTAGCCTGCCCGACCTCATTCCGGAAAAGGAGTTCGATCGGGCGGCAGCGCTTCTGGCGGATCCCAAGCGCGACATCCATCTGCTTGGCGGGCGATATTCCTCCCATGTCGCGCGCTACATGGGCGATCTGCTGTCGGCGATACGAGGGCGCGTTCACCCCGTCAGCGGCCAGACGCAGACCTGGCCGCAGTTCCTGCTCGACATGGGCAGGGGCAGCGTTCTGGTGGTGCTGGACGTGCGCCGCTACCAGGACGATGTCGTGCAGTTCACCCACGCCGCTTCCAGGCGCGGCGCCACGGTCATTCTCCTGACCGATGTATGGCAATCGCCGGCAGCCCGTTCGGCTGATCTCGTTCTGACCTTTCCGGTGGAATCGCCGTCGATCTTCGACGTTCTGACCGTTGGGATGGGAGTTGCCGAAGCGCTTGTTGGCGCTGCGGCCAGCAAGGCAGACACAGCCGGCCGCACCCGGTTCGAGACACTCGAGGATCTGCGGAGCAGGCTTGCGGCAGGCACGATCGGTCAGGAACGGGGCAAATCAAAACGAAAATGAGGGGTTCGATGAAACGCGAAGAAATCATCATGCTGTGCACCGCCGACCTTGCCGGACAGGTCCGGGGCAAGGGCTTTCCGGCCTCAGACCTGGAGACACGGTTGCGCAAGGGGATCGGCTGGACGCCCACCAACAGCATGATCACCGCGCATGGCCCGATCGCGCCGACGCCCTGGGGGCCTTATGGCGATACGGTTCTGACGCCCGACCCCGAGACGCGTGTTCGTGTCGATTTAGGTCCGGATGCGGCTGCGAGCCACTTCATGATGGGCGACATCATGAACCTCGATGGCACGGCCTGGAGTGTGTGTCCGAGAGGATTTCTCAAGCGGATGCTGCGTGAACTGGAGGCGCGACACGGGCTGAGGCTCAAGGCTGCCTTCGAGCACGAGTTCATGCTGGAAGGTATGGAAGAGCGCCCGAATGCGAGCTACGCGCTCGATTCCTTCCGCCGGCAGGGACAGTTTGCCGAAACCTATCTGGGCGCGCTCAAGGAAGCGGGCCTGGAGATCGACACGTTCATGCCTGAATATGGGCCCATGCAATATGAGGTCACGGTCGGGCCGGCCGATGACGAACGCTCGGCCGATCATGCCGTTGCAGTGCGCGAAATCGCGCGGGCTGTCGCCCGACATTTTGGCCACCGGGCGAGTTTCACCCCGATCCTGCGGCCGGATGCCGTGGGCAATGGCGTTCACGTTCATTTCGGATTGATCGACGCTGAGACCGGCGCTCCGGTCAACCACGATGCGTCAGCTCCGAATGCAGTGTCTGCTAAAGCGGCGCATTTCCTTTCGGGTATCCTCGCGCTTATGCCTGCCATAACGGCTGTAACGGCAGCTTCGACGATTTCCTATCTGCGCCTGACACCGGATCGCTGGAGTGCGGCCTACAACAATCTGGGCGAGCGCGACCGTGAAGCCGGCCTGCGCATCTGCCCCGTGTTTCCCGGCGCGGGCGTCGACATCGCAAGGCAGTTCCATTTCGAGTTCCGTGCGGCAGATGCGGCAGCCAGCCCCTACATGGTGCTGGGCGCGCTGGTAGCTGCCGGCCTTCACGGCCTGGACGAGGCGTTGCCCGCGCCACAGGTCTGTCGCAGGCCGCCCCAGCATATGACGGAAAGCGAGCGGCAGGCGCTGGGTGTTGTCAGACTGCCGCAATCGCTGCAGGCGGCGCTCGACCTGTTCGAAGGCGAGGCGGCGTTGCGTCCGCTTTTCGGGGAGGAGCTGGTTTCGGCCTATCTCGCCCACAAGCGGTTCGAGGCAGAGCTGATGAAAGACCTCTCGCCAGAAGCACAATGCGCGAAATATCGAGAGGCCTATTGAGGTTCGGCAAACTGGGGAGATTCAGCACATCTCCCCAGCGGGACCTTGCGGCGCTCAGGCCGAATTCAGGCGAAGTCGCGTTTCATTGCGGCAATCAGGCTGTCCGTGGTTTCCATGCGGCAATAGCCCTTGAACGCGTTGAGCGCCGCGACGTGCCGCGCCTGTGTGTCGGTCGCGCAGCCATCGGAGACGCAGATCATGTGAAACCCGCGATCGGCGCCGTCGCGGATCGTGTGGTCGACGCACTGGTCGGTCAGAAAGCCGGTCACGATGACCGTGTCGAGCCCGATGTTACGGATCAGATATTCGAAGTTTGTCGAGTTGAAGAGGCTCGAGGAGGTTTTGGGTATGACCATCTCGTCGCCATGCGGGGCGACCTCGTCGATCACCTTTGCATCCAACGATCCCTTGGGGATAAAGAAGTTCGACAGCTTGTAGTCGAGACTGCGGTCGCGTCCGTCCTGGGTGAAGTTCTCCATCACAGTGTAGATCACTTCTACGCCGTGGGTGCGTGAAGCATCTATGAGCCTTGCAATGTTGGGGATGACCTGGCCGCGCGCAACTTTGTAGAACTCCGGGCGAGGCTGGCGGTTTGCCTCGTCCATCACCCAGTTCTGAACATCGATGACCAGAAGTCCGACGCGCTCCGGGCACAGTGGCTGGGCCCGCGTCTCATAGATATCCCTTTGGCGCGGTGCGCTCATTGCGTTTTCCTTCCGCTGAACAGGTGGCGCACGAAAGCGGGTTCGCCACTGCCGAACAACCCGCCCGGTTTGAGATAGAGCACCACGATCAGGCAGAGCGCCACGATGACCTGGCTCATGCCATAGAGGCCGATGCTTTCTTCGACCGGCCGCAGCGCCTCGGAAAGAACCGTGATGGCCGTTGCCGCGACCACCGCCCCGGTGATGCTGCCCGATCCGCCGATCACGACCATGACCACGATGTTGAAAGCAAGCAGGACGGAATAGGTTTTCGGCGTGACCACGCTGATGAGATGGGCGAGCAAAGCACCCGCCATGGCGGCCATGACTGCACCGATTACAAAGGCCAGGATCTTCAATCGAGCGGCATTGATGCCGCTGCAGGAGGCAGCGAGCTCATTCTCCCGCACTGCCATCATGGCGCGCCCGAGCGAGGAGTATTTGATCCGCCAGGTGATTGCGACAACGATGACAAGAAAGCCAAGCGCCCACCAGATGTTCACGTGACGCGGCAGGCCGCTGAGGCCCGCGCCGCCGCGCGTGATACCATCCCAGTTGGTGGCAAGCCCCTGCACAACGATGATGAGGCCCAGTGTCGCAACCGCGAGATAATGCCCCTTGAGACGCAACACGGCCCAGCCGATGGCCAGCGCCACCAGTCCACCGACAAGGCCCGCGATCAGAAGGGCGGGAAACATGGAAAGTTCCGTCGAAGCCAGCCACTCGGGCAGTCCCGGCAGCATCGATCCCTTGCGCCGTGCAGAGAAGGTCAGGATCGCGGCCACATAGGCTCCAATCGTCATGAACGCGGGATGTCCGAGCGAGAACAGTCCGGTGAGACCATTGGTCAGTGTCAGGGAGACGGCGAGTGCCGCATTGATGAACAAAAGCGCAAGCAGCGTGACGAGATAACTGTTCAGCCCCTGCTGCGCGGCCCAGACAGCCGCCGCGGCCGCGATGACGGTTACAATGGCAGCAACAAAGCCACGGCGCGGTGTTGCCGGAACCGATGCGGTTTCCGTCAGGGATGTGGTTTGCGGGCTCGTCTGCATGTCAGGCGCGCTCCTCGGTCTGGCGAACGAACAGGCCGGAGGGCCGGATAAGCAGGATCACGATCAACAGCAGGAAGACGAATGTATCCCGATAGCCGGAGAATTCCTGCGGCAGAAGGCCGACGAACAAGACTTCCGCAAGGCCGAGAATATACCCGCCCAGCATTGCTCCCCCGATTGAACCGACACCGCCGATCACGCAGGCGACAAAAGCTTTGAGGCCAGGCACGAAGCCCAGCAGCGGATCGATCTGCCCGAATTTGCCGCCCCAGAAGAGGCCCGAAACAGCGGCAAGGGCGCTGCCAATGGCGAAGGCTGCAAGGATGGTGCGATTCACCGCCACCCCCATCAGACGGGCCGCGGTCAGGTTCTCCGCCGTTGCGCGCATGGCGGTCCCGAGCCGCGTTCGGTAGACCACGAGGAAAAGCCCGCCGATCAGGAGGAGCGTCAGAACGATGATGGCGATGTCCGTCAGGGATGCGTTCACGCCGCCGAATCCCACGCGCTGGCGCATGAAGGCGGGAAAGAGAAAATTGCGCGGTTGCCCCGAGAGGATCATCAGCGCGCTGTTTTGTATGGCGATCGAAACCGCCAGCGTCGCGATAAACCCTGTCACCTGACTGGCCCCGCGTATCGGGCGGAAGACGATGGTTTCAATGGTCATGCCGGCGATGGCACCGATGGCCAGAACGAAAACCAGGATCAGCGGCCAGGGCACGCCGGCGGTCACGAGAGCAAGAGTGGAGAACGCACCGATCATGACAAGATCGCCATGGGCGAAATTGATCAGCCGGACGATGCCATAGATCATCGAAAAGCCGATGGCGACAAGGGCATAGAGGCTGCCAAGCGCCAGACCGTTGATCAATTGCTGAAACAGATACTGGCTCATGCAGCCACTCCCAGGTAAGACTGGCGCACACGGTCATTGCTGGCGAGTTCTTTACCAGTTCCCGACAAGACGATGTTTCCGTTTTCCATCACATAGGCGCTGTCGGCAATCTCCAGCGCCATGGCTGCATTCTGTTCGATCAGGAGGATGGTGACGCCGGTTGATTTCAACCGTTGGATCACGTCGAAAATCGTCTCGACAACCAGCGGCGCGAGGCCGAGGGATGGCTCATCGAGCAACAGCATCTTTGGCTTGGCAAGAAGCGCCCTGCCAATGGCCACCATCATCTGCTCGCCGCCGGAAAGTGATCCGGCTGCGACACTGGCCCGTTCCGCCAGAACCGGAAACAGCGTGTGCACCTCCTCCATCGTGCGGCGCACCTCCGCGCGGTCACGCTGCGTGTAGGCACCCATGTCGAGGTTCTCGGCGACGCTGAGCGACTGAAAAATCTGTCGTCCTTCCGGGCAGTGGATCAGGCCGGCCCGCACGATCTTCTCCGATGAAAGCCGGGTGAGATCCAGCGTCTCGCCTTCGGTGTGCAGCAAAGCGCTGCCCGAACGCGGGCGCAAAAGACCCGAGAGCGTGAGAAGGGTGGTCGATTTTCCGGCGCCGTTGGCGCCGATCAGGGCCGCAAGCTGCCCCTGCCGCACATCGAAGGACACACCTTTCAGCACATGGGTCGCACCGCGATAGACATTGAGATCGCGTACCTCAAGCATGGGTCTTCTCCTTGCGTCCGGTGCCGAGATAGGCCTCGATGACCGCCGGATCCTTCTGCACCTGCTGGGGGGAGCCTTCCGCTATGAGCTTGCCGCGGTTTAGCACCTGAATTCGGTCGCACAGCCCCATTACCAGATGCATGTCGTGCTCGACGACCAGAACGGCGATCCCGAACTCCTCATTGACCTGGCGAATAAAGGAAACGAGATCACCCGTTTCGGAGGGGTTCAGGCCTGCAGCGGGCTCATCGAGGAGCAGTGCAGCAGGCTCGCCGGCAAGCGCGCGTCCGATTTCGACCCGACGCTGATCGCCGTACGAAAGATCGCCCGCGCGTTGCTGCGCGAAGGCACTCAGGCCGATCCGATCGACGATGTCGCGGCTCCTCTGACGCAACGTCTCTTCCGAGCGCCAGAAAGACGGTAGCTGAAACATCGTCGCAAGGGTGCTCGCAGAATGACGCATGTGACCGCCGCACATGACATTCTCGAGCACGCTCAGATCTTCGAACAGACGAATGTTCTGAAACGTTCGCGCGAGCCCGGCGCGGGCCATCAGGTGAGGCGGCTGCCCGGTCATGTCCTTTCCAGATACGGAAATGCTGCCGGCTGACGGTTTGAGCACACCGGTCAGAAGATTGAAGGCCGTAGTCTTGCCCGCTCCGTTGGGCCCGATCAGCCCGACAAGATCGCCCCTGTCGAGCCGCAAATCATATCCATCGACGGCCAAGAGCCCGCCAAACCGTTTCGCAAGGCCCGAGGCCTCGATAACCGGCGTGTCACTCACGGCAAATCTGCTCCCCTGTTGTTGGCCCAACGATATGGCGGCTGCGGGACCAGCGTCAACAAAAAGATACATCTTGCAATGAAACAAATGGATTTGTACGATTTCATACAAATCTCTTGGGAGGCATCTGCGTGTCTGATCTGAATGAAACCGCGCTCCATGGGGTCCTGAAGGCGCATGAGCCGCATCCCCTCGAAACCTTCAATGAAGGCGCGGCATCAGACTACTTCATTATCTGTGAGCATGCGGGGCGGAGGATCCCTGAAAACCTCGGCACAATGGGGCTTTCCGAAAGCGATCTCAGTCGTCACATCGCCTGGGATATCGGTGCGCTTTCGGTCGCGAGAAAGCTATCGGACCTTCTGGGTGCGCCGCTTTACACGCAACGCTATTCGCGCCTCGTCTGCGACTGCAACCGGCAACCCGATGCGGAGACCTTCACGCCTGAAACGAGCGAAGGCACGGTGGTCCCGGCAAACAGAAACCTTTCGCCCGACGAGCGCAGAATGCGGGCAGAAGAGATTTTCTGGCCGTTCCACAATGCCGTATCGCAGGCGCTGGACCGGCGGCAACAGGAGGGGCGCAAGACAAGGCTTGTGACGATCCACTCGTTCACGCCTGTGTTTCTGGGCAAGAGCCGACCGTGGGAAATCGGCATTCTGTTTAACCGGGACAAGACGCTTTCGCCCGCGATGCTCGACTGGTTTCGCAGGAACACGGATCTGTGCGTGGGGAGCAACCAGCCCTATGCCGTGAGTGATGCCACGGACTATGCCGTGCCAGTCCATGGCGAAAGGCGCGGCCTACCCTGCGTCGAGATCGAGATCCGCAACGATCTCATCGGGTCGGAGGAAGAAGCAGCCGACTGGGCCGATCTCATTGCCAGAGGCCTGGTTGCGTCCGAGCCGCTGCTCTGACCCCCTCATGCCATGAAATGAGACTGCCGTTCAGTCCGCGTGTTTGCGGATGACGCCGTAAACGATGTTGCGATTGCTGCCGTAAAAGACCTCGGATTCGGCATGATTCCTGTCGATCGCGCGGTCGATTATGTCCTGCATGTCCTTGTCCGCGCGCAGGATCAACGGCCAGTCCATGAAGGTTTCCATGTATCCATCGGTCGTGATCTCGTCGCTGAAGTTGGCGAACAGGAATTCGCCGCCCGGTTTGACCAGCTCCATGGCGCGTTGAGTGAGACGGATGGCTACGGCACGTGGAAGATAATCGTAGAGCCCCGAGGCATAGACAAGATCGAACGTGCCGAGCTTGTAGGCGCGGCGAAGAATGCCTTTCACCGAACCATCGATGGCTTCGATCCCGGTTCCGGCCAAGTCCCGGTTGACCGTTCCGACACTGATCGGATCCTGATCGAGCCCGATCCAGCGTTTCAGTTTTTTCCCGGCCAGGGCTTTGGACAATTCCGCTTCGCGGAGATGGCCGCAGGCTATGGCCAGAACCTCCGCGTTCTCGACACGCTCCGCAGTAGCATCCACGGTGCGCGCGAGAATATCGCGTCTTTCACGGCCGGCCACCGAGCTCGCCGCTTCGCTTGTATAAGCGTAGATTTCGCGACCGAGTTCCGTTGAGGATGCCACGATCCCGTCGGCGCTGGAATGCTTGTAATAGATGTCGAGCAGGCTGGCATCGCCGGAATAGCCGCGCGGCTTTTCGAAGGACCAGCGCGTAAAGGGATCCTGTTTCAAAAACTCGGAAACAGGGTGATCCTGCGCCAGGGGAATGAGCTGCTGCCATACGGCAGGCGACGCCTGGTTGCGCAGCTCGTGCAGTCGGCCGGCGAGCCGGTCGACGATCTCTCCTGCCGGCGTCGCCGATTCGAATCCCTGCCGCGCCAGATCCAGAATCAGGGCTAACTGGGCAACCTTCTCTTTCAGCTCTGCGGAATCGGCAACATCAGACGTTGTCGCGTGCTTCTTGATGAGCCGAGATGTAATCAGACTCTGCTCGTCAAGCTTCAAATGAGAGGCTTGTGCCACTTGTTCGTCCCCTTGGCTGGTCACGGTCACTATACCCGCACCGGGTCGGATGCGAAAGAATTTAATCAATTTGGACTAAAACTTATACGGGTCAGGATTGCTTTGATAAGCCGGCAAGTGAGGCCGCAATCGGGCGGGTCATTTACGTATTGTTAATGTAAAATGGCGTTTCCAGCCGCTGGCCAGGGCCCAGAATGCCGAGTTAAGACATCCTAACCGTTTGCCGTGTAATAAGGATATGTTGCAAAGGAAGGTCACGATGCAACTATCTGCGGATATTGCACGAAAGCTTATGGAAGCGCTTTCGAGCCCTCGTTCGGGACTGGTAGATCCCAAACTGATGCGATTGCTGTTCCAGCACGACGCTGCTCAGCAGCGTCTGGTGGTTCGTTGGGGCATGTGGGCTGCCGTGCTCAGTTACATGGCTTATGGCGTTTTCGACTGGATTCTTTTCCCCGACATCGCAGGGCAGTTGGTGTTTGCGCGATGCGCTATCGGCATTTCATTCCTGGCGGTTATAGAGTTCGGGATCCGTCGTGGCGCTTCACTTGCGGCCATGCATCTTGTCGCCGCCGCAGCCATAGTCACCGGAGCGGTGGGCTGGTTGCTTCTTGCGCTTGTCACGGCGCATCAGCAGGCACTTTCGCATTTTATCGTTTTCGGCATCGTATTCGTGCTTGGCGCCAATCTGTTCTTTAACTTCCGCTTCATTTTGTCGGCTATCTCGTCGACGATCATCGCCGCTGTCTTCGTGGCGGCGACCTTGCTCGTGCTCGAGATCGACTTCACCGCCCGCCTCGTGATCGCGGCACTCTTCATCAATTGCCTTGTCTTTTCCCTTTATCTTTCTTGGCGATTGGGCGTGGAGCGGTACTGGACGTTTCTGGAGGCTCTTCAGGCCAAATCGCAGGCTCATGCCGCGACCAAGAAGGGTGATGAACTACACAGAATTGCCAATACGGATCCGTTGACTGGTCTTCGCAACCGCCGTGCGATCACAAGCGCCTTCTCCGAACTCTACGAAGCATGCGCCGGAGAAGAGGACGAGATTGGTGTGGTGCTCATCGACGTGGATCACTTCAAGAAGTTCAACGACCGGCTCGGGCACCAGGCTGGCGACGATTGCCTGATAAGGGTGGCGCAGACGCTCGAGGAGACGGCAGAGGCCAACGGTTCCATCGTGGGGCGTTATGGCGGTGAGGAATTCCTGGTGCTGAGCAAGGTCTCCGAGCCGGATGAGTTGCGCAATCTGGCAGAAGAATTCTGTCGTGTGGTCGAAAACCTCGAGATCCATCATCCGGACAGGGGTGACGGTGTTGAGATTGTAACGATCAGCGCCGGCGCGTCTCAGACATCGCCCAGTGGCGGCAGCGAGCTGCAGGACGTCCTGCAGGAAGCAGACCGCGCACTCTACATCTCGAAATTTACCGGCCGTTCCCGGGTGACCATCTACGATCCGCAGATCATTGATGCCGACCATTCAAGCGAGAGTCTGGCTGGTCTGCTGGCGCATGCCATCGAGAGACAGTGCATCTCGGTCGTCTACCAGCCGATCATACAGCTCGGAACGGAGGAAATCATCGGCTACGAGACCCTGATGCGGCTGAAGGGCAGCAATGGGCGCCTGGTGAAGCCCGACATTTTCATACCGGTAGCGGAGCAGAACGGGGCGATTGTCGAGCTGGGGGCATGGGTCTTCGAGCAGGCCTGTGCAGATGTGGCGCGCTACAAGCTTGATGGCGTTATTGCTGTCAATATCTCCGCCGTTCAGCTCAAGACTCCCGGCTTTGCGCTTCGCGTCGCCGAGATGCTCGCCCGTCACGGGCTGGCGCCGGGGCAGTTTGCGCTGGAACTTTCCGAGAGAGGTGACATTCTGGGGCAGTCACAGGCTGCACAGACGGTCGAGCAGCTTCGAAGTCTCGGAGTGCAGATATGGCTTGATGATTTCGGTACCGGTTACGCCGGTATCGATTGTCTACGCCGTTTTGAACTGGATATCGTCAAGATCGACCGCAGTTTTCTGCCGGAAGGCCAACACCTACGCGATGTCCGGATGCTTACGGGGATGATTCAGCTTCTGCGAAGCCTTGGCCGAACCGTTCTCGTCGAAGGCGTGGAAACGCTGGAACAGAAGAGACTGCTCGAGGAACTCGGTGTCGATTTCGCCCAAGGCTATCTGATTGGCCGGCCCCAGCCTGTGAGTGAGATCATTGGGGATCAGAAGTCCGAAGTTGCCTGAGGGGCGGCGGTCATCGCGCGCCGGCAAACCACAATCTTCATTGACATGGAAACTTGAACACGGCACCGCCCGGCAATGACCTTGTGCCGGATTGTATCGGTGGATGGGAGCGGGGAATGGCGAAACGCGACTGGCCGGCTGCCGAAGCGGTTGCGCATGAATGGCTCGGCGCCTGGTCGAGCAACGAGCCGGGAGGGGTGGTCCTCGGAATGCAGAACGGCGCGCCGAAACTGATCGCAGCCGCCGGGCATTGCGGGGCAGGGCTTGGCCCCATCGGTGCGGATACGGTGTTTCGCTGGGCTTCCATCACAAAGCACGTATTTGCCACCTGTCTTCTGGAATCGAAGACCTTCGCTCTCGAGATGCCCTTGGGCGAGGCACTTCCCGAGCTGGCCACCGCGCCTGCGGCGGTGACGGTCGGCCAGGCGCTGGCCATGCAGGGCGGGTTGCCGGATCCGCGCGAGTGCCTGACCCTGCTCGGTGTGGGAACCCATGAACGCACCGAGGCGGACGCGCTGTATCGATGGATGGCCGGGTGCGACTGGCTCAATGCGGTGCCGGGCACAGAAGTCGCCTATTCGAATGGCGGCTATCGCCTGTTGGAAGTGGCAATGGCACGCCGGGGCTTTGTTTTCTCCGAGATGGTTGCGGCCCATGCAAAGCGGCTCGGGACCGGCATGCGGGCTTCGGAATACTGGACTGATCCGGTACCGGGTCTGGTGCACGGGCATGTGCCTGAGACCGATGGATGGTCAGAGGGTTTTCAGGGCATGCATTTATCGGCTGCCGGCTCGCTTTCCGGATCGGCCATGGACCTCGCACGCTGGCTCGGTGATCTGATGCCGCGCACGATCTTCGACCGGATTGCACGACCGCTGCCGCTCGGCTCGGGAGAGGCAACGGGCTACGGGCTTGGAATAAGCCTGGCACGAATTGGCGGTATGGCGGTGCCGGGCCATGGCGGGGCCCAGGCGGGTTATCGCGCGGGTTTTCTTTGTGACCCCGCGGATGGAACTGCGCTCGTGGCGCTCGCCAACCGAGATGATGCTGACGCCACCGGGCTGGTTGCCCATGTATGGGCGGGGCTTTGCGGGGTTGCGCCGGGCACCATGCCGAAGCCTGCCGGGGAATGGGCTCCTCCGGGTCTGTATGTGGCTGAGCAGGGTGCGCTATGGGCCGAGGTGAGGCCAGGCTCGATCGTCGTCCGCGACGCGGAGGAAAAGCTGTTTGAGGGCGATAACGGCTGGTTCGTCTCCAATGCGGCTCAATCGCGCATGCGCCTGCGGTATGAGGATGGTGCACTGACCGGAGAGCTCTTTCACCGTCCAGTCAGGTTGTTGCCCGCGAAGGACGACGCGGCGATGCCCGGTCTTGACGGCGACTGGATTTGCGATGGTGCGTTTCTTCAGATCGAGGGGCGGATGCTCAACTGGGGTGCGGGACCGCGCAGAAGCGCAGCACCGATGAGCCCGCTTGGGAATGGACGATGGCTGTTTGCTGCCAATGGTCGGCGCATCTGCCTTGAGCGTCTTTCGGAGGGCCGGCTGAGGCTGTCGCTCGCAAGGGCGCGGGGGATGGAATACTGGCGGCTTTAGCTGGCAACCTCCTTGCAGAACCTCTCGAACTCGGCTGCTGAAGCATAGGATTTCTGTGTGCCGCGGCGGCCTACAGAATAGGCCGCGTAGCGCGCCGCGCGATTGAGCGCCTCTTCCGTGTCTCCCGTCGTTGCGAGGAAATGTGCGAAGGAGCCGATGAAGGCATCACCCGCACCGGTCGTGTCTACCGGGGTTACGCGAACGGGCTCGATGGAAGCGAAACGGTCGGCGGTTACAAGACGCGCGCCACGCGCACCGAGCGTGACAACGATCGTGCCGATGCCTTTTTCGATGAGGCGGCGGGCAGCGGCAAGGATTTCATCTTCGGTGCCGGTCGGCATGCCTGAAAGAAGAGAAAGCTCGCTCTCATTAGGCACGAGGAATCCGAGGCTTTTGAGATCGGCGACGCTCAGCTCTTTCGTGGCCGGGGCCGGATTGAGGATGGTCGGCACACCCCATTCGGTGGCACGGCGCACGGTGTGGTAGATGGTCTCGAGCGGAATCTCGAGCTGCATGAGGATCAGGTCCGCTTCACGCAGAGTGCCCTCGGCGGCATCGACATCGGCGGGCAGGAGATCCGCATTCGCACCCTTGACGATCAGGATCGAGTTTTCTCCGGACTCTTCCACGAAGATGGGTGCAACGCCGGACGACTTTCCAGCCACTTTGGCGACATGGCGGGTGTCGATGCCGTGGTCGGAGAAGTTGCGGATCGTGTTGTCGCCGAAAAGGTCATCGCCCACTTTGGTGATCATGCTGACGGCAGAGCCGAGTTTCGCGGCCGCAACCGCCTGGTTGGCGCCCTTGCCTCCGCAGCCGCTCTCGAAGCTGGGCGCTTCCAGCGTTTCGCCCGGCTCGGGCATCCGGTCGATATAGGTGATCAGATCAACCATGTTGGAGCCGACAACGGCGATGCGTCCGGCCTTTTCGGGTGAAGCCATGGGTCAGTCCTTGCTCATATCGTTGACATCCGAGATCGCGGCAGGTGCTTCCTGCGCGCTCAGATAGCCGAGGGTAACGGGGAAGCGCGCGGTCTCGCCGGGCGAAAGCATGCGGACATGCCCCTTGGCCTTCTCTGCGGTGTAGCCCTCGGGCTCGCAGGTGGAAGGCAGGGCGAAGGCCGCAACCTGCGCATCGCCATCGTTCAGGATCCAGCGGACGCAGTGAGGAAAATCTGCCGGGTCGTAGCTGACGGAAAAGCCGTCGCCCTCGGGCAATTCCATGACGAGCCGTGTGCGGCCTGTGTGATCGCGGCCGAGATCGCGTAGATAGAAAACCTGTTCCGGGCTGTAGAGCTCGGGCTCATCCAGCCTGCGCATGCGCGCGGGATTGACAGCGAGATCTTCCAAGAGAGCCTTGAAGGCCGGCGATGGCGTCACGTGCCCGGGGATTGCCTTGCGGACAACGGTGGAATCCGGAGAAAAACCGGTTGGCTGGTGGATTTCTGCGCCGGCGATGAAGTCGAAATTGGCATGCAGCATGTACATGAGCTCCATCGGGTGCGCCGACAGATTCTTGACCGCCATCTCCACATGGATCAGGCCGCTTTCCGCATGCAGGCGCACACAGGGCCGGGCGACGTAATGCGGCCCGAACCCCATGACATGTTCCACATGACCACCGACTTCGGCAAAGACACCCCGATCGTCTTCTCCAAAACGAATTTGGGCGCTGTCCATGGCTGCAACCGGCATTTCTCCGTGCAGGGGATGGTCATCCGTCGGGCCGGGGGTTCCGTTGCGGAGAACGCCGGCGTGGTACGCGAAAGCACCATAGGTTTCGAGGATGGAAGAACCGCGCCGCGGGTAGGGAAAGACATTGCCCATGGTGAGACGCCGTCCATCGAACACGGCATCCCAGACCATCTGGCCGAGATAGGGCAGAACGGTCACCTGTCCGCGTGCGTTTTCAATGCGCAAGCCCTCAACGGATGAGGGGAAGCGGAAGGCCGTGACGGTGAAGGCGCCATGGGTTGCCAGAACGCGTTCGCCGCGGTCCGGAAACAGATCCGGTGACAGATGGACAACGGTGTCGTTTTCGGAAGCGCTCATTTGCCGGACCTCAGATAGTTGATGGCGATCACCAGCACCAGGAAAGCGCCCCAGACCGCATCGATCATGAAGTTGGATGCCCGCATCATCTGCATGCCGGAAGACAGGAACATGAGTGCGACGAGTGCCAGCAGGACACCAACGACGCGGCCCTTGCCCCCGGCCGGATTGGTGCCGCCGAGAACGGCGATCAGCACTGCCTGCAACAGATAGGAGGCGCCGAAATCGGCCTTGGCCGAATTGGTGCGCCCGGACAGGAGGATGCCGGCAATGGCGGCCATGACGCCCGTCAGGGCATAGCTGTAGAGGATCATGCGTGAACTGCGGATACCGGCGAAGACGGCGGCGCGTGCATTGGTGCCGATGAGCATCAGGTTCACGCCGAGATGTGTGCGGCGAAGCAGAATGGCGACCACCAGGGCGACGAGGATCAACACCCAGAACGGGGCCGCAACACCGAGCAGCTTCCCCGTGCCGATCCAGTTCCAGGTCTGCGGGTAGCCGACAATGGCCGGACCGCCGGTCAAGACGAGCGCCAGACCCGCGAAGACCTGACCTGTGCCGAGTGTCGCCAGAATGGGAATGATGCGCAGGCGCGATATCAGAAGCCCGTTAACCAGGCCTGCCGCCAGGCCGACAAGAAGTGCGATCATCACCCCCATCGCGGTGTGCAGGACAAGGCCGAGACCACCCGCATCGAGCGCCTCGGCAACCATGGGATGGCGGAAATAGACACCCGCCGTGATGGCTGCCAGATTGGCAATCGCCACGATGGAGAGGTCGATGCCGCCTGTGAGCATGGCGACCATCATCGCGATGCACAGGATGCCGAGCTCCGGCATGATGTAGGTGATGGACTCGAAATTGTAGTAACGCAGGAACTTGTCGGGGTTCATCGCCGCCATCAGGACAAAGATGACCACCGTGATCACGGCGAGCTGCGCGATGGAGGCATCGCTGCCAAGCAGGCGGCGAACGAGGGATTTTTCTTCGGCTTTAGCGCTCATCTTGTGCTCCCCCTCAGGCCAGTTTCTTGCGGTCGCGCCACGCGGTGATCGCCGTCGCTGCAATGATGATCAGGCCAACGACAACCCGCTGCCAAGTGGTGTCCACCTTCATCAGGATCAGCGAATTCTTGACCATGACCAGCGTGAACACGCCGATCATGGTGCCCAGCACCGATCCGCGCCCGCCGAAGATCGAAGCGCCGCCGAGCACCACGGCTGCGATGACATCGAGCTCCAGGCCGATGAAGTCGCGCGGGTTCGCCTGCCAGATCATGGAACTGTGGAGGAGGCCGGCAAAGCCCGCCAGGAGCCCTGCGGTGCAGTAGACGAAGAAGATCGTGCGGCGGGTGTTCACGCCGGCACGGCGGGCCGATTCCGGGTCGCCACCATAGGCATAGACGGAACGGCCGGTCATCGTGTGGCGAAGGATGATGTGGATCACGAGCGCAATGGCCAGATAGACGAGGATCATCGCGGTCAGACCGACCGTCGCGCCGTTCTGCGCCGTCACGGACGCCAGATCCTGTTTGCCGAATGCGATCAGCGCATCGGGCATCTTGTTGATGTTGACGATGGACGTGCCCAGAAGACCCAGCACGAGGCCACGTATGATCGAGGCGGTGCCGAGCGTGACTATCAGCGGGATCATTTTGAAGCGGTCGATGATGAAGGCGTTGAATGCGCCGAGCAGAACGCCGATCACCGAGGCTGCGATGAAGGGCAGAAGCACGCCGTCATAGTCGAGCGCCACCATGGTGCGCACCGTGATGTAGAGCGCGGCGGCGGAAATGGCGGGGAACGACACGTCGATGCCACCCGAAATCATGATCAGCAGGACGCCGAGCGCCATGATGCCGATCACGACGTTGGCCTTGGCCAGGCTGAAGAGATTGGCGACCCCCCAGAAGGCCGGATTGACGAGGCCGATCAGAACCATCACCGCCAGCAGGACGAGGGCAATCACGGCCTCGGTGGATTGGAACCTTTTCATCTCACCGCCTTACTTCAATGCCTTGAGGCTGTCGTTGATCGCATCTTCGGTCATGTCGGCACCGGCGAATTCGGCCACGAAACGGCCGTCATGCATGACATGGATGCGGTTGCAGTTTCCGGTCAGTTCCGGCACGTCGTCCGAGATCATCAGCACGGCGACGCCCTCCTTGCGGGCAAGGTCGCGGATGATGTGGTGGATCTTGGCTTTGGAACCGACATCGACGCCCACGGTCGGGCCATTGAGAATGAGCACTTTTGCTCCCGTCAGGAGCCAGCGCCCGAGCATGACGCGTTGTGCATTGCCGCCGGAAAGATTGCCGACAGCCGTTTCCGGCGACGGAGCGGCGATCTGCATGGAGGCAAACATATCCTCGGTCTTTTGGCGCATGGCATCGCGGTCCAGAAAGAGGCCGCGCCGCAGACGGTCGAGAATGCTCACCACCATGTTGCGTTCGATGGACTGGGTGAGAAAGAGACCTTCGCTCAACCGGTCTTCGGGCACATAGGCAATGCCAAGCGCAATGGCCTCCTGCACCGAATGGGGGAAGGCATCCTGTCCGGCGATGCGGAAGGATCTGGCTGTGGCGTTCTCCATGCCGAAGAGCGCCTGGGCGAGCTCGGTTCGGCCGGAGCCGATCAGCCCCGAAACACCGACGATCTCGCCCGGACGCAGCGAAAGGCTGACATTGTCGACGCTTCCCGGCACGCTCAGGCTCTCGACCTCCAGGGCCGGTGGCGTGTCTGGTGCAATGTCGGGTGCGTAGGGCTCGTCGTCGAGCTCGAGCCCGGTCATGGCATGGGTGATTGCGGGTTCGTCGAAGTCGCTCATCGCGCCTTCGGCGACCTTCTTTCCGTTTCGGAACACGGTCAGGCGTTCCGAGATTTCCAGCATCTCCCGCATCTTGTGGCTGACGAACAGAACGGCGATGCCCTGCGCCTGCAAATCGCGAACGATGGCGAAGAGCGCATCGACCTCGTGCCCGGTAAGCGCGGTGGTCGGCTCGTCCATGACGATGAGCCGGGCCCTGGCGAGAATGGCGCGGGCAATGGCGACGATTTGCTTGCCGGAGGTGGGAAGGGTTTCCACCTCGGCGTCAACATCGATCTCAACATCAAGACGCGCAAGCACCTCGCGCGCCATCTTGCGGGCGCGTGGCCAGTCCATGCGCCCACGCCCTTCAAGCAGGTAGGTGTTGAGGGCGAGGTTCTCGGCCACGGTCAGGTTCCCGAAAAGGGAAAAATCCTGATAGATCACCTGTACGCCCTTGTGTACGGCGGTGATCGGATCCAGTCGGCTGACGGGTTTGCCGTCAAACAGGATTTCACCCTCGTCGGGCGTGTAGATGCCCGACATGACCTTGATGATGGTGGATTTTCCGGAACCGTTCTCGCCGGCGAGGCAGTGAATCTCACCGGGCCGAATGCCCATGGAGACACCGTCAAGTGCGTGAACGCCACCGAAGCGCTTGCTGATGTTCTTCAGCTCGATCAGATACTCGGACATGATTTTTCCGGCAGGCTGAATGGGACGGCCCGGCCATGCAGAGATGGACGGCCAGATGCGATCCGGTGCCGGCGCACACGAGTGTGCGCCGGCAGTCTTCAGGATCAGAAGTCGTATTTGTCCATGTTCTCGGCGGTGACGCCGACCCAGCCGGCTCCATAGAGCAGGTTCGGACGATCTTCATTCGGCGTGATCAGAGATTCATAGCCGGTGAGGCCAAGGTTGAGGCCTGCCTTGATCTGATCACCTTTGCCTTCGAGCGCTGCAATTGCCAGCATGTTCATGGCGTAGCCTGCAACGGCGGGATCCCAGAACTGGATGTACTGGATGTCGCCATTGGCCAGATACTCACCCGCCACGGAGGGGAGGCCCGTGCCGGCAAAGAAAACCTTGTCCTTCAGGCCGCCTTCGGCGATCAGGCGACCGGCGCCGGCCGAGGTCGGCATCGGAGCGCCGAGGATGCCGGTGATGTCCGGATAGGTGGTCATCGCCTCTTTGAGCTTGGTGTAGTCGGTGGCTGCGTCGTCATAGGTTTCAAGACGGTCGCCGACCATTTCCATGTCCGGGAAATGCTCTTTCTGATAGGCGACGGCGCCGTCCACCCACTCCATCTGGCTCTTGGAGGTCAGCGAGCCGACGGTGGCGACATATTTGCCCTTGCCGCCTGTGAACTTGCCGAGTTCCTTCATCAGGTTTGCGCCATAGGCGAGGTTGTCGAAGGCCTCGAGATCGTAGTCGGTATTCTCAAGGTTCGAGGCCTCGTGCGAGATGACGACGATACCGCGGTCGCGCGCTTTCTTGAGCACCGGCTCGACGGCTTCCACCGAGAAGGGAACGACCGCGATGGCGTCGACGCCCTGCGCGATCAGGTTTTCGATGATCTGCACCTGAGCGGCGGCATCAGCCTGGCTGGGGCCAACCATCCAGACATCGTGGCCGGTATCGGCCTTGAACTGCTCGACACCGTCGCGCATGCGGTCGAACCATGCGATGCCGTCGACTTTCACGACTGTCGCGATTGTATATTTCTTGTCGTCTTTCGTGGCGATCAGCTCATTGTTGAGCTTGGAAGTATCCACGATCTGTTCAGCGAACGCGGATGTGCCCAAAAGGGACAGGGCGATAGATGCTGCGGTGAGCAGAGCTTTCATTGACGTATCCTCCTCCTCGGTTCCGAGAACGCGCGGAAAACCTGCGGCTCGGGACTCATATTGAATGAATTATCTCAATATCCTGTCGCAATATTGATCAATTCACTTCAATATGATCATATCCTATCATAACCTGCAACCCTTGTAAGTGGATGACCACACTTGCACACAAGTGGCCTGGCGATGGAGTATCGCTCAAACTGAATGGCCAGGAGAATCATGTGGCGAGACCTTCCGGACGAGCGGCGCGTATCCAAGCGCTCAAGAAGCTCTGTGCCTCTGGCACGATTTTGCACATCGCCGAAGCCGCGCAGGAGCTCAAGACCTCCGAGATAACGATCCGGCGCGATCTGGGGGATGGCGAGAATGGCATTCTGTGCCTCGGCGGCTACATCATGTCTGCTAATGAGAATGGCGAACGCTATTCGCTTTCGCATGCACAGGGCACGAACACGCAGGCCAAAACGCAGGTGGCGCGCCGGGCCGCCGCTCTTGTCGAACCGGAAGATACGATCTTCGTGGATTGTGGATCGACCCTCCAGTATCTGGCCGCCAATCTTCCGCAGAATGCGAATGTCACGGTGGTGACGCAGGCCATGAACATCGCCGAAATGGTTTCACGGCTGGATGGCGTGACCCTGATCCTGCTGGCCGGAATCTATCATCCCGAGAGCGGAAGCTTCAGCTCCGACACCGCGCTTGGCATGCTGCAGGAAATCAACATCACCAAAGGCTTCTTCTCCGCCGCCGGAATCCATGAAAGCGAAGGTGTGACCTGCTTTCACTTTCATGAAGTTGCCGTCAAACGTGCGGCGATGGCGCGGTCGCAGCGGAGGTTCCTGGTCTCCGATGCATCCAAATGGGGAAAGCTGCGCCCGGCAACTTTCGCCCAGTTGGATGAGTTCGAGACGTGGATCGGACAGCCTGAAACCGAATGAGGGGCGCCGCTTTATAGCGGCGCTACAAATTCAGTCGCGCAGAACGGTAAGCCGCTCCGGCTCCCAGCTGATCCACAGCTGGTCATCGGTGATTTCAGCCGCCTTGCCGGCGTCCATATAAGCGCGGATGACGCTGTCTTCGCGCTCGCCGACGCGGATGTCCAGGGAAGTGCGGCTGCCCTTGAAGAGCTTGCTGATCACCTTGCCCTCGACGGCGTTCTGATTGGCCGGCTTTTTGTTGTGGCAGGTCACGTTTTCCAGCCTTAGCGAGGCGGTGACGTTATCGCCCGCGGCGGGCCGGTGACCATGGCCCGAACCACGGACGGAAAGGCCGTTCCAGTCCAGGATGACAGCATTCTCCTCCACGCCGCGCACGGTGCCGTTGATCAAATTCGTTTCGCCGATGAACTCGGCAACGAAACGGCTTTCGGGGCGGAAATAGAGATCTTCAGGCGTTCCGTCCTGTTCCACCCGGCCGGCATTCATGACAACGATGCGGTCGGACATGGTGAGCGCTTCTTCCTGGTCGTGGGTGACGAAGAAGAAGGTTTTTCCGGTGCGCTTCTGGATGTCTTTCAGTTCGATCTGCACCTGACCGCGCAGCTTGGCATCGAGCGCGCCGAGTGGCTCGTCGAGCAGCAGGAGTTTCGGGTCGGGAGCAAGCGCGCGGGCAAGCGCGACGCGCTGACGCTGGCCGCCGGAAAGCTGATCCGGCGTGCGGTCGCGGAAGCCGGAAAGCTGCAGGAAGTCGAGCAACTCCGCCATGCGGCGTTCGATCTCGGGCCGTGACTTGCCCTTGAGTTCGAGCCCGAAGGACACGTTCTGGCCCACGGTCATGTGCGGGAAGAGCGCATAGTCCTGGAACACCATGTTGACGTCGCGCCGGTTGGGGGGCTGGCTTGTCACATCGACGCCATCGAGCACGATCCGGCCCTCGGTGGGGTTTTCGAAGCCGCCCAGCATCCGCAGGGTCGTCGACTTGCCGCAGCCGGAGGGGCCGAGGAAGGTGACGAACTCGCCGGCCATGATTTTCATGTCCAGTTGATCCACGGCGACAACATTGCCGAAGCGTTTGGTGACGTTGTCGATATGGACGATGGTGTCCTTTTCGCCGGTCATGGTCAGGAACCTTTGTTCAGGCGCCGCATGGAACGCTCGGCCCACAGGCCGAGGATCGCGGTCATGATGAGAACGATGGTGGAAATGGCGTTGATCTCGGGCGACATGCCCGAACGCAGCTTGGCGAAGATCAGCACCGGAAGCGTCGGCTGGTAGCCGCCGAGGAAGAAGGCGCGCACAAAGTCGTCAAAGGACAGGAGCATGCAGAAGATGCCGGCTCCGATAAGCGCGGGCTTCAGATAGGGCAGCGTGACGCGGAAGAAGGCGACGATGCTGTCGGCTCCGAGATCGCGCGCAGCCTCGATATGGCTTTTCGGCTGGGTCGAAAGGCGGGCCATTACAACGAGAGCCACGAACGGCACATTGTGCACCGTGTGGCCGAGAATGATGGCGAACATGCCCGGTTCGAGGTCGATCAGGCGGGCAAAGATGCGCAGCGCGATCGCCGAAATGATGCCGGGGATGACCGCCGGGAGACATGCGAGCGCGAAGATGATCGCCTTGCCGCGGAACTGGTTGGGGCCAAGGAATACGGCCACCCATGTGCCGATAATCAGGGACAGGATCGTGGTCGCAATGGCGATGGTCATCGAATAGCCGAAGACCGACAGGACTTCAGTGTCCTGTATGACAGTGGCGTACCAGTCGAGTGTCCAGGAACGGATCGGGAAGCCGATGAACTTCGAATCCTTGAAGCCCATGGTCACCATGAGCGCGAGCGGCACGAAGAGATAGACAATGAAGGCCCAGTAGATGACCGACATCAGAATGCGTGTGTTGCGGGTCATCGCATCATCCCCTTTCCGTCACGGCCCATCAGCTTGAGGAAAAGGCCGGTCACGCCGAGCGTTGCAATCAGCATGATCGAGGAGAAGGCCGCGCCCATGGGCCATTGATCGCCGGCGACGTGGAAGAAGCCGGCAATGGTTTCGGCAAAGACGGTCGAGCGCGGCCCGCCGAGCAGAACCGGTGTAGCGTAATAGCCGGTGGAAATCAGGAAGACGAGGGTGCAGCCTGACGCGATGCCTTCTTTGGAAAGCGGCAGCGTGATGCGGCGGAAGCGCGTCCACGCACCCGCACCGAGATCGGCTGCGGCTTCGAGATAATTGTCGGGCAGCTTTTCCAGCGCCGAGTAGAGCGGCAGAAGCATGTAAAGCGCGGTCAGATAGATGATGCCGACACCGAGCGAGAAGCCCGTATACATGAACGGTATGGGTCGATCGATGAGGCCGAGCGACTTGAGCGCCAGATTGACGGCGCCATTGTTGCCGAGCAGGATCATGATCGCGTAGGTGCGCACGATCTCGCCCACCCAGAACGGGATGAGCAGGAGCAGCAGGAACAGAAGCTGGTTCTTCCGGCTCACATGCTTGGCCAGAAAATAGGCCACCGGGTAGGTGATAAGCAGCGTGATCGCGGTGAAGATAAAGGAGAAGGCGAGCGTGCGGAAGAACGGGACGATGAACACCCGGTCCTGAAAGAACGCTGCCCAGTTCGCGAGCGTGAACTGCGGCTCATGGCCCACTTTGGGTGGGTAGGAGTCCAGAAACCCGATCCAGAACATCTCGACGATGGGGCCGAGATTGGCAAAAAATATCCAGAACAGCGGCAGGCTTGCCAGAATCCAGAACTGGCGGCGCTGCGACTTGAACAGCGTGGTGGAGACGGCCTGATATATGCCGTTTCTCATGAGCGCGCCCCAGAACGTCATCCTGCCTGCCGGCGTGGACGGGTCCTGAAGGTCTGCCCTTTGGGTCTCTGCTTGGGCCATGAATGCGGTTGCTCGTGCTTCTCAACGCGTGGATCCGGGGACCCATGGACGCATTTCGGGAAAATGATGGCAGCCGGGTAGAGAACCTCCACCCGGCTGCCAGTGCATCAGGCGGCCTTGATCTGCTCCACGGCCGGGTCAACGAGCTTGTATTTCATCTCGTTGGCCTCGGCGCGGAAGAACTGCAGACCTGCGAGTTCTTCCTCGGTGAAGGACGATGCCTTTTTCTCGATGTCCGAGAGATACTGATCGGCGTCCTTGTAGGTGGAGATGAAGCCTGACGACTTGGTCATCTCTGCGCCCACTTCCGGGTTGGCCAGCAGCGCATCGAGAAGCGCATAGGCGTTGTCGGAATTGGGAGCGTTGTTGGCGACGTTCAGCGTGTAAACGAAGCCATAGGTGCCTTCCTTCGGAATGGTCATGTCGACCGGGAAGCCATCGGTGATGAGCTTGGCGACCGGTCCGTTCCAGGCGTGAGCAAGGACGATGTCCTGATTGATGAACATCTGCTGCACTTCCGCGCCTGCGTCGTAATATTTGCGCACGAGCGGCTTCTTCTCGATGAGGAAATCGCGTGCTTCCGCAACGATTTCCGCAGCCTTCTCCGGATCATCCATATAGGCAACCATGTTGCCATCATAGCCCTTGTAGAGCATGACGACGGACATCATGTCCTGGATGGTGTAGGCCGTCTGGCCGCCGTATTTTTCCGAGAAGAGAACATCCCAGCTCTTCACTTCGTCTTCACTGACAACCTCGGTGTTGTAGGCGAGGATTTCGGCACCCGACAGGATCGGCGCGCCCCATTTGTTGCCGTTGATCGTGGCCCAGTCGCTTTCCGAGTAGATCGGATTGATGTTGCCCCAGTTCTTGAGACGATCCGTATCGAGCGGAGCCAGAAGATCGGAGGAGATGAACTGCAGGAAACGGTGGCCGGCGACGGTGACGATGTCGGCCGTCGGGTTCGGCGCTTCTGCGGCGAGCAGGTTGAACTGTTTGCCCTGGTCGTCCACGAGGCGGATCTGGATCTCGATGCCCGTGTCCTTCTCGAACTCGGCCTTGAAATCATCGGGGATGAAGTTGGCGTAGGTCCACACATTGACGACGCCCGAGGCGCGCGCGGCGGTGGAGCGGAGATAGGCGGGGGCAGCGACAAGGGCCGCGCCGGCGGCACTGCTCTTGATAAACTGTCTGCGGTTGGTGATGAATTTGGTCATCGTTCTAGCCCTCTTTCGGTTGGTGTCTGTTCGTCGCGTTCTCAATAGTTCTGTCGGAGCTCTTGGTGGCCCCTGTTGTAGCCCTGTTTTTATGCGGGTTGCGTTTGTGAACCATAGCCCTCACGGCACAGGGTCTTCAGGTCGTCGAGTGTCATCGTGTCCATCGCCAGTGCGTTGAGAAGCGCGTTCTCGGCGAAGAAATCACGCCCGTACATGGCCGAAAATATCTCCACGCCGGCGCGATGCAGTCTGGCGTCACACCCGGTCAGCTCACCGAGTTTCACTGTCATGAGCAGGCCATAAGGTACGTCCTCGGTGACGTAGCGGCTGTCTGCCGTGGCAGGACCGGTGCCGCCGCGACCTTCCTCATGCATTTTCTGGTTCATGGCCGAGACGGTGTCCTGCGGCACATGGAACGACAGGTGGAAATGCTCGAAAATGGTGCGCACCGAGAGGCCAAGCGCTTCAGCGATGGCCAGACGCTCACGGTCTAGCGCTTCAAGAAGCCGCCCCACATTGGGAGTGACGTTAAAACCCTGGCTCCAGGTTTCGCCATGCTCCATGCGGGTCATGTTGCAAAGGGCGATGCCCATATGGTTTTGCGGGTTGAGATTGCTCAGTGCAATGGCAAGCAGCCCGTCGCGCTCCACGAAACGGTCGCCGAAGAGGCGCTGGCAAAGCTGCAGACCTTCGCTGGCCCGGCTTTCGGGAACCGTGCAGAGATCGATCTTGCTGCGCACCGTGTTGACGCTGGCTTCCACGAGGCTTGGCTGGCGGCCTGTGGTGGCGGTGGTGCCCCACGCGACGATGGGGACAGTGACCCCGCGCGCGGCCAGAAGCTTTGACAGGTAGAGCGCGCCGAAGGAGGCGTGCGAGGAAATGATCACCGCCTGATCGGCGCGGATATGGGGTGCGATTGCATCGAAGACGTGCTTGTGCCCGTAGCCGGGCAGCGCGATCAGGATCACGTCTGCATCGGCCACCAGCGCCTCGGCCGACGGCGCAACGCCAGGATAGAACGTTCCCTCGACGGCACCGGTGGCAATCAGCGGCTCGCCCGCTGCCAGTCTCTTTGTGCGTTCGCCCGAGGGCGACCAGAGAACCGGGCTGTGGCCCGACTGCTCGAGAAAGGCCGCGGCACCGAAGGCGATGGCTCCGGCCCCGGCGATCCCCACACGCAGATTGTTTTTCATGTTACTCAAAACATCAGCCCCAAAAAGTTCTACTCGACCACCGGATCGCCCAGCGTATGCATCAGCCGGTTTGCCCAGCCGAACAGCGATGCGGACAGAATGAGATCCAGAATCTCGTCGTCCCTGAGCCCGGCATCGCGCAGCGCCTCCATGTCTTCTTCACTCGCCTCGCTAGGCGCTTTGGAGAGCTTGACTGCGAACAGGAAGATCGCCTTCTGGCGTTCATCAAGTTCCGCTTCCTCGCCATCGGCGAAGATAGCCTGCATCGCCTGCTCGTCCTTGGTGAGCTGGTTGTACCGGCTCGCATGGACGGCGGCGCAATAGACGCAGCGATTGACCACCGAGGCACCAACGGCGCTCAGCTCGCGCTCTGCCCGGCCCATGCCGCCGCGATTATACATGATCGCGTTGAAAAGCGGGGTGCGGACTTTCAGCGTCTCGACATCATTGGCGAGTACCAGAACATAGTCTGAGACCTTCGTGTTGGATGGCGTGACCTTCAGCGCGTCGAGCTGTTCGGGGGTGGCCTCATCCAGCTTGATGGGCTGAACGCGCGGGCGCCAGCCGGGAATCTTCGTGGTGAACTCGTGGATGATCGTGCTCATGCCGTCGCCTTCATCAGCTTGAGGCCGGCGATCACGCGGATCTGATAGGCCAGGAATGCATTCAATTCGGAAAGCCTGACGATGTCGGCGTCGGAAATGCCGGCGCTCTTCAGTGCTTCGATGTCTTCCGGCGTCGTGTCGCGCGGATGCGTGGAAACGAGATCGGTGTAGGCGAGAAGCGCGGCGCGGCGGGCATTTCCTTCGCCGTCATGGGCCGGATCCGCCATGGCTGCAACCGCTTCGTCAGCGCCTGCTTCTTCGAGCAATGCCATGTAGTGTGCAGCAAGAGCCTCGTCTTCGTTGAGCCGCGCGACGCGCGCCGCGAGTGCGGCGCGTTCGCCATGGGAGAGGCCGCCGGGATCACCGGGTTTCAGGGCGGCATCATGGGTTGCCTGCGTCATGGCCATGATGTCGGCACGACCTTCGAGCGCTTCGCGGACGGAGCCGCTCGCGCCGATCCCGGCCTGTGTGATGACGATGTCGTTGGGCGAAAGGTCGCTCATGAGGGTGTTCAGCCTCCAATCTGATAGCTCGGTTCGCGCTCGCCCCTGGCTGCGCAGTCTTCAAGCTCGGTTTCGGTCCATTCGTCGCCGAGCAGTTCGGGTTTGTTGTAGTCGAGCATCGCCTGCCAATGGGTCTCGACGTCTTCGCCATAAAGCGTCGCGGCGATGGAATAGGCGAGCCAGCGGGCACCGTCGCTGATGCCTGGAATGTCGCCGGAAACCTTGCCGAGGCTCGCGGATGCGCCGAAGTTGAAGCAGTATATGTTCGACAGCCACGGGGCGGCACCGGGGGTGCGCTCGCGGAAGGAGAAATCGGAATTGAGGTAAGGAAAGTTCGCCAGTTCGCGGCTCTCCTCGCCTGCCGGCGGCGTATAGCGGTCGCGCCACAGGAGGATTTCACCTGCGGCGTCTCCAAGCTCGGCGCGTGCCAGTGGGTCGACGGTGAAGCCTGTGCCGAGGATGAGATAGTCGGTGCGCACGGTCTTGCCGGCGGTGGTTTCGATGACCACTTCATCGCCCTCGTTCCAGACACGGGCTACGCCCTGTCCGAAATGGAAGAAGGCGTTTTCATGCCGGCTGACGCGCATGGTCGAGCCGCGTGGCGAAGGTGTCTGCGTGCTGAAGGAATATTGCATGAAGCGCCAGCGCCATTCGTCCGGCAGCGCGGCATAGCCCGAGGTGAAGCCGAAGGAACCGATGCCCATCATCTTGTTGATGGTGGGCATTTCGCGGCGGCGGATGAGATGGCGCACTTCCCTCGCGCCGGCTTCCAGTGCTTCGGCCGAGTTGTCGACCGCCGACGCGCCGACGCCGATCACGACAACGCGCCTGCCCTTCAGCGCAGGAAAATCGATGTCTTCGGAGGAGTGGGCCCACAGATGTTTCGGCAGGCCGGAAACGAAATCGGGAATGTTGGGGTGGCCGGTGCCGTCACGGCCCGTGGCCATCACGAATTTTCGGGTGAGGACGGAGCTTTCCTTCGCGCCTGCGCCGCGCAGCTCAAGCCGCAGGAACTCACCCTCGGGTTTGACACTGGTCACCTCCACCTCGTTCTCGACGGGGAGATCGAGAACGTTGCGGTACCAGATGAGATATTCCATCCACATGGGACGGGGGATCTTGTCGAGCCGTTCCCAGGCGTCCGCACCATGCTGCGCCTCGTACCATGCGCGGAAGGTGAGGGCACCGATGCCATAGGCCGGGCCAGGCAGGGTCTTGGGCGAACGCAGTGTCTCCATGCGGGCATAGGTCAGCCAAGGGCCTTCAAGACCTTCCGGGTTGCGGTCGAAGATGCGCATGTTGCGGATGCCGCCGGTGCGGAGCGCGAAGCTTGCCACCAGACCGCACATGCCGCCGCCGATGACGACCACGTCATGCACCTTCTCGCCCTTTTCGGTCCGCCGTTCGGGCACCCAGTTGGGCGAGGGGAGATTCAGGCAGTCCAGATCGAACCGGATGCGCTTTGCCAGGGCATCCAGACTGTTCGCGGCTCCGGGCGTGGTTTGGGGCTGACTGGTCATTCTGATCCTCGGTGGGGGACCGGGCTGTCTGAAACATGCCGGTCAATTGTCTGCGCACTGCGTGCAGGGTCGAGTATCTGCAGGTCGGGAATGAGACGAAGCGCTTCTGCTTCGACGGCGTCGATCATCTGGGTGACGAGCGGGCGCGGCGGGCGCGATGAGGCGGTAACAGCGCCCCAATAGAACGGAACTGCAATATCGATCGGCCGTATCACCACGCCGGGAAGCTGCACACCGTAGGCGCTGACCGGATCGACGATCGAAACGACACCGGTTTTCTGCACCAGACGGAGCGCGGAATAGGAAACATTGGTACGGATCAACGGTCCGGGTGTGACGCCGTGCATTTCCATCGTCTGTGAGACCTGACGCTGGAAGCGGCCCGGGTCTAGCATGGTGACGAACCGCCGTCCGGCAAAGGCCGAAAGCGGCACCACATCATAGTCGGCAAGCGGATCGCCCTCCGGCAGAGCAGCGACGTCGTTGGCGCAATACAGACGCACGACCTCGAGACCGGGTACATCCAGCGGCATGCTGGAGAAGCCGAGCTCGGCACCACCAGAACCCACTTCCTGGGCAACCCGGTTGGGAAGATACTGTGCGATCTGTATCTCGGGGGGCAGTTCTTCCACGGCGAACCGGGAGAGCGCCGCAGGGATAACACCTGTGGCAATTGCCGAAGTTGCCGCGACCTGAAGCGAGCGGCCACGGCCAGTGGCAATTGCGCGGGCCCGCGCTGCCAGTCCCGTCAGCGAATTTAGAACGCGCCTTGCTTCCTCTTCAAAGGCGATGCCCTCATCGGACAGCATGACACGCCGCCCGGCGCGTTGAAGAAGAGAGAAGCCGAGTTTTGCTTCAAGTTCCTGGATAGTGCGGGTGACTGACGGCTGAGAACGTTCCAGCAGCACCGCCGCTTTGGTGATGCTTCCTGTTTCGGCAACAGCCAGAAAAGTCTGAAGGTCCCGCGTCTCCATCTTTTATATGCTATATGAATGATTTCAAATAATCTATCCAAAATTGACATATATCAATGCGCGCCTGAAATCGCGGCTGCAGCCGCGGGTTGATTGCGTTTTTCCCCGGCTTCAAATGAAACCGAGGCCGTTGATCAGTATCAACAGGATAGCGACGGGGGCGATGTAGCGGATAATCAGCCGCCAGGCGACCACAAGAGCCGGAGCCATGGCAGAGCCGTCCCTGAATTCCTCTTCACCCTTGTGTTTGAGCACCCAGCCGAGGAACAGGGCAACCAGAAGCCCGCCGAGCGGCAGTGTTATATTGTTGGTGAGGTAATCCAGCGCATCGAAGAGCACTTTTCCACCGATGGTGAAACCGGACAGCACGCCGAGGCTGAGAGAAGCGGGCACAGCCAGAGTAAAGGTCGCCACGCCCGCGGTTATCGCCACCTTCTTTCTATTGGCACCGCCTTCATCCATGAAATAGGCGATGACCACCTCAAGAAGGGCAACCGCGCTTGTCAGGGCGGCGATGGCCAGCAGGAAAAAGAACAGCGTTGCGAACAGAAAGCCGAAGGGCATCTGCGCGAAAATGGAGGGCAGAGTGATAAAGGTGAGGCCTGGTCCGGCCGTCGGCGCGGCGCCGAAAGCGAAGACCGCCGGCAGAATGACGAGCCCGGACAACACGGCAACAAGTGCGTCCAGAACCGTAACGGCAAGGGCCGACCCGGCAATGTCGTCATGGCGCTGCATGTATGAGCCATAGGTGATCATCGCGCCCATACCGAGCGAGAGGGAGAAGAACGCCTGCCCCAGAGCAGCCAGCAATGTGCCCCATGTCACCCTGGAGAAATCAGGCTCCAGAAAGAAGGCAATGCCTTCCCCAGCGCCGTCGAGGGTAACGGAGCGCGCGACGAGGACCAGCAGGATGACAAACAATGCCGGCATGAGAATACGCGCTGCACGCTCGATACCGCTGGCGACACCGCCGAGCGCGACAAAGACGGTCAATCCGATGAACAGGGCAGTGTATAAGACCGGCTCGAGCGGATCGGTGATAAAGGCATTGAATACACCACCGATTTCTTCTGGGTTTGCCGTCAGTACGGATCCGGTGATCGACTTGATCATGTAGGCGACTGTCCACCCGGCAATCACACAATAGAATGACAGGATCACGAAGGCGGTGAGGATGCTCATATAGCCGACGAGCGGCCAGGCACCGCCCGCGAGTTTCCTGAAGGCACCAGCCGGATCGAGTTGTGTCGACCGGCCGATGATCAACTCTGCAATCAGGACCGAGACGCCGATTGAAAAGACGATGCCGAGATAGATCAGTAGAAACGCACCGCCGCCATTCTCCCCGGTGACATATGGGAAGCGCCAGACATTGCCCAGGCCCACAGCCGAGCCGGCGGCAGCCAGAATGAACCCCATTCTGGAGGTCCAGTGTTCGCGAGTTGGATTTATCATTTCAAGGGACTGCTATCTCGAGGAAAATTGTCTGTCGGCAGGGGAACGACCCCGTTCATCATTAAAGGCGACCGCGCATGGGCCGGTACTGGGCCCGAAATGGGCCCGAAATGGAACGTCGAAGGGTGCATCGTGTCTTTCCATGAACCGCTGAGCATGGATCACTGACCGAAGCGGGACGAACATGTTGGCTGGCGTGTATTGTCATTCGTGCAGCGCTGCCAAATCACTTTGATCATCGAGGCGCAATATTTGATGATCCGAAAACAGACTGTTTTGATTATGCTCTTTCATCATTCGCCAAAGTGGTTGCACCGCCGGTTGAAAACCTGTCGATGGCAGGACGTCGTGGATGCTCTTTCGTTGAAAGACCGGCCATGCTTGATCATGGTGGTGTCATGATTCGATCTGCGCCACTACAAGCCGGAAGGCGCAACGCTCCAACATGTGGCAGCGCGATGTCCTCAAGGTGCCTGGATTCAATATGCGATGCATTCGAAGCCCCGGGTTTGGTGGAATTAAGTCGCCACCTTTGCGGGGGCTGACCCATGGAGGCATACACCGGTCGGCGAAAGAAAGATCTAGACGCGGACAGCCCTCTTTTCGATCGAGAACTGGAGCACCTGCCGCCGGCGCTGCGCTGGCGGGAATGGATGGCCCGCGTGGAAGCAGTCATTTTCGCAGCGCCCGAGCCGGTCGGGCGCGAGCGGTTGCTTCGTGTAGTCGGGCGCGAATGCAATCTCGATCTGGTGATTGAAGACATTCGTGCGGAACTAGCAGACCGGCCATATGAGCTTGTGCGTGTGGCAGGTGGGTGGCAGCATCGGACCCGGCCCTCGCTTGCCGAAGCAATACGAGCGGCATTCGGGATCGTCCAGCAGGGAGAAAACCTGAGCGACGCCGATGCGCTGGTGCTGATGACCATCGCTTACTTTCAGCCAATCACGCGCGCAGAACTCTCAAGGTTCTTCGCACGAGAAATTTCACGGGATGTGATCGGTAAGCTGCGTCGAGCCGGCTTCATCGCCTCCGGTCCGCGCAGCCCTCAGCCCGGTGCACCCTATACATATGTGACGACACCGGCCTTCCTTGCCCATTTCGGATTCGAAACGCTTCGCGACCTTCCTGATTTTGAAAAGCTGGAAGATGCCGGTCTTCTGAACAAGGAGCGGTTCCTGGAGGACATCCCGGGCGTCGTGAACCATGGGTGGGAAGGGTAGGCCCTTCCCGGGTAAGCTCTCTTGTTTCTGAAATCCGGTCCTCCAGGTTTCGGTCCGGCGCTTGGGGACCTGCTTTGGTGCATACGTTGTTGCACCTCATCTGAATCTTCCTCTTGTCCCCGATTTGCCTGTTGCGCTCGGTGCGTATTGCAGCCACTATGAAATAATGAATACATTAAGGAGGGAGGAGCCTTAATGGCGACAGTGAAGTTTCGCGATGTCCGCAAGGCGTTCGGGCAGGTGGAGGTTCTCCATGGCGTCTCAGTGGACATCGAGGAAGGACAGTTCGTCGTTCTGGTTGGGCCGTCCGGCTGTGGAAAGTCGACCCTGCTGCGCATGTTGGCAGGCCTCGAGCACATCACCTCTGGAGAGATCGTGATCGGCGATCGGGTGGTGAATGCGCTGCCGCCCAAGGAACGCGACATCGCCATGGTGTTCCAGAACTATGCGCTCTATCCGCACATCACAGTGGCCGAGAACATGGGATTCTCGCTCATGCTCAAGGGCGCATCCAAGAGCGATATTGAGGCCAAGGTGCGCCCCGCAGCGGAAATTCTTGGTCTCACGCAACTGCTCGATCGCTATCCGCGCCAGCTTTCCGGCGGCCAGCGCCAGCGTGTTGCCATGGGGCGCGCCATCGTGCGCAATCCGCAGGTGTTTCTCTTTGACGAGCCGCTCTCGAATCTGGATGCCAAGCTGCGCGTTTCCATGCGCTCGGAAATAAAGAACCTGCACCAGCGACTGAAGACCACCACCGTTTATGTGACCCATGACCAGATCGAGGCGATGACCATGGCCGACAAGATTGTCGTCATGCATGACGGCATTGTCGAGCAGGTGGGCGAACCGCTGGAGCTCTATGACCGTCCCGCCAATCTGTTCGTGGCAGGCTTCATCGGATCGCCGGCCATGAACATGACACCGGGCAAGCTGGCGGACGGTGAACCCGGCATGTTCGTCACGGGAGAGGGGCAACGCATTGCGGTTGCCAATGCCGGAACGGCAAGACCCGGCCAAAAACTGATTTGCGGTATCCGTCCCGAGGCGATCCACCTGCGCGGCGATGTGGCCCTGCGTGTGAAGGTGGTGGAGCCGACGGGGTCTGAAACCCATGTCGTCGCGGAGATCGATGGCAATGAAATGACCTGCGTTTTTCGTGAACGCATCAAGGCCGGACCGGGTGACGAACTGAAGGTCTCCATCGATCCGGAGGCTATCCATCTTTTCGATGCGGAGGGAGGACAAAGGCTCTCGGCATAATCGGATTGGCGCCACCGGGGAGGGCGGCGTCAGGAGGGGGCGTTTCGGCGTCCGGCGTTAATGCGGCAGTCAACCGCTTTGCGGCATCGGGAGGATGCCAGCAAATTTGAGGAGGAGACGTGCAATGACGATCAATCGCAGGAGATTTCTTTCAGGCACGGCGGGTCTTGCCGCCGGTGGCCTGCTGGCGGGAACGCTGGGAACACGGCATGCGCTGGCGCAGGCAACGGCATCGATGTTCACCCCTGAAGAAGGCGCCACGCTGCGCCTTTTGCGCTGGGTGCCTTTCGTGACAGGCGAAGAGGAGGCCTGGAACGCCAACACCGCCGCTTTCACAGAAGCGACGGGCGTGGAGGTGCGGATCGACCAGGAAAGCTGGGAGGATGTGCGTCCGAAAGCGGCGGTGGCGGCCAATGTCGGGTCTGGCCCGGACATGGTGATGAGCTGGTTCGACGATCCCTTCCAGTATCCCGACAAGCTGGTGGACGTTACGGACCTGGCCAATGCGCTCGGCGAGGAGCATGGCGGCTGGTATGAGGGTCTTGAAGGCTATGCCCGGCAGGGCGACAGGTTCATCGCCATTCCGCTCTGCGCCATCGGCAATGCCGTGTGCTATCGCGACAGCCACATGAAGGCGGCCGGGTTCAGCGAGTTCCCGCAGGACACGGACGGCTTCCTCGAACTGTGCAAGGCGATGAAGGCCAATGGTACGCCGGCCGGTTTCCCGCACGGCAAGGCGGTTGGTGACGGCAACAACTACGCGCACTGGCTGCTGTGGAGCCATGGCGGCATGACGGTGGACGAGAACGGTGCGGTGGCGATCAACAGCCCCGAGACGAAAGCGGCCATCGACTATGCGAAGGCGCTCTATGAAACGTTCATTCCGGGCACGGAAAGCTGGCTCGACATCAACAACAACCGCGCCTTCCTTGCCGGCGAGGTGTCGCTGACGGCGAACGGTGTTTCGCTTTACTATGCGGCGACCAAGGATGAGGCCTTAAAGGAAATCGCCGAGGACATCCGCACCACCAATCTGCCAATCGGGCCGGTGGGCAAATCGGTGGAACTGCACCAGACATCGACCCTTTCGATCTTCAACCACTGCAAATATCCGCAGGCGGCCAAGGCCTACCTGGCCTTCATGTATCAGGCAGACCGGATGAATGCGTGGCTGGAAGGTGCCAGCGCCTATTGCTGTCAGGCTCTCAAAGGCTTCGAGAACAACCCTGTCTGGACCTCGAACCCGGTTCACGCGCCCTATGCCAGGGCTTCGGCTTCGCTGCGGCCTAATGGCTATGCAGGCCCGCTCGGACCGGCATCGGCCGGCGTCATGGCCGACTATGTGCTGGTCGACATGTTTGCCGAGGCGGTGACCGGACAACGCACGCCCGAAGAGGCCATTGCCAACGCGGAGCGGCGTATCGCGCGCTACTACCGCTGATGGACAGGCAGCGCCGGCCAATCGCCGGCGCTGCTTCTTCATGCAGGTCAGTATCAAGAAAGGCAGGATGACCCATGCAGGCCAGGCCCGCGCGTTCAACTTCGATCCTCGGATGGCTTCTGGAAAGCCGCAACGGGCTCGGTTTTCTGTTCATGCTCCCGGCGGCGGTGTTTCTTCTGTGCTTTCTCACCTATCCGCTGGGGCTGGGCGTGTGGCTCGGGTTTACGGATGCCCGTATTGGACGCGAGGGCATTTTCGTCGGGCTCGAAAACTATATCTGGCTGTTCGACGATCCGGTCTTCTGGCTCTCGGTCTTCAACACCATGCTTTACACTGTCGTTGCCTCGGTGCTGAAATTCGCGCTGGGGCTCTGGCTGGCGCTGATCCTCAACCAGCATCTGCCGTTCAAGACGTTTTTTCGCGCCATCATCCTTCTGCCCTGGGTGGTGCCGACCGTGCTTTCGGCGCTGGCTTTCTGGTGGATCTACGATTCCCAGTTTTCGATCATTTCCTATGTGCTGATGAACCTGGGTGTCATCAGCGAGCCGATCAATTTTCTCGGTGATCCGAACACGGCGCGGGCATCGGTGATTGCGGCCAATGTCTGGCGCGGCATTCCCTTTGTGGCGATTTCGCTGCTGGCCGGGCTGCAGACCATTCCGCAATCGCTCAACGAGGCGGCAGCGCTGGACGGGGCGACTTCATGGCAGCGTTTCACCAAGATCACGCTGCCGCTTCTCACCCCCATCATCGCCGTGGTGATGACGTTTTCGGTGCTGTTCACCTTTACCGACTTCCAGCTCATCTATGTGCTGACGCGCGGCGGGCCGGTTAACGCCACGCATCTGATGGCAACCCTTTCCTTCCAGCGCGCCATTCCCGGCGGTCAACTGGGCGAGGGCGCGGCGATTGCCGTGGCGATGATCCCATTCCTGCTGGCGGCGATCCTGTTTTCCTTCTTCGGATTGCAGCGCCGCAAATGGCAGCAGGGCGGCGGCGACTGAGGAGGAAGGCCATGAGCGAGATCACCCAACCCAAAGAGCAAGCCGGCCTTCATGACGATTCAGAAGGCATGGAACAGTTCAACACCCTGCCGCGGCGAATCGTGACCGTCTACCTGCCGCTGGCGGTGTTCGTTTTCGTGCTGCTGTTTCCGTTCTACTGGATGGCGATCACCGCCATCAAACCGGACTATCAGCTCACGGACTACAGGAATTACAGCCCCTTCTGGGTGATCGAGCCGACGCTTGAACATGTGAAGTTCCTGCTGTTCGAAACGTCCTATCCGGGCTGGCTGTGGAACACGATGCTGGTGTCCTTTGCCTCGACCTTCATCTCGCTCGCCGCGTCGGTCTTTGCCGCCTACGCCATTGAGCGGGTGCGGTTTACCGGTGCGCGGGTGACGGGGCTGATGATCTTTCTCGCCTATCTCGTGCCGCCATCCATCCTGTTCATTCCGCTGGCCTTTATCGTGTTTAAGGTGGGCATTTTCGATTCACGTCTGGCGCTGATCCTGACCTATCCGACCTTTCTCATTCCGTTCTGTACCTGGCTCCTGATGGGTTACTTCCGCAGCATACCCTTCGAGCTCGAAGAAAGCGCGCTGGTGGACGGGGCGACGCGCTGGCAGATCCTCACCAAGGTGATCCTGCCGCTGGCGGTGCCCGGTCTCATCTCGGCCGGCATCTTCGCGTTCACCCTGTCGTGGAACGAGTTCATCTATGCGCTCACCTTCATCTCCTCGTCGGAAAACAAGACGGTGCCTGTCGGCGTTCTGACGGAGCTGGTGCGCGGCGACATCTATGAATGGGGTGCGCTGATGTCGGGAGCACTGCTTGGCTCCCTGCCCGTGGTTATCCTCTATTCTTTCTTCGTCGATTACTACGTCTCGTCCATGACGGGCGCGGTGAAGGAATGAGCGTTCCGGTTTTTGGGAGCACGCGATGCGGGTGATGGTGATCGGCCTCGGGTCGATGGGTATGGGCGCGGCATTGTCGCTTGTGCGCGCCGGGCATGAGGTTTTCGGCGTGGACCCACGCAGTGAAGCCTGTGCGGAACTGCTCTATGCGGGCGGCAGAGAGGCCGGGCCAAGGGGGCTCGATTTTGCCTGTCGTGTCGAGTCCGTGCTGGTCCTCACCGTCAACGCAAAGCAGGTGGAAAGCGTCCTCTTCGGAGAGGCAGGGATTGCAGGCAAGCTGCCAGCTGGAACCCCGGTGATGATCTCTTCCACCGTGTCGGCGGACGATGCCCGGCGATTTGGCCTGGAACTGGAGCGGGCGGGGCACATCATGCTCGACGCGCCGGTTTCGGGTGGACCGGTCAAGGCGCGGGAGGGCGCGATGACCGTGATGGCGGCGGGGCGGGAAGAGGCGTTCTCGCGGCTTGCACCGGTGCTGGATGCGGTGGCGGAACGGGTTTTTCGCATTTCCGACCGGGTTGGCGACGGGGCCGCGGTGAAGGTCATCCACCAGCTTCTGGCCGGGGTGCATATCGCCGCTGGCGCGGAGGCGATGGCGCTGGCCGCGCGGTCTGGCATTCCGCTCGACACCATGTATGAGGTGGTGACCAATGCGGCCGGCAATTCATGGATGTTCGAAAACCGCATGCGGCATGTGGTGGACGGGGATTACACACCGCGATCCATGGTCGACATTTTCGTCAAGGATCTTGGATTGGTGACGGACGCGGGACGTGCACTCAAATTTCCTCTGCCGCTGGCTTCGACCGCCTACACCATGTTTGCCTCCGCCAGCACGGCGGGCTACGGCCAATGGGATGACAGTGCCGTGATCAAGGTTTTCCCGGGCATCACGTTGCCGGGTGACGGGAGCGAGGAAGAGTAGCCGCGGGATATCCATCACATCCCCTTGCGGCGGGGGGCATCACACCTATATTGCGACCGAAAGCGAGGACGACCTCCCCCATACCGGGAATCAAGTCGGGACGGCCCGAGAACCAGACGGGGAGCAGAATGCGCACCGCTGCAGATCGTATTCGCCATGCCATCAGCTTCGAGCTGATCGCGCTTTTGATCGTTACGCCAGCCGCTTCATGGTTGTTCGGAAAACCCATGTTCGAAATGGGCGTTGTCGTGGTGGTGAGCGCCACGGTCGCAACATTGTGGAACTATCTTTACAATCTGGGTTTCGATCACGCTTTGCGCCGGCTGTCCGGAAGCGTGCGCAAGACCATACCCATGCGCGTCGTCCACGCGGTTCTCTTCGAGGGCGGGCTGCTGCTCGTGCTGATGCCGTTCACGGCATTTCTGCTCGACGTTTCAGCGCTTGAAGCTCTGTTCGTCAACGCGTCTTTCGCGCTTTTCTATCTCGTCTATGCCTTTGTCTTCAATTGGGCGTATGACGTGATCTTTCCGATACCGGAAGCCTCCGCCTCGGCGAAGCACGGCGCCTGACCCCCTATGCCCTGAGAGGTGGGGCGCTGGTTTCGCCGGTGCCCAGCCGCTTGCCCGGATTGATGGCTTCGAGCCAGAGGAGGTATGCGGCGTGATCGTGGCGCCCCATCTTCAGTTCGTGCGTCAGAGTATGGAATGCGTCGCGTGTTTTCTCGGTCAGCGGCAGCGAGAGCCCGGCATTACGGGCCACCTCAAGTGCATTTTCCAGATCCTTGAGCTGCAGTTCGAGCGGGCCGCCCGGCACGAAATTGCGCTCGACCATCCGCTCGCCGTGAAGCTCAAGAATGCGCGAGGTGGCAAAACCGCCCATCAGCGCATCGCGCAATGCGGCGGGATCGCAGCCACCTTCCTGCGCAAGAAGCATCGCCTCCGACACCGCGCCGATGGTGACGGCAACGATCACCTGATTGGCGAGCTTGGCGACCTGACCCGCGCCATGAACGCCGACATGGGTTGCCCGGCCCATGGCGGAGAGAAGCGGCTTGGCGTCCGCGAAATCGGAAGCTTCACCGCCGGCCATGATGGCAAGTGTCGCCTCGATCGCACCTTTCTCGCCGCCTGATACCGGCGCGTCGATATGACGGTGCCCGGACTTCGAAAGCGCCTCTGCATGGTCGCGCGCGACCGCAGGCTGGATGGATGACATGTCGATAAAAAGCGCGCTCTTCGGTGCGGCTTCCACGATGCCGTTCTCGCCGAAATAGATTTCGGTCACGATGGGCGAATTGTCGACCATGGTCACAATGGCATCGGCGCTGGCAACTGCCGAGCGGGGATCGTCGGCGACCGACGCGACATCGGAAAGAGCCTCCGCCTTGGCGCGGGTGCGGTTCCAGACCGTTAGATTGAAGCCCGCCCTGGCAATGTTTCGTGCCATCGGGGCACCCATGATGCCGGTACCGATGACGGTGACGTTCCTGATGCTCATGGCGGGCTCCGTTTTTCGATTCAGACCTGAACGACGGTCTGGCGCTGCTCGCCAAGTCCGGCGATGGAGAGCGTCATGACATCGCCTGCCTTGAGATATTGCGGCGGCTTCATGCCCATGCCCACGCCGGGCGGCGTTCCGGTGGAGATCACGTCGCCGGGCATGAGCGTCATGAACTGCGAGAGATAGGAGACCACGTGCGGCACGTTGAAGATCAGCGTGCTGGTGTTGCCGGTCTGGCGACGCTCGCCGTTCACATCGAGCCACATGTCCAGATTGTGCGGGTCGGCCACTTCATCGCGGGTGACGAGCCAGGGGCCGAGCGGGCCGAACGTGTCGTGGCTCTTGCCCTTGGTCCACTGACCGGAGCGTTTTATCTGAAAGTCGCGCTCGGAAACATCATTCATGATGGCGAAACCGGCGACGTGATCCATCGCGTCGGCTTCGCTTACATATTTCGCCCTGGTCCCGATGATGACGGCGAGTTCAACCTCCCAATCGAGCGCCTTGGAGCCGCGCGGCAGTTCCACATCGTCATTGGGACCGCAAAGAGCATTCAGCGCCTTGGCAAAAACGATGGGTTCTTCCGGCGGCTCAGCGCCCGTTTCGGCGGCATGGTCGGAATAGTTGAGGCCGATGCAGACGATCTTCTGAAGCCCCGCGACACAGGGCCCAAGGCGCGGATTGCCATCCACGGAGGGCAGGGTCTGCGGGTCGATGGCGCGCAGCTTGTCGAGGCCGGCTGGCGAAATGACGTCACCTGCAATGTCGGCAATGACGCCGGAAAGATCGCGCAGGGTGCCATCGGCAGCCAGCATGCCTGGTTTTTCCTGACCCGCCGGACCGTAACGCAACAGCTTCATGTTCTTTTCCTTTATCCTTTTTTCCAATCAGTAGACGGCGCGGCCGCCCGAAATGTCGAAGACACCCCCTGTGGTGAACGAGCACTCCTCCGACGCCAGCCATGCGATCATTGCTGCGGCTTCTCCCGGTTCGAGGAACCGTTCAAGCGGGATCCTGGAGAGCATGTAATCGATATGCTCCTGGCTCATCTGGTCGAAGATCGGCGTGCGGGCCGCCGCCGGAGTAAGGCAGTTGACGAGGACGCCGGTCCTGGCGAGCTCCTTGCCGAGCGATTTCGTCAGTCCGATCAGGCCAGCCTTGGAGGCGGAGTAATGCGATGCGTTGGGGTTGCCTTCCTTGCCGGCTATCGAGGCGATGTTGACGATGCGCCCATAGCCGCGCTCGATCATACCTGGAACCAATGCGCGGCAGGTGAGGTAGGGAGCGACGAGATTGACCTCGACGGTGCGACGCCACACATCCGGAGTCAGTTCCCAGGTCTTGCCATTGCCGCCGGTGATGCCGGCATTGTTGACGAGAATGTCGATAGCGCCCGCTTCCCGTGCAGCGTCGTTGACAGCGCCTTCGTCTGTCAGCTCAACAACGCGCCCGCTTGCTTTCGCGCCAAGCTTTTCCGATGCCTTTTCGAGAGACTGGGCGTTGATGTCCCACAGGATGACTTCGGCGCCGCTCGCCACGAAACGCTCGCCCGTGGCCAGCCCGATACCCTGAGCTCCACCGGTGATGATGGCGCGCCGGCCGGTCAGATCGATATGATTCATTGAAGCCCCCTCCTCATTCGCCACCTGTGGTCTTCATTGCACAGCCACTTTGAAAGCACAACGTATACATTGTCGACTGCCCAGTTTCGACCGCGTGGTGGCCCGTGGTGGCCTATGGTGGCAGTAGCGCACTTTCCCGTCTCACCCTCTCGTCGGGAAGGTCGTTTTCTGGCGCAGCAGAGAAACAAGCTGTTCGTCGGCGCGGTCTCTGTGTTGCTGATGGAGACGGGTTGCCTCCTCCTCGTTCCCGGCTGCGATGGCGGCGAGGATGGCGCGGTGCTCCCGGTCGGAAACGATCGGCAGGGGACGCAGTTTTATGATTGCCCGGCGGGCGTGATACTGCAGGTCCCAGAGCTGGCGCAGCATGGCCTGCAGGCGCGGATTTCCACACAGGCCGACAAGCTCCGAATGGAATTCGTCGTCGAGCTCGGACCAGGCCTCGATGTCTCCGCGTTTCGAGGCACGTTCCATCTGGGTCAGGATATCGTCCAGACGCTCATGGTCTGCCGACGTGATGCCGCGCCGGGCCGTAAGTTGCGCCGCCTTGACCTCGAGTGTCGAGAAGACCTGATAGATTTGCTCGATCTCGTCGACGGATAGCGCTTTAACGGTGATGCCGTGGCGCGGGCGCACGTCGACAAGCCCGTCTTCCTCAAGCCGAATGAGCGCCTCCCGCACGGGGGTGCGGCTAAGAGACAGGAGGCTCGCGACTTCCGTTTCGAGAAGCGTTGTCCCCGGTGGCAGCCGACCTTCCAGAATGCGGAACTTGAGCTCGTGATAGGCGCGATCACGGGCAGGCATCTTGGCGATACCCTGCAGGCTGGGCCGCGGACGTGAGGCCGCCTGCGCCTCGGCGCTTCTGCTACCCGGTTTTCGCCTCCCGGCTCCCACCTTTCTGCGCTCGTTCGTGCTCAGCGCCCCCTCCATTCTTGACCGGTGCAGTCTAGCACCGTCGATGATGGTTGGCAGATATCCATTGTCATGTCCAAGCGCCTGGAGCTCGTCATACCGGTTCTTCACAGGGAAAGGATGATGTCAGTCCGCTCATTTCGGCGGTCTCACCCCTGGCTCCTGCGCTTCTCCTCGTCAGCAATATGGGCGCGGATAATGGTTTCGAAATCACTGTCGGCTCTGAAGCCGGCCTGCTCTGCGCGCACGGTCCTGAAATCACGCGGCCAGCCGTCAACGATGGCCGCGATCTGTGGATCGTGCTCGCGCTTGATGTGGGCAACGGCACTGTCGCCTGCAACGCGTCTCAGGGCTTCGATCATCTCTGCAATCGTAACCGACAGGCCGGGCATGGTGAGCGAGCGACGATCTCCGAGCTGTGCGAGATCCATGGTGCCCGCATGCAGCAGAAAGCCAACAGCGGCATCCGGGCTCGCCACCCAGTGGCGCACATCGTCCGACACCGGCAGGATGGCATCCTGCCCTGCGAGCGGCTCGCGGATGATGCCCGAGAAAAAGCCCGATGCTGCCTTGTTCGGCTTGCCTGGTCGCACGACAATGGTGGGCAGGCGAATGCCAATTCCCTCTATGAAGCCCTTTCTTGTGTAGTCGGCTAACAAAAGTTCTCCGATGGCTTTTTGCGTGCCATAGCTGGTGAGCGGAGCGCGAAAGAACTCATCGTCGATCTTGTTTGGGAAGGGAGCGCCGAAGACGGCGATGGAGGAGGTGAAAACGAGACGTGGCCGATAGCCGCCATTGCCATTCCCGCCGAGAAGCCGGATGGCTTCGAGGAGATGGCGCGTGCCATCCATGTTGATCCTGTAGCCTTTCTCGAAGGCGACTTCAGCCTCACCGGAAACGATGGCGGCCAGATGAAAGATCACATCAGGTTTGTGTGCGATCAGTCGCTCGACGGTTTTTGCATCGGAGACGTCGCCTGCCTCTGTATCAACCTGAATCCCGTTGGCCGATTCGATAGGAGCCTTGGTCACATCGAAGACGTGGATGGTCTTGACGCTTTCGCTGCCGAGTTTGCCGTCGGAGAGCAGTCTGTCGGCAAGCCGGCGACCGACCATGCCGGCACCTCCGATAATCAGGATACGCATGCGGTTTCTCCTCCCTGTGGCGTTTTCCGCATTTTATTCAGTGATTGTCGCGCGGGACGGGGGGCATGGTGCCGTCTTTTCCGCCCTGGGCGAGCCGCTGATAGTTTACGGCGGGTTCCAGAACCATGCCGGCTTCCAGCTGCGCGACCATGCCGCGCTGGATCTCCTGCCAGGGTGTCTGGTGCGCGGGATAGGCGTATCCTCCGGCTTTCTCCAGCTCGGAGCGGCGCTGGTTCAGCTCCTCATCGGAAACCAGGATGTTGGCGGTGCAGTTCCTGAGATCGATGCGCACGCGGTCTCCGGTTCTAAGGATGGCAAGCCCGCCATTGGCAGCGGCTTCCGGAGAGGCATTGAGGATCGAAGGCGAGCCCGATGTGCCGGACTGGCGACCATCCCCGATGCAGGGCAGGGAGGTAATGCCGCGCTTGATGAGGTAGTCAGGTGCGCGCATGTTCACCACCTCCGCAGCGCCCGGATAGCCGATGGGGCCGGCGCCGCGCATGAAGAGAATGCTCTTCTCATCGATGGCGAGCGAAGGATCGTCGATCCGGGCATGATAATCCTCCGGCCCATCGAACACGATGGCGCGACCCTCAAAGGCCATGGGGTCATCGGGGTTCGAGAGATACCGGGCCCGAAACTCTTCCGAAACGACGGAGAGTTTCATGATGGCGGAATCAAACAGATTGCCTTTCAGGACGCGGAAGCCTGCATTCTCCCTGAGCGGGTTTGCGAAGGGCCGGATCACCCTTTCATCGGCGATTGGGGCATCGCGGCAGTTCTCGCCAATGCTCCTGCCGTTGACCGTCAGGACATCCTCGTTGATGAGCCCGGCCGACATGAGCTGGTTGACCACCGCCGGCACTCCGCCGGCACGATAGTAGTCCTCGCCAAGATACTCGCCGGCCGGCTGCAGGTTCACGAGGAGAGGAACGCTTTCGCCATAGGTCTGCCAGTCGTCTATCGAAAGCTCGACGCCCAGATGTCGTGCAATGGCTGTAAGGTGGATGGGCGCGTTTGTAGAGCCGCCAATGGCGGAGTTGATGCGGATTGCATTGATGAAGGCGTCGCGGGTCATCACGTCGCTCGGCTTGATGTCTTCATGCACCATGTCGACGATGCGAAGGCCGGTGCGCCAGGCCATTTCCTGCCGGTCGCGATAAGGCGCGGGGATGGCGGCGGATCCAGGCAACTGCATGCCGAGCGCCTCAGCCAGCGAGTTCATCGTGGTGGCCGTCCCCATCGTGTTGCAATAGCCGGTGGAGGGGGCGGATGACGCGACGAGCCGCACGAAACCCTCATAGTCGATCTCGCCGGCAGCCATCATCTCGCGTGCCTTCCAGACGATGGTGCCCGAACCCGTGCGTTCGCCCCGGAACCAGCCATTGAGCATCGGGCCGACCGAGAGCGCGATGGCCGGAATGTTGACGGTGGCCGCCGCCATGAGCAGTGCCGGGGTGGTCTTGTCGCAGCCAATGGTGAGCACAACGCCATCCAGCGGATAGCCGTAAAGCACTTCGACAAGGCTGAGATAGGCAAGGTTGCGGTCGAGCGAGGCGGTGGGGCGCTTGCCGGTTTCCTGGATCGGATGAACGGGAAACTCGATGGCGATGCCGCCGGCCTCGCGGATGCCTTCGCGCACGCGCTTGGCGAGCTCCAGATGGTGCCGGTTGCACGGGGAAAGGTCCGAACCGGTCTGGGCGATGCCGATTATGGGCTTGCCTGATTGCAGTTCTTCCTGCGACAAACCGAAATTCAGGTACCGCTCCAGATAGAGCGCCGTCATATCCGGGTTGCCCGAGTTGTCGAACCATGCGCGCGAGCGCAGGGTGGGAGCTTTTGGTCTGTCGGTCATGTCGTCTCCGGATACTTCAGGAACAATCGCATTTTAGCTCCCGACGCTTTAATGTATACACAAATTGTTGCCCCGCTTTCATTTTTCGTCCTCCCCGGGTGCTGTTCTGTGGGAGGAGAAACTTTGGAAAAGTGCTAAAAATCATAGCCTTGAAACATTGAGTCTATTCCGGGGTGCTGTACCCTGACAAGAGAGGCGGATAGATTGTATTTATGAATACGTCATGGGGCCTGAGGCAGGGTCTGCCTCTCAACGCAGGGCATGGAGCGGGTGTGATGGTACGGTTTTCCGCAAATCTCGGTTTTTTGTGGTCTGAGCTCTCCCTGCCGGATGCCATCCGGCGGGCACATGCGGCTGGGTTTGAAGCCGTTGAGTTTCACTGGCCGTTCGCCGTACCGGTGGATGAGGTGCGTATCGCTCTGGCGGAAACGGGTCTGCCCCTTCTCGGGCTCAACACGCGCAAAGGCGGTAGCGAAGGCGATTTCGGACTGGCTGCCCTTTCCGGCCGCGAGGAAGAAGCGAGGACAGCAATCGACGAAGCCATCGCATATGCGGCGAAGGTGAACGCCCGCGCTGTTCACGTGATGGCAGGCAGAGCAGAGGAAAACGCTGTAGCGGAGGCGACCTTCGCCGAAAATCTTGCCTATGCCTGCGGCGCGGCGTCAACGCACCGGATCACCGTTCTGATCGAGCCGATCAATCATCATGACGTTCCAGGCTATTTCCTCTCCCGGGTTGAGCAGGCCGCGGACCTCGTCGCACGCGTCGGCGCGGATAATCTGAAGATCATGTTCGACTGCTATCACGTCCAGAGAATGCAGGGTGATCTGCTGCGCCGCTTCGTTGACCACGGGGCGATGATTGATCACGTGCAGATTGCTGCCGTGCCGACGCGGGCTGAGCCCGATGAGGGGGACATTTCATTCGAACGGCTTCTACCGGTGCTGTGCGACAACGGGTACCGGGGTTTCTTCGGCGCCGAGTACAGGCCACGAGCCGGTACCGAAGAGGGACTGGGTTGGCTCGATGCCTACAGAGCGCCGAAGTCGAACGGCTGACCGCCAATGACGGGGCGCGTCGATCTCTTGTCAACCGGATGGGTTGCTCAGGGCTGCTGCCTTGGTGAGCGGCTGCCTGCAACGCGCGTGGGAACATGGGTGCGGGCCGGTCCGGATTGGCGCGCTGGTGGAAGGACTTCGTCCTCGAGTACGAATTCTTCAAGCGCAAAGGGTTTGCTGAAATAATAGCCCTGGGCGATCCTGATCGCCGTATGGCGCTTCAGATAGTCGACCTCCTCGCGGGTTTCCACACCCTCGATGACGAGTGCCATTCCGAGCGCGCGACCGAGCGATTCGATGGCCTTCAGTACACTCTGACTGCGTGGTCTCTGATGGACGTTCTGCACGAATGATCGATCGATCTTCAACTCGTCTGCAGTCACGGCAGCCAGTGCGGAGAGCGATGAATATCCAACGCCAAAATCGTCAATGGAGACCTTCACACCCGCCTCTCGCACCATGGGCAGGATGTTCTTGCTCAGAAGGTCACCGTTCAGAAATGCTTCCTCGGTGATCTCGAGGATGAAGCGTTGCGGTCGGTGATAGGACGTGAGTTGTCTAAGCAACCTGCTCATGAAGTCGGGGTTGGTCGACTGATGCGCCGTGATGTTGAGACTGATTGATGTGCCGGGAGAGAAAACGGAATCGATCTGCGGAAGCGATGACATCACCTCATCAACAACATGCTCGGCTACGGCATCAATGATACCGGCGTCGGTGGCGAGATTGACGAAATCGCCCAACACGCGCAGTTGGCCATCGTCATCTCTCCAACGCAGCAATGTCTCGACGCTGACAACACCATTGGTGTGGATGTCGACTTTTGGCTGATAGGCACAGCAAAGCTTGTGGTCTCTCAGTGCTGTGCGCAGACGTTGTTCCACCGACATTTCACCATGGGCGGACCGCGCAATCTTGTCGGGCTTGTAGCTCACCCTTCCCTTGGATTCGGATTTTGCGCCGCGCAGCGCCTGATCAGCCGAGACCAACAACTCCTCAAAACTGCTCCCGTCCCTGGCAAACATGCTGATGCCGATGGAAGCGGAGGAAAAGGTTTCGATCCCCTTGACCTGGAAAGGCTCCTTGGAACGATTGAGGATCGTGTTTGCGTATTCCGTAAGGTCAAGATCCGAAAGATCTGCCACAAACACGCAGAACATCCCGTTTGCGAGATAGCCAAGGATGTCGGATCGTCGCACACAGGCTGTCAGGCGTTCGGCGAATGCGGCAATGAGCCCGTCCGCAAAGGCGGCTCCGTAGTAGTCGTTGGTGCGGCCGAGGCCATCGAGATCGATCAACATCAGGGCAGCCTCGGCGCCGGACAGGCCCTGAAGCTCTGCGCCGATCGTGCGCGCCAGAAGCGTTTTGTTCGGAAGGCCGGTCAGTTCGTCAAAGAAGGCCAGCCTGAAAATTTCTTCATCGGCTGGAGGCTTCGTCTCCATGTCCAGCCAAAAGCTGCAGGTAAAGGCTCGACCCGCTGTTTCCGACACAAAGCGCAACTCTTGCAGTGTCTGCGTATCGAGCGTGGAAGAGCGCAGATTTCCCCGCTGATTTTTGTAAACGCACTGACCGTCAGAGTCGGCAATGGACAGGCCGAAAGGAGCCTGTTCCAGTATTGCCTCGATATCGAAGCCTGCCGGACGGGCCGGGTTTGTCGGCTTCATCGTGCCTACCTGCCCAGATATTCACGTCGCGCCAGTTGCAGGGCCTTTGAGATCTTGTCTTCTGCGGCTTCTGCGGGAGTGGGAGTGCGGCGTGGCGTGTGTGTCTCGGTGAGGATCGGAGCACTGGGTTCCGAGGGAGCGTCGGTCTGAGCCTGGCTCATGATTGAACCGCGCCAGCGTTCGACCACGGCATGGACGAACTCGCGTCGCGAGCCGGGGTTGATATCCTTGGGAAGCGCCGCCGCGGCCTCGCTTCTGGGGAGCAGTTCTTCAGACAGTCGGTTGAAGACGAACTGGACCGGGAGCGGCATGCCCTCGCCGAAGCCGATCACCTCGCCTGTACCGAGCGACGGTACGAAGTCCACCAGATTGGCCGTTGCGTCGGAGACAGCCGATTTCAGCAACGCCTGGTCCCGGTCATTCGCCATGCGCATCGCGAAGAGTGTGTTGCACTGCGAGATGATGGTTGCATCTAGCTCCGCCGGCCGCTGGGTCACCAGGCCGAGGTAAACTCCGTACTTGCGACCCTCCTTGGCGATGCGTGAAAGCGCATTCTTGCTCGGAAGGAAACCGACGCTCGGGTCGGCGGCAGCGAAACGGTGCGCCTCTTCACACACGAGCAGCAGCGGCATGGCGCCGTCGCTCCACATGCCGAAATCGAAGGCAAGCCGCGATATGACGCACACGACGGCGTCCACGACCTCTATCGGCAGACTGGCAAGCTGTATCACGGTTGCCGGTCGACCATTTGCCTCGAGGCGGAAAAGCTCGGTCAGGATCGTCACCATCGTGTCGCCGCCGGTTGTAGCGTTGGCAAACATGAAGGCGTAGCGTGGATCGTTCTTGAGCGTTTCGATACGGCCGATCAATCGGTGATGCGTCATGCGCGAAGAGCGGTTTTCCAACTTGCCCATACGCTCGTCGATCAGCGCCAGAAGGTCCTGCATCAGATAGGGAACCGGCGTGTCTGCGGTGAAACCCGACTGCCGCGGCTCGACTTTCCGCAATGCGCTCGTGCGCTCCATGCTGTGTCGGCGGTTGAGATACTGGGTTTTTGCGAGTGGTATGAGTTCCGACAGAATGTCCTGCTCTGCCGGAACGGGTGGCTTGCCCGCATAGAGAACGTCGGAGAACTCTTCGAAATTGAAAAGCCAGAAAGGCAGGCGCAGATTTTTTGCACCAACGAGATTTGCCTCGTTTCCGAACACGCTGCCATATTCATTATGGTGATCAAGGATCAGAACGCGCAGTTCGCGCCAGGTTTTGATGACCTGCCGAAGGATGACTGCAAGCCCACTGGATTTACCAACGCCGGTGGATCCGAGAACGGCAAAATGTTTGGTAACGAGATTTTCGACATCCACATAGGCCGGAACACTGGTGTCGTTGTGCAGACGACCGATCTCGGCGAACGTTGTCTTGTCGCCACGGAAAATCAGTCTCAGCTGTTCACTGCTGATAATGCGAGCCCGGTCGCGGATGGCGGGATAAGCGCCAACGCCTCTTCGAAAGCGCTGCCGGCCGGTTTCGTCCCGAGAGATTTCACCCACCAGATCGACGCGGGCGATGGCACGCGGATCGGGGCTGGAGCCCGCCTGCGGAGTTTTTAACGAGACTTCGGTCACCACTCCCAAGAGTTCGCGCGTGCCCGCGGCGATTGCCATGAATTTCCCGACCGTGGTGCGAAGCTCTTCCGTCGTTCCGATGATCGGAAGCTCGATATAGGCCTCCGACCCCTTGACCGAGCACACGTGGCAGCCCGATGCATTCTGTCCGGATGCCGCACTTGCGAAACCGTTTGAGTGCTCAACCATCGTGTCCTGTTCCTGCAACCTATCGGGATTTTGTTGTTTTGCAGTCGCGTAGGACGGGAGTTTGCCATGCATTTCATAATTATTGCGTTAAGACGCGACGGTTCTGACCGAAATCCTCGCAAAATGATGGAATAATTTTCCTGCCTCGCACGTCTCTTAGCTGAAGCATGCCGTCAGGCGTGTCAGCCAACCATTTTTGCCAGCGCAGAGGGAGGAACCACATGACGCGCATTGCCGAAACGACCAGAGCTCACAACGAGGCAGAGCCTGCCGAAGAGAAAACAGTCGGTGTGGTTCATTCAGGGCGCCGCAACTTCTTGAAGAACACCGGTCTTGCCACCATGGCAGCGATGGTCGGAGCCTCGATACCGTTTCACCGCAACATGCCTGCAGGACTGGTGCCAGCTGCGTTCGCCCAGGACAGCGACGTGCTGGCCGGAAAGGACGGACTCACGCTTCTCAACGATCGTCCGGTCAACGCCGAGACGCCGGCAGAACTTCTTGATGATGCAGTGACGCCCACAAGCCGGCATTTCATTCGCAACAACGGCATCCCCCCGCAGGATGTGGATCCGGAGAGCTGGACGCTGACAATCGACGGCTTCGTCGACAACGAGCTGAAGCTTTCCATCGCCGATCTGCGCGATCAGTTTGAAGTGGTGACGCTGCAATTGACACTGGAATGCGGCGGCAATGGCCGCAGCGCCTTTAACCCGCCAGCGAAGGGCAATCAGTGGACCTATGGCGCCGTTGCCTGCTCGGAATGGACGGGTGTTCGTCTTAAAGATGTGCTCGAAAAGGCGGGCGTTCAGTCGAACGTCGTTTACACTGCCCATTACGGCGCAGACGGCCATCTTTCGGGTAACCCAGACAAGCTGCCGATTTCGCGTGGCCTGCCCATCGAAAAGGCCATGACCGACAATATTCTCATCGCCTTCGAGATGAATGGCGAGGCACTGCACCCGATGAATGGTGCGCCGCTGCGCCTCGTGGTGCCGGGCTGGCCGGCCTCAACCGCCCAGAAATGGCTGACGCGGATCGAACTGCGCGACCAGGTACACGACGGCCCCAAGATGACCGGCACCTCCTATCGCGTGCCTGCCTACCCGGTGGCGCCCGGTCAGGACGTTCCGGAGGAGGACTTTGTCATCATCGAGCGCATGCCGGTGAAATCGCTGGTCACCTTCCCGGCCAACGGTTCTGACATCGGCATGGAAACGGATGTGCGCGGTCATGCATGGTCGGGCGATCGTTCCATCACCAAGCTCGACATTTCCATTGATTTCGGCACGACCTGGCAGACAGTGGAACTGGACGATCCGGCCAATGACGGTGCGTGGCAGAACTGGCGCACCAAGGTAAAATTCCCGCAGGCCGGCTACTATGAAATCTGGGCGCGGGCGACGGACAGCGAAGGCGACATGCAGCCTTTCGCGATCGCCTGGAACCCCAAGGGGTATCTGAACAACACCATGCACCGGGTGGGTGTGCGCGCCAGCTGATTGTACAGCGCCCGGCGCTAAACGTCCTGAAACCGTGAGGCGGCGGAGTGCCGCTTCACGCACAAATTTCCATGGAGATCTGAAGAATGAACTTTGCTCGCGTTCGGCTGGGCCTCGTCGCATTTGCTCTTCTTGCCACTGCACCCGCATCGGCGGATGTTCAGGCCAGGCTGGCCGATGCTGATATCGCAAAGGGTGAGAAACTCTTCAAACGCTGCGTTGCATGCCACACGATCGAGAAAGGTGGAAAGAACAAGGTCGGCCCCAATCTCTACGGCATCGTCGGAAAGCCGGTTGCGCAGGTCGAGGGCTATGCCTACTCACCGGCGATGAAGGCCTATGGCGGGGAGTGGACGATGGAAAGGCTGGACGCCTATCTGCTTCAGCCGCGCGCGGAGGTGAAGGGCACCAAAATGGCGTTTGCCGGCCTGAAGAAGGAAGAGGATCGCGTCAACCTGATCGCTTATCTAGGCACGTTCTCCGAAACGCCCGTTCAATCTGGAGCCGCAGTGGAAGAGGCCGCCCCGGCCGAGCAGACAGCGAGCGCGGAACCCGTGAAGGGGGACGCTCAGGAGATCGAAGGTGATTTCGGGCTTCTGAAGGTCGCGCCGGGGGTCGATACAACCTTTTATGCCTGCACGGCCTGCCATTCGGAGATGATTGTCGCGCAGCAGGGACTCACCCGTGAGGGCTGGGACGAGATGCTTGAATGGATGGTCGACGAGCAGGGCATGGACGATATTCCGGAGCCGGACCGCACCGAGATACTCGACTATCTGGCGACGCATTATAATGAGGACCGCCCCAACTTCCCCAGTCAAAACTAGGGGATTTTGTAGTCAGTCGGACTCGCCTGACTTCCGCATCATTGCGGAAAAACGAACAAATGGAACAGGGCCCTACGACCGCTTCACCCGCCCTGGATGAAGCGGTGCAATGGTTTGCGCTACCCGCAGGATGTGGCCCGCGCCGTTGCGTCCTTCAGGGCGATCACGGTGTGGGGCTTTGCCATTTTGCGTGTTGCCTGCTCCAGATAGGCAGTTATCGCGGCAAACTTTCCCGCATCCATGCCGGTGGCAACGATACGATAGCGGCGATTTGGCACTTCCCATGCCGCGCTTTGTAGCTCAGGGGCCGAAGCCGGCTCTGTCAGGGGGTCTTCACTCGAAAAGACTGTCAGCCGGCAACCCTCGCGCCCTGCGAAGTGGGCCGCCATGCCACTCGGCACTTTTCTGACAGCCACAAGCGTGAGATTGGCCGCGGAAAGATCGGGAAACGCCGCGAGCTGTTCGCCTGAAACGGTTTGGAAAACGCCTTCCTGTGAGACAAATTCCTGCGCGGTGAAAGTCTCGTGAACGGCGAGAGGGCCTTCTGACGTGCGCGTGTCCGGGCGATGGAACGGGTAAGCGATGGCGACGGCAAGCGCTATGGAAGCCGCCAGGGCCGGCCCGGCCCACCACATCCCCCATGAGCGTGCACCCCATGAGCGTGCAAACCTGCGTGCCGAACCGCGATCGTCGTTTCGGGCGGATGGATGCGTTACAGGCTGCGGCTTCAGGGCTTTCAGGCTGGTGGAGACTTCACGGATTTCGGCCAGCATGGCTTTCAGTTCCGGCTCGGTTTCGAGACGGTGCGCGAAAGCTGCACGGCCCTCGGTCATTTCGCCGTCGTGAAATTCGTTGACTTTGATGAAGTCCTCTTCCGTTATTTTGTTCATGGGGTCTGCTTTGTCTGCTCTTCATTCTGTCCGTCGCCATTCACGCGACGCAAAAGTTCCCTGCGAGCTCTGCTGACGCGGCTCATGACCGTACCGATTGGCACGCTCATCACCTCCGCCGCTTCTGCATATTTGAAGCCCATTATATCGATCAGAAACAGCACCTCCCGAATCTCGGGCGGCAATTTTTCGAATGCGAGACGGATCAAAACGTCGCGACCGTGGCTGCCTGTTCCGTCACTCTCATCCATAAGACGTTTTTGCACTGCGATATATTCACGGCGCACACGTCTTTTTCTGAGTTCGTCATATTGCAGGTTGCGGATGACGCGAAACATCCAGGGGCGTAACTCTTCCACGCGTGCAGGGCGTGTTTCGTGACGCAAGGCGCGTTCAACAGCATCCTGGACAAGGTCGTCCGCGCTTTCTGCGGGCCCGCAGATCGAGCGCGCATAGGCGCGTAGCTCTGGAAGAAGCAGTTCGATCTGCGAAATGTCGCCCATTTTCTGCTGGCCGCGTTCCCCTGATCTCCGGGTCCGTTCGCGGCGTGGAATGAGTGTCGCGATCCGAAGGTGTCTTCTTTGCAAACTAAACCCGTGCTTCTGTTTGTGGCAAGGTGAGGTGGGTTGACAGGGTGGTGAATATTATGAAACGATCCAAACATAATGTTTCTATCGTAACATATTGATCGGGTGCCCGCTCTGCGGGTGATTCCGAAACCACGGACGCTGCAATGATCGACGCTCTTGCCCGAAATACCGGCACGCAACTCAAACCCGAATGGTTCGAGGACGTGTCCGTCAACCGCACGGCGGCCGAACGCCGGGCGGGCACTCTGGCCGCGCGACGGTCGGTCAAGAAAGCCTATCAGGCGGCATGGCTTGTAAAGGCCATCACCTGTATCGACCTCACCACGCTTGCCGGCGATGACACGCCGGGCCGTGTTCGCCGGCTCTGCGCCAAGGCGCAGCGCCCTGTGCGCGAGGATATTCTTGAAGCTCTGGGCCTTGCCGATGCCGGCATCACGACCGGCGCCGTCTGTGTCTATCCGACCATGGTCGGCCATGCGGTCAAGGCGCTGGAAGGCAGCAACATTCCCGTTGCATCGGTGGCAACCGGGTTTCCCGCCGGTCTGATGCCACTGCCGCTGCGGCTTGCCGAAATCCGCTATGCGGTGGAAGAGGGCGCGCATGAGATCGACATCGTCATCACGCGAGAGCATGTGCTGACCCAGAACTGGAGCGCGCTTTATGACGAGATTGCCGCCATGCGCGAGGCCTGTGGCGCGGCGCATATGAAGGCCATTCTGGCGACCGGCGATCTGAGTACGCTCACCAATGTCTACCGCGCTTCGATGGTCGCCATGCAGGCGGGATCGGATTTCATCAAGACGTCGACCGGCAAGGAAGGCGTGAACGCCACACTGCCGGTGAGCCTGACCATGGTGCGGGCGCTGCGCGACTATCGCGAATATTCGGGTCAGATCGTCGGGTTCAAGCCGGCGGGCGGCCTCAAGACGGCCAAGGATGCTCTCGCCTGGCTCACGCTCATGAAAGAGGAATTGGGCAATCGCTGGCTGGAGCCGGACCTGTTCCGCATCGGCGCGAGCTCGCTTCTGGGCGACATCGAAAGGCAATTGGAGCACTTCGTGACCGGCCGCTATTCAAGCGCCAACCGTCACGCGGTCGCATGAGGATCAAAGACATGTCTTCCATCAAGGATATTCTGAGCACCATGGAATACGGCCCCTCTCCAGAAGCCAATGGCGATGTTGTTGCGTGGCTCGACACCCATGGCCGCTCCTTCGGCCATTTCATCGATGGGCGCTTTGTCAAACCGAAGGGCGCGCGCCAGATTGCTGTCTCCAATCCGTCGGATGGTTCGCAGCTGGCTGAGATCGCCTGCGGCACGGCAGAGGATGTGGACGCCGCCGTGAAAGCGGCGCGTGCAGCCTTCGGCAAATGGTCGAAGCTCTCCGGCCATGAACGCGCGAAATACCTCTACGCCATTGCCCGCCATGTGCAGAAGCGCTCGCGATTTCTGGCGGTGCTGGAAACCATGGACAATGGCAAGCCGGTGCGCGAGACGCGCGACATCGACATTCCGCTGGTCGCCCGCCACTTCTATCATCACGCCGGCTGGGCCGAGATGGTGGAGGACGAGTTTCGTGGCTTCTCGCCCGTGGGTGTGTGCGGGCAGGTGATCCCGTGGAATTTCCCGCTATTGATGCTCGCATGGAAGATCGCGCCGGCGCTGGCCGCCGGCAACACGGTGGTGCTGAAACCCGCCGACCTGACGCCGCTGACGGCTGTCGCCTTTGCGGAGATTTGCCATGAGGTGGGATTGCCCGCCGGTGTGGTGAACATCGTTCAGGGCGATGGCGAAACGGGTGCCGCCATCTGCGGCCATGAGGGCGTCGACAAGGTGGCGTTCACCGGTTCCACGCAGGTGGGCCGCGTCATCCGAGAACAGATCGCCGGTTCCGGCAAGAAGCTCTCGCTGGAGCTGGGCGGCAAGTCGCCGTTCATCGTGTTCGAGGACGCCGATATCGATGCGGCTGTCGAGGGCGTGGTGGATGCGATCTGGTTCAACCAGGGCGAAGTGTGCTGCGCCGGCTCGCGGCTGATCGTGCAGGAAGGCATCGCCGAACGCTTTCATGCCAGGCTGAAGGCGCGTCTTGAAACGCTGCGCGTCGGCGACCCGCTCGACAAATCCACCGATGTGGGTGCTATCGTTTCGCCGCTTCAGGTGGAGCGGATTTCCGCGCTGGTGGCAAAGGGTGTCGAGGAAGGCGGGCAGCTCTGGCAGGCTTCGGCCCCGCTGCCTGAAAAGGGCAATTATATTGCACCCGGTTTCTTCACCGATGTCGAGCCTGCCGCGACCGTCTGCCAGGTGGAGATATTTGGCCCGATCGCCGCCTCCATGACCTTCCGTACTCCGGACGAGGCCGCAGCACTCGCCAACAACAGCCGCTACGGGCTGGCCGCCTCCGTCTGGTCGGAAAACATCAATGTGGCGCTGGATCTCGCCGCGCGCGTGAAAGCCGGCGTGGTCTGGATCAACTGCACCAACATGCTCGATGCGGGCGCAGGGTTCGGCGGCTATCGCGAGAGCGGTTTCGGCCGCGAGGGCGCGCGCGAGGGGCTTTACGAATATCTCGCCGCCGACTGGGAGAAGAAGCTCTCCGCTCCCAGGGCATCGGAAGTTTTCATCCCCTCCGCGTCTCCGGCGGGTGAGGGCAAGGTTCTGGTCGAGGGCATCGACCGGACGATGAAGAACTATATCGGCGGCAAGCAGGCACGGCCCGATGGCGGCTATGTCTATTCTGTTGCCGGCAAGGGCGGTGTGCTGATCGGGCAGGCCGGCATCGGCAATCGCAAGGACATTCGCAACGCGGTCGAGGCGGCTTCCAAGGCCGCCGGCTGGGGCGGTGCGACAGGCCACAACCGTGCGCAGGTGCTCTACTATCTGGGTGAAAATCTGGAGGCGCGGCGCGAAGGCATGCAAGCGCTTCTGTGCGAGAGCACAGGCATGAGCGCGAAGAAGGCGACCGAGGAATTCGATACGGCATTGCGCCGCATCTTTTATTACGCCGCGCAGGCCGACAAGTTCGACGGCGCGGTTCACTCCACCCAGTCGCGCCATGTGACGCTTGCCATGAACGAACCCTTTGGCGTGATGGGCATTGCCTGCCCGGACGAGGCCCCGCTTCTGTCGCTGGTTTCGCTGGTGTTGCCGGCCATAGCCATGGGCAACCGGGTTGTGGTGGTGCCGTCTGCGCGTCACCCCTTGATTGCCGGCGATTTCTATCAGGTGCTCGACACGTCCGATGTGCCGGGTGGCGTCGTGAACATCGTCACCGGCGAGCGCGATCTTCTGGTGAAGACGCTTGCCGAGCACGACGAGGTGGCCGCGCTCTGGTATTTCGGCTCGGCGGAAGGAAGCGCCATGATCGAGAAGGCATCGGCCGGGAACCTGAAGTCGACCTGGGTCAACAATGGGCGCATGCCGAACTGGCTCGATGATGCCGAAGGCCGCGGACGCGACTATCTGCGCCGCGCCGTTCAGGTGAAGAACATCTGGGTTCCCTACGGCGCGTGACGCGCGCCTTACGTTCTACCAAGCGGCGTTCTGAAGGAATAAAATTCGCACCGGCCCCGCAGATTTGCCGATCCGGTGCGAACATTTTGCTCATTGTGGGATTCAAATGTCTCGCAGTCACCGTGTTTGCCGGTTAGATTAGCCACGAAACTGCGGGTTCATGGCCTCGGGTTCATGGCCGCGCGGGGTGGAATACGCAAAGGACAAGCAAGATGAGAGCATCCCTGAAAGAGACGGGCCTGGGTTTCCGCAGCCTGACGATAAGTGTGGCTTTCGCCATTGTTGGCGCGACCGGCGCCATGGCGCAGGACAACGCAGACCCTTCCGCCGTCATTCGTATCGGTTCGCTCTACGAGCCGCAAAACCTCGACAACACGGCAGGCGCCGGGCAGGGCATCAACGAAGCCTTCAACGGCAATGTCTATGAAGGGCTGTTTCAGCTCACCGACGATGGCGACGTGGTGGAAAAGCTCGTCTCCGATTTCGAAATGAGCGAGGACGGGCTCACCTACACCTTCACCCTGCAGCCGGATGTCACCTTCCACTCGGGTGACCCGCTGACGGCGGCCGATGTGAAACACAGCATCGAGCGCGTCACAGCCGAGACCTCGCAGAGCTCGCGCAAGCGCAGCCTGGCGAACATCGAGCGCGTGGAGGCAAAGGACGACAACACGGTTGTGGTCACCCTCAAGGAGCGCTCCATCTCGCTGCCTTACAATCTGACCTATGTGTGGATCGTCAACGATGCCGCCGAGGATCTCACCTCCAGCGAGGACGGCACCGGCCCCTACAAGCTCGACAACTGGCGTCGGGGCTCCAGCATCACGCTGTCGCCCTATGAAAACTACTGGGGCGAGAAGCCGAAGAATGGCGGCGTGACCTTCTCCTATTTCAAGGAGGCGACCGCCCTCAACAACGCGCTTCTGACCAATGCGGTGGACATCATCACCAGCGTGCAGAGCCCCGATTCCCTGATGCAGTTTCAGGACAATCCTTCCTTTGTGGTGACCGATGGCCAGTCCACCACCAAGGAAGTGCTCGCCTATAACGACCGCGTCGCCCCCTTCGACAATGTGAAGGTGCGCAAGGCCGTTGCCCGTGCCATTGACCGCGAGCGTCTGTTGAATTCCATCTGGGGCGATTACGGCACGCTGATCGGCTCCTTCGTACCGCCAACGGACCCGTGGTATGTGGATCTGAACGACGTGGACCCTTACGACCCGGAAAGCGCCAGGGCGCTGCTGGCGGAAGCGGGCTATGCGGATGGTTTCACTTTCACGCTCGACACGCCGAACTACGATCCGCATCCGATCGTCGCCCAGTTCCTGCAGAACGAACTGGCCAAGGTCGGCATCACAGTGGAGATCAATATCATTACGGCCAATGAGTGGTACACGAAGATCTATCAGGCGCATGATTTCCAGGCGACACTGCAGGAGCATGTGAACCACCGCGACATCGTGTTCTACGGCAATCCCAATTTCTACTGGGGCTACAACAACCCGGAAGTGGTCGAGCTGATTGCCTCTGCGGAAGCCAGCAGCACCGAAACCGAGCGTGATGAAAAGCTCACGCAGGCAAACCGCATCATCGCCGAGGATGCTGCCAGCGGATGGCTTTATCTCTATCCGCAGATTGTGGTATCGACCGCGTCGGTCAGCGGGTATCCGGTCAACGGCCTGAACTCGCAGTTCTTCGCATACGATATCGTCAAGCAGGCTCAGTAACCGATCCGGCGAGCAGCCATACGGTTCCACACTTGGTGGAATTGTCCTGAGGGAGGTTCCGATCCTCGTTTATATCGCCCGGCGGCTCGCCATTCTGTTCTTCTCGCTCCTGGCGGCCTGTGTCGTTCTGTTCATATTGCTCAGGCTCCTGCCTGGAGATCCCGCCAACGCGCTGATCTCGGTCGGCGCCGACGAAGCGCAGATCGCAGCAGCGCGGCGGCAGGTCGGTTCCGATCTGCCGCTTGCCCAGCAATTCATCCAGTTCATCACCAGCCTGGCGCGTTTCGATCTCGGCACGTCTTTCGTTAGCCGCACGCCGGTTCTGCCCGAGATCATGGACCGTCTGGCAGTCACGCTGCCGCTGACCGTGCTGTCGTTCCTGCTGGCGCTGGTGATCGCCGTGCCGCTCGGCATCCTCTCGGCGGTCAAGGCTGACCGCTGGTATGGCGCAGCCATCTCGGTCGTCTCGCAGCTAGGCATCGCCATCCCCGTCTTCTGGGTGGGCATTCTTTTCGTTACGCTGTTTGCCGTCAATCTGCGGCTCTTTCCTTCCGGCGGCTTTCCGCCGCGCGGCTGGGAAACGCCGGTCGAGGCGCTGCGCACGCTGTTTCTGCCGATCCTCACCATCGCCATCGTGATGTCCGCCTCGCTTCTGCGCTATGTGCGCTCGGCGACACAGGATGTGCTTGGAAGCGACTATCTGCGCACGGCGCGGGCGCTTGGCGCAGGCTTCTCCGAAGCGCTGGTGCGCCACGGCATCCGCAACGGCGCGGTGCCGGTCATGTCCATCCTCGGCATCGAGCTTGCCACGGCGCTGCTTGGTGCGGTGGTGGTCGAGCGGGTGTTCAACCTGCCGGGGCTTGGCTCCATGCTGCTGCTTGCCATTGAACAGCGCGATTTCCCCAACATTCAGGGCGTACTCTTCATCTCCACGCTGCTCGTTCTGTTGATCGGCTTCCTGGCCGATCTCGGCCAGCGGCTGGTCGATCCGAGACTGCGGGAAAGCCGGGGAGCGCGGTCATGAGCGGACAGGTTGAAACGGTCACGATGGCGTCGAGGCGTGGCTCGCTCACGCTCACCGTGGGGCTTGTTCTCGTCGGCCTGCATGTGGCGGTCGCGCTGCTGACGCTGGTGTGGACGCCCTACGACCCCACGGGCATGGCCGGCGGGCGGCTTGAAGCGCCGTCGCTTGCCCACTGGGCCGGCACGGATCGTCTCGGGCGCGATCTCTTCACGCAGATCATGATCGGCTCGCGCATCGCGCTGATCGTCGGCTTCGGTGCGGTGGCCATCGCGGCGACAATCGGCGTCACGCTTGGCGTTCTGTCGGCCTTCGCCACACGTTATCTCGATGACATTCTGGCAGCCGCCTTCGACATTCTGATCGCTTTCCCAACGCTGCTTCTGGCAATGCTGGTGGTCGCCGCCACCGAGAGCGCCAGCCTGTTTTCGGCCACGCTGGCGCTGGGCATCGCCATTTCGGCCATCGTCGCGCGGCTGACCCGCATTCTCGCCAAGCGCATCCTGTCGATGGATTACATCACCGCGGCGCGCACGGCGGGAGCCTCCTGGCCGAGCATCGTCTTCCGTCATCTCCTGCCCAACATCTGGCCGATGCTGGCGGTGAATTTCGCGTTGCAGTTCGGCCTCGCGGTCATCGCAGAGGCTTCGCTCTCCTATCTCGGTCTTGGCGCACCGCCGCCCAACGCCTCGTGGGGACGCCTGCTGCAGGAGGCGCAGGGCACCGTCTACACCGCGCCCTTCGGGGCCATTGCGCCGGGCATCGCGCTGGTCACGCTGGTGATCGGCATGAACCTGCTGGCCGATGGACTGCGCGATGCTGGCGATCCGACCCGGAGGGGCCGGCGATGAGCCTTCTCGATATTCGCGGCCTGACGCTGTCCACCGGCGGTCAGACGCTGGTTTCCGACGTGTCGTTTTCCATCTCGCCCGGTGAACGGCTTGGCCTGATCGGCGAATCCGGTTCCGGCAAGTCGCTTTCCGCACTTGCCGCCATCGGCCTCCTGCCGCCTGGCTTCCGGGTCGAGGGCTCCATCCGGCTCGACGGCCACGAGGTGGTGGGAGCATCCGAAAGCGCGATGATCGCCCTGCGTGGTGCGGCGGCGGCCACCGTGTTTCAGGAGCCGCTCACCGCGCTCAACCCCTTGATGAAGGTGGGCCGGCAGGTTGCAGAGCCGGTCATCCGCCGGCACCGTCGCGCGGGCGAAACGGTTGATCGCGCAGCCGTCGCCCGCGAGGTGCGGTCGCTGCTCGAGCGTGTTTCCCTGCCGGACATCGACCGGATCGTGAAGTCCTATCCTTACGAGATTTCCGGTGGACAGCGTCAACGCGTGGCCATTGCCATGGCGCTCGCCTGCCGCCCCAAACTGCTGATCGCGGACGAACCCACCACGGCACTTGACGTGACCACACAGGTGGAAATCCTTGATCTTCTGTCCGGTCTGGTGCGGGAAGAGGGCATGGCGCTTCTCTTCATCAGTCACGATCTGCCCGTGGTGGCGCGCGTGACGGAGACTGTCGTCGTGCTGCGGCGCGGAGAGGTCATCGAACGGGGTGAGGTTCACGCCGTGTTCGATGAGCCGAAACACGAATACACGAAGGCGCTGGTCGGCGCGGCGACCGCGTTCGACAAGGCGCTGGGGCCTGCACGATGAGCCTTATTTCACTCGAGAACGTCTCCTTCGGCTATTCACGCAAACAGCAGGTGCTGCACGATGTCTCGTTCAGCCTTCAGGCTGGCGTGAATGTCGGCCTGGTGGGTGAATCCGGCTCCGGAAAATCAACCATCCTGAAGCTTCTGCTCGGGCTGGCGCGTCCGACTGGCGGACAGATTCAGTTCGGCGACACCGAGCTCAACCCCGGCAATCGCGCCTTCATGCGCGATTATCGCAAGGCGGTTCAGGCGGTTTTCCAGGATCCCTATTCCTCGCTCGACCCGCGCCAGAAGGTGCAATCGATCATCGCCGAGCCATTGCGGGCGCTGCGTATCCCGGGCTCGCATCAGGAGGCGATTGAAAGGGCGATCCACGATGTGGGTCTGCCGGCAGACGCCATCGACCGCTATCCGCATGAGTTTTCCGGCGGTCAGCGCCAGCGCATCGCCATCGCGCGCGCCATCGTCGCGCGGCCGCAACTCATCCTTGCCGATGAGGCGGTGAGCGCGCTGGATCTCTCGACGCGGGCGCGCATCGTCGATCTTCTCAAGGCGCTTTCGGAAGAGATGACGATCCTGCTCGTTTCGCACGATCTGGCGGTTGTCGCGGCGCTTTGCGAGGAGATCGTCATTCTTGAGAACGGGCGGGTGGTCGAAAGCGGCAGGACTGCCGAGATTCTGGCAAATCCAAAACACCCCTATACGCAAAAGCTGCTTGCCAGCGTGCCGCGGATGCCGACCTGAGACCGGCACCCGCCAATCCTGACTTTAATCGTCGATTTCGACCCATAGCGGCTGATGGTCGGACCCCTGCGCGTCCATGTCGATCCATGCGCGCCTGACGCTCGCGGCCATGCTGCTGCTCACCACGCAATGGTCGATGCGCACGCCCGAACTGATGAAGCTCACGCCTTCGTCCTCGTCATTGCCGGCAGCCACCCATGCATCGGTGAAGCCGCCGTCCTGCACGAGGCGACCATGCTTCTCGGATCGGTCGCCGATCAGCAACGCATATTCCTCGCTGTCGGGCGTGAAATTGAAATCGCCCATTGCGATGGTGCTTTCGGGCACGGGCGGCGGCGGGATTTCATACCAGTCGCCCGCGATCTTTCCGCCCCATGCCGAACCACGATGGGAGGCGTTGAGGAGCAGGTCCATCGCATGATGCACCTGCGGCAGCCGCGTCTGCGGGCCGATATGATCGAAATGGACCGAGCAGAAGCGCAGCGGGCCGGCGTCCGTCACGATCACCGTTTCAATCATTGCGCGCTGCTGGTGATACTGGTTCGTCAGCGCCATCTTGGGCAGAAGATGGTTCATGGAGGAGAGGATCGGCCAGCGCGAAAGCACCATGTTGCCGACCTGCCGCCGGCGATGCGTGACCGTGCCGTCATCGGCGACGATCGAGGCGTCGATGTCGATGCCGGGACCATAGACCCAGTGATAATCGGGCAGGCGTGCGCCGATCTCCTGCGCCTGATGGACGAGGCCGGTGCGCGGGAAGTGGGTTTCCACTTCCTGCAGCGCGATCAGGTCCGCGCCCTCGAGTTCCGAGACGATGCGGTCGAGGTTGAACTGCTCGTCCTTACCTTTGGAATACTGGATGTTGTAGCTGACGAGCTTCATTGAATGGCTCCGGCAAAATGGGGTTGGCTGACTGCGGCGGGTTTGTCGGCACGTCCGGCTGCCGCCACGATGCGTTTTTCGGTCGAGGGGTCGAAGAGATGCACGCTTTCAGGCGCAATCGAAAGCGAGCAGGGTGTGCCCGGCTTCGGATGACTGCGCCCGGCGGAATGGAGCACGAAATCGCGCCCGGCGAGACGGCCGTGCATGAGCCGGCCGCTGCCCTGTTCTTCGGAGAAATCGAAGGCGACGGTCAGAAGGTGCGGGTCGTTGGCTTCCGGCACGATCTTCAGATCCTCGGGGCGCAGGCCCACGATCACCGACTGGCCGGCGATGCTCCTGCCGATGTTGGGATCTATCGAAAGACGGAAGCTGGTGTTGTCGATCACGGCGAAGGTTCCGTCTTCGGACACGCCGCAGGGCAGGAAATTCATGGCCGGCGAGCCGATGAAACCGCCGACATAGACGCTGGCAGGCGCGTGGTAGACCTCTTCGGGCGTGCCGACCTGCTCGATCCGGCCCCCGTTCATCACCACAAGACGGTCTGCGAGCGACATGGCTTCCACCTGATCATGCGTCACGAAGACGGAGGTGGCCTTCAGCGCGCGGTGCAGGCGGCGGATTTCAAGACGCATCTGCACGCGCAGCTTGGCGTCGAGGTTGGAAAGCGGCTCGTCGAACAGGAACACTTTCGGCTCGCGCACGATGGCGCGGCCCATGGCAACGCGCTGGCGCTGGCCGCCCGACAGCTGCGCCGGCTTGCGGTCGAGAAGCTGGTCGAGACCGAGGCTTTTTGCCGTGGCTTCCACCTTCTGCATGCGTTCGGCCTTGCGCATGCCGGCAACCTTCAGGGCATAGCCGATGTTCTGTGCCACGGTCATGTGCGGGTAGAGCGCGTAATTCTGGAACACCATGGCGCAACCGCGCTCACGCGGTTCCAGCCTGTTGACCACCGTGTTTTCGATGGCGATCTCGCCTGCGCTGATTTCCTCAAGCCCGGCGATCATGCGCAGAAGCGTGGACTTCCCGCAGCCCGAAGGGCCGAGAATGACGATGAACTCGCCATCGTGAATGTCGAGGTCGACACCGTGGACGACCTGGTTCTTGCCGTAGAATTTCTCGACTTTGCGAATGTTGATATCGGCCATGACGACAGCCTTTCTCCAGACTATTTTTCGGTGCTGATGAGGCCGCGCACGAACCAGCGTTGCATCAGGACAACGACGAGCAGCGGCGGCAGCATGACGATGAGTGTTCCGGCCATGGCGACGTTCCAGTCGGCAATGGCGTCGGGGCCGGGGATGAGACGGCGCAGCTCCATCACCACCGTGGAGTAGTTGGCCCGGTCGGTGATGATCAGCAGCGGCCACAGATACTGGTTCCACGCATAGACAAACATGATGGTGGCAAGAGCCGCGATGTTGGTGCGCGACAGCGGCAGCAGAACCTCGATGAAGAAGCGGAACGGGCCGGAGCCGTCCATCTTGGCCGCTTCCACCAGTTCGTCGGGAATGGTGAGGAAGAACTGGCGGTAGAGGAATGTGCCGGTCGCCGTCGCCACCAGCGGCAGGATCAGACCGGTGTAGGAGTTCAGCATGTTCCATTCGAGCGAGAGCTCCACACCGGAGATCTGCGCGATGAGCCAGCTTATGCCCGTTGCGTCGAGGATGGTCTGGAACGGGTAGAGCGCGTTGGCGGCCACCGAGTAGGTGGGCACGATGCGCACTTCCAGGGGCAGCATCAGCGTGATGAAGATGACCCAGAAAAACACCATGCGCAGGCGGTAGTTGAAGAACACGATGGAGAAGGCGCTGATGGCCGAGATGATCACCTTGCCGATCACGACGGCGATGGCGACGATCATCGAATTCATGAACTTCACGCCGAATTCTGCGCGGGTCCATGCGGCGGTGAGGTTGTTCCATAATTCGCCGCCCGGCAGGTAGTGCACATTGGGTGAGTTGACCTCGGCCACGGTCAGCGTGGCGGCAACGAATGCGAGCCAGATCGGAATGATCAGAAGCAGGGCGCCGGCGATGAGGATTACATGCGTGAGGATATTGAGGAGGGGGGTGCGTTCGATCATGGCTTGCTCCTCACGTGTAGTGCACGCGGCGTTCGATGAAGCGGAACTGGAAGAAGGTCATGAGGATGACGAGCCCCATGAGCACCAGCGATTGGGCCGCGGCACCGGAATAATCGAGCCCCTGAAAGCCATCGACATAGATCTTGTAGACCATGAGCTCGGTTGCCCTTGCGGGGCCGCCCTCGGTCAGAATGTCGACGATGCCGAAGGAGTCCGTGAAGGAATCCGTCATGTTGATGACCAGCAGGAAGAAGATGGTCGGCGCGAGGAGCGGAAGCTGCAGGTCGAGCATGCGGCGCATCACTCGCGCGCCGTCCATGGATCCTGCCTCGATCAGCGAGCGCGGAATGGACTGGAGACCTGCAAGGAAGAAGATGAAGGAGTAAGAGACCTGTTTCCATGCCTGGGTGATGATGATCGCCGTCATGGCGTCGACACCGGAGAGCGCCGGGTTCCACAGGCCGGGCGACAGCGTGTTCAGATAGGCAAAGACGCCGGATTGCGGATTGAAGAGAAAGCGGAACGCGAGCGCGGCGGCAGGAGCGGCGATGGCATAGGGCCAGATCATGCCGACGCGGAAGAAGCGATAGCCGCGCAACTGCCGGTCGGCGAAAAGCGCCAGCACCAGCGCGATTGACATGGCAAGCCCGGTCGAAAGCACGGCGAAGACGATGCTGCGCGAGATCGAGGCCCAGTAGGTTTCGTCGGAGAACACGGCCTTGAAATTGTCGAGCCCGACCCATTGATTGCCGCCGCCGAAGGGCTGCTCAAGAGTGAAGGCCCAATACATGGCCTGTGATGCCGGCCAGTAGAAGAACACGAAGATGATCAGCAACTGGGGGGCGATGAAGAGATAGGCCAGCCAGTTGGCCTTGAAATAAGCGCGCTTTTGCATGGACGTTCCGGGGGTTGCGGAGACAGGCGGAAAAGGAAGCGCCACGGCTCATCGAGCCGTGGCGCGCCGGATCTGGCCTGTGTCAGGGGAGCGTCTTGCCCGCGTAGGTGCGCTCGAATTTGCGCAGCATCGCGTTGGAGCGCTCAACGGCATCGTCCAGTGCCTCCTGCGGGGACTTCTGGCCGCTCAGAACAGCCTGCATCTGTGAGGTCCACTCGGCGCGGATCTGCACGAAGCTGCCGAGGCGGATACCGCGGGTCAGTGGAGTGACCGGCGAATAGGTTAGCGATTCAATGGCTTTCTCGCGGCCCTTGTAGGGGCGTTCGTCGTAAAAGCCTTTCTTGACCAGGTAGTCGAAGCCTTCATCGGTCACCGGAATATAGCCTGTCACCGTGCTCCAGAACTCGGCGGATTCGGGCTTGGCGAGGAATTTGAAATACTCGGCAGCGCCGCGATACTGCTCATCGGTCTTGCCGGACAGCGTCCAGAGCGATGCACCGCCTACAACCGAGTTCTTGCGCTCCGTGCCCTCATAGACCGGCAGCATGGCCACGTCCCAGAGGAAGCCCTCGCCGACCTGCTCGGTCACGGCCTGGTGGCTCGCGATGGAGCCGAAGTAATGCGCGCACTCGCCGGCGGCGAAGGCATCGCGGGTAGAGAGACCGGTTTCGCGGGTCTTGATGACCAGAAGCCCCTCGTCGATCCAGCGCTTGATGTCTTTCATGTGCTTGGCGTGAAGCGTGGTGTTGAACACCACTTCGGCGTCGAGACCGTCATAGCCATTGTTCTTCGTGGCGATCGGCTCGCCATGAACCATGGAAAACTGCTCCAGATCCACCCATGAGGATGGCGCGTAACCGGAGGGGCATGCGCTGCCAGATTCCTTCAGCTCGCGGAGAACCTGCTCATACTCTTCCCAGGTCTTCGGCGCCTCGTCGCGGCCGATGGATTTGTAGGCGTCGACGTTCCAGTACATCATTGCCGTTGAGGAGTTGAACGGCATGGACCAGAGGCGACCCTGCGAATCCGCATAATAGTTGGCGATGCCCGGGAAATAGGAGTCCCAGTCGATGTCGATGCCGTGGTCTTCCATCAGCTTGTAAGCCGGATAAACCTGACCGGAGAGCATCAGGTCGGGTGCGGAAACCTCGACACCCTGCACAATGGTCGGGTGCTTTTTGGCGCGGAAGGCGGCGATGGTGTTCTGCAGGGCCGTGGCATAGTCACCCTGGCTGACACAGCTGATCTCGTATTTGTCCTGCGAGGCGTTGAAACGATCGCAGGTGGCCTGAACCTGGTCACCGAGCTGTCCGGTCAGACCGTACCAGTATTCAAACTTCACCTTCTCGGCCATGGCGGATGTTGTCAGTGCTAACAACGCGAGCGTGCTTGCGATGAGTGTCTTTTGCATCTTGGTTCCCTCAGATGGAAAGAAGCGGTCACCGGCATCAGCACCGGTCGCGCCTTGGCCTATCGGTGCGCCTTGACAGTCGGGTGACCGCACAATGAAACTTATTTGACAGTGCCCGGCTATCTTATTAGCCGGCCACTTTTTCGCGTTCAGCACCGTCTTCCACATGTCTGCGGCGCTTGCCGAACAGGCCGTCGGCCATTTCCGCGTGGCGATGAATGTAGTCATGGAAATGCACGAGCGTGCTGTGCTCGTCCGCCAGAACCACGGCGTACTGAGCTGGACCATCGAGGCGCAATGGCTCACCCGGCATGCCCGGCAAATGGGCGTTGACGTCATAATGGTTGCCGGAGATCGTGGTCAGCGGGATGCCATGCCACAAGCCTGTCGTCTGCCGGTGCACATGTCCGGCAATCACCTGACGAATGTCGGGATGTGCCTTCAAAACGTCGAGAAACCGTTCCGATTGCTGCAGCTTGATCTGGTCCACGGGCATGTGGAGATCGTTTGCATGGTGATGCATGACGATGATGACAGGCCGATCCTTCGCTTCTTCAAGGCGCGCGGCGAGCCATGAAAGGCGCGTTTCGCAAAGCACGCCGCTGACAATTTCCGGCTCCGAGGTATCGATGACGATGACGCGGTAGCCCTTGGCGTCTATGGCCTTCTGGATATGACCGTTTTCATCGTCGTGCAGGGTGCCGAACACCTGCTTGAAACGATCACGGTGATCGTGATTTCCGAGCGTGAGCACGACCGGCATCTTGAGCTGGTCGATCATCCGGTCGAGTATCTCATAAGCGGGCACCTCGCCGCGGTCGGCGAGGTCACCAGCGAAAATGCAGAAATCCGCATCGCCGTGGTTGATGTTGGCGCTGTCGATGGCGGCCTGAAGGCGCCTGGTCGTGTCCAGCCCGTTTGTGGCGACCCCCTCCGGAGAAAGATGGATGTCGCTCATGACGATGAATTTCAGCATGACTGCCCCGCTGTCGCTTGTGTGATTATCCGGGCCTGATGGCCGTTGGACAGCGGGTAACATCGCCCTGTGTCGGGCGGCTGACAGATTTGTTGCGGCAGTATTACAATGCAGTGTCGGGTGCGGCTGAAGCGAGTGTCACGCTTCCGGTTTGATGGCGTATTTCTCGATCATGGTCTCGAGATAGCTGGCCGCTTCGTCACCCTTCAGGGCATCGCCCCACAGGCGTTCGGCGATGTCTTCATGCAGGGTCATGGCTTCGGGCGCCGAGGTGATAAGTGCCACACCAACACGGATATTTGGTTGCTCCCCGAGCCGGAACGGGCTGATCGCCAGAACCGAACGGTCCTGCTGGCGGAAGATCTGAAAACTGGTTGCAGGAACAGGCTCGCGCACGATGCCGATCTGAATACCGATGGGCTGCTCGCGCAGCATGGATAGGATGTATTCCGCTTCACGGCGGGCCTGCAGGCGGCGTTTGTCAACGACATCCGGGGGCAGGTCGTGCCGGCCGATCAGCCCGTGCAGCAGAAATCCCTCCAGATCGGCCGAGGCGATGAGGCTCACGATTAGCGGTCGGCGCAGACGAAAGGCCTTCTTGCGCGCGCGCAGAATGTCGATCAGCGCATCGACCACCTCTCCTGCGCTGTCGTCGGGATCGACCTCCGCCGGAACAGATTCACGCAGCACCTCTTGCAGGGCATCGTCGTAGGCATCCGAGGTCAGAAGATAAGAGACCGGGCTGAACAGACCGATCACCTGCTGGCAATCGTCTTCGAGTTGCCGCATGCGCTCGAAAAAGGCGATGGCGCTAGACACATACTCTACGCCAACACCCATGAGACTGGGTAGCGAGACGCCCAGAACGTCAGCGATGCTGGTCAACATCTCGATCTTGCGGATTTCGCCTTTTTCCGCGCGATAGAGCGCAGCGCGCGAGATGCCCAGCTTTTCGGCCAGTTCGTCAGGTGCGAGCCCTCTGCCGAGCCGGTAAGCACGCAGGCGGGCGCCAATGTCGCTGAATCTGATCAAGTCGCCCTGAGACGCGCTGTTTTGTGACACGCTTTTTTCTCGCAAGTTCCCGTGCCTTCCGTTATCGGGTGAGCTGTGCCGGCTTGTCAACGCATCTGCTCAAATTCACATCAGAAGCTCATAAATTGGACAAAAATGCAAATCGTCTCATTTTTGAGAATTTCCGTTGACAGGCTTTTTTGGGGCTCGTAGTCTGCTTGTTTAAAAAGCAAAGGAGAGGCGGAACAATGAAACATCTCATTCGCAAACTGGCTGCAACGACTGTTATGGGCGTGGCTGGCGCGGCATTCGCGACAGGCGTCTGGGCAGCGGATTTCGTGGCCAAGATCGGTCATCTGGAATCGGCGCAGCAATCGCGTCACGTTCATCTTGAGAAAGTGGCCAAGCTGGTCAATGAACGCACCGATGGCGCGGTTGAATTTCAGCTTTTCCCGCAGGGCCAGCTCGGCCAGCAGCGCGAAATGACCGAAGGCGTCCAGCTCGGTACGCTCGAGGCGACGGTGGCTCCTGCTGCCTTCCTTGGCGGCTTCAACCCCGCCGTTTCCATCATGGACATTCCTTTCCTGCTTCCCGACAATGACGAGACCGCTCAGAAGATCCGCGGTGGCGCGTTCGGCGAGGCGCTTTGCGACAGCTTCAATTCGCGCGGTGTGACCTGCATCGGCCTGTGGCCCAACGGCAAGAAGAACTTCACCTCTTCCAAGCCGCTCGCAAGCCTCGAGGACTTCGCCGGCCAGAAATTCCGCGTGATGGATTCCAACATCCTGATCGAGCAGTTCAACTCGCTTGGCGCTTCGGCCATCGCGTTGCCGTTCGGCGAGCTCTATACCGCGCTGCAGACGGGCGTTGTCGATGGCGAGGAAAACCCGCTCGACACGATCCAGCGCATGAAGTTCTACGAAGTGCAGAAGCACCTTGTCCTGTCCGACCACGGAGCGATGGAGGACGTGATCCTTTTCAACCCGGCCTGGTGGGCAAGCCTTCCCGAAGAGCATCAGAAGACCATTGTCGACGCCTTCAACGAAGTCATTCCCGAATTGATCACCCACAAGGCCGAGGCTGTCGCTGCAGCACTTGAGGAGATCAAGGCATCCGGCATCGACATCCGCGAGATGAGCGATGACGAGAAAGCTGCATTTCGCGACAAGATGTATCCCGCCGCACGCGCCGCCTATATCGAGCGTGCGGGCGAAGAAGGCGAGAAGCTGATCGCCATCTATGAGAAAGAGTATGAGGCGGCAGGCGCACAGTAAGCGCCGCCTCCAACCTGAACCGAAGCTTTGACGTTCACATGCCGGGCTCCGCGGAGAGCCCGGCAGCGGCTTCCTTTTTTCAAGAGCGCGGCTTCATTTGCAGGGATTGAGACGTTGAAAGCACTTGCCATCATCAGGACTGCAGAGCGCATTGCAGCGGTGTCCATCTTTTTGACCATGGTCGCGCTCTATTCTGCAAATGTGCTGGCCCGGCAGGTTGGCGGCACCTTTGCCTCCGAGTTCGCCTGGGTCGAGGAAGCCGTGCGGCTGATGAGCCTCTTCCTCGTTTTCCTCACGGTCGGCCTCGCGCTTGAAAAGGGGCGCCATGCCGGCGTTCACACCTGGCGCGACCGCATCGCGCGGGCGACGGGGCTGCCGCTCAGAAAATTCATCGATGCGGTCGGCTTCGTGTTCTGCATTTATCTCGTCTGGCTCGGCTACCAGATGACCGCCTTCGTTTACGGCATGGGCCAGAAGAGCCCGACGCTGAACATCCCGGTCTTCTGGATCTATCTCGCGCCCACCATCGGTTTTGCGCTCATGGCGCTGCGATTTGCACTCAGCTTCTTTGGCCGCATCGATCGTTTCGCCGGACAGGCGTCGGAGGAAGAATGATTCTTTTCGCACTCGTCATCATTGTTGCGGTCCTGCTGCTGGTCCTTGGTTTCGAGATGTTTCTCGTGCTGGGCGTGCCGGCGCTCATGATCAAGGAATTCTTCTACGGCAACCTGCCTGATCCGGTGGTCATTCAGAAGGTTCTCGGCGGCATCAACCACACGACGCTTCTGGCCATTCCCTTCTTCATCCTTGCGGCCGAGCTGATGGGCGAGGGGCAGATCGCCCGCCGCCTCACCGGGCTCGTCAAGGTGCTGGTCGGCCATCTGCGCGGTGGCATGGGCTACACCACAATCGGCGGCTCCATGGCGTTCGGTTCGGTCTCTGGCTCTGCGCCGGCCACCGTCGCTGCCATGGCGCGCATGGTCTATCCGGAGATGCGCAAGGCCGGGTTCAGCGACAGATTCTCGCTCGGTCTGATCGTTTCAAGCGCCGAGACGGCGTTGCTCATTCCACCGTCCATCACCTTCATCATCTATGGCTGGATGACGGGCACTTCTGTTGCCAAGCTGTTTGTCGGTGGTCTTGCCGTGGGTCTGGTGCTTGGTCTCGCCTTCGCCATCATGGCGGCAATCGAAGCGCGCCGCTCCGGCGTCGAGCGCGGCCCACGCACAAGCTGGAAGGAGCGTGTTATCGCAATCCGCGACGCCGGCTGGGCGCTCGGCATGCCGATCATCATTCTGGGCGGCATCTACAGCGGCTATTTCACACCCACCGAGGCCGCGGCGGCCAGCGTCGTCTACGCCATTTTCGTGGAAGGCGTGATCTTCCGCGAGCTGACCTTCCGCAAGCTTTTTGCCGTCACGGAGCGTGCGGCCATCTCCACCGCCATCATCTTCATCCTGCTGGCGATGGGCGGCCTGCTCTCCTACTTCATCACGCTGGCGCAGGTGCCTTCGGCGATCACCGCGTTTCTCGACGCAATCCATGCCGGGCCGGTCATGTTCCTGTTGATCGTGAACATCAGCTTCCTGATCGCCGGCATGTTCATCGATCCGAATTCGGCGCTCCTGATCCTCGTGCCGCCGCTTTATCCGGTGGCTCTGGCGCTCGGCATCGATCCTGTCCATTTCGGCATGATCGTCACGCTGAACATCTCCATCGGCATGATCACGCCGCCCTTCGGGCTCGACATTTTCGTGGCATCCTCGACGCTCTCCAAGCCGGTTCTCACGATCATTTCGGGCCTGTGGCCCTTCATCATCGCGAACCTCATCGTTCTGGCGATCATCACCTATGTGCCCGACATTTCCACCTTCCTGCCCAACCTCGTGTTCGGCTGACGGGAATGCCAGAAAGGATTGAAACGATGGACGACGTGCCGTCAATCAAGGCTTTCGAGCTACCGCTCTCGGTCAAGAGCAATGAACCGGTCAATGGCGAATATCGTCTTCTGGTTCTTGCGGCGCCACACGACATATTGAAGCGCTGCCGCGCAGGGCAGTTCTTTCATCTTCTGTGCCCGCAGGCGGGTGGCGAAACGCCCTATCTGCGCCGGCCCATGAGCATTTACGGCTTCTATCCCGAGAAGGGAGAACTGCATTTCCTCTATAAGGTGACGGGTGCCGGCACCCGTGCGCTGGCGTCACTGGCGCTGGGCGACAGGCTGAATGTTCTCGGTCCCCTCGGCGAGCCTTTCACCATTGCCGACGACTGGCAGGATCTTGTGCTGGTGGCGCGTGGTGTGGGCCTTGCCACGCTTGCCCCGCTGGCGCTGGAGGCCAACCGGCTTGGACGCAGGCTCACCGCAATCTGCAGCGCGCGCCACCCCGACTATCTGATGTCGACGGATTATTTTGCGTCGCTCGGAGCGGATGTCATCACGCTGACCGACGCGGAAGGCACGTCCGATCTCGACAATCTGGAACGGGTCATCGAGGGGCTGATCGCGGACGGACGCGCCAACGCGTTCTACACCTGCGGCTCCAACCGCATGCTCAGGCTGTTGCAGACCATCGGCGAACGCCACGGCATACCCGGCCAGATCGCGCTGGAGCAGCAGATGGCCTGCGGCATCGGCATGTGCCATTGCTGTGTTCGCCCGTTCAATCGCGGCGACCGACAGGTGCATCTCAGGGTATGCCGCGAAGGCCCCGTCTTCGACATGATGGAGGCGATCGCATGGTAGATCTTTCGGTCGATATCTCCGGGCTCAAACTCAAGAATCCGATCATGCCTGCATCCGGCACCTTTTCCGAGGATCTCGCGGAGGTGTTCGATCTCGACCGGCTTGGCGCGCATGTGACCAAGACCATCACCCGTGGCTGGCGCGACGGCAACCCGACACCGCGCGTCTGCGAGGTGAACGGCTCGATGCTCAACTCCATCGGGATTCCGAGCAAGGGCGTGGGTGCCTTCATCGAGAAGGTCGTGCCGTTTTACGCCCATTACGAGACGCCGCTGATCGTCTCCATCTCGGGCAACACGGCGGATGAATTCGCAACGCTGTGTTCCGAGGTGAGTGTGCCCGGCGTTGCGGCCATCGAGGTCAACATCTCGTGCCCGAACATCGAGGAAGACGGCAAGGCGTTCGCCATCCGCCCGTCCTCCACCCACGACGTGATGCGCAAACTGCGCGCGGCGACCGACCTGCCGCTCTGGGCAAAGCTCACACCCAATACGGGCGAGACCTCTGAAGTGGCGCGCGCTGCGGAAGAGGCTGGCGCCGATGCGCTGGTGGTGGCCAACACCATTCTGTCCATGGCCATCGACATCAACACGCGCCGGCCCAAGCTTGGCAATCTGATGGGGGGACTGTCGGGCCCGAGCCTCAAACCCATCGCGCTGCGCATGGCCTATCAGTGTGCGCGGGCGACCAACATTCCCGTCATCGGCTGCGGCGGCATTTCCACGGTGGAAGACGTGATCGAATATCTGATCGCCGGGGCAAGTGCCGTTCAGGTGGGCACGGCCACTTTCATTCACCCGACGATCATGCTGTCACTGATCGATGGTCTGGAAGACTGGCTTTCCAATCAGGGGCTTTCCTCGGTAAAAGACCTGATCGGCACCGTGATCGATGGCGAACAAGATGAGTCTGTCGTCTTCATGGAAGCAGCGCCATGAACGCCCAGCCCGCTCCTTTTGCCGATGTCCGGGCTCAGGATCACGCGCTCGCCGCGCGTCTTTTTGATGATGTGGCGCGCCTGTCTCCCGATGTGGAAGGCGTCAGCCGCCCGGCCTTTTCCGAGATCGAGACGCAGACGCTGAAATATCTCGAGGATGTTGCTAAGGCCGAGGGGCTGGCGGTCTGGTACGATGCAGGCTGCAACGCGCTTTTCTCGCTGCCAGAGGATCGCGATGCGGAGCGTGTCGTCGTCGTCGGCTCCCATGTGGACAGCGTGCCTTTCGGCGGCAATTTCGACGGGCTGGCCGGTGTTGTCGCAGGGCTCATCTGCCTGATCCGCGCCCGGCGCGAGGGACGTCGTTTTGCGAAACCGGTGCATGTGCTCGCCATGCGCGGCGAGGAAAGCGCCTGGTTCGGGCCGTGTTACATCGGCTCGAAAGTGCTGACCGGCACGCTTTCAAAGCGCGAGCTTGAAGAGACGCACAAGGGCGATGGCCGCACGCTGGAAGAGCACATGGCCGATATCGGCCTGCCGGTCGAAGATATCCGGGCGCAAAAGCCGCTCATGGATGTCAGCCGCATGGAGGCCTATCTCGAACTTCACATCGAGCAGGGGCCGCTGCTGATCGGCAAGAACATTCCGGCAGCCGCCGTCTCGGGAATTCGCGGCAATATCCGCTATCGCTCGATCACCTGCCATGGTGAGGCGGGCCATTCAGGCGCTGTGCCGAAAGCCTATCGGCGTGATCCCGTTCTGGCGATGGCGGATCTTCTGGTGCGGCTCGACGAGAGCTGGACGACGATCCTGAACAAGGGCGACGATCTTGTGCTCACCAGCGGCATCGTGGCGACCGATCCGGAAAAACACGCCATGTCGCGCATTCCCGACCGTGTGTCGTTCAGCCTCGACATCCGCAGCCAGAAGCCGGAAACGCTGGATGACATGCGCGCGCTCTTGCAGAGCGAGATCAAGGAGATCGAACGCGACCGCCGGGTGCGGTTCGAGCTTGGCGAAGAGCTTCGTGTCGAGCCGGCGCTTTGCGACAGGCGGCTCGTCGCAGGCCTCGAAGAGGCGATGCGTCAGGTAGGGCAGGAGCCCTTCGTCATGCCAAGTGGCGGCGGACACGACGCTGCCGTGTTCGCTGGCGCCGGCGTTCCTGCTGCCATGGTGTTCGTGCGCAACCGCAATGGCTCGCACAACCCGCAGGAAGCGATGGAGATCGACGATTTTCTTGCCGGCGTGGATATCCTCTCTGCTTTCCTTGCGAGGGCGGAGTGATGGTGCGTTTTCTACAGGAAACGAATCTCCTCATTGCCGGGCTGGCTCAGGCGGGAGATTGCTGTTAGCGAAAAGGCCCGAACAACGAACAGGACCACGACATGTTCTCCAACACCTTTCCCGACCGCACTGCCATTTCGCAGATGGTCGCCCGCATGCTTCTGGAGATCGAGGCGGTGCACTTTCGCGCCGAGCAGCCGTTCACCTTCACGTCTGGTCTTGCAAGTCCGGTCTATATCGACTGCCGTAAGCTGATCTCCTATCCGCGCGTTCGCGCCGCGATCATGGATTTCGCGGCCTCGGTCATCTTCCGCAATGTCGGCTTCGAGCAGTTTGACGCCGTGGCGGGCGGCGAGACGGCCGGCATTCCCTTTGCCGCCTGGCTTGCCGAACGCATGGGCCTGCCCATGCAATATGTGCGCAAGAAGCCAAAAGGCTTTGGCCGCGATGCGCAGATCGAGGGCGCATTGAGTGAAGGCGCGCGCGTGCTTTTGGTCGAGGATCTGACCACCGATGGCGGCAGCAAGATCAAGTTTGCCGAGGCCGTAGCCCGCACCGGCGCGCAGGTCACCGACACCTTTGCCGTGTTCTATTACGACATCTTCCCCGACACGCCGAAGCGGCTTGAAGCTGCCGGCATGCGGTTGCATCATCTGGCCACCTGGTGGGATGTGCTCGCTGTCTGCAAGGAAGAAAATCGCTTTTCGCCGGAAACGATCGCTGAGGTCGAAAAATTCCTGAATGCGCCGACCGAATGGTCGGCGAACCATGGCGGCATTTCAGAACTGCCGCAGTAAATCCCAAAGGACCTGGATCATGTTTGAGACGTTTTTGAAGGATCTGAACGAGCAGGGCGGAAGCGTTCGCGCCTATGAAGGCTGCGCGGTCAAGGCCCATGCCCGCATCACCAGCGAGCCGGAAAACGCCGCTGCCCTTCTGCTCATCGCCTATGCGGCGCAGCGTTTCGTGGAAGCCTATGACGACCAGCCGCTCACCATGACGGCTGCCGATGAGGAGCTCGAGCTCTTCACCGAGATCGTCAACACGCTGGATGCGGCTTTCAAAGACGGGTCCGAGGCCGACAGGCTTTCTGCCCTCAACAAGGTTTCGGCGCGTCTCGCCGCGACGATGAAGGCCGGTTAACAGGCGTCAAGGCATTGGCATGTTTCACGCTCGCCGGGTTTCTCCGGCGAGCGATTTCGTTGCGCGCCGGTCACGGGCAAATACCCGTTTCCTTTCCTCTACGCATGCGATAGCTTCGCGCCGAATTCGCATGGGAGCCGGGTTTGCATCTGTATCTGAGGTTTTGTGACGCGCTGGATCGTCTGGCATCGGCGCTCTGTGTTCTTGCCTGCCTGGCCTTGACGGCCAGCGTGCTTGCCATCGTGGTGATGCGCTATGGTTTTGGCATCGGCTTCATCGAGTTGCAGGATTTCGCCTCCTACACATTTGCCGTGCTCCTTATTTTCTCCGTACCGGTATGCCTGCGAAGAGGCGGGCATGTGCGCGTTGAGGTTCTTTCAGAGAACCTTCCGCCCGTTTACACGCGAATTGCGGACACGGTTGCGGTGTTTCTGTTTCTTGTGCCGGTTTTCGGGCTGATCATCTGGGCTGACTGGGCTGACCTTGCCTATTCCTGGTCCATCCGCGAGGCTTCGGTGGAAACGGGCGGCCTGCCGGGACTGTTCCTCGTCAAGACCGCTCTGCCGCTTGGGGCTGCAATGATGATCCTGCAGGGCATCGCCATGGTGTTGCAACCCGGCGCTGACCGACCCGCCGAAGACGAGCCGATCCTATGAACCCGTCCGACCTGTTTCTGTGCCTGATGCTGGTCGGGCTTTTCGCCGGCATCCTCAGCGGCATACCGGCCATGCTCGCCATTGCCGGAGTGCCCTTTGTCGTTGCGGTGATTGCCAGCCTTTTCGGCGCGTTTGATCTTTCCTTTCTGGATTTCTTTCCAAGCCGCGTCTGGGGCGTGATGAGCAACACGCTTCTGATGGCGGTGCCGCTTTTCATCCTCATGGGCGTGGTGCTCGAGCGATCACAGCTTGCCGAGCGCATGCTGGAAGTGCTGCGCGAAATGCTCGGTGCCTCGCCGCGCGGCCTTGCCCTTTCCGTTCTGCTCTTCAGCGCGCTCATTGCGGCCTCCACCGGCATTGTCGGCGCCACGGTCGTGATGCTCGGGCTTGTCAGCCTTCCGGCCATGCTGCAGGCGGGCGTTTCGCCGCGCGTGTCGAGCGGCATCATCTGTGCCAGTGGTACGCTGGGCCAGATCATCCCGCCTTCCATCCTGCTCGTGCTTCTGGGAGACCAGATCGGCAACACCTATCTGGAGGCGCAGCAGAAAGCCGGGAATTTCGCGCCCGACGCCGTGTCGGTGGGCGATCTTTTTGCCGGGGCCATCCTGCCGGGGCTGATGCTTGTTGGCCTCTATGGCGTTTACATCCTCTTCACACTGCGCGGTACACGCGGGGAGCCTCACAACGCCACCCGAAAACGGGTTCCGCTGAGCCGTATACTTGGCGTTTTCCTGCCGCCGCTCCTGCTCATTCTGGCAGTGCTGGGGTCGATTCTTGGTGGTGTTGCGACCACAACGGAAGCGGCCGGCCTTGGTGCCGTTGGCACGCTCCTGCTTGCTGGTTACACGCGCGGCGGTGTGGGCCGCGCGGGGCAGGGTGTCATCCTCTCCGCCGTTGTTGCGGGCGGTGTTCTGGTTCTTCTGCGCGCATCTGGGCTTGTGCCTCCGTCCGCGCTTGGCACGCCTGCCGGTTTCATTGCGCTCCTTTCTGCTGCGCTGATCGCCGCAGGCGTCGCCTTTTCCGGCTGGCGGCTGCTGCGGGCCGATATTCTCGTTCCCGCCGTCATCGATACGCTGCGCATTTCTGGCATGGTGTTCGGCATCGTCATCGCGGCCTCCATGCTGTCACTGGTGTTTCGCGGTTTCGGTGGCGACGAGCTGGTGGCCGGCTTTCTGGAGCAGGTTCCGGGCGGCAAATGGGGCGCGCTTGCCCTCGTCATGGTGGTTGTCTTCTTCCTCGGCTTCATTCTTGAAGCGGTGGAGATCATCTACATTGTCGTGCCGCTGCTCGGCGCGCCGATCCTGGCAACTGACTTCTCTCCCGTCTGGTTCGCAGTTCTGTTGGCGATGAACCTGCAGACCTCGTTTCTGACCCCGCCTTTCGGCTTCGCGCTGTTCTATTATCGCTCGGTTGCGCCCCGCAGCATCACGACCATGGAGATCTACCGATCAGTGATCCCGTTCGTGGCCATACAACTCGTGGCTCTGGCGCTTCTCATCACGTTCCCGGCTGTGGTTACATGGCTGCCGGACATGCTCTTCAGATAGTCGTCGTTCAGGAGGAAACCCGACATGAAACGCAGAACATTTCTTACGGCTGGTGCCGGTGCCACGGCTGTGGCACTCGCCACACCGGCCATCTCGCAGGGCAAGATCGAATGGAACCTGCCCACCAGCTTCCCCAAGAATGCGCCGGGCGTCGGCACCAACGTCACCAACTTCGCCGAGAAGGTCGCCGCCATGTCCGATGGCCGGTTGAGCTTCAAGGTCTTTGGCGGTGGCGAACTGGTGCCGCCGTTCGGTGTTGAAGATGCCGTGCAGCAGGGCAAGGCCCCGGTCGGCCACAACCCGCCCTATTATGCCGCGGGCAAGAATCCGTCGCTTCACTGGTTCACCGCCGTGCCTTTCGGCATGACGGCAGCCGAGCATTACGCGTGGCTGCGCTATGGCGGCGGTCAGGAGCTGTGGGACGACATCTACGCCCAGCGCAATCTCAAGCCGCTCTATTCCGGCAATTCCAACACGCAGAGCGCAGGCTGGTTCAAGTCAGAGATCAAGTCGCTGGAAGATCTCAAGGGCCTCAACATGCGCATTGCCGGCCTCGGTGGCGAGATGTACCGCAAGCTCGGCGTCAACGCCGTTCTCATGCCCCCGCCGGAAATCTTCCAGGCGCTGCAGTCAGGTGCGCTTGATGCGGCCGAATGGGTTGGCCCATTCCTCGATCAGGCGTTCGGTCTGCAGAAGATCACCAAGAACTGCTACCTGCCGGCCTATAACGAGCCGAGCGCGGCGCTCGCCATTGTCTTCAACAAGGACGCATGGGCCGAGCTTTCGCCCGACCTTCAGGCGATCTGTGAGGCGGCGGCTCTTGCTGCAAGCCAGGAAGCGCTGGCCCAGTTCGATTACCACAATGCCCGCGCCATGGCGGCGCTTGAAGCCGAAGGCGTTGTCTTCCGCGATCTGCCGGACGATGTGGCCGAAGGCCTCAAGAGCGCGTGGGAAGAAGTTCGTGACGAGCTGACTGCCCAGAGCGAGGACGTTGCCCGCGTGCGCGAGAGCTATGACACCTTCCTGGCCGAAAGTGTGAAATACGCCAACGCCATGAACATGCCGCTTCTCAAGCGGCGCTAAGAGAAGCAGCTTGCGCAGTGGGCGAATGTTTTCGCCCACTGCAATCCAGAGTGCAGCATTCGTCGCAGTGACACGTCTGCCGAAATGTGACACGAAGCTTCCATGAAACCGATGCGTGACATGCTGAAGGATCGCCTCGCGACTGGCCTGATCGCCGGTCTTCTGGCCTATTTCCTCATCATGCAGGGTTTTGCCGCCACCTTCGCCCAAGGGGCGATGGCAGGCAGCGGTGGCATTCCCGGTTTCATCATCTGCACACCGAGCGGCATTGGCCTTGCCCAGAGCGATGGGTCAACACCGGCACGCAGTCTGCATGATTGCTGCACAGCGCTCTGTCAGACAGGTTGTGCGGTGTCGCCGGCTCTGCCAGGTGAGCATGTCGGGCTCGACTGCACCTGCGATGACGTCTTCTCTGTTGCACGCCTGCCCGGTGCGCCTGTTCTGCACCCTGTCGCGCAGGGTCTTCTTGCCGAAGCACGCGCGCCACCGGCTTTCTCCATCTGACGCACTGAATTTTCAAAAACGACCACGAGCGACCGTGGCCGCTATTTGCGCTTATGGAGACAAGACATGCGCTTTATGACCCGTATCCTTGCGGCAGGAATGCTGTTCATTGCAGCCCCCGCATCCGCCGGCGATTACACGCTCGGCAAACTGGAGATCGCTCAACCCTGGACCCGCGCGACACCGCCCGGTGCCAAAGCCGCGGGCGGCTTCGTTACAATCGTCAATGGCGGTGAAGAGGACGACCGTCTGGTCAGCGCCGAGGCCGCTTTTGCGGGCCGCGTGGAACTGCACACAATGGACATGACCGATGGTGTCATGAAGATGCGTCATCTGCCCGATGGCATTCCGGTGCCGGCGGGCGAGACGGTCAGGCTTGCGCCGGGCGGTCTGCACGTGATGTTCATGGAGCTCAAGGAACCGATTGCCGAGGGCGCTCCGGTTCCCGTGACACTGACCTTCGAGAAGGCTGGCAAAATCGACGTGGAGATGTCCGTTGCGAAGCCTGGTGCGCCCGCTCCCGAAGGACACGGCCACATGCATGGCGAGAGCACGAACTGATGTCTCGCCGTTCGCTCTCGATTTTGGCCGGCGCGGTTCTCGCGCTGGTCCTCGCCATCATTGCGGTGGCGACAATGAACATCACCCCCGGCGGCAGGCCTGGCGGGGGGAGCGGCACTGCCGATATCGGCGGAGCGTTCACGCTCACCGGTGAGGATGGGGAAACCGTCACCGAGACCGACTTCCTCGGCAAGCCGACGGCGGTCTTCTTTGGCTTCACCTTCTGCCCGGATGTCTGTCCGACGACGCTTTTTGAGCTGTCAGGCCTGATCGAGGCGCTCGGCCCCGATGCGGACAGGCTGAACTACGCCTTCGTTTCCGTAGACTGGGAGCGCGACGGCCCGGAAGAGCTCGCCCGATACACCTCGAGCTTTGATGATCGGATCCGGGGGCTTTCCGGAACAAAGGAGCAGATCGAAGCCGTAACCCGGGCTTACCGCGTCTATTACAAGAAAGTCCCGACGGAAGGCGGCGAATACACGATCGATCATACTGCATCGGTCTATCTCATGGATGAGGACGGTGGTTTCGTTGGCACGCTTTCCTACGGGGAAGCGCACGATTCCATGCTTGAAAAACTGAAGCGCCTGGCAAGGGAAAGCTGAGGGGGGATCATGAGCAATATCGATACACAGGAGCGCTCCGCTTTGCCGACGCAGGATGCGACCGGCAAGACGCTGGCCCGTAAATTCTATCTGGCGGCATGGCGCTGGCATTTCTATGCCGGTCTCTATGTTGCGCCTTTCCTGGCGATGCTGGCCGTCACCGGGCTGATCATGCTCTGGGTGAGTGCCATTGATGGGCGTGACGGCGAGAAGATTGCCGTGACGCCGCGTGGTGAGCAGACCAGCATTCTTGCGCAGGCATCGGCGGCACAGACAGCGCTGCACGAAGGTCATCTGGTCGAGTATATCGCGCCCGCCGCCCCCGACCGCGCCGCCGTTTTCCGCGTGGAAAGCGGAGGTGAGGCGATGATGGTTGCCGTCGATCCCTACACGGCGGAGGTGCTCGAGATATGGAACCGACAGGCCGGCTGGTACGACTTTGCTTCCGACATTCACGGGACGTTGCTGATCGGCGATCTGGGCGACCGATTGATCGAGATAGCCGCCGGCTTTGGAATCGTCCTGATAGCCACTGGGCTGTATCTGTGGTGGCCACGTGACGGGCAAAGGCCTGGCAAGGCGCTTCAACCTGATTTCGGCGCGCGTGGCCGCGCGTTCTGGAAGTCGCTGCACAAGACCACCGGGCTCTATGCAGCGCTGCTTCTCGTGGTGTTCCTTCTCAGCGGCCTGTCCTGGGCCGGGATCTGGGGGGAGAAGTTCGTACAGGCATGGAGCACCTTCCCGGCAGAAAAATGGGACAACGTGCCCCTGTCCGACAAAAGCCATGCGTCCATGAACCAAGGCGCGACCAAGGATGTGCCATGGGCACTGGAGCAGACGCCGCTCCCGGCCTCCGGTTCCGACGCCGGTCGTGCCGGCGTGCCGGGCTCCGCTCCCTTCAACCTCAATCAGATGGTCGCGTTCGGGCGCAGCCTTGGCTATGAGGGGCGGTTCCGCGTTGCCACGCCGCGCGGCGATACCGGCGTGTGGACGCTGGCGCAGGATTCCATGAGCAACGATTCCACCAACCCCACCTCCGACAGGACGGTGCATATCGACCAGTACACCGGCAATGTTCTCGCAGATGTGGGCTTTGCCGACTATTCTCCCGCGGGCAAGGCGATGGCTGTCGGCATTGCTTTCCATGAGGGCGACATGGGGCTGTGGAACCTCGTTCTCAACACGGTGTTCTGCCTGTCCGTCGTCTTTCTGTCGGTCAGCGGGGTCGTCATGTGGTGGATGCGGCGGCCGGCGCGAGCAATGCGGCTGTCGGCACCGCCCCTGCCGGCGAACCTTCCCCTTTGGAAGGGCGCTGTGGTGGTGATGCTTCTGGTCTCGCTGCTCTTCCCATTGGTCGGCATCACGCTGCTGGCGCTTCTCGCGCTCGATATTCTGGTGATCCAGCGCGTCAAGCCGCTTGCACGCCTTCTTGCCTAGAATGCTGCGTGAAAGTGGTAGGGCCGGGCGGCGCTTTCCGATTGAGCGCCGTCCGCTCTCGTTCTATGATCGGCATGAATGGAGAGTGCGATGCATAGTGAAAAGCCCCCGAGAGTTTCATCTCTGATCAACAAGGTGCTGGCCAATGCGCCGCAGCCGAACGACATTCGTCTTCTCGCGCAACGATTGCATGATCATGCGTTGGAGCCCCGTTCGACGCCGGAGGAAACCAGAGCTCTTGTGGAAGACCTCGGCTACAAGACCATCTCGGCCTTCTGCGAGGCGGCCGGTCTTCCGGCGCACCTTGCCGATCGCTGGGAGCGTTTCGGCATTTCCGGCGAGATGCGTCAGGTGCTTCTGCTTCTGGCTGCCCAGCGGCGCGCCATGGTGGAAGCCGTGCGTGAATTCGAGACCATTACGCATGTTGGCCTCGACGATTTCATGCGCGAGCGCGGGCTGATCTGATCGTCTGCGGGGCGTTTAGAGCCCGTCCCCTTCCGCACGGTCGAGCAGCATTTGCGCTGTCGCTGCATCGGTGATGAGCGCGGCAGCCGACACCGTGCGCAAGGCGGCAAGAATGGCGGAGACCTTCTGTTCTCCGCCGGCGGCGAGAATGACATGCGGAATGCGCGCCACCACATCAAGGTCTATGGCCATGATGCGCTGGTTGACCTCGTGGTCGACCATTTGCCCCGCCGCATCGACGAAATAGCACAGGATGTTCGCCACCGCGCCTTTGTCGCGCAGCGGTCCGATCAGTGCTTTGGGCACAATGCCATGGCGGAAGATCGTCGCCTCGGGTGAAATCGCTCCGACGGTCAGAAGTGCCATGTCTGCCTTGGCGGCCCGCTCGCGCACGTCGCGCAGCGATGGTTGCTCCCAGAGACGTTCACGCAGATCGGGGTCGTCCACCACAACCGGTGCGCTGATCTGGTAGCTGTCCACCTTGAAGCGTTCGGCCACCTTGGTTGCGACGATGGATGGGTTGATCCACTGAGAATGCGGCAGGCTTCCCACGAGACCGATGACTGTGGAGCCGGTCAAGTCGCGCTGAGCCATGAAGCTCAGGCTCGAATGCAGCGTGGCGCCGCCGCCGATGGCCAGCGTCATGCCAGGCTTCATCTGCTCTTCGAGGTAGCGCGCCACGGCGTGCCCGATGGAGCGTTCCAGATTGTCTTCTTCCTCGGGGGCGGGCACTACAATCGCGCTTTTCAGGCCCCAGCGCCTTTCAAGCTTTCGCTCGAGCGCCACTTGATCGGCGGTCTCGGCATTGATCGTGGTCACCACCATGTGGCTTTCTGTGCTTGCGGCCAGCGCTCGCATGACCTTCATGCGGCTGACATTGAGCAGGCTGGCAATCTTTTCCTGCGTCAGACCTTCCACATGATAGAGCCACGCCATCTTCACATTGAGATCGGCGGAGGACAGCGTCGGCTCGTCTGCCGGCTTCTTTTTGCTTTTTCGCGGCACGGCGGTGATTCCCTCTCTCATCGCGCAATGGTTTTAGCACAAGGCAGTTTCGCTCGTGGTCCATTTGAGCGGCAAAAATGCGAAATTTTATTGCGTTCTTTTGTTATTGACGAAAAACATATGTTCATATTCAATATGGGGGCGCTTTTGTTACAAGCCTGTCATATTGCGCATGCAGGGGAGGAGCTCCGGTGCAAATGCCCGGAGATGCAAACAGAGGAGTTATCCCATGGGACGCCAGTCCACGATCCGTTCGGTTGCGCTCGCAGCCGCACTGCTCACATCCACAGCCGCTTTCGCCGACAACCTTGTTCTCTACACCTCGCAGCCTGATGCCGATGCTGCAGAGACCGTCGATGCTTTCAAGGCCGCCAATCCAGGCGTCGAGGTCGAGATCTTCCGGTCCGGCACCAGCGACCTGATGACCAAGCTCGCTGCGGAGTTCGCCGCTGGCAGCCCGCAGCCAGACGTGCTTCTGATCGCCGATGCAGTGAGCATGGAAACGCTCAAGAAGGACGGCCACCTGATGGCCTATCCCGAGGCCAATGTGGACGGTTTCGAGGAAGCCGCGTATGACGCCGAAAAAACCTATTTCGGCTCGAAGCTCATCACTACCGGCATTGCCTACAACACGGCAGCGGCTGAAAAGCCCGAGCATTGGTCTGATCTGACCGGCGAGGCCTACAAGGATCTCACCATCATGCCGAGCCCGCTTTATTCGGGTGCCGCAGCCTATCTTCTGTCAGCTTTCGTCAACCGCGACGATCTTGGCTGGGACTATTTCGAGAAGCTGAAGGAAAACGGCCATGTCGCCGTGCGCGGCAATGGTGCTGTTCTGAAATCCGTCGCAAGCGGTGAGAAAGCCTATGGCATGCTCGTCGACTTCATGGCCATGAACGCCAAGAAGGACGGCTCGCCCATCGAGTTCGTGTTCCCCGAGGAAGGCGTGACCGCTGTCACCGAGCCGGTTGCCATCATGTCAACCGCGAAGAACCCGGATGTGGCCAAGAAGTTCGTCGACTTCATTCTCTCCGACGATGGCCAGAAGCTGGCGCTGAAGCAGGGCTACCTGCCGGCAAAGCCTTCTGTCGGTTCGCCGGACTGGCTGCCCGAGGGCACCAAGATCAACGTCATGACCGTTGATGTGAAGAAGGTGGTCGATGAGATCGCCGGCAACAAGGAGAAATTCTCCTCCATGTTCGGTGGCTAAGGAAACACCTTAATGACCGCAATACGTAAGGAACGTCAGGGCCAGGATATGGCCCTGACAGCGGGGATCGTCGCGCTTATCGTCATCTTTTCGCTGTTGCCCATGGCGCGGCTTTTGCAGGAAATCATCCTGCCCGGCGGTCAGTTCTCGCTCGATATCATTCGCAACGGTCTGATCGACGATACGACCTGGCGCGCCACCTGGAACACGCTGGTGGTCGGCCTTGGCGGAACACTCTTTGCCCTGGTGCTCGGTGTGGCCGTTGCCATTCTGGTTTCGCTGTCGGATGTGCGCCAGCGTCAGGCTTTCGTCCTGTGCTTCGTCACGCCGCTCATGATTGCGCCGCAGGTGACCGCACTCGCCTGGCTGCAGCTCTTCGGCCCATCCAGTCCATTGCTCAACATGCTGGGCATGGCGCCTCCGCTGGGCACGCGCAATCCGCTCTATTCGCCTGAAGGCATCATCTTTCTGCTCGGTATCCAGTATGCGCCGCTCGTCTTTCTGATCGTGCGCGCCGGCATGCGCAAGCTGCCGCGTGAGCTGGTCGAGGCCGCGCAGTCTAGCGGGGCCGGCTGGGTTCGGGTGCTTGGCACCATTATCCTGCCGCTGATGACGCCCTCCATCGTGGGCGCGGCCGCACTCACCTTCGTTTCCTGTGTCGGCAATTTCGGCATTCCCGCCTTCCTGGGTATTCCGGCAAACTATCTTGTCCTGCCGACGCTCATCTATCAGCGTCTGGCCGGTGGCGGACCGGATGTGCTCTCCGAGGTGGCGTTCCTTTCGGTGCTCATCGGCGTGATCGCCATGGTCGGCATTGTCATGCAGGACCGCATCGCAAGCCGTCGCGATTTCCGCATCACCTCCACCTCGCTGCCTGCCGCGCCCTACCAGCTCGGCGTCTGGCGTGTGCCGGTGGAGTTCGGCATGTGGGCTTTAATCGCGCTCATTCTCGTGCTGCCGCTGGTGGGACTCATCCTCACATCGCTGGTGCGGGGCTACGGCGTGACACTGACGGCTGAAACGGCCACGCTGGAGAACTACTATTTCGTGATCTTCCAGCATGCAGCGGCAAGCCGCGCCTTTCTCAACAGTCTCTATCTATCGGCAGGAGCATCGATTTTCGCCGTCTTCGTTGCCATTCCGCTCGGCTATGTGATCGCCTGGGGCAACAAGCGCTGGATCAAGGCACTCAACCTCGCGATCGAGCTGCCCTATGCGCTGCCGGGCGTGGTGCTGGCGATCGCCTCGCTACTTCTGTTCCTGAAGCCCATGCCGATCACCGGCATTCAGATCTACAATACGGTCTGGATCATCCTCTATGCCTATCTCGCGCGCTTCCTGATCCTGGCCGTGCGGCCGACGATCACGGGCTATTTCCAGCTCGACCGGGCGCTCGAAGAGGCGGCACAGGTGGCCGGTGCGGGCCTGTTCACGCGGATGCGCACCATCATCTTCCCGCTCATCGCTCCGGCGGCCATTGCGGGCGGCCTGCTGATCTTCATGACAGCGCTGTGTGAGCTGACGGTGTCGGCACTTCTGTGGTCCTCAGGTTCGGAGACCATCGGCGTTGTCATCTTCTCCTTCGAACAGGGTGGCGATTCCAAATATGCGGCGGCGGTTTCCGCCATCATGGTCGCAACCACCTTCCTTCTGATGCTGCTCGCCAGCCTCTTTGCAAACAAACTACCGGACGGAGTTCTCCCATGGCGGGACTGAGCATTAAGAACGTCACCAAAACCTTCGGCGAGGCCAAGGCCCTCGACAATGTCTCCATTGATGTTGCGGATGGCGAGTTCCTCGCCGTTCTCGGGCCTTCGGGCTGCGGCAAGACCACGCTTCTGCGCATGATTGCCGGCTTTGAAACGGTCAGCGGCGGCAGTATCCACATCGGCGACCGGCAGGTCTCGTCGCCAGAGGCGAACATCCCGCCGGAAAAACGCCGCGTCGGCATCGTTTTCCAGAATTATGCGCTCTGGCCGCACATGACGGTGTCGGAAAATATCGGTTATGCGCTCAAGGTGGCGCGGGTTCCGAAGGCCGAGCGCGAGGAGCGGGTCAAAAACGCGCTGGCTCTCGTCAATATGGAGCAGTATGGCGACCGCCGTCCGGCCAATCTGTCGGGCGGTCAGCGGCAGCGCGTGGCGCTGGCGCGCTGCCTCGTGGCGGAGCCGCGGCTGGTGCTGTTCGACGAGCCGCTGGCCAATCTCGATGTGCATCTGCGCGCCTCGATGGAAGACGAGTTTGCCGACTTCCACAAGCGCACGGGCACGACCATTCTATACATCACCCACGACCAGGCCGAGGCCATGGCGCTGGCAGACCGCATCGCGGTCATGGATCATGGCCGTCTGATGCAGCTTGCCACGCCGCGCGAGCTTTATCATGAGCCGGCAAATGAGATGGTCGCTTCCTTTATCTCGCAGGGCATGGTCCTGCCGGCCAATGTTGAAACGGCAGAGGTTGACGGGCAATGCCGCGTCACCGTGCTGGGTCAGGAGCTGGTCGTGCGCTGCCGCAAGGGCGAGAAGCCGCGCAAGGACGCGCGCATTTGCTGCCGCGCTTCACAGATCCAGTCGGTTGGCACCAGCCAGCCGGGCTTCGAAGGCACCATCACGCGGGCGGTCTATCGCGGCGGTTCGGCGCGCATCGAGTTCGAGCCCGAGGCAGCCCCGCATCTCGGCCTGCATTTCGATCAGCCCGATCCGGTGTCTTTCGCGGCGGGAGAGCGCGCCAAGCTTGCCATCACATCGGGCTGGCTGATCCCGGCCGATGGGGCCGCCTGATGTTGCAGGTCGATCTTCAGGGCGGGTTCGGTGAGAAGGGGCGCACCAGCGTCGTCGTCAGCGACGGCAGCACGCGCGTCATGCTCGATGCCGGCATAAAGGTTGGGGCGACGGGGGATGAGTATTACCCTGTTCTCGCTCGCCCGGTGGCTGAGATCGACGCGCTTTTCATTTCCCATGCCCATGAAGATCACATCGGGGCGCTGTGCCATCTGCGCCGCCAGGGATATGCCGGCCCGATCTACATGACCGAGGAAACGCGTGCCGAGATGCCGGCGACACTCGCGCAATACGCGGACCCTGCAGATCTGGCGGAATACATGCCGCAGTCAGAGCAGATTCGCCTGTTCCGGCCAGGCGAGACACTAACCGTCGGTGCACTGAACGTGGAAACCGGCGCATCCGGCCATGTGGTTGGAGGCGTCTGGTTCTGTGTGGAGGGGGCGGGGCATCGCGTCGTTTATACCGCCGACATCGTGCCCGAGAGCGCGGTGTTCCCAATGCAACCCTTGCCCGCCTGTGACCTGCTCATTCTTGACGCCTCCTATGGCGCTGATCCTATCCCGGGGGCAGAGCGTGCGCGGCAGATCGGGGAATGGGTCGCCGGATATGCCGATGGCTGTCTCCTTCCCACGCCGCTTTCCGGTCGCTCACTCGAGTTGATGGCGGCCATCGGCGTGCCCTTCGCCATCGAGGCGGGCATGCGTGCGGCCCTGTCGGCGCAAATTCATGCACCGGACGCCGTTCATAAGGATCGGGTCAAGGTTCTGTCGGAGCGATTGGACGCCGCGCGCGACTGGAATGTCGGTGAACCCCTTCCAGCCTGCCCGCTTCTTGTTCATGACGGAATGGGCGTGGCGGGTCCTTCGCGCCCCGCGCTCGAAGCAGCGGAAAGTGCCGGCTTTCCCATTCTTCTGAGCGGCCATCTGCCAGCAGGCTCACCCGGTGCGCGGCTTGTCGATGAGGGCAGGGCCGCCTGGATCCGCATGCCGACGCACCCCACACTGCCCGAAAACACTGCCCTGTGGGAGGTGGCAGGCCGCCCGCGCCTGATCGGCCATTCCTGCGATGCAACCTCACTCGATGCGCTGCATCAGCACATCCCAGCTCTCATGGCCGGTGCCCGCACCGGCGACACACACCAGATCGACAAAGAGACGACACATGCGCATTCTGATTTCCAATGACGACGGCATTGAGGCTCCCGGCATTGCGCTGGCAGCACAGGCGGCATCCCGTCTGAGCGACGATGTCTGGGTCGTCGCCCCCGATGGCAAGCGCACGGCAGCAGGCCCTTCTCTTACCGTCGCGCGTCCGCTCACCATGCGCCGGCTCGCAGAGCGCCGCTATTCCTGCTCGGGCACGCCGGCGGACTGCATCGTCACCTCCATGGGTTGGCTCTTCAAGGATGATCAGAAACCGGATCTCGTGGTCGCCGGCGTCAATGACGGGCGCAATGTGGGTGAGGATCTCGCCTATTCCGGCACGCTTGGCGTTGCCCGAGAAGCCACCTTCTGGGGCATCCCCGCGATCGGCTTCTCCCGCGTGAAGGAGGCGAATGTGCGTGAAGGAGACGCGGCATGGCTGGCACGCTTCATTGAACGCCTCTGGCAGACACGCAACGAGTGGGCGATGGAAGGCCACTGGCTGAGCGTCAACCTTCCGGCAGATCTGCCGGCATCCGTCTCCCAGCCATCTATCGGGCGAGACAAGATCGCCCGCAAGGTGGAGGTTCTGCGTGAGGATGGCGACGAGATCGAGCTGGTCGTGCCGCGCGGGCGCGAGCATGCAAGCCGAAAGGGCGATGAGAACAGTCTCATCGCCGAGGGTTTCGCCACGGTGAACCGGCTGAACTGGTTCGGAGAAACCCAGCTTGCAGGCGCCTTCATGGAAGGGCTCAGATCAGCAACAAAATAGGTCGCTCAGGAAGGGGACCCTAGCGGTTGTTGGCCTGATACTCTTTCACCCACTCGTGGGTTCGCTGCTGTTTGGACTGTGATGTTCCCGTGACTGATGTTTCGTCATATCGGGTTCGGATCCTGTTTTCGCTTGCCCTGCGCTGCTCCTCCACCGGCCCTGGTTCGTCGATCTCCGGCAAATCCGGGTTCTGTGCCGTCTCCGGTGTGATTGCGTCCACCCAGTCCTGTGTGCGCTGATGCGCAGACTCGACAAAGCCGGGCGGGACCGAACGCGAAGCCGCGGTGTCGGCGCTGCCGACGTTCGCGCCTCCCCCGCCCGAATTGCCCCGCACCTCACGCTGCATCGCTCGAGAAGGCCCAGGCAGCGGCTCTTCAGCCGCCCGATCAACAGAAGGGATTGCCTCTACCCAGTCCTGCGTACGCCGTTGCCCGTGCCTGGATGTATCGAGTGATTTGAGGCTGTGGCCCGCCTCACTGGAAGCACTGGAACCTCTCGGCAGATCGGGTGGTGGGCTCGAGTCGAGCACCATGCGGCCCATCCGGTAATCTTCATAGACTTGAAGCGGTATGCCGTGGGTCGTGTTCACCGAGCGTGAGGCGGCAATCTCCGCTATGATTCTCCGGATATCCTCATCGGAGGAGTCCAGCAGATAGACATTCTCCGCAGGAGGTGGCGGAAAATGCACCTCGTCAAGAAATTCGTAGTCATAGCCTCCACCGTCGACAAAGGAGCCCACTCTGTCTCCTTCTGTAACAATGGCATACTGGTACATTATTCTTCCCTCCGAGCCGTACTGCCAGATATCCAGAACATTATTACTTGCGGCAAGCGAGGCACTACCGATTGTCGCGGGCCTTTCGATCAGGTTGACCACAGCTTCGAATTGCTGTGACGGACGGTATCGGCCAGCCGCGAGCAACTCTTCGGGCCTGAGGTCGTCCACACGGTAGACGAGGTGGTAGTCGCCGATCCGACCTTTTCTCTCAGCCTCGCGACCAAGGTCTTCGAGTTTGAACCTAAGGGCGTCGACACGTTCTTTCATCGCTTCGATCTCGTCGAAGGCGGCGCTCTCGTCCGGGTCTGCAATGACATAGTATCCACGCCTGTTCAGTGCCGCCCTGATTTCACTAGCGCGCTGACCCTCATAGGGCGGGCGATCCTGCACGCCACCATCGGCAGATATCCGCTTCCAGCCTCCGGCCCCGTCGTTGTGAAGGATAGCGACGGATTTTCGTCCTTTCGGATCGACGACGTTCACATAGCCATCACGCAGCTTGAAGTCGCTTCTTATCTCGTAGACGCGGGTAACACCCGTTTCGTCGCTAATGCGGATAAAATAGTGTTCACCTGATTGATAGATGCCTGCCCGATTGGGTGCGCGCCCCTCGATGAGCGAGGGGTCAACTTCAAAGCCGGATATGTCTCCAATTCGAAGTGGCTGCTCGTTAAGGACGGGGCGAACGGCGGAGACAGAGACCGTATCGCTGCCGCCTGCAGAAATCTGTTCTGCTTCCGATAGATTTCTCGCCACCGCACCAAGGGCAGCTCCAGCCAGCATGGTGCTTCCGGTGGTGATGGCGCCGAGAGCACCTGCTTTGCGCTCATCATAGGTGTCGCCCATGATCGCCTGGTCGGCTTCAAGGGCGAGTTCGCTACCCATGGTGATTGCCAGTGCGCCAAATTCCAGTTCTGGCGCCAGCATCATAATCGGCCAGAATATAGCGTTGAGTGTGCGAAAATTGTCGATCCAGAGGTCGCGAGTGATTTCGCTGTCTGAGGTAATCAACGTGTCGGCATCGGAGAAGCTGCGCTGCCGCATGCTTTCGGCAAGCTCGAAGAATAGGTTTTTAGAATAGAGGCGGCTCCCGGAATTGATGCCCGTGTTCCAGACTCCAGACCCGAGTTTCTCGAGCCCATTGGCAACCCCTGTGTACCAAAATCCATCCTGTAGATTATAGAGTGAAAAGTGGCGTGTGAGCCGCGCGCGCTCCTCCCGAGACGCTGCCATCTCCTTGACCCAGCGGTCGAGCGCCGTTTCGCTGCCGAACTCATGGAATGATGGTGTTTCGCCTGGAATGTAGAGCACCGTGTGCCGGTTTGAGCGAGTGAACCGGACGATGTCGCTGGAAGGGTAGCCATTTATGTCGAAGGCTGTGACCTTTATGTCGTCCACGTTTTCTGCTTCAGCGCCGATGCCGTTGGAGATCGCTGCCAGAAGCTGATCGGAGTTAGCTCCCGCGCCTTGCATCACCATTGTGGCACCGGAAAGGGAAAGGTCTGACGCATGAATGGCACGCATTGCGGATACGGCGAATTGAACTTTTGCCAAAAGCGCGATGTGATCCTGATGGTCCGCCCAGAAGTCGTTCAGGCTGGAGAGAACCTCTGACTGGAAGTCGGCCTTCCAGATCGCATCCCTCAAACTGGAAGCCAGAATTCTGAATTCGTTTGGGGTTCCATAGAAGCCAGCACCTGGGCCATCCGTGTAGACCCCTTCATAGGAATCCAGCGCCGCAGACTGGAGGGTCTGTCGATCCGCACTGAAATTTGCGAGCAGTAGATCTGTCAATGACGTGGACGAATTGGGCTCGCCTGTGTGTATGACGCCGGTAAAACTTGTTTGAGATGAGACCGCTGAACTGAATGCGTTCAAATAGAGCGCGTCAGGATTGGCATCCTGCCCGGTGAGCTCTTTGATGATGGCGCTCATCCTTGCTCGCGCCATAGATCGAATGTTGGGAAGCTCCTGATGGACGACGCGGGCAACCCTGGCGATCTCCGACAGTTGATCTTTTGTCAGCGTGCACTTGAGGACTTGCGCGAGGGACGGCATGAGAGAGGGATTCTCCCGCACGTCGACTTGCACCGGCTGTGAGCTGACGCTTGGCCTCGTCCCTTGAGATTTGGTAAGCGGCTTCCGCGCCTGGAGTGCTGAATTTATTTTTCTTGGATTGCTAATTATTCCGAATTCAGAATGTATCATTTCATATCTATCCAAAATATATAAATTATAATTATTCTATATGTATTTGGATTTTATATTAATATCTGATATTTAATCTGTCTATTTATTCTAGTTCACAAAATGAAATAGCCGACCCTGGTTTCCGCAGGGTCGGCTTCGATATCGTAATCGGCAGTGGATACGGCTTTCAGCTCGCTTTCAGCCGTGACCCGCTCAACAGCCCCCGTTCTTCAAGAACCGGATATGCGAATGTCGCCAGAAGTGAATTGATCTGCTTCAGGTCGCGGATCGTATCGAGGTGGATCGAGCTTGTTTCCACGCTCTGTTCCGTGCCCTGCCTCAACCTCTCAAAATGGCGCTGGCTGGTTTCTTTCTCCACATCGCGCAGGCGGTCCTTCTCCATCACCAGTTCGCGCGCGGTCTCGGTGTCCTGAGTGACAAGGAGGTTGAACGCCAAGCGGGCATTGGCAAGGACTGAAGCATGGAAGCCGGCAAGTTCCCGCCAGCCTTCGCTGGTGAATTCAACGCCACGCTCCATCTTTTTTTGAACATGCGCGAGCATGTTGCGCACGATGATGTCGCCCACCTGTTCGAGCTTGACGCACACGCCGAGCAGTTCATGGCAGCGCCGTGCATCCTCTTCCGTCATCTCGTGACGGGTGATGCGGGCAAGATAAAGCTTGATGGCGGCGTGGCGCCGGTCAACCGTGTCGTCGACGGCGGCGAGCGCAGCAATCGATTTCCGGTCCGCCTTCTCGTAGAGCTCGAGAATGCGGCACAGCATGAACTCTACCGTCTCGCACATGCGGACGGTTTCGCGCGTCACATTGGCCAACGCCTGATGGGGCGTATCAAGAGCCGTAACGTCAAGCGCGCTTGTTTCCGCCATTTGCGTTTCATCGGCCTCGTCGGCTTTGTCGTCTTCCGCGCCTGTTTGCAGCGAGACAAGTGCCTGCGTGACTTTGAGGATCAGACCGGAGAGCGGAATGCCGGCAATGAGGATCAGCACGTTGAAGGCGATATGCGCGTGAATGATGCGGTTCGCCGGATCGCTACCCAGAAACTCCAGGCCGGGATCAAAGAACACGTATCCCACGAGAAGGATGACGGAGCCCAGACCGCGCATCAGGAGATTGCCCAGGGGAACGATGCGGTAGCTTGGCGGCGAGCTCCGCGTAAGCATCGGCGCAATGAAGGAACTGCCAAGATTCACGCCCAGAACCATGACGATGCCGAGCTCGGGGGAAACGATCCCGCGCGCGGCGAAAGTGGTAAGGAGGAGCACGGCAGCAATGCTCGAATGAAAGAGGTAGGTGGTCACCGCAGCCAGCAGAAAAGCCGTGATCGGATCGTCGGACAGATAGCCAACGATCAGCGGCACGATCGTGCTTTGTCTGAGAGGCTCAGAGGCTTCACCCATCATTTCCAGTGAGAGAATAAGAAGGCCGACGCCGACAAGTATGCGCCCGAACTGCCGCCATTGCCGCCGTTCCGTCGCAAGAAAAATCACAGTGCCAGTGAGAATGCAGAGCGGCACGAGCAAAGTCAGGTCGAAGCTCAGGATCTTGACGACCAGTGCCGAACCGACCTCCGCGCCACGCACCGCCAGGATGCCCGACAGTCCGGTGACAATTCCGAGGCCTGCGAAGGAGCCGATCAAGAGCGTGACGGCTGTTGAACTTTGAAGGGCTATGGAAAGAGCAAGGCCAGTCAGGGCCGCCAGAATGGGATTGCCGAGCGTCTCCCGCAGGCGCTGGCGCAGTACATTGCCATAGGCGCGTTCGACGCCCGTTCGCACCATGCGGGTAGCCCAGAGCAGCAGTGCCACTGCTCCGGCCATATGCAAAAAGAACACGGAACCGCTCATATCGCCTCGAATAAGTCTAGCACAAATCTGGTTCTGCAGAGAGCCTGGAGAAAGTTCTGCCGCTAAGCCGGAAATTTCCTGTCAGGCCTGCCGAACAGGCCGAATGCGCATGTTACATTTGTAATTTCTATTTAGCAATTGTTCATTCCCGTAAAGCCCTTTGCCGCCGTGCCCAGAATCGCTGGGGCGTAAGGGGAACCGGTGAGAGAAAGCGGCTTGACGGCAAGAAGAAAATATACTCAATTTTATCTGCATCTTTGCTTTATTGATGTGAGTAAGATTGCAAATATTGTTATATTGATAAAGGAGTTTATTATGAATACTTCTATTAAGAATCGTAATGATATTCGTTCTCCATATAGTTATGGCGGGGGAGGCTCGTCCTTTGGCGCCATTGCAACCGGAGGCGGCTTTGGTCTTGCGCTCGGAAGCCCCATCGGAGCCGCCTTTGGCACCGCTGGCGGGGCTTTGGCTGGCGGTATCGCCGGCGGTGTTTTGGGCTCTATTGTCCCCATCGTCGGAACCTTCGGCGGTGCCGCAACCGGCACTGGTCTCGGTGCAACCATTGGTGCTGCGGTCGGCACGGCGGCTGGTGCTGCGCTTGGCGCTCTCGCGGGTGGCACGGCAGGCGCGATTACCGCACGATTATAAGCCTGGTTGATGGCGCGTGTTGCCTGGTTTGGCGACCTTGCCGCCAACCATTGAGGAAAAAGGAGTCCGGCGCTGTGCCGGGCTCCCCGGCACTGCCATACACGGCTGATCCGTGCAGCTGCCCACAAGCGCTAAATGATCCGCTTGCGTAGCCAGGCCGAGACAACTTCACCGAGCACCACCAGAGCGAGAATGGCCAGCAAGACCGTGGCGGCCTCCTGCCAGTTGAACGTGTCGATGGCGCCTTGCAGGATGATGCCTATGCCGCCTGCGCCAACCAGTCCCAGAACGGTGGATTCGCGCAGGTTGATGTCCCAGCGCAGGATGGCTACGGCCCAGAAGGTCGGCATCACCTGCGGCACAATCGCGTAGAGGATCACCTTGAAGCGTGACGCGCCGGTTGCTTCCAGCGCTTCCACCGGACGCCGGTCGATCTCCTCGATGGCTTCGCCGAGAAGCTTCCCGATGAAGCCGATGGAGCGGAACATGATGGCGATGATGCCGGCAACGATGCCGGGGCCGAATATGGCCACGAAAAGAAGCGCCCAGATGATCGTGTTGACCGAGCGGCTGGACACGAGGATGAAGCGCCCGAGCCACAGCGTCGCGGCGTTTGGCGTCGTGTTCTGCGCAGCGATATAGGCAACGGGCAGCGACACGAAGACAGCGATTGCCGTTGCGATGGTGGCGATGTTTACAGTCTCCACCAGCACCCACAAAATGCTGGGCAGGTTTGTGACATCCGGCGGCACCATGCGGCTGAACAGGTCGCCCATCTGCTGCGGTGCGTCAAACACCCAGGGCCAGATCACGTCGATGCTGGTCAGGGCCCAGACGATCGTGATCACGGCGAAGAGAAAGATCGCATAGCGTTGCATGCGCTCGCGCGGCGTATAGCGTGCCCAGTCTTCGAGGGACGTTTCCATGCTCACCATACCCGTTTCCTGATCTGACCGCTGATCGCCTCACTCAAAAGGATGACGGCGACGATCACGATGGTGATGGCCAGTGCAAAATCATAGTCATAGCGGCCGAAGGCGTTGGCCAGCGTGGAGCCGATGCCGCCGGCCCCGACAATGCCGACGACCGCCGAGGCACGCAGGTTGCTGTCGAGCTGATAGATGCTCAGACCGATCTGGCGCGGCATGATCTGCGGAAAAACCGCGTAGATGAGCGTCGGGAAATAGCCTGCACCCACCGCGCGCATGGCCTCCACCTGTCCCCAGTCGATCTCTTCGATGCGCTCGGCCAGCATCTTGGCCACGAAGCCGATGGAATAGACGATGAGGGTCAGGACACCGGCAAAGGGGCCAAAGCCCACGGCCTTCACGAAGATGATTGCGACGATCACAGGATGAAAGCTGCGCGCCACGATGATGAGTCCGCGGCCAAGCAGATAGACCGGTCGTGGCGCCAGGTTCTTGGCCGCCATGAATGCGATGGGGATCGACAGCAACACGCCGCCCACCGTCGCCAGAATGGCGATCTTCAGACTTTCCAGAAAACCGTCGATCAGTAGCCCGCTGCGTTCGAAGCTTGGCGGAAACGCGCCGCTGAAGATGCGCGCCGCGCGCGCCATGCCCTGTGAAATGCGTTCCCAGTCGACAGGCAGCATGACGAAAGCCCAGCCGATATAGATCACCACCGCCGCCAGCATTCCGTAGCGCAGCACGGGATTGGCAATCATTGGCGGCTTGCGCCAGGTGTCGGGCAGGGAAGTGTCGGGGAGGGAAGGGGTCTCGGCGCTCATGCCTTCTGGGCCCTCAGCGGTGTGACATTGCCTGCCTCGCCGCGCTCTTCGGCAGGCACGCCGGCATAGATCTCGTCCATGGCGTCCTTGTCGAGTGCATCGGGCTCGGCATCGAAGATGATGCGGCCATAGCGCATGCCGACAATGCGGTCGGTGTATTGCTTGGCCTCCGCCACATTGTGGATGTTGATGAGCACCGGTAGAGAAAATTCGCGCGAGAGCGCGCGCAGAAGTTCCATGATCTGTTCGGAGGTCTTTGGGTCGAGCGAGGCGGTGGGCTCATCCGCGAGCAGGATTTCCGGTTCCTGCATCAGGGCGCGCACCACGCCCACGCGCTGGCGTTCGCCGCCAGAGAGCTCATCGGCGCGCTTGTTGGCATAGTGGGCGATGCCCACACGCTCCATGAGTTCATAGGCGCGGCGAATGTCTTCCCTTGGGTAGCGCCGCATGGCCGCGCGCCACAGCGGCAAATAGCCGAGCCGGCCTGACTGCACGTTTTCCATGACCGTCAGCCGATCCACCAGATTGAAGCTCTGAAAGATCATGCCGATGCGGCGGCGCGCGGCGCGCAGCCTTGCGCCCTTCAGGTCGGTGAGCATGAGACCGTTCAACTCGATCGACCCGGAACTCGGCTCCACCAGCCGGTTGATGCAGCGCAGCAGCGTGCTCTTGCCCGCACCGGAGGCGCCGATGATGGACACCACACTGTCGCCGGGCACTTCCAGGTCCAGGCCTTTGAGCACCGGCGCGCCATTGCCATAGCGCTTCACCAGCTGCGAAATCTTCAGCATGCATCAACTCCGAAATTCAGTGAGCGATCGGAAAAAATCGGGCGCGAGACCAAATCCCGGCGTCTCGCGCCCGCAGGAGGATCACTCTTTCGCCAGACCCTGTGGCGTGTATTCCACGCCGTTCGCCTTCTGGATCTCGCGGATTACGGCCCAGTCCTTCTGGTAGGTGACGGGCACGAACTTGCTGACACCGGAAAACTCCTCGCCGAGTGCCGTTCCGGCAAAGTCGAACGAGAAGAAGGCTTCCTTGATCTTTTCCACCAGCGCAGGGTCAAGGTTATGTGCGTAGGTGTAGGAAGTGGTCGGGAACGGGTCCGATTCCCAGACGATCTTCACCTCTTCGGGATCGTAGAGATCGCGTTCCGCCATGCGGTCCACCACCTCGGATGCGACCGGCGCTGCGTCATAGTCGCCTGCCACGACGCCGAGCATGGACTGGTCGTGCGAGCCCGAATAGACCACTTCATAGTCCTGTTCCGGTACGACACCGAGCCCGGGAAAGAGCGCGCGCGGTGCAAGATTGCCGGAATTGGAGGTGGGCGAAGTGTGGGCGATGCGCTTGCCCTTCAGATCCGCCATCTCGTTGATGCCGGAATCCTTGCGCGTATAGACCTGCAGCTTGTAGCCGAAATTGCCGTCTTCCGATCCCATGATCGCAAAGGGCACCGCGCCGGCGAGATTAACGGCGAAGGGCGTCGGACCCGTCGAGAAACCGGCGATGTGCAGGCGCCCACTGCGCATGGCCTCCACCTCGGCGGAGTTCGACTGCACGGCGAAGAACTGAACGTCCTTGCCCGTTACTTCTTCCAGATGCTCGATGAAGGGCTCCCAGATGTCCTCATAGATCGCGGGGTCTTCGACAGGTGTATAGGCGAAAACCAGCGTGTCGGGATTGGAAAGCTTCGACGGATCGCTCGGCGTGTCGGCCACCAGATCACCATCAGCATCGCAATACATGGCGTCGAGCTGGCCGCGATTGGGGCAGTCCTGCGCCTGGGCGGTCGTGCCGGCCAGCAATGCGGAAATGCCGAAAAATGCCGCGGCGGCGCCTCCGGCAAGGCGGGTATCGATCAGAATAGACATGAACTCTCTCCTCCAGTGCGGGCCTGCGCCCGCTTCTCCCAAAAGAGTGCACGCAACGGCACCCATTTGCGGAAAGCGTATCGAAGTATTGTGGTAGTTTGCAATATTCAAATGTAAAAAATTTGGAATACCCTCGAAATGGTCGCCGAACAGGGCTACAAACTTGGCAGATCGCTCGGTGAGGGGGAGAAGCCTGTGGCAACAAATATGTCGGCAAACCGTGTTCCAGAAGAGGCCGTGGCACCGCGTCCTTTCGAAGAGATTGGTACGGAGCGACTTGCAGAGATCGATTTTGTGCTCACCGATATCGATGACACACTCACCACGTCCGGCCGCCTGCCTGCTCTTGCCTATCATGCTCTGGAAAGGCTGCATCAGGCAGGCATCGTTGTCATCCCGGTCACGGGCCGTCCTGCCGGATGGTGCGATATGATTGCCAGGCTTTGGCCTGTCGATGCAGTGGTGGGAGAAAACGGCGCGTTCTATTTCGCGTGTTCTGCACAGGGAGGCATGATCCGCGAATTCGCACAGCCAGCCGAACTGCGTCGCGAGGGCCGTCAGCGTCTCGACCGGTTGGCCGAAACAATTCTCACAACCGTGCCCGGTGCGCGGATCTCTGCCGACCAGTCATTCCGCGAAGCCGATCTCGCCATCGACTTCGCCGAAGATGGCCCCCGGTTGAGCGATGCAAAGATAGCCCGCATCGTCACGTGTTTTGAAGAGGCCGGGGCTGTCGCAAAAGTGTCGTCCATCCATGTCAATGGATGGTTTGGCCACTATGACAAGCTGGCCATGACACGTCGCCTGTTTGGCGAGCGGTATGGCCTGGAGCTGGAAAAAGCGGATCGGAGCGTGATTTTCGTCGGCGATTCCCCTAATGATGCGCCCATGTTCGGCTTTTTTCAGAACAGCGTTGGCGTCGCCAATTTCGCGGATTTTCTCAATGACACCGCGACACCACCCAATTGGATTACACGGCAGGCGGGCGGCGCCGGATTTGCTGAAGTCGCGGATGCCATACTTCGCGCAAAAGGGCGCACCAGAGGGGCCCCAGAGGGAACTAATGACGCGTCTTAGAAAAACCGCGCGCCGCGAGCAGATCATTCTTGAGCTGCAGCACCACCCCCATGTGCGCACGTCGGAACTGGCCGCGCGGTTCGGTGTCTCGACCGAGACCGTTCGCCGCGATGTCGAGGCGCTCAGCCAGGAAGGGCTGATCCGTCGCGCCTATGGTGGGGCATCCGCTGCACCCATGGGCGCACAACCGCCCTTTGGCGAGCGGGATCAGGCGCGCATCGAGGAGCGCGTGCAGATCGCCGCGCGGGCCGCTGCCCTTGTGCGTCCCGGTGAAGTCCTGATGATCGATGCCGGATCGACCACGCATCAGTTCGCGCTCAATCTGGCCGCGATGGCGCGCGACCTGACGGTGCTTACAAACAGCGTTGCCGTGGCCTCCGCGCTCGCCCAGAACGAAACGATCCAGGTGGTGATCTGCCCCGGTGATTTCATGGCGCGCGAGGTGGGAATCTACGGTGCGGAAACCATCGATTTCATCGCGCGGCACAACGCCAACCGCGCCTTCATCGGCGCGAGCGGGCTCACGGCCAATGGCATTACCGAGGCAAACCGCCTTGCGGTTGGCGTCAAGCGCGCCATGATCCGCCAGTCTCACGAGAGCTATCTTCTGGTCGACCACTCCAAGTTCGACGTCAATCTCGTCGCGACGGTCGAGCCGCTTTCCGCGCTCACGGCGATCATCACCAACGAGCAGCCCACGGGCCGTCTTGCAAAGGCATTGGCCGATGCGCATGTCGATGTGCATCTGGCGGGCTAAGAAACCAGCTCTTTCCATCTGGCGATGATGCATCGCCCGGCGGTCTGGTGCATAGTGCCGCCTCGTTTTACGAACCGGAGACTTGAAGCATGTCGAAAGCGGATATCGGCCTGATCGGCCTTGGCGTGATGGGAGCAAACCTTGCTCTGAACATTGCGGAAAAAGGCCACACGATCGCCGTCAACAACCGCTCCACCGCCAAAATCGATGCGTTCGTCGAGGCGGCGCAAGCTGAGGGCCTTGCCGAACGCGTCCTGCCTGAGGCCGATCTCGTAGCCTTCGTGCAATCGGTGAAGAAGCCGCGCTCGATCATCATCATGGTCAAGGCCGGCAAGCCGGTGGACGACATGATCGAGCAGCTTCTGCCTCTGCTCGATGAGGGCGACGCGATCCTTGAGTGCGGCAACTCGCTCTTCAGCGACACGCAGCGCCGCTTCGACTATCTGAAGCCCAAGGGCATCGGCTATCTCGGCGTCGGCGTTTCCGGCGGCGCGGAAGGCGCGCGCCATGGCCCCTCGATCATGGTGGGCGGCTCAAAGGCGCAATGGCATGATGCCGAACCCGTGCTCACCTCCATTGCCGCGAAGTTCAGGGGCGAACCCTGCGTCGCCTGGCTGGGCGAGGGCGGGGCCGGACATTTCGTCAAGACGATCCACAACGGTATCGAATATGGCGACATGCAGATGATCGCCGAGGTTTATGGCGTGATGCGCGACGGGCTCGGCATGGAGGCTGCGGCCTGCGCCGAGGTGTTCAAGCGATGGAATAAGGGCCCGCTCAATTCCTACCTGATCGAGATCACGGGCCATGTGCTGGAAGCCATGGACGATGAGAGCGGCAGGCCGCTTGTGGACATAATCCTCGACAGGGCAGGGCAGAAGGGCACCGGTGTGTGGTCAGTCATCGCCGCCCAACAGCTCGGCGTGCCGGCCACGGCCATCGAGGGTGCGGTCGCAGCCCGTTCCATCTCCTCGCGCAAGCAGGAGCGCATCGCGGCGGAAGCGCTCTATGGTAGGCGCCAGGGCAAGGTGGACATCACGATCGACGATCTGGAGCAGGCACTGCTGGCCGGCAAGATCGTTTCCTACACGCAGGGATTTTCCGTCATCGCCAGCGCGTCAGAAGAGCAGGGCTGGGGGCTTGAGCTCGCCACCATCGCCAGGATCTGGCGCGCCGGCTGCATCATCCGCTCCCGCTTTCTCGACCAGATGGCGAGCGCCTTTGCCGGCGATGCGGCCACCAATCTCCTGATGGTTCCCGATTTCGCCACCCTGATGAAAGAGGCCAGCCCCGCGCTTCGTCGCGTGGTTTCCGGCGGCGCGCTTGGCGAACTGCCACTGATCTGTCTGTCGTCTTCGCTTGCCTATTTCGACAGCTATAGGCAGGCGCGTGGTACCGCTAACCTCATTCAGGGCCAGCGTGATTTCTTCGGCTCGCACGGCTTCGAGATCGAGGGACGCGGCGCTGATCTGCATGGCGATTGGCCGTCCTTGGTCGAACAGGCTGCTGAATAAAGAAAAGGCCCGGACGGCGTCGCCATCCGGGCCTCTCAAATCAGGTTTCCTGAATGATCAGGCGGCCTGCGCCTCGCCCTTTTTCAGAGCGTCCAGGACGTTCTGCGGCGAGGAAACGCCATAAGGGTCGGTGTCGCAATTGTCGGAGAAGCCTTCCTCCTCAAACCACATTTCGATCTTGCCGTCATTGACCACGGCTGCATAGCGCCAGGAACGCATGCCGAAGCCCAGATTGTCCTTGGCGACCAGCATGCCCATCTTGCGGGTAAACTCGCCCGAGCCATCGGGAATGAGCTTGACGTTCTTAAGCCCCTGCGCCTTGCCCCAGGCGTTCATCACAAAAGCGTCGTTGACGGAGATGCAATAGATCTCGTCAATGCCCTCGGCCTGAAACTCGGGGTAGAGCTTCTCGAAGTCGGGAAGCTGGTAGGTCGAGCAGGTGGGGGTGAAGGCGCCGGGCAGAGAGAACAGGACCACACGCTTGCCGCCGAAGAAATCGGCAGTGGTCTTCTCTTCCCAGCGATACGGGTTCGGACCTTCGATCGATTCGTCGCGAACGCGCGTGCGGAAGGTTACGTTGGGAACTTTTCTCACGGTCATGGCTAATCCTCTGGCAAAAACAACGCCTTCCCGGCCAATGGCTGGGCGGCTTCGATCCTGAAATTTTGAACTCCGGCTGCCGGGAGGTGCGCCGGAAAAGACAGGGCGGAATAGAACATGTTGCAGGCGCGAAGTGAAGGCCTTGCGCTGCGGCAATCCGCAGCATTTTTGTTCAGCTGCGTGAAAGCGCCATGGTGCCACCTGACGCAATCAGAACCGCACCCACGAGCCGGTTCAGATGAACGAAGATGCGTTCGGATTTGAGCATCTTTCCAAGCACAACCCCGCCGACCACGTACAGCGCGACCGCTGCCACCTCCAGCGCCAGAAAGACACCGCCCATCGCCGCAAGCTGGCTCCATGCGGGCTGCGATGCGTCGATGAATTGCGGGAAGAAGGCCGTGAAAACGGCGATTGCCTTCGGATTGCTGATGGCAATCACGAAATCGCGGCGCATCAGTTTGCCAATGGCACAATCCAGCGAACTGGCGTTCGCCAGTGCACGCGCCTTGCGCCAGAACTGGATGCCCACATAAATAAGATAGGCCGCCCCCACCAGTTTGATGACGGTGAAGGCCGTGGCAGACGCCGCCAGCACCGCGCCGAGCCCCACAATCGTGACCCCGATCAACAGCATGAAGGCCGGCATGCGGCCGAGTCCGCCCAGAAGGGCAGGCACGAGGCCCAGCCGCGCGGCATTGGAAAAGGCCAGCATGTTGTTTGGGCCGGGCGCGCAGTTCAGCGCGAAACAGGCCGGTATGAAGATCGACCACGCGATCATGGTGTTCTCCTTGGCGGGATGCTTGCCGCGATCCTATGTTCACCGCGCATGGCCGCCAAGGCGTCAGATCGGCAAAACCGTTAAGCCATCTGGCGAGAACGCACCCCGTCTGCCAGCCCCTTCACAAGAGTTGCCACGGCCTCGGCGGGGTCTTCGATCCGTTTGCCGTTTGCGTCATGGCACTGGGCGATGGCCGCAACGATGGCGCTGCCGACCACAACACCGTCCGCCGCCTCGCCTATCGCCCTGGCCTGCCGCGCCGTCTTCACGCCGAAGCCGACGCAGATCGGCAGGTCCGTGTGCTCCTTGATGCGCGAAACCGCTTCCGAAACATTGTTCGTGTCAGGCAATGCCGATCCGGTCACACCCGTCATCGAGACGTAATAGACAAAGCCCGACGTGTTCTCCAGAACCTTTGGGAGACGCTCTTCATCCGTCGTCGGTGTGGCGAGACGAATGAAGTTCAGCCCCGCCTTGATCGCCGGAACACAAAGCTCCTGATCCATCTCCGGCGGCAGATCGACGATGATCAGCCCGTCAATTCCGGCTTCCTTCGCATCGGTCAGGAAGCGTTCCACGCCATAGATGTAGATCGGGTTGTAATAGCCCATCATCACGATGGGCGTGTCGTCGTCATCTTTGCGGAAGTCACGCGCCATCTGGAGCGTCTTTGAAAGCGTCTGCCCGCCCTTGAGCGCGCGCAGGCCAGCGGCCTGGATGGCCGGGCCGTCGGCCATGGGGTCGGAGAAGGGCATGCCCAGCTCGATCACGTCGCTGCCGGCCGCAGGCAGCGCCTTCATGATCGAGAGCGAGGTCTCATAGTCCGGATCCCCGCCCATGAAATAGGTCACGAGTGCCGGGCGGTTTTCTTCCTTCAGCCGCGCGAAGCGGCGGTCAATGCGGGTGGTCATGCGGATACTCTCTTCGAACAACGGGCTTCAGGCGGGCGATGTGGTTCACATCTCCATGCCGAGCATCTTTCCGACGGTGTGGACGTCCTTGTCCCCGCGTCCGGAGAAATTGACGATCATGATCTGGTCCCTGCCCATGGTGGGTGCAAGCTTGATCGCATGGGCAATCGCATGGGCCGATTCCAGCGCCGGGATGATGCCCTCAAGCCGCGTCGTCATCTGGAACGCCTCGATCGCCTCATCGTCCAGAACGGGCGAATAGATCACACGGCCCGTATCCTTCAGCCAGCTATGCTCCGGCCCAACACCGGGATAATCGAGCCCGGCAGAGACCGAATGCCCGTCGAGGATCTGCCCGTCTTCATTCTGCAGAAGATAGGTGCGGTTGCCATGCAGCACGCCCGGGCGGCCCGCCGTCATGGAGGCGCAGTGCTCGTCACCCGCAAGCCCGTGCCCACCGGCCTCCACGCCGTGGATTGCCACCTGGCGGTCGTCGAGGAAGGGATGGAACAGGCCGATGGCGTTCGAGCCGCCGCCCACGGCCGCCACGATGGCATCGGGCAGCCTGCCTTCCAGCTCCTTTATCTGCTCGCGCGCTTCCGTGCCGATCACCGACTGCAGCTCACGCACCAGCTCGGGATAGGGATGCGGGCCTGCCGCCGTGCCGATCAGATAATAGGTGTCCCCGACATTGGTCACCCAGTCGCGCAGCGCCTCGTTCATGGCGTCTTTCAGCGTGCCATGCCCGGAAGAAACCGGCTTCACCTCGGCGCCCAGAAGATGCATGCGGAAGACGTTCGGCTTCTGCCGCTCCACATCGGTCGCGCCCATATAGACCACGCAGGGCAGGCCGAAGCGGGCGGCCACGGTGGCAGACGCCACGCCATGCTGGCCGGCGCCGGTCTCGGCGATGATGCGGGTCTTGCCCATGCGCTTTGCGAGCAGGATCTGGCCAAGGCAATTGTTGATCTTGTGCGAGCCGGTGTGGTTCAGGTCTTCGCGCTTGAAGTAGATCTTCGCGCCGCCCAGATGTTCGGTCAGCCGTTCGGCGAAATAGAGCGGCGAGGGCCGGCCCGTATAGTGGCGGCCCAGATGCTCAAGCTCGGCCCGAAACGCCGGGTCGTTCTTCGCCTCATTCCAGTGTTTTTCCAGATCGAGGATCAGCGGCATCAGCGTCTCGGCCACAAACCGGCCGCCGAAGATCCCATACATGCCCTCGTCATCAGGGCCGATCCGGAAGGAATTGGGTTCCATGGGTGCAGTCATACGCGCAACGTCCCTTCTTCGCTTTTCCCGATTGAGGCACGGCCGGGCGGGACAAGTCAAACACCTGTCTCGAAAGTGAAGGTGAGTTAGTGGTCTGAAAATAAAGCAGAAAGTGGGAATGGCCTGTGCGAGATGAAAGGCGACTTGTTCCTTTCGCGACCCAGCTTTTTCTAGACAGGGTCCATCGTCCTGTTATCCTCGCTGCCATGGTGGTGGCGGATCTCATTGATGCATCGCAAAGGCTGGGGCGCGTGCCCGGCCTGCACTCGCTCGACATTGCCGAGGCCGAGGCCGCCATCGGCGCGCGCTACAGGCCGCATCGCCTGCTGATGCCATCCGGAGAAGCCGCGCTCGACTTTCGGCATCACGCCGTCGCAGGCGAAGGGGCCTCCCTTAATCTTCTGCGCTATGGCCCCGACATCGAGATCGAGGCCGGCATCTTCGACACGTTTTACATGCTGGAGTTCCCGCTCTCCGGCGGGGTGGACATTCTCTACGGGCGTGACCGTGTCGCTTCGCACCCCGGACGTGGCTTGATTCTCTCGCCCGGCCCCTTCGTGCGCTCCAACTGGCGGCCCGGCACCACGCAGGTCATGCTGCGGCTGGAACGCGATTTCGTGGAGCGCGCCTGGCAGCGTTACACGGGCGACCCGGTGCGCCGCTCGCCTTTCTTCAAGCCGCAGGTCGACCTCGACACGCCGGTCGGGCGGCGGCTGGCTCGTCTCTTCGGGCTCATGGTCGCGGAAGAAATCGAGGCCGCGGACAGCACGGCGCTATCGCCCATGCCGCTCGTCAATGCGGTTCTGGAAACACTCTTTGCCCATGTGCCTTGCCGGGAGGCAGAGCCTTCGGCGCTCGCCGCCGCCGGCCCGCTGCCGCGCTATGTCTTGCGCTTCAAGGCGCTGCTTGATGACCCTTCCGCACTGCCACTCACCGTATCAGCGCTGTGCGAGCGGCTAGATGTCTCCCAGCGCACGCTGACCACGGGCATGCGGCGGTTCACAGGGCTTTCCCCGCATGATTATCTCACCATGCGCCGGATGGAGCATGCCCGGCGTCTGCTTGAGCGGGACGGCCTTCCAGTCGCGGCAGTGGCCGCGCGCGTCGGTTACGCGCATGCTGGCCGCTTTGCCGCTGCCTTTCGTCGCCATTGCGGCCACAGCCCCGCAGTCACCCGCGCGACCTGACGCATTTTCGGAAGTCGCTGTCCCTTTCGGGAAACGAAATGGTGGTGCACCCTCCCTTCTTGTTGACAGGGCAGGTTTTCCGGCCAGCACTCGTGGATCACTGCGCGAAAAAGGGGAACGGACCTTGCAAAAAGGCCAGCGCGCGGCGACACGGTGGACATTGAATTCGTCCACCCCATGAGAGGGAGGTTGGTTTGAGCCGGACCGTTCTGGCCATTGATATCGGGTCTTCGGCCCTGAAGGCCGTGATGTTTTCTGAACATGGCGCGATGCTGGCCGCCCGGTCGGCTTCCATCGCCACTGTTTCAGGGGCAGACCGGTCGCAGACTCAGGATCCGGCAGACTGGTGGGCAGCAATTGTCTCCGCGCTGGCCAACATGCCCGACAGAGAAGATGTTGCTTCGCTCGTTTTCACCGGCTCCATGCAGAACCTGATTGTTCTGTCACCGGAGGGCGAAGCCCTTGCGCCGGCCGCGCTCTATTCCGACCGCCGCCTCGATGAAGACGAGATGGCCGAACTCCAAGCCCGCCTGCCGAATGATTACGCAGAGCGTGTCGGCAATCACCCGGACCCGGCCCACACGATTTTCAAACTCATGCGGCTTGACCGCTTCGCGCCGGACCTGCCTGATGAACATCGCTTCTTTTTCGGCGCGAAAGATGCCGTCACGTTCAGGTTGACCGGCCGCGCCGCAATCGATCCCACCGTAGCCTCCACCACAGGCCTGATGAACATTGCCGAGCGGTGCTGGGATGGTGAACTGCTCGCCACCGCGGGTGTCGAAGCGTCGCGCCTGCCTGAAATCCTCCCGGCCGACGAGATCCTTGGCCCGCTGCGCGCCCAGGCTGCGGCAGAACTTGGCCTGAGCGAAGGGATTCCCGTGTTCAATGGTGCGGGCGATGCGGCAGCGGCCACATGGGGTGCAGCCGCTGACGCGCCGGGCCGCGCCTATGCCTATCTCGGCACCACCGGCTGGGTTGCCGCCACACTCGATCTGGAGGATGCCGCGCCGCCACGCGCCATCTACACACTGGCTGATCCGGTGCATCCGGGCCGCGCCATCATTATCTCGCCCTTCCTGACGGCGGGCGCGGCGATGGACTGGCTCGCCGAAATCACGGGCGAAAGCGTCGAAGCGCTGCTCGTAGCGGCGGAGGCTGCTGAGGATGCGCGCGCCCTGCCGCTCTTTCTGCCCTACCTTTCTGGCGAACGTGCGCCTTTCGAGGATCAGCGCGTGCGCGGCGCATTCCTTGGCCTCGACCGCACCCATGGCAAGGGCGCAATGGCGCGCGCCGTGCTTGAAGGCGTGGCGTTCGCCATCCGGCACAATCTGGAAACCGCCGGCCTGCCACCATCGCCGCTCACCGTCATTGGCGGCGCGGCTCGCACGCCGCTGCAGCGGCAGATCCTTGCCGACGTGTTGAAGCGCGAAATCGCCTTTCCCGATGCAAGCCAGGAAATGACGGCGCGGGGCGCATTGCGCATGATCGCGGCAAAGGCCGGCTTATCGCCTGCCGCCGTCGATGCTTCGCCAGCGCACACACAGGGCACCACCCATGCCAAGCGCTGCGACAGCCGCTACCAGGCCTATCTCGCAGCCTCCCGCTTTGCGCGGGAACACGCCAATCTGATAATCTGACCCCGGAGGAAATGATGAAACGCATGCTCCTTGCCACGGCCGCACTGGCCGCTTTCGCCCAGATCTCCATGGCCCATGCCGAGGACATCGCCGTGCTAACACCCTATCTGAGCTCTGTTGCGACCAATGAGATGGTCGAGACCTTCAAGACCGATTCCGAGGCCAGGGGCTGGACGGTGAATGTGGTCGACACGCGCGGCGATTTCCAGCAGCTCGCAAGCCGTGTCGAGGACGTCACCAATGCGGGGGCGGACGCCATCGTGTTGGTCAGTGTCGATCCCAACCAGATCGCCGATCAGGTCGCCGCCGCAGCGGGCAAGGACATCCCCGTTTTCGTGCTCGACGGTGCGCTTGCCGATGGCGTGACCGCCAACATCACCACCGACAATTTTGCCCTTGGCACCATCCTCTCCGATTACCTGTTCGAGGCGCTGGGCGGTGAAGGCAACATCGTCAAGTTCTTCCATTCCGCACATCCTGGCGTCCGTCAGCGTGAGCTGGCGCTGGATGAGGCGCTTGGGAAGAACGATGCCGTCAAGGTGATCGCCGAGCATTATGTGCAGGTGCCCGGGCCCATCGACAATGCGCGGCAGGCCATGGAAACCTTCATCCGCCAGCATGGCGACAAGATTGACGGTGTGTGGGCCGCGTGGGACGAGCCGGCCATTGGCGCGCTGCTCGCCATCCAGAGCGACATGCCCGATGCGGATATCGTGATTGCGGGCATTGATGGCAATCCGCAGGCGGTGGACCTGATCAGGCAGTGCACCAATCTCGCCGCCACCGTGCGGCAGGATTTTCCGGGCATTGCGAGCGCCGCAGTCGGTGAAATCGAGACGGTGCTCGGCGGCGGCGAGCCTTCCTCGCGCGAGATCTTCGTGGAGGCCAAGGTGGTTGACCGCGAAACACTCGGCGCAAGCTGCGAGTAAAACCCGCACCGATGCTTGAGATCGAAGGGCTCACGAAACGGTTTGGCGGCGTCACGGCGCTCGATGGCGTGCGCCTCGACGTTGCCGCCGGGCGGGTCCATGCCCTTCTGGGGGAGAACGGGGCGGGTAAATCCACCCTGCTCAAGTGCCTTTCCGGCGTGCACCGGGCCGATGCCGGAACGATGCATCTTTCCGGCAGGGCGTATCAGCCGGCAGATCCACGCGCGGCGGAAGCAGCCGGTCTGCGCACCGTGCATCAGGAGCTCAATCTCGTTCCGGGCTTCACGGCCTATGAGAATGCCTATGTGGGCCGGGCCTATCCGCGCCACCTCGGTCGCGTCGACTGGAAGGCAATGCGCGCGCGCTTTGCCGCCCTGCGGGACCGCTACCGGCTCGATCTCGATATCGACCTGCCGGTGGGGCGCCTCTCGGTCGCCAAGTGCCAGATTGTCGAAATCCTGCGCGCGCTGATGGACGATGCGCGGGTGTTGATCCTCGACGAACCCACCGCCTCGCTCAGCGAGGAGGAAGCGACCGTCCTGCGCCGCATCGTGCGCGATCTGGCCGATCAGGGCTGCGCCATCATCTTTGTGTCGCACCGGCTCGACGAGGTGTTTGCGCTGGCCGATGATTACACGGTGCTGCGCAATGGCCAATCCGTCGGCAGCGGGCAGATCGCGGAAACATCGCGCGACGAGATCGTCGCGCTCATGGCGGGCGAGGCGTTTCGCCACGAGCGCCATGGCGATGCGCGCGCTCCGGGCGATCCCGTTCTGGAGCTTTCGGGTTTCCGTGTGAGCCCGGTCCGCGCCCCCATCGATCTGACGGTGCGCGCCGGTGAAATCGTGGGTCTTTATGGCGTGGTCGGCAGTGGCCGCTCCAGTCTCCTGAAAGCCGTCTGGGGTGCAAGCGGTGTGGCTGAGGGCGACATCGCGCTTGAAGGTGCGCCGCTCCCGGCCCCGGGCATCGAAAGCCGCAAACGCGCCGGCGTCGCCTATGTCTGCGAAGACCGGCGCAACACCGGTCTCGTCATGCATCACTCCATTCTCGACAATGCCGTCCTGCCGCATCTGGAGCGCCATCGCGCCGTCGGTTCCCTGCCCGTTGTCTCGTGGCGGCGGGCGCGGGCTGGTGTTCGCGCCGCGCTCGAAGGGCTCAGCGTCAAATATGGCCGCCTCGGCGACCCCATCTCCACCCTGTCGGGCGGCAATCAGCAGAAGATCATGATCGGCCGCTGGTTCGATCCGTCGCTGAAACTCTTCCTGCTCGATGAGCCGACGCGCGGCGTGGATGTGCGCTCCAAGGCGGAAATCCACGCGCTGTGCAATCGCCTTGCAGGCGAGGGCGCGGCCGTTCTCTTCGCCACCAGCGATCTTGAAGAGCTCCTGATGCTCGCAAGCCGCGTCGTGGTCATGGCGCAGGGGGCCGTCACGCTCGATGCGCCCAACAGCGCCGTCACGCGCCAGTCCGTCATCGACGCCACATTCCACGCCTCGCCGCCGCAGCCATCAAAGCCGGAGATACGAATTTGAGCTTTTCCGCCCGCTACGGAACCCTGATCGGCCTTTTGGCCATCATCACGCTCTTTGCGGTGCTCTCGCCGGGGGCTTTCGCCCAGAGCTCGAATCTCATCAACATCACCCAGCAGATGTCGCTGCTCGCCATTGTCGCGCTGGGGGCCACCTTCGTCATGTCGCTGTCGGAGTTCGATCTTTCAGTTGGCGCGGTGGTTTCCATGGCGGGCATCGTTTCCGTCACGCTGTTCGGCGCCGGCTGGGGCATCGTGCCGGTCATGCTGGTCACGCTCCTTGCAGGCTTTGCCGTCGGCGCGGTCAGCGGGCTTGCGATTGCCACCTATCGCATGCCGAGCTTCATCGTCACGCTTGCCATGGGCACCATTGTCGGCGGTATCACCTACTGGATAAGCGATGGCGCAACGCTCTTCGGAAACATTCTGGTGGGCTTCCGCGATTTGGGGCGCGGCTATCTCGCCGGCATTCCCGTTCTCACGCTCTGGGCGCTCGCGGCGACGCTGTTTGCAGCTTTCATCCTCGACCACACGGAGCTTGGCCGCCGCATTCTCGCCATTGGCGGCAACCGGGAGGCGGCACGGCTCACCGGCGTGCGCATCGTGCCCAATAGTGTCTGGGCCTTCGGCCTTTGCACGCTGCTTGCCGCCCTCGCGGGCCTGCTTCTCACCGCGCGCCTCGGCAGCGCCCATCCGACCGGCGGCAACGGTTTCCTGCTTCAGGCCTATGCGGCCGTCTTCCTCGGCATGACCGCCTTCCGCGACGGGCAGGCCAATGCGCTGGGCACGCTTCTGGGAGCGGCGATCATCGCCGTGGTTGCCAACGGTCTCACCATTCTCGGCGTGCCGAACTATCTGCAGGACATCTTCACCGGCCTCATCATCATCGGCGCGGTGCTGGTGCGAAACATCGGCGGCAGGGCGGCCTGACGCATGGCTGCGGATCACGCCTATCAGCGTCTCGCCAACAGGCTCATCCGCGAGCTAACAGGCGGCTTGTGGCGCAATGGTGATCCGCTACCCTCCGAACATGCACTGGCCACGGCCTACGCGGTTTCGCGACGCACCCTCAGGCAGGCGCTCGAACTGCTCCAGCGGGAAGGTTTCGTTTCCAAGGGGCAGGGGCGAAGCACCGTCTATCGTGAACGCGCCATCGGGCGCAGCGGCGAAAAGCTGGTGGATTTCCCCACAGCAGCGCGCGAGGCCGGCTTCCGCCCGTCAACGCGGCTTGTTTCCACGGGGCTTATCGAGGCAGGGCTCTCCATCGCCCACGCGCTCTCACTGCCACTTGGAACCCAGGTTTTCGAGATCCGCCGGGTGCGACTTCTGGAGGGCCGTCCCGTCGTTCACCAGACCTCGCTTCTCCCCGCTGCCCTGGCTGAGAAGCTTGACGTGTCCAGCCTCGCGGAGACGTCGCTTTACACCATGTTGCGGGCTGCTCTGGGTGGCGAGATCTTCCTTGCGCGCGAGCACGTCTCGCTTCTGTCGGCTTCCGAAGAAGAGGCAGAGGCATTGTCCATCCCGAAGGCCTCGCCGCTGCTCAGGGTCCAGCGTGTGGTGGTGGATGCGAAGGGCCGGCCCGTCGAGTATTCCAACTCGGCCCTGCAGGATTCCTTCTTCCGATTCTAGCGGCTGATCCTAAAGCCGTTCCACCAGCTTGACCTGAAACGTGTGCATCTGACCCTGCCGGGAGATCGAGATATACTCGCCCTGCCGAAATCGTTCTTCACCGAGGCGGAAGCCGATCTCATCGTCGCGGTCGCCTTCTTCGTAGTCGAAATACCATTGCCCGCCGGGCTTGCGGCGCAAACGACCGATCTTGTCTTCCGTATTGGGCTCGAAGCGCCGCACGCGACATTGCGCTTGGTGCTTCTTCCATTCCGCTGCATCGAGATGCCCTTCCGTGTCGAGCGGAACCAGCAGGTCATAGCCCTCGTCATGATCGCCCAGGGGGTGGCCCTTCTCGCGGGCCAGTTCCAGGCGCACATGGCGGAATTTCGGGGAGAGATCAGAAGCTGAGGTCATGCCGGATCCTTTCGTTCTCCACCACCCTATGGGTGTGATTCTGGTCCTGCTTTGACAAAGATCAAGCAGAGAAATCGCCATTTCTTCTGATGCGGTCAGATCCGGTCACTGGCTGGCGCGGCGGTGAGAGGTCCCGTGAACGCTCCTATACCGTTACACGCTGCCCCTCGCGCGCAGAAACAGCGATGGCGTGAATGACTTTTTCGAACTCCAGCGCCTCTGCGAAATCGGGACCTACCTTCTCACCGCCGGCGATTTCTCGCAGGAATGCACCTGCCTCCAGAACCTTCAGGTCGTTGAAACCCAGCTGATGACCCGGCGCGGGACAGAAAGCCCCATAAGCGCCATGGGCCGGACCAGTGAGTATTGTCCGAAACCCCTGCTCGGCCGCTGGACCCTCGTTCCGGTAGAGTTGAAGCTCGTTCATGCGCTCCTGTTCAAAGGCTATCATGCCCTTGGTTCCATGCACCTCGAAACCCAACCGGTTCTTGCGCCCCCAGGCAGAGCGGGAGGTGGCCAGTATGCCCTGCGCCCCGCTCGCGAAGCGCACCAGCGCGGAAGCAACGTCTTCATTCTCCACCTTGCCGCGCCCATTTCCGTCGGGCATGGGGCGTGTTTGATGGATGGTCTGCATATCGGCGATCAGGGTTTCAATTGGCCCCATCAGCCCGTACGCCATGGAAACCAGGTGACAACCAAGATCCCCCAGGGCGCCGAGCCCGGCGTCCTCCATGCGCGCGCGCCATGTCCAGGCGAGTTCCGGATCGGCCTGGTAATCCTCGTCGACAAAGCCGCGAAAATGCACCGGCCTGCCGATGGTGCCTTTGGCAATCAGTTCTCGGGCATGTTCGAATGCCGGGTTCTTGATGTAGTTGTAGCCGACCATGGTTTTTACCCCGGCCCTGCCCGCCGCGTCTGCCATGGCGCGGGCGTCATCAAGGGTCAGGCCCATCGGTTTCTCGCAATAAACATGTTTGCCGGCTTCAATGGCTGCCAGCGCCATCTCGCGATGCATACGGTTTGGCGTGGTGATGGAAACAATGTCCACGGCGGGGTCATTCACCAGTGCGCGCCAGTCTTCCGTGGCGCGTGCAAAACCGAATTGCACAGCCATCTGTTCGGCGCGCGTGGCGGGCGTGTCGCACAAAACCTCCAGCCGCGCTTCCGGCAAATCGGCGAGCACGGCCCTTGCTGCGCGGAAAGCCAGAGCATGAGTCTTTCCCATGAAACCCGTCCCGATCAGGCCGACGCCGATTTCGCGCATGGAAATTCTCCTCCACTATTGGAATTTTTATTCCAATTGCGTAAGATCATCGCAGCCACGCTGTCAAGCGAAAGACCAGAGCATACAAAAGAAAGAGAGCCGGGCATGACAGAGCCTTCCGCACCCCAGACCATCGAGGAACTGCTCGATCGCATGCTTGAAGTGTCCGACGGCCTGCCCAAGCGATTGAAACAGTGTGCTGATTACGTGGCCGCAAATCCGGATCGCATCGCGGTGTCCACCGTTGCCGAAATGGCGGAAGGCGCCGGGGTGAAACCATCGGCTTTCATGCGGTTTTGTCAGGTGCTCGGTTTCTCCGGTTTCTCCCAGATGCAGCGACTTTTCCGGGATTCCTATGTACAAAACTGGCCCGATTATCCGACGCGGCTCGAAAAGCTGAGAGAAAGTGGCGCGGGAAGTGCCTCAGCACTTCTGGCCGAGTTCATCGAGGCGGGGCGTCTGTCGCTTGAAAGCCTTGCCAAAACCATTGACCCGGAGACGCTCGACGCAGCCATCAAAACGCTGTCCCAGGCGAATATGGTGCACATCGTCGGGTTGCGTCGCGCATTTTCGGTGGCGGCCTATTTCGCTTACGCCTTCGAGAAGATGAACGTGCCGACCATGATTCACGACCACGTCGGCAGGCTCGATAATCGTCATGCAATTCGCAAGGGTGATGCTGTGATAGCGATCACTTTCGCACCCTACACCGCTGAAACTGTCGAACTGGCCGAAGCAGCGCGCGCTGCCGGGGCCGACGTGATCGCGATTACCGACGCCATTGCCAGTCCGTTGCGGCCCATCACACCTCTTATGCTCACCGTATCCGAAGCCGATTTCGGTGCTTTCCGGTCGCTCTCCGCCACGCTGTCACTTGCAGTGGCGCTTGTGGTCGCCGTGGGCGCCAACACCCAGTGAAATGGAATTCTGATGTTGATTTTGCCATTAAAATAGAACATATCTTCCATAAATGTGATCGATGGAACGCCGATGCCGGCACACCATCGCCCTCTGCCGTTCAGCGGATGTAAACGCGGCAGAAATGTATGGAGGAGACAAGGATGAAGTCCCTCGACCTCATCACCATCGGCCGTTCTTCGGTCGATCTTTACGGCGCGCAAGTTGGCGGGCGGCTGGAGGACATGGGCTCCTTCAACAAATATATCGGCGGATCCCCCACCAACATCGCTGCTGGCACGGCGCGTCTCGGTCTGAAATCGGCATTGATCACGCGCGTGGGCGATGAACATATGGGCCGCTTCATCCGCGAGGAGCTGGAGCGCGAGGGCGTCGACACCCGCGGTGTGGTGACCGACCCCGAACGCCTGACCGCGCTGGTCCTGCTCGGCATCCGCGACCAGGAACAGTTTCCGTTGATCTTCTATCGCGAAAACTGCGCCGACATGGCCCTTGGCGAAGAAGACATCGACCCGGATTTCATCGCCGAGGCCCGCTGTGTGTGCGCGACCGGCACACATCTCTCTCATCCGCGCACCGAGGCCGCGGTTCTGAAGGCGTTGCGGCTTGCCCGCGAGCATGGCGCGCTGACGGCACTCGACATAGATTACCGCCCCAATCTCTGGGGGCTTGCCGGGCATGGTGCCGGCGAGAGCCGCTTCATCGAATCCGAACGCGTCACCGCCAAGCTCCAGTCCACCCTGCCGCTGTTCGACCTGATTGTCGGCACGGAAGAGGAGTTCCATATCGCCGGCGGATCCACCGACACGATCGAAGCGCTGAGAAACGTGCGTGGGCTGTCAGATGCCGTCCTCGTCTGCAAGCGGGGACCGATGGGTGCCTCCGCCTTTGCAGGCGCGATCCCCGACACGCTCGATGAGGGCGAGGCGGGTGAGGGGTTCCCGATCGAGGTGTTCAACGTGCTTGGCGCGGGCGACGGTTTCATGTCGGGGCTTCTGAAAGGCTGGCTCTCGGGAGAGGACTGGCCGACAGCGCTGAAGTACGCCAATGCGTGCGGTGCTTTCGCGGTCTCCCGTCACGGCTGTGCGCCGGCCTATCCTTCGCTTGAGGAGCTGGAGTATTTTTTTCGTACTGGCATTCGCGAGAATGCACTGCGCAAGGATGCCGCGCTTGAGCAGGTGCACTGGGCGACGACACGGCATGGCGACTGGTCGCAGATGCGTGTCTTCGCCTTCGACCACCGCATGCAGCTGGAGGCCATGGCCGATGAGGCGGGTGTCTCCCACGAGCGCATCGGCGACTTCAAGAAACTCTGCCTTGAGGCGGCAAAGACCGTCGCCGGCGGACGTCATGGATATGGGATCCTGTGCGATGGCCGGCTCGGGCAGGGTGCCCTCTACGCTGCCTCGGGCTCCGGACTGTGGATAGGTCGCCCGGTCGAATGGCCTGGCTCGCGCCCGCTCACGCTGGAACCGGCCATCGGCCCGGATTGCGGTGGGCTCGATGAGTGGCCCCTGGAGAACGTGGTCAAGGTTCTGTGTTTCTATCACCCGGATGATGAGCCGGGGATGAGAGAAGAGCAGGAAGAAACCGTCAAACGTCTCTTTGCCGCGAGCCGCCGCAATCGGCTGGAAATGCTGCTCGAAATCATCCCGTCCAGGGTCGGCAAATGCGACGATGAGACTGCAGCGCGCGTCATCGAGCGATTCTACGAGATCGGGGTCTATCCCGACTGGTGGAAGCTCGAACCGATGACATCGCGTGCCGCATGGCAGAAGGCCTGCGATGCGATCAAACGCAACGATCCGCACACGCGGGGCATTGTCGTGCTCGGGCTCGATGCGCCGGCCAGAGAGCTGGAGGAGAGTTTTGCGGTCGCTGCCTCCTTCGACCTGGTCAAGGGTTTTGCCGTCGGCCGCACAATCTTCGCCGATGCGGCGCGGCATTGGCTTTCCGGCGCAATCGACGACAAAACGGCTATCGCTGAGATGGCGGAAAACTATGCAAATCTCTGCGCTGTCTGGGATCGGGCGCGGGCACGGGCGCAAAAGGGAGAGGCGGCATGAAGACAATCCGGCTGACGGCAGCGCAGGCGGCCATCCGCTATATCGCTGCCCAGAAGAACGAGGAGGGCGAGCCCTTCATCGCCGGCATGTGGGCTATTTTTGGCCATGGCAATGTGGCGGGCCTTGGCGAAGCGCTTTATGCGGCGCGCGAAACGCTCACCACCTATCGCGGACACAATGAGCAATCCATGGCCCATGCGGCGATTGCCTATACAAAACAGCTTGGCCGGCGGCGGGCCATGGCCGTCACATCGTCCATCGGCCCCGGCGCGACAAACATGGTGACCGCGGCCGCGCTCGCTCATGTGAACCGTCTGCCGGTGCTTCTCATACCGGGCGATGTCTTTGCCAATCGCGGCCCCGACCCCGTCTTGCAGCAAGTGGAGGATTTCGGTGACGGCACGGTAAGCGCCAATGACTGTTTCCGCCCCGTCTCACGCTATTTCGATCGCATCACCCGGCCCGAACAGCTTTTGACTGCGCTGCCGCGCGCCTTTCGCGTGATGACCGACCCCGCCGATTGCGGGCCGGTGACGCTTGCCTTCTGCCAGGATGTGCAGGCGGAAGCTTATGACTGGCCGGAGAATTTTTTCGACGAGCGCATCTGGCGCCGCCGCAGGCCGCAGCCCGATGAAGCCGAACTGGCCGACGCCATCGAAACCATTCGCGCCGCAAGCCGTCCGGTGATCGTTGCCGGTGGTGGCGTTCACTATGCCGGTGCCTGCGCCACTCTGAAAGCCTTTGCGGAAAAGCACGCCATTCCGGTGGTGGAAACGCAGGCGGGCAAGTCCGCGCTCCCCTGGGATCACCCGTTCAATCTCGGCCCGGTCGGGGTCACGGGTTCGGCAAGCGCCAATGCGGTCTGCGAAGAGGCGGACCTGGTTATCGGTGTCGGGACGCGATTTCAGGATTTCACCACCGGATCCTGGGCGCTGTTCAGGAAAAGGCCGGGAATTCTGGCGCTGAACGTCCAGCCCCATGATGGCAGCAAGCATGATGCGCAGGCACTGATTGCCGATGCCGATGTCGGCCTCGGGCTTCTGTCCGAAGGGCTCGGTGGATGGAAGGCGCAGGCACCCGACCCGGGGCTCAAGGAAACGTGGTTCAAAGCGGCTGACGCCGTGACGGCAGCACCCACAGTCGATGACAACGCACTTCCCACCGACATGCAGGTGATCGGCGCGGTACAGCGTGCGGCGCGTGAAAACACGGTTGTGATGTGTGCGGCCGGAACCATGCCCGGCGAGTTGCACAAGCTGTGGAAGGCCGGGCGGCCCGGCTCCTATCACATGGAATATGGCTATTCGTGCATGGGCTATGAGATCGCCGGCGGGCTGGGCATCAAGATGGCCGAGCCCGACCGCGATGTGGTCGTGATGCTGGGCGACGGCTCCTACATGATGATGAATTCGGAACTGGCCACTGCCGTTTCCATGGGCATCAAGATCACCGTGGTCATCACCGACAATCGCGGGTTCGGCTGCATCAACCGGCTGCAGATGGGCACCGGCGGCGCCGAGTTCAACAACCTGCTCGATCATGCGCACCATGTGAATCCGTCGCGGATCGACTTCGTCGCCCACGCGGCCTCAATGGGAGCGGAGGCGCGCAAGGCCGGCTCCATTGCCGAGCTGGAGGCCGCACTTGCCGAAGCGCGCTCCGCCAAGGGACCTTTCGTCGTGGTGATCGATACGGACCCCTACCCCTCGACGGAGGCCGGCGGCTACTGGTGGGATGTGGCGGTGCCCGAGGTTTCGGAGCGGCGGGAAGTCAATACTGCTCGCAGGGCCTACGAAAAGGCGTTGAAAGAAAGACACTGAATGATCCGTTTCGGCACCAATCCCATTGCCTGGTCGAATGATGACGACCAGACCATAGGCGCGCACATTCCGCTTGAACAATGCCTGACCGAGGCGGCGGCCATCGGCTTTGACGGCATCGAGAAAGGGCACAAGATGCCCGCGGAGGGCGAGGCGCTGAAAGCGCTTCTTGCCGGGCACGGCCTTGTCTTCGTTTCCGGCTGGCACTCGCTCAACCTGCTGGTCAACGACATCGAAACGGAAAAGAAGGCGATCCAGCCGCATCTCGACATGCTGAAGGCCAACGGCTGCAAGGTGTGCATCGTTTGCGAGACGTCCAACGCCATTCACGGCAACGATGCCGTGGCGCTCGCAGACCGCCCCCGCCTTGAAAAGGCGCAGTGGCCGGCCTTCTGTGCCGGGGTTGAGGCGATTGCCGGATATTGCGCGGCGCAGGGCATTGCGCTGGTCTATCATCACCATATGGGCACCGTTGTTGAAAACCGCGAGGAGATCGGGCACCTGATGGATGGCACAGGCCCCGCCACCCGCCTTCTGCTCGACACCGGACATGCCTGGTTTGGCGGATCCGACCCGGTGGAGCTGGCCGAAACCTATGGCGATCGGGTCGCCCATTTCCACGCCAAGAATGTGCGCCCTGCCATTCGCAGCGAAGTGGAGCAGGAGAAGCTTTCCTTCCTCGAAGGCGTGCGTCGCGGCGTCTTCACCGTGCCGGGAGACCCGGAAGGGGGCATCGCGTTCGAGCCTGTGCTGAGCGTGCTCGCGAAGAAGGGCTATGATGGATGGCTCGTGATCGAGGCCGAGCAGGACCCGCTCAAGGCCGACCCGGTCAAATATCAGTCCATGGGCTTGAAAGCGCTCCGGCAGGCGGCGCATGCTTCCGGCCTCACCCGGAATCACACAGAATGAATTTTCTCGATCCACGTCATCCCTTTTTCCGGCCGCTCTGGCGACGGGTGGCCGTGGTGGCCGTATGTTTTGGCTGGGGACTATTCGAGTTTCTCTCCGGCGCGCCGTTCTGGGGAATTCTGTTTACCGCTGCAGGCGTCTATGCGGCCTGGTCGCTGCTCTACACATTCAGGCCCGACGATACTGAAAACGAATAAGGTAGGAAGCATGCCCGATCTTCTGGTCAAACCCGCAGGCACCGCCGGCAAGGTGCACGACATAACACCGGCATCGGCAGGCTGGGGCTATGTCGGCTTCGGTCTTTATCGTCTGAAAGCCGGCGAGATGGCGTCCGAGGCGACAGGAGACCGCGAGGTCATTCTTGTGCTGGTCGAGGGGAAGGCGGAGATTTCGGGCGCGGGCAAGGCTTTTGGCGAATTGGGTGAGCGCATGAATGTGTTCGAGCGCCTGCCACCACATGCGGTCTACATTCCCGGTGGCACTGAATGGCAGGCCCGAGCCACCACGGACTGCACGCTCGCCGTCTGCACGGCACCGGGCAAAGGTGGGCATGAAGCGCAGGTGATCGGCCCCGCAGGCATCAGCCTCGAAGAGCGCGGCAAGGGCGCCAACACGCGCTACATCCACAACATCGCCATGGAAGGCCGCGACGTCGCCGACAGCCTGCTTGTCACTGAGGTCTATACCCCCCAGGGCAACTGGTCGTCCTATCCGCCGCACCGGCATGACGAGGACGATTTCCCGGACATGACCTATCTGGAAGAAACCTATTATCACCGGTTGAATCCCGCGCAGGGTTTCGGCTTCCAGCGGGTTTTCACCGAGGATGCCGAACTCGACGAAACCATGACGGTGAAAGACCATGATGTGGTTCTGGTTCCGAAAGGGCATCACCCCTGCGGCGCACCCTATGGCTATGAAATGTATTATCTCAACGTTATGGCCGGCCCGTTGCGCAAATGGCGCTTCAGGAACCACCCGGATCACGACTGGATCTTCCAGCGTGATGCGAAAGCCGGCTGAACGCGCCGTCGCCGGTGGCCCGGGTTGATGCCATACTGCCCGGGAATTCAGTGAGTCGCACCGGCATCACCGAGGGCGGTGCGCAAACGGCAGGCGGGGCATCTTTATGGACTACACCGATCTGACAAGGGTGTTCGGCGCGTTCTTCGCCATCATGAACCCGTTTGTGAACCTGCCGATATTTCTGGCGCTGACGGCAGGTTTCACGGTTGAGCAGCAGCGTGTTCTGGCATTCAGAATTGCAATTTTCTCGGCCATCATGTGCGCTGTCATATTGTTTGCTGGCCAGGCAATCATCGGGTTCTTCGGTATTACAGTGGATGAATTTCGCGTCGCCGGCGGTATCGTTCTTGCACACATTGCCTGGTCGATGCTGAACGGAAACGGCTTCTCGTCCCACCATGGAACCGAGAGCGAACAGGACCATATGAGCGATCTTTCCGGGCTCGCCTTCTATCCGATCACCTTTCCGATGATTGTGGGGCCCGGCACCATTGCAACACTGATCATCTATGCGGGGCATGCCGGCGGATTTAAGGCGACATTGGCCGTAGGCTCCGTTGTCGCCATCATTCTGGCGATCCTCTTTGTCGTTCTTTTCTTTGCATCATTCATCGGACGCGTGCTGAGCGAAACCATACGCGTGATCACCACCCGGCTCATGGGCATGATCCTGCTCGCCATCGCCATGGAGATGATTGTTGCCGGTGTGAAAGCCGTGTTGCCGGGCCTCGCCTGACGGGCGACTAGGCCTGACCGCGCAGCCCCTTCACCAGCCGAATGGAGCGCCGCAGTGCGGTCAGAGCTGCGCCGATGGCCACGATCCAGAGTGCCATGGTAAACACCTCGCCACGCCCATTCCACAAGGGTTCGAACAATGAAAGCGCCGCGGCCAGCGTGATCGCAGCCATGCGATGCGGCTTCGCCATGGGCCCCGAAAAATCCGCCTCCTGGCCGCAGGCGCGTCCCAGCTCGCGCACATAGGCCGTGAGAACCGCTAAGCCGCCTGCCGCCCAGCCGAGCGCCGGCGCATCGATCCCATAACCCACACCGACGAGGATCGCGATGTCGGCAACCCGGTCGGGCAACTCGTTCCAGAAGGCGCCGTCCGGTGATCCTTTGCCCGCTTCCACGGCCACCATGCCGTCGAAGAGATTGCAAAGCAGTCGGCATTGCACGAACAGGCCGGCAAGAACAAGAAGCAGAAGCCGCACGGGGCCATCCGTCTCACCAGCCTGCCAGAAAGCCAGCCCGGCAAGCGCTGCGAACCCCATGCTGGCCACGGAAATCTGATTGGGTGTGATGGATGTGTCGGCAAGCCGGCGGGCCACGGCTTTGGCCCATCCCGTGTCGCGGCTGGCCAGAGGGCGACGATTCTCAGTCTTGTTCATGTGAGCGACCACCAGTAGCGCACGAGGTGAAAGAAGATGGGGGCGGAGAAAATCACCGAATCCAGCCGATCGATGAAGCCACCATGGCCAGCGATCAGGTGCCCCCAGTCCTTCACGCCGCGGTCGCGCTTGATGGCGGACATGACGAGCCCGCCGAAAAAGCCCATGAGCACGATGACGAAGGACAGAAGCCCCGCCTGGAGAGGCGTAAAGGGTGTCATCCAGAACAGGGCCGCGCCGACAAGCGTGGCGCTCAGCGCACCGCCGATGAAGCCTTCAACCGTTTTGGAGGGAGAGAGTTTTGGCGCAATCTTCGTGCGCCCAAGCAGTTTGCCCCAGACATATTGCAGCACGTCGCTCGACTGCACCACCACCACCAGGAAAGCGATTAGCAGCAGGTTGCGCCCCTCATAGCCGGGCATCTCCAGTGTCAGGAGGGCCGGCACATGGGAAACGCAGAAGACGCAGATCATCAGCGCCCATTGCACCTCTGCCACCCGCACGAGGAAATGATCCGTGTCGCCGCGCAGGGCCGAGACAATGGGCATCAGCAGAAACGCATAGACCGGAACAAGGATCGAATAGAGCCCGTACCAGTCGATATAAACCAGATAATACTGAACCGGCAGCACGACAAAGAATGCGGAGGCAAGCGCCCAGTGATCTCCGCGCCGCGTGTCCGTCAGCGTCACGAACTCGCGCAGGGCGGCAAAGGAGGCGAAGCCAAACAGAAGAATGGCGCCGAGCCGGCCGAAGAGCAGCGCGCCACCCATGAGGATGATCATCACCCACCAGGCATTCACCCGGTCGTTCAGGTTTTCGATGGCAGCATTGGAGCCGTCGGGCGAGAGCCTGCGTTGGAGAAGATGACCCACAAGCGAAGCCAGAACGAGCACGGCGGCCAGGCCGCCAAGCAGTTTCAGAAGGTCAATCTGGTGGACGGTCATCATGCGCTGCCCTCGTCAGCCCCGGAGATGGACAAGAGCGCAGCACGCGCCCGTTTCACGAACGCTTCTTTGGTCTCCGCAGGTTCCACACGCAACGGTGCACCGAAGGTAACTGTGCATATCAGCGGTACAGGCACAAATTCACCCTTCGGCATGACTCGGTTCAGATTGTCGATCCAGACGGGCACAAGATCGATGTCGGGGCGTGCTGTCGCCAGATGATAGATTCCGCTCTTGAAGGGCAGAAGAGGATTGTCGGTTTCATTGCGCGTGCCTTCGGGAAAGATAATGAGCGAGGCGCCGCCATCCAGCGCATCAGCCATCTGCCTGATCGGATCGTCGGCACGCGTCTTTCGGTCGCGATCGATGAGCACTGCGTTGAACACATCACGGCCGATAAACCGGCGGAGGGGCGACTTGAGCCAGTAGTCCGCGCCCGCCACCGGGCGGGTCTGCTCGCGCATGCGCGGAGGCAGGACCGCCCACAGAAGAATGAAATCGCCATGGCTTACGTGATTGGCAAAGTAGATGCGCTGCCGGGGAACAGGCTCTATGCCATCCCAAACGGCCCGCACGGCCGTGATAAAGCGCGCGAAAAGCGTGATTGCACCAGCCGCGAGCCGCGCCAGGAAACCCATTTTGCCCTCAGACCCAGAAATCGATTCGACCCTGCACCTTGTATAGGATGGCGATAGCCTAGGCCAATCGCATGACCGGCGCATTTCAGCATGAAATTTCTATACTGGAAAAGGTATAGACAATGTATTCTACAGATGCTGTCATCCAACGGTAACATAAGCCGACCAATAGAGACCGGTTAACCGGCGATCGGCGCTACAGGGAGATACACAATGAGATTTCGCGCAATGTTTTCCGCAGCCACGGCTCTGACCGTGGTGCTTCCGGTAACGGTCGGCGCCGCACAGGCGCAGACTGAGGTACAGTTCTGGCATGCCTTTTCCGGCCGTCTTGGCGAATTGCTGGAAAAACAGGTTTCCGATTTCAATGCCAGTCAGGACGAGTATGAGGTTGTCGCGACCCTCAAGGGCAATTACTCCGAGGCCCTGAATGCCGGCATTGCCGCTTTCCGCGCCGGCGAGCAACCGCATATCCTGCAGGTTTTCGAGGTCGGCACCGCCACGATGATGGCTGCCAAGGGCGCCATCAAACCGGTCTATGAAGTGATGGCCGAGGCAGAGGCCGAGTTCGATCCGAACGCCTATCTTGCACCGGTTGCCGGCTACTACACCAACACCGACGGCGAAATGCTGTCACTGCCCTACAACTCCTCGACGCCGGTGCTCTACATCAACAAGAAGGCGCTCGAGGAAGCGGGTCTTGACCCCGAGACGAAGCCTGCCACCTGGCCGGAAGTCGAGGAAATCCTCGTCAAGCTCAAGGAAGCCGGTTCTGCATGCCCGCTGACGACGGCATGGCAGTCCTGGATTCATCTCGAGAATCTGAGCGCCTATCACAATGTGCCCTTCGCAACGCAAGCAAACGGCTTTGCCGGCACCGACACCGAACTCGCCTTCAATGGCGATCTGCAGGTGCAGCACATCGACAAGATGGGCGAATGGGCCAAGGGAGGCCTCTTCAGCTATTCGGGCCGGCGCAATGAGGGCGGTGCGCGCTTCCGCTCGGGCGAGTGCGCCATGTTCACCGAATCATCAGCCGGCTATGCCGGTGTGAAGGCCGAGGCCGACTTCCCCTTCACAGTGACCAATCTGCCTTACTGGCCGGATGCGGAAGGCGCACCCTACAACACGATCATCGGCGGTGCTTCGCTGTGGGTCATGTCGGGCCACGAGGCGGAGGAATATGCAGGTGTTGCCGCATTCCTGAACTATCTCTCCAGCGCCGAGGTGCAGGCCCAGTGGCATCAGGACACCGGTTATCTGCCGATCACCACCGCCGCTTATGACCTGACCAAGGAGCAGGGCTTCTATGAAGAGAATCCCGGCACCGACATTGCCATCCTGCAAATGACCGGCAAGGCTCCGACGGAAAACTCCAAGGGCATCCGTCTTGGCAATTTCGACCAGATCCGCGCCATCATCGACGAGGAACTGGAAGCCGTCTGGCAGGGCCAGAAGGACGCCAGGACAGCGCTCGACGAAGCCGTGAACCGCGGCAACGAGCTGCTGCGCCGTTTCGAGCAGTCGACGCGATAATCCTTTGAAATCGGTGGGACCGGCATGGCATGTGCCGGTCCCACATCATCTGGTCGGCCCATGGAAAAGCGCGTTACCTTCGACAACCGGTTGCTGCCCTATCTGCTGCTCGCGCCGCAGCTTGCAGTGACGATCGTATTTTTCTTCTGGCCAGCCGGTCAGGCTCTTTACCAGTCTCTGCTACTGCCCGATCCGTTTGGTCTGGGCGCGCGCTTCGTCTGGTTCTCCAATTTCGAGTATCTCTTCAACGACCGGTATTATCTTCAGTCCTTCGTCACCACGACCGTCTTCACCTTTTTCGTGACGCTGGTTTCCATGTCGGTCGCGCTGCTTTTCGCGGTGATGGCCGATCAGGTGATCAAGGGAGCGGGGGCTTACAAGACATTGCTCATATGGCCCTATGCCGTGGCGCCTGCCGTTGCCGGTGTGATGTGGCTTTTTATGTTCCAGCCCTCAATCGGCGTGATCGCCTTCTACATGAAAGCCATGGGGATTAACTGGAACCCCGTTCTCAATGGGGGGCAGGCCATGACGCTGGTCATTCTCGCCGCCGCATGGAAGCAGATCAGTTACAATTTCCTGTTCTTCCTCGCCGGCCTTCAGGCGATCCCAAAAAGCCTGATCGAGGCGGCGGCCATTGATGGCGCGGGCAAATGGCATCGTTTCCGCACCATCATCTTCCCGCTTCTGTCGCCCACCACCTTCTTCCTGCTTGTGGTCAACATCGTCTACGCATTCTTCGAGACCTTCGGCATCATCCACACCATGACAGCGGGCGGGCCTGGCCAGTCCACCACGATCCTCGTCTACAAGGTCTATTCCGACGGTTTCGTCGGGCAGGATCTCGGTTCTTCCGCTGCCCAGTCGGTCATCCTGATGGTCGTCGTGGGCATACTGACGGTCATCCAGTTCCGCTTCATCGAGCGGCGCGTGCATTACTGAGGGGGCGGGGCATGGTTGAAAAACAGGGCTTTGGTACGATCCTGATGCATGCGGTACTGATCATCGGCATCGCCATTGTCTGCTTCCCGATCTACCTCACTTTTGTCGGCTCGACGCTGACGCATTTCGAGATCATCCGCCCGCCCATGCCGCTGGTGCCGGGACCGCATTTCATCGAAAATTACAGCGAAGCGCTCACCTCGGGCATCACCGCGCCGGTGGGGCGCATGCTGTTCAACTCCTTCATCATGGCCATGGGCATCGCCATCGGCAAGATCGCCATCTCGATCCTGTCGGCCTATGCGATCGTCTATTTCCGCTTTCCGTTTCGCATGTTCGCCTTCTGGGCGATCTTCATGACGCTGATGCTGCCGGTTGAAGTGCGCATCGTGCCGACCTATGAGGTTGTCGCCTCGCTCGGCATGCTCAATTCCTATACCGGCCTGATCCTGCCGCTGATCGCTTCTGCCACGGCCACATTCCTCTTTCGCCAGTTTTTCATGACCGTGCCGGATGAGCTGGTGGAGGCTGCCCGCGTGGACGGTGCGGGGCCCCTGCGCTTTTTCAAGGACATTCTCCTGCCGCTCTCGGTAACCAACATCGCAGCCCTTTTCGTGATCCTGTTCATCTATGGGTGGAACCAGTTCCTCTGGCCGCTTCTAATTACGACCAAGCCGGAAATGAACACCATCGTGATGGGTCTGAAACAGATGATGCCCACTGCCGACGACTACGGCAACTGGCCCGTGACCATGGCGGCGGCGACGCTGGCCGTTCTGCCGCCGGTGGCAGTGGTGATCTTCATGCAGCGCCTTTTCGTCAAGGGCCTCGTCGAGACAGAGAAATAGAAGGACCGGAATCGGCATGGCGACGATTTCCATACGCGACGTTCGCAAATCCTACGGCAAGACCGAGGTCATCCATGGTGTGAGCCTGGATGTGGCCGATGGCGAATTCATCGTCATTGTCGGCCCATCCGGCTGCGGCAAGTCCACGCTCCTGCGCATGGTGGCCGGGCTTGAGCGCATCACCGCCGGCACGATGGAAATCGGCGGGCGGGTGGTCAACGATCTGGAGCCGCGCGAGCGCGACATCGCCATGGTGTTCCAGAACTATGCGCTCTATCCGCATATGTCGGTCTTCGACAACATGGCCTATGGTCTGAAGATCGCCGGCAAGACGAAGGACGAAATCCGCCAGCGGGTCGATCAGGCCGCCGCCATGCTGCAGCTCGAACCCTATCTCGACCGCAAGCCGCGCGCGCTTTCCGGCGGGCAGCGCCAGCGTGTCGCCATGGGCCGCGCGCTCGTGCGCAACCCGGCCGTGTTCCTGTTCGACGAGCCGCTCTCCAATCTCGATGCGAAGCTGCGCGTGCAGATGCGGCTTGAGATCAAGCAGATGCAGCGCTCGGTCGGCACCACCGCGCTTTACGTGACGCATGATCAGGTGGAGGCGATGACGCTCGCCGACCGTCTCGTGGTCATGAATGCCGGCATCGCCGAGCAGATCGACACGCCGATGGCCGTCTATGAACGCCCCGCGACACGTTTCGTTGCGGGCTTTATCGGATCTCCGGCCATGAACATCCTGAAGGGAAGCGTTTCAGGCTCCGACTTCGTGCTGGAAGGAGGCGGAAAACTCGCGCTCGACACGAAGCCGGCCGAGACCGGCCGGCCGCTACTCTTCGGCGTGCGTCCCGAGCACCTGCAGATTGCCACGGCGAAAGAGGCGACGCTCAATCTTTCCGTCACGGCGGTGGAGACGCTGGGTGCCGACACACTGGCCCACGGGACACTTTCAGGCGCCAATGGTGCCGGCGGTGAGCTGATCGCCCGGCTTCCCGGCAGCACAAAGGTCGCGCCCGGCGACACACTGCCGCTCACCGTTCAGGAGAACATGACCCATCTCTTCGATGCCGAGACGGGCAGGCGCGTTGAGTGATCAGCCGCAAAGCGGGTGCGGCATATAGCCGACGAAGCCGGTGATCTTCCAGCGCCCCTCGATCCTGGCGCAGAAATAGAGCGTCTGCCAGTTCAGCCGGTCGACGCTGCCATCTGCCTTCGCGACATTGCCATTGAACTTCTTGTGCAGCACGGCGCGGTCGCCATCGATGTCGATGTCGCGCATGTTTGTCACGCGGAAAAGTGCCTCGCGCAGCGGCTCGGCAAACTCCGTTGCCGCCGTTTCCCTGCCCTGACGCAGCCATTCGTCGCGATAGGTTTTCACATCGGGAAACTGTAATCGCCAGGAATCCGCGTCGTTGAGGAAATGCGCATGCATGCCGAAGAACCGGTCCTCGGCAAAATCCCCTTCCACCATCGACCAGTCCTGCGCCAGAAACGCGTCGATGTCGCGCCGCACCAGCATTTCCCAGAGATAGTGACGGTCCGCGTCGCCTTTGGGAAAGGGGTTCGTGTCGTAGGTCATATATGTCTTCCTCGCAGTAACTGGTCTCAGGTCAGGCGGCCGCGGGCGGCAACGACCAGTGTCTCGGTCACGTGGTCGCCATCGACGAGGTTCACCTCGTCGTAAAGGTTCGACACCGGGCAGACATGGTTGGGGATGACCCGCACCTTGTCGCCGATCTCGGGTTTCACCGCACAGTTCGAAAGGTCCACAATGCCGTGCTCTTCGCTGAGCGAAGCGATCATCGCATCGGGATACTCCACGATGTGCCCATGGCCGGGAACGGGTGCGGTGTCGGCGGCAAGCGCCTTGGAGCCGGCATCGATGATCGCGCGGTTCTCGGTCGGCCGGCTCACCACCGTGGCAAGTACGGTGAACGCGCAGTCTTCCAGCGTGCCATGACCGAAGGCCATCTGCATGCGATCGGAATAGATATAAGTGCCAGGCCGATGCTCCGTCGCGCTGGTGATTTTCTGGGCCTGATAGAAATCGGGCGATCCGCCATTGGAGACCGTGTTGACCGCCAGCCCGCTCTCCTTGAGCGCGGCGATGGCATCCGCCAGCCAGCGCTCCACCTTCTCCGCCTCGCCGCGCGGCGGATAGGTCATCAGCCCTTCGAAGCGCAGGCCCGGTGCTGCATCAATCTGTTTCGCCAGCGTAACGACCTCTTCGATCGTCTGCACGCCGCAACGGCCCATGCCCGTATCGCATTCCACGAGCACGGGGAGGGGATGATCGGGATCGGTGAAATGTCCGGCATAGCCGGCAATCGTCACCGCGCTGTCCGCCGTCACAGAAAGCGTCACACGTTTGTGCAGGGTCAGAAGCCGGTCGAGCCTGGCAGCACCCAGAATGTTGTAGGGAATGAAGATGTCGGTAAGCCCCGCATCGGCCATCACCTCGGCCTCGCCCACCTTCTGACAGGTGATGCCCACTGCCCCCATTTCGCACTGCATTTGTGCGAACTTGGGGAGTTTGTGGGTCTTGATGTGCGGGCGCAGTTTCAGCCCATGGGCGTCTGCATGGGCCTGCGCGCGGGCAAGGTTGGCGCGAACCTTCGCAAGGTCGATCACCACGGCGGGCGTTTCAAGGTCGAGAATGCGCAAGGCATCAGTCTCCGATGGGAAGATTGGGGTTCTTGATGTTCTGGCTGGCCAGGCTGTGACGCACCCGCCTGAGCGGCTCGAGCACCTTCTTGCCGAGTGTGAGCGCGGTCGCCATGGCGATGATATCCACAGCCGAGAGCAGCGCATAGCGCATGGAAGACGGCTTGTAGAGATTGCCGTCCTCCTTGAAGGTGAGGGGCAGAATGTCGTCGCCCGCCGCTGCCAGCGGCGAGTTGGGTGTGGTCACCACAAAGGCGCGCGCGCCATATTGCCGGGCAATCGTCACCGCATCCATCACCGAGGCGGCCTGCCCGGAAACGGAAAAGCCGATCACCACCGCCTTGGGCTCCAGCACGGAGGCGCTCATGCGCTGAAGCTGCGGGTCGGTGTGAGCGGTCACGTGCAGCCCGAGCCGGAAGAGCCGGTTCTGCAGTTCCACCGCCGCGAAGGAGGAGCTGCCACCCGTACCATAGACGAGAATCTGGCTCGCGCGGCTGATCTCTTTCGCCATGGGCTCAAGATCAATGTCTGCGAGCGCCATCGACATGAGGTCGAGCGCGGCATGCGCGCCGGAGGCAACCTTGGCGATAACCTGGCCGGAGAGCGGCAGTTCCTCCACCGGTGCGCTCGGCTCGCGCAGATAGGCTCCGCCGATGGCCAGCGCCTGCGCCAGATGAAACCGCATCTCCCGCGTGCCGGGAAACCCGAGCGCCCGCGCCAGCCGCGTGATGGTCGGCTCGCTCACACCCGCGCGCTCGGCGATTTGCGCGATGGGCGCGTGGGCGGCAAACTGCGGATCGGCCAGAATACTCTCCACCAGGCGGATTTCCGCGCCGCGCCCGCGCTCAAGACGATCCTGCAACCGGGCGATGATATCGACCGTGCGTTCGCTGTCGTCGGGCACGCGCTTGTCCATGATCAGTGGGTCTCCAGCCTTTGTCCGCCATCGCTGTCAAACAGATGCACATGTTCGACCGGTACGGAAAGCGCAAGCGTCTCGCCCGGTTTGGGCAACTCCCTGTCACGCAGCACGACGCGCACGTCCTCTCCGGCAATGGTGCCGAACACATGGATCTCCGGGCCGGTCGGCTCCACGACCTCGACATGGAGTTTCAGCGGTCCTTCCGGGTCTCTTTGATAGGATTCGGGGCGAATGCCAACTGTCACAGTCTCATGGCCGAACCCCTGCGCGATGGGGAGGCTCGTCCCATCCTGAAGAACTGCCACGGGCGTGCCTTCAACCATGCCCGTTTCAGCTTGCAGAAAGCTCATCGCCGGCGAGCCGATGAAGCCGGCAACGAAGGTGTTGGCGGGCCGGTCGTAGAGTTCCAGCGGCGTGCCCACCTGTTCGATATCGCCGCCATTCATGACCACAATCCGGTCGGCCATGGTCATGGCCTCGATCTGGTCATGCGTCACATAGACAATTGTCGTGCCAAGCTTCTGGTGCAGCGCCTTGATCTCGGTGCGCATCTGGATGCGCAGCTTGGCGTCGAGGTTCGACAGCGGCTCGTCGAAGAGAAATACTTTCGGATCGCGCACGATGGCCCGGCCCATGGCGACGCGCTGGCGCTGGCCGCCGGAAAGCTGGCCTGGCTTGCGGTCGAGATAGGCACCGAGATTGAGGATTTCGGCCGCCTTCTCGATGCGCTGCTCGGTCTCGTCTTTCGGCTCGCCCCGCACACGGGGGCCGAAGCTGATGTTTTCCCGAACACTCATATGCGGAAAGAGCGCGTAGGACTGGAACACCATGGAGGTGTCGCGCTTCTGGGGCGGAATGTCGTTGGCGCGTGTGCCACCAATGAAGAGGTCTCCACCGGTGATGGGCTCCAGCCCCGCGATCATGCGCAACAATGTGGATTTGCCGCAGCCGGACGGCCCGACCAGAACCACGAACTCGCCATCGTCGATCGCCAGTGAGAGTTTCTCGATCACGGTCAGCGAACCGTAGCGCTTGGAAATGTCGTGAAGTTTCAGCTCTGCCATGAAGCGCTCCTCAGTCGGATATCTGTTGGAGGAAGGGCAGGTTGCCAGCGGAAATCCCGGCATCCACGGGAAGGACCGTGCCAGTAATGCCGCTTGCCAGCGGTGAGGCGAGAAAGGCGGCGGCGCGCGCCACTTCCGCGGGCTCAACCATGCGTCCCAGCGGATAGAGCTGCCGCACCTTTGCCAATATGCCCGGATCGCGCTCAATCCGGTGGTCCCATGCCATGGTGCGCACCGAACCCGGCGTGATCGCATTGGCGCGGATGCCATGCCGGCCCTCCTCCGTGGCGATGGCGCGCATCCAGGCGATCAGCCCGGCCTTGGCTGCCGCATAGGCGGGGTTGCCATAGTGCGACAGCGCATTGATGGAGGAAATGAACACGAAAGCGGCTTCCTTCTCGCTTGCGCGCATCGATGGCAGGAAGGCCTGCGAAAGCCTTGCGGCGCTGCGCAGGTTCAGGTCCAGCTCATGCGAGAGCGCCTGCGGTGTCACATCGTCCAGCGTCTCGGCGCGCGTCCAGCCGGCGTTGGAGATCACGGCATCCGGAACGCCCCCGTCGCAGATGCGGCTTGCCGCCGCTTCAACCGCACCATCGTCCAGAAGGTCAAAGCGCTGTGCTTCTCCAACCCCGTCAAACGACAGATCGGCCTCCTCCAGATCGCAGGCGACCACAAACGCGCCGAACCCCGAAAGGACATCCACCATGGCCCGGCCAATGCCGCCGGCTGCCCCCGTCACGACAATCCTGTGACCATTGAGATCGATCATTGCGCTCCCGTTCTTCCCCTGGGTTTGCCCGCTTTCGTGGGGTCTCTTCGTTCTTTCCGGGCAATCTGACGCTGCCTGAAACACAGGCCGGCAGCCAAAGATTTGCCGATAAATCGTAATTTAGCAACATGAATGTGTGATTTCACTTGCTTATTTCCAATTTCTGTAAAAAAATTACACAAAAGATCGCTGCTCGCGCCGTGTGGCAATCCGCAAGAACAGTTAAGGCGCAGGTGCCCTTCACCGGGCGCGCATCAGGAACCCGAGAGAGGAACAGGGAGACAGGAATGAACAGGACCGCATTGAAAGCCACCGTCGCCGGTGCCGCGCTTCTATCCATGGCTGGGTGGGCGCAGGCAGAGACCGTGCGCGTGACCGTGGCTGAATACAGCTCCAAGACCGGCCCCTATTTCGAGGAAGCCGCCAAGGCATTCGAAGAGGCCAATCCCGGCTCCGATATCCAGATCGAGGTGGTGCCGTGGGATGTGCTTCTGCAGAAACTGACCACCGACATTTCCGGCGGCGCCAATGCCGACCTGTCGATCATCGGCACACGCTGGCTGATCGACTTTGTCGATCAGGGCATCGCCGCGCCGCTGGACGATTACATGACGCAGGACTTCAGGGACCGGTTCTTCCCGGTCTTCCTTGAGCCTTCCGTGATGCAGGAAAAGACCTACGGTCTGCCCATCGCCGCATCGGCCCGCGCCATGTATTACAACAAGGCGCTGTTCGAGCAGGCCGGCATCAGCGAGGTTCCGGACACCTGGGACGAGCTTGCCGAAGCCGCCAAGAAGATTAGCGCGCTGGGCGACGACATTGCCGGCTTCGGACTTCAGGGCAAGGAGATCGAGACCGACGTCTATTTTTACTATGCCTTCTGGGCCTATGGCGGTCAGCTTGTCGAGGAAGACGGCACATCCGGCCTCGACACGGATGCCGGCTACAAGGCTGCGGAGATGTACAAATCGCTGATCGATGCTGGCGCGACCCAGCCCGGTGTCACCTCCTACAGCCGCGAGGATGTGCAGAACCTGTTCAAGCAAGGCAAGGTCGGCATGATGATCACCGCGCCCTTCCTCTCGAACCAGATCAAGGAAGAAGCACCCGACCTCGAATACGGCGTGGCCGCCATTCCGGCCGGCCCCGAAGGTGATCGCGGCACCTATGGTGTGACCGATTCCATCATCATGTTCGAAAATTCCCAGAACAAGGATCTGGCCTGGAAATTCCTCGATCAGCTCTTCACCACCGAGTGGCGCGCAAAGTTCACTTCGGGTGAGGGCTTCCTGCCGGTCAATCCGGAAGTCGCGGCGCAGCCGGCTTTTGCCGACAATGCGGACCTGAAGGCGTTTACAGCGCTTCTGCCGGACGCACGTTTTGCGCCCGTCATCGCCGGCTGGGAGGAAATAGCGGCCGCCACGTCGGATGCGGTGCAGACGATCTATCTGGGCAATGGCGAGCCCAAGGCCACGCTGGATGCTGCTGCCGGGGAGATCAACGGCATTCTCGGGCAATAGCAAATTCATTGAAACAGGCATGCGCGGCTGTGTCCGCGCATGCCGCTTCTACCCCCGCTTGAAATCCTGCGAAAACTGACGGCGCCATGATCCGCTCGCCCCTGACAAATCCCTATCTGTTGATCCTGCCGGGGTTTCTGCTCGCCGCGTTCATCATCCTGTGGCCGCTTTACCAGCTCGGCACGATTTCACTCAACGACGTCAATCGTTTCGGCCAGTTGCGCGGGCTCAACGGCGTTGAAAACTATGTGAACGTCTTCACCGACCCGGATTTTCTCGGCGCGCTGTGGCGCACCTTCATCTGGACTGGCGGCATCGTGTTCGGGACACTCGTCATTTCGGTGCCAGTCGCCATGATCCTCAACGAGGATTTTTATGGCCGCTCGCTTGCACGCGTCATCATCATGCTGCCCTGGGCCGTGTCGCTCACCATGACCGCCATCGTGTGGCGCTGGGCGCTGAATGGCGAGAGCGGCATGCTCAATTCGGGCCTGCAGAACATCGGCCTGATCGATCAGAACATCCAGTGGCTTGCCCGCGCTTCAACCGCCTTCCCGGTGCAGATCATGATCGGCATTCTGGTCACGATCCCATTCACGACGACCATCTTTCTCGGCGGTCTCTCGTCCATTCCCGACGATCTCTATGAGGCGGCCAAGCTTGAAGGCGCATCGCGCTGGCAGACTTTCCGCGAGATCACCCTGCCGCTGATGAAGCCGTTTTTGAACATCTCGATCGTGCTCAACATGATCTATGTGTTCAATTCATTCCCGATCATCTGGGCGACCACGCAGGGCGGGCCGGCCAACTCGACCGATATTCTTGTTACCTATCTCTACAAGCTCGGTTTCCGCTTCGGCAAACTGGGCGAGGCGTCCGCCCTGTCGGTGATGATGTTCGCGCTGCTTCTGGCCTTCACCATCCTCTATGTCGCGCTGGCCATGCGCAGGGAGCGGACATGAGCCCCAAGCTGAAGAAATCGCTTCTCTACTGGGCGCTGCTTTCACCGCTCATCGTGCTGATCCTGTTTCCGTTTGCCGTGATGTTCATCACCGCCATCAAGCCGGCCAACGAGGTGCTGTCGCCAACCTGGTGGCCGCGTGAGGCGGCATGGCGCAATTTCATCGACATGTGGGCCGCGACCAATTTCGGCACCGCGCTCTGGAACTCCGTCTATGTCTCGGTGCTGTCGACCGTTCTGGCGCTTGCGGTTTCCATACCCGCAGCCTACGCCATGAGCCGTTTCCGGTTCAGGGGGCAGGGCTTTTTCCGCCAGTTCCTGCTCGTCACGCAGATGCTCTCGCCCATCGTGCTAGTCATCGGCCTGTTCCGGCTGGTGGTGTGGCTCGGCCTGCTCGACAATGTGAACTCCATCGTCTTTGTCTATGGCGCGTTCAATGTCGCTTTCACCGTGTGGATGCTGCAGAGCTATTTCTCCACCATTCCGAAAGATCTGGAGGAAGCCGCGTGGATCGAGGGCGCGAGCCCGGCAAAGGCGCTGATCATGGTGTTCCTGCCGCTCGCCCTTCCGGCGATGACGGTCACGGCCATCTTCTCCTTCATCAATGCGTGGAACGAGTTCGTCATTGCGCTCACCATGCTGCGGCGTCAGGAAAGCTACACGCTGCCGATCCAGATTTTCTCACTTGTCGCTGGCCGTTACACGGTCGAGTGGCATCACGTCATGGCGGCAACCTTTGTCGCCACCATCCCCGTCGCCGTCATCTTTGCATGGTTGCAGCGCTATCTGGTGCGCGGCCTGGCCATCGGTGCGGTGAAATAAAGCAATTCCAGGAACGGAGTATATTCATGACCAAGCAGTGCTTCGGCACCTCCCATGTGCCACTTTCCCCCGCTGTGCGTGCCGGCGATTTCGTCTACATCTCCGGCCAGGTTCCGGTGGGAGCCGATGGCGTTGTCGTCAAGGGCGGCATCACCGAGCAGACCGGGCAGGTGATGGAAAACGTCAAGGCGGCATTGGCGCTCGCCGGCTGCACACTCGATGATGTGGTCAAGACAACCGTCTGGCTGGAAGATGCGCGCGATTTCGGCCCGTTCAATGCGGTGTACGGCAAGTACTTTCCCAAGAACCCGCCGGCGCGCACCACGGTTGAATCGCGGCTGATGATCGACATCAAGATCGAAGTTGAGGCCGTCGCCTACAAGCCGCTCTGATCCGTAAAGCCAGGACCTTATCGCATGCGTGTCTTTACCGCGTCGCTCGCCACCGAAACCAACACCTTCTCGCCGATCCCGACCGATCGCGGGGATTTCGAGATGGCGTTTTACGCCGGGCCGGGGGAGCACCCCGAGACTCCGACGCTCTGTTCGGCGCCCATCCCCGTCTTGCGGCGGCGGGCGCGGGAAGAGGGTTTCACCCTGATCGAGGGGACCGCCACCTGGGCGGAACCGGGCGGCTATGTCCGGCTCGATGTCTATGAGGCGCTGCGCGATGAGATTCTGGATCAGTTGCGTGACGCCATGCCGGTGGACTGTGTGGTGCTTGGCCTGCACGGCGCAATGGTCGCGCGTGGGCTCGACGATTGCGAGGGCGACCTTCTCGCCCGTGTGCGCGGGATCGTTGGCCCGGACGTGATCGTCGCCGCAGAGCTGGACCCGCACAGCCATCTGACGGCTAAGCGCGTTGCGGCGGCAAACATCCTCGCTGCCTTTCTGGAATTCCCCCACACGGATTTTCTGGAGCGTGCCGAGCACGTGGTGGATCTGGCGCTGCGCGCCACGCGTGGCGAAATCCGCCCGGTGATCTCGACCTTCGACTGCCGCATGATCGACGTGTTCCCGACAAGCCGCGAGCCCATGCGCTCTTTCGTGGACCGCATGAAGGCACTGCAGGGCAGGGAGGGCATCCTCTCCGTCTCGCTCATCCACGGCTTCATGGCGGGTGATGTGCCCGAGCTCGGGACCCAGGTCATGGTCGTCACCGACAATGTGCCGGAGAAAGGTGCGGAGCTGGCCGAAAAGCTTGGGCAGGAGGTGCGCGGCATGCGCGGCATGACTGCAATGGAAAGCCTCTCAGTCGATGACGCAATCGCCAGGGCGAAGGCCGGCGGTGCAGGCGGCAGGCCGGTCGTCATCGCCGACATGTGGGACAATCCCGGTGGCGGCACGGCGGGCGACAACACCGTTCTCCTGCATGCGCTCGTTCAAAGTGGCATCAGCCGCGCGGGTGTTGCCACCATCTGGGACCCGCAGGCGGTCGGATTCGCTCATGGCGCGGGCGAGGGCACCGTTCTCGACATGCGCATCGGCGGAAAGGCAAACGCGGCCAGCGGCACACCGTTCGATGGGGCATTCGAGATTCGCAAACTGGCGCAGGAGGGCTGGCAGACATTTGGCACCAGCCGCGTCACGCTTGGCCCTGCAGCAGTGGTGCGGCTTGTCGGCACCGAGGTCGACATCGTGCTGAACACAAACCGTACGCAGACCTTCGAGCCTGACATCTTCTCCAATCTTGGCGTCGACCCGCTCGAGAAGCAGGTGCTGCTCATCAAGTCGACCAACCATTTCCACGCCGGCTTCGCTCCCATCGCGGAGAAGATCATCTATGCAGCTGTGGAAGGCTGCTACCCCAACAACCCGAAAACCGCCGGCTACAAAAAGCTCGCGCGGCCGATCTGGCCCATTGACGAGAACGCGTTCGACGAGCAGGTGCGATAGGACAGGGCAAGGGGCGCCGTTCTCAAGCTGATGTCATGACATCAGAGGCTTCCATCTCGAGACCGAGCAAGCCCGTAAGGGATTGCCGATTGGTCACAAGATCAGCCAGTGTATAGCGATCGAACACGGCGAGATAAGCATCCAGCGCCTCGGCCACGATGCCTTTTAGCCGGCAGGCCGGCGTCAGCACACAGGCGCTTTCTCCTGCGCCCATGCACTCGACCAGGGCGAGGCTTTCCTCAATGCCCCGAACGATGGCACCCAGCCCGATGTTTTCGGGTTCCTTCGCAAGCGTGATCCCGCCTGCGCGTCCGCGCAGCGTCGTGACCGCGCCAAGTTGTCCGAGCCTGCGTGCGACCTTCAGGAGGTGGTTGTGCGAAAGCCCATAGGCCTCTGCGACATCGCTCACAGTGCAGGGGGCTTCAGGCCGCACTGCCAGAAAGATCAGCATGCGCAGTGCATAGTCAGTCTGAAGCGTCATGCGCATGGGTCATTCCCGGACACGCGCACGTGCTGCATCAGGCCCAAGCGCAGCAGGCAGGCGGAAGAACATGGCAAGTTTCAGGCTTTTTGCGATGCGCTCCGCCCGTTCCAAGAACACCGCAGCAACTGGTGGCGCGCAAAGCTCCTCGACGGTCTGACGGAACAGGCCCAGCCAGATGTCGAAGTCGGCTTCCACGACCGTCTTTAACTTGAGGTGAGCCGGTACCGGCCTGCCGTGATAGCTGCCGTCCTTCAGAATCACGGCGCACCAGAAATCGGTCATCTTCTCCAGATGCGGCTCCCAGTCGTCCCTGATCTCGCCGGCAAAGATCGGGCCAAGCCGCGTGTCGCTTCGAACCCGCGCATAAAACTCACGCACCAGCCGCCCGATAAACTCCCTGTCCACGGCAGGATCTTTGAGAGCTTCTTCCGGTTGAGGTCTTGGCCGGGCGATGAAGGTGCTGCTCATGAAGCTCTCCAAAACTGGTATCTTTTATGCCACTTTATCATTCCCTCACTTCTGCACAACTGACGCGATGTCGCAGGCTCATCCATTGGAATGAAATTTTGACGGGTATTCTCTGTGGGCTTTGGGGCGGGAGCAGTGGTAGCGCATACCGGATATCAGGAAAGCGGCCGCGCATCGCGCCGCCGAGATCGAGAGCTGTATGGAGAAGGAGGGGCTCACGCCCGCGGGCACCTGGATGTTCATCTCTCCGTACCCAATGCGGGAATGCCTCGAATCCTGCCATAACCGGTGTGGCCCGGGCACCGCATATCAGAGTACCGAAATTCAGTTCGGCCTGTCACGGTAAAGCCACAGGACAGCGCCTGGGTCGCGCCGGAAGAAGTGGTGCTCACCAGTTCTCCCGCGGGGCCGATGAACTATTCCGTACCCCGTCTCCAGATCGGCATGCCGAGTGCAATCGCCGTGCAGGCAAAACCGATATGCGCCGGCGCGCCTTCCTGACGATATTTCGCGACTGTCGTTCTGGATATCTGCAGTATTCTGGCTGCATGCCGTTCGCTGAAATCGACATGTTTCAGCCAGGCGCAAAATTCCTCTGCCGGCATGGACGCAAGCCGGGGTTTTCTGGCTGTTTTTTTAGTGTGTTGCCGTTTCGGATCGTCTAAAGCGAGAGTGTCCACCCGTTTCCTGCCGCCAAAGAGTTGATAATATGGCTGTCGCACAAGTTGAAATAGACTACGCTGGATTGCATAATGCAACCTAAGGGTACTGTTTTCCCACAACCGAAGCGTTTGCCTGGATGCGACAAAGGGCAAGGCCCTGATAGCCTGGTCCGGGACCCCGCTGCCCCACAAGGGACCCGATGGCCAGCCTGGGACCCGATGGCCAGCTTGGGACCCGATGGCCAGCTTGGGACCATGACTACCCGCTCGACGGGCCGTTGCACAACCCCTTTGTCGAAAACTACGGGCACCCGGAAGAGTGAAATGCTTCGAATCAGAATTCAGACCACTTAAACAGTGAGATCCAACACGAGCTCATTCCCCGCGAGGCTTATCGTCTAGAGCAGCTTGTAGAATTTTTCGAACGCCAGATAGGTCGATTTGACATGCTGGCGCGCAACCAGCTCGGCTTCCGCTGGATCTCGAGCTGCGATTGCGTCGGCGATCAGCTCGTGCTGCTGCTGAAAAAGCGCAGCCTCTTCCCGCGATACGAATTGCGCGAAACGGTGCGCGAAATAGTACTGCATGTTTTTCCTGATAGCACTCACCAGGCGTTCATTGCCCGACGCAGCGAAAATCAGTCCGTGCAGCTCCCGGTTCGAGGTAAGACGATCCGAGATGTTGTCAAAATCGAGTTCTGAGCGGGCGGTGGTTGCAGCCACGATCGATGCCACCTCTTCTTCGCTTGCACGAATGGCAGCCTGCGCAGTGGCGAAACCTTCAAGCGCCATCCGGACTTCGTAGGACTCCCGTATCTGGACGAGATCCAGCTTCCGCACTTCCCAGCCGCGCTTGCGCCGCGACAGGAGACCATCGGCAGAAAGCCGCTGCATTGCTTCGCGCACCGGGGTGCGACTGACAGCAAGCGCGTCCCCGATCTCGGCTTCGATCAGAGGTGTGCCGGTAGCAAGCGCACCGGTGCGAATTGCGATCCGCAGCATCTCATAGACGATATCGACAAAGGGGACAGCTTGCGCGGCGGTTTTCGACGGGTCTTCTGGTTGCGTTTTGTCCTGCCGCAACTCCTCGGCGAGCCGCCAGAAATCGCCGCCGGCGATGACGCGCTCTTCCAGGTGCCGCAACCAGGGCGGCGATGCCTGGCTGGCAGGTGTCATGCGGTCGCGCGGCAGCGGTCCGTCGATGACCCAGGCTTCGTTCTTGCAATGCTGCTCTCGAGACTTGCTCATACGGCTCAAACTGCTCCTCAACCAGCCTGTGGAATCCGGCCTGCCACTTCGGAATGAATATTCCACAAACCGTTCGGCCTTCAAACCCATATTTGCATCCCTTGACGTATTCGAATTTGGATGCTTCTTTGCATACAAACTTTGTAACTATTAAGCGGCGCAACAATCAATGACAATCTGGACGCTCGACGAAACGCATGATCCCGATACGGAAAGCTGGGTTTCCAGCGCCAATCGGGTTTCCTGTGCGTTCGGCCTGCAGAACCTGCCCTATGGTGTTGCTGCGGCGGGCAATGCGGCTGAACCGGTGATCGTCGTTGCGATAGGCGACCAGGCTCTCAATCTCTCGACCTGCGCCGCAGCGGGGCTTCTCGATGAAATCTTCGGTGCAGATGCGCGTACCATTCTGTGCCGCGGCGATCTGAATGCGCTGATGGCGCGTTCGCCGGCAGAATGGCGCGCGCTGCGTCTGTGGCTGCACCGCGCCCTGCGCGCCGGCTCTGACATGCAGTCGAGCATCGAGGGTTTCCTCCTGCCGATTGAAAGCCTTGAGATGCGCGTGCCGGCGCAGATCGGCGACTACACTGACTTTTACTGTTCGGTCGAACACGCGACCAATGTCGGCAAGCTGTTCCGGCCGGACAATCCGCTGCTGCCCAACTTCAAGAGTCTGCCGGTCGGCTATCACGGGCGCGCGTCGTCCATCGTCGTGTCGAATACACCGGTGCGCCGCCCAAATGGTCAGATCCGCGTGGATGGCGGCATCGTCTTCGCGCCGAGCCGCATGCTCGATTACGAGCTGGAGCTGGGTGCTTTCATTGGCGGCGGAAAAAACGACAGCGACGTGCATCGTCTGCCGGAAGCGCGCGAACGGCTTTTTGGGGTGTGTCTCGTCAATGACTGGAGCGCGCGCGACATTCAGGCCTGGGAATACCAGCCGCTTGGTCCGTTCCTCTCCAAGAGCTTTGCGACAACCATCTCACCCTGGGTGGTGACGATGGATGCGCTGGCTCCTTTCCGGGTGGCCGCGCGCCGTCGGCTGCCAGACGATCCGGCGCTGCTCGACTATCTCGCCGATCAGGACGAGGCCGCGGGCGGTGCCCTGAACATCGAACTCACGGTGCGACTTGAAAGCGCGGCAATGCGCGAGCGTGGCGATGCGCCACTCACCGTGACGCGCGCCAATGCGGCGGGGCTCTACTGGACCTTCGCGCAGATGATCACCCATCACATGTCCAATGGCTGCCCGATGATGCCGGGCGACATGATCGCCAGTGGCACGATCTCCGGCGAAACGCCGGGCTCGCAGGGTTGTCTGCTTGAGCTGACGTGCCGCGGTGCGGAGTCGCTGGATCTGGGCAATGGAGAGAGCCGCAGTTTTCTGCAGGACGGAGATGAAATCGTACTCGAAGGCCGATGCGAACGGGAGGGTTTCCGGGCAATTGGCTTTGGCGAGTGCCGTGGAGCCGTGCTCCCGGCATCTGACTGGTCGTAGGCAAAACAGGGAGGACCGAATGTTTAACGACTGCAAGACAATGGCACAGAAGGCATCGCGCTGGATGCGCCACATGGGCGTGGCGGCTGCCGCGCTGGCAATCACCGGCGGGGTCGCGATGGCCCAGGAGCTGAAGCAGGTCACGGTGGTTCTGCCGGGCTCTTCCGCGATGGCCTGGTATCCGATGATCGTCGCGCAGCAGCGCGGGTTCTTCAAGGAAGAAGGCCTTGAAGTCACGATCAAGAGCCTGGATGGATCGGGCGCCGTTCTTCAGGCCATGGAAGCCGGCCGTGCCGAATTCGGCGCGCCTGGACCGGGCCCGGTGCTCAATGCCGTTGCGCGCGGCGCTGACGTGAAATTCTTCTACAATCTGTTCTCGCGCGGCCTGTTCGTGCTTGCCGGTGACCGTAATGACGGCATCGACAGCGCAGAAGGTCTGCGTGGCAAGCAGATCGGCGTGTCCACGGCCGACGGTGCCGAGGTTTCGTTCGCCCGCAGCGCGCTCGCATCCGTGGGCGTCCAGCCCGACGAGTACAAATTCGTGACCATCGGCCAGGAAGGCATGGCCGTGACGGCGTTCGATCGCGACACGATCCACGCTTTTGCGGCATCCTTCACCGGTATCGCGGTGCTGAAGGACCGTGGCGTCGACGTGGTCGACCTCACGCCCGAGGGGCTTGACCTGTTCGGCAACGGTCTGGCTGTTCGTGGCGAGATCTACCGTGATAACCCGGAGATGGTGGCCGGCTTCGCCAAGGCGATCCACAAGGCAACCAAATGGGGCATGGAGAACCCTGAAGGCGTTCTCGAAGACGGCGAAACCTACAACCCTCAGGAAGTGGAGCGTCGTGAATATGCACGCGCGCTCCTCGACACGGTGAACCAGCAATACGCGCCCATCGGCAATAACACGCTCGGCTACCTGCCGGAGAGCGGCTGGAATGCATGGCACAAGAGCCTGCTCGACACGGGAGAGCTCGATAAGGCGATCGAAGATCTGTCGGTTGTTTACACCAACGAGTTCGTCGAAAACCTGGAGGCCAAGTGATGCATGATGTGCGGTCGGACGGGGACGCGATCCTTCGTCTTGATAATGTGAACAAGCATTACCGCCGCGCACGATCAGGCCAGGCTGACATCATCCATGCCGCCAAGGATGTGTCGTTTGAGCTGGAGAGGGGCCAAATGGCCTCTCTCGTCGGCGCGAGTGGGTGTGGCAAGTCAACAGTTCTGAAGATGATTGCCGGCCTGATCCCCCCGACGGGCGGAGAAATCACGCTCAGAGGCGAGGCTCTGACCGGGCCGAATGAGCATATCGGCATCATGTTCCAGCAGCCCACGCTTCTGCCCTGGCGCAGCGTGATGGAAAACGTGCTGCTTCCCATCGAAATCCGCGAGGGGCGAAGAGCAGCGAACGCTGCGCGCGAACGCGCGACGCAGCTTCTCGAGATGGCGGGGCTTGCCGAGTTCGCCAATGCGGTGCCATCGGAGCTTTCCGGCGGCATGGCGCAGCGCGCGGCCATTTGCCGAATGCTGGTGACCCAGCCGGAAATCCTGCTCCTGGACGAACCGTTCGGCGCTCTCGATGAATTCACCCGCGAGCAGATGAATGTCGAGTTCGAGCGGATCTGTCGTTCGCGCGAGGCCACGGCCATAATCGTCACCCACTCCATCCAGGAAGCGATCTTCCTGGCGGATTCCGTGTTCGTGATGTCGCCGCGACCGGGCCGGATCGTCAGGCGCATCGACATCGATCTGCCGCGTCCGCGCACGCCCGACATGATCACCGGCAACCGCTTCAACGAATATGTCCGCGAAATTCACGACCTGTTGTTTGGAAGCGGAGAGGGGGCCAGCCATGACTGACAAGGAAACCGTCGATCCCGAGGTGCTGATCGCGCTTGCCGAGAATGAACGCAAGACGCTGATCGAGCGCACGCCGCAATGGCTGCTCGTCTTGCTGTTCGGCGCGGCCGTTGTCACTGTGTGGCACCTGGCTGTCACCTATAGTGGCATCTCGCAGCTGGTTCTGCCGGGGCCATATCAGGTTCTGCAGGATCTCATCTTCACGCTCAACAACCTGTTTACCGGCGGTTATGTGGCCCATGCCACATGGATCACGCTGGTCGAGGTTGTCTTTGGCTTTCTGCTGGCTTCAGCGATCGGCCTCACGCTTGGCATGATCATCGGCGCGACCACGTTCGGCCGCAAGGCGATCATGCCTTATGTGGTTGCGATCAACACCATGCCGAAGGTCGCCTTCGCGCCGCTGTTCGTGGCGTGGTTCGGCTTCGGCATTGAATCGAAGATCATGATGGCCGCCTTCATCTCGTTCTTCCCGGTGACGATCAACACGGCGGCGGGTCTGGCGGCGACCGACAGCAACATGTCGATGCTGTTCAAGTCTCTCGAGGCAAACCGCTGGCAGACGCTCATCAAGCTGCAGATGCCCTATGCAACGCCCTATATCTTTGCCGGCCTCAAACTGGCAGCGGTGTGGAGCGTGATCGGCGTTGTCGTCGGTGAGTATATGGGTGGTGGCGAAGGGCTGGGCGAGCTGGTCCGTGTCGCGGCGAGCCAGCTGCGCGTCGGCCGTGTTTTCGCACAGATCCTTCTGCTTAGTCTGATGGGGCTCTCGGTGTTTGGCTTCGTCACACTGCTCGAGCGCTATTTCGTGCGCTGGAGACGCTAGGGCCTCTTCGTCAGGTCTCGGTCCCTGAGACCGCCCGCATCCGTTTCAGCGCGGATGCGGGTGGTTCTGTCAGTGAAAACCTTTAGCAGGCCCCGGCGCCGGAAATCGCCAAAAGCCATCCGGTGTCACGTTCGCAAATATTCGAGTGTCCGCATCACGCCGCGCAGCTCGGCCAGCCCTTTCAGCCTGCCAATGCCCGAATAGCCGGGGTTCACCCGTTTGCCGAGATCGTCCAGTATCGCGTGCCCATGGTCGGGGCGCATGGGGATCTGCCCGCCACGTCGCCTCTCTTCATCCATCAGAGCAGCCACCACGGCAATCATGTCCGTGTCGCCTTCCAGATGCTCGGCCTCATGGAAAGAGCCGCACGGCTCCCGCTTCACGTTGCGCAGATGCGCGAAGTGAATGTGCGGTCCGAGAGCCTTCGCCATGGCGGGTAGGTCGTTTGCGGGGTTGGCACCGAGCGAGCCGGTGCAGAAGGTCAGTCCGTTTGCCTCTGAGGGGACAGCCGCGAGCAATGCCTTCAGGTCGTCATGCGTTGAAACGATACGCGGCAGGCCGAACAGCGGGAACGGTGGATCGTCGGGGTGGATCGCCATCACCACACCTTCCTCCTCCGCCACCGGCATGATCTCCCGGTGGAACTCGGCCAGGTTTTCGCGCAGGCCATCGGTTGAGATGTCGCGATAGGTATCCAGCATGCGACGAAAGCTCTCGCGGTCATAAACGAATTCGCGGGCCGGAACCCATTCGATGAGATTGCGCTCGAGACGTGCCAGATCGCTCTCGCTCATCGTCTTCAGGCGCTCGCGCGCAGCCTCCACCCGCTCGGCGGGGTGGTCAGCCTCGGCGCCCGGACGCGCCAGGATGAAGACATCGTAGACGCAGAACTCGATCGCATCGAAGCGCAGCGCCGTCCCGCCATGGGGCATCGGATAGTCGAGATCCGTCCGCGTCCAGTCGGTGATGGCCATGAAGTTGTAGCAGATGGTGCGCACCCCGGCGCGGGCGACATTGCGGATCGAGGTCTTGTAATTTTCGATCAGGGCGCGGAAATCGCCGCTGCGCGTTTTCACATGCTCATGCACGATGACGCTTTCAACGACCGACCATTCGAGGCCGGCCTGCTCGATTTCGTGCCTGCGTTTGTCGATCTCGTCCTGCGGCCAGGCGCGGCCGTCATTGAGATGATGCAGGGCGGTGACGATGCCCGTCGCACCCGCCTGCCGCACATGGGCGAGCGTCACCGGATCGTCCGGACCGAACCAGCGCCAGGTCTCTTTCATTGGGTGATGTCTCCTCGAGCGTAAAGGGCAAGCGTCGCCGAAACGCCATCATCCGCGATGCGTTGACAGGCTTCGAGGACGGCAGGCAGGTATCGGTCGACCCTGTCGAAACGGGCAGCCTGAAGAACAGCAGCGACGGTGTCAGCGGGACTGGTCGTCTTCGCGATGGCCGCTTTCAGCGCCCCATCCAGCGGATCGGTGAAGGCCGGCGGCTCGCTCCTGTCTGCGAGCGCTGCAATCCAGAGTGCAACGCCGGCTGCGAGATGCGGTGCGTCTTCGCCTGCATCCAGCCGCTCCAGCAGCGGATTGATGAAGCGCTGCGGCAGTTTCTGCGAACCGTCATTGGCAATCTGCGCCGTGCGATGGCGCAGCGCCGGGTTGGCGAAACGGTCTGCAAGCCGGGCCATGTATTCGTCCGGCTTCAAGCCGGCCTCTCCCGAGAGAGTCTGAGCGGATTCCCGCCACAGCCCTTTTACGAAACCTTGGATCAGTGGATCGGCAAACGCGTCCGCCACGGTTTCGCACCCGAGTAGCTGTCCCGCATAGGCGAGAGCTGAGTGCGCGCCGTTCAGAAGCCGAAGCTTCATCTCCTCGAAAGGAGCGACATCGGCCACCATCTCGACGCCATGGCGTTCCCAGGCGGGCCTGCCCATCGGGAAATTGTCTTCCACCACCCATTGCATGAAGGGCTCTGTCACGACGGGCCATGCATCTTCAACGCCGAGCGTCTGAGCGACACGTTCGCGGTCGGCATCGGTGGTTGCCGGAACAATGCGATCCACCATGCTCGAAGGGAAAGCAACATTCTGCTCGATGTAGTGGGCTAACTCGGGATCGCGCATGGTCGCAAACTCGGTCACGAGGCGGCGCAGCGTTTTCCCGTTAGCTGGCAGGTTATCGCATGAAAGGACAGTGAAGGGCGGCGTGCCATCAGCCTGTCTCCGGGCAAGGGCTTCCGTCAGAAAGCCCAGTATGCCGGTTGGCCGGTCGGGATTGGCGAGGTCCGCCGCCACTGTCCGATCCTGCGCATCCAGCGTGCCGTCCGAATTCCGCGGATAGGCCTTCTCCGTCACGGTCAGCGTCACAATCCGCGTCTGTGGATCGCTCATCGCGGCCAGAACGGCCTGCGGGTCCTCCGGCGCGACCAGCACCTTCATCACGGACCCGATGACCTTCAGTGTTTCACCGGAACCGTCTTTCTCGGCGAGTGTATAGAGACAGTCCTGCGGGGCGAGGGCGTCGCGCGTGGCTGAGCTGCGGAGGGAGACGCCGACAATGCCCCAACTGGCATCTCCCTCCGCAAGACAGGCATCCACATAGGCGGCCTGGTGAGCGCGGTGAAACGCTCCGATGCCGATATGCACGATGCCCGCGACCAATTGGGTTGGATCGTAAGCCGGACCCTGAACGGTGCCGGCCAGTTTTGGAAGACTGGAGCGGTTGAGACGCTGCGTCATGACGGATCAGCCAAGCCTCTGGCTGGTCTCCGCGTCGAAGAGATGGGCCTTGGCCGCCTGAACGCCAAGGCGCACCGTGTCGCCCGCGCGAATGTGGACGCGATCACGAAGCTGCGCCGAGACGATCTGTTCTCCGACTCGAACCTGAACGAGGGTTTCAGACCCTGTCGGCTCGACATTGGTCGCAACGGCCTCGAACCCTTCGCCATCAGCTGCCAGGTGCAGATGCTCTGGACGGATGCCGTAGATCACCTTGCCGGCGGCAGGTGATGTGCCTTCAAGCGGCAGTTCCGCGCCACTTTCAACACGGACGCTCTTGCCACCATTGGTAAGGAGGCCCGGCAGAAGGTTCATTGAGGGAGAGCCGATGAAGCTTGCTACAAAGGTGTTGTTCGGTCGGTCGTAAAGGTCAAGTGGCGCGCCAACCTGCTCCACGATACCGTCGCGCATGACAACGATGCGGTCGGCCATGGTCATGGCCTCGATCTGGTCATGCGTGACATAGACCGTGGTGGTCTTCAGCCGCGCGTGAATGTCCTTCAGTTCGGCACGCATCTGCACACGCAGCTTCGCGTCGAGGTTGGAAAGCGGCTCGTCGAAGAGAAAGACCTGCGGATTGCGCACGATGGCGCGCCCCATGGCGACGCGCTGGCGTTGACCGCCGGAGAGCTGGCGCGGGTAGCGGTCGAGATAGTCTGACAGGCCGAGAATGCCGGCGGCCTCGCGCACCCGCTGGTCGATCTCGTCTTTCGGCCGCTTGGCGAGCCTGAGCGAGAAGCCCATGTTCTCGGCAATCGTCATGTGCGGATAGAGCGCGTAGTTCTGGAACACCATGGCGATGTCGCGGTGCTTGGGCTCCACATCGTTGATGACGCGCCCGCCAATGCTGATTGTGCCGTCGGAAATATCCTCAAGCCCGGCGATCATGCGCAACAGGGTGGACTTGCCGCAGCCGGAAGGGCCGACCAGAACCACGAACGCGCCATCCGGCACGTCGACGGTTACGCCCTTGATGGTTTCGAGCTGTCCGTAGAATTTGCGGACATCCTGGATATCGACTGAAGCCATGGTTACCTCGAGGCGTAAGCGGGGTGAGACGTTGAAAGAGCCTCCGCAACGCGGACCGCAGCAAGGAGGCTCAGACCGGTGTGATATCCGGGGTCGAGATCGGGCGTGGCGGGCACATAGTCCGTTGGGCCATCCGCCGTGCGGGTCTGGTAGGCGATGGCCGGCGCACCGCGCCAGTAATGGTCAAAGAATGCGCTGTCCGCCTCTTGCCAGACCGCCAGGCTGTCGGCGCTGCCGGTCAGCTGGTGGCAGAGCGCGGCGGTGCGGATCGTTTCCGGCAATGACCACCAGGGCCGGTAGGGGCTGAGCTTTTCGCCGGACGAAACCGAGACGGTGAGATGCAGACCGCATTCGGCAAAGCTCGCCCGGAAGGAAGAGATCAGAATGCGCTCCAGCGTGGCCACCAGCGGCGGGTTCCTGCGAACCGGCGCGTGGTCTAGCGCAAAGCCTGCAAACTCGATGCCGTGCCCGACATTGCACTCATCGCCCCCTGGCACATTGCGCAGCAATCCGGTTTTCTCGTCCAGATGGTTCTCGATGACATAATCGATGAAACGCTGCGCATAGGCGGTGTGATCTGAAAGGCCACAGCGTTCCACCATGCCGGCAGCGCCGAGCAGGATCATGCGCGGGCCAAAATCGTCCGGTTCGCTGGCGAGCGCTTCGCCCCCCAGAGGCTTCTCCTCGCTCATCTGGAAGCGGCCATCCTCGATTGCGGCAATCACATCGGCGAGATAGCGCAGATACCCGGGCAGTTCTTCAGGCGCATAGCGTGCGGCTGCCGCCACCAGCCCCTTGGCGGCGAAAGCATCGGAATAGGTGAACACGTCTCCTGCCGGCTCCTGAGCAGTCACCGCGCCATCGCGGTCCGCGCGAACAGGGCAAAGCCCGGCATCATAGCGGAAATAGACATGGCCATCGCGCGCCTGTAGTTCCTTGATGCGCGCGAAGAGCGAGCGCCCGGCCTCATCGAGCCGCCGAGACAGCGCCGCATCGCGCGTCTCGAAGAAAGCCGCATGGCTGACCAGCGCTTCGAGTCCACGCCCCTGAATCCAGCCATAGGTGTAGTCGGGCCCGCGCAGACCGTCGGCCTCGCCATAATCGGCAAGCGTCAGGCTGTTGACCTTGGTGTTCAGGAAGCCCGCCCCAAGCAGGGGACGATCCAGCATCCACCGGAGCGTGCCGGCATTTGTCGATGCATAGCGGTCGGCGGCCTCTGGAAAGAAGGCGTTATCAGCGGTCATTCCTTCATCCCCGTGCTGGCGACGCCCTGCACAAAATTGCGGCGCAGGATCACGAACAGCGTGATGGACGGCACGAGCACGGCCGCAGACGCTGCGCTCAACCGGCCAAGATCGACCGTGAATCCGGTCTGGAAGAGGGCTAGACCAACCTCGATCGTGTAGCTGTCGCGTGTGGTCATCACGATCATCGGCCAGGCAAACGACGTCCACGCCTGGAAGAAGGCGAGAACGGCGAGCGCGCCGAGCGCGCCGCGCAAGAGCGGCAGGACGATCTTCCAGAAGATCCAGAACTCTCCCGCCCCGTCGATGCGCGCGGCCTCGAGCAGTTCGTCTGGAATGGAATGCATCACGTTCTGACGGATCAGGAAGATGCCGAAACTCATGACCAGATAGCCAAGCAGCAGGCCCCAGAGGGAATTGAGCACACCCAGCGCCTGGGCCTGGAAATAGAGCGGGATCATATAGACCTCGAACGGCACGATGGCCGTGGCGAGGATCAGGATGAAGATGATGTTGAGCGAGCGAAACGGAAACTTGGCCAGCACATAACCGGCGATTGCCGAGGTCATGACAATCGCCACCATGGAAAGGGTGGAGAACGCGACGCTGTTGAAAATCCACAGCGGCAGAGGCGTGTCTGCCAGCACCGAGCGGAAATTTTCGAGCGTCGGATCGGTGGGGATGATGCGTGGCGGCCAGGCGACGATCTCCTCAGGCGTCTTGAAGGCGTTCGAGACGAGAAACACCAGCGGTAGGATCATCAGGATCGAGAAGCAGAAAAGGAACACATCGATGGCGAAATCGATGAGTTTGCCCCGCGTTTTCATGCGCCCGCCGGCTTTCGGGCGTGGTGTGGAAGCGGCTATCGTCTGTGTCATTTCCGCCCCTTTTCCCGAAGAATACCGAACTGGATGAGAGTCAGCACGAGAACAATGGCCAGAAGCACCACGGCTTCGGAGGCCGCATAGCCGACACGGTAGTTGCGGAAGCTGTTTTCGAGCATGTCGAGCACCAGAACCCGAACCTGTCTGCCGGGTGCGCCCTGCGAATCCGATGCAAGCACGAAGGCCTGCGCATAGACATTGAAGCCCGAGATCAGCGTGACAACTGAAACATAGAGCGTAATCGGCTTCAGCATCGGCACCGAGACATGCCAGAAACGCTGCACGCCGGACGCGCCATCAAGCTTGGCAGCCTCGAAGAGAGAGACCGGAAGGTTCTTGAAGCCGACAAGATAGATCAGAACGGCATAACCGAGCGCCTGCCAGGAACACAGAACGATAATGCAGATCACCGAAAGAACGGGATCGAAAAGCCATGCCTGCGCCGGGATGCCGAAGAATTCCAGCAGGGCGTTGAGTGGGCCGAGCTTGGCGTCGAAAATCCATTTCCAGGCCATCGCCGCCGGCACCAGTGAGACGACATGCGGGATGAAGACCGAAGTTTCGTAGAACCCGGAAAAACGCGAATGCGTGCGGTGGTGGATGAGCCCGGCGATCACCATGGCGGTGGGCACCGTGAGAATGACCACGCCGAAAGCAATGATCGACGTGTTTGTCAGGGCGTTCAGGAAGAGCTGGTCCTGAAACAGCTCGCGGAAATTCGCCAGGCCGATGAACGGTTTGTTCTTCGACAGGATGTTCCACTGATGCAGGCTCAGCCGCAGTGTCTCGACGATCGGGTACATGCGCACCCAGGCAAAGATCGCCAGCGTCGGTAGGATCGCCAGAATGGCAAAGCGCCATCGCTTTTGTTGCAGCATTTTGTTCCCGTCCGCCTGAAGTCACTGGCCGGAAACGGCGCGGGCGCCGTTTCCGGATGAGGGTATCGATGAAACGCCTACTCGGCGAGGAGGCCTTCGCGTTTCAGGATGTTGTTGGTCTCTTCGGCAGCCTTTGCGAGCATCGCATCGATCGCGGCGTCGTCTTCGGCCAGCGCGGCGTCACCATAGGCGTTGGTGAGCTGGGCGGCGAGCCGCGTCAGCACCTCTTCGATCGGCCCGATGGCCGGCAGGGTGAAGAACTTGTAGCCGTCCGGATAGTCGACGAATGCGCCATAGGCGGGAACCTTTTCCGTGACGACGCTGTAGTCGACGCCAGAACGGTTGGGCAGCCAGCCGACATTGTCCAGAAGCCAGACCAGGTTCTCCGGTTCGTTGGCGGCCTGCACATAGGCCCATGCGGCCTCTGCATCTTCACCCTCGACGGAGTTCACATAGAGGTTGGCCGGCAGGGCGATGGAGCCGACCGGCAGCGGTGCGGTTGCATAGTTCAGGTCGGGCGCCTTGGCAGCGATGTCGGCGATAACCCAGGATTCGCGAATGAACATGGCCGTCTGGCCGCGCTCGAAAGCCTCGGCGTCTGCCGGCATTTCAGGCGTTACGGTCTTCAGGACATGCACGTTCTCCAGATACTGCTTGAGGGCCTTGCGACCGGCCTCATTGGCGTAGTTTGCCTTCCATTTGCCCTCACTCACCTCTTCGATGACCGAGCCGCCATACTGGAACAGGTTGATCCAGAACTTTTCTGCAATACCCTGACCACCGCCCGAAAGGCGCAGGCTCCAGCCCGAGACAGTCGCCTTGCCGTCAGCGTCGCGCTGGGTCAGCTTCTCGGCATAATCCGTATAGGCTTCCATGGTCTGGGGCGGTTCTTTGAGCCCCGCGGCCTCGAACATGTCGACATTGTAGAAAAGCGCGCCCTGACCACGGAAAAGCGGAACGCCATAAACGGTGCCGTTCTTGGAAGCAGCATCGACGAAGAATTCGCCGAAATTATCGCTGTTGGTGACGAAATTCGCTACGGCTTCCGGCGCTGCCGGGAGCAGGTCGTTTTCAATGTAGCGGCTGGCTGTGGAGCCCGCGAGCTCGATCACAGTCACGCCGGCGGAGCCGGAGGTGAGGCCGAGCGCAATGCGCTTCTCATGTTCGCGCAGGGCAATCGCTTCAACATTGACCTTGAGGTCGGGATATTTTTCCTTCAGCCCTTCCGCCACATGTTCATAGAATGGCGCCATTTCGGGGTAGCCGCTCCAGACATTGATGGTCTGGGCGAATGCGGAGCCGGAGATCGCGGTGATCGCGGCCCCCAGTGACAGCGCCGCCACCCGAGCCGTGAAGCTCGAGCTGCCGGATTTTGTGTTGCTGGACCTGTACGCTCTCATCTTTCGTTCTCCCTTTCGACGTGAGCAGACTGCAATTTCGTTCCCAATGAAAAACTGCCATGCAACCGGTTGCGCGTCAAGCCGGCATCCTTCTGCACTGGTATGGCCGCCCCGCATTTCGCGAAGGCGTCGCCTGGTCTCCCTCTATTCCCTGCCGGGCTTCGTTTTTTTGAGAAGCGCAACACCAGCCGCAGTGAGTGCCTCTGCGCAACCGGGTGCGAAACTCGCCGGCTGGCCGTAATAGCGGTGCGCTTCATCCACCTCATATCCGCCGAAAGCAAATTCCTCTGACGGCGGAATATAGCCGGGATTGTCCTCCGCAAACCCGGCGATGAAGGCCGGGCGCTCGCCGCATGCAGCCCGCAGGCTGAGCGCGGTCGCCGCAAAGATCTCTCCGGGCAGGCCAAAGATTGGCAATCCGCCCCAGTCGAGCAGGGAGACACGGCCCGACAGAGCGTTGGCTGGCTCAAGCGCAATGGTCTCGGCCCAGTGAATCCAGGCCTCGAGCAGCGCTGCCTGCGCGGGTTCAGCCCCTGCGCGCTCAGCGCGCCACCGCGCTGCCAGTTCCGCCGGCGTCTCCGTCTCACGGCGCTTGAATGGTAGGGCAACCTCAGCTTCCAGCGCCGTCACATCCCCGCCAAGTGGCAGCTCCGGTGCATCCATTGCCGCTTTTGCGATTTTCTCGCCAATCCGCTTGGCGGCGGCAAAGCTGCGGTCCGGGTTTGCGGCAAGACTGACCGACGCATGGGCGCTGTGACCCGTGTTCACGTCGCCCACGCATCCGGTAACAAACAGGGCGGTGGCGCCAAGATGCGCGGTCTCAAGCGCCCGGCGCACATAATGCGGGTAGTCGGCGGTCCACAGCCTGTTGTCTGCACCGAGCACCACGGGGTGGCAGGCATAGCCCGTCATCAAGGCGATCATGCCGCCATTCTCGTCGCGCACACGCAAGAGCGGCAGGGTGCGGTCCACCGGACCGTCCGGGTGGCGGCGATTGCGCGCAATGTCCGGGTCGGATCCGAGCCCGACCGAGAGCGTTGCAGGCCTTTGCGCGGCGACCGCCTGATCGATGGCTTCGACACAGGCATCTTCCAGTCTTTGCAGATAGGCCTCGTCGGTCTCAATCGTCAGGCGTCCGGCCATGGAAACGGGGCCGCCATGATTGTGCAGGGCGCTGATGATGACATTGGTCTCGGGGAGGGCGCAGCGGCGGCGGATGCGTGCGCTCATGTCTCCGTGCAGGCCGATCACATCGGCAACCACCATCGCCGTATCGTTGACAGCCAGCGCACGCACCGTCAGCGGGTCATGTGCGCCAGTGGCCGGCAGGGTGCGGGCGGCAAAGCCGGAAAGCGGCAAGCCCGCGGGCGGGGTGATGTCTACCGTGGCGACGCCTGCGCGGATCATGCGGAAAACACCTCTTCGCCGTGAACAAGCGTGGTCTTCAGCTCAAAGGAGCCGGTTTTCCCGTCAATTGAAAACCGGATGAGATCGGCCGGCGCATCCAGCTTCATCACGCCCCGCCCATCGACAAACGCGCCGGGATTGGCCGTGGCGAGCCTTAGCGCCTGCGCCAGCGAAAGCCCGGCCATGCGCATGGCAATCGCAACGTTCTCAATCAGGGGCAGGCCGGCTCCGGCCAGATAAGGTGTCCCGGCAATGCCCACGCGCCCGTCGGCGCACACTTCGACATCGCCGCCAATCGGCTGCCGGTAGATGCCGGGCTCCATGCCGGCCAGCGCCACGCTATCGGAAACCAAAAGGGCGCGTTCCAGCCCCTTGGCGCGCAGCATGGTCTTGAACGTGTCGTCCGGCAGGTGATGGCCGTCGGCGATGAGCGTGGCCGTCAGCCGGTCATCGGCGAGCTGCGCCCAGATCAGGTTCGGGTGGCGCGGCAGCAGTGCGGCAGCGCCATTGCCCAGATGTGTCGAGAGCCGTGCGCCGGCCTCGGTAGCGGCATGCACCTGCTCGGGCGTGGCAGAGGAATGCCCAATGGCGACATGAACGCCTTGCGCCGTCACCGCACGGATGAAGGCGGGCGCTTCCTCATATTCAGGCGCAAGGGTCACGAGGCGCACAAGATTGCCGCTTGTCTTTTGCCACGCCTCGAATTCTTCGAGGGAAGGCGGCCTCACATGCTCCGCCGGATGCGCGCCGCGAGGCCCGTCCTCGGGCGCGATGCTCGGCCCTTCCATGTGGACGCCGGGGATCATGCGTGCGCAGAGAGGATCTTCGCGCCGCGCCGTAGCGATGGCGTCAAGCCCATCGAGCAGCCGCTCGCGCGAGCCTGTCACGAGCGTTGGAAGATACGTGGTCACGCCGAGCCCGGTCATGATGCGGGTGAGTTCGCAAACGCGCTTCGGCGTCAGTGCGCCGTCATTCAGGTCGAGGCCTGCATAGCCGTTGACCTGAAGGTCGACCAGACCGGGTGTGAGAAAGGCGCCGTCGTGCGAATCCGTCTCGGTAATGGCCGCGATCCGCCCGTCACGGATCGTGATGGCGATGCCGCCTCCGGTGACGGGATCGCGCCCGGCTATGGTTTTCTCCGTGCTCACAGCGCGCGAACCCGGTCGCGGAAACGGGCCAGAAAACGGGCGTTTGCCTCATCGCCACCCGGTGCATTTCCGCTGCGCCAGACGGGCGGCTCGACACCGCGGTCGAGCAGTTTCGCAACGGTGCGGATCACCAGGCAGTTGAGCGCGAACGCATTGGCAAAAGTGGAGATGGCGGAGATGTTTTCCGTCATGCCCGGCAGGCTGACCACTGCATCGCCGATCGGGACTTTGGTGTCGATGGCGATGTCGACCACGTCATGCAGGTTCTTCTTTTCCGGGTGACGTGCCGGGTGGTCCGGGCTCGTGCTTTCGGCATGTTCGCGCGAGCTGACGCCGATGAGAAATGCCCCACGAGACTTCGCCTCCAGCGCAGCGTCTATCAGAGCTGCATTGATGCCATAGGCGTTTGCGAGGATCAGAACGTCGCCTTCGCCAAGGCGGGCATCGGCAATGACAACGCGGCCATAACCCGGCGTGCGTTCGATTGCCATGGAACGCAAAGCACCGTTGGAAAGCAGCGTGCCTTCATCGAGAATGGCGCTCATATGCATCAGGCCGCCGGCCCGGAAAAACACTTCCTGGCTGGCGAGATTTGAGTGCCCGCCGGGGCCGAAAATGTGCACAAGCCGGTCCGCCTCGATCTGGGAGGCGAGGCATTCGGCGGCCTTGTCCAGCGTGTTACGCTCTTCATCGAGAATGCGCTGCATGAGCGCATGGCTCGTGACCAGATAGTCTGCGCAGATCGCGTCGGCGTTGATCTCAGGCATCGGGGTCGGCCTCTTTGTCCAGATAAAGCGTGCAGTTCTTGTGCTCGCGCAGAATGCTTGCCGGGCAAGCGGTTGTCCGCTCCCCGTGCAGCGTTCCGCGCACAGCGTCCCGCTTGTGAGCACCCGGCACGATGCAGAACAGGCGGTCCGCGCGCAACAGCCTTGGTATGGTGAGCGTCAGTGCGGTGCGCGGCACTGCCTCAAGGCTCTCGAAGCCGCCATCGTCATATTGCTGCTGGCGGCACACGGCGTCGAGTTCGACAAGTTTGACGTCCAGCGGATCCTCAAAATCGGCGATGGGCGGATCGTTGAACGCAATATGGCCGTTGACGCCGATGCCGAGGCACACAAAGTCGATGGGCGCTTCGCTAAGCAGCGCCGCGTAGCGTTGCGCTTCTCTCTCCGGGGCTGCGCCGGGATCGATCCGGTGTGCGGCAGCCAGCGGAAGCGCATCGAAAATATGCCGGTTCAGCCAGTGCGCGAAGCGCTGGGGCGCATCCGGCGCAAGGCCGATGAACTCATCCATGTGAAAGGCGGTCACGCGCGACCAGTCGATGTCGGGTATGGCCCGAAGTTGCTCGATCATCGAAGCCTGGCTGGGCGCGGACGCGAAAATGACGCGCACATTCTCCTGGCTGGCCAGCCGGTCGCGTAGCGCTTCTGCAATATCGGCAGCAGCGGCTGCACCCATCGCATCGCGGTCTGCAAAGGTTTTTACGGTGAGCCTGTCGATCTTGCGGTCAACAAGCGGGGTGGGCTGGAGCGCGGCTTGGCTGTGCTGCAAATCATGTCTCCCAAGAGTGCGCCCGCGAATGGCAGGGCCTTGCGGCAGAGTAGAACAAGAATGCGCGCACTATGCTGTGCAACCGGTTGCATGTCAACCGGTTGCCTGACGCCTCGCGGCGGTGCATCTTGTGGCAAGCAAGCACAGGGTTCGAGGGCAGGCAGTGGCAGCGGAACGCAAGGGCGGCGTCACGATCAGTCAGGTGGCGAAGGAGGCCGGGGTGGCGCGTTCGAGCGTGTCCCGCGCCTACACACGACCCGATATGCTGAGCCCGGAGACCGTTGAACGGATCAAGGCCGCCGCCGGCAAACTGGGTTATGTACCCAATCACACGGCGCGGGCGCTCAGCACCGGGCGCTATGGCAATGTGGCGCTGATCGTGCCGGATGTCGCAAACCCGTTTTTTCCGCCCATGATCCGCGCTGCACAGGTTGAGGCGGATCGCTCCGATTTCTGCGTGTTTCTCGGCAACTCCGACGAAGACCCGGAAAAAGAGGATCAGCTTCTTGGCCGATTCTCAGGGCAGGTGGAGGGAATAATCCTGGCCTCGCCCCGGTTATCGGATGAGCGCATTGCAGCTCATGCGCTTCTGCGCCCTCTGGTTCTGATCAACCGCGATGTGAAGGGCATCCCGAAAGTGCTGATCGACAGTGGCACCGGCATTGCCGAGGCGACGCAGCATCTGGCGGATTTCGGGCACCGCAACATCGTCTATGTCAGCGGCCCATCCACATCCTGGTCAAACAAGCAGCGCCGCGCTGCCGTTCGACAGGCGTCCAAAAACCTTGGTCTCGATCTGAGCTTCGTCTCGGCCAGTGTGCCGAGTTTCGAGGCCGGTTTGCAGGCGGTCGATGCCATCCTCGCAAAGGGCGCGACGGCGGCCATTGCGTTCGACGATGTTACGGCGCAGGGCATTCTGGCCGGCCTCGGGGAGAGAGGCGTCAGTGTGCCTGACGAGTTCTCGGTGGTCGGCTGCGACGATGCGCTGGGGCCGTTGACGGTGCCAAGCCTGACGACCGTCTCGAGCCGGTCCGTAGAAGCCGGGAAACTGGCTGTGTCTCTGCTGATGGAGGTGCTTGGGTCACAGGCGGTGCGAGATGCTTCCTATGTTCTGGAGACGCATCTGATCGTTCGTTCTACCACCGGTCCCGCTCCCGAGCGTGGACGAGGGCAAGGCTGACGTATGATGGTACATGGGCTGGTGTCCAGCAGGAAAAACCTGTGGCGCAGGCCCGGGAACGTTCCCGTGTTCTTCTCTGGAGATGGCATCTCCCATTGAGCCTTCTCGCCACTTGGGCTGTGAATACTGCTCCAGCGTTTGCTGCAGTGGTGTACGCTATGAGGAGCGGCGGGCGCGATGGGGCAGGGGCTGCAGCACCCCGATCAGCCCGTCCATGGTCGGCTGCGATTGCCGGTCGTTGTTGTGCAGGAGGACGGCAAAGCGGCTGACCCGCTCGACCGGTGACGTGACATTGGCCTTGCCGAGGTTCTTGCGGAACTGGGTCAGATCGCATTCCCAATGGCCGAATTGCCTGCGTGCCGCCACCAGATCAGGGCGCTGCAGAATGTTCAACTCCGGGCGCGACGCTCCGGCAGATGCCGCCACAGTTTGATCGCTTGACCGTCGGCCGAGTAGGCGAACTTGTAGATCGTCTCGTGGCTGACCGAGAGCGGTTGACGTTCCAGCCGCATCCTGCCGGCGATCTGTTGCGGCGACCAACCGGCGATGATCCGCTCGATCACGGACTGCCTCAAATGGGCGAAGCGCACGAGCTTGCGCAGCTTGGCGCGACGTTCGCGCGCCGTGTCATGGGCCGCGACGCAATAATAGCGGTTGAGATCAGGAATCTGCGGATCGACGAAGATGTTCCGCCGGACCTCGCGGAAAATCGTTGAACGAAGCTGGCCGAGTTTCGCGGCAATGTGGTCAACGCTAATGCCGGCCATCCGCCAGCGGGCGTTCTTGCGGCTTTTATCCACGGCAATTTGGGAGTAGGTGCGTTTCATGCGTTGTTACCTCTCGCAAGCCGCCCTTCAAACTTGAACCCACCACCCTAAACAGTTGAGTCAGATAATATACATTATGGAACATAAACGGCCTTTGTTGGCTCGCGTTGGGCGATTTCGTCTGATTACAAAATGCAATAGGATTCATCGCAATCCTTTGGGAAGCCACCGGTTGATGTTGCGGGGGGAGCCACCGTGCAGTTGCGATTTCTGGAAACCTTCATTCACCTTGCGAAAGTGCGGAATTTTCGCAAGGTTGCCGATCTTCTGCACACCACCCAGCCAGTCATTTCCTCACGTATCAACGCACTCGAAAATGAGCTGGGCACCAGGCTTTTCGAGCGGTCGAAACGCGGGGTGCAATTGACGAGCGAAGGCCGGGTCCTTCTTCCGCATGCGGAGATGGTGGTGGAACTCACCAATGAAATGAAGTGGCTGGTCAACAAGAACAGAAAGATGACCGGCTCGCTGCGCGTCGGCGTCACGGACACCATCCTGCGCTCCTGGTTCGTTCAGCTCATGGAATGCTTTCGGGAAAAATATCCCGGCGTGAACATCGAGATGCTGTCGTCCACCTCAGCCGATGTCATCCAGTCGCTGCGGGATCATGCGGTTGATGTGGGACTGGCGATGCGGGATGGAAACGACCCCAAGCTCGATTTCGTGCCGCTCGGCTCTTTCCCGGTCGCCTGGGTGGCGAGCCCCAGCGCCTTCCCCATTCGAAGGGCCACGGTGGGCACGCTGCTCGACATGCCGATCCTCAGCTTTCCCAAAAACTCGATCCCCTACAAGACACTGGAGCGCTACCTGAAAATGCACTCCAAGGTGCGGGTCAACGTGCACTCGTCCAACTCCATTGCAACCATTGTGCAGATGGCCGAGGAAGGGCTGGGCATCGCGCCCATGCCGCGCGCGGTGGTGATGAAGGAACTGGCAAGCGGAACGCTGCACGAAATCAGCGTGGATGTGGAATTTCCACCGCTGGAGTTCTTTGCAATCACGGAGGCCTCGCCCCGCAAGACACTCAGGGACGAGTTTGTGGAAATGGCCCGCCAGCAGGCGATTGCCTATTCGAGCCGCTTCCCGGACGACTACCTGATCAACACTGATTGAAAAAATTTATCACAGGAAGCCATATTTTTCATTTGGACTTTTTAAGAAGGCTCTCCGATCCTGTTCCCATAACCAGACAAAAAAGATGGGGAAGGATAATGAACCGTATTCTACGCAATGTTCTGGCCGCAGGCGTGATGACAGCGATCGGCGCTGCCGCAACGGTCTCCGCGCAGGCTGAGACCTGGCGCATGGCGCACAAGATGCCGCCGGACAGCATCGAAGGCGAACTGTTCCAGTTTTTTGCCGACAAAGTGGTCGAGAAGACTGGCGGTGAGGTCGAGATCAAGGTGTTTCCGAACGAGCAGCTTGGTTCCGATGACACTGTTCTCGAGCAGCTCCAGATCGGCACAGTGAATGTCTATCCGGAAGGCACCAGCTATCTCCAGAAATGGGTTCCGGATATCAAGTTCACCTCGGCCCCCTTCCTCTTTGACGACCGCGAGCATTGGGTCCGCTTCATGGAGACCGATCTGGTCAAGGGCTGGTTCAAGCAGATCGAAGACGAAGCCGGCATTGCGCTGATCGGCTCTCCGACCGCCTTCCTGCGTGGCCCTTACCGCGTGATGGTGACCGACAAGCCGTGGACGAACCTGGAAGAAATGCAGGGCACGCGGCTGCGCATGCATCCCGACGAGCTGGCCGCCGCCGCCTGGCGCCATCTGGGTGCAGAGGTTCGCACGCTTGCATGGACGGAAGTCTATGAATCCATCAGCCGCGGCATCGTCGATGCGGTGAACAGCCCGATCGCGCTGGTCCAGCCGATGAAGTTCTACGAGGTTGCGCCACACGTGATCCGTCATGACGAATACCCGCAGGGCATGGCCTTCATGACGAACGCGAAGCGCTGGAACGCCCTTTCCGATGAACTGCGAGCGCAGGTTCTCGACGCGTTTGCCGAAATGGCCGAAGAGTCGGAAAAGCGCATGACTGCTGCGGCGAACAGCGATCTTGAAGCCATGAAGGCGAAGGACGTTGCCTATACGGAGCCGGACACGTCTGATTTCGTTGAGCGCATGCAGAGCTTCTATCAGGAGATGGAGGAAAAGGGTGAACTCCCCGAAGGGTTCCTTGACGCGGTTCGTTCGTCGCGCGCCGAATAGGCATCCTTTGAATTCACATTGATGGGGGAGGTTTTATGCCCGTCCTGGATCGAATCCTGGCCGTTATCGATCGGCTGTTTCTTGTGGGAGCGAATGCGGCATTGTTCGCCATGCTCCTCGTGACCGCACTCAATGTCGCGTCACGCGCATTTCTCGGTCAGGGGGTGGTCTGGGCCTTCCCCATCAGCATCGTCTGCTTCGTGTGGATGAGTTTTCTGGGCTTTTTCGTCGTCTACAGGCAAAACAAGGATATCACCGTCGATTTTCTGCTGAACGCCACTCCGCCCCCGGTGCGCCGCGCCGGGCGGATGCTGGTGGACATTGCCGTTATCGCGCTTCTGCTCATCATCCTGCGCGAAGCGCCGGAGCTGATCCAGCGTCAGGTGGGCAATATCGAGATGGTTGGTATTCAGCGCTATTGGCTGAGTGTCCCCTTCTTCGTTTCCTGCGGGCTCATTGCCCTGCATTTCTTCAGCGACTTCGTCCATGCCATCAAAGGGCATCCGGAGCCTGAGCATCACCATGTCGGCGACATCTAGGATCCGGGTAGAACCATGACCTTGCTACTTTTCGCGGGCTTCGTCGCCCTCATCCTTCTGCGTGTGCCGATCACCATGGCCATCGGCCTGGCGGTGCTCTCTGCCCTCATCTATGCGGGCTTTTCCGACACGCTTTATATCATCCCGCTTCAGGTTCTCGACGGCGTCGACAACCCGTCCCTGCTTGCCATCCCCTTCTTCATCATGGCCGGCAATCTGATGAACGGCGTCGGCATGACCGACCGCATCTTCAACTTCGCCTCCGCGCTTGTTGGTCATATGCGGGCCGGCCTTGCGCAGGTGAACGTTGTCTCGTCGCTGCTCTTTGCCGGTGTCTCCGGCGCGGCGGTGGCCGATTGTGCCGGCCTCGGCACGATCGAGATCAAGGCCATGCGCGAGCGCGGCTATCCCGCTCCCTTCGCGGCGGCTCTCACGGCTGCAAGCGCGGTGGTGGGGCCGATCATCCCGCCATCCATCAGCCTGGTGGTCTATGCGTTTTTGTCCAACACCTCGGTGGCGCGGCTCTTTCTGGCGGGCATCATTCCCGGCATTATCGTCGGCCTGTCGCTGATGGCGTTCAACTATCTCGTTGCGCTCAAACGAGATTTTCCGCGCGAGGAACGCAAGAGCCTGCCGCAGATCGGACGGGCCGCCATCGACGGCATTGCCGCGCTGATTGCGCCGGGCATCATCCTCGTTGCCATCCTCACCGGTTTCACCACGGCCACGGAAGCGGGTGTTCTGGCCTGCGTCTACACCATCGCGCTGGGCTTCGTTTACCGCACCTTCTCCTTTCGCATGCTCTGGCAGGCGCTGACGGAAACGATGACCATCACCAGCGTGATCATGATCATCATCGGTTTCTCGCATGTGATGGGCTGGCTTCTGGCTATCGAGCAGATCCCGCAGCAACTGGCTGATCAGATTCTTTTGTTCACCGAATCGCGCACGGTCTTCCTGTTCCTCCTGCTCGGCTTTCTGCTTCTGGTTGGCTGTTTCGTGGAAGGTGTGCCGGCCAAGCTGATCCTCGTGCCGATGCTTCTGCCGATCATCGACCAGTTCGGCATCGACCGGATTCACTTCGGCCTCATCATCACCCTGGCGCTTTTGATCGGCATTGCCACACCGCCAATGGGCATTGCGCTCTACATCGTCGCGGAGGTGGGCAAGGTGCCGTTTGAGAAAGTGGCGGTGGCGATCCTCCCGTTTCTCGTCCCGCTCATCATTGCCCTGCTCATGATTACCTTCGTGCCCGAGCTGGTGCTCTTCCTCCCCAATCTCGTTCTGGGGCCGGCCTGACGGCCGCCTCAATCAAACTCCAAAGCAAGGGAAATTCATGAAAATCTCCGTCATTCAGATGAACTCGCAGGACGACAAGGCAAAGAACATTGCCGATGCGGAAGCCTTGATCCGCAAGGCCGTTGCCGAGGACAAGTCCGATCTCGTCGTCCTGCCCGAAACCTTCACATATATGGGTGGGACCGTGGAAAGCCGCCGCGCCAATGCGGAGACCTTTCCCGATGGCGAAGCCTACCGCGCCATGTCGGCGCTGGCCGCCGAATTGAAGGTGAACATTCACGCCGGCTCCATGGCCGAGGCGGCGGGCGAAAAATGCTACAACACGACCATCGTGTTCGACCGGCAGGGCAAGGAGATTGCCCGCTACCGCAAGATCCACCTTTTCGATGTGAAGGTTCCCGGCGGCCAGAGCTATCTGGAATCCGACACGATGAAGCGCGGCGAGGACGTGGTTGTCTACGAGCTGGAAGGCGTCAGGATCGGCTGCGCCATCTGCTACGATCTGCGCTTCCCGGAGCTGTTCCGCAAGCTGCGTGACAAGGGCGCCGAGGTGATCGTGCTGCCCGCCGCCTTCACGCTTCAGACCGGCAAGGACCACTGGGAACAGCTTCTGTGCGCCCGCGCCATCGAGACGCAGTCCTATGTGGCCGCATCGGCCCAGATCTTCGGGCATGACGAGGGCAGGAAGCTGTGCTTCGGCCACTCGCTGATCATCGACCCGTGGGGCGTGACCATCGCCAACTGCTCGGATCGCGTCGGCCATGCAAGCGCGACCATCGACACCGGCTATGCCGAGCAGATCCGCCGGTCCATGCCGGTCGCAGACCATCACGTCGTCGCATAAGGAATACGCATATGTACCAGGTCAACTCGATGCCGGAGCAGCTGGCACAGGCCAAGATCGACAAGCTGATGCAGGTGGAGACCGCCACAGTGGGCCACTTTCTGCACGCAAATTTCCTCGACACGGGCATCCGCTCGATGTTGCCGAAGGTGCGGGCTGCCGGCACAGCGGTGACCCTGCGCCTGCCCCATGCCGACAGCACGCTCCTGCATTACGCGATGGACCATATCCGGCCCGGCGATTTCGTGATCATTGACCGTGCCGGCGATACACGCCACGCCTGTTGGGGCGGCGTCATCACCCACACGGCGGCCCGCAAGAAGGCCGCCGGTGCGGTGGTGGACGGGCCGGCGACGGATGTCGCCGATTTCGAGCGTCATGGCTTCCCGATGTGGTGCCGCGGCCCCTCGCCCATCACCACCAAGCTGCTGGGCGTTTCGGGCGAGATGAATATCCCCGTCAGCGTTGGCGGTGTGGTGGTCAATCCGGGCGACGCGGTGCTGGCCGATGAGAATGGCGTGCTGATCCTGTCTCCCGACGAGGTGGACATGGTGGCCGACCGCGCCATCCAGATGCAGGCGCGGGAAGTCGAACTCCTGAAGCGCATCGACGCCGGCGAGAGCCTGCCGACCATCTCCGGCGCGAAGGAGCGCGTTGAGGCAAGCGCCTAGGATCTGGCAGCGGCTCATCCACAAATCATTCCCGTCATCCCGGATAGCCCAGCGGTCGGCCGGGATGACGGGTATGGCCTCTCGATAGAGGAAGAGGGCTTCGAGACATGGCTCGAAGCCCCCTTCCCAAACTTGTTGCCCGGCATCTGACATGGGTGCTTGACAAGAGCGCCCCTCTTCACACACGTTACGGCCTCACCTGGGGGGTCCCGCCAAGGGGCTGAGATTCTGCTGGGCATGGTTTTCCATGCAGCGCAGTGACCCGATGAACCTGATCCAGTTCATACTGGCGTAGGGATGGTGCATGCCTGGCGGGTCGCTGGCTTTTTTGAGCCGAAACCATTTCCATAGCGGAACGTCAGCGCTTTTCCTCCTCTCGGCACGAACTGGGTCTCCATTGCTGACTGAGCAGAGGAGGCTCTGACCCATGGATGCTATCGCTCCGAAAGTGACCACCGGCCCATTGCCGGCGTCGCGCAAGATCTACAAACCCGGCAAGCTTCACCCCGACATTCGCGTGCCCATGCGCGAGATCGCCGTGCACCCGAGCGCCGGCGAGCCGCCAGTGACCGTTTATGATTCCTCCGGCCCCTATTCCGATCCGGATGCGCTGATCGAGATCGAAAAGGGCCTGCCGCGCATCCGCGAGGCCTGGGTGAAGGCCCGCGGCGATGTGGAGGCCTATGAGGGCCGCCATGTGAAACCGGAGGACAATGGCTTCGTTTCCGGCGACCGGCTGACGCCGGAGTTTCCAACGCGCCACCAGCCGCTGCGGGCAAAGGACGGCAAGGCCGTCACGCAGATTGCCTATGCGCGGGCCGGCATCATCACGCCGGAAATGGAATATATCGCCATCCGCGAGAACCTTGGCCGCGAGCAGGCAAGAGCCGCACAGGCGCGTGATGGCGAGAGCTTTGGCGCGGCCATTCCCGATTTCGTGACGCCGGAATTCGTGCGCGACGAGGTGGCGAAGGGCCGGGCGATCATCCCCGCCAACATCAACCACCCGGAAGCCGAGCCGATGATCATCGGCCGCAATTTCCTCGTGAAGATCAACGCCAATATCGGCAACTCCGCCGTCACCTCTTCCATGGCCGAGGAGGTGGACAAGATGGTGTGGGCGACGCGCTGGGGCGGCGATACGGTGATGGACCTTTCCACCGGCCGCAACATCCACAACATCCGTGAATGGATCATTCGAAATTCTCCCGTGCCCATCGGCACCGTGCCGATCTATCAGGCGCTGGAGAAGGTGAACGGCATTGCCGAGGATCTGAACTGGGAGGTCTTTCGCGATACGCTGATCGAGCAGGCAGAACAGGGCGTCGACTATTTCACAATCCATGCGGGTGTGCGGCTCCACTATATCCCGCTGACGGTCGACCGCGTGACGGGCATTGTTTCGCGCGGCGGCTCGATCATGGCCAAGTGGTGCCTGCATCACCACAGGGAGAGTTTCCTCTACGAGCATTTTGAGGAAATCTGCGACATTTGCCGCGCCTATGACGTCTCCTTCTCGCTGGGCGATGGCCTGCGTCCGGGCTCCATCGCCGATGCCAATGACGCCGCGCAGTTTGCCGAGCTGGAGACGCTGGGCGAGCTGACGCAGATCGCCTGGAAGAAGGATTGCCAGGTGATGATCGAGGGCCCCGGCCACGTGCCCATGCACAAGATCAAGGAGAACATGGACAAGCAGCTCGATGTCTGCGGCGAGGCCCCTTTCTATACGCTTGGGCCGCTCACGACCGACATTGCGCCGGGCTATGACCACATCACCAGCGGCATTGGCGCGGCGATGATCGGCTGGTTCGGCACGGCCATGCTCTGCTACGTCACGCCGAAGGAGCATCTGGGCCTGCCCGACCGCGACGATGTGAAGACGGGCGTCATCACCTACAAGATCGCTGCCCATGCGGCCGACCTTGCCAAGGGGCATCCGGCGGCCAAGATCCGCGACGATGCGCTGTCGCGCGCGCGTTTCGAGTTCCGCTGGGAGGACCAGTTTAACCTCTCGCTCGATCCCGAGACTGCGCGGAACTTCCACGACGAAACGCTGCCCAAGGAAGCGCACAAGGTGGCCCATTTCTGCTCCATGTGTGGTCCGAAATTCTGCTCCATGCGCATTTCCCACGACATCCGCGCCGAGGCGCAGAAGGAGGGCATGGCCAAGATGGCGGAGAAGTTCCGCGAGGGCGGCGAACTCTACATGCCGCTGGAAAAGGCGGTCGAGCCCGGGGAGTGATCCATGCATGTCCTTGTTCGTGGGGCCGGCGTCGCCGGCCTCACGCTGGCGCATGAGCTGGTGCGGGCGGGTGTGCGGGTGACGGTGTACGACACCCGCTCCGGCCCGGCGGGCAGCGCCTCGTGGCTGGCGGGCGGCATGCTTGCGCCGTGGTGTGAGCGCGAGAGCGCGGAAGAGCCGGTGCTTACGCTCGGAAAGAGCGCGGCAGACTGGTGGGAGGCCGCCCTTCCCGGCCATGTGCTGCGCAACGGAACACTGGTGGTTGCGCCGGCGCGGGACCGGGCGGAGCTCGACCGCTTTGCCGCGCGCACGTCCGGCCATGAATGGCTGGAGGGCGAGGCCGTGGCCGCACTCGAGCCTGATCTTGAAGGCCGGTTCCGGCGCGGGCTTTTCTTTCGGGGCGAGGCGCATCTCGATCCACGGCTGGCGCTGACGACGCTTGCCGAGGTGTTGAGGAAGGCCGGTGTTCGTTTCGTCTGCGAAATGGAGGTCGAGGCGGACAGGATTGCCGATTGCACGGGCATGGCGGCGGCGGATCCGGAGCTGCGCGGAGTGCGTGGCGAGATGCTTCTCCTCAGAACCGAAGAGATCAGCCTGTCACGCCCGGTGCGGCTGCTTCATCCGCGCATACCGGTCTATATCGTGCCGCGTGCAGATCACCATTTCATGGTGGGCGCGACGATGATCGAAAGCGGGGATGACGGGCCAATCAGCGCCCGCTCGATAATGGAATTGCTCAACGCGGCCTATAGCCTGCATCCGGCCTTTGCCGAGGCAAAGATCGTGGAGACGGGCGCCGGTGTGCGACCCGCTTATCCCGACAATCTCCCGCGCGTGAAGCGCACGCCGGAGGGCGTCCGCGTGAACGGGTTTTACCGCCATGGGTTTCTGCTCTCGCCGGCCATGGCGCGTGAGGCGGCGGCCGTCATCCTGAACGAACGCGTGGAGGTGTTCGATGAAGCTCACGATTAATGGAGAAGCGCGGCAGGTGTCAGCGGCAACGCTGGCCGCCCTGCTCGACGAACTGGATTACGCGCCCGACTTCCTCGCCACCGCGCGCAATGGCGAGGTCGTTCCGGCAGCGGAACGAAGCCGGTGCGCGCTGGAAGATGGCGATCGGATCGAGATCCTTTCGCCCATGCAGGGAGGCTGACATGCTGGAAGTCTATGGCGAAACCCTGTCCTCGCGGTTGCTTCTGGGAACCGCGCAATACCCCTCCCCCGCCATCATGGCGGATGCAGTGCGGGCAAGCGGCTGCGAGATCGTGACTGTGTCGCTGCGCCGCGAGATGGCGGGCAACCGCAGGGGCGGGCAGTTCTGGGAGTTTATCCGCGAGCTCGGTGTGCGGGTGCTGCCCAACACGGCGGGCTGCCATTCGGTGAAGGAGGCGGTGACCACGGCGCAGATGGCGCGCGAGCTTTTCGGCACGAACTGGATCAAGCTCGAGGTGATCGGCCATCACGACACGCTGCAGCCGGATGTGTTCGGTCTTGTAGAAGCAGCGCGCATTTTGAACGATGAAGGTTTCAGGGTCTTTCCCTACACCACCGATGATCTGGTGGTGGGGGAGCGGCTGCTTGAGGCGGGATGCGGGGTTTTGATGCCCTGGTGTGCGCCCATCGGCTCCGCGCGCGGGCCGGTCAATGTGGATGGGCTTCGGGCCATGCGTGGAGCCTTTCACGATATCCCGCTCATTGTGGATGCGGGGCTCGGGCGCCCCTCCCATGCGGCCATGGTGATGGAGCTGGGCTTTGACGCCGTGTTGCTCAATACGGCTGTGGCGAAGGCGGGTGAGCCAGTGGCCATGGCGGCAGCCTTTGCCGGTGCTGTCGAAGCGGGGCGAAAGGCCTTTCTGGCCGGTCCGCTGGAGCCGCGCAATATGGCTGTTCCCTCAACGCCGGTGATCGGCAAGGCAGTGTTTGAATGAAAGTCGATCCCTTCTATTTGATCGTCGACAGTGCGGCGTGGATCGCCCGTCTCGTCCCCCTCGGCGTAAAGCTCGTGCAGTTGCGCATCAAGGAGATGGATGAAGCGGGGCTTCGTGGAGAGATCATCGAGGCAAGGCGCATCTGTGCCGAACACAATTGCCAGCTCATCATCAACGACCACTGGCGGCTGGCCATCGAAACGGGCTGCGATTTCATCCATCTGGGCCAGGAAGATCTGGCGGAAGCCGATATCGATGCAATTCGCACGGCGGGGCTGAAGCTCGGCATCAGCACCCATGACGGGGCGGAACTGCGCACCGCACTCGCCGCGAAGCCCGACTATGTGGCGCTCGGGCCGGTCTATCCAACAATCCTCAAGAAGATGAAATGGGACCCGCAGGGGCTCGACCGGCTGGCTGACTGGCGCAAGCGTGTAAGCGATGTGCCGCTGGTGGCGATTGGCGGGTTGAACCCCGAACGGCTTCCCGGCGTGTTTGCGGCTGGGGCGGATAGTGCTGCCGTGGTGACCGACATCACTCTGAACCCAGATCCGGAAGCGCGCACGCGCGAATGGCTGGCGGCCACCGCGCAATGGCGGTGAACATGGCGCATGTGCTTGTGATTGCCGGTTCGGACTCGTCTGGCGGCGCGGGCATCGCGCGCGATGTCGAGACACTTGCTGCCTTTGGCATTAAAGCCTGCCTCGCGCTCACGGCGGTAACGGTGCAAACGCATGACACGGTAAAGAGTGTCGACCTATGTGCTGCCGATCTGGTGGAAGCACAAATCCGTGCGGCTTTTTCTGCAAACCCTGTTGCGGCCATCAAGATCGGTATGCTTGGAAGCTGCGAAACCGTGAAGTGTGTTGCGGCCGTCTTGCGTGAGCAGGCCCCTCTCCCGGTGGTGCTCGATCCGGTGGTCGCATCATCTTCCGGGCGGGCGCTGCTTTCCGACGATGCCATTGAAACCATGCGCGAAAGCCTGATGCCGCTTTGCACCCTCGTGACGCCCAACCTGCCTGAGCTCGCACTCCTTTCAGGTGGGAGCGAGGCAGACGAGCATCAGCAGGCGCGCGATCTGCTTGAGGGCGGTGTGAAGACGCTGCTCGTGAAAGGCGGGCATGCAGAGGGCCCTCGTGCGGTTGACACGCTGTATCAGGCGGGAGAACCGCCGCTGCGGTTCGAGGGCCCGCGTCTTCCTGGCACGATGCGTGGCACTGGCTGCATGCTGGCCAGCGCCATCGCCGCCGGCCTTGCCCGGGGCGACGGGTTGCAGGCCAGCGTGCGCGCGGCAAAAACCCACTTGTCCGAACGCTGGCTTGCCAACTGACTCCCTGTCAGAGGATTTCTGACAGCTTGACCGCACGACCTTCCTTGATCGACAGCAGCGCCGCATCGGCCAGCGCCAGTGCGCGCAGACCGTCCTCGCCCGAGGGTGACGTCGGCTTGCCCTCGACAATGGCGGCGACGAAGCTGGCAATCTCGGCTGCATAGGCTTCCGTGTAGCGGGTCATGAAGAAATCATGCAGCGGCGGGCGGGTGAAGCCTTGAGCATTGGCAATCTCGATGGAAACGGGCCGCTGGTTTTCCGCCGCGATTGCGCCCTTGGCACCTAGCACCTCGATCCGCTGGTCATAGCCATAGGTGGCGCGGCGCGAATTGGAGATGCTGCATTGCCGCCCCGAGGCGGTGGTGAGGATGACGGAAACGCTGTCGAAATCCCCGGCCTCGCCAATCGCCGGATCGACCAGCACGGAGGCGGTGGCAAACACCGTCTCGGGTTCCTCGCCCAGCAGGAAACGCGCCATGTCGAAATCGTGGATTGTCATATCGCGCAGAATGCCACCCGATGACTTGATATAGCTCACAGGCGGCGGGCCGGGATCGCGCGAGGTGATCTGCACCATCTCGACGGGACCGATGCGCCCTTCGTCGATGGCAGCGCGCACGGCAGCGAAATGCGGGTCGAAGCGGCGGTTGAAACCCACCATCAGAACGGTACCCGTTTCCTTCACCACGCCAAGGCACTGCTTCACGCGGGCAAGGCTTAGATCGACGGGCTTTTCACAGAAAACGGCCTTGCCGGCGCGGGCAAAGCGCTCGATCAGATCCGCATGCGTATCGGTCGGCGTGCAGATGACGACGGCATCAATGCTCCTGTCGGCCTCAATGTCTTCAATGCTGCGAACCGCGCAGCCATAGGCATCGGCAACAGCCTGTGCGGCCTCTGCAAAGGCATCAGCGACGGCGACAAGCTGCGCCTCCGCATTACCGGCAATCGCCTTTGCATGCACCTTGCCGATGCGCCCGGCACCAAGAAGCGCGAAGTTTACGGTCATGTAGGGTCTTTCCGTCTGGAATTTGGAAGTCTTTGTCTCAGATGTAGCTGGCGTTTTCGTGGACACCGGACTGCACACCCGTAATCAGCGAAACCACTTCGTTTCCGTCCGTCTTGTCAGCCTCCAGCATGCCCGCGATGCGGCCGCGCCGGAACACCCAGATCTTGTCGACTAGGTTGAAGACCTGCCTGAGATTGTGGCTGACGAGGATCAGCGGAATGCCGCGTTTCTTCAGGCCGCGAATGATGTTTTCCACCTGGGTCGTTTCCTGCACGCCCAGGGCTGCCGTGGGCTCATCCATAAGGATCAGCTTTGAGGCGAAGCTCGCAGCGCGGCTGATGGCGACACACTGGCGCTGACCGCCGGACATGTTGGCGATGGCGTTGTGCAGGTTGGGGATTTTCACGCCCGTTTTTTCGAGTGCTTCCTGGCTGCGCTGTAGCATTTTCTTCTCGTTCAGGAAGCTGAACGGGCCGAGATTGAAATAGGTCTCCTCCCGGCCGAGAAAAATGTTGGAAGGCACGTCGAGATCGTCGGCAAGAGCGAGATTCTGGAACACGGCCTCGATGCCTGCTTCGCGGGCATCGACGGGACTTTGAAAATCCATTTCCTGTCCATCGAACAGGATCTTGCCAGACGTCGGTCGCTCCACGCCGGTGATCTGTCGCACGAAGGTCGACTTGCCGGCGCCATTGTCGCCGACGATGGCCACGTGTTCGCCGTCGAGAAGCTCGAAATCGGCATCCTCGAGCGCACGCACGCCGCCATAATGCTTGGTCAGCCCCTCGGTTCTGAGGATGACTTTGCGTTCTGCGCCTGCCCGTTTTTCGCCTGTCATGGGTTCCTCCCGGGGTTCAGCGCGACCGTGGCCGCATGCGCTGGCGGTACACATCGGCCACCACGGCGGCGACGATGATCACGCCCTTGATCATTTCCTGATAGTAGGCATCGAGCCGCAGGAAGGTGAAACCGGAGATGATGACGCCGAAGATGACGGCACCGATCAGCGTTCCGACGATAGAGCCGCGTCCGCCGGAAAGCGACACGCCGCCGATAACGGCCATGGCGATGGCGTCGAGTTCGTACATTACGCCCATGCCGGCCTGCGCGGTCAGTCCACGGGCGGCGATCACCATGCCGGCAAGACCGGCGAGAAGGCCCGCAATCGTATAGACCAGAACCAGATGCCGCTCGACATTGATGCCTGACATGCGCGCCGCCTGCTCGTTGGAGCCGATGGCATAGGTGTGCTTGCCATAGACGGTGTATTTGAGCGCCACATGGAACAGCGCCGCGATCGCCAGGAAAATGAAAACCGGGGTCATGCCCTGCCCAAGGGCTGCAAAACTGTCGGTCGGGAAGGAAACCGGCTGGCCCTTCGTGTACCATTTGGCGATGCCGCGCGCCGTCACCATCATGCCGAGCGTGGCGATGAAGGGGGGGATTTTCGTGAAGGCAATCAGCAGACCGTTGATCATGCCGGCCACGATGCCGCAGGCAAGGCCGATGAGTATGGGAATGATGACAGGAAGATCGGTCAGTTCCGGATAAACCGCGCGCGGATAGGTGCTCACCTGAGCGAAGCTCATCGCAATCATCGCCGTGGCGCCGACCACCGAGCCTGATGAAAGATCGATGCCACCGGTGATGATGACCTGCGTCACGCCGATGGCGATGATGCCCACCACCGAAACCTGCAGGATCATGATGGACAGGCGCTGGGTGTTGAACAGGAAGCTCTGCCCCTGAAAGATCCAGCCGAGTATTTCGAAGATAAGTGCGATGCCGACAAGGCCGAGCAACGCATTCAATTCGTGCGAGCGCGGCCGCTTCTGGGGCATTTCCGCGGCGCTGTCGGAAACTGCTTGTGCCTGGTTTGCCATTGTCAATTCCGCCAAGGGGAGCCGGCACGGGCCGGCGGGATGGCGGCGACCCGATGGCCGCCGCCGTCACGTCCGGACATTCAGTTCTTGGTCGTGAACTGATCCATATTGTCCGGCGTCACGAGCTGGAAGGGAATATACACCTTCTGATCGACGTCTTCACCCTTGGCGAGCCTGAGGGCCGCATCGAGCGCGCCCTTGCCCTGCCCTGCCGCGTCCTGGAACACGGTCACGTCGAGATCGCCGGCGGCCATGGCTGCGAGCGCATCCTGCGTGGCATCGACACCGCCGACCAGCATGTCTTCCATCGAGATGTTGGCGGCTTTCATGGCCTGGATGGCGCCAATGGCCATTTCGTCATTGTTGGAGACAACGGCGTCGAACTCCAGCCCGGCGGAAAGCCAGTTGGTCATCAGATCGGTTGCCTCGGTGCGCTGCCAGTTGGCGGTCTGCTCCTCGACGATTTCCATGAAGGAGCATTCATCCGTGGCGATGACGTCATGAACATCCTGGGTGCGCATGCGCGCCGCCTGATTGGAGAGCTCACCCATCAGAACAACGATTTTTGCGCCCTCACCCTTGCCCTTCTCCTTGAGCAGGCGGCAGATTTCCTGCGCTTCCAGCGTGCCGGATTCGCGCTCATCGGAGGCGACAAAGGCCTGATTGTCCGGCAAATCATCAACGTTGACCGGCTCGCGGTTGACGAAGACGAGCGGCACGCCTGCATCGGCCGCCGCCTTGGTCATGGCCACGGTGGCATCCGTGTCGACGGGGTTTACGATGACCGCATCGACGCCCGAAGCGATGAAGTTCTGAATCTGGTTGAGCTGTTTGCCAACGTCGTTCTGCGCGTCCTCCACCTGCAGTTCCACGCCGTCCAGCGTTTCGGCATAGTCAACCATGCCATTGCGCAGGACCGTGAGGAAATTGTCGTCGAACAAGGCCATGGAGACACCAACCGTTTCTGCCATGGCCGAGGTGGACATCAGTGCCGAAACGGCAACGCCCATCATAAGCTTTTTCATCTGAATGCTCCTCCACACGATGGGTGTCCGGCAGCACCCGCTTTGACCGGAATCCTTCAATGGGAATGTATGAGCCTCACCGGCACATGAGCAGCCGAACTCCTCGCCTTCCAACCGCCCGACACTCCGAAAAAATAGAATGTCGACACCGTTAAAAACTCAATATGTAATATTTATTCCATTTCTTATGGATGCGTCAAGGCGAAATTCCATTTCGCTTTTCGCCTTGGGCGGGTGGTGGGAGAGCATTTGCGCGCAGGTGTTTCATGCTCTCTTCGAGGTCCCTGTGCAGATCGTCGGATGTGTGGACGGAATCCGCAAACGGCTCGAACGAGAACAGCCCCTGAAAGCCTTCAGTAAACAGTGCCGAGATTTGCCCGACATTGTCCAACCGGTCATGTTTGTCGACCAGCACGCGATGCCCGTCGCGCATGTCGGGGACCGAAAGCGCCTTGTCGACGACACCGGAAATGTGAACGAGCCCGGTCTCGGCAACATGGAAGCTCTCCTCGCCGGAAAGCGTGTGATGAAACGTGTCATGGACGAGCCGAAACGTGCCGGCGGCATCCAGCGAGGCGATTGCCTCGACGGCTTCCGATTTGAGGCGCAGGGAACAGGTTTCGAAGCCGAGCGGTTCGACAAGGCCAATGATGCCGGCGTCTTCGAGAAGCGGGCGCAAGCCCTTCAGCGCAGTCCGCAGATTGGCCTGCCGTTCTCCATCGGCGGTTCCGGTGCCGTCATTGACGGGCACAAGCACCAGCGCCTCTGCGCCGCAATCACGCGCATAGGCAATCAGAGTTCGGGCTTCCTCCTCGCGTGTATCATTCCAGTCGTTGAAGCGCTGCAATGCGTTGATGGAGAGGATGCGCAGGCCGCGTGCCGCCGCCTCGCTACGGACCGATGCCGGCGACGTGCCATCCAGAATGGCGTTGCCTTCCAGATCGTTGCGGATTTCCACGCCCTTCATGCCGAGCGAAACGGCGAGATCAAAGAACTCGGAAATCGAGCGGTAGGGGGCGCACATGTGGTTGAGCGCAAAGAGAGCTTCTTTCATCATGGGGTCTCCTCGGGGACGTGGCCTGGGAATGGCCGGCGAGAGGATGTCGACAGCGCCAATGCCCGTCAACGCAATCGTGAGAGAAAACACCCGACCGTCGAAACGAACGCGGTTTCAATCCCGCGCCGATGGCGTATAAACCCCGGCACCCTTCCGGGTGTTCACTCTGCAATCCACCAGTTCAGGCGCGCCATGACCGAGAAGACATTTCACATCAATCTCACCTGCGAAGACCGCCCCGGCATCGTTGCCGCGGTGACGACGGAGCTGGCCGGTCTTGGTGCCAATATTGCCGAATCCAATCAGTTCTGGGACCGGCAGACCAACCGCTTCTTCATGCGCATCGCCGTGACGGCACCGGAGGGTGTTGACCGCGATGGATTGCTGCGTGCACTTGAACCCGCCATCGCGCGCTTCGACATGAAAACGGCGATCACCGATACGGCACGGCAGCCGAAGATCATCATCATGGTGTCGAAGTTCGACCACGCGCTTTTGCACCTGCTCTACCAGATCCGCGTTGGCTGGCTCGATGCCGAGGTGGTGGCCATCGTGTCGAACCACGAGGATTCGCGCGCGACAGCCGAGATGGAGGGCATTCCCTATCACTGCTGGAAGGTGACGAAGGAGAACAAGCAGGAGCAGGAAGCAAAGCTTCTCGACCTGTTCAAGGAGACGGGCGCGGATCTCGTCATCCTCGCGCGCTACATGCAGGTGCTTTCCAATGAGCTTTCGAACCGGCTATACGGCAAGGTGATCAACATTCACCATTCCTTCCTGCCGAGCTTCAAGGGCGCAAAGCCCTATCATCAGGCGCATGAGCGCGGGGTGAAGCTGATCGGCGCGACGGCGCATTACGTGACGCCTGATCTCGATGAAGGTCCGATCATCGAGCAGGAAACCGAGCGCGTGACGCATGCCATGACGGCAGAGGATTTCGTCGCTACGGGCCGCGACATCGAGAGCCGGGTTCTTGCCCGCGCGGTCAAGCTGCACCTGGAAAACCGGGTGATGATGAACGGGCACAAGACGGTCGTCTTCGGGTGACACCTGTCAACGCATGAGGTCTCACCCCGCCGTTACGCGGTTTCGTCTGCGCGAGCGGAAGGCGAGCAGGAAGGCGAGGCCGAGCATGGTGGCGGTGATGGCGTAGAGCGTCAGTGCGATGGGGCTGGAAAACAGGATCTGGAAATCGCCATTCGAGATGGAAAGCGCACGGCGCAGATTGTTTTCCATGTCCGCACCCAGAAGCAGGCCCAGAATGACCGGCACCAGAGAGATGCCCAGCATGCGCAGGATATAGCCGATCACCCCGAACCCGACCATGACGAACAGGTCGAAGGTGGAGTGGCTGATCGAGTAGACACCGAGAAAGCTGACCATGACGACGAAGGGCATCAGCACCCATTGCGGCATGGAAAGCATGCGCGTGAACAGGCCGATCATCGGGATGTTCATGATGAGCAGCGCGATGTTGGCGATGTAGAGCGCGGCGATCAGGCCCCAGACCAGCTCCGGCTGCCGGTCGAAGAGCAGCGGGCCGGGCTGGATGTTGAGCGAGATCAGCAGCGCCAGCATGACGGCGGTGGTGCCACTGCCGGGTACGCCGAGCGTGAGCATGGGGATCAGTGCGCCGCCCGACGCGGCGTTGTTGCCGGCTTCGGGGGCCGCAATGCCGCGCGGATCGCCCTCGCCGAACCTGCCGTCCTTCGCGCTCCAGCGCTGTTCGGCGATGTAGGACATGAACGCGCCCAGCGACGCCCCGGCGCCCGGCAGGATGCCGCAGATGAAGCCGATGACCGAACCACGCAGATTGGCCCAGCCGCCGGCCATCATGTCCTTGAAACGCGGCAGGGCGCGGCCGAGCGGAACCATCTTCGTTTCGCCCTGATGCACGCGCTCCAGATAGACCAGCACTTCGGAAATGGCGAACAGGCCGACAATGGCAACGATGGGATCGAACCCGTCATAGAGATGAAAGGAGCCGGCCGTGTAGCGCGCCGTGCCGGTGGCGGGGTCGAGCCCGACCGTGGCGATCATCAGGCCGAGAAACGCGGCGAGCAGCGTCTTGAACGGATTGACCGAGGTGATGCCGCCGATTGTGGCGAAGGCCATGACATAGAGCGCGAAATAGTCCGCTGGGCCGAAATAGATGGCGGCCTTGGCCAGAAGCGGCGCGAAGAGCGTGAGGCCGATGGTGGCGAAGGTTGCCCCGATAAAGGAGGCGACTGCCGATATGGCAAGCGCCTCAGACGCCTTGCCGGCCCGCGCCATGGGATAGCCGTCAAGCGTCGTCATGATGGCGGGTTCATCGCCGGGTATGTTGAGCATGATCGACGAGATGCGCCCGCCATACATGCAGCCATAATAGATGCACGACAGCATGATGAGCGCCGAGGTGGGCTCCAGCCCGAGCGAGAAGGCAAGCGGAATGAGGATGGCGACGCCATTCACGGGGCCGAGTCCCGGCAGCGCGCCGATCAGCGTTCCCGCAAAGCAGCCGAACAGCGCCAGTGCCAGATTGGTCGGCGTGATCGCCACTGCAAAACCCTGCGCAAGGGCGGAGAGCATGTCCATGAAATCAGCTCACGAATTCTGGGAGAAGCGGCAGCGGCAGACCGAGCAGCTTGTCGAAGGTGAGAAACAGGAACGCGCTCATGATGGCCGCCGAGACAATGGATTTCGGCCATGAGCTGCGCAGAATGCGCCCTAAAAGCGCAACGGCGATGAAGGTGGCAAGCGGAAAGCCGAGCACCTCCAGAAACCCCGCATAGGCAAGCAGCAGCGAGACCGCCCCCACCTGCAATAGAAGCGGCTTGCCCGTGACCCAGGCCGGCTCCTCATCCGGGCGGATGATCATCGTCAGGCTGAGGATGGCCGCGGGCACGGACAGCATGATGGGAAAGGCCGCGGGGCCAAGAGGGTCGCCGAAGCTCGCCTCATAGTCTCCCGCGGTCACGCCGTACCAGATCGAAATGGCCAGAAGGAAAAGGCCGACGATCCTGTCTGTCACTTGATGACTCCGATCTCCTGGGAAATCTTGCGCATCTGTTCGGACTGGTCCTTCACATAGGCCTCGAACTCCGCGCCGCCGCGCCACACCGGCACAAGGCCGTTGCCCTTGGCCGTCTCTTTCCAGTCGTCCGTGTCATAGAGCTTCTGCAGGCGTTCGACCCAGGCATTGTAACCGTCGTCGGAGACCTCGCCGCCCGTGTAGAAACCGCGCCAGTTGTACCCGGTCACGTCAAGGCCCTGCTCTTTTGCGGTGGGCGAATCCGGGAAGGCCGGAACGCGCTCGTCGGAAAGGGCTGCCAGAATGCGGATGTCGCCTGATTCCACGAAACCGGCGATTTCGCCCAGATCGGTGGAAACCGCCTGCACCTGCCCGCCGATCATCTGCGTGACGGCAGGGCCACCGCCATCGAACTGCACCCAGCGGATCTGCTTGTATTCATCGCCCGAGAGGCCGGCGGCCTGCGCCAGCATGAGGAGGCGGATATGGTCCCAGCCGCCAGCGCCGGAAGAGCCGGCAACCGCAAGTGCGCTCGGGTCTTCCTTGAGCGCGGCCACCAGATCGTCGAGTGACTTGAAGTCCGAATCCTTCGGCACCACGATCACGCCGACATCGGTGCCGAGCATCGCGACCCAGCGCATCACCGATGTGTCGGCCGGATATTTGCCCTGCGCGATCTGCGTGACGCCCACGGTGGAGGTTGCCACCATCAGCTCCGCATCGTCGGCGCGCGACGACATGACCTTGGCATAGGCAACCGCGCCCACGCCGCCCGGCATGTTGGTGACCTGAACCGGTGCGTCCACCAGCTTCTGGTCAAAGAGCATCTTGCCGATGGTGCGGCAGGTGAAGTCCCAGCCGCCGCCCGGGTCGGCAGGTGCGATGCACTCGGCAGCCGTGGCGCCGGCCACGGAAAGCGACGTCCACAGGACAGCCGCTCCAAAAAGCTTTGTAAGTTTCTTCATCAAGTCCTCCCTCATTGAAGTCGAAATTCCAGTGTCCGAGACCGGTTTGGCGTCCGCTCTCAGCCTCCTTCCACAAACCCGCGCGCGCCAAAGAGGCGGCGCGAATCCTCCAGCGCCTGCAGGATCTGCCCGCGCACGTCGCGTGCATGCCTGCGAATGGCGGCGGCGGCCTCCTCGGTCTTCCGCTGCCGGACAAGCGCTATGATTTCATTGTGCTCGCGGTGGGCGATGGCGCGCGCCTCCGGCGAGCTCGCCACCAGCCAGCGGGCGCGGATCGTGCGGTTGACCGCATCCTGCACCGCATCGCGCAGGAAGCGATTGCCGGAAAGGGCCGCAAGCTGCACATGCACGTCGAGCCCGGCCTCAAACCAGTCGTCGGGCGTGAAGTCGCTCAGGCCTTCGTCCACCGTGCGCAGGATGGCGTCCAGCTCCTCAGGCCGTGCCCGCTCGCAGGCGAGACGGATTGCCGCGTCCTCGACGATTTCGCGGTATTCGAAGATCTCTTCGAGCTGCTGCAGGTCGAAGGGTGCGATGGCATAGCCGCGCTCGGCCTTCACGACGAGCCCTTCACGGATCAGCTCCGCCAGAGCCTGCCGGATGGGGGTGCGCGAGGCGCCATAGGTGGTTTCAAGGGATCGTTCGGACACGACCTCGCCCGGCGCAAGCTTGAGCGACAGCACATCGCCGCGAATGCGCGAAAGCACGCGCTCGCCGAGCGGCTGTTCGGCCATGTCTTTTGCAGCCTCACCCATGATGGACGGGCACTCCTCCCTGCGTGTTTTGCGATCCGGCAAAGCCTCCCTGCCCCCCCGGTTCGTCAATTTTGGAACGGGCATTGACCGCTCTTTGCAAGACGGTATACCAATCCGGTCTACCGATGCAATCAGGTGGGAGGAAAAATCGTGACAGCACCAGCCGGCCACCTTGTGAAAGGGTTTCCTGAGCGTGTCAGCGTGGTTGAAGTGGGACCGCGCGACGGATTGCAGTCGGAGCCACAATTCGTGCCGACGGACAGGAAAATCGCGCTCGTCAACGGGCTGATCGATGCCGGTATCCGCCATCTGGAGGTCACGTCCTTCGTTTCGCCACGCGCCGTGCCGCAGATGCGGGATGCAGCGGAGGTTCTGGCTGGCATCGACCGCTCGAAAGGCGCGGTGCTGACCGCTCTTGTGCCCAATGCGCGCGGCGCCGACCGTGCAGCCGAGGCCGGTGTCGATGCCATGGTCGTTTTCATGTCAGCCTCGGAGAGCCACAATCTGAAGAATGTGAACCGCACCCGCGCCCAGTCTCTTGAAGGGTTCGGCGACATCGTGCGCATTGCAGGCGATGCGGGTATTCCGGTCTATGGGGCGATTGCCACATCCTTTGGCTGTCCCTTCGAGGGCGATGTGCCGGTCTCCTCGGTCGTGGAGATCGCCCGCGCCTATCGCGACATGGGCATCACCACGCTTTCGCTGGGAGATACGACCGGAATGGCCACACCGCCTGTGGTGCAGGAGCGCTGCCGGGCGCTGAGAGAGGCGGTGCCGGAAGCCGACATCGCGCTGCATTTCCACAACACGCGCGGCGTGGGGCTCGCCTGTGTCTATGCCGGGCTGCTGGAAGGTGTGACCCGCTATGAGGCGAGCATTGGCGGCCTTGGCGGCTGCCCTTTTGTGCCGCGCGCGACGGGCAATATCTGCACCGAGGATCTCGTCTACATGCTGAGCGAATGCGGGGTGGAAACCGGTGTCGATCTGGAAAGGCTGATCGGTGTCGCGCAGGAAGCCGAAGCGATCATCGGGCGCACGCTTCCCGGACAGGTGATGAAGGCGGGGCCGCGGCTCCAGACCGCCAGCATGGACAGCGTTGCGACCGCCAATGGCTGAGAACATGACCACGAAAAAGGCACCGCTTGAGGGCATTCGCGTCATCGATCTGACGCGGGTTCTCTCTGGCCCCTTCTGCACCATGATGCTGGGCGACATGGGAGCGGAAGTGATCAAGGTGGAACCCGCCAAGGGCGACCCGATCCGCGAACAGGGCACGCTGCGCGACGGGTTTTCGGCCTATTATGCAAGCTTCAACCGCAACAAGAAATCGGTTGTCATCGATCTCTATAGCGCGCGCGGCCGCAGTGTTCTGGAACGGCTGATCGCGGACGCGGATGTGCTCATCGACAATTTCCGTCCCGGCGTGATGGCGAAGATGGGCTTTGGCGAGGCGCGTCTCAAGGCGCTCAACCCGAGGCTCGTGACCGCCAATGTGAATGGCTATGGCTCCACCGGCCCCTATGTGGACCGCCCGGCCTTTGATTTCATCGCCCAGGCCATGAGCGGTCTCATGGGCGTGAACGGTGCGGAAGGCGCGGAGCCGATGCGCGTCGCTCAGCCGATCACAGATCTCGTGGCTGGTCTCTACTGTGCATTCGGCGTTGTGAGCGCGCTGCGGGCGCGCGATCTCAATGGAACGGGTCAGCATGTGGAAAGCGCCATGATGAATGGCGCGATCAGCATGATGGCCTATCTGGCGTCGGAGTATTTCACCACCGGAGAGCTGCCGGTCCGCACCGGCAATGATCACCCGCTGGTGGCTCCTTACGGTCTCTTCAAGGCGCGGGACGGCGAGATTGCCGTCGCACCCTCCAACGACGTGATCCTGAAGCGGTTTCTCGATGTGCTGGAGCTCGGTCACCTGATGAAGGATCCGCGCTACGACACGAATGACAAGCGCTTTGCCCGCCGTCCCGAACTCAACGAGATGATCAATCAGGCTGTCGGGCGGGACACGCAGGAGGCATGGATTGCGCGGCTCAACGCCGCCGGTGTGCCCTGCGGCAAGGTGCAGAACCTGGCCGAAGCCTTGAACGACCCGCAGACGCGGGCGCAGGAAATGGTGATCGAGGTGGACCAGCCGAACCATGGTGCGATCCGCATGCTGGGTTTTCCGGTGAAGCTGAGCGACACGCCCTGCCGCCTGCGCCATCCCGCGCCTGAACTGGGGGCGGACACGAGGGCGGTTCTTCAGGATGCGGGGTTTTCGCCTGAGGAAGTGGAACGGTTGGCCGAGGAAGGGACAATCGGGCTGCGCTGAGATCTGCCTCTTGGATCGGCGCGAATTGCCCCCATATGCCGGGGAGTGATTTTCCTCCCCGGAGTTCCCCATGATCCCCTTTTCCGTTCTCGATCTGGCGCCCGTCCCCGACGGATCGAGCGTTGCCGATGCACTCCAGAACACGCTCGATCTTGCCCGCCATGCCGAGACCTGGGGCTATCGCCGTTTCTGGCTGGCCGAACATCACAACATGGCAGGCATCGCCAGCGCGGCGACATCCGTTCTGATCGGGCAGGTGGCTGCCGCCACGAAGACGATCCGCGTCGGTGCGGGCGGTGTGATGCTGCCCAACCACGCGCCGCTGATCATCGCCGAACAGTTCGGCACGCTGGCAACGCTTTATCCCGACCGCATCGATCTGGGGCTTGGCCGCGCGCCGGGCACCGACATGGCCACGGCCCGCGCGTTACGGCGCGGGCTGGATGATGGCGAGGGTTTTCCGCGCGATGTGATGGAGCTGATCGCCTATCTGGGTGACGATGAGCCGGGCCGAAAAGTGCGCGCCATCCCCGGGCGGGGCACGCATGTGCCGGTCTGGATCCTTGGATCGAGCCTCTATGGTGCGCAGCTCGCCGCGCATCTGGGTCTGCCCTATGCCTTCGCCTCGCATTTCGCGCCTGCCGCACTGGAACAGGCAATCGAGGTCTACCGGCAGACATTCCGCCCCTCCGAACATCTTCAAAACCCCCATTTCATGATGGCGCTCAACGTGTTTGCCGCCGACACGGATGCGGAGGGGCAGTTTCTCAAAACGTCCATGCAGCAGGCCTTCGCCAATTTGCGCACCGGGCGGCCCGGTCTCTTGCCCCGCCCGGTGGAGAATGTGGCCGAAACCTTCGATCCCGCGATTGCAGCCGGCGTGGCGCAGGCGCTGGCCTGCACTGCAGCGGGAAGCCCCGAAACGGTGCGGAAGGTGCTGGAGGGTTTTGTTTCCCGTTATCAACCGGATGAAATCATCATCACCGGCCAGATCCACGATCACGCGGCGCGGCTGAAGTCCTTTCGGATCGCGGCGGAGATTCTGTCCGAACGCGCGGCAGCGCCGTCCTCATAAGAAGCATTCAACGGGCGGGATAGTGGAACGGCTCGCCTGCAAAAGCCTCCCTGCCCCGGCCGATCTCGTGGATCGCGCGGATCATGCGCCCTTCGCGCGCAAGCAGCCTGTCGCCCAGCGCGACAATGCGGCGGTTCGGCGTGGCGCTCGGCGCGCGCTCGCGTAGCATTCTGGCCAGCGCGAATTCGTCCATCTCGCGCGCGAACAGACTGGCTATGACATAGGCGGCTGCGGTGGAGCGGCTGATGCCCGCATGGCAATGCACGACCATGGGCGAGCGCCAGTCCCAGTCCCGCGCGAAATCGAGCAATGCTTCGATCTGTTCGAGAGCCGGAGCGATCAGCCCCGGGCGTTGGTCCGTGATGTCGTGCATCGCAAGGTGTAGGCGTTTCGGAACCGTATCGATCCGTTCAAGAGAAGGGGGTTCGCTGCTTGAAGTCAGCGAGATCATGTGCCGGGCACCGGTCGCTTCCAGCATGTGCGCCAGATGCGATGCGGGGCAGACATAGAGCATTACGGGTGGCTCCCGGCCCAGCTTTCCAGCGCTGTGCGCACGCGCTCGAAAGCCTGATCGTCTCCCGGCAGACCGATGCGCAGGCAATCGGGACGGCCGGCGAAACGTCGAACGAGAATGCCATTGCGGCCCAGATGATCGAAGAGGCCTTCCGCGCGCGGGTGGCGCAGGAAGCGGAAAAGATCGGTGCCCCCTTCAACCGCAAGCCCTGCATTGGCAAGGAGCGTGTCAAGGCGCGTTCGCGATTTGATAAGATCCTGCCGCATCGCACTTTGCCAGTCCCGATCCCCAAGGGCCTCAAGCCCCGCGTGAAGCGCAGGCCCTGAAACGGCCCATGGACCAAGCCAGCCCGACAGTCTCCGCGCAAGGTCGCCGGAGGCAAGGGCAAAACCGAGACGCAGGCCGGCGAGACCGAAGAACTTTCCGAACGAGCGCAGCACGACAATGTTGCCCGCTTCCACGTCCCCGGCGAGACTCTCGGGGCGCGGTCCCACATCCATGAAGGCCTCATCGACCACCAGAATGCCGCCCGAGCGCCGCAGGTTTTCCGCAAGATCGAGCAATTCGCTGCGACCGATCAGCCGCCCGTCGGGATTGTTTGGATTGACCACGACGGCAAGCCGCGCGCCATGAAGCGCATCGAAACGCTCCACCTCTTCGACCGTATGACCGGCGAGTGCGGCGGCGCGCGCATGTTCGGCATAGGTGGGTCCGAGAATGCGGGCGGGGCCGGGCGCCAGAAGCGAGGCGACCAGCGGCAGAAGAAGCTGGGTTCCCGGCGCGGCAACGACATGGGCGGCGGAGGGGGCGCCATAATATGCGGCGGCGTGCTGTGTCAGCGTGGCAGTATCGGCCTCTTCGGGCAGACGCTCGACGGCGCTGGCAGGCAGCGGCGAAAAAGGATAGGGGTTCGGGTTGATGCCGGTGGACAGGTCGAGAAAGGGTGTCGGTGCATCCGGAAAGAACGCCGAAGCCTGAACGAGACTGCCACCGTGATCGGTCACCCTGTCCGCCGCCCGGTCAGCCAGTCGAGGCCTGATGTCCATTCTGATCGCCCTTTCATCCATGCTGGTCGAGCTCGCCATCGGCTATCCGCAGCTTCTCTTTCGTCTGATCGGCCATCCCGTCACCTGGATTGGCCGTCTTATCGTGCTGGCGGACACGCGATGCAATGTCGAAACCCTTTCGCCCGGTGCGCGCCGCCTGAATGGCGCGCTTGCGCTGGCCGTCATTCTGATGCTCGCAGGTCTGGCCGGCTGGTTGATCCAGACGAGCCTTCCCGGCTGGGTGGGGCTGCTGATTGTCTCTCTTGCCGGCAGCACTCTCATCGCGCAGCGCAGCCTCGCCACCCATGTGAAAGCAGTGGCGGACGGGCTCGACGTGGGGGGGCTGGCGGAGGGCCGAAAAGCGGTTTCGCAGATCGTTGGCCGCGACCCCGAAAGCCTCGATGAGGCCGGTGTGGCGCGCGCGGCCATCGAGAGCCTTGCCGAAAACTGCTCCGACGGCGTGGTCGCGCCGGTGTTCTGGATGGCGGTCGGCGGGCTGGCGGGCGGCGCGCTCTACAAGGCCGCGAACACGGCTGATTCCATGATTGGCCACAAGACCGCGCGGCACCTTCATTTTGGCTGGGCGGCGGCGCGGTTCGACGATCTGATCAACCTGCCCGCGTCGCGCCTGACGGCGTTTCTCTTCATTGCCGCAGCGTTCTTCATGCGCGACGCCTCGGCTGGAGCCGCATGGCGCGCGGTGCGCCGCGATGCGCGCCACCATCGTTCGCCCAATGCGGGCTGGCCGGAAGCGGCCATGGCAGGCGCGCTCGGCCTCACGCTTGCCGGCCCGCGCCGCTACGGCGGCGAAATGGTGGAGGATGCCGTGATGGGCGAAGGCGGCCGCCGCGCGGCCAATGCCGGAGATATCCGCCGGGCGCTCACGCTCTATCGGATCGCAGACGGGCTCTTGATCGGGCTTGTGGCGGTAGCGGCTGGGCTTTGGCATCTGGTGTTTTGATTGCACGGCAATTCCTGAGCCTGTCGAAGGGCGAACCACGCACCACCTCAAAGCAGGGCGTCCTAAAACTCGATCCCCTTTTGCGCTTTCACGCCAGCGGCGAAATGATGCTTCACCTGCCCCATTTCGGTGACGAGATCGGCGGCTTCGGTCAATAGCGGCTTGGCGTTGCGTCCGGTCACGACCACATGAAGGCCCTCGCGCCGCCCGGTCAGCGCGGTCACCACGCGTTCAAGATCGAGATAGTCGTAGCGCAGGGCGATGTTCAGCTCGTCGAGAACGACCAGACCGATGGTCGGGTCGGCCATCAGTTCCTCGGCCTTTCCCCAGGCCCGCTCGGCGGCGGCGATATCGCGCTCGAGATCCTGCGTTTCCCAGGTGAAGCCTTCGCCCATCGTGTGCCAGGAGACCTGATCGCCGAAGGCTGAGAAGGCATCCTTCTCGCCGCAGTGCCAGGCACCCTTGATGAACTGCACGACACCCACGCGGCGGCCATGGCCCAGCATGCGCAACGCAAGACCGAATGCGGCAGTGGATTTGCCCTTGCCCGGCCCCGTATTGACGATCAGAAGCCCCTTCTCGACCGTCTTGTCGCGCACTTCGGCGTCTTGGACCGCCTTGCGCTTTTCCATCTTCGCCTTGTGGCGCTCGGCTTCGTTTGCGTCGATCTCTCGCATGTCACTTCACTTTCATGGGCAGGCCGGCAACCACCAGCGTGACGCTGTCGGCAGCGGCGGCGATCTTCTGGTTCAGGAACCCCGCTTCGTCGCGGAAGCGGCGTGCCAGCGCATTGTCGGGCACGATGCCGAAGCCGACCTCGTTGGAGACGAGAACCGTAGTCCCCTCCCTTGCAGCGAGTGCCGACAGAAGCGCCTCGGCGGCGGGTTTCAGCTCATGGTCGTTCAGCATCAGATTGCTGAGCCACAGGGTGAGGCAATCGACCAGAACCGTTTCACTGGCCGGCAATTTTTCAAGCACGCCCGGCAGGTCGAGCGGGGCGTCGTGTGTCTGCCACGCCCCCGCCACCGCCCCCTCGCGCCCTGCACGGTGAATGGCGATGCGCTCGCGCATCTCGTCATCGAAGGCCTGCGCCGTGGCGATGTAATGCCAGGGCGCCGGTGTGGCCTCGATCAGCCTCTCGGCATGGCGGCTCTTGCCGGAGCGCGCGCCGCCCAGAACGAAATGAAGGGATCGCATCGCTATTTTGCCGGCTCAGCCGACAAGATGCCCCGCAAGGAAGGTCACGCCAACGCCGAGGATCGCTGCACCGGCAAGCCGGGGCTGCATGGCCTCGATGGCCCAGCCGCGCGACTGGACCAGCAAATAGACACCAAGCGCGATGGCGCTCTGGATGGCGGCGAGACCGGCGAGATAGGCAATCAGCGGTGTCTCTTCGCTGCCGACAATGGCCTCGCCGAAGGCATAGCCATGAAACACGCCGACCACCAGAAACAGCGCGAAGACAAGCATGTGGTTTTCCAACGCCCGGCCACGGGCCAGAAGCCAGCCGCCGGCAAGAACGCTTGCCGCAATGATGATTTCCGCCGCCGGAAGATTGAGCAGCATCAGGTGCAGACCGACGCCGATCAGCGAACCGGCGACGAACAGAAGCGGCGCGAAAAGGCTCATGCCGGCGACAGCGGCAATGAGGCCGGCGGCGACGATAAAGGCGAGATGGTCAAGCCCGATCACCGGATGGGCGAGCCCCGAAACCAGTCCCTCAAAAAGGGTTGTGGGTGTCTCTCCGTCCATGGCGTGATGGGCCCTGGCGCTGGTTGCAAAGAGCGATGCGAAAACGAATGCGGAAAAAATGCGTGCGATACGCGCGGTCATGTCCGGTCCTTTCCCCTCCACCCGAGGGATACGGTGTTTCTTTCATGCTGTCGGCAGGTTTCCTGGCTCACGGGTCGCAGCGTTTTCCAGCCTTCCCAAGGCAAAAAGCCTCAGTGGCGATCAGGAAAATGCTCACCGCTTACAGTTGCGGGGGCAGCCATGGCCTTGGCGCATTTTGCGCCGCACCATGTTCCCTCTGGTCCGCTTGCGCGGAACCGACAGCGGCCCGACCATACAGGAACAGCCTCTCCCGGCAAACGCTTTCTTCACGCATTGACAGATGCGCCGGGCGAGCCATAAATGCGAGGCAGACGGTCCTCTTCCCTCAAGGGAGGAGGCTAAGAGGGAATGCGGTGCGGGCCTTGCCCAATGCCGCAGCTGTCCCCGCAACTGTAAGCGGAGAGCGCACCTGACACGCCACTGGGGCAACGCCCTGGGAAGGCTGGAGAGCGCAGCGACCCGTGAGCCAGGAAACCTGCCGTCTGAAAATGAAATCCTGACCGCCTGGCGGGTGTCCCGGGCAAGGAGTGTGCATTGTGATTGCCGATTGCGCCGCTCAGCGCCTTCTCTCTGCCATTCATGGCGACCTTGCCCAAACGCGACCTGAAACGGCTTGCGTGCCCCTCACCCGCATCCCCGCATTCACTACACTCCGTCTGAAGGATACCCCATGACCACGAGCTTCAATCGTGTGCCCTGCACCGTCGTGACCGGCTTTCTCGGTGCCGGCAAGACAACGCTCATCCGCAATGTGCTGGAAAACACCAGGGGCAAGCGGCTTGCCATCATCGTCAACGAATTCGGCGATGCGGGCGTCGATGGCGAGGTGCTGAAAAGCTGCGGGCTCGACACCTGCCCGGAGGAGAACGTTCTGGAACTGGCCAATGGCTGTATCTGCTGCACCGTGGCCGACGATTTCGTGCCGGCACTCGACCAGATCCTCGCCCGCGAGCCAAAGGTGGATCACATCCTGATCGAGACCTCGGGGCTGGCGCTGCCCAAGCCGCTGGTGCAGGCTTTTCAGTGGCCGGCCATCAAGAACCGCGTCACCGTCGACGGTGTGATTGCCGTGGTCGACGGGCCGGCGCTGGCCAATGGTCAGGTGGCGAACGACATGGATGCGCTCGCCGCGCAGCGCGCCGCTGATGATTCGCTCGACCATGACGATCCCGTGGAAGAGGTGTTCGATGATCAGGTGGCCTGCGCCGATCTGATCGTCTTGTCCAAGAGCGACCTTCTGGACGCGGAAGGCAACGAGCGCGCCCGCGCCCGCATCGAAAGCCATCTGTCGCGCAATGTGCAGATCGTGCCGAGCGCTCATGGCAAGGTGGACCCGGCGCTGTTGCTCGGTCTCGGGCTCGCGGTGGAAGACGACATCGAAAACCGCAAGACGCATCACGACGATCCGCATGACCACGAGCATGACGATTTCGACACATTCGTTGTCGATCTGCCGCCGGTCCTGCGGCCTGAGGATCTGGAAGCGCGCGTCAACGCGGCGGTGGGGACCGGCGAGGTTCTGCGCCTCAAGGGCTTTGCGCATGTGAAAGGCAAGCCCATGCGCCTGCAGGTGCAGGCGGTCGGCCCGCGCGTCTCGCACCACTATGACCGCCCGTGGAAGGCCGGCGAAGCCGCGGAAACGCGGCTCGTCGTGATCGGCCTCAAGGGCATCGACCGCGCGCGCATCGAAAGCCTTCTCTCGGCGTGATCCGATGCACATCCTCGCCACCACCACCGCCTCACTCGACGATCTGATCGAGCCTGTCGATCTGCAACAATCGCCGGCGGATATGGTGGCGCTGTCGTTCACCGACAGCGATCTGGCGGGGATCGCCTCTGCATGGCAGGCCGGGCGCGAGGCCCTGCCCTCGCTGCGCCTTGCCGCGCTGCGCGATCTCAGACACCCCATGTCGGTCGATCTGTGGGTCGACAACACGGCAGCGCATGCCCGCACCATTCTGGTGCGGGTTCTGGGGGGCTATGAGTGGTGGCGCTATGGCTGCGACCGGCTTTCCGCGCTGGCCCGGCAAAAGGGCATTGCGCTGGCATTGCTGCCCGGCGAATGCCATCAGGACGACCCGCGCCTTGCCGAGCGCTCCACTGTTTCGCCGGAAGCGCGCGCGGCGCTGCTCGCCTGCTTCCGCGAGGGCGGGCCGGACAATATGCGCGCGCTGACCATGCAGATGGCGCGCCTTGCGGGGCGGGAGATCGACACGCCGGAAGCCGAACCGGTGGCCAAAGCCGGCTTCTATGCGCCGGGCCATGGCATTGTGGAGGCCGGTTTTTTCGCCACGCTGCCCGGCAGGGCAATCGTTCCGATCCTCTTTTATCGCTCCATGCTGCTTGCCAGCGATGTCGCGCCCATCGACGCGCTGGTGGAGGCGCTTGAGGAACAGGGTCTTTGCGCCGTCCCGATCTTTGTTTCCAGCCTGCGCGACCCGGTTGCCGCCGGTTTCGTGCGCGACGCCGTGGAGACGTTGAAGCCGCAGGCGCTCATCACCGCAACGGCCTTTTCCAGCGGTGCGGAACCCGGCGAAAAAACACTGTTCGACCGGTTTGGCGTGCCGGTTTTTCAGGTGGTCACCGCCACCACGCGGCGCGAAGCGTGGCAGGAAGGCCAGCGCGGTCTGGCACCCGCCGACCTCGCCATGCATGTGGTGCTGCCAGAACTCGATGGCCGTCTGATGGCCGGCGCGATTTCCTTCAAGGATGAGGCGACGCTGGATGAAGGGCTTTCCTTCGGCGTTCAGCGCAACCGGCCAGAACCCGCACGCATCCGGCAGGTGGCGGCGAGGATCGCCGCGCATCTGAAGCTTGCCCGCACACCAAAGGCCGAGCGCCGCGTCGTCATCCTGATCCCGGATTATCCGAGCGCGCCCGGCCGCACCGGCTATGCGGTGGGGCTGGACGTACCGTCGAGCGTGCTCGCCATGCTGCACGACCTTGGTGCGGCGGGGTATACGGTTTCCGGCGTTCCGGAGACACCCCGCGCGCTGATGCAGCGGCTTGAACAGGTTTCGGAAGCGCTTTCGCTGGAAGACTATCGTGCCGCTTTCGATGCACTGCCCGAAGAGGCGCGCGAGAAGCTGATCGCCACATGGGGACCGGCCGAAGACGATGCGGAGGATGGCGTCTTTCCGTTTCGCGCGGCACGGTTCGGCAATGTCACCGTGGCGCTTGCGCCGGACCGGGGGCGCTCGGCGGACCGACGCGTGGACTATCACGACCCGACCCTTGCGCCGCGCCATGCGCTCGTCGCCTTCGGCCACTGGATGCGGGAGGGGCTCGATGCCCATGCGCTGATCCATGTGGGTGCGCATGGCACGCTGGAATGGCTGCCGGGCAAGACCGTGGCGCTGACGGAAACCTGTTTTCCGGAGATCGTGGCAGGCGCGCTGCCGGTGGTCTATCCCTTCATCGTCAGCAATCCGGGCGAAGCCGCACAGGCCAAGCGCCGCATTGGCGCGGTGACGCTCGGGCATCTCACGCCGCCACTGGCGGGTGCCGGGCTTTCGCAGGACCAGCAGGAGCTGGAACGGCTGGTGGACGAATATGCGCAGGCCGACGGTCTGGACCGCCGCCGCCGCGACCGGCTGGCGCGGCTGATCGTGGAAACCGCCGAGCGCACCGGCCTGACCCGTGATGCCGGGGTTGAGGACACGGGCGATACGGATGCGGCGCTGATGCAGATCGACGCCTGGCTCTGTGATCTGAAAGATTTCGCCATCAAGGACGGGCTGCACATCTATGGCCGGGGCAGCGGCATGGACGAAGCGCCCGAACGCCGCGCCTGCGCGGAAAGCGAAAAGCGTGCGCTTCTGGCAGCGCTCGATGGCCGGCACATCGCGCCCGGCCCCTCCGGCGCGCCGGCGCGCGGGCGCACCGATGTTTTGCCGACGGGCCGCAACATCTTCACCGCCGATCCGCGCACGCTTCCCACGCCAACCGCAACCGCGCTTGGCAAAATGGCGGCGGATGAAGCTGTGCGCGGCTATCTACAGGAGCATGGCGACTGGCCGCGCTCGCTGGTGATCGACCTCTGGGGCAGCGCCAGCCTGCGCACCGGCGGCGAGGAGGTCGCTCAGGGGCTGGCGCTGATGGGCTGCCGGCCGCAATGGGATCAGGCGACGGGCCGTGTGACGGGCATCGAAGTTTTGCCGCCGGCCAGCCTTGGCCGCCCGCGCATCGATGTGACGTGGCGTATTTCCGGCCTGTTTCGCGATATGTTCCCCACCCAGATCGCGCTTCTCGATACGGCGGTTACCGCCGTGGCCGCGCGCGATGAGGACGACAGCGAAAACCCGCTTGCGAGCGCCGCCCGAAAAGCCGGCAAAGCGCCGGCGCGTATTTTCGGCTCCGCTCCCGGCACCTATGGCGCGGGGCCGGAAGAAAAGCTGGCGCGTGGAGACTGGCAGGAGCGCGCCGAGCTGGGCGTAGCCTATCTCGCCGCCGGTGCCTTTGCCTTCGGCGGCGCTGAGGGCGAAGGCCGGCGGGAAGACGGCGCGTTTGCACGGCAGGTGGCGGATGCCGACATGCTCATCCACACCGGCGACGATGCCGGGCGCGACGTTCTCGAAGGTTCGGCGGATGTGGCCTTCATCGGCGGGTTCGCGGCGGCGGTGGAAGCGCTGGGCGGCAAGGCCGATCTTGTAGTGCTCGACACGACCGACCCGGAGCGCCCGCGGGCCCGCTCGCTGGCGCAGGCCATTGCGCGCACCGTGCGTGCCCGCGCCGTCAATCCACGCTTCATCGAAGGACAGTTGCGCCATGGCCCGCGTGGTGCTGCGGAACTGACGGAAACGGTGGACCGGCTGATCGGCTTCGCTGAAACCACGGATGCGGTTTCAGGCAGCCTGATCGATGCCGTGTTCGACGCTTATCTCGGCGATGAACGGGTGCGCGATTTTCTTCTGGCGGAAAATCCCGCTGCCGCGCATGCCATGGCGGAACGGTTTCGCGCCGCCCGCCGGCGCGGCCTCTGGCACCCGCGCCGCAATTCCGTCGATGCCGATCTGGCCGCACTTCTTGCGGAGGCGACGGCATGACGATGCGGCGCGGCGCATGCCCCACACTCTCCGCTCCCATGGAAACCGGCGACGGGCTGCTCGCGCGGATTGCACCGGCCCATGGCGCACTGACGCCTGAGAAGCTGGCGGGCATCGCAAAAGCGGCGGGTCGCCACGGCAACGGCATTCTGGAAGTGACCGCGCGTGGCAAATTGCAGATACGTGGATTGACCGCTGAGAGCGCCCCTCTGTTTGCCACGGAAATCAATGCGCTGGAGCTTGGAGCTGTGGATGGCTTTGCGGTTGAGACCCCACCGCTTGCCCCTCCTCCTCCGCTCGCAAAGCGCATTAACGCGTATGTTGCTGCACATGGTCTTGGCCCATCCCTCGCGCCAAAAGTGTCTGTCACGGTCGATTGCAGCGGAGCGTTGCATCTCGATGCGATCAGCGCCGACATAAAGCTCATCATGGCTGATGACGGGCAATGGCTGATCGGCATTGGCGGCAATGGCGCGACCGCGCAATGGCTGGGCTCAGGTGACGAACAAACGATCGGTACTGCGGCGCTCACCATTCTCGATCTGCTGGCCGAGAGCGGCGGACGCGCACGCGATTTCGCACAGGCGCAGAAGGATGCGCTCCGAGCCGGGCTTGAGCCAGCCGTGCAACATCCCGCACGGGTTGACAGCGCGCCGGTTGGCCGGTTTGCGCTGAAAGATGGCGGGAGTGCGCTGGGCATCGCCTTGCCCTTCGGCCAGGTCGCAGCAGATGCGCTTGTGGCGCTCTGCGAGGCCGCACCCGACGCACGGGAAGTTCGCCTTGCGCCGCGCAGCGGCCTGTTGCTGACCGGTCTCGACGGAGCCCGTCACGAAGAGGTGTTTCAGGCAGCGCACGCTCTGGGCTTCGTCACGCAAGGCGATGATCCCCGCCTTTTCATCGCCGCCTGCGCCGGCGCACCCGCCTGCGCTTCGGCGCGCTTCGACGCCAAGGCGCTTGCCGCCGAGGCGGCTGCGGCGGGTCTGCCCGATGGCTCGTTCCGCCTTCACCTTTCGGCCTGCGAAAAGGGATGCGCCCAGCCCGCCGGGCCGGTGGTGAACCTGATCGCGGTCGAGGGTTGCTGCACCCTTTCCTGCGTTGGCGCAAAGCCTTCCGGACGCCTTCGCACCTTCCTCATCGAGCGCGGCGAGACGCTGCGCGCCGCCCTTCTTCGAAAGTCAGGCTGAATGCAAGAAACCGAGTACATACGCGACGGCAATGCCATCTATGAAAAGTCGTTCGCGATCATCCGCGCCGAGGCCGACCTCGCGCGTTTCAGTGTGGAAGAGGCCGATGTGGCAATCCGTATGATCCACGCCTGCGGGCTTGTCGAGGCGGCGGAACATTTCGTCTTTTCCGAAGGGTTTGTGGCGGCGGGCCGCGCGGCGCTGAAAGCCGGTGCGCCGATCCTGTGCGATGCGGAGATGGTGGCGCGCGGCGTGACCCGCACGCGGCTGCCCGCCGAAAACGATGTGATCTGCACCTTGCGCGATGCACGCACGCCGGAACTTGCACAAAAGCTTGGCAATACGCGTTCCGCCGCCGCGCTGGAGCTGTGGCGTGAGCACATGGAAGGCGCGGTGGTGGCCATCGGCAATGCGCCGACAGCACTCTTCTACCTGCTCGACATGCTGCGCGCCGGTGCGCCGAAACCCGCCACCATCATTGGCATGCCGGTCGGTTTCGTTGGCGCGATGGAATCCAAGGCAGCGCTCGCCGAGAGCGGGCTTGGCATTCCCTTCGCCATCGTGCGCGGCCGCATGGGCGGCAGCGCCATGACGGCAGCGGCCATCAACGCTTTGGCGAGGGCGGGCCTGTGAGCGGAACCCTGATTGGCGTCGGCACCGGACCCGGCGATCCCGAACTCATCACCGTCAAGGCGCTGAAGGCGCTGGAGCGGGCGGACGTGGTGGCGTATTTCGCAAAGCGCGGACGCCGGGGCAATGCCCGCCGCACGGTCGAGGGGCTGTTGCCGGAAGGCATCGAGGAACTGCCGCTCGAATATCCCGTCACCACCGAGATCGACAAGACCGACCCGCGCTATATCGCGGCCATCACCGGCTTTTACGAAGCTTCGGCGCGGGCGGTGGAAGCGCATTTGAAAGCGGGCCGCACGGTTGCCGTTTTGAGCGAGGGCGATCCGCTGTTCTACGGCTCCTACATGCATCTGCATGTGCGGCTTGCCGCGCAGCATCCGACCGAAGTGATCCCGGGCATCACCGCCATGTCGGGTTGCTGGTCGCAGGCGGGCATCGCCATCGTTCAGGGCGATGACATCATGATGGTCCTGCCCGGAACGCTCGATGAAGACGAGCTTGTGCGCCGCGTGAGCGACACGGAAGCCTTCGTCATCATGAAGGTGGGGCGCAATCTGCCGAAAATCCGCCGGGCGCTGGCTCGCGCCGGCAGGCTCGTCGGCGCGGTCTATGTGGAACGCGGCACGATGGACAACACAGGCATGACGCCGCTCGCCGACAAGCCGGACGATGAGGCCCCCTATTTCTCGCTCGTGCTCGGACCGGGCTGGCAGGCAAAGCCCGGCGAGGCGGTGGCATGAGCGGGCGTCTCGTCGTCATCGGCACCGGCCCCGGAAACCCGGAGCAGACGACACCGGAAGCGCGCGTGGCCATTGCGGCCGCAAGCGATTTCTTTGGCTACGGTCCCTATCTCGACCGGCTCGAACTGAACGATGGCCAGACCCGCCACGCCTCCGACAACCGGGAAGAGCTTGCCCGCGCGAAGGCGGCGCTCACCATGGCCGCCGAAGGCAGGCATGTGGCCGTGGTTTCGGGCGGGGATGCAGGTGTTTTCGCCATGGCGGCGGCCGTGTGCGAGGCCATCGAGCATGGGCCGCAGGAATGGCGCGCGCTCGATCTGGAGATCGTGCCGGGGCTGACGGCCATGCTGGCCGTGGCCGCCCGCGTGGGTGCGCCGCTCGGCCATGATTTCTGCGCCATATCCCTGTCCGACAATCTGAAACCCTGGGAACTCATCGAAACCCGGCTGGCTGCGGCCGCCGGTGCGGGCTTCGTGATCGCGCTCTACAATCCGATCAGCCGCGCCCGGCCCTGGCAGCTTGGCCGCGCCTTTGAACTGTTGAGCGGTATTCTGCCGGCGTCCACGCCGGTCGTGTTCGGCCGCGCCGCAGGCCGGCCCGACGAACGCATGGCGATTGTTCCGCTCAACGAGGCGCGTGGCGAGATGGCCGATATGGCCACCTGCGTCATCATCGGTTCGCCAGAAACACGCCTGATCGAGCGCCCCGGCAAACCGCCGCTGGTCTATGCGCCGCGCTCGGCGACGGGAGCCGCCAGATGAGCATCGATCGCGCCCATCGCATCTTCGATGTCGGCCACGACGGCTGCGCCAGTCGGCTTTGGTCGGTCGATCATGATCACCGGCAGGCCGAGCCTGCGGGCGGCCGCAATCTTGCCATAGGTCGCGGCACCGCCGCTGTTCTTGGCGACCACGATGTCGATGCGATGCTCGGTGAGCAGCGCGATTTCATCGTCTTCGGAGAACGGACCGCGCGCCAGAATGCATTGGGCATTCGCCGGCAGGTGGGCGGGCTCCACCGGTTCCACGCTGCGCACCAGATAATGATGCTGCGCCGCCGCGCGAAACATCTGAACTTCCTGCCGGCCAATGGCCAGAAAGACGCGTCGGGGCTCAGGGCCGAGAAGCGTTGCCGCCTCGGCCATGCCGGACGCTGTTTGCCAGTTGTCACCGGCGACCGGCTGCCAGGCGGGGCGCATGAGCGTGATGAGCGGCACGCCGGTCAGGTGGGCCGCTTCCGCCGCATTGCGCGCCATGCGCGCGGCGAAAGGATGCGTGGCGTCCACCATCAGGTCGATGCCTTCGTCCTTAAGATAACGCGCAAGCCCCTCAGCGCCGCCGAAACCGCCCACACGCACCTCGCCCTGCAAGGCTTCCGGCGCGCTTGTGCGCCCGGCAAGCGAGGTGATGACACGCAGCGCGCTGCGCGCGCAGAGCCGCTCCGCGAGCCGCCGTGCTTCGCCTGTTCCACCGAGAATGAGAAGGGTCTGCTTTGCCATGACGTCTTCTAGAGCATTTTGCAGTCAGGCGGAATCGCCTGACGTCGGCACAAATGCGGAAAATCAGACAAAGAGCGCATTTTGCAGTCAGGCGGAAACCTCAAGGCGCTGGCTTGCCATCGTTGGGATCGGCGAGGACGGTACGGCCGGGCTCGGTGAGGAAGCACGCCGCGCGATTGCCGATGCGGAGATCGTGTTCGGTGGTGCGCGGCACCTCGAACTGGCGGCAGACCAGATTTCCGGTGAGCCGCGTCCATGGCCCTCCCCTTTCGCCAAGGCGCTCGATGAGATCGAAGCGCTGAGAGGCAAGAAGGTCTGCGTTCTCGCTTCGGGCGATCCGTTTCACTTCGGTGTTGGTGCGACGCTGACGCGGCGCATCCCGGCGGATGAGATGCGTGTTTTTTCCGCCCCGTCTTCCTTCGCGCTTGCTGCTGCCCGGCTTGGCTGGCCGCTGCAATCGGTCGAGACGGTTTCGCTGCATGGCAGGCCCATTGCGCTGATACGCCCGCTGCTCCATCCCGGCGCGCGCATTCTTGCGCTCACATCCGATGGCACGGCTCCGGCTGCGATTGCAGAGCTGATCACCAAAGAGGGGTTTGGCCCCTCGCGCTTTCACGTGCTGGAAGCGCTGGGGGGACCGCGCGAAAAGCAGATCAGCGGTATGGCTGCCGCGCTTTCCGCAGACGGTTTTGACGATCTGAACGTGGTCGCAATCGAGGTGGCGGCGGATGAGGATGCACGCATCCTGCCGCTTGGAAGCGGGCTTGAAGACGGGCTTTTCGAGCATGACGGGCAGATCACCAAATCGGAGGTGCGAGCCGTCACCCTGTCGGCGCTTGCCCCGAAACGCGGCGAACGGCTCTGGGACATCGGAGCGGGTTCAGGCTCCATTTCCATCGAGTGGCTGCGGCAGCACCCATCGCTCAGCGCCATCGCCATCGAGGCGGACGGAGAGCGCGCGGCGCGCATTGCCCGCAACGCGGAGCGCATGGGCGTGCCGCAGCTCACCGTGGTCGAGGGGAAAGCTCCCGCCGCGCTCGCGGGCCTTGCCGCACCCGACGTGGTTTTCATCGGTGGCGGGGCGACCGTGCCGGGGCTGATGGAGGCGGCGATTGCCGCTCTTGGAACCGGGGGCCGCCTTGTCGCAAACGGGGTGACGCTCGAAACGCAGGCGCTTCTGATCGACTGCCATGGACGGCACGGCGGAGAGCTGATTGAGATCGCCATCGCGCGCGCCGCCCCCGTTGGCGGCATGACGGCGCTGCGCCCGGCCATGCCGGTGCTTCAATGGCGCTGGAGGAAACCATGATCTGCGCCGGGTTTGGAGCCAGAAAAGGCGTTACAAGCGAGGCGGTTCTTGCCGCGCTCGACGCTGCTCTGGCAAAGCATGACATCGCACAGGACAGGCTCGATGCGTTGGCGACCGTGCCCCGGAAACGGGACGAGCCCGGCCTGACGGATGCCGCAACCGCGCTCGGTCTGCCGCTTGTCATTGCCGATGACGCTGCACTGCAGGCGGCGGCGACGCACTGCCTGACCCGCTCGGAACACGCGCTCTCCGCCACTCGCCTGCCATCGGCCTCGGAGGCGGCGGCGCTGGCCGTCTGCGGCCCAGCCGCCCGGCTTCTCGGGCCGAGGCTCACACTAGACGGCGTGACCTGCGCCATCGCCACCACCGGAAGACAATCATGACCGTTCATTTCATTGGCGCCGGACCGGGCGCTGCCGACCTCATCACCGTTCGCGGCCGCGATCTGATTGCGCGCTGCCCGGTCTGCCTTTATGCCGGTTCGCTGGTGCCGGAAGAACTGCTCGCGCACTGTCCGCGGGGCGCGCGCATCGTCAACACCGCGCCCATGTCGCTGGAAGAGATCGAAGCGGAATATATCCGCGCCCATGAAGCGGGCGAGGACATTGCCCGGCTGCATTCGGGCGATCTTTCGGTCTGGAGCGCGGTTGCCGAACAGCTCCGCCGTCTTGCCGCACTCGGCATTGATTACACGCTGACGCCGGGCGTGCCTTCCTTCTCGGCGGCTGCGGCGGCGCTGGGACGCGAGCTGACCATTCCGGAAGTGGCGCAGAGCCTCGTCCTGACCCGCATTTCCGGCCGCGCCTCGAAAATGCCGGAGGGTGAAACGCTCGCCAATTTCGCGGCCACCGGCACGACGCTCGCCATCCATCTCGCCATTCACGCGCTGGACCGGGTGGTGGCGGAGCTGACCCCGCATTACGGCTCCGACTGCCCGGTCGCAATCGTTGCTCGCGCTAGCTGGGCGGATGAGCGCATTCTGCGTGGCACGCTTTCCACCATCGAAGCGGAGATGGCGAAAGATCCCATCGAGCGCACGGCGCTCATACTCGTCGGGCCGGGGCTGGGCGCGGAGGATTTTCGCGAAAGCGCGCTCTACAGCGCCGATTATCAGCGCCGGTTTCGCGGGCGGGAGGGGTTATGAGTTTGGCTGAAGCGCTCGACCGCCTGCCTTTTGAACCAGCGCCGTTCGAGCCGGGCCATGTGTGGCTTGCGGGTGCGGGTCCCGGTGGCTTTGGCTGCCTGACACTCGGTGTTCTGGCTGCGCTCGATGCGGCGGATGTGGTGATCTATGACGCGCTGGTGGACCCGGAGATCCTGAAGGCTGCGCCGGAAGCCCGGCACATTTTCGTCGGCAAACGCGCCGGTCAGCCTTCCACCAGCCAGGATGAAATCAACCGCCTTCTGGTGAAAGAGGCCGAGGCGGGGCGCAGGGTTCTGCGCCTGAAAGGCGGCGACCCGAACATGTTTGGCCGTGGCGGCGAGGAAGCGCTGGTGCTGGCGCTTGCCGGCATTCCCTTCCGCTTTCTGCCGGGCATCACCTCGGCGGTGGGCGCACTTGCCGATGCGGGCATCCCCGCCACCATGCGCGGGGTGAACAAGGCCGTGATTTTCGCCACCGGCCACGCCGCCGGCACGCCGGACGATCTCGACTGGGCGGCGCTGGCGAAAACCGGCCAACCCATCGTCATCTATATGGGCATGCACAAGCTCGCTTTGATCGTGGACGCACTCACCTCCGGCGGCATGGCGGGCGACACGGCGGCCGCCCTCATCATGAATGCGACCAAGCCGGATGAGCGCATCCTCACCACAACGCTCTCGTCCCTTGTTTCGCAGGCCGAGGAACAGGGCTTCGGCTCCCCTTCCATCATCGTCATCGGCGGCATCGTGGCGCTGCGCGAGGCGCTATCATGACGGCGCGGGCGATCATCATCGGCGCGGCCCGTTCGGGCTCGGGCAAGACCAGCGTCACCATCGGCCTGATGCGCGCGCTCAGGAGGCGCGGTCTTGCCGTGCGGGGCGTGAAATCCGGCCCCGACTATATCGATCCTGGCTTTCATCAGGCGGCGACGGGGCATCCCGGGGTCAATCTGGACAGCTGGGCCATGCACCCGGATCTGCTCGAGCATCTTGGAAGCCGGCAGAGCGAAGACGCCGACATGCTTTTGATCGAAAGCGCCATGGGCCTGTTCGATGGCATCGTTTCGGAGCCGGGACGATCCGGCGCTGCGGCTGACATTGCGCGGCTTTATGATGTGCCCTGTCTTGTCATTCTCGACGTATCCGGCCAGTCGCAGACGGCTGCTGCGCTGGCAAAGGGGTTCGCCGCCTACGACCCGAAAGTGCGGATTGCTGGCGTGGTGCTCAATCAGGTGGCCAGCCCGCGCCATGAAGCGATGGCGCGCGAGGCCATCGAGGCCATCGGCATTCCGGTGCTGGGCGCGGTCTACCGCAATCCGGACATGGCGCTGCCGGAGCGGCATCTGGGCCTTGTGCAAGCGAGCGAACATGCCGCACTCGAAGCCTTCATCGAGCGCCTTGCCGATGTGATGGAAGAGGCCATCGACCTCGACGCCGTGATGAAGGCCGCCGTGCCGCTCTCCATGCAGGCGGGCGATGCGGCGCGGCTTCTGCCGCCGCCGGGGCAACGCATCGCCATCGCGCAGGACGCCGCCTTCAGCTTCGTCTATCCGCATCTCGCCCGGCACTGGCGCGAAGCAGGGGCGGAGCTTCTGCCCTTCTCGCCGCTCGCCGATGAAGGCCCGGCGAAAAGCGCCGACGCCTGCTGGCTGCCGGGTGGGTATCCCGAACTTCACGCGGGGCGGATTGCTACGGCGGAGAATTTCCGCGCTTCGATGAATGCTTTCGCGGAGACCAGGCCCATTCACGGCGAGTGCGGTGGTTTCATGGTTCTGGGCAAGGCGCTCGAGGATGCCGAGGGCGTTCGCCACACCATGCTGGGTCTGCTTTCTCACGTGACGAGCTATGCGAAGCGCAAGATGAATCTCGGCTATCGGCAGGCCACGCTCATGGCCGACTGCGCCATCGGCAGCAAGGGCGAGACGATCCGTGGTCATGAGTTCCATTATTCGCGGCTGGTGGAACCGGGCAGCGATGCGCCGCTCGCCATGCTCGCGGATGGGCAGGGCCGTGCGCTCGGCCCCTCCGGCGCGCGGCGCGGACATGTGTCGGGTACCTATTTCCATGCAATCGCGCGGAGCTGATAGGATGGTCGGACCCCGCGACGCCTTCCGCGACATCGCAGCCTGCCTCGGCTTCTACACGCGCCTTCCGCTGCCCGCGTTCGAGATGCCCGCGCATGGTTTTGCCAATGCACAATGGGCGGCACCGCTGGCCGGTCTTGTCGTTGGTGCGGTGTGCAGCGCCGCTTTGACGGGTGTCATCATGCTGGGCCTGCCGGCCACCATCGCCGCCGCTCTCGCGCTCGCGGTGGGCGTGCTTCTGACCGGCGGACTGCATGAAGATGGGCTGGCCGATGTGGCCGATGGTTTCGGCGGCGGATCGACACGCGAAAAGAAGCTCGCCATCATGAAAGACAGCCGCATCGGCTCCTATGGTGTCGCCGCGCTGATCCTCTCGTTTCTCCTGCGCTGGTCGGCGCTCGTGGCGCTCGGCCTTGCCGCCATTCCCGCATTGCTGATCGCCCACGCAGTCTCGCGCGCGCTCATGCCCGCGCTGATGCGCCTTTCGCCGCCCGCACGCGAAAACGGGCTTTCGGCGGGCGCCGGGCAACCGTCGAACGGCCCCGTTCTTGGCGCGCTGGCGATTGGTGGCGTTCTGCTTCTTGTTCCCGGTCCCGGCTTTGCGCTCATTGCCGTGCTGCTTCTGGCGGCGGCGCTCTTTTTCATCAAATGGCTCGCCGAAAAACAAATCGGCGGGCAGACGGGCGATGTGCTCGGCGCGCTGCAGCAGCTTGTCGAAACTGTTCTGCTTCTCGCCGCCGTTGCCCATTTCACCTGAAGGATTTCCATGACCCGCTTTCCCTCGATCGACGATCTGCGCACCGCTTGTAACAACCGGCCTTCAGGTGACGAAAACGCCGCCCAGGCTGCAATCGCCCGCCAGGCCGTGCTCACCAAACCACCCGGCAGCCTTGGCCGGCTGGAAGAAGCGGCCATCCTGCTTGCCCGCTGGCAGGGGCGCGAAAAGCCCGCGCTCGACCGGGTTCATGTGCTGATTTTTGCGGGCTCTCATGGCGTGACCGCACGCCGTGTCTCGGCCTTCCCGGCCGAGGTGACGGCGCAGATGGTGGCGAATTTCTCTGCTGGCGGCGCGGCGATCAATCAGCTGGCAAAGCAGGCCGGCGCCAGCCTCACCGTCACGCCGCTGGAGATCGAGCGCCCCACGGCGGACTTCACGGAAGCGCCGGCCATGGATGAAACGGATTTTCTGAAGGCCGTCCAGACCGGTTTCGATGCGGTGCCGGAAGGAGCCGATCTCATCGCACTCGGGGAAATGGGCATCGGCAATACCACCGCCGCAGCGGCACTTGCCGCAGCCCTTTTCGGTGGCGGGGGCGCGGATTGGGTCGGGCGCGGCACGGGCGTCGACGATGCCGGCCTTTCGCGCAAGGCCGAGGCCGTGGATGCCGCGCTTGCGTGCCATGGCGAGGCGCTTTCCGATCCGCTGGAGGCGCTGCGCCGTGTCGGCGGGCGCGAGCTTGCCGCCATGTTCGGCGCTGCCCTTGCCGCGCGGCAAAAGCGCATTCCCCTCCTGCTCGACGGTTTCGTGTGTGGCGCGGCGGTCGCGCCGCTCGCGCGTCTTGGCGAAGACGGTCTGGCGCACGCCATTGCCGGCCATGTTTCCGCCGAGCCCGGCCACCGCAAACTGCTTGCCGAACTCAGCCTCAGGCCGCTGCTCGATCTCGACATGCGGCTCGGCGAAGGGTCCGGCGCATGCCTTGCGATCAACATTCTGCGCGGCGCGCTTGCCTGCCACAACGGCATGGCGACCTTTGCCGAAGCCGGCGTTTCGGACGGCTGATCATGCGCGCGCTTTCGCTCATCGGCATTGGCACCGGCAATCCCGAACATATGACGGTGCAGGGCATCAACGCGCTGAACCGGGCCGACGTGATCCTCATCCCCCGCAAAGGCGAAGCGAAAGAGGATCTGGCCGATCTGCGCCGGGTCATCTGCGAGCGGTTTCTGGAAAACCGGCAGACGCGGATCGTGGAGTTCGATCTGCCGGTGCGCGACGCGGCCAATCCGAGCTATCGCCGGGGCGTGGACGACTGGCACATGGCCATTGCCCGCGCCTATGGCGATCTGCTTGCGGCGCACACGGGCGAGACGGGCCATGCGGCCTTTCTCGTCTGGGGCGATCCTTCGCTCTATGACAGCACGCTGCGCATCATCGAGCACATGCGCCGGGAAACCGAGCTTGCGGTCGCGCTGGAGGTGGTGCCGGGCATCACCAGCATTCAGGCGCTCGCAGCCAGCCACCATATGCCGGTCAACAGGATTGGCGGTTCGGTGCTGATCACCACCGGAAGGCGGCTGAAGGCGGAGGGCTTTCCGCCCAACGCCGACACGCTTCTCGTCATGCTCGACGGCGATTGCGCCTTCCGCACGCTCGATGGCGATGCCTACGAGATTTTCTGGGGTGCGTATCTCGGCACGCCGAACGAGCTTCTGATTAGTGGGCTGCTTGGGGATGTTGCCGGGCAGATTGTGGAGACGCGCGCCAGGGCGCGGGAAGACAAGGGCTGGATCATGGATACCTATCTCCTGCGGCTGCGGGGTTAGGGTTGGCGCACGCCATCTCGCCCTCGCCTCAGGCGGCCTGTGCCCGCTGCCAGCGTGGGAACGGGTCCGCCAGCGCACGGAATTCTGCGGGATCAAACCGCGTCGCGCTTCCCACCAGTGCCGCATCCAGCGCTGCGGTGATGCGTTCGCGGTCCATGCCGGAGCCGATAAAGACCAGCTCCTGCCGCCGGTCCCCATAGGGTTCGCTCCAGTAGCGGTCCATGAAGGCTTTCGCTTCCGGGTGGTTGGGCCAACGCTCGCGCGGCACAGCCGCCCACCAGGTGCCAAGCGGCTTAACGCTGGACAAGGCCCCGGCGAGGCTGAACTCCGCCACCCAGTCCGGCCGCGTCGCCACCCAGAAATGCCCCTTGGCGCGGATCACGCCCGGCAACGGCGCATTCAGCACCGCGTGCACTTTCTGCGGATGGAAGGGCCGCCGCGCGCGGTAGACGAAGGAGGAAACGCCATATTCCTCCGTCTCCGGCACATGATCGGCGAAGCCATAAAGCTCCTTGGCCCAGAGCGGGTGCTGGTGCGCCGCCTCGAAGTCGAAAAGCCCCGTGTCGAAGATGCGCGCGGGCGCGACGCGGGAATGGTCGGTCTCGATGATCTGCGCATCGGGATTGAGTGCGGTAACGATCTTGCGCGCCGCATCGAGACGCTCCGGGCCGGCATCGCTCACCTTGTTCAGGATCACCACATCGGCGAACTCGATCTGATCGACCAGAAGATCCACAAGCGTGCGCTCGTCCCCCTCGCCCGCGACCTCGCCCCGGTCGCGCAGGAAATCATGGCTGGCGTAGTCTCCGAGCAGGTTCACCGTGTCGACCACCGTCACCATTGTGTCGAGACGTGCGACATCGGAAAGGCTCATGCCCTGCTCATCGCGGAATTCAAAGGTGGCGGCCACCGGCAATGGCTCGGAAACGCCCGTGGATTCGATCAGCAGGTAATCGAACCGTCCCTCTGCCGCCAGGCGCCGCACCTCCTTCAGAAGATCGTCGCGCAGCGTGCAGCAGATGCAGCCATTGGTCATCTCAACCAGTTTCTCGTCTGTCTGCGAAATGTTCGCGCCACCCTCGCGCACCAGATCGGCATCGATGTTCACTTCCGACATGTCATTAACGATCACCGCCACCCTGCGGCCCGCTCTGTTGTTGAGCACATTGTTCAGGAGCGTCGTCTTGCCCGCCCCCAGAAATCCGGAAAGAACGGTGACCGGCAGGCGGTTGTCTGGGTTGGGCATGAATGGCTCCTCTGGCTGATATATGGTATGTAATATCATAACACATTGAATGCGCAAGTGGGCGAGCTGGGACGAAAGCGCAGCAGGAGGAAAATTGACCGCAACGGCATGGATGCCCGGCTCAGGGCGAGCGTGGCGTGGCGACTGGCGTGGGAAGGCTCAGGGCCGTGATACCGGCGGAAGCCCTGAACGAGATCAGGTCAGCCCGTAAATTCGCCCGGCATTGCCACCGAGGATTGCCTTCCGGTCCGCCGCATCAAACCGCTGGAGCAGCGCAGCGGTCGCTTCACACCATTCGGAATAGCTTGCGGCAAGCGTGCAGACCGGCCAGTCGCTGCCCCAGATTACACGCTCCGGGCCGAAGACCGCGAGCACATGATCGGCAAAGGGCTGGAGTTTTTCACGGTTCCAGCTTCTCCCTGCCTCGGTCACCAGGCCGGACAATTTGCACGAGACCTGCTGGCGCATGGCAAGAGACGCCATGTCTTCGGCCCACCCCTCGAATGCACCCGATGCGATGTCCGGCTTGGCGCAATGGTCGATCACCACGGCCATCTCGGGATAGCGGTCCACCAGCACGGCGAGGTTTTTCAGGTGGCGTGGCAGCACCAGCGCATCGAAGACGAGCCCGTGGTCGATCAGCGCGCGAAAAGCCGCGTCGCGTTGCGGGTGCAGCATCCAGTCCGGGTCGGGAATGTCCTGAATCATGGGGCGCAGCCCCTTGAGCCTGTCGTGCGCAGCCAGTTCCGCGATGCGCCTCGGTGCGTCCGGGCTTTCGAAATCCACCCAGCCGACAACGCCCCTGATGAAGGCGTTTTCGTCGGCCAGCGAGAGCATGAAATCCGTTTCCGCGTCGCTGGGCGCTGCCTGCACCAGCACCGTCCCGTCAATCCCCTCAGCCTCCATGAGGGATCTGAGATCTTTGGGCAGGAAATCGCGGTAGATCTTGGAAAGCTCCGGCGTCAGCCAGCCATAGTCGCCGCGCGAAGGCTTCCAGAAATGCTGGTGGGCGTCGATCCGGCGCATGGTCAGGCGTCCTCCTGCGGCAAGACGCCTTTCTTCAGGATCACATTGCCATAGAAGCGCCGCTCACCCGTCTGGATGACGGCAAAGGCATCGCGCGCGCGGTCATAGAATGCAAAGCGCTCCAGCGGCCTGATCTGCGCCGGGTTGTCCGCCACCCGGTCGATCACTGTCTGAAACTCGGCCACCACAGGCGGCACACCATCCGGGTCGTCCACCATCTGCATGCTGATCGCCGGATCGTCGACGAAGGAATCGAGCGGCATCACGCTTAGAACCGCTTCGAGCACACGCGGCGCGGAAATACCGTCGAGCCGCACGAAATCGCGCGCGCTCGCCTCGCCGGGAAAGTTTGCATCGGCAATGACGATCTCGTCGCCATGGCCCATGGCGCGCAGGATGCGCAGGAGATCGGGTGAGAGAATGGGGTCGATACCACGCAGCATCAGTTTTCCTCCGGGGTCGGTGCATCGGGCCGGATCAGGTTCTGGCTTTTGAGATCAGACCACAGCCCGACGGGCACATTACGGGAAAAAAGCGCGATGTTCGCCGCCACTTCCTCCGGTGTCATCGCACCGGGGATAACGGTGCGCACCGCCGGGTGCCCCATCACGAATTGCAGAGCCGCCTCGATCAGTTTCACGCCGTGCACTGCGCACACGGCCTCGATCTGCCGCACCCTTTCAAGGATGTCTGCGGGCGCGGGCTCGTAATTGTAACGCGCGCCCTCGATGGCCCCGGACGCCAGAATGCCGGAATTGTAGGGTCCGCCCAGAATGATGCCGACATCGCGCTTCACGCAGAGCGGCAGGAAGCTGTCGAGCGCTTCCTGTTCCAGAAGCGTGTAGCGCCCGGCCAAGAGAAAAGCGTCGAAATCGCCGAGCTCGAGCAGGCGTTCGCACACCTGCCATTCATTGACGCCGGCGCCGATGGCCCGCACCTGCCCCGCCTCTTTCAGCTCGCAGAGCGCGCGATAGCCGCCACCATCAAAAAGCTCGCGCACCTTCGCGTCGCTTGCCTCCTGAGTGCCGTGGGTGAAAACGTCCACATCGTGCACGAGAAGAATGTCGACACGCTCCACACCCAGCCGCGTGAGGCTGGCCTCATGGCTGCGCATCACGCCATCATAGGTGTAGTCGTAGACGATCCTCTTCTGGGGCGTGTCGACAAAGGCGGTGGGTGTCACCGCGTCGGGCCCGCAGTCTTCCAGAAGCCGCCCGACCTTGGTCGAGAGCGTGATCGCATCGCGCCCGAAGCGTCTGATGGCCCGCCCGAAGCGCTGTTCGGAAAGCCCGAGACCATATTGCGGTGCGGTGTCGAAATAGCGCATGCCGCCGTCAAAGGCGGCCTGCAGGGTCGCCTGCGCGTCCGCTTCCTCGACCCGGCGATAGAGATTGCCGAGAGGCGCGCCGCCAAATCCCATACGCGTGAGCATGACCGGCTGAGCAGTGCCGGCGCGCAGGGCAACCGGATCCGAAGCCCTCATGCCGGCACCTGATCCCGCGCCGGGTGGTAACGGTATTTCTCCAGCGATGCCGGTTTCATCTCGATGGAGAAGCCCGGTGCCTGCGGCGGCATATAGGCCGCGTTGCGGATCACGCAGGGTTCGACAAAATGCTCATGCAGATGGTCGACATATTCAATGACGCGGCCCTCGCGTGTGCCGGCGATGCATAGATAGTCGATCATGGAGAGATGCTGCACATACTCGCAAAGGCCCACGCCACCCGCATGCGGGCAGACTTTCAACCCATGTTTCGCGGCCATCAGCATCACGGCCAGAATTTCATTTACACCGCCCAGGCGGCAGGAATCGATCTGCACCACATCGACGGCCCCACGCATGATGAGCTGTTTGAAGATGATGCGGTTCTGGCACATTTCGCCGGTCGCAACCTCGACCGGTGCAACGCCTTCGCGGATCTTGCGATGTCCTTCAATGTCGTCCGGACTGGTTGGCTCTTCGATGAACCAGGGTTTGGCGAAAGCGAGTTTCACCACCCATTCGATGGCCTCATCGACCTCCCAGACCTGATTGGCGTCGATCATGAGGTTGACGTCCGGGCCGACCACTTCGCGGGCGATGGTGAGTCGGCGAATGTCGTCGTCGAGATCCCGCCCAACCTTCATCTTGATGTGCTTGAACCCGGCATCCACCGCTTCGCGGCACAGCCGGCGGAGCTTTTCATCGTCATAGCCAAGCCAGCCGGCCGATGTGGTGTAGCAGGGGTAGCCCTCGCGTTCGAGCGTGGCGATGCGCTCTTCCTTGCCCTTCGCTCTTTCACGCAGGAAGGCGAGCGCTTCTTCCGGTGTAATGCAATCGGTGATGTAGCGGAAGTCGATGCAGCGCACGAGCTCTTCGGGGCTCATTTCGGCCACCAGCCGCCACACCGGCCTGCCCTCGAGTTTTGCCCACAGATCCCAGACGGCGTTGACCACCGCGCCTGTTGCCAGATGGATCGCGCCCTTGTCGGGTCCGATCCAGCGCAACTGGCTGTCGGAGGTGACATGCCGCCAGAAGCGGCCCATGTCCTCTGCCACCCAGTCCATGTCGAGCCCGACGACCAGATGGCGCATCGCCTCGATGGCCGCGCAGCAGATGTCGTTGCCCCGCCCGATGGTGAAGGTCAGGCCGTGACCCTCGTGCTCGCCATCGGTTTCGAGGATCACATAGGCCGCCGAATAGTCCGGGTCCGGATTCATGGCGTCCGATCCATCCAGATGGTCGGAGGTGGGAAAGCGCACATCCACGGTGCGCAGGCCGGTGATCCTGGTCATGGTCCGAGTCATGGTCCGTCGTCAAATCCGTTGTTTGAATGGCGCTCCGGGGGAGGCCCCCGGAGCGATTGGCGATCCTGGATCAGTCGTAAAGAACGGCTGCGATTTCCGGATCGTCGATGTTGGTCTTGTCGTAATAGTAGAAGCCGGTATCGATGGAAGCCGGCACCTCTTCGCCCTTGGCGGCGGCCACGGCGGCCTTGACCGTTTCGTAGCCGATGCCGACCGGGTTCTGCGTGATCGCACCGGCCATCAGACCTTCGCGGATCGCTTCCTTCTGCTGCGCCCCGGAATCATAGCCGATGATCACGACATTGGAGCGATCCATCTCGCGCACGCCGTTGACCACGCCGATGGCGGAGCCTTCATTGGTGCCGAAAATACCCTTCAGATCCGGGTTGGCCTGGAGGATGGACTTGGTGATCTCCGTCGACTGCAGGTGATCGCCGCCGCCATACTGAATGGTGACGATCTCGATGTCCGGATATTTCTCCTTCACCTGATTGACGAAACCGTCGCGGCGGTCGATGCCGGTGCGGCTCGTCTGGTCGTGGGCGACCACGGCAACCTGCCCTGCTCCGCCGATCAGCTCTGCCATCTTGTCTGCGGCAAGGGCGGCTGCGGCCAGATTGTCGGTTGAGGCGGTCGCCTTCGGGATGTCGCTGTCGACACCGGAATCGAAAGCGATCACGGGAATGCCCGCCTCATCCGCCTGTTTCAGCAGCGGGATTGCCGCCTGGCTGTCGAGCGCGGCGAAGCCGAGTGCTGCCGGCTTCTTGGCAAGCGCCGCCGCCAGCATGTCGATCTGGCGGTCGACCATGGTTTCATTGTCCGGTCCCTCGAAGGTGACCTCCACGTCCAGCTCCTCGGCTGCCTTGTCGGCACCGGCTTTCACGGCCTGCCAGAACTGGTGCTGGAACCCTTTCGAGATCAGCGGGATATACATCTTGTCCTGCGCCGAAGCGGCCATACCGCTTGCGACGAGAGCTGCGGCGCTGATGGCGCCCAGCATTGCGCGTCTCGTGAACATGTTTCCTCCTCCGGTTTCTTGCTCACACTCACTTATTGGTCGAAACCCGGGGCGTTCACCGCCCTCTTCGTGTTGAAACTCACCCCATGCGCCGCTTGCGCATCATGTCGGCATAGACGGCGAGAATGATGATCGCGCCCGTCACCACGGTCTGCCACTCCTGCGCCACCGAGAGGATGCGCAGGCCATTGGCCAGAACCGCCATGATCAAGGCGCCGATCAGCGTGCCGAGGATCGTGCCGCGCCCGCCGGCAAGCGAGGTTCCGCCGATGACGACGGCGGCAATCGCCTCAAGCTCGTAGCCGAGGCCGAGAGCGGGCTGTGCGGAATTCAGGCGCGAGGCGATGAGCAGGCCGGCAATGCCGCATATGCCGCCGGCCAGCGCATAGACCGCCATCTTCCACGCATCCGTGTTGACGCCGGAAAGGCGCACCGATTCCTCGTTGGAACCCAATGCAAAAGTGTAGCGCCCGAGCACGGTGCGGCCCAGAATGTAGCTGGCTGCGATGGCCACGAGAAACAGGATCAGCACGCCATTGGGGATCGGCAGGGCGGGGATGACCTCGCCGATCAGCGACCCGCGCGAAATCTCGGTAAAGCCCGGCGTGTCGTTGAAATAGATCGGCCGCGTGCCGGATATGACGAGCGACAGGCCTTTGAGCATCAGCATCATGCCGAGCGTGGCGATGAAGGGCGGGATCTTCATCTTGGCGACGAAGGTGCCGGAGGTGAGGCCGCACAGCGCACCGGCGCCGATGGCCGCAAGCACGCCGAACGGCAGCGGCAGGCCCCAATAGGTGAGGACGACACCCGCGATGACCGCGCAAAAAGTCATCAGCGTGCCGACCGAAAGGTCGATGCCGCCGGTGATGATGACGAGCGTGGCCGCAATGGCCAGAACCCCGTTCACCGAGGTCGCCTGCAGAATGGCGATGATGTTCGAGGTCTGCATGAAGTTTGGCGAGGCCAGCGAAAAGCCGATCAGGAGTATGATCAGGCTCATGAAGGCCAACAGCTTCTGGTGCGCGCCTGCCTGCAGAAGCCGTGCGGCAAAGCCGGCCTGCGGAGTGGCTTCCACGGTGCTCATTCTTCTCCTCCCACCGGTTCCATGGCGCTCTCGCGTTCTGTCGCAAGGCGCATGATGTCTTCCTGGCTGGTTTCCGCCCCTCCCGGCAGAATGCCTGTCAGCCGCCCCTCGCACATGACGGCAATGCGATGGCTGAGCCGCAGCACTTCCGGCAATTCGGACGAGATCACGATGATCGCCCGTCCCTGCGCCGCCAGCGCATTCAACAGTTTGTAGATTTCGCTCTTCGCGCCGACATCGATGCCGCGTGTCGGCTCATCGAAGATCAGGATGTCACAGTCGCGCAGAAGCCATTTGGCGATGACCACCTTCTGCTGGTTCCCGCCGGAGAGCAGCCGCACCTCCTGCCGGTCGGAAGGGGTGCGGATGTCGAGCTGCTGGATATAGCCGCGCGCGGCATCGCGCATGCCCGCCTCGTCGAGCGCGCCGAGCCTGCCGGTAAAGCGCTCCAGGCTCGCCATGGCCACATTGGCGCGGACATCCATGCCCACAGCAAGGCCGAAATGCTTGCGGTCTTCGGAGAGGTAGCCAATGCCGGCGGCGACCGCATCGGCGGGCGTGCGGATATCAACCGGTGTGCCGTTGACGATGATCTCCCCCGCCTCACGCGGATCGGCGCCGAAGATCGCCCGCGCGACTTCCGTGCGGCCCGCCCCCATCAACCCGGCAAAGCCGAGGATCTCTCCCTGCCGCACCGAGAAGCTGACATTGCGGATTTCGCGCCCACGCGTGAGGCCCTTCACTTCCAGCGCGACAGGCGCTTCATCGAGGTCCGGCACCTCTACCGCACTTTCGGTGAGCGCGCGCCCCACCATCATGGAAATGATTTCGCTGACCGGTGTGGCGGCGGCAGAGACCGTGTCCACATATTGCCCGTCACGCATGACCGTTACGCGGTCGGCGACGCGCTTCAGCTCATCCATCTTGTGCGAGATGTAGATGATGCCGACGCCTTCGGCCTTCAGCCGGCGGATGATGACGAACAGTTCCTCGATCTCGGCATTGTTCAGGGCCGCCGTCGGCTCGTCCATGATCAGCACGCGTGAATGGAAGGAGAGCGCCTTGGCGATCTCCACCATCTGCTGCTTGGCAATTGTCAGCCCGCCGACCTGTGCACGCGGATCGAGCTTAAGGTTCATGGAGGCGAAGATTTCCGCCGTCTGGCGGTTGAGCGCGGTCTCGTTCAGCCTGCCGAAACGCAGGCGCGGCTCGCGGCCGATGAAGATGTTCTGGGCCGCGGTCAGATCATTCATCAGGCTCAGTTCCTGATGAATGATGCTGATACCCAGATCCTGTGCCGCGCGCGGACTCTCGATCTCGACCGGCTGGCCGTCGACCAGCACCTCGCCCTCATCCTTCGGGTAGATGCCGGAGAGAATTTTCATCAGCGTGGACTTTCCCGCGCCATTCTCTCCCATCAGCGCGTGGACCTCACCGGGCATGAGCTCGAAGCGCACATCCCTGAGCGCATGCACGCCGGGAAAGCGCTTTTCGATGCCGCGCATGGAAACGACCGGCCGGATTTCATTTTTGCCGGCTTCGGTCGTCATGCTCGTGGACGCCGTTGCCATCGCGCGATCCTCAGATCGTCACGCCGCCATCGACGAGCATCGCCTGCCCGGTGACAAAGCGGCTTTCATCCGAAAGGAGATAAAGCACCATCGGTGTGATGTCGTCCACCGTGGCGAGCCGCCCCATGGGCTGGCGCGCGATGAAATCCTTTTCCGCCTGCACCGGATCGGGGGCCGAGGCGATGCGACCGCGCAGCGATGGGGTATCCACCGTGCCGGGGCAAAGCGCGTTGCAGCGCACGCCCTGCTTCACGAAATCGGCGGCGACCGATTTCGTCAGGCCGATCACGGCCGCCTTGGTCGCGCCATAGACCGCCCGGTTGACGAAGCCTTTGATGGAAGAGGCCATGGAGGCCATGTTGAGAACGGAGACGCTGCCGGTCTCCCCAGCTCTCTCCAGCATGCCTGGCAGGAAAGCCTGCGTCATGCGATACATGGAGGTGACATTGAGGTCTGTGCTGAACGCCCAGTCCTTTTCTGTCACGTCGAGGATCGTTCCGTGGTGAACGAAGCCGGCGCAATTGAAAAGCCCGTCGAGCTTGCCGGTTTTGTAAGCCAGCGCATCGATGGCGGCGCGGTCGCACACGTCGAGGCGGTGGGTCTCGATGGCGCTGCTTTCCGCAGCCAGCGAGGCAAGGCCCTCTTCATTGATGTCGACGCCGATGACCGACGCCCCTTCGGCGGCGCAGGCAAGCGCGCTGGCACGACCGATACCCTGAGCGGCGGCGGATATCAGAATCCGCTTTCCTTCAAGTCGCATACGATGACCTCCTCCCTGTTGAGCCGAAGCTCAATCATCGTTTATATACGAATAGTCTATTCATATATGAAAGATCATTGCAATATCAAAGTTGACAAGGGAAGCGATTCCTCATCAATGCACCGGGTCGGAGGGCAAGCAGGTGAACAGCAGGAAGACCACGGAAGAGCGCTATCGCGCCCCTGCGCTGGACAAGGGGCTCGATATTCTCGAACTTCTTTCGCGTCAGCCCAACGGCCTGACGCGCGCCGAGATCGTCAAGGAAATGGGCCGGGGGCCAAGCGAGATCTACCGCATGCTCGAGCGTCTGGTCGCGCGCGATTATGTGAGCCGTTCCATCGAGGGCGACCGCTACGCGCTGACGATGAAGCTGTTCATGCTCGGCAGTCAGCATCCGCCGCTGCGCCGGCTTGCCGCCCGTGCCCTGCCGCTGATGGACGGCTTTGCGCGCAGGACGCACCAGTCCGTGCATCTCGTGGCGCCGGAGCGCGGCTACGCCATCGTCGTGGCACAGGCGAGCAGCCCCGCCAACTGGGAGTTTCGGCTGCGCCCCGGCGCTCAGCTCGATCTGCTCAACACGGGTTCCGGCCAGACGCTGCTTGCCTTCCAGAGCCCCGACCGGCGCAACGAAACCCTCGCAATCTGGGGCGGCGCTGACCGGGTGCGACATCTGACAGCCATCGAGCCATCTCTTGAAGATGTGCGCACACGCGGCTACCGCATCGGTGACAGTCTTCAGCTTGTCGGTGTGAGAGATATATCCGTACCGGTCTTCGGTCCCTCCGGCGATGCCATGGCGGTGCTCACCTGTCCCTATTTCGAGCAACTGGAAGACACGCAGGCAGCGGATGTGGAGACCGCACTTTCTGCCTTGCAGGAAGTGGCGGAAAGCCTTTCAATTTCCTGATATTTGGAATCTCCAAGGTTTTGAGCGTTTTTTGTTGCTGTCCGGTCATCGCGCTGTAACATTGTGGGAATAACGCCTGCGATATCAACGCAGAAACTCAGGGGAGTGCTATCCATGACTTTCATCAAACGTCGCAGTTTCATCAAGGGCGCTACCTCGGTGGCAGGTCTTTCGCTTGCCGCGCCTTTTATTTCGCGCAGCTACGCGCAGGGTTCCTCCGGTTCGGTGAACATCTTCGCCTGGGCCGGTTATCTGAACGACGAGATGCTCGCGGCCTTCGAAAAAGAGACTGGCATCAAGGCAAATTACACGCCCTACGGCACCAATGACGAGCTTCTGAACCAGCTCCGCGCCAACAATGGCGGCGGGTTCGACATCATCTGGCCGACGGTCGACCGCGTGCCCAACTATGTCGAGTTCGAGCTCGTGCAGCCGATCGACGAGGCCAAGGTCAACGTCGACAACTGTCTGCCGAGCGCCTGGAAAAACTCCGCCAATCTTGGCGCGGTGATCGATGGCAAGCGCTATCAGGTGCCCACCGACTGGGGCACGGAAGCCGTTTCCTTCGACAAGGATCAGGCGCCGCTCGAATATGGCACCGCATCCTATGGCGACATCTGGAAGCCGGAGATGAAGAGCAAGGCCACCGTGCGCGGCCATTCAGGTCTCGTTGGCCTGGGCCTGTGGCTTGAAGGCGAGGGCAAGCTGCCCATGCCGATGGCCGAGGCCTTCAAGTCCGAAGAGAACATGGTCAAGATCTATGACGTGATTCTCGAGGAGGCGATTGCCCGCAAGGCCAACATCGCGCAGTTCTGGTCCAACGAGAACGAGGCGCAGGGGGCCTTCCGCGTCAATGGCTGCGCCATCGGCCAGACCTGGGATTCTACCGCCGCAGCGCTTTCCAAGGAAGGCCTGCCCATCGGCTTCATCGCGCCGAAGGAAGGCGCGCTGGCGTGGATGGAAGGCGTGGCGATCCCGAAGGGTGCGGAAAACCTCGACCAGGCTTATGCCTTCATCAACTGGTTCCTGACGCCGGAAGCCGGCGCCATGTACACCAATGCGACCTCGATCAACTCCACCGCCGTGGGCGCTGCCGACATGACGTCTGACGACGCCAAGGCGTTCTTCGCCGCCGCCTATCCGGAAGATGCGCTGGACAAGCTGTGGTGGTGGCCGATCCAGGAAAGCTGGTTCGTTGCCAAGCGCAACGAATATCAGGACCGCTTCCTTTCGGCCTGAGGAAACTGGATGAACTGACGGCGCAGGCCCCTCATCCGCCTGCCGGCACCTTCTCCCCGCATACGGGGAGAAGGAAGAAGCGGAAACCTCTATGCCCCCTTCTCCCTGCCAGCGGGGATAAGGTGAGGATGAGGGGCGGGCGCCGATATTTGCATGGAAATGCGGACGAGCCGCAGCGACCTGCCCGCCACTAAACACCGGGAAACACTGGGGGACCATGTCACATTCCGTAGAGCTCGATCATGTCGGCGTTACATTCGGCAGCACCCGTGCCGTTGACGATGTTTCCTTCACGGTTGAAGGCGGGGAATTCTTCTCCATTCTCGGGCCATCCGGCTGCGGCAAGACCACGCTCCTGCGCGTCATTGCCGGTTTCCTGAACCCGACCGAAGGCCGCATCCTGATCGGCGAAAAGGACATGACCCCGCTCGGGCCCAATCAGCGTCCCACGGCGATGATCTTCCAGTCGCTTGCGCTCTTTCCCCTGATGCCCGTGTGGGAAAACATCGCCTTTGGGCTGGAGGCGCGCGGTGTCTCGAAAGCCGAGCGACGCAGGAAGGCGAACGATCTTCTGAAGCTGATCGCGCTGGATGGTTTTGGCGACCGCATGCCGGGCGAGCTTTCAGGCGGCCAGCGCCAGCGCGTCGCCATTGCCCGCGCGCTTGCAGTGGAACCGCAGGTGCTGCTGCTCGACGAACCGCTTTCCGCGCTCGATCTCAAGCTGCGCCAGCACATGCGCGCCGAGCTTCGCGCCCTGCAAAAGCGCACCGGCGTCACCTTCATCTACATCACGCACGACCAGTCCGAGGCGCTCGCCATGTCGGACCGCGTTGCGGTGATGAGCGCTGGCGTGGTGCAGCAGGTGGGCGCGCCGCGCGAGCTTTACGACAATCCGGCCACACCCTTCGTCGCCACCTTCGTTGGCGAGACCAACGCGCTCTCCTGCACGGTCAAGGGCATCGACAACGGCATCGCCACGGTGGAAACCGCCCATGGAACCTTGACCGGCCGCGCCGGCGACGGGCTTACAGGCGGTGCGGCGGCAAAGCTTTATGTGCGGCCTGAAGCGCTGAAATCGAAAGGCGGGGCGAACCGGCTTGCCGCCACCATCGAGCGCATCGATTTCGAGGGCGCTTTTGCGCTTGCCCACGGCGTTGCCGAAGACGGTACGCCGCTGGTGGCGTCCATCGCCAGCACCGAACTTGCGAGCGCCCCCGCCATCGGCGAAAAATCCGGCTTCGGCTTTGAAAGCGCAAACGCGGTGGTGCTGCCCGATGTCTGAGCTGTATCGACGTTTCGGCGGCGGGCTTGGCACGCTGTTTCTGGCGCTGGTCGGCGTGTGGCTTGCCGGCATGGTGCTCGCGCCCAATGTCATGATGATCGACTATGCGCTGCGGCCCAACCTGCCGCCGTCGCAGCTTGGCGGGCCGAACGATGTCTATTCGCTCGACAACATTCTTTATCTTGCCAATGAGGGCGTTCACCGCGCGATCTTCTTCAAGACCGTGTGGGCGAGCGCGCTGGTCGCCTTCATCACCTTTCTGGTGTGTTATCCCATGGCATTCTGGCTAGCCCAGCACGCGACGGTGAACCAGACGGCGGTGGTGCTTCTGGCCCTCACCATCCCGTTCTGGATCAATGAGGTCTTGCGCACACTCGCCTGGTATATCCTGCTTGCGTTTCGCGGCCCGCTGAATGCCTTTCTCCTCTCGCTCGGCATCATAGATGAGCCGGTGCGCTGGTATGGCGATGGCGGTGTGCTGGCCGGCATGACCTATGCCTACATCCTGTTCATGCTCTTTCCAATCTACAACGCCATCGAATCCCTCGACAAGTCGCAGATCGAGGCCGCGCGCGATCTCGGCGCCTCCACCTGGCGCATTCACTGGCGGGTGGTCATCCCGCACGCCAAGGCGGGCATCGCCACGGGCTGCGTCTTCACTTTCATGCTCGCCGCCGGCAGCTATGTCGCGCCGGCCCTTCTCGGCGCGCCAGGCAGTCGCTGGTTCACCGAGATCATCTACAACTGGTTCTTCGAGGGCGGCGACTGGAACCGCGGTGCGGCTTACGCGCTGGTGCTTCTGGTGCTGTGCCTTGCGGTGGTGCTCGTCACGCTGCGCATTGCCCGCGTCAGCCTGACGGAGGTGGCGAAATGAGTGCCGCCGACCGCATCGCCCGCGCCCTGTTCGGCTTCTATATGGTGGCGTTCTTTCTCTACCTGTTCGCGCCGCTCGCCATCATGGGCATCGCCACGTTCAACACCAGCCGCTTCCCCACGGTAACGCCATGGCGCGGCACTACGCTGCAATGGTTCGACGCGCTGTGGAGCGACAGCGGCATGTGGCAGTCGCTCTGGACGTCCTTTGTCGTCGCCTTCTTCGTCGTCATCACCGTCCTGCCCATTGGCACGGCGGCGGCTCTCGTTCTCACCAGCCTGCATGCGCGCGCGCGCAGCTTCATGTATGCGGTCATGGTGTCGCCGCTGCTCACGCCCGGCGTGGTCATCGGCATCGCCACGCTGGTCCTGTGGCGGCAGCTTGGCGTCGGGGGCGGTGTGTTCCTGATCGTGGTCGCGCAGGCAAGCTTCATCATCTGCTATGTGATGCTGATGATCACCGCGCGCCTCCAGCGTTTCGATCCCACCCAGGAAGAGGCGGCCCTGGGCCTTGGCGCATCGAAATTCATGGTCTTCCGCCGCGTGCTTCTGCCCTTCCTGAAACCGGCGCTGATCGCCGCCGGCTTCCTTGCCATTCTCCAATCCATCGAAAACTACAACACCACGCTCTTCGTGCGCGGGTTCGACACGCCGCTCACAGTCTACATCGCCACCAAGGTGCGCACGGGGCTCACACCCGCCGTCAACGCGCTGGCGCTCATCATGATCGCGATCACCGTGTTCGGCGCCATCGCCTATGAAATCGCCCGCAGGCGGGGAGCGGCGCGGATGGCGGCAGACTGAATACTGTGTCTACCGGTCGATCCGCGTAGACAGGATGATCGAGCTCATCGTCCGGTCAACGCCCTTCAGCGCCCCGATCGTGTCGATCACCGCATCGAGCTCGGCCACCGAAGGTGCTTCGACGATGATGATCATGTCGAACGATCCGCTCACCGAGTGAACCGTGCGCACGGCCTCCATCTTCTCCATCGCGGTGATCACGTCGCCGGAAAGCTTTGGCGACACCGTCACCAGAAGATGCGCGCGGATCTGCGCGGCGTCATATTCCCCCGAAAGCCGAACCATATAGCCAGCAATCGTTCCGTTGCGCTCAAGCCGCTCGAGCCGGCTCTGCGCGGTGGAGCGGGACACGCCCAGTCGCCGGGCGATTTCCGAAACCGGCATGCGCGCATTTTCGCGCAAGAGCGCGATCACCGCCCGATCTGCATTCTTTGTCGTCATATTGCATATTCCATTCGTCGATATGTATAAAATCGTAAGTGAAATTACCCGTATTGATGCTTCGATTCAACGTCGATCAAAGCCAGACTGGACAAACATCCAGGCAGAATCGCCAGACAGAATCAAAAGGGAGCGGGATGAAAGAAATCGTTGTCACGGGAGCCGGGCGCATTGGATCCGCTATCGCAGACATGCTGGTCGCCTCGGGCGATTACACGGTCACGGTCGCCGACCGGTCGGCGGAGCAGCTCGCTGGCCTCTCTTCTCACAAGCAGATTTCAGGCGTGGAAGTCGACCTCTCCGACACGAAGGCTCTGGCCGCCGTTCTCAAGGGCAAATTCGCCCTGCTCAACGCCGCCCCCTATCACCTCACGGTTCCCATCGCCGAGGCGGCTGCCGAAGCGGGCGTTCACTATCTCGACCTGACGGAGGACGTGAAAAGCACGCGCCGCGTGAAGGAAATCGCCGCTTCCGCCGGGACGGCCTTCATCCCGCAATGCGGGCTTGCGCCGGGCTTCATCACCATCGCCGCCAATTCGCTCGCCAGGCGTTTCGACACGCTGCACGATGTGCGCATGCGGGTTGGCGCGCTGCCGCAGTTTCCGGCCAATGCGCTCAACTACAATCTCACCTGGTCGCCGGAAGGCGTCATCAACGAATATTGCGAGCCCTGCGAAGCCATCGTCGATGGCGAGATGAAGGAGGTCGCGCCGCTTGAGGGGCACGAGGAGTTCTCGCTCGACGGCGTGCGCTACGAGGCGTTCAACACCTCCGGCGGGCTCGGCTCCATCTGCGAGTCGCTCAGGGGCCGTGTGCGCAATCTCAACTACCGCACGATCCGCTATCCGGGCCATGCCTCGATCATGAAGATGCTTTTGAACGACCTGCGCCTGAGCGAACGCCGCGACCTTCTGAAAGAGATTTTCGAGCACGCGCTGCCCACCACCATGCAGGATGTAGTCGTGATCTTCGTAACCATCACCGGCCTGAAGAACGGCCGGCTGGTGCAGGAGAGCTATGCCAACAGCGTGTTTGCGGACCCGGCCGGGCCGAATGCCCGCAGCGCCATCCAGAAGACCACTGCCGCCGGCATCTGCACCGTGCTCGACCTGCTCGCCAACGGCAAGCTGCCATCCAGGGGCTTTGTCCAGCAGGAAGACATCGCGCTCGAGGATTTTCTGGCAAACCGCTTCGGCCGCACCTACCAGCCCGACACCGGCCCGAAGGCACAGGCCGCTTAAGGCCAGTTCGGCCAGCGCAGGATTTCCCTCGCTGGCCGTACCGTTTCGCCGCCATGTGACATTGCGCGGGCCGGCTTCGCTCCATAGGGTCGCGCAATGTCAAACGACCGGCCGCTTGTCGGCATCCTCTTGATGATCGGGTTTTGCGCGGTCGCCCCTCTGGGCGACTCGATCGCGAAACTGTTGGGCGAGACCATTCCGCTGTTCGAGCTTCTGGTCGTGCGTTTTGCCGCGCAGGTGGTGTTCCTCCTGCCTGTCGTTTGGTGGAGCGGGAAGTCGCTGCTTCTGCCGTCGCGCGTCATGCGCCTCACCGTGCTGCGCACGGCTCTCCACATTGCCGGCATCGGCGCGATGTTCATGTCGCTGCGCTATCTGCCGCTGGCCGATGCCGTGGCGATCGCCTTTGTCATGCCCTTCATCATGCTGGCCTTCGGCAAGTTCTTTCTCGGCGAGGATGTGGGGCCACGGCGGCTTGCCGCCTGTTCGGTCGGCTTCGTCGGCACCATGCTCGTTGTGCAGCCGAGCTTTTTGAGTGTCGGTGCGCCAGCACTTCTGCCGCTTCTCGTGGCGGTCGCCTTCTCCGGCTACATGCTTGTGACGCGCCAGATCTCGCGCGATGCCGATCCCATAGCGCTTCAGGTGGTGAGCGGCATCTACGCCATGATCGGCTTCGGCGCGCTGGCCTTCGTCAATCTCGGGCTCGACCTGCCGCAGTTGCGCATGGTCAAGCCCGATCTGCGGGAGATGCTGCTCCTTGCCGCCTCCGGCTTCTTCGGCACGTTCGGCCATCTCCTGATGACATGGTCGCTGCGCTTTGCGCCCTCGGCCACCGTGGCGCCGATCCAGTATCTGGAGATCCCCTTCGCCACGGTCATTGGCTGGCTCATATTCCGCGACCTGCCCAATGGGCTGGCCGCCCTTGGCATCGCCATCACCATGGGTGCGGGGCTCTACATCGTGTTCCGCGAGCGAGCGCTGGCAAGGCCGGTCACCCCGGTTCAGCCAGCACCCGATCCGCAAAGCGTGCAATGACGCCGTGAGCCGCCTCAGCCGGCCAGCGCCTCGCGGCTGGCAGTGAGGAAGATCTCCGCGTTTCTCGAAAGCGAAGGCCCCAGATAACCGCCTTCCTGGATCAGCGCCGTTGGCAGCCTAAGTTCCGCGATTTCGCGTGCCATCGTGGCAAAGCCATCTCCCGTGAGCTTCACCTCCGAGAGCGGATCGTCCGCCGCCATGTCGAGCCCCAGCGAAATCACCAGCGCTTCCGCGCCAAAGGCGGTGATGGCCGCAAGCCCCTCGCGGAAGCGGCCAAGGATCGTTTCCGTGTCCGATCCGGGTTTCAGGCAGAGATTGAGCGTCGCCCCTTCGCCTTCGCCCTCGCCGCGCTCGTCCTCATAGCCGAGATAATAGGTCGGGTAGAGGTCGGGGTCCGTGTGCAGCGAGCAGACGAAAACGTCGCCGCGATCATAAAAAATGTCGAGCGTGCCATTGCCCGTATGCGTGTCGATGTCGAGCACCGCCACCTTGCCGAAGCGTTCGCGCAGGCTTTGCGCTGCAATGGCCGCATTGTTGAAGAGGCAGAAGCCGTTCGACGCATTGGAAAGCGCATGGTGGCCTGGCGGGCGGCAAAGCCCATAGACCATGCGCTCGCCTTCCTTCACGCGCTCGGCGGTCTCAAGCGCGGTCTGCGCCGACCAGTAGACGGCATCCCATGTGCCTTCCGTCAGCGGAACCGACGTGTCGGTCGCCCACCAGCCAAGCTGGCCGAAAACGGATGAGGACGGCCGCCCCCGGCGCGGGCCGGGATGGCAGTTGGGGATCGGCTCCTGATCCGGCGCCTCGGCGCGCCAGCGCTGATAAGCGTCTTTCCAGAAATCCACATAGTCCGGATCGTGCACGGCCTTGATCGGCCCCTCGCCAAAATCGCGCGGCGTCTCGATGGGGAAGTCGTTTTTGATCAGCATGTCGCGGATCAGGATCGCGCGTTCTGCCTGTTCGGGATGGGGCATATAGGCCCCGCGCCGGAAATAGCGCTCCGGCGTGTGCCGCAACTGGCGTTCGTCGAAAATGGCTTTCATTGTCGTCCTTCAATATCCGTTGGATCTGTCGACCACCGTTTCCGGTATGTCTCCCGCCACCACGGCCTGTGCGGCGCGGGCAAGCTGTTCGGCCATCCTGTGCGGCGAGCAGTCGCCCGCCTGATGCGGCGTGACGAGAATGCGCTCATCCGCCCAGAAGGGGTGCTCTTTCGGCAATGGCTCCACGTCGAAAACGTCGAGCGAGGCGGAGGCGATGCGGCCGCTGTCGAGCGCGCGCAGAAGATCGGCCTCGACCAGATGTTCTCCCCGCCCAAGCTGAATGAGAGCGGCCCCTTCAGGCATGCGGTTGAAGAAATCGAGATCAAGCAGCCCGCGCGTCTCTCCCGTCAGCGGCAGTACGTTGATCAGTATGGCGGCCTGTTCCGCCACCCGTTGGGCGGCTCCTTCCCCGCTCTCGAAGCGCACGCCGGGCACATCCTCCGCCGGCGCGCTTCGCGCGGCAGCCACCACCGGAAACCCCATGGCCGTCACCGCGCGGGCAATGGCGCGCCCCATAAGGCCAAAACCCAGAATGCCCACCGGCGTCTCGCGCGGCGGCTTCATGATGGACGGGATGAGCCGCGCCCATTCGTGCTTTGCCTCATGCACGATATGGTGGCGCATGTTACGGTGATGCCAGATCACGTGCCAGACCGCGAAACCCGCCAGCATGTCGCCCTGATCCGGGTCACGCACCCGCGCGACCAGCGCATCCTTCGGCAGGCTCGGACAATTGATGATGCTGTCCACGCCCGCTGCAATCGAATGCGCAAGCCGCAAATTCGGATAGGGAAGAAACGCATCGTCCCTCGGCCGCCAGCTCAGCGCGAAGCGGATTTCCTTCGGATCGTCGACCTCATGCGGATGGCGCAGGCGTATCGTGCCTGCATGGGGTGCCAGCGCATGGCCATAAAGCGCGTGAAGATCGTAGACATCGCTCAGATAGACGCCCTCGATCACCTGTCCGTCAGCCATTTGCCGCCTCTGCATCAATGGGTTCCACCCCGCACCAGTCGGCGATGAAAAGTGCGATCGCCCCCGTCACCCGCTTGATGGAGGAAAGACTCACGCGCTCATCGAACCCGTGGATGTTCTCGGTTATCGGGCCATAGACGAGGCAAGGCATGCCTGCATAGATCACGAAGACCCGCGCATCGAGATAGCCCGGCGTCACGAAGCTTTTCAGTTCGCTCGCGGTCGCCGCGCGGTGCGCTTCGGCAAGCGCCTTTTCGGCATCCGTGCCTTCCTCCAGCACATAGCCCCGCGCGAAAAATCCGTTCCAGATCACTTCCGGCGGGCGGTTGCCGAGAAACGGGTCGTCGGCGAGTTCGCGGGCCAGATGCGCCTCGATCTGCGCTGCCCGGTCCTTCGGGTCGTCGCCGGGATAGATGGCGATGCGGCAGGAGAGCCTGCACCAGGCCGCCACGGTCGACGCCCAGTCGCCGCCCTCGATCTTGCCGACATTGAAATTGATTGGGTGATCGAGCTCTTCGAAATAGGGGTAGTTCGCCTTTTCGGCGTTCCATTCCGCGGTCAGGCGTTTCAGGCTTTCGATCACGCGGAAGCTCGCCTCGATGGCATTGGCCCCCGTGCCCGCCTCGCGCACATGCACGGGATGGCCCGACACATTGACCTCGAACCACAAAACGCCGGTGTTGGCGCGCACCAGCATTTCGTCTTCCGGTTCGGGGATGAGCGCAGCATCCGCCGTATAGCCTTCCACCAGACAGGCGAGCGCGCCATTGCCGGTGCATTCTTCTTCCACCACGCTCTGCACATGCACTTTCGCCGCCGGTTGCAGGCCGATGCGACGCAGCGCGTCGAGCGCGAAAATGTTGGCCGCGATGCCGGCCTTCATGTCGCCGCCGCCGCGCCCATAGAGCCAGTCGCCCTCGCGCTTCGGCTCATAGGGTGCCGAGACCTCCCACATATCGTGCGGGCCTTCCGGCACCACATCCATATGACCGTTCAGGATCAGCGACCGGCCCCTGTTTTCACGCGGCTCGTGGGTTGCGATCACGTTCACCGCATCTGAATAATCGACGGCCACGGGCGAAAAGCCCGGATGATCCCTGATCTTGTCTTCATCGATATGGAAGGTTTCCACCGCATAGCCGCGCGCTTCGAGCGCCTTGTGAACGAATTCCTGTGCGGGCTTTTCCTTTCCGCGCAGCGAGGGAAAGCGGATCAGGTCTTCGGTAAAACCGATCTGTTCTTCAAAGCCTTCCTCGACGGCTGCGAGGATTTTCTGTGCCAGTTGTTCGTCCAAATTGGTGGTTCCTGCGGATTAGTGTTGAGAGTGGTGAGTGATGGCGCCCGTCATCCCGCCCTCGCCCTTCGACAAGCTCAGGATGAGGGCTGGTCTTGGCGGTTGCTGGCTGAGCGGTGGAGCTGAGAAACGGCTAAGGGCTGGTGTCGGAAGCGCGGGCGTTTTGCAATCCTTCGCCACAGACGCCAGCCTCTCCATGCCCCTCCCCTCATCCTGAGCTTGTCGAAGGGCGAGGGAAGGGGCATGCACCGCGCTGAAGTGAGCTCCAGTCGTCACCGCATTACCCCGCCGCCGCCAGCTCCTTCTCGCGGCCGGGAATGGCCTCGATCAGGGTGCGCGTGTAGTCGCTTTGAGGATTGTTGAAGATCGCATGCGCCGGCCCCATCTCGACCACCCTGCCCTTCTGCATCACCGCAATGCGGTCGCAGATCTGGGCGGCGACCCGCAGATCGTGGGTAATGAAGATCAGCGCCAGATTGAGCCGCTCCTTCAGCTCCGCCAGAAGATCGAGCACCTGCGCCTGAATGGAAACGTCCAGCGCCGAAACCGCCTCATCGGCAATGATCACGCGCGGCTCCAGCGCCAGCGCACGGGCAATGCCGATGCGCTGGCGCTGGCCGCCCGAAAACTCGTGCGGATAACGGTCGATGGCGAGCGCATCGAGGTCCACCAGTTCCAGAAGTTTCACCGCACGGGCATAGGCTTCCTGCCTGGAAACCCCATGCGCCATCGGCCCTTCGGCGATGATGCGGCCCACCTTGGAGCGCGGGTTGAGCGAGGCATAGGGATCCTGAAAGATCATCTGGATCGACTTGCGCGCCTCGCGCAGCGCCTCGCCGGAGAGTTGCGCCATGTCGTGGCCGGCGAGCTTCACCGTGCCGGAATCGGGCTGCATCAGCCGCACAAGGCAGCGCCCGACGCTCGATTTGCCGGAGCCGGATTCGCCGACAATGCCCAGCGTCTCGCCTTCGCAAAGCGTGAGGTTCACATCGTTGACCGCATGCACCACGCGCGGCTTGGAAAAGAGCAGGCCGCCGCCGGTTACATAGGTCTTGTTGAGTCCTTCCACTTCGAGGATCGGCGTCTTGCCCGCCGTTTCCTCGCTCGCCTCGGCGGAAAGTTTCGGGATCGCCGCGATCAGCTTCTGCGTGTACTCATGCTGCGGATTGTCCAAAACCTCGTCGGCGGTGCCGGCCTCGACGATCTTGCCATATTGCATCACCGCCACGCGGTCGGCGATCTCGGCCACCACGCCAAAATCATGGGTGATGAACATCACCGCCATGCCGTGCTTTTCCTGCAGATTGCGGATCAGCTCCAGGATTTGCGCCTGCGTGGTCACGTCGAGCGCGGTGGTCGGTTCGTCGGCGATCAGCATGCGCGGTTCGAGCGCCAGCGCCATGGCGATCATGACACGCTGCCGCTGGCCGCCGGAAAGCTGGAACGGATAGGCCCGCGCAGCCTTTTCCGGGTCGGGAATGCCCACTTCCGTCAAAAGCTCGATGGCGCGCGCTGCACGCTCCTTCGGTGTCAGGAGACCATGCGCCTCGAAAACTTCGGCAATCTGGTCTTCCACCCGCATCAGCGGGTTGAGGGCGGACATGGGCTCCTGAAAGATCATGGCGATTTTCTTGCCGCGCAGATCCATCATCTCGGTTTCCGAGAGTTTTAGAAGATCCATGCCCTCGAAGAGGATCTCGCCGCCCACCGGCCGCACCAGATCGGGCAGAAGCCCCATGGCCGCATTGGCCGACATGGATTTACCGGAACCCGATTCTCCGACAATGCAGAGAATTTCACCGGCATGAAGATCATAGGAAACATCGTTGACGGCAAAGTCGCGGTCGGCACCCTCCGGCAGCGCGATCTTCAGGTTCCTGATTTTGAGAACGGGCTCTGTCATCGCGCCCTCCTATTTGCCGCGCCGCGCAAGGCGCGGGTTGAGCGCATCGTTCAGCCCTTCGCCGATCAGGTTCAGCGCCAGAACGGTGAGTAGAATGGCAACGCCGGGGAAGAAGGAAAGCCACCAGGCCTGCCGGATCACCGTTCGCGCCGCGCCGATCATGTAGCCCCACGACATGAGGTTGGGGTCGCCGAGCCCAAGGAAGGAGAGCGAGGATTCCAGAAGGATCGCCGTTGCCACCATCAGCGAGGCAAGCACGATGATGGGCGAGATCGTGTTGGGCAGAACCTGCCGCAGAATGATCGTCAGGCTCGTCTGGCCCGAAAGGATTGCGGCCTCCACATATTCGCGCGAGCGCAGCGATAGCACCTCGCCGCGCACGAGGCGCGCGACCGGCGGCCAGCTTACGATGGCGATTGCCGCGATGATCGATTCAATCGAGGGCTGGAAGATCGCCACCAGAACGATGGCGAGCGCAAAGCTCGGCACGGTCTGGAAGAATTCGGTGAAGCGCATCAGCGCGTCGTCCACCCAGCCGCCGAAATAGCCGGCAAGCGCGCCGATGGGGATGCCGATCAAAAGGGCGGCGACCGTCGAGACGAGGCCGACCAGAAGCGAAACCTGCGCCCCATAGGCAAGGCCCGAGATCACGTCACGCCCAAGAGCGTCGGTTCCCAGCGGATACTGGTCCATGGAAAACGGCGGCAGGAAGGGCCGCTGCACCATGCGCCAGGGCGACTGCGGGAAGATCAGCGGCGCAAGCAGCGCCACCAGAATGACGATGGCGAGGATCGCAAGGCCGATCACGGCGCCACGATTGCGGGAGAAGCGTTTCCAGAAATCAGCCATCATGCCACCCGGATTCTTGGGTCAACGAACCGATAGAGAATGTCGGTGATGAGGTTGAACAGGAGCACCATGGCGGCGGACACGAAGAACACGCCAAGAAGCAGATTGTAGTCGCGCTGGGCGAGCGCCTCGAACATCAGCCGCCCGATGCCCGGCCACGCGAACACGGTTTCCGTCAGCACCGCGCCGCCGACGAGCTGGCCCGCCTGAAGGCCGGCGAGTGTCACCACCGGAAGCATGGCGTTGCGGAAGATGTGGCGGCGCTGGATGATGCCGGGTTTCAGCCCCTTGGCGCGCGCCGTCTTGACGAAATCGAGCTGGCTCACCTCCAGCATCGAGGCGCGCGTCATGCGCATATAGACCGCCATGAAGAAGAGGCCGAGCGTGGTCGCGGGCAGAATGAGATGCTGTCCGATGTCGAGCGCGCGGCGCAAGCCCGTGTAGTTCGCGCCCACCGTCTCGTAGCCGAAACCCGGCAGCCAGTTGAAATAGACAGAGAACAGAAGCACCGCCATCAGCGCGGCCCAGTAGAGCGGCGTGGCGTAGAAGAGCAGCGCCAGGGTGGAGATCGCCGTGTCCGACCATTTGCCCACCCGCGCGGAGGCGAGAACCCCGGCCAGCGTGCCGAGCAGCAGCGAGATGACGAAGGCCGTCATGGTCAGGAGCAGTGTGGCGGGCAGCCGGTCGAGAATGAGATCGGCCACCGGCATCTGCTGGCGATAGGAAAAGCCGAGATCGAACTGCAGCACGCCCTTGAGGTAGATCCCGAGCTGGGTCAGAAGCGGCTTGTCGAGGCCGAATTGTTCGCGCAACTGCGCGATGAACTTGGCGTCGGCGGCCCCCGCCTCGCCTGCCATCACCGCAGCTGGATCGCCGGGCGCGGCATGGATCAGGAAGAAATTGAGCGTCAGGATGGCGATCAGGATGATCGCCGCCTTGCCCAGGCGCATGAGTATGAAGCGTAGCATCGGGCCCCTGCAGGATCGGACTCAAGGTGAGGATGCGCGGGCGGTTTGCCCGCGCATTCCCGGATCGGGCAGTCGCCTATTTTTCGATATAGGCGTCCTTGAAGCCGTCATTCACGCCAATGGCCGTGGTGACGAGATCCTTCACGTTGCAGCGATAGATGGTCGGGAAACCGAGTTCGAGCAGCCAGGCCACCGGCACGTCATCCACCAGTTTCTGCTGCACTTCGGTGTAGAGCTTCTGGCGCTCCTCCGCCGTCACGGCCACCGCGGCCTTGGCAAAGAGATCGTCGATCTCCTTGTTCTCGTAGCCCTCCACATTGTTCCACTGCGAGCCCTTGGCAATGTTCGTGGAAATGTAGGTGCGGGCCACGCCCAGTGCCGGATCACCATACTGGTAGAGATAGGTGAAGGCCATGTCGTAGTCCCACTCGGCCAGCTTCTGGTTCCAGCCGGCGACATCGGTGGAGACAATCTCGACATTGATGCCCACTTCGCCGAGGTTCTGCTTCACGGCTTCCGCCCAGCGCTGCCAGGTCTCGCCATAAGGCAGCGGCAGAAGGCGCACGGTCTCGCCGTCATAACCCATTTCTTCGAGCAGGGCCTTGGCCTTCTCCGGATCGTGATCATACGCGGTCACGTCGTCGGTGAAGAAACGTGTCGAAGAGGATACCGGACCTTTCGCAACCTTGCCGAGGCCGTTCCACAGCGCGTCACGCGCGAAGTTGCGGTCCATCGCATACATCACCGCCTGGCGGAAGCGCTTGTCGGCGGTTGGGCCTTCGCGGTTGTTGAGCCACATCCACGACAGCGGGCCGAAATACTCCCAGCCCTTGTCGGTCACGCAGGTGTTGTCCATCTCGGTGATGCGCTGCACGTCGAAGTTTTCCACCGAGCCGCCGGGCAGAATGTCCACCACGCCGGTTTCATAGGCAACGGCGCGCGAGGCGGCGTCCGGGATCACGTGCCAGTAGATCTCGTCGAGATAGGGTTTGCCGTCTTCATAGTAATCCTCGAACTTGGTGAGCAGGATATGCGATCCCTTCACCCATTCGGTGAACTTGAACGGTCCGGTGCCGATCGGCGTGTTGTTGGCCGGGTTGTTCTTGTAATCCGTGCCTTCATAGATGTGCTTGGGCACCATCGGCATCGTGCCGGCCTCGAAAATGCCGAGGAAGGGGCCGAAGGGCTGTTTCAGCTTGAAGACGACCGTGGTGTCGTCGGGCGCGGTGATGGATTCCACATGCTCCAGCGAGGTGCGCAGGCGGGCATGCGTCTCACGCAGGAAGACATCGGCGGAAAACACCACATCGGCGGAGGTGAACGGCTCGCCGTCATGCCATTTCACATTGTCATGCAGCTTGAACGTATAGGTCAGCCCGTCCTCGGAAACCTCCCAGGATTTCGCAAGCTGCGGCATGGGCTGCAGCTTTTCGTCGTAGCGCAGCAGGCTTTCATAGATCTGGCCGGCGACCATCTGTGTCGGACCGTTCTGCACCAGGCCCATCATCAGGCTTGGCGGTTCGGGCTGGATCACGACATTGGCGCGCCCGCCCGAAACGGGCTCTGCGTTGAGGGCCGTCGACACCAGCATGGCGGCGGCAAGTGTGGTCAGTCGTTTAAGCATGGCTTTCGTTCCCCTTGTTGCTCGCGCGGCAAAAGATCGTTCTCCCTTGATCGTGCCGGGCAATTGGCTTTGCTTCAGTTCGGTCTCACTCCACGAGGTCGGGATAGTGCTTGATGGCGAGGCGCTGGAAGGCATCCCATTGCGGGTCGGGCTTGTTGCCGGTGTGATGGGTGTCCCAGCCCTCATATTGGCGCGCCGTTTTCTCGGCCAGTTCCTCTGCAATGCGGATCTGCCTGCCGCCTGAGGACATGATGGCGAGCTGCGCGCGGCAGGCGCGCTCCATGTTGAACATCAGCGCGAAGGCCTCGCCCACCGTGCGCCCGCAGGTCAGAAGCCCGTGATTGCGCAGGATCATGACATTGCGGTCGCCGAGATCGGCCACAAGACGCTCGCGCTCGCCGAGATCGAGCGCAATGCCTTCATAGTCGTGAAAGGCAAGGCGGTTGTGGAACTGCAGCGACCACTGGTTCAGCGGCAGGATGCCCTCTTCCATTGAGGAGATGGCCACACCCGCCACCGTGTGCGTGTGTAAAACGCAGTGCACGTCTGGCCGCGCCGCATGCACGGCGCTGTGGATGGTGAAGCCGGCCTTGTTGATGCCCGCGCCATGATTGTCGCGCAGGATCTCGCCATCGATATCCACGGTCACGAGGCTCGATGCGGTGACCTCGTCGAACCGCAGGCCGAACGGGTTGATCAGGAAGGCGTGCTCGCCTTCCTCCGCCGGCGCCCGGGCCGAGATATGCGTAAAAATGCTGTCATCCAGGTGATAATGCGCGATCAGGCGATAGGCGGCGGCCAGCTCGATCCTCTCGCGTGGCTGCCCGGTATCGGCCACTGCAACCGATTGGGATTGTACGTTCATCAACATCTCCCTCGCGCAAACCGTCCGGTCATGAACGGTGATCATGTCGTTGTCGCGCGGCTCCCCTCAGAGCCGTTTGTTGACCGACAGGCAAGCACAGGTTCGGGCAGAGTGTCAATTGTCGACAATCGTCATTTTGCCTGCCATAGTGTCAGAACATCCGCCGCGTCTTCGCTGCGATGTCATGGGGAGGGTAGTTTTGGGGAACCGGCGGTGAGCGTATTTTCGGAAGTGTCCACGACGGATCTGGTTACGCAGATTGCCCGGCAGATCACAGAGGCGATCGTCACCGGCCATCTGAAGCCTGGAGAGCGTTTGACGGAGCTTCAGCTCTCGCGCGAGTTCGGCACCAGCCGCGCCCCTGTCCGCGAGGCGGCCCGACTTCTGGAAAGCCAGGGTCTTGTCACCTTCTCACCGCGGCGCGGCTTCTTCGTGCGCACATTCAGCGCCAGCGAGATGCGCGACATTTACGAGCTGCGTATCGGCCTTGAACTGCATGCAGGTTGTCTTGCGGTGGAGCGCGCTACCGAGGCCGATCTCGCCGCTCTCGAAAAACAGCTTGGGCGTCTCTACGGCACCGCCGGTCAAGCGTCGATCGAGACACAGATCTTCGAGGATTTCGCCTTTCATCGCATGATCTGCAAGGCGAGCGGAAATGCGCGTCTTATAAGGGTCTATGATGAACTGGCGACCGAGATGCGCGCCGGCATCACTTTGATTGGCAAAATCTACGATGACCCGCAACGCATGGCCGAGACTCACGAACCGATCATGGAAGCGTTGAGAAAGCGCGATGAGGAACAACTGCGTGGCGCACTGCGCTATCACATAGCCGTGGCGCAGGATGCCGTTGTCGCTCTGTTCGAGGAGCTGGAAAAGGGCGCCTGATGGACGCCCCTTCCCGCGCGTTCGCTCACTTCTGCGATTTTGCAGCCTCTCCGATCATGCCATTGAGCTTCTGGGCCAATGCCTCATCGGTCTGGGCTGTCTGGATAATCTGGTTGTATTCGTCCACCGAGATGCCGTCTGTCTGATCGACGGCCTGTTCCATCTGCTGTGTGGCCTCGACCTGAACTTTCTGCTTCTCGTCATCCGAGGGAGCCTGCCGGAAGCGCTCCGTGTACTGTTCCTTCACATCGCTGACGGCGAGGAAGGCAACCGTAAACGCCTGCAGCTTCTGATCATCGAAGGATTGAGCCTGCGGTGCGGGAGAGGGTGATGGAACGGCATCTTGCGCCAGCGCCGGTGAGATCATGGCGACACTGGTGGTGAACGCGAACGCTGCTGCGGCCATGCGCAATTTGCTGCGTAGAATCATGAGGAACTCCTTCCTTACGGGTGTCACCCCATTATGGGGTTTCGAAATGCCCGACCCCGGGTTCATCCCGGGTGCCACTTTCGTGAAGAATGTGGCGAGAAGGAAAGTCGCTCCCAGGTGCGCCAATCAAATCGGATTGCCGCGGAAAACAAAAAATGAGCCGACCCTTCGTCAGAAAGAAAAAGGCCCCGCCGAAACGGGGCCTGGATCTGCATTTACTCACCCGCCGGTGCGGGATGGGCCTGCTGGCCCGGGTGGTCGTCTTCCTCGACTTCAAGCCTTTCCTTGGCAATGAAGGTATAGAACATGGGAACCACGAACAGCGTGAACGAGGTGCCGATGATAAGGCCGGTGAAGATGACGAGACCCATCGAGTAGCGCGCCGCAGCACCCGCACCCTCAGCCATGATCAACGGGACGACGCCGAGGGCCATGGCGGCGGTGGTCATGAGAATCGGCCGCAGGCGTACCTTGGCGGACGCGACGATGGCCTCAACGCGTGACAGGCCATGCTCCTCACGCTGCTGGTTGGCGAACTCCACCATCAGGATGCCGTGTTTGGTGATCAGGCCTATGAGCGTGATCAGCCCCACCTGGGTGTAGATGTTGAGCGTCGACAGTCCCAGATTGAGGGGCAGGATCGCGCCGAAGATCGACAGCGGCACAGTCATCATGATGATGAGCGGATCGCGGAAGCTCTCGAACTGCGCGGCAAGCACCAGGTAAATCACCACCACGGCGAGCGTGAAGGCGATCAGGATCGTGTTGCCCTGCTCCACTTCAAGCCGCGACTGGCCCGAATACTCGATGAAGAAACCGTCCGGGATCGTGTTGCGGGCAATATCCTCGATCACGGCAAGGCCGTCGCCGGTCGAAACACCGGGCACTGGCAGGGCCGAGATTGTTGCCGAGTTCAGCTGATTGAACTGCTCGATCGCTGCCGCGGCAACATCCGTCGACACGGTGATGACCGCCGAAAGCGGCACCATTTCGCCCGTGGCGCTGCGGACGAAGAAATCGCCCAGCCTTTCGGGGTTGTCACGATACTCCTGTGGCACCTGCATGATGATGTCGTAGCTGTTGGAATCGCGGTCGAACTGCGCGATGGAACCGCTGCCGACAAGCAGGCTCAGCGTCGTGCCCACATCAGAAACCGGCAGGTTCAACGCTGCTGCCCGATCACGGTCGACCGTCACCACCACCTGCTGGGCATTGTAGGCAAGAGAGTTCTGGACGACGATGAAGCGGCCAGAAGCCTGCGCCTCTTCCTTGATCTTTTCAGCCACCTCGAAAACGCGCGCCGAATCGCTTGTGGACTGGATAACGAGCGAGATCGGCAGCCCGCCTCCGGCCCCCGGCAGCGAAGGCGGTGCAAAGACGAGCGCCTCGACGCCGGAGATCTTGGACAGGCGCGCCTGGATGTCCTGCTGGATCTCCTTTTGCGACCGCTCGCGATCCGCCCAGTCCTTGAAAGCCCAGAGCGCGATGCCCGAATTGGTCTGTCCGCCGAAGCCGACAATGGAGAAGTTGGCTTTCAGTTCGGGCAGATCCTTGGTCAGCTCGCGCATCTGCGTCGTGTAAAGCGAGGTGTAGTCCGAGGTTGCATAGGATGGCGCGGTGATCAGCGAAAACAGCGCACCCTCGTCTTCTTCGGGCGCCAGCTCGCTGGAGGTGTTCATGAACATGAAACCGGTCAGCCCGAGAAGGACCAGAACCACCAGCATCGTAACGGGGCGGAAGTTGAGGGAACCGCTCACCATCCGTTCGTAGAAATTCGCAAGCCTGTCAAACGTGGTGTCGACAATGACCTGGAACCGGCTGTGATTGCCACGCTTGAGAATGCGCGCTGACATCATGGGGGTGATCGTCAGAGCGACGACACCGGAAATGACCACCGCCCCGGCAAGCGTCATGGCAAACTCGCGGAACAGCGAGCCGGTCAGACCACCGGTGAAAGCGAGCGGAGCAAACACGGCCGCCAGCGTGATTGTCATGGCGACGACCGGACCCGTGATCTCCTTCATGCCGACAAAGGCCGCGCGGCGCGGCGAAAGCCCTTCCTCGATGTGCCGGTGAATGTTTTCCACCACCACGATGGCGTCATCCACCACCAGGCCGATGGCCAGCACCATGGCCAGAAGCGACAGCAGGTTGATGGAGTATCCGAGCGCGAACAGGATGAAGCACACGCCAATCAGCGAGAGCGGGATCGTAACGATCGGCATCAGCACGGAGCGGAAGGAACCAAGGAACAGGAGGATGATCACGACAACGATCAGCACTGCTTCCATGATGGTCTTGAAGACCTCGTCGATGGAGGCGCTGATGGATTCCGTCGCGTCGTAAAGAACCTCGATGCTCATGCCTTCGGGCAGGCTCGCCTGGATGGACGGCAACTCTTCCGTAACGGCACCCGCCATGTCGAGAGGGTTGGCGCCCGGCGTCGGGAAGACGCCGATAAAGGTGCCCGGCTGTCCGTTGAAGCTTACCACCATGTCGGTGCTTTCGGCGGCAAGCTCGATATCGGCGACATCGCGGAGACGCACGACGTCGTCACCCGTTGCCTTGAGTGGCAGAGAACCAAACGCTTCAGGCGTCTGCAGCGTGGATTCCATCGAAATCGCGTAGGCGACATATTCGTTTTCGGTCTTGCCGGGTGCGGCAAGGAAGTTCGACGCCTTGATGCCGGCTAAAACCTCGGCCGCAGTAAGCTGGCGTGCTGCCAGCCGAACGGGGTCGATCCAAACGCGCATCGAATAGTTCGCCGCACCGATGATCTGCACCTCGGCAACGCCGGGGATGGTCGACATGCGCGGACGGATAACGCGTTCGATGTATTCGGTGAGCTGTTCGCTCGACATGTTCGGGTTCTGCATCGCCAGATACATGGTGGCGAACTGCATGCCCGTGCCCTTGACGATGGTCGGGTCCTTGGCGTCCGCGGGCAGTTCGCTGCGCACCTGTTGCACCTTGGACATGACTTCCGTCAATGCCACGTCGGGATCAGAGCCAAGCCGCATCTGCACGCTCACCGTGCTGGCCGAAGGACGGCTCTGCGACGTCACGTAGTCCACGTTTTCCGTGGTCGCCACGGCGCGGGCAATGGGTGCGGTGATGAAACCCTGGATCAGGTCAGCGCTGGCGCCGGGATAGATCGTGGTGACGGTGATCACCGTCTCCTCGACCTCCGGATACTGACGAACCTGCAGGTTGAACAGTCCCTGGAAGCCAAGCAGCAGGATCAGCAGTCCGAGGACGGTCGAAAGGACCGGCCTGCGGATGAAGATATCGGAAAAACTCATTGGGCTGCCGCCTCTTCCGTCTTGGGATCATCGCCGGCCGGTTCCTGATCGGGCTCGGACGCCGTTGCGCCGTCGGACGTGGGTGTCTCCTGTGAACCGGGGTTGATCGTGTTGTCGATTGCAACCGGCGTGCCGTTCGAAAGACGGTTCTGCCCGGCCGTCACGATGATGTCGCCGGGTTCGACGCCCGAACGGATCTCTACCTGGTTCCCGGAACGGCGGCCTACCTGGACGAATACCTGGCGTGCTTCCAGTTTCTCCTGGCCTTCTTCGCTTTGCTCCGCCTTTTCAGGTTTGCGTGCTGCAAACACGTAGTCACCGTAAAGGCTGGTGACGACGGCGGTCTGCGGCAGCGAAATGATGCCGTCCTCTTCCGGAAGGATGACCTTCACCTGAACGAACTGGCCAGGGGTGAGCTTGCCGGAGGTGTTGTCGATGCGCGCGCGAACCGAGACGAGGCGGCTAGACGGGTCGACCTTCGGATCGATGCCGGTGATCTCGCCTTCAAACTCTTCACTGTCATTGTTGAGCGAAAGGCGCACGGGCTGGCCGATCTCCAGATTGCCGAGCTGCTGCTCGGGAACGGTGAAGTCGGCGCGCATCGTTTCGATGTCCTGCAGCGTGGCGACAATGGTGCCGGGGGAAAGATACTGACCCTTGTCAACGCGCGGGATGCCGATCGTTCCGGAGAAGGGCGCGCGCAACTGGCGCTGCTGCAACACGGCCTCTGCCCGCTGCACCTGGGCTGCGGAGGCCTGTGCTGCCGCTTCGGCATTATCAAGCGAGACGCCTGAGCTTACGCCGCGGTTGCGCAGCTCACGGGCGCGATCGAGCGCCTGCTGATCCAGAGCCGCCTGCGTGCGCGAAGCGCTCAGATCGGCCTGCTGGATATTGTCCTCAAGCTGGAGAAGAACATCTCCGGCATTGACCTGCTGGTTCGCCTCGAAACGGATATCGGTGACGATGCCGGTGGTCTCAACGGTCAGATCCACACCCTGATTGGCGTTGACCGTGCCGATGGCCTCGATCGTTGGCGTCCACTTTCCCTCTTCGGCCTCCACGGTTGAGACTGTAACTGTGGGAACGGGCATGTTGGCGAAAAACTGCTGGATCGCCTGATCCCGGAACATGTTGAAGCCGACTATTCCGCCCGCGACAATTGCGAGCAGGATAATGGCGATGAGAAGACGCTTGATCATGTCGTCAGACCCCGGAGGCGTTCGGAATAATATCGATTAGCTTACATAAGAGTGGCGCAGATAGCGACGCCGTCTCCCGTGGACAAGAGCGGATCGCGAACTTGGCTTGCCAGATGCCGGCGCTTTACTGTACCGTCTGGACGGTATTGTCAAGCTTCAGGATGTCAGGAATGGTGAGACCGAGTTCCGGCGCGCGGGAAAAAATTCTCGATGCAGCGGCCGAAATCGTGCGTGAGGCGGGCGCTGCCAGCATGTCACTGGATGCGGTCGCCGCGCGCGCCGGGGTCTCGAAAGGGGGGCTGCTTTACCACTTCTCCAGCAAGGCAAAGCTGTTCGAGGCGCTGGTCGAGGGCTTCATCTGTGAGGAGTATGAGAAGTTTGAGCAGCGCAAACAGGCGCATGAGAAGAGCCCCAACGGCATCGTGCAGGCCTATATCGACCTTTTTGTCGAAGAGCGAAACAAGTGCCAGCCGCCACCTTCGGGCCTGTTGGCTGCCTTGGCCGAGAACCCGGATTTCCTGAAGCCGGTGCAAAAATACGAGCGCGAAGTGCTCGACCAGATGAAGGTCAGTGCAAGCGACCCGTCTCTCGCAGTCATCGCTCTTCTGGTGGTGCATGGCGTACGTGCGATGGAGCTGCTGTCCATCAATGTGGTGGACGACCAGGAGGTTGCCGATATGCTGAGCGCTCTCCGCGGCCTGCTTCAAGCCGGGGCCTTGCAGGGCTCATGAGCTGGCTTACGCCGACTGCCGCGCCCCGATAGCCGCCCGGGTTCCGTGGCCAAGATCGGTGAACCGCGGAACCGGTTCCTGCAGGAATTGCAACGCGCCCGGTCTTTCTCCGGCTATCCTGCGGATCAGCAATTTTCCAAGCGCCTCGCCGGCTTCGGAGATGTCTTCGTAGACGGCGTCGATGCGCGGGCGCACCTCGTCGTAGAGTAGTGACGTCTGCTTGACGACCAGATCGAAGTCCTTGCCCACGGTGAGGCCCTGGTCACTCAGCGCGGCCATGATCGACAGCGCCGAAACCTCACCCGCACACACCATCCCGTCCGGTGGGTCCGGCTGCCGCAGCCGCCAGGTGAGCCACGCGTATAAGTCGGCTGCATTGCTGTCGAGGTTGATATCTCCCGGCAATTCCGATGCGACGCCGGCTCTCTCCACGGCCTCCTGAAATCCGTCGCGCAGGTGCCTCCGGAACATGAAGCGGTCTGGCGGCAGGATCAGCGCCAGCCGGCGCCGGCCCTTCGATACAAGGCGCTCCACCGCCATCCGGGCAAAGGCCGAGTTGTCGTAGTCGACAAAGGCGTGCTCGACCCCGAGATCCGTGCGCCCGTGCGACACGAAAGGAAAGTCGTTTTCCATCAGCAGCTTGACGCGGGGATCCTTCGGCTCGGTCCGCGAAAAGACAACGCCGTCGGCCATGCGGTTGCGCAGGATGTATTCGATCGGGTCGAGCGTTGGAGCCTCGGCGAAATGCGGTGTAATCACCAGGTGATATTGCGTGTCACGCAAGGCGCGCGTCAGGCCGCTGATCATCGAGGTACTGAAGCCCAGCAATTCGTCATGCGGATCGAGCACGAAGCTGATCACATTGGTGCGCCCGGTGCGCAGGTGCCGCGCGGCGCGGTCGGGCTGGTAGCCGATCTCGCGCGCCACGCGCTGCACGCGCTGGCGCGTCTCGAACGCGATCTGCGGTGCATCGAGCAACGCGCGCGAAACGGTAGTGACGGCGAGGCCGGTCATCTCTGCGATGGTACGCAATGTGGGGCGGTCCGATCGGCGCGCCATGTCATCTCCTCCCGGTTGCCTTTGAACGGCTCTGGATGGCGCAGGATTCGCCAAAAACCGCCATTTCAATCGATATAAATTTATGTTTACAGGTAGAAAAGCTGAAAAACGAGGAAAAATTCCCTTTGGTTTTCAATGTTTTATCTCCTCCCTTCAATCAGACAAGAATCTGATTGACCTCCATGGGATTTATAACGTTATAAATAGATAGATCGCAAAGGAGCAAGCGATCCCATTGGGAGGATTATCATGACCATTCGCAAATTCGCCGCGCTTGCGGCGGGAACAGCCCTTCTTACCCTCGCGGCCGGCAGCAATGCCATGGCTGAAGACAGCGTTGAAGTGTTGCATTGGTGGACCTCGGGTGGCGAGGCCGCGGCGCTGAACGTTCTCAAGGAGGATCTGGAATCCAAGGGTGTTACCTGGCAGGACATGCCGGTGGCCGGTGGTGGCGGTGAGGCTGCCATGACGGCGCTGCGCGCCCGCGTCACCGCAGGCAATGCGCCGACTGCCGTGCAGATGCTCGGCTTCGACATCATCGACTGGGCCGAACAGGGCGTCGTCGCCAACCTGAACGATGTGGCCGAGGAAGAAGGCTGGGCCGATGTCGTCCCGGCAGCCCTCCAGAACTTCTCCAAATATGACGGCAACTGGATCGCCTCGCCGGTGAACGTCCACTCGACAAACTGGGTCTGGATCAACAAGGCCGCGCTTGATGCCGCCGGCGGAAAGGCACCAGAGAGCTGGGAAGAGCTCGTCGCCGTTCTCGACAAGATGAAGGAAAACGGCATCACCCCGCTCGCCCATGGCGGCCAGCCCTGGCAGGATGCCACGGTGTTCGAGGCGGTCGTTCTCTCGCTCGGCAATGATTTCTACAAGGCCGCGCTCAACGATCTCGACCCGGAGGCGCTGGGCTCCGACAAGATGAAGGAAGCCTTCGACCGCATGGCGAAGCTGCGCACCTATGTCGACGACAATTTCTCCGGCCGTGACTGGAACCTGGCTTCGGCCATGGTCATCGAAGGCACGGGCGGCATGCAGATGATGGGTGACTGGGCCAAGGGCGAGTTCCTCAAGGCCGGCAAGAAGCCGGGCGAGGATTTCGTCTGCATCCGTTTCCCCGGAACACAGGGCTCTGTCACCTTCAACTCCGACCAGTTCGTCATGTTCCAGGTTGGCGAGGACAAGCAGAAAGCCCAGAAGCTGATGGCCTCCGCCGTCATGAACCCGGAATTCCAGTCGGCCTTCAACGTGGTCAAGGGTTCGGTGCCTGCCCGCACCGACGTGCCGAATGACGCGTTTGACGATTGCGGCAAGAAGGGCATGGCCGATCTGGCCGAGGCCAATTCCGGTGGTGGCCTGTTCGGCTCCATGGCCCATGGCCACGGCGCACCGGCTGCTGTGAAGAATGCGGTGAACGACGTTGTCACCCAGCATTTCAATGGCGAGCTTACGTCTGAAGAGGCAGTCGAAGAGCTGAAGAACGCCGTCGCTGCCGCGCAGTAAAAATGCGGGGCAGAGGCCCGGCCCGGAGATTTCCGAGCCGGGCTGATCGCTCTGGCGCATTGTCATGTTCCCCTCTGCCTGCATGCAGAGGGGAAGCGATGGGCCACACCGTTGAACACGGATAACCAGCATGAACCGAAACCGCCTGCAGGAAATCATCCCGCGCCTGGTGCTCAGCCCGAGCATGGCGCTGATCCTGATCTTCGTCTACGCCTTCATCCTCTACACGCTCTACCTGTCGATGACGGATTCGCGCATGCTGCCGTCCTATGGCTTCGTCGGGTTCGAGAATTACACAAAACTGTGGGACCTGCGTCACTGGTGGCGGGCGCTGACCAATCTGGCGATCTTCGGTTCGCTTTACATCATCATCTGTTCGGTGCTCGGTCTTTTCCTGGCCATTCTTCTCGACCAGAAAATCCGTGGCGAAGGCTTTCTGCGGCCGATCTACCTTTACCCGATGGCGCTCTCCTTCATTGTCACCGGCACGGCATGGAAATGGTTTCTCGATCCCGGCATCGGGCTTGAAAATACCATGCATCAATGGGGCTGGGCGAGCTTTGAATTCGCCTGGATCAAGGATCGCACACTGGCAATATACACGGTGGTCATCGCCGCCGTCTGGCAGTCGTCCGGCTTTGTCATGGCCATGTTTCTGGCGGGCCTTCGCGGCGTCGACAGCGAGATCATCAAGGCCGCGCAGATGGATGGCGCCTCCAATGTCACCATCTATCGCCGCATCATCATTCCCATGATGCGCCCCGTCTTCCTGTCCGCCTTCGTCGTGCTCGCGCATCTGGCGATCAAGTCCTACGATCTGGTCGTGGCGTTGACGGGCGGCGGCCCCGGTCAGGCCACCGAACTGCCGGCCACCTTCATGTATTCCTACACCTTCACCCGCAACCAGATGGGCATCGGCGCATCGTCGGCCATCATCATGCTGGTGATGATCTTCTCGATCATCATTCCCTATCTTTATTCCGAGCTGAAGCCGGGGAGGCAGAGATGAGTGCCGTCAAAACAGTAGGCGCCAGCGGCAACAGGCTCGCCCGCGCCGCGATCTATTCCGTCCTGATCGTCTTTGCAGTCTATTATCTCCTGCCGCTCTACGTGATGCTGGTCAATTCGGTGAAGCCGCTCGACGAAATTCGCCAGGGAGACATGCTTTCCCTGCCAGGCGTCTTTACCTTCGAACCCTGGGCCAAGGCTTGGTCGAGCGCGCAGGTGGGCGTGCAGCCAACGGGCCTGAAACCCTATTTCTTCAACTCCATCCTGATGGTGGTGCCGGCGGTGGCCATCTCCACCATTCTGGGCGCGCTCAATGGCTATGTGCTCACCAAATGGCGCTTCCGGGGCGATGACATCATCTTCGGTCTCATTCTTCTGTCCTGCTTCATCCCGTTCCAGATCGCGCTCATTCCTGCAGCGCGTATTCTGGGTATGCTGGGCATTGCCGGCACGACACAGGGGCTGGTGCTGATCCACGTGGTTTACGGCCTCGGTTTCACCACACTCTTCTTCCGCAATTACTATGCGGCCTTCCCCACGGAGCTGATCCGGGCGGCGCAGATCGATGGCGCCGGTTTCTTCCAGATTTTCAGGCGCATTCTCCTGCCCTCCTCCGCGCCCATCATCGTGGTCACGGTCATCTGGCAGTTCACCAATATCTGGAACGACTTCCTGTTCGGCGTTTCCTTCGGCGATTTCGATTCCCAGCCGATGACGGTGGCGCTCAACAATCTCGTGTCCTCGTCGGGTGGCGTGAAGGAATATAATGTCCATTTCGCCGGCGCGATCCTCGCCGCCCTGCCCACCCTGATCGTCTACATCGTCTCCGGACGCTATTTCGTGCGCGGCCTCATGGCCGGCGCCGTCAAAGGATAAGCCCATGGCCTTTCTCAAGATCGACAACCTCAGAAAATCCTTCGGCAAGGTGGATGTGCTGAAGGGCATCGACCTCGAAATCGAAGAGGGCGGCTTCCTGGTGCTCGTCGGCCCGTCCGGCTGCGGCAAGTCCACCCTGCTCAACACCATTGCCGGGCTTGAAGCCATCACCAGTGGCTCGATCAGCATCAATGGCAAGGTGGTCAACGACCTGCACCCCTCGCAGCGCGACATTGCCATGGTGTTCCAGTCCTACGCGCTCTATCCCAACATGACAGTGGCGGAGAACATCGGCTTCGGCATGGAGATCCGCGGCACGCCCAAAACCGAGCGCGATGCCGCGATTGCCAAAGTGGCAGAGACACTTCAGATCGGCGCGCTGCTCGACCGCAAGCCGAGCCAGCTTTCCGGCGGTCAGCGTCAGCGTGTCGCCATGGGCCGGTCGCTCGTGCGCGATCCGCTGGTGTTCCTGTTCGACGAACCGCTCTCCAATCTCGACGCCAAGCTGCGTGTCGACATGCGCACTGAGATCAAGCGCCTGCACCAGCGCATGGGCACGACCATCGTCTATGTCACGCACGACCAGATCGAGGCGATGACGCTGGCCACCAGGATCGCCGTTCTCAAGGACGGCGTGCTCCAGCAGTTCGGCACGCCGGCAGAAATCTACAACCGGCCCAACAATCTCTTCGTCGCCGATTTCATGGGTTCTCCGTCGATGAACCTGATTCCCGCAAGGGTGAAAGTCGATGGCAGCGATGTCGCCATTGTCATGGAACGCGAGGATGGCGCGCCGCTCACGCTGCCCATGGCAGGCGCCAATGGCGCGCTTTCAGACCGCGACGGCAAGGAGGTGGTGTTCGGCATCCGGCCCGAAGCGCTGACGGATCTCGACAGCGCCGACCGCAATGCCAGCCATATCAGCGAGCTTGATTGCGAAATCGAGGTGATCGAGCCTGCCGGCTCCGACACCTTCGCGGTCACCCGGCTCGGCGGACGCGAGATCGTCGCCCGCCTGCGCGCCGATGCACCCATCTCCGCCGGCCAGACAGCCCGCCTCGCCTTCAATCTCGACAAGGCGGTGCTGTTCGACCCGCAGACGCAAGAGCGCATCGGGTGATCTGGTGAAGCGGGGTCGCGCAAACCACGCACCACATCAATGCAGTTGTTCCTGTCAGCCGCACCCCCGGAACGGCAATATCGCGCTACCCCTTCACCGCCCCGGCCATCATCGTGCCGCTGATTTTGCGATACATGACGAGCCCGAGCAGCATGGGCGGCAGGGCGCCGACCATCATCACCGCTGCGGCCACGCCCCATTGAACGCCGCCACCTGACGCGGCGAAAAAGAACGACGCGCCGACCGTCACCGGAACCGCCTTCGAGGTGGTCAGCATCAGGCCAAACAGGAACTCGTTCCACGCGGTGATGAAACCGAAGATCATGCTCGTCACAAGGGCCGGCCGGCAGACGGGGCCGACGATCTTGAACAGGATGCCGGTGCGGCTCACCCCGTCGATCATCGCCGCCTCGTCCAGCTCGAACGGCACGTCCGAGATGGCGTTGACGAGGATGATCAGCACCAGCGGGATGTTGACGATGGTCATCACCAGCCCCAGGCCGAAGCGCGTGTCGAGCAGGCCCATGAACTGGAACATCATGTAGATGGGGATGGCAAAGATGACGAGCGGCACCGCGCGCAGGTTCACGATCAGCGGCAGGAGCGTCTTTTCGCCGAACCGCCCGCGCACGATGGCATAGGCCGCCGGCAAGGCCAGCGCGACGGCGAGAAGCGTGCCCATTGCCGCCACGGCGAAGCTGTTGGCGAGATAGAGGAAGATGTTCAGCCTGTCGGAGACCGTTAGCACGGTCGCATAGTTTTCGAGCGTCGGTGCGTTGATCCAAAGGCCAGGATTGGTGGAGATTTCGCGTGCGCTCTTGAACGACGTCACCAGCGTGACGATGAGCGGAAAGTTCATCGCAAAGGCGGCAAGTGCGAACACCGCCCAGCGGATCGCGTTGAGCATCATCGTCTCCTGCGCCTTGCAAGGCGGTTGAGGCCGTAAAGCACGGCAAACGAAGCGGCGAACAGGATCACCGATGCCGCCACCGCCTTGCCGATGGCCGCCTGTTTGAAAAAGGCTTCATAAATGTAGATCGACAGCGACGTGGTGGAGCCCCCTGCCCCGCTTCCGGTCAGCACATAGACATTGTCGAACACGCGAAACCCGTCGATGAAACGGATCAGAAGAGCCGCCGCCAGTGTCGGCAGCATCAAGGGCAGTTCGATGCGCCAGAAGCGGGCAAGGCCCATCACCCCGTCGATGGATGCCGCCTCCCGCAGCTCTTCCGGTATCGCCTGATAGGCCATGTGAAAAAGCAGGAACGCAAACGGCGTCCATTGCAGCGTCTCGACCACAATCAGCGTCCAGAAAGCAGAGTTCGGTCCGAGAAAGGCCGGGCTGTTACCGAACCATGCCCACAGATAATGCGGCACCGGCCCGGCAAATTCATGCAGGACGAGCCGATACATCAGCCCCATCAGCGCCGGCGCCACCATCAGCGGCAGCATGAGAATGGCAATCGGCCAGCTGCGCTCCCTGAAGAGCGGCGCAAGGAAGACGGCAAGCCCCAGCCCGATCAGGCATTCGAGAATGGCCGTCAGCAGACCAAAGCGAAGCGAAAACCAGTTGGCGCGCCAGAAACCGATGTCGGTCAAAACGGCGGCAAAATTGCCGAAACCGGAAATCTCGGGGCTCCGCAGCGTCTCGAAGCTGATCTCCGACACGGAATAGATCAGGTTCACGATGGCCGGAAAGCCGAGACACACCAGCAGAAACACCATCAGCGGCGTCGCAAGCAGCGTCCATTCGAGGCGGTGTGTCGTTTCCATTGGGCTTCTTGGTCTGGTTTTCAGATCGGTTCGGCGGTTGGCGCTGCCCCTCATCCGCCTGCCGGCCCCTTCTCCCCGCTCGCGCGGAGAAGGTGAGGATGAGGGGCGAGCGTCAGCCTTACTTCAGCAAGTCCGCCATGCCCTTCTCGACATTGGCCAACGCCGTGTCGAGATCCTGCTGGCCCGACCAGTAGCCGGTGAACTCCTTCGCCTGCAATTCGTAGATCGCAAGCGCATTGGCCGATGCGCCGCCATTCATGACATAGCCATAGGCCCCGGCATATTCACCAAGCTGCACGAGATCCGGCCGCTCTTCCGCAACAGCCGAAACCGCATCCGCTGAAAGCGCCGGCGCACCGCCCGCACGGGCATAGATCAGGGCGGCCTCTTCGGTCGAGAGCCATTTCAGGAAGGCCTTCGCACCCTCTTTGTTTTCGGCACTCTTGTTGAGGCCAAGCCCCAGACCGTGAATATGCGTGGCACGGGCTTCCGGTCCGGTCGGTGGCGCAATCGTTGCCGTCACCTCGCCCACGGCGGGCGACTTTTCCGCACTGGTCAGGTCGGCTGCCGCCGCGTTCCACTGCACCATGGCCGCCACCTGGCCTGCCGCATAGGCGGCATTCGCCTCGGCAAACTCATAGGAAAGAGAATCGCGCGGCGTCGCCCCGGCATCATAGAGCTTCTTGTAGAGCTCCAGCCCCTTGCGGAATGCCTCCGAGTCGACCGTGATCTTGCCATCGGCGTCCATCCAGTCGCCGCCGTAAGAGCGCGCGGTGGACTGCCACACCATGATGTTGAAAAGCAGGTTCTTCATCTGGAGAACCGTGCCATAGCGCGTCGGGCTGTCGGGGTTCACCGCCTTGGTGAAATAGAGCGCGGTCGCCGCATAGTCGTCCCAGGTCCATTCGTCCGGGTTCTTCGGCTCCATCGCGGTGCCCAGGTGCTCCTTGCTGATTTCCGCATAGCGCGCCCTGGCGTCGTCATCGCTCATCAGCGCGTCGATCAGGTCCTTGCGATAATACATGAAGTGCAGCGAAAGGTCGGTCGGCACGCCATACTGTTTGCCGTCGAACTGCATGGTCGAAAGCACCGCATCGCCATAAAGCGCCTGCGCCTCATCCGAAAGCTCCACCGGCTCCATGAAGGGCGCGTAGCGGCCGATGGAATAGGTGGCGAGCAGGTTGAGATCGAACGCATCGGAGCCTGCGGCAAGGTCCGCCTGCAACTTGTCCCAGAAGCCGTCGCGGTTGAAGAACAGAAGCTCGACCCTGTTCTCTTCGCTCACATCGTCCTTGGCGTTATAGGCGTCGGCGGCAGCCCGCAGGGCCGTTTCTTCCGGGCCGCCCGGCCAGCCGAGCACGGTCACTTCCGCATTGGCAGCACCGGCATAAAGGCCGGCGGCGAAAACGCTGCCCAGAAGGGCGGCGGCAAATCGTGCAACAGGTTTCATCGTCATTCTCCCATTTATTGGTTTGTCTGGTTTTGGGTCTTGGTTTCACGTGCCAGGTCGGCGATCCCCACCACGCCGGCCTTGTCGCCGAGCCTCGCCGGCACAAGCCGGGGCCTCAGCCTTTCGGGAACATCGTCAAGATGCGCCTCGATGCGCGCCCGGTAGCCCGGCACCAGCCCGATACCACCGCCGATCACGATGCGCGCCGGGTCGAAGGTCAGTTTTATGTTGCGACACAGAATGGCCGCGCGCCGCGCCGAAACGTCGAGGATGGCATCAGCCCAGCCTTCACCCCGGGCAGCCGCCTCGAACACCTCACGCGCGGTCGCGCCCGGCTGATGCGCTGCCGCCTCGGCGGCGATGAAATTGCCCGAGACGTGATCCTCAAGCGCGCCGTTGAAATCCTCTCCGAGTGTAAGGCCGAAATGGCCCGCGAGCCCGGTCCGCAGCCTGCCATTCAGAACGACGCCGCCGCCAATCCCGGTGGAGATCGTCAAAAAAACGAGATCGCCCTCACCATCGCCGAAACGGTATTCGCCCCATGCGGCGGCCTGCGCATCGTTGGCGGCGATTGCCGGTTTTCCCGAGATCCCCATCACCGTCTTCAACAGTGGAAACCGGTCTGGAATGTCGAGCGTCCTGCGGTTGAGCGGCGACCAGAAACCGTCATCGACAATCCCCGTCACCGCGACGCCGACACAGTCATAAGCACCCTGCCAGTGCGCGATCTCGGCGAAAAGCGCCTCCAGCCATTCGGCAGGCCCGCCCTCACCTTTCGGGGTCGGCAGGGTCACGCTGTCGGCAACGGTTTCGCCGCGCACGAGTGCCGCCAGCATCTTCGTGCCGCCTATGTCCAGCGCCAGAACCGTTTCCGTGTCGCTCATGCGCCCGCTCCCACCGCCTCGTCCATGTCGGCACGAAACCATGAGGTCACATGTTCAGGCCGGGTGATCGCCGAGCCGACCACCACCAGCCGCGCGCCGGCCTTCAGTGCCGCAGACGCATGGTGCGGTTGGCGGATGCAGCCCTCCGCCACCACATACGGCGTCAGCGCGCGCATGGCGCTTATCAGGTCGAGATCGGGCTCCGTCGGCTCCGGCCCGCCCGTGTAGCCCGAAAGCGTCGAGCCCACCATTTCGGCTCCCTCATCCAGCGCCTGCCGGGCATCGGAAATGACGGAGCAATCGGCCATGGCAATCTTACCCGCCGCATGGATACGCTTGACGAGCACTTTCGTCGGCACCGGCCTCTCGCGCTGTGTCGCGTCATAAGCGATGACATCCGCCCCTGCCGCCGCCAGCGCCTCCACATCCTCGATCCACGGCGTGATCCGCACAGGCGAATTGCCGAGATCCCGCTTCACGAGCCCGATGATGGGGGCGTTTGTCGCTGCCCGCACGGCCTTCACATAAGGGGCAGATTCAATCCGCAATCCCTGCGCGCCGCCGGCAAGGGCGGCCAGCGCGAAAGCAACGACGATCGGCGCCGTATCCATTGGCCCGCCTGTCACCGGCTGGCAGGAAACGATCAGGCCGTTCTCGAGCGACTGAATGCTGTTCGCCACGCTTTCTCCCCCGTTTGCACAGGGCATCATAGGCAGATCAAATACCAGATAACAACCAGTTTTAAACTGGTATTATCGATGCAGCTCGATCACGAAATCATAGACGTCGCCACGATATTTGGTCTGGGTAAACTCCACGATCTGCCCGTCCTCCAGAAAACAGCGGCGCTCCACCACAAGAAGGCTGGTGTGCGGCGGCGCTTCGAGCAGGCGCGCCTCTTCCGGCGTGATCGGCGTCGACTGCATGCGCTGCACAGCGCGCACGGGCATGGCTCCGCGCGCCTCCAGCGCCTGATAAAGCGATGCGCCCACCGCTGCGGGTTTGGGCAAAAACCGCACGGGCAGAGCCGCGGTCTCGATGGCGATGGGCGTGTCGTCGGCGGTGCGGATGCGTTTCAGCCGCGCGATCTCCTCACCGCCCGAAATGCCCAGCGCCATCATCTCGGCGGGTGAAGGGCGCGCGGTTTCCTTGGAAATCCAGATACAGCCGGGCTCCAGCCCGCGCGAGCGCATGTCTTCGGAAAAGCTGGTCATGGTGGAAAGCGATTTTTCCAGCCGTGAGGAAACCACGGTCTTCGCCCCGTGCCGCCGGTGTAAAAGCCCTTCCCGTTCCAGGTCCTCGATGGCGCGGCGTATGGTGACGCGCGACATGGAAAGGGCAGCACACAGCGTGCGCTCGCTGGGGATCACCGCGCCCCGCTTCAGCCGCGAGGAATGAATGGCTTCCGCCAGCGCCATCTCGACCCTTCGATAGAGCGGTTCAGCGCTGTTGCCGCGCGCGATGTGCCCACGCATAAAGTCGAGAATTGCCGCTTCTTCCATCTGGGGTTCCTCTGCCCTGTGCTTGCCAGATGATCATGGCAAATTTTTCACAGGTTTTGAACTGGTATTATTCATTTGCTCACCTGATGCCGTCACCCCGCTGGGTGCATGAGGCCGTTGCGGTCTATGGGGTTGGCCTGTTTCCATCAGGATGAGTTGCCAAATGGCATTATCTATATTATTCAATGCCAAAAGGAGTTTTGCATGGCGCAGTTGCAGCCGGTCGATACCCGAACTCAGGAATTCCGCCCCGCACCGATAACGGATGACGAGGCAGCGGCGATGTTTCGCGCCACGGTCAATCTCTTCCGGCTGTGGGAGATCACCGACGAGCAGGCGGCCATCCTGCTCGATCTGCCATTGCGCACCTATCGGCGCTGGAAAGCGGAAGGGCCTGGCCGCATCGACCGCGATGGCCGGGCGCGGCTTTCGAACCTGATGGGCATTCACAAGGCGCTGCGTCTGATCTTCCGCGAGCCCCAGCGCGCCTATCGCTGGATCTCCCGTCCCAATGAAGCCTTCGCCGGCCACACCGCACTCGACATCATGCTGGGCGGCGAGCTCACCGATCTGATGCGCGTGCGCCGCTATCTCGATGCCGAGCGGGGTGGCTGGTGAGCGGCGAAGGCTTGCCGCCCCTCGCCTCCATCGACTGGCGTGGCGCGGTGCGCATCATCCGCAGCATCTATCCCCCGATCGATCTTTTCGAGGATATTGCAGACCCGGCCGACTGGCCTCTGCTCATCTCCGCCGAGCAGAAGACCAATCCGCGTATCATGGAAACCATCGGCAAGCTCGATCTCGTGCCGCCTGCGCGGCGCGTGTCGGGTCCGGGTGCCTCCTTTCTGATGGCGCCCTTCACCCATGTCAGTCCGGATCGGCCGAGCCGCTTCAGCGATGGGCGTTTTGGCGTCCTCTATGTGGCGGCCTCTTTCGAGACCGCGCTGTTCGAAACCATCCACCACCATGCGCGCTTCATGGCGGCAACGGGCGAGCCGGCCGGCTGGACTTCCCAGTTCCGCGAGATCGTGCTCGACGTGAAGGCAGAGCTCCACGATCTGCGTGGTGGCGGTTTTGATGCAGCACTCGCCCCCGACAACTATGCCGAGGCGCAGGCGCTTGCCCTTGCTCTGCGCGCAGCCGGCTCCGAAGGCATAGCCTACCCAAGCGTGCGCCATCCGGGCGGCGAATGTGTCGGCCTCTTTTACCCCGACAGCGCGGCCAGCCCCGTGCAGGGGCGTCACATCGACTATCACTGGAATGGCGAGCGTGTCGATTTCTACCGCGATGCCGGCAGTGGTGCGGTGTTCCGGATCGTTTGAAAAGTACGCAAAAATGTCTTACATCTTGCAGGATCAAATGCCCTGCAAGGGTCAGGACCCTAGGGACGTGCCATGCCGCGAATGCAAAACCAGAAAGAAGAGTCGATCACCTTCCGCATTGATGGTGAGACGAAGAATGCGCTTGCGCGTCTTGCCAGAAAAGACCGGAAATCTCTCGGTGCGCTGATGCGCGGTCTCGCTCTTGAGAAGATCGAACAGGACAGGCGCCGCCGGTTTGAGGAGGAGGCCGCGCGGCAGGCACGTGAAGCCGCCGCTGCCAGCCGGGTCTCGTCCGACGAGGCGGCGGTCATGCGTGAGCTGGAAGACGATCTATCTTCCTTTGGTGACGAATGGAAATAAGGCGCGGGGATCTGGTGACCATCGCTGTCGCCGGCGATTATGGCAAGCCGCGCCCCGCGCTTGTCGTGCAGGACGATGCCTTTGCCGAATTGCCGTCTGTGGTGGTTTTGCGGATCACCAGCGATGTGCATGAATGGCCGCTTTTCCGCATCACCGTCGCGCCCTCGCAGGAAAACGGCCTCAGGGCCGTCTCGCAGATCATGGTCGACAAGCCCGCGGCCGTGCCGGTGGCGAAGCTCGGACGCCGCATAGGTCATATCGAGACACCATTGCTGGCGGAGGTGGATCAGGCGCTTGCGCGTTTTCTGGGGGTATAACCCCCTCTCCCCTCACCCGTTGCGAAAGGCATAGCTGTAGCCGTTGATGGCCGGCACGCCACCGAGATGCGCATAGAGCACTTTCGAACCTTCGGGAAAGAAACCCTTCTTCACCAGGTCGATCATGCCCTGCATGGATTTGCCCTCATAGACCGGGTCGGTCATCATGCCTTCAAGCCGCGCGCACAGGCGGATGGCGTCCTTCGTTTCCTCCGAAGGCACGCCATAGGCGGGGTAGGCGTAATCCTCGATCAGCACCAGATCGTCGTCGGCAATCTCGCGGCCGAGCTCCACCAGGTTTGCCGTGTTGCGCGCGATCTCCAGCACCTGCGCGCGGGTCTGGTCCGGTGTGCCGGATGCATCGATGCCGATCACCTTGCGCGCCCGCCCGTCAGCGGCAAACCCGACCAGCATGCCGGCATGGGTGGAGCCCGTCACGGTGCAGACGACGATATAGTCGAAGGTGAAGCCGAGTTCTTTCTCCTGCGCGCGCACCTCTTCGGCAAAACCCACATAGCCGAGGCCGCCATATTTATGCACCGAGGCGCCGGCGGGAATCGCATAGGGCTTCCCGCCTTTCGCTTCCACGTCCTTCAAGGCGTTTTCCCAGCTCTCGCGGATGCCGATGTCGAATCCCTGATCCACCATCTCCACGTCTGCACCCATCACGCGGCTTAAGAGAATATTGCCGACCCGGTCGTAGACGGCATCTTCATGCGGCACCCAGCTTTCCTGCACCAGTCGGCATTTGAACCCGATTTTCGCTGCCGTCGCCGCCACCATCCGCGTGTGGTTCGATTGAACGCCGCCGATGGAAACCAGCGTGTCGGCACCCGAAGCAATCGCATCGGGCACGATGTATTCCAGCTTGCGCAGCTTGTTTCCGCCGAAGGCGAGGCCGGAATTGCAGTCCTCCCGCTTGGCATAAAGCGAAACTCCGCCGCCGAGATGGGCTGAAAGGCGCTCCAGTTTCTCAATGGGCGTGGGGCCGAAAGTGAGTGGATAGCGTTCGAATTTCTCCAGCATGGCAGGCCTTTTCAGTGATGTCTGGTTTGTGGCAAGCCTAGCCGAGAAGTTGCGGAATGTGCTTTCAGATTTAAGCGCCAGATTGCTTATGGAAAACAAGTATGACCTGGTAGCTGACCCGTTTTCTGAATCAATGGGATTTTAAATGGAAGAATCTTCCACCGAGAACAATCTTGACCGCACCGACATGCGCATTCTCCGGCATCTCCAGCGCGATGGCCGGCTGAGCAATGCCGATCTGGCAAAGCTTGTCGGCGTCAGTGCCGCCACCTGCCACCGCCGCACCGAGCGGCTTTTCAGGGAGGGCTATGTGCGCGGCGTTCATGCGGCGGTCGCTCCGCAGTCGGTCGGGCGCGGGGCTCTGGTCATGGTCGGTGTGGTTCTCGACCGTTCCACGCCGGAGAGCTTTTCCGCCTTCGAAGCGGCGATCCGCAAATTGCCCTTCATTCTCGACTGCCATCTGGTGGCTGGCGATTTCGACTATTTTCTCAAGATCCGGGTGCGCGACATGGCCGATTTCAACCGGCTGCATGGCAGCCAGCTGATCGCCCTGCCCGGCGTGCGTCAGACGCGCACCTTCTTCGTGATGAAGGAAGTGGTGGACGGCGCTGAACTCGATTTCTGAGCGCCCCGCCGTCCGTATCGTACCTATCGGCTTTTCAGCACGTCCACGATGGCCGCACCGACATCCTTGAGCGCCCCATTGCGCGTTTCAAAATCCACATCCGTGTCGGAAACGAAGATCGAGACGAGGAAGGGTGCGCGGCCGGGCGGCGTCACCATGGCAACGAGGTTGCGCGTGTGGCTTCCCGCGCCGGACTTGTCGGAGATCGCCCAGTCTTTCGGCAGGGAGGCGCGCATCAGGGCGTCAGTCACGCCGCCATGGCTCATCCATTCGATGAGTTGCGTGCGCGAGGCGGGTTTCAGCACATCGCCCAGGAGCAGGGCATGCCAGGTTTCGGTCATGGCTGCGGGCGTTGTCGTGTCGCGCGGGTCACCGGGCGCAAAGGCGTTGAGCTTCGGCTCCAGCCGGTCAAGACGGCTGACGGGATCGCCGATGCTGCGCAGGAAGGCGGTGACCGCCGCCGTTCCGCCAAGCCGCCCGATCAGAAGGTTCGCTGCCGCATTGTCGCTTATGTCCAGTGTGGCAAGGCAGAGATCTGCGATCGACATGGTCTTGCCCACGTGTTTCTGCGTCACCGGCGAATAGGAAACGATATCGAACTGGCGAATGGGCAGGGCGTCTTCGAGAGCGAGCGCCCCGGCATCAGCCTTCGCAAGCACGCCGCCGCAAATCAGCGCCTTCACCGTGCTGTTCATCAGAAAGCGCTCCTCCGCGCGGTGGCTCCAGCTCCAGTCCGAACCGGTGTCGCGGATCATGATGCCCACTCGTGCGCCGAGCGCGGATTCAATTCGCTCGACTGTCTGGGAGAGCTTGGCGTGGCTCTCGTCTGCGCTGGCGGAGCCCAAAAGCGACAGGCCGAGCGCGAGCCCTGCCGCGAAGCGCGACAGAACAGATGTCAGTTTACGCATGTCTTGTTCCTTGTTCATGCCGGCTGGCGTTTGCCTGTCAGCCGGCGGAGATGCCCCGCAATGCCCTTGCATGACATCAGTCAATGTCATGACAATCCTATATTTCGGCTTGCGTTCGCGCCGCAAACGACAAATGATCAGGGGCATCATTAGATAAAGTAATGTCAATGGACAGAGCCGATATTCCGCTCAATGCGCTGCGCGTGTTCGAGGTCGCCATGCGGCAGGGCAGTTTCACCAGGGCGGCGGAGGAGCTGCGGGTCACGCAGGCCGCTGTCAGCCACCAGATCGCCCGGCTGGAGGATAGGCTCGGTGTCGCCCTGTTCCTGCGGGCGTCCGGCGGGCTAGTGCCGACCGATGAGGGGCGCCTCCTCTATCCCGTGCTGGAACACGGGCTCGACGGCTTTGCCCGCACGCTGTCCCGCATCACGGGGCGGCGCGATGTGGAGCTCCTGAAGATCGGCGTGAACACCACCTTCGCGCTCGGCTGGCTGTTGCCCAGGCTTGCCGCCTTCGAGAACGCCCATCCGGAGGTCGACCTGCGCATCTCTACAAACAACAACCGCGTCGACATTCTGCGTGAAGGGCTCGACATGGCGATCCGCTTTGGCAATGGAAGCTGGACCGGAAACGATGCGGTCCCGCTTGTGACTGCACCCATGGCGCCGCTCTGCGCACCGTCCCTCGCGCTGCGTCTATCGGAACCTGCCGATCTGGCCCAGATGGTTCTCTTAAGAAGTTATCGCAGTGCCGAATGGCCGGGCTGGTTCGAGGCGGCCGGTGCGCCCTGCCCGCCTGTCACCGGCCCGGTGCTGGACTCGTCCATCGCCTTGGCACAGCTTGCCGCTGAAGGCGCGGGTGTCGCGCTTCTGCCGGTTGCCATGTTTGCCCGCCAGATCGCCGAGGGACGGTTGACCCAGCCCTTTGGCACCACGGTCTCTGCCGGACGTTATTACCTCACCTGGCACTCGGACCGGCCTCAGACCAGCGCAATGGCGCGTTTCCGGCAATGGATCATCACCGAGACCTCCCGCGCCACCTGACCCTCAGGGTCACCGCCCCTCATAGCGCGGCGTCCGCCGCTCGATCCACGCACCGAGCCCCTCATGCACGTCGCGGGTGGCTGCCATTCTGGCAAACTGTTCACTCTCGATCTGCAGGCCCTCCGCGATGGTGGTGTTGAGCCCGCGCGTCACCGCATGGAGAATTCGCGCGCTCGCCAGCGGGGAATGACGCGTGATGCGTCCGGCGAGTTCGAAGGCGGCATCGAGAAGTTTTCCATGCGGCACAACCCGGTTGACGATGCCCATCTCGCATGCGCGCTCCGGGCTGAAAGGATCGCCCGTCAGCAGATATTCGAGTGCCCGCTTGCGTCCGGCCAGTCTTGGCAGGCGCTGCGTGCCGCCGAAGGTAGGCGGAATGCCGATGTTGATCTCCGGCTTGGCAAAGAGTGCCCGCTCGCTCGCGATTGCCAGATGCACGGCCTCGGTGATCTCGCAGCCGCCGCCGAAGGCAAGCCCGTTCACCGCCGCGATGATGGGCTTCGGAAACGCCTCCATGCGCGACGTCATCGCCTGCCCGCGCCGCACGAAATCGCGCACCGCCACATCCACGCCGTCCTTGATGCTTCGCGTAAATTCATGGATGTCGCCCCCGGCTGAAAAGGCGCGGTCGCCGGCGCCTGTAAGGATCACCGCCTTGATGGTCTCGTCCTGCTCGATCAGGTCGAGCAGCTCCATCAGCCTGTCATTGGTCGCGTAATTAAGGGCGTTGAGCTTTTGTGGCCGGTTGAGCGTCAGCAGCGCGATCTGGCTGCGCTTCTCAAAAAGCACTGTGCTGGTCGACATGTCATCCTCCGATGCCTTTGCAGAAACATGCATCGGGGCTAACATCAGATTCGAATTCAATAAACTCACTAGTGAGTATAGATTGCCATGCCGAGAGATGCCGCACAAACCCGGGAAAAGATCGTCAGGACAGCCAGCCGCCTGTTTTATGGCAAGGGCGTTCGCGCCGTCAGCATGGATACGGTGGCCGAGAAGGCGGGCCTCACCAAGAAGACGCTCTATTATCATTTCCGCAGCAAGGACGATCTGGTCACCGCCTGTCTCGCCTCTCGCGACCAGCCCAATCTTGACCTCTTCGCCAGATGGTTTGCGCAAGCGGAGGGACCGCTTCCCGAGCGCATTCGCGCCATCTTCGAAAACATCGCCAAGGGTGCAGCAAGCCGCCGCTGGAAGGGCTGCGGATTTCTGCGCACGGCGGCCGAGCTGGTCGAGACACCGGGTCACCCGGCGGTGAAGCAGGCCTCGGCCCACAAGAAGCGGCTTGAGGTCTGGCTTGCCGGGGTGATCGCCGCCGAACACCCCGACCACGCGCCGCAGCTCGCGCGCCATGTCCTTCTTCTGCTCGACGGCGCCTTTTCCACCATGCTCGTGCATCACGACACGGCCTATATCCGTAGCGCCGGCGAAGCGGCTGCGGCGTTGCTGCGCGGAAAGGGTTTTATGTCAGCCGCGTCAGAAGCCCCGCCATGAGCTGCGCGCGCTCCACCAGGCTGTCCGTCTCGATATATTCGCCAAGCGTGTGCAGTCCCGCCCCGCGCACGCCGATGGAATCGAGCGTGGGAATGCCAAGCGCGCCGGTGAAATTGCCATCCGAGCCGCCGCCGGCGCTGGCATGGGTCAGCTCGAAGCCGATTTCGCCGGCAATGCCGCGCGCCAGTTCATAAACCGCCATCGTGCCCGCATCTGGCTCCCAGACCGGCCGCGTCACGCCGCGCGTCACCTCGATCACCACGTCGTTTTCCTCGCCCGAAAGCGCCAGCATGCGCTCCACGCCATGGTCGAGATCGGCCTGGCGCTTGGCCATGGAAAGCACCTCCGCATCGCAGGTGGACGACACGCAGTTCACCCATTGCCCGGCATGGATCACCCCCACCGAGAAGGTGCAGTCCTCGCCGGTCATGCTTTCGATCTCCAGCACTTTGCGCGCCATGGCGGCGATGGCGGATCGGCCATCCTTGAGCGCCCAGCCGGCATGGCTTGGCCGGCCCGCCGTCTTCACGTTGAAGCGCGCGATGGCATAGCGGCCCGTCACCGCGCCGCCGTCGGGGCGCGCGGGTTCGGGCACAAGCACCACCTTGTTCTTGCGCGCCTCCATCTCGATCAGCTCGCGCGTCGAGGGCGTTCCCACCTCCTCGTCGGGCGTGAACAGAACGGTGATCGGCAGCGGCGTCTCGATGTCGGCGCGGATCAGCTGCCGGATCGCCTCGAGGCTCACATAATTGCCGCCCTTCATGTCCTGAATGCCGGGGCCGTAGCAGCGTCCGTCCTCGATGCGCCACGGATTCTTCTCCAGCGTGCCGATAGGATGCACCGTGTCGAGATGGCCGGAGATGAGAATGCCCGGCTTGCCGAAATCCTTGTGCGGAAAGCGCGCCCGCACGGAGCCGCCAAAGCCCATTCGTCCCGGAATGCGCTCGATCTCCGCGCCGATTGCGGCGAGTTCATAGGCCGCAAGATCCATCATGCGGTCCACGGCGGCCGCGTCGAATGTGGGGCTTTCGCAGAGGATCCAGGGCTTGAGCCCGGCCAGCATGGTGTCCGTATCGAACGGCAGGTCCTTGATGTTCATGATGTGTGTCCTGTCTGGCTCAGAGCGGAAGGCGTTTTTCGACGATCCGCGCCATGATGCTCGCGCCCACGGGCAGCATGTCGTCGTCGAGAATGAAGCCGGGATTGTGCACCGGGATCGAGCCCTTGTGCCCAAGCGTGCAATAGGCGCCGGGCACGGCCTTGAGCATGTCGGCGAAATCCTCGCTGCCGGTGACCAGTTCTTTTGTAATGGTCGCGTTTTCCTCGCCGACGATCTCCGCCGCCGCCTCGCGATAGGCCTCCGAAAGGTCGGCATCGTTCATGAGAACGTCGAAGACGGGCCGCAGATCCGGCACGATCTCCACCTCATAGCTCGCCGCAAAGCCGGCGCAGAGCTTTGCCACCCGGTCGTGAATCAGGTCGCGCACCTCGTCGGAGAAGTAGCGGATCGTGCCGGAGATCACCGCCTTGTCTGGCACCACATTATAGGCCGAGCCGGAATGGATCTGCGTCACCGAAAGCACCGCCGGCTGTGTCGGCTGCACATTGCGGCTGACGATCGATTGCAGGTTCTGCACCAGCGCCGTGGCAATCACGATCGGGTCCCGCGCGTGATGCGGCATCGCGCCGTGGCTGCCGACGCCATTGATGGTGATGTCGAAGAAGGTCGCCCCTGCCATGGCGGGGCCCGGCTTGACACCGAACTTGTTCGGCTCCGCAAGCGGGTTGTTGTGCATGCCATAGACTTCGTCACACGGAAACTTGTCGAACAGCCCTTCGGCCAGCATGGCGCGCGCGCCGCCCAGCCCCTCTTCCGCCGGCTGGAAGATCATGATGGCGCGGCCTGCAAAGTCCCGGGTCTCGGCCAGATAGCGCGCCGCGCCCAGGAGCATGGTCGTGTGGCTGTCATGCCCGCAGCCATGAAACGCGCCGGGGTTCTTCGAGGCGTAGGGCAGATTGGTCATCTCGTCCATGGGAAGCGCGTCCATGTCGGCCCGCACGCCAACCGAGCGGCTGCCTTCCTTCCTGCCCTTGATCACGCCGATCACCCCGGTCTTGCCGAGCCCGGTATGAACCTCGTCCACGCCCCATTTTTTCAGAAGCGCGGCGACAATGCCGGAGGTGCGCACTTCCTCGAAACCGATTTCGGGGTGCTGATGAAAGTCGCGGCGAATTTCAGTGAGTTCATCCGCGTAATCGGCGATTTTGGGTAGTACGGGCATGATGGTCTCCGGTGTTGAACAGTAATTGGCGGGCAAGGCGCATGCCCCTCATCCGCCTGCCGGCACCTTCTACCCGCCTGCGGGGAGAAGGGCGAGGTGGGGAAGCGGGCACGCAGCGGTTCGAAGGCGGGGAAGCGGCTGCGGCATCGGTCACGAAACACGCCTCACACACTTTCCAGCTCACGAAAATTGGCGAAGTCCCACTGGCGCCCCGGCGCCGCTTCGATCAGCGCCCGGGTATAGGCATGCTTTGGTGCGGCGAGCACATTTGCGGCACTGTCATGCTCGACCACGCGGCCACGCTGCATCACCACGACCTCGTCGCAGATCTGTGCTGCAACGCGCAGATCATGGGTGATGAACAGAATGGCGATGCCGAGTTTCTGCTGAAGCTCGTCCAGCAGGTCGAGCACCTGCGCCTGGACCGAGACATCGAGCGCTGAAACCGCTTCATCGGCCACCAGCACATCCGGCTCCATGGCGATGGCGCGGGCAATGGCGACACGCTGGCGCTGGCCGCCCGAAAACTGGTGCGGATAGCGGTCCACCGCATCGTCGGGCAGGCCCACCAGCTTCAGGAGTTCGCGAGCCCGCGCAAGTGCCGCCTTTTTGTCCGTCCCCATGTTGAGCGGCCCTTCCACAAGACTTCGCCCGATCGTCCAGCGCGGGTTGAGCGAGCGGAAGGGGTCCTGAAACACGATCTGGATGTGGCGGCGCAGCGGCCTGAGCGCGCGGCGCGTGAGCGTGGCGATCTCCCGGTCTGCCACCCGGATTTCCCCTTCAGTCGGGTCGATCAGCCGCATGATGCAGCGCGCGACTGTGGACTTGCCAGAGCCGCTCTCCCCGACAATGCCGAGCGTGCGCCCGCGCGGAATGGCGAAGTTCACATCGGTTGCGGCTTTCGTGGGCTCCGTGCGTTTGAAGACGCCGTGCGCGCCATAGATCTTTTGCAGGCCGTTGACCGAGAGCACGGGTGCGCCTCCTGGCGTATCACGTGCGGCGCGCGGGGTCAGGCTCGGCACGGCCTGAAGAAGCTCGCGCGTATACTCTTCGCGCGGCCGGCGCAGGAGTTCTTCGACAGGTGCCTGCTCGACGATCCGGCCGAGCTTCATGACATTCACCGTGTCGGCAATCTCCGCCACCACGCCCATGTCATGCGTGATGAAGAGCACGGCGGTTCCATGTTTCTCCTGCAATTCGGCGATCAGGCTCAAAATCTGCTGTTGCGTCGTCACGTCGAGCGCGGTCGTCGGCTCGTCGGCGATCAGAAGCTGCGGTTCGAGGATCAGCGCCATGGCGATCATGATGCGCTGGCGCTGGCCGCCGGAAAGCTGGTGCGGATAGGAGCGGTAGATGCGCTCCACATCGGGCAGATGCACCTGGTTCATGATGTCGAGCACGCGCGCCTTTTTCTCCTTGGTGGAGAGTTTGGTGTGCGTGTTGAGCACTTCCTCGATCTGCTCGCCCACGCGCATCACCGGGTTGAGCGCGGTCATCGGTTCCTGGAAGATCATGGAGATCTTCCGGGCGCGCATGTCTCGCATGGCCTGCGGGCCGAGTTCGAGCAGGTTCTTGCCCTCAAGCCCGATCCGGCCGCCGGTCGCCTCCAGTGCGCCACGCGGCAAAAGCCCCATGACGGAGAGCGATGTCACGGATTTACCCGAGCCGGATTCACCGACAAGGCAAACCGTTTCGCCCTGCCTGATCGTGAGCGACACCCGGTCGAGCACGGGTGCGGCCTTCTCGTTTCCGGCCAGGCGCACGGTCAGGTTTTCGATTTCCAGAACGCTCGGCACATCGTCGAAAGTGCGGGTCTTGAATTTCATGGTCACCCCTCCCGCTTTTTCAGGCGCGGGTCCAGCATGTCGCGTGCGGTGTCACCCAGCAGATTGATCGACAGGATGCACAGCGACAGCATCAACCCGGGCCAGAAGATCAGCGATGGCTTGAGCTGAAAGTAGACACGGCCCTCGGCCATGATATTGCCCCATGTCGGAATCTCGGTCGAAACGCCGGCCCCCAGAAAGGAGAGGATCGCTTCGGTGAGGATGGCAGACGCACAGATATAGGTGCCCTGCACGATGAGCGGTGCGAGCGTGTTGGGCATCAAGTGCTGCCAGAGGATTTTCGGCATCGAAGACCCGAGCGCGATGGCGGCCTCCACATAGGGCTCCTCGCGCGCCGAAAGCACCACCGAGCGCACCAGCCGCACGACACGCGGGATTTCGGGAATCGTGATCGCGCCCATGACCGACCAGATGCTCGGCCCGTTGAGCGCCACCAGCGCAATGGCAAGCAGGATCGAGGGGATGGCCATCAGACTGTCCATGATGCGCATGATGATGGCATCGGCGAGCCGGAAAAACCCGGAGACAAGGCCGATCAGAAGACCGATCATCACACTGACGATCGCCGCGGAAATGCCGATGAAGAGTGAGACGCGGCCACCGGTGATGACACGCGAAAGCACATCTCGGCCATAGGCGTCGGTGCCGAGTGGATAGGTTTCACTTGGTCCCTTAAGGCGCTGGAGGGCGTCGATGGCCATGGGATCATGCGGGACGATCAATGGTGCGAGCGCCGACAGAAAGACAATCACGGCAAGCACGATGGCCGCGATGATCGGGCCGGCACCGAGCCGCCAGCCTTGCGGCAGGGCAATGGCGCCGAAGAGCCATTGCATACGGGATGCGGGTTGCGGGGAAGCGGCCATCAGTAGCGGATCCTCGGATCGAAGAATGTGTAGGAAAGATCGATGAGCAGGTTGATCAGAACATAGAGACCGCTCGTCAGAAGGATCATGCCCTGGATGACGGGATAGTCGCGGGCCAGAATGGCATCGACGGTGAGGCGACCGATGCCGGGAATGTTGAACACGCTTTCCGTCACCACCACGCCGCCGATCAGGAGCGCGAAACCGGTGCCGATGATCGTCATGATCGGCACGGCGGCGTTGGAGAGCGCGTGGCGGAAAAGGACCACCGTTTCCTTCACACCTTTGGCGCGCGCGGTGCGGATGTAATCTTCGCCCAGCACCTCAAGCATGGAGGCGCGTGTCATGCGGGCGATCAGCGCCACATAGATGGTGGCAAGCGTCAGGCATGGAAGAATGGCGCGGGCGAGGAATTTTCCAAAATCCTCCGATGGCGCGACATAGCCCTGAACGGGAAACCAGCGCAGCTCGATCGAGAAGATCTTGATGAAGATGTAGCCGATGACAAAGACGGGGATGGAAAAGCCCAGAACCGAGAAGGTCATCACCGCATAGTCGACCCAGGTGCGGTGCCGCCATGCGGCGAGCACCCCCATAGGCACGGCGATCAGCACCGAAAGCAGGATCGTCAGAACGGCGATGTTGACCGTCGGCCAGATGCGCTGCCCGATCATCTGGGTGACGGGCGTGCTGGAAATGAGCGAGGTTCCAAGCTCGCCCTGCAGAAGCAGCCCGACCCATGTAATGAACTGTTCGTGCAACGGATCGGCGAGACCGAGCGACGTGCGGATGCGCTCAAGCTGGGCAGGTGTGGCCATGTCGCCGGCGATGATCGCCGCCGGGTCGCCCGGGGTGAGCCGCAGCAGGAGGAAAACGAAGATGGCGACAATGGTCATGACCGGGATGACGGCCAGGATGCGCCTGGTGATGTAGCCTAACATCGAAACGTGATGTCCTTTGACACGCGCTTTGAATCTAAAAAACGGGGCGCGCGATCCCCATCAGGGAGATCGAGGGAATCGCGCCGGGCAAGAGCCCGAATGCCCCGGAGGTGACCCCGCCCGGCAACCAGGCGGGGCGGGCTCTCAGGCGATCACTCCGCCTTCTCGATGTTCCAGAACACCGGAACCGGCGACGGGATCATGCCGGTCAGTTTGTTGCTGCGCGCCTGTGGCATGATGTACTGGCCAAGCGGCACGTAGAGGACGTTCTCCAGCGTGTGCTTCTGGATCTCGACAGCGACTTCCTTCTGCTTTTCCGGCGTGTCGGCGGCGATGAAGGCGGCGCGCAGTTCCTCGATCTTCTCGTCTTCCGGCCAGCCGAACCATGCGGCATCGCCGCGACCGTTAAGCATCGGGCTGATGAGTGGCGAATTGATTTCCGGCACCATCCAGTTGGTGAAGAAGATGTTCCAGCCGCCTTCGGAAGGTTTCGACTGGCTGGCGCGGCGGGTGACGAGCGTCTGCCAGTCCATCGCCTGCATGTCGACATTGAAGCCGGCCTCGCGCATGGCCTGCGCGGCCACCACGGGCTGTGCCGTCAGGCTCACCACGTCGGTCGGCTGCATCAGGACAATCGGCGTGTTGTCATAACCGGCCTCTTCAAGCAGCTTTTTCGCGCCCGCGATGTCGCCGCCCGAGGTGAGCGTGTCGGAGCCGGTCTCGTCGCCCAGCGGCGTGCCGCAGCCGAAGATCGCGCCGCACACCTTATAGTAGTCCGGATTGCCGATCAGCGTGGCGAGCACGGCTTCCTGGCTGAGTGCCATCTGTGCCGCCTGGCGGATTTTTGGATTGTCGAAGGGCGGGTGCTTGAAGTTCATGCGCCCGATGGTCTGGTAGCCCAGGTCGTCGCGGGTCTCGACGGTCACGTCCTCGCTGGTCTCGAGCAGCGGCAGGAGGTCGATCTGAACCTGCTCGATATAGTCGATCTCACCCGAAAGCAGCGCGTTGATCGCGGTCTGGGCGTCGGGCATGGTGACCCACTTCACCTCATCGACCTTGACGTTCTTGCCGCCGGCCATCCAGCTCGCCTCGCCTTCGCGCGGAACGTAATCCTCGAACTTGCGATAGGTGACGGAAACGCCGGGCTGATACTCATCCGCCACGAACACGAAGGGACCGGAGCCGGTGTAATCGGTGATCGCCTCGTCGGCGGACCCGCTCGCCACGCGTTCGGGCATGATGAAGGGTGGCACGGCCGACTGCTTGCCCACCGTGTCGAGCAGTGCCGGGAACGGGCTTTTCAGCTTCCAGACGAGGGTCTTGTCGTCGATTGCCTCAAGGCTCTCGGTCACGTCAAAAATCAGCTGACCGCCCGAGTCCCGCTTGCCCCAGCGCTGGAGCGAGGCCACGGCATCGGCTGCCGTCACCGGCGCACCGTCGTGGAATTTCAGCCCGTCGCGCAGGGTGAACGTGTAGGTGAGATTGTCGTCGGAAATGGTCCAGTCGGCCATCTGCGGCTGCGGCGCAAAGTTTTCGTCCACCGCCACCAGCACGTCATAGACCATATAGCCATGATTGCGGGTGATGTGGGCGGTGGTGATGATCGGATCGAGCACGCGCAGGCCCGAATGCATGACGGCGGTGATCGTCTTGTCCTGGGCGAGCGCCGGCGTGGCTGCGCTAAGTCCGGCCATGAGCGCGGCACCGGCGGCAAGGCCGAGCGACACGCCACGGGCGTGGTTTCTTAAGTGCTGAAGTCTATCCTGAAGACGCGACATGATGTTCCCTCTTTTGTTGAGAATGATGGTGTGTTCGTCGTGACGTCTTGAACGCGGTTCTCCTGCCGCGCCTGATCTTTCTCCCGCTATCCTCCCATCGCCAGCGCTTCGCTTTTCGTCCGGCGGAAAACCGGCCCGTTGGGCGACAGGCGCATTCCCTCGGCAAGCTTCGTCCACGGCAGGTCCGCCGGGTCGAGCGGCATCGGCCCCGGTGCCGTACACACCAGAACCGTCTCGGCGATGGGATCGAAATCGGCGCGAAAATGCACCGAGCTCTTGTTGACCAGAATGGCCATTTCCGTCGGCTCGATGCCGACGAAACGATACATGGCAAGATCCGCCATCTGGGCCTTGTGCGTGGCGACGACGATCTTCACGCCGTCGATCGCAAGGCAGGCGGATGGTCCCACATTCATATGCGTGCCGCCATAATAGGGTCCGGTCGCATGCAGGTCGCCATTGGAAAGTTTCTCTACACGGAACGTGCCTGTGAAAGGCTCGTCGCCGGGAATGCCGGACTGCCCGCCGAGCGGGATCGTGATCTCGGCCCCCTCCCCCGCCGCATGGGCGGCGCGTGCGGCCTGTGGATCGACGATTATGCCGATCGCGGCGCGTTCCGCGCCGTTTCGCAAAAGTGCACGCAGCATGCCCGTCGTGTTGGAATCGCCGCCGGCCCCGGGATTGTCCTGCGTGTCGGCGATCACCACCGGGCGCGTCGCCGTCTGCGCAATGCGCATCGCCTCGCGCACCCCTTCATCGGGGTCGAAGGCGCGGCCGGCAAAGGCCGCCTCGGCATCCAGTATGCTTTGATAAAGCTGGTCGACCGCCCGGTCCGCTTCGCTCTGCGTCTCGGCATAGGCAATGACGGTCTGGCCGCAGTCTGGAATGTCGGCTGCAGGAAAACCCATCCAGTAAGAAACGCTGGTAACTGCACCCGTCTCGAGGGCGGCCACTTCCTCATAAAGGCTCTTTGCCGGCTCGATGAATGTGCATTGCCATGGAATGGAGGTCAGATAGGGCAGCTTCCGGAAAGCATGTGCAAACGGTCTGCCGCGCGCCATCAGCCGGTCCAGCCCTTCGGCAGCGCGGCGTCCGGTCTCGGCCATGTCCACATGTGGATAGGTGCGGAAGGCGACGAGAAGGTCGGCCTCGTCGACCATGCGCTGACTTGTGTTGCCATGAAGGTCTAGGCTGACGGAGATCGGGACATCCGGCCCCACAACCGCGCGTATCCGGGCGATCAGTTCCCCTTCCCCATCATCCAGATGTTCGGCCACCATGGCGCCGTGCAGGTCGAGACACACCCCGTCGAGCGTCCCGGCTTCGGCAATGCCCTCGACAATCTCGCCAGCGATCCGCTCATAGGCATCGCGCGTGACATGCGCCGAAGGGATGGCACCTGTCCACAGAATGGGCACCATCTCCCAGCCCGCCTTCTGCCCATGGGCCACAGCGCCCGAAACGCCCAGATTGACACCCGGGCAGCGCTTCAGGATCTCGTCGCCCCGCGAGATGGGAAGATACCCTCCCCCCTGTTCGAAACTTGCGTAAGTGGCGCGTGAGGGCGCGAACGTGTTGGTCTCGTGCAGGAAACCGGCGAGCGCGACCCTTTTGCTCATGCCGCTTCCGCCTTGGTCGTACCGCCCGTCCAGATAGAACGCCGCATTCTCACGCCCCGCTTCTCAACGACTGCATTTTCGGGTCGACGCCCGGAAAATGCGTGATAGGGTGGGAAATAGTGTATCGCTCTACGATACACTCGTATCGTTGTTACGATAGATGTGCAGCGGTTCGTGAGTCAAACGAATTTTGGCGAATCCGGAGGCCGGGCGTGCGCTATATCCAGAAGGCGGAATACGGGGTGCTGCCGAGCACCAGCATCGATGAGAGCGACCCTCTCTTCGTGCAGGCCATTGCCCGCGCCATGCAGGTGCTTTCCACGTTTCACGAGGCCGGCAAGCCGCTGAGCCTCAACGAGATTGCCGCCGCTGGCGGCATGGGAAAGAGCGCCGCCCAGCGCGTTGTCCACACGCTGCGCCAGCTTGGCTATATAGACCGCGACGCGGATGACAGGGGCTATGTGCCCGGCATTCGCATTCTCGATCACACGCGCGACTATCTGCGGATGAACCCCCTGGTCGTGCGCGCTTCGCCGGTGTTGATGGAACTGCGCCGGAATGTGCGCGAGCGTGTGGACCTCAGCCTGCGTGACGGGCTCAGGCTTGTCTATGCCGCGCGTCTTCAAAGCAAGCGCGAAACCTTCTTCGCAACGCTCGTCGGGCAGAGCGTGCCAATCTATTGCACGTCGGGCGGCCGTGCTGTCATGGCGCATATGAGCGACGCGGAAGTGGATCACATCATCGAACACTCGGTGCGCCGAGAAATCACGCCCAGGACGATCACAGAACCTGCCGCGATCAGGGCAAAGGTTCAGGAAGCGCGCGAGAACGGCTATGCGCTGGCCCTGGAGGAAATCCTCCAGGGCGAGATCGCGATTGCAACAGCCCTCGTGGCGCCGGATGGCACGCCGCTCGGCGCCATTCATATTGCCGGCTCGCTGAGTGAGTGGGATGCAGAAAGCTTCTGCCGCCGCTTTGCCCCGCTCGCCGGCGAAGCAGCCGGGGCGATCAACAGGTTTTAGGCCTCCGAGATGCTACCTCCCCTCCCCTCCCGCCCTTCAACCGGAGAAACCGGCTCGATATGGGCGGGTGCGGCCCGGAAAGACGAAGGCGGCCTTCCCGGCGTGACGTTGAAGAAGCGGACTGTTGGCGGCAGTGCGATTCTCCCTGGAACTGGCAAACTCCTCTCGGCCGGTCATTGTTGAAGAGCAGCCCTGTGCTTCACGCGGAGATTTCCCTGGCGAAAGATTTCCGTTCCAGTCGGCCGTGTTGTCTCGGCACGGCCTGTAAGTGACGGTAAGTGCGATGATATTTGGCGCGCACCTCCTGCGGGGCAGTGATGATGCGGCCCCTGTTAACCCTTTGTTAACCAAAAACTTCTTGACGCCGCTGCAGCTTCTCATGGCATTAGTAACGGTATTGAAGGCGATTGCCTGAAATCGGCGTAACCGCGATTCTGTTCTGTTAATTGCGGTTGTTTCCGGTTTCAGACAAAGTCGCGGTGCGTTTGCTTTTTCAGCGTATCTTGGCTGCCAGCCGTAGGCCACTCGCCCAGAGGCTGCGAATCGGGTTACGTTGCGCAATGAATTCCCGTGTCGGGCTTCCGGCGTCGGGGATCAGGGTGAGCATAACGTGCTGCGGTCGCCAGTGAAAATGCCCCGCGTTGACAGCTGTCAACGGCGGCAGAACTGAATGGATGACGAGGAGCAGCGCGGCATGGATATCGCCAGCGACCATGAAGGAGTGCGGGAGTTGGACAAGGTGGCGGAGGCAGCGATGGGAGGCACAGACGGGCACAATGCGCTCGCGGCCGACGAGGCCATCGCGGCTGATGCCGCCCGCCTCTCCGAGCAGTTGCGTGTCATGCGCGATCGGCTCTTTCCGCCGGCGGCGCAGAAGACGCTTCGCACATTCTCCAGTGGAGAGGCGGCAAAGCTGATCGGTGTGTCCGATGGCTATCTGCGTCAGCTCTCCATTGCCGGAGAGGGGCCGCAGCCGGAAACCGGCGCGGGCGGAAGGCGCTATTACTCGCTCGCCGACATCAATGCACTGCGCCATCATCTGGCGGCGCAGGCTCGCGCCAAGGGCAATCTCGCCAAGGCGCGTTCCTATGTGAAATGGCGCGATCCCGAGCGGGAGCATCTGCAGGTCATTTCCGTGACCAATTTCAAGGGCGGTTCGGGCAAGACCACGACCAGCGCTCACATGGCACAGCATCTCGCGCTGTCGGGCTATCGTGTGCTTGCCGTCGATCTCGATCCGCAGGCATCGCTCTCCGCCCTCTTTGGCTACCAGCCCGAGATTGATCTTTCGGGCAATGACACGCTCTATGGTGCGATCCGGTATGACGAGGAGCGCCGACCGCTTTCGCAGATCATTCGCAAGACCTATTTCGACGGGCTCGATCTCGTGCCCGGTAATCTGGAGCTGCACGAATTCGAGCACACCACCCCGCGCATCTTGGCCGAGCGGCAGGCGGGCGGCGGCGCGGATGATTTCTTCTTCGCGCGTATCCAGTCCGCCCTCGCCTCGGTCGCCGATGATTACGATGTGGTGGTGATCGACTGTCCGCCGCAGCTCGGCTTCCTTACATTGTCGGCACTGTGTGCCTCCACATCGGTGATCGTCACCGTGCATCCGCAGATGCTCGACGTCGCCTCGATGAGCCAGTTTCTTTACATGACGGCGGATCTGCTGTCGGTCGTACGTGAGGCCGGCGGGTCGCTCAATTTCGATTTTCTCCGCTACCTAGTCACCCGTTACGAGCCCAATGATGGGCCGCAGACGCAGATCGTGGGTTTCCTGCGCTCGCAATTCGGC